>CAWHYF010000007.1:0-111771 GCA_963833585.1 uncultured Acidimicrobiaceae bacterium | reverse complement strand
CCCGAGCAGCTAGGTGGGCGGGGTGATGACCCTGGCCCCCAGGCGGCTGAGTAAGGAAGTCATGGCCTCAGCGCTGAAGGCGGACGCCCCGGATTCTTGTGTCAGTAGCTTGGATTCAGCAGCCGTGGTTCCATATTGACCCGCCGCGTCGAGGAGGAGTAGCTCCGGCAATGCCGACAGCACTAATTATCGGTTCAGGTCCAGGGGCAGCTGGCGCTGCCTTGGCTCTGGCGGCCGATGCAAACCAAGAGATCACCGTGATCGACGTAGGTTGCACGCTCGAAGAGGACCTCCGGATGACGCGCCGTCGGATCGCTTCTACTGAGGAGCCATTGTGGTCGGCCTCCGATGTTGAGCGCATCAGCCACCAGCCGGTGCCAACACATCGCGGCGTCCTTCCCCAAAAGCGAGCATTTGGGTCCGATTTCCCCTTTCGTGATGTTGGCCAGCTGGAAGGAGTCCAAGCCATTGGCTCCGCCAATCCCTCGGTGGTTTCTGGGGCCTACGGAGGGTTCTCGAACATCTGGGGCGCCCAAATCATGCCGTTTTCCAAGCGGACATTCGATCGGTGGCCGATCACGTCGACTGAGATGGAGTCTCACTACCGCATCGCTCTCAGTGAAATGACCCTTGCCGGCGACGAGGACGACCTCTCCGAACTCTTCCCCTTGATGGTGCGCGGCTCGACGTTTGCCTCCATTGGCCGACCGTTCTCAACGCTTGTTGGATCGGTACCAGGCCCAACGGGCCCTTGTCCGGTCGCACGGGATCACCGTCGGTCGTGCTCGTCTTGCCTTCCGGGCCGATGAGTGCACTCGGTGTGGGCTTTGCATGACCGGTTGCCCGCATGACCTCATCTACTCCAGCGCCCACACCTTTGATCGACTGAGATCCAAAGGGCGGATCACCTACCGACCCAACATGCTCGCCACGAAGCTTCAAGAGACCGATGGATCTCCGTCGGCTAGTACTGAACTCCAGACTGACCAGATAGAACACCTGACGGCCGATAGAATTTTCGTTGCCTGCGGCGGGATAGGGACCACTCGGTTGGTTCTCGGTTCCCTCGGGTCCTTCGACCGATCCGTCTACCTCCAAGAGTCGGTCCAGTTCGTGATGCCAACGGTCTCGATCCGGCCCGCTGCTGATCCTCGCCTTGGCACGGAACTTCACCCTCAATCAGTTCAACCTTCTCTACGACGTCACGGGTGAAGGTGTCGACCTCTGTCAGGTCCACTTCTATGACTACAACCCAGCTTTCCTTGCCTCATTGCCGGGTGTATTGCGCAATCCAAAAGCGGCGCCAGCACTGGCGGCACTGCTCCGTCGGATATCAGTCGGATTGGGCTACATACCGGGCTGGTCGTCACCGCGAGTGAAGGTTGTGGCGCGCCGAGGGTCTGGAGGTGCCGATCGGTTGCCTGCGTTGGAGGTCGATGGCGAGACCAGCGGGGGATGGCCACCTATGTTGAAAGCTCTTGTCTGCGCCATGCTGAAGGTCGCCCCAGCCTTGGACTGTTGGCCAGTGGTTCCGATGATATCCGTCTCCGGTGCGGCCAAGAGCTACCACTTCGGCGGGAGCTTCCCCCATGGCGAGACCCGTACGGATACCACCACGGACCGGCTGGGGCGTCTCGCTCAATGGGACAACATCCACCTGGTGGATGCATCGGTCTTCCCGACTGTCCCAGCGACCACTTTCACATTGACCATCATGGCCAACGCCCACCGTATCGCTAGCGAATCGCTGAGCATCCCCACGTGACCAACATCGAACCGCCAGATTGTCCAACTTCGACTAGCCAGCCCATTGTTGCCGTAACAGGTGCCAGCGGATATCTGGGATCCGTCTTGGTCGCAGCCTTTGGTTCGGCCGGCTTCAGTGTTCGGCGGCTGGTACGGAGCCCGGCTGCGGACAGCAGTGACCGATCATTTGACCTGAATTCCGTGGGAACATCCGAGACCTTGACGGCGTCGAAGTGCTTGTGCATTGTGCATACGATTTGACGCTCACAGGGCGGGCGGAAATTTGGCAGACGAACGTTTTCGGCACCACTGCGTTGCTCGATCGGGCAGAGTCCGCCGGCGTCCTCGGACCATTGTGCTGTCCTCGATGTCAGCGTATCGAGGGACGCGTCAGCTCTATGGCCGCTCCAAGCTCGCAACGGAAGTCGCTGCATTGAGCCGGGGTATGTGTGTCGTTCGTCCAGGCTTGGTCTACGGGCCTTGCTGGGGTGGGATGGCCGGAACCCTGCGCCGGCTTGCCGCCCTTCCGGTGCTTCCTGATTTCGGACCTAAGGCGCACCAGTTCACCGTGCGAGAGGCTGAGTTGGCTGCAACAGTCCTTGCCATTGCGCAGAGCCGATCAATTGCCCTCCCACCCAGTTGGCATTGCCCATCCCGACCCGGTCCCGTTCAAAGACCTCTTGGCAAGCTTCGCGGCCAGCCAAGGCAAGCCCGGCCCTCGTTACATTCCGATTCCGCCCATGGCTGTCTATTGGGCGCTGCGAGTCGCCGAACTACTTCCCGCTTCATCTGCCAGTGCGAGCCGACTCCCTGCTTGGCCTAATCCAGCCGGCGCCGGATGTGCCGAATCTCCAGGTCCTCGAAGAACTCGGCATCACCCTGGATCCATTTGCCCTTGCGGGTGCAGAAGTCTGAGCGGATGCGAGCTAGCCGGTCGGTCGCCTAGAGAAGTTGAAAGACGCCCCATTTGCAGTTATTGAGGTGCGAGGTCTAGGAGTATGCCTGCACCTCGGCGACGTCCATCGTCGCCGAGGAGGTGGCGGCAGTGGTCACGGTATGCCAACCGGACGTCTGCTGAGTGGCGACTTGTAGCTCGAGCATGATCTCGTACGGCTCTCCTGTGATGGTGATCCCGCCCGCCGCCTGAACCTGCCATACCTGCTTGCCGTCGAAGAACGCGGTAATCGACTGGCCGGGGAGGAACCGGAACCCGTAGACGTGGTATCCGGCGGTTACGTCACTGCCAACGCTGAAGGCATTCTGCTGCTGACCCTGATCGGCGAAGTAGTCGGAGTGCATGATCTCGTTAGGGTCAGCACCGAGGAATCCGCCCTCATAGCCGTCAAGCTCGTTGACCGGAGTGCCGGCAATGCCGGGGAGGAACCAGATGGCCGGCCACATGCCCTGCGACTGGTCGGGCATCTTGGCCTTCACCTGGACGTACCAGCCGGCTGTGGGAAGCGAGAACTTGCCTTCGGTGGTGACCACACCGCTGATCCACGGATAGGTGCCGGAGTACTGGTTGGTGTTCCGCTGTCGCCGTGCATCGTCAGGCCGTTGTCGACGTTGACCTGGGATGGCCCGAACATGGCCGCCTCGTTCCCGGCGCCGGGGACGTTCGGTCCCGAGTATGGCGAGGGGAGGCTCCCGACAGTTGTTCCAGACGACCCCTTGCGCCCCCAGATAGGTCGTCCATTTGGTGGTGTCAAGGGTGGTACCGGAGAACTGGTCGTCGAAGATCATCTGCTGGCTCGTGTAACCGGAGGGAGCCGACAGGCCCGACCCTGAGGGCGGCGGAGTCGACCTCCTGTCCGTCAAGGTCGCGGCCATCCCCACGATGGGCTTGTTGAGGGCCAGGTTGCCGGCCGAGCCGTAGAAGCCGGCGTCACCGAAGGCGAAGACGCCGCCGTCCGAGGCCACCAGCCAGTAGCCCATGCCGTCGGGGGTCGCGGCCATCCCCACGATGGGCTTGTTGAGGGCCAGGTTGCCGGTCGAGCCGTAGAAGGCGGCGTCGCCGTAGGCGAAGACGCCGCCGTCCGAGGCCACCAGCCAGTAGCCCATGCCGTCGGGGGTGGCGGCCATGCCCACGATGGGCTTGTTGAGGGCCAGGTTGCCGGTCGAGCCGTAGAAGGCGGCGTCGCCGAAGGCGAAGACGCCGCCGTCCGAGGCCACCAGCCAGTAGCCCTTGCCGTCGGGGGTGGCGGCCATGCCCACGATGGGCTTGTTGAGGGCCAGGTTGCCGGTCGAGCCGTAGAAGGCGGCGTCGCCGAAGGCGAAGACGCCGCCGTCCGAGGCCACCAGCCAGTAGCCCATGCCGTCGGGGGTGGCGGCCATCCCCACGATGGGCTTGTTGAGGGCCAGGTTGCCGGTCGAGCCGTAGAAGCCGGCGTCGCCGTAGGCGAACACGCCGCCGTCCGAGGCCACCAGCCAGTAGCCCATGCCGTCAGGGGTCGCGGCCATCCCCACGATGGGCTTGTTGAGGGCCAGGTTGCCGGCCGAGCCGTAGAAGCCGGCGTCGCCGTAGGCGAACACGCCGCCGTCCGAGGCCACCAGCCAGTAGCCCGGGGCCGCCATCGATCCCACGGCGGCTGCCGATGCTGACTCAATTGGCGAAGACGTGGCCAGCATGGAGGCGATGAAGGTCAGTACGAAAATGATCGCCACTACACGTGGACTACGAAGACGGAACTGGCTTCCCGCTGACGTGGATGGAAGCGAAGATCTGAACGGCGTCGATGCGAGATCGCTGCAACGTGCCGAGAGGGTCCCTGCCACCATATTGAGATCGGCAATTTGCTTGGTAGGCTTGAATGCAGGTCGACTTTGAGTGTGCTCCGTGCACTATCTCGGCTCTCTGCAGGCGATTCGCACCACGAAGTCGACGGAGGACCAAAGGCCAAACATCGGTCATGGCGCAGTGTCGAACGAGGTTAGGACAGGGCACAGGTTGAGGCGACGGCGGGAGCGGTCGCCTCAAAGCGGGCATCTATTGGTGGGGCTCGTGCCTCCTGATGCTATCGGTGGAATCCAACCTCCTCAGCCGTTTACCTGGCGGAGGGTGTGCCCACGAGAAACTAAACGCACCTGCGAACCGAGGCCGACGATTTTGGCAGGAAGGTTGATGTCCTGTGGTGCCGGATTTGCCGCGAGTGGAGTTGACCACCGAATGTGTCCCCCGGCGACCACCTCGAGTTGCGCCGAGATCGGTCCCGCCGATCCGAGCGTCACGTCAGCGACCGGCCGGCCGGCCGGTCCATAAACGACGGACAGTTCGGGTGGAGGTACCCACTCCCGTCGGGCTGCGGCGATCGAAAGCGAGGCCCCGAAGACGAAAAGAGCGAGTCCTGTCCATCCCAGGGCAATCTGGGTGCGTGCCCGCCGAGTTCGATCCGGCTTATTGCCACTCGACGGTCGCGACGAGATCGCGGCTTCCGACGCCGTCTTCGCCGTCGCATCCGTCCACACTGAACCCGGCGGTGAAGCCTCGACTCTCCCGGCGGTTGATACGTCCGGCGTGGGCGATCGTGTCGTCCGATGAGGGCGAATCCACGGGGCTCGCTGTCGCCAGCTCTTGGGGATCAGGCCGAGTGCCAGCAGTGCGAGTAGAGGGACGAGGGCGCTCGGTCCTAGCGCGAGTCGAGTCGGCGTGAGTGCGACGGCCCCGACCAGCCCGATTGTCATCGCTCCGACGATCCCGCAAACCACGAAGTGCTCGCTAATTCGAGCCCGCCGGGAGCGACGGCGCAGTCGAAACAGCCACACCCCACCGACGAGAAGGCCCACGATCAGGACAGTTGGGTCCGTTCCCGTCCCCCCGACCGGATACAAGGCGCCACCCGGAGCCACCAACGGTGACTTGCCAAGGATCCCTCCCAAGTCGTACACCTGGATCGGGCCGTTGTCGTAGATCCGACGAACCCGGGGAATCGAGTTGAATTTGTTGAGCTCGGCCCGCGTGAGCAGAGTGGGGGCGCGGGTTTCATTGGCCGCAATGTATGTCCCATAGAGCGGTAGTGCCTCGGTGAGGCGGGTGTCGATGACGATATAGCGGATGTTGTCCTGGCGGATGAGCGCAGTGTCGGATGGCGTGAGTTGCCGGTCGAAGAAGAGTGGAGCCGGGTTGGCGGAGCCGCTCGTCGTCGTCACCGGATCGACGTGGCCGAGGTCGTTGAGCAACGCACCGTTGTCGCGGTCAACCGCAACCCGGGAGTCGGCGGGGAGGTGGGTCGCAATCCACTGGGATACCGCCAGTGAGGGGGGCCCCACAGAACGTTCGTCGGCACCGACCAGATAGGGACCAGGCACATAGCTCGGCAACGGGCCCCCGCCGTAGAGCAGGCTACCGAGAAAACACACCGTAGCCACCACGATCGTAACTATCCGTTCGATAAGTCGACGGTTCCTCGAGAGCCGGCTAGCCAGCCATCCGCCGACGACTACAGCCACGGCAAAGAAGATGAAGGCGGTCGCACGACCGGCAACCAGCTTGCTCGTGGAGGAGATGTTCGCTAACAGGGTCAACGGATACGTCGCCGCAATGGCGGCGGGTATGAAGCGCAGCTTCCCCCCTCTGACGGTCTTCTTCCAGATGACCGAGTACAGGGACGCCAGCAGGACGAGGCACCATGAGGCGGCGGCTGCCAACATGAGGAGGATCTCCCACCGCGGAGAGCCCCCGCCTGCTGCGTTCTGGAAGAGTTGTCGGTTCCCGTGGAGGTTGCCGAGCGCGGCGCGGATGTCCGTTGCTGCGGAACTGAGGATCGGATTCACGTATCCGGTGAGTCGACTGCCGACGAGCGCCGTCCATGTTCCGCCGACCACCAAGGCCACGACGGCGGCAACGCCGATGGTTCGGATATGTCGCTTCCTTTTGGAGCGACCACCAAGTTGTTCGGACCAACTATCGGGATCGATCCTGGCCTGAATGTGGAACCGACCATGGGCAGGATCAGGGTGCGATGGAGGCGGGTGATCGGTGATATACAGACCCGTCGCCCACGTCAACAGGAACGCGATCGTGAGCCATCCGGTGATGTGGTGGGTGACGACGACCGCCCCGATGGCCGCGAGCACAAGGGCCGAGATTGCCAGATTCTTGCGTCGGGACCTTGTGGTCGGGATCCGTACAACGAAGAGGAGGTAGACGACGGCAGCCGCGAAAGGCGAGGGCAAGTGTCTCGTAGGCGTACTGGGTATCAAAGGCGAAGTGAGGATTGGCTGCGTAGGCCAGAACGCCGATCCCGCCGGCGGCGCGGACCCACAGGCGTGTTCCACCACGAGGAAGACGCACAACACGAGCACGAGGCGAGCTGCGGCGAGGACGATCAGCTGGTCGACTACCAACGGCAGCCCGGTGATCCACTTGGTGGCAATATGTCACCATTTCGAGTCCCGGGTAGTACGGACTCACCGGGAGGACGGTATTTGTGGGAAGCAGCGATCGGCCGTCGAGTAGCCGGATGAGGGTTGCCCCGTGGGCCAGCTCGTCGAATCCGTCGAAGATCAGCGGGCTGCGCAGCACATAGGAGGCCAGGAGACCCAGGCCCAGGACCACAGAGATCCAGATCCGCTCGGTGCGTCCAGGCTGTGCGCTGGTGAGGCGCCATGCGCACGGAGCGAAGATCACCACGAGCCCAACCAAGAAGAGCGGAAGGACGGGCCCTTGGTGGCCGGTGCGGGCAAGAGCGTCGCCGACCCCCTGCATGAAGAGTCCGGCGCCGACCACCGCCAGCACGGTGCCGAGCCGCCATGGCCTGCTTTCCGGATCCATCGGGGCGGCGGAAGGGACTGGGAGTACGGATGCGCGATGCCAGGCCATCACCCTGGTGGCCGACATCGAGACCCACCCGAGGCCGCGCTCGAAAGGCTTGGGAAGTCGCAGTAGCATCGGCTCGTCCCCGGCACTTTGTCGAGTCGGATCGGTATCTTCTGTCGACGAGGCGTGCCCTTAGCTGCCTACCAGGGGTGGTGGCTTGCTCGAGTCGCGAACATGCCTCGATGGCTCCTCAAGGTTAGCAGGGCGGCGTGGGAAGGCGACCCGCAGTCCCTCGGATCTCTGGCGGCCTCCCACCCTTTCTGACCCCTCCGGCCCCAACGGAGTTCCTGAGCCAGCGATGGCCCAATCCCCTTAGGATTGCACCGTGCTCCGCTGCTTTCGGCCCTGCGGACGGCGGACAGCCCACACCCGCACCGGGCTTGTGGTGACCTGCCAGTGTGACAGTCCCCGGGTCTTGGCGGATGGGCGGCTGGCCCCGATATCTGTGCCGGCGGCCGACAGCCACTTGAGGGCGAGTGAGCCCCGGCTCGTGCCGGCACCGAACGACATGGGCCAGACCGGTGCTCTCGGACGGGTGGTCAAGGAGTTGGGGACGTGACGGAACCAACCAGCAGCGGACCGAATCAACCGTCGGAGCGGAGACGCCTCTTCACCACGTTCTCGTACCTGGTCGCCAAGCAGGGGGCCACCGCCATACTCGGCCTCGCCTACTGGGTAGTTGCGTCGAGGTTCTTCGCGGCGCGAGACGTCGGCCTCGCTGCCGCCGCATCGTCGGTGGCCTTCTTCCTTGGAGCCATCGGTTCGCTCGGAATCCCGATCCTCCTCCTGGCGGAGATCGACTCGATCGATGCTTCGAGGCGACGCTTCGTGATCACCACTGGGACGGCGATCGCATGCTTCGTGGTTCTCGTACTGTCCCTCGCGTTCATTGGCATTGGCCCCTCTCGTCGGCAACAGCTTGATGGCCATCAGGAACGACCCCATTTTGGCCGGCCTTTTCATTCTCGGGGCGGTGGCCGTCATGGCGAGTGCCACGTTCGACAATGCAGCCATCGGGTTGCACCGAGGCTTTGCCCAGCTCACCCGCGGAAGCCTGAGCTCGGCCCTCAAGGTCGCCTGTGTCGCTCTCCTGGTGCTGGCTGGAACCAGGACCAGCACTGGGCTCCTGCTGGCCTGGGCGTTGACGTCGGCTGTCTCCATCATCGTGTGTGTGCCCATGCTTCGACTGGAGCGGACCCCAGCCGGAGCAGGGACACTCGGCCAACGGATGGCGCTGACCCGTCGTTACGGCTCGCTGTCGCTCAAGCACTATGTGCTCAATCTGTCAATCAACTCCATCTCCTACATCGTTCCGTTGACGGCCGCCCTCTTCATCGGCCCGCAGGAGGTCGCCTATTTCACGGCGGCCTTCTTGGTGTCGGCCACCGTACTGATCATCCCGTATCTGCTGACCCTGTCCCTGTTCGCCGAGAGGTCTGGTGATGCCGGACTGCTGCACCGCCATGTCCGGCGCACGCTCCCGCTCGGCCTTGCATTGTGTACAGCGATCGTCGTGGTCGTCGAGTTCGGTGCTCCACTAGTGCTACGGATCTTCGGCCCCGCCTACGCGCTTCACGGAACTACTGCACTGCGGCTGCTCATCCTCGTCGGACCGGCCTACGTGGTCAAGGATCACTATGTGGCGATCCGCCGGGCGCAGGGCCGCCTGACCGGTGCAGCCAAGGTGATGGCCATCGGCACGTCGGCCGAGGCTCTGGGATCGGTAGTGGGTGCGCTCTTCTGGGGTCTGACGGGACTCTGTATCGGATGGGCCATATCTGCGTCGGGCGAGGCGCTCTTGCTTCTACCCGCCGTCATGCAGGTCTACGGTCGAGCTCCGGTGGTCGATTCCGGCCCGGGTCAGCCTCCGTCCTGAGCTTCTTGCTTCCGTGACGCTCCCTGTGGCGCTCGACGTGCCGCTGCCGGGCCTACCTCGGCTTAGCCGCCGGCGATCAATCGCTCGTAGAGACTCTCGATGCGCTGGACCACGGCGGACGCAGCGAACACACGGCTGCGGTCGAGGGCGCGCGCTGTCCCATGAGTGCGGCGGTATCGTGATCGGCGAGCACTGACGAGAGCGCTGTGGCCAGTGCGGCAGCGTCTCCCGGCGGTACGAGCGTGCCGGTGACTCCATCCTGGACAAGGTCCACGATGCCTCCGCTGGCAGCGGCAACGACCGGTCGTCCGGCGGCCATGGACTCGAGAACCACTGTCGGACAGCAGTCCGGAACGATGGAAGGGACGACAACGACGCTCGCCGATCGAACCAGGGCCATGACGGCGTCGTGGTCGAGGACGCCTAGCCATTCGACCCGACTGGGGAGGTCGAGCCGGGGGATCGACCAGCATTCGACCGGCGAGCAGTAGGCGGGGGCAGTGGTCGAGGCGCCGATAGGCATCGATCAGCACTTCAATACCCTTGTCACGGCTCAGGTCACCGACGAACACGATCGGTCCGTCGGGGTGCGGAACCGCTTCGTCGAGGAGGAGATCGTCGGGGATGAAGTTGGGGATGATCTCGTAACGGCTACGGCCCGGCAGGTCGGTGCGGACGGCCACCTCCGAGCTCACCGGGACGAACGTATCAATATGTCGTCTCCGCATTCCTGACGCCCCGCGGTTTGCGAAAACGACGGCTGGGCCCACGATCGACCCGTGCTGGGCCGACGCACAGCGCAGACAGGCCAGTAGGGTTGGGCCTGGGCAGACTTCCCCATGGCGCATCATTCGCTTCGTGGCACACACGTGACTGTATTCGTGCTGAGTGAGTACCAGGGGCGTTCTCGACCGGCGAGCGGGGCCCACTGCCGAGTTGACACTCCAGTCGTGTGCATGAATCACGTCGAAGCTGCCCGCGTCGAGGATCCGCCTGATTCCGGCTCTCAGCTGCGGATCCACCGTCGGCACGGCGTGCGGGCGCCCGAGGTCGCTGTAAAGGGACGGTAGGTGCTGCGCCACCGTGTGCACGTGGTGCACCGGGACCGGGCCGTCCAGGACCGTTCCCTCACGACCATCCACGGCGATGGTGACCACCTCGACCACATGACCTCGCCCCGCCAGTGCCTGCGCCAGGTTCCGGACATGCTGCTCCTGCCCACCGACCACAGGAGGGTAGAACTGGGTCACCATCAGCACTCGCATGCTCCGACCACAATACCCTGGTTATTGAGGAGGCTCCGGGGTCCACGCGGGCGGCGGGCGAGTGCCCGCCCGGAGCAGCTGCGGCCAGTCCCGACCGCTCGGCAGGAGTCCCTCCAACCAGGTGTGTCTGATCACGAGTCGGTTTGATGCCCCCTGGCGTTGATCCTCTAATGTCGGGTTCGCTATGGGAGTTGTGCAGTTCACGAAGCGTCTCCGCACGAGGTCGACGCAGGTGTTGCGGTTCCCGTCGAGCGGACGCTGGGAGCGATTGCGCCAAGCGCCTCGTCACGACTCACCGGATTCTGGATGGTACCGAGACGATGAACCCCTGCTCAGACGCCGAGCGCGGGCCGCGGTCAAAATCCTGGCTCGCTCCGTGGTCCGTGCCCCTCGTGATCGCCGCAGGGTGGTCATGATCTTCGGATGTCAGCGATCGGGGACCACCATGCTGCAGCAGACATTCCTCGATCGCTCTTGGCGTGTTCTGATTCTTGAGGAACACGACCGGCGCCTCGTCGGTGACGATCCCGAGGCGAATGACTGGGAAGACGACCACCTCGTATTCCGTCGCGTCCGGCACTTTCCGTTTGAGGTCGTGGCGACAAAACCTCTGGTGGAGAGCTATAGAGCCGTCCAACTCATGAGCGCAGGAGGTGATGCCAGGTCGATTTGGATGCTGCGCCACTACCGTGGTGTCGCCCGGTCCAATGTGAAACGCTTCGGCGCCGGGAATCCCCTGCGCGACCTGCAACCCTTCGCGACGGGTGATTCGCTGGACTGGCGGTTCAAGGGTGCCACCGAGCAGACCCGCGGACAGGTCATCGAACTACTTCCAGTGGGACTGACCCCACTCGATGCTGCGGCGCTCTTTTGGTGGACTCGGAATCAGCTCTACTTTGATCAACGTCTCTGGGAGGACGAGCGCATTCGAATTCTCCGGTACGAACGAGCCTGCAACCACTCGAATGAGGTGGTCCGATCACTGTCCGGTCACCTAGGGATCACGCTGCCTCCTGGCCCGATAGCTCGCCGGGTACGGCGTGAGCACGATGCAGGAATGACGATCGATCTCCATCCGAAGATCGAGCATCTCTGCCAGACCATGTGGAAGTCATTCGTCGGACTCCCGGAACTGTAGGGTCACCCTGCGTGGCGGCCGAGACACTCAGTGCGAAGTGCGACCGAGGTCAATCGTAGGATTCCCGGGCATGTCGCCGCTGCTGGGAGCATTAGGGAACTCCCTCAAAATGGGTAGAATTCGCGTCGAGGGCCCTGCGGTCGTCGGCCGTTGGCCGACCTGGCAGATGGGGGAGTGGATCCCGATCACTACGTCGCGGCCATGAAGCACAGTGAGACACTCATTCTCTGTTATCACCGTGTCGCCCAAGACGTGGAGGACCCGTTCCAGCTCTGCGTGGGTCCCGCCAACTTCGCTGCCCACCTCGAGGAGATATCCCGCTGGTGGGAGCCTTCGAGTCTCGACGACGTGTCGGTTCCGTCGCGTCGCCCGAGGGTGGTCGTGACCCTCGACGACGGGTATTGGGACAACCTGGGCCATGCGCTGCCGATCGCCGAATCGATGGGGGTACCGATCACTGTCTTCGTGACCAGCGGCATGCTCACTGATCGCAACGGATTCTGGTGGGACCGCCTCGCCGTCCTGCTTCGCTCTCGTCCCCAGGGTGCACGGGAGATCCGTCTTCCCGTAGACGGGGCCATCGTCCCAATCGAACTTGGGGCGTCTCGTTTCGAGGCAGACGTGAAGGCAGTGCGTCGCCTCTTGCTTCCCCTTCCAGTTCACGAGATCGAATCTGTCCTCGATCGAATGTCTGAGCAGTGGTCCGTTTCCTCGACACCCCCGAAGAATGCTCGCTGTCTCACTTGGGACGAGCTGGACAAATTGGCATCCTCTGAGCTGGTGACCATCGGAGCCCATACGGTTGATCACGTGAGGTTGCAAGGCCGGCCACTGCGGGAGCAGCACGATGCCGTCCGCTCGTCGAAGGACGATCTAGAGCGGAACCTCGGGCGAACCGTCTCGCACTTCGCGTATCCCTTCGGGAGTCGGGACGACTTCGATGATCGTTCAGTCGAGGTGGTCCGCTCAGCCGCCTTCCAGACGGCGTGCACGACCCTTGCCGGAACGGTCGGTCCCTCAACGGATCCCTACCGCTTTCCACGTCGCCTGGTCATGGACTGGGGTCGCCTTCGCTTCCGCGCCCAGATGGTGCGTTGGAATCTGGTGCGATCGGCATGAGCCCGCTCCGCCGAGGAGAGATGGCAAGCCGACGGCGATGACCACACTAAAGGTCGCCATGGTGACGTCCCGGTTCCCGCCACTTACGGGCGGCACCGAGACGCACACCTACGAGGTGGCCCGAAGGATGGCAGCCAGAGGTATCGACCTCACCGTGCTTACCACCGACGTCAGCGGGAGACTTCCTAGCTGCGAAGAGCGGGAAGGGGTCCCTGTCCGGCGGTTTCCGGCATGGCCGCGTCACGCTGACCTTTATGCATCACCGGCGCTCGCCCGTGAGGTCGCCCGAGGGCGTTACGACATCGTGCACGTGCAAGGAGTGACCAACCTCCTGCCACCGATGGCCCTTGCCGTCGCTGGGCGTCGCAGAATCCCTACCGTGGTTACCTTCCATACCGGAGGCCACTCCAGCCGCCTGCGTACGGGACTGCGAGAGTGGCAGTTCCGGGCACTGCGACCCCTTCTTCGCCGATCCGATGCACTGATTGCAGTGTGCGAGTACGAAGTCGAGCGGTTCGCTCGCCTGATCGGAGTCGAGCCCCAGACGATTCGTCTGATACGAAACGGAGCGGAGAAGCTTCCCGTCGAGGAGGCTGTGCCGGTAGTCACGGGGTCTCCGCTGGTGTGCTCGGTGGGGCGCTTGGAGCGCTACAAAGGCCATCATCGTCTTCATCGCGGCGATGCCGTGGCTCCTCGACATTGCACCTGCCGCCCACCTGGCACTCATCGGCCACGGCGCGTATGAGCAGCAGCTCCGCCAGCTCGTCGGTCGGCTCAATCTCGAGGGCGCCGTGACCTTCACTGCATTCGACGCTTTGAGTCGCGGGGCGATGGGAGCCCTCGTGCAGTCCAGCGACGTCGTCGCCCTCCTGAGTGACTACGAGGCAAATCCCGTGGCGGTGATGGAGGCGCTCGCCCTCGGACGGAAGGTTGTAGTGGCCGCCACATCCGGACTGACAGAACTGGCGTCACAGGGACTCGCCACCGCTGTGCCGCCCGACAGCCACCCCGCGGCGCTGGCACGGGTGCTGGCCCGCGTGGCTGCCGAGCCCGACGTGGCGGCTCCAGAGTTACCGAGCTGGGACGAGAGCGTCGATCGGCTGCTTGGACTGTACGACGAGGTCCTTACCCTCCATGCCGGGCCCCATGGGTCCTCGTCGCAGGCCACCGCTGCATGAGCGGTGCGTTGGCGGTGCAGACTCACCCTGGACGCGGACCTGATCCTGATGCCGACCTTGAAGATCGCTGGGCCAGGAAACGAGGCTGAGAACTCGGCTTCCAGCTGCGGTTGCGCTGTCGTCGGCTGATCGAGTCTCATTCCCTTGGGCGGTCACTTTATGTGTTCGTGCCGCTACCCAGAATGAGATTTCAAGCCCAAGATGGGGCGGGTATTCCTGAACGGCCGGGTATTGTTGGGTGAGAATTCACTCATTGGCTCGACCGGAGGGGCGCGTAGCAGGGAGGGTGCCAGTGCACCCAATGAACAGGGGATCGACGTGCCTGTCAGAACCTCGAGCCGCAAGGCAGCGGCGGCGCCAGAGGGTCTCGTGGGTCCTGCGGGAATCGATGGGTTGAGCCATGCTCAGGGCCACGTCACCCCGTGGGATCACCGAAGCTCAGGGTGGAGAGCGGCGAGCACCATTCACGGTGTCGGTCGTCATCTGTGCGCACACCGAGGAGCGTTGGCCTCTGCTCGTTCGGTCGGTGGCCTCGGTACAGAATCAGTCACGGCTTCCACAGGAGATCATCCTTTGCATCGACCATAACGAAGCCCTGCTGGATCGCAGTCGAGGCTTCTGGGCCAGTGAGCGACCCCAGACCGTGCGTTCCCGTAGTCGTTCTCGCCAACAGGTATGCCGGGCGACTTGGTTCGCGGCGTGTATGACTGCCGCGGAGGTCGCCACGAGCGACATCGTGGCGTTCCTGGACGACGATGCTTGGGCGGATCGTGACTGGCTCGAAAGGCTGGTCGCGGCCTACGAGTACGAGCCCGAGCACTCCGTCGCCGTGGGCGGAGCCCCGATCCCATCGTTCGAGACGTCCCGACCTCGGTGGTTTCCGGTCGAGTTCGACTGGGTCTTCGGCTGTGCCTACGCTGGGCTTCCCGAGCAGCGGGCACCAGTGCCCCGCCTGATCGGCGCCAACATGTCGGTGCTGAAGGAGGCCCTCGAAGAGATCGGCGGGATTCCATTCGGACAACCATGATGACATGGACCTGTGTCATCGGCTGGCTCACCAGCGACCGGCCGATCAGATCCTCTATGAGCCGCGGGCGAAGGTCCATCACTTCGTTCCGGACGAGCGAACGACCTGGCGATACTTCTGGCGCCGCTGCTTCTTCGTGAACAAAGGGAAGGTGGAGGCGTTTCGCTTGATGGAGGACGCTGCGGACCTTTCGGCTGACTTCGCGTTCGTCTCTCGAGCCCTATCCACGGTGTTTCCCGGGCCCTCCGACAGGCGTTGCAGGGCGATCCATGGGGTCTGGCCAGGGCCTTGTCCATCATGGTCGGCATCGGCCTGGCCGGAGCGGGTCACCTGGCCGGGGAAGTGCAGTGGCATCTCACTCGGGCACGGAGGCCCTCACTCGACCCGGCCCAGTCCGCAGAACCGAAAGTCGCCGGATCCTCAGTGGGCAGCGCCGCTCCACTGGCGTAATATTGGCTGTGGCGGCCTTTGTCGGAGGGTCCACGATTCAGCACTACCCCTGGTAGGTGAGCGTTGCCAGAAAGTCCCGCACAGCAGGAGCCCCCAACCATCGAACAGCTTCCCGGGAGGGGTCTGTTCCCGGAGCGACCGGCGTCGTTCGTCCACAGCCTCCAGAACGATGACCGGCTCACCCTCGAGGCGATCGCCGATCTCGCCGACCGCCTGCCTCGTCGTTCGGTGATTTGCGACACGGCCGCCCAGCCGCTCCTGGTTCCGCAGGGCGGCCCTCCACGGGGTGCCCTGGCCCAGCCAGGCGATGTCATTCGCAATCTGCGTGACGCCAACGCCTGGCTCACCCTGCTCAACATCGAAGGGGATCCGGTCTATGCCGAACTGATGAACACGATGCTCGATCAGCTCGAGCCCGGCATGCTCGCTCGACAGGGCAAGATGCGCAATCGGGTGGCGTTCATCTTCGTCTCGTCCCCGAACTCCGTCACGCCTGTCCACTTCGACATTGAACACAGCCTGCTGATGCAGGTCGACGGGGCCAAGACGGTCAGTATCGGCGAGTTCGGGAGCGAGCCGGTCCGTCGCCACGAGATCGAGCGCTATTGGGACGGGTCCCATGGCCGGATCGAGGACCTGCCTCAGGAACTCGCGACTTTCCCCCTTACCCCGGGACGGGCCGTGTATCTGCCGCCAGGGGTGCCGCACTGGGTGCACAACGGGCCCGAGGTGTCGGTGTCGGTGACCCTCACCTACTTCACGGCGGCCACCGTGCGGAAGAACAGGATCGAGGACTTCAACTCGCGACTGCGGCGGATGCATCTGCATCCCCCGCGAACCCGGACGATCCTTCTTCGTCGACACCGCCAAGGTCGCCGCACTCGGCGCTTGGGGAGTTGGCAGGGACCTGCGCTCAGAAATCGCCGGAATGGCGAGGCGTGGGGACTCCGCAGTCCGGTCAGACCAGTCCGTCCGGGTTGAAGGGAGTTAGGCCTTCCATCGACCGATGGCGGTCCGGCCTGCACGGACAGATTCCACCGCCAGGCGGGAGAGACGGGAGGCCGCGACGGCCGATGCCCACACAGCCTTCCCGACACCCCCTTGCCGGCGAGCAGTCTGATCAGCTCCCGTCGTTGTGGTGCAAACCTGTCCTTGTAGGGTTCGTCGCCTCGGAGAAAGTCCACCTCGCTGAAGCCGCGGGCACAGGCATCAGCGATGATGGCGTTGAGAAGCACGGCCGGGGCCTCCCGCCAGCGGGGATCAGCCACTCGGGCGCTCTGGTACAGGCTCACCCTGCCCGCGACCTCGAAGGCCATGATGGTGGAAATGACCGTCTCTTCAGCTACCAGCTCGTGGACCACGATCTCGTCGGCCTCCGCTCCCTGCCGACAGCCGGCGGCGAAACGTTCGAAGGCTGGCAGGAAGCGCGAGCGGCCGCCCCACTGGGAACGGTGGAGCTCTCGCAGTGTGTTGAGGGACCGGAGCGCCGAGGCGCCCCTAATGGCTCGATGGGTGGCGCCCTTCGCCGCCAGGCGGGCCGAGGCTCGCCGGACCTGACGACGGAAGTTGGAGGGCAGGCCAGCCAGATGCGACGGTCCATCGGCGGGCAGCGGGCTGCAGGGTGCCACGGCCAGCGAAGCGGACTGGACCGGACCGGGTAGGGCCTCGATCAGCCGTGATCCGGCCCGGACACCCTCCAAGTTCAAGAATCGCCGGCCCGGACGGCACAGCCAAGTCCGCAGAAGGCCGATGACAGCTTCCTCTTGTCCCCGGACAGCGAGCAGATCCAAATGATCGGGGCAGAGGTGCCCAGTACCCATCAAGTGGAGGCATGCCAGCCCCAGTCGACGTACCTCCTCCAGGGCAAGTCCACCCAGCAGGCGCTGGCCGTCCACGACCAGCATGAAATAACTTCCAGGCCCGCCGGTTCCGGTGAGCCACCACGAGCGCATGAATGGCGAGGGGAGAGGCGATTGATCGACCAGCTGATCCCATTGTCGAGCCCACCCGCCCAGCTCCCGAACCACGAGCACGTTGGGCGTCTGCATTGTCAGCTGTGTTTCCATTGTCGGTTCACCATCGGGAGCAGCCACCGTCGGACCGGCATTCTCGGTCCAGCAGACAACAGACTTGCTCTTGCTCACAGCGATGCTCCGCGGGCTGGTTGACCACGCTCTTGGCCGGATCACGGCGACAGGCGATACGACTGGACTTCGGCCACGCTCATGATCGACGGATTCGGCGATATTCCAGTCGTGTGATAGCTCGAGGCATTGGCACTGGCTTGTGAATTCCAAATGACGATCTCATAGGGCGAGGTGCTGACATCGTGAATCCACAAACCGACGAGCGTGCCATTGAAGTAGGTCTTGATCGACCGACCAGGGATGTACTCCACCCCGTAGGTGTTGTATCCGGCGTCCATTGGTGTCGGAGTGGTGTAGCCGAACTGAGATTGGCTACCCGATGGTGTGTGGTAGGTCGAAATAAAGACGTTGTTCTCTTGTGTCGTAGCGGGTAGTCCGGCATCGGTTGGCGTAAATCCTCCTTCGTACAGGTCGATTTCCTGACTACCGCCTCGGTCGTTGGGGTCGATGAACCAGATGGCAGGCCAACCTCCCCGAGACGTGTCGGACATTCTCGCCTTGATCTGCACGTAACCGCTCGAAAATGTGAACCTGCCATGCGACGTGACGACGCCGGACCGATTCGCGTAGCCGAGCGATGAGTACCTGCTGTCGGGCACCATGGTCAGATTCAGCCCGTTGTTCACCGTCACCTGTGAGGGAGAAAAGTAGGTCTGATGAAGGTGGGTCCCGGTTCCCGAATCGCCGGCCGGGAGCCCGGAGGAGTTCCAACTGGTAGCACCTTGACCGCTCATGACTCGGTTCCAATGAGCGAAAATTGAGCGATGTACCGGAGAACTGGTCATCAAAGCTGCGCTGACCCACCGAGTAACCCGGTGGCGGAGCCATCGCCGTTGCCCCACCAGCGGCCGGAGTCGGCGAGGCGCTGACGAGAGTTCTCCAGAGCGCCGAACACGTCTTCTTGTGGTCGTAGGCGTGGCGTGTGCAAATCTTCCACCAATTGGGGGTGGGCGATGCTCCCACTGTGGGCAACACCATCACCATCATCGTGGCAAGAACCACGATCGACGATGCCACCACGCGTTGTTTGGAGCGCATTTGCTGGCTCCTTCCCCATCCCCGAGGCTCAACTATCGGGGCGACGACCTACATCACCGCTGCTAGCCCAAGCCTTTCGATCCGTTTGGCTTCGTCCAATCCTCCTTGTACCGGGACGCCCCGGACAACGAGGACCACGGAATTCCGGTGTCTCGCCGGGTCCATGCCTCCTTCCAGGAGCCTGACGGCTTGAGCGAATGCGCTCTGCCTGGATAGTCCTCAGCACTCGCAGGCCGTCGGAGAAGGCGTTCAGATTGCTGACGCCAAAGTGGCGCTCAGCTTCGAAGCTCGGAACCTCCGCAACTCGTAGGCCCGCCTTCGCAATCCGCACGTTGATCAACGTCTCCACTTCGAAACCGTCTCCCCACTGCATGGTCTTGTCATCGAGTCCCTGTGCATCGCCCGCATCGAGTGCCATGACCGTGAGACACTCTCGCCGGAAGGCGTTGTAGCCGTAGCAGAGATCCGTGTACCGAGTTCCGTAGAGCAGATTTACGATCCAGTTGAGCCAGCGGTTCCCGTATCTCCTCAACACGCTGATGTCAAGACTTCCCCCACCGGGTATGAACCGTGATCCTTTGGCGAAGTCGGCTCCGTCTTTGAGAGCGCTTACGAAGCTGGGAATCTCGGCTGGATCGTTCGAGCCGTCCGCGTCGATCATGACGATGAAGTCTCCAGTGGCAGCGGCAAAACCGCAGGCAAGAGCGTTCCCCTTGCCCTTTCGGGTCTGGCCGATGACGGTGATATCCGACCGCAATCGGAGCGCCTCGCTCGCCGTGTCGTCGGTCGACGACCCGTCGACCAGAATCACTTCGCAGCTCCCGGTTGGCAACTTTGCGAACAGCTCAGGGAAGGTTTTGGGCTTCGTTCTTCGCTGGGATCACGATGCTGACCTTCGGCTCCGCCGTTTCAGGCCCGACCGTGCGACAGACGCGTGTGCTCTTTTCGGCGGGCAGCCTCCGACCCACCGTATGGGTTTTCCCTGCTTTCGCCCGAGAAGCGTGATCTCTCTTGAACCATGGCGTCCGCACATCCCGACTAATTTCGCTGATGACGTAGAAATAGTCATCGCAGGTAAATATCCGGCCTCCCCGCGACGGTACCCAGACGGCGATGGAATATCCAGAGTGATCCGGGTGAATTCTTGGTGGCGTTACAGCCGAGTGCAAATTGTCGGGCAAACTATCCGGGGACCGCATTCAGGCCAATCTGTGGCATGGTCGTCCCACCCGGGTACCAAGGTCTGGTGCGGACGTTTTGCGGGCTTCCTGAGGCATTCTGGCCGCCGGTCATAGCGGTCGGGTTCGATTCACGAGGAGAAACGGAACCCCCTTGGGCCTGGCCTTCGCGGAAGACTTGATTTCGAAGTTTCCGACCTCAGTCGTATGAGGTGTCAGGTCTGGATCGGAGTTCGTCCGGCCACCAGGTGAAACGGCCGAGCTCTGGCGCCAATCAATAGAAGTGCAGCCCTGGCAGGTCTGTTGGCTCACCCCATGCTGACCCAATTTCGGCGAGGAGTTCCTGCTCGCGCCGACCAGGGGGGATGCCCGGAACTCATCGAGCCTGCTCGCAGGGATGGACAGGCCCGAGATGCCTCGGAGACTCGGGGCAGCGAGTTCCTCTATCCATTCCAGCAACAAAGCACTCGGCTCTTGGCCAGGGAAGAGCTGTTGAAGGATGGTTGTGATCGATGATGTGTCGGGCAGGTTGGCCAGCAGCGCCAAAAGAACCCGATGATCCAAACTGTTGAGCATGTCCCGCCGGATGAGGATCTTGCGGACGCGGTTCTCTTCTTCAAACGCTGGAGGGAGCACGTCATGCAAAGCGCCAGCCCTCCTCGACAAGCCGGTCGGCGAGGTCCAGGGCGATCTCGTCCCACCCGTGAATCCTGCTCCAGTACACGAGAAGGAGAAACGCTTCCCACGTTGTTGCCCCACCCGCGACCAGTTCCTTGATGGTCTGACGCCCGGCTTGCGGGTCAAGGACGACAAGGGCGTGGACACTCTCGAGGCGCTTGGACCAGGCACGATCCTCCCACAGTGAGTGCCACCCCAATCCTGGACGTAGATAGGTGTACTGCGGGTAGGGAAGGTCACACGATTCATTGCGCACGACGATGGTAACGGTCGGCCGCTCCAGGTGGAAGAGAGCGTGAATGAAGCGATCACCGGGTTCGATCCGCCGAATGTCGGGCGGGCGGAGAACCTCAGGTTGGGTCGGCGCAAAGTCTCCGACGGCGAGCCGATCCTCAGCCAGACGATCGGCCAGCTCGAAGGTGTGGGCGACATGGAGGCTCGTGCCTTGCAACACCATGAACGCACCGCAGAAGCCGTGGTCATGGATCGCGGTGGTGCCCTCCATCCAGGTGAGAGCTTGGATGAAGAAGTCTTCCTCGTGGTGCAGGATGAGCGGAGGTTGGCCGAACTTGTCGCTGCTCCGAGATTGTGGAGGCAGGTCGACCGCAGCAGCCGCCCACCTCAGAATGCTCGCTGCATCCAGTCCCGACGGCACGTCGACTTTGGCCAGGCTTCTTTCCGCAACGTCGGGAAGGTCACTGTCTCGCCTTCCTGCCGCCGACCAGGCCTGGGACACGACACTCCCGAGAGTCGAAAAGTACGCCGACACATCGACCGCTGGCTCGACCATCGGCGAGATCCTATCTCTCTGCTCAACGCTCGATCGTGGTGCTCAGACTGGTGAGCACACGGCCATCGGACTAAGTTGTTCGGATGCAGGATTCGGACCATCTTTGCCTAGGCATTGCGGATTTGAAGAGTCTCATGACCCCAGCTGTGTGCCACCGTCAACTGCTGCGTCGGCCTCGATCTGCCTCGTAGGCCGATGCCTGAAGCGTGAAGAGTTCGGCGTAGAGGCCATCCTCGGCCAGGAGTTCTTCATGCGTGCCGTTCTCAACCACCCGTCCGGAGTCCATCACGTAGATCCGGTCTGCGGATCGGACGCTCGAGAAGCGATGCGAGATGAGCAGGACGGCACGACCGCGATAGAGACTGCGAACGTTCTCGAACAGGGCAGCCTCTGCTCGTGGATCGAGGGACGCGGTTGGCTCGTCCAGGATGACGAATGGAGCATCTCGGAAGAAGGCCCGGGCGAGCGCGATACGTTGCCATTGTCCCAGAGACAGGTTGGCCCCGCTGAAGAACTCGGGACCGAGCAGGTTGTCGTAGCCCTTGGGAAGTTCTTCGATGAACTTGTCCGCCTGGGCCAGCCGTCCCGCCTCCTTGATGCCTTCGTTGTCGCTGATGCGGTCGACGTCTCCGAGACCGATGTTCTCGCCAGCCGTCATGTAGTACTGGCCGAACTCCTGAAAGATGAGCGCCACCGATCGTCGAAGTAGGTCCGGGTCAGACTCCGATATGTCTGTCTCGTCCCAGCAAATGGTCCCGGAACTGGGTGGATAGAGTCCAGCGAGCAGCTTGGCCAGCGTCGTCTTACCCGAACCGTTTTCACCGACGATCGCCACCACTTCATCGTGGCCGATCTCTATGGACACGCCGCGCAGGGCCGGCAGATCTCGACTGGGATAGGTGAACTCGATGTCCGTTGCCCGAAGCTTGGAGAACCCTGATGGCGCTGGACCACTCGGACGAGTTTTGCGTAGTTCAGGAAGTTGGTCCACGAAACGAGTGAAGTCCTGCATGTAGAGGGTGTTCTCATACATCGAGCCTGAGGCGCCACCCAATCCATGAATGCGTTGAGCCAGCAAGACGACGGCACCGGCGGCGGCGCCGGCGGCAGATGGCGAAATCCGTCCTGAGGCGATCAGCCAGACCAACAGGGAAAGAGTGGCGACAGTGATCACGAGATTGATCGCCGTGCCGATCAGTCCGATCCAGAGCCGTTTCCTCGCCACATGCCGAAGGTCACGAATGCGCTCGCCGTAGACGGTGTTCAGGCGGGATCTGAAGAAGTCGACCAGCGAGAATGCTCGGATCTCCCCAGCCATCTGCCGATGGGTGAGAACCAGGAACAGGTAGTTCCTCTGCCGGTCCCGCTCGGTCTGGTGAACGGCATACTCGCGCAGGGCACGGCTGGCCTTCCGCGAGGCCAGCCAAACAGGTACGAACCCCACGGCGAGGAGTAGGACAATGACCGGCTGAATCACGAACAGGGCGATGGCAATGCCTGCGATACCGGTGATCGTGCCGAGCATCGCCGTCAGGCCGTTGACCATCTGCACGGGGCGTGTCGTCGCGGCTATCTGGGCCCGTTGGAGGCCGTTGTGGAAGCTCGGCCGCTCGTAGTCGAGGAGGTCGACGCTGGTGGCCACTTCGACGACCTGTCCGATGGCATACTGCTCGACCAGGGCGGAGAGCACCCGGGAGATCTCCGTGTTTGCCGCGGCGGCGAACTGCAACACCGCGGTGACCAAGGCCAGGGCGATCACGTCGGGCAGGGCATTGTGGACGGTCACCGGACCGTGCTCACCCAGCATCACCGATAGGACCTGCTTCGAGAGGAGCACCTGGGCCGCCAATCCGACTCCGGCGAGGAGTTGGAGCAGGCTGACCGCGATCAGCTGACGAGGGGCTGCTTGCCAGGAAATGCGGAGCGCGCGGGCGAAGAGCTGGGGAAACCGGCGGAACGAACGGGTCTGGTCGGGGTTCAGGAGCTGGTCGGCGGTGACCGGATCTTCAAAATCGCTCACCGCTCCCCTTCCCTCCGAATCGGCGCAGGTCGACTGCTCCCATGCTCTGTGGCAATCCGCAATGCGCTGGTCATCACGGTACTTGCTGCGGGCGGAATCGGTTACCCTTCAGGCCAACAGGAGCCAGGGGAGGCGGACAAATTGCGGTTGGGGCGAAAAGTGGCGTGGTCGGGGATCGGGGCAGCCGCGCTGGCCCTTCTTGCAGCGGTGATGGCTGGGAGCCCGGCAACCGCTGGAACCAGTGCGTCCGGAGGCCATGGCGGACTCCCGCACCACGCTCTCCCCTCCTACGTTCTGGGAGGCCCTTCGACAAGCCGGCCATCGGGTCGTCACGCCCCTGCTGCTGGGTCACAGACGATCACCGACACGCCCGGGCAATGTGTACTACCAGGCACCCCCGCCCACCCTCGTGAACCCTCCGACGTCGAACCCGGCCGACCTGATCAGCGCCACCGCTGCCGATGACGGCACCAACCTCACGTTCTCGGCCAAGACCGTGGACCTGAACAACCCGGCCACCGATCCGAACTGGCACAACAACACGTACATCGGCTGGGGCATCGACCCCACATTCAGCGGAACGGCGAAGTACTACGCCTACTTCCAGCTTGATTCGGCGGGCCACCTGGACGGAGAGCTGGCCTACGCCTCCAATGACGCCCCGGTCAGCTGCAACGTGAGCCTCACGTTCAATACAAACGTCGGCTACCAGGCGCAGGTGCCCACCGCCTGTCTCCCCGGAGTCAGTTCGTTCCAGTGGTTCGCCTACACGCTGTACGACACGGTTCCTGCGGCTCAGGACCCCACCGGCAGCCATGGGTTCGGGAAGGCACTCCCTGACTACCGGAGCAACGGGGGCGTGCAGTTCGCCCCACCGGTCGTCGCTCCTATCCCGTCGCCATCTCTATCGGCCAGTGGTCTGTCGCCCAGTTATTGGCTCTTCGCGCGAGACGGCGGAGTCTTCACCTTCGGCGGAGCTGGCTTCTACGGAGGCATGGGCGGTCAACATCTGAACCAACCCATTGTCGGGGGAGCCGCCACCCTTGACGGCCAGGGCTACTGGTTGGTGGCCTCCGACGGCGGCGTCTTCACGTTCGGGGATGCCCGCTTCTACGGATCGACCGGCGGGCAGCATCTGAACGCGCCCATCGTGGCGATGATCGTCCCGTCCACCGGCAACGGCTACTGGCTGGTGGCCTCCGACGGCGGCGTCTTCGCCTTTGGAGGGGCCAGCTTCTTCGGAGCGATGGGCGGTCAACACTTGAACAGGCCCATTGTCGGGGGAGCTTCGACTCCGGACGGTCAGGGCTACTGGCTGGTGGCCTCCGACGGCGGCGTCTTCGCGTTCGGCGATGCCACCTTCTTGGGGTCAGAGGGTGGCGCCAAACTGAACAAGCCGGTGGTGGGCATGGCCAACGACCCCACAGGGTGGCTACTGGCTGGTGGCCTCCGACGGCGGCGTCTTCACCTTCGGAGGGGCACCGTTCCTCGGTTCGGCAGGGTCGCTACCGCTCACCCGACCAGTCGAAGGAATCTCCACGACCGAGGATGCCGGTGGCTACCGGATGGTCGCCTCCGACGGCGGAGTGTTCGATTTCGGGACGCCCGATTCCTCGGCTCGATGGGAGGGACCCCGCTCAATCAGCCAGTCGTTGACATGGCATCGGTGGGGTGACGGCACCGGCTCGGCCTGGCGGAGCCCGCGCCGAAGCTCCGTCCTCTGGACATTGCCTATGGAATTCCCCTTGGCTGCGATTCCGTCAAGCCTTTGGAGCGACGAAGCAGTCCGACCGCGCCTCTGGTGGCCATCGAAGAGGTGCTCATCGAGGCGCTGCAGCGACCTCCCTGCCTGTTGAGCTTTTCAGGTGGACGGGATTCCTCGGCGCTGCTCGCGGCTGCCGCAGGAGTGGCGCGGCGGGAGGGCCTCGACCTGCCCATTCCAGCCACGCTGGTGTTCCCGGGGTCGGATGCATCGAATGAGGACGAGTGGCAAGCGACGGTCCTACGGCACCTCGGAATCACTGATTGGCAGCGATTCGAGTTCACCGACGAACTCGATGCTGTTGGTCCTGTGGCCACCCAGGCGCTTCTCCGTCACGGCCTGTTGTGGCCGTTCAACACCCACTTCCATGTCCCCATCATCGAACGCCGCCCTGGAGGGTCGGTGGTGACCGGGTTCGGGGGTGACGAGCTCGGCAACAGCCTGCGTCAGCTCGAGGCGGAGCGCATACTGACGCACCCGCCGCCGGCCGCATTCGGCGGGATCTCCTGGTGGTCGGATTGGCGGTGTCCCCTCGTGCCCTCCGGTCCGAGGTGCATCGCCGCCGGCCGATGCCGATATGGGCGAGGTGCCCTGGCTGACCGACGAAGGATTCCGATAGCTGGCCCGTGCCTACCGGCGAGAGCGACGGTGCCATTCCACTCGGTTGGGAAGCGAAGCTGCGCCGTTGGATCTGGCCCAGTCGGTACTTCCGCATCTGTCAGGAGAGCTTCCAGGCGCTGGGCTCCTTTCACGATGTTGCGTGGTCATCGACCCTTTCGTCGACGGCCGGGTCCTCGACTCGCTGGGCTCGGCTGGGGGATTTCGTGGCCTTGGCGATCCGCGCCGACCTCATGCGTCAGGTCTTCGGCGACCTCCTGCCGACCGAGTTGATCGAGCGCAGAACGAAGGGCAGTTTCACCGATCCCCTCTGGACCGAGACGGCACGGGCAGTTCGCAAGGGACTGGTCGGGGGGGGGAGTCGACAGTACGCTGGTCGATCCCGACGCACTACGACGGCACTGGGCAGGAGACGTGCGAACCTGGTCTCGACCACACTGCTCCAGGCGGCTTGGCTCCACGATCACTCGGCACGAGTGGGAGCACCTCCTTCCTGACGGCTCAGACCTGGAGCTGACTGATCGCGTCAAGCAATCTGGTCATGGCTGCCTCAACCTGGCCCCAATCCCGAGGGCGGGCGAATTCCACCATCGGACACGCCAGTAGGTCAATGAGCCCGTCGGTCCGCACACCCGGGGCGATGACGGCGCGATGTGTGGCCAATGCTGTGAGTCGCGCCGAGGGCGTCGGTCTCGCCCACCGAAACCCGCGGAGGCCCAGTTGAGCACCACCCACCCTCCAAAAGGAACCTCGGAAGGGCACCCGGGCAGGGTGACACGCCACCGTTCGCGCGTCCCCACGACCCCGAGATGGTCACCCTCCTCGAACCGCTGCGCCGCGCTCTCGCGGAGATCGAGACAGCGGGGACCGGCATAGGCAGTCATCCCGTCCAGAACGAGCACATCGTCGGAGAGGATCGGAACGCCAGACCGGTGGAGCCACATCAACAGTGAGCTCTTGCCCATCTCACGTCCCCCGAGCACTCCCCAGGCCCGACCGCCCAGTTCGAACGATCCCGCATGGAACGGCGTCCGGCCAAGCCAGTGTCCCGCCACCACACCGGTGGAGGCCAGGAAGGGGTGGACGACGGAGGCCGACGACGGGGACCGGGGCAGATGGAGTGTCGTACTGGCACCCAGGCGGTCGATATCGGTGTAGCCGTCGGGCTGGGCCGTCACCAGCGCTAGTTCGGGGGACCACATTTCGGCAGGAAGTGTGTTTTGCCCTTCCTCTGGGAGTGGTTCCCAGTGGATTTCCCACCGTGGCCAGCCCGACGGCGCATCCACCAGAAAATGCCGCCTGACCTGGTTGTTGAGCAATGTTCCTTCGAAGGTCAGGCCATAAGCACCACGAGGAGTGTTCAGTTTGTCGCTCAATGTGTTCACTGGCTGTTTCTCCGCCATTTCGTCGATTTCTCGCCACAAATAGGGTCTGGTGCATTGCTCTGAGTGGGTGTACGGTTCTCACGGAGGGCCCAGAGCGAACAGGAGTGACAATGGAAACCTATGAGTCGCCGAAGATCACCGAGCTTGGATCGGTACAGGATCTGACTCGCAGCACCATAGGCAAGACTTCTGGTCAGAGTGACGTCATCGTGATCGGCAACGAAGTCATCCCTAATCAGCCGGGTTCCACGGTCACCTCTGTCTCCTGAAACTTGAAGCTGGGGCGAGGTCAGCTTGGATCCAGCGGTCAACGCTGAGCGGCCCTAGGCGGCGAGCGGTTTGAGTTGTCTCACGATGTCCTGGTCTGGCGCGAGGTGGACGGTGAGGTCGTCGTGCTCGAGATGGAGTCGGGCAGCTACCTCAATCTGAGCGGTTCGGCCAAAGTCCTTTGGATGGCTTTGAGCCTGTCGGCTTCAGTGGATGATCTGATCGCGTCCCTGGTGGATTCATTTGGAATTTCCACGCGAACGTGCGGATGCCGATGCGCGGACGTTCTTGGCTGAGCTCACCGAGCGATCTCTCGTCGTGCGGGTCTCGTGAGAGCTGTTCCGTTGACGTGGTTCGGTCCTCCCTGGCCTACGTAAAGGACGTGCGCTCGACTTGAAGCCCGCCCGGCGATGAAGCCATCCGTTGCGCAGGTGGTGCGGGACTCGGTCGCTGCCTCCACGCCCTCCGGGGATCGGGTGCTCCTACATCTCCCGAGCGGTACCTATCTGAAGCTCGATCGGAGTGCCGGCACCATCTTCGATCTCCTGGCGCAGTACGAGAGCGTGCCTCGTGCAGCGCAGGAACTCTCGTCTCGATTTTCGATTTCGTCGGAACGCGCGGACGATCGATGTCAACATGGTGGTGAACACGCTGAGCGACCTGCGGCCATCCCGATCCAGCGACCTACGGTCGCTGACTGCCGGAGGGGCGATCGACATCGCGCGCGTCAGTGGTGGAGCCTGCCATGGAGGCTGCGCCTGGCGGTGGTTGAGGCAACCGGGCTGGTCGTGGCGGTCGAGATCGGCATGAGAATCACCGATGTCCGCCGGTTGGCCAAGCTGATGCGTGTACCGATGGAATCAGGGACCGTCGATCTCCCCCATGAGGCAGCCGACGATATGGACCTGCTCTCGCCCGGCGAACAGCGTGCGTATTGGGCAACCAGGTGGGTACTGCACCGTTGGGTCTATGACGGAACGTGCCTCCGCCGTGCCTTGGCCGCCGGATTCGTCTTGCGCCGGCATCATCCTGTGCTTCGACTGGGACTCACCGACGACGGCCATACCACCCACGCCTGGGTCGAGGCTTCCGGGAGCACCTATAACGCGTCGACGTGACATCGACATTCGTCGTACTCGGAGGCTGAGGCACACGCCCGTCATTGGGCATCACCAGGCAGAAGACTGGGGTTCGCCAGCGCCAGTCCACCGTAGCTAA
The DNA here is from genome assembly GCA_963833585.1 of uncultured Acidimicrobiaceae bacterium. GTDB lineage: Bacteria > Actinomycetota > Acidimicrobiia > Acidimicrobiales > RAAP-2 > Bog-756. Next base: position 83,056 of record CAWHYF010000007.1, on the reverse strand, counting down.
CTGCAGGCAAATGCAATTACGCAATGCGATGCGACTCACCTAATCTGCCGGAAACGACTCGGATCGGGGTCGGTTGGCAGGCACTTCAGACTTCCGACCAGCACCATGAGGGCTGGTTCCTCAAACCGGTCAAGCAACGGCGACGGTGAGCTCCTTGATGGTTCCAAAATTGGGCGAGGTTTGTCGCGTGGATTTGCCGGGCCGGCGAAGACATCGAACTTCCTCTGGAGGCGCTCGACCGCGGGAATATCCGCTCGCCAAGGATGGCGGACGTAGGTGCTTTGATCCGACGTCACAACCCCATTGATCTCTTCTGATGCTCGCCCTATTGACTTCTTCTGATGCTCGCTTAGAGTGAGCCCTGAAGCACGGGAAGCGAAGTTCAGATTGTTCGGCGTGGGCAGGGTCGGCGGAAAGTGACGGATCATGCACGGTCGGCGCGTTCATCTCTTTGATCTTGGTCGATTTCGGAGGAATCTCGAAGAGTCCGGAACGGCTTCGAGCCGATCTATGCGTGATCGCTCGGATGGGGGCAAGCAAAAGCGCCCTACCGTTGTCGCAGTCTTGGCGACCCTTCCCATACTGGTGGGGCTGATTGTGGTAGGCGGCGTCGTCGCTTCCCCCACCGCCTATGCCGCTGCGAATGCGGTCATTCCGACATCGCCCAATCCCGGGACAAGCACCAGTGTCATCAATAACTACGTGCAGGTCCCACTCCTGGCCAATGACGACGGAACATGGCCCTGCGGCGGCGGCAACGCACCTGTAGCCTGCCCCGGTCCGAACGGAGAAACCGGGCCCACGCTCTTTCCGCTCGGCTTCAATATCAACTTCTTCGGCACGAAGTTCACTTCGTCGTATATCAACAACAACGGAAACATCACCTTCGCCGCCCCACTGTCCCAGTTCACCCCCGAAGATCTCACCACGTTCGGCAGCCCGATCATCGCACCCTTCTTTGCCGACGTGGATACTCGGGGCGCAGGCAGCGCCACGGTCAATTTCGGTACCGGCACGCTGGATGGCAAGAAAGTGTTCGTGGTCAACTGGCCCGGGGTCGGTTGTTACGATGCCAATGGCAACGTGCTCAACAACTTCCAATTGATTCTGATCGACCGGGCCGATCGAGGCACAAGCTCGCTTGGCGACGATTTCGACATGGAGTTCAACTACAACAGCATCCAGTGGGACACCGGCCAGGCAAGTGGTGGAGACGCCAATTGTTTGGATACATCGGGATTCGGCATACCTGCCTTCGTCGGGTATTCCAATGGAACGGCTACACCAGGGGACTCATTCAATCTCCCCGGATCCGGCACTGCCAACGCCTTCCTTGACACCTCCTCGACGACGGGATTGATCTTCAACGACCTCAACAGCACCACCTTGGGCCGGTACCTCTTTACGGTTAACAGCGGCCAACCGGCTCAGCCGACCATGACGGCCACCTCCCTCGCCGGCGGTAGTCAGAGCGGAAGCTCGATCACGGTGCCCTCCGGTACGGCCGTCACCGACCAGGCCAGCCTGACCGGGGTGAACGCATCCACGGCCACCGGCACGGTCACCTACAACGTCTTCTCCGATGCCAACTGCCAGAACGCAGTGAGTTCCGGGCCCCACCAGAGCATCACCACCCCGGGCACGTTGCCAGCGTCGGCACCGGTGACCCTCACCAACGCCGGTCCCTACTACTGGCAAGCCATCTACTCGGGTGACGGCACCAATAACGGCTCGAACAGTACCTGCGGACCGAATGGCGAGGTGGAGACGGTCACCTCAACCTCGGGCGGTGGACAACCGAAACTGGACACCATTGCGACGGGCTATCACGCCTTTGCCGCCGGCTCGGTCTCCACCAGTCACGTGTCGACCACGGGAGGCGGGGAACTGCTCGTCGCCCTGGTCCAGGCCGACGGGGCGTCGACCGCCACCCAGAAGGTGACGTCAGTGACCGGTGCGGGTCTGACGTGGAAGCGCACCTCGTTTGCCGACCTCTTCGGGGCGGGCTCCTCCGAGGTCTGGCAGGCCTACGCCCCGACGAAGTTGACCAACGCCACCGTCCAGGCGTCATTCGCCCAGCCGGCGGACGGCTTGCTCAGCGTGGAGTCCTTCACCGGAGCGGCCCATCAGCTCGGGGTAGTCGGCATCGGCAGCAAGGTCGGCGGCCCGGCCAAGGCCACCATCACCCCAGCGTCCAGCGACTCGCTGGTGATCGCCGGTGGACTGGACTGGTCGACGGCGACCAAGCCCGTCCCGGTGGCCGGCCAGAGCCTCGTGACATCGTTCAAAGACCCCACGGTCGGCGACTGGTACTGGACCCAGGCCGTTGCGGCACCCACGACGGCCGGCACTCCAGTCACCGTCCGAGCAGCGCTTCCGGCTGGCGACCGGTGGTCCATGGTGGCCGTGGAGATACCACCGGCCAGTTAGGTGATCCCAGAGAGGCAACGATCCCTTCGGTGGCCGGCGACCGGGACAACCGAGTGCATCGCCGGCGACAGTCATCGACGTCGAACTCGGCGGTGGCCTCCAGTGGATCGTGAGAGAGCCTCGGCGGGAATTGGACGTGACATGCAGGTCAATCGTTAGAAATCAGGCCGGCGAGAAGGCTGGCCGCTTATGGCGGAGGTAGTGATGAAGATCCATCAACAGCGTGGCCGGAAACTTGGGTCGGTCGTAGCTTCCCTTGCGATCGGACTGGGAATCTTCGGGGTCATTTCGGCAACGCCCGCAGGGGCCGTAACCGGATTGCAGGTGACCGACCTCAACAGCGGCACCACCACGTCGGACTTGGCCAATGCCTTGGTGGGTTCGGGAGTTTCGGTGTCCAATGTGACCTACACCGGAGACGATCGAGCGGCCGGAACGTTCACCGGAGGGGCGGGCATCATCGGATTCAACTCGGGGATCGTCCTCGATTCCGGCAAAGTGCAGACCTACACCGCCGATCCTGCCTGCAGTCAGGGTGTGGAAGGACCGAATACATGTTACGAAGGTGGTCCGTCCGGTGATGACAACTCCACGAGTTTCGGGCTACCTGGCGACAGCGATCTGACAGGCCTGGCCGGGTTCCCGACCTTTGACGCGTCGGTGCTGCAGTTCGACTTCGTACCGACCTTCTCGACCGTGCAGTTCAGCTACGTGTTCTCCTCCGAGGAGTACAGCGACTACTCCAACACGGAGTTCAACGACACATTCGGGTTCTTCGTCAACGGCACCAACTGTGCACTGGTGCCCGGCACGACCGATCCCGTGTCGGTGAACACCATCAACAACGGCAATGACATCGGCGGAGACACCACACCGCACAATGCCCAGTACTTCATCAACAACGTCCCTCCGACGCTCAACACCCAGATGGACGGTCTGACCACGGTGCTGACCTGTAACGCCACGGTGAACGCGGGCACGACCAATCACATGAAACTAGCTATCGCCGACGGCAGCGACAGCGTCCTTGATTCGGCAGTCTTCCTCGAAGGTCACAGCCTGGTGAGTGGCACCGCGATAGCCACTTCCCTCGCCGGCGGTAGTCAGAGCGGAAGCTCGATCACGGTGCCTTCCGGTACGGCCGTCACCGACCAGGCCAGCCTGACCGGGGTGAACGCATCCACGGCCACCGGCACGGTCACCTACAACGTCTTCTCCGATGCCAACTGCCAGAACGCAGTGAGTTCCGGGCCCCACCAGAGCATCACCACCCCGGGCACGTTGCCAGCGTCGGCACCGGTGACCCTCACCAACGCCGGTCCCTACTACTGGCAAGCCATCTACTCGGGTGACGGCACCAATAACGGCTCGAACAGTACCTGCGGACCGAATGGCGAGGTGGAGACGGTCACCTCAACCTCGGGCGGTGGACAGCCGAAGCTGGACACCATCGCGACGGGCTATCACGCCTTTGCCGCCGGCTCGGTCTCCACCAGTCACGTGTCGACCACGGGAGGCGGGGAACTGCTCGTCGCCCTGGTCCAGGCCGACGGGGCGTCGACCGCCACCCAGAAGGTGACGTCAGTGACCGGTGCGGGTCTGACGTGGAAGCGCACCTCGTTTGCCGACCTCTTCGGGGCGGGCTCCTCCGAGGTCTGGCAGGCCTACGCCCCGACGAAGTTGACCAACGCCACCGTCCAGGCGTCATTCGCCCAGCCGGCGGACGGCTTGCTCAGCGTGGAGTCCTTCACTGGAGCGGCCCATCAGCTCGGGGTAGTCGGCATCGGCAGCAAGGTCGGCGGCCCGGCCAAGGCCACCATCACCCCGGCGTCCAGCAATTCGCTGGTGATCGCCGGTGGACTGGACTGGTCGACGGCGACCAAGCCCGTCCCGGTGGCCGGCCAGAGCCTCGTGACATCGTTCAAAGACCCCACGGTGGGCGACTGGTACTGGACCCAGGCCGTTGCGGCACCCACGACGGCCGGCACTCCAGTCACCGTCCGAGCAGCGCTTCCGGCTGGCGACCGGTGGTCCATGGTGACCGTGGAGATACCACCGGCCAGTTAGGTGATCCCAGAGAGGCAACGATCCCTTCGGTGGCCGGCGACCGGGACAACCCGAGCCGGCGGCAAAGGCGTGATAGCCCGTCGCAATGGTGTCCAGTTTCGGTTGCTGGCCGCTCGCCACGGTCTCGGTCTCACTTCCGCAGGTGGTTGTCGAGCCACTGTTCGTCAAGTCACCCGTGTAGCTCGCCCTCCAGTAGTAGGTGCCCGCCGCTGCCAAGGGTCACCGGGTCGGAGTTAGGTACAGTGCCGGCATTGACATTCTTGGTGCCACCGCTCCCGATCGGACTCAGGCACTGGCTATCCGAGTACACGGAATACGTCACTTTGCCGGTCGTGCTCGCCACGTTCGGGCCGGCCAGCACCGCCGAATCGCTAACCGCCGTTCCGCCAGGCACGCTGATAGCCGTGCCGGTCGTACCGCCTCCGCTAAGAGAAGTCGTGATCGTCGTGTTACCAACGCCGGGCGGTGGCGAGAACCCGCTGCAGATCTTCACAATGCTGTCTTCAGACCCACTCGTTCCGTCTGGGAAGTTCGTCCCGTTCTGGGTCAGATAGATGCATCCATCAGGACCCACCTGGCTCAGGTCACCGCGGTATCCACCGCTCGCGAAAGGTGGAAAGGACCGGTGTCTTTGTAAAATCGTTCGCCGGGAAATCAAGGCGTGTCATCGACCCGTCGTTGTTGTTGGTCAGAACGAATTGCGGAAAGCCGCCATGGAAGGAGATGCCGTCCGGCACCCCGGCAATCGAACCTGAGTTCTGCACCAGGCTCCCATTCCGAGCGATGACCGTTACGGTGTTGCTTGAGCGGTTCGAAGCGAATAGGTAGTTGCCACTCGGATCGAAGGCAATACCATCAATGAAATCGCCCGTCGTCGTGGTGGAAAAGGTCGATGACGATCCGCCCGGTGGAGCTACGAGAATAGTCCCGTCGCTGCCCACATAAACCAAACTATTCGTTTGTGGGTCTGTGGTGATACCGAGTGCGTCCCCGGCCGCCCCGAACACCTCTCCGGTGGCCGCACCTGTGTTTGAATCGATCTGCGTGACTCCAGAGTCAGTGTTCGAGTACAAGAACCCGTCGGGGTTGTTCGTCAGACCACAGCCGGCATTGGATGCGACGTCTGTCTCGGTCGCGAGCATCGCCCCGTTCTGTGCAAACTTGGATGTCTGCGAGTACCGAGCCAACGCACTTCCACCGAACAGGCAGTTGTCAGTCCACACATCACCGTTAGGGGCAAACGCCACACCGCCTAGAAATCCGTTGTTTATCGCGAACAGGTCCTGGGTGAATCCGCTTGAGAACACCGGAAAGGGATCTGTCGTCGCCGCCTTTGCTGGACTTAGCATCGCTCCGACACCGACCGATCCAATCAAAATGCATGCAACGACTAACGCCTTCCGGCGCGTGCCTGACGAGACCATGAAACATGTGCTCTCCTTATTCCGGCGTCCACCGCAACTGATGGCCGATCAGGCAGGTCAAGATCAGTCCACCGTCACCCTACTTAACACGCACCCGCGAAGATGTCCAGGGCCGATTCTGGGATGCCCGAATCAGAACGGCCCCATGGGGCCACAGGGCTGACCTGGTCCCACGACACTGAGTTATCCGTGGTGCGATTCCGAGGCCCCAGATTGGGCGAGGTATCGCACGACAAAGGCGAGGTATCGCACGACAGAGCTAGAGAAACGCCGGCAACGTGCGAGCAGATCATCCGCAAGCTAACCAGACGCGAGAAGGTCCTTCGGCGGGAGCCAGAGCGTCGAGAAGGTCTCCCGGCGCCTGGAGATCACCGAGTCGACCCGGCACCGGTGGCGGAACCGGCACGGGGGGGACGACGCCAAGAAGCTGAAGGAGCTGAAGAAGGAGAACCAGCGCCTATGGCGGATCGTGGCCGACCAAGCCCTTGGTATTGACGTGTTGAAGTAACTTAACCGGGGGAACTGCTGACCCCGGACTGCCGAAGGCGGGCCGTTCTGGAGCACCTGGTCAAAGACCGTGGAATTCCCGTCTTTGTCCGGCTTTGACGAGGTGCCGAGTTCGTCGCCCAAGCGGTGGTCGACTGGTGCCGGTTCAACGGCACCGATACCGTGTTCCGTCGACCCGGGCAGTGCAAAACGGCTGGACCAAGAGCTTCTACGGGCGATGAGTAACGAGCACCTAGACGGTCAACTCTTCGACGCTCCTCGAGGCCGGGTACTCACCGAGGACCGCGACCGGCCCCACCGCTCGCAGTCCTGGTTCACGCCGGGTCGAGTTCGTCGAGTCTGGTTTCACCGACATCAGCCACAACTCGCATAGCGAATGGACCAGCTAGATTGACAGTGCCTCTCGCCCCGTCATCAGGAAAAGGGACGACCTCAGCCGCTTTGAGGCCGAGGCAGAAGATGTGACAGGCCTCGAAGGACAATCGCGACCGCGACTGCGGCCGAAGAGCCGACGAGAGCCCTGTTTCGCCAGTTGGGAAGGGTTGCGACCCAGATCGGCCCATGGTCTGGTTCGTAAATAGCAAGTGTCGGCGACTTCTCGTGCTCCGGAGGCGGACCCCAGTCCCTTAGTGCATCAGTCATCATCCCTCCCAACCTGCCGTGACCGTTCTATCACCGGTGGCCTCATGAGTGGTGCACCCATTCTTCTGTTTGTTCGGAGGGCCGGTGGCCCATATCTGGGCCAGACTTGGCCTGTCTCGGAGTTGATCCGCTTCCCAGTGAGCGAATCAGAGCCTACGACCTCAGGCCAGATCGTTGGCTCTGACGGATACGTACCGAATCGCTGGGCACCGCGCCGGACCCTGGTCGCCCCCTGTCGCTGGCGTCGGCGCGGGCTTTGCACGGCGGTGTTGCGGACGCCTGGCTGCGGATCCCCTCGTATACCACCGCATGACGACACAGAGGCCCCGACAGCGAACCACCCGGCAGCCGTGCTTCAGCCGTTTTCGGGCCCTACCGGGGCCCCCGGGGGGAACAACCGAGAGTGGGGGAGAGAATCCAAGTAGATGGCGGCCACCCGGTCAGCGTCGACCGAGGTCATTGGCCGTGTCCAGACTCCTGCATCCCCTCATTCTTTTAGTTTCGGTAGCCTTGCCCCACCGAGTCGGTCGTCGCTGTCGACGACCCGATCCTCTGCGATTGCGGGCCTGTGACTAGCTCACCTCTTTGTTCCGCGTGGATAACGGCCAGGAGGTCTTCGGCCTCCCGATGAGCTACAGCTCTCTCGGTGGAGGCTTGGCGGACGCCGTGATTGCGCTCTGCGTGGATGGTTCTAAGCACTCGCAAGCCGTCGGAGAAAGCATTGAGGTTGCTTGCTCCAAAATGACGGACGAGTTCCAAGCTTGGAACCTCAGTCACCCTAAGACCGGCTTTCGCAACCCGCACGGTGATCAGCGTCTCAACTTCGAAACCGTCTCCCCATTGCATGGGCCCGTCGGCGAAATCGTCGGTATGGCCCGGATCGAGAGCCATGGCATCAAGACACTCGCGCCGGAATGCGTTGTAGCCATAGCAGAGGTCCGTGTACCGAGTCCCATAGAGCAGATTCACCAGCTTGTTGAGCCAGAAGTTCCCGAATCTCCTGACCAGGCTGATGTCATGACTCCCCCTCCGTCCAGGAACCGCGATCCTTTGGCGAAGTCTGCACCTTCTTTGAGGGCATTTACGAACCGGGGAATCTCCGTTGGGTCGTTCGAGCCATCTGCATCGATCATGACGATGAAGTCCCCAGTGGCTGCGGCAAAGCCACACGCCAGAGCGTTTCCCTTGCCTTTGCGTATCTGATTGATGACGGTGATATCCGGCCTCAATCGCAGCGCCTCGCTCACCGTGTCGTCAGTCGAGGTGCCATCGACGAGGATCACTTCGCAATTTTCCGTCGGCAGGGTTGCAAACAACCGGGGAAGATTGCGGGCTTCGTTCTTAGCCGGAATTACGATGCTGACTCTCGGTTCCAACGCCAGTGGCCCAATCGGTGCTTGCGTTTGCACCTTCCCATCCAACGGTGCTGTCCACTCTTCGCTCTCGCTCGTCTTTCTTCCGCCGACCTCGAGAAGGGGACCCTGTTCCGGGCCATGGCACCCGCCTCGCCACTGAGCATCAAGCCGCCCACCTCTCATCTCTGATGTAAGGACGACGTTAATGCCCATCACCAAGCCTGTGCGTGACCCTACCGACAACCTTCCTGAGGATCCACTGTCCGCCCATGAATGTTCTGTGTCCTCATCTGGAGTGGCGATCCTGACACATTGCGTGACGAAGTATCACACAATCTCCACTCAGAGCGGCAGAGCCATCGCCCTGAGTCCGAGTTCGTGCACGCCCGCCGAGTGCGGCGGGGACGAGTCGTGAATGGGCGGACCCCCCGGGGGGTCGTTGGAAAAGCCGACCGAGCACCCCCGGAGAGCACCTGAACCACCGGAGAGCACCTGACTGAGTCAGGAGCAGTGGCCCCAGTCGGGATGGGCCACTGCTCGATCCCTGGACCAGAGCTACCGACTACCGATTTCGGCGATCTTTTGTCTTTGTCTCATACCACGTGTGACCTGGGGCTTCATCCGGTTGGACCGGTCGTGTCGAACCGTCAAATGAGCCGCGATCCCAGAAGATTCTCCGATTCAGACTTGGCCAGAACGGGCCGATATGACATGCATGGAGTTCAAGACCTCTTTGGGGATATCAAATCCATGAATGAGCACGAAGACAGAGCACGGGGTCGCCGACAGCGGCCCGGTGTCTGTCATCGCTGTGGCTGGACCCGACCTGTCTCCAAGGTTGGGCGACTGGATCGCAAGCGGCTGGGGACGTCGTTCGGGCGTCTGTGCGACGAGTGCCGTGACGATCTTCTCCGCCAGCAGTCGGCGGGTAATGACACCAATGCCCCTCGTAAGCCCAGGCTCCGAGTCATTCGCCACCGCGACGTCGCCTGACTTCTTGCTGCCCAGTGCCGTGGCCGGCGCCCTGCCACGCCGGCCTGAGGTCCCCTCGAGTCGCGGTCGATCGAGGACACGGGCTTCGGCTTGGGCCTGGTGTCCCCGATACAGCTCCCGAAGTGAGCGCAGGCGCAGTGTTGGCGAACCATCGGCGCGGGAGCCCACTCGACCAGGCGCCCGGCGCGTCCAGTGTGGGCCGCTCTGAACCATCCGTAGCTTTGGTGGCCGCGGTGACACCAGCGTGTCCGTTCGGTTACGTCTGACACATTTCCACCCACAACCCACACCGCACCGGCTCGCGTCATCACCCTCAGTGAAGCTAGATGACAAGCCTGGTCTCCCGTGTCACAGTGCAAGCATCCGCTGATCTCGGGCAGGGAGTCAGTACCGGGCGGAAGACACTCGCTCCGGGGACAACCGGCACCGAGGAGGCGTGGCAGGCGATGGGTAAAACGGTTGGTCGGAGCCGTAGGCGGAGCAGTTCCCTCGCCCGGTGGCACCCATCCCTCGACGCGGCATCGACGCCACCCGCTCGTCGCCGATCGCGGTTCCACCGGGTCGCCGTCGCCGGAGGGGCGGCCGCCGTCCTGTCCCTGGGTCTGGTCGCCGTCACCGCCCAACCCTCGGCCTCGGCCACCAGCCCGGTCTCCGTCACCGTGACCTCGACCCCCTCCTCGGCCGACTCGACCCAGGCCGTGGCCTACCGCATCACCATGGTCAACAACGGTTCCTCTGCCGCCACCAACCTCACCCTCACCGACGCCTTCAACGGGGTCGGCCTCGGTCAGATGGCCCAGCCGGCCACGGTCCAGAACCTCGGTACCTGCACCTACACCTCTCCCACGGAGACCTGTAGCGCCCCCACCCTGGCCGCCGGCCAGACCTGGACCGTCACCATCACCATGGCCGTCTCGGCCGCGGCGTCCACCGCCTACTCCGACACCGCCACGGTGACCGGCACCGAGGGCACCTCCTTCTCCGCCTCGGCCACCGCCAACTCGACCGCGGGGCCCGCCCTCGCCGCCGGCTTCACCCAGACCCAGCTGGCCCACGGTCTGAGCAAGCCCATCGTCCTCGACTTCGCCCCCAACGGCGACCTCTACATCGGTGAGCAGGGCGGCAAGATCGTGATCCTCCGCAACGGAGTGGTCCAGCCCACCCCGGTCCTCGCCCTGACCGTCTTCAGCCAGGGCGAGACCGGCCTGCTCGGCATGGCCCTCGACCCCAACTTCGCCACCAACGGGTTCCTCTACGTCTCCTACACCGCCGCCCTCACCACCTCGGTGGGGCCGAACCAGCCCTTCGCCCGACTGTCGCGGTTCACCGTGGTCAACGGCGTGGCCAGCCCGGCCAGCGAGAAGATCCTCTACACCGGTAACCAGGTGCAGCTCGAGGACGGAACCGGCGGCAACTACGACCACGCCGGCAACGACCTCCAGGTGGGTCCGGACGGAAAACTGTGGTGGAGCGTCGGCGACAACGTCCCCGCCATCAGCAACGGCGAGAACCTGGGCAACATCTACGGCAAGATCCTCCGCCTCAACCTCGACGGATCGGTCCCCGCCGACAACCCCTTCGTCGGCGTGGCCGGGGCGGTGCCCTACATCTACGCCTACGGCCTGCGCAATCCCTGGCGCTTCACCTTCCTGCCCAGCGGCCAGGTCATGACCGAGGACACCGGGTCCAACTACTGGGAGGACCTCGACCTCATCCAGAAGGGCGGCAACTACGGCTGGCCCTTCAAGGAGGGGAACTGCGGCAGCTGCGGCTATCTCAACCCGGCCTTCACCTACGGGCACTTCCCGACCGACGGAGCGGCCTCGGCCATCATGGCCTACTCCGGCACCACGTTCCCCCAGAGCTACGCCCACACTGTCTTCTTCGGGGACTACGTCCGCAACGACATCGAGGCGGTGTCCTTCGACCCCACCTACCAGACCGGCGTGTCCGACTCCGTCTTCGACCTCAACGCCGGCACCATCGCCGACATGATCGAGGGACCCGACGGCAACATCTACTTCGCCAGCATCTTCGAGGGCACGGTGTCCAGGATCTCCGCCACCGGCCCCTTCCCGCCGACCGCGGTCGCCGCGGCCACCCCGACCGGCGGGCCGGCGCCGCTCTCGGTGGCCTTCTCCTCGGCGGGCTCCACCGATCCCTACGGCCGGGCCCTCACTGAGTCCTGGGACTTCGGGGACGGGTCGCCGCTCTCGACGGCGGCCAACCCCGCCCACGTCTACGGGGCGCCCGGTACCTACACCGCCACCCTGACCGTCAACGACGGCACCCAGTCGTCGTCGACCACCACCAAGGTGACGGTGGGGCCGTCCCCACCGTCGGCCTCGATCACCGCTCCCGGCACCTACAACGCCGGTGACACCGTCACCTTCAGCGGGGCGGCCTCCGACCCGGTCGACGGCTCGTTGCCGGCCTCGGCCTACACCTGGAGCGTGGACTACTACGCCAACGGGGTCCTCCAGCCGTCCTACTACGCCGAGGTGGCCCAGCCCTTCTCCGGCCCGACGACCGGCTCCACCTCCGGCTCGGTCACCATCCCCACCGACCCCTCCCAGGTGCCCGGGAGCTTCTACCGGATCACCCTGTCCGTGACCGACTCCCGGGGACTGACCACCGTGGTCACCAAGGACCTCCAGCCCAATCTGGCCACCTGGTCCACCGGCACCTCGGTGCCGGGCACCGGCTACTCGGTCGACGGCATGTGGGAGACCGGGCCGGCCACCTTCACCGGGGTGGCCGGGGTGGTCCACGTGCTGAACGGCCTCCCCCTGCCCCAGACGGTGGGCGGGGTGCGGTACCGCTTCGTGGGCTGGTCCGACGGCGGTGCGCTGACCGACACGGTGACAGCCGGGTCCGGCGCCGGGAGCTACATGGCGGAGGAGGAGCCGGTGGTCAACTCGGTGCCCGCCCCGTGGACCAGTACCGACGTGGGCGCGCCGATCACCGCCGGTACCGCCGACTATGCGGCATCGGACGGCAGCTTCTACCTGGACGGCTCCGGCGCCGACGTGTTCGGGGCCAACGACCAGTTCCACTACGTGTACCAGACTCTGGCCGGCGACGGCACCATCACCGCCCGGGTCCGCTACCAGTCCGACTCCAGCGCCTGGGCCAAGGCCGGGGTGATGATCAAGCAGTCGCCCACCTCGGGGTCGGCCTTCGTGGACGCGCTGGTGGCGCCCGACGTCAGCCCGACCACCCCCAACGTCAACGGCGTGGGCTGCACCCCCGACGGCTGCCTGTCCCAACTCCCCTCGGCCAACCCGGCCATGGGCTACGGGGCCCGCATGCAGTACACCGGGTCGAAGTCGGCCACCCCGAAGACCTACCCCACGGGCTTCTCGGCACCGGACAAGTGGGTCAAGCTGTCCCGCTCGGGCAACGTCTTCATGTCCTGGATCTCCGCCGACGGGGTCAACTGGACCCTGATCGGCTCGGCCACCGTGGCCATGACCGGACCGGTGACCATCGGGCTGTTCGACACCTCCCACAACATCGGCCAGAACTCGACGGCGGCCTTCGACCACGTGACGGTGAGCTCGCCCACCCCGCCCGGGCCGCTGCCCTCGCCGTGGACCGACACCGACGTCGGCGCACCGGCCATCGCCGGGTCGGCCTCCTACGCCAGCGGCGTCTTCACGGTGAACGGCGCCGGGGCCGACATCTGGGGGACCAGCGACCAGTTCCACTACGTGGACCAGCCCGCCGCCTCCAGCGGCTCGATCGTGGCCCGGGTCACCTCGGTGACCAACACCAGTTCGAACGCCAAGGCCGGGGTGATGGTCAAGCAGTCCACCACCGCCGGTAGCCCCTACCTGCTCATCGCCGACTCGCCCTCGGGCCTGGTCAAGGTCCAGTACAACTTCAACGGATCGCTGACCTCGCTGACCGAACCGTTCCCCAACGGGTGGATGAAGCTGAGCTGGACCGCGGCCGGGAAGTACACCGCCTCGCTCTCCACCGACGGCGTCACCTGGACCCCGGTGCTGACCAAGACCCTGGCCATCACCGCCCCGGCCACCGCGGGCCTCTTCGAGTGCTCCCACAACACCGGGGCCCTCGGCACGGCCACCTTCGACAACGTGAGCTACACCAGCCCATGAGCCGGACCACCCGACCGGTCGGGGCCGGGTGGGGGAGCAGGGGTCGGGAGCGGAGGACGGCCCCCGCGCTGGCCGCGCTGGTCCTGGTGATCGGCGTGGCCGTCGGGACCGTGTCCCTCGGTTCGGGTCCCGTCTCGGCGGCGCCGACGGCCCAGGACTGGCCCACCTACCTGCACGACAACGGCCGCAGTTCGGCCACCACCGACCCGTCGCTCACCCTGGCCACCGCCGGGCAGCTCCAGCTGGACTGGGCGGCCCAGACCGGTGGACCCGTCGCCACCTCGGCCTCCGTCGTCGGTACCACCGCCTACGTCGGTTCCTGGGACGGGGACGAGTACGCCGTCGACACCACCACCGGGACCGTGCTGTGGAAGACCAACCTGGGCATCACCACCGATCCCGGCTGCAACCCGTCCACCATCGGCATCACCTCGGCCGCCACCGTCCTCAACGGGGTGGTCTACGTGGGTGGCGGGGGTCCCTACTGGTACGCCCTCAACGCCAGCACCGGGGCCGTCCTCTGGAGCGTCTACACCGGCGACAACAGCCAGACCGGGGCCCACTACAACTGGTCCAGCCCGCTCATCGTGAACGGGTATGCCTACGTGGGCATCGCCTCCAACTGTGACAACCCCCTGGTCCAAGGTCAGCTGCTCAAGGTCAGCCTGGCCTCCCAGTCCATCGTGGCCACCTACGACTTCGTGCCCAACGGCGAGGTGGGGGGCGGCATCTGGACCTCGCCCACCTACGATCCCGCCACCAACCGGATCTTCGTCTCGACCGGCACCCTGGCCGGCTACGACCAGACCCAGTCCCAGGCCATCGTGGCCCTCGACGCCGGCACCCTGGCCTATGACGACTCGTGGCAGCTCCCCTTCGGCGCCTCGATCGCCGACTCCGACTGGAGCACCACTCCCACCCTGACCACCGACGCCCAGGGCGACCAGCTGCTCTCGGTGTCCAACAAGAACGGGGTCCTCTACACCTTCAACCGCAACAACCTGGCCGCCGGGCCCATCTGGCAGCGGGCCCTGGCCATCGGGGGGACCTGTCCCACCTGCGGGGACGGCGTCCTGCCCTCGGCCATCTTCGCCAACGGGGTTCTGTACGCGGCCGGCGGCCACACCACCACCGGGTCCCAGGGCTCGATGACCGCCCTCGACCCGGCCACCGGAACCGTGCTGTGGAGCCGGCCCACCGACGCACCGGTTCTCGGCTCGCCGGCCTACGTCAACGGGCTGATCGCCGAGGTGGAAGGATCGACCTTCGAGGTGCTGAACGCCCAGAACGGGAGCCTCCTCTACTCCTACGTCCTGCCCGCCGCGGTCTACGGGGGCATCTCGGTGGCCCAGGGCCAGTTCTACGTGGGGGCGGTCGACGGCAAGCTCTACGCCTTCGGCGACGGTCCGGCCCCGGCCACCCCGCCGGCGGACCCCAACTGCCCGACCGGCTTCACCTGCCAGGACATCCACAACCCGGCCAAGGGCAGCGAGTCGTCGGCGGCGGGTACCCTCACCGTGAAGGCCGCCGGCACCGGGGTCAAGGGGACCGGTGACCAGTTCCGCCTGGTGTCCGAGCCGGTCACCGGCGACACCCAGGCCAGCGTGACCCTCACCGGCCAGGCCCCGCCGTCCGGGCTCACCCAGCAGGCCGGGCTCATGGTCCGCCAGTCCGCCGCGGTGACCTCGCCGTTCTACGCCGTCCTGGCCTACCCCAACGACACCCCGCCCGACGTCCAGGTGTGGGAGCGGACTACCTTCGCCAAGAACCCCGTGCTGCTGGCCAAGGTGCCGGTGGCCACGCCCGCATCCCTGATCATCCAGCGCACCGGCAACCTCTTCAGTGCCGGCCTGTCCACCGACGGGATCACCTACCAGCTGGTGCCGGGCTCCACCGCCGACCTCGACCTCCCCACCACCAGCCTGGCCGGCCTGGCCGTGTCGTCCGGCTCGTCCAGTGCCACCGGCACCGCCTCGTTCACCGGGCTGTCGGTGGGCGGGCCTCCGACCGCCGCGCTGGTGCCGTCCGCTCCGGCCGACCCGTGCCCGGTCGGCTGGTCCTGTGCCGACGTGGGCAACCCCACCCCGGCGGGGGACGCCACCGGTAGCGGCGCGGCGCTGACCCTGGCCGGCACCGGCACCGGCTTCCTCGGCTCGTCGGACTCCATGCACTACGTGTTCCAGTCGGAGACCGGCTCCACCTCGCTCTCGGCGCGGGTGGTGACCCAGCCCGGAGCCTCGGGCAAGGCCCAGGAGGGCCTGCTGGTGCGGGCCGGCACCAGTCCGACCGCCCCGGAGTACGGGGTCTACCTCCACCCGGGCGGATCGGCCACCATCCGGTGGCGGTCCAACGACGGCATCGCCCTGGCCCAGACCATCCCGCTGGCCTCGTCGGTCTCACCGGCCTACCTCCGCCTCGTCACCTGGCAGGACTCCCGGTTCAGCCCGGCCCAGACCACGGTGTCCGCCTTCACCTCCGCCGACGGGGTGACCTGGACCCCGGTGCTGGGCTCGACCCAGGTCCTGCCCTTCGGCTCCACCTACCTGGCCGGCCTGGCCGCTACCAGCGGCACCAGCACCACCGTCCCGGTGGTCTTCGACCACCTGTCCCTGGCCGCAGTGACCACCGCCCCGCCGGGGGTGTGCCCGATCGGCTGGTCGTGCGGCGACATCGGCGGGCCGGGGGTCCCACCCGGCAACCAGCTGGTCCAGGGGGGCGACTGGACGGTGCAGGGGAGCGGGGACATCTGGTCCGTCTACGACGAGTTCCGTTTCGACTACCAACCCTTCGCCAGCGGCTCGACCACCGGGGACGGGACGGTCTCGGCCCACGTCACCTCGCAGAGCGGGGGAGGGCCGTGGATGCGCTCGGGGGTCATGATCCGCTCGGGCACCGACGCCCAGGCCCCCTACTACGGGGTCTTCATCACCCCGGCCAACGGGGTGGCCGTGCAGTGGCGAGCCTCCCGGGCGGCCCAGACCCAGCAGGTGTCCGAGGCCGGGATCGCCGCCCCCCAGTGGGTGGAGGCGGCCCGCTACACCGACCCGGTCTCCGGTCGGGTGTTCTACGCCGCCTACTCCTCGACCGACGGGGTCAACTGGAGCTACGTGCCCAACTCCCAGGTGGCCCTGACCCTGCCGGGGCCGCTGGTCGCCGGTCTGGCCAGCGACGCCAACAGCTCGCTCAACCTCACCGTGGCCACCTTCGACGCGGTCACCCAGCAGGTCGTCGAGCAACCGCCCCCGTTCGTCTGCCCGACCGGGTGGAGCTGCACCGACGTGGGCGGCGCACTGCCCCCCGGCCAGGACTCGCTGCTCAACGGGTCCTGGTCCGAGACCGCCGGCGGCGGGGACATCTGGGGCACCTCGGACTCCTTCCACCTGGTGGCCCAGTCCCTGGCCGCCGACGGGACCGTCACCGCGCGCGTCTCGTCCCAGCAGGCCACCAGCCCCTGGGCCAAGGCCGGGCCCATGGTCCGGGCCACCGCCAACGCCGGCTCGCCGTACTACGGGGTCTTCGTGACCCCCGCCAACGGGGTGGTGGTCCAGTGGCGGGCCACCCAGGGCGGCACCAGCAGCCAGTTGGCCACCACCGGCACCGGACCGATCTTTCTCCGGGTGGGCAGATTCACCACGTCGGGCTCCAGCCCCCAGACCTACTACACCGCCTACACCTCGCCCGACGGGTCCACCTGGACGGCGGTACCCGGCTCCACCATGGTGCTGGCCATGTCCGGTGCGCTGCAGGCCGGCTTCGCCCTCACCTCCCACGCCCAGGGCGTGGGAGGCAACGTGACCCTCGACTCGGTGGCCGTCACCCCGGGGGAGCTGCCGCCGCCCGGGTTGGCCTGCCCCTCCGGGTGGACCTGCGGAGACATCGGCGCGGCCTCGCCGGCCGGATCCCAGAGCCTCAGCGGCGGGACCTGGACGATGCAGGCGGGCGGGGCCGACATCTTCGGGACCGCCGACGCCTTCCACTTCGCCTGGCAGAACCTGGCCGCGGACGGGAGTCTGGCCACCCGGGTGGTCTCGGAGAGCTCCCCCAGCGCCTGGGCCAAGGCCGGGCCCATGCTTCGGGCCACGACCGACCCCGGCTGCCCCTACTACGCGGTCTTCGCCACCACCGGCAACGGGGTGGCGGTGCAGTGGCGGTCGACGGCCGGCGGGTCGACCGGCCAGCTGACCGTGGCCGGGACCGCCCCGGTCTACCTGCGGGTGAGCCGGACCGGCACCACCTTCGCCGCCGCCACCTCGCCCGACGGGGTCACCTGGACCACCGTGCCCGGCTCCGCCATGACCCTGGCCAACCTGTCCGGTGCCCTCCTCCGTGGCGTGGCCTTCACCTCCCACAGCAACGGGAAGGCCGGCACGGTGGTGTTCGACTCGGTGGTCTCCAGCCCCTGACGACGAAGAGGAGTCGCATCATGAGCAGTCCGAGCGTGGAGTCGGCCTGGAGAGCGCTGCGCCGCGGCTCCGCCGGCGGGCTGGTGATGGTGGCGGTGGCCGCCCTCCTGCTCGGGTTGATGGCCGTCCGGGCCCTCCCCTCGGCCGGGGGCGCCACGGCCACTGCCGGCGGGCTGTCGGTGTTCGTCGGCTACGCCGAGGACAAGGAGACCATCAACCCCGACCCGGCCACCTTCCCGGTGCCGTGGGCCGGATCGCCCGGGGTGACCTTCCTCGGGGGCACCGTGCCCGGCCAGTCCGCCTGCGGCACCCTGGCCACCTGTTACGACGCCGGGGCCATCCGCCTGGACAACCCGAGCGCCGCCCCCATCACGGTGAGCCGGGTCACGGTCGATGACCACTCCTCCCTGGTCGGGGGCAAGGTGTTCGACAATCTGTGGGGCTCCTTCACCGTCCCCGCGGGCCGGAGCGTCATCCTGACCGAGAACCCGCCCGCCTCCAACCCCGGCTACGACAACTTCGACACCAGCGGCTTCCCGGCCACCTGCACCCCGATCACCGTGCCCCCGACGGTCACCCTCACCGTCGGGGGGGTCGCCACCACCTTGGCGGACTCCACCCACGTCATCGACTCCGGCGGGATCGATGCCGGGTCCTGCTCACCCAAGCAGGACGAGTCGATCCAGTGGCGTCCCATCGGGTCGGCCGGGACCAGCCGTGCCACCCTGACCCTCGGCCCGACCGCCACCACGGCCGCCGCCGGCACGTCGGTCACCGAGACCGCCACGCTGCTCGACGGCAGCGGTCAGGGCCTGCCCGACGCCGTGGTGGCCTTCTCCGTCACCAACGGGCCCGACACCGGCACCACCGGGACGGCGGCCACCGACGCCGGCGGGCACGCCTCGTTCGCGTTGACTCGGAGCCCCGGGCGAGGACACCGTGGTGGCCCAGGTGACCACCATCGGCTCGTTCTCCTCCACTCCGACCCACGTGTTGTGGACCGACGGCTCGAGCGCCGGTTGGACCGGGTCGGACGTCGGATCGCCCTCGCCCCCCGGCGGCCAGTCGTTCGACGCCGGGACCGGCACCTGGACGGTGTCGGGCGGTGGTAGCGGTCCCGGAGGGACGGCCGATCAGCTCCACCTGGTGAACAAACCCGTGGCCACCACCGGGGGAGCGGAGGCCCGGGTGACCTCGCTCACCGGAGGGAGCGCCGCCACCGCCGGGGTCATGCTGCGATCGGGCACCGCGCCGGGGTCGCCGTCCTACGCCGCGCTGGTGACCCCCGGCGGGTCGGTCGAGGTGCTGGACCGGGCGGTGGCGGACGGACCGAGCTCGGCCCTGGTGACCGACCCGGTGGTCCTCCCGGCCTTCCTCTGGGTGGGGCGCACCGGGACCACACTCACCACCTACATCTCACCGGACGGGATCATCTGGTCCCCGCTGCCCGGCTCGACGGCCACCATCGATCTGGGCGGGGCCGCGGTCGGAGGACTGGCGGTGAGCTCGGGCCAGCCCGGTGTCCCGGCCTCGGCCACCTTCGATTCGGTCGCGGTCAGCACCAGTCCACCGGCGCCGGTCCCCCCGGTTCCCTGCCCGTCGCCGTTCAGTTGTGCCGACATCGGCAGCCCCACCCCGGCCGGTAGCCAGTCCTACGACCCCAACTCCGGCACCTGGACGGTGTCCGGGGGTGGGTCCGACATCTCGGGCACCGCCGACCAGTTCCGGTTCGTCTCCCAGCCCCTCACCGGCGACGGGACGGTGCAGGCCCGGGTGGTGACCCAGTCCAACTCGGGCACCCAGGCCAAGGCCGGGGTGATGGTGCGGGCCACCACCGACCCCGGCTCACCCGAGTACTCGGTGGTGGTCTCGCCCGGTGCCGGTATCAAGGTGCAGCTGCGTTCGACCCAGGGCGGGACCACGGCCAAACTGGCCAACCCGACCGGCACCGCACCGGCCTGGTTGGAGATCACCCGCACCGGCTCCACATTCAGCGCATCGACCTCCCCCGACGGGGTGACGTGGACCACCATCCCCGGCTCGACCACCACCCTGGCCCTCGGGTCCACCGTGCTGGCCGGTCTGGCCGTCACCTCGCACAACTCCGGACAGCTCGGCACGGTGACCTTCGACTCGGTCTCCCCCGGGGTGGTGTCGCCGCCGCCCACCTCCACCACCTCGTCGACGAGCACCTCGACCTCGACCACGTCGACCACGTCCACGTCGACCACCACGTCCACGACGACCACCGGCCCACCGGTCTCCTGCCCGTCGCCCTTCACCTGTGCCGACATCGGGAGCCCGCTCCCCGCCCGGCAACCAGTCCTACGACCCGTCCACCGGCACCTGGACGGTCAGCGCCGGGGGGGCGGACATCTTCGGCACCAGCGACCAGTTCCGCTTCATCTCGGAGCCGCTGACCGGTGACGGGACGCTGAGCGCACGGGTGGTGAGCCAGACCCGGACCAGCACCAACACCAAGGCCGGGGTGATGATCCGGGCCTCCACCGACCCCAGCGCACCCGAGTACTCGGTGGTGGTCACCTCGGGAGCCGGCATCAAGGTCCAGGTCCGGACCAAGCAAGGCGGGGGATCGGCCACCCTGGCCAATCCGGCCGGCGTGATGCCTTCCTTCCTCGCGGTGACCCGCGCCGGCACCAGCTTCACCGCATCCACGTCTCCCGACGGTGTCACCTGGTCGACCATTCCCGGCTCCACCGCCACCCTCAGCGTCGGGCCCACCGCGTGGGCGGGACTCTGCGTCACGTCGCACAGCAGTGGCACGATCAGCACGGCGGTGATCGACTCCGTTACCACCCGGTGAACGCTGGGCAACCAAACGCGATCATCGGAACCCAGGAACGAAGGGGCCGCAGAGGGACCGGGCGATCACCGGCAGTGATGGTCCCTCCGCCATTGACCGGGTCTCAAATGACGTCCGCAGTCGAGCCACCACGGTGCGTGGTATATGCAACCGATTATACCTATATCAGGACTACAGAGCGTAGTGAATTGAGCACAGGGAGTCCGTTTGGGCGTCGCCCCGACAATCCCGGTTGCGTCATCCGGGTATCCCTGGTCAACGCATGGATCCGGACTGCGACATGTCAAAAGTATTTCCATGTCATGAACGGATTGTGGCCCGCACTTTTTCATTTGACTTTTCCCCCAACTGTGGATGGAATGGGCACAAGTGTTACGTGGTCATTAAGTTCGCCGCCGCGCATAGACGCCCCCGGTGATTTGTGATTGCTTGGCAGTGCGTACCCGCCCGGCGCCCGGGCCCGAATTGACCGGAGGCGGAACATTCCATGACCAACGAGCCCCTCGAGGCCCCGCACGTGCTGGGACCTCGGGCCCCTGCCGGGCATGCGGTCTCCTTCGTCCTCCCCGCCTACAACGAGGAGGAGAACATCGACAAGGCCATCGACGACACTGCGGCCATCGCCGAACGCCACTGTTCGAGATACGAGATCATCGTCGTCGACGACGGGTCCTCCGACCGGACGGCCGATCTGGTCCGAGGCAGTGCCCGCCGGCACGCCGAGGTGCGCCTGGTGCAGCACGCCACCAATCTCGGGTACGGGCAGGCCCTCCGCTCCGGGTTCGCCGCCGCCCGGCTCGACTTCGTGTTCTACACCGATGCCGACAACCAGTTCGACATGAACGAACTTCCCCTGCTGTTGGCGTGGACCAACCATGCCGACGTGGTGGCCGGCTTCCGCCGGGCCCGCCAGGACCCGTTCATTCGCCGGGCCAACGCCTGGGCCTGGAATCGGTTGGTCCGGGCGTTGTTCTACGTCCCGGTGCGGGACATCGACTGTGCCTTCAAGCTGTACCGCCGGGATCCTCTGGCTGCGATCGAGGTGGAGAGCCGTGGCGCCATGATCGACACGGAGATCATGGTCAAGCTGGCCCGCCGGGGCTCGGCCATCGTGGAGGTCGGCGTCACCCACCTGCCCCGGACGGCCGGCACCGCCCGCGGCGCCGATCCCAAGGTCATCGTGCGGGCCCTTCGCGAGGTGTGGCGCATGTACCCGACACTGAGCCGGATCGACCCTGGCTCACCCGGATCAGCCGAGCCGGCTCCCCGGCTGGGACTCACCAGTCCCACCGCCGACTTCGACCGGCAGGAAGCCGCAGTGTGAACGAGGCCGCAGTGTGAACGAGGAAGCAACCATGGCAGTTGCAATTGAGGGCAGCATCCAGGGGCACGAGACGACGGGCAGGGGCACGGGCATGACGACGACGGAGAGGGCCGGCGGAGGAGGGCGCCGCCGCGGGGAACGGGGTGTGGGTGGAGTGGTGCTCCGCTCGGCCCTGGCCGTCGTGGTGGTGCTGTCGTCGTTGGCGGTGGTGGTGGCCGTCACGGTCAGGCCGGCCGCCGCGGCCAGCTATCAGGACTGGCCCATGTTCCTCCAGAACGCCTCGCGCACCAATGCCACCGTCGACCCCAATCTCTCGGTGGCGAAGGCTCCGACCCTCAAGGAGAAGTGGGCGTTTCAGACCGGCGGCGCCATCGCCACGTCCACCTCCATCGTGGGCACCACCGCCTACATCGGCTCCTGGGACGGCTTCGAGTACGCGGTGAACACCGCCACCGGCGCCCAGATCTGGAAGAGCCCCAACCTGGGCATCACCACCGACCCGGGCTGCTTTCCGTCCACCATCGGCATCACCTCGTCGGCCGATCTGTTGAACGGCACCCTCTACGTGGGGGGTGGTGGTCCGAATTGGTACGCCCTCAATGCCGCCACCGGCGCCATCCTCTGGAGCGTCTACACCGGGGACAACAGTCAGGCCGGGGCGCACTACAACTGGTCGAGCCCGCTGATCTACAACGGCTTCGCCTACATCGGCATCGCCTCCAACTGTGACAACCCGTTGGTCCAGGGTCAGCTCCTCCAGGTCAGCCTGACCACCCATACCGTGGTCAACACCTACAACTTCGTCCCCAACGGTCAGTTGGGCGGAGGGGTGTGGACCACCCCCACCCTCGACACCTCCACCACACCCGCCACCATCTTCTGCACCACCGGCACGCTCAACGACTACACCCAGAGCCAGTCGCAGGCCATCGTGGCCATCAACTCCTCCACGCTGGCCTACGAGGGCTCCTGGCAGCTCCCCTTCGAGGCCGCGGTGTCCGACTCGGACTGGGGGACCACCCCCACCCTGACCACCGACGCCGCCGGCGACCAGCTGATCTCGGCGGCCAACAAGAACGGCATCCTCTACACCTGGAAGCGATCGGACCTGGAACTGGGCAAGCCCGATCCGAACCCGCCCCTGTGGCAACACCAGATCGCCATCGGCGGTGCCGGGCCCACCGAAGGGGACGGGAGCATCGCGTCGGGGATCTTCGCCAACGGCACCCTCTACTACGCCGGCGGGCACAGCGTCGTCAACGGACACGGATCGGGCGGCTCCATCGGGGCGTACGACCCGGGGACGGGGGCCACCAAGTGGGTCCGCCAGACCGAGCAGGCCATCATCGGGGCCCCGGCCTACGTCAACGGGCTCATCGGCTACGGCGAGGGCAACACCTTCGAGGTGGTGAACGCGGCCAACGGCCAGCTCCTCTACTCGTATCAGCTGCCCGCCATCACCTACGGCGCCGTGTCGGTGGCCCGCAGCCAGTTCTACGTGGGTGACCTGAACGGGGCGGTCTACGCCTTCGGGCTGAACAGCTCGACCACCGTCCCTCCGGCCGACCCCAACTGCCCGGCCTCCCTCGACCCGGGGAACGCCACGGCCGGGCCGGTCACCTGCCAGGACATCCGGGCTCCGGGGGTGGCCGGCTCCGAATCCACCTCGAACGGGACCTTGACCGTGACCGCCTCCGGGGCGGCCATCCACGGGACCTCGGACCAGTTCCGCTTCCTCTCCACCCCGGTCACCGGTGATGCGCAGTCCAGCGTCAAGATCACCGCCCAGTCCACCCAGAACCTCCAGCCTCAGGCCGGAGTCATGATCCGCCAGTCCACCGACCCGACCTCCCCGTTCTACGGTGCCTTCGCCTATCCCAACGACTCGACCGAGGGCAACCCGCTGCCCGAGATCGTCTTCTGGTACCGGTCCGCCTTCGGTGGCAACTCCCTCGAGCTGACCAAGCTCTATCCGGCAGTGCTGCCCCAGTACGTCATGGTGCAGCGGGTGGGGAACCTCTTCAGCACCGCGGTGTCCACCGACGGGGTGCACTACACCCTGATTCCCGGCTCGACGGTGGACATCGACATGCCGGCCACCACCCTCCAGGGCCTGGCCGTCGACTCCGGCTCGACCTCCAACGCCGGCACCGCCTCGTTCACCAACCTGGCCATCGGGGCCCCGGTGACCACCACGCTCGTCCCCCAGGCCCCGGCCCATCCCTGTCCGTCCCCGTGGACCTGTACCGACATCGGGAGCCCCAACCCGCCCGGTGACACCACCTCCACCTCGCCCACCAGTTTCACCCTCGACGGCACCGGCACCGGCATCGGGGGCGGCATCGACTCCTTCCACTACGTGTCCCAGTCGGTGACCGGCAACCAGGCCCTGTCGGCCCAGGTGGTGACCCAGGCCGGCTCGCCGGCCACGGCCCAGGAGGGCATCATGATGCGGGCCAACCTGTCGACCACCGCGCCCTACTACGCCGTCCTGTTCAGTCCGGGGGGCACGGCCACCGTCCAGTGGCGGTACTACGACGGCTTCGTCGACGGCGGCAACACCCTGCCCCTGCCCGGGGTGACCTCGGGCAGCTACGTCCAGATCGAGAGCTTCACCGATCCGACCACCGGGGTCCAGTCCTTCACCACGCTCACCTCGACGGACGGGAACACCTGGACGCCGGTGCTGGGCGCCACCCAGAACATACCGATGGGGACCACCTATACGGCCGGCATGGCCGCCGACGCGGTGGCCCCCCGGGTCACCCCGGCGGTCGTCTACAACGCGGTGAGCCTGGCCGCCAACACCACCCAGCCGGCCGGGGTGTGTCCGGCCGGCTTCACCTGCGCCGACATCGGGAACAACATCCTCCCCGGGAACCAGGACTACACCGACCCGTCCGAACCCACCTCCGATGCCGGCACCGGCAGCTGGACCATCAGGGCCAGCGGCTCGGACATCTGGTCGGTCTTCGACAACTACCGCTACGCCTTCGAGGACTTCCCGGCCGACCCGGCCAACGCCCCCAACGGGGACGGCACGGTGAGTGCGCGGGTGGTCTCCCAGACCGGGTACACCGACGGGTTCACCAAGACCGGGGTCATGATCCGACAAGGCGGGACCGACCCGCAGGCCCCCTACTTCGGCGTCTTCGCCACCCCGGCCAACGGGGTCGTCGTCCAGTGGCGCGCCTCGGAGGGGGCCATCACCAACCAGCTCCTGGCCAACCCGGCCGGCGGGAATTCCAACCTCCCCGCCGTCACCCCGGTGTACGTCCTGGCCGAGCGGTACACCAACGTCGCCACCGGGGTGGTGTACTACGCCGGGTTCAGCTCCTCGGACGGCGTCCACTGGACCTGGATCCCCGGCTCCACGGTGGCCCTCAACCTGACCGGGCCGCTCACCTCGGGCATCGCCACCGACTCCCACAACGACGCCGCCTACACCGTGGCCACCGTGGACAACCTGGCCCAGTTCGGCGGGGCATCCCTCCCGCCGGGGGTCTGCCCCAACGGGTGGAGCTGCAGCGACATCGGGGGGGCCCTGCCCCCGGGGCAGGACAGCCTGACCAACGGCACCTGGTCCGAGGTCGGCGGCGGCGGGGACATCTGGTCCACGGCCGACGCCTTCCACCTGGTGAACCAGACGCTGGCCGCCGACGGATCGGTGACCGCCCACATCACCAGCCAGCAGAACACCAACGGCTTCGCCAAGGCCGGCCCCATGCTCCGGGCCACCACCGACCCCGGCTCGCCGTACTACGCGGCCTTCATCACTCCGGGTCAGGGGATCGCCGTCCAGTGGCGCCCGAGCCAGGGGGCGTCCACCTCGCAGATCCTGGCCACGGGGTCGGCGCCCGTCTACCTCCGGGTCACCCGGTACACCTCCGGGTCGACGGTGTACTACAGCGCCTACTCGTCACCGGACGGCACCACCTGGACGCTCGTGCCCGGCTCCACCCAGGTGCTGGCCATGACCGGCACCCTGCTGGCCGGGTTCGGGATCACCTCCCACGCCCAGGGCACCGGTTCCGCGGTGACCCTGGACACGGTGGCCATCACCCCGGGGGAGACCCCGCCGCCAGGACTCTGCCCGAGCGGTTGGAGCTGTAGCGACGTCGGTGGCGCCCAGCCGTCGGGCTCGGACTCGCTGACCAACGGCACCTGGTCCGAGACCGGTGGGGGCGGGGACATCTGGGGCACGGCCGACGCCTTCCACCTGGTGGCCCAAACCCTGACCGGCGACGGCACGGTCTCGGCCCACGTGACCGCCCAGCAGAACACCAGCCCCTGGGCCAAGGCCGGGGTGATGCTCCGGGCCACCACCGACCCCGGCTCGCCCTACTACGCCGCCTTCGTGACCCCCGCCCAGGGGATCGCCGTCCAGTGGCGGGGGACCCAAGGGTCCTCCACCTCCCAGGTGGTGATCGCCGGCACCGTGCCGGTGTACCTGATGGTGGGCCGCTACACCTCGGGCGCCGTCACCACCTACAGCGCCTTCACCTCCTCGGACGGGGTCAACTGGACGCTGATCCCCGGCTCGGCCCATGCGCTCGCCCTGCCCCAGCCGCTGCTGGCCGGCCTGGCCATCACCTCCCACAGCCAGGGCACCGGCTCGGCGGTGACCCTGGACACGGTGGCGGTCACCCCGGGCTCGGTCCCGCCGTCCTCCCTCAACTGCCCGACCGGGTGGAACTGCTCGGACATCGGCGCCGTCACCCCCATCGGGGGCCAGACCACCTCGGGCGGCTCGTGGTCCCTCCTGGCCGGGGGCCCCGACATCTGGGGCACGGCTGACGCCTTCCACTTCGCCTGGCAGACCCTGGCCGCCAACGGCGTGGTCAAGGCCGATGTCGCCTCGGTGCAGGCCACCGACCCCTGGGCCAAGGCCGGGGTCATGGTCCGGGCCACCACCGACCCCGGCTCGCCCTACTACGCCGTCTACGTGACCCAGGGGAACGGCGTCGTCGTCCAGGAGCGCACCGCCCAGGGCGTGAACGCGGTGCAGCTGGCCGGTCAGGCCGGCACCGCCCCGACCTTCGTGGAGGTGACCCGCACCGGCACCAGCTTGACCGCATCCACCTCTCCCGACGGGGTGACCTGGACCCCGATACCGGGATCGACGGCCACGCTGGCCAACCTGGCCGGGTCGCTGCTGGCCGGAGCGGCCGCCACCTCGCACTCGCCCACGGCGTTGGCCACCGTCGGCTACAGCGCCCTGACGGTCACCGGGAGCTGAGGTGAGCTGGATCGCCGATTGGCCCGACTGGATGGGCTTCGAGCCGGTGGCCCCGACCCGGCCGTACCCGGCATGGCGGGTGAGGACCCGTCCCGCCCAACGGCTGGCCGGGATGTGGCGGGCGCCCTCCGGATGGCTCAACTCGGCCGCCCCCCGTCACTGGATGGCCTCGATCAAGGGCGGGGACAAGGTGGTGGTGCACCAGCGCCTCGGGGAACCGCCCACGCTGGGCCCCGGTCAGGTCATCGACGTGTCGCCCGAACCCCCGAAGGACCCGCGCCCCCTCACCCCGCCGACCGAGGCGCCCACCGTGCTGTCTCGCCGCCAGCGGGTGGCCTTCATCGGACTCGGAGTGGCCCTGCTGGCCGGCCTGATCGTGGCCCCGGTGGCCACCCTGGTGGCGGTGATGGCCGTGCTGGTGCTGTTCTTCATGGCCGCCAACGCCTTGAAGCTGGTCCTCATCTCCCAGGCCCTCAACCATCCCCACCAGATGGTGGTGGACGTGTCCGGTCAGCGGATCGCCGACGAGGACCTGCCCGTCTACACCATCCTGCTCCCGGTGTACCGCGAGGCCGCCATGCTGACCCAGCTGGTGGACGGCATCCTCGCCCTCGACTACCCCGAGAGCCGGCTCGACGTGAAGCTGCTGGTGGAGGCGGACGACACCGAGACGCGGGAGGCGGCGACGTCGATGGCCCTGCCGGCCTGCTTCGACGTACTGGTCATCCCCGACGTCGGACCGACCGGCAAGCCCCGCGCCTGCAACCACGGCCTGGAGCACGCCAGGGGGGAGTACCTGGTCATCTACGACGCCGAAGACCGTCCTGAGCCCGACCAGCTCCGCAAGTCGGTGATGGCCTTCGCCGAGACGGAGCCGGAGGTGGTCTGCCTCCAGGCCCAGCTGAATTACTTCAACCGGACCTACAACCTGCTCACCCGGTGGTTCACCGCCGAGTACTCGGTCTGGTTCGACCAGCTCCTACCCGGGCTGCAGGCCATGGACGTGGTCATCCCGCTGGGTGGGACCTCCAACCACTTCGTGACGTTCCGGCTCCGTGAGATCGGCGGATGGAACAGTTTCAACGTCACCGAGGACGCCGACCTGGGTCTGCGCATCTACCTGCAGGGCTGGAAGACGGCGGTGCTCGAGACCACCACCTACGAGGAGGCCACCAGCCGCTACCGCAACTGGATCCGACAGCGCAGCCGATGGGTCAAGGGCTACATGCAGACCTACCTCTACCACATGCGCCGGCCGGTGCGGCTGGCCAAGGAGATGGGACCCAAGTCCTACGCCGCCTTCCAGCTGTTCTTCGGGGCCGGCACCCTGTGTCTGCTGCTCAACCCGCTCTTCTGGTTGTTGGCCGTCCTGTGGTTCGCCACCCAGCTCCACCTGATCCAGTCCATCTTCCCGTGGCCCGTCCTCTACCTCGCCACCATCGGCCTGTTCGTGGGTAACGCCGCCTGCGTGCTGTCGGTGGTGAGCGGCTGCTTCGCACGCCGCAACTACGAGGATGTGAAATACGCGCTGCTGGTGCCCATCTACTGGGTGCTGATGTCGGTCGGAGCCTGGAAGGCCCTCGTCCAGCTGTTCACCAAGCCCACCTTCTGGGAGAAGACCGAGCACGGGTTCTGCAGGTTCGAGGAGCAGGACGGGGCCGTCGGGTCACCGGCCGACCTGGTCCTGGTCGAGGCGCGGTCGGCCTCCTGATCGCCATGGCCCTCGTCACCCTTCACCGAACCGAGCCGGCCCGGGACACCCTCGTCGCGCCGGTCGAGGCCGAACCGACACCGCCCGGGGCCGGTGACCGGCCCACCTACCCACCCCTCTCGGCGGCGGTGGTGGCGGTGGTGGCCGGTCTGGCCGCCACCGTCTGGTCGGCGGCCACCCACTCCATGACCCTGTACGGCGACGCCCGGGCCCACCTGGACGTGGCCCGCCACGTCACCGATGCCCTGACCCCGGGACTGGCCCAGCTGGGCAGTGTCTGGCTGCCCCTGCCCCACATCCTCCTGGTCCCCTTCGTGGCCATCACCCCGCTGTGGCACAACGGGGTGGCCGGAGCCATCGTCAGCGGCCTGTGCTTCGTCTACACCTCCCTGCGCATCTTCTCGCTGGTGGAGGAGCTCACCGCCAGTCGGATCGGAGCCTGGGTGGGCATGGCGGTGTTCATCGCCAACCTCAACATGCTCTACGTCCAGTCCACCGCCCTCACCGAGCCGGTGCTGCTGGCCTTCCTGGTCGGCGCGGTCTTCCACCTGAGCCGCTGGATGCGCACCCTGGCCGTCCGGGAGCTGCTGTGGGGCTCCCTCTTCATCTTCTGCGCCACCTTGACCCGCTACGAGGGGTGGGCCCTCCTGGCCGCGGCCATGGTCCTGGTGGCCGTCTGGGTCCGCCGGGCCGACCGCCGCCGCAAGTCGCCGCAGGCCAACCTGGTCCTGTTCGCCGCCATCGCCTGCTACGGCCTGGTGCTGTGGTTCCTCTACAACCTGATCATCTTCCACGACCCGCTCTACTTCCTGCACAGTGCCTACAGTGCCCAGGCCATCAACGGGGCCCAGGCCCAGTTCGGCCTGCTCGGCACCAAGGGCAGCGTCTACCAGAGCCTGCTCACCTATGGGTGGGACGTGGTGGACGTGGTGGGCGGCCCGGTCCTCATCCTCGGCGCCGTGTCGTGGGTGGCACTGGCCGCCATCCGCCACCCCGACCGCCTCCGGACCCAGTGCACCCTGGCCCTGCTGGCCGCCCCGGTGGTCTTCGAGGTCCTCTCCCTCTACGCCGGCCAGACCACCATCCGGGTGCCTCAGCTGTTCCCCCACGGGATGTGGAACGACCGCTACGGCGTGGTGGCCCTGCCGCTGTGCGCCGTGGCCATCGGCACCCTGGTGGGCCGCTGGCGGTGGACCCTGCCGGTGGCCGTTGGCGCCACTGCCCTGGCCACGCTGTTCATGGCGCTCGGCACCCCGCTCACCCTGGCCGACGGGCGCACCGGCACGTCCAGTGCCGCCGCCGGCCGTCCCGAGGTGGCGGCCGTGTTTCTGGCCCACCACTACCGGGGCGGCGAGGTGCTGGCCGACGACTCGGCCGCCTCCTCGTTGATGTTCTCCTCCGGACTCGACCTGAAGGAGTTCGTCACCGTCGGCTTCCACCCCTTCTTCGCCCAGGCCATCGCCGACCCGGCGCGGCACGCGGCCTGGGTGGTGGCCTTCCCCGGTGACGCCGTCACCGCCGACCTGCAGGCGCACCCTGACCGCTTCACCGATTTCCGCCTCCGGGTGGTCCAGGGCCGGATCAAGGTGTACCAGCGGATCGGGCCGCCCCCGCCGCCGGGAGCCTCGACCCCCGTCGGCGGTTCGTGACGACACCGGGGAGTCCCCCCGGCGGGCGTCACCCGGTCGACGCCACGGTAGGTCGGTGCGGACTGCGGGATCCTTCATTCCGCCCGCTGGGGTGCCGACGACCAGCAGGAGTGACCGACCCCGACCCCGCCGAGCTGAGGTGGCCCGGATGAGCGGGACGAAGATGGCGTCGGATCGTGCCGCCATGGGGGGCCGCCTGGCCCTTCGGTTGGCCATGGTCGGCGTCCTCGCCGCGGTGGCGGTCGGAGTGGTGACGATGACCGTCGCCGACGGTGCGGGCTCACCCGGCTGTGCCGGGGGCTGGACCTGCGAGGACATCGGATCGCCCACGCCGGCCGGGAGCCAGACCTTCACCTCCGGGAGCTGGACCGTGCACGGTGGGGGTGCCGACATCTGGGGTACCGCGGACGCCTTCCACTTCGCCTGGCGCCCCCTGGCATCCGACGGCACGGTGAGCGCCCGGGTGGTGTCCCAGACCGATACCGACCAGAACGCCAAAGCCGGAGTCATGGTTCGGGCCAGCTCCGTCGGGGATTCGGCCTACTACGCCGTCCTGGTCACCCCCCAGCACGGACTGGTGGTCCAGTTCCGTCCGGCGGCCGGGCGGCCGGCGACCAACGCCGGAGGACGATCCGCCACGGCACCCCTGTCCGTCCGCATCCTCCGGGTCGGCTCCACCTACACCGCCTACACGTCCACCGACGGGGCGACCTGGACCAAGGTGTCCGGATCGGCCAAGGTCGTTCCCGGGCTGTTCGGGCCGGTGGAGGCCGGCATGGCGGTGACCTCGCACCACCCCGGCGTCACCGGCACGGCCGTCTTCACCACGGCCCAGGTGTCGCCGACTTCGCCGGAGGGGTCGACCACCAGTTCGAGCCCGGCCACCACGTCGGCTCCGTCTGACACCTCCACGCTCCCCACCACCACCGACCCCGGCAGCACCACAACGACCACGACCACCGCCGGGGGGGGATCCGGCAGTGGGGCCGCACCGTCCACCGCCCGGGTGGTGGTGTGCGGCACCTCCCTCTGCGTGGACGGTGTTCCCTGGTCGATGTACGGGTCGACCATCTACAACCCCGGGCTCACCCCGTACCGGTCCGGCATCAGGGACCCGGCCGGTACGGTGGCGCTGGCCGAGCAGGCCCACCTCAACACCATCCGGATCACCGACTTCCTCGACGTGACCGGGGATCCGTCGACCGATCCGTACGATCCGGCCCGGTGGGCCTCGGTCGACGCCATGATCGCCGCCGCCGGTACCGCCGGCCTCCATGTGGACCTGGGCCTGGCCGACTACCGGGCCCTGCTCTGGAACCGGTGCGTGGATCCCTATACGGCGGACTGGGGCAACTTCATCTCCTTTGTGGCCAACCGGGTCAACACCGTGAACCACCGGGTCTACAAAGACGATCCGACCATCGCTTTCGTCTCGGCGGCGGGGGAGCCCCTGCCCGTCGGCACCCACCGGTACACGGCGAAGACCACCGGGGCGCCCTGTACCGTGTCCTACTCCACCGCCGACCTGACCGCGTTCTACGCCTCGGTTACCCGCCACTGGCAGCACCAGGGGGGAACCGTACTGTTCAACTCGGGAGGACTCGGCTACCTCAACGAGCCGTCCTCGGGCATCGACTGGCGGTCGATCTTCTCGCTGCCGTCCAACGCCTTCTGCGACATCAAGACCTACGGGGGCATGCAGGCGTGGGCGCCCACCGCCGCCGCCTACTGCCGGTCGATCGGGAAGCCGCTGGTGGTCGAGGAGTTCGGCTGGCAGCAGGGTGCCGGCGATGCGGTCCGCGCCCAGCTGGTGGCGAGCATGGTGGCTCAGCTCCGCTCCCTGCAGGTGGCCGGCATGGCCTTCTGGAACCTCGGGTACCAGCTGGCGTCCACCAGCTACGAGATCGGTCCGGCCACCCCGCTCACCTTCTCGGCGGTCATCGACAACGCCCCCTGACCCTCACGGGCCATCCGTCTGCAGACCGGGAGCTCAGCCCACCTGGGCGCGCTCGACGGCAGGCGCCCGGGCCAGTGGGCGGAGCTCCGCCGCCATCCGGTCGGTGATCACCGGACGGGCGTTGAAGCTCAGGAGACTCTCGAGCGAGTAGTAGCGCTTCAGCATGGCGAACGGGAGCTCGACCGGAAGCCAGAGCAGGTCCCGGACCTTGCCGTAGTAGAGACAGCACCCGATCACGAAGACCAGCTGGGGTACCACCCGCAGCATCAGGATGATGGCGAGATGGGCGAGGTTGATCTTCCCACTGGGCTGGAGCAGGGATTCGGCGACGATGTACATCAGGACGGCGAGCCGCAACGGGGTGAGCAGGCGCTGACCGGTGGACCGCGTGCCGAAGAACCAGAACCGCGGGCCCGACAATCCCGTCGCCACCGGGACGAATCTGGTGAAGGACATGGTGCTGCCGCGATTCCAACGGGTGCGCTGAGCTCGAAGCTGCCGCTGCGTGTTGGGGACGTCCTCGAAGGACCGGATCCTGGTGTCGAGCTGCACGCGGTAGCCGAGGCGGGTGATCCCGGCGGTGAAGTCCTGGTCCTCGCCGTACATGCCGTCGACGAAGCCCCCGATCTGGATGGCGGCGGCTACGGCGGAACCCGGTGAACGTGCCCGGGACGCAGGTGACGCCGTCGACGACGTCGACGGCGGGACGGACCAGGCCGAAGTTCACCACCAGCTCGAAGAGTCGGGCCCGGTCGATCCAGGTGGTGTACGGCTCCCTCGGCAGGGTGAAGGCGCCCACCATGCCGATCTGGGGATCGGAGAGGAAGTACGAGATGGCGTAGGAGAACGCCTTCCGGTCGACGATGCAGTCGGCGTCCACCCGGAAGACGTAGTCGGCCGTGCATCGGGACAGGGCCTTGTTGAGGGCGGCGGACTTGCCGTGATGCCCGCCGTGCACGATCTCTCCGGTGGCGAAGCGGAGGTTGGCCAACGCCGATTGGGCCAGGGCGACCGTGTCGTCCGTGGACCCGTCGTCACAGATGATGGCCCGTACCGGCCCGCCGTAGCACTCGGCGGCCTGGTCGATCGACTCCAGGAGGTCGACGATGTTGATCTCCTCATTGAAGGCCGGGGAGATCACCTCGAGGGCGGGTCGTTGGTCGCTCAGGGCGACCGGACGGTGGTGTACCAGCCTCACCAGTCCCAAGAACAGGACGATGAGACGCAGGACGTACGGACCACAACTGATCACGATGGCGGCCAAGATCAGGGAGTTCTGGCCGAAGTGCCGGATCAGGTAGGCGGCCATGCCGGCCACCACGGCGACGGCGGCCACCGTGCAGACGACCAGGATCACGTCGGCGTGCCAATCGTGGCCCCGCCGCAGGGGGAACGGGGTCTTCTTCGGAAACTGGAAGGTGGTGAAGGCCAGCCGGAAGACGACGAGTCCGGCGATCCCGTACTGGATCAGCAGGGCCATGACGGGGGTGGGCCCCAACGGCAGTCCGGTGGTGA
Source organism: uncultured Acidimicrobiaceae bacterium (assembly GCA_963833585.1). GTDB lineage: Bacteria > Actinomycetota > Acidimicrobiia > Acidimicrobiales > RAAP-2 > Bog-756. The sequence continues at coordinate 48,892 of CAWHYF010000007.1, read as the reverse complement.
GCACGAAGACACCGAAGAGGGCGTCGGCGACCGCCGAGACGGCCAGGAGGAGCGCCACGTTCATCAGGATCATGATCCGACGTGCCACGGAAGCCCGAAAGCAGACGGCCAACGCCACCCCGGAGGCGATGACGCTGACCTGGAACACCGGAGGGAGGAGGTGGACATAGGCGTCCACCACGGCCGGCTGGGGAATCACCGACAGGAGCAGCTGCTCGACCAAGCTGTAGTACACCTCGACCAGGGTCGGCGAACGCAGCCCGACCAGGAGCAGGGACATTCCGAAGCTGATGGCCAGGAAGGCGCCGCAACGGGCGTAGCTCGGACGTAGTGGAGGAACCATCAGCACCAGCGATCCCGACCCCTGGTCCGAGTCGTCGTAGCTCCGGGACATCGGCTTGAGGACGACGAAGGCCAGGATGGCGGCGTCCAGCAGCAGCAGGGCGAGACCTCGGGCGTCCAGGGTGACGACGACCCCCATCGTTGCTCGCCTACGCCCGAACCGTGGCGCTCATCCCCGGGAGCAGGCCGGGTACGGTGCGACTGAGTCTGACGATCACCGCATAGGTCACGGCGGCGCTGTCGTTGGTCGGGCTGAGGACCACCCCGGTGACGACGCCCTGTTGGGTGACGTCCAGTACCGAGAAGGTGACGGAGGCCGAGTGTCCCACCCGGAACCGGCCGATACTCGATTCGGGGACCTGAGCGGTGACCTGTTGGATGCCGCCGATGATCTCGATCAGGGGTTGGGTGCCGTTCGAGGACGAGGATCCGGCCGGAGTGGGCTGGGACGGGAAGAGGGAGAAGCCGGACGGCTGATTCGCCGGGATCGAGGCGGGAGCCTTGTAGGCGGGGACGCCGGCGGGGCCGAGGTTCTCGCCGGTGGAGCCGTTCACCTGGGCGATGATCCCGGCGGCCGGGGCCACGATGGTCGCTTGCTGCTCCTGCTGCTGGACCTGGGCCAGCTGGGCGGTGGCCTGGTTCAATGCCGCCTTGGCCTGCGCCTGGGACGCGGCGCTGCCGGGAGCGGCCTGGAGCGTCCCCTGGTACTGGGCCAGGTCGAGGGCCGCCTGGGCCGCGTTGACGGTGGCCTGGGCGGAGCTGTCGGCCTGCATGGCCTGGGCCTGCACCACCGGCACCTGCGCCTGGGCCTTGGTCACGGCCGCCTGATCGCCGTCCGAGGCGCTCTGGAGCTGCTGGCAGTGGGTGAACAGACCCTGGGCCGAGGCCAACGCCGTGCCGGTGAGACTCGGGTCCGGGGGCACCGGCCCGTTGGGACACGCCTGGGTGTACAGCGTGTAGTTGCCCTGGGCCACGGCCTCCGAGGCGGTGACGGCGCCCTGAGCGGCGGCGATGTTGGCCGCTCCGGTCCCCGTGGTGGCCGTCAGTGCGGCTTGGGCGTTGGCCAGAGCAGTCTGCTGTTGTTGCACCTGCAGTCCATTCTGCTCGTTCTGGGCGGTGGTGAGCTGAGGAGCACCCGCCTGCTGGACGGTCGCCTGGTCCGCCGCCACGACCTGCTGGTCGGCGTGCAGCTGGGCGTCGAGGGTGCCCAGGTCCTGGGTGGCCAGGACCTGGCCGGCCTGCACCTCCTGCCCGGGCTTGACGTTGATGGCCACCACCTTGCCGGTGTTGGCGAAATTGAGGTCGTAGACCTTGGAGGTGCTCACCACCGCGGGAAAGGACTGGTCGCCCGCAGTGGCCGCGTTCACGGTGTAGGTCGCCGCCACCACCGCCAGGGCCGCGATCACCAGGGCCAGCGCCAGTTGACGCCGGCTGATGTGGAGCCGCCCGGGATCGCGCTCGGACAGGGCCGGGCCGTCGATGACCCCGAGACGCGAGGCCACCCCGGTGGTCGAGGGATCGGAGGTCCCGTCCTCCTCGGAGGACGAACCGGTGTCGTCCGACCCGAGGGTGGTCGGCATGCTCAGTGAGGCGTTCATCCCCCGCACCTTCTCGGTCTTGCGTGGGGGTCGAGCCGTCGTCATCGGATCTCCCCGGATGCCCCGCGCCCGGCCGGGCCCGTCGTCCTCTCTCCGTGGCGCCGTCTCATGGTCTCGACAACCTCCGCTTCAGTCGTTCGTCCTTGATCCAGGTCAGGAGCATGTACGAGCCCCCCATCACCATCAACAGCACACCGGCGAGAACCACGGCCCAGCCGTAGCCCCGATGTCCGAGGAGGGTCCCCCAGAGATCGAGCAAATTGGGGGGGCCGGCCGTCAGGCCGGGCGCCACCCCCAACGGGTCGGAGGCCGACGTCGTGAGCGGTAGGCCGAACCGGCCCAGCCCCGGCACGCCACGCAGCGCCGGCAGGGGCGGAGCCGATGGGTTGGCGGCGAACAGCGGGCTCAGCTGAACTCTGGTGGGCGCGCTGACCGACCTGGCGTACTCGGCATCGCCGTTGTAGACGGCGGTCAGGGCATTGGTGCCCGCGGGCAGACGTACCGTCGTACAGCTCGGGTCGGCGCTGACGGACAATTGTTGGCACCCGACCACCGGCGAACCGTTGCTGTACAGGCTCACCGACCCGCCGTAGTCGGAGACGACCCTGGCGCTGATCTGGACCGCCTGGGCCGGCTGAGCGGCCGTGGTGGAGACGTCCACCGAGGTGGTCGAGGGCTCCAGCGGCGGTTGGAAGCGGGGGTCGCTGGCCAGGGCCCGGAACTCCGAGTAGCCCGACTGGTCCAGCGGATACTGATAGATCCCCCCCTTGCCGGGGGCGTCGAAGTACAGCAGTCCCCGGATCATCGGGTAGCCGTGGTCCAGCAGGCCCTTGATGTCGGACAGGTACTGTGCCTGCGCTCCCGACAGGGTGGCGGTCTCGGTGATCATCATGGGCTTCCCGAACGAGGCGAAGGCCGAGTACCAGGCCCCGAAACGCTGAGCGAACTGACCCGTGGTGTAGGTGGCGGAGTTCCGCAGGTAGCCGTCCGCGGCGATCCAGTCCACGTACGCCGGCCCCGGGTAGTACTTGATCCAGTCCTGGTCCTGACCCGCCGCGGCGATGCACCAGACGAACGCCACGTTGGTGGCCCCGGCCGCCGTGAAGAGGGCGTGGATGTGTCGGAAGGTGGCGGCGTAGCCGGCGGGCCCGAGGCCGCCGATGCACGACTGGTAGTCGGGGGAGAAGGGGAAGTTGAACTCATAGAACCACCGCAGGAAGACCGGGGCCTTCAACCGGGCCAGCTCGGTGGCGAAACCGGTGATCAGGGCATCGTCGTGTCCGGCGAGGATGTCGGCGTCGCTGGGGCCGCACCGCCAGTCGATCATCGGGGTCGAGCCGTTGGCCAGGACCTTCTGCAGGGTGGACATCGACGTCGGGGCCGCCCAGTCCTGATAGACGTGGACGACGGACAGCGAATGGCTCAATCCGCTGTTGAACGAGGGGAGCGTGCTCAGTTCCTGATCCACCGGTGTCTGCCGGGTCACCGGTAGGGGTCGCACCCACGCACCGAGGTACGCGGTCCCGACCGGGGGGATGTACGGCCGCCCCCGGAGGCCCGTCGTGGGCTTCACGGTGACCGAGACCGGCGCCGATTCCGAGCGGCCGAAGCTGGCGTCGCCCAGGTAGTCGGCCACGATGGCATGGGCCCCCTCGGCCAGCGACGAGGTCTCGCAACTGCCGGCATTCATCACCGGGACCTTGTCGCACCCGGCGATGGGCGAACCGTTGTCCAGGAACGAGACCGTCCCGCCCAGGTCCGAACCGGCCACCGCGGCGGTGAGGACGTCGACCTTTCCGTGCGGCGGTGTCCCATCCGACACCGTCACCGAGGTGGTCGTGTCTGACCGGACCGGTTGGAGGTACGAACTGGCGGACAGGGCGTCGAAGGCCGACAGCCCGGCCTGGTTCAGTGCGAAGTTGTAGACGGTCCCGTTGGGAGCCTTGGCGTGGGTGTCGACGTAGATGACCGCCTTGACCGAGGGAAAAGCCGATGGCAGCACCGACCCGAGGAGGGTCAGGTAGGTGGCCTGCAGGGTGGGGTTCGGGGCGGCCAGCGCACCGGTGTCGGAGATCATGAGCGGCTTGCCGGAGGAGGCAAACTCCGAGTACCAGGCCCCGAACTGGGTGGTGATCGAGTTCACGGTCGGCGGGCTCGGCGATTCGTTGTATCCGTCGGCGGCGATCCAGTCGACGGTGCCGCTGCCCGGGTAGTAGGCGCTCCAGGGCGCGGCCGGGTCCGGGGGGCTGTCGGTGTCGACCGACCACACGAACCCCACGTTGCCGGCCCCGGCCAACCGGAATTGACGGACGATGTGGCGATAGGCCTGCACGTAGCCCGCCGCCCCGGCCTTGCCGAGGCACTTGCTCGAATCGCTCGGGACCGAGCCGGGGTTGGGGAACCATCGGACCAGCAGGGGGACCCCGGTGGCCGCCATCGCACGCGCATCGGCGGCGATGGTCAGGTCATCCGCACCGCTCGCCACCTTGAGGTCCGAGTCCCCGCAGGACCAGGTGATCATGGGGATGCCGCCCGTGGCGAACACCTCCTCGAGCTGGGTCGCGTTGATCGTGGCGTTCCAGGTCAGACTCTGTTGGACGATCGACATCGGGCGGCCGGCGCCCTGATTGAGGCTGGCGAGCGCCGGAGCGGGGTTGTTCGGATCGACCACGGTGCCGAGGTAGGCCTGGCAGGGCCCCGGTACGGCCGGCTTCTGTCCTTGTCGGGTGGGGGCGGCAGCCGAAGCGGGACACACCCCGGCCGAGGTCGAGTGCGCCGACGATGGGCCGGCTCCGACCACTGGCGGCGCCGGTGCCGGTGCGGCCCCGCCTCCTGGGGCGGCGTCCGACCTCGCCGTCACGACCACCGCCAGCGGTGTGGAGCTCGACGGTTGCCGTTCGGCGTCTCCACTGTAGGCCGCGACGATGTCATCGGTACCGACGGGCAGTGCCGTCGTCTCACACTCCACCGAGCTGGTGACCGGCAGGTCCGAACAACCGGTGAGCGGGGAGCCGTCGCTGAGGTAGGTGATGGTGCCTCCGACGTCGGGGACGTCCACCGCACCGGCGATCGACACCGGCTGGCCCTGGGTGACGCGGGTCAGGGTGCTCGTGACGCTGGTGGCCGACGGTGACCGGGTCGGCTGGAAGTACGGAGCCTCTGACAGGGCCCGGAAGGCGGCCTGCCCCTCGGTATCCAGGGCCAACGGGGTCGGTGCGGCCCCGTAGGGTGCGTCGAAGTAGACGAGGGCCTTGATCAAGGGGTACCGGGTGGGCAGGTCGGTGGCGACCTGCGTGAGGAATTGGCCCTGGGACCCGGATGGGACCCCGGTGTTCGAGATGAGCAGTGGCTTCCCGTAGGTCGAGAACGTCGAGTACCACGAACCGAAGGCAGTGGTCAGGTCTCCCGGACCGAGGGGACCACCGGACGGGCTGAGGTCATCGGCCGCGATCCAGTCGGCACTGGTGGCGCCGGGGTAGAACCCGGCCCATTCGAACGGGGAGCCCTGCGAGGTGTCGATGGACCAGACGGTCGCCGCATTTGAGGCGCCGGCGGCCGCCAAGAGCTGCTGGACGTGCCGGAATGCCGTGATGTAGCCGGGCGCCCCGCCGGCACCCAGGCACCCCGACGCGGTGGCGTTCGGCGCATTGGGATCGGGGAACCACCTCACCAGGACCGGTGCACCGAGTGCGTTCAGCTCATGGCCGAACCGGGTGATCAGGGTGTCGTCGGCTCCGGCCGCGACGTTGGCGTCGGTGTCACCACAGTCCCAGGTGATCATCGGGATCGCCCCGGTCGCTTCCACCCGCCCGAGCTGCGCGGTGTCCACCGGCTCGCTCCACCCCTGGTCGACCTCGACGATGGACAGGGGACGGCTCAGGCCCCGTTCGACGTCCGGCAGGGCGTCGAGCTCCGCCGCGACGCCCCCCGTGCCACCCAGCGGAGCGATCCCGCTGAGCGCCAGTCCCGACGGGTCGACGAATGCGCCGAGGTAGGCCGACCCGGATGCCGGCACGACGGGCGGGTTCAGCGTCGCCGGGGGGGAGACCGGCGGTGCAGCCGACGCCCCGGAGGGAGGGGTCGGGAGGGTGGACGTGGGGGAGGCGGGCGCCGTTGACGTCGTGGTCCACGGGGCCCCAGAGGTCGGCGTCGCAGTGGACACCGTGGCGACAACCATGGCGACAACACCGGCGACCACGATGACCACCAGCGCCTGGGGTGCCCGTGGTCGGGAGCGGCGGACAGGTCCCGTCACGAACCGGATCCCGGAGCCGCGCCCGTGTCACCGATCCGGCTACCGCTCTCGACCTCCTGGCACCATTGGGAGCGCACCAGGACGGGTTCACCCGCGACCGTGGTCACCGTGTTGACGATTTCTTGCGTCGCTACCCCTTGCCCCACCGGCGCGCCCCTCGCCTAACCGTTCCGACATCTGTGACCGCATGAGCACGCGTCGCGTCCCCTGCCCGAAGTCCAACCCTAGCAGATTATTTCACTATGAGCGGTTGGATCGCCACCTTGTGTGGTCACGATACAACCGCCATCGACCTTTGGCGGCGGGACCGGCCCTCGACGACCAGCTGGAGGGCCTAGCCTCCTGACCCGGCGGCGTACGACTCGAGGAACGAAACCGCAGGACCGGCGTCGACCTGCCCGCAGTCCGGGCATTGTGGCGAGGTGCCCGGCACGTTGAGCCAGTAGCCATCGACCAGTGACTTGGTCGCCGCCACCACGCCCGCCAGCGTCGCCGGACTCACGGCCCCAGCCCCGGGAACGGCGGTCGAGATGCCGAGCAGGACCGGATGCCCGGGAGCGGCAGCCCTCGCCTGGGCCACGGCCTGCTGGACGAACGAGGTGAACCCTGGTTGGGCCTCGGCCTGCTGGCCCTGGATCTCGACGATGTCCGAGACCGACGCACCCTGGCCCGCCATGTTCAGATTCAGGTAGCCGGAGAACTTGCCCTTGCCCGACCCGAGCTGGTTCGAGGTGGAGTAGCCGGGACTGAGGACCCGGGACAGATTGGCGGCTGGCGTGAAGATCATCTGGAGACCGTGGGCGTGGGCGAGGGCGAGGGCCTGGGCCGCGTAGGTGAACGGTGCCACCTGCTCGTTGCCCGGCGTGAAGGACCAGTCCTCGTTGTCGTACAGGACGTACTTGACCCCGGATTCGATCGTCGAGCCCTGGATGGCCGCCTGCATGGCTGCGAAGCTGGCGAAGGACTGCACCTTGGTCGCCAGGGGGACCAGCGAATCGGGAACCCCTCCGCGGGGCCGGACGATCAGGAGGGTCCGCGGCGAATTGAAGATCCGGGTGATGGTGGAGGCCGGCAAGCCGTCCCTCTCCAGCAATGCCAGAGTGAAGTCCTCGACCAGCCAGTACGGGCCCGGGAGGGCCGCGGGAGTCCCCGGCGTCGGGACCGTCGACGTGGTTGGCGAGGGGAGGGTCGAGGCCGCCGAGGTCGACGTGGTGGAAGTGGCGTTCTGGGCGCTCGTGCCTCCGGCGCACGAGCAGAGCAACGCGGCCAATGAGCAGAGCATCCCCATGGTGGCCGCCAACCGCGGCGCCCGACGAGCCATAGTCCCTCCCGATCACTTGCGTCCACGGTGGCCAACGGGGGACGGCCGTCCCCTCGTCCCGATCGACCGACTCGGCGGGTACACGCTACAGGTGGCTGGGTCCCGTCCGACGGCGGGGGACCAGGCCGCGATACCCCGACGACGATCCGTCATCGTCGTACGTTCGCGGCCGGCGTCCTGTCGAGCCGGCCGGCATCGGGCCCCCGGCCCGGTAAACAGATCAGCCGGGCGGACCGGGACGGCCGGACGCCGACAGCGGGTTCGAGAGCAGGATGCCCCGGCCCGCCACCCCGAGGAGCACGGCCGCGCCGACCGCCACCGCGGCCACGATGGCCCCGCGAGCCCGACGCAGGCTCCGGCGGTGGGGACGGCGGGGGGGATGGCGGGGGGAGACCCCCCGGTCGGCGTGGGCCCGCGCCGGAACCGGGACCTCCTCTGCGGCCCCCTGGCGCGCCGGGTCCGGGTCGGTTCCGGAGGTCGGGTCCGACTCCTCGGCGGCCGGGCGGAGGGCCTCGGCCACCACATCGTGGAGTCGCGCCACGGCGGGGAGACCGGCGTCGATCACCGAGAGCATGGGGTCGGGGCGCCCGGCCAGTTGCGCCGACAGCCAGTGCTGGAGCTGAGCTCCCATCGCCCCCACCACCTCGGGGTGCTGGTCGGCCACGTTGGTCTGCTCGTGGGGGTCCTGGGCCAGGTCGTAGAGCTCCACGCCGTCCCGTCCGTAGATGGTCGACTGCATGAACTTGATGTACTTCCATTCGGGGGTGCGCACGGCCCGGGCCGCCTGCCAGGTGGCCTCGCTCAGCATGATCACCTCCCGGTGGCCGGTGACCTCCCCCCGGGCCAACGGGAGCAGGGAGCGTCCGTCGATGCCCTCGGCCTCGGGCAGCCCGAGCACCTCGAGGATGCTGGGAAGGACGTCGACCAGGCTGACCATGGCCGAAGACTCGGCCACCGGGATCTGGCCCGGGGCCCACAGGATCAGGGGCACGTGGACCACCGAGTCGTACAGTCCGGCGTGGTCGAACCAGGCGTCGTGCTCGGTCATGTTCTCGCCGTGGTCGCCGAACAGGACCACCATGGTGTCCTCCAACAGGCCCAGTTCGCCCAGATGCTGGAAGATCCGGTTGATCTCGAAGTCGAGGTAGGCCACCTCGGCGTCGTACAGATCGGCGATGAAGTCGAGGTTGGGCATGGCGTCGAGGAAGTCATAGAGGTTCTTCTTGAACAGCGGGTAGCTGGGGCGGCTCTCCAGCTTCTCGGTGATCAGCGGGTCGATCCTGCCCGCCGTGCGGTGGGAGAAACGCTCTTTGAACGGCGAGGGGGGCAGGTAGGGGATGTGGGCGTCCCAGAAGTGCAGGAAGAGGAAGAAGTCCTCGTCGGCGTGATCGTCGAGCCACGGGAAGCCGATCTCGTTGATGACCGAGCCGGGTGAGCGCGACCGCCCGGGCGGCGGCATGTAGTCGTCGTAGCCCCGGATGAACCAGTCCTTCATGGCGAACAGGTGGTCCACCGCCCCGGTGGTGTATCCGTTCTTCCGGAGCATCGACGGCAACCACAGCGTCTCCTCGGGGAGGTAGGCGGCCGGGTGGAAGTGGGAGACGATTCCGGTGTGTACGCCGAACTGCCCGGTGAACAGGGCGGTGTGGGACGGCTGGGTCGGGATGTCGGTGGCGTAGGTCTGGGTGAAGAGGGCCCCCTCGGAGGCGATCCGGTCGAGATTGGGGGTGAGGCCCCGGTCGTTGCCCAGGCAGCCGAGGTGATCGGCCCGGAGGGTGTCCAGCGAGCAGATGATGAGGTTCATGCCCGACCCCCTCGGACCCGGCCGACCGTACGTTCCGACCCGCTGCCCGGCGCGGTACCTTCGCGGCGCCGCAGCGCCCCCGGTGTCTGCATGCGTCCCTGCCCTTCGCTCCACGGGAGTGCCGGTGAGCCCGTCGCTCACTGCACATGGTGCCCAGGGAGGGAGTGTAACCGAGTGACTACAGATAGTGCATATCTAACCACTAGGAGTGGTAATCTATCCGGGAAGCTCCGGGTCCGGAGTGCCAGCGCCGGCCCCTTCGGGAGCGGCGGCTCGAACGGGAACAGGTGGGCGTCGGTCGAATGAACCTCCAACTGCTGCATGGTGCCGACCCGCCGACGCTGATTCCCCAACCCAAGGTCGGTCGGTCGGGACGGTCGATCGGGTCCCACGGGACCCCGCCGGACGTGATCACCCACGCGGTCATCCCCTGAGGTCGGGCCGCTGGCCGGGGCGACCCGGTTCCGACGGCTTCGGGATGGCCGGAAGTAGGCTCAGCCTGGCCCGCTCCACGACTCCGGTGGCCGCCGGGTCACTGACGATGTCGACGGGACGAAGGGCACCATGAGGCTGATCTACTTCGACATCGACACACTGCGCGCCGACCACCTGGGCTGTTACGGGTACCACCGGCCCACCAGCCCCACCATCGACGCCCTGGCCGCCGAGGGTCTGCGGTTCGACGGCGTCCATGCCTCGGACACACCGTGCCTGCCGTCCCGCTCGGCGCTCTCGTCCGGGCAGTTCGGGATCCGTAACGGCTCGATCAACCACGGTGGCCCGTCCACCGACCCGTTCCCGGAGGGACGGGACCGCCAGTTCCAGACGGCTCTGGCCCGCCACAGCTGGATGAACCCGCTTCGGGAGATCGGGATGTGGACCGCCTCGATCAGCACCTTTGCCGAGCGGCACTCGGCCTACCACTTCGAGGCCGGCTTCAACGAGTGCTTCAACCTCGGGACCCGGGGCCTGGAGACCGCGGACCAGGTGGCGCCGGTGGCCCGCGACTGGCTGGCCCGGAACGGGTCCCGTCCCGACTGGTTCCTCCATGTCCACCTGTGGGATCCCCACACCCCGTACCGGACCCCGGCCGCGTTCGGCGACCCGTTCACCGACGACCCGGTCCCCCCGTGGCTCACCGAGGAGGTCCGGGCGGCTCACTGGGAGCTGCCCGGGCCCCACTCGGCCCAGGAGATCGCCGGGTTCAGTCCCCGTCCGATCTGGGACCGCTGGGTCCGCCAGCCCCAGCAGGCGGCCGGCATGGACGACGTGGCCCGGGTCTACGACGGGTACGACACGGGGGTCCGGTACGCCGACCATCATGTGGGCCAGGTCCTGGACGTCCTCGACGGGATGGGGCTGTTGGAGGAAACCGCGGTCATGGTCTCCTCGGACCACGGGGAGAACCTCGGCGAGCTCGGCGTCTACTGCGACCACCAGACCGCCGACCAGTTCACCACCCGCCTCCCGGTGGTGCTGCGGTGGCCGGGCCTCGATCCAGCATCGCTGCCGCCCCAGACCGGGCTCCACTACCAGATCGACGTGATGGCCACGGTGCTGGAACTGTGCGGCGCCGCCGTCCCCGAGCGATGGGACGGCACGTCGTTCGCACCGGCCCTGCGCTCCGGGGGGCCGAGCGGTCGTGACCACCTGGTGCTGTCCCATGCCGCCTGGACCGCCCAACGGTCGGTCCGGTTCGGCGAGTGGCTGTGCATGGAGACCTACTGGGACGCCTACCACGGATATCCCGAGGTCATGCTGTTCGACCTGGCCCGCGATCCCTTCGAGCAACATGACGTGGCGTCCGACCGTCCTGAGGTGGTCCAACGGGCCCGAAGCCTCCTCCACGAGTGGAAGGAGGACGCCATGAGCCGGTCCGACCATGGGACCGACCCCATGTGGTCGGTCCTCCACGACGGCGGGCCATGGCACTCACGGGTCGATCCCGACTGGTACTTCGGGCGACTGGACGACACCGGGCGCGGGGAATGGGCCGACCGGTTCCGGGCCAGGAAGCCCCTCGGCGGAGGGCCCGGAACCGACGACGGACCCGATCCCGCCCTGGGTCCGGACACCGAGCTCGGGTAGGGGCGACGACCGTCCCGACCACGGGGTGGCGGGACGCTGGCCGGGCGGGCCGGGGCCTATGATTGGCGAGTGGCTGTCGGCCGCGGTACTCGCACGGTGCTCTTCACCGACATGGTCGGATCCACCGCACTGCGGACCGAGCTCGGCGACGATGCCGCCGATGTCGTTCGGGCCCAGCACGAGCAGGTGCTGCGCTCGGCGGTCGAGGACCACGGCGGGACGGTGGTGAAGGTGATGGGGGACGGCCTCATGGCGGTGTTCGACGGGGCCGCGGCCGGCGTGGCCGCCGGAGTGGCCCTGCAGCAGGCGGTGCGACGGCAGGCCCAGCGCACCGCCCTACCTATTCAGATCCGGGTAGGGCTGGCCGCCGGTGACGTCACCTGGGACGCCGACGACTATCACGGCACCCCGGTGGTGGAGGCGGCCCGGCTGGAGCCGAAGGCGGCTCCGGGGACCATCCTCGCCTCCGAGCTGGTTCGGATGCTGGCCGGCTCCCGGACCGACGTCGAATTCACGTCGGCCGGACCGTTCGAGCTGAAGGGGCTGCCCGGCCCGGTCAACGCCTACGAGGTGGGGTGGCCCTCGGAACCCGCGTCGCGCCGACCCCTGCCATCGGCCCTGGAGGCGGGTGACGAGATGCCCTTCACCGGGAGGGACGAGGAGCGGCGACAGCTCGGCGAGCTCTGGCGGGCCACCGAGTCGGGCGGGTTCCGGCTGGCCATCGTCTCCGGTGAGGCCGGGATCGGCAAGACCCGTCTCGCCAGCGAACTGGCCCGCGGCGTCGACGACGCCACCGTGCTGGCCGGTCGCTGCGACGATGAGCTCGATGTTCCGTGCCAACCGTTCGTCGAGGCGCTCCGACATTTCCTGCACCACTGTCCGCCGGCCTATCTCCGGGATGAGCTGGGGACCGAGGCCCGGGAGCTCGTGCGGCTGGCGCCCGAGCTGGCCGACCGCTTCCCCGATCTGGTCCCGGCACCGGCCACGGACGCCGAGACGGCGCGCTACCGGATGTTCGAGGCGGTGGCGGCCTGGTTGGTGGCGGCGTCAGGGCCGGAGCCGATCCTCCTGGTCGTCGACGACCTGCAGTGGGGATCGAAGACCACCCTCCTGCTGGTGCGGCACCTGGCCCGTTCCACTGCACCCATGCGGGTGCTCCTGCTCGCCACCTGGCGGGACAGTGATGCCGCACCCAACGGCTCACTCGAGACGTTGTCGGGCGATCTGGCCACCACCGGTCGGATGACCCGCATTCGGCTGGAGGGACTGGAACGTCCCGACGTCGAGCGGTTGGTGGAGCAGGTCCTGGAGCACTCGGGATCCGATCCGACGGCGGTGGTCGGCGGGCCCGGCGAGCTCGGGTCGGCGCTGTACCGCACCAGTGAGGGCAACCCCTTCTTCCTCCAGGAGTTGACCAGGGACGTCCTCGACCTCGGGGTGGGGACCCTGGGTGTCGACGACGTCGAGGCCCTCCTGCGGTTCGGCGTCCCCGAGTCGGTGCGCGACGTCGTGCTCCGCCGCGTCGGACGACTCGACGATCGCACCGGCCGGGTGCTGGCCGCCGCCGCCGTCTGCGGTCGGCAGTTCGAGGTGGCCGTCTTGGAGCGGGTCCTCGACCTCGGGGGGGACGAGGTCATCGACTCCCTCGAACGCGCCGGCGCCGCCCGTCTCGTCCACGAGAGCGGCCGAGCCGTGGGCTCCTTCGAATTCGACCACGGATTGGTACGGGATGTCCTCTACTCGGACCTCGGCGTCACCCGCCGTGCCCGCCTGCACGCGAGGATGGCCGCCGCCCTCGAGACGGTCCACGCCGACGACCCCGACGCCTGGGTCGGGGCCATCGCCTCCCACCTGTTGGACGCCGGCTCCCTGGTCGACCAGGCCAGGGCGGTGGGCTTCCTGATGCGAGCCGGGGAGGTGGCCCTGCGGGGGCTGTCCTACGAGCAAGCGGTGGCCAGCTTCGAACGCGCCCTGACCGTGGTCGAGTCCAAGGATCCTCTGGACACCGGGCAACAGCTGGCCGCCCTCCTCGCCCTGGGCGACGCCAGGTTCCGCACCCTCGACTTCGACGGCTCGAAGAAGGTCTTCTCCCAGGCCGCCGAGCTGGCCCGGGCGGAGATGCGGTCCGAGGGGCTGGCCCGGGCGGCATGCGGGCTGGCCCGTGCGGCGCAGCCCGGGGCGCCGGACCCCGCACTCGGCCGCCTTCTGGACGAGGCGATCGGATTGCAGCCCGACACCGACACCCACCTGCGGGCCCAGCTCCTGGCGGTGCGAGCCGCCCACTCCCTCCAGAACACGAGCGAAGGACCGCGGGAGGACCTGGTGGTGGCGGCGGTGGCGATGGCCACCCGGCTGGGCGACCCGGGCGAGCTGGCCTTCGTGGTCGGGGTGTCGGTGATCGCCACCTTCGCCCCGGACCTGCTCGAACAGCGCTTGGCCTACATCGAGCTCCAGCTGGAGAGCGCCCGGGGCTCGGGCCACCTGGAGGCCGAGTGCGAAGCGCACGGGTGGCGGGCCACGTCGATGATCGAGGCGGGGCAGTTCGACCGGGTCCGGGAGGACGTGGACGCCATGGCCCGCATCGCCGAGCAGCTCGGCCAGCCCTGGTACCGGGCCATGGCCCAGCAGCGGCGGGCCATGGTGGCCCAACTCTCGTCCGACTACGGGACCGCGGAGACGTTGGCGGAGAGCTCGCTGGCCGCCGCCCCCCAGCAGCAGTTGGCCGTGCTGGCCGGCTACGCCGGCCTGACCTGGGCTGTGCGACGCGATCAGGGACGTCTGGCCGAGATCGAGCCGGCCCTGGCCGCCTTCCTCACCATGACGCCGGGCGTGCCCGCCTGGCAGGCCACCGTGGCGGTCACCGCGCTCGAGCTGGGTCGATCCGATGACGCCCGAGCCGCCTTGGACACCCTGGTGGAGCATGGTCTCGACGCGGTCCCCGAGGACTGGCTCTGGCTGGCCACCATGGTGCTCACCTCCGAGGTGGCCGCGGCGGTGGGTGCACCGGACCTGGTCGCCGACCTGCTGGGCCGGCTCCGACCCTACGAGCGGCGAGGGGTGCCGGTGGCCATCGGGGTGGGCTATCTGGGCACCGTGTCGCGCGTCCTCGGCATACTGGCCCACCGGCTCGGTGACGACGACGCCGCCATTCGGGATCTGGAGGAGGCCGTGGCGATCGAGTCCCGGCTCGGGGCGCCGGCGTACGAAGCCCGGGCGCGGCTGGCCCTGGGCCGTGTCCATCTCCAGCGGGGTGGGCCGGGGGACGCCGAGCGCGCCTCGGCGCTGCTCCATGAGGCGAACACCATCGCCGAGCGCCACGGTGTGGCCGGTGTGGCGCGCCAGGCCACGGACCTCGGGCCCGGGGCCCCGACGTGAGCCACCGCCGCGCCGAGAGGTCTACTGTTCTTGGAGTCGAGCAGGAGGTGCGGGTATGTCCGGCGTGATCTTCGGGGGAGACGGCGTCCTCCTGTTCCTGGTGGGACTGGCCATGTTGGTCATCCCCCTCTGGGCACTGGTCGACGCCATCTCGCGACCGGGCGGGGCATTCACCGCGGCGGGATCGTCGAAGGGGCTGTGGATCGCGCTGATCGCCCTCTTCTCCATCTTCACCGGCGTGATCGGCTTGCTGCTCGGGATCGTCTACCTGGTGTCGATCCGACCGCGGGTCAAGGCCATCACCGGCTGATCGGCTGGTCCCCTGCCCGACCGGCACCCGGTCACGGGACCAGGGGTCCGGCGGGTCCTCGGTGGCGCCTCACCCGGGCCCGGCTGGCATACTCCCTCGATGGCACCGGTGACCGTGCGGAGTGCAGCCTCCGGCGACGTGGCCCGGCTGGTCGCGCTGTTGGAGCACGGGTCGTTGGTGGCGGGGAAGGAGCACCCCGGCGATCTGGACGCCTACCACGAGGCCCTGGCCGAGATCCAGGCCACCCCGGGTTCCGATGTGCTGGTGGCGGAGTTGGACGGCACCGTCGTGGGGATGTGTCAGTTGGTCGTGTTCCGCCACCTCCAGCATCGCGGTGGCCGGTGCGCCGAGGTGGAGTCCATGCACGTTCACCCCGAGGTCCGCGGGCTGGGGATCGGGACCCTCCTCCTCGAGGTCGCCGTCGAGTCCGCCCGGCGGGCCGGCTGCTACCGGGTCCAGCTCACCTCGAACCGGCAGCGTTCCGACGCCCACCGGTTCTACCAGCGTCACGGATTCGAGCCGAGCCACGTCGGTTTCCAGCGCCCCACCGGCCTGGCCTGACCGTCAGGGCGGGGATGTCCGGTCACTCGTCGAAGGTCCCGTGCCCCCGTAGGTACTCGACCACCTGGTCGGCGGCGTCCGCCGGACCCACCTGCGTGGTGTCGAGCCGGATGTCGGGGAAGCGGGGCTCCTCGTAGGGCGAGCTGACGCCGGTGAAGTTGGTCAACTCACCGCGGCGGGCCTTGCCGTAGAGACCCTTGACGTCACGCTGTTCCGCGGTGGCCAATGGCGTGTCGACGAAGACCTCGCAGAACTGGTCGCTGCCGACCACCTCGCGGGCCATCTGCCGCTCCGCCTCGAACGGGGAGATCAGGGAGACCAGCACGATGAGGCCGGCGTCGGCCATCAGCGATGCCACCTCGGCCACCCGCCGGATGTTCTCCACCCGGTCGGCGTCGGTGAATCCCAGGTTCTTGCTCAGGCCGTGGCGGACGTTGTCGCCGTCCAGCAGATAGGTGTGCCGGCCGAAGGCATGGAGCCGCTTCTCCACCGTGTTGGCGATGGTCGACTTTCCGGCCCCGGAGAGCCCGGTGAACCAGACCACGCACGGCCGCTGTCCGTTGAGGGACGACCTGGCCTCCCGGTCGATCTCCATGGACTGCCAGTGGACGTTTTCCGACCGGCGCAGGGCGAAATGCAACAACCCGGCCCCTACGGTGTTGTTGGTCAGCCGGTCGACCAGGATGAAGCCACCCGTCTCCCGGTGGGCCTCGTACGGGTCGAAGGGGATGGGGCGGTCGAGGGTGAGATTGCCCACCCCGATCTCGTTGAGTTCGAGCGAACTCGCCGCCGTGTGCTCCAGGGAGTTCACGTTGACCTTGTACTTGAGTTGGCTCACCGTCGCTCCGGCCGTCCGGCTGCCCACCTTGAGCAGATAGGGGCGGCCGGGGAGCATCTCCTGCTCGCTCATCCACACCAGGTGGGCCTCGAATTGGTCGGCCACCCCGGCCGGGTCGTCGGCCGCGGCCAGCACGTCCCCCCGGCTGATGTCGATCTCATCGGTCAGGGTCAGGGTGACCGACTGGCCGGCCACGGCCTGGTCGAGGTCACCGTCGAAGGTCACCACACGGGCCACGGTCGATGCGAGCCGGCCGGGAAGGACGCTCACCCGGTCACCCGGCCGGACCGCGCCACTGGTGATGCGTCCGGCGAAGCCTCGGAAGTCCAGGTCGGGCCGGTTGACCCACTGCACGGCCATTCGGAACGGCTTGGCCTGCTGGTCGGCCTCGATCTCCACCGTCTCGAGGTAGCCCATGAAGGTGGGGCCCCGGTACCAGGGGGTGTTCGGGCTCGGTTCGGTGATGTTGTCACCCCGGAGCGCCGACATCGGGATACAGGTGACGTCGTGCAACCCGATGCCGTCGGCGAATTCCCGGTACTCGGTCTCGATCCGCCGGGCCACCGTCTCGGAGTACCCGACCATGTCCAGCTTGTTGATGGCCAGGACCGCCTTGCCGATCCCGAGCAGGGCGACCAGGTAGCTGTGCCGACGGGTCTGGCTGAGGACGCCCTTGCGGGCGTCCACCAGGATCACCGCGAGATCGGCACTCGATGCCCCGGTGACCATGTTGCGGGTGTACTGCTCGTGGCCCGGGGTGTCGGCCACGATGAACTTGCGCTGATCGGTGGAGAAGAACCGGTAGGCCACGTCGATGGTGATGCCCTGCTCCCGTTCGGCGGCCAACCCGTCGACCAGCAGGGCGAAGTCGAGGTCTCCTCCTTGGGTGCCCACCTTCCTCGAATCGGACTCCAGGGCCTCGAGGTGGTCTTCGAAGACCAGTTTGGATTCGTAGAGGAGCCGGCCGATGAGGGTGCTCTTGCCGTCGTCCACGCTCCCGCAGGTGATGAAGCGGAGCAGACTCTTGTGCTCGTGGACCCGGAGGTACTCCTCGATGTCGGTGAGGGCGAGGTCGGGGGTCAGCGTCATCAGAAGTATCCCTCCTGCTTCTTCCGCTCCATGGAGCCGCTGGCATCGTGGTCGATGACCCGGCCCTGCCGCTCCGATGTCGTGGTGAGCAGCATCTCCTGGATGATGGCCGGGAGAGTGTCGGCGTTGCTCTCGATGGCACCCGTCAGGGGGTAGCACCCCAGGGTGCGGAAGCGGACCGAACGGAGCTCGGGCTCCTCGCCGGGAGCCAGCGGCATCCGGTCGTCGTCCACCATGATCAGCGTCCCGTCGCGTTCGACCACCGGGCGGGGGGCGGCGAAGTACAGCGGGACCACCGGGATCTCCTGGAGGTAGATGTACTGCCACACGTCCAGTTCGGTCCAGTTGGACAGAGGGAACACCCGTATGCTCTGACCCGGCTGTTTGCGGGCGTTGCAGATGCTCCACAGCTCGGGCCGTTGGTGTTTGGGGTCCCAGTGGTGCTGGGCCGTCCGCACCGAGTACACCCGCTCTTTGGCCCGTGACTTCTCCTCGTCGCGTCGGGCGCCGCCGAAGGCCAGGTCGAACGCGTACTTGTCCAGGGCTTGTTTGAGCCCTTCCGTCTTCCAGAGGTCGGTGTGGACCGCCGAGCCGTGGGTGAACGGGTTGATCTGCTGGGCCAGGCAGTCGGGGTTCTGGTGCACCAGGAGCTCGAACCCGAGCTCCTCCACCGCCGCGTCTCGGAATTCGTACATGGCCTGGAACTTCCAGGTGGTGTCCACGTGCAGCAGCGGGAACGGCGGCCGACCGGGATAGAAGGCCTTGCGGGCCAGGTGGAGCAGGCACGCACTGTCCTTGCCCACCGAGTAGAGCATGACCGGTCGCTCGGACTCGGCCACCGCCTCCCGCAGGATGGCGATGCTCTCGGCCTCGAGGTGTTGCAGGTGGGTCAAACGGGCCATCGTCCCTCGTTTCGTCGGTGGTGCCTTCGCCGGTGGGTCGGAAAGCGTCGTCGGCCCGAGGGCCTCGTTACCACTCATAGTGGACGGTTCAACACTATGGGTGGTAAGTGGATCTCCTCAGTATGACCGGGATCCACCCGGTTAGGAAAGTCGAATCGCCCGGGAGTCGATGGCGAAATGATGAACGACCGCGGTTCCTCACGCGTTCTGGTGGTGGCCGGTGTCGGTCCGCGGCGCAGGGCGGATCCCCCCGCCACCGGACCGGCGGCCGCCGACCGGCCGGACGGGGACGGCGACCGGGGACGCCGGCCGACTCAGAGTTGAGCGGGCTGCCACTGCTGCAGCCCCAGAGACCCGGCCACCGGGTCCCAGAGCGAGGTGAACTGTTGCTTGGCCGTCGATGCCCGGCCGTCGGCAGCCAGGGCGGCCTGGTAGTTGCCGTTCCCGGTGTCGTTGGCGACACACGGCTTCGCCTGTTCGTCGGCGGCCCACTGGGCATAGGAGGCGTCCGAGTTGGCGGAGCTCTGCCAGGCGTCGGCGAGGGAGCTGGTCAGCGCGGCGTACCGGGGCAGCGCCGCGAGGTCGAGCTGGTCGAGCTGGCTCAGCAGGCTCTGGCGGGCGGCCTGGGCTCCCGACAGGGTGGCTTGGGCCTGGGCCAGGTCGCCACAGGCCGCGATGGCCTGGGTGGCCGCTTGCACCTGATTCCGGTTCCCCGAGCTCTGGGCCAGCAGGGCGGTCAGGGCCTGTCCCTGGGGCAGGGCCTGAGCCGAGAGGGTGGTGGTGGTCGAGCTGGGAGGTGGTGCGGTGGTCGACGGTGGGCCGGTGGTCGGCGGGGTGAGCGGAGCGGTGGGGTGCGTCGGGTTTCCCAACGACGTGGCCAGGGCGGCGATGACCACCGCCACCACGGCCACCGCCAGCGCCACGATGGCGACGAGCAGGCCCCGGTTGCGGGTCGGTGCCGGGCGGGTCTCGCCGTCCCCGGGTGACGGGGCCACCGGCGGCTCGGTGCTGGTACCGGACCGCACCGATCGGGGAGATGACCCGCCGCCGCTCCTGGCCGCAGGTACCACCTGGGTGGTGGCGGCGGCCGGGCCGGCGGGCCGTACCACGGCAGTGGTGGCCGCCGCTGATCCGGTGGGCCGCACCACCGCCGTGGTGGAGGTGGATCCGCGGGGCCGTACCACCGCGGTGGTCTCCGGTGCCAGGATCCCGGTAGGGACCGGTGGCAGCACGGCGGTCGGCGTCGACGGGGTGCCCGTGGGCCGGACCATGGAGCGGCCGCACTCGCGGCAGAACCGGGCGCCGGCCGAGTTGTCGTGTCCGACCGGGCAGGGATTGATCAACTCCGAACCGCAGGTGGGGCAGAACCGGGCGGTGAACCCGGTGGGCGGGAGCGGATGGCCTTGAGGACAGAGCATGTGGACCTCGGGGTACGCAGAGGAAGGGCGTTCGGCGCGCCGTGGGCAGGATCGCTGGCCGAGACAGCAACCGTCCATGGTAGCGATGTGGACACGTCGGCCCGGGTCACCCTGGCCTGGGGGTCCAGAGGAGATCCGCCGTTGCCGCCGCCACCACCGCCGGCCCGGAGGCCGATCGGGCCGCCCGGTGACCACGGTCCGGACGGGTGGCATCGGGAACACCCATCCGGCAGACTGGCACCCGACGAGGGATGCAGTGTGCTCCGGGTTCCCGGCCCCCCGGGCCCCCGGGCAGGGAGCACCCGGTGCATCGCCAGGTGTCGGAGTCAGGGAGGGATCCGCAATGACGACTATCGATCTGGACGACGTGGTCCGGCACGCCGGTGAGGCCGACCTGCCGTGGGTGGACGGCACCGGGGGGGTGTGGCTGAAGGTCCTGCGGGTGGACGCCGATGCCGGCACCTGGGTGGTCCGCAACCGCTTCGAGCCCGGGGCCCGGCTCCAGATCCACCGCCACACCGGCCCGGTCGAGGGCTTCACGGTCTCGGGCCGGTGGCACTACCTGGAGTACGACTTCTACAGCACGGCCGGCTCCTACATCCACGAGCCGGCCGGCTCGGTCCACACCCTGGACGTGCCATCCGACAACACCGAGCTGACCGAGATCCTGTTCATCATCGAGGGCGTGCTGCTCAACCTGGCCGAAGATGGTTCGGTGGAGAGTGTTTCGGACGGTCCGGGGACCCTGGCCGCCTACGAGGCCCTCGCCGTCGACCAAGGGTTCGACCGCCCCACCGGGGTCATCGTCGGTTGAGCTCCACCGACACCGGGCCCGGCCGGGTGGCCGGCGCCGATGCTGACGAGCTCACCGCACCACTGCTCGACCCGACCTTCTACGCCGGTGACCCCTTCCCGCTCTACGCCCGGCTCCGGGCCGAGGCCCCGCTGGCCCACAGCGAAGCCGGGGGCTTCTGGGTGGCCAGCCGCCACGAGGAGGTGGTGGCGATCTCCCGGGACCCGGAGGCCTTCTGCTCGGGCCGGGGCATTCTGACCATGGAGATCGGCGCCGAGTACCCGACGCCCCCGACCATGATGCACACCGATCCCCCGGACCATGACCGTTACCGCCAGCTGGTCCAGCCCGGCTTCCGACCCACCTTCATGCGGGCCCTCGAGGACGGTATCCGGGAACGCACGGTGACCCTGGTGGACAGGATCGAGCCCGGGGTGCCCGTCGATGTCGTACCCGGACTGGCCGTGCCCCTTCCCCTGCAGGTCATTTCCGACCTGCTCGGCGTGCCGGAGGAGGAGTGGCCCCGTTTCTTCCGGTGGTCGGAGGCGGTCATCCCCGGGGCCACCGACTGGTCGGAGGAGGAGCGGGCGGAGCTCAGCGGCGAAATGGTGACCTATCTCCTGGCTGCCGCGGCCGACCGCCGGGCCCATCCGAAGGACGACATCATCTCCGAGCTGGGTGCGGCCGAGGTCGACGGTGACCGGCTGACCGATGCCGAGCTGGGGATGTTCCTCGTGCAGTTACTGGTCGCCGGCAATGAGACCACCCGCAACATGATGTCCGGCGGCCTGCTGGGTGTGGCCGGCGCGGCGGGGGAGTGGGAGTCGCTGCGCCACCGCTTCCTCGCCGGTGCACCCCGGGCGCTGCCCCTCGCCGTCGAGGAGATGCTCCGGTGGACCACGCCGGTGGTGGCGTTCATGCGCACCACTACCCGGTCGGTGGAGCTGGCCGGCCACCGGTTGGGCGCCGGCGAACCGGTCCTCATGCTCTACGCCTCGGCGAACCGCGACGAGTCGGTGTTCGGCCCCACCGCCGAGCGGTTCGACGCCGGCCGCGACCCCAATCCCCATCTGGCCTTCGGCTTCGGCGCCCACTTCTGTGTCGGGGCGGTCCTGGCCCGTCTCGAGGGTCGCATCCTGCTGGAGGAGCTGATGAGCCGGTTCGCCACCGTCGAAGTGGCCGGCCCGGTGGTTCGGACCGCTTCCCCGGTGATCGCCGGGGTCAGGTCGGCACCCCTGGTGTTCGAAGCGGCCTGAGCTTCGCCGCCGACCTGGAAGACCCGCGGGTCGAACCTGGTGGCTGTCCGTCCTGACATCGTGGCCGGACCTAGGTCTGGGAGAGTGGGCCCATGTTCGTGACCAACCACGCCCTTTCGGGCGTGCTGATCGGGCGGGCGCTCCAGCGCCGCCCGGTGGCCGCATTCGTGGTCGGCGTGGGGTCCCACCTCGTGCTGGACTCGGTGCCCCACTGGGGGTGCGATCCGCGGGCCGACGACGCCCAGCAGGTGTTCCTCAAGATGGCCCGGCGCGACGGTCTCCTCGGCCTGGTCGTCATGGCCACCGGTGCCCTCGCGGTGGACCGCAAGGCGCGGCCGGCGGTGGTCGCCGCCATGGTGGGAGCCGTACTCCTCGACCTCGACAAACCGATCCCGCATTTTTTCGGATTCGATCCGTTTCCGCGACCCGTCCAGCGCTTCCACACCTGGATACAGAACGAATCCCCCTCGGGGATGCGGAACGAGTTCACCTTCGGTGCGGTCTGCGCCATGGCCGACGCGCTGGTCGCCGCCGGTAGCCGCCGGCGCCACCGATCCCCGTCCGCACCAGGGTCATCCGTGGCTGAGGACCCTCACCTTCCCGACCGGCCGAGCGTGGCCAGCTGATCGTCGGTGAGCTCGAGGGTGGCGGCCCGGCAGTTCTCCACCACGTGCCGGGTGGTCTTGGTGCCCGGGATGGGCAGCATGACCGGTGAACGGTGGAGCAGCCAGGCCAGCGCCACCTGGGACGGTGTGGCCCCGGTCTCCTTCACCACGGCGTCCACCGGCCCGCCCGGACTGGCCAAGGCCCCCGCCGCGATGGGGTACCACGGGATGAACCCGATTGCCTCGGCTTCGCAGTACTCGAGCACGTCCTCCGACGAGCGGTCGGTGAGGTTGTAGAGGTTCTGCACACTGACCACCGGCACCACGGCCACCGCCGCCTTGATCTCCCGCACCGTGACCTGGCTGAGGCCGACGCAGCGGACCTTGCCCTCGTCGATCAGGTCGGCCAGCAGTCCGAACTGTTCCTCGGCCGGCACCTTGGCGTCGATGCGGTGGAGCTGGAACAGGTCGATGCTCTCGACCCCCAGGCGTCGGAGGCTCATCTCGCACTGCTGGCGCAGGTACTCCGGTCGGCCGACCGGCAGCCACTGGCCCGGACCCTGACGGGTCAGCCCGGCCTTGGTGGCGATGAGCAGCTCCTCCGGATAGGGGTGCAGGGCCTCGAAGAGGATGCGCTCGGAGATCTCCGGGCCGTAGGAGTCGGCCGTGTCGATGAGGTCGACGCCGAGCTCGACGGCTCGCCGCACGGTGCGGACACACTCGGCCCGGTCGGCCGGCTCGCCCCACACGCCCTCCCCGGTGATCTGCATGGCGCCGTACCCGAGGCGGTGGACCTCCTTGCCGCCGACCGAGAAGGTGCCGGACCGGTGCACGGGCCGGTCGATGGTCTGATCGGTGGTGGTCATGGGTCCTCCTCGGGCAGTGGGGTGCCCCGGGACAGGTCCGGGGCACTGGTCCCGTTCTACCCGGACCGCGCCCCTCTCGAACCACCCGACTCCGGAGGAGGAACGGATGGGCCGATCAGGCCGTGGTGACCACTCGGTCGGCCGCCGTCGCCTCGTCCGTCTCGTCCGCCTGGTCCGCCCTGGCCACCGGGTCCGGAGGTCCGGGAGAGGCTCCGTCGAGGAGGAAGCGACCCCCGGCTACCGAGGCGCTGTACAGGCCCAGGTTGGCGGCGAACACCACGCAGAACCGGAGCGACGAGAGCCCGGCGGCGGACCCGTCTCCCGGCCACCCCTTGGACTGGAGGAGGGCCCACGCCGCTACGGCCCCGACCACTGCCACCTTCAGCACCAAGTACCCGCCCCGCCGCCGCCGACGTTCGAGGAACACCCGGAAATTGGCCAGCCAGAACCACACCACCGGCAGGGCCAGGACGCTGTAACACATGTGGCTCACCGGGATGATCAACACCGTGAACAGGGCGGTGTTGAAGACACACAGCAAGCGCTCCCCCGGCCTCCGGAGAACGACGACCAGGAGTCCGATCACCCACACGCCGAGCAGACCGGTGGACAGGAACCGGAGCCCACCCGATACCACCACCGGTTGGGCCAGCCCGGTGCGGGAGAAGAGGAGCGTGGGGATGCCGCTGACCGAGTCACTGACCAGGGGTAGGGCCTTGGCCTGGCCGACCGCCCGGTAGAAGGCGGTGAACTCGCGTCCCCCGGCGGGGACCAGGTTGGAGATGAAGCCGACCAGCACCACCCCGGCCAAGGCGGTCACCGCCAGCACCCGCTTGCGGGCCCCGGTTCCGGCCTGGAGGACGGCGACGATGAGGAGGGCCGGCCACACCTTGATCAGACAGATGGCTCCGACCGCCACGCCGAACCACACCGGGCGGCCGGTCCGCCAGACCAGCGCGGCCACCACCACGCCCAACAGCACCAGCAGATCGTCGTTGCCGAGGAACAGCTCGTAGACCAGGGGCCAGCTGTGCAGGCCGATGACGGCCCCCGCGGTGAACACCACCGGGGCCTGCCAGGGAGCACCCAGGCGATCCCGGAGGGCCCACACCGTCAGGGCCAGGGCGGTGGTGAAGGCCCCGAGACCGAGCACCGTCCACCCCTTCAGCACGCCGACCGCGTCGGCGTGGGCGAACGGGGCCAGCAGCAACGAGAGGGGCGCGAAGTAGGTGTAGGCGTCGGAGCCGTCATAGGGGCTGGCGCCCGCCGCCACGTTCCGGGCTCCCTGGAGGAACGAACGGAAGTCGACGTTGGATCCCCCCTGAAGCGGGGCGGCGCCGATGGCCCCGCGGTAGCGCTGGACCAGGAGGAGGGCGACCACGACGGCGCCACCCACCCACAGGGCCGCCGTGACCAGGCCGACCGGGGCCGGGCCGCCCGGCGGGTCGACGGCGTCCGACAGCTCCATCGGTGTGGTGCCCCGGTCTCTGCTCATCACCCGCTCCGTTGTCGATCGGGTGCGGGCGCATGACGCCCCGCCGGCCCGGCTCCCGGGCACGCACCTCGGTGACTGGTACTTCGGTACGACCTGGTCCGGACTTGAGCCGGGCGGCGCGTCGTCGACCGGCCCCGGGGGGTCCGGGGCGGCGAAGCCCTGGTCAGCGCCTCCGGTAGACCGGTGGACGCCCCTCGGCCCGGGCCGACTTCATCTCGGCGTAGTCGCCCGAGGCGAACACCATGGACTGGGCCACCGCCTCCTCGGCGATCGAGCGTTGGACCTCATGGACGCCCAGGCCGTAGAGGGTGCGTCGGGCCATCTTCACCGTGAAGGCCGGGGCCGCGGCGATGGTCTCGGCCATCTGGTGGGCGACCGCCTCCAGCGCCTCCTCGTCGGCCACCAGCCGACTGATGATCCCGTGGGCCAAGGCCTCTTCGGCCGTCAGCACCCGCCCGGTGAGGGCCAGGTCCGCCGCCAGGCCGTGGCCGGCCATCTGGAACAGCCGGGCCATGCCACCGGTGTCGGGTATGACCCCGTGGACCACTTCGGGCAGAACCATCTTGGTGCCGACCGCGGCCACCCGGATGTCGCAGAGCAAGGACCGCTCGAACGCCCCGCCGATGACCCATCCCTTCAGGGCGCAGATGATCGGGGCGGGCATGGTGAAGAACATCTGGGAGGGCCGGTGTCCCCGTTCGATGAACTCGAGATCCGAGATGTCCTCGGTGCGCAGGCCGAGCTGGTCGGTGTCCCGTCCCGATGAGAAGGACGGTCCCTCACCGCGCCAGATGATGGCCCGGACCTCTGGCCGCCCGTGCACCTCGGTCAGCACCTCGAAGAGCCGTCGGTCCATCTCGTCACTCATGGCGTTGTGTTTCTCGGGTCGGTTGTTGGTGATCACCGCGATCGGCCCGTCGACCTCCAGGGTCACCAGACGTT
Source organism: uncultured Acidimicrobiaceae bacterium (assembly GCA_963833585.1). GTDB lineage: Bacteria > Actinomycetota > Acidimicrobiia > Acidimicrobiales > RAAP-2 > Bog-756. The sequence continues at coordinate 23,034 of CAWHYF010000007.1, read as the reverse complement.
GATCCTCAGGGCTCAGGGTGCTCATCACGGGGATCCTTTCGGGGCGGCAGCCTCGCCGAACGGTGGACGGTTGAGCTGCTCGCGGACGGGGATGAACGGGGGCTGCACCGTGTGACGGCGCTGCCAGTTGGCCCCGTCCACCACGAGGGAGTGGCCCGAGACGTAGGTGGCATAGGGCGAGCAGAGGTAGGTGGCCGCCCACGCCAGCTCCCGGGGGAAACCCACCCGGCCAGCCGGGACGCGGGAGTCCTGGCCCTCGTACTTGCCGGGCACCGCCGCGATGGCGGCCACCTCGTCCTCGTGGGGCATGAGCCCCGGGACCAGGCCGTTGACCCGGATCCCGTAAGGGCCCCACTCCACTGCCAGGGTCTCGGTCAGGTTCTTCACCCCGGCCTTGGCCGCCGCGGAGTGGGCGAATCCGGGACCACCGGTCCAGGCGTAGGACGCCCCCACGTTCACGATGGCCCCGTCCCGCTCGGCCGGGATCAGCCGTCGCGCCAAGTCCCGGCAGCACAGGTAGGTGCCGTTGAGGACGATGTCCACCACCGTTCGCCAGGCGTTGGGGCTCATGTCCTCGGCCGGCACCGGAAAGTTCCCCGCCGCGTTGTTGACCAGCACGTCGATGGGACCGAGCGCCTCCTCGACACCGTCGAAGGCGGTGGCGATGGAATCGGCGTCCCGGATATCGCACCGGGTGGCGAAGGCGGTGCCGCCTGCTTCCTCCACCGCCCGCTGGCCGGACTCCCGGTGGCCGGGGTCCCGACTCAGGATGCCGACCGCCGCTCCCAGCCGTCCGAACTCGGTGGCGATGGCCTTGCCCAGACCGGTCCCACCCCCGGTGACGATGACCACCGAGCCCCGATAGGTGTCCGGGGCCAGGGCCGAACTCCCCACTGGAGGGGGTGGCCGGAGGCCGGGCGGAGTCATGGCACGGCAGCCTACCGAGGGAGGTCGGAGGGCGCACCGTCCGGGACCGGGGCCCTGGCGCCACCGGCGTTGCCGATCGCCCTGGGCGGCCCGATGAGGACCGATGACGCCCGCAGCACGGCGACGCGCCCGGCACGAGATGAGAATCCTGTGATCCACCGGTCACACGGTTGCTCGCATTCGGAGCGATCGTCACCTCGGTACGTGCGCCTCCCACTCGTAAGGCGTCGGGTCGGGAGCCGCCGTTGATGTCTCCGTCTCAGGGGAGGCCCGTTTCCACTCGGGTAGCCTCGACCCCCGTGGACTTCGACCTCAGCCCCGAACTCGCCGAACTGCAACAGAGCGTCCGACGCCTGGCCCAGGACAAGGTCCGACCCCGGGCCCGTGAGATCGATGCCTCCGGCGACTACCCCACGGACCTCTTCGAGGCCTTCCGGGACGCCGACCTCCTGGGGCTGTGCCTTCCGGTGGAGCTGGGCGGATCCGGGGCGGGCATCCTCGGCTTGACCATCGCCATCGAGGAGGTGGCCAAGTACTCCAACGCCGCGGCCCTGATGCTGCTGCTCACCCGCCTTCCGGTGGGACCGGTCCTCATCGCCGGCGACGAGGAGCAGAAGCAGCGCTACCTTCCGGGTATCGCCAAGGGCGAGCTCCGGGCCGGGTTCGGTCTGTCCGAGGCGGTGGCCGGATCCGACGTGGCCGGCATGCGGACCCGGGCCGTCCCTGACCCCGCCGCCAAGGGGGGCTGGGTGCTCACCGGGACCAAGTGCTGGATGTCCGGGGTGGTCGAGGCCGACTGGTACACGGTCTTCGCCAAGACCGGTGATCCGTCCTCCCGGGCCCACGATTCGATCACCGCCTTCATCGTCGAGCGGGGGTGGGACGGGGTGTCGGTGGGCCGCACCGACGCCAAGATGGGTGTGCGGGGCGTCCACACCGGCGAGCTGGTGCTGGAGGCCGTGCGGGTGCCGGAGGCCAACGTGATCGGCGAGGTGGGGGGCTTCCGGTTGGCCATGCTGGGCCTCAACGCCATGCGCCCGATCGTGGCCGCCCGGGGCATCGGACTGGCCGAGGGGGCGCTGATGTACGCCACCGAGTACGTGAAGGAGCGGCAGGCGTTCGGTCAGACCATCGCCGACTTCCAGGGCATCCAGTGGGAGATCGCCAAGGTGGCGGTGGACATCGAGGCGGCCCGGCTCCTCACCTACCGCTCGGCCTGGCTCGCCGACCAGGGCAAGTTCGGCAAGGAGTACGTACCCTTCCTCTCCATGGCCAAGTACTTCGCCACCGAACTGGCGGTCCGGGCGTCCGGCCTGGCCGTCCAGTTGCTGGGAGCGGCCGGGTACATGGAAGACCACCCGACCGAGCTCTGGTACCGGGACGCCAAGCAGCTGACCATCGTGGAGGGCACCTCCCAGGTCCAGCTGGGACTCATCGCCCGGGGCGTCCTCGGTCACGATCTGTGGTGGGACTGATGGCTCGATCGCCGGCGGCCGACCGCTCCGGGACGGCCTCGACGGTCGCGTCTTCGGGCCCGTCGTTCGAGGCGTTGGGGGGATGGCCCGGGGTCCTGACCGACCTGTTGTCGGGCACTTCGCTCACGGTGGCCTCGGCCGAGACCGTCATGGGCCAGGTCCTGGCGGGCGAGGCCACGCCGGCCCAGATCGCCGCCCTGGCCACGGCCCTGCGGGCCAAGGGGGAGTCCGTCGATGAGATGACCGGCTTCGTCTTGGCCATGGTGGCCCACGCCGTGCCCCTCGATCTCCCGGCCGGCATGGACGTCATCGACACCTGTGGAACCGGCGGCGACCGACTGCGGAGCATCAACGTGTCGACCATCGCTGCCCTGGTGGTGGCGGCCACCGGTGCCAAGGTGTGCAAGCACGGGGGTCGGGCCTCGTCATCGGCCGTGGGGGCCGCCGACGTACTCGAGGCGCTGGGGGTGGTGGCCGATCTGGGTCCGGCCGGCGTGCTCCGCTGCATCGTGGAGGTCGGCATGGGGTTCTGCTTCGCACCCCGCTTCCACCCGGCCATGCGCTACGCCGGACCGGTCCGAAAGGAATTGGGGATCCCCACCGTCTTCAACTACCTGGGACCGTTGGCCAACCCGGGCCGGGCCCGGTACCAGGTGGTCGGGGTGAGCAACCCCTCGATGGCCGACAAGATGCTCGGGGTGCTCGCCGCCAACGGTGCTCTCCGGGCCGTGGTGGTCTACGGCGACGACGGCCTCGACGAGCTGAGCACCACGGGGCCGTCCACCGTCCACGAGCTGATCCGAGAGCCTGACGGGCGATACGAGACGTCGGCCTACCGGGTGGACCCGGCCGCGCTGGGTTTCGCCCCGGCGTCCCTCGACGATCTCCGGGGTGGGGACGCCGCCTTCAACGCCGCCGCGATTTTGAGCGTCATCGGCGGGCAGCTCTCCCCCCACCGGGACATCGCCATCCTGAATGCCGCCGCCGCTCTGGTGGTGGTCGGCAAGGTCCCCGATCTCCCCAGTGGCATCGGGCTGGCCGGTCAGGTCATCGACAACGGCCAGGCCGCCGAGGTGCTCCAGTCCCTGATCCGGATCTCCCGGGAGGCGTCGGCCGTCGAGGCGGGTGAGGGCTGATCTCAGGCCGCCGATTCGATCCCTGACCCCGGCGGGGCGAGGGGCGGGTCCGAGCTGCCGGGTCGATGGGTTCGAGCGCAGAGCTCGGCGAGCTGGGGGATGCGGCGAGCCGGCATACCCAGTCCCGACGGGGACTCGACCTCGAGGATCCGGACCGCCTCGGCATTGGCCGCCAGCCACTCGGCCACGATGGAGCGCTCGTGGTCGTGCTGGTCAGGAGGCAGGGGGTCAGCGTGGGGTCCGGCAGCCCGGTCCGGCCCGGTACCCCGAGCGGACGACGGGCCCGACCGGGCCTCACTCCCGACCCACACCCCCTGTTCGAGCACCACCTGGCCCTCGCCGTCGATCTCCAGCACCACCCGACCTGCCGCCCGCAGGGCCTCGGTCCGGCGGTGCCGCTCGAGTAGGACCCGGAGTCGCCCGGCCTCGTCGCGGATCGCCGCGGCCTCCTCGTACCGCTGCCGGCCGGCCAGACCGTCGACCAGCTGGGCCAACGGTGCCAGCAGCTCGGCCGGATCGGCCGCCAGCTCTTCGGGGGTCCACGCCCGACCCCGGCCCCGCCGCCGGGACCGGGTCGCGGCGGCGACGGACCGCGGGCCCGCCACCGACCGCTGCCGCCCGCCTCGACCCCGCCGCTCCCGGTTGAAGGGGGGCGACCAGGTCCGGATCAACCGGCCCTCGGTGACCGCGGCGCTCAGAGGCCCCGGGCAGATCCGGTGGTGGACGGCATGGAGCTGGCGGAGCAGCGGCCCGACCTTCCGCCGGCGGTCGTCGGTGAAGTACGACCGGACCCGGGTCTGGAGGTCGGTGGCCTTCCCCACGTAGAGCACGTGTCCGGCGGCGTCGGTGAACCAGTAGACACCCGGATGGTGGGGGAGCCGCACGGTGAGTCGCAACTTGGCCGCCTGGGGATGTCCCACCAGGGCGGGCAGCTGCAGCAGTTCCTCGAGATCCAGGATCCCGAACGATCCGGCCCGCTCGAGGAGGGCGTGGAGCAGGTCGCCGGTGGCCAGCACGTCGGACAGGGCCCGGTGGGACGGTTGGTGGGGGAGCCGGAGCGAGGCGGCCAGGGTCCCGAGCTTGCAGTTGTCGACCAGGTCCCGGACCAGCCGACGGGCCAGGGCCAGGGTGTCCACCGTCCGGTTGGCCAGCCGGTCCCGGCCGGAGGACACCAGGGCGTGGTCCAGGAACGAGAGGTCGAAGCGAAGGTTGTGGCCCACCAGCACCGCACCACCTACGAACTCCAGGAAGGACGGCAGCATCTCCCCGACCCGGGGAGCGTCGGCCACCATGGCGTCGCAGATGCCGGTGAGGGCGGTGATGAACGGGGGGATGCGTTCGTCGGGCCGGACGAAGGTCTGGTAGCTCCCGAGCAACTCGCCACCCCGGTACCGGGCCGCCGCCACCTCGGTGAGCGAGGCCGATGCCGGTGAGCCGCCGGTGGTCTCCACGTCGACCACCACGAAGGTCACCTGGCTGAGCGGCGTCCGGAGGTGGTCGGAGGAGCCCTGGAGGGAGAGGGGCATGGCGACACTGTAGCGAACAGGTGTTCGATCCTGGTGACCCACGGCGAGGTCCGGCGGTGGCGACGTCCCGCCCCGATCGGGATACTGGCGCCATGAGCGAACGGTCCCGGCTGGCTCCCGACGGGTGGTCGGCCCGGATGACCCGGGCGATCGGCGACCCCGAGTGGACCCGGCCGCTGGGTGGGCGGGCCTATCGGGTCCGTGCCGGGGGTCGGGACCTGGTGGTGAAGACCGGGGTCGGGGCGACCGACGAGTCCGATGGGCTGCGGGCGCTCGGAGGCGTCGGCGGGGCGCCGGCCGTTCCCGACGTGGTCTGGTCGGAGCCCGAGGTGCTGGTGACCACCTGGGTGGAGCAGGCGCCCCGCACGCCGGCGCACGAGGAGGCCCTGGGTCGTCAGCTGGCCCGCCTGCACGCCGCACCATGGCCGACGTGGGGAGGCGGCTCGTCGCGGATCGGGGACTGCCCGGTACTCCCGACCGTGTCCGACGGGGCGGCTCTGTTCTATCGGACCCGCCTGGTCGACCTGGCCGACCGTTGCGGCATGACCGCCGAGGTGTCGGTGGTGGCGGACCGCTTGGCCGAGCTGCTGCCCCCGGGAGGTCCGGCGCTCCTCCACGGCGACCTGTGGTGGGGGAACGTGCTGTGGGGGGCCGACGGGCGGCCCTGGGTCATCGATCCGTCGGTCCACGGCGGTCATCCCGAGGAGGATCTCGCCATGCTGGGTCTCTTCGGCGCCGTTCCCGAGCGTCTGGTGCACGCCTACCTCGAGGTTCGGCCGCTCGAGGCGGAGTGGGAAGGCCGGGCCGATCTCTTCGCCCTGGTTCCGTTGTTGGTGCACTCCGTACTCTTCGGGGGTGATTACCGGCGGCAGGTGGAGGCCGTCCTGCGTCGCTACTCCTGATCGGAACCAGGACCTGGACCACCGGACCTGGACCACCGGACCCGGACTACTGGTCGAGGCCCCGCGACGACGGGTGGCGGGACCGGGCCCGACGGATGAGCTCGTCGGTGATCCGTTCGATCTCGGCGTCGATGCTGGCCAGGAGCGACCAGGTGGCCGGCGATCGCTCCGGGTGCAAGGTGAGCTCGTCGAGCTGCTTCTGGCGGCGTTCCCGCTCCTGGAGGAGCTGCTCCTCACCGTAACGGCTGTAGTCGGGCAGTTCCCCCGCCCCTTCGGGCTCGGGCCCATCGGGCCCATCGGGCGCGGTCCGGGACGGGAAGAGGGGACGGATGCGCATGGGCAAGACATCGGCCCGTCGGAACCTCGGCTTGAATCGGTTCCGGCGAGTGACCGCGCCCACCCTGGAGCTCAGGTGTTCCGGGCGTGGTCGGCGCCGCGACGCTCCGCCCGCAGGGCCGTCCCGGTCGGTCACCCATCGATGGCGGCGAGCACTGCGGCCAAATCGGCGGGCCGGCTGATCATGGCCATGTGCCCGGCATCGAGATCCACCACCTCGGCGCCGGGGATGTTGGCGATCATCTGGTCCTGGGTGTCCATGACGATGGCGGCGTCCTGGGCCAGGCGGACATACGTGCGGGGGATGGGTCGGCGGAGCCCGGTCAGATCGGTCGGCTCCGAGAGGACCGAGCCTGCTTCGGGCACCATGCGGGCGAGGGTGGAAGCCGTCTGGTCCTCGTCCATGTCGTTGCAGAACATGACTCGGGCGATGTCGGGGTGGAGCACCCCCTGTCCGTCGATCGCCGCCTCCCCGACCTGATCGGCGATCTCGGCGACCGCCGGACCGAGCCCACCCAGGACCTCGCTCAGCGCGGTGCCGTGGGGCGGGACCGAGCAGGAGACGAACACCAGCCGTCGCAGCCGGTCCGGGACGGCGTCGGCCACCCCGGGGAGGGTGAGTCCGGCCATCGAGTGGCCGACCAGGGTCACGTCGGAGAGATCGTGGGTCAGCAGCTCGTCCACCACGGAGGCCACGAAACCGTCCAACGTCACGGTGGCGAGGTCGGCGGGCCGGCTCCCCCGTCCGGGCAGGTCGACGGCGGTGCTCGGCCCCGCCAGGTGGGGACGGAGGTCGTCCCAGCAGGAGCCGGCGAAGCCACCCCCATGGACCAGCACGTAGTAGGCCATTCCCGCAGGCTCGCATCCCTTCGCCGCCGCCACAAGCTCCCGTCCGGGAGTAGTCCTTTCCCGCGGGACGAGTACCGTAGGGGTGATGAGCACCGACGCCTGGTCTGCGCCTCCCGGGACCCCGAGCTCGTCTGCCGCCGCGGACGGATCGACCGACGGGGAGACCCGTTACCGTTGTGCCGCCTGTGGGAACCTGACCCGCTTCGACGTGCTGACCACCCGCAGGACCAAGGCCTTTCACCACTATTCGGTGGGCGGCGAACTCTCGATCGAAGAGGTCGAGGTGCTCGACGAGACGGTGGAGGGGGTCTCCTGCCGCTGGTGCGGCAACGGCAGTGCCGTCGACGTCATCGCCGGCCCGGCGGAACAGGACTGACTCCGTTCGGACACCCGGTATGAATCAGCCCGGTCCTGATGGGCCCGGTGTGCCGCCGAGGGCTGCTGACAGCCGGCCGGCAACCGCCAATCCCCTGGCCGATCCGGCCTTCGTGGCCGGGCTCCGTCCCATCCCCAGCGGACCGGTGGAGCGGTCCGAGCAGTGGCCCGCCGCAGACATCGTCGGCGTCGACCTGGACGGCCGACGCGTCGAGGTGCGGATCGGTTCGTACCGCGGACCGCTGCTGCTCTGCTTCCTCCAGGTCCGCTGTGACGGTTGCGAGGAGTTCTGGCGGGGGCTGGCCGCCGGGACGGAGCCGGGATGGCCCGACGCGCTCTCGGCGGTGGCGGTCACCAAGGGTCCCGAGTCGGTCGACCGGACCGAAGTGGCCCGGGCCGCCACCGGGGTCGCGGCGGTGCCGGTGGTGATGAGCGACCGGGCGTGGACCGACTACCGGGTCACCAGCTACCCCTTCTTCGCACTGGTCGATCCGGTCCTCGGGTCGGTGGTGGGGGAGACGGTGGGCTTCGGGTGGCCGGAGGTCCTGTCGATGGTCCGGGCCCACGACCCGGGGGGTTGACCGCCGGAGTGCCTGAGGCGTCCGCTCCCGACTGCCGCCCGGCACCCGGCGGCGCTCGCCGGGGCACGTCGAGTTTCGGTTGCTGGCACCTCCGGCGTGTGGCGGCCATGCTGGCGGCATGCTCTATGTCTGCGCCCTCTCCCTGGAGCTGCGGATCCCCGCCAGCGCTTCGCTCAAGGCCAAGCGCACCGTGGTCAAGCACGTGGTGGAGACGGCGAAGTCCCGGTTCGGGGTGGCTGCCGCCGAAGTCGGCTACCTCGACCAGTGGCAGCGGTCGGAGTTGGGATTCGCCGCGGTGGCCGGTGCGCCCGGCCACGTGGCCGGGGTGCTCGACGCCGTCGAGCGGTTCGTGTGGTCCCATCCCCAACTCGAGGTCCTGGCCGACTCCCGGAGCTGGCTCGAGACGGGCGAGTGAACACCGCCGGGTCCGGGAGACGGTCCCGGCACGGGCCTAACCTGACCTGGTGACCACCCTTCCCGAGCTCCTCGGTGACCTCGACGACGAGTACGCAGACTGCCGTCGGTTGGTCGCCTCGCTTCCCCGACGGCGCCCCCGAGTGGGATCGGCCCACCCCGGCCGAGGGGTGGATGGTCCGGGACCAGATCAGCCATCTGGCCTTCTTCGACGATGCCGGTCGTCTGGCCATGGTCGAGCCCGAGGAGTTCTCCCGCTCGGCCGAGGAGGCCATGGCCCGGACGGGTGACCCGATGGAGGCGCACCTGGCCCGGGGCCGGGCCATGGGCGGTGACGGACTCCTGGCCTGGTGGGAGGGGGCCCACCGGGGGATGACGGCGGCCTTCGCCGGGGCCGATCCCTCCGCCCGGGTCCCCTGGTACGGGCCGCCCATGGGTACCCTGTCCTTCATCTCGGCCCGGTTGATGGAGACCTGGGCCCACGGTACCGATGTCGCCGACGCCCTCGGTGTGGTCCGGGAGCCCACTGAGCGTCTTCGGCACGTTGCCCACCTGGGGATCCGGTCCCGGCCCTTCTCCTACCTGGTCCGTGCCCGCGACGTGCCACCCGGACGCATCGACGTGCACCTGACCTCGCCCGCGGGGAGGCCGTGGTCCTGGACCGCCGGCCGGGCCGAGGACGGGGAGCCCGTCGCGGCGGTCTCGGGCTCGGCGCTCGACTTCTGCCTGGTGGTGACCCAGCGGCGGCACCTCGCCGATACCGCCCTCGTGATCACCGGGGACCTGGCCGCCGACTGGATGTCGGTGGCCCAGGCCTTCGCCGGTCCGCCCGGCTCCGGTCGTGCCGCCACCCGCTGACACGGCCGAGGGGCGTTCGTCCCGTGCCGCCTGGCCCCGGTTCCTCCGGGACCCCCCGTGCCGCCCGGCCCGGTCTCGCTCCCCGCCGGCCCTGGTCGGTGGCCCGGCCCGGGTGGGTGATACACCCTCGTGGTCCACTGGCTCCATGGCAGTGAGGGCCCTCGACACCACCGGGACCGGGCGGAGTGGGCCGACCGGGCCCTCGGGTGCCCCCGACTTCGCCGAGGCCGAGCGGGCCGGGGCGGTCCTGGCCCGCTACGTGGCGGCCCTGGAGACCGAGCGGTACACCGGGGACGACGCGGTGACCCTGGTCAGCTTCTTCACCACGCTGGAGCGGCTGGGGGTGGCGGGCAAGGCCCTGGCCGCCCGCCGGGTGGAGGAGTCGAAGAGCCACCTGCGCTCCGGCCACCGCTCGACGGCCGAGCTGCTGGCCGCCCGGACCGGGGACTCCCTCGGGGAGGCGAAGGACCTCCTCCGCCTGGGGGAGCACCTGGCCGACCAGCCCGCCTTGGACCAGGCCCTCCGGGACGGGAGGCTCTCCCGGCGCCGGGCGGCCCTGGTGGCCGAGGCCGCCCAGGTCAACCCGGGCAAGGAGCACGACCTGGTGGCCGGGGCCGCCCACGACTCCGACGCCCAGTTCAAGGAGCGGTGCCTGCGGGCCAAGGCCCAGGGCCGGACCCGGGAGGAGGAGGCCCGCCACCACCAGCGGCTCCACGACCAGCGCCGGTGCCGGACCTTCACCGACCCCGAGGGGGCCTTCCGCCTGGACGCCCTGCTCCCCCCCGAGGTGGGGGCCGAGGTCCGCTCGGCCCTGGAGGCCCACACCGACCGGTTCTTCCGCCGGGCCCGACGGGCCGGGCTCCACGAGCCCCCCGACGCCTACGCCGCCGACGCCCTGGTGGACCTGGTCTGCGGGGCCGGGAGGGCCCCGGCCACCCCCGGGACCACCGGGTCCACCGACCACCGGGTCCACCACCCCCGGGACCACCGGGACCACCACCGAGCCCCCGCTCCGCCCCCGGGACCCCCGGGCCACCCTGTTCATCCGGTGCGACCTCACCGCCCTCCGCCGGGGCCAGGTGGAGGGGGACGAGCTCTGTGAGATCCCCGGGGTCGGACCGGTCCCGGTGTCGGTGGTCCACCAGCAGCTGGGGGAGGCCCTCTGCCACCTGGTCATCACCGACGGGGTGGACGTGACCACCCTCTACTCCCCGGGGCGCCACCTCCCCCTCCCGGTCCGGGCCGCCCTCATGGAGCGGGACTCCCGCTGCGTGGTCCCGGGCTGTGACGCCCGGCTGGGCCTCGAGAACGACCACTGGGCCACCGACTTCGCCCAGGGGGGACCCACCGCCCTCGACAACCTGGCCCGGCTCTGCCACCACCACCATCAGCTCCGGACCCACCGGGGGTTCCAGCTCCTCGGCGGACCGGGCCGGTGGCGCTGGACCGCCCCCGAGCACCCGGTGGTCCGACGACGCCCCCCACCCAAGCAGAAGCCGAGGCCCACCGCCCCACCGCCCCCGGGCACCGGCCCGCCCCGGTTCACCGACCGGGAGTGAGCCGACCGCGGGCTTCGGCCGGTCCCGGTCACCCGGCGACGGCCCAGCCCCCGACCGCCCCGCCGGACCGGGTGATGTCCGGTCCACCCGACCGGGCCACCACCAACCCGGTTCCGATTCTCCCGGCCGAGGCCGGAGGCCCGATGCAGCCGGAGGCAGAGGTCGGCATCCGACGCCCGGAACCGACGTCGAGCCCTCGAGTCCCAGTCAGGAGTCGAACCCCATGCCCAGCCGGTCCAGGGTCCGAAGCCAGAGGTTGCGCCGACCCCCGCGCTCATCGGCGCGGGCCATCGACCTGCGGGTGAGCTCGATCCCGGCGAAGCGGATCGGCTCGGGGGGGAACGGAATCGGCTTGTCCCGGACGAATCGGAGCCGGGTGAGCTCGGTTTCCTCACCGGCGAGAAGGTCCAGCATCACCCGCCCGCCGAACCGCGACGCTCCGACCCCGAGTCCCGTGTAGCCGGCGGCCGACACCGTCCGACCGTCCTGGGACCGATCGAAGAAGGCACAGAACCGTGAGCAGGTGTCGATGGCCCCGGCCCAGCTATGGGTGAAGCGGACGTCCTCGAGCTGGGGAAAGGTCTCGACGAACAGCCGGGCCAGCTTCATGAAGGTCGCTCGGCGCTGCTCGCGGGACGGTCCCATCCCGTTGGCGAAGTGGTAGACGGCGTCATAGCCACCGAACAGGATCCGGTCGTCGGCGCTGAGCCGGTAGTAGAGGAACTGGTTCCCGCTTCCACCGATCCCCTGTCGGCGTGACCAGCCGATGGCCGCTCGCTGCTCCGGCCGCAGCGGTTCGGTCATCAGCACGTAGTCGTAGACGGGGACCACGTACCGTCGAAGGCGGCGGACCAGTGACGGAAAGGCGTTGGTTCCGAGGGCCACCTGGTTCGAGCGGACCGTCCCGTGCCGGGTGCGGAGCACGACGCAGTCGCCCTGCGACTCGAGCCGGTCCACCGGGCTGTGCTCGTGCACCTGCACCCCCACCGACTCGCAGGCCCGTCGCAGCCCCCAGGCCAGCCGGGCCGGGTTCACCAGGGCGCACCCGTCGTGGTCCCAGAGTCCGGCCAGATAGGTGGGGGAGTGCACCTCGGCCCGCATCTCGTCCCGGTCCAGCAGGGTGAGCCGCTGTCCGTGCCGCCGCCCCAGGTCGGCCGCCTCGACCAACCCCTCCACCTGATGGGTCTCCGTGGCCACCGACAGCTCGCCCGTGCGCTCGAACCCGCATTCGATCGACCATCGACCGATGGTCGCCTCGATTTCGTCCAGGTTTTCGGCGCCCAGGCGCTCCAGGGTGTCGATCTCGCCCGGGAAGCGCTCGACGCCGTTGCTCAGCCCGTGGGTGAGACTGGCGGCGCAGAAGCCGCCGTTCCGACCCGACGCCGCCCATCCGCAACGGTCGCCTTCGAGGAGGAGCACGTCGAGGTGGGGCCGGGCCGTCTTGGCCAGTAACGCCGTCCACAGACCCGTGTAGCCGCCGCCCACCACGGTGAGATCGGCGGCGGTCCGACCCACCAGGATCGGTCCGGAGGACGGGGCCGCCGGATCGTCCAGCCAGTAGGAGACCGGTGCGGCCTCGGCCAGGGCGACGGCGCGATCCACGGCCCGACCCTAATCCGCCGGGTCCCGTCGTCTCCCTCCGGACACCCCGGCCTGCCGACCCGAAGGGAGTCGAACGACGGCCGGTGGGCCCGCGACGGCCGCGGCCGGGATCGGGCCGGGTTGCATAAGAATGCAGAGATATGCATATACTTGCACTCGGGACGCCCGGGCTGGACCGGCTCCCGCGATGGAGCGCAACGTGAGCGATCGACCATGAAGGCGGGTGTCGTCGGAGCGTCGGGGTATGCCGGCGTCGAGCTCCTCCGCCTGTGTGCCGCGCACCCGGACATCGAGGTGGTGGTGGCCACCGCCGGCGGGCACCGGGGCCAGTCGGTGGCCGGCCACAGCCCGTCCCTGTCCGCCGCCTATCCCACGCTCACCTACACGTCCACCGAGCCGTCGGAGCTGGACGGCCTGGACCTGGTCCTCCTGGCCCTGCCGCACGGACAGTCCCAGCACCTGGTCCCCGAACTGATCCCGACGGTCGGGGTGCTGGTGGACCTGGCCGCCGACTTCCGCCTCACCGACCCCTCCCTCTATCCGACCTGGTACGGGGAGGTCCATGCTGCGCCCGAGCTCCTGGGCCGGTTCGTCTACGGGCTCCCCGAGCTCCACCGGGGGCAGCTGCACGGCGCCCGCACCATCGCCGCTCCCGGGTGCTATCCCACCGCCGCCCTCTTGGCCCTGGCCCCCCTGGTGCGGGCGGGTGTGCTGGCGCTCCCGTCCGCGACTCCCGGTCACGGCGAGGTCCCACCCCTCCTGGTGGACGCGGCGAGCGGTGTGTCCGGGGCCGGGCGGGCCCCGAAGGACAACCTGCACTTCGGCGCGGTGGACGAGGACTTCGTGGCCTACGGCCTGCTCGACCACCGGCACACCGCCGAGATGGAGCAGGGGCTCGGCACCACGGTCCTGTTCACCCCCCACCTGGCCCCGATGGTCCGGGGCATTCTGGCCACGTGCTACGGACGGCCTTCCGCCGATCTCACCACCGGCGACGCCATGGGCCTGCTCCATGACGCCTATGACCACGAACCCTTCGTGGTGGTCACCGACGCCCCGCCATCCACCAAGGCCACTCGCGGGTCGAACTGTGCCCACGTCACCGTCCGGGTCGATCCCCGCACCGGGTGGGTGGTGGCCCTCTGTGCCCTCGACAACCTGGTCAAGGGGGCGTCGGGTCAGGCCCTCCAGTGCGCCAATCTGGCCCTGGGGATTCCGGAGACCACCGGGCTGCCCCGGGTCGGGATGTACCCGTGACCATCACCAGCCCCGAGGGATTCGTGGCCGCCGGGTTGGCCTCGGGCATCAAGGCCAGCGGGGCGCTCGATCTGGCCCTCTTGGCCACCGACGACGGCCGGGCCGTCCCCACCGCCGCCACCTTCACCTCCAATTTGGCCGCGGCCGCCCCGGTCCAGGTGAGCCGGGACCACCTGGCCTCCAGCCGCGGCCGGGCCGCCGGGGTCGTGGTCAGCAGCGGGAACGCCAACGCCGCCACCGGCGCCCGCGGCCGGGCCGACGCCCAGCGGATGTGCGCGCTGGTGGGCTCCGGCCTCGGGGTGGCCACCGAGCAGATCCTCGTCTGCTCGACCGGCCTGATCGGCATTCCGCTGCCCATGGATCACGTCGAGTCGGGTATCCCGAAGCTGGTGGCGGCCCGCTCCGGCTCGGAGGTCGCGGCCGCCGACGCCGCCCAGGGCATCCTGACCACCGACTCGGGACGCAAGGAGGTGCTCGTCGGGAACCCCACCTTCGGCGTGGCCGGGATGGCCAAAGGGGCGGGGATGCTGGCCCCGGACATGGCCACCATGCTGGCCTTCCTGACCACCGACGCCGCAGTCGAGCCCGGACCCCTGGCCGACCTGCTGCGCATCGCCGTGCGCGACTCGTTCAACTCGATGTCGGTGGACGGCTGCACCTCGACCAACGACACGGTGGTCCTGATGGCGTCGGGCCGGGCCGGGCCGGCCGACCCCAATGTGGTGGTCGACGCGGTCACCGAGGCCTGCGTCACGCTGTGCAACCTGATGATGGCCGACGCCGAAGGGGCGTCCAAGATCGTCCAGGTGCGGGTCACCGGGGCCCGGTCCGACGCCGAGGCCCACCGGGCCGCCCGCAAGGTCGCCGACTCGTTGCTGGTCAAGTGCTCACTCAACGGCGAAGACGCCTACTGGGGCCGGGTGGCCAGCGACCTCGGTTCGGCCGGTGTCGGGTTCGACCTGGACCGGCTGGCCATCTCCTACGGTGGGGTGACCGTGTGCCGGGAGGGCATCGCCGCCGACCACGACCAGGCCGCGCTGGCCCGCCACCTGGCCGGCTCCCTGATCGACCTCCACTGCCAACTCGGGCTGGCCGACGGTAACGGCGTGGTGATGGGCGTCGACCTCGGCCACGGCTACATCGACGAGAACCGGACCACCTCGTGAGCTCGCTCCAGACCCCCGGGACCCGGGAGGGCGCCGACTCGGGCGCCCCGGGGGACAAAGCCTCGGTACTGGTGGAGTCCCTGCCCTACATCCGGCGCTTCTGGGGGAAGGTGGTGGTGGTCAAGTACGGGGGCAACGTGCTCAGCCCCAAGCCCGGCGGTCCCTCGGTCGACGAGGCGGAAGCCCTGGCGTCGTTCGCCGAGGACATCGTCCTGATGCGCTCGGTGGGCATGCTGCCGGTGGTGGTCCACGGCGGAGGACCCCAGATCGGAGCGCTGATGAAGCGGGTGGGCAAGGAAGCCGAGTTCCAGGACGGGTTCCGGGTCACCGACGCCGACACCATCGACCTGGTCCGGATGGTGCTGGTGGGCAAAGTCAACCGGGACATCGTGAGCTCCATCAACGTCCACGGTGCGCTGGCCGTCGGGTTGTCCGGTGAGGACGCCAACCTGATCACCGCCGAGGCCCGGTCCGAGGCCCTCGGCTATGTCGGCGACGTGGTCCACGTGGACCCGGTCATCGTCCACCAGCTGCTGGCCCAGGGGCTCATCCCGGTGGTGGCCACCATTGGGACCGACCACTCGGGTCAGGCCTTCAACATCAACGCCGACACCGCGGCCGGGGCCCTGGCCGCCGCCCTCGGGGCGGAGAAGCTGGTCTACCTCACCGACGTGTCCGGTCTGCGGGCGGTGCCCGACGACGCCGCCACGCTCATCCACCAGGCCACCGCCGACGACCTCGACCGGCTGGTGGCCACGGGGGCGGCCAACGGAGGCATGATCCCCAAGGTCGAGTCGTGCGCCCGGGCGGTGCGGGCGGGCGTGGCCCGGGCCCACATCCTCGACGGCCGCACGCCGCATGCCCTGTTGCTCGAGATCTTCACCGACGAGGGCGTCGGGACGATGGTGGTGGCGACGTGAGCCGGGCTGCCGGTCCGATCGGCGACACCGACCCCGGCCGGGTGACGGTGACCGGCGCCAGCACCGCGGTGGTCGACCGCTCGGCCCTGATGCACAACTACGCCGAACCACCGGTGACCTTCGTGCGGGGGGAGGGGAGCCGGCTCTTCGACACCGAGGGGAGACCGTATCTCGACTTCCTCTCCGGGCTGGCGGTGACCTCGCTCGGCCATGCCCACCCGGTGGTGGCCGACGCCATCGCCGAGCAGGCTCGCACCCTGTCCCACGTCTCCAACCTGTTCGGCAACACGGTGGGTCCCGAGGTGGCCGTGACCTTGGACCGTCTGATCGGGGGAGGCACCGAGCGGGCGGGCGGCCAGGTGTTTTTCGGAAACTCCGGGGCCGAGGCCAACGAGTGCGCCCTCAAGCTGGCGCGGCGGTGGGCCGGCCCGGACCGGTTCGGCGTGGTCAGCACCTGGGACGCCTTCCACGGCCGGACCCTCGCCACCCTGACCGCCACGGGACAGCCGGAGAAGCAGCAGCCGTTCCTGCCGCTGCCGCAAGGGTTCGACCACGTTCCCTACGATGACCTCGAGGCCATGGACGCCGCCTGTGACCCGTCCCGGGTGGCAGCGGTCCTGGTCGAGCCCATCATGGGCGAGGCCGGTGTGGTGGTCCCGTCGTCCGACTACCTGGTGGGCCTCCGCCAGCTGTGCACCGACCGCAACATCCTGCTGATGGTGGACGAGGTCCAGACCGGACTGGGGCGGGTCGGGCGGTGGTTCGGTTTCCAGCACCTGGCCATCGAGCCCGACGTGGTCACCATGGCCAAGGCGCTGGGCAACGGGATGCCGGTCGGGGCCTGTTGGGCCCGGGCCGAAGTGGCGGCGGCGTTCGTCCCCGGCGACCACGGGAGCACCTTCGGCGGGCAGCCTCTGGCGATGTCGGCGGCCCGCGCCACGCTGTCGGTGATGGAAGCCGAGGACGTCCCTGCTCGGGCCCGGGTGGCCGGGGCCCGGCTCCGGCGCGGGTTGGCGAAGCTCCCCGCCGTGGCGTCGGTCCGGGGCGAGGGGCTGCTGCTGGCCGCGGTGCTGAGCGAGGCGGTGGCCACCGCCGCCTGCCGGCAGGCGCTCGAGCAGGGCCTGGTCATCAACGCCCCGAGGCCCGACGTCCTCCGGTTCGCCCCTTCGCTGCTGGTGTCCGACGCCGAGATCGACCAGGCGGTGGCCACGGTCGGCGGGGTCCTCGGTTCCCTGGTCAGCGGGTCCGGTGGCGGCCCGGCACTGGACGGGGAGCAGGGCCCGTCGTGACCCTCCCGGTCAACCCCGCCCCGGCCTGGACCCGCCACGTGCTCGACATCGACGACCTGGGCCCCGACGGGCTGGACGCCGTGCTGGCGTTGGCCCAGCGGGATCCGCGGGACCTCCCCCCGGTCCTGGCCGGGCAGGGTGTGGCCCTGGTGTTCGAGAAGCCGTCCAACCGCACCCGCAACAGCACCGAGATGGCCACCATCGCCCTGGGCGGCCACCCCGTCTACATCCAGGGGACCGAAGTGGGTCTCGACACCCGGGAGCCCGCCGCCGACGTGGCCCGCACCCTGGCCTGCTACCACGCCGTGGTGTGTGCCCGGGTCATGGAGCACGGCACCCTGGCCCGGATGACCGACGCCCTCGACGCCGCCGGGGTGCCGGTTCCGGTGGTCAACCTGCTCTCGGACCGGGCCCATCCGTGCCAGGCCCTGGCCGACTTGCTCACGCTGCGCCAGGTCTTCGGGGCCGATGCGGCCGGCCGGACCCTGGCGTACGTGGGCGACGCCAACAATGTCTGGCGCTCCCTGGCACTGGCCGCCTCCATGACCGGGATGGCCACCCGGGTGGCCTCGCCGGAGGGCTTCGGACCCACCGACGAGGACCTGGCCCTGGTGCGCTCATTCGGGGGGGACCTGCTGGTGACCAGCGACCCCGAAGAGGCGGTGGCCGGGGTCGACGCCGTCTACACCGACGTGTGGACCTCCATGGGACAGGAGGACGCGGCCGCCCAGCGTCTGGCGGCCTTCGCCGGCTTCCAGGTGGACGAGGCGCTGCTCGCCGCCGCCGACCCGGACGCCGTGGTCCTGCACTGCCTCCCCGCCCACCGGGGGGAGGAGATCAGCGCCGCCGTCGTCGACGGTCCCCAGAGCGTGGTCTGGCAGCAGGCGGCCAACCGGATGCACGCCATGCGGGGCCTCCTGGCGTGGGTGCGGGGCGTGGCCCCGGCCGGCGTGACCAGGGGACCGCGGCCATGAGCGTGACCAAGCACCAGCGCCAGCACCGCATCACCAAGCTGCTGGAGGCCAAGGCGGTCGGAAGTCAGTCCCACCTGGTCGACCTGTTGGCCGGGGAGGGGATCGAGGCCACCCAGACCACGGTCTCGCGTGACCTCGAGGAACTCGGTGCCCTGAAGGTGAGGCTCCCCGGCGGGGAGACGGCCTACGCCCTGCCCGAGCTGCCTTCCCAACAGGTGGCCCCCGAGGACCACCTCCGGCGGGTGCTGGGCGAATGGGTGGTGGAGGCCGACTTCTCCGCCAACTTGATCGTGCTGCGCACCCCACCGGGATCGGCCCACGTGGTGGGCTCGGCCCTGGACCGCAGCGGCTTCCCCGGGGTGATCGGCACGGTGGCCGGCGACGACACCGTGCTGGTGGTGGCCTCGGAGACCTCGGGGGGAGCGGCCGTGGCGGAACGCCTGGCGGCGGTGGCCGGCATCGAGCCGGGCTGGGCCGAGCGGCCCCGGACATCGTCCCCGGCCGGGGCGGGGTCCAAGCCGGCGGCACCGGACCGGACCCGTCCCCCCAGATCCAACCAGAACCGCTCCCGAGCAAGGAGTTGACCATGTCGCAGCGAGTAATCCTGGCCTACAGCGGCGGATTGGACACCTCGGTGGCCGTCCGCTGGCTGATGGAGAATCGGGGGGTCGAGGTGGTGGCGGTCGCCGTCGACGTCGGCCAGGGGTCCGAGTCGGGTGGCGAGGACTGGGAGGCCATCCGCCGGCGGGCCCTGGCGGCCGGGGCCGTCGAGGCCGTGGTGGTCGACGCCCGGGCCGAGATGGCCGAGGACTTCTGTGTGCCCGCCCTCCTGGCCAACGCCAAGTACGAGGGCAAGTACCCGTTGGTCTCCGCCCTGTCCCGACCGGTCATCGTGAAGCACCTGGTGGCCGCGGCCCGTCAGCACGGGGCTCATGCGGTGGCCCACGGCTGCACCGGCAAGGGCAACGACCAGGTCCGCTTCGAGGTGGGCACCCGGGCCCTGGCCCCCGATCTGGAGGTCATCGCCCCGGCCCGGGTCTGGGGTCTGACCCGCGAGGACTGCATCGAGTACGCCGCCAAATGGGACATCCCCCTGTCGGTGACCAAGGAGAAGCTCTACTCCATCGACGAGAACCTGTGGGGCAAGGCCATCGAGTGCGGGGTGATCGAGGACCCGTGGAACCAGCCGCCCGAGGACGTCTACACCATGACCCGGCCCACGGCCACCGAGCCGACCGAGGTGGTGGTGGGCTTCGAGGCCGGGGTGCCGGTGTCCCTGGACGGCCGGTCACTCGCCCCCGAGCCGCTCATCGCCGAGATGAACCGGATCGTGGGCTCCTACGGCTACGGCCGCCTGGACATGGTGGAGAACCGGCGGGTGGGCATCAAGAGCCGGGAGACCTACGAATGCCCCGGGGCGCTGGCCCTGCTGATGGCCCACGCCGATCTCGAGGACCTCACCCTGGAGCGGGACCTCCACCACGAGAAGCTTCGCCTCGAGCCCCGGTGGTCGGAGCTGGTCTACGACGGGCTGTGGTTCTCGCCCCTCAAGCAGGCTCTCGACGCCTTCTTCGTCGAGTCCCAGCGCCACGTGACCGGCGAGGTCCGTCTGCGTCTGGACGCCGGCCGTTGCTGGGTGGTGGGGCGCCGCAGCCCGGTGAGTCTCTACGACTACGGCCTCGCCACCTACGATGCCGCCGACACCTTCCGCCACCAGGACGCCGAGGGTTTCGTCCGCCTGTGGGGCCTCGGCGTGGCCACCTGGTCGGCCGTCCAGGAGGGCCGATGACCCTGTGGCACGGCCGACTCAGCGGTGGCACGGCCGACGTGGTCATGGACTACTCGGTCAGCCTCCACTACGACCGCCAACTGGCGCTGGACGATCTGACCGGGTCGCGGGCCCACGTCCGGGGCCTCGGTCGGGGCGGGCTCCTGACCGGGGAGGAGGTGGCCACCCTGTTGGCCGCCCTGGACCAGGTGCAACAGGAGCTGGCCTCGGGGTCGTTCGAATTCGCCGCCGAGGACGAGGACATCCACACGTCGGTGGAGCGCAGGGTCACCGAGATCGCCGGCGACGTGGGGGCCAAGCTGCACACCGGTCGGAGCCGCAACGACCAGATCGCCACCGACCTCCGCCTCTACGCCAAGCGCGAGCTGCTGGCCGTGGCCCGCGAGGTGCTCGGCCTGCAGGAGATCCTGGCGGTCCGGGCCGGGGACGCCGGCGGGACCTATCTGCCGGGCTACACCCACCTGCAGCGGGCCCAGCCGGTGCTCCTGGCCCACCACCTCCTGGCCCACGGCTGGGCCCTGGCCCGGGACGTCGACCGGTTGGTGTCCACCCTCGACCGGCTCGACGTGTCGCCCCTCGGGGCCGGGGCCCTCGCCGGCTCCTCCCTCCCCCTCGACCCCAACGGGGTGGCCGAGGACCTCGGGTTCGCCGCCCGGTTCGAGAATTCCCTGGACGCCGTCTCGGACCGGGACTTCGTGGCCGAGGCCCTCTTCGACTTGGCCCTGCTGGGCGTCCACCTCTCCCGGATCGGGGAGGAGCTGGTCCTGTGGTCCTCCGAGGAATTCGGGTTCGCGGTGTTCGACGACGCCTTCGCCACCGGGAGCTCCATGCTCCCCCAGAAGAAGAACCCCGACGTGGCCGAGTTGGCCCGCGGGAAGTCGGGCCGGCTCATCGGAAACCTCACCGGTCTGCTGGCGACCCTCAAGGGCCTCCCGCTGGCGTACAACCGCGACCTGCAAGAGGACAAGGAGCCGCTCTTCGACTCGCTGGTCCAGACCCACCAGGCCCTGGCGGCGCTGTCCGGGGTGTGGTCCACCCTCCGGTTCGTGACCGACCGCATGGAGGGGGCCGCCGACGGGGCGGCGATGGCCGCCGTGGACCTGGCCGAGTGGCTGGTCCAACGCGGGATGCCCTTCCGGCAGGCCCACGCCGTGGTGGGCGGGCTGGTCAGCGAGTCCCTCGAGCGGCAGGTGCCGCTGGTCGAGCTGGTCGGTGCTCACCCCCAGCTCGGGGCCGAGGCGGTCCCGTTGCTCGAACCGGGGGTGGCGGTCACCCGGCGGACCACCCCCGGAGGGGCGGGACCGGGCCCGGTGGCCGTGCAACGCCAGCGGTTCGAGGTCCGACTGGAGGTCGACCGGTCCCGACTGTCCGCGGGGCTCGCCTGACCCACCGATGAGGGTGGGGCCCACCGCCGCCGGGGACGGGAGCGGAAGCGGCTCGGAGGGCCGCCCTCCGGTGATTTCCCCGAGCGGACCGGTGGTGACCACCGGAACGCCCGCTCAGCTGGGAAGCTGACGGCGGTGGTGATCACGCTCCTTCTCATCGGGTTCCTCGGCGGCCTGGTCACAGGCATCTCGCCGTGCATCCTCCCGGTGCTCCCGGTCATCTTCGCCGCCGGGGCGGCGAGCGGGCTGGAGGAACCGGGTCCGGACGGGGAAACGGCCGCCATGCCCGAGGCGCCGACCGCCCCGCTCCCGCCCGACCGGGAGGACGATCCTGAGGGGGACGGGGGAGAACCCCCGACCACCGGCGGACCGGCCGGTGAGGCGGGTCCTCCCGCCAGCCTCGAATCCGCCGGGGGTGGGGTGGCCACCCTGGAGACGCCGACGCCGACGCCGACGGCGACGCCGACGGCGGGACCGGCGCCGGTCACCACGGCCGACCGGGGTGCAGACCTCCGCCGGCGGCGCCGGCCCGTCTCGGTGGTGGCCGGCCTGGTGCTCAGCTTCGCGGTGTTCACCCTCGTCGGCTCCTGGCTGCTCAGCTCGCTGGGCCTGCCCCAGGACCTACTGCGATGGATCGGCCTGGTGGTCCTGGGCCTGGTGGGCCTGGGCCTGATCGTGCCCGCGGTCGGGGAGTGGCTGGAGCGGCCCTTCGCACGGGTGGCCGGCGGCCGGCAGCGGTCGGAGGCCGGCGGTTTCGTCCTCGGTCTGAGCCTGGGCCTCATCTTCGTGCCGTGCGCCGGCCCGGTGCTCACCGCCATCGTGGTGGTGAGTGCCAACCACCGGTACGACGTCTCGTCGGTCCTGCTGACCGCCTCCTTCGCCCTCGGGATCGCCGTACCCCTCCTGATCTTCGCCGTGCTCGGCCAGCGCCTGGCCGAGCGGATGGCCTCCATCCGGGCCCGGGCGGCCGTGGCCCGGCGGGTCATCGGCGCGGTGCTGGTGGTGACGGCCCTGGTCGTGGGCCTCAACCTCACCGACGGCCTCCAGCGGGCGTTGCCCGGGTACATCGACACCCTCCAGGGCCACATCGAAGCCAACGCCACGGCCCGGCACGCGTTGGCCTCGGTCTCCGGCAACCAGGTCCACGGGGACCTGGCCGTGTGCACCGACGCCAGCCCGGTGCTCCAGCAGTGCGGGACGGCCCCGGCCATCACCGGGATCAGCCACTGGCTGAACACGCCGGGGGATCGACCTCTCACCCTCGCCGGCCTCAAGGGCCGGGTCGTCCTGCTCGACTTCTGGACGTACTCGTGCATCAACTGCCAGCGCACGCTGCCCCACCTGGAGGCCTGGAACCGCTCCTACCGCCAGGACGGTCTCACCGTCATCGGCGTCCATACCCCCGAGTTCGCCTTCGAGCACGTGACCTCCAACGTGGTCCAGGCGGCGCAGCAGCTGGGGGTGGTCTACCCGGTCGCCCAGGACAACGGGTACGCCACCTGGAACGCCTACGGAAACCAGTACTGGCCGGCCGAGTACCTGATCGACGCCACCGGCACCGTCCGGCACGTCGATTTCGGTGAGGGGCAGTACGCCCAGACCGAGTCGTTCATCCGCCATCTGCTCACCGCGGCCCACCCCACGGTCCATCTGCCGCCGGCCACCGATGTGGCTGACCTGACCCCCGACGAGGCCACCACCCCCGAGTCGTACC
>CAWHYF010000006.1:0-1356087 GCA_963833585.1 uncultured Acidimicrobiaceae bacterium | reverse complement strand
GCCCGCCCGAGCTGTTGCAGCGTTGGCAGCATTGGCCCTCGTGTCGATCGTCACCCTTGTGCTTCTCGGCGGCGGCACCTTGAAGAGCTTGGGGTACATGGCCACCGCGGGCGCTCTGATGTACATCACTGCCTATCTTTTGGCGATGCTGGCGCTCGGCGCATACGGACTAGAAACGCTAAAGAACGTATTCATGGTGATCGCAGCGGCGATTGCGGTACCAACCTTTGCTTACGTGATCTATAACGCGTCGATCGAGCGCCGGCGTATTCGTTAACTTGTGGACCGCGTTGCCGTTGGCATCAGTGGCATGGCATTGCTGATCGCATGCGTGCTTCGGATGACTGGGGCACCGGGGCCACGGGCACCCTCGGGCGCAGCGTACAAGAAGATACATTGCTCGCGGCTGCCGATGAGGCAAACGACGATTTCTCCGAGAACGGAGTCGATCGCTCGGCGGTTGCTGCGTCCCTGAGCTGAGTCTTGAAACCCGCCAGCGGCTCGGCTGTCTCGAGGAGCTCCAAGAGGGCTCTGCGTTCATCGTGCAGGTCAGACCAGACATCGGTCTCGGTTGACACGATCATGTCCTTTGTTCAGAGGGAAGCGATTTCCGGCGTTCTGGGTTAGCGACTGCCCGGCATGAACTTCTGGGATGTCTTTAGACACAGACAGTACGAGGCTCGGATCGTGATGATCGCTGACAGTCGCAGCCTGTCAGGCGCGAGATATCTGACGAGGATGGAGAGCGTCAGGGATGGTCACGCCAAGGAAGACCATGGCGACGGGTGGCAACCAGGGAGTTGGAGTTTCAAGCTCCTGGAACCCATCGGCCCCTCCGTGCCACTGTTGAGAGAAACACTACGATGCGGAGGGCAAGAGGATCACAGCCGACAGCGGCGAGATGTTCTCAAGCAGGTCGACCGCTCGCTCGGCTTTGCCGGAGGTCGCTGTGTAAATGACCTCAACGTGGTGGCGTTCCCAGTTCATCTGCTGGCGATGGGGGGCCGGCACCACGACACCAGTCACGTCTTCTAGATCGGCGACGGCGACGCCAAAGTCGCGATCGGCGGCTACAGCGCTACGAAGGGCGAGGATCGCTTTGCCGCGGTCGGGGGCCTGCTGAGCCCGCCTGTACCACGTCGCCGCCTCTAGGCTCGCACTGACGGTGCGACCGTGGTCCTCGACCGCAGGCTGGGTATTGGGTTGATGATCCGGCCGCTTGCGTCGCTGCCTTTGACGTCGTTGCATGACTGTCAGAGTCCACGATGCAGCTGAGGTGCATGACTGAGGTGCCACTGAGGTCGGCCTCAGCCCAGAACGGAGGTGACTGTGGAGACCTTCGACGGCAGGTCTTGTCCCGAATGCCGCCACCGGACACCAACGGCAGGCCGGGAAAATGCCGTTGTAACATCGCCGCCCCTTCGGGGCAATGGCTGGCTCAGCGGCAAGACGGGTGGCTTCCGGTCCCTCAAGAAGGTGTCGATTTGGCCCCCGCCCGCCTCGGCCGAGGCTTCTCGGAAGCAATCGGAGGAGCGACGCGGGCCGTGAGCGCGACGACGTCCGGCTCGTCCGTGAAGCTGGTAAGACTTCGGTAGGGCAGAGTCAGGGCGCGTCTGCTGTGCGAGCGCGACCAAGCCCTCTACGTTGTGATGGGTCGGGTCGACGAACGCCTTGACTGCGGCGACCGCGGTATCTGCGAGCAGCTGGATTGCCGAGTCCCCGCTTGCGGAGGCAGCCCGAGAGGCGTCAGCGGCGTAAACCATCCCCCCGTGCTGTTTGCCTGCGCGCCTTACAAGTGCCCACCAGGCCAAGCCGGTGAGCACGGCGGTTTGTCCGGCAGGAAGGCCCACGTCTTGGTAATAATCGCCCGCCTCGTCGAGTAGCGCCCGCGCCCGTGCAAGGTCGCCGATGTGGCGAGCAACGGCCGCTTGACCGATCTTCGCGTCGGCGGACACGGAAGGACTGAAGCTACAAGCGATTGCCTCGTCGTACAGACTGTCGGCTGCGACATTGTCGCCTTGCCTGACTCGCAGCGCGGCGAGACGGAGGAGACTGAACAGCTCATAACCGTGTTGCCCTGCTGCGCGGCATCGCTCTAGGAGCGCTTCGTAGGCCGCCGAAGCACCATCGAGGTCGCCTCGAGCTTCAGCGATAAGGGCAAGAATGCTCCGCGAGTCGAACAGGTAACCAGACCTCTCCGTGCGCGTCGAAGCGCTCCACGCTCGATTGGGCGGCTGGCTCGGCGTCATTGAGCCGGCCCAACAGTGCCAAGGTCCAGGCCAGTATCAGGTCGTGTAGGGCCAGCTGCCAGTCGTGAACAGCCGGTTGCAGCAGATTGTGTGCCTCGCTCAACACATCGATAGATCGCTGGAACTGGTGCGCGGCCCGGATGAGCATCGTGCCGAAAAGTACGAGCGCCTCCGCTCGACGAACCCAATCGTCGCTGGTGGTCAACACGGCGACCGCCTCTTCGGATTCGAGAAGAGCAACCGCTGGGCTTAACTCCATGCCCACGAAGTAGCCGCACACGAAATAAGCGTGCAAGACGTGGGCGGTCGCCGCCAGTTCAGGACGGGGACGCCCCCTTCAAGCCAAGAGCGTCACCAAGCCAACGGGCTCCTTCGGAGAAAGTCGCTGTTGATGTACCACAGCCAGGCCATTCCCGACGGTCACGACAGTGCCGCTTCGGCATCGGCTCTTGCGATAAACCAGTCGAGCGCGGCCCGCAGGTTGCCAAGCTCTGAGGTGAGGCGTTGCCGCCACATCGGCCCGGTGGAACCTCGCAGACCCTCGTGAGCCTCCTCTGCCATCTCTCGGTAATAGGCACCGTGCCGGGCGCAAATGGCGTCAATCTCACCGGATTCGTTGAGGCGGTCCAGGCCGTAATCCCACAGGGTCTGGAGCTGAGTGTACCGGGCCTCACGGCCGGCATTCGGTGCGGCGACAAGGGACTTGTCGACCAGCCGGCCTAGAACGTCGAGGATCTCGCCGTTCGGTAACTGGTCGTCGGCGCAGACTGCCTCGGCGGCACTGAGGTCGCAGCCTCCGGCGAAGACCGACAGCCGTGCAAACAGGCGGCGCTCGTCCTCGAACAGCAGGTCGTAGCTCCAGTCCACCACCGCCCGAAGGGTTTGTTGGCGGGGCAGGGCAGTGCGGGCACCCCCGGTGAGCAGCCGAAAGCGGTCGCCGAGCCGTTCCGCCAGCGTGACCAAGGAAAGCGAACGAAGGCGGGCGGCGGCCAGCTCGACGGCCAGGGGAAGGCCGTCCAATCGACGACAGATGTCGCTGATTACAGGACGCGTGTGTCCGTCTGCCGTAAATCCGGGTCGCACCGCCCGAGCGCGATCGACGAACAGCTCGACCGCGGCCGGTAGGGCCAATGGGTCCACGGACACCAGCGCTTCGCCAGGAACGCCGAGCGGCTCGCGGCTCGTCGCCATCAGCCGGAGACCAGGTACTGCGCCGACCAGGGTCTCTGCCAGGGCTGCCGTCTGGTCGATCATGTGTTCACAGTTGTCGAGGACGACTAAAAGCGACCGCCCGGCCAGGTAGCGCACGATGAGTTCAACAGTCGAGTCATGCGAAGGAGGGCCAATGAGGCCGGCAGCGGCCGCCCCGAGTGCGCCGGCTACAGCCGGCGCAAACTCCTCGGGCTCGGTCACGCTCGCCAACTCGACCAGCCAGGCCCCGTCTCGGAGCTCTTCGCGGCAGGCGTGGTGGCCGCCTCCATCGCAAGTCGGGTCTTGCCCACCCCACCTGGACCGATCAATGTCACCAGCCGGCCAGCGTGAACCGCCTCGCTCAGCTGCTCGAGTTCCTCTGTGCGACCGACGAAGCTGCTCAATCGCTCCCGGAGATTGCCCGTTCCCATTGGCGTGGGAACCGCCTCGCAGACCTGCCGAGCCGGTTGCCCGCCGCCAGCGACGGGTCCTGGTCCAGGATGCGGGCCTCGAGTTCTCGCAGAGCCGGGGCCAGGATCAATCCCTAGCTCATCGACTAAACGGTCACGGACCGCCCCGTAGGAGCGCAAGGCCTCGGCCTGGCGGCCGGCCCGGTACAGGGCGAGCATGAGCAGTTCCCACAGTCGCTCGTGAAGCGGATGTTCCCGGCACAACGCCTCCAGTTCGCCTACGAGCTCGCCGTGACGGCCCAACGCCAAGTCGGCTTCCGCACGTGTTCTCACTCGCCACTAGGGTCAACTCGTCGAGATGGGCTCGTTCGGCATCCAGCGAAGCCTGCGTACGCGAACTCGGTGAGCGGTTCGCCCCGTCGCAAGTCGTAGCGCTTCGCCCAGCGCGCCAGACGTGCGCGGCGCCATCTCCCCCTCTTCTCTCAAGCAGGCGCCGTCCTTCTGCTACCAGGTGTTCAAAACCGGGCCGTGTCGACATCATCCGGGACCGATACCGAGGGCATAGCCAGCGTCGGAGGTGACGATCGCCGTTGCACCAGGGTACGGCGCAGCTGGCCGATCTGGGCCTGTAAGGCGTTTCCCGGGTCGGCCACTTCTCCCGTCACCCCACAGGACCCGTCGATCAGCCGATCTGCGCTCACGGGTTGTCCCCGATGAAGCGCCAGGAGGGCCAGGACCGTTCGCTGCTTGACGCCCCGGGACCGCTACCGGCCACGCCCCCTTCTAACTACCTCGAACTCGCCGAACATCCTCACTTCCACACTCCAACCCTACGACCACCGCCTCACCAGCACCTGAGCCGTCTCTGCTACCGCTGCTGCGGTCCCACCTCAGCGCCACGGGCAGTACCACCTCAGGCCCGGAGCGCAGGCTTGGGAAAGACGCAGCTCATCGAGGAAGAGACGAACCAATGATCGAGTTGCAGATCCTCACCATGTGCTCTGGCAAGACGCTTCCACGCGAACCAGCCTTCGTCGTCCGCCGGGCACCGCCATCCCGGCAGCCGTGACCGTGCTCCGCTCACCCGGGATCGTCGCGCCAGGCACAGCCATCGTGGCCCTCGGAATGCATGGGGCGATCCCTTGGCGGCGGCCTCGACGCGGGCACTACACCGCCACGCCTGACTCAGTGGTTTTCCACCAGATCGTCACTTGACCAATACCTATGACAACAACAAGGAGAGATTCAATGACCACAACAGATCAGCGGACGTGGGCGGCGGCGGACCCGCCGATTATCCTGGCGGCCTGCGCCATCGACCTCGTCAAAACCTATGGCAAGGGCGACGCAATGGTAAATGCTCTCGCCGGAGTCAACGTCGAGTTCGCCAGCGGCAGTTTCACCGCCGTGATGGGCCCCTCGGGGTCCGGGTAGTCCACCCTTATGCACTGCATGGCCGGACTCGATACCCCGACCTCGGGTCGCACCTTCGTGGGCGACCTCGGGAGATCGGTCAGCCTCAATGATGCCGGGCTCACTGAGATGCGGCGGGACCAGATCGGCTTCATTTTTCAATCCTTCAACCTGGTTCCCACACTCACTGCCCCCGGGACAACATCACGCTTCCCGCCAGCCTCGCCCGGGTCGAAGGTGGATCCGGCCTGGTTCGACGTCTTGGTCAGCCAGCTCAGGCATCGGGGACCCGACTGTCCCACCGTCCGAGCGAGATGTCCGGCGGTCAGCAGCAGCGTGTCGCATGCGCCAGAGCCCTCATTGGGCGGCCCGCTCTGATCTTTGCCGACGAACCAACCGGCAACCTCGACTCGGAACCCTCGTCTGCCACCACATCGTTGCATTCCTCCGCGCGCTCGGTGAACCGAGTTCAACCAGTCGATTGTCATGGTCACCCACGATGCCCATGCGGCCAGCTTACGCCGACCGGGTGGTCTTCTTGGCCCACGGCCACGTTGTAGGTGAGCTCGTTTCACCCAGTGCAGATTCGATTCTCGAGCGCATGAAGGAGTTGGGAAGTTGACATGACGAAACTTACGATTCAAGGCCTGTTGGCCCACAAACTACGTCTCGCCCTCACCGCTCTGGCCATCGTCCTCGGTGTGACCTTTGTCTCAGGTACCTTCGTTCTCACCGACACTTTGCACAACGACTTCAACTCGCTGTTCAGTCACGTCTATCAGAGCGTCGACTTCGAGGTCCGATCCACAGCTGCCTTCTCCAACGCCGGGGACCCGGGTGCGACCCGCAAACCGATTCCTCAGTCGATTGCCACGAAGGTTCGACAGATTCCCGGGGTGGCCGATGCCGAAGGCACCGTGACCGGCTATGCACAGTTCGTCGCCCCGAGCGGGAAGGCAATTGTCAACGGTGGCGCTCCCACCCTGGGCATGTCCTACGACCCCAACGCTCGGTTGTCGCCGCTCCATTTGACTCTAGGAACGGCACCAAACTCGTCGAACGACATTGTGATGGACGTTGCTACGGCCCAGAAATACCACTTTGCCGTCGGTGATCGAAGTCCGTGTTCTCCTTACTGGTTCGCCGCGGACATTCACCATCAGCGGGATCGCCAGATACGGCACCGCGGACAATCTGGCCGGAGCCCACTATCGCTGCCTTCAGTTTGCCCACGGCCCAGAGGTATGTCGGAGACGTGGGTCGCTACGACGCCGTCGACATCTTGACGTCTCCGGGAGTGAACAAGGCGACTGTCCAGCATGCGATCGCTGCTGCCCTTCCTGCGGGCATGGAGGTCGTGACGGGCCAGACGGTAGCGAATGAGCAGGCCACTACGGTCAATCAGTCCATGGCCTTCCTTTCCACGGCCCTTCTCGTCTTTGCCCTCATCTCGTTGTTTGTTGGCGGTTTCACCATCTTCAATACGTTCTCGATCACTGTGGGCCAACGCACGCGTGAGCTCGCCCTTCTGAGGATTGTGGGCGCCAGTCGCCGACAAATATTCCGATCGGTGCTGGTGGAAGCGGGCATCGTCGGAACCCTGGCTTCGCTCGTCGGTCTGGGACTGGGCGTGGCCGCTGCCTTGGGTCTCGAGGCGCTGTTGAAGAACATCCGGTGCCCCACCCTTGCCATCGGGCCCAATGGTCGTCGAGGGTCGCACCGTCGTCGTAGCCCTGCTGGTGGGCATAGGGGTCACCGTAATCTCCGCCATCAGTCCGGCCCGGCGCGCCACGTTTGCATCGCACCCGTTGCGGCGCTGGCCGACTACCAGGCCGATCAGGAGGAATCATCCCGTCGCCGGACCATCGTGGGCTCGGTCTTCGCTGCGCTGGGGGCGATCCTCACTGTTCTTCGGGCTGACCGAGCCTGCCATCGGCCTAGTCGGGCTCGGAGCAGTTGCCATGTTCCTTGGAGCTCGGCATGCTGGCTCCTATCGTGGCCCGGCCAATGTCGGGAGTAATCGGGCGCCCGCTCGCGGCTCTGCTTGTTCGGGTATCTCGGGGAAACTGGGTCGAGAGATTTCCATGCGCAGTCCGCGGCGCACTGCACAGACATCCGCCGCCTTGATGGTTGGGCTGGCTCTGGTGGTCCACCATCGCCGTTTTTGGTGCATCGCTGTCCCAATTGGCCACGGCCAGCGTCAATGATGCGGTCAACGCCGACTACATCATCACTCAGCTCGGCTCACCGGTGGCTCAGGAGGGTTCAGTGACTCGGTATCCACTGCGGCCGCCCAAGGTGCCCGGCGTATCGAATGTTTCGGAGAGTTTACAACGGTCGAGTTTGAGATCCGGCATTCTCTATCGGCTCTGACGGCGGTGTCCACCAATAATCTGGCAAAAACGGTCGAACCTCCGCATGAAGAGCGGAACCGGTGTCCTCTTCCTTGACCGCTGGGCAACTGCTCGTAGACACCACCACCGCCACCTCCGATCACCTGTCAGTGGGCTCGGTGGTGCCGGTGAAGTTTGCGCAAACGGGATCTTCCAGGCTCCGGATCGGCGGGATCTTCGAGCCCAATGCTTCTCCTCGGGAGCTACGTCGTAGGCGACAGACTACTTCCTAGCCCATTTCGACAATCCGCTACCTGTGGCGCTACTGGTGCGCACCGACGGAGCGAATGGGACAGTTGCCAAAGCACTCAATAGTGGGTTGACTGCCTTTCCGAACCTTAACGTGCAGACCCGCGCTCGCGTTCGAGAAGTCGCAGCAGGCCTCCGTCAGCCAACTGCTCAGCCTCGTGTATGTCCTACTTGCCCTGGCCATTGTCATCGCACTCATTGGAATCGTGAACACGTTGATGCTCTCGGTGTTCGAACGGACCCACGAGATCGGTCTGCTCCGGGCGGTAGGGATGAAGCGTCGACAGGTGCGGGCAATGATCCGGTCCGAATCGGTGATACTCGCCGTCTTTGGCGCCGTCATCGGTATTGTCGTCGGAACTGGGCTCGGCGGTCGCCTTCGCCTTGTCGTTGAAGCAGCAGGGCATTACCGACACCGTCGTTCCGGTGTCAAGCCTGGTGAACTTCCTGATCCTGGCAGCCCTGCTCGGACCCGTGCTGCCAGCTGGCCGGCTCCGGCGTGGAAGCAAAGCTGAACGTGCTATCGGCGATCGCAACCGACTGAGCGTCGGAAGTCGGATTCGAGCATTGACTGTTCCTATGTCTATAACTACTAGCGAAGGAGCTCTTACCGTGACACCGAAGCAGTCCAACTAGACGAGGTCTTCAGGAGGGTAGCCGTCAGGAGCGGGCTGATCGCAGCCGTTCAAGAGAAGAAGAGGTTCTCGCGGCTTTTAACACCAAACTTTGTCGCTCCCGTTCAGATCACCAGCTATATCAATCGCCCCGACGGACCGTGTTGCCTACGACATCGCCGGCGACGGTCCTCTCGTGGTACTCGTGCCCGGGATGGGTGACCTGCGGGCCGCTTATCGTTTTCTTGCTCCCGCCCTGCGGGGAGGCGGGCTATCGGGTGGCCTGCACCGACCTGCGCGGCCACGGCGACAGCGACACCACCTTCGCCTCGTATGGGGATGTGGAGACAGCCGGTGACATAGCCCAGATCATCGAGGAGCTCGGTAGTCCAGCTGTGATCATCGGGAACTCCATGGCCGCAGGTGCTGCCACCTTGGTGGCTGGCGACCGGCCCGACCTGGTGGCCGGCCTGGTGCTGATCGGTCCGTTCGTTCGCAACGGCAAGGCCAGTGCCATCCAACGGGTCCTCCTGCGGCTGGCGATGGCTCGGCCCTGGGCGGCGACGTCCTGGAAGCCGCCACCTGCCCAGGCTCTACGCCGGCCGCCGCCCGGGGGACTTCGAGGAGTACCGGGAGACGGTGGTGGCGAGTCTCCGTCGCCCGGGGTACGCCAAGGCCTTCTCACTCACAACACGGACCAATCACGACCCCGCGGAGGCTCGGTTGGGAGATGTGTCGGCCCCCGCCATGGTCATCATGGGGGAGCGGGACCCGGACTTTACCGATCCCGCCCACTGAGGCCGGTTGGATCGAGCAGATCCTGAGCGCCGAGGTGGTCATGATCCCAGAGGCCGGACACTATCCGCAGTCCCAGCAGCCCGGTCTGACGAGCGACGCCGTCCTTCGCTTCCTGAAGGGCATGACTTCGGGTGGTACCCATCAGGGGATCCTCAAGTGACCACGCAGCCCATGACGCAGGCGGTCAATTCCCACCTCCAACGGGATGGTGTCGGAGGCCACGCCGTCTGATGGCACGGTTGTCGGTGCTCCCCGGCGCTGGCTCCAGCTCGAAGGTGCGACGTTGTTAGTTGGGGCCCTGATCGCTTTCTCGACCACACACAGATCATGGTGGTTGGTGCCGCCGGCGCCTCTTCCTCCCTGACCTCTTCGCTGCTGGCTATCTCGGAGGGACCAGGATCGGGGCGCACATCTACAACGTGGCGCACACCACCGTGTTTCCCGTGCTCCCTGTTAGTGGGACTCGGGTGCTGGCAGCACAACTCCATCGTCTTGGTCCTCGGGCTCGTGTGGCTCAGCCACATCGGGATGGACCCGAATGCTTGGTTTTGGCCTCAAGTACTCCGATCGTTCCCAACACACCCACCTTGGTTCGGGTTAAAGGTGAGCTTCCTTTGCCAGGCCAGGATCACCTCGGGTGTGACGTCGCGCACCGCTTCTTGCCCAGGTGGGGTCCACATAGTCGTCGGCCGAGTGCCGGTAGTCGAAGCGGGTCTTCGCCGAGAGCCGCCCGTCTGCGTCGAGGCCGTCGAGATACAGGTCCAGCAGCTCGTCGATCAGCATCCCGCCGGCGATCGGCTTGAGCTCACCGCGGTCCACCTTGCCGAGCAGCTCCCGACGAGCCCGTACCGGCCTCGGCCGCAGTGCGAATCCCCGCCTGGTCATCTGCTCCCGCCGCCCTAATCGGGTCCCGACCGATGTTGACCTTCAGATACCAGCCGCCCCTGCCATCCGGGTAAACGCCTTCGGGCTTCGTGGGCACCGTACCCTCCGTGAGAACCGTTTGGTTCTCACGAGGTTCTCACGGAGCAGATCTCACGGTCAAGCGCCTCGTCCACGAATACGCTCTGAACTGGACTTTCTGGCGCGCTCGGCAGGATTCGAACCTGCAACCTTCTGATCCGTAGTCAGATGCTCTAATCCGTTGAGCTACGAGCGCCGGACAATTTCCGCTGGCGGTGGTCGGAGCGGCCTACCACTCTAACCGACCTCCGGGAGGTCGATCGTAGGTCTGACCTCGCCCTGCCGATCGGACGCTCCGGCCGGCTTCCACTGCCTTCGACGCCGGTTCGCGTGAGCCCTCCCGGGCACGATGCCCTGGTAGGGCGTTGGATGGGGATTGGACCGTACGTGACAGGGTCACCGGAGCGTGCGACCAGCGCAACCGTGATCCCACCGAGGCAGCGGGTCGGTCTTCGCGGCCCGCCCCCACCTGCCCTGGCATGGGCCCCACGGCCGACCGACGGACGTGGCGGGGCAGCGCGGCGATAGGGTTCGAAGGGTGAGCACCGCCGACCAGCCGGACGAGTCGTTCGACCTCGAACTGGCGGCCGCCTCACTCCGGGCCGACGGATCCGACGTGCACATCCTGGTCAAGGTGTTGGCCGACCAGCTGGCCGATGCCCTCGGGCCCCGCCTGAAGGTGGAGCGGGCGGGTCGGTTCCGGAAGTCCGAGGAGATCAAGGCCCTCAGGATCACCATGGGGGAGGAACAGTTCGACACCGAGGTGGACGGGAGCTCCCTCCGGTGCACCATCGGCCGCACCTCGGGCGGCATCCGCATCCGGAGCGAGAAGGTCGACGTGGACGCCTGGCTCAACCGCCTCCTGACCGCCTTGAAGGCCGAGGCCGCCAACAGCCAGGCCGTGCGCCTCGCCCTCGAGAACATGGTCATAGGAGGCAGCACGTGAGCGACACCGGGGACACCCCGCAGGACCTTCCCGAAGGAGCCAGTCGTCGGCTGGCCGAGTTGGAGGAGGGACTCTTCACCTCCGACCTCTCGGTCAACGAATTCCTCCTCATCAAGGAGGTGGGTTTCCACCCCCTCGGGTTCGTGATGGGTTCGTCGATCTACCACACCGGCATCCAGACCCGGAAGTGGGGCCAGAGTCAGGAGCTGACCAAGCTCACCGAGGCCATGTACAACGCCCGGGAGCTGGCCATGACCCGTATGGAGGAGGAGGCCGCCGAGCTCGGCGCCGACGGCGTGGTGGGTGTCCGGCTCGACGTCAACTACTACGAGTGGGGCAAGGACGCCGCCGAGTTCATCGCCGTGGGGACCGCGGTGAAGGCCGAGAGCGGAGTGTCCCACCGCAACAAGCTCGGCAAGCCCTTCACCTCCGACCTCTCCGGCCAGGACTTCTGGACCCTCATGCAGACCGGGCACATCCCCCAGGGCCTGGTCATGGGGACCTGCGTGTACCACATCGCCCACCGGGGCATCGGGGCCACGCTGGGTTCGGCAGGTCAGAACGTGGAGCTGCCCAACTTCACCCAGGCCCTCTACGAGGCCCGGGAACTGGCCATGACCCGCATGCAGGACGAGGCCAACGAGCTCGGGGCCTCCGGCATCGTCGGAGTCAGACTGGAGGAGAAGTCCCACCAGTGGGGCAGCCACACCATCGAGTTCCTCTCCCTCGGGACCGCGGTGGTCAAGACCTCCGGCGAGGTGACGCTGCCCACGCCCACCACCATCATCTCCCTGGACAACTGATGAGCGAGGTCCCCGCCGACCTCCCCGAAGCCGCGGTCCGCCGGTTCGCCTCCGGTGCCTTCACCTCCGGTCTGACCGTCCCCGACTTCGCCGCCTGCCTCCAGCTGGGCCTCGAGCCGGTCGGGTTTGTCCAGGGCTTCTGCGTCATGCAGTGGCAGTTCTACGGGGTGCGGGGATTCGGGATGGGCGGATACGGTCCCGGCTACGGCGTCAACACCGGGGGGTACTCGGAGAACTACCAGTGCCCGCACGGGATGGTCTCCGCCGAGCACCGGTCGTGGGGTCAGAACTACGAGCAGACCTGGGTGGAGGAGGCCTGGACCGAGGGGTTCACCGCCTCGTTCTCCCGCATGGTCGAGGAGGCCGCCGAGGCCGGTGCCCACGGCATCGTGGGCGTGGTCGACACCAGCTACCCCCTGGCCGACATGGGGGTCCTCGAGTTCAAGGTGCAGGGCACGGCGGTGCGGGTCGCCGACGGCCCGTCTCCGGCCGGTGGCCGGCCCTGGACCACCTACCTGGCCGGCCAGCGCCTGGCCAAGCTGGTGGAGGCGGGGTACGCCCCGGTCTCCATTGCCGCCGCGGTGGCCTCGGTGCGGGTGTGGGCCAACTGCGTGACCGAGAACCTCACCGAGGGGTCGAACTCCATGTACTCCTACGCCCAGCCCGGCTCGGAGATCGACCAGACGGTCAAGGCCCAGACCGTGGTCCGGAGGCTGGCCCGACTCCGGGTCCGGGACCAGTTGGAACACGACTCCCTGCACGGCGCGGCGATGACCCTGACCGAGCGGGAACTGGGACAGGGCGACGCCGAACTCCAGTGCATCCTGCGGGGCAACCGGGTCCGCCGGTTCAAGGAGTTCGACCCGGCGCCGGCGCCGGTGCCCACGGTGCGACTGCTATGACCTCTTTCCTCCCCTCCGACGCCGGGCTCCCCGCCGCCGAACCGGTGGACCTGAAGGCCGAGATGCTCCGGGCCACCCAGGCCCTCGGGACGCCCTCACCCTCGGGGAGGGCCCGGATGACCTCGGACCTCTCGATCGACGAGGAGCTGGTGCTCCACTCCATCGGTTGGGAGCCGGTGGAGCTGGTCGGCGGCGTCTCCATCCACTCGGTCCCGTACGGCATCTGGAACTGGGGCCAGGGCGAGATCACCTGGGCCTCGGCGGCCTACTCCCGCTCGTTCGCCAAGGCCACCGAGCGGATCCACGCCGAGTGCGCCAAGGCCGGTGCCCAGGGCGTGGTCGGGGTCCATGTCGAGTGGGGGGTCCACCGCCACCACATCGACGTGTCCCTGGTCGGCACGGCGGTGCGGCCGGTGGACTGGAACGGGCTCTCGGCCGACCCGGTCTTCGTCTCGGACCTGTCGGGGCGCGACTTCGCCCTCCTCCACAACGCCGGCTGGACCCCGCTCGGCCTGGCCGCCGGAGCCAGCTTCGTGTACGCCCCCCGCCGCTCGGTGGGCACGGCGATGAAGCAGAAGGGCCAGAACGTGGAGCTGACCAATTTCACCGAAGCCATGTACGCCGCCCGCGAGGCGGCCATGGAGCGGATGCAGACCGCCGCCCTCGAGTTGGGCGGCACCGGGGTGGTCGAGGTCAAGGTGACCGAGGGGCCGATGGACTTCGCCCACCACGCCGTGGGGTTCACCGCCTACGGCACGGTGGTCCGGATGCTGGCCGACCAGCACCACCACGTCGGGGCCCGGATGATCCTCCCGCTCGACGACGCGGTGCGTGCCTTCGACGCCGCCTCGCTCCGCGGATCGTGATGGCAGGGGTGGTGGCCCGGCCGGTGGTGACCCGGCCGGTGGTGATCTGGCACCGCTGGTGACCGGGGACGACCCACGCCCGTGCGGGCCAGGGCTGATCTGACGGAGCGTCAGATACACTCGGGTCCCATGCCGACCGACCCCTCCCCGCACGACGCCCCCGTGGCCGAGGCCTCCCCGCCGCGGGCCGCCCCACTGCACGGGGTCCGCATCCTCGAGTGCTCGGCCCTCGGACCGGCGGCCATCACCATGCCCCTGGTCGACCTGGGGGCCGAGGTGATCAAGGTGGAGCCACCGGCGGGTGACTACATCCGCGAGATGACCTGGCCCATCGTGGAGGGCGTCTCCCTCATGCACCTCCACATCAACCGGGGCAAGCGGAGCATCGTGATGGACCTCCGCACCGCCGAGGACGTGGCCACCTTCAAGGAGCTGGCCGCCACCGCCGACGTGGTGGTGGAGGCGATGCGCCCCGGTGGCCTGGCCCGCAGGGGCGTGGGCTACGAGGACCTGCGGCAGATCAACCCGAGGCTGGTCTTCTGCACCATCTCGGGGTACGGCATGACCGGCCCGTACCAGAGCCTCCCGGCCCACGGCGTGGCCTTCGACACCTGGGCCGGGATCGTCACCCCCCAGGTCAACGACGACGGCTTCGCCTATCTGCCCGAGCACGCCTCCATGGGCATCCACGCCGGACCCCTCTTCGGCGCCCTGGGCATCCTGGCCGCGGTGCTCCGGGCCAAGACCACCGGCGAGGGCTCGTTCCTGGAGATCGCCCAGTCCGACGCGGCGGCCGCCATGGACTGGTACCGGAGCGAGACCTGGAGGGCCTACGAACGGCCCGAGTCCGAGGTCACCGGCAACAAGGCAGACGACTACGAGCGCCGCGAGCCGGGCACCGCCGGCATGGTGGAGGGCGTCCGCTACCAGGTCTACGAGGCCGAGGACGGTCGGTACGTGCTGTTCATGGCCTCCGAGCAGGCCTTCTGGAAGAACTTCTGCGAGTTCGTCGGACGGATGGACATGTTCGAGAGGTGGCCCGGCTCGAAGTACGCCGACCACGCCCGCAACAACCTGGAGATGCGGGCCGAACTGCGGGACATCTTCCGGACCCGCACCGCCGAGGAGTGGCTGGAGTCCGGGAACACCGCCAACTTCCCCGTGGCCCCGGTCAACTCGCCGAAGACCATCGCCCAGGACCCCCAGTTCCAGGACCGGTTCTCCTGGTACCCGGTGGAGCAGCTCGGGGCCGAGCAGCTGGGCACCCCGCTCAAGTTCGTGGGCGAGGAGCTCCCGGCCCCGTCCCACGCCCCCACGGTCGGCCAGCACACCGACCAGGTGCTCCGGGACCTGCTCGGGTGGGACGACGCCCGCATCGCCGAGTCGCGATCCCGGGGCGGCCTGGGCGGACCGGCCACCTGACCTCCTCCGACCCACGGGCGGCCGGTCGGTCGGGGGACGGCGTCCCTCGTGGCCGAAGGGCCACCTCGTAGGATCCTTCCACCCGAACCCGTGGGGAGTGTGGCTTGTCCGAGGAGAACAGCGTCTTCGTCCAGCTGACCGGCCGGATGGGCAACCACCTGTTCCAGTTCGCCACCGGCTACCGGGCGGCTCTCGACCGAGGGGCCGAACTGGTCCTCTTCGACCCCTTGGACGGGGCGGGCTCGCCGGCGGGTCTCGGTCGGGTCCTGGCCCGGCCCTTCCGGTTCGCCGGGCCTCGGGACATGGTGCGGTTCGGTCGTCTGCTCTACGACCTGCCTCTCCAGACCACGCTCGACGGCCTGTACTCGAGGGCGCGCGCGCCCCGCCTGCTCCGGGGCGACCGTCGGCTGGTGGTACGGGAGGAGGACTTCGGCCCCACCTACCACTTCCACCCCGAGGTGCTTCGGTTCGGCCCGCCGGTGCTCCTCACCGGCTTCTTCCAGAACGAGGAGTACTTCGCCTCCCGGGCCGAGGAGCTGCTCGCCGCCCTGCGGCTGCCCCCGGTGTCGCACCTGCTGGCCAACGACCTCGCCCAACCGCTGATGGCCGTGGTCTTCCGGCGGGGAGACTACGTCGACCGCCACTGGGCCCTACCGCTGCGCTACTACGACCGGGCCCTGGCCCGGCTGGCCGAGCTGGCTCCCGCGGGGACACTCCTGGTGTTCTCCGACGACGTCGAATTCGCCGAGCTGGCCCGCGACCGGCTCTCCGGTCGACTCCCCACCGTCTCGGTGCCGACGCTGTCGGCCGATCCGGTGGACCACCTGGCCCTGCTCCAGCAGTGCGACCACCACATCCTGGCCAACTCCTCGTTCAGCTGGTGGGGGGCGTGGCTGGCCGAATACGGGTCGCCCGGGAGGGAGCACCACCTGCTCATTCCGAAGGGTTGGATCTCCGATGACGACACGCTCGCCCCGGCCCGCTGGGAGCGCATCGCCTACTGAGGCCCGGGTCCGAACCTCCGCCCGCCGATTCCGGCCCAGGCCGGTCGCTCTGATGCTCCGGCCCAGGCCCGGTCGATCTGACCCTCCGGCCCAGGCCGGTCGATCTGACCGTCCATTAGGATCCCGACATGCCACCGGCCAAGACCCGCGTCCCCGCCGTGGAGGGATGGTTCACCCTCGACGACCGGGCTCCCGTCCTCCTCGGGAGTCAGTGCGCCTCCTGTGGGAACTTCGCCTTCCCCAAGGAGACCTACTTCTGCCGGAACCCGCGCTGCCAGGGCCGGGAGTTCACCGAGGTGCCCCTCAGCCGGACCGGCAAGGTGTGGTCGTACACCAATGCCGGCTATCAGCCACCCGAGCCCTACGTGGCGGCCGACCCCTACGTCCCCTTCGCCATCGCCGCGGTGGAATTGGCTGCCGAGCAGATGGTGGTGATGGGCCAGGTGGTCGCCGGTGTCGATGTCGACGCCCTCCACGTGGGAGATGAGGTCGAGCTGGTCCTCGACACGCTCTACGAGGACGACGACCACGAGTACCTGGTATGGAAGTGGCGGCCGCTGGGCGGACCGGCGTCGGACCTTCCGCCGAGCGCAGGGAAGGAGCGCGCCGATGCCTGACGACAAGCGAGTCGCCGTGGTCGGGGCCGGCATGCACCCCTGGGGGAAGTGGGGCCGCAACTTCGTCGAGTACGGGCTGGCCGCGGCGGGCGACGCACTGGCCGAAGCCGGCATCCCCTGGACCGATGTCCAGTACGTGGCCGGGGCCGACACCATCCGCAACGGCTACCCCGGCTTCATCGCCGGGGCCACCTTCGCCCAGGCCCTCGGATGGACCGGGGCCCGGGTCTCCTCGGCCTACGCCGCCTGTGCCTCGGGGGCCCAGGCCATCGCCAACGCCCGGGCCCAGATCCTGGCCGGGCTGTGCGACGTGGCCCTCGTGGTCGGGGCCGACACCACCCCCAAGGGGTTCTTCAAGCCGGTCGGGGGTGAGCGCAAGGACGACCCGGACTGGTTGCGCTTCCACCTGATCGGGGCCACCAACCCCACCTACTTCGCCCTCTACGCCCGCCGGCGCATGGAGCTGTTCGGGGCCACCGAGGCCGACTTCGCCGCGGTCAAGGTCAAGAACGCCCGGGCCGGGCTCGAGAACGCCAACGCCCGCTACCGCAAGGCGGTCACCGCCGAGGAGGTGCTGGCCTCCCCGATGGTGGCCGACCCGCTGCGTCTGCTGGAGATCTGCGCCACCTCCGACGGTGGGGCGGCCCTGGTGCTCACCAGTCTGGAGTACGCCCGTACCCGCCTCGGGGTGACTGATCCGGTGACCGTCGACGCCGTGTCCACGGTCACCCCGACGTTCCCCCAGACCGTCCTCGACATGCCGGGTATCACCACCGACTCCGCCGCCACCACCGACTCGGTCGGGCCCGGCTTCAAGCAGTCGGTGGCCATCGCCGCCTACGAGGAGGCCGGCATCGGTCCCGAGGACGTCGACCTGGCCGAGGTCTACGACCTGTCGGCGGCCCTCGAGCTCGACTGGTACGAGGACATCCTGCTGTGCAAGGAGGGCGAGGCCGAGCGACTGCTCCGTGACGGCGACACCACCATCGGGGGCCGGGTGCCCGTCAACCCCAGCGGGGGTCTGTCCTGCTTCGGGGAGGCCATCCCGGCCCAGGCCATCGCCCAGGTGTGCGAGCTGGTCTGGCAGCTGCGGGGCCGGGCCGGCGCCCGCCAGGTGGAGGGGGCCCGGGTGGGGATCACCGCCAACCAGGGGCTGTTCGGCCACGGCTCGTCGGTCATCGTCTCGAGGTAGGACACCTCCACCGCCGGGCGGGACCGGGCGGCGGTCGGCGGTCGGCGGTCGGTGCTCACTCGTTGATCAGGATGAACTTTCCGAACTTCCCCCCCACCCCGAAGCGCTCGTAGGCCTCGGCGGCCCGGGCCATCGGGAAGCGCTCGGCCACCGGCACGGTCACCGACCGGTCGACCAGCAGCGGCACGACGTGCTCCTCCACCCCCGAGGCCACGGCCGACTTCTCCTCCACCGTCCGGGCCCTCAGCATGGATCCCCCGATGGTGGAACGACTGGCCATCAGGGCCAGCAGGTTGAGCTCCACCTTGGCCCCCGCCCCCACCCCGATCACCACGATCCGTCCCCCCAC
The DNA here is from genome assembly GCA_963833585.1 of uncultured Acidimicrobiaceae bacterium. Taxonomy (GTDB): domain Bacteria; phylum Actinomycetota; class Acidimicrobiia; order Acidimicrobiales; family RAAP-2; genus Bog-756. The sequence continues at coordinate 1,337,706 of CAWHYF010000006.1, read as the reverse complement.
CTTCAGGAGGGGGACGGTGGCGGCCACCGTGGGCCCGCCCACCAGCTCCAGGGAGACGTCGTACGGACCGTGCTCGGCCACGCCGGTCGGATCGACCACCTGGTCGGCGCCCAGTCCGGCCACGTCGTCCCACCGCTCCTCGGAGCGCACCGAGGCCACCACGTGGGCCCCGGCCCGGTGGGCCAGCTGGACCCCGGCGGTTCCGACCCCGCCGGCGGCGCCGGAGATCAGCACCCGCTCACCGGCCCGGAGCCGCGCCTGGGTGAACAATGCGTCGTAGGCCGTGGAGAAGGCCTCGGGGAACCCGCCGGCCTGGTCCCAGTCGACCTGGTCGGGGACCGGGAGGGCGATGGTCTCTGGCACCACCACCAGCTGACCCTGACCCCCACCCCCGGTGATGGCCATGACCCGGTCGCCCACCCGGTGGCGCCGGACGCCGGCCCCGACCGCCACCACCTCACCGGCGAACTCGAGACCGGGGATGTCGGCCGGTGCCCCCGGAGGGGCCGGGTAGAGCCCGCGGCGCTGCATGAGATCGGCGGCGTTGATACCGGCGGCCCGAACCGCCACCAGCAGCTCGCCGGGGCCCGGCCGCGGGTCGGGATGCTCCCTCCACTCGAGCTCACCCTCCACGATCGTGACGGCCAACATGGGCCCACGCTAGACCCGGGACCGGTCGTCACTCACCGGTCCGGCACCCTCGGCCACCGCGTCGCGTGCTCCTCCGACCACCCAAACGCACCAAGGCAGATCCGCCCCCCAGCTCCTACTCTGTGCACAGGAGGTCTCGGGCATGGTCACCGCACCGAAGTCGAAGAAGCGCCGTTCGGGGGGTGACCCGTCCACCCCGGTCGACCGGATCGGCGTGGCGGTGGACGACGTCCTGACCGATCCCAGCGCGGGGATGGTCCTGCACCGCTCGCTGGCCCAGGCCGCCCGCAGCTTCCTGCTCAACGACATGGGCGACGAGCTGGTCGACGTCCCCGGCCCCCCCGGGACGGTGGACCCGCGCCACCTCCGGTTGGCCGACCGACCGGTGTGGGCGCTGTCGGGCTCCCTCTCTCCCAACGGCTCGCAGCGGCGGGCCGGCGAGGAGGAGCGGGTCCACCAGAGCCGGGTGGCCCTACGGCGCATCCGCTCCAACCTCCGCACCTTCCGGTTGGCCGTCGACCCGGCCTGGGGCACCTCGTTGCGGGCCGAGCTGGCCTGGTACGGGGCCCGCCTGGGCGAGGTGCGCGACCTGCACATCCTCTCCAACATCGTCACGGAGACGGGCCCCGAGGTGATGGATCCCGAGCACGTCGACCGGCTGGACTCCGTACTGGGGATGCGTATGGCCGCGGCCCTGGCCGACGTGGCCGGCGAACGTGGCGGGGCCCGGCGGTTCAAGCTGAACGAACAGATGATGGTGCTGTGGGAGGGTCCGGACTTCAAGGCCAAGGCCAAGAGGCCGGCCCGGGAGATCCTGCCGGTGATGCTCCACCGGGCCTGGCACGACCTGCGCGGCGCGGCGCGGGCGGCGCGCCGGGAGAAGAGCGACGCCAACCTGCACAAGCTTCGGATCCGGCTCAAGGACCTCCGCTACGGCTGCGAGACGGTGGCGTTGGTCGAGGGGGGTCCGGCCAAGAAGACGGCCCGCGCCGCCGAGGCGCTCCAGAGCAAGCTCGGCGACCTGCACGACGCCGACCACTCCATCACCTGGTTCGGGGACCTGGCCCACGAGTACCCCGACCTACGGGAACCGCTGGCCGCACTGACCGAGGCGCAGGAGGAAGCCGCCGCTCTGGCCCGTAAGGGCTGGAACCACGACCTCAAGGTGGTCGAGCGCCGCTGGCGGGCCTGGCAGGGTTGAGCCCGGTCCCGGGGCGGCGGTCCCTCCGGGCATCCCATGGGGCGCCTGGGGCGCTCCCCTTCCGGGCATCCCTGGGCGTCGGCGTCGGGCGCTTCGGGGCTCCAGCCGCCCCGGCTACCCGGCCACGGCGTTGACGCCCAGGTGGTCGCCGTCCCACAGTTTGATCCCGCCGAGGATGCCGGCGGAGTTGTCGACGATGGTGATGTCCTCGGTCAGGTTGTGCCGGGCCACCCGTCGGGAGTTCCCTCCCCCGATGTAGAGGTGGTCGAAGAACAACAGGGCCCGGAGATTGGCGATGGCCTTGTGGACCCGCTTGTTCCAGCGCTCCTCCCCGATCTCCTTGCGGGTGGCCTCGCCCAGCTGCTCGTTGTAGGTCTCGCCCTTGCGGAACGGCTGGTGGGCGATCTCGAGGTGGGGCATGAGCTGGCCCTGGTAGAACAGCCCGCTGCCGAACCCGGTGCCGAGGGTGATGGTCAGCTCCAACCCCTTCCCCTGGACCACGGCGGCCCCCTGGATGTCGGCGTCGTTGGCCACTTTGGTGGGCAGCCCGAACGAGGTGGTGAGCTCGGAGGCGAGGTCGAACTCCGACCACTGCTGGACCAGGTCGGGATCGACCGGGCTCCCCGGCCCGCTCGTGGTGGAGAAGTGGGGGGCCGAGAGCACCCGGCCGTCGCGCACCATCCCCGGGAACCCCACCGAGGCCCGTTCCGCCTTGGGCAGCGGAGCGACCAGCCGGGTCAGCATGCTCACCAGCTTCTCGGGGGGCATCGGGTAGGCGGTCGGGACCCGCACCCGGTCCGCCGCCATCGCCCCGCCGGCGTCGAGCACCGAGGCCTTGAGCCCGGTGCCGCCGATGTCGACGGCCAGCGTGAAGGGGTGCCGGGGCTCGCCCTGGGCCGGTTCGGGCTGGGCCTCCCCGATCGCGCTGGGTGGGGCGTCGTCCGGGCTCTCGTCGGGGCTCATACCCCCACGCTAGACACTGCGAACCCATGCCACACAGGTACCGTCCGCGGACCGGCCGGGGCGAGTGCCCGTGCCATGGGTGACGGTTGCGGAGCGTCCCGCCACCCCGCTTCCACCCGGCGCCGCCGGCCGGTAGCGTCGGGCCCGTGACCGATCAGCCCTGGCTCGACGATGCCTGCTCCCTGGTGGACGCCTTCCGGGCCGGCACCCTCTCCCCCGCCGAGGCCCTCGAGGCCTCGCTCGCCGCCATCGAGTCGTCGGGGCTCAACGCCTTCAGCCACCTCGACGTGGACGCGGCCAGGGCCGCGGCGGCCTCGGCCGACGTCTCCCTCCCCTTCGGTGGGGTACCGGTGGGCATCAAGGAGCTGGAGGAGGTGGAGGGCTGGCCCTACACCGAGGCCTCGCTGGTCTACTCGGACCGGGTAGCCGGGCGCACCTCCACCCACGTGACCCGGCTGCGGGCGGCCGGAGCGGTACTGGCCGGTCAGACCACCGCCTCCGAGTTCGGCGGGATCAACTGCACCAACACCAAGCTGCACGGCACCACCCGCAACCCGTGGAATCCCGAACGCACCCCGGGGGGCTCGTCGGGCGGGTCGGCCGCGGCGGTGGCCGGCGGGCTGCTCCCGCTGTGCAGCGGGGGTGACGGCGGTGGCTCCATCCGCATCCCGGCCGGGTTCACCGGCCTGTTCGGCCTCAAATCCACCTTCGGGCGGATCCCGAAGGGTCCGGGGTCCCTCCAGCCGCCCCTCACCGTGGTGGTCGGTTGCCTGTCCCGCTCGGTACGGGACACGGCCCGGTGGTTCGACGCCTGCAACGGGTTCGACCCGCGGGACACGCTCTCCCTCCCCCGGGTGGAGGGTTGGGAGGCCGGCCTCGACTCCTTCGACCTGGCCGGCAAACGGGCCGTGGTCTCGGTGGACCTGGGTGCCGCCATCGTGGAGCCCCGGGTGGCGGCGACGGTGCTCGGGGCGGCCGAAGCCCTCATCGCCGACGCCGGGCTGGCCCGGGTGGACGTGGTGGTGGACCTGCCCCAGGCCGGACTGGAGTGGGCCATGTCCAACCTGGTCGGGCTGGCCGGCGAGCTCGGGGACCGCTACCCGGCGTGCAACGACGACCTCACCCCCGAGATCCAACTGGGGATGAACCTCGCCACCTACCACCTCAACGTGCAGACCGCGGGCGCCACCGAGATGTTCCGGATCGACGTCAACGAGAAGATGGCCGACCTGTTCGACCGGACCGATTTCGTCTTCTGTGCCGCCAATCCGGACGTGGCGTTCGGGGCCGCCGGGCCCATGCCCACCACGGTCGGCGACGTGGACCTGATCCAGGAGCACGGCCTCGACACGGCCATCGGCAACAACGGGGCCCTCACCATCCCGGCCAACCTGACCGGCAACCCGGCGGTGTCCATCCCGGCCGGGACGGTCGACGGGCTGCCGGTCGGGCTCCAGGTCATCGGCCGCCACCACGAGGAGCAGCTGCTGTTGGACCTGGCCCGGATGGCCGAGCGGGAGCGGCCCTGGCCGCTGGTGGCACCGACCCCTCCGGCCTGAGCCGGTCCGGCTGGACCGGGTTCGGGTCGGGCACTACCTTCCAGCCAGTCCGCCCCCGAGGGAGTCCAACGTGCGCATCGATCTGTGGGTACCCACCGCCAGCCCGTTCACCACGCCCGAGCTGCTGGCGGTGATCGGGACCGAGGCCGAGCAGCGCGGTGTCGGGACCGTCTGGGTCGGCGAGCACGTGGTCCTGTTCGAGGAGTACGCCTCCTCCTACCCGTACGCCGAGGACGGGCGGATCCCGGCCCCACCGGGCACCGGGCTGCTCGAACCGCTCAACACCCTGTCCTTCCTGGCCGCCCACACGACCACCACCCGGCTGGGCACCGCCATGGTGCTCCTCCCGCAGCGCAACCCGGTGTACACGGCCAAGGAGGTGGCCACCCTCGACTGGCTGTCCAACGGCCGGGTCGACTTCGGCGTCGGGGTGGGTTGGCTGGAGGAGGAATTCAATGCGGTCAACGTGCCGTGGCCCCAGCGGGGCCGGCGGACCGACGAGTACCTCGAGGTGCTCCGCACCCTCTGGTGCGACGAGACCTCGGCGTACGAGGGGGAGTTCTACTCGCTCAACCCCTGCCAGATGTTCCCGAAGCCGGTCCAGCAACCCCACCCTCCCCTCCACATCGGCGGGGAGTCGCGGGCGGCTCTGGCCCGGGTGGCCCGGGCCGGACAGGGGTGGCACACCTTCAACCGGGGTCCGGACCAGCTGGCCGAACCCCTCGCCACCCTGGACGGACTGCTGGCCGAGCAGGGCCGGGCCCGGTCCGACGTGACCGTCACCGTCTGCCCCTACTTCCAGCCGCTCGACGCCGACATCGCCGCCCGCTACGCCGAGGCCGGGGTGGACGCCGTGGCCGCCCTGCTCCTCCCCTTCACCGAGGACGACGTGCGCTCGGCCCTCGACGGCCTGCAGCCGGTGTTCGACCGGGCTGCCGCGTCCTGAGGGCCCCGGTCCGGGCGGCGGCGGCCCTGTCGCCAGGAGGGCGGTCGGGCGGGAAGTGCGGTCAGCCCCGCATGGCCACCGGGAGGGAGACCATGCCTCGCAGGACCACGTTGGACTTGTAGGCCACGTCGCCCACGAGGGCCAGCTCGGGGCGCGCCGCACCAGTGAGGTCAGGGCCACCTGGGTCTCCATCCGGGCCAGCGGCGCGCCGAGGCAGTGGTGGATGCCGAAGCCGAACCCGAGGTGGTTGTTGGGGGTCCGGGTGACGTCGAACCGCTCCGGTCGGTCGAACTGCTCGGGGTCGTGGTTGCCCGACGCCAGGAGCAGCATGGCGAAGTCCCCGGCGGCGAACTCGACGCCGCCGAACTCGCAGGGCTCGGTGAGGGCCCGGCCGGTGAGCTGGACCGGGGAGACGTAACGCAACATCTCCTCCACGCCGCTGCGGACGACCGCCGGGTCGCGGCGGAAGCGCTCGAGCTGGTCGGGATGCTGCAGCAGAGCCAACGTCCCGCCCGAGATGAGGTTGACCGTCGTCTCGTGCCCGGCCACCAGCAGCAGGATGCAGGTCGAGAGCAGCTCGGTCTCGCTCAGCACGGTGCCCCCGTCCTCGGCCCCCACCAGCCGGCTGAGCAGGTCCTCCCCCGGGTGGCGCCGGCGCTCGGCCAGGATCTCGAAGAAGTACTGGGCGAACTGGAGCACCGCCTCGCCCCGGGCGGCGATGACCTCCTCGGTGAGCAGGAAGTCGGGATCGAGCCCCCGGGCCAGCGCGTTGGACCACTCCTTGAACCGGTCGTGGTCCTCGACCGGCACCCCGAGCAGGTCACAGATCACCCGGACGGGCAGCGGGTAGGCGAACGCCTCGAGCAGATCGACCCGGTCGGCCTCCAAGGCCGCGTCCAGCAGCTCGTCGACGGCCTGCTGGGTCCGCTCCCGCAGCGACTCCACCACCTTGGGGGTGAAGGCCTTGGACACCAGCCCCCGCAGCCGGGTGTGGTCGGGCGGGTCCCGGAAGAGGAACGGCCGCATCTCCAGCATGGCCGTCGCCACCGGGTCGTCCTCGGCCACCGGGGTCCGGAAGCCCTCGGGCATCCGCTCGACCGCCACGTTGAGGCTGTCCGAGCTGGCCCGCCGGTCCCGCAGGATGGCCAGGCAGTCCTGATGGCGAGCCACCACCCAGAAGCCCAGGTGGTTCCGGTGGATGGGCGCCCGCTCCCGCAGTTCGGCGTAGAGGGGGAAGGGATCGCTGGACCACAGGGGGTCGAAGGGGTCGAAGACCGGCCGTGACGACGACGTGGCCGCCGGGGTGTCCGTCGGCTCCGGTCGGGGGGCCGGGGGGTCGGTGGTCGAGGAGGTCACCGCTGTCGATGGTACCGAGCCACGGGGCCTCGGGGCGACTCCACGCCGGTGGCCGGGTCGGCGTCCCACGGCGGTCGCCACGTCGGCGTCCCTCGTGGCCGGATCGTCGGTGTTGTCGGGCCGGTCGTGGCCGGATCGTCGGTGTTGTCGGGCCGGTCCAGCGTCCCTGCTGTGGGGAGGCACCCTGAGATGGCACTTGGGGAGGCACCCTGAGATGGCACTGTGGGGAGGCACCCTGCGACCCGCACCCGGCGAGTCGCACCCGGCGAAAGGTCGTTCCATGGCTCAACCCGTCCTGCTCGTCACCGGCACCTCGTCCGGCATCGGACTGGCCACCGCCGTGGCGGCCGCCGGCGGGGGCTACCGGACGGTGGCCACCCTCCGTCATCCCGACCGCGGCGGAGCACTGCGAGCGGCCGCGTCGCAGGCGGGCGTCGAGGTCGACGTGCGCATCCTGGATGTCACCGACACCGGCTCCGTCCAGGCGGTCGTCGACAGCGTGGTGGCCGACCACGGCCGTCTCGACGCCCTGGTCAACAATGCCGGTGCCGGCTACGTGGGCACCATCGAGCAGGTGTCGATGGACGACATGCGCAGGGTGATGGAGGTCAACTACTTCAGCGTGGTGGCCATGACCCGGGCCGCCATGATCCACCTCCGGGCATCGGGCGGCCGGGTGGTCACCGTCTCCAGCGTGGGAGGTGCGGTGGGCCAACCGTTCAACGAGGCCTACTGCGCGGCCAAGTTCGCCGTCGAGGGGTTCCTCGAGAGTCTGGCCCCGGTGGCCGGCACAGTGGGGGTCGCCGTCTCCATCGTGGAGCCGGGGCCGGTCACCACCGAGTTCGTCAACAACGTGGGCGTGGACATCGGGGCCATGTTCGCCGCCGCCGGGCCGTACCTGCCGGCCATGCAGGCCTATGTCGACCACGTGATGGCCGACTTCTCCTCCGACGCCGCCCAGACCGCCGACCAGGTGGCCGACGTGATCATGGGCGTGCTGCGGGCGGAGCACCCACCGCTCCGGGTACAGACCAGCCCGTGGGCCGGGGCGTTCGTGGCCTCCAAGCTGAGCGATCTCGACGGCTCGGCGGTGGTGGGCGAGACCAGCACCTGGGTGGCCTGACCCCCGGCGGGCGGGGCGGACCGGCCCGGTCGGTGGGCCCCCCGGCTCTGCCTCCGGGTTCGTGGACCTGGCCCCGGTTCGGCCCGGCTCCTCTGGGACCCCTGGTGCCCGCCCGGCCTGCGTGGGGTTCGGTCCGGTCCGGTCCGGTCCGGTCCGGTGTCACACCCCCCTGGCAGGCTGGTCCCATGACCACGGCGGTCGCTGCCACCCAGACCCGGTCGACGGGCTCCCGGTCGACGGGCTCCCGATCGGGGGCATCCCGGTCGGGGACGCCCGGGCTCGGGACCCGTCTGGCCGGGGTGCGGGCCGAGCTGGAGGCGGTCCTCGCCGAGCTGGACCCCGACTGCCTCGACGGGTACGACGCCGCCGCCCTGTACGGCTCCTTCGCCGGGCTGGAGCGGCTCTCGGTGGCCGGCAAGACGGTGCTCGCCCCCCGGGTGGAGGCCAGCGGGATCTGGCGGGAGGGGGGCCACCGGGACGCCGCCTCCCTGCTGGCCTCGGTGGAGGGGGTCTCGGCCGGCCAGGCCCGGGGGACCCTCAGCAACGGGCGCCGGCTCGACCAGCTGCCCGGCACCGCCGAGGAGCTGCGCCGAGGGACCCTCTCGGCCCCCAAGCTGACCGAGCTGTGCGGGGCCGGGGTGCTCGACCCCTCCCGGGAGGAGGAGCTGCTGGCCGGGGCGGCCGAGGCCCCCCTCACCGCGGTGCAGGAGCGGTGCCGGCGGTCCCGGGCCACCTCGGCCGGGAAGGACCCCCTGGCCACGACCAGGAAGATCCACGCCGAGCGGTACTTCCACTCCTGGACCGACCCCGAGGGGGCCTTCTGCTTCCAGGGGCGGGACACCGCCGACCGGGGGGCCGGGATCCTCAACCACCTGGCCCATGCCGCCGACTGCCTGCACCGGTCCCGCCGGACCCGACCACCGGACCGGGCCGGTGGGGACCGGGCGGCACCGGGGACCGGCCCGCCCGAGGAGGAGACCGGGCCGATCTCCCCGCGGGCCCTGTGGGCCGACGCCTTCTACACCCTGGTCACCCAGCAGGGCCTCATCACCCAGCCGGGCCTCATCACCCAGCCGGGCCTGGTCAGCCAGCCGGGCGGCTCAGCCGGACCCACCGGTGCTCCCGAGCCGGGCCCGACGGCCGGCCCCACCGACCGCCCGTCGGCCCCACCGGCCCCCGGGGCCCCCTCCCGTCGGGGTCGCCGGGCCGGGGGCGCCCCGGCCCCACCGGGCACCTCGCCGCCGGGGACGCCGCTCGTCGGGGAGGCCGCCTCGGTCATCACCCGACCACCGACCTGCACCACCATCGTCCGGGTGGACCTCACCGCCCTGCTCCGGGGGAGGGCCGTCCCCGGGGAGCTGTGCGAGATCGACGGCCAGGGGCCCATCCCGGTGGCCATGGCCCGGGACCTGGCCAACGACTCGCTGCTCTCGGTCCTCTTCCACCAGGCCGGGGACGTCCGGGCCATCTCCCATTTGGGACGGACCATCAACGCCAAGCTGCGCACCGCCCTCGTCTACCGGGACCGCACCTGCGTGGTGCCGGGCTGCGGGCTGGCGGTCGGCCTCGAGATCGACCACGTCCAGGAGGTCCACCGGGGCGGCCCCACCGAGCTCGACAACCTGGCCCTCCTCTGCCACCACCATCACCGCCTGAAGACCTACGAGGGGTGGGTCCTCACCCGCCTCGGAGTGGACGCCGAGGGCCGGACCCGATGGAGCTTCGAGCCCCAACCCCCCTTCGGCCAGGAGCCCGGCCTCGGCATCGACAGCGACGAGGGCCGGGCCGAGTGGCGCCGGACGGAGAAGCCCCGACAGCAGGGGTGAGGGGGAGCCGACTCGGCCCCGACAGCAGGGGTGAGGGGGAGCCGACTCGGCCCCGACAACCAACTCCTCTACCTCCGTGCCTGGCCACCGATCTCATCACATTTGATGATGGTGGTCGGCACCCCGGCGGCTTACGGTGCACGAGGCGCGTGCTTCGAGCGGGAGAGTACGCACCGATGTGGTCCGCTCCCGCACAATTATGGAGGGAACTACATGCAGCAAGTGAAGCAACACCGGCGGAGGGGGCCCTCGATTCTGGGTGTCCTCGTTGTGGCTGGAATGATGGGCCTGGGAGTGATCGGCCTTTCGGCCTCGGTCAGCGGGGCCGCGAAGGCCAACAAGACCTCGGGCATTCCCAATTACAAGAATACGCTCGGATCGAATACCAACGGTTGGTGCCCGGTCACGACCCCCCCGAACGCTCCGTGCGACGGCGGCGTCAGCAACTACGGCACCATTCAGATCGTCAAGGTCAAGCTTTGCCAACTACGGCAGCTACGGCTCGGCCGTTGCCGGACCCGGTGGTCAGAGGCGGTACGCCCGGGTGTCCGGGGGCCAGGACGGCGGGAGCTCCGACGGTCAACGGCTGCACAGCCCCCGGCAACGAGGACTGCTCTGGGCCGTATACGAAGTTCGGGAGCATCGCCAAGCACATGATCTTCCCGGCGGGCGGATTCAGCACGTCGCTCAAGATCTACATCGATTCGGCGTGGGCTGCGGCCCATCCGGGCAACGTGGTCGACTGGGACGTGGCGCTGCGGGACAGCTCTGGGAACTACCTCCAGGACAACGCCTTCAACATGTGCTCGACCGGGGCGGGTGGCGGAGGGTTCTTCCTCAGCACCAGCTTTGGTGCCGGTGGCTGCTCCGCGGGACCGACCGAGTTGACGGCGAGTGGCTGGTACACCTTCAACCTGTCGTTCAACTCAGTCGGGGGCATGGTCTACGCAACCTATGAGGTGCTCAACTCGGCCTCGGTGCAGGTCTTCAACCAGGCTGTGAACACCGGCAACGCCACCACCGGCACTGGAGGCCCGATGTACGGATGGCTTCCGGACGAGGACGTGCTCGGACTTCCGATCGCGCAGATCTCGCTCCACCTGCCGTGACCCGGTAGGCGCTCGAGCTTGGGCACCGGACTCCGAAACCCGGAGTCCGGTGCTGAAAGCTTGGTAGAAGCGAACGGCAAGCCCGTCTCGGGCTCGGACCACGGTCCGACCCGGGGCGGGTTTGTTCGCGTTCTGGACCCGACCGGGGAAGCCGCGGGGCGTGAACCGGCCGGAACCGAGGCCGCCGAGTTCGTATCGGTAGGCGGCCCGAGGGCTCGGCAGCCCGGACGGATGGTCGGCGAGTGACTTCGGCGGAGCGTCCGATCACTCCTGCTCGGCGCCGCCTCGGGCCTGGCCCCGCAACCGGAGCACCGGGTCGGCGAACCACGGTCGCAGCTGCAGCCGCGCCGGTGGAAGGTCCCGGTAGAGCAGGACACCGTGGCCCGGGACGGTGCGGCGCAGGGAATCGGGGGGTGCCAACCTCCGGACGGATGGCGAACGGGTGGTACTCGGACCGGCGCGGCCTCCGTGGGTGATGGCCGGGAGCAGTAGCTCCTCGTCACCGATCAGATGACTGGCGTAGTCCAACGTGGACGGATCGGAGATTCCGGACAGGAACAGCTTGGCCCGGTGGTTGTTGACCACTGTGGTGGCCCTCGCCCCGTAGCGGGCGTTGATCTGGGCCAGGTCGTGCCAGATGGTCACCAGCTGAACACCGTGACCGGCCGCGGTGGCCGCCAGCGAGTCCAGATCGGCGAGGGGGGCGATGTTGGCCGCCTCATCGAGCACCAGTAGCAGGGGCGGGTCGAGCGGCCGGTGGGTCCTGACCACCTGGTCGTAGGCGCACTCGACCACCTGGCGGACCACCGACACGAAGAGAGGGCTCAATCGCCGCTGGTCGTGGGCCGGAGCGCAGAGGTAGAGCGTGTTGCAGCCGCTCACCAGCCGGAGCGGATCGATCACGGCTCTCGGTGGATCGCCGGGCGTGACCGGGACCACCCCGCCGAACGGTTCGAGGATGGTCTCGACGGTGGTGTAGATCGAGCTCCGCTGGCGCTCCTCCTTTCCGAACGTCGACCAGGCCGCATGCAGGGCCTCGGACACCCCGGTGGCACCGAGCAGATCGAGCACCTCAGACTCCTCCTGGGTGTCCACCCACCGGATCACGTCGGTCATGTCCCCACCCCCGGATGCCGCCGCGAACAGGAGTGGTGCCAACATCCTGGCCGCGGTGGCGTACCAGAAGTCGCCGTCACTCATGGTCCCGACGGACGTGCGGGCCACCTCGCTCAGGGCCGAAGCCGCACGGCGGGCCGCCGGCCAGGTCCGCGACGAAGCCAGTGGTGACCACGATGCCGAGGCCAGTCCGGTGGAACCGGAGGGGTCGAAGCAGAGCACCTCGCCGCGCAGGCGCGGTGGCCGATCGTGTGGTCGATCAGGTCCGTCTTCACGCTGGCCGCCAGCACGGGGCCCTCCCACTCGAGTAGGGCGGGCACGGCGAAGCCGGACGTCTTGTGCGACTGGGTGGGCCCGAAGACGATCACCGATTGGGCCCGCTCCCCGGCCACCAACCGCTTCCCGGCCCGGCCCAGGGCCAACCGTCCCGCCGGCAGCCTTCCGGACCGGTCGACCGGGACGGCGAGTGGTCGGAGATCACGGGCCGCGGCCCACCTGGCCGCCGGCCCTCCTGCACCGGAACGGGGAGGCACCCGGCGCCCGAGACGGGGCGGGACCGGGCGCCGGGCGCCGAAACGGGGGCCGCCACCGCCGGGGCGCCTCCAACCGGGATGGTCGCAGCCGAGGACGCCGGCCCCCAGGAACGCCGTGAGACCGACGACCGACACGGCCACGGTGGGGAGGTTCACCTCACCTCACTTCACGTCACCGCACCCGACCCCGCTCGACCCGCCTCACCGGGGGCGCTCGCGGCCGGCAGGCCGGCCGGAGCGGGCAGGTCGGCGGACAGATCGGCCGGAGGGGACAGGTCGGCCGGAGCGACTGCGGTTGGGGCCGCCGGATGGTCGTAGGCCCCCATGGCCTGATCGGTGTCGGTCAGCCACCGCTCCCCGGAGGCCAGGCGGTGCTCGACCAGGAAGGACCGCTGTCCGACCTTCCAAAGGGCCATACCCCGGCGGAGCTGGGTGACCAGGTCGGCCTCGGTCTCGGTCAAGCCCGAGTAGCTCGGCGCTGCGGGCCACTTCGCCGGGGGATTGGGCGTAGACCACCCGGGTCTCCGAGTCGGCCAGCAGCCCCTCGGCCAGGCTCACCTGCTCTGAGCCCTGGGTGCCCACGGAGCGGAGATCGGACAGGCGGTGCAGCACCGCCATGTTGGCCACACCCTGGGCCCGCGACAGCTTCCAGGACGTCTGGAGCCAGCGGGCCACGCCGAGATTGGACAGGATGGCCCAGGCTTCGTCCACGACGAGGATGATCCGGTTCCGATGCAGGGCGCGGACCGCACTCTGCAACCAGGCTGCCGCGCAGGCCATCAGTACCCCGAGAGCCGGCGAGTGGTACACCGCGGAGAGGTCCAGCACCACCAGGGGGCCATCGAGACGGAGGCCGGGGGAGGTGGGGCCGTCGAACATCCCGCAGAGATCACCATGGACCAACCGACGCAGCTCGAGGGCCACGTCCCGTCCGTCCTCCAGCAGCTCGGCGCGGGAGGTGCGCAGGGCCAGCGACGCTTCGAGGCCCGGGTCCATGAGCGCCTCCACCACTTGGGGAAGCGTGGGCGCCGGCATCTTGGCCCGGTGGGCCGACTGGGTGGCCTGAGCCAGCGCGGCGTCGATGGCGGCCCGCTCGCGCGGCTGGAGCTCGCGACCGAGGCAGGCCACGGCCAAGGAGGAGGTGAGGGCGGCCCGGCGCCGACGGGCACCGTCCTCCTGTGGGCCAGCGGCGCGCTCGGCCCCCTCCTCGGTGTCCAGCGGGTTGAGCCGCACCGCACCGCCGGGGCACAGGGCCACCGGTCGGACGTTCCAGGCCTGGGCCAAGAGGCCGTACTCGCCCTTCGGGTCCACCACCCACGCGTGGCGGCCGAACACTGCCTGCCGCCAGAGGTAGGACTTGACGAACGAGCTCTTCCCCCGGCCGATCTGACCGAACACCACGGCGTTGGGGTTGGTGACCACCCCGTTTCGGTAGAGGACGAACGGGTCGTAGACGAAGGACCCCCCGAGCACGTCCCGACCGATCAGTACGCCTTCGTGACCCAGACCGGCCTCGCTGACCAACGGGTAGGCCACGCAGAGGTGACGGGTGGTGGCGATGTGGGCCGGGACCCGGGGAGTCAGACCGCTCATGAAAGCCCCCGGCCCACCGGAAGGCTGCAGGGGAACGCGGTGTCCTGCTCGCCGAAGAGCAGCCGCAGCTCGATGCGGGCCTGGCCGGCGGCCTGCTCGAGAGCGGAGCGGGCGGCCTCGAGCTCGGCGCGGCTGTCCGCGGTCACAGTGACATAGCCGGAGAAGCGGTACTGGGCGTGACCGTCGGCCAACTCGCCGTCACGCTCCTCGGCGCCCTCCTTCTCCCGGGTATGCCGCGCCGTGACCAGGAATCCGCCGCGTCGCCGGAGTTCCCCATCGGCGATGTCGGCCGTCCGGGCCTGGGCCACCTGGCGGGCGGCCCGGCTCGGGCTGACCGGCTCCATGACCATCACCACCGTGCGGCGCAGAGAGGAGAACAGCACCGGGCCGAGGAAGTCCGGGGTCACATCGACCCGGGGCCACTCCGCGATCCAGTAGGTGGTGTGCCAGGTGGCGTCGGTGTGAACCGCATCCCAGTGGGGGTCGACGGCCATGGGCCAGGGCCACGCAACGTACGACCGGTCGCCGAGGGTGGCCCGGTCGTTGGCGTGCACGGTGTCGACCGCGTCCGTTGGGTCGCTGGCGGTGGCAGCGTCGGTGTTGTTGCGAGCGTCGGTGTCGTTGCGAGCGTCGGTGTCGTTGCGAGCGTCGGTGTTGGTGCGGTCGGCAACGGCCGGGGTCCGGTTGTGGTCGGACCCGGCCGGCGGAGGCGGTATGGCGGTCACACCGGCCGGCGCATAGGTCTCGCGGATCAACCGGGCCAGGGCCCTCGGACCGAGGATCCCCTCCACCGAGATGTCGGCCCCGCCCAGTGCTCGGTGCAGCGCCAGGACCTCACGGCTGAGCACGATGGCGATACCGGCCGCACCTCGGCCGGCCGATCGGATGGAGCGCGACGAGCGGCGGGTGTGGATGGACAGGGACAGCAGCACCCGGTGGTGACGGGTGACCGGCGATGATTCATCGACCAACGCCCGGTACGACCGACCGGCGGCGGAGTCGGGCCCGAACGCGGCGTGGGTTGACCAGTGCCGCCGAACCGAGCCCCCGTCGTCGGGGAGGCAGGACTCGAGCCACTGGATTCGGTACACGTCTGACCCCTCACGGGCCATCGCTGCCAGCACCCGGGCCCAGGCGGCGAGGCGGGCGTCCTGATCAGCAGGGCCGAGAAGAGCGAAGCTGTGGCCCCTCACGGCCAGCACTGCGGTGGCCGTCCGGGACGGGGCATCGAACACCACTCCGACTTCGGAGGGCGTCTCCCGGTGTCCGGTGGGAATGCCCTCGAGGGTCAATCCCCCAAACACGGTCCGCCTGGCGGCCGAATGGCCGGCTCCCGCCGGCGGTCCGACCGTGATGCCGTCGGGACCGGTGAGCGCCGGGTCGAGCGAGGCCCGGTGGCCGCTCCAGGGTGCCGGAGCGCACTGGCGACGGCCCGTCGCCAGGATCCGGACCCAACGCATCCCGAGTGGCAGCCACTGCTCGCCGGTCCGGCCCTGCACCGGCCAGAAAGCGAAGGCACCGCCCACGCAGATGGCCACGAGCGACGCCAGGATGCCGGCGACCGACGGACTGGACCGAACGGACACCACCCCGATCGCCAAGCTGACGGCCACCGTGGCGATCTGCCCACCCCGCCATCCGGCGATGACCCCCCGGCGCTCCAACGGCGAGAACCGGTAACGGACCCGCTCGGGCCGCGCCGAGCCCTCACCCATCGGACCGGGGTGGGCCGCCGGGTCGGTCCGGCCCGTACCGGGGTTTGGTGACGAGCTTGACGCCCAGCCGGTCCCGACCGAGGTAGTCGTACCAATTGGCCCCGGACTGCAGCGGCAGCGGCACCAGTCCGGGGTGGACGTCCGGGGACATCGTCTCCCGGGGCCGGTCATCTTCGGGGAGCCCCCCAGTGGCCGGCCCGGCGACCGGGGCCTCCGATCGGTCGGCGTACCCCTGGCCGGCGAGGATCCGGTCCGCCGCCGCGGTGGCCTCGGGGTGGATGGCGTACATCGGGATCCCGTGACCGGGAGGCTCCATCGTCCCGACGCCGGTGGTCTCGAACGATGACGGGCCGAGGTCGGGCCGGCCTCCTGCCGACCCGTCGACCCGGCCGGGGGCATGGCCGCGGCCGGCAGGTCCACCACCCGGACCACCGGGACCACCCGGACCGATCGGCAGGCCCCCTCTCCGACCGGTGGCGTCGCCACCGTGGCCCCCGGCCAACCCGCCGCCGGTCAGCGAGCCGCGGAGGACGCCACCCGCCATGGCGGTCCCGCCGGAGGCAAAGGCCCCGGCGGCCGTCATGTTCATGGCGGTATGGGCCAGACCTCGGACAGGGACCATGGCCGTGTGGCGCGCACGGTGGCTCAGCCCTTCCAGGTGACCCACCGCCCCCGCCTCCACAAAGGGCAGGAGACGGAAGAGCGCCCAGGGGGCGAGGGCCGAGAGGAGGAGCAGCGCGGCGCCACCCAGTACCGCGCTGAAACCTCCACCCCCACCGGAACCGGCCGTGGCCCCGCTCGGCGCTGAGCCCGTTCCTCCGGCCAGGGCGCCTGCCGCCAGGCTCAGGACCGAGACGATGACGAACTTTCCGAGGATCAGCGCCACGAGCGTGTCGACCAGGCGACGGCACCAGTGCGAGATCGCCGGCCACGCCAGGCTGGCCAGCGCCAAGGGGAGGAACAGCACCGCCACATAGACCGCCGCGGCCCTGATGAGGAGCTCCACCCACACGAGCACCGCTCCAATCACCACGGCCAGTGCTCCGAGGAAGACCACGAACGCGGGCGTGGAGGGCTGGCCGGCGGCCGCGTCGCCCGTGAGGCCGGTGAGGACCGACGACATGAAGTGCCCGGTGTCGATTCCGGCACCGTGGGCCACTGCCGCGCTCATGGCATCGGTGACCGACAGGCCCAGCTGGACCAGCTTGACGGCCACCGCCGTCAACAGAACGGCGAGGGGGACGTTGACCAGGACCGAACGAAGCATGGCCGAGAGGTCCTGGCGGTACACGGACTGAACGACACCGAGCAGCAGAAGGGGAACGATGACCACGCCGGCCAACTCGGCCATGGTGGAGTAGTGGGCGTCGAACCATGACGCCCCGAGGTCGACTCGGGTACTGGCCCCGAGGACCGTCCCGATCTGGGCCAGGAGCCACGAGGCCCCCTCGGCCACCCAGCTGCCCAAACCTCCGAGCACGCTGTTGACGCCGAAGCCGGCCACCTGGGAGGCGACCGAGCCTGCGGCGCCGGTGGCAGCAGAAGCCACCTGGCACGCCGGGCCCAGTCCGGCGGCCGCGAGGGCGGTCGCGGCGGCGGGGCAGGCCGCGGCGGGGAGGACGCCCACCCTCAGTGGACGCCGGACCCGGCGTTGTAGAAGAAGCTGACGATCCCCGGTCCCGCCCCGATCAGCAGCGCGGCCAGCCCCGAGATCAGCACAGCCCGCCGGCCGACGAAGGACTGCTGATAGTTCTGACCGTGGGACCCGAGGGCCCAGGCCGCTGCCCCGACCACCAGGCCCACCAAGGCCAGGGCCAGGGCCCAGAACTGGAGCCCGTCCATCAACTTCTGGAGGAGGTCGCCCCCGGGTAGCTGGGACGGGTCCGGCTTCATGGTGACGATGTCGACCAGCACCCGGGCGACAGGGCCCCGCCGCCCAGCGATGTGCGCGGGAGAAAGCTGGGCCTGGCGGAGCTGGAAGGCATACGGGCCGTGCAGAAGATCGGTGGGCATGGACTCACCGTATAGAGCTGACTACTAGTTTTCAATACTTTCTATATCTTTTCATTATCTTTCTATCCAAAAAGGCGGGTGGCCACGCCTGGGGCGGCGGCCTGCCATGCTTAGGCAGTGAAGGCGTACGTGATCGGGTACATCGTGCTGGGCGTTGTAGCCGTCATCGCCGTGATCGTCGCCGCCCGCCTGGGGCGACGGGCCGGTCGTCGCTCCCTCCAACAGCGTCTGGTGGCCCTCTCCAACCGGCTTGGCGTGGAGCCTCCGGACGAGGGCGGGATCGAACCGATCCTGGGGCACCTCGAGAAGGTGACCGGGGAGGCCGCCGAGGCGGTCACCGAGTCCAGCTCGGATGCCATCCGGCTCCGCCGGGCCCTCGACACCCTCCCCCAGGGGGTCATCGTCTGCGACGAGAACGGCGACATCGCCTTCCAGAACGCCCGCGCCACCATGTTGATGAACAACCGCCACGGTGACGCACTCGCCGCCCAGGCCGTCACCGAGTTACTCGAGAACGCCTGGACCGACGGCACGGCCGAGCGGACCCTCGACCTCTACGGACCGCCCCGCCAGACCCTGACCGTGCGGACCCGGCTCATCGACGACGGGCGACGGCCCCTCGGTGTCATCGCCATCATCGAGGACGTCTCCGACCGCCGGCGCCTCGAGGAGGTCCGCCGCGATTTCGTGGCCAACGTGAGCCACGAGCTGAAGACACCCATCGGCGCCCTCGGCCTGCTGGCCGAGACCCTGACCGTCGAGCCCGACCCCGAGGTGGCCCAGCGGTTGGCGTCGCGCATCCACACGGAGGCCTTCCGGGTCAGCCGGATCATCGACGACCTGCTGGATCTGAGCCGGATCGAGTCGGAGGAGGCCCCACCTCGCGAGCCCATCGAGGTCAACCTGGTGATGGCCGAGGCGGTGGAACGGGTCCGCTCGGCAGCCGAGCAACGACGCATTACCATCGAGCTCAATGAGCCTCGCCCACCCGTTCACGTGCTCGGCGACCGCCGCCAGCTCGTTTCGGCCATGCACAGCCTGCTCGAGAACGCCGTGACCTACTCCTACGAGGACGCGGCGGTACGGGTCTCCGGGGAGCGACGGAACGGTGAGGTCCGGGTGTCGGTCACCGACCGCGGGGTGGGCATCCCGGCCCGGGACCTCGACCGCATCTTCGAGCGTTTCTACCGGGTCGACCACGGTCGGAGCCGGGATTCGGGCGGGACCGGACTCGGCCTCTCCATCGTGCGTCACGTGGCCAACAATCACCAGGGCCGGGTGGAGGTCGACTCACGGGAGGGGCAGGGCTCGACGTTCACCCTCGTCCTGCCGAGCCCCCCGGAGTACGCCGCATGAGTGCCAAAACCGATCGGGCGGACAAGCCCGGCAAGACCGCCTCCGCCAACAAGTCTGCCTCCGCCAACAAGTCGGCCTCGGCCGACAAGGCCGCAGGCAAGACCGACGAGGCCGACAAGGCCGAACCGGGGGACACGGCCGCCGAGTCGGTGTCGGGCGATCAGGCCCAGACCAAGGTGCTCCTGGCCGAGGACGACGAGTCCTTCGTCGACGCGCTGGTGATCGGGCTGGCCCGGGAGGGGTTCGACGTGACCGTGGCCCGTGACGGAAACGAGGCGCTTCGACTGTTCAACGAGCAGGCACCCGACCTGGTGCTGCTGGACCTCATGCTGCCCCGCCTCTCGGGGATCGACGTCTGCCGGTCGATCCGGGCCCAGTCGTCGGTGCCCATCATCATGGTCACGGCCAAGGGCACCGAGATAGACACGGTGGTGGGACTCGAAGTGGGGGCCGATGACTACGTGGCCAAGCCGTACCGTCTGCGCGAGCTGGTGGCCCGGATGCGGGCGGTGCTGCGCCGGACCCCCGGCACGGATCCCTCGCGCGGCCACGACGCCGGGGATGCGTCCCCGGGGGGTTCGGACCGCCGCGCCACCGACCGGCGCACGGGCAGTTCGATCCTGGAGGCCGGGGGGATCCAGATCGATCCCGACCGGCACCTGGTGTTCATCCGCGGCGAGGACGTCCACCTGCGACGCAAGGAGTTCGAGCTCCTCTCCCTCCTGATGGAGAATGCCGGTCGGCTGCTGACCCGCGACGTGTTAATCGACCGGGTCTGGGGCTCGGACTACTTCGGGGACACCAAGACCCTCGACGTGCACATCAAGCGGTTGAGGAGCCACGTAGAAGTGGACCCGTCCTCGCCCAAGCTGATCACCACCATCCGCGGAGTCGGCTACCGGTTCGACGCCCAGCGCGGCTGAGCCGACCGCCGCCGGTACTGCTGGGAGTCCGGGTACGGGCTAGCGGGCGGCGGGAATGACCGTCCCGTCCCGCAGGTAGGGGGCCAGCACCTCGGGCAGGGCCACCGACCCGTCGCTCTGCCGACCCGTCTCCACCAGGGCGGCCCAGATCCGGGCCCAGGCCAGAGCGGAGCCGTTGACCGTGTTGACGAGGACCGGGCCGCCCCCGCCGCTCGGCCGGTACCGAATGTTGGCTCGACGCGCCTGATAGTCACGGAACCAGCTGACCGAGGAGACCTCCAACCACTGATCCACCCCCGGCGAGTAGACCTCGAGGTCGAAGGTGCGCGCCGATGAGCCACCCAGGTCGCCGGTGCAGAGGTCGAGGACCCGGTACTGGAGACCGAGATCCCGAAGCATCGCCTCGGCCCGGGACACGATCTCGTCCAGCAGGCCCGGCGCCTGCTCGGGGGTGGTGTAGGCGAACAGCTCGACCTTGTCGAACTCGTGCACCCGCAGGAGGCCGCGGGTGTCCCGGCCGGCGGCCCCGGCCTCCCGTCGGAAGCAGGCCGTGGCGGCGGTGAGTCGCAGGGGGAGGGCGGCCTCCTCGAGGATGTCCCCCCGCCACATCGAGGTGAGCGGCACCTCAGCGGTGGGAATGGCCCACAGATCGTCTCGCTCGATGTGGTACGCCTCCTCCTCGAATTTGGGAAGGTGCCCGGTCGAGACCATGGTGTCGGTCAGGACCAGCGTGGGAGGACGAATCTCTTCGAAGGCATCGGCGTGGGAGTCGAGGGCGAAGGCCGACAGCGCCCGGATGAGCCTGGCCCCCACGCCCCGGTAGAGGGGGAACATCGAACCGGACAGTTTCGCCCCACGCTCCATGTCCAACAGGCCCAGCTCGGCGCCGATCTCCCAATGGGGCACCCGCTGGACCTGGGTGTAGGTGGACGGAGGGTCGGGCCAGGTCCGGACCACCACGTTGTCCTCGGGGCCGTCGCCGTCGGGGGCCTCGGCGGCCGGGAGGTTGGGCAGATAGAGCAGGGCCTCGCGCACCTGACGTTGAGCCGACTCCGCCACCGAATTGAGTGTCCGCTCCTCGTCCCCCAACTGGCGGCTGCGATCGGTCAGTTGTTCGGCCAGGGTCGCGTCGCCGGCCTTGCGGGCCCGGCCCACCTGCTTGGAGAGGTCCTTCACCTCGGACCGGTACTGGTCGCGGCGACCGATGGCGGCGCGGGCCTCCTGGTCCAGCTCGACCAATCGGTCGAGGTCGGCGGGATCCACCCCCCGGCGACCCAGGGCCGCCTTCACCGAGGAGAGGTCGTCGCGCACCAGCCGGATATCGATCATGACGGGCACAACGGTAGCGTGACCACTCGTGGACGACGCCGACGACGTAACCCACGGGCCCCCGCGTCCGGCCGACGGGCCCTCGCGTCCCGCCGACGGCGCCGCGGTGGTCTGTGAGGGGGTGGTCATCCGCTACGGCGACACCCTGGCCGTGGACCGGCTCTCGCTCATCGGAAGGCCCGGTCAGGTGGTGGCCCTCCTCGGCCCCAACGGGGCTGGGAAGACCAGCACGGTGGAGGCCCTCGAGGGGTACCGTCCGGTGGACGGCGGATCGGCCCGGGTGCTCGGCCTCGACCCCATCAGGGACCACGCCGCGCTGGTGCCCCACATCGGCGTCATGTTGCAACGAGGCGGTATCTATCCCATGCTCGGGCCGGCGCAGGTCCTCCAACTCTTCGCCAGGTACTACGACCGGCCCGAGGATCCCGGGGCGCTACTCGACCTGGTGGGTCTGCGCAGCGTCCGGCGCACCCCCTGGCGTCGCCTGTCCGGGGGGGAACAGCAGCGCCTGGCGCTGGCCCTGGCCCTGGTGGGACGGCCCCAGGTGCTCTTCTTGGACGAGCCGACAGCCGGCGTCGATCCGGAGGGCCGCATCATGGTGCGCGAGATCATCGCCGCCCAGCGGGACCGCGGCATCTGCGTGGTCCTCACCACCCACGAACTGGCCGAGGCCGAGCGGCTCGCGGACCACGTGGTCATCATCGACCACGGCCGGATCCTGGCCGAGGGCTCCCCGGCGGAGCTGGCCTCGGGCACCGCCGACGGCTCCATCCGGTTCTCCACCCAGCCGGGCATCGACACCGGGGCGCTGGCCGCGACCCTCGACACCCCGGTGGCCGACCGGGCCGGGGACCGGGGGGCCACCGTCGTCGAGGAGCGACCCGGGTCCTACCGCCTGGTCCCCCCCGCGGGCGTCTCCAACCCCGCCGTCGTGGCGGCGCTGGCCGGCTGGCTCGCCGAACGGGACCTGGCCATCGGAGACCTCCGGACCGGCCACTCCCTGGAGGAGGCGTACCTTTCGATCACCGGAGCCCGAGGCGAGGCCGAGCCGGCGGTGTCGGCCGGGCCCGCCGCCGCCTCCGGACCCGATGTCGGTTCACGGTCATCCGGCCGCCGGCGGGAACGGGGACGCTCGGCACGCGGTGGCGGTGGCAGTGGCAGTGGCAGTGGCAGTGGCAGTGGGGGCGCCCGGTGAGGCCGCTCAGCGCCCAGCTGCGGGCCGAGATCACCATGCTGTTCAGCAACGGGGAGACCCTGGTCCTCACCCTGGGCATCCCGGTGGTGTTCCTCCTGTTCTTCTCCGGCGTGCACGTACTTCCCACCGGGACCGAGCATCCGGTGGACTTCCTGGTACCGGGCATCCTGGCGCTGGCCGTCATGGCCACCGCCATGACGGCGCTCGGGATCGGCACCGGGTTCGAGCGGGGCTACGGCGTCCTCAAGCGCCTGGGATCGACACCTCTCGGCCGGCCTCGCCTCCTGACGGCCAAGATCACCGCCATCATCGGTGTGGAGCTGCTCCAGGCCGGGGTGTTGGTGGCGGTGGGCTACGCCCTCGGATGGAATCCAGGCGGCCCGGGAGAAGCCGGCGCCCGGGTGGGTGCCGCCATCGGCGCCATGGTGCTCGGGACCGTGGCCTTCGGAGGGATCGGCCTCATCCTGGCCGGCACCCTCAAGCCTCTGGTCAATCTGGCCGTGGTCAACGGGCTCTTCGTGGTGCTGTTGCTCCTGGGCGGCATGCTCATCCCCCTCGGCAAGCTGCCATCCTGGCTGGCCGACGTCTCCAAGGTGCTCCCGGCCTCGGCGTTGGCCGACGCACTCCACGGGGCTCTGGGGCACGGCACACCGGTTTCGGGCCGGGACTGGGCGGTCCTGGCGGCGTGGTCGGTGGCCGCCCCGGTGGTGGCCAGCCTCACCTTCCGATGGGAGTGAGTCGTCCCGATGGGAGCCAGTCGTGGTCGCCGCGAGCCGGCACCTGGGCCTCTCGACCCGGTCAGGCCGCCGACCCCGCCAACCGGTGCAGCCACTGGTCCAGCTGGCGCTGGCTCACCGCGCCCTGGACGTGGCCCACCACTCGGCCTTCGGCGTTGATGAAGAACGTCTGGGGCAGGCCGAAGAGGGCGTACTTCCCGCTGGTGACGGCGAAGGTGGCGTCCACGCCGACCGGGTAGGTGATGCCGGACTTCTGGACGA
The DNA here is from genome assembly GCA_963833585.1 of uncultured Acidimicrobiaceae bacterium. Classification (GTDB taxonomy): domain Bacteria; phylum Actinomycetota; class Acidimicrobiia; order Acidimicrobiales; family RAAP-2; genus Bog-756. The sequence goes on along the minus strand of CAWHYF010000006.1, from coordinate 1,314,201 downwards.
AGGGTACGGCGTCCGCCGGTTGGTCGTTGACGTCGACTCCGATGAACCGCACGGGTGAGCCCTTGGCCTGCTGGGCCGCCGCCGTCCGGGCCAGCAGCGGGGTCTCCTTCTGGCACGGGCCACACCAGGAGGCGAAGAAGTTGAGGACCACCGGACGGTGGGCGTCCTTGCCGATGGCGGCCAGGTCGACATGGGCACCGCCGGCGAGGGAGGGAAGGGAGAAGCCCGGAGCCTGGCTGCCGATCCCCACCACCGGACCCGACGACCCCGATTTGGACGTGGAGCCGAGGAGGATAACGAACAGGAAGACGGCCAGGGCCGTGGCGATGATGCACCCGATCAGGAGGGCCCGGAGCCGCCGCGGCCGGGCCGGGGGTGGGCCCGGCCCATCTGCCGGCATGGTGTTGGGGGGCGGACCCTGCCCGTCGGAGGAGGGGGCCGGGACCTCCGCGGTGCCGGCTCCGGGCGCAGGCACGTCAGTGCTTGGTGAAGATGTCGACCGCCATCAGCACGAACAGGAGCGTGAGGTAGGTGATCGAGTAGCTGAACAGCTGCATGGCCGCCTTGGGGGTGGCCCGGGACCACAGCCGCACGGCCAGGGCCACGAACACCGCGCCGAGTATCGATGCCGACACGATGTAGATGACCCCTAGGTGGCCGACGGCCGCCAGCAGCAACGACACTCCCACCAGGACCACGCTGTACAGCAGGATCTCCTGGGCTGTCCTCTTGAAGGTGGCCACCGCCGGCAACATCGGCACGCTGGCGGCTTGGTAGTCGTCCTTGTACTTGACGGCCAGCGCCCAGAAGTGCGGCGGGGTCCACACGAAGATGATGGCGAACATCACCACCGGGGTCCACGACAGGCTGTCGGTGACGGCGGCCCAGCCGACCAGCACCGGCACGGCACCAGCCGCACCCCCGATGACGATGTTCTGACTGCTGGTCCGCTTGAGCCACAGCGTGTAGACGAACACGTAGAACAAGGTGGCCGACACCGCCAGCACCGCCGAGAGCAGGTTGACCCACGCCCACAGTTCGACGAAGGCCAGTACTTCCAGGCTGATGGCGAAGACCAGGGCATTGCGGGGCGCGATCGCCCCGGTCACCAGCGGCCGCTTGCTGGTGCGGTGCATGAGCTTGTCGATGTCACGGTCGATGTACATGTTGATGGCGTTGGCCCCGCCGGCGGCCAGTGAGCCGCCCAAGAGGGTGGCCGCCATCAGCCACACCGGAGGTAGGCCCCGCTGGGCCACGATCATGGTGGGCAGCGTGGTGATCAGCAGGAGCTCGATGATTCGCGGCTTGGTGAGCGCCACGTAGGCACCGACGCGTGACCCCACCGAAATTCGCCGGGGCAGAGCCGTCGCGGGTAGTCCCATTGGCCAAACTGTAGTGCGAACTCCACGAGAAGACACCGACGGGATCCGGGTTGGGGCAGCCAGATTTGGGGGCGGCCACCGACGGCCCTGATCGGGCCGATACCATACGGAAACGGTGTCCTCCCTGCGTATCGGCCCTCGGCCGTTCCTCCTCCTCTGCCGGATCACGCTGGCCACGGTGGTCCTCAACATCGTCACCGGTGCCGCCGTCCGGCTCTCGGACTCCGGACTGGGCTGTCCGGACTGGCCCACCTGCTCGCAACACCATCTGACCCCGGCCCTCCGCCTGCACCCGGTGGTGGAGTTCGGCAACCGGGTGGTGGTGTTCGTCCTGGTCGTGGCTTGTATCGCCACGGGCATCGCCTCCTTCCTCCGACGGCCCGCCCGGCGTGACCTCCGCTGGTTGTCGGGGGGACTGATCCTCGGGGTGATCGGCGAGGCCGTGCTCGGGGCCTTCGTCGTGTACTCCAAGCTCAACGCCTACGTGGTCATGACCCACTTCATGGTCGGCATGGCCCTGTTGACAGTGGCGGTGGTGCTCACCCTCCGGGCCGGGCACCGGCCCGGGCCCGGACGGCTGGCGGTCAGCCGGAGCTCGCTGCTGCTCACCCGGGCGCTGTTGGCGTTGGTGGTGGTGGTGGTGGCGGCCGGCGCCGCCACCACCGGGACCGGGCCCCACGCCGGTGGCAAGGGGGCCAAACGGATCCCGCTCGGCCTCGAGGACATGACCCGGATCCACGCCGAGATCGTCATCGCCTCGGTCGTGGCACTCCTGGTCCTGCTGTGGGTCCTCTGGAAGACAGATGCCCCGTCCCACGTCCAGGATTCCGGCCGGATCCTGCTGGCCGTCATGGTGGTCCAGGGGATGATCGGGTACACCCAGTTCTTCACCCATCTTCCCGCGGTGCTGGTGGGCATCCACGTGTTCGGGGCCTCGATGGTGTGGTCGACCGCCCTCTGGTTCCACCATGGCCTGTCCGACCACCGGCCCGAGACGGGGCTGGATCCCCGACCGGGCACCGTGACCCGCTCCGGCCCGAGCACGCCGGATCCGGTGGCGGTACCGGTGGGTGGGCGCGGCACCGCCGGGGCACCGGTGTGAATCCCGACCTGTCCGCTGGCGTGCCGGCCGAGGCCCGGAGCAGTCAGGTGAAGACCACGCCGGTGGAGACCGACCCGTCCGTAGTGGAGGGGACCGACCTCGAGGAGCTGTTCGACACGGACAAGCCCTGGCTGGTGATCGTGTGGAACGATCCGATCAACCTGATGTCCTTCGTGACCTTCGTGTTCCAGAAGCTGTTCGGGTACTCCAAGGAGAAGGCCACCAAGCTGATGCTCGACGTCCACCACAAAGGCCGTGCCGTGGTCTCCTCAGGCACCCGGGAACGAGCCGAGCTCGACGTGTACCGGCTCCACGAGTACGGCCTGTGGGCCACCATGGAACCCTCTACGTGAGCGCACCGATCCGGCGCCGGAGGGACGGCCGGTTCGCCGTGAAGCTCGATCCCAGCGTCCGGGCCGTGCTGGTGACCATGGCCGAACAGCTCTCCCCGATCATCGGTCCCGACGAGCCGATGACCCGGCGCCTGTTCCCCCCCGCCTACACCAGCGACGATGCGCCGGCCCACGAGGCAGCGTACCGGGACCTCGTCGACAGCCCACTGACCAACCACCATCGGGAGGCCTTCGCCCTGATGGCCGCCACCTCCCAGTCCGACGTCCTGACCGAGACCGAACTGGACGCCTGGCTCTCCGCCGTCGGGTCGCTCCGCCTGGTGCTCGGAACCCGGCTGGACGTGAGCGAGGACATGGAGGCACCGGATCCCGACGACCCCACCGCTCCCGAGTACGCCCTCTACGAGTTGTTGGGCCAGCTCCAGTACCTGATCGTCGAGGTGCTGGCCAGCGGGCTCCCGGACGGCGGACGGCCCGAAGGGGCGCTGTGATCCCTCTGCTAATCTCCAAAAGCCCCAATTGGGTTCAGAGCCCCCATCGTCTAGCGGCCCAGGACGCCGCCCTTTCAAGGCGGTAACACGGGTTCGAATCCCGTTGGGGGTGCCGTACGCCCCAGCAACAGTGCTGGTTGGGGACCTGTGGTGCAGTTTGGAGTGCACGCCGGCCTGTCAAGCCGGAGGTCGCGGGTTCAAATCCCGTCAGGTCCGCCACCTCGGTCCGCCGAGTCGAGGTCGGGTAGCTCAGTTGGTAGAGCGCGCGCCTGAAAAGCGTGAGGTCACCGGATCGACGCCGGTCCCGACCACTGGAATCTGTCCCCTGGCCAGGGCCGCACCTCAGGACGGAGCCGCGTCTGGGCCCGGTGCCTCCGACGTGTCCGGGCGCTCGGGATGACCCCATCGATCGACCGCCTCGAGTCCGGTGGCCTCCCGACGGAGGATGGCGAACATCTCGGGCCCCCCGATACCCAATTGCCGCATCCGGAGGGCGAACCTACGCGCCTCCTCGGTGGCCTGCTGTCGGACCACCGACGGTTCACCGGCCACGAACGTGCCGTGGCGCCCCCCGGTGGTCACCAGGCCCTGCAGCTCGAGCTGGCGATAGGAACGGGCCACGGTGTTGGCGGCCAGGCCGAGGTCCGCCGCCATGCTCCGCACCGTCGGCAAACGTTCGGCCGGCGCAAGGTCCCCGCTCTCGATGGCCAGGGCGATCTGAATCCGAACCTGTTCGAACAGGGGGACGGCTGAGGTCGGATCCACCGCCAACTCCATGGGGTGGTTGTAGCAGAGTCGGCACCCGCCGGTGCCCCGTTGGTCAGACCGCCGTAACCGAGGCATGGATCAGCCCGACGTCGAGGGACCTCCGCCGTCGGTGGTCCGGCCGGTGTCGGGTCGTTCCCCGGTGTCCACCAACTCCTGAGCCACCACCCGGAGCTTCAGGTTCAAGTGCTGGGACGCCCGGCGCAGAATGTCGAAGGCCTCATCAGAGGAGATCCGCTCCCGCTCCATCAGGATGCCCTGAGCCTGCCCGATCATCTCGCGGGTGGCCAGGGCCGAGTGCAGCTGGGCCGCCTTGCGCTCCTCCTCCTCGTGGGCTCGGGCCGTGGTGAATGCCAGACTGGCCAGAGACGCCAACAGAAGCCCCCGGCCCCGGTCGATCACACCAAAGGCTCGCGGATAGCGGGCATAGAGGTTGAGCGCCCCGGGGGCACCGTTCAGGACCAGGGGCAGGGCCAGCAGGCTCCGGACCCCCCGGGCCGTGGCCTCGGGTCCAAAGGCGGCCCACCGGCCATCACTGGCCAGGTCCTCGGCGTAGGCGGCCCCGGAGCCCGACAGGGCGTCGAGGCACGGCCCCTCGCCCAGGTCGTGCTGCAGCCGATCGATCTCGATCACCACCGGGTCGCTGCACACCGGAGTGGTCACCGCCTTCCCCCGGAGGAGGAAGATGCCGGCGAAGTCACACCCTTCGATGGTGGACACGGCCAGGTCGACCACCTGGTCCAGCGTGTCCTGCACATTTCCCGCCACGAAGAGCCCGACGGTCTGGGACACCGTGGCGAGCAGATCGAGCGACGGATCCACCTCGGAGGGTGCGTCACCGGTCATGTCGTCGCCGTTCGTCATCGGTCATCTCAGTTTCTCACCCAGGAAACCGATACTCAATCGGATCACGGTGGCCGGACGGCGGCCGGACGGTGGCCGGACCGGTGGCTGGTAGATTAGGGCCACCTTCTGCAGCGAGGGTCGGCGAGCCGGAAAGCCCAACCCCGTGTCTTCGGAACTGCCTCGGTTTCCCAGTGGACCCCCTCGTCGTATCCCGGCAGCCCGGTGAGCGCGGGTGGAGGGCGGAGCGACGGATTCTCCGTCTCCCTCGAGGTGGTCGGACCTGCCGCCATCGTCTCCCTCAGGGGGCGGTTCGGCGCCGAGGCGATGGCCGAGCTCGGAGCGGTGCTGGACCGGGTGATCGCCGACGGTCACCCGTCGGTGGTGGTGGATCTGGTGGCGCTGGACACCCTCGATCCGTCGGGCACCGGGCTGATCGAGAGGTCGGCGCGGCGGCTGACCGACCGGGGCCGGCAGTTGAGCGTCCGGTCGCCGTCCGCCTCGATGCAACGCAGGCTGGTGGCCGATGGACTCGGCACCCTGATCCGTGACGAGGAGTTCGAGCCGATGCCGCTGGCCGTCGCGGGCCGCCTGGAGGCGGTGGTGCCCTCGGACCTCCCCAGCCTCGAACGACACTCGTCCCCGACGTCGGAGAGCCCAGTCCCCAGCTACGACGACCTGGTCGACGCCGCACTCCGCCTGGTGGTGCGACTGGCACGCATCACCGTGGGTGGCGCGGACGGGGTGAGCGTCTCCCTCCGCCGACACGGCGTGCTGGCCACCGTGGCGGCCAGTGACGAGACCATCCTCGACATGGATGCCCAGCAGTACGGCACGGGTGAGGGACCGTGCGTGGACGCTTCCAACCAGGGTCGGCGGTTTCATGCTCCGAGTTTGGACCGGGAGGACCGGTGGCCGGACTTCACCCCCAGGGCCCGGGCGCTGGGCATCCGGGCCATCCTCTCGTCACCTCTCGTGCCCTCGGGTCGCCCCGTGGGGGCCCTCAACATCTACTCGCGCCGGGCTTCCGCCTTCGCCACCGGGGATCGGGCGCTGGCCATGACCTTCGCCACCGAGGTCTCCTCCATCCTGGCCGACGCCGGGGTCGATGTCCCCGAGGACCGACGGTCCGAGCGATTCCAGGCGTCCCTCCGCTCCCGCGAGGTCATCGCCCAGGCCCAGGGGGTGCTGATGGAACGGGACGGTGCCTCCGAAGAAGAGGCGTTCACCGCGCTGCGCGTCCACTCGCAGCGAACCGGACTGTCCGTCAGGGCCCGGGCCGAGGAGATCACCGACTCGGCCGGCCGGGCCCGTCCGGATCCCGCCACCCGGCGCGGCGGGGGTCCCGGTGGCTGACCGGCCGGACCAGTTCGACCGATTCCGGCAGGACGCCGGGCTCACCCGTGGGGAGCTGTGGCTCCGCTACTTCGAACTGGGCGGGATGAGCTCGGCCTTCCAGATGGAGGCCTTCCTCTACGGCGCCCTCACCCCGAGCCCACACGACCACGACGTCATCGCCCACGCCCTCAACGAACGGTTCGTGGAGCTGGGCGGCAACCACCCCGTCCCCTACGTCGCCGACACCGAGCCGGTCTAACGGACGTCCCCGGGAAGGGGACCACCGGTGACGCCCTTGGTACCCTTCGGGGTCCCGTCCCCGGATGAGAGCGAGGCCACGTGACCACCCGCCCCGACCCACCCGCCCGCGAGTTCCTCGACGAGCTCGGGTTCTACACCCTGGCCGGCCAGCCCGGTTCCTCCCGGGATCTCGTGGACGAGGTGGGCTTGGCCGAGCAGCTGGGCCTGGGGTCGGTGTTCATCTCCGAGCGCTTCGACAAGAAGGAGGCGGCCGTCCTGTCGGGCGCGGTCGGCGCGGTGAGCCAGCGACTGTCGGTCGTCACCGCGGCCACCAACCACAACACCCGGCACCCGATGATCACCGCGGCCATGGCCCGGACCATGCAGAGCCTTACCGGGGGCCGGTTCGTGCTCGGCCTGGGTCGGGGGATCCCGGTCATCCAGGACGCCTTCGGTATCGGCCGGATAACCACCGCCCAACTGGAGGACTTCGCCGGGATCATGCGCCGGCTGTTCCGGGGGGAGGCCATCATCGGACACGACGGGCCGTGCGGGGCCTACCCGCTGCTGTACCTGGCCGACATGGACGAGGAACTGCCGCTCGGCCTGGTCGCCTTCGGACCCGGCTCGCTGAGCCTGGGCGGCCGCTGCTTCGACCGGGTGATCCTCCACACCTTCTTCACCGAGGAGACCACCCGTCGATGCGTGGCCACGGTGAAGGAGTCCGCCGAACGTGCCGGCCGAGACCCGGACACCGTGCAGGTGTGGTCGTGCCTGGCCACCATCGGCGACCACATCGACCCGGACCGCCGCCTGATGAAGTCGGTGGGGCGGCTGGCCACCTACCTCCAGGGGTACGGTGACCTGCTGGTGCGCACCAATGATTGGGACCCGGCGGTCCTCGATCGGTTCCGTGCCGACAAGATGGTGGCGGGTTTCCCCGGGGGGATCGACACCCGAGCCACCACCGATCAGCTCGAGCACATCGCCACCCTCATCCCTGACGAATGGCTGGCACCCAGCGCCACCGGTACGCCCGAGCAGTGCGCCGAGACCGTGCAGGGTCAACTGTCGATGGGGTGTGACGGAGTCATCCTGCACGGCGCCACCCCGACCGAGTTGGCTCCCGTGGTGGCGGCCTACCGGGTCACCGATCCGCCGACCTGACCCGGTCCAAGGGCGCGGCCCGTTTGCCGCTCCCTCCTTGCCGCTCCCTCCGCACTGCCGCTCCCGCCGCACTGCCGCTCCCTCCGCACCTCGGCACAGCCGCTCGCTGCCACTGCCGCTCCCCTCCGCACCTCCCCCACAGCCGCTCCCTCCGCACCTCCCCACAGCCGCTCGTTCCGCACCTCGGCACCTCGGCACCTCGGCCGGACCGCGCTGCCTGTTTGCTTGAGGTTGGCATCGTTCCGCCCTTCTATCCGGGCAGATCGCATAAGGGACTTGACAGTCTCCGTATCGCGATATATCGTTATACAACGTGAGCGGTCGCCTGATCGCCCGCCAGATTACCGGGGTCGGGGTGCCTGCCGACCCCCAGACGAGAACGAGGAGAACCAGATGCACGGACACAGACGATTCGACGAGACCACCAGCGGCCCCCTGTCGGGGTCCGGTTTTCCGGGACCCGGGGACCGGTTCGACCGCTTCAGCGGGGCCCCCGGGAGCCCACGGGGACGGGGTGGAGGCCGAAGCCGCAACCGCGGTGACGCCTTCGGACCGGGCTTCGGCCCCCCCATGTTCGGCCGGGGTCCGAAGCGGGGCCGGGGTGACGTCCGGGCCGCGATCATCGCCCTCTTGGCCGAGGAGCCGATGCACGGCTACCAGATCATCACCGAGCTGACCGAGCGCAGCCGGGGCGTGTGGCATCCGAGCCCCGGCTCGGTCTACCCGACCCTGCAGGTGATGGAGGACCAGGGGCTGGTCACGGCGGACAAGGCCGAGGGGCGACGGGTGTTCAGCCTCACCGCCGAGGGCCGGGCCGCCGCAGAGGCCGCCGGTGACCAGCCGGCGCCGTGGGAACGGGCGGCGCGGGGGGCCGACCGGTCGCTGGTCGACCTCCGGGGCCTCATGGGCGAGGTCGCCGCGGCCATCGTCCAGGTGGGCCGGTCAGGCAGCGAGAGCCAGGTGAAGGCGGTGGGCGAGATCCTCGCCGACACCCGGCGCCGCATCTACCTGGTGCTCGCGGAGGGCACCCCTCCCACCTACGAGGACGGGCCCGAGCCTGACGCATGACGCCGCACGGCATGACGCCGCCGACCCGTCCGGGCTCAGTCGTCCGCCTCGGTCGGGCCGGGGCCGTCGATCGAGGCCGGGGCCGTCAACGAAGGCGGGTGTCGGGGTCAGGCCCCTTCGTACTCGAATCCGAGGTCGGGGGCGGTCAGCAGGGCCCGGAACGGCAGGCCCTCGGCCCCGGCCATCGCCGCCACCGTTCCACCCCGGTCCACCACCGCCACCAGCAGGACCGGCACCGCGCCGGCCTCGACCACCGCGTGGGCGGCCTCCAGTAGCGACGAGCCGCGGGTGACGGTGTCCTCGGTGATCACCACCCGGTCCCCCGGGTCGAGGGCACCGGCGATCCGACCGCCCGCCCCGTGGTCCTTGGCCTCCTTCCGGACGCTGAAAGCCTTCAGCCGGCGGCCCCGGGTGGCCGCCACCCCGGCGGTCACGAAGGCCACCGGATCGGCCCCCATGGTCAGCCCACCGATGGCGTCGGCCTCGGGTGGGACCACCGACAACACGCCGTCGGCCACCAGCACCATGGCCTCGGGACGGCACACGGTCTGCTTCGAGTCGATGAACCACGAGCTCCGCCGGCCCGACTTGAGGGTGAAGTCGCCCCGCTTGACCGAGTGCTCGAGCAGGTGGGCGCGGAGGGCCTCGAACTCGGTGGCCGGGAGCCGCCCGCTCATGCCGGCGGGACCGGAACGTCGGAGAGGGCGACCTCCTCGGTCCAGAACGCCGGCCCGGCGAACTCCACCCCGCGGTGGCCTTCGTCCACCCGGCCCACCACCGCGGCCCCCACCCCCGCACCGCGCAGCGCGTCGAGGGCGTCGGCCGCACCGTCGGGGTCCACCACCAGCACCATGCCCAGCCCCAGGTTGAACACCCGGGCCATCTCGTCGTCGGCCACCCGCCCCAGACGGCGGATCTCCCCGAAGATCGGTGGCACGGTCCAGGTACTCCGGTCGAGCACGGCCCGAAACCCCTCCTGGGGAAGCGCCCGCGGCAAGTTGCCCTCGAAGCCGCCCCCGGTGATGTGGGCCACGGCGTGGACGTCGGCGGCCTCGAGGGCCGCCCTCACCGCCGGCGTGTAGAGCACCGACGGCCGGATCAGCTCGTCGGCCAGGGATACCGGCGCGTCCGGCCACGCCGGGGCGTCGTAGGACCGCCCGGCCCGCTCGAGTAGAACATGCCGGGCCAGGGTGTAGCCGTTGCACCGGAGTCCGGGGGACTCCAGGCCGATCAGCACGTCCCGATGGCGCACCAGGGAGGGTCCGAGGACGTCGGCCCGATCGACCACCCCCACGGCGAAGCCCACCAGGTCGAACTCGCCCGGCTTCATCATGCCGGCGTGCTCGGCCATCTCCCCGCCGAGCAGGCAGGCCCCGACCTGACGACACCCCTCGGCGACCCCGGACACCAGCTCGGCCATCTGGGCCGGGTCCACCGCTCCGGACGAGACGTAGTCGAGGAAGAACAACGGCTCGGCTCCCTGGCACACCAGGTCGTCCACGCACATGGCCACCAGGTCGATGCCGATGGTGTCGTACCGGCCGAGGGCCTGGGCCACCAGGGCCTTGGTTCCCACCCCGTCGGTGCCGGCCACCAGGACCGGCTGGTCGTACCTTCCCTCGGGATCGAGGGCGAAGAGCCCGCCGAAGTCGCCCAGGCCGCCGAGGACCTCCGGGCGCAGGGTGGAGGCGACCAGGGGCTTGATCAATTCGACGGCCCGCTCTCCGGCGACGATGTCCACTCCGGCCGCGGCGTACGTGGAAGCGCCGTGAGTGGGGGGCGCGGCGGTGGCGGGAGGGCCCGCCGTCGGTGTGCCGGTGGCCTGAGGGGACGGATCGGGGACGGAGCCGCTCACCCCGAGCGGCCGGCGACACCGGAGAGCGCGGCCCGCTCGCCGAACTTGACCGGGACGGGCACCGGGTAGCTTCCGGTGAGACAGGCGTCACAGAACCCGGCGCCCGGGGCGTCGATGGCCTGGACCAGATGGTCGAGGGTGAGGTACTCGAGCGAGTCCACGTCGAGGAACTCCACGATCTCGTCGAGGGTCTTGATGGAGGCGAGCAACTCGGTCCGGTCCGGGGTGTCGATCCCGTAGAAGCACGGCCAGCGGAACGGCGGCGACGAGATCCGGAGATGGACCTCGCGGGCGCCGGACTCGCGGAGCATGGTCACCATGGCCCGGGTGGTGGTGCCCCGGACGATGGAGTCGTCCACCACGATGACCCGCTTGCCGCTGATGTTCTCGCGGAGCGGGTTGAGCTTGCGACGCACCCCGTTGGCCCGTTCGGCCTGGGTGGGGGCGATGAAGGTTCGGCCGATGTAGCGGTTCTTGACCAGGCCCTGTCCGTAGGGGATGCCCGACTCGACGGCGTAACCCTCGGCGGCCGGGACCCCCGAGTCGGGCACGCCCATCACCAGGTCGGCGGGGACCGGGGCCTGGGTGGCCAGCAGCTGGCCCATGCGGCGGCGCGCCCCGTGCACCTCGTTGCCGTAGAGGCGGGTGTCGGGCCGGGCGAAGTAGACGAACTCGAAGATGCAGAGCTTCGGGTTGAGACGCTCGGCCGGGAAGGGGCGCTCCGAGCGGACCTCCTTGCCGTCGATGACCACCATCTCCCCCGGTTCCAGCTCGCGGATGAAGGTGGCGCCGATGACGTCGAGGGCGGGCGACTCGGAGGCCAGCACCCAGCCCTGCTCGAACTCGTCGGTGGCCTCCAACCGCCCGAGACAGAGCGGGCGGAACCCGTTGGGGTCGCGGACGCCGATCAGCCGGTCGGAGTCGAGGAGCACGAAGGAGAAGGCCCCCTCCACCGCCGGCAGTATCTTGGCCAGGGCGTGCTCGAGGTCGTCGCCCACCTCGGCCCGGCTGCGCTCGGGCAGCTCGGGCGGGAAGGTCTGGCCGAGCAGTTCCGCCACCAGATCACTGTCGGAGGACACCAGCCCCGGCAGCATGCCGGCCGCCTCGCCCAGCTCGGCGGTGTTGGTCAGGTTGCCGTTGTGGCCGAGGGCGAACCCGGCCCGCCCCACCGCCCGGTAGACGGGCTGGGCGTGGATCCAGTCGCTGGAGCCGGCCGTCGAGTACCGCGTGTGGCCGATGGCCATGTGCCCCCGCAGCCCCGACAGCTTCCGCTCGTCGAACACCGTCGTGACCAGGCCCATGTCCTTCATCACGGTGATCACGTCGCCGTCGCTGATCGCCATGCCGGCCGACTCCTGGCCGCGATGCTGGAGGGCGTACAGTCCGTCGAAGGTGAGGTGTGCCACCGAACGCCCCGGGGCGTAGACCCCGAAGACTCCGCACGCTTCCTTGGCCTCCATCATCGGTTGGTCACCGCACCACCGGGGGTCGTCGGGCTCGTCGTTCGCCACGATTAGGCCACACAATCACCTCACCGTGCCACTCCAGACTAGTGGGGAAGGGCGCCCGAGGACCACGGAGGGCCAACGGGGTCGGCGGCGCCTCCCGGTAACGTCGATCGGATGATCGACCTGCACACCCACTCCACCGTCTCGGACGGGAGCGACACCCCGGCCGGCGTCGTGGAGCTGGCCGTCGAAGCCGGATGCCACGCCGTGGCCCTGACCGACCACGACTCCCTGGCCGGCAGCGGTCCGGCCCGCCGGCGGGCGGCTGAGCTCGACATCACCTTCGTCCCCGGGTGCGAGGTGTCCTGTCGACCGGTCGGGCCCGGGGGCATGCACGTGCTGGTGTACTTCGTGGAGGAGGACGGGGGTCCGCTCGACGAGGAGCTGGGTCGCCTCCGCGCCGACCGTCGGAACCGGAACCTGGCGCTGGCCCGGCGACTGGTCGAGCTCGGGCTGCCGGTCACCTACGACCAGGTGACCGCGGTGGCCGGGGACGAGGCGGGCATCGGGCGACCCCACTTCGCCATGGCCCTGGTGGAGGCGGGCGCCGCCGACTCGATCGACGACGCCTTCGACCGGTACCTGGCCAACGATCGGCCCGCCTACGTGCCCAAGGCCCGGTTGTCCGGTCCGGACGTGGCCCGGCTGGCCCGGGAGTCGGGCGGCGTGGCGGTACTGGCCCACCCCTACAGCCTCGGTCTCGAAGGACCGGAGCTGGCCGGGGTGGTCGGCGAGTTGGCCGACGCCGGCTTCGCGGGCATCGAGGCGGTCTACGGTCGCTACTCCCCCCGCCAACGGGCCGACCTCGGCCACCTGGCCCGCCGGTTCGACCTGGTGGCCACCGGGGGCTCCGACCACCATGGCGCCGTCAAGCCCGACCTGCGGGTGGGAACCGGACAGGGCGACTTGAAGGTACCCGACTCGGTGCTCGGCCTGCTCGAGTCCCGGCGACCGTCCGCCTGAGGCCCGGTCAGTTGGTGACCGGGGCCAGGTCGTCCAGGAGGGCGGGCAGCCGGTCCCGCCAGGCCGCGGTGGCCCGGTCCAGAGTCAGGTCCACCAAGCCGTCCACCACGAGGTGGTCGCCGCCGGTGTGGCCCAGCACCCGGAAGCCCACTCCGGCCTCGGCGGCCCGGGCCACCAGCTCCGCCGTCCGGGTGGTGCAGACCACCACCCGGGACGGCGCCTCGGTGAACAACTCGTGGTGGTCGGCGATGCCCGACACCTCCAGCCCGATCCCGGAGCGGACGGCCATCTCCGCCAGGGCCACCCCCAGTCCGCCGGCGGACACGTCGTGGATGCCCGACACCAGGGCGGCGCCCCCCGCCCCGTTGGCGTTCCCTTCCGCCACCAGGGCGGTGACCAGCGCCACCAGACGGGCGTGACCGGGGAGGTCCAGCGCCGGCAGCGTGCCGTCCCGGTGACCCAGGACCCCGACGGCCCAGCGGGAGCCGGCCAGGGAGGGCGGACCCTGTCGGGGCCTGGTGGTACCCACGCTGGCGTCCAGCAGGACCAGCGAGGCCTCCTCCACCAGGGTGACCCCCGGTGGGGGCACGGCCAGCCGGTCGATGAGTCCCAGCACCCCGATGACCGGTGTGGGGTTGATGTCCGCTCCGTAGCTCTCGTTGTAGAGGCTCACGTTGCCCCCGATGACCGGCAGGTCGAGGCCGAGGCAGGCCTCACGCATCCCGTCGACCGCCTCGGACAGCTGCCACATCACCTCGGGGTGCTCGGGATTGCCGAAGTTGAGGCAGTTGACCACGGCCACCGGCCGGGCCCCGGCGCAGGCCACGTTGAGCGCCCCTTCGGCCACGGTGGCCGCGGTCCCCGCCCGCGGGTCGATGGCGCACCAGGTGGGATTGGAGTCGGTGGTGAGCGCCAGGCCCTTGGCCGACGGGGGCAGCCCCGGCGCAGCCAGCCGCAGTACGGCGGCATCGCCTCCCGGCCCTTCCACGGTGTTGAGGAAGAGTTGATGGTCGTACTGGCGGTAGACCCACGCAGCGTCGGCCAGGAGCCGCAGGACGTCGAGGCCGCAGTCGACCGGGGCGGGGTGCGCACCGGGATCGTTGGCCGCCCGGGCGTCGAAGTCGCCGGGACGGGCCAGGGGACGGTGATAGAGCGGCGCCTCCTCGCTCAGGGCCCCGGCCGGCACGTCGCCGAGGACCTCGCCGTCGAACCCGTCGAGGATGCGCAACCGCCCTGACTGGCCGGCGGGGGGCTCGGTGACCCGCCCCACCACCGCCGACCGCACCTCCCACCGGCGACAGACCTCCTCCACCCGGGCCAGGTCGTCCGGGGTGACGATGGCCAGCATCCGCTCCTGGCTCTCGGAGGTCATCACCTCGTAGGGGGCCATGCCCGGCTCGCGGCGAGGCACGGCGGAGACGTCGACGTCCATTCCCACCCCGCCCCGGGCCGCCGTCTCACTGGTGGCACAGACCAGGCCGGCGCCGCCCAGATCCTGGATGCCGACCACCAGCTTGGCGTCGAGCAGCTCCAGGCACGCCTCGATCAGCCGCTTCTCCTCGTAGGGGTCGCCCACCTGCACGCTGGGCCGCTTGGCCGCCTCCGCCCCGGCGTCCACCCCCCCGAAGCCGGCCGAGGCCAGCACGCTCACCCCCCCGATACCGTCCCGCCCGGTGGAGGACCCGAGCAGTACGGCCAGGTTGCCCACGCCGGTGGCCGCCCCGAGTACCAGTCGCTCGGTGGGTAGTACCCCGAGGCACAACACGTTGACCAGGGGATTCTGCGCATAGCAGTCGTGGAAGGTGAGCTCGCCCCCGACGGTGGGCACCCCGACCGAGTTGCCGTAGCCCGAGATGCCGGCCACCACCCCCTCGATCAGCCACTGCTGCCGGGCATCGGCGGGGTCACCGAAGAACAGGGGGTCCATCACCGCGATGGGCCGGGCCCCCATGGTGAAGATGTCCCGCAGGATGCCACCGACCCCGGTGGCGGCACCCTGGTAGGGCTCGATGGCCGAGGGGTGGTTGTGACTCTCGATGCGGATGGCCACGGCGATCCCGTCGCCGGCGTCGATCACCCCGGCGTTCTCCCCTGGCCCCACCAGCACATGGGGGGCCTCGGTGGGCAGCCGCTTGAGGTGGACCCGCGACGATTTGTAGGAACAGTGCTCGCTCCACATCACGGCGAACAGGGCCAGCTCGAGATGGTTGGGGGGCCGGTGGAGGATGGCCTCCACCTCGTCGCGCTCCCCGTCGGTGAGTCCGAGGGCCCGGTGTAGCGGCTCGGTGGATGCGGACCCCGTGTCGGCCGTCACTGTGCTCTCGTCGCTCCTCGTCCTGGTCGGCCCGGGCTGGGTCGCGGTCACGTCAATTGCCGAGCGTACCTGCCGGCCAACGGTCCTCTGGCCGGTGGTGGGCCCGGGATCCGAGGGGTTCGGCCCCGGCCCGGGCGCACCGGGTTCCATTGGCCCAAGGACGGATTCCGGCTCGGACCCGATAGAGAGTGGCGGACGGCACGGAGACCCGACCTACAGGTAGATGGCCGCGGTCTCGCCACGGAGGGCCGAATTGAACTCGGTCCACCCGACCCGGGTCTTGGGGGTGGACCGCGTCGTCATCGATCTCCGGGCCGTCGAGCCTCTTTTGAGGGTCTTCGTCCGAACGACCGGTCCAGGGAACGGACAAAGTGTCCGTCGTCATAGAGGCCGGGAACCACGCGGGTATCGGCCCGGGGGGGTCCATCCGCCCGCATCTGGGGAGCACAGGGGAATGCCGGCCGGCGAAATACCTCAATGGAACAGTATGTTAGGCCCGCTTCCGGCCGGCAATAGGCCAGGGCCGGGCTCCGGCCCACGACCAATCCGGGTCGGCGGCTTTCCCTCCATGGCGGGCCTCAGGAACCAAGGGACCCGACAAACCTCTGGACGATTTGAAGCTATGACGGCCACCCACTCCGCGTCGGTTGCGCCCTATGACATTCTCTGCGAGGCTCTGTGGATGGCAGCTGCAACCCCCACGAAATCCCGCAAAAAAACTCCGATGTCCGAGGACCACAAGGCCGCCCTGGCCAAAGGACGGGAAGAGGGTCGCATCGTGCGGCGCTATCTCGAGGCCCTGGAGTCGACCAAGCCGCGCCGCGGTCGCAAACGGACCCCCGAGTCGATCCGCAAGCGCCTGGTCACCATCGACAACTCGCTGGCCACCGCCGATCCGCTGTCCCGTCTGCACCTGATCGAGGAGCGGCAGCGGCTCGAAGCAGAGCTCTCCCACACCGGGGAGACCGTCGACCTGGCGGCGTTGGAGAAGAGCTTCGTCAAGGTGGCCCGGGTCTACGGCGAGCGGAAGGGCATCTCGTACTCGGCGTGGCGGGCGGTAGGTGTCAGTGCTTCGGTCCTCCAGCAGGCCAAGATCCCCCGTACCCGGAGCTGAACCGGGGCCGGGCTCATCGGCGACCCGGCCCGGGGGATGGATCCCTCAGGCCACGGTGGCTGCGGTGGCCGGCTCCACCGAGCCCAGTAGGGCGCGGAGCAGGACCGTCCCGTCGGCCGAGCCCAGCAAGGGGTCGGAGGCCCGTTCGGGGTGGGGCATCAACCCCACCACGTTGCGCTCGGCGTTGCACACTCCGGCGATCCCGTCCACCGATCCGTTGGGGTTGTCCACGTAGCGGAGGACCACCCGGTCGTCGCCGCGCAGCACGGCCAGGGTGTCACGATCGCAGGTGTAGTTGCCCTCGAAGTGGTTGATGGGGATGGCGAGCTCGGTACCCGTCGCCACGCCGGCGGTGAGCACCGAGTTCGACGACTCCACCCGGACGCCGACCGTGGCGCACAGGAAACGCAGTCCCCGGTTCTTCTGCAGGGCCCCCGGCAGCAGACCGGCCTCGGTCAGTACCTGAAATCCGTTGCAGATGCCGACCACCGGACCTCCGTCGGAAGCGAAGCGGCCCACCGCCTCCATCACCGGCGAGAACCGGGCGATGGCGCCGGGTCGGAGGTAGTCGCCGTGGGCGAAGCCGCCGGGCAGGACCAAGGCGTCGTATCCGCCCACCGTCGTGTCGCCGTGCCACACCAGCTCGGCCGAGGCCCCGAGCCGCTGCAGGGCCAGGACGGCATCGTGCTCGCAGTTGGTCCCCGGAAACATCACCACGCCGACCCGGGTCGCCATCAGGCGCCGGGACCTGTCGTTGCGGCCCCGGCCGTCGGGCTCACCGTCACCGACGACTCCTCGATCACCGGGTTGGCCAGCAACCGGTCGGCCACCACCGTGGCCTGGGCCAGTGCCCCGGCCTCGTCGTCGGCGGTGATGTCGAACCGGAAGGCTTTTCCGGCCCGCATCCCGCTCACCCCGCCCAGACCGAGGGCCGGCAGCGCCCGCTCGATGGTGGCGCCCTGCGGGTCGGCGATGCCCTCCCGCAGCCGGACCTCGACCAGCACCGAGAAGAGCACCGGGGGAGGCATGGTCAGGCACCGTACCAGTCGGCCAACCGCCGGCCGCAGACCCGCTCGTACGACTCGGTGTAGAGGGCCGAGGTGGCCGAGACGATCTCGTGGGGCAGGGCCGGAGGGGGTGGCTGCTTGTTCCAGGGTTGACCCTCGAGCCAGTCCCGCAGACGCTGCTTGTCGAAGGACGGCGGGTTGGTGCCGGGGGCACAGTCGTCGGCCGGCCAGAAGCGGGAGGAGTCCGGGGTGAGCACCTCGTCGCAGATCGAGAGCCTCCCGTCGATGTAGCCGAGCTCGAACTTGGTGTCACAGATCACGATGCCTTGGGCCTCGGCCCGGGCCGCGGCCCGGGAGTAGGCCGCCAGGCAGAGGGCGGCGGCGGCCTCGGCCGCCTCCCGGCCGACGATCCCGATGGCCTCGACCATCCCGATGTTGAGGTCATGGCCCTCGGTGGCCTTGGTGGAGGGGGTGAAGATGGGCTCGGGCAGCCGGTCGGCGTGGCGGAGTCCGGCGGGCATGGCCATGCCGTGCACGGTGCCCTCCCTCTGGTACTCCTTGTACGCCGAGCCGGCCAGGTAGCCGCGCACGATGCACTCGATGTCGAGCATCTGGGCCCGGTGGACCAGCATCGACCGCCCGGCCAGGTAGTCGAGTCCGCCGGGCAGGGCGGCCGCCCCGGCGGGGAAGTCGGCCACGTCGGCGCTGATCAGATGGTTGGGGGCCAGATCGGCCAGCGCCTCCAACCAGTAGGCGGTCATGGCGGTGAGGACGCGACCCTTGTCGGGGATCGGCTCCTCCATGATCACGTCGAAGGCCGAGATGCGGTCGGAGGCCACCATCAACAGCCGGCCCTCACCGGCGTCGTAGAGCTCCCGGACCTTTCCCGACTGGATGAGGGTCAGCGGGTCGCTGGTCGATGAAGCGGTCATGGGGCGAGCTCCTCCAAGGCATCGGTGAACCGGTGGACGTGGCGCAGGGTGCGGGCGAGGTCGAAGGCGGCGTCGAGGGCCCCGGGGGGCAGGGTCACCTCGGGATCCTCCTCGAGTACCTCCCGGAACGACCGGCCCTCGGTCCAGGCGGCCCGGGCGTCCCGTTGGACGATCCGGTAGGCGGCGTCGCGGCTCAGTCCCCCGCTGACCAGGGCGAGCAGGACCGACTGGCTGAACACCAGCCCGTGGCTCCCCTCGGTCAGGGTGGCCAGGGCCCGTTCGGGGTGGAGGACCAGACCCTCGACCAGGTCCCTGGCCTTCCGCAGCATGTAGAGGGTCAGCATGCTGGCGTCGGGCAGCACCACCCGTTCCACCGAGCTGTGGGAGATGTCCCGCTCGTGCCAGAGGGCCACGTCCTCGAGGCCGGCGGACAGATAGCCGCGCAGGACCCGGGCCTGACCGCACAGCCGCTCGGAAAGTATGGGGTTGCGCTTGTGGGGCATGGCCGAGCTCCCCTTCTGGCCCGGTTTGAACGGCTCCTCCGCCTCACCCAATTCGCTGCGGGCCAGATGCCGCACCTCGGTGGCGATGAGCTCGATGGTCGCCCCGACCGAGGCGCAGGCCCAGAGGTATTCGGCATGCCGATCGCGTGCCACCACCTGGGTCGCCGGCGTCGGGGCCAGGCCCAACGCTCGGCAGACGTGGTCTTCGACCCGGGGGTCGATATTGGAGTACGTCCCCACCGCGCCGGACAGCTTGCCCACCGCCACCCGCTCCCGTGCCGCCCGGAGGCGCTGCAGGTCGCGATCGGCCTGGAGGGCCCAGAGCGAGAACTTGGCCCCGAAGGTGGTGGGCTCGGCGTGCATCCCGTGGGTGCGCCCGGTCACCGGCACGTCGATGCTCTCGAGCGCCCGGGCCTTGAGCGCCCGGACCAAGCTGGTGCCCCCCTCGATGAGCAGGTCCGAGGCCCGGGTCAGGGTGGCGCACAGGGCGGTGTCGACCACATCCGAGGAGGTCAGGCCGTAGTGGATCCACGAGCCCTCCGTCGGGCCGATGGCCTCCTGGACCACGTCGACGAAGGCGGCGACGTCGTGATCGGTGACGCGCTCACGCTCCATCACCGCCTCCACGAAGGCCCCGTCCACCTTGGGGGCGCGGGACCGGCACACCTCGGCGACCTCGGCCGGTACCACGCCGATCTCGGCCCATCCCTCGGTGGCCAGCAGTTCGACCCGCAACCACATGGCGAAGCGGGCCTCGTCGGAGAACAGGGAGGCCATGGCCTCCGGGGCGTACCGGGGGATCATCCCGCCCCCTCCAGCGCGATCGAGACCTCGAGGTCACCGGAGGTGTCCGGGGCCGGGGTGCCGGCCGGTCCCGGCGTACCGGGGCCGGGGGTGGCGGACCCGTGGGCGGCGGAGGCCGCCGCGTCCCGGGCGATGTCGGAGCGGGCCTGGACACCCGGCCAGGAGATGGCCGCCACCCCCCGGTAGGCACGGGTTCGGGCCTGCTCGAGCGACCGGCCGGTTCCGGTGATCCCGAGCACCCGGCCCCCGGCGGTGACCACGGATCCGGGGCCGGCCGATCCCCCCGGGGCGGGCGCGGTGCCGGCGTGGAACACCGTCACCCCCTCCATCGCCGATGCCGTGTCGACCCCGACGATGGGATCCCCGGAGCGTGGTGACTCGGGGTAGCCCGCCGACGCCATCACCACACAGACGGCAGCCTCCCCGGTGAAGCGGGGCACGGTCCGGAGCGAGCCCGAGGCCGCCTCGGCCAGCAATGCGGCCAGGTCGCCGTCCAGCCGGGGAAGCACCACCTGGGTCTCGGGGTCGCCGAACCGCACGTTGAATTCGAGCACCTTCGGACCGTCGGAGGTGAGCATGAGCCCGGCGTAGAGCACGCCCCGGTACTCGATGCCGCGGCGGGCCAACGCCGCCACCAACGGGGCCACCGAGTCCTCCACCAGCCGCGCCACCATGGCGTCGTCGACCGCCGGCACCGGCGAGTAGGCCCCCATGCCCCCGGTGTTGGGCCCGCCGTCGAGATCGTCACGGCGCTTGAAGTCCTGAGCCGGGGCGAGAGGCACCAAGCGGTGCCCGTCGCACAGGACCAGCAGCGAGCACTCCGGACCGGACAGGCCCTCCTCGACCACCACCCGTCGGCCGGCGTCTCCGAAGGCGTCACCGGAGAGCTTGGCCTCGATATCGGCCTCGGCCTCGGCCAACGACTCGGTGACCAGCACCCCCTTCCCCGCGGCCAGGCCGTCGGTCTTGACCACCCAGGGCGCGGGCAGGGTGCGCAGGAAGGCCTTGGCCTCACCGGGATCGGTGAACACGCCGAAGCGGGCGGTCGGCACACCGGCCTCGTCCAGCATCTCCTTCATGAAGGCCTTGGAGCCCTCCAGCCGGGCCCCGTCGGCCCCTGGGCCGAACACCAGCCGGCCGGCGGCCCGCAGTCGGTCGGCCAGCCCGTCGACCAGGGGGGCCTCGGGGCCGATCACGAACAGGTCGGCGTCGATGTCCTCGGGGCGGGTGGTCACACTGGTGACGGCGTGGCCCTCGGGGGTGACCCCGCCGATTCCGGGGTTGCCCGGGGTGACGATGACCTCGGCGGTACGGCCCAGCGCCAGCGCCAGGGCATGCTCACGCCCCCCCGATCCGACGACGCACACGGTGCGCACGGTCCCGGTGTCCGCCGGCGTCACCGCGGGGATGCCCTCATGCCGCGAAGCGCACGAACTGGTCGCGGCCCGGACCCACCCCCACCAGACGCACCGGGGTCCCGATCTGCTCGGACAGGAAGTGCACATAGTCCCGGGCCGCCTGGGGCAGGTCGTCGAGCTCGGTGGCCCCGGTGATGTCGGTCTTCCACCCGGGCATCTCCTCGTAGACCGGGGTCACCTGATGGAAGGTGGACTGGTGGTAGGGGGGATGTGAGAACCGCTCACCGTTGGACTCGTAGGCCACGCAGACCTTGACGGTGTCGAAGGTGTCCAGCACGTCCAGTTTGGTGAGCGCCACCTCGGAGAGCGAGTTGAGCCGCACCGCCTGGCGCATCATGACGGCGTCGAACCAGCCGGGGCGGCGGCGGCGCTTGGTGTTGACCCCGTACTCGTGGCCCCGGTCCACCAGGGTCTCGCCGGTCTCGTCGGTGAGCTCGGTCGGGAACGGACCACTGCCGACCCGGGTCACGTAGGCCTTGGCGATGCCGATCACCTCGTCGACGTAACGCGGGCCGATCCCGGCCCCGGTGCAGGCCCCGCCGGCCACCGGGTTGGAGGAGGTCACGAAGGGGTAGGTGCCGTGGTCGAGGTCGAGGAAGGTGGCCTGAGCCCCCTCGAGCAGGACGTGGGCGCCCCGATCCAGGGCCTCGTGGAGGACTCCCACCGTGTCGGCCACCATCGGGATGACCCTCGGGGCCAACTCGTCGAGGTAGTGGGCACAGATCTCGTCGGCCGACAGCGGGAGGCGGTTGTACACCTTCGCCAGGATCTGGTTCTTCTCCTTCAGGACCACGTCCAGCTTCTGCCGGAAGATCTTGGGGTCGAGCAGGTCCTGGACCCGCAGGCCCACCCGGGAGGACTTGTCGGCGTAGGCCGGACCGATGCCCCGCTTGGTGGTGCCCAGCTTGTTCTTCCCCAGGTACCGCTCGGCCAGCTGATCCAGCTCGTGGTGGTAGGGCATGATCAGGTGGGCGTTCCCGCTGACCAGCAGGCGACTGGTGTCGATGCCCTTTCCGGCCAGGGTGTCCACCTCGGCCAGCAGGACGGTGGGGTCGACCACCACCCCGTTGCCGATGATCGGGGTGATGTGGTCGTAGAGGATCCCGCTCGGGACCAGCTGGAGGGCGAAGGTCTCCCCGCCCACCACGATGGTGTGGCCGGCGTTGTGACCGCCCTGGTACCGGACGACCAGCTCCATCTCCTTGGCCAGGAGATCGGTCAGCTTGCCCTTGCCCTCATCACCCCACTGGGTCCCGACGACGACGGTTGCCGGCACGCGTCACTCCTCCGTTGCGAAAAGCGGATTACGCACCAGTGTAGCCCGGGGCGCCCGACGGCCGGGTGGGCCGGCCGGTGCCGGGAGGGGCGTCGGTAGGGTCCGCATCCCACCCTCGCCCTCCTCACCCCGGCCCCGGCCCCGGGAGGCCGTCCGGCCGGGGGCGGGCCACCACCAGCCGCGAGCGACCGGGAACGGCGCCGGTGCCCAGCGCGGCGTCGTCGGCCGACTCGACCACCGTCCAACCCGAGCGGGCCAGCAGGTGGAGGTGGGCCTCCGCCGGCAGGATGGTCCGCCAGGGTTCACGTCCGTCCCCGTGGCGGGCGGCATTGGCCCGCGCCACCACCCACCCCGAGTCGACCCCGTCGGGATGGACGGCCAGGCTGGCCGCCAGCACGCTTCCGGGCGGCGTCCGGACCCGGATCCCGCCCAGCAGCCCGACGATGGCCTCCTCGTCGAGGTAGACCAGGAGTCCCTCGGCCAGCACTAGCGAGGGGAGCGCGGCGAGATGGCCGCTGCGCTCCAGCACCGAGTCCACCGCGTCGACGCGGAAGTCCGCCGGGGCCAGGGACACCCGTCGGCAGTCGGCGCCCATGCCTTCCAGCCGACGGCGCTTGTCGGCCTGGGTGACCGGGTGGTCGACCTCGAAGAAATGGACGCCGGGCGCCCGGAAGCGCAGGGGACGATCGTCGTAGCCGGCGCCGAGGATCACCACCTGCCTCACCCCTTGCTCGATGGCCGAGAGCACCTGCGTGTCGAAGAAGCGGGTCCGCGCCTCGAGGTGGGCACGGAGACGGAGTGGTCGGGGCGGCGCCATGCCGGCGCACAGGGCGGCCTGCGCCCCCGGGTCGCCCTCCGGGGTGGTCGGCCGGGGGAAACCGGCCCTCCACACCGCCACGGTCTGGCCGGTGGTGGACACCCCGGTCCCGGGTGCGGGCCCGCTCCGGCCGGTTCGAGAGGGGCGATCGGACGGATCGGTGTCGGGTCCTCGCCGTTCCCGTGGTCCCATGGCTCCATGCTAGTCCACTTTGTTGACTATCTACCCCGTTGACTATACGCTGCGCCCATGGACGGAGAGACGGCTCCCGACCCGGGCACCCGCGCCACCCCCGCAGGCCGTCGGCAGAACAGGGGTGGGCCGGACGGGGATCGGCCGTGGTTCGAGGAGTTGGCGATGCCGGCGCTCCTGCGGGGGGGCCGGCGGACCTACGGCGCGGCTATCCGCACCGCCCTGGGCGCCGTGGGGTGCGACGACCTACCGCGCAACGGCGTCTTCGTGATCGGGGCCATCGCCCGCAACGGATCCCCGCTCAGTGAGGTCATCCGCCACCTCGGCGTGTCCAAGCAGGCCGCCGGCCAACTCGTGGACACCCTGGTGCTCCGGGGCTACCTGGAACGGTCCCCCGACCCCGAGGACCGTCGCCGGATGACCGTCGGACTGACCGACCGGGGTCGCCTGGCCGCCGAGGCGTCCCGATCGGCCGTGGACGACGTCGACGCCGTCCTGGCCCGGTCGGTGGGCGACGGGGCGGTGGCCCAGGTCCGGGCCACCCTGGGCGCCCTCATCGAGCTCGGGAACCACACCGACGAGGACTGAGGCCCGGTCCGGACGGCCGGGACGGGTCGACCCGCTCAGCCCGAGGTCCGCTCGCGACGGAGGGTCTGGGCCACGGCCCGCATGAAGAGCACCGACGAGAAGACCAGGCCGATGAAGCCGATGGCCTGGAGTGAGAGCCGGACGTCGTGGGTCGGGGCCAGCTCCGCCGCCACCAGGATGACCCCCGAGGCGAGCAGGCCCATCGACCCGAACACCGCCACCAGGATCCGGTCGATCCACCCGCCCACCACCTGTTCGTCGCGGCCGGCGAAGCGCTCGGTCCGGACGCTCAGCCGTCCCGCCCGCAGCTGGGTGGCCAGCTCGTCGACGTGCTCGGGCAGGGTGCGGAGCACCGGCAGGGACCGCCGGAGCTCCTGGTTGAGGAGGTCGCCGGTCATGTCCGGATCCTGGGTCGACAGGGCGTTGGCCGCCGCGGTGGCCTCGGTGGCCAGCTCGAATCCCGGGTCGATGAGCCGCAGGGTCCCGTCCAGGGTCAACAGGGCCTTGGACAGCGAGGTCATCGAGGCCGGCACCCGGAGCCCGTGCCGGGACATCACCGTCAGGACCTCAGGGATCACCGCCGGATCGAATCCGCCCGAGCTCTCCACCATGAGCGTGCTGATGTCCGACTCCAGGCTGGACAGGTCGGCGGTGGCGTCGGCACCGGCCAGGTGCCGGACGGCCCGGGCCACCACCAGGGGCTCGTTGGCGGTCATTCCCACGGCGATGTCCTGGAGGGCCCGCCGGGTCACCGGGTCGAGCAGGCCGACGGCGCCGAAGTCGAGCAGCCAGAGGCGGCCCCACCGGTCCACCATCAGGTTGCCCGGGTGGGGGTCGGCGTGGAAGACACTGCCGTGGAGCACCTGGGTCAGGAAGCTGGACAGGAGGGCGGCGGCCAGCAGGTGGGGTGGGGTCCCGCTGGCGGCGATGGCCCCCGGCGCGTCGATGGGCCGGCCGGCGGCCTCCTCCATGACCAGCAGTCGGTCGGTGCAGAGCTCATGGAAGACGGTGGGGACCCGGATCACGTCGTCGGTGGGGTCCTCGTGCGACACGGCGAGGCGCAGCCGGTCGCACATGGTGGCCTCTCGCAGGTAGTCCAGCTCGTGGTCCATGCTGACGATGAGCTCCTCGGCCAGCTCGCGGACACCGAAGTCGGCCGCCCCGGCGATCCGTCGCTCGGCCATCCGGGCGGCCAGGCGCAGCACGGTGGCGTCCCGTCGGAGGAGGTCGTCGAGCCCGGGCCGCTGGATCTTGACCACCACCGACTCGCCGGAGGCCAGGGTGGCCCGGTGGGCCTGGCCGATCGAGGCCGCGGCCAGCGGTTCGAACTCGAAGGAGGCGAACACCTCCTCCACTGGCCGGCCCAACTCCTGCTCGACCAGGGGACGGACCTGTTCGGCCGGGATGGGCCGCACCGATGAGCGGAGCCGGGAGAGCTCGTCGACCACCGGGTCGGCCAGCAGGTCGCTCCGGGTGGAGGCGATCTGTCCGAATTTCACGAACATCCCCCCCACCTCTTCGAGGGTGAGACGGACCCGCCGGCCGAACTCGGCCGACGCCATCCCCGACGCCGAGAGGAACTGGGGGCGGGCCAGGCCGTTACGGCGGGCCACCGACAGCACCTCCCAGGAACGGCCGAAGGGGGCCATGGTGCGGCGGAACCAGCGCAGGGGGTGGAGCCAGAGGCGTTTGCTCCGCCGCCTGCGGTCGGCGGCGCGACTGCGGCCGACCGCTTCGGGGATGATCATCAGCACCATGGTGGCCAGCACCCCGAAGAGGGCGGTCAGGGCGTAGGTCACCGTGGTTGGGCCGCTCCCCCGCACCACGGCTTCGGCGCCCACCGCCCCGATCACCGTCCCCACCAGCGCGGTGGCCATCGACCGCCAGCGGCCCACGGTGATGCCGACCAGGCGTCCGCTCACCAGTCCCAGCACGATCACGAACAACACGGCCAGGACGAACGAGAAGAAGTTCTTGAAGGTGATCCGGACGGTGACGGTGGCCACTGCCGCGGCCAGCAGACTCACCGGTGGGGTACCGAGCATCGAACCGCTGTCCCTTTCGCCGACGGCAAGGCCACATGATCGCCCCGGCGACCGGCCGGCGTCCACCGCCCCCGGCCGGCACCCAACCGGACGAGGCCAGGGAGCCCGGCCCTAGACCAGGGCGATGGCCCCGTCCTTCTCGTCGACGGTCACCGTCGCGCCCTCGGGGTACCGTCCCTCGAGCAAGGCCAACGCCAGCGGGTCCTCCACCTGGCGCTGGATCACCCGGCGGAGGGGACGGGCCCCGAAGTCGGGGTCGAAGCCCTCCTTGGCCAGCAGGGACTCGGCGGCCGGGGTCACCGCCAGCGCCAGGCGGCGTTCGGCCAGACGGCGGCGGAGCCCACCCAGCTGGATGGTGACGATCCGGGCCAGGTCGTCCCGGGTCAGGGACTGGAAGCGCACGATCTCGTCGATCCGGTTGACGAACTCCGGCTTGAAATGCTCGATGGGTTCGCCGGGGATGTTGGAGGTCATGATCAGCACGGTGTTGGTGAAGTCCACGGTCCGACCCTGACCGTCGGTGAGGCGGCCGTCCTCCAAGACCTGGAGCAGGATGTTGAACACGTCGGGGTGGGCCTTCTCCAACTCGTCCAACAGGACCACGGCGTAGGGCCTCCGGCGGATGGCCTCGGTGAGCTGGCCGCCCTCCTCGTAGCCGACGTAGCCGGGGGGTGCCCCCACCAACCGGGCCACCGAGTGCCGCTCGCCGTACTCACCCATGTCGATGCGGACCATGGCCTTGGCGTCATCGAAGAGGAACTCGGCCAGTGCCCGGGCCAGCTCGGTCTTGCCCACTCCGGTGGGTCCCATGAACAGGAACGACCCGATGGGCCGGTTGGGGTCCGACAGTCCGGCCCGGCTGCGCCGGATGGCGTTGGACACGGCCGAGACCGCCTCGTCCTGGCCCACCACCCGGGCGTGAAGGGCATCCTCCATCCGGATCAGCTTCTCCACCTCGCCTTCCAGCAGGCGGCTCACCGGCACGCCGGTCGCCCGGCTGACCACCTCGGCCACGTCCTCGGCGTCGACCTCCTCCTTCAGGAACCGCTGGCTCGTCTGGAGCTCGTCCAGGGCCTGGGTAGCCACTTCCACCTCGTGTTCGAGGGCCGGGATCCGCCCGTAGGTGATCTCCGACGCCTCGGCCAGGTTGCCCTCGCGGCTCAGCCGCTCGGCGTCGCCCCGCAGCTGCTCGAGCTGGCCCTTGAGCGTCTGGATCTTGGTGATGGCCTCCTTCTCCGACTGCCAGTGGGCGGTCATGGCCACCGACTGCTCCGACAGGTTGGCCAGCTCCTCGTCCAGGCGGGCCAGCCGCTCGGCCGAGGCGCTGTCGGTCTCCTTGGCCAGGGCCATGCGCTCGATCTCCAGCTGGCGCATCCGGCGGGTGACCACGTCGAGCTCGGTGGGCATCGAGTCGATCTCGATGCGCAGCCGGCTGGCCGCCTCGTCCATGAGGTCGATGGCCTTGTCCGGGAGGAACCGCCCGGTCACGTAGCGGTCCGAGAGCACTGCCGCGGCCACCAGGGCGGCATCCTGGATCCGGACGCCATGGTGGACCTCGTACCGTTCCTTCAGTCCCCGCAGGATGGCGATGGTGTCCTCCACCGAGGGCGGCGGCACGAAGACCTGCTGGAAGCGGCGCTCCAGGGCTGCGTCCTTCTCGATGTACTTGCGGTACTCGTCGAGGGTGGTGGCACCGATGAGCCGGAGCTCGCCGCGCGCCAGCATCGGCTTGATCATGTTGCCGGCGTCCATGGCCCCCTCGGCGCCACCACCGGCCCCGACGATGGTGTGGAGCTCGTCCACGAAGGTGATGATCTCCCCCTCGGCGTCGGTGATCTCCTTCAGCACCGCCTTCAGCCGCTCCTCGAACTCGCCGCGGTACTTGGCCCCGGCCACCATCGAGCCCATGTCGAGGCCGATGACCCGCTTGCCCTGCAGCCCCTCGGGGACGTCACCCTCCACGATGCGTTGGGCCAGGCCCTCCACGATGGCGGTCTTCCCCACCCCGGGCTCGCCGATCAGGACGGGGTTGTTCTTGGTGCGCCGGGACAGGACCTGAATGACCCGCCGCACCTCCTCGTCCCGACCGATGACCGGGTCCATCTTTCCCTGGCGGGCCAGGGCGGTGAGGTCCCGGCCGTAACGCTCGAGGGCCTGGAAGGTCTCCTCGGGATTCTGTGAGGTGACCCGGTGGGAGCCCCTGACGTCCCGGAGGGCGTCGAGCAGCTGGTCCCGCCCCACCCCGATCCGGTCGGCCATGGCCAACAACAGGTGCTCGACCGACAGGTACTCGTCGCCCATGTCGGTCCGCAGCGAGTCGGCCGTGGTCAGCGCGTCGCGCAAGGCGCGGTCGATGCCCGGCTCCGCCCCGCCGACGCTGCGCGGCAGCCGGGCCAGGGCCTCACCGATCCGTTGCGCCACCACGGCCGGCTCCACCCCCACCCGGGTCAGGACCGGTCCGGCAATGCCGTCGGCCTGGTCGAGCACGGCGGCCAGCACGTGGTCCGGGGTCACCTCGGGATTGGCCGCGGCGCGGGCGCGCTCCACCGCGGAGGAGAAGGCCTCCTGGGTCTTGATCGTCCAGCGGTCGGGGTTGATGGTCATCGGTTACCTCCTGCTCCGTGCGCGGTGCGGCGGGCGGGTCGGGTGGGCACGAGCTTCTGGGCCAACGGCACCAGCTCCCGCCGGTACTGCCGGTGGGTCACCGCCACCGCCTCGCGGGCCTCGGCCCGGGTCGCCTCCAGCTCCTGGCGGAGCTGGTCCACCTCGGCCTCCAGCTCCATGACCCGGCGGACACCCTCCAGATTGAGCCCGGCGTTGGTCAGGCTCTGGATGTGGCGGAGCCGTTCGAGGTCCTGCTCACTGAAGCGGCGGGAGCCCCCCTCGGTCCGGCTGGGATCGAGCAGACCCTTGCGCTCGTAGACCCGCAGGGTCTGGGGGTGGACGCCGGTCAGCTCGGCGGCCACCGAGATCACGTAGACGGCGCGGGTGTGGCGGTCGTCACTCATCTCACACCTCGAGGACGTCGCGCGCCGGCGGCTCGACCACCTGGGCGAGGGCCTCCACCGCGGCGCGCTGCTCGTCGGTCAGGGCTTCGGGAACGACCACCTCCACGGTGACCAGGAGGTCCCCGGTGGCGCTCTTCTTCCCCGCCGGCACTCCCCGGCCCTTCACCCGGAAGGTGCGGCCCGACGGGGTACCGGCCGGGATCCTCAGGGTGACCGGGTCGGTCAGGGTGGGGACGGTGAGGGTGGTCCCGAGGGTGGCCTCCGGGTAGGAGACGGGCACGGTGAGGGTGAGATTGCGACCGCGCCGTCCGAACAGGCCGTGCCGGTCGACCCGGACCACCACGTAGAGGTCCCCGCTCGGGGCGTTGCCTCGTCCGACCGCGCCGCGGCCCTTGACCCGAATCCGCTGGCCGTCCTCGACGCCGGGCGGGATGCGCACCTTCACCGAGCGGTTGCGGTGCTCGACCCCGGTGCCCGAGCACGTCGGGCACGGCGTCGTGACCACCGTGCCGCGTCCTCCGCACTGCGGACAGATCTGGCTGAGCGAGAACAAGCCCTGATTGTCCTGCAGCGAGCCCGTGCCGCCGCACCGCGGGCAGGTGGTGGGCTGGGTCCCCGGGGCGGCGCCCGAGCCACCGCAGGTGTGGCACCGAGCGTCGGTGGTCAGGTTGACCGAGGTGGTGATCCCGGCCACGGCGTCCTCGAAGGACAGGTGGAGCTCGGTCTCGACGTCGCTGCCGCGCTGGGGCCCGGTGGCTCCTCCGCCACGCCGGCCCCGGCCGAACAGTCCGCCGAACAGGTCACCCAGATCACCCACGTCCTCGACCCGGTAGGTCCCACCGGCCCCCGGTCCCCCGAACCCCCCGGGGAACCCGCCGGGGAATCCTCCGGCCGCCGGGCCCATGGTGCGGACCTCGTCGTACTCCTTCCGGCGGTCGGCGTCGCCGAGGACGTCGTAGGCCGCCGAGATCTCCTTGAAGGTCTCCTCCTGTCCCGGGTTGGTGTCGGGATGGTGCTTCTTGGCCAGCTTCCGGTAGGCGCTGGTGATCTCCTTGGCCGTGGCCGTCGAGGAGACGCCCAGCGTCTTGTAGTAGTCCTTCTCGAACCATTCGCGTTGCGGCGCCACTCGGTGTCTACCCCGTCCCTTCTCGACTTCGTACCGCGGTTAGCCCCGCACCATCACCATGGCCGGGCGGACGACGGTGCCCCGCCATCGGTACCCGGCCCTCATCACCTGTCCCACCACCGGCTCGCCCGTGGCGGCGGTCCCGGTGTCGCCCGCGGCCTCCGCACCCTCCCCCTCGGAGGTCGGGGAGGTGGCCCACCGCCTCGTGGGCGTTGGGGTCGAACTCCTCACCGAGGGGGTCGATCCGCTCGAGGCCCTCCTTGGCCAACACGTCGTGCAGCTGGCTGCTCACCGCGGCCAGGGCGCGGCCGTCCGAGGACTCGGCGTCCCCCAGGTGCTGGGTGGCCAGATCCAGGGTGTCCAGCACGGGCAGGACTTTCTCCACCAGGGACACCGCCGCCCGGGCCACCTGGTCGGCCTGCTGCTTGACCACCCGCTTCTTGTAGTTCTCGAATTCCGCCTGGAGCCGACGCAGGGAGTCGAGGTACTCGTCCCGTTGGTTGAGGGCCAGGGCCAGCGGATCGTCGTCGGCAAAGGCCTCGTCCACCGCCGCGCTCACCTCGGCGGCGTCGATGATCTCGGCGTCGGCCACCTCGTCGCTCTCGCTGCCCTCAGGGGCTCCCCCGTGGGCGGCGTAGTCCGGACCGAGGTCCTCCTCCGCGTCGGGACCCCCGGTCGGGTCGGGCCCGGTGCCTGCTTCGGCATCCGGACCCTTCCGCTCCCGGTGGTCACGCGGCTTGTCCATGCCGGTCACCGACGATCAGCTCTTGTCGTCGACGATCTCGGCATCCACGACCTCGTCGTCCGAGGCGTCGTCGGCCGGGACCTGGCCGCCGGGGGCGGCATCGGCCTTGGACGCCTCTTCGTAGAGACGCTGGCTGAAGGACTGGCTGGCGGTCAGCAGCGACTCGGTCGAGGTCTTGATGGCTTCGATGTCCGAGCCGGCCAGTGCCTCTTTGACCGAAGCCAGCGCCGTCTCCACCTTCTCCTTCTCGTCGCCCTCGAACTTCTCGCCCTGTTCCGTGAGGAGCTTCTCGGTCTGGTAGACGAGGGTGTCGGCGTTGTTGCGCACCTCGGCCTCCTCCTTGCGCCGGCGGTCGTCCTCGGCGTGGGCCTCGGCGTCCTTGACCATGCGCTCGATGTCCTCCTTGGCCATGGAGGACTGACCGGTGATGGTCATCGACTGCTCCTTACCCGTGGCCCGGTCCTTGGCCGAGACGTGGACGATGCCGTTGGCGTCGATGTCGAAGGTGACCTCGATCTGCGGTACGCCTCGGGGGGCCGGGGGCAGATCCACCAGCTGGAACTTGCCCAGCGTCTTGTTGTACATGGCCATCTCGCGCTCACCTTGCAGCACGTGGACCTCCACCGACGGCTGATTGTCTTCGGCCGTGGTGAACACCTCGCTCCGCTTGGTGGGGATGGTGGTGTTCCGCTCGATGAGACGGTGCATGACGCTGCCCTTGGTCTCGATGCCCAGCGACAGCGGCGTCACGTCGAGGAGCAGCACGTCCTTCACCTCGCCCTTCAGCACCCCGGCCTGCACGGCGGCACCGAGAGCCACCACCTCGTCGGGGTTGACGCCCTTGTGGGCCTCCTTGCCGGTCAGCTGCTGGACCAGCTCCTGGATGGCGGGGATGCGGGTGGAACCGCCCACCAGCACCACGTGGTCGATGTCGGACTTGGAGAGACCGGAGTCGGAGATGGCCTGGTCGAAGGGCCCCTTGCAGGAGTCCACCAGATCGGCGGTGAGCTCGTTGAAGGTGGCCCGGGTCAACTTGACGTCGAGGTGCTTGGGCCCTTCGGACGTGGCCGTGATGAACGGCAGGTTGATCTGGGTCTCCTGCAGCGAGGACAGCTCGATCTTGGCCTTCTCCGCCGCCTCCTGCAGCCGTTGGGTGGCCATCTTGTCGTTGGACAGGTCCACGCCCTCGGTGTCCTTGAACGTCTTGACCAGCCAGTCGATGATCCGCTGGTCCCAGTCGTCACCACCCAGCTTGGAGTTGCCGGCGGTGGACTTGACCTCGAAGACCCCGTCACCGATCTCCAGTACGGACACGTCGAAGGTCCCGCCGCCCAGGTCGAAGACCAGGACGGTCTGGTCGGCCCCCTCCTTGTCGAGGCCGTAGGCCAGGGCCGCGGCCGTGGGCTCGTTGATGATCCGGAGCACCTCGAGGCCCGCGATCGTGCCGGCCTCCTTGGTGGCGGTGCGCTGGGCGTCGTCGAAGTAGGCGGGGACGGTGATGACCGCCTGGGTCACGGTGTCGCCCAGGAACGCCTCGGCGTCCCGCTTCAACTTGCCGAGGATGCGGGCCGAGATCTCCTGGGGGGTGAAGTCCTTCCCGTCGATGTCGATCTTCCAGTCGGTCCCCATGTGGCGCTTGACCGAGCGCACGGTCCGCTCGGGGTTGGTGATGGCCTGGCGCTTGGCCACCTCACCCACCAGTACCTCGCCGGACTTGGCGAAGCCGACCACCGATGGGGTGGTCCGGCCTCCCTCGGCGTTGGGGATGACGACCGGCTCGCCGGCCTCCAGCACGGCGACCACCGAGTTGGTGGTCCCGAGGTCGATTCCTACGGCCTTGGCCATCGTTGTTGCCTCCTGCTTTCTGCCCGCTCCGGGCGCACGCTGCGGTCCGGACCCTGCGACCCGGACCACCTGTTGACTCGATCGTTCTGAATGCTCCGCATCCAGTGCTGCTTCCCTACGACTGTTCCTACTTCCCTACGACTGTTCCTACGACTGTTACTGTTTTTCCTACGAGAGCCACTATATCAAACTTGAGTCCCATACTGTCAAGTTTTCTGCCATTGCCTGATAATGCCTGGGGACGGCCGGCCGAGATACGCTCGATCCCATGCCCCAGCTGGTCCTCCTGCGCCACGGTCAGTCGCAGTGGAACGCCGACAACCTGTTCACCGGGTGGCACGACGTCGACCTGACCCGGCTGGGCGAGGACGAGGCCCACCGGTCCGGCCAGCTCCTGGCCGACCGGTCGGATCTGGATCTCCGGGTGCTGCACACCTCGCTGCTGACCAGGGCCATCCGCACCGCGGACCTGGCCCTGGAGGTGGCCGGACGGACCTGGCTCCCGGTCCGCCGGCACTGGCGGCTCAACGAGCGCCATTACGGGGCCCTCCAGGGCCTCAACAAGAAGGAGACCACGGCCAGGTACGGGGAGGCCCAGGTCAAGGAGTGGCGCCGCAGCTACGCCACCCCACCCCCGCCCGTCGAGCCCGGGAGCCAACACCATCCGGCCGGCGACCCCCGCTACCGGGACGTGCCGGTCGAGGTGCTGCCGGGCAGCGAGTGCCTGGCCGACGTGGTGGCCCGGGTCCTTCCCTACTGGTACGACGCCATCGTGCCCGACCTGCTGGCCGAGGGCCCCCGGGGCGGGGCGGTGCTGGTGGTGGCCCACGGCAACAGCCTCCGGGCCCTGCGAAAGCACATCGACGGCATCGGCGACGCCGAGATCGTCGGCCTGGACATCCCGACCGGCATCCCCTACCTCTACCACCTGGCCGACGACCTGTCGGTGGTGTCGGGCGACTATCTCGGCGATCCCGAGGAGGCCCGGGCGGCGGCCGAGGCGGTCGGACGCCAGGCCGGCTGACCACCGTCCGGAACGGTGGGTCCACCGGAACGGTGGGCCGCGCCACCCGGGAACGCGACGGAGGACCGGCTCCTCCGAACCGGCCCTCCGTCCTCCTCCGTCCCACAGGACGACACCGCCGGCCGGCGCACCCGGGGGTGCCGGCCGGCGCAGTCGGGGGTGCGGCTCAGAGAGCCTCGGCACCTCGCTCACCGGTGCGGACCCGCACCACCTCTTCGACGGCGAGGACCCAGACCTTGCCGTCACCGATCTTGCCGGTGCCGGCGGCGTCCACGATGGCCGTGGTGACGGCGTCGGCCTCGTTGTCGTCGACCAGGATCTCGATCTGCACCTTGGGTACGAACTCGACCTGGTACTCGGCACCCCGGTAGACCTCGGTGTGCCCCCGTTGCCGGCCGAATCCCTGGACCTCCGAGACCGTCATGCCGTTGACGCCCAGGGTCTTGAGGGACTCCTTGACCTCATCCAGTTTGAACGGCTTCACCACTGCTACGACGAGTTTCATGTTCGCTGTCTCCTTGCGTACGTAGTAGTCGGTCTAGCTGCCTGAACTGCCGGACGGAACCCGTTCCTCCGGTATCGGGGGCTCGTTCTCGAAGCTGGTGCCCGGGACCGAGATCCCCACCCGGGAGGCGAAGGAGTCCTCCGGGAAGGCCTCTTCGCCGTGGATGGCGAGGTCGCCGACCTCGAGGATCTCGTCCCGGTACCGGACGCCCCGGAGGACCAGCTTGATCAGCTGCATGATGAGGAAGGTGACGACGGCCGACCACAGGATGACCCAGATCGCCGCTCGGAACTGCTCCCACAGCTGGTGGGCGGATCCGGTGTAGATCAGTCCGTTCACGCCGAAGGGTACGCAGGTGCCCTTGGCCGTGGCGTACTGGGTGGCGGTGGTGGCGATGACCTGACCGCTGGCATCCAGGTGACCGCACCCCAGCGACAGGTTGCCCGGATCGCCGAAGATGCCGAGCAGCAGACCTCCGAAGAGACCGGCGATCCCGTGGGTGTAGACCACGCCCAGAGCGTCGTCCACCTTGGAGAACGGACGGACCTTGGACAGGAAGTTCCACGCCACCCAGACGACCGCCGAGCAGATGATGCCGATGTAGAGGGCACCCTGGCCGTTGACCCAGCCGGCGCAGGGGGTGATCCCGACCAGGCCGCAGATCATCCCGTTCACCGCCCCGAGGAAGGTGGGCTTCTTCTCCTTGGACAGCCAGGCGTCCATGGCCACCCAGACCAGCAGTCCGGCCGCGGTGGCCAGGTTGGTGTTCACGACCGCCGTGGCCGCGTCGGACCCCGGCGTAGTACGGGTCCCCACCGTTGAATCCGTTCCAGCCCAGCCACAGGATTCCCGCACCGACCGCGGCCATGACCAGGTTGTTGGGCAGGAAGTGTTGTCGGTCTCGGAGCAGTCTGGGTCCGAGGACCCATGCGGCGACGAAGCCGGACACGCCGGCGGACATGTGGATCACGTACCCACCGGAGTAGTCGAGGGCGCCCTCCTGGGCGAAGTAGCCACCACCCCAGAGCAGGAAGGCGTCGACCGAGTACACGAAGGTCGACCACAACGGCACCAGGAGGCACCAGGCGCTGAACTTGATCCGGCCGAGGACGCTGCCGAGGAAGAGCAACGGGGTGATGGCGGCGAACACCAGCTGGAAGTACGCCAGCGTCGAGGTCGGGAAGTGGAACGGCACCGCGGTGTTGGCCGCCGACACCGCCCGGCTCTGTTCACCCTGTGGACTCAGGATGGGACCGGGTTTGCCCCAGAAGTTGTCGATGAAGTGTGTCCAACCCCCTACCCCGGACAGCTGGGTCTGCACGCCGTTCTTGACGCCACCCCCGATGGAGTTGGCTCCGAACCCGAGCTTGTACTCGTAGACGAACCAACAGACCATCACCAAGGAGAACCCGGCGAACATCATCCCCAACACGTTGACGGACCACTTCTTCGGGACCAGGGAGGCGTAGAGAACGGCCAGGCCCGGGAGGCTCATCAGCCCGACGAACGTGGCGGCGGTGAGCTGCCAGGTGTTGTCGGCCGGATTCAACCAGCTTGGATAGGGCACAGACGACACTGCTGCGACTAGCACGGTGAGGTGCTCCTCTCTTCGGTAACTGCTACTCCACGGCCCCGAGCCGTCTGACACGGGACCGTCAAGGGCAAGGCGGGCAGTTTCGACTCGCTGCCGCAAACAATGCTTGGTGGGGATTTCGGCACCGTCACAGCCGTGTTACCAACGTGTGAACTGATCCAATGATCCAGATCACGACCCCGGCGGGGGATCTGGCCGCCGCCCCGGGAGGGTGGTCCGGGGGCCGTTCGGCACCCCGGGGGCCGGGAGGACCCGTGCCGGGGACAGGGGTGGCCGAGGGGGTGACTCGCAGCCCCGGGTCGGTCACCCGTCGGGCCCGGAAGCTCCGCCCCGCCGACCGCCCGCTCAGCCCGCTTCGGTGCCCTTGGCCGGCTTTGACTTCGGGACCCGCCGGGGCGGGGCGGCGGGTGGCGTGTACCGCTTGGAGGAGGCCGGCCGGTTGGAGCCCGAGGGACGGTAGCCCGCGACGTCGTCGGCCTTGGCCCGCTTGAGCTTCTCCTGCAGCCGGTAGGCGCGGACCAGGTACCACGAGCCGATCAGGATGAACGGGACCCCGAAGCCCCAGTAGTGCAGGTTGAACAGTGACAGTCCGTACAGGGCCGTGGCGATCCCGAAGAAAGTCCGCTTGCGGAACCACGCCGTGCCCAGCATCACCAGGGCCAGGGCCATGGTCAGCAGCCCGAGCTCGGTGTACTGGCTCGGATTCACGTGGTGGGGACTGGGAACCTTGGGGTCGTTGGCCACCAGGGCCGTCGTCACCAGGAAGCCGATGCCCGCCGCCACCGGAGCCAGCAGCAGGCCGACCAGCCGCTCCTTGTCGTTGGACCGCTTGACCGCCGCCTCGAGCTCGGGGACCGTGGTCAGCTCCTCGGTGGGTGACGAGGCGTTCCCGGTACCGTTCTCCGCCGCGACGGTCGGCTTCAGTGCGAAGTTGCTGATCGCTCCGGTGAACCGTTGCCGGCGGGTGCTCTCGAGCGGTGCCTGGCCGCCGTCGTCGTCAGGGTCACGGCTGGGCATAGCGCAGGCTATCTCGCCCCGACGGCACCGGCTCCGTCAGGAGTCGACGGTCGACGACGCCGGAGGAGCAGGACCGAGCCCGCCGCCACTGCCGCCACGAGGAGCACGGCGGGGAGGATGAAGACCCTCCACGAGGTGTGCTGACGGGCCAGTTGGTCCGGCGTGGACAGCAGCTTCGGATCGCTCGGGACGACCACCCCCTGGAAGGAGCTCCCTGGCGCACGGAAGGCCGGGCCCGGGATCGACTGGCGGTAGCGCGTGCCGTCGACGGTGTAGGTCCCGGTACAGGAGTACCCGGCCACCTGGGCGCCGGTCCCTCCCATCAGCCCCAGGCAGCCGCTCACCGTGACGGTCACCGGCCGCCCGGCGTGACGCAGGCTGTTGATCTGGCTGTTGTTCTGGACACCGGCGATGAGCAGGACGATCCCGGTGACGATCAGTGCGGCCACGCCGACCCCGACCACCACCTGGCCGGCCCGCCGGATGTCCACGTCGACGGTGGCGCCCCGAAGCGTGCCGACCGGCTGGTCGTCCCGCTCCTGGCGCGCCCCCCGGTCGGCCGGCGCGCCGGCGGTACCGGGACGTTCGGTGCGGTTCGGTTCGGCAGCGATCATGTTGCACGGGTCCCCGGTGGGTCGGTCAGCCGGTGCCGAGTGGGATCCTCGGACGGTGCGAGAGGTTACCAGTGGCACACAGCGGGAGGGCACCGACCCGGGCATCCCGGTGCCGGTCGGGGTAGCCTCCCACCCATGTCCTCAAGCTCCAAGTCGCTCGACCTCAAGTCCATCTGGCTCTTCTCCAACTGCTCGGCGTCCGAGCTCAGGAAGATACGAGGCTCGCTCGACGAGTTGACCGTTCCGGCCGGCAAGGTGTTGGTGGAGGAGGGGCGCATCGGTACCGAGTTCTTCATCATCGTCAGCGGAACCGCGGTGGTCGCCCGCAACGGTAAGAAGGTGGCCACCCTGGGCCCGAACGACCACTTCGGGGAGCTGGCCCTGCTCGATCGGCTCCCCCGCTCGGCGTCGGTGGTGTCCGAGACCGAGCTGGACGTCCTGGTGTTGTCCCAGCGGCAGTTCAACGGGCTGCTCCAGTCGGTCCCCACCATCGCCCGCAAGATGCTGGCGGCACTGGCCAACCGGCTGCGCGAGGCTGACGCCCTGGCCTACGACTGAACCGGCGGGGTCGGCCCCCGGTCGGCGGCGATCGGGTCCCCGTCGACCGGTGGACGCTCGGTATCGGAGCCCCCTCGGCCGACGGCCACCGGCTGGTTCATCGACTCCTCCAGGAGCTGAGAGAGGTCGAGCACCCGGACATCGTCCTCCTTGGCGTTGGCCCTCACCGCGTCGTCGAGCATGATCATGCAGTAGGGGCAGGCCGTGGACACCACGTCGGCACCGGTACCGAGGGCCTCTTCGGTCCGCTCCATGTTCACCCGTTTGCCGATGTTCTCCTCCAGCCACATGCGGGCCCCTCCGGCGCCGCAACAGAAACCCCGCTCCCGGCAACGGCGCATCTCCACCTGGTTGGCGCCGGGGATGGCGTCGATGACCGAGCGGGGCTCGTCGAACACCCGGTTGTGCCGGCCCAGGTAGCAGGGGTCGTGGTAGGTCACGGTCCCCTGGTAGCCGCCCCCGGGGGTGAGCTTGCCCGCGGTGACCAGGTGGTCGAGCAGCTGGCTGTGGTGGATGACCTCGAAGTTGCCCCCGAGGGACGGGTACTCGTTGGCCAGGGTGTTGAAGCAATGGGGACAGGTGGCGATGACCTTCTTGACCCCGGCGTTCGCCAGGGTCTCGATGTTCATCCGGGCCTGCTCCTGGAAGAGGTACTCGTTGCCCAGCCGTCGGACCGGGTCGCCGGTGCACGACTCCTTCGGGCCCAGGATGCCGAAGGTGACCCCGGCGCGGTGGAGCATCCGCGCCGTGGCCTGGGCCCCCTTGCGGGCCCGCTCGTCGAGGGCGCCGGCACAACCCACCCAGTAGAGGTACTCGATGTCGTCGGGGATGGTGCCGGTGATGACCGGTACCTCGAAGTCCAGGGCGGCGATCCAGTCGGCCCGCTTGGAGGAGCCGAGGCCCCAGGGATCGCCCTGGTTCTCGACGTTGCGCAGCATGAGCCCGGCCTCGGTGGGGAACTTGGACTCCATGAGCACCTCGTAACGACGCATGTCGATGATGGTGTCGATGTGCTCGATGTCCACCGGGCACTCCTCGACACAGGCCCCGCACGTAGTGCAGGACCACAGGACGTCGGGGTCGATGATCGAGGGGACCAGGTTCTCCACCTCGGTCCCGGCGGCCCGGTTCTTGGCCATCACCCGGTCGGCCGAGGCGAACAGGTTGTCCCGGAGGTCCATGATCAGCAGCTTGGGGGACAGGGGCTTG
The DNA here is from genome assembly GCA_963833585.1 of uncultured Acidimicrobiaceae bacterium. Lineage (GTDB taxonomy): Bacteria > Actinomycetota > Acidimicrobiia > Acidimicrobiales > RAAP-2 > Bog-756. The sequence goes on along the minus strand of CAWHYF010000006.1, from coordinate 1,274,871 downwards.
CCGGTGTTCCACGCCGGGCACTGCGACTGGCAGCGCCCACACTCGGTGCAGGTGGCCATGTCGAGGAGCTGCTTCCACGAGAAGTCCTCGATCCGACCGGCCCCGAACACCACCTCGTCGTCGTCCCCGACGTCCTCCATGGACATGTCGGGAGTCGAGGCCAGGGCCCCGAGGGCCCGGGGGCGACGGGAGGTGGCCACATTGATGGGGGCCATGAAGATGTGGAGGTGCTTCGAGTAGGACACGAAGACCAGGAACCCGGTGATGATGGCGATGTTGGCCAGGAGGGCCACCGTCTCGATCACACTGTTGACACCCTCGCCCAACGGCTTCAGGGCGTTGGCCAAGGCGTGCGAGGCGAACGCCCACCAGCCGTAGGGGAAGTTGCCCGTGTTGACCTGGGCCGCCCGGTACAGCAGCAGCGAGGCGATGACCCCGAAGATCATCAGCAGGACGAGCCAGGCCGCGCCGGTGTGGGAGCCGAAGAACCGGGACCGGCGGTTCTCCCGCTTGGGGGAGTGCTTGACCCGGATGGCGACGAACACCAGGAGGGAGACGATGACCGCCACGGCGAAGAAGTCCTCGAGGAACCCGATGACCGCGGTGTGCCCGATGATCGGGATGTGGAAGTCACGCTGGAAGAGGCAACCGAACGCCTCGATGATGGTGAGGAAGAGGATGGTGAAGCCCCAGAAGGTGAAGGCGTGGGCCAATCCCGGCACGGTCCACTGCAGCAGCTTCTTCTGCCCGCCCACCTCGACCAGCTCGGCCTTGATCCGCTTGGGCACGTCCTTGAAGCGGGACGGCACCGCCGGCTCACCAGCCGAGATCAACCGGTACAGCCAATAGAACCGGCGGCCGGCGATGGCGAACATCACCGCGGTGATCCCGAGCCCTAGGGCGAGTCTGAGGGGCACTGCGTTCCTCCTAGCTGGTTACTGAAGAGTAACAAAGGGGTGGGGCGGGGCCGGGCGGTCGGTGAAACCGCACGTCACGGGCGGAAGTTGTCGGCGTACCGGCTGGGGGTAGGACCCCACTGGCCCTGGTACTTGGACTTCAGGCCATCCGAACCGTAGGGGTGGTCGGCCGCCGTGGTCATCTGCAGGAAGCTGATCTGACCGATCTTCATCCCCGGATAGACGGTGATGGGCAGATTGGCCACATTGGACAGCTCCAGCGTGAGATGGCCGTCCCAGCCTGCGTCCACGAAGCCCGCCGTCGAGTGGATGAGCAGGCCGAGGCGCCCCAGCGAGGACTTGCCCTCCAGCCGGGCCACCAGGTCGTCGGGAAGGGTGACCTTCTCGGTGGTCGAGCCGAGCACGAACTCGCCGGGATGGAGGATCAGCGGATCTTCGCCCACGTCGACCAGTTCGGTCAGGTCCTCCTGGTCCTCCCGCACGTCGATCACCCGGCTGGTGTGATTCCGGAACAGCCGGAAGTACTGGTCCACGTGGAGGTCGACCGAGGACGGCTGGATGCAGCTCTCGTCACAGGGGTCGATGGCGATGCGGCCGGTGGCGAGGGCCTCGCGTATGGAGCGGTCGGAGAGAACCATGCCGGACAGACGATAGTGGGGCGCACGCGCTGGGGCGTAGTTGGCGTCCCCGGCCGGGACGCCCGCGGCGGTACTCAGGCCGGAGCCGGCTCCCAGTCGGGATCGATCTCCAGGTACCGCATGGCCAGGGCATCCAGCCCCAGCCCGAACAGGGTCCACTCCTGCGGGGCCCCTCCCGGCCCGGTGGGCAGCAGGATGCCATCCATGTCCGAGTCGACCCGGTTGCGCAGGGCGCACCCCTCGGCCAGGGCCCCGACCGAGACGGTGAGCTGCCGCATGGTCAGACCGGGACGGAGGCGCACCCCGAGGTACTCGGCCAGGGCGCCGTAGGCCTGTTGGTAGGTCTCGGCCACCGACTGGTAGCCGTCGAGCAGGGCGGTCTGGATCCGCCGCTTGTGGTCGTTGACCTCGCCCGCGGTGGCCAGGGCCCAGATGCCGATCCACAGCGACCAGGTGCCGGACGACCGCAGGGCGTGGATGTTGGCCGCCGCACCGACCCGGCACACCTCACGGAGTGCGGCCCACCGCAGCTCCGGGGTGGAGAGATCGAGCTCGGCGAGGAGCGGCAGCACCTCCCCGAAGGTGTCGAGGAACTCCTCGGTGTTGGTGTCGTTGCTGAGGACGTCGAGCAGGACGTCGGTGTGATATTCGGCTTGGTTCTCCCACACCCGTCGGATCACCGAGGCATTGGTCAGCCGGACTCCCGTCTCCTGTTCCACACGGTCGAAGACCCGCTTGAAGGTCAGCCCGTCGGTGCCCACACCGAGCCCCTCCTCGCGGAGGATGGTCTGGGCGGCGTCGAGCAGGAGGGCGCGCAGATCGTCTTTGCTCTTCCGGGGTTGTCGTTGTGCCATCAAGGTGGGTGGCGGTCGGGGGTGGGACGTGACCGCCCGGCCGCCCCGAGTGTACGGGCTGCCGACCCTGGTGCCGCAACCGGCGGTTCGAGGCCCTCCGGTTGCGGTGGGGGTCGGCGGGGGGAGGGGCACCGCCCGGGACGGGGCTCGATCGCCCGGACCGGCGGGAGGTGGGAACGGTCGCACAGCGATAGGGTGTCGGCGCGGCGCGGGCGTAGTTCAGAGGCAGAACATCAGCTTCCCAAGCTGAGAACGCGGGTTCGATTCCCGTCGCCCGCTCTCTCCGGAAGCCCCGGCCCGGTTCGTCCGCCCCCCGGCTCGAGCCCCGGCCGGCCGAAATGGCCGGGCAACGACAGGTCGGAGGCCAGTGTTGACGCACCCCAGGAGGTTGGGTGGACCCAAGACAATGAACCCAGCGGCGCCCGACCCGCCGACCCGGGGGGCCAGAGCAGGGTCAGCCCTCGGGACCGCGCCCTCCTCGCCCTCCTGGCGGTGGTGGTGATGACCGCCGCGGTCCTCGGCGGCCTCGCCCTCCGGACGCGGAACAGCGACGCGCTGGCCCTGATCCGCCCCTCGGGAATCCCGGCCACCGTCACCACGGCCCAGGCCAATCTCATGGCCCTGTCGCCCGTCCCCACCCGACCGGCGCCCGATTTCCACTTCACCGACCAGGACGGCCGGTCGGTCACCTTGTCCGGGCTCCGCGGCCACGTGGTCGTGCTCAGCTTCACCGACCCCCACTGCACCGACGTGTGCCCGATCGTCTCGCAGGAGACCGTCGACGCCTACCACGACCTGGCCGGGGCGGCCTCCAAGGTCGTGTTCCTCTCGGTCAACGTCAACCCCTACGTGACCACGGTGGCCAACATGGCCACCTACTCGGACGCCCACCACCTGAGCTCGCTGCCGTCGTGGCACTTCCTCACCGGTTCGGTCCCCGACCTCCAGGCGGCGTGGCACGCGTACGGCATCGAGGTGAGCGCCCCGGACCCGACGGCCGATGTGCAACACACCGACGCGCTGTACTTCATCGACCCCCAGGGCCGCGAGCGGTTCGTGGCGTCACCGATGGTCGACCACCGGACCGACGGGTCGTCCTACCTGCCCGCCGACCAGTTGGCCTCGTGGGCCCAGGGCATCGCCGCGGTCAGCCGGCACCTGACCGCCGCCTGAGTCCGCTCACGGCCGGTGCCCGTAGACGGTGTCGAACCAACCGGAGACGCGGGTCCGGGCCGTGACTGCGCCCCCCAGTCGGGTGGCGGCCCCGGCCACGGCCCGGGCCCGACCCGGCGCCGCCCCCTCCAGCAGCTCGTTCCAGAAGATGCCCCAACCCCCGGCCAGGGCCGGACCCAGCACCGGGGCCGTCAGCAACCGTCCCACCGCCGCCACGGCACGCGGTCGGCCCACCAGTGCCGCATGGCCCGCTGCGGTGATCTGCTGGTAGGGGAGGTGGTTCCGGGCCAGGACTCGGCGGTAGTCGAGCGCCGCCCCGCCCGGGACGTCCAGGATGGCTTCGGCCGCGGCCCGACCGCTGGTCATGGCCTGGGCGATCCCTTCGCCCTGCAGGGGGTTGACCAGTCCGGCCGCGTCCCCCACCAGGAGCACCCGGCCGGCCGCCGGCACGGTCCCGACCATGCCCATCTTGAGCCAGCCCCCCAACCGACGGGATCCGGTCCCGGTGGGGACCCGGTCGAGCAGGCCCAGCTCGCCCAGATGCCCGAGATAGGCCGGGAGCACCCGCACCGCCGCCGACCCGGCCTGGCGGTCGGCCAGGGTGCCCACGCCGACGCCCACGTTGGCCACGCCCTCGGGCCCCGGGAAGATCCAGCCGTAGCCGGGGAAGGCCCGCCAGGGGGTCTGCTCCCACAGGGTGATGGCCGGGAGCTCGACCGCCTGGTCCAGGTAGCAGCGAACGGCGAAGCCCCACAACACCCGGGCGTCCTCCACCAATCCGGCGCTCCTGGCCACCTGGCTGGTGGCCCCGTCCGCCCCGATCACGAAGTCGGCCCGAACCTCCCCTCCGTCGAGGGAGAAGCCCTCCAGATCGGCCCCCGACCCGATCGGCCGGCCGGCACGTCCCTCCACCGGATCGGCCCCGGCGTCGAGGGCGGCGGCCCGGAGGGACTCGTCCAGCACCATCCGAGGCACGGCCCGGGCCCGGCCCGGATAGGTCGCGCCGTCGAAGCACGGCAGGACCACCCGTCGGCCGGTCGGGCCGACCACCACCATGTCGCCCACGTCGAGCCCGGGGGGCTCGGGCAGCCCGAGGTCGGCCAGGACCTGGAGGCCCCGTGGCCCGATGAAGTCTCCGCAGGCCTTGTCCCGCGGGAACCGAGCCTTGTCCAACAGCGCCACCCGGGCACCGGCGCGGGCCAGCACCAACGCCGCGACACTGCCGGCCGGGCCGGCGCCCACCACGAGCACGTCATAGCGCCTCGGGTTCACACGACTCCCCTCGTCTCCACCGCCTACGGTGAGATCTTCGCACCCGAGGAGGCGACATGGAGGAAGCGGCGCCGAAAGATCCCAACCGGTTCGCCCGGACGCTCTTCGCGCCGCTGCCCGAACGCTACGACCGACTGGCCGAGGTGCTGTCCATGGGCCAGAACGGGCGGTGGCGGCGGGCCATGGTGGACCACATCGTCCCGGACCGACCGGCCCAGGTGCTGGACGTGGCCTCGGGACCGGCCGGGGTGGCCCTGCAACTGGCCGAGCGGGGCGCCGGTCGGGTGGTGGGCATCGACCTCACCCTCGACATGCTGCGCCGGGGCCAGTACAACGTGGCCCAGCACGGCCTCGACGAGCGGGTCCGGCTGGTCAACGGTCGGGCCGAGCAGATGCCCTTCGCCGACGCCACCTTCGATGCCCTCACCTTCACCTACCTGCTGCGGTACGTCGACGACCCGGAGGCCACCCTGGCCGAGCTGGCCCGGGTGGTCAAACCCGGGGGGGCGGTGGCCAACATGGAGTTCCTCCTGCCGCGGAGCCGGTTCTGGCGGTTCTGGTGGTGGGGCTACACCCGCCTGCTCCTACCCGTCGGCGGATGGATCGGCGGCGGACGGGCGTGGTTCGAGGTGGGTCGCTTCCTCGGTCCCAACATCTCGGCCCACTACCGGCGCTACCCGGTGGACTGGACCGTCGAGGCCTGGCGCCGGGCCGGCTTCGTGGACGTGGCGGTGCGCCGGATGAGTCTGGGCGGTGGCCTGGTGATGTGGGGGCGGCGGGCCGGTGGGTGAGTCCCGCGGTCCGGGGGGTGAGGCGCCCGAGGCCCGAACCGCGTACTACGCGGCTCGGCCCGGGGGCTGGCGAGACTGGTGGACCCTCCTCCACCCCCCGTACACCGCCTGGCACCTGGCCTACGTGGTCATCGGTGCGTGCCTGGCCCCGGTGATCCACACCACCCGGTTGATCGCCACCCTGCTGGCCTTCTTCTGTGCCGTGGGCCTGGCCGCCCATGCCCTGGACGAGCTCCACGGCCGACCGTTGCGCACCCAGATCCCCACCGCGGCGCTGCGTGCCGTGGCGGCCGTGGGGTTGGCCGGAGCGGTGGGACTCGGGATCGCCGGGGCGGTCGAGGTGGGATGGGCCCTCGTCCCCTTCCTGGTGATCGGCCCGGTGCTGGTCCTCGGGTACAACCTCGAGCTGCTCGGAGGGGCCATCCACAACGACGTGGGTTTCGCCGCCAGCTGGGGGGCGTTCCCGGTGCTGACGGCGTACGTGGCCCAGACCGGGACGTTGGCCCTGGCGGCGGTGTTGGCCGCGTTCGGGGCGTTCGCCCTCTCCGCCGCGCAGCGGGCCCTCAGCACCCCGGCGCGGATGCTGCGCCGGAGGGCCGATCGGGTGACGGGCACCGTCACCCTGTCCGACGGCACGACCCTGACGGTCAGCCACGCCCTCCTGCTGGCGCCGCTGGAGCGGGCCCTCCGGGCCCTTTCGTGGGGGGTGGTCCTCACCGCCGCGGCGCTGGCCGTGGCCCGGCTGGACTAGGGGCGCTCGATGCGCCGGCGGAAGCCGGCCACGGTCACCTCGACCACCCGGTCATGTCCCCACTGGAGCAATGGGTGACCGAACCGGCTGGCGATCCGCATGGGCGTCTGGCGCGCCTCGATGGTCCAGGCCACGCCCACCAGGGAGCCCGCGCCCTCGGGACGGATGCGGAGCCGGGCCTCCCCGGTCAGGTCGCCTTCGATGGTGGCGTCGATGGCGTGGGGCCGGTCGCACCGGCCGAGCTCGATGCGCAGACGCATCCGGTAGGGCAACGGCGGGGTGACCACGCCGCTGAGCACCGAGCCCTCCGCCAAGCCGTCGCCGTCCAGGCGGAACTCGGTGAGCCAGGGCCACCACCCCTCGAAACTGTCGACGTCCTCGAGCTGGCTCCACAACTGCTCGGGGTCCAGCCCGAAGGCGTAGCCGCCGCGATGCGTGAACACTGGTGCCGCCACGGACCCACGGTAGGGCCGGACCGGGTCATCCCGCCGCCAGGCTCCCGGTCGAGGTCGGTGGGCCCCCCGGCCACCGGGCCCGGTTGCGCCGGGCGGCCGCCGGGACGAGAGTCATGGCCATGAGCGACGAGGGGAAATTCCGTACGGCGGTCGGCACCCAGTCGGTGGACCTCCCCCTGGTACCCGTGTCCGACGACTGCACCATCGCCCTGCTGATCTGCGTCGACCTCGGGGTGGCCTTCACCGAGACGGCCGGACGGGAGCTGGCGGCGCGGTTGGCCCCCTTCCGACCGGAACTGGTCGTGTCGGTGGCCACCATGGGCATCCCCCTGGCCATCGAGGTCAGCCGCTCCCTCCACCTCGACGACTACGTGATCCTGCACAAGACCCCGAAGATCCACCTGGGCCAGGACCTGGCCGAACCGGTACGGTCCATCACCACCGACCACCACCAGACGCTGCGCATGGATCCGGCCCGCGCCCCGGCGGTCCGGGGTCGGCGGGTGGTGGTGGTCGACGACGTCATCTCTACCGGGGCATCCACCGCGGCGGCGCTGTCCCTGGTCCGGCGGGCCGGGGGCGAGCCGGTGGCCGTCGGCGTTCTCGTGACCGAGGGCCGGGCCTGGAGGGACACCCTCGGTGCCGACGCCGGCAAGGTGGTGTCCCTGGGCTCCATGCCGGTCTTCCGCCCGGACCCGTCGGGGGGGCTCCATCCCGACTGGGGCTGAATTGGCGCCCCGGAGGACGTCGTGTGCCATAGTCCAGACGTGGTGCCACGACCCATCGACCCGGCTGTCCTGCGTGTCGACCACGACGGGGTCACCCTCCTGGGCGGGTGGTCGGCGAGCAGCGGACTGCGCCACTTCCCGCTCAGTCCGGTCTGCCCGTTCACCGGGGCCGACGACGTCGAGCCCCTCGATCTGCCCCGCACCGGGACGGTCTGGCTCCACACCTCGGTGACCATCGCTCCCCCCGGCTACGCCGGCCCGGTCCCCTACGGTCTGGGGATCGTCGAGCTCGAGGGCGATCCCCTGCTCCGGGTGGTGACCCGACTGCGGGGTGACGACCTGTCCCCGGGTACCGCGGTCCGGCTGGACGGGGAGGAGGTCCCCGGGCCGGACGGGGAGCCCTCGGTGACCTGGGTGTTCCACCGGTGAGCGAGGTCCGGATCACCGGCGTGGGTCTCCACCCCTTCGGCCGCTTCGGCGAACGCAGCGGCACCGCCATGGGGGTCGTGGCGGTGCGCGCCGCACTGGCCGAGGCCGACGTCGGGGTGGGGGACGTGCAGGCGGCCTTCTGCGGGACGGCGTACGGCGGGGTGGCCTCGGGCCACCGGGTCCTGTCCTCGCTGGCCGGCACCGGCATCCCCATCTACGACGTGGAGGCGGGGTGCGCCTCGGGGGGAGCCGCCCTCCAGCTGGGTGCGGCATCCATCGCCTCGGGCCAGTACCAGCGGGTGCTGGTCTTCGGACTCGAGAAGATGCCGAAGGGAATCATCCGATCCTCGTTCTTCGCCCCGTGGCAGGAGGCGGCCGGACTGAACCCGGCGCCGGCGTACTTCGCCCTCCGGGCCCAGCGGCTGCTCGCCGGCACCGGCCTGACCGACCACCACCTGGCCCAGGTGGTGGTGAAGAACCGGCGACACGGAACGGCCAACCCCGATGCCATGTTCACCACCGCGGTGACCGTCCAGGAGGTGCTGGCCGCCAGGATGGTCTGCCCACCGTTGACCCTGTTCATGCTGTGCTCACCCAACGAGGGAGCCGCCGCCGTGGTCCTCGAGCGGGACGGTGCCGGGGTGCGGTTGGCGGGGATCTCGCTCCGCTCCCATCTGCCCGGCAGCGTCCTCGGGGAGGACTCCCCGCTGAGCGGGATCGACGACTCCACCATCACCCCTCCCACCACACTGGCCGCCCAGGACGCCTACGCCCAGGCCGGAGTGGGGCCGGGCGATCTCGATGTGGTGGAGTGCCAGGACACCGACGCCGCCCGCGAACTGCTCAACTGGGTCGAGCTGGGCCTGTGCGGGCCGGGCGAGCAGGCCGCGCTGCTGGCCGACGGCACCGTCGAGGTGGGTGGGCGCCTGCCGGTCAACCCTTCCGGTGGGCTCCTGTCCAAGGGGGAGCCGCTCGGTGCCTCGGCGTTGGGCCAGGTGGTCGAGCTGGTTCGCCAGCTCCGCGGCCAGGCCGGCGGGCGGCAGGTCGACGGGGCGCGGGTGGGCCTGGCCCACGTCATCGGGCGCGGCGCCAACGCCTGCGTCACGGTGCTGCGGACATGACCGAGCCGGCCCGTCCCCCGGCCCGGGACCTCACCGTCCTCGCCGTGCCCTTCTACTTCGGGGCCATGGCCGTCGAGTACGTCTGGCTGAAGCGACGGGTGCGGCGCCTCGGTCCCTCCGCCGGGGCCTACGAGCGTCGGGACACCCTGGCCAGCCTGGCCATGGGGACGGCGAGCCTGGTCGCCCCCTTCGTCGTCCCCGCCCTCCTCCGACCGTTCCGTCTGGGCCACGGCCGGACCGGCCGGGTCGTCGTGGGCCTGGTCGTCGGCGCCGCGGCGGCCACCACGGCGGCCGACCAGGTGGTGCGTCGGTCGACCCGGGCCCGGTCGGACCCCTCCCCCGGGACGGACCCGCCCGCCGGGCCCGGTCCGGTGCCGGGCGCGTCGGTCGACCCGGCCGGCGGCGAGGCGGCCCGGCGAGCCCGCCGGGTGGCCTCGGTGGGCGGGGTGGCCACCGTCTCCCTGGCCGGGCTGGCCCTGGCCGCCACCTGGGCGGAGCGCACCGCGCCGCGCCGCCTGTGGCGCCGTCGCCGACTCCCCGACCTCGGCCGGGGACCGTGGGCGGTGGTTCTGGCCATCGTGGGATGGGACTTCATCTACTACTGGAACCACCGCTTCATGCACGAGAGCCGGCACCTGTGGGCCATCCACGTGGTCCACCACTCCAGCGAGCGCTACAACCTCTCCACGGCCCTCCGACAACCGGTGGCCGACACCCTGGGCACCTCGGTGCCCTACGGACTGCTGTGCCTGGCCGGGATCTCCCCGGAGCTGGTGGCCACGGCCCGGGGGGTCAACCTTCTCTACCAATTCTGGATCCACACCGAGACGGTGGGCCGCCTGGGCCCACCCGAGGCGGTGCTCAACTCACCGTCCCACCACCGGGTCCACCACGGCTCGAACCGGCAGTACCTCGACCGCAACCACGGGAGCATCCTCATCCTGTGGGATCGACTGTTCGGGACGTTCGAGCCGGAGGGCGAGCCGGTGGTCTACGGCCTCACCACCGACATCAAGACGTTCAACCCCGGCCGGATCGCCAGCCACGAGTTCGGCTCCATGCTGCGGGACGTCTCGGAGTCGACCGGATGGATCGAGCGACTCTCCCACGTGATCCGGGGGCCGGGTTGGGGGGCCGGGCGGACCGCGGCTCCCAGCGCCGAGACCGGGTCGGAGGCCGCCTGAACCGCGCCGGGCCGGCGGGTCAGGCCGTGTCGGCCTGCTTCCGGTGCAACTTCTCCAACGACCGCACGATGGACGCCTCGATCAGCTTGTCGTTGTCCTTGGAGATGAAGTGGTGGACCCGCTTCTCGAACAGCGCCCGCATCACCGGGTTGAACGCCTCGTAGGTCTCCTGGAAGTGGACCCGGGTCCTCCCGCCACCGACGTCCTCCAGGCGGGTCAGGCCCGAGGCCCTGGACCAGAGCGGTTTGCCGATGGCGTCGTAGCGCCAGGACACCGGCCGCTTCGCCTCGGTGATCCATTCCCACGACTGGGCCTGCCCCTTGGACAGGAGGTACCGGGGCACCGGGAAGTAGCAGTGCCGCACCAGACCGTTCCCCTCCTGGTCGCCGGGGTGGTAGATCTCGATGGTCACGGTGTCGGTCTTGACCCCCACACGGGTCCGCTTCCAGATCACGTCCCAGACCTCGTCGGGGGTCCCGTCGACCACGAAGTCGAAGTTATGTACCTGCACGTCCCTGGCTCCTGTCTCTCCGGTTGCTCATGGATGCTCCACCGGGATCACCGACCCCGCTCGAGGTGGTCCAACGCCGGGGTCGACGCCAGCTTCGCCTTGACCACCTTGCCCCCGGCGTTGCGGGGCAGCTCGGCCACCACCACCACCTGTCGGGGCACCTTGTAGTCGGCCAGGCGCCCGCCGGCGAACTCGACCAGCTGTCCGGGGGTGGCTCCCGAACCGGGTTGGAGGACCACGTAGGCCGCCACGTCCTCGCCCAGCACCTCGTGCGGGACCCCGATGACGGCGGCCTCCACCACGGCCGGGTGCGCGTACAGGGCGGCCTCCACGTCGTCGGCGTAGACATTCATCCCGCCACGGACGATCATCTCCTTCTTGCGGCCCACGATGTACAGATAGCCCTCCTCGTCGAGGTGGCCGAGGTCGCCGGTGTGGAGCCATCCCCCTTCCCACTGCCGGGCGGTGGCTTCGGGATCCCGGTAGTACTCGCGGTGGCCGGCCGGGTTGCGGGTCAGTACCTCACCCACCGCTCCGGGCGGAACCCCCTCGCCCGCGTCGTCCACGATCCTCACCTCCACCGGCGGGGTGGGCCGCCCCACCGCCCCCGGCCGGCTTCGGGCCGCTCGGGGATCCATGGTGAAGGTGGCGTGTCCCCCCTCGGTCATGCCGTAGCTGTTGAGCACGGCCGCCTCCGGCAACTTGTCCTGCAGCCGCCGCAGGGTGTCGGGAGCCAGCGGGGCGCTCCCGAGCACCAGCAGGCGCAGGCTGCTCAGATCGGCACCGTCGAACTCCGGGTTGTGGATGAGCAGCTGCGCCATGGCCGGCACCACGAAGGCGGAGGGCGGCCGCTCCCGCTCCACCACGGCCAGCCACTGGGCCGGATCGAAGGTCGGCAGGTGGAGCACGGTCATGCCGGCCTTCATCGGGTTGTGGATGAAGCCCAGCCCGGCGAAGGTGAAGACCGGGGAGGCGGTGAGCCAACCGGTCCCCTGCCACTCGGGCAGTTGGTTCGGCACCCGGGCGACCTGGCTGTGGCGCACCGCCACCCCCTTGGGCCGGCCGGTGGTCCCCGAGGTGTACATGATGTCGGCCAGATCGTCCGGGCCGAGGGGCACCTGGAAGGCGGAGTCGTCGTCGCCCATCACCGCGTCGATGTCCAGCGCGCCCTCCATCCCGGGACTCCCCACCGTCACCACCAGGGCGAGGGAGGGGAGGGAGCCGATCAGCGGTCGCACCGCGTCGCCGAAGGCCGCCGAGGTCACCACGGCCGTGGCCTCGGCATGGTCCAGGATGCCCTGGACCTCGGGCGGGGAGAGCCGGTTGTTGAGCGGGACGGCCACCGCCCCCAGCTTGTGGATGGCGCTGTAGGTCACGATCCAGTCGAGTATCTGCTCCGCCGGCAGCAGGAGGGCCACCCGGTCACCCTTCGCCACGGCCCGGTCCGCGAGCCCCCGGGCCAGGCGGTTGGACCGCTGCTCCCACCGTTCGAAGGTGATCGAGGTGTCGTCCCCCAGGTTCCGGTAGGCGACCCGGTCGGGATAGGCCTTGGCCATCAGCCGGAGCTGGTCGGTGAGGAGCTCGGTCATGGCGCGGTCCGCCGGCCTCCGGGTCCGGCCGTCCCCCGGGACCTGTCTGCGCCACCCACCGTCGCCGCCGGCTAGGCCGGTGTACCGGCCGGGGCACTGAGTGGCACCGGTCGGGCCAGGCTCCAGCTGAAGGTCTCGGGGATCTCGTCCATGCTCACCGTGGTGGCGAGATCGGCCACCGTCGGGCCCACCCGGTCGGCGATCCCCTGGAGCTGGGCGCGGTCGAAGCCGAAGACCCGACAGGCGTTGTGACCCAGAATCCGTCGGAGGTCGGTCTCGGGCATCCCGCCGAACACCTGACGCAGGACCAGCCGGTGGACGGGGGCCGCCCCCTCCAGGTGGGGGTAGTCGGCCCCCCACATCAGGCGGTCCACCCCGATCTCTTCCCGCATCTCCGCCTCGGACCGGTTCATCAGCGACCCGCCCAGGAACACGTGCCGGTCGACGTACTCCGAGGGCCGCAGGGACAGGTAGGAGCGGACCGGCGCCCCCCCGTGGGTGTCGAAGAACGACTCCATGTCCCGGACGAGGGAGGGCAGCCACTGCACGCCGTTCTCGGTGACCACCACCTTCAGGTTGGGGTGACGGTCGAAGACCCCGCCGAGGATCATGAACCAGAGGGGCCGACGGGTGAAGACGAACACCTCGTAGAGGCCGAGGAACCCGCCGTGCTCGGCGTCGTAGAGCTGCTTGGCGTCGGTGGCGGAGCCGGACGCCCCGGTGTGCAGGTTCACCACGATGTCATGGTCCTCACAGGCGCTCCACAGCGGCTCGAAGTACTCGTCGGCGTAGCCGGGCAGGCCGGAGCGGAGAGACATGGCCGGGAGCATGACGCCCCCGTGGATGCCGTGGGCCCGGGTCCAGGCGATCTCCTGGACGGCCCGGTCCATGTCGTGCAGGTCGATGGGGATGCACCCGGTCCGCCGCCCCGGTGCGGCGGCACAGAAGTCGGCCAACCACCGGTGATAGGCCCGCAGGGCCGGCCATACCGGCTCGAGGTTCTTGGCGGACTGGCCACCGAGGTACATGGCCGGCGACAGGCCTCCGGCCAGGACCGGGCCCGGGAAGGCCACCTCGGCATGGATACCCTGCTCCTCGAGGTAGGCCAGTCGTCGCCCGTTCCCGTCGGAGGGGAAGACCCACTCCTCGCCGTAGCGGGCCAGCCACCCCGCGGCGGCCTCCGTGTCGACCCCCATCCCGGCCAGGCGCCGGGTGGCCACCGCCCGCACCGCGTCGGCGTCGTCGATCTCACCGGGGTCGACCCCGCCGAACATGGGGATGGCCACCGACGAGAGGTCCCCGAAGGCCGCCACCGCCTCCCGGTCGCCCGGGTCCACGTAGGAGAGGAACTCGTCCAGCGTGTCCGGGGCGGCATGGGCATCGGCCGAGACCACCACGTAGGGCCGTCCCGTCCGGAGATCGTCCTGATTGTGCTCGGCCATCCGACTCGTCTCCCCGGGGCTCGTCCCCACCCTCTCAAGCCGCAGACTACTGCGGCACCCCCGAAAGCGCCCGTTGTCCGGACCGGGGAGCAGTACGGTGGCCCCATGGACTGGTCGACATGGGCGGAGCGCCTGGAACACGCACTCGGATCCGACGGCGACTTCCCGTCCTTCTTCGCCCCGGGGGCGCTGTTCAGCGATCCGGTCAACCCCCCCACTCCGGACCTGGCCGCCATCGAGGCGATGACCAAGGCGTCGTTCCCCGACTGGCGGCAGGAGATCACCTGGGTGCGCGGCGACCGGCGGGGCGGCGCCTTCGAGTGGATCGGCCGGGGAACGCTGGGCGGCACCATTCCCATCGAGATCCACGGCTGCACCGTGGTGGACGTCGACGGCGACGGGCTGGTAACCCGCTGGCGTGACTACTTCGACCTGCACCAGATCGACGAGCAGGTGGCGGCGAGTTCCCCTCCGGCCTGACCCGGCTGGAGGCTCGGCTCAGACCAGGGTCTCGGAGGGGACCCCGAAGAACTCCTGGTAGGGAGCGGCCCGCTGCCGAAGGGAGCGCTCGTCCAGCCCGGTGTCGGCCCAGGTGTACCGGGTCCCCCCACCCCCTCCGTCGCCCGGGTGGGTGGCCAGGAACTGCCGCATCCGGGCCTCGGCCTCGCCGGTGAGCGGCACGCCCAGCCGGTCGTAGACGTCTCCGATGGCGGCGAAGGGGTCGGCCATGAACTCGGCGAACTGCACATCGATGACCTGACCGGGACGCAGGGTCCCGTCGGTCCGGGCGGCGAGCGAGCGTTCGAGGCCCACGAAGATGTCCTCGGTGTACTGGCCAGCGGCCCGGGACACCGAGCTGTGGTCACTGGCCATGCGGCGGAGATGGGCCACCAGGGCGCTGATCGAGGTGATCACCTTGAGCGGGTCGCGGTGGGTCTGGATGACCACGGCGTCGGGATACTCGGCCATCAGTGCCCCCAGGTGCCAGAGGTGGGCCGGCGACTTGATCAGCCAACGGTCGGCGGCGTGTTGAGACTGGAGGTGTTGGAGATAGATGCGGTGCCACCGGTAGAGCGGGGCGGGATCGGCCTCGTGCAACAGCCACCGCTCGTACCCGGGCACGTCGTACTGGGTCTGGAACATCATCGACCGGAACTCGCTGGCCGTGATGCGGGCGCACTCCTGGGCCAGGCGGGCCCCGAGGGGGTGGAAGTCCCGGAACCCCGGGATGATCTGGTCGACCATCCCCGACATGAGTTCGGACTCCTCGATGCGGGGGTCGGTGTCGTAGGTGGCCGTCGTCGGTGGGGGGCAGGGGAAGTCCACCTCCCAGGTCAGGGGGGCCCGGTGGGCCGGATCCTGCGCCAGCAGGTCGAAGAGGATGGTGGTTCCGGTCCGGGGCTGACCGCAGATGACCAGCGGCCGCCGCACCTCGCCCCCGGCCACCTCGGGGTGCCGGTCCCGCCAGTCGAGGATACGCAGCCGGTTGGCCAGGTACCCGGTGAACTCGGTCTGGACGATGGAGACCCCCAGCTCGTTGAGCCGGGCCGACCGGTCCAGGTCCTCGAGCATCCGGTCCAGTCCCTCCTGCCAGGTGGGCTCGCCCAGATCGTCCAGACCGGTGGCCTGGCAGGCCGCCGCCACCAGGTCGTCACGGCTGAAGGGGAGGGTGGTCACGACAGCCTCACCTCCTCGGCGGTGCGGACGGACGTGGACACCACCGGGGGATCGGGATGGTCCAGCCAGCGCAGGGTGACGAAGCCACGGCGCCGGCCGCCGCTGTCCAGCCAGGTCACCGGGTCGCCGTCCCCCCCACCGGGATCCCGGGCCCCGATGACCAGCCGGACCCGGCCGTCCCGTCCCGCCGGGGCGGTGGCGTTGGTCGCCGAGCTGGTCCGGCGTCGGGGCTCGATGCACTCGTGCCAGATGTTCTCCACCGTCACGCTCCAGTACCGGGTGCCCGGCGGGGCGAATTCCACCGCCAGCCACTCGCCCTCCTCGAGCCGGAAGGTGCCCAGCATGTAGAGGTTGTCCGGAGTGGTGTTCTCGTCGCCGAGGGCGGCGGCCTCCGCGGTGACCAGCTGGTTGGGTCGGTCCAGGAGCTCGGGCATGACCGTCCGGTGCAGGGTCATCAGCTTGGCGATGGTCCAACCCATGGCGCTCAGGCTCTCGGCCACTCGTTCGTCCGACGGCAGTTCGGGTGGGCCGACCGGGCCGTCGGATTCGATCCGGAACTCCGCCAACTGCTCGGCTGACCGGTCGGCCACGTACTGTCGCACCAGCACCGCCGAGGCGTCTTCGGGGATCGGCACCCAGGTCGAGCCGACCTGCTCCCCAGCCGGGGGCGCCTCCGCCGCCAGGATCAGGGTGAAGCGGCCCGCCTCGTCCAGGTCGAGCTGGTGGTCGGACACATAGGCGGCTTGGCGGCGGGGGGTGAGTCCCCGGCCGGCCAGCACCTGGAAGCCGAGGTAGGTCGCCGTGCCCCGCCGTCCGGTGATCCGATAGCGGTAACGGCCGTCGATCATGGCCAGGTGGTACTCGCCGTCGGGATTCGGCCCACCCACCAGCCTGGCCTCCGAGTTCATGTCGAAGAACCAGGGAGCCTCGGGATCGACGTCCAGGGACAGCTCCGAACAGAGCGCGGTGACCCGGCCCAGGACCCGCAGGCCCTCGAGCAGCTCCAGCTCCGTCTCGGCCTCGGCGCGGACCATGGCGGTCATGTCCTCGAGCATCTGGCGCACGAAGGCCCAGGCCTCGAGGGAGCGCGGGGCGCCGGCAGGATCGACGTCGGTCATGGTCACTCCCCCTTGGGCGCGCCCAGGTTAGGCCGGTGGTCGGACCCCGGCACCGTGGAGGCCACTACCAGAACGGCGACCAGGCGGAGGTCCGGAGCAGCTTGCTCTCCCACTGGTCCCGAAGCTCCAGGCCCTTGGCCATGTAGGAGCCGGGCCAGGTGCTGGGGTCGTGCTCCTCGATGCTGGTCAGCAGTCGGCCCAGGGTGTCGAAATTGACGATCTTCTGCATCAGGATGGCCTCGGGTCGGATGCCGGAGCCGTGGGCCACCTGGAAGCAGGCCTGGATGTCGAGGAGCATCCGGTCCCGGGGGATCTCCCGCATGATCTGCCAGTAGTCGTGGTCCCACAGCTCGATGTAGTCGTCGAGCGGCGCGTCCGGCCACCCGGTGTCCTGCATGTACACCGCCAGAGGGTGGGTGCGGGCGTCGGTGGGCACACTGGACAGGTCCACCTCCTGGAGGTCCGACCAGTAGACGGGGAGGAGCAGCTTCCCCTCCACCTCGTGCCGGTAGGAGTCGAGCCGGGTGGCCAGCTCGACCAGGTCGCCGTCCACCGTCCTCCGCCCCAGCGACTCCCAGGCGCCACCGTCCGCCACGGCGGTGATGGTCACCACCTCGTAGGCCGGTCCACTGCCCATGGCGTGGTTGAGGTACCAGACCAGGCGGGCGTCGTCCCGCTCGGCCACCGCGCCCATCCACTCGTCACGGACCAGCGCCTCGAAGGCCGGCGCGTGCCGACCGATCACCCGGTGGGTCTCATGGACGAAGAGCACGGGATCCTCCTCCACGGTTCGATCCGACGCCGGGCCGGCCGGTGGTGGTCACGGCGGCCCTCATCGGAGCGGGGACCAGGGCGCCGTGCGCAGCAGCCGGGAGCGCCACCGGTCCCGGAGTTCGAGTGCCTCATACATCCAGGAACCGGGCCCGGTGACCTCGGCCGGGATGTCCTCGGTGAGGAGCCGGATCAACGGTGGGAGGCTGGAGAGCCGCTGCAGGAGGGTCACCTCCGGGCTCCGTCCGGCACCGGGCAGGGTCTCGGTGCCCAGGGCCACATCCATGTGCATCCGGGCGCCCGCCGCCCCGAGGGAGGGGCGGTAGACCTCCCCGGCCGCCGCCACGTACCTGCGCAGTTGACCGGGGAAGGGCCACATGGTGTCCTCCATGTACATGGTGACCTCGTGGAGGTCCCCGTCGGTGGGGATGTCGGCCAGGCCCGGGGTCGGCGGTGACCACGGCACCGGCGTCATGATCCGCCCGTAGGACTGGTGCTGGAGGCCGTCGACCTCACGGGCCCAGTCCTGCAGGTCCCCGTGGGCCACCCGCTCGGCCAGACGGACGTAGGCGGCGCCGTCCTCCAGGGCGGTGACCGTGACCACCCGGTAGGCCAACCCGCTGCCGTGGGCCAGGTCGAAGTACCAGGCCAGCCTGGCGTCGGACCCCTCGGCGAGCCGTGGCATCCAGCCATCGCGGTAGGCCGACTCGAAGGCCTTGGCCCGCTTGCCGACCACCTGGTGGAACTGGTGCAGGTAGAGCACGCCCCTCCCTCTCAGCCCGGTGTTGCGCCGTCGGTGAGGTCGCCGACCAGGTCCGCGACCGACTCCACCACCCGGCCGGGGCGGTAGGGGAACCGCTCGATCTGGGACCGGCTGGTGACCCCGCTCAACACCAGGACGGTCTCGAGACCGGCCTCGATCCCGGCCACGATGTCGGTGTCCATCCGATCACCGACCATCACCGTCGACTCCGAGTGGGCGCCGAGGGAGTTCATGGCCTCCCGCATCATCAGGGGGTTCGGCTTGCCGACGAAGTACGGGGCCACGCCGGTGGCCCGTTCGATGAGGGCCGCCACCGAACCGGTACCCGGCACGATCCCCTCGAGGGTGGGCCCGGTGGGGTCGGGGTTGGTGGCGATGAACCGGGCGCCGTCCTCGACCAGCCGGATGGCCCGGGTGATGGACTCGAAGCTGTAGGTCCGGGTCTCGCCGAGGACCACGTAGTCCGGGCGGCGGTCGGTGAGGACGTAGCCCGCCTCGTGCAACGCCGTGGTGAGGCCGGCCTCACCCAGCACGAAGGCCGTACCCCCGGGGCGCTGCGACTTGAGGAAGGCCGCCGTGGCCTCGGCCGAGGTCCACAGGGACGAGGCGGGGACGTCGAGACCGAGTCCCACCAGGCGGGCCGAGAGGTCGCGGGCACTGTAGATGGAGTTGTTGGTCAGGATGAGAAAGGCACGGCCCCGGTTCCGGAGGGCGTTGAGGAAGGCGTCGGCCCCGGGGACCAGTTGACCCTCGTGGACCAGGACCCCGTCCATGTCGCACATCCACGAGGCCGCCTGGCCTTCTCGACTCACGGCCACAGTGTCGCACGCCGGTCACGGCCACAGTGTCGCACGCCGGCCGCCGATCGGCAGGACCTCGTGGAGGCCGCGGGCCGGTCTGTCCGCACCGCGCTCACGAGGCGGCGTCGTGTTCCAGGCGGCGGGAGATGGGGTCGAAGGCGTAGTAGACGGCCAGGGCGCCGTGGAAGGCCAGGCACAGGTAGGCGTTGACGAGGAGTGCCACGGCGATCGAGCCCGCATAGAGCAGCGTGCCCCCGGTGAACAGGAGGGTGGAGACCACCCGCTGCGACTCGGGGAAGTCGTCGCGGAGCAGCCGACGGCCCCGCGAGGCGTGGAGCCACACCCCGGTCCACATCACGGCGTTGACCGTCATGGCGATGCTGTAGAAGACGGCGGCCGTCTGCGCTCCCTGGTGCAACCGCAGCGCCTCACCGAACACCTCGGTGGGATATGGGAGGAACACGATGGTCATCAACAGAAGGAGGTTCCAGTAGAAGAGGCCCCGGTCGATCCGCTGCAGGTGGGAGAAGATGGTGTGGTGGTTGACCCACATGATGCCGATGACCAGGAAGGTCACCACATAGGCGGCCAGAGACGGCCAGCGCTCGGCCAGCTGGTGTCGGAGCTGGTGGTAGTCCTCGGGTTGGGCGATGGTCAGGACCAGCAGCGTGATGGCGATGGCGAACACCCCGTCGCTGAACGCCTCGACCCGGGTCTTGTTCATCCTCCACGGCCTCCCGCGGTGATCGGCCGGCGACCGTCCATGGGACCGTGTCTACCAGGCCGTCCCGCACGAGCACCCGACCAGGTCGACGGCGCCACCCGGCACTGGGCGGTCGCCGCGGGTGACTGGCATACTCGCGCCGTGGGGAGCACACCGTGACCATCATCACCCGGCCGGACACCCTGCTTCCCGACCCCGCCCCCCGACCCGTCCGGTACACGGTGATCTCGGTCGACGACCATCTGGTCGAGCCACCCGACATGTTCGAGGGACGACTCCCGACCCGCTTCGCAGCTCGTGCCCCCCGGATCGTCGAGAACCGCCACGGCCACCAGTTGTGGGAGTTCGACGGGAAGCGCTACTCCCAGGTGGGGATGAACGCCGTGGCGGGTCGTCGTCCCGAGGCGGTCACCCTCGAGCCCACCCGGTTCGAGGACATGCGGCGGGGGTGTTGGGACATCGACGCCCGCATCGCCGACATGGACATCAACGGTGTGTGGGCCTCGCTCAACTTCCCCTCGCAGATCACCGGGTTCTCGGGCCGGGTGTTCTCCGAGTGCCGGGACCCGGGACTGGGCCTGGCGGTCACCCGGGCCTGGAACGACTGGCTGTACGAGGCGTGGTGGCAGCCGTACCCCGAGCGGATCATCCCCTGCGGGATCACCTTCCTGGCCGACCCCGAGCTGGGGGCGGCCGAGGTCCGACGCAACGCCGAGCGCGGGTTCCGATCGGTCACCCTGCCCGAGCGGCCGCACCGCATCGGCCTGCCCAGCCTGTTCTCGGGCTACTGGGACCCGATCGTCGCCGCCTGCGCCGAGAGCGGAACGGTCATCTCCCTCCACGTGGGCTCGTCCGGGATGCCCGACATGCCCGAGGACAGCCCCCAGGTGGCCCTCGGGGCCACCCTGTTCGGCCAGATGTCCCTGTCGGCCTGCGCCGAGTGGCTGTGGTCCGGTCTCCCGGTGCGGTTCCCGACGGTCCAGATCGCCATGAGCGAGGGGGGCATCGGCTGGGTGGCCATGCTGCTCGACCGCCTCGACAACATCGTCGACCGCTCAGGCTATGGACGGGGGTACGACCCGTCGGGACTCCTGCCGGCCGAGGTGCTGGCCCGGAACTTCTGGTTCTGCACCATCGACGACCCCTCCACCATCGATACCCGGCACCGGATCGGAATCGACCACATCATGGTGGAGGTCGACTACCCCCACGGTGACTCCACCTGGCCCGACACCCAGCTGGTCATCGAGCGGTGCTGGGGCCACCTCCCGGTCGAGGACCTGCGCAAGCTGACCCACCAGAACGCCGCCCGGCTGTATCGCTGGCCACTGCCCGGCCACACGGTGCCGTGAGCGGCGGGGCGTTCGCCGCCGGGCCGGAGGCACTCCTGCCGAAGCTGTCGCCCCGGGACGAGTTGGTCCTCCTGGCCCGGACCCTGTGGCGCGAGGGGTACGACGACCATCTGGCCGGTCACATCACCTGTCGGCAGGCCGACGGCACCCTCTTGTGCAATCCGTGGCTGTTGCTGTGGGAGGAGCTTCGGCCCGACGACCTGCTGGTCATCGATCTCGACGGCAACCGCCTGGAGGGTCGCTGGCCGGTCCCCCTCGGGATCCCGCTCCACCTCGAGCTCCACCGTCACCGGCGGGACGTAGCGGTGGCGGTGCACAGCCATCCCCGTTACGGCACGGTCTGGGCCGACCTGGGTCGGGTGCCGGCCTGCTACGACCAGAGCTCGGCCCTCGGCGGCGGCGAGGTGGTGGTGGTCGACGAGTACGACGGGCCGGTCAACTCCCGGGAGAGCGCGGCCCGGGCCATCACCGCGATGGGCGGGGCCGACATGGCACTTCTGGTCAATCACGGCGTCTTCGTGACCGCCGGGAGCATCCGGGCGGCTCACCAACGGGCCGTGGCCCTGGAGTACCGGAGCCGCCGGGCCTGGCAGGTGGAGGCCCTGGGCGGCGGACGAGAGCTGCCCGAGCCGGCCCGCGGCTTCTTCCGGGCCTCCGACGGCGAAGGCTTCGCCGGGTTCTTCGAGGCCATGGCGCGACGCGAGCTCCGCCTCGACCCCCACTGCCTGGAGCCGAGGGGAGCCGGCCGGCCGGCACGGGTGAGGGTCGCCGACCCCGACCGACCGGGGACCCGGATCTAACCTTGCCCCGGTGGGAGCGCTCCAGGGATCGACCGTTCGGCTCCGCCCGGCCACCCGGGACGACCTCGACGTCCTGGTGGCCATCCGCGCCACGCCGGAGGTCTACGCCCGTTGGCGCGGGGGCACCGACCTCCGGGCCGCCGTCGAGGAGGACCTGGCCGAGCCGGGGGCGACCGCCTACGTGATCGAGCTCGGGCCGCGGGTGGTGGGGTGGATCCAGTGGTCGTCAGAGGAGGAGCCCGACTACCGGTACGCCACCCTCGACCTCTACCTGGACCCGGGCGTCCATGGACGGGGCCTGGGCGCCGACGCCGTCCACACCCTGGTGGGCCACCTGATCACGGACTACCGGCACCGCCGGTTCGAGATCGATCCGGCCGCCGACAACCACGCGGCCATCCGCTGCTACACCAAGGTCGGCTTCCGCCCGGTGGGCATCCGCCGCCGGAGCGAGCGCGGTTCCGACGGGACCTGGCACGACGCCCTGCTCATGGACCTGCTGGCCGACGAGCTGCCGGTCCAACCGGAACAGCCCGGCCACCGGGCCGGGAGCGGCCGTGATGTGTGAGACTCACGGGTCGACAGCACGAGGTGACCGGCCCCGACGAGTGGGGTCGTAGGGGGAAAGCGATGCGAGCGGTGGTCACCCGGAGCGGAGGGCTCGTCGTCGCCGACGTGGACGACCCGGTTCCCGGCCCCGGCCAGGTGGTGGTGCGCTCGCTGAGTGCGGGCATCTGCGGCTCCGACCTCCATGCCCTGGCCGACTTCCCGCACTTCACCGAATTGATGGCGCGGGTGGGGGCCCCGCCCCTGGACCCCGGAGCCGACACCGTCTTCGGGCACGAGTTCTGCGCCGAGGTGGTGGAGTACGGCCCCGACACCGCGGGCACCGTCCCGGTCGGTGGCCGGGTGTGCTCCGTCCCGGTGGTGTTCGGTCCGGCAGGCATCGAGCAGGTCGGCTACTCCAACTCCTTCCCCGGGGCCCTGGCCGAGCACCTGGTGCTCCAGGAGCTGCTCCTCGTGCCGGTCCCGGACACCCTCCCCACCGACCTGGCCGCCCTGACCGAGCCACTGGCCGTGGGCGAGCACGCCGTGGTGCGGTCGCGCCTGCAGCCCGGCCAGCCCTCCCTGGTGGTGGGGTGCGGGCCGGTGGGCCTGGCCGTGATCGCCGCCCTGAAGGAGCGGGGACATGGGCCCGTGCTGGCTGCCGACCTCTCCCCGGTCCGCCGTCGCCTGGCCGAGGCCTTCGGGGCCGACGAGGTCATCGACCCCGCCCTCGAGTCACCCCATGGGCGGTGGGGAGCACTCGGGGTGCCCGCCACCCTCCTGGCGCGGGTGCTGGCGACGATGTCTGGGTCCGAGATCACCGATCCGGTGATCTTCGAGGCCGTGGGGGTGCCGGGCATGCTCCAGTCACTGATCGACGAGGCCCCACCGAGGAGCCGGATCGTGGTGGTCGGCGTGTGCATGCACAGCGACCCGATCGAACCGTTCGTGGCCGTGGCCAAGGAAGTCGAGGTGATCTTCTCGTTCGGCTACACCCCCGACGAATTCGCCGCCACGCTCGACCGCCTGGGCCGGGGCGTGCCGGGCGCCGACCGGTTGATCACCTCATCGGTCGACCTGGCCGGCGCTCCCGACGCCTTCGCCCGCCTCCGCACCCCGGGCCGGCACGGCAAGATCGTGGTGCACCCGTGACCCCGACCGCACCGCCCGGCACCCCCCCGACCAGAGACGAGGCACCGGCATGACCAGCCTGGACGCACGAGACCACCTCACCTTCGGGATCTTCTTGGCCCCGTTCCACCCGGTCGGCCAAAATCCCACCCTGGCCCTCGAGCGCGATCTCCAGCTGATCGAGCATCTCGACGCCCTGGGGTTCGAGGAGGCGTGGATCGGCGAACACCACTCCGCCGGCTTCGAGATCATCGCCTCCCCCGAGGTGTTCATCGCCGCCGCCGCGGCGCGGACCCGGACCATCCGGCTGGGGACCGGGGTGTCGTCCCTCCCCTACCACCACCCCTTCATGCTGGCCGACCGTCTGGTGCTCCTCGACCATCTGACCCGGGGCCGGCTGATGATCGGGGTGGGACCCGGTGCCCTCCCTTCCGACGCCTTCATGATGGGCATCGACCCGGTCCGGCAGCGGGACATGATGGAGGAGTCGCTCGAGGCCATCCTGGCCCTGTTGGCCGGCGAGGAGCCGGTCACCATGGAGACCGACTGGTTCCGGCTGGTCAAGGCCCGACTGCAGCTCCGCCCGTACCAGCGCCCCCACCCCGAGGTGGCCGTGGCGGCCCAGGTCTCGCCGGCCGGCCCCCGCGCCGCCGGCCGGTTCGGGTGCAGCCTGCTCTCCATCGGAGCCACCTCGGCGGGGGGCTTCGACGTCCTGGGCCTGCACTGGGACGTCATGGAGGAGAGGGCGGCCGAGTTCCATACCACCATCGACCGCAGCCGGTGGCGCCTGGTCGGGCCCATGCACATCGCCGACACCAAGGAGCAGGCCATCGCCGATGTGGCCTTCGGCCTCGACCAGTGGGTCGACTACTTCCAACGGGTGGCCGCCCTGCCGCTGGCCCCGGACACTGCCAACCACGAGACCCTGGTCGACGCCCTCAACGCCTCGGGCTTCGCCGTGATCGGGACGGTGGAGGACGCCATCGCCCAGGTGGAGCGGCTGCGCCAGCAGTCCATGGGGTTCGGGACCTTCCTGGTCATGGGCCACGAGTGGGCCGACACCGCCGCCACCCGCCACTCCTACGAGCTGCTGGCCCGCTACGTGGTCCCCGAATTCCAGGGTTCCTCCCGCACCCTGACCGAGAGCCGGGACTGGGCCGCCGCCAACCGACCCGAGTTCATCGGCGCGGCCACCACCGCGGTCACCACGGCCTTCGAGAAGCACCAGGAGGAGAAGCAGGCCCGGGAGACCGCCACCTGATCCCCGGACGAAGCGTGGCCGGACCGGGGGTCAGAAGGGCAGCGCCTCGGCCTGGACCGCCCTCAGCTCGTCGAAGATGGTCCGGCACGAAGCCTCGTCGGACGGCGAGAGCGGATCCCGCCGGAGGGCCTCGAAGGCGGGCTCGGGGTCGCCGGTCAGGGCCGCCCGGACCACCAGTTCCTGCAGCTCGATCTGGGTCCGCATGAACTCGGCCAGCGGCTCGAGGATCGGGGCCACCGTGGCCGGGACGATCCCCTTCCCGTCGACCGAGCCCGGGACCTCGACGATGGCCCCCTCGGGCAGGTTGGGCACGTAGCCCCGGTTGGGCACGTTGACGGCGTTGAGGGGACGTGGGTGGTCGGTCCACATGGCCCCGATGATCGGAAAGACCTCCTCCGCCGAACGGCCGGCCCGATGCATCGGCACCCGGGACTCCCCGTTGCCGTACCGGGTGATCAGCCGCTCCATGGTGTGACCGATCCCCCGGTGGAAGTAGACCGGCACCGGGTGCCATCCGGCCACCCTCTCGGCGAACGGAACGTACTCCCCGATGTGGCTGTCCACCGAGCAGGGCAAGAGGCCGTACTCCCGGAACATGTGGGCGACCAACGGCGCGTACATCTGTTCCACCGCCGCCCGCACCAACGGCACCTTCGACAGTTGCCGGGCGGTGGCGGTGACCGGGGTCGGGTAGTCGAAGTAGCGCCGGCGCCACAGGCGGCGGAGGCGGGGGTAGAGGTCTTCACCGGTGTCGGACCGTCGGATCTCGGTGAAGAAGGTGAAGTGGTTGATGCCCGACGCCTTGGCTTCGATCTTGGACTTCGGGATCCGCAGCAGCCCGGCGATGCGGGCCAGGCCGCCGGCGAATTCGTGGCACAGGCTGACGTTCCGGACCGAGGTGGCGGTGTTCACCGCCAGGGCCACCCGGCTGAGCGGGTTGGTCAGGTTGATCAGGAAGGCATCCGGGCAGTGCCGCTCGATGTCGGCGCAGATGCCCATCATGGTGCGGATGGACCGGAGCGAGTGGAACACCCCGCCCGGGCCTCCGTTCTCGCCGGTGATCTGGGTGGCACCGTACCGCCGGGGGATCTCGTAGTCCTCGATCCAGTGGGGCCAACGCCCGACCTCGGCGCTGGTCAGGCAGAAGTCGGCCCCGGTCAGGGCTTCCGCCGGATCGGTGGACGCCTCGATGGAGATGGGGCTGTCGCGGCGTCGATTGATCTGGTCGGCGAAGCGCACCGCCACCTCCAACCGCTCGGCGCTGATGTCATGGAGCACCATCGTGGCTCCCCGGGTGCGACGGGTGTTGACGGCGTCGAGCACCATCACCGGTCCGAAGGACATCCCGCCGGCACCGATGAGGCAGATCCTTGGTCCCTGGTCCGTACTCATCGCTCCTCCATCGCCGCCGTCGGCCCGATGGTAGCGGCCGGCCCGGTGACCTCGTCGATCCACGCCAGATACCCGGGTGCCCCGCCGGACAGGGTCACGACCACCACCTCCGGCGTCTCGTAGGGATGGGCCGCCACCACCGCCTCGATCACCGCCGGCCCGAGCCGGCGGCTGGTCTTGAGCAGCACCAACCACTCCTCGGACCGTTCCAGCGAACCCTGCCACCAGTAGCGGCTGGCCACCGGACCGACCCGCTGCCCGCAGGCCACCATCCGGTCGGCCAGGAGCTGCCCGATGATCCGGTCCGCCCGGTCCTCGTCGTCGATGGCGAACTGGATCTGCACGTGCCCGGCCCGGTGCTGCTCGGGTCGGGGTGGAGCGGGTTCGGGCACAGGTCGATGGTAGGGCCACCGCACCCCGGCGCGTCTAGCCTCCCGATGGTGGTTCTGCCCCCCGGTCCGCTCGATGGCGACCAGCTCGCCTCGGCCCGCGACGCCGCCCTGTCCCGGGCCCAGGCCCTGGGGTGTTCGACGGCCGAGTTACGGGTCGAACACCTCTGCTCGCAACAGGTGCGCCTGAGAGATGCCCGGCTGGAGGGTGCCGCCGAGGACGTCGAGCTCGGAATGGGCCTTCGGGTGGTGATGGACGGGGCCCTCGGCTTCGCGGCCTCGGTGGCCACCCACCCCGGTCAGGCCGCGGCGCTGGTCGACGAGGCGGTCGGCGTGGCCCGGACCATCGCCCGGGCCGGCGGTCGGACCGTCGAGTTGGCCGACGAGCCCGGTCACGGCGCGGTGACTTGGCAGTCGGACTACGGGGTCGATCCGGTCGACGTCCCCTTGGCCGACAAGGTCGGCCTCCTGGCCGAGTGGAGCGGCCGCCTCCTGGTCACCGAGTCGGTGGACCACGTCACGGCCGACCTGCTGGCCGTGACCGAGGACAAGTACTACGCCGATCTGGCCGGCACCGAGGCCACCCAGCGCCGGGTCCGGGTCCATCCGACGGTCGAGGCCATTGCCGTCGATCCCGAGGGGGGGTTCGAGACCATGCGCACCGTGGCCCCCCCGGTGGGCCGCGGCTGGGAGTACCTGGAGGGCGCGGGGTGGGACTGGGACGCCGAGCTGGACGCCATCCCCGAGTTCCTGGCGGCCAAGGTCCGGGCCCCCTCCATCGTGGCCGGGAACTACGACTTGGTGATCGACCCGACCAACCTGTGGCTCACCATCCACGAGTCGATCGGACACGCCACCGAGCTGGACCGGGCCATGGGGTACGAGGCGGCTTATGCCGGGACCTCCTTCGCCACCCCCGACAGACTGGGATCGCTCCGGTACGGATCCGAGATCATGCAGGTCACCGGGGACCGGACCACCCCCCACGGGCTGGCCACGGTGGCCATCGACGACGAAGGGGTGCCGGGCCAGTCCTTCGATCTGGTCGACCGGGGTGTCCTGGCCGGCTACCAGCTGGACCGGTCCATCGCCGCCGCCGGTGGACTGGGGTCGTCCAACGGCTGCGCCTTTGCCGACTCCCCCCTGCACATCCCCATCCAGCGGATGGCCAACGTCTCCCTCCAGCCGGCCGAAGGTGACGGGCCCACCACCGAGGAACTGATCGGCGGCGTGGAACGGGGCCTCTACGTCGTGGGCGACAAGAGCTGGTCCATCGACATGCAGCGGTACAACTTCCAATTCACCGGCCAACGCTTCTTCCGCATCGAGGGCGGCCGACTGGTCGGGCAGGTCCGGGACGTGGCCTACCAGGCCACCACCACCGAATTCTGGGGATCGATGGAGGCGGTGGGTGGGCACTCCACCTATCTGCTGGGTGGGGCGTTCAACTGCGGCAAGGGCCAGCCGGGTCAGGTGGCGCCGGTCTCGCACGGCTGTCCGTCGGTCCTGGTGCGCGGCGTCCGGGTCCTCAACGCACGCGAGGAGTCGGGCCGGTGAGCACCGGGCCGCGGGACCCCACCGGACTCCGCCCGGCTCAGGACGTGGTGGAGGCAGCCCTGACCGCAGCGGAGGTGGGGAGTGACCACTGCATGGTCATCGTCGAGGAGACCAGCGAGGTCGAGGTCCGCTTCGCCAACAACACCACCACCACCAACGGGAGCCGGCGGGATCGGCGGGTCACCGTGATCAGCCTGCGCCAGGTCGAGGGGGGGATGGCGGTGGGCGTCGCCCGACGGGGGGGCGACGTCGACGTGGCCGAGCTGGCCCGGGCCGCCGAACTGGACGCCTCGGGCTCGCCGCCGGCCGAGGACGTCAGCCCACCGCTGGGCCCCGACGACCTCGGGGCGTTGCCGGCCGGGTCGGTGCAATTCGACCAACCCAGGGCGGTCACCGACCTGTCGGTCCTGTCCGGGGTGTTGGGCGGCCTCTCCGGGGCCTTCGACCGGGCCCGCCGTTCCGGGCACGTGCTGGCCGGCTTCGCCGAGCACCGCCAGACCACCGAGTACCTGGGCACCTCGACCGGCATCCGGCTGGCCCACGCCCAGCCGCAGGGGGCCATGCACCTGGTGGCCCGGAGTCCGGACGGGGCCAAGTCGACCTGGGCCGGCACCGGCACCACCGACTTCGCCGACGTCTCGGTCGAGGGCCTCGAAGACCACCTGGACGAGCGCCTGGCCTGGGCGTCCCGGAGGGTGGAGTGCCCGGCCGGTCGGTACGAGGTGCTCCTGCCGCCCGAGGCGGTCGCCGATCTGATGGTCGGCCTGGCCTACGAGCTCAGCGGGCGCAATGCCGAGGACGGCAGCACCGTCTTCTCCCGACCCGGAGGCGGTACCCGTGTGGGCCAGCAGCTGACCTCCACCCCCTTCGATCTCCGCAGCGACCCGGAGGAGCCCGGACTGGGGTGCTCGCCGTTCCTCACCGTGACGGCGTCGACCGCCGACACCTCGGTGTTCGACAACGGCTTTCCCCTCGCCCGCACCGACTGGATCGCCGGCGGGCGGCTGGCGCGGCTGCGGTACCACCGGGCCGGGTCCGCCCGCTCGGGTGTGAAACCGGCCGGCTTCATCGACAACCTGACCCTCGAGGTCCCCGGTGCCACCGGCACCATGGAGGAGCTGGTGGCCCGGACCGAGCGGGGGCTGCTGCTCACCTGCCTCTGGTACCTGCGCGAAGTGGACCCGACCACCATGCTGCTGACCGGACTGACCCGCGACGGTGTCTACGTGGTGGAGGACGGTGCCGTGGTCGGGGCGGCCAACAACTTCCGCTTCAACGAGAGCCCGGTCGACCTGTTGGACCGGGCCACCGACGTGGGCTCGAGTGTCCGGGCCCTCGGCCGGGAGTTCGGGGAGTACTTCAACCGGACCCGGATGCCGGGCCTGCGCGTGCCCGACTTCAACATGAGCTCGGTCAGCCAGGCCAGCTGATCCGGGGGCCGGCGGAGGCCGCCATCCCCCGTCCCGTCACTCTGCGTGAGGGCACGGAACGGGGTCCGACGACCGGACGGCCGGGAATAGTCCCTGGTAGAAACCCCTTTTCCCCGCCGGACCGGGCCTTCTGCGGCCGCTACGCGGCGTCGGGAGGATTACCCACCGTTGGACCCGGCCGGTAAATTTCCGCCGTCGTATCGCGGTAGCCGTAACCGGCCCGCCCTCCACCCCGGGCAGTGGGGAGGACGCCCTCGAACCGCCTGTGGGCATTCGGCGCGGGTCAATCGATCAGGAGAACAGCCACACACCAGACGCACCACTCGGACGTAAACACCCGCTAGCACACCCGGCTCTTATAGCCAGGCCGACCCACCCTTCCCGGTGCTCGGCTGGGGCGTTGAATGCACAGACGTGGGGTCCACCCAACCAAAAGAGAGCCAGGGCCGCGCCACCGACCGGCGGGGCCCTGACCGACCGAGGAAAGGTCACCCACCATGCCTGCGCTCATCCCATTCCGACCCATCCGTCTTCCATTCCGACGGACCCACCGCCCCGCCACCGAATCCCACCGCCCCGCCGCCGCACCCAGCTCCCCCCCGCCCCACCGAAGCCGACGGCTGCGGGTCGGTGTCACCGCCGCGGCGGTGCTCGCCGTGCTGGCCCTGATCGGCGGGACCCTCACCGAGATCGGCGGGGCCGGGGCCGGCCTCTCCACCGGGGCCGGCATGGTGCTCAACGCCCCCATCGTGGGGGCGGCGGTCCTCCCCGACGGATCCGGCTACTGGCTGGTCGGGGCGGACGGCGGCGTGTTCTCCTTCGGCGGGGCCGGCTTCTACGGCTCCACCGGGTCGCTCCACCTGAGCCAGCCCGTCGTGGGCATCCGGTCCACGCCCGATGGCCGGGGCTACTGGGAGGTGGCGGCGGACGGCGGGGTGTTCGCCTTCGGGGACGCCGGCTACTACGGCTCCGCCGCCACACTCCACCTGAACCGGCCCATCGTGGGCCTCGAGTCCACCCCCGACGGCCGGGGCTACTGGGAGGTGGGGGCGGACGGCGGGGTGTTCGCCTTCGGTGACGCCGGCTTCCACGGCTCGGCCATGGGCATCACCCCGAACAGCCCGGTGGTGGGCCTGGCCGCCTCCCCCGACGGTCAGGGCTACTGGGAGGCCGCGGCCAACGGCGCGGTCTTCGCTTTCGGCGACGCCCCATACGCCGGCAACATGTTCTCGCGTCAGTCGATCGTGGGCATCAGCGCACTCGGCGCCGGTTACCGGCTGGTGGGTGCCGACGGAGGCGTCTTCGACTTCGGTGGAGCGCCCTTCTTCGGGTCGGCCGGCTCGCTGCGCCTGAACAAGCCGATGATCGGGATCTCCAGCGCGGAGGGCGGCTACCTGACGGTGGCCTCCGACGGCGGGATCTTCGCCTACGGCAACGCCGGCTTCTTCGGCTCCCTGGCCGGGAGCACCGTGTTCAGCCCGCCCTCGGCGGCGATCAACGTGGGTGCCGACGGCGTCACCGACTTCCAACGGCAGGCCTGGTTCCGGGTGAACCTGTGCGAGGAGGGCGGCCTCTGGAACGTGGACGGTCCGGTGTACAGCGGCGGCCTCGGCTTCAGCCGCGCCAACTGGTCCGCCCTCAACACCTTCGGCTACCCGGCCGACGCCGCTCTGGCCACGCCGGAGCAGCAGATCCGGGTGGCGGTGGCCTTCGCCGTCCGCTACTGGGGCAACCCGAACGCGGCCCCCGACCAGCACGGGTGCAGCGGGGGCTACTGACCGCCGGACCCCCGGGACCCGGACCGCCGGTCGGCCGCCGGCGGTGGTCAGTCGGACGGGGCCATCCGCTCCAGCGCGGCGGCCATCCGGCGGTGCACCAGTTCCACCGCCTGCAGGGGCCGGATCATCACCCGGAACTCGATGATCCGGCCCTCGGCGTTGCACCGGATGATGTCCACGCCGTTGACGTACTTGCCGTCCATGGTGGTCTCGAACTCGAGCACCGCGGTGTCCCCGGTGGCCACCGTCTTGGTGTAGCGGAAGCCTCCGGGCGCGCCGCCGCCGGGACCCGGCGCGGGACCTCGGTCCCCGGTGAAGGCCTGGCCCGCCGCCTCGAGATACTGCGTGGTCACTGCCTTGCCCCGTTGCGGCGTGAACACGATCGGGGAGTAGAAGACCACCTCGTCGGCGAGCAGATCGTCCAGCCCCCCGGGAGCTCGCCCCGTAGGTGGGCCCGCCAACGCTCGATCACCTGGTCGATCACCGGAACTCCACGGGGTTGACGGTAGTCCAACCCCGTCCGGTGGCCCAGGAGCGGGACCCGCCGGCGCGGAGATCTCATCGGAGGGCCCGGCGCAACCCTTCGGCGAAGGCGGCCGCGCCGCCGTGGGAGGGGTGACGCACGTAGGGCGCCCCGGTGGCCCGCTGGGCGTGGCGGCCGACCGCCAGGACCTCCCGCCCACAGCACACCTGCTCGAGCACCCCGGCACAGGCGGCGAGCTCGGCCCTCCGGGGGTCGCGGTTGTCCGGTGGGAACAGCACCGACGCATTCCACAGCAGCACGTCGGATCCCGCCCCCAGCTCGGACAGCACCCGGTGCACCACGGTGGCGGTGGGCTCGCTGGGTCCGGTGCCGGTGAGCTGGCGGGGCGACGTGAAGGGCACCCCGGTCCACCGCGCCCCGTGCTTGCCCGGTGCCTCCCCCACCAGCACCATCGGAGCCGACCAATGATCGGCCAGGTGGGCGGCCAGGGCGCGCCGGCGGGCGGTGGCCGCGCCCGGCGGATCCCCCCAGGCCACCGAGTCCGCCTCGTCGTAGAGGTTGAGGGCGCCGGGGACGGCCAACGACCGGACCAGGTGGACCACCTGGCGCACCGGGCCGGGCACCCGGCGGCGTCGGTCACCGGGCGCTGCGACCGTCGGCGTCGGGCGAGCAGGCACCCGGCGATCCTGACCCGGGCGTCGGCGATCGGTCCAGCCGGCCTACTGGCTCACCTGGTGCAGCTCGACCGAGATCTGATCGTCCTCGATCTCCCGACCGGAGAACTCGCATCCGAAGGCCTGGGCCACCCGGATCACCATCTCCGCGTTCGACGCACTGACCGCCATGTGACAGGCACCGTCGGTGACCAGGCGTTCCCAGAGGACGCCGATCTCGAAGCCGCGTTGGAACTCGGGATCGTCGGTATCAAAGCGCAGGTCCGGTGCCATGCCGGATTCATCGTCACGCACCGGGCCGGGCTTTAGCCCGCCCGTTCCGTCGCCCGACCGGCCGATCGGCCCCGTCCGGACGGCTGGCCTAGAGTGACGTCGAGCCGAAGGGCCATCCGCCACCGGACCGGTCGGTGGCGGGACCATCCGGGGGGGTGGCACCATGTCCGAACTGCCTGACACCATGCCGGCAGCCGTGTTGCAACGACGGGGTGAGGTCGTGGTGGAGGAACGTCCGGTTCCGCGACCCGGCCGGGACGAGGTGCTGGTGGAGGTGGACCACTGCGGGATCTGCGGATCCGACATCCACATGCTGCTCGACGGGTGGGGCGACAAGGGCCTGGTGGCCGGCCACGAGTTCACCGGGACCATCGTCGCCCTGGGAGCCGACGTGACCGGGTGGGAGCTGGGCGAGCCGGTGGTGGGCGGGGCGTCGCCGCGCTGCGGGCGATGCCGAAGGTGCCTCGAGGGCAAGCCGTCGCAGTGCGAGGACCGCCAGGGCTCGGTGGTCGACGGCCACGACGGTGCCTTCGCCCGCTATGTGCTGGTGCGGAAGGCGTCCCTCCTCCGCCTGCCCCCCGGCCTCACGCCGCGTGAGGCCGCCCTGGCCGAGCCCTTGGCGGTGGCCCTGCACGGGATCACCCGGTCGGGGGCGGCCCCCGGCGATCGGGTGATGGTCATCGGGGCCGGGCCCATCGGGGCCCTGTCCATCGCCGCTCTGGTGGCCCGCGGCATCGGGCCGGTCCTGGCCGTCGAGCCCGGCGCCCGGCGCAAGCAGCTGGCGCGGGACCTGGGAGCCGCCGAGGTCCTCGACCCCGCCGACCTCGAGTCCTTCCCCGCCTGGGAGCCGGAGCGGATCACCGGGCGGGCCGTACACGTCGTCCTCGAGTGCTCCGGCAAGAAGGAGGCCATGGAGGCCGGCTTCCAGCAACTGGGCCGGGGCGGGACGCTGGTGCTGGTGGGAGCCGGGATGGAGCAACCGTCGTTCGACCCCAACCGCTTCGTGCTCAACGAGCTGCACGTGGTCGGCTCGTTCGTCTACGACCAGGGGGGCTTCGAGGCGGCACTGGAGTTGCTGTCCAGCGACGGCTTCCCCACCGACCGGCTGATCGAGGCGGAGGACGTGCCCCTCGACCGTCTGTCCGAAGCGCTGACCGGGCTGGCCGAGGGCCGCCTCGCCGGCAAGGTGATGGTGGTTCCCCGACTGTCCGCCACCACCTCGGGGAGGGAGGGCTGATGGCTCATCCCTACTACCCGAGTGGCATCCCCCGGTTCAACCACGTGGCCATGAGCCTGCCGGCGGACCTCTTGGACCGGGAGCCGCGCCAGGAGCTCTGCCGGTTCTGGAGCGAGGTCTTCGGCTTCGACGAGCTGGACATGTTGACCGAGGACCGACAGCGGCTGGTCCTGTCGTGCGTGCACTGGGACCAGTTCATCTTCCTGGTCGCCGAGGACCAGCCCATGGTGTGCCCCAGGATGGACCACTTCGGGTTCTCGGTCGGGAGCCTGGCCGAACTCCAGGGGGTCCGGGACCGGGCCTCGGCCTTCCGGGCCCGTGACGACCGGGTCGACCTCATCGACCTCCACACCGACGACCAGGGGATGGTCAAGATCCACTCGATCTATGTCCGGTACCTTTTGCCCATGATGTGCGAGGTGCAGTGGTGGGAGTTCACCCCGTGAGCGGTGGGTCCCCCGGGGGGCTGGAAGTCGGGGTCTTCGTCCCCCAGGGTTGGAAGCTGGAGTACTCCGGATGGAGCGGCCCGGAGGCCTGGGCCCGCTCGGTGGAGCTGGCCCAGCTGGCCGAGTCCCTGGGCTACGACCACCTCTGGGTCTACGACCATGTGGAGACGGTCCCCCGCCGGGAGCCGAGCCATGTGTTCGAGGCCTTCACCATGCTGGCCGCACTGTCCCAGCGGACCTCGAGGGTCGGACTCGGCCAGCTGGTCACCTGCACCTCCTACCGCAACGCCGGCCTGCTGGCCAAGGAGGCGGCCTGCATCGACGTCTACTCCGCGGGCCGGCTCATCCTGGGGATGGGGGCGGGCTGGTTCCACGAGGAGTACCACTCCTACGGGTACCCGTACCGGCCCGACCGTGAGCGACTGGCCGCGCTCGACGAGACGCTGGAGGTGATCCGGCGCATGTGGACCGAGGAGGTGGTGACCTTCGACGGGGACCATCTCCACGTCGACGGTGCCTACTGCGACCCCAAGCCGGTCCAGCAGCTGCCTCCGCTCCTGGTGGGAGGGGGCGGGGAGCAGATCAACCTCCGGATCGCCGCCCGCCGGGCCGACCTGACCAATTGGCAGGTCGGACTGGAGGCGTTCGAGCGAAAGTCGGGCCTGCTGGAGCGGTACTGCGACGAGGTCGGTCGGCCCTTCGACGCCATCCGGCGCACCCACGGCCCGGACTGCCGGCTGTTCGACAGCGAGGCGGAGTGCCTGGAGTGGTGCGAGTCCGAAGGAGGGGGCGACCTGTGGGGTGGCACCCCCACCGCGCCAGTACCTCGCCGACAACCTGGTCGGCACGGTGGACCAGGTCGCCGAGAAGACCCAGGCCTTCGTGGACGCCGGTTGCCGCGGTCTGATCCTGTGGCTACGGGACTATCCGTCCGACGAAACGCTCCGCCGGTTCATGGCCGAGGTGGTCCCGGCCCTGACGCCTCCGGCCCTGGTGGTGCCGTGAGGCCGGTCCGCCGGTCTCAGCCCGGCGGACGACCGGCGCCCGATGGCCGGCCCTGGTCCTCGCCCTCTCCATCGTCCTCAGCGTCGTCGCCGCGGTGGCGGTGGAGCCGCCCGGCACCGGCGGCGGCCGCTTCCTCCACACCGGTCAGCCAGGCCAGCACCTCCAGCCGGGGGGTGAGCGGGTCCACCATCAACGTCGTCTTCCCGGTGGTGTCCCTCGGTTCGCTGGCCGGCCAGGAGGGGTTCGCCCAGGACGCCGAGTACGGCGAGCAGACCAAGGCCATCAACTTCTACGTGAACCTGATCAACAAGGCGGGCGGCATCAACGGGCGGAAGATCCGTCCGGTCATCTCCAACTACGACCCCACCAACGAGTCGTCCATGCGAGCCCTGTGCAAGACCTGGACCGAGGGGTCCCCGGCGGCCTTCGCCGTCCTGGACGGCATCGGGGCCTGGACCGGCGACAACCAGCTGTGCATCACCCAGGAGGGGCACACGCCCATGATCGGGCAGTGGACCACGGTCACCAACTGGACCAACCAGGGCTCCCCCTATCTGTGGTGGACGGGCCCGGACCAGTCGGTCATCCTGCAGGCCGTGGTCAACTGGGGGTTGAGCTCCGACCGGTTGGGGGGCAGCCACAAGGTGGGCGTGGTGGTCGGCGACCGGGCCTCGGACCAGCTGGCGCTCAAGCAGTACCTCCTCCCCGACCTCCAACGGGCCGGGATCACCGCCACGGTGAAGACCATCGCCTCGGACCCGAACGACTCCGCCACCACCAACACCCAGGCCCCCCTGGTGATCCAGGCGCTGCGCAGCGCCGGGGTGACCACGGTGATCCCGCTCATCCCGTTCAACGTCTTCTATCCGGTGCTGGCCGCCGAGACCAGCCAGAACTACTTCCCCAGCCTGCTGCTCAGCGACTACGAGTCGAGCATCGAATCGGCCCTCGGCCTCATCCCCATCCCGTACGAGAAGGCCCTCGACGGACAGGAGGGGCTGACCGTCCAGACCCTGGGCGGGGGCACCAACACCTCCAACTACACCGGTCCGCTGGGCTACGACCCCGGGGTCAAGGCGTGCTGGACCCCCTGGCACAAGGCCTATCCCCAAGTGCCACCCGGCGCCACCACCGACTACCTCGAGCAGCAGGGGCCGGTGGTCAGCTGGTGTCAGGCGATCACCCTCTTCGCCACGGCGGCCAAGGCGGCGGGGAGGAACCTCAACCGGCGCACCTTCGTGACCGCCCTGTCCCGGATCAAGAACTTCCCCGGTACCACCACGCCGATCCTCAGCTTCGGTCCGACCAAGCACTACGGCCCCACCCAGTACAAGATCGTCCGGCTGCGGAACAACGTCCCGCCCACCTCCGACTGCCAGCTGACCTCCCAGGGCAAGGCCCAGGGCACCTGCTGGGTCACGGTGCAGCCATTCACCCGGCTGCCCACCCCCTGATGGGCGCTCGTGCCCTGCCGTGACCCCTCCAGGAGGACGGCCCCCATCCCGCCCCCACCGTGGCGCGGCCGCTCGTGAACGTCGGCCACGCCACTGACGCCCCCCTGCAGGCCGTCCCGGACCGGGTGGCCCTGGTGGTCGACGGTCAGACCGTCACCTACCGCCAGCTGGAGCAGCGCATCCGCCAGGTCGAGGTGGCCCTGGCCGCGGCCGGAGTGGGCCCCGGCGACCGGGTGGCGCTGGTCAACCTGGGCAGCACCCTCTCGGTGGCCACGATCTTCGCCGCGGCCCGGTTGGGTGCGGCCTCGGCCCAGATGAACGCCTACCTGACCCCGGGCGAGCTCGGCCAGCTGGCCGAGCTGACCGGCACCCGGGTCGGGGTGGCCGGTGACCGGTACGCCGCCGCCGTGGGCGCCGCGGTCGGGGGACCGGTGCTGGTGGAGGAGGAGATCTTCGCCACCGAGGTGCCCGACGGCTCGACGCCGGCCAGCGCGGGCCGGGAGGAGGACGCCGCCCTGGTGTTGTTCACCAGTGGAACCACCGGCCTCCCCAAGCCCATCGCCATCAGCCACCGGGTGGTGGCCGACCGGCTGGCGTTCTACTCGAAACCCATCGACCCGGATGCGCCCCAGCCGGTGGACATGATGTCGGCCCCCATCTTCCACATCGGCGGGACCCTCGGCATGTTCATCTCCCTGCATCAGGGTCGGGAGCTGGTCTTCCTCCCCAAGTTCGAGCCCGGGGAGTGGCTGGACCTGGTCGAGCGGCACCGGGTGGCCCAGACCTTCGTGGTACCGACCATGCTCCGCCGCATCATCGATCACCCCCGCTTCGAGAGCACCGACCTCACCTCGGTGCGGTCGCTGAGCTACGGCGCCGCGGCCGCCCCGGTGGACCTGGTGCGCCGGGCGGTGGCCGCCTTCCCGGGCGTGGACTTCTCCAACACCTTCGGTCAGACCGAGACCCTCGGGGCGTACGCCGCACTGTCCCCCGAGGACCACCGGCGGGGGGACCGGTTCGACTCGGTGGGGCGACTGCTGGCCGGTGTCGAGCTCCGGATCGTCGAGCCGGGCACCGAACAGGAGGTCGACCCCGGTGGGGTGGGCGAGTTCGTGGTGCGGGCCGTGCAGAACACCACCACGACGTGGCTCCACACCGGTGACATCGGACGACAGGACGATCAGGGTTACCTGTACCTGGTGGGCCGGCTCTCCGACACCATCAACCGGGGCGGGGAGAAGTTCGGCCCCGTCGAGGTGGAGGAGGTGCTCCGCACCCATCCCAGCGTGGTCGACGCCGGGGTGGTGGGCCTGCCCGACCCCGACCTGGGTGAGCGGGTGGGGGCCATGGTGGTGGTGTCCGAGCCGGTCACGGTGGAGGAGCTGCTCCAGCACTGCGCCGGGGCGTTGGCCACCTACAAGGTGCCGGAGTATCTCGATTTCACCGACGAGCTACCGGTGACCGTCCTGGGCAAACCCGACCGCAAGGAGCTCCGGGCCCGGCTGGCCGGCGCCTCCCGGGTCGGACGGCTGACGTCCTGACCCCGGCGGCGCCGGCCGCCGTGTCACGCCGGCGGGCCCGAGCCCAGCGTCACCGAGGCGGTGTGGGACTGGCCGGACTGGTCGGTCCACTGGAGCCGGACGCTGTCGCCCGGGTGCTTCGGCTCGAGCAGGTCGCTGAGGTCCGAGGGCGAGTTGATGGCCGAGCCGTCGAGGCTGACGATGGTGTCACCCGAGACCACACCGGCCTGCCCGGCCGCTGAGTTCGAGAGCACCTGGGAGACCACCGCGCCCGACGAGCCGGAGTCCGGGCTGCTCCCGAATCCGCCGGAGCCGGTGTCGGACTGAGGCGAGATGCCCAGTCCGAGGAACCCGGTGGCGCCGATGTGGATGGTCGAGGACGCCTGGCCGGCGGTGATCTTGTGAGCCACCGAGAGTGCGGTCTCGATCGGGATGGCGTAGGCCTGGGTGCCCGACACCTGGTAGCTGGAGTCGGCGGAGGCCGCGGTGTCCATCCCGATGACCTGACTCTGGGCGTTGACCAGGGAGCCGCCGGAGTCTCCCGGCTGGATGCCGGCGTTGACCTCGATGAGCCCGGTCAGGTTCTCCGCGTTGCCTCCGCCCTGGTCACTGGCGGTGATGGACTGGTCGAGGGCGGTGATCGACCCGCCCGCCGCGCTGGGGGTGCCGCCGGTCCCGCCGGCGTTCCCCACTCCGACGACCGCCTGGCCCACGGCGGCGGTGCCGCTGGAGGTGGCGATGGTCTGGAGACCGCTGGCGTTGGCCAGCTTGATCACCGCGATGTCACCGGTCCGGTCATAGCCCACCACGTTGGCCTGATAGGTCTTGCCGTTGCCGACGTCGGTCACGCTGATGCTGGTGGCCCCGTCGATGACGTGGTTGTTGGTCAGCACCACCCCGTTGGAGGTCAGCACCATGCCGGTGCCGGCGGCGGCCTCGTTCTGGTAGCTGAGGTTGGTGTTGATGTCCACCAGAGCCGGCGAAACCTTGGCCGCGATGGCCGAGATGTCCGACGGGGCGCCGGCGCCGGTGGAGGTGTTGCCCGAGGAGCCCGAGCCGAAGGGGGACGACCCGCCCGCCGATCCGTTACCGAACGGATTGGAGCCGCTGCCGGTCGATCCCGAGCCGAAGGGGACGACCCGCCCGACGTCCCGCCCGAGCCGGTGGCCGGACTGGCCGAGACCGAGGACGCAGACGAGGTGGGCCAGACCAGGTGGCCCAGCCCGACTCCGGCCACTACCGCCACGACGACGACCATGGTGGCCAGGGCCATCGAGGGCGCCGCGCTTGGGCGCGGTCGGGGTCGGTGCCACCGGCTGAGCGCCGGCGCCCGCCGAGGGCCACCCGAGGTACGAAGGCGTTCCGCCGGGGACGGGATCGGCCGGACCTGCACCCCACACCGAGTGAGGTGGCGGGGGCCAGGTCCCTGCCGGTGGGACGGGCACGCCCGGACCGGTGGGCGGGTACTGGCCGGTGGGCGGGTACTGGCCGGTGGGCGGGTACTGGCCGGTGGGCGGGTACTGGCCGGTGGGCGGGTACTGGCCGGTGGGCGGGTACTCGATCGGTGCGGTGGGATAGGGCCCCGCCGGTGCCACCGGGGCGCCGCCCACGGGAGGTAGCGGGATGGCCGGCCCCTGCTGGGGGCCAGGGCCCGCTGCGGTCGGGGGGGTTTCCGGAGCGGCCGCGTCGGTCGGCGCCGGAGGGGTCGTGTCGTCCGGTCCCGACGTTGGGTCCGAGGTCTCGTTCATCTGCATCTACCTTCCGCATCGCCGTCGATTCGAGGCCCGTCGGCAGGAGCGCCGCACGACCTCACGGCTCCCATTCGATGCCAGCGGGCTAAGGACACCATCAACTCTGTATATGAAGATCGTAAATTCGCCCGGGCCGGGACCAATCGGTCCAGGATCCGAACCGGATTCCGGACCGGGGAGATCGGGGACGGCAGATGGTGCTGGTCCACTCCGTCCGACCGGTGCCCGGCGCAGGATGTCCATCGCCCGGGACCCGCTCGACGGGCCTTCGTCGGGGGCCCCGGGCAGAAACGTGCAGGCCGGAGACAAAATGCAATCACTGGTTGCTATCCGGGACGGGCTTTGCCCATACTGGGACCCGACGGGCGGCGAATCCGGGCATCGGACACCGGGACGGCACGGGACACGCTCCCGGTCGTCCCCCGCTTCCCTGGCGGGCGTGGAGTCGGGTCGACCGCCTCCACGCGCCCTGTTCCGGGCACCCAGACCCTCGGCCGGCCCGGCGCTCAGCTGATGGGGGCGTTGCCGCCATCGGCCATCACCGTGACGCCGGTGACGTAGCGGGACTCATCGGACAGGAGGAACCGCACCACCGGCCCGACATCCTCCACCGGGTCGCCCAGGCGGCCCATGGGGTGGTCGCCGAGCACCCGCTCGGCCATGGTGGGGTCGGCCGCCATCGCCACGCCGACGGCCGGTGACTCGGCCAGGGGTGCCACGCAGTTGACCCGCACCCCGTCACGCCCCCACTCACGGGCCCAGGATCGGGCCAGGCCCCGGACGGCTGCCTTTACTGACGCGTAGGGGGCGAGCCGCATGG
This sequence comes from uncultured Acidimicrobiaceae bacterium, assembly GCA_963833585.1. Lineage (GTDB taxonomy): Bacteria > Actinomycetota > Acidimicrobiia > Acidimicrobiales > RAAP-2 > Bog-756. Next base: position 1,233,863 of record CAWHYF010000006.1, on the reverse strand, counting down.
TGCCCCGGAACCCTGCCTCCGAGGTGAGGAGCACCAGGCTGCCCCGCGCCGCCGCCAGGTGGGGACGGGCGTGGTGGGCCACCCAGTAGGCGCCGCGGACCGAGACGACCACATGGTCCCGCAACTCGCCCATCGGGACCTCCACGGGAACCACCGGATGCGGCGACCTGCCGCTGGTGGCGTTGTGGACCACCCCGGTCAGCCGTCCATCCTCGGCGACCACGGCGGCGACCGCCTCCTCCACCGAGTCGCCCTCCCCGACATCACAGGCCACGAAGTGACCCGCTCCGCCGGCTCGGGTGACCTCGTCGGCCACCTGTCTCCCCTCGGCCGACCGCCGGGCCGCCACCCATACGGACCATCCCGCCGATCCACAGGCGATGGCGATGCCACGGCCCACTCCACCACTGGCCCCGGTGACCAGCACCACCTTCCGGTCCGCGGTCTCCGTCACCATCCTGGATCCACCCGGACGACCGCGGTGTTGACCCCGGGACCGCCCGCCGAGAGCAGCATGCGCACCGCGCCGAGCACCCCGTCGAGGTGGGAGGGGCGACCTCCCGACAGGCGGTCCGAGGTGGAGACCACGTTCACCCGGACCCCGCGGGACCGCGCCACCTCGGCCAGGGACCTGGCCATGACCTCCACGGCGTCAGCCACGGCGGACTCCACACCCCACCCGGCGCTGCCCCGGACCTCCGGGCGATCGGTCACCGCCACCACCTGCCCGCCCGCCGAACATCGTTCGCACGCCACCGCCAACGCCGCGAACCACCAGGCGAAGGGCGTCTCCAACCTTGCCGTCCACCCGGCGAGGTCGAGGTCGACCACCGGGGTCCGTGCCGGTGCCTCGGACCAGACCGCGACCACGATCCCGTCGGCCCGGGGGCCGTACCGCGTCCGGTCACGCCACCGCTCGATGGCGGGAGCCTGCGACCACCCGGGGTCGAAGACCATCGGCGGCAGTTCGTCCAGGTCCGCTCCGAGACCAGCGGCGAGAGGGCGGGCCGGGTCGGTGCCCAGGACCCAGGGGGGCTCCATCACCGTCGTCGGGCTCGCAGCACGCCTCAGGGATACCACAGCGCCGGCTCCGCCCTGCCGGTCGGTCCCCGGTCGTAGGCTCCGGGACGATGGCCGCCATCGTTCCCCGGGTCGAGCCCCCGGCCCCGACCGTGGGCGGCCCGATCCCCTGGGTGCGCGGCGGCCTGGGGCTGCTGACTGATCCCACGGCCTTCTTCGGCCGCCAGCGGCGACGGCACGGGGACACCTTCGTGGTCGACGCCTTCGGCCACCGGCTGTTCTGCGTCTTCTCCCCCGAGGGCGTCCGCTCCCTCTACGCCCAGCCCGAGGACCAGGCCAGCTTCGGCATCGCCACCTACCAGCTCATCAAGGCCAAAGTCCCCGTCGAACTGCTGCTCGGTCGGCGAAACCATCCGAAGACCCTGTTCGGAAGCCAGCGGGTCGAGACCTACCTCGATCATCTCCAAGAGGCCGTCGACCTGGAGATCGCCCGGCTGGGCCCCTCGGGCAGCTTCGAGGTCTTCACCGAGATGCGACGGCTCAGCCACCGCCTGGGGTTGGCATCGTGGGCCGGGCACGAAGCGTCCTCGGCCCGGTACATCGACCGTCTGATCCCACTCTTCGACCGGCTGGACAGCTCGGAGTCCTTCGTTCGGCCCGGGCAGGCCGCGGTGACCTGGGCCACCGGGAAACGGCGGGAGTGGGCGGCCATGGCCGGGATCGAACGCGCCTTCACCGAGATCATCGAGGGGCGACGGTCCCAGCCGCCGGTCGACGACTTCCTCACCCAGATCCTCCGTTCCTACGCCGACCTGCCCGACGACGAGCGCTCGGTCGCCACCGCCCGGGACGTCATCGTCATCCACATGGGCTCGCAGTCGAATCTCTACGCCGCCCTGGCCTGGACCGTGGTCAATCTGGTCCAGCGGCCGGAGCTGCTGGAGCGGGTCCGGGCCGGGGACGAGGACCTCCTCGACCGCTGTGCCAGCGAGTCGATCCGCATGGCCCAGCGCTCCATCACCCTCCGCCAGGTGCTCACCCCGATTGACGTGGACACCGGCGCGGGCACCTTCCGGCTCCACCCCGGTGTCCTGTTGACCACCATGTTGTCCCTGCACAACACGTCGGCCGCCCCCGGCCTCGACCGCTTCGATCCCGACCACTACCAGGGCCGCCGCCTCTCCCCTGCGGTGCCGCTGCCCACCCGGGAGCTGGTCAGCACGTTCGGCCATGGCGTGCACAGCTGCCCGGCGGCGCGGTTCTCCATCTCGGCCATCCGGGTGGCCACCCGGGGCCTGCTCGACCAGTACGACCTCACCCCCCAGTTCACGCGGGCCGCCCCCCGTCGGCGGCAGATCGGCGGGGTGGCCCGATCGGCCCGGCCCTGTCCGGTCGCCTATCGCCGGCGCTGACCGCAGCCGCCCACCGGCGTTCGGGTTGACCGGTGACGGGGGGCCGAGCATAATACCGACTAATCCGGTAGTTTTTATAGAGATAGGCCCATGCCCTTGTCCTCCCCCCCTTCTCCGATCCTCCTGGTGGAACCGCCCGACGTCGAGGAACGGCCCGACGTCACCATCGAGCCGACGCCCGTCGCCCCGACCGCCGTGGCACCCGGAGGTCCCCGGTCCGGCAACCTGCCGGAATCCGGTTACCCCTCCTCCACCGTCCCGACCGATCCCATGTTCGGGCCCCCCGGACTGGCAGTGCTGGCCACCATCAGCCTCCTCGAGGCCTATCGGTGGCTGGGGGTCATCGCCAACAGCGGATCCCGCCCCTGGGCCGCCACCTTGGCCGTGCTCACCATCCCCGCGGCCCTGGCCCTCGTCCGCCAGGTCGGCGGACGCCGTCGAGCCGCCCTCCAGCGCCTGGTGGTACTGGCCTCCGTCGGCACCGCCCTGGCCACCGCCGCGGTGCTCTGGAACGATCACGGATGGCCGTCGACCACGATGGGGATCGCCGATCTGGGCCTGGCCGCCGCCGCCCTGGTCGCCCTGGTGGCCGGTGAACGATCACGGCGCCGGGGCCATGGCACTCCCTGAGTTCTTCGTCCTCGGGGCCCCAAGGCCGGGACCACGGCGCTCCATGCCGCCCTGGGCCCGGCACCCGCAGCTCTACCTCTCGCCGGTCAAGGAGCCCAAGTACTTCCTGGGCGACGACCTCCCTCCGGCGACCCGGGCCGGGCCGGGCGACGCCCACAGCGCCCGCGAGTGGATCTGGCCGCGTGACCGCTAGGAGCAGCTCTTCGACGCCGCCCCCGCCGGGGCACTTCGGGGGGGAGCACGCCGTTCTACCTGGCCGACCCGGCCGCCCACTTCCGGATCCGCCGGACCGTTCCCGAGGCCCGGCTGATCGTGGTGCTTCGCGACCCGGTCGACCGGGCCTACTCCAACTGGGCCCACCTGTGGGCCGACGGCCTCGAGACCATCAACGACTTCGTGACGGCCTGCAACGAGGAGCCCCGCCGCCGGCAGGCCGGGTGGGCACCCTTCTGGCGCTACCTGGAGACCGGCCTCTACGGCCGCCAGCTGCAGCACCTGCTCACGCTGTTCCCCCGCTCGCAGCTCCACCTCATCCGGTACCTGGAGCTGGTGGACGCCCCGGTGGAGACCCTGGATGGGGTATTCCGGTTCCCCGGGGTGGACGAAGGCGCGGTGAGCGAGTTGCCGGCCCGCAACGTGGGCGGGTACGTACCGCCCACCCGCTACGCCAGGGTGTTGCGCGCCGCCTTCGAGTGGCCGGCGCAGTCGATAGGCCAGCCAGACGGTCCCGTCGTCGCCCACCGCGGCGCTGGGGGCGCCGGCCCAGTAGCCCGCCCCTCTCCGGGCGGCTCCACCACCACCCGGGCGGCCTCGGGTGACGGAACAGGCAGCCCGGTGCCAGATGTCCTCATCTCGGTGCGCCCCTCCCGTGGTCGGCGGTCGTCCCCCACCGGTCGGGTCGGTGGACGGCGCAATCTACCCTTCGGTCCGCCTGATCGACATGTCCTCCGGCCCACAGGTATCGTCAGCGGAGGTGACACAATCCCACCCCGGCCGGGCCCTCCGCCCGACCCGCGCACGGTGCACCAGTGAGGGACCGAGATGAAGAGCTATGAACCCTTCGAGGGGGTCATCGGCCGTACCCAGGCCGAGTCGACGCCGTGGTGGCCCGCTCCGCCCCACCCCGGGGAGGACGCCCCGAACGTCGTGGTCATCCTCCTCGACGACACCGGCTTCTCCCACTTCGGATGCTATGGATCGGACCTGGCCACGCCCAACATCGACCGGCTGGCCGCCGACGGGCTCCGCTACACCAATTTCCACGTGACGCCGCTGTGCTCCCCCACCCGGGCCTCCCTGCTCACCGGGCGGAACCACCACTCGGTCGGCATGCGCTCCCTCTCCAATTTCGACAGTGGCTATCCCAACATGCGGGGTCACATCTCCAACCACGCCTCCACCGTGGCCGAGGTGCTCCGCGACCAGGGGTTCGCCACCTTCGCCGTGGGCAAGTGGCACCTGTGCGCCATGGACAACGCCTCGGCCGCCGGCCCCTACGACCAGTGGCCCTGCCAACGGGGCTTCGACCGGTTCTACGGGTTCCTCGAAGGTGAGACCGACCAGTTCCACCCCGAATTGGTCATCGACAACCACAGCGTCCGGCCCCCGGCCTCCCCCGAGGAGGGCTACCACCTGAGCGCGGATCTGGTCGACCAGGCCCTCGGCTTCGTCCACGACTCGGTGTCCATCCGTCCCGACCGGCCGTTCTTCACCTACCTGGCCTTCGGAGCCATGCACGCCCCTCACCAGGCCCCGGCGGCGTACCTGGAGAAGTACCGAGGCCGGTTCGACCAGGGTTGGGACGTGGCCCGGGACCGGTGGTTCGCCCGGCAACAGGAGATGGGCCTACTGCCCCCCGGCACCGAACTGGCCCCCCGGAACCCCGGGGTCGAGGCGTGGGACTCGCTGCCCGAGAACCACCGGCGCCTGGCCGCCCGGCTGCAGGAAGCCTTTGCCGCGTTCCTGGAGCACACCGACGACCAGATCGGTCGGTTCGTCGAGGGGCTCGATGAGCTGGGCCAGCTGGACAACACCCTGATCCTGCTGCTGTCGGACAACGGCGCCAGCCAGGAGGGCGGCCCGGTGGGGGTGACCCACGAGATGAAGTACTTCAACTTCCTGGCCGAATCGCCCGACGAGGCCGTCGAGCGGCTCGACGACATCGGCGGCCCCCACAGCCACTCCAACTACCCGTGGGGTTGGGCCCAGGCCGGGAACACCCCGTTCAAGTGGTACAAGCAGAACACCCACGAAGGCGGGGTGCACGTTCCCCTGATCGTGCACTGGCCCGAGCGCATCCGGGACGGCGGCTCCCTGCGCCACCAGTTCCACCACGTGAGCGACCTGGTCCCCACCATCTACGAGACCCTGGGGATCGAGGCGCCGGACACCTACCGCGGCCTCGAGCAGATCCCGGTCTCGGGCACCTCTCTGGCCTACTCGTTCGACGCCCCCGACGAGCCGGGCCGGAAGCAGGTCCAGTACTTCGAGATGATGGGCCACCGGGGCATCTATGCCGACGGTTGGAAGGCGGTCACCCGCCACCAGCCGGGCGTACCCTTCGAGGAGGACGACTGGGAGCTCTACCACCTGGACCTGGACCGCTCCGAGTGTCACAACCTGGCCGCGGAGCTTCCTGACAAAGTGGCCGAGATGGTCGACCTGTGGTGGAGCGAGGCCGAGGAGTACGGGGTCCTCCCGCTCGACGACCGCACCATCGAGCTGTTCTTCACCCGGTACCGGGACCGGTCACCGCACCCCACCAGCCGCCGCTACACCTACTACCCCCCGATGTCGCCGCTCCCCGGCCAGGCCGCTCCGTCCCTCGGAGGGCGAGGTTGGGAGCTGACCGCCACCATCGATCGGCCGGAGGGCGCCGGCGGGGTGCTGTACGCCTCGGGCAACGAGAACTCGGGGGTCAGCCTGTTCGTCCAGGACGACCGCCTGGTCCTCGACTACAACTGCTTCGGGGACCACCACGTGGCGGTGTCGGAGGCACCCGTACCGGTGGGTCCGGCGGTGGTGGGCGTCCATTTCGCCCGCTCCGGTCGGGCCGGGCGCGCCGACCTGGTCATCGACGGTCGGCCCTCCGGCTCGTTGGAGGTGCCGTTCGTCATGACCATGATCTCCAGCGTGGGCCCGAGCGTGGGGTACGACCACGGGTCGGCGGTCAGCGAGCGGTACCGCGCCCCCTTCCCCTTCGAAGGGACCGTCCGGCGATTGGAGGTCACGTTGGCCCGGCCGTCGTCCTCCGCCCGGGACACCGAGGCCGAGGCGGCCGAACGGGCGGCGATGTCCCGCCAGTGACCGCGGGCTCGTCGAGCCTCGGGGGCTGATCAGCCGGTGAACCGGGCCGAGGCCCCGGCGTCCACGTCGATCACCGTTCCGGTGATGTGCCGGGCGCCGTCGGAGGCCAGGAAGACCACCGCCGCGGTGATCTCCTCGGGCTCGAGCCAGGGAACCGGCTGCACGTGCAGGGCGGTCATTCCGGGCTCGACGTCCTGTCGGGTGGGGTGGTCGAGGTCCGGGCGCATCAACCCGTAGAGCTGGTCGTTGTGGATCATGGGGGTCGAGACGTTGCCCGGGGCGATGGCGTTCACCGTCACGCCGAAGCCGGCCAGCTCGTAGGCCACCGACTTGCACAGGCCGATCACCCCCCACTTGGAGGCCACGTAGGCGGCGATACCCGGGTTGGACGTTCGGCCCATCATCGACGAGATGCCGATGATCCGGCCCCACCGCTGGCGACGCATGTGGGGGGCCGACGGCCCGCATGGCGTTGAACACCCCGGTCAGGTTGGTGTCGACGGTCTCGCTCCACTGGCCGGCGTCCATGGTGCAGATCGACCCCAGGGTGGAGACACCGGCGTTGGCCACCAGGATGTCGACCGAGCCCAGCACCTCCCGTGCCTCCTCGGCGAAGGCCAGGGTGGCCTCGAGGTCCCGCACGTCGAACACCGTCGCCACGCACCGCCGCCCCTGCGCCTCCACCAGCCGCACCGTCTCGGCCAGGTCGTCCTCGGTGGCGAGGGCGTAGCCCACGCTGTCCAGGTCGTGGCAGAGGTCACCGATGGCGATGTCGGCCCCGAGTCGGGCCAGCTCGACGGCGTGGGAGCGGCCCTGGCCGCGGGCCCCTCCGGTGATCACCGCCACCCGCCCCGCGAACGGCTGACCGTCGTTCGGGCGCTGCTCGCTGCTGGGACTGCTCATCGGGCCTCTCCTGGGTTCGGGTGCGAGGCAACCCTATTGCCTGGGCCCCGGGTCCCGTGGCTGCCCGTTCAGGCGGTTCGCCCCCACTTCCGCAGCACCCCTCGGTACCGGCGGTCCCACCGGTCGTACTCCTCCCGGAGCGAGGTGCCCGGCCACCCGCCAGGAAGCAGCGCCGCCGGCAGCAACGGGTCGGCCTGCAGATGACGGAGGACCGCCGCTGACACCACGAACCCCCGGGCCAGGTCGTCCGGTCCGGCCGGTGGGAGGGCGGCCAGCTGCTCCCTCAGACGCGCAGCGCCCCGGGTCCACCCGTCGAGGTCCCACAAGTCGGCGGCCAGCGCCACCGGATCGGCCTCCGGTCTGACCGAGTAGAGGGCCACGTGCGGGTCGACGCCGGGGTCGGGTCGCAGGTCGAGGTTGTCCGGTCGCACCCACACCCCCTCGCGTTGCTCGGCCAGGCGGGCCAGCGTCAGCCGCTTGCGCCGGTCGGCCCGGTCGTCGGCCGACTGCCCCGCCGTGGTCACCACCACCATCTGCCACGCTCCGTCCCAGGGCCGGGTCTGCCCCCGTCGACTCCCCGCCTGGCGGCCCTGCCGGTCGAGCAGGTGACCGGCCAGCCGGTAGCGACCGGATCCGTCGGTGGTCACCTCCCCCGCAGTGGCCATCCGGCTGAGCGCCACCCGGGCCCGGTTCTCGTTGATCCCGAACAGCCCGGCCAGGTGGATCAGGTGGGACACCGGCAGCTCGGGGGGGTCCTCGCCCAGGAGGGCGCTGGCCAGCACCGAACGGGCCGTGAACGGAGCATTACTTTCTTGCATCATCTGTTTGATAACTGTAATATCCTACCCATGACGACCACCATGGTGGCTGATCCGGAGGTCCGGCCCCAGGTCTTCCCGACCGACCGGTTGATGGACAACGGGATGGCCCGTCCCGAGATCCGCCACGACCTGCGGCGAATCGACAACTTGCGCAACGCCCTGACCGTGGTCTCGGTGTGGTTCTGGGTGGCGGTGATCATCGGCGGCTCGGTGTGGGTCGACCGCTGGTGGGCCTACCTGGCCGCCTTCGTCCTGATGGGCCCGATGTACGCCCGCTTCGCCATCCTCATGCACGAGGCGGCCCACAAGCTCCTGTTCTCCAACAAGCGGGTCAACGACTGGGTGGGGACGTGGTTGTTGGCCTATCCCACCTGGACGCCCATCTCCATCTACCGGCGCGGCCACTTTGCCCACCACAAGGAGGAGTTCGGACCCCGCGAGCCGGACCTGGCCTTCTACGGCGGCTACCGGTGCGACCGGCGCACGCTGGCCCGGCGACTCATCCGCGACGGGGTGGGCATCTCGGGCTGGAAGAACTTCACCCCGCTGTTCAAGGCGCTGCGGTCCTCGTCCACCCGTCGGGTGGCCGGGTCCATCCTCGGGATGCAGGTGGTGCTGTGGGCCGTGCTGTGGGTGGCCACCGGGCGGTGGTGGATCTATCCCCTGCTGTGGTGGCTGCCGTGGATGACCCAGTGGCGGGTGATCAACCGGCTGCGGGCCATCGCCGAGCACGGCGGGCTGCAGGCCGGCGAGGACCGCCGGGTGACCACCCATAACGTCCGTCAGTCGCTGGCCGCCCGGTTCTGGTTCGTGCCGTACAACACGGGCTGGCACCTGGCCCACCATGTGGACATGGGTATCCCGTTCCGCAATCTCCCCGCCTTCCACGCCGAGCTGGAACGGGCCGGCTACATCACCGAGGGGATCACCTACCCCAACTACCGGTCGCTGTGGGCGGCTCTGGCGTCGGCCTGACCGGCCGCCGCCGGTCACTGTTCAGGCCGGTCGTTCGCGCAGGCTCCGGTACCGACGGGTGAGACCGGCCGTCGAGGAGTCCTGGTCGCGGAGATCGGGAGGGGTGTCGGCACTGAGGGCCGGAGCCAGCTGGACGGCCATGGCCTTGCCCAGCTCGACCCCCCATTGGTCGAAGGAGTCGATGCCCCACACCGCCCCCTCGGTGAACACGGTGTGTTCGTAGAGCGCCACCAGTTGACCGAGCACCGATGGCGTGAGCAGGGGAGCCAGGATGGTGGAGCTCGGATGGTTGCCCGGCATCACCTTGTGGGGGACCACGTCCGAGGGGGTACCGTCGTCAGCCACCTCTTCGGCCGTCCGGCCGAAGGCCAGCACCTTGGACTGGGCCAAGCAGTTGGCCATCAGCAGGTCCTGTTGCTCACCGTGTTCGTGGGTGGAGCGGGCAAAGCCGATGAAGTCCGCCGGGATCAGACGGGTCCCCTGGTGGATGAGCTGGTAGAAGGCGTGTTGGCCGTTGGTGCCCGGCTCCCCCCAGAAGATCTCCCCGGTGGCCCCCCACACCGGTGAGCCGTCGCGGCGCACCGACTTGCCGTTGGACTCCATGGTCAGTTGCTGGAGGTAGGCCGGGAACCGGGCCAGGCGCTGGCTGTACGGCAGCACCGCGTGGGTCTCGGCGCCGAACAGGTTGTTGTACCAGACGTTGAGCATCCCCTGGATGACCGGCATGTTGGCGTCGAGCGGCGCGGTGGCGAAGTGCTCATCGATGGCGTGGAAGCCGGCGAGCATGTCGGCGAATGCCTCGGGACCGATGGCCACCATGAGCGAGAACCCGATGGCCGAGTCGAACGAGTACCGGCCGCCGACCCAGTCCCAGAACCCGAACATGTTGGCCGGGTCGATCCCGAACTCGGTGACCCCGGCCTCGTTGGTGGACACCGCCACGAAGTGTCTGGCCACGGCCTCGGGCCCGGCCCCGAGCCCCGCCAGGAGCCACTCACGGGCGGCCGAGGCGTTGGTCAGGGTCTCCAGGGTGGTGAACGTCTTGGAGCAGACCACGAACAGGGTCCGGGCCGGATCGAGGTCGCGGGTCTGGTGGTAGAGGTCGACGGGATCGATGTTCGAGACGAAGCGGAACGAGATGTCCGGGATGGCGTAGTCCGCCAGGGCTTCGTGGGCCATGGCCGGCCCCAGATCGGAGCCCCCGATCCCGATATTGACCACCGCGGTGATGCGCTCACCGGTCGCCCCGGTCCACTGGCCGGAGCGGAGCCGCGCCGCCACCGCCCCCATCCGGTCGAGGACCTGGTGCACGTCGGCCACCACGTCGCGGCCGTCGACCTCGAGCCTGGTGCCCTTGGGCATCCGGAGGGCCACGTGCAGCACGGCCCGATCCTCGGTGGTGTTGATGTGGCGGCCGGCGAACATGGCGTCGCGTCGCTCCTCGACCCCGGCCCGGCGGGCCACCGCCATCAGTGCGCGCCACGGCCTCCCGGGTCAGCCGGTGCTTGGAGTAGTCGAGGTGGAGGTCGGCGGCCCGGACGGTCATCGACGAGGCCCGCTCGGGATCCTCGTCGAACAGCTGGCGGAGATGGCGGTCCCGGACCGCCTCGAACTGGTCGACCAGGTGCCTCCACTCCTCGGTGGCGGGTAGATCCACCACGTCAGTGCTGTTCATGCTGTTCGGCTCATCGCGCGCTCGTTCGACGGTCGGTCTTCGGCCAGGTCATGGTGGCATGCCCTCGACCGGCTCGAGGGTCTGAACGAGAAGATTACCCACCATTCACCTTTCGGTGACACGGCGATCGCGTGCCGTTCACCTGCCGTCCGTAGGGTGCGAACGATGGGGGCGCACCGCGACATCTGGTGGTCAGGCCCGGGCCGACGACCGGGTCGGACGCCGGAGTCGAGCTCGCCGGACACCGGACGTCCCACGTCGTCGCTCACGGCCAACCTCCCCCGCCCGGCGACCCCGGCGGGCCGCCCAGCCGCGGTGCCGCCGCCCGGACCCGACGACGAGTCCCGAAGGCCGCCATGTGCCCCCTGTTCCGGGGGGTCAGGGGTCGGTGGTGAGCCTGGCGTTCCGCGAGGCCGATGACGGCGTCCTTCCTCCTCTGGGCCATCCGACCATCTTGATCATCGACGACGACCCCCAGTCCCGGGAGGGCCTGGCCGCCACACTGTCGGTGGAGGGGTTCGACGTGGTCACCGCGGCCGACGGCACCGAAGGGGTGGCCCAGGTGCACGCGGCGAGGCCCTCGCTGATCCTGCTCGACATGGAGCTCGGTGACTCCCAGGGGCTGTCGGTGTACCGACGGATCTGCACCGTCTCGTCGGTGCCGGTGATCATGGTCACGGCGCGTCACGACGAGCTGGACGCCGTGCTGGCCCTCGAGGCCGGCGCGGCCGACCACATCATCAAGCCTCCCCGGCCGCGGGAGCTCACCGCCCGGATCCGGGCCGTACTACGCCGGGTGGGTGCCTCGCCGCCCGTCGACACCGCGACCCGCCCGCCCGACGCCATCTACTCCCTGGGACCGGTACGAATCGACCTGTCGCTGCGCCAGGCCCTGGTGCGTGGCCGCGAGGTGGAGCTGTCCCGCAAGGAGTTCGACCTGCTGGCCCTGCTGGTGTCCGAATCGGGGAACGTGGTGACCCGGACCCAGTGCATGGAGCGGATCTGGCGGGACCGCACCAAGGGTGACTCCCGCACGCTCGACACCCACGTCAAACGGCTCCGCAAGAAGGTCGAGCTGACCCCGGCCGCTCCCCAACACGTCCTCACGGTGCGGGGGATCGGCTACCGCTTCAAACCCTAGGGGTCTGCCCGGCTCCGGGCTCGCCAGTGCGCTCCCCTCATTGGCCGACCACCGTCGAGCGGGGCGGGCCCCTAGGGCGTGAGGCTTCCGGCCGCTTCTGGAGTGTTCCCACCCGCGCCGGAGATCCTGCTCTCGGGCCGACGCCTGCCGTAGGATCGCCACGGCGATGGAGTTCGCCGTAACCGCCGGCCACGGCTGATGACTCCTACCGGAACAGCAAGGGACGCGACACCGGAAGGAGGGACCGTGACCCCCGTCGGACCGACCCACGGCCCCCGTTCGCCCGAGCCGGCACTGCGCCTGGTGGCCATCGCCGCCGGCGGGGCCCTCGGGACCCTGGCCCGCTACGGCACCGGCCGTGCGGTGGTCCCCTCCCCGGCCGGCTTCCCCTGGGCCACCTTCGCCGTCAACGTCGGCGGATCGCTGCTTCTCGGCCTGATCGTGACCCTGGTGGTCGAACGGTGGCCCCCCACCCGGTACGTGCGCCCTTTTGCCGCCATCGGCTTCTGTGGTGGCTTCACCACGTTCTCCACACTGGCCGTCGAGACCGTCCAGCGCGCCCAACACGGCCGGGTCGCCCTGGCCGCCGGGTATGTGGCGGCGTCGGTGGTGGCCGGGATGGCGGCCGCGGTCCTCGGGATGGCCCTGGCCCGGGGTCAGATCCTGCCCGTCCCCCGAGACCGTCCCATCCCCGATCCCGACGACCTGGGCCCGCTCTCGCCGGGAGCCGGTCCGGACGGGGAACGACCGTGACGGTGCTCGAGGTGGCGGTGGCCGGTGCCTGCGGTGCGGTGCTGCGCTACCTGGTGGACCACGCCGTCCAGGGGATGTCCGGCTCCGACTTCCCGTTCGGCACCATGGTGATCAACCTCACCGGGTCACTCGTGCTGGGGTTCCTGACCGGCTCGGCCCTCCATCACGGGGTGTCGTCCACCTGGTTGACCGTGGCCGGCACCGGGCTGATCGGTGCCTACACCACCTTCTCCACCTTCACCTTCGACTCGGTCCGCCTGGCCGAGGCCGGACGGTGGGTCCCGTCCCTGCTCAACGTGGCGGTCAGCCTGGTCCTCGGCCTCGGGGCCGCGGCGTTGGGCGTGGCCCTCGGCTCTGCCGCCTGACGCCACGTCGGGCCCGGACCGGATCGGGCCGCTGACCAGGGCCGCAGCCCGTGACCCCCAATGTTCACGCAACGATCACCCCGGTGTCGCACGGCGGTCGTCCCCCGTTCATCTGGCCTCCGTACGCTCCGATCAGGAGGTTTGAAGCAGGCCCATGGTCATCGACGACGAGCGGATCCGGGTCCTCGTGGTGGAGGACGAGGAGTCCTACCGGGAGGCGCTGTGCTCGGGCCTGGCCCGGGAGGGCTTCGACGTCCAGGTGGCCGCGGACGGCATCGAGGCCCTCCGCCTGTTCGCGGAGCGCCCGCCGGACATCGTGCTCCTCGACATCCTCCTCCCCGGCATGCGGGGCATCGAGGTGTGCCGACGGATGCGGGAACTCTCCCCCGCCCCCATCGTGATGGTCAGCGCCGTCGACGCCGAGCTGGACGTGGTGCTGGGCTTCGAGCTGGGGGCCTCCGGCTACGTCACCAAGCCGTTCCGGCTCCGGGAGCTGGTGGCCCGGATGAACGCCATCCTCCGGCGGAGGGCCACGGCCGACGGCGCCGCTGGCGGAGTACCCGACCCCCTCCCTCGTCCCGGGCCGGGATGGACCCGACGACGCATCCCGGCCGGCCACCACCTTCGGATCGGTGACCGTGGACTTCGTGCGCCGGGAGGTCACCGTGGACGGTGCCCGGACCCATCTGTCGCGTCGGGAGTTCGACCTGCTGGCCGTGCTGCTCTCCCCGCCACGTTGGGTGCGGACCCGGGACGAGCTGATCGACCTGCTGTGGCCGGACCGCTACCTCTCGGACAGCCGCACCCTCGACACCCACATCCACCGGCTCCGGGCCAAGCTGGAACCGGATCCGGCCGAGCCCCGCTACATCGTGACGGTGCGCGGCGTCGGGTTCCGCATCGACCCCGACGGCACTCCCTACCCGCCACCGCCCCCCTCGTCCGCCCCGGGCGCCGGGTGTGACAGCCGGGGCCAGGCCGTCAGCGCCTAGCCCACCGGTGGGCTCAACCGAAGCGGCCGTTGACGTAGTCGAGGGTCCGTGCGTCGGTCGGCTCGCTGAACAGCTTGGCCGTCGGGCCGAACTCGATGAGCTCCCCCGCCTTGTCCTCGCCCATGAGCAGGAAGGCGCACCGGTCGGACACCCGCATGGCCTGTTGCATGTTGTGGGTCACGATGATGATGGTGACCCGGTGCTTCAGCTCGCCGACCAGCTCCTCGATCCGCTTGGTGGCGATGGGATCGAGGGCCGAGGTGGGTTCGTCCATCAACAACACTTCGGGCTCCACGGCCAACGCCCGGGCGATGCACAGCCGCTGCTGCTCACCACCGGAGAGGGTGGAGGCGTGGGCCTTGAGACGGTCCCGCACACTGTCCCACAGGGCGGCGGCGACGAGGGCCGACTCGGCGGCCTCGTCGAGTAGTGCCTTCTTGCGGACGCCGTTGAACTTCAGTCCCGCCACGGCGTTCTCGTAGATGCTCATGGTGGGGAAGGGGTTGGGACGCTGAAAGACCATCCCCACCCGGCTGCGGAGCAGAGTGGCATCGGTGGAGCCGGCACAGACGTCGGTGTCACCCAGCATGATCCGGCCGGTGACCGAGGCGGTCCGGACCGTGTCGTGCATGCGGTTGAGGGCGCGCAACAGCGTGGTCTTGCCCGAACCGGAGGGCCCGATGAGCGCGGTGATCTCCCCTTCGTGGACGTCGAAGCTCACGTCGCGGACCGCCTTGCGTCCGGCGAAGGACACCGTCACGTCGTCGAGGTGCATGACCCGGGGGCCAGCCGGCGGTTCGAGCAGCACCTGGGCGGTGTTCAAGGAGACGCCTTTCTCCAGAGGGGTGGTGGGATCGATCATCGTCTCTCCTTTTGCAGGACGGCCGCGAGGACGCGGCTCCCGACACTCAGCACCAGCACGATCACCATCAGCAGCAGCGCCGCCCCCCAGGCGATCTGGACCAGGTCGGCGTAGGGCTGGCTGCTGTTGTTGTAGATGACCAGGGGCAGGGCGTTCATCGGCTTGGTGGGATTCCACTGCATGTACTCGTTGCCGAAGATGGTCAGGAGGAGGGGTGCGGTCTCACCCAGGCCCCGGGCCACGGCCAGCAGGCCGCCGGTGATGATGCCGGGCATCGCCGCGGGGACCACCACCCGCCGGGCGATGGTGGCCTTGCGGGCCCCGAGGGCCATGGCCGCCTCGTTCAGGTGGCCGGGTACGCCCCGGATGGCCGTCTCCCCGGCCCGGATGATGACCGGCAGCATGATGATCCCGATGGAGAAGGCACCGGCCAGCCCGCTGTAGCCGAAGTTCTTCACGATGGCGATGTAGCCGAAGATGCCGACGGTGATGGAGGGCACCCCGGTCATCACGTCGGCGGCGAATCGGACGGCGGCGGCGACCCTGCCGTCCGACTCGGCCAGGAACAGCCCGCACAGCAGGCCCAGCGGCACGGTGACGGCGGTGGCGATGAACCCGATCTCGGCGGTGCCCACGATGGCGTTCCACACCCCCCCGCCGGGGATTCCCTCCGGATAGGTCGGTTTCGTGAAGAAGTCGGTGCTCCAGGCGGGCAGACCCTTGATCACCACGTAGACGACGACCGCCACCAGGGGCACGATGGCGATGCCCAGGAAGACCCAGCAGATGCCCACGGCGATCTTCGAATAGACCTTCCGTCGGCCCAGGGAGGCCGCAGCCATGCCCTGGATGCGCTCCCGGCGGACCAGGATGGGGTCGGTCGAGGCGTCGAAGCTGAGGGTGGTCATCAGGCCACCGCCACCGAGGCGGCACCGCCGGCCCGGGCCGTCCCGTGGACCAGCACACGGGCCAGGGCGTTGACCGCCACCCCGATGAGCAGCAGCACCAGGCCGGCGCCGAACAGGGCGCTGAGCTCGGTGCCGGTGGCCTCCCCGAAGTTGTTGACGATGAGCGAGGCCAGGGTGGCCGCCGGGGACTTGATGGAGTGGGCGATGAAGGGCGAGTTGCCGATGACCAGGGCCACCGCCACCGTCTCGCCGAGGGCCCGGCCCATGGCCAGCGTGAATCCGCCCAGGATGCCGGTGCGGGCCCCGGGGATGACCACCTTGCGGAGGACCTGCCAGCGGGTGGCCCCGAGGGCCATGGCTCCCTCGACCTGCTCCTTCGGCACCACGGCCAGCACGTCACGGGAGATGGCCACCATGGTGGGAAGGACCATCACGAAGAGGATCACCCCGGCCAGCAGCAGGCCGACCCCGTTGTCGGGTCCGTCGAACAGGCCCGTCCACCCGAACACCGAGGTCAGGAAGGGCTCGACGTGCTCCCGGAAGAGCGGCGCCAGCACGATGAGCCCCCACAGTCCGTAGACCACGCTGGGCACCGCGGCCAGGAGCTCGACGGCCGTCGACAGCGGGGGTCGGATGCGGTCGGGGACCAGATGGGCCAGGGCGATGGCCGTGCCCAGTCCGATGGGGACGGCCAGCACCAGGGCGATGGCCGTGGTCTCGATGGTGCCCAGGATGAACGGGAGCAGCCCGTACTTCTGGTGGTTGGGATCCCAGACCTTCTGGAAGATCCACGAGAAGCCGAGGGTGGAGAAGGCCGGCTTGGACTGGACGATGATCGAGATCACGTACCAGGCCACGAGCGCGACGAAGATCGCCACCATGGCAATCAGGATGCCCCGGTAGGCACCGTTGGGGAGTGCGAAGCGACCGCCCCGCTTCGCACTCCCCGGTGTCGGTGTCTGTGTTGTGGTCACAGCGTGATGTCAGCCCCTCCCCGCCCGTCGAAGGCGGTATGGATTCCTACTTGGTGAGCAGCTTCTGGCCACTGGGTCCGGTCACCGTGAGTAGGGACGTACGGACCTCGTTCTGGATGTTGGGCGGCAGCGCCACGTAGTCGAGGCCGGCGGCCAAGTCCTGGCCGCCCCCGGTGTGGGTCGTCCAGTCCAGGACCTTCACCGCCCCGGCGCCGGTGGTGGCGCTGGCCTGCTTCTGCAGCAGGATGGCCCAGCTGTAGCCGGCGATCGGGTAGCTGGTGGCCCCGGGCTCGTTGACGATGGAGAAGGCGGTGGGTGTGACGCTGGGCACCTGGTCGGCGTCGGCGGCCACGGTGGCGATGGAGGGGACCACGAAGTTGCCGGCGGCGTTCTTCACCGAGGCGTAGTTGAAGTGGTTCTGGATGGCGTAGCCCAGTTCGATGTAGCCGATCGAGTACGGAGTGGACTGGATGCTGGAGGCCACCCCCGAGTTCTTCGGGGTCTGCACCGCCACCGAGGGCCAGGTGATGGTCTTGGAGGTCCCCAGGGTCCACGCCGTCCCCGCGGCCTTGGCGGCGTAGTCGGTGAAGATGTAGGTGGTGCCCGAGCTGTCGGCCCGAACCTCGGGGACGATGGCGTTGCTGGGCAGCGTCACACCCGGGTTGAGGGCCTTGATCGGAGCGGCATTCCAGGTGGTGATGGTGCCTTGGAAGATGCCGGCGATGGTGGTGGCATCGAGTTTGAGATGCCCGCTCACGCCGGGCAGGTTGTAGGCCACGGCCACGCCCCCGAGGATGTCGGGGACCTGGACCACCGGTCCGGACGACGCCGGCACCTTGGCCAGGTCCGAGGTGGACATGGGCACGTCGGAGGCGGCGAAGTTGACCGATCCGGCCTGGAAGTCGGAGATGCCGGTGCCGCTACCCACGCCCGAGTAGTTCACCTGGAGGCCCTGGTTCTTCGAGCTGTAGGTGAAGAAGGCCTTGGTGAAGAACGGCTGCACGAAGGTCGAGCCGGCCGCGGTGAGCGTCCCGGCCGGGGCCTTCAGGTCGGAGGCCAGGTACTTGGCGTTGTCCCCGGTCAGCTTGCCTCCGGGAGGGGCGGTCGTCGTGGTGGCCGGCGTGGACGACGAACTGCAGGCGGCCAGGAGGATCCCCCCGGCGACCAGGCCTACGGCGACGATGCGCTTGGTCCTGCGAGGCGACCCCGTCGCCGCATGGGCGGAAGTAGTTCCTGAGTCCACTGGTGATCTGACCTCCCTGAGGTTCCAACTTGATCGGGGCACGGGCTCGTTCCGCCCGTGCTCAGGACGCATCGGACGCCCCGGGGAGACCGTAACGACCGGAAGTGAACGTCCGGCAAACCTGGGGTGAACACAGCACGAACACTGCGTGCTCTTGTGATGAATTGCGGCTGAGCACCCGCCCAGAGCGAGTGGTCGGCCACCTGGTGTTGCCTCGGGACCGGGCCGTGTCGGCGAGCGGGCCACCCGCGGCACGCTTCCTGCCGGTGGCCCCGGGGGGCCCGGCAGCTCCTGGCCGGGCCCGTGCACGGAGGCCGCCGGGTCGCTCGACCGGCGAAGCCGACCGTGGTCCCGTTCGGCCTTACCCGGCCCCAGCTGGGCTTTTGGCCGATGGCCGGCGGGGTTCGGGAGGAGGTGCGGCGACGGAGCCGGTCCCGGGGGGAATACACGTTCGATTCCCCTGGTTCAACCCTGGAGCACGAAGAGACTGGTGACGCCTGGAGGAACCATGGACGAAACGACGGAGGAGAACACGGGGGGGACCACGGAGGTGACCGATGCCGGCGCCCCGGCCGCGGTCCAGAACCTGCCCCTGCTGCCCCTGACCTCGGGGGTGGTGCTGCCGGGGATGGTGTTCACCATGGCGCTCGAGTCCGACGAGGCCCGCGCCGCCACCGAGGCCGCCAAGGCCGCGGCCGGCCGCTTCGTCATCGTCCCGTTCATCGACGGCAAGTACGCCTCGGTGGGCGCGGTGGCCGAGGTCATGGAGGCCGGGGAGCTGCCGGGGGGCATGCCGGCGGTGGCGGTGCGCGGCGTGGAGCGGGCCCGGCTGGGCACCGCGGTGCCCGGCACCGGGCACGCCCTGTGGGTCGAGGTGGAGGTGGTGCCGGAGGGCGCCGTGACGGAGGAGGCCATCGAGCTGGCCCGTGAGTACCGGGCCGTGGTGGAGAACATCCTCCTGAGCCGGGGAGCGGGTCGGCTGGCCGAGCGCCTGGCGGAGGTGACCGAGCCCGGCCGGGTGGCCGACATGGCCGGGTACTCCCCCGACCTCTCCCTGGCCCAGAAGGTCCAGGTGCTGGAGACGCTGGACGTGGCGGCGCGGCTCCGCCTGGTCATCGCCTGGTCGCGGGAGGTCCTGGCCGACCTGACCCTGCGCGAGCGGATCAAGACCGATGTCGAGGAAGGAATGGAGAAGACCCAGCGCGAGTTCCTGCTCCGCCGGCAACTGGAGTCGATCAAGAAGGAGCTGGGCCAGATGGGCTCGGGGGAGGACGGCGAGCCCGATGACTACCGGACGAGGCTGGCCGACCGCCAGCTGCCCGAGGCCGTGGCCAAGGCCGTGGAACGGGAGATCGACAAGCTCGAGCGGATGAGCGAGCAGAATCCCGAGCACGGATGGATCAGGACGTGGTTGGACACCGTCTTCGAGCTGCCCTGGGGCAAGGAGTCCGAGGACCGACTCGATGTGGCCGAGGCCGCCCGCATCCTCGACGAGGACCACGACGGCCTGACCGATGTGAAGGACCGCATCCTCGAGCACCTGGCGGTGCGCAAGCTGCAGTCCGAGCGCGGGCTGGCCCCGGTCGGCGGTCGCGGCGCAGGGGCCATCCTGGCCCTGGTCGGTCCCCCCGGGGTGGGCAAGACCTCCCTGGGCGAGTCGGTGGCCCGGGCGCTCGGCCGTTCGTTCGTCCGGGTGGCACTGGGCGGGGTGCGGGACGAGGCGGAGATCCGCGGCCACCGCCGGACCTACGTGGGGGCCCAGCCCGGGCGGCTGGTGCGCGCCTTGCGGGAGGCCGGAACCATGAACCCGGTCATCCTGCTGGACGAGGTCGACAAGCTGGGCGCCGATTACCGGGGCGATCCGTCCTCGGCCCTGCTCGAGGTGCTGGACCCGGCTCAGAACCACACGTTCCGCGACCACTACCTGGAAGTCGAGCTGGACCTGTCCAAGGTCCTGTTCATGGCTACGGCCAACATGGTCGACACCATCCCGGGTCCGTTGCTGGACCGGATGGAGGTCATCCGTCTGGACGGGTACACCGAGGACGAGAAGGTGGCGATCGCCCGCCACCACCTGGTGGGGCGGCAGCGGGAACGGGCCGCGCTGAGCCCGGAGGACGTGACCGTCACCGACGGCGCCCTGCGGGCCATCGTGGGCGACTACACCCGCGAAGCCGGGGTGCGCTCGCTCGAGCGTGAGCTGGGCCGGCTGTTGCGGAAGGTGGCGGCCCGCATCGCCTCCGACCCGAGGCCGGGGCCGATCAGCGTCGACGCCGACGACGTCCGGGAGTGGCTGGGGCGCCCGCGTTTCTTCTTCGAGTCCGCCGACCGCACCGCGGTGCCCGGCGTGGCCACCGGTCTGGCCGTCACCGGGACCGGGGGGGACGTGCTGTATGTCGAAGCCACCATGATGGACGGCCCCGAGGGTCTGACCCTCACCGGCCAGCTGGGTGACGTGATGAAGGAGTCGGCGGAGATCGCCCTCTCCTACGTGCGGTCCCACGCCGCCGAGTTGGGCATCGACCCGGTCGCCTTCACCGGCAAGCGGTTCCACCTGCACGTGCCGGCCGGTGCCATCCCCAAGGACGGTCCCTCCGCCGGGGTCACCATGACCACGGCCCTGGTCAGCCTGTTGCGCGGCCTCCCGGTGCACTCCGTGCTGGGAATGACCGGCGAGGTCACGCTGCAGGGCCGGGTCCTGCCCATCGGCGGGGTCCGTCAAAAGGTGTTGGCCGCCCACCGGGCCGGGCTGACCTCGGTGGTGCTTCCCATCCGGAACGGTCCCGACCTCGAGGACGTCCCCGAGCCGGTCCGGGAGGAGATGACCTTCCACCTGGCCTCCGACATCACCGAGGTGCTCGATGCCGCCCTGGACCACGGCGTCCAGACCGCGGTCGGCGGTGGGCCCACCCACCCCGACCGACAGGTGGCGGCTTGAGCCTCCCGGTCTGACCACCGACCGTCCCCGGCCGGGCGGAAGGTCAGCTGCCGGTCAGGTACTCGCCGAGGATGGACGCCAACTCCAGGGGCTTGTCGCCTTGGATGCTGTGGCCGGCCCCGTCGACCGTGATCACCCGGTCGGCGGGTCGGCGGCGGCGGAACTCGGCCTCGTCGGCGTCGTCGACCACCGGGGAGAGCCCGCCACGCACCAGGAGCACGGGGCCGTCGATGGCCTGAAGGTCGTCCCACAGCGAACCGAAGTCGACCGAGCCCACGTGCATGCCGCTCGAACCGGCGGGTCGGCCCAGCTGGTGGCGCCACGTCCAGGTGCCGTCCTGGCGCTGGACCGAATTGTGGAGGACCCCCCGTCGGAGGGACGACTCCGAGCGGGTCGGGTTGAACTGGATGGTGCGCTCGAGGATCTCGTCGAACGATGCGAAGCTCTCCGGGCCGGCCAGGAAGGCGGCGATGTCCGAGCTCTTCTCCCGGGTGACCCCCGGGGTGATGTCGACGAGGGCCAGCCTGGCCGCCAGGCGCGGGTGGGCCCGGGCCAGGGCGATGGAGGTCGCCCCGCCCAGCGACATCCCCACCACCAGCCGGGCCGAAGGGGCCAGGCGTTCGATGACCACGGCCAGGTCCTCCGCCATGGCCCGGGGATCGAGCACGCTCTCGTCGCCCGGCCAGTCCGAGTGGCCGTGCCCGGGCAGGTCGACGGCCACCAGGGGCCGCCCGAGGGCCAGGGCCACCGTGTCCCAGGTGTGGGCGTTCTGTCCCCCGCCGTGGATGAGGACGAGCTCGGGCGGTTCGGTCCCCCACACCAGGGCGCTGACCCGCCGGGCCGGCGCCACCTCGACCGACTCCCGTCGCACGGTGGGGGGCCCGGTCCAGGGCAACCCGACCTCGGTGGCGTTCTCCTCGAACAGCGAGAATTCGTCGTAGTGGCCGGCGCCGACCCCGCTCACCGGGGGGGTCCCGACCCGTCGGCGGTCTGCTGTCGGAGTGCCGCCATCATTGCCCCCAGGGTCTCGTCGGCCATCGGGTAGGGAGTGTAGAAGCCCACCCGGTCGACCTGCCCGGCGAACCGGGACTCGATGTCGGCGGCCACCTCGTCCGGCGACCCCACCGCGGCCAGGGCCCCGAGCATGGTGTCGTCGATCGTGGCCGGCATCTCCTCCCACCGGCCCGACTTGGACAGGCGGTTGAGCTCGGGCTGGAGGTCCTCCCACCCCTCCACCTCCAGGACCGGGCGGTAGGCCGGGGTGGAGGCGTAGAAGGAGAGCAGCCAGCGGCCGGCCGTGCGGGCCAGCTCCACCTCCTCCTCGGTGCGCCCGCAGCACACGATGACCTCGCCGGTCACGGTGAGCTCCGACCGCCTCCGCCCCGCCCGGGCCAGCCCCTCCTCGATCGCCGGCACCGTTCGCCGGATGAAGTGGCCGGCGGTGTTGAACGGCATCACCAACAGCCCGTCCGCCACCTCGGCGGCCAGTCTCACCATCTGCGGTCCCAGCCCCCCGATGGCCACCGGAGGCATGCCGTACGGGAGGGGGCCGGGGTTGAACATCGGGGGCATGAGGGTGTGCGAGGAGAATTCGCCTCGGAAATCGAGCCGCTCGCCGGTCTCCCAAGTGGCGAAGATGGCCCGGAGGGCCGCCACCAGCTCCCGCATCCGGGCGATGGGCCGGTCGAAGGAGGCGCCGTACCGCTTCTCCACCTGGGCCCGGATCTGGGACCCGAGGCCGAGGGTGAACCGGCCCCGGGTCAACAGCTGGAGATCGTAGGCCTGGTGGGCCAGCTGGACCGGGTTGCGGGGAAAGGCGATGGCCACGTTGGTGGCCAGCTCGAGCCGGGAGGTGGCCCCGGCCGCCAGGACCAGGGGGGTGAACACGTCGTGGGGCCCCTCAAAGGTGAAGGCCCCGTCCACCCCGAGCTCCTCCAGGCGCCGAGCGTGGTCGGCAGCGGACTCGAGGCCCGAGAGCTGGGTGTCGATCTGCATCCGGCCATGTTCCCATCTCCCGGCCGGGCCCCGCCCCGAGCCGCCAGCACGATCGGCCCGAGCGGCCACGCAGCGGTGACCGGGCCGGAATCCCGGCGCCGCCGGACGTCGATGACACACTGGAGCCATGGCGCCGACGTTCTGTAGCCCCGACGAGGCGGCCGCGCTCATCCGCACCCGTGACACCATCGGGTTCGGGTTGGGCCCGGCCAACCCCGATGCCTTCTTCACCGCCCTCGGGCGGCGCGACGACTGGGAGGACTTGACCTTCGGCGGTGCCCTGCTCCTCGGCTACTACACGGTGCTCCTCCACCCCAAGGTCTCCTACCGCAGCGGCTTCTTCGGTCCGGCCGAGCGGATGATGCTGGCCCAGGGGGCCAACATCGACCTGGTGCCGGGGGGCTTCCGGCAGTTCGCCCCCATCCTCCGGCGCTACGCCCCGAGGGTGATGACCGCCCAGGCCGCGCCGCCCGGCCCGGACGGGACGGTCAACCTCTCCCTGCACCTCGGGGCCACGTTGGAAGAGCTGCAGCTGGCCGGCGCCGACCCCGACCGGCTCCTGGTCGTCGAGGTGAATCCCAAGCTGCCCCGCACCGGTTCGCTCGGCCCGGAGTTCATCAACACCCTCGACCTCGATCTGGTGGACGTGATGGTGGAGGCGGACGGGGCGCCCTTCGTTCTCCCCGCCCCGCCGCCCGACGAGATCGATCGGGCCATCGCCGAGCGGGCCCGGAGCTTCATCGGGGACGGGGCCACGCTCCAGATCGGCATCGGGGCCGTCCCCAACATGGTGGCCGCCCTGCTGGCCGAGGGACCAGGCGGTGGCTTCGGTGTCCACAGCGAGATGTTCACCGACGGTCTGATGCGGCTCCACCAGGCGGGCAAGGTGACCAACGATTCCAAGAGCGTGTTCAACGGGGTCTCGATCACCACCTTCGCCCTGGGTTCGTCGGAGCTCTACGCCTGGCTGGACGGCAACGCCGAGGTGGCATTCGTGCCGGTCCAGGTGGTCAACGACCCGACCGTGATCGCCCGGAACCACTCGTTCGTCTCGGTGAACGGGGCCCTCAGCGTCGACCTCTACGGCCAGGTGGTGGCGGACCACATCGACGGCCAGCAGATCTCGGGGGTGGGTGGTCACGAGGACTTCGTGGCCGGAGCCGAACTGCGCCTCGACGACCACTCACTGATCTGCCTCCGGTCCACCGCCGTGGCCAACGGGGTCACCCGGTCCCGGATCGTGCCGTTGCTGCCCGAGGGCTCGGTGGTCTCCACCCCCCGCCACCACACCGGCGTGGTGATCACCGAGCACGGCAGCGCCGAACTCTCCGGGCTCACCGTCCGCGAACGAGCCGCAGCACTGGCCGAGATCGCCCATCCCGACTTCCGGGACGAGCTCCGGAGGGTGGGCGCCACCCTGGGCCGGCATTGAGCCCGGTGGTCGGCCCGTCGCGCCCCCGGCCTGCACCCTGGCCACCTTCAACATCCACATGGGCGTGGACGGATGGGGGCGGCCCTATGACGTCGCCGCCCGGTGCCAGGACATCGGGGCCGACCTCTACGTGCTGCAGGAATCGTGGGCCTCCGACGACGGCAGCCCCAGTACCGCCGCCCGGATCGCCGAGCGCCTGGGACACCAGGTGGTGGCCGAGGTGGCCCTGTCCCGCGGCCGCCTCTTCGCCCCCCACCCCGAGGCCGGTCAACGCTGGGGGCCGCCCCTCCTCCGGCCGGGCAAGACCCTGCGCCTCGACGGCGAGCACTGGACCTCGTCGAAGGAGCCGGACGGACGGAGCTTCGACCGGGGCCAGTGGGGCATCGCCCTGGTGTCGCGGCTGCCGGTCCGGGACGTGGAGGTCATCTCCCTCGGCCAGCTCCGGCGGGACTCGGCCCGGCGGGCGGTGATCCGCGGCGTGGTCGACCTCGAGGGGGGCCCGATCGTCCTCCACGGAACCCACATGGCCCACATCACCCACGGGTCCCACGCCCAGTACCGGCTGCTGGGCACCAAGCTTCCACCGGTGACCGAGGCCGCCGTCCTGGCCGGGGACATGAACCTGTGGGGGCCCCCGGTCATCTCCTACGTACGGGGGTGGCAGCGAGCGGTCACCGGCCGGACCTGGCCGGCGCCTCGTCCGCACAGCCAGCTCGACCACATCGTGGTCACCCCACCGGTGCAGGTGACCGCGGCCCGCATCGGCGGGTTCCTGGGATCGGACCACCGACCGGTGATGGCCACCCTGGCCGTGTCGTAGCGCCCGGTCGGCCACCCTTCCGGTCCGGTTCCGTTCCGGCGCGGACGGTAACGTCGGGTCTCATGAGCGACGCCCTGGCCGGCTTCGACCGGTCCGACTTCACCCACGGCGGCGACACCCGGGTCGTCTACCGGACCGGCTCGGGACCAGCGGTCATCGTGATCAGCGAGCTCCCCGGCATCACCCCCGACGTGGCCCGCTTCGCCCGAACCGTGGCCGACCGGGGGCTCACGGCTGTCATGCCCCACCTGTTCGGCGAGGACGGCCGGGCCCCGTCGGCCGGCTACACCGCCTCGTCGTTGGGCCGGGCCTGTGTGGCCAAGGAGTTCACCGTCCTGGCCACCGGGAGGACCAGCCCGATCATCGGATGGCTCCGAGGCCTGGCCGCCGAGGAGCACGAACGGTGCGGGGGCCCCGGAGTGGGAGTGGTGGGCATGTGCTTCACCGGGGGGTTCGCCCTCGGCATGATGGTCGACGACGTGGTGGTGGCCCCGGTGCTGAGCCAACCGTCCCTCCCGTTCCCCGTCAACAAGGCCCACCGTCGCGACCTCGGGCTCTCGCCGATTGACCTCCGTCGGGTCGAGGAGCGCGCCGCCGGAGGCTGCCAGGTCCTCGGGCTCCGGTTCACCGGGGACCGGGCCAGCCCCCCCGAGCGGTTCGAGCGATTGCGCCAACTGCTGGGCGACGCCTTCATCGGCGTCGAACTCGACTCCTCCAAGGGCAACCCCCACGGCCACCGCACCATGGCCCACTCCGTCCTCACCGAGGACCTCGACGACCGGCCGGGGACCCCGACCCGCGTGGCGCTCGACCAGGTCCTCGAGTTCTTCACCGAGCGCCTGAACCGGTGAACCACCTGGCCGCTTCGTGGCGGGCCCGGGGCCGCCGCCAGGTGCTGTGCGGACACGAGATCTTCACCCTCGACATCTCCGCCTCGGGGCCCGAGCGCCGCCCGGCCCTGCTGGTGCTGCACGGCTTCCCCACCTCGTCGTTCGACTTCCACCGGGTGGTCGACCGGCTGGCCGCCGACCGGCGGGTGCTGCTCTTCGACATGCTCGGCTACGGGTTCTCCGACAAGCCGGACCGGGCCTACACCATGGCCGTCCAGGCCGACATCGCCATGGCCTTCGTCGACGGCCTCGGTGTGGAGCGGCTGGGTCTGCTGTCCCACGACGTGGGGGACACGGTGGGCGGGGAGCTGCTGGCCCGCCAGCTGGAGGGGGCCTGGGACGTGACCATCACCGACCGGACGCTCACCAACGGCAGCATCTACGTGGAGCTGGCCCAGCTCAGCGCGGGTCAGCAGCTGCTGTTGGGACTGCCCGACCGGCGGCTCGCCGCGGACGCCCTCGACGGGGACACGGTGATGGCCGGGGTGGCGGCGACCTTCGGAGCCGACGCCGCCGTCGATCCCGACGAGCTGGCCTCCCAGTGGGCGATGATCGCCGAACGGGGCGGCGAGCAGTTGCTCCCCCGGTTGATCCGGTACATCGAGGAGCGGCGGCGGAGCGAGACCCGGTTCACCGGGGCCATCGAGCGCCACCCCTCGCCCCTGGTCGTGGTGTGGGGTCGGGACGACCCCATCGCCGTGCCGGCCATGACCGACCGGCTCGCCCGGGCCCGGCCCGACGCGCCGGCCGTCCTGCTCACCGGCGTCGGCCACTACCCCATGCTGGAGGCGCCGGAGCGGTTCCTCGAGGCCCTCGGGGGCTCCACCGGATGAACCGTCGGCCACCGTCACTCCACCGCACGCCCTCAGGCCGTGCAGAGCACCTCCCCGTGGACGGCCACGAACCAGCCGTCCGGTGAGGCCGCCCACCGGCGCCAGGCGGCGGCGAACACGTCCAGATGGCCGGGCGTGGCGATTCCTTCCGCCACCAGCTGGGCGGCCAGCGACGACTGCCGGAACCGGTCGGCCCAGAGCCCGCCCCACCACTCCCGCTGCTCGGGTGTGGCGAAGCACCAGGTGGAGGCGGACGGGACGACCTCGGTGAACCCGGCGGCGTGGGCCCAGGCCAGCAGGCGCCGCCCGGCGTCCCAGTGGGCCCCGTTGCGTCGGGTGAGCTCCCCGTAGGCGGCGATGGCGGCGGCGAGGTCGGCATCGTCGGGGAAATACCGGAAGCCGGGATAGTCACTGTCGCGGGCGGCCACCACCCCCCCGGGCCGGCACACCCGCCGCATCTCAGTGAGGGCGGCGACCGGGTCCCCGACGTGCTGGAGCACCTGGTGGGCGTGGACCACGTCGAAGGAGTCGTCGGGGAACCGGAGGTCGAACACCGTCCCGGCCTCGAAGGTGACCCCGTGCGTTCCGCGCTGACCGGCCAGGGTCCGGGCCACCGCCAGGACATCGTCGGACGGGTCCACCCCGACGACCCGCCCGGGCGCCACCCGGGCGGCCAGATCGCCGGTGATGGTGCCCGGGCCGCAGCCCACGTCGAGGAGGGAAAGGCCCGGCCGGAGGTGGGCGAGGAGGTAGGCCGCCGAGTTCTCGGCCGTACGCCACCGGTGAGACCGCAAGACGCTCTCGTGGTGGCCGTGGGTGTAAGGGACGTCGGTCATCCCACCAGCATGGGGCACCCGGATTCCATTGGCAAAGCAGAGTTCTGAACTATTGATTATAAGCTGAACGAATGGCAGGATCGGAATGGCTCCGCACCTTCGTCGCCATCTACCGGACCGGCTCGGTCACCGCCGGGGCCGCCCGACGCGGCCTCTCGCAGCCGGCGGCGAGCCAGCAGCTGGCCTCCCTGGAACACCGGGTCGGCCAGCCCCTCTTCGCCCGGACGGCCCAGGGGGTGGAGCCCACCCGGAGGGGCCGGGAGCTCCACGCCCAGGTGGCCGACTCCCTCGACCAGCTCGAGCAGGTACTGGTGGGCCTGGAGACCGGCCGGGTCCCGGCCATGGATCCCGTCCTGCGGTTCGGCTCGTCGGCCGAGTACTTCTCGGCCGTGGTGGTGCCCCGGCTGCGGCCCGACGGCCCGGCTCTGGCGGCGAGATTCGGAACCGATCGCGACAACCTGGCCCTCCTCGACCACGGCGAATTGGACGTGGCCGTGACCAGCACGGTGCCGGGTCGTCGGTCGGTCATCGCCACGCCGGTCGGCACCAAGCGGTTCGTGCTGGTCGGCGCCCCGGGATCGGCCCCCACCCCGCCGGCGGTCTCACTTCCCGAGCTGGGCGCGTGGTTGGCCGGGAGGCCGTGGGTGGCCTACAGCGCCGAGCTGCCCATGACCCGTCGGTTCTGGCTGTCCGCCCTCGGTCGTCCGTTCGGCGGCGACCTCCGACTGGTGGCCCCCGACCTCCGGGCGGTGGCGGCGGCCGTCGAGCAGGGACTGGGGTGCAGCCTGCTCCCCGACTTCTCCTGTGCCGAGGGCCTGGGCCGGGGATCCATCGTCGAACTCCACCCGGTGGCCGGTGAGGCCGCCTCGGAACCGTGGTTCGCCTGCACCCGGGCCGCCGATCTCGAGCGCGGGCCGGTGCACCGGCTGGTCCACGACCTGGCCGGACCGCCCCTCAACCCGTGACCCCGCCCGCCGGCCGTCCGTCCTCGAGGTAGACCGTCCGGCCGGGATGGGCCACGGCCTGCCCCACCCGGCGACCCACCGGACCGCTCAACAGCTCGTCGGCCACCTCGGGGGCGGCCCACCGGTAGTCGCTGATCTCCTCGACCTGCAGGACGATCCGGTCTTCCTGCTCACCCACGGGGCCGCAGTCGAACAGGAAGCGGAGTCCACCCGGACGGCGGGGGCGGGGACGGAGGAAGTCCACGACGGCCAGCCGTCCCGTCCCCATGGTCAGGCCGGTCTCCTCCAACACCTCCCGGCGGCAACCCTCCCAGGGGGTCTCGCCGTCCTCCTCCAGCTGGCCCCCGGGGATGGTCCACCCCGACTTGTAGGTCGGCTTGAGGATCAGCAGCTCGGCGGCGGCGTTCCGGATCAGTGCCCCGGCCGAGGCGGGGATCCGGGGCAGCACGTACTCGGCCATCGGTCCCATCATCACCGAATCGCGTCGGAGGTGGTGCGACCATCGAGGCATGTCCACGTTGTTCCAACATGCGCCACACCCGTACATCGAAGAACGCAAGGCCCGGGCCCCCGCCATGGTGGCCGACCAATTGCCCACCGACAGCCCGGTCACCCGGTTCAACTCCTGGCTGGCCATCAAGATCACTTCCGCGGTGGGAACCATGTGGTGCGCCTACGCCTTCGCCCTGTTGGCGCTCATCAGCCTGCCCGACGCCATCCGGATCGGACGGCCGGCCATCATCTCGTGGATCGCCCAGACCTTCCTCCAGCTGGTGCTGCTCTCGATCATCATCGTGGGGCAGAACATCCTCAGCGCCGCTTCCGACAAGCGTTCGGAGGCCACCTATCGGGACGCCGACGCCGTGCTCCACGAAGCCCTCCAGATCGAGAAGCACCTGGAGGCCCAGGACCGGGCCATCGAGGCGATCCTGGCCCGGGTCGGCGCCGCCGGGCCGACCGGTACCGCCCCGCCGACCGAGGGCGGGTAGGCGGCGGGGTCCCCGCTAGACCCGCGCCATGTTGTCGAAGCGGGTGTGGTGGCCGATGAAGGCCAGACGCTGGACGCCGGTCGGGCCGTTGCGGTGCTTGGCCACATGGATCTCGGCCACCCCCTGGGTCTCGACGGACTCGGGGTTGTACACCTCGTCGCGGTAGATGAACATCACCACGTCGGAGTCCTGTTCGATCGAGCCGGACTCGCGGAGGTCGGCCAGCATCGGCCGCTTGTCCTGCCGCTGCTCGAGCCCTCGGGAGAGCTGGGACAGGGCCACCACCGGCACCTCGAGCTCTCGGGCCAGGATCTTGAGACCGCGGCTGATCTCGGACACTTCGACCTGTCGGTTCTCGGCGCCGTGTCGACCGGTCATCAGCTGGAGGTAGTCCACCACCACCAGTCCCAGTCCCTCGCGACTCTTCAACCGTCGGGCCCGGGCCCGGATGTCCATCACCGTGAGGTTGGGGTTGTCGTCGATGAAGATGGGGGCCTCGCTCATCCGGCTGATGGCGTTACCGACCTTGGCCCAGTCCGCCTCGCGCAGATTGCCGGTGCGCATGCGGTTGGCGTCGACCCGGGCCTCGGAGCCCAACAGGCGCTGGGTGAGCTCCATGTGGCTCATCTCGAGGGAGAACAGCAGTGTGGGCACGTTCAGCTTGATACCGGCGTGGGCCACCATGCCGAGGGCGAAGGCGGTCTTCCCCATGGAGGGACGGGCGCCGACCACGACCAGGTTGGACGGCTGCAACCCGGACAGCAGCTCGTCAAGATCGGTGTAGCCGGTGGACAGACCGGTGATGGAGTCGCCCTGGTCGTAGAGCCGTTGCAGATGGTCGAGACCGTCCCCCAGCAGGTCGCGGAGCGGGGTCATGGAGTCGACCACCCGTCGCTGGGCGACGTCGAAGACCAGGCTCTCGGCCCGGTCGAGGACGTCGGACACGTCCTCGGGGACGCTGTAGCCGAGCTCGGTGATCTCGCCGGCCACCGACACCAGCCGGCGGAGCAGGGCGTGCTCCTCGATGATCCGGGCGTAGTAGTCGGCATTGCCGATGGAGGGGGTGTTGGCCTGGAGGGAGACGAAGACGGAGGGGTCGCCGATGGTCTCGAGCAGCCCGCGTCGCCGGAGCTCCTCGGTGACCGTCACCCAGTCGGCCGGCTCGCCCTGGCTGAACAGCGACGTGATGGCCAGGAAGATGTGCCCGTGGGAGGACTTGTAGAAGTCCTCGGGCTTGCAGATCTCCATGGCTGATGCGATGGCGTCCCGGGACAGCAGCATGGCGCCGAGGAGGGACTCCTCGGCCTCGAGGTTGTGGGGAGGGATGCGGCCGGCCGGCATCCCGTTCCCCCCGTTGGGGGAGAGGAGCCTCCGAGGTCGCGTGTCTTCAAACGCCTGAACCATGGTTCCTCAACCCTGTCCGAGCCGCCCTGTGGAGCGTAAGGGCCTCTTCTTGGGGAAATAGTCGCTGGGATGTGGACGAACCGTGGACAAGCCGGGCACGTCTGCGGACAGAGGTGATCACCCCGCAATCATCCATGCCGGGTATGACACCGTGGTGGATCGTCGGGGGCCCGTCCGGCCCCCCGGGCCGGGACAACGGGACTCAGCTGCTGGCGACCACGTCCACCGTCAGCTCGAAGACCACCCCGCCCACCAGCTCGACCCGCACGCTGTGCTCGCCCACCGTCTTGATCGGCTCGTCGAGGACCAGGTCCTTGCGGTCCACCCTGGCCCCGGTCTGCTCCTCGACCTGCTTCACGATGTCGGCTGCGGTGACCGAGCCGAACAGCCGGTCGCCGGTGGCCCTCGCCTGCAGGGCGATCACGTTGCCGACCAGGGTCCGGGCCACGGTCTCGGACGACTCGCGGTCCCGCGCGTCGCGGAGGTCCCTCGACCGTCGCATGGCGGCGGCCTGGGACTCGATCCCCGGGGAGGCGGCGATGGCCTTCCCGGCCGGGAGCAGGTGGTTGCGGGCGAACCCGCCGGAGACGTCGATGATGTCCCCACGTTTGCCCACCCCGTCGATGTCGCTCCGTAGGAGCACCTTCATCTCAGGCCTCCCCGCCCTCGGGCACGATCTCGTCGATGACGACCTCGGTCGGCGTGGCGTCGTCGGTCCCGGCGACCTCCGGGACCTCCACTACCGCGGCCGCGGGGGGTTCCCGGGGGGCGTCCTCGGCCACCGCGGTGGACGTGGCGTCGGCCGACAGCGAGCGCTCCTCGTCACGGCGGCCGCGGCCGGCACCGCCCTGGTAGCCGCCTTCCCGACCCCCGCGACCGCCCCGTCCGCCGGGGCGTTCGGTGGTGGTCCGCTGGGTGTAGGGAAGTAGGACCAGCTCCCGAGCGGTCTTGATGGCGATGGCCACGTCCCGCTGGTGCTGGGTGCAGTTGCCCGACACCCGGCGGGCCCGGATCTTGCCCCGGTCGCTCATGTACTTGCGCAGCAGGCCGACATCCTTGTAGTCGACCCACTCCACCCGGTCCTTGCACAGGGCGCACGGTTTCTTCTTGATGCGTCGCCCGGTGTCCTTGGGGGCACGACGGGTGGTGCCGCCCCGATCGTTGTTGCGTGCCATGACTAGAAG
The DNA here is from genome assembly GCA_963833585.1 of uncultured Acidimicrobiaceae bacterium. Classification (GTDB taxonomy): domain Bacteria; phylum Actinomycetota; class Acidimicrobiia; order Acidimicrobiales; family RAAP-2; genus Bog-756. The sequence continues at coordinate 1,201,597 of CAWHYF010000006.1, read as the reverse complement.
GGCTCCTCGCTGTATCCGTATCCTTGGGGTTCGGCAGCCGGACCGCCGCCCCCGCCCGGCGCCGGGCGTCCCCCGCCGGATCCACCGTCCCCGGGGCCCCGCCGCTCGTTCTTGGTCACCTGGGCGGTGGCCCAACGGATGCTCGGGCCGATCTCGTCGGCCACGACCTCCACCTTGGACCGTTTGTCCCCCTCCGCGGTCTCCCAGCTGCGCTGGTCGAGCCGTCCGGTCACGATCACCCGGGAGCCCTTGGTCAAGCTCTCGGCGGCGTTCTCGGCCATCTCCCGCCAGCACACCACGTCGAAGAACGACACCGCCTCCTCCCATTCCTGGGTCTGACGGTTCTGCCACCGACGGTTGACGGCCAGGCCGAAACTGGCGGTGGCCTGGCCGGTATTGGTGAAGCGGAGCTCGGGGTCGCGGGTGACGTTCCCGACCAGGGTGACGGCATTTCCGGGGGCCATCTCAGCCCTCCCCGCCGCCGGCGGCCGCGGTGGCGGCCGCGGCCCGTCGTCCTGCCACCTTGTCCGGGATGCGCATGGCCTTGTGCCGGAGCACCTCGTCGGCCAGCACGAAGATCCGCTCCATGTCCGCCACGGCGGCGGGCTCGGCGGTCAGGTCGATGACCACGTAGTAGCCCTCCCGCTTGTGCTGGACCTCGTAGGCGAAGGTCCGGCGACCCCAACGCTCCACCCGGCCGGGGACCCCGCCCTTGGCCTTCAGCGCCTCGAGCGCCCGGTCCAGGACGCCGTTCACCGCGGCCTCGTCGGCGCCGGTGTCGAATATGACCATGACTTCGTAGGGCCGCATGGGCGGCTCACCTCCCTCTGGATCGGGCAGGAACTGCCCGAGCCCCACGGCGTGGGGCAGGTCGGAACGGATTGGCCGCACCGACACGACCGGAACGACCCCTCCACCCTACCGGCAATGCGGCGGGCCCCCGGACCGCCCCCTCCGGGCAGGCTCAGTGATAGACCTCGGCATCGGAGGGAAAGGCCCCCGAGCGCACGTCGTCGGCGTAGGCGGCCACCGCGGCCACGGCCGCCGCGCCCAGCTCGGCGTAGCGGCGGGTGAACTTGGGGACCCGCTCGTTGAGGCCCAGCAGATCGTGGAGGACCAGGACCTGGCCGTCGCAGGCCGGTCCGGCCCCGATGCCGATGGTGGGCACGTCCAGCGAGTCGGTGATGGCGGCCCCGACCTGCTCGGGCACTCCCTCGAGCACCACCGCGAAACAGCCTGCGGCGGCGATGGCCTTGGCCCCGACCGAGAGCAGGTGGGCGGCGGCGTCGTCCCGTCCCTGGACCCGGTACCCACCCATGACATTGATCGACTGGGGGGTGAGGCCGAGGTGGCCCATGACCGGGATCTCGGCGGCCACCAGTGCCTCGATCATCGGCACCCGGTTGGCTCCGCCCTCCAGCTTGACCGCCTGGGCGCCGGCCCGGATCAGGACGGCGGCGTTGCGGACCGTGTCCGCCGGGTCGATGTGGTAGCTGAGCCACGGGAGGTCGGCGACCACCAGGGGGCGGGGCCTGGTCCGGGCCACCGCGGCGGTGTGGTGGGCCAGGTCCTCCACGGTCACCTGCAGGGTGTCCTCGTAGCCCAGCACGTTGTTGGCCACCGAGTCACCCACCAGGATCAGGTCCACACCGGCGGCATCGGCGATGCGGGCGCCGGGGGCGTCGTAGGCGGTGACCATGACCAGCGGAGGGCGTCCCTCCCGGCGTTTGGTGGCGCGGACCGACGGGACGGTCACCGGGGCGGGCCGGGTCTCGGGCATGGAAATCCTCCTGGTCGAGCCGTCCAGCGCCCGGAGGCTGCCGGCGGCGTGGGCGGTGACCTGGGCACCGCGGAGCACGGGGTACTGCCGCCACCAGTGTACCGGGCGCCGGCGGCTCGGCCAGGGGGCACCGCCGGTGGTGGTGCCGGACCGTCGGCTCAGGCGTCGGCCGGGGCGGTGCGGCCCTCCCCGACCGGGGCCACCCCGTCCGACCCGGGGTCCTCTTGGAGGCCGGCCCGGAGCCCGAACAGGGCCACCACGGCGGCGACGGCCATGACCAGGGCCATCCCGTAGAGCACGCTGCGGGTGGCGTAGGCGAAGTCCAGTCGGTAGAAGTGGGGGATCGACGCGACACTCCCGCCCCCGCCCCGGGACTGGGCCAGGCGGGCCGCCTCGCCGGCCGCCTGGCTCTTCGGCACCCCCTGGGCCAGGAGGGAGGTGGTCAGGTGGGAGCGCATCTCGGTGACCAGGACCGTGCCCAGGATGGCCAGACCCAGACTGGCGGCGTAGTTACGGACCGTCTGGGTGATGCCGGTCGCCTCCCCGTAGGAGAGCCGGGACGCCCGGTTGACGGCATCGGTGCTGGCCGGACCGAGCATGAACCCCACGCCCGCACCGGACAAGACGACGTACCACTGCTGGGCACTGAAGCTGAGCCCGGTGGCCTTCCCGGCCCACAGGGAGAAGCCCACCGCGGCCAGGGTGCAGCCCAGCACCACCGGCCGCTTGGCACCCCCCCGATCCAGCATCCGGCCCCCGATCTGGGCCGCGATCACGAAGCCGATGAAGAAGTAGAGGAGGAACAGGCCGGCCTGCTGGGATGACTTGCCCAGGGAGATCTGCGCGTACTCGCTGGCGAAGAAGAACAGGGGGACGAAGGCCAGCATGGCGACCCCCAGGACCACGTTCTCGACGGCGAAGGCCCGGATCCGGAAGATGCGCACCTGGATCAGGGGGGACTCGGTGCGCAGTTCGACCAGGACGAAGGCCACCAGCAGCCCGACGCCGAGAGCGATGCAGAGCCCGGTGCCCGGATTGCCCCATCCCCAGATCGACGACTGCTGGAACCCGAACACGCTGAGGCCCACGCCGGACGCGATGAGGGCCAGCCCCCGGTAGTCCATCTTGGCCGCCCGGTAGGAGGTGACCGGCTTGGAGACCGCGATGAGGACCAGGGCGATGACGGCCACCGGGATGTTGACCCAGAAGATGGCCCGCCAGGTCCACTGGGTGAGGTAGCCGCCGAGGATCGGCCCCACCGCGGTCAGGCCTCCGGCGATGCCGAAGAAGGTGGCCAAGGCCTTGCCGCGCTCCCGGAGCGGGAAGGTCTGCACCACGATGGCCAGGGCGGCCGGGAACATGATGGCGCCCCCCAGGCCCTGGATGGCCCGGAAGGTCACGATCCACGCCTCGGCCAGGCCGCCCTTGGGGGTGAGGCCGCACATGGCCGAGGCGCCGGCGAAGATGAGGATCCCCACGACGGTCATCCGCCGGTGGCCGAGGGTGTCGGCCAGGCGACCGCCGTAGGCGAAGAACGCCGCCAGGGACAGCAGGTAGGCGTTCACCGCCCACTGGACCCCGGTGGCGCTGAGGCCCAGTTCGCGCTGGATCTCCGGCACGGCGATCGACACGATGGTCTGGTCGATGAAGGTCATGGCGACGGCGAAGATCATGGCGGCGAGGATCAGGTTCTTGGACCCGCCGCCCGACGTTCCGGTACTCACCATGCTCACTCCCTCCGGGCGGGTTGGTGGTCGGCGCTGCGCCGGGCCACTGTAACGGCCGCACCGGCGGCATCCAGGGAACGCAAGGGGTGTGGACGCCGTACAGTCTGGCCATGACTCCCCGCCGCTTCACCGGACGGAACGCCCTCGTCACCGGGGCGGCGTCCGGCATCGGCCGGGCCACCGCGGTCCGGCTGGCCGCCGAGGGGGCCCGCGTCGTGGCCGTCGATGTCAACGCCGAACTGCTGGACACCCTGCAGTCGGGCCCTGCGGGCACCGAAGGGTCGATCACACCGCTGGTCGGCGACGTGTCCACCGAGGAGGGGGTGGTGGCCATGGTCGACGCGGCCGTGAAGCAGCTCCCCACCCTCGACGTGGTGGTCAACGCGGCCGGCGTGCTGTCGTTCTCCCACACCCATGAGGTGACCATCGAGGAGTGGAACCGCCTGATCGCCGTCAACCTGACCGGGACCTTCCTGGTGTGCCGGCAGGCCCTCCCCCACCTGCTGGCCAGCCGCGGCAACATCGTCAACCTGGCTTCGACCGCCGCCCACCGGGGCCAGCCGTGGGCCACGGCCTACGTGGCGTCCAAGGGCGGCGTACTGGCCCTGACCCGGGCGCTCGCCGTGGAGTACGCCGCCCAGGGACTGCGGGCCAATTCCATCAGCCCGGGCGCCATCGACACGCCGATCACCGGGGCCTTCCACCTCCCCGAGGGGGCCGACATCAAGCTGCTCGGACGGGTCACCCCCCTCGGTCCGTTCGGATCCCCCGAGGGGATCGCCGCAGCCATCGCCTATGTGGCATCGGACGAGGCGTCCCACATGAACGGGGCCGATCTCCTCATCGACGGCGCCACCCTGGCCTGACCGGCCCGCCGCCACACCGGCGGACCTGGCGGGTGTCCTGGCTCAGCCCAGGGTGGAACGGCCGTCGGTGGCCCACCAGTCGGCGGTCACCCGGATGCCGGCGATCGACGCCCGGGGCATCAGCTCCTCGTAGGTGCGCCGGTATCCGGTGTGGGCGATCAGCCAGGTCTCGCCCTGCTTGACGTAGTGGTCGGTGTAGAACGCCGCCCCCTGCACGTTGAGCTGGACGTCGGTGAGGATGACCACGTCCTCCAGCGCCCACACCCCGGTGGCCCGCGCCGGGCCGGTCAGGTCGATCTCGGGGTGGTGGCACCGGTGGCTCGAGAGCATGGACTCGGTACCCATCGAGCTGCGGAGGAAGGCCATGATGGCATCCCGACCCTCGAACTCGTACAGGCCGCCGCCGTAGCGGGCCGTGGCCTCCGGGATGAAACACGTCTCGATCTCGTCCCAGAGCTTCTGGTCGAGGCACCGCAGGTACTTGTACTTGAGCCGTTTGATCAGTTCGATCTCGACCAGGTCATCGGGGGTCATGGCTGCTCCTGTGTCCGGGGACGTTCTGACTGCGGTGGTTGCTGGACGGTGGCGACCTATCGGATGGTGCCGACGCCGGGGATCAGCGGTAGGTCCAGGGCGGTCACCCACCCGGGGGGCAGGTCGTTGACGGCGGGGACCGCATTGAGCGCTCGGAGCCCGGTGGCCAGGCACCCCGCCGCGGCGGCGTCGCGACCGCTTCCGTCCGAGAAGCGGAACGCCGTCTCCTGGGTGATGGAGGGGGATCCGTCGATGACCACCCGGTAGACGTCGTTCTGATTGCCGCGGGGCCAGTCCGGGGCGGCCGCCTCGCCCACCCGGTTGATGTGCTCGAGGCAGATACGGGGCTTCCCGTGGTAGATGCCGTTGATGGTGAAGCGGATGGCGGCCACCTCCCCGGGGTTGATCACCCCTTTGGCCGTGGTGATGGTGGCTTCGGTGACCCACTTCTCCCAGGTGGTGGTGATCTCATCCAGCTCGATGCCCACCGCGTGGGCCATCATGGGCACGGTGGCCCCCCAGGACATGACCAGGATGTCGGTGTGCTCGAGCAGCGGCACGTACTCGGGTGGGCGGCCGATGCCCATCTCGTCCTCGTAGTCGCCCTCGTAGTTGATGTAGTCGAGGATCTCGAGGGCCCGCACCTGGCGGACCTCACCGCACAGGCCCATCAGGGTCATCGGGAAGAGGTCGTTGGCGAATCCGGGATCGATCCCCGTGGTGAAGCACGATGAGCCGCCGGCCCGGCACGCCTCGGTGATCGGCTCCACCCAGCTCGGGGGGTTCTGGGACATGGACGGCCACACCCAGGGCGTCATGGCCGTCGAGCACACGTCGATCCCGGCCCGGAGGAACGTGCCGATGTCCTCGATGTTGTCGGTGGCGTGCGCCGCGGTCGGACCGTAGTGGACCAGTGCGTCGGGGCGGAGGTCCGCCAGCGCTTGGCGGTCGTCGGTGGCCGTGACCCCCACCGGACCCAGGCCACACAGCTCCCCGGCGTCCCTCCCCACCTTCTCGGGGTGGCTGACCCCCACACCCACCAGCTCGAACGCCGGGTGGCGCACCACCTCGGGAATGACCATCCGGCCCACGAAGCCGGTGCCCCACACCACCACTCGCTTGGGGGCCGCGCTCATCGCATCATCTCGCCGGCGTTGACCATCAGGTGCTGGCCGGTCACCGCCTTGGCGTAGTCCGAGGCGAAGAACACGGCCACGTCAGCCACCTCCCCGTCCTCGGTCATCCGTCGGAGCGGGAACTGACCGGTGATGCCCTCGAGCACCTCCTCGGGGGTGATCCCCTGACTGGCCGCCGTCCCGTTCACGTACAGCTCCACGTTCGGCCCCCACATCCACGACGGCACCACCATGTTGCACCGGATGTTGTCCGCCCCGAGCTCGTCGGCCAAGTAGTACATGGCCGACAGCAGTGCGCCCTTGGAGGCGGCGTACCCGCTCTGGGGCAGGGCCGGCTGGAACATCGACTGGGAGCCGATCAGGACCACCGACCCCCCGCCGCCGGACTTCATGGCGGTGGCCACCGGCCGCAGCACGGTGAGCGCCCCGAGCACGTTGGTCTCGAACGCCTTACGCCAGGCCTCGAACCGCAGGTCGTAGAGGCCGCCCCACACGTTCTCGTAGGCCGCCACCTGGATCAGGGCGTCGACCGAGCCGAAGCGGTCGAGGGCGTGGGCGACGAGGGCCTCGCACGAGTCGGGGTCGGTGATGTCGGTGACCTGGGAGGTCGCCTTCTCACCGCTGGGGTCGAGCTCGGCGGCGGTGCGTTCGAGGGCGTCGGCGGTCCGGGCGGCCAGTACCACCCGGGCCCCGTCCCGTAGGGCGCTGGCCGCGCACTCGCGCCCCAGTCCTCCACCCACCCCGGTGACGATGACGGTCTTTCCGTTGAGGATCATCCCTCTCTTCTAGACCAAATCGGAGTGGAACGCGTTCCAGTTGACCGGGCGGGCGGCCCGTCGGGCTAGAGGCTGGCCCGGCCGCGCAGGGGCCGGCGCGTCACCGTCTCGACCCCGGCCCCGGCCGGATACATCCGGGCCAGGTGGTTCCACGAACAGTCGGTGCAGACCTCGATGACGTAGCAGACCACCGGGTCCTTCCGGCGCCAGTACCGGGTCAGCTCGGCCTGCGTGGCCACGCAGCGACCCCCCGGCGGGAGCCGCGAGCCGAAGACGAACGTCACGTCGACCAGGTCCGCCTCCTCGCAGATCGGGCACCGCTCGCCGGCGGGGCGGCCCAGGTTGCGGGCGGCGCGCAGCAGCTCGGGGTGGGCGTCGCAGACGTCCAGGCGGGAGAGGCGGCCCTTGCGGAACTCCCGGATGATGGCGTTCCGGGCGAGCAGGTACTCCACCTGTCCCCCGGTGGGGGACGTCTGCACTCCGTCCAGCGGCCCGGGTCGGAAGCCCACGGGGCCCAAGGGTAATCCCTCGGGCCGGCTTGGGGGTCGTTGGTTCGGCGCCTTCCCACCGGAACCGGGACGGGGCCGGGGCCGGCGCCCCTTCCGGCCCCGCCCCCATATATTGCATTGATATATCGATCTGATATATCGTTAGGGCATGGATCCGGTCAACGACGGTCGACGGGGCACCTGATGCTCGACCTGGCCATCCTGGGCCTGCTCCACGACCAGGAGCTCCACGGCTACGAGATCCGGCGTCGGCTGCGCGACGAGCTGGGGCTCTTCGCCAACATCTCCTTCGGTTCGCTCTATCCGGCCCTCTCCCGCCTGGAGAAGGCCACGGCGGTGACCGTGACCGCGTCGGTCGGTGGCCCGCCGGCGGCCCCGCTCCCCTCCACCGGCTCGCTCGGCGGCGAGCGGGCCGGACTCCGGGCCCGACGGTCCGGAACGGCCCGGGGGACCAAGCGGTCGCGCAAGGTGTACCGGATCACCGACCGCGGGAGGGAGCTCTTCGAACAGCTCCTCGACGCCGACGAGCCGGCGGGCACCGACGACGCCCGGAGCTTCGGCCTGCGGTTGGCGTTCGCCCGGTACCTGGCCCCCCAGGCCCGGTTGGGCCTCCTCGAGCGCCGGCGGTCCCAGCTGACCCGGCGACTGGCCGTGGACCGGGCCCGGGCCGCCGGCGACCGGCTCGACGTCTACTCCCGCTCCCTGGTGGAGCACAGCACGGAGGCCACCGAGCACGACATCGCCTGGCTCGACCGCCTCATCGAGTTCGAGCGACAGAAGCAGACAGCACCCCGATCCGAAAGCCGCGAGCCCCGAACCGGGGACGCCGTCACTGCAACGAAGGGAACCCAACCATGAGCACGATCCGCGTGGCCATCGCCGGAGTCGGCAACTGTGCCAGCTCCCTCATCCAGGGAGTCGAGTACTACCGGAGGGCCGACCCCACCGAGACGGTCCCCGGCCTCATGCACGTGGTGCTGGGCGGCTACCACGTCGGTGACCTCGAGTTCGTGGCGGCCTTCGACGCCGACGCGGCCAAGGTCGGCACCGACCTGGGCAAGGCCATCTTCGCCGGTCAGAACAACACCATCCGGTTCGCGGGCGTGGGCGAGCTCGGGGTCACGGTGCAGCGGGGCCCCACGCTCGACGGGTTCGGCAAGTACTACCGCGAAACCGTGGAGGAGTCGCCGGCCGAGCCGGTCGACGTGGTGGCCGCCCTCCAGGACTCCGGGGCCGACGTGCTGGTGAGCTACCTCCCGGTCGGCTCCGAGCAGGCCCAGCGCTTCTACGCCGAGGCCTGCCTCCAGGCCGGGGTGGGTTTCGTCAACGCCATCCCGGTGTTCATCGCCTCCGATCCGGAGTGGGCCCGGAGGTTCCGGGAAGCCGGCGTCCCGATCGTGGGCGACGACATCAAGAGCCAGGTGGGCTCGACCATCGTCCACCGGATCCTGACCCGCCTGTTCGAGGACCGGGGGCTGGCGCTCGACCACACCTACCAGCTCAACGTGGGTGGAAACATGGACTTCAAGAACATGCTCGAGCGGGACCGCCTCGAGTCGAAGAAGGTGTCGAAGACCCAGGCCGTCACCAGCCAGATCGAGCACGGCACGCTGCCGGCCGACGACGTCCACATCGGGCCCTCGGACCACGTCCCGTGGCTGCACGACCGCAAATGGGCCTATATCCGGATGGAGGGCCGCAACTTCGGGGACGTGCCGCTCAACCTCGAGTTGAAGCTCGAGGTGTGGGACTCGCCCAATTCGGCCGGCGTGATCATCGACGCCGTTCGCTGCGCCAAGCTGGCTCTGGACCGCGGCATCGGCGGGCCCCTCCTCGGACCGTCCGCCTACTTCATGAAGTCGCCCCCGGTGCAGTTCCACGACGATGTCTGCCACCTGATGGTGGAGGAGTTCGCCGCCGGTGAGCCGAACCCGGTGTGGCCCGAGGACTGAGCCCACGGCGCGGCTGATCGGCCTCCGCCTGCAGCAGGCGGGGCTGTCCCCCCGTTCAGGACTGCTCCTCGTTCAGGACTGCTCCGCCCACCAGCCGCGCAGGCGCTTGCGGGCCTCTTCCTCCCCGAGCGGACCCTCATCCATTCTCAGCTCGAGCAGGAACGCCAGCGCTCGGCCCACGTCACGCCCGGGACGGAGGTCGAGCTCCTCCATCACCTGGGTCCCGTCCAGATCGGGACGGATGGCGTCGAGCTCCTCCTGCTGGCGGAGTTCGGCGATACGGGCCTCCAGCTCGTCCATTCGGCGGCCCAGGGCCCGGGCCTTGTTGGCGTTCCGGGTGGTGCAGTCGCACCGCGTCAGCTCGTTCAGCCGTTCGAGCAAGGGCCCGGCGTCCCGGACGTAACGGCGCACGGCCCGGTCGGTCCACCCCAGGCGGTAGGTGTGGAACCGCAGGTGCAAGTTGACCAGCTCGGTGACCACCTCCACCTCGTCGTTGGGATAGCGCAGGGCCTGCATCCGCTGGCGGGTCATGCGGGCCCCCACCACCTCGTGGTGGTGGAAGGTGACGCCGCCGTCGGCGAAGGCCCGGGTCCTCGGCTTGCCCACGTCGTGGAAGAGGGCGGCCAGCCGGAGCATCCGGTCCGGACCGGTCTTGTCCACCACCGCCAGGGTATGGGCCAGCACGTCCTTGTGACGATGGATGGGGTCCTGCTCGAGGGCCAGTCCGGGCAGCTCGGGCAGGAACTCCGCGGCCAGTCCGGTGCGCACCACGAACCACAGCGCCACCGACGGCACCGGCACCATCACGATCTTGTCCAGCTCGTCGCGGATCCGCTCGGCGGACACGATGGCCAGGCGGTGGTGGTCGGCGCGCACCGCTTCCACCAGGGCGGCGGTCGGTTCCAGATCGAGCCGTGCGATGAACCGGGCCGCCCGGAGCATCCGCAATGGGTCGTCGGCAAACGACACGCTCGGATCGAGCGGCGTGCGCAAGCGGTGCTCGGCGAGATCGACCAAGCCGTCGAAGGGATCGATCAGCTCCAGATCGGGCAGGCGGAGGGCCATGGCGTTGACGGTGAAGTCGCGCCGAGCCAGATCGTCCTCCACCCGGTCCCCGAAGGCCACGTCGGGTTTGCGGGAGTCGGGGTGATAGGCCTCGGCCCGATGGGTGGTGATCTCGTAGACCTGCTCCCCCCGGCGACAGCCGATGGTGCCGAACCGCTTTCCCTGGGTCCACACCGAGTCGGCCCAGCCGGACACCACCGACTCGATGGCGTCGGGTGACGCGTCGGTGGTGAAATCGAGGTCGCGCCGCTGGTCGACCGGCGTGGTCCCGGGCTCCGAGACGATGGCGTCACGGACCGAGCCCCCCACCAGGTAGAGGGAGTGGCCTCGTGACCCGAAGCGCGCCGAGAGCTCGGCGGTGGCTTCCACCAACGGTCGGAGTCGCTCGGGGAACACGCCGCCGAGGGTAGTGCGCTGGCGTAGTCAGCCGTCCGAACTGGCGTAGGGTTGCGTCCGAAGTGGATCGGGAACGAGGCAGCCTGTGCCCCTGCGGCAGCCATCCCCGGGCCGGCGTGCCAACCGGGGACGGGCCCGCCCCGATCGTCGGGGTGGTGCGACGTGGTGCCCGGCGGCGGCCGGTCCCGGGACTCCGTGGTCGGAGAGGGGCCCGGACGGCGTTGTGGACCGGCGTCGCCGCCGGGCTGGCCGCGCTCTCCGGGTTCCCCGTGGCCGCGGTCGGAGCGGCCACCCCATCCGGCGTGGCCGCTGCCCCGGATCCCCTGACCCTGGTCTCCCAGACCCCCTGGGTGGCGACCGGAGGGTCGTTCGACGTGAGATTTCGGGTCGGCGCCACCGCGCCGGCGGCGGCGCAGCTGGGGGTGGCGGTGAGCGTGTACGCCTGCCTGTCCAGTGTCTCGGCCTTCGACCAGTCGGTGAACCCGGCGGCGGGCCCCGAGGGTACGCCCATCGACTCGACCGCCACACCCTTGGCCCTGGCGGGACTCCCAGCCACCGGCGACGGCGCCCTCGACCTGGCCATTCCGGTCGCGGTGGGTGGGGGCGGCACGCCGCCGGCCGGCGGCTTCGCCATCAACCTGGTCTCCCGGGGAGGCCAGTGCGGGGCCTACCCCGCGGGCGTCTATCCGGTGCGGATCCAGCTGGTGGACACGGCCAACGGCCAGACCGTCGGGGGGATCACCACCCACCTCGTCTACACCGGGACCCCGGCCGCCACCCAGAGGCTCCGGGTGGCGGTGGTGCTCCCGCTCGCCACCACCCTCGGACCGGCCCGCGGGCCGGGGACCGCCGAGCTCGCCGCCCATCCGTCCGCCGCCCTGGCCCCGCCGACCGCGGCGGCCGTGGCGTCGGTGACGGGAACGGTCACCGTCATTGCCGACCAGCACCCGACGGTCCCGCTCACCCTGGTCGCCAGCCCCCAGACCGTGGCCGAGCTGGGCGCCACCGGCCACCAGACCACGGTGGACGACCTGGCCACCCTGGCCGCCACCCCGGCCGTCCACCAGTTCGCCACCGCCCCCTTCGTCCCGGTCAACGCCGCCGGCCTGGTGACCGCGGGGCTGGGCGGCGAGCTGGCCCTGCAGGTGGCCCGGGGGTCCCAGGTCCTGGCGGCCGTCCTGCCCCACGCCCTCTCCCCCGCCCCCACCTGGTTCGCCAACGACGGACTGGATGCCGCCACCGTGTCCCAGCTGCAAGGGGACGGCTACCACCAGGCGGTGGTCCCTGCCGTCAGCGTGCCGGGCTCGCCGACCAACGACTCCACCGCGGAGCCGTTCGCGCTCGGTCCCTCGTCGGGACCGTCGATGGTGGCCGTGGCGTCCAGCGCCGACCTCACCGCCCGGTTCACCGGTGCCCCGGGGGATCCGGCCCTGGCCGCCTCCCAGCTGGCCGCGGAGCTGGCCCAGATCTACTTCGAGAAGCCCAACGACATCACGCCCCGGATCGTGGCCGTGACGGCCCCTGCCGGCTGGGTCGACGACCCGACCTTCGTCAGCACCCTCCTCGGCGCACTGGACGGCAACCCGGTCCTCCAGGCCATCGGCGCCGCCGACCTGTTCACCACCCTCCCGGTCGCCCCCTGCCACACGACCTGCCGAACCGTGGCGGGGACCGGGACCCCGGGCCTCCCGACCGCCGCCATCGGGACCCAGCGCCAGCGGATCGCCGCCCTGTCCACCGCGGCGACCAGCCCGGTGGCCCGGGGGCTCACCACCCAATTGGACGAACTGGTGCTGAGCGGGGAGTCGGAGCGCCTCCGTCCGGGCCAGCAGGCCGGCGTGCTCCACAACACGGGGCGGGCCGTGGACGCCCAGCTGGGCCAGGTGCAGGTCACCGGGGACCGCACCGTCACCCTCACCTCCCAACGGGGCCGGGTGCCGGTCACCATCACCTCCAGTGCCCCCTATCCGGTCAGCGGCACCCTCACCCTCACCAGCGACAAGCTGACCTTCCCCAACGGCCAGTCCCAGTCGGTCGTCCTCGGACCACGCACCAACGTGGTCTACTTCAACGTCGAAACCCGCGCCTCGGGGCTCTTCAAGGTGGGGATCGCCGTCACCTCCCCCTCCGGCGGTCTGGTCCTGACCAGCGGGCAGGTCAGCGTCCGGTCCACGGCCACCTCGGTGGTGGGCGTGGCCCTGACCGTCGGGGCCGTGGTGGTCCTGGTGGTCTGGTGGCTGCGAACTTCGAGGAAACGACGCGCCCAACGACGTCGCGCTGAGCTCGGCGGCGGCGGGGACCCATCGGTGCCGTCCGAGCCGCCGGTGCCGGCGGCGCCTACCGGTCCGGCGTGACCGGGTCCGAGAGCGAGGTCGACGGACTCCCGGCGGCTCCCGACGGGGGCCGTCGGCGCCTGGCCGGGGCCACCCTCGGCATGGCCATCGGCACCACCCTCTCCCGGATCACCGGGGTGGGCCGGGTCATCGCCCTGACCCTGGCCGTCGGCGGCGGGCCGTTCGCCGACGCCTACAACCTGGCCAACACCACGCCCAACATCATCTACGACGTCGTGCTGGGTGGGGTGCTGTCGGCCACCTTCGTCCCGGTGTTCGTGGACTACCTGAGCACCCGGCGGACCAAGGAGGCCTGGGACGCCATCTCGGCGGTGGTCACCGTCACCATCACCGTCCTGGTGGTCACCACGGTGGCGTTCCTGGTCCTGACCCCGAGCATCATCGACCTCTACACGGTGAGCAACCACCACGCCGACGTGCACCAGCAGCAACAGGTGGCCGTGTTCCTCCTCCGCTGGTTCGTCCCCCAGCTGGCCTGTTACGGCCTCATCGCGGTGTTCAGCGCCCTGCTGAACTCGCGGGGCAAGTTCGCCGCACCGATGTTCGTGCCCATCGCCAACAACCTGGTGGTGATCGCGGTCCTCCTGTGGTTCCACGCGCTCGTCCCCCACCCCAGCCTGGCCTCGATCGACGCCCACCACCGGGGCCTGGTGCTCCTCGGGATCGGGACCACCCTCGGCGTGGTGGTGCAGGCGGCGCTGCTGGTGCCGTCGCTCCTGCGCTCCGACCTGCACCTCCGGTTCCTGTGGCAGCCGGCCAATGCCGCCATGCGGACCATCACCCGGCTGGCCGGTTGGACCTTCGGCTGGGTGCTGGCCAACCAGGTGGCCCTGGTGGTGGTGCTGGCCCTGGCCGACGGGGCCAAGATCCCCGGGGCGGTGTCCTCCTACACCTACGCCTACACCTTCTTCCTCCTCCCCTACGGAGTGGTGGCGGTATCGGTGATGACCGCGGTCACCCCCTCGCTGTCGGCCCGCTGGGCCACCGACGACCTCCCCGGGTTCCGGCACCGGATGGCCTTCGGGCTGCGGGGCATCCTGGCCATCATCATCCCCTCGGCGGTGGGCATGGTGATCCTGGCCCACCCCCTGATCGACCTGGTCCTGGCCCACGGGGCGGAGACTGCGGCGGACGCCGACTCGACGGGGGCGGCGTTGGCCCTGTTCGCCCTCGGCCTGCCGGGGTTCTGCACCTTCCTCTACATGGTCCGCGTCTTCCAGTCGATGCAGGACACCCGCACCGCCTTCCGGCTGTACCTGGTGGAGAACGGCCTCAACATCGTCTTCGCCCTGGCCCTGGTCGGGCCCCTCGGGGTCCGGGGTCTGGCCCTCTCGCTCTCGGTGGCCTACACGGCCGCCGCCCTGCTGGCCCTCGGCGTGGTCCGGAGCCGGGTGGGCGGTCTCGGCGGCCCCGACCTCACCACGCCGGTCAAACGGGTGCTCGGGGCGTCGGGAGTGATGGCGGTGGCCACGGTGTTGGCCCTGAGCGTGTCCGGCGCCTCCTCGGGTGTCGGGCTGGTGGTCCGGGTGGTCTTCGCCGTGGTGGTGGGCGTGGTGTCCTACGTGGTCACCGCCGGGGTGCTCGGCGCTCGGGCGGCCCGGCGACAGCGGGGGGACCGGACCGGTGGCGGCGCGCCGGGACCCGCGCCGGACCCGGTCCCTCGGGTCCCCGCGGCCGGACCGGTGGAACCGGAGGCCGACCCGGCCGAAGGGCCGCCGGCCGACCTGTTCCGTGACAGACTCGACGATCAACCCGGTGAGCTTCCCTACCGGCACCTCCGACCGGTGGCCGTCCCACCGGAACACGCCTCGGGGCCGGAGGAGGATCCCCGGACGGGGGACGAGGAGGACCTGCATGGCCCGGATCCGGGTGGTAACCGATAGCGCCTGCGACCTCTCCACCGCCATGGCCGAGGAGCGGGACCTGACCATCGTCCCCCTGTCGATCCGGTTCGGCGCTGAGGAGTTCGTCGACGGGTCCACCCTGTCCACCGACGAGTTCTGGGCCCGATGCAAGGCCAGCTCGGTCCTCCCGGAAACCTCGGCACCCTCGCCCGGCGCCTTCCAGGAGGCGTTCGTGGCGGCGGCCGACGCCGGCTACGACGGCGCCCTCTGCATCAATCTCTCCGCCGAGGTCTCGGGCACCTACCAGGCCGCGGTCACCGCGGCCAAGACGGTGGCGGACCGGATTCCGGTCCGTGCCGTCGACTCGCGGTCGCTGACCATGGGGCTCGGCCTGATGGCGCTGGACGTGGCCGACCTGGCTGCCACCGGCGCCACCCTGGACGAGCTGACCGACCGGGCCCAGGCCCTCATCCGACGGACCCGGGTGTACGGCGTGGTCGACACCCTGGAGCACCTCGAGAAGGGGGGACGGATCGGTGGCGCCCGGGCCCTGCTCGGCTCCCTGCTGGCCATCAAGCCCGTGGTCACGCTGATCGACGGGCGGGTGGAGGAGGAGTCCAAGCAGCGCACGCGGGCCAGGTCGCTCCGCTACCTGGCCGACAAGGCCAAGGACTCCCCCCCGATCAGCCGGCTGGCGGTGTGCGACGGTGCCGCGCCCGACATCGAGGAGGTGCTGGCCATGCTGGCGGACGTGCCCACCGACCACCCCCTGGTGGTCACCGACCTCGGCCCGGTGGTGGGGACCCACACCGGACCCGGCACCATCGGGGTCTGCCTGGTGACCCGGGACTGACCTGCGCCGGCGCCACCGCGCTCCGGCAGGCGATCCGGGCGATCGGACTATCCTCGCTGCATGGATCCGAAGCCCGACCCACCCGCGCCCCGACTGACCGGCTCCAACCTGCTCAACGATCTCCCCACGCGGGGCGCCGACTGGGTCGACACCGTGGTGGAAGTACTGCGGGACCGGACCGTCCGCCCGCTGACCCTCGTCACCCGGGCCGTGGTGTTCGGGATCATCGTCTTCGCCGCCGCCATGGTCACGGTGGTCCTGTTGTCGATCACCCTGATCCGCCTGCTGACGGTGTACGCCTTCGACGGGCGGGTCTGGCTGTCGGACCTGGTGGTGGGGGTGCTCTTCGTCGCCGCCGGCCTCGTGGCGTGGTCCCAGAGGTCGGATCCCAACGCCACCTCCGAGGGGACGGCGTGACCGAGTCCCGCCAGGTGGTGATCGTCGGCTCCGGGCCGGCCGGTCTCACCGCGGCCATCTACTCCGCCCGGGCGCAGCTGGCACCCTTGGTGATCGAGGGGGAGCCCAGCTCGACCAGCGACCAGCCCGGGGGCCAGCTCATGTTGACCACCGAGGTCGAGAACTACCCCGGCTTCGTGAACGGGATCATGGGCCCCGAGCTCATGCAGACCCTCCGCGAGCAGGCGGCGCGGTTCGGTGCGGACTACGTGACGGCCAAGGCGTCCCGGGTGGACCTCTCCCACCGGCCCTTCGGGGTATGGGTGGGCGATCCCGACGCCGAGGACCCGACCTATGCCGCCGACGCCCTGATCATCTCCACCGGCGCCCAGTCGCTGATGCTCAACCTCCCCAACGAGGAGCGACTCCTGGGCTACGGCGTGTCCACCTGTGCCACCTGCGACGGCTTCTTCTTCCGCGACCGGGAGATCGCAGTGGTGGGTGGTGGGGACTCCGCCCTGGAGGAGGCCCTGTTCCTCACCCGTTTCGCCAGCAAGGTCACGGTGATCCACCGACGGGGTGAGCTGCGGGCGTCCAAGTTCATGCAACAGCGGGCCTTCACCAACGAGAAGATCGTCTTCCTCTGGAATACCTCGGTGGTGGAGGTGCTGGGCGACACCACGGTGGCCGGGGTGCGGGTGCGCAACAACGAGAGCGAAGAGGAGTCGGAGCTCCCGCTGTCGGGCCTGTTCGTGGCCATCGGCCACCAGCCCAACACCGCCCTGTTCAAGGGCCAGCTGGAGATGGAGGACAGCGGTTACCTCCGCACGTTCGACGGCACGCGCACCAACGTGGACGGGGTGTTCGCCTGCGGCGACGTCCAGGACCACCGGTACCGCCAGGCCATCACCGCCGCCGGGTCGGGCTGCATGGCGGCGCTGGACGCGGAGCGGTGGATCGACGACCAGGCCGCCCGGCCGTAACCCCTGGGCGCCCCTTCGCCCCGGGCCGGCGGCGGCCGGGAATGACCGGGGCCCGACCTGTGTTGACGTAGCGTGCCCCCACCGAGGGGCATCCGGCAGGGCCCGCAGGACGGGCAAGACGAAAGGCCATCATGAGTGCGAAGATCACGACCCTGAGCGACGCTAGCTTTGACGAGCATGTCAAGTCCTCGGACGTTCCGGTGTTGGTGGACTTCTGGGCCGAATGGTGTGGCCCGTGCAAGATGATCGCCCCGGTCCTCGAGGAGATCGCGGACGAGCAGGCCGGCAAGCTCGGGATCGCCAAGCTCAACATCGACGACAACCTCAACATCACCAATCGGTTCGAGGTGATGAGCATCCCCACCCTGATCCTGTTCAAGGACGGGGAGCCTGCCGCCCGCATCGTCGGTGCCAAGGGGAAGGGTCAGCTCCTCCAGGAGCTCGCCGACCACCTGTAGGCCCCGACCGGACCTGCGTCGGCCGTCGGGGACACCACCCCGGGAAGGCCGCGGTCACCCCGCCCCGGGGTCCGAGGTGAGTTCGAAGAACACCCTGTGGTTGGAGGTCGGGCGGCACGGTGCCGAGGTGGCCGACGTGCAACGCCGGCTCGAACAACTGGGCTTTTCCACCGGGATCGACCCTGACGGCTCCTACGGCGTCGGCAGCCGGGCCGCCGTCGAGGCCTTCCAGTACCGCCGGGGCCTCCGGGTCGACGGCGTCTGCGGGCCCCAGACCTGGTCGGCCCTGGTGGAGGCCGGTCGGCGGCTGGGCGACCGCTTCTTGTACCGTCGGGCACCCATGCTGCGGGGTGACGATGTCGCCGAGCTCCAGCAACGCCTCAGCGCCCTGGGCTTCGATACCGGTCGGGTGGACGGCATCTTCGGCGACATGACCTCCGCGGCCCTCGGGGAGTTCCAGCGGAACGCCGGGCTTCCGGTGGACGGGATTGCCGGGGCCTCCACTGTGGCCGAGCTGCTCCGCTTCGGGACCCGCCACGACCACACGGAACTGGTCAGCTCGGTCCGGGACCGGGAGCGTCTCCGTCAGGGACCTCGGACCCTGGGTGGCCAGCGGGTGGCCATCGGCGAGGAGGGCGGGCTCGACGCCACGGTGGCGGCGCTCCGCCGCCTGCTGGTCAGCCACGGGGCCCTGGTCAGCACCCACCATCACCCCGACGGTTCGATCCAGGCGTCGGAGGCCAATGCCGGTGGGGCGCACGTCTACATCGGTCTGCGCCTGGCCGTGGACGCCGCGCACTGCTCGACCGCCTACTACGCCGGCTACCGTTACTCCTCCCCCGGTGGTCGGCGGTTGGCGGAGCTGCTCCAAGGCACGCTCACCGCCTCCCTGGACCTTCCCGACGGCGGGAGCCGGGGGATGTCCCTGCCCCTCCTCCGGGAGACCAGGATGCCGGCGGTGATCTGCGAGATCGGCCCGGCCACGGTGGTCGTGGAGCGGGCTCCCTCCATCGCCCGGTCGGTGGTGGACGCCCTGGCCGAGTGGGTCGGGACGTCCTGGGACTGATCGAGGTCCCCGCACAAACCCTCAGGGTGACAGAAAGTCCTGCACACGGCCTGCACCTGGACGTAATCCACAACTTCATACACAGGTTGTGGATTAATCTCTACCCCCGGTTCAGGGATGAAATAGCACCCAGCGTGGTGGGATTCCTCGTCTTTTGCACATTATGACATCTTCCACCACTTAGCGCGGTCAGGCGGGGGCGGTGCTGGGCTCGCTCCGTCCCACCATCAACTTGTAGATGCGCTCCAGGTCCTCGAGGGTGGCGAATTCGACCACGACCTTTCCGCGCTTCGACGTGAGGTCCACCTTGACCCTTGTGTTGAGATGGCTGGACAACAGCTCCTCCAATTCGAGGATGCCGGGAGGTGGAAGTCGGCGCGACGGAACTGGTCCGGGGGGCTGGTCCCCGTTCCGCGCCGTTGGGTTGCCGTCGGCCACTCCCCCATCGGCGCCCTCCCCCTCTCCCTCGCCGTTGTGTTCCCGCACCAGATCCTCGATGGCCCGGACCGTCAGACCTTCGGCCACCACCGCCTTGGCGAGCATCTCCTGGTAGCCACGATCCGGGGTGCCCAGCAGGGCACGGGCGTGGCCCGGGCTGATCTGACCCTCGGACAGCAGACGCTGGACGCCCGCCGGCAGCTGCATGAGTCGCAAGATGTTGGTGACCGCGGTCCGGCTCTTGCCCACCCGCTTGGCCACCTGCTCGTGGGTGTAACCGAACTCCTCGATGAGCTGCTGGTAGGCCGCTGCCTCTTCGAGCACGTTGAGGTCTTGTCGGTGGAGGTTCTCCACCAGAGCCTGTTCGAGACTCTGGTTCTCGTCGGATGTCAACACCAGAACCGGTATCGACTGCAGTCCGGCCCTCCGTGCCGCCCGCCAACGACGCTCGCCGGCGATGAGCTCGAAGTCGTCGGCCGCCGCCGAGCCGATCTGCCGCACCAGGACCGGCTGGAGCACTCCGAGCTCCTTGATCGAGGCCGCCAGCGAGGACATGGTGTCCTCGTCGAAGTTCACCCGGGGTTGCCGCGGATTGGGTTTGATGCTGCCGATCGGGACGTCCCTCAACGATGACGAGCGATCACCGACCACCTCGGTGGGGATGAGGGCGCTCAGACCCTTGCCCAGTCCGCTACGTCGTGCCACCGCTGACCTCCTTGGCTAGTTCTCTGTAGGCGATGGCCCCGCGCGATGCGGGATCGAACGCGGTGATGGGTTGTCCGAACGACGGCGCCTCCGAAAGTCTGACGGTCCGGGGGATCACGCTGCGACAGACTTTCGACCCGAAGTGAACGCGAACTTCGTTGGCCACCTGGTCGGCCAGCTTCGTCCGGGCGTCGTACATGGTGAGTACGATGGTCGAGATATCCAGCTTGGGGTTGAGATTGGACGCCACGAGATGTACGTTGCGCATGAGCTGGCTGAGCCCCTCCAACGCGTAGTACTCGCATTGGATGGGCACCAGTACTTCGTCGGCGGCGGCCAGGGCATTGACGGTGATCAGCCCCAGCGACGGCGGACAATCGATCAGGATGTAGTCGAACTCGTCGAGGACCGATTCGATCGACTTCTTCAGCTTGAGTTCACGGCTGAAGGCGGGCACCAGTTCGATCTCCGCTCCGGCCAGGGCGATGGTGGCCGGAGCCACGAAGAGGTTCTTCATGCTGGTGGGTTCGACGCAGTCCTCCAGTGACGAGTCTCGCATCAGCACGTCGTACATCGAGAGTTCGAAGTTTCGCGGCATCGATACCCAGCCCGGTGGTGGCGTTGCCCTGGGGGTCGAGATCGATGACCAGTACCCGGTAGCCCAGTTCGGCCAGCGCTGCGCCGAGGTTCACCGACGTAGTGGTCTTACCGACACCACCCTTCTGGTTGGCCACAGCCAGCACGCGGGGTAGTGGATTGCCGGAGGCAGCCTGAGCCTCCTCCACCGGCTCTTCCTCCGCTTCAGAGGTCGGCTCCTCGAGCGAGGCCGGTGGGGGAGTCGGCTTGGATGCCTGGGGAGCGGGAGACACGGCCGGCGCGGTGTCGACTGGCTCCGGCATGGGCGGCGGGGGGCTGGCCTCGATGACCGTATTGGTGGGTTGGACGCCGGCCCGCTCGTTCCCCGAGTTGGCTTTGGGGACCTCTCGGGTGGACTGGCCGACCTTCATCGACCCTGTCGCCGGTGCGACCGGGGTGTCGCTCACTCGTTCGGGTCGGGGATCGGCTCGTGGCGCCGGCGGTGGGGGAGTGGTCTGCGCAGAAGCTGTCGGGGGCAGGACGTTGTCCAACTCCGCATGAGCAGTGGCGACATCGGAGATGGTTTCCTTGATCCGCCGCTGCGGAGGTGTGGTACCCGGGGAGAACTCGGTGGTGGTCGAGGGTTGAGTCGACCGGGCGTCGGGCGCTGCCACAGGAGCCGGGGGAGTGGGCGTCGGTGAAGGAGGCGGTCCGACCTCGGATTCAGGTCCGATGAGCGTCACCGAACCGGTGCCGGGGGGGGAGGCCGACTCGTTTCCCACATCCAGCGAATCCGGAGGGGAGGGCCGATTTCGGCCTCGACGACGGCCGCGGATTATCGTCTTCTCGGTTCAGCAGGCTTCAAGGGTCTCATACTCCCCCGCCACGAGAACCAGGTCAAGCCTTTCCGCCGATATGTTCCACGTGAAACCACAGCTCGAAGGCCCGTTGCTCCCCCTCCACGCCTGGTGAAGCAGGACGGAGCGCCGGAGGGTCGGTCTTTCCCCCCGCCCGACCGTCCTCCACGGCGACTCACCCAGACGGCCTGGGCGCCCGTCCGACCGGTGGCCACCAGGGCCTGGGGTCACCTCCCTCGGGGCAACCCGCGCCCCGATCCCGGATGTTCCACGTGGAACATCCCTGTCGTCACGCCGGGCCCGCGGGCGCTCCGGGGCTCGTCGCCCTCGCTCCTCGATCCCGGGGCACGGCGGGGATCGGGGTTCAGAAGATGGGCCGTTTGGTCGGAATCCCGACCCGCCGGGGGTACCGCTCGGGGGTGGCGGCCCTCTTGATCAGCACCTGGTAGCTGAACCGATCGTCGAACCGGGTCTGCGACAGTGGGGCCAGGCCCAGCAGCTCCAGGCCCTCGGTCGGCCACCTCTGGCCGCCTGGGTCCTGGGGTGGCTCAGACACCACGAGCAATCCACCCACCTTCAAGAGGGGAGCCCCGCACTCGGCCGTCACCGGCGGCGGGCCGAAGGACCGCGCCGCCACCACCTCGAAGTGCTGGCGGAACTGATCGTCCCTGCCCAGCTCTTCGGCCCTTCCTCGAACGACCTCCGCTGTCCCCGGGTGACCCCAACCCTCGACCTCTCGGGAGAGGAACTCGGTGCGCCGTAGGCTCCCATCCATCAGCACCACGTGACACCGGGGCCAGGAAGCATGCAGGACAACGCCCGGAACGCCGCCTCCGCTACCGAGGTCGACGGCGCTGGTCGGATGCCGACCGAGGGCTTCCTCGACGGCCGCCACGAAGCCCAGGGCGTGATCGATCTGGTCCTCGACGCGCATACCCCCCAGAAATCCCAGATCGGAGGCTCGACGGAGGGTGGACGTCACGTCCTTGCCGACCTGGGCCCGCATCGGGCCGAACGTTCGCTCAGATCCCACGGTCGGTCCCGGAACCCTTCCCGACCCCGGTCGGTGGGGGGGTGGAGATCCGGCCTTCTGTCGCCTCCCCCGAGTGGGGGTCTCGTGGGCCCGGGAAGGCCAACGGCACCGGGGCGGACCCGGTGCCGTTCATCCACAATGCCCGTCGTGACGCTGCGGTCACGTCGAGGGTTGGATCACCACATACCTCGAGGGTTCCGTTCCGTCGGACCTGGTCTCCACCCCGTCGATCTCGTTGACCGTGTCGTGAACCACCTTCCGGTCGGCGGGGGACATCGGCTCGAGGGCGCGCTCCTCGCCGCTGCTCTTGACCTCCCCGACGATCCCTTCGGTGAACCGGCGCAGTGCCGCCGACCGCTTCTCCCGGTACCCGCCGACATCCACCAGGATGCGGTCGGTCCGCACCTCGGACTGGCGCTGGACGAAGGTACGGGTCAGGTCCTGCACGGCCGAGAGGGTCGCCCCCCGGGGTCCTACCAACAGCCCCAGATCGTCGCCGTTCGCCGCGATCTGCACGGTGTCCTCGTCCAGTTCCACGAAGCCCACGTCGGCCCGGAGACCGAACTCCCGTACCAGCCCGGCCACGAACTCGGTTGCCGCCTCACCCTGCTGCTCGAGGGTCAGTGACTCTTCCATGCTGTCCTCACTATCTCCGGGCGTCTGACCGGATCCATGCTTCGACTGCTGCTGTCCGCCTTGGGGCGGCGGGCCGCCCGACCCTCCACCCCGGGGTCCGCGCTTCCGGCGGCTTCCCGAACCCGTCGAGCCCGATCGGCCGGATCCTCCACCGGATGCGCCGGCCGGGGGGCCGGAGCCGTTGGTCTCGGGCCCTCCCCCGTCGGCCTCCGCCGGTCGCCGGCCCTCATCGGTCTGGACGCCCCCCGACCCGTTGGACGATCGTCCACCGCGGGATCGGTCCCCACGGCTCGAGTCGCTTCTCGCTCGGGACGAGCTCCCCCGGTCGGCGCCGCGGTTGCGGTCCGGCCGTTGTCGCCGGCCACGCTTGGGTGGGGGAGCCACCGGCCGCACCCGGGCCTGGACCCGCGCCTCTCCTCGCACCCTGCCGAACAGGCCCGCCTTGGGCTCGCTCAGGATCACGAATTCGGCATCGTCCTCGGCCACGCCCAGCAGGTCGAGCACGATCTCCTTGGCCTCAGGCAGTGACTTGCCACTGGCTTCCACCCATTCCACGCTCTACCGCGCCTTTCTCTCGCGCTTGGCCTTCGAGCGGGGGTGCGATTTCGGCTCGGTGGAACCGCTCGACGCCGCGGCACCACCCGACGACCCGTTGCTCCCGTTCCCCGACGGTTTGGCCGGACCCCGTCCCGGCCGGTTGCCGTTGGGTGCGCTCGGTGCCTTCTTCCCGTTCGCCCCGTTGGTCGATGAGGGCCGCTTGACCGTGGCCGAGGCATCCACTTCTGATTTCGGCGCCGCACTCGGTCGACGGGCCTTTCCGGCCGCGTTGGTCCCCGACGACCCGCCGGTCTTGGCCGGCGAGCCGGACTTACCGGCGCCCGATCCCGAGCCCGCCCTTGATTGGGGGAGGGCCCGCTCGGTGCGGTCCACCACCGGGCCCTTGGGTCCCTTCTTCTCCGTCGCCGTGGCATCCAGAGTGGGCGGCGTCGGTGGTCCGCCCACGATGCCGCGACGGAACAAGATCTCCTGGGTCAGAATCCGGATCGCGCTCGAGACGATGAAATAGACATTGAGAATTGCCGCCACATTTATATAAATAAATCCGAAGATAAGTGGCATGTATTTTTGCAACATGGCCGCCTGGGGATTCGCCTGCGAAGCCCCGGGATTACGCGCGTTGAGCCGGGACATCTGCAGGTACTGCAGGCCGACCGACGCCACCACCAGGAGCAGGTAAGGAATGGCCACGAAGATCGAGCTGTGGTGGGAGAGCAACTTCTCCGAGAAGTCCATTCCGAAGGAGATCAGCTGGCCGTGAGCGGCTTGAATGTTGTGATACATCTCGCTGGTCTTGGGGATGTATCTCGGCTGGGCCGAGGCGGGAATGTTGACCGTCAGCCCGTGGATGGTCTTGGTGGTTGCCGGCACCACGTTGGTCATCCCTCGGATAACGCTGTACAAGATGAAGAAGGCTGGCATCTGCAATAACATTGGCAAGCACCCCGAGGCGGGGTTCACTTTGTGCTCTTTGTAGAGCTTCATCATTTCTTCATTTAGCTGGGCACGATTTTCCGGGCCCTTGTACTTCTGCTGGAGCTTCTTCATCTCCGGCCCCAACGCCTGCATGGCCGCCATGTTCTTGGTGCTCTTCACCGTCAAGGGCGTGAGGAGGGCCATGATCAGGATGGTCAGGAGGGCGACGTCGATGGGGTAGTTCGGGATGAGGGAGTAGAAGAAGGCCAGGATGGACCCGACCGCGTCCAGCAGGGGCTGGAAGATCTTGCCGATCGGCGTGGTTATGGACGCGTACATGGGGTCCTCCGGTCGGGGACGGGGTCGACGCCGTGTCCACCCCAGGGGGTGCAACGGGCCAGGCGGCGTGCGGACAGGACGGTGCCCCGGAACGGGCCGTGCTCCCCGATGGCCTCGATGGCGTACTCCGAGCAGCTGGGGATGAAGCGACAGCCGGTAGGCCGACCGCTCCGGGCCAGCTGGTAGGCACGGATCACCCTGATCATCGCGGTGGAACCGCGGAGCCGACGTGACCGCTCGGCGGGGCGCGGGGCGACCGCCCGGTCCAGTGTGTCAGCCACCGGGTTCACCGACCCGATCCCGTGGCGCCGGCCACGGAGCGGGCGCCCGGTCGCCGTGTGGCCTGTTCCAATGCTCGGCTCATGGCCGCCCTCAGTTCGTCGAACGCCAGTTGTGAGGCCTCGGGGGCCGTTCGTACCAGATAGGCCCCCGCCGGCAGGGTGGGCGCCTGTCCCGCCAGGATCGAACGTAGCCGTCTTCGTAGTCGGTTCCTGGTCACGGCATTTCCTACCCGCCGGTTGATGACAAAGGCCACTTCTGCTCCTGACCAGGTTGTTTGTGGCACGAATGCCACGGTCAGGGGCCCCGATCGTCCTCGAGAACGGGTGCGGCGGAGTGCCTCGAAGGTCCGCCGCGATCGAATCGCCGTCACACCCGGGGTCGGACCGGGCGCCGGCTGCCTCCCGGACGTCACACCGACAGGCGATGACGTCCCTTCGCCCGGCGCGACCGGATCACCGCCCGGCCGGCCTTGGTAGACATCCGCTTTCGAAATCCGTGAGTCTTCGCCCGTTTGCGCACATTCGGTTGATAGGTGCGTTTCATCCATCCACTTCCTTCCTCTCCCTGGACCGGGGGCATCGCAGTCGCGAATCGGCAGGGGCCCGGTCACAGGGATCAGGGCATTCCCCTACATGCTAGGCGCGAATCGGCCACCGCTCTAGTCGACGGTCGGGAGGCACGCACGGTGGTCACGGTGTACCGTTCCGGGCACAGCAAGCGGCATCGGCGGCGGTGGGAGCACCGTCCGTCACCACGCTTGCCCCGACGAACGACGCAGGAAGACAAGACGGATCGGCGCTCCACCCCACCCCTGACGGAGCGCACTGCCATCGGTGCTCGTCCACAGCTGTGGATATCTTTGTGGACCGATCGCTCCGTTTGAGGGCGGAGGCCCACGTGAACGACACTGAAGAGCTGTGGATATCGTGCTCGGAGGCCTTGCGTGAGCAGGTCTCCGACGCCATCTGGCAGGCCTATCTGTCCGGCATCACCCCCGTGTCCATCGGCGAGGGTGAGATCGTCCTCGGCGTGCCGAACACCCTCATCCGGGATCGGGTCGAATCCCGCTTCCTGGGCCTCATCCAGGACACCCTGACCGGAACTGTCGGTCGCGACCTGGTCGTACAGCTCGAAGTGGTGGCGCCGGTGGTCGAGAAGGCCGACGAGCCACCCGCTCCTCGCCGCGATCCGGAGGAGCCCGTCTCGGCGGTCACCGAACGTCTCCCGGCACGCCAGGGGCGGGGCGGGGCGGTGATCGGCGCCGCCCGGGAACGGCACGATCAGCTCGAATCGCCGGTGCTCGACCCCCGTTACACCTTCGACACCTTCGTCATCGCCTCGTCCAACCGGTTCGCCCACGCCGCGGCGCAGTCGGTGGCGGAATCCCCCGCGCAGTCCTACAACCCGCTCTTCATCTACGGGGACGCCGGGCTGGGCAAGACCCACCTGCTCCACGCCATCGGCAACTACGTCCTCGAGAACTTCAGCGGCCGCCACGTCCGCTACCTCACCACCGAGACCTACATGAACGAATTCGTCGACGCCATCCGCACCAACGCCACCACCGCGTTCAAGCGCCGCTATCGGGAGTGCGACGTGCTCCTGATCGACGACGTGCAATTCATGGAACGCAAGGAATCGCTCCAAGAGGAGTTCTTCCACACCTTCAACTCCCTCTACGGCGCCTCGAAACAGATCGTGCTCACCTCGGACCGTCCCCCCAAGTCCATCGCCACCCTGGAGGACCGCCTGCGGAGCCGCTTCCTCTCCGGGCTCATCACCATCGTGCAGCCGCCGGACCTCGAGACCCGGCTGGCCATCCTCCAGGCCAAGGCGGAGCACGAGCAGGTCGACGTACCCGACGACGTGCTGGATTTCATCGCCACCCACGTGAAGGACAACATCCGGGAGCTGGAGGGGGCCCTGATCCGGGTCACCGCCTTCGCCAGCCTCAACCGCCAGCCGATGAGCCGCGAGCTGGCCGAGCAGGTGCTCTCGGACATCGTCTCGGCTGACCAGCCCCGGCGGATCACCCCCCAGGTGATCCTGCACGCCACGTCCGAGACCTTCGGGTTCTCGGTCGAGGAATTGTGCGGGCCCAACCGACGTCGGCCCCTGGTCACCGCCCGGCAGGTCAGCATGTACGTCTTCCGCGAGCTCACCGACTTCAGCTATCCCGCCATCGGCCGGGAGTTCGGCGGCCGGGATCACTCCACCGTGATGCACGCCGTGGACAAGATCGGCGGCCTGATGAAGGAGCGTCATCAGATCTACAACCAGGTCACCGATCTGATCGTTCGCATCAAGAGTGGTGCATGACCGACGGTGGCCCCTCCGACCACCCCTCGGGCCGACGCGGCGCACACCCCTTCCTTCTTTCCAGAGGTTGTGCACTATCTGTGGAAATCTCCGGTCCCGGCTGGGGTAATTCTGTGAACCCAGATGAACTTGTCCATAACCCGACACCGGGCACACACCCGGGTGGGCCGGCCGCCGGAGACAGGGGATGGACCGGGGGATGACGAAACCCCCCTCTACCAGGGGCGACGATCCTTCGTCCCCAATCCACAGGGCTTATTACCATCACTACCCAATTAGATCTATAAAGCAAACACAAGAAAGGACTTCCTGGTGAAGTTTCGATGCGAGCGTGACTCCCTGGTGGAAGTGCTCACCACTGCAGGCCGTGCGGTCAGTGCGCGTACCTCGGCCATGGCCCTGAGCGGGGTCAGGATCGAGTCGACCGGAAACCACCTGGCGGTGGTCGGCACCGATCTCGATCTGACCGTCCACGCCTCGACCGAGGCCATCGGGATCACCGACGGGGTCTGTGTGGCGCCCGCCCGGCTCCTGGGCGACATCGTGCGGTCGCTGGAGCCAGGAGCGGTCACCATCGAGTCGGAGGGGGACAAGGTGGAGATCGGCGCGGCGCGTTCTCGGTTCAGCCTCAGGACCTTCCCGGTGGACGACTTCCCGACCCTGCCCGACCCCCCCAACCGGCCACGTTCCTCCCGGCGAGCAGTCTGGCCGGTGCACTCCGCCAAGTCGTACGGGCCGCCTCCGGTGACGACGCCCGACCCCTCCTCACCGGGGTGCTCATCGCGGCCGAGGGGAGCGGGGTGCGGTTGGTGGCCACCGACTCCTACCGACTGGCCATGCGGGACATCGACGGGAGTGATGCCCTGACCGACAGCGCACAGATCCTGGTGCCGGCCCGGGCGTTGGCCGAGTTGCAGAAGCTGTCGGTCCTCGGATCGTCCTCCAAGGAGGGCGGGACGGGAGGCGAAGGGGACGGGGAGGGCCCCAGGGTCGGGCTCTCCGTCGGCGATCATGACGTGACCTTCACCGCTGGAGGGGTGAAGGTGAGCACCCGCCTCCTCGACGGGAGCTATCCCGACTATCGCCAGCTGATCCCTGCGGAGTACCCCAACCGCCTCCACGTGGGTAAGGACTCCCTCCTCGACGCCCTCCGCCGTGTCCGCCTGCTGGTGCGGGACAACACCACGCCGGTGCGGTTGTCCATGCGGTCGGGCGGGGTGGACCTCACCGTGGTCTCCCAAGAGGTGGGGGACGCCAGCGAAACGGTGGACGCCGATTTCGACGGCGCCGAACTCACCATCGCCTTCAATCCCACCTATCTGATCGACGGGGTCGAGGCGGTCACCGGCGACGAGGTCCTGTTGGAGACGGTGGACGCCACCAAGCCGGCCACGGTCCGGGCCGCGGAGGAGACCAATTTCCGGTATCTGCTGATGCCGGTGCGGGTGTCCTGAGCACCATCCGGGTCCCGACCGCCTCGTGCTCCTCGTCTCTCTGGCCATCACCGACTTCCGCAACATCGCCGGACTCACCATCGAGCCGGATCCCGGTGGTACCACGGTGATCACCGGGAGCAACGGAGCCGGCAAGACCAGCGTGCTGGAGGCGGTCACCTACCTCTCGACCCTCCAGTCGTTTCGGGGGTCGCCGCGGGAGGCCATGGTGCGGCGAGGCACCGAGCGGGCCATCCTCCGGGCGGAGACCCTGGTGGAGGGTCGGACGGTCACCATCGAGGCCGAGATCTCGGCCGCCGGCCGGTCCCGCACCATGGTCAACCGGCAGAGCGTCCGCCGCCGGGGAGACCTCCACCCGGCCCTCCGCACCACGGTCTTCTCCCCTGAGGACATCGGTGTGGTCCGGGGTGGGCCGGCCGATCGACGCCGTTTCCTCGACGAGACCCTCGCCGTGGTGGACCCGAAGGCGGCCCGGGCCACCGAGGAGGTGGACAAGATCCTGCGCCAACGGGCCGCCCTCCTCCGCACCGCCGGGCGCCGGCTGTCCGCCGAGGTCGCCGACACCCTGGACGTGTGGGACACCCGGCTCGACGCCGCCGGTACCGCCCTGGTGGACTCGCGCCAGCAGCTGGTGGTCGAGCTGGGGCCGGCGGTGGAGGCCCACTATTCGAGGCTGGCCGGCACGGCGACGGACGTGGGTCTCGCCTACGTCAGATCGTGGTCCGGCCGGCTGGTGGACGCCCTGGCCGAGGCCCGGGGCAAGGACGTCGAACGGGGCGTCTCGACGGTGGGACCCCACCGGGACGAACTCGACCTCACCCTCCAGGGACTACCCACCCGGACCCACGCCTCCCAAGGGGAGCAACGGTCATTGGCCCTGGCATTGCAGTTGGCGGCCCACCAGCTGGCCACCGATCGCCTCGGAACGGCCCCGGTACTGCTCCTCGACGACGTGTTCTCCGAGCTCGATCCGTTCCGGTCACGCGCCCTCCTGGAAGGGCTGCCGCCGGGCCAGACCTTGCTCACCACGGCGCTTCCGGCTCCCGTCCAGGTGGCCCCGGCCCGGGTCTACACCATGTCCGCGGGAGGGCCCGCCCGCCCCGAGAACCCGCCGGGTCCGCCGGAAGCCGGGAGTACCTAGTGGCGCGCCCGTCCGAACCCGGGGACGGGCCGAGGCCGCTGGACGCCTCGCTCGACGCCGTCTCGAGGAAGCTGGGCATGCGGGACTCGCGCGGCCTGGGCCGCTTGTTCGCGCACTGGCCCGAGATCGTGGGCCCAGGGATGGCCGACCACGTCCGGCCGATCCGGCTGGACCGGGATTCCTTGGTGGTGACCGTGGACCACCCGGCGTGGGCGACCCAGGTGCGCCAGATGAGCGACCTGCTGCTCGATCGGGTGGCCGACGAGACCGGGTCGGCCCGGCCCTCCCGGGTGGAGGTCAGAGTCCAGCGGTGACCCGGGATCCCACCGGCGACCATCGGTCTGGAAGGCCACCTCTGGGAGCTACACTGGGACCTTGGAATCGCGGGATTGTGGCCGTCTCCGGAGCGCCCTCTGCGCACCGCCGACGACCTGGTCCCGCCGGCTCCCGATCAGTCACTCGATGTTGGAAAGGGCGCGCCCGTGGCGCTGAAGACAGAGGACAGCAGCACCGAACGAACCGCCACCTACAACGCCGAGGACATCACGGTTCTGGAGGGTCTCGACCCGGTCCGGAAGCGACCGGGGATGTACATCGGATCCACCGGCCCGACCGGTCTGCACCACCTGGTGTGGGAGGTGGTGGACAACGCGGTGGACGAGGCCATGGCCGGCTACTGCACCCAGATCGACGTGACCCTGCTGGCCGACGGCGGGGTACGGGTGGCCGACAACGGTCGGGGCATTCCCACCGGGCCGATGAAGGAGCAAAAGGGAAAGTCGGCGGCCGAGGTAGTGCTCACCGTGCTCCACGCCGGCGGCAAGTTCGGCGAGGGGGGTGGGTACAAGGTGTCCGGCGGACTGCACGGTGTGGGCGTCTCGGTGGTCAACGCCCTGGCCACACGGCTGGTGTTGGAGATCGACAGCGACGGCGACCACCACGTCCTGGAATTCAAGGACGGTGGAAAGCCGGTGGGAAAGCTCGAGGTCACCGGCAAGGCCCCCCGGGGTCGGACCGGTACCACCGTGACCTTCTGGCCCGACGCCACCATCTTCGACGACGTCGAGTTCCGGGCCCAGACGGTGATGGAGCGCCTCCAGGTCATGGCCTTCCTGAACAAGGGCCTCGAGATCCGCTTCGTCGACGAACGGCCCAACGGCAAGGCATCCCAGGTCTTCAAGTACAAGGATGGGATCGTCGACTACGTCCGCCACCTCAACGCCTCCAAGGAGGCACTCTTCCGCAAGGTCAGCTCGCTGGAACAGCAAGAGGACACCATGGAGGTGGAGTTGGCCCTCCAGTGGAACACCGGCTTCTACGAGAGCATCCACTCGTTTGCCAACGGTATCTCGACCATCGACGGCGGCATGCACGAGGAGGGGTTCAAGAAGTCCCTCACCAATGTGGCCAACAAGTACGCCCGGGCCAAGGGGACACTGAAGGAGAAGGACGAGAACCTGCGCGGCGAGGACATCCGGGAAGGCCTCACCGCCATCATCTCGGTCCGACTGCAGGACCCGCAGTTCGAAGGACAGACCAAGGCGAAGTTGGGGAACGTCCCGGTACGTTCCCTGGTGGAGCGGGCCACCAACGAGAAGCTGGCCGAGTGGTTCGAGGAGAACCCCCGCGAGGCGGGCCAGATCATCCAGAAGAGCATGTCCGCAGCCCGGGCCCGGGTGGCGGCCCAGTCGGCCCGGGACCTCACCCGGCGGAAGTCCTCCCTCGACGGTGCCGGCTTGCCCGGCAAGCTCGTCGACTGCTCCTCGCGGGATGCGAGGGAGAGCGAACTGTTCATCGTCGAGGGGAACTCGGCTGGCGGATCGGCCAAGGACGCCCGGAACCCCCGTACCCAGGCCATCCTGCCCATCCGGGGCAAGATCCTCAACGTCGAGCGGGCCCGCATCGACAAGATGCTCAAGAACACGGAGATCCAGGCACTCATCGCCGCCATCGGCGCCGGGCTGGCCGAGGACTTCGACGTGACCAAGGCCCGCTACCACAAGATCATCATCCTGGCCGACGCCGACGTGGACGGATCGCACATCCGGACGCTCCTTCTGACGTTCTTCTTCCGCCAGATGAAACCGTTGGTCGAAGGCGGCTTCGTGTACGTGGCTCAACCACCGCTGTACTCCACGCTGGTGGGCAAGGAGAAGATCTACCTCAAGGATGACGCGGCCAAGGAGACCTTTCTGGCCGAGAAGCCCGACCACAAGAACGACTTCCAGCGACTGAAGGGTCTCGGCGAGATGGACTTCGGCGAGCTGCGGGACACCACCATGGACCCGGGGCGGCGATCGCTCCTGCAGGTGGCGGTGGAGCAGGCGGCGGTGGCCGACGAGGTGTGCTCGGTGCTGATGGGGGAGGACGTCGAACTCCGGCGGCACTTCATTCAGACCAACGCCAAGGACGTGCGCTTCCTCGACATCTGAGGACGCCAGCACTCGGGCCACCGGTGGCGGTGGGTTCCGGGTGAACGAGTGAGACGGAGAAAGACACCGCATGCCAGCACGTGACGACGACGGTCGGGGTACGGACACCGACCAGGACGTATCGGGGTTCATCGAGCCCATCGAGATCCAAGAGGAGATGGAGCGCTCCTTCCTCGAGTACTCCATGTCGGTCATCGTCTCGCGGGCCCTGCCCGATGTTCGGGACGGGTTGAAGCCGGTGCACCGCCGCATCCTCTACTCCATGTACGACCAGCGGCTGCTCCCCGACCGCCCCCACACCAAGTGCGCCAAGGTGGTGGGGGACGTGATGGGCTCGTACCACCCGCACGGCGACTCCTCCATCTACGAGGCGTTGGCCCGCATGGTCCAGGAGTTCTCGATGCGCCATCCGCTGGTGGACGGCCACGGGAACTTTGGCGGCACCGGGCCGGACGAGGGCCCGGCCGCCATGCGCTACACCGAATGCCGGTTGGGCCCACTGGCCCTCGAACTGATGGCCGGGATCGACCAGGAGACCGTCGACTTCACCCCGAACTACGACGCCACCTCCGAAGAGCCGACGGTCCTGCCGTCCCGCTTCCCCAACATCCTGGTCAACGGATCACAGGGCATCGCGGTCGGGATGGCCACCAACATTCCGCCCCACAACCTGGGCGAGGTGATCGACGCCACCATCCACCTGCTGGAGCATCCCGAGGCCACACCGGACGAGCTGATGCGATTCGTGAAGGGCCCGGACTTCCCGACCGGGGCCCTCATCCTCGGGCGGCAGGGCATCCTCGACGCCCTGCGGACCGGCAAGGGTTCGATCAAGCTCCGCGCCGTGACGGAGATCGACGAGGGACGTGACGGGGCCACCCGCATCGTGGTGTCCGAGATGCCGTACCAGACCTCGGTGGCAACGGTGGAGAAGAAAATCTCCGATCTGGTGCGCACCGGGGACATCGACGGCATCGCCGAGGCCCAGGACGACTCGTCGGGTGGCAAGACCCGCCTGGTCATCCGGTTGAAGCGCGACGCCAACGCCAACGTGGTGCTCAACAACCTGTTCAAGCAGACCCCGCTGCAGACCAGTTTCAGCGTCAACGCAGTGGCGCTGGTGGACGGAGTGCCCCGCACCCTCAATCTGGCCCAGATGCTCACCCACTACGTGGCCCACCAGGTCGAGGTGGTGACCAGGCGGTCCCAGTTCCTGCTGGAGAAGGCCCGGGCCCGGGCGCACGTGGTGGAGGGTCTGCTCAAGGCCATCGACATGCTCGACGCAGTGATCGCCGCCATTCGAGGGTCGGATGACCGCCCCGCGGCGTTGGAGGCACTCCGGGCCACGCCGTTCGACTTCTCGGAGGAACAGGCCAACCACATCCTCGACATGACGCTCTCCCGGCTCACCCGGCTGGGGCGGACCAATCTCGAAGACGAGATGGCCAAGCTGCTGGAGGAGATCGCCGAGCTGGAGTCGATCCTCAACGACCCGGCCAAACTTCGGGGCGTCATCGCCTCCGAGATGGGGGAGATCCGCGAGAAGTTCGCCGACGAGCGCCGGACCACCATCACCCACGACCCCGGGGACATGAACGTCGAGGATCTGGTCGACGACGAGGAGCTGGTCGTGACCATGAGTCGTGCCGGGTACATCAAGGCCGTCTCGGCTGACGCCTTCCGAACCCAGGGCCGGGGGGGCCGGGGTGTCCAGGGGGCCAAACTCAAAGAAGAGGATCTGATCGACGACGTGGTGCACACCACCTCGCACGCGCACCTGCTGCTCTTCTCCAACCGGGGCCGGGTCTTCCGGTTGCGGGCCCTCGAGATCCCCATGAAGGAGCGGACCGCTCGGGGCACCGCGATCGTCAACCTGCTGCCGCTCGCACCCGACGAGCACATTCAGGCCATCATCGGCACCCGGGACTTCGCCGCCGACAACTACCTGGTGTTCTCCACCAAGTTGGGTCAGGTCAAGAAGACGGCGTTCAGCGAGTACGACAAGTCGCGGCGCGAGGGGTTCATCGCCATCAACCTGCGGGACGGTGATGAGCTGGTCCGGGTGGTGGAGACTCACGGCGACGACGACGTGTTCCTGGTCACGCAGTCCGGCATGACCATCCGGTTCTCCGAGCAGGATGTGCGGGCCATGGGACGTGACGCTGCCGGGGTGCGCGGCGTGCGACTGAAGGCCGGGGACCAGGTGGTGTCGTGCGACGTGGCGCGGGACGAGGCCGACATCCTGCTGGTCACCGACGCCGGCTATGGCAAGCGGACCAAGGTGGAACGGTTCAACCGCCAGGCCCGGGGCGGCCAGGGGGTCCGGGGCATCCGTCTCACGGCCAAGCGGGGCAAGGTGGTGGCGGCCTTCATGGCCGGGCTGGAGGACGAGATCCTGCTCATCTCCACCACCGGTGTGGTGATCCGCACCGCCGTGCGGGAGATCGCCTCACAGGGGCGCGACGCCACCGGCGTGCGGGTCATGAACCTCGACGACGGCGACGCGGTGGCGGCGGTGGCCCCGGTGGCCGGCGAGGTCTCCGGGGAGGGATAGTCCGGAAGGGCGACGCCCCGGGGCAAGGGGAAGCGGCTCCCTCGTGGGTCACGACGGGCGTGGTGTAGCGTCGTGCACCGGATTGCGGGGCTATAGCTCAGTCGGTTAGAGCGCAGCACTGATAATGCTGAGGTCGCTGGTTCGATTCCAGCTAGCCCCACCAGCTCAGAGCCACATTTTGCTACGCCAGCCACTGACAAATGTCCTAGAATTGTCGTAGAACGGCCCAGGGTTTTGCTGGTGGCTTGTGAAACTCCGGTTCATGCTTTCCACTGTGGCTCCGGCTCCTAGTTGACACGTTCCGGACGCGGTTCCGGTACCTGGGCGACGGTGGCTCCGGTACCTGTTTGACACTTCCCGTCTGACCAGGGTCCACCTGGTGCCGCCAGCCACCTTCTTTGCTGTGGAGAGTCACGTCCACGGATGCGAAGGAGGCCCGCAGATGTTGGTGGCGCTGGGAACCTGGTGGAACAGCGGGGAGGTCCTCCATCTATCGGGCCTGGTCCGCCACCGACTGCTCGAGCCCAACCCGCGTGGCGGCCAGTGCAACAACGAAACTGCACCCGAAAGCGCGCAAGTCGGTAGCAGATTCCAGTGCCGTTCAGCCAGGTTCATCACTGACCCGCTCTCGACGTTTTGGGAAAGTCGCGGTAGGTCTACCGGATCTGGTCGGGGAAGTCCGTAGCCCACGAAGACTGCCCTATCGGTGCTTGCGGCTGCGGAATCAAATCCCACACCGGACGAATGAACCCGACTATGTTGCCGGGTCCACCCCTAAGAAACGGCGGAAGGATCGAGGATGAATACAACTGTTGTGTGGCGGGTCGGGCTAGGCATACTTCTGGCGCTCAGCATCGGGGCCACTGTTCCTTCTCTTTCAGGTGCAGCCACTCCTCACAATACGATTCCACCTTATGTCGGTATGAGCTTCGGAGACGTTCCACTCGGCGCCTCTGCGGGTCCCGGCAGTTCTGGCCTCATGACCGGCTTCTACCTGTCCACCGGCCAAACCACAACCTTCGACCTGTCGACCGACGTCATTCAATCGGGCCCGGGCGCGGGTGACTACACCCTGGTCCCATCAACTGGCTGCGTCGGAATCGGCACCGGCACGATCACGCTGCCAGCCAATGCTCTCTGCCTCATGGAGGTCTACTTCAGTCCCGGCGGGCTCGGAGACAGGTCGGCCACTATGAGGATCAATGAGTCTGACGGCGGATACGACACTGCCGGCTTCTCTGGCACCGGAATCCCAAGTCTGAGCCTTGGGGACACCACCCTGGGGACCTTTGCAGGGCCCAACCCTTTCACTCTGTTCAACAAGAGCAGCTCCACTGACACGGTTGACCTGTCGACCGGCCTGTCCGTTTCAGGACCCCAAGCTGACCAGTTCGCAGTACTGCCGTCGTCAAACTGTGCGGGTAGTGGAACTGGCACAATCACCCTCCCGCCAGACTCTGCTTGCGCAATGGACGCCTACTATTCCCCAGGAGCGCTCGGGGAGAGTTCGGCCACCGTGACGATCCAAGGCTCGGTGGGCCCAGCGTGGTCGGTCAGCCTCTCTGGCACGGGGTCGATCGGCTACTACCAGGTCGACTCCTCAGGGAACGTGGCGACGATGGGCGATGCGGGCTATTACGGCGACGCCGGGAACACGGCCCTCAACCAGCCGATCGTAGGCATGGCGGCGACGGGTGACGACGGGGGCTACTGGCTCGTAGCTTCCGACGGGGGCATCTTCGCTTATGGAGACGCTGGTTTCTTCGGATCACACGGCGGTTCGCACCTCAACCAGCCGATCGTAGGGATGGCGGCGTCACCTGATGCTGGCGGCTACTGGTTCGTGGCCTCTGATGGCGGGGTCTTCGCCTACGGTGACGCTGGCTTCTATGGATCACATGGCGGCTCTCACCTCAACCAACCGATCGTGGGCATGGCCACCACCCCTGACGGCCTGGGATACTGGCTCGTGGCGTCCGACGGTGGGATCTTCAGCTACGGAGATGCCCAGTTCTATGGATCTCACGGCGGTTCGCACCTCAACCAGCCCATCGTGGGCATGGCCTCCACGCCCGATGGTGCGGGTTACTGGCTGGTGGCGTCCGACGGCGGGATCTTCAGCTACGGAGATGCCCAGTTCTATGGATCGACTGGGTCCATCCGCCTCAACCAACCAATCGTTGCGATGGCGGCAATGCCGACCGGCGGGGGTTACTGGTTCAGCGCAGCCGACGGAGGACTCTTTAGCTTTGGCGATGCCCCCTTCGAGGGCAGCGGAGTTGGGGCTGGGTTGGGGCAGGTGGTCGACATGGTCTCAGACGGGGCGCCAACCGCAGGGGCCCAATCCGGCGTTCCCAATATCCGCAGCGCTCGAAGCGCCGCCCCCCGCCAACGCTGATCGGAGGATCCAGCCGGTCGGAACGAGGCGGAGGGCGCAAGGGATGCACCTCGCAAACAGGGGACAGGCCGCCATCAGCGAGTTTGATCGTTCCCGTCCACCGGGACGCGCGGCAACAGCCTGGCAAAAACAGGGTCCTCCCACCCCGCATTGTTCTGCTGGCCCCGGCCTCGAATAGCCGGGGTTGCATCGCTGACGAAGCTTAGAGTTGCCGCCTAGGTGGTTCGGAGGGAGTGGAATGGCGGAGGACGAGAAGCGCAAAGAGATCCGGTTGCTTCTGCAGCACGAAGACGTGCTTCGAGATCAACGAATGGGTTGGTTTCTGGCCCTGAACGGATTCCTGTTCGCATCTCTCAGTTTCGCCTGGAAGGCATCGTCCGGACTTTCCGTCGTCATCGCCGGCGTAGGCATTGCGGTGGCGGTGTCTTCGTTCGCCACTCTCCGGATCAGCGGAATCGCCAGAGGCAAACTACAGAGCTTTGTGGGACCGGACGGTGATGATGCTCCGGTCGTAGCCATCACGGGCGAAGATCTGAAGAAGCTGAAGGGGGTCGAAAGGTTATATCCCCATCTCTACATGTGGAACGTCATACCAGCCGTCCTGATAGCGGCATGGTTCGGGGTGTTGATAGTTCGGATGGTGAGTTGGTGATCCCCATCGGGGTGGCTTGCCCCGATTGTCGCTGAGCGTGGGACGTAGGAACAACCCCGCTGAGCCAACATCGAGCTGAAATGCAAGCCAAACTGTTTGCCTCATGAATCGTCCGGAGACCAAGTACGTTGCCGTCGGGGAGGCTGACGTTGCCTACCAGGTCCTCGGAGACGGACCTTCCGACCTCCTCTTCTTCAACGGGCTGGGCAGCAACGTCGAAATGGCGTGGGAGGACCGGGAGATCGCCGACTTCCTCAGGCGGCTGGCGTCATTGCGCCGCCTGATCTTTCTCGATCGACGAGGCACAGGGGCATCTGACGGTGTGCCGCGTAACGCCATACCAACATGGGAGGAGTGGACCGAAGACCTGGAGAGCGTCCTCAACGCGGTTGGGTCCGAGCAGACATCCATTCTCGCCACGGTCGATGCCGGCCCGATCGCGATCCTCTATGCCGCGGCACATCCGAAACGGGTCGATTCCCTGGTGCTGTTCAATACCACGGCCCGATATCTAGTCGCTGACGACTATCCCATCGGTTTTACACCGGAGGCGCTCGATCTCGTCATCGAGTTCCTCCGGACCCATTGGGGCACGCCGGAGTTTCTCTCGCTGGCTGGTGCCGCTGGCCCGGAGGAAGACCCAGTTCGCCGCGATGCCCTTGCTCGGCTCTTCCGGTCGTCGGTCACCCCGAGAACCGCGGCCGCACAGTACGACTACCTGCTTCGGAACCTCGATGTCCGCCCGGTGCTCCCGCTCCTCCGGACGCCCACGCTGGTGCTGAGCGCCGACAACCAGAGCTTCCTGCCCATGGCTCATGGGCGCTATGTGGCGGAGCACATTGTGGGATCCAAGTTCGTGGCGCTGCCGGGCGACGACATGTTGATATTCAGCCAGCAGGACCTGATCTTCGGCGAAGTGGCCGAGTTCTTGACCGGTACAAGACCCCTCACCGATATCGACCGAGTGCTGGTATCGGTACTCTTCACCGATATCGTCGGATCAACCGAACGTGCAGCCTCGCTGGGTGATCAACGGTGGCGGTCCTTGCTGGATCGCCACGATCAAGTCGTCCGGGAACAGCTTCGGATCTTCCGAGGACGGGAGGTCAACACGACCGGAGACGGCTTCGTCGCTTCCTTCGATGGTCCGGCCCGAGCCATCCGTTGTGGCCAGCAGATCATCGACGCCACCCGGGCCCTCGGTATCGAGCTGCGCATGGGTCTCCACACCGGTGAATGCGAGGTGAGGGGCAACGATCTGGGCGGCCTCGCCGTTCACATCGCAGCTCGCGTCGGTTCCTTGGCGTCACCGAGCGAAGTTCTTGTCTCCGGCACCGTCAAGGACCTCGTGGTTGGCTCGGGCATTGAGTTCGATGACCGGGGTGAGCACGTGCTGAAGGGGGTGCCGGGGAGCTGGAAGCTCTACGCGGTCTCCGGTTGAACCGCAACTCCAGACAAATCCGTGTGTACTCAGCCACAGATTGAGACGCGACGTAGCCCCAAGGGGTCTCCGGTCTTCAAGGACCCACAACTCCGCAAATTCCAAGGGACTGCCCCCCCATCACCAGCGGCGTTGTCGACGGTCTCCGACCTGAAGACATCGGACGGTCTGAAGGTGGAGTGACGTCAGTTGACTCGGGTCATGACCAGCCCACCGGTGCGATGTCCACCGAGGGTCCCCGATGCGTCCGGTACGTAGAACTCCGCCCCTATGAGGAGAGGATGCCGGAAGGCCAGCTCTCGTTTTGGGTCGGCTCTGCCACGCCACTCATCTGGCCACTCCGCTTCGGCCGTGAGGTCATCCAGCACGAGTTGGCCTCCGAGGGAGATCAGGTCCACCACCATGTCGGTAATCCGAGGGTCCTCGGCAAGGTGCTCGACGTAGCCGCCATCAACGAAGACCAGATCGAATGGGGCCAATCCAGGTAGGCAGTTCTGCCAGCGATCGGCAATCACCGTCACCCGATCATCGGCGCTGAGAAGATTGAGGGCCGCGCCAGCCCGACGGTCGTCGACCTCGACCGTCACCAGGCTCGCCGAGGAATCCATGCCCGAGAGGAGCCATGCCGCCCCAACACCAAAGGCCGTTCCAATCTCGGCGATTCGGCCTCCGACTCGGCTGGCAGCCAAAGCGGCAAGAACCGCACCAACCCCTGGCAGGCACGATGAGACACCCCCATCGGCACCAAAGCCCATGACCTCGGCCGTTCGCCGGGCATCCGCCACCAATGGGGGCAGGTAGATGGGATATTGCACCGTCTCGTCGGCCACCGGCATGACCCCCACTTGAGTGTATTGAACCGGACCATGACCCTACGCCTTGGTGACCCAGGGAAGGGTAGGCGGAGGCACGAAGCACTACCGTTTCTGAGGTGCGGATGGGAGATGTGGAAGCTGGCGGACCAGCCTCCCCCGGTGTGCCAATCCGGTACCCGGCGGGCGGCCGATGACCGGAACCCCCGGGGTGGCCGGGATTCTCGAGAGGTACGAGCGGGGGGGCGATCGCGCCTACGGGGAGCCGGTCCCCCTCATCGCCCACTCGCTGCAGTGCGCAGCGTTGGCCCGAGCGGCCGGTGGGGGGGACGCCCTGATCGCGGCGGCGCTGCTCCACGATGTCGGTCATCTCCTGGCCCCGGAGCCCGGGACCGGTCTCGCCCCCGCCGAGGCAGCGAGCGACCACCATGAGGCCACCGGCGCCCGGCTGCTGGCCGCCGTCTTCGGGCCCGAGGTGGCCCGGCCGGTGAGTCTGCACGTGCTGGCCAAGCGGTGGCGGTGCACGGTCGAACCCGAGTACCTGGGCGCGCTGTCGGACACGTCGGCCCGGAGCCTGGTGGCCCAGGGCGGCCTGCTCGAGCCGACGACCAGGCTTCGGTTCGAGACCCACCCCGGGTTCGCGGACGCGGTCCGACTCCGCCAGTGGGATGACGAGGCCAAGATCGTGGGTCGCAGGGTGCCACCACTGGTGGCCTACCGGGGGCTGCTCGAGGGCCTGGTCCGCCGGGGCCCGCCCTGACCCCGGGCCCGGGTCAGTCCGGGCGGTCGGTCACCGGGGGAGGGTCGTGGGCGACCGACCCCTGCCACCGTGGAGCACGCCGCTCGAGGAACGATTCGACACCCTCCCGCGCGTCGGGGCGGGCCATGAGGAAGCGATGCAGCTCGGTCTCTGACGCCTCGATCTGCCCGGCCGTCCGGTCCCACGAACTCCAGAGCAGCTGTTTGCTCGCCGCCACCGCGAGGGGCGCGGCGTTGGCCGCCACATCTTTGGCCAGGGCGGCGGCGGCGGGCAGGACCTGGTCGCCGGGGAGGACGTGATTGCAGATCCGGAGGTCCTTGGCTTCGTGTCCGTCGAAGGTTCGACCGGTCAGGAGGATCTCGGCGGCGCCGGACATGCCGGCGATGCGGGGGAGGGTCCAGTGGGAGTAGCCGTCGCCCATCACGCCCCGCCTCACCTGCACGACGCCGTAGGTGGCATCGGCCGCGAAGAACCGGATGTCGCACTGGAGAGCCAGGGTCAGGCCGATGCCGATGGCGTGGCCGTTCACGGCGCCGATGACCAACTTGCGGACGTCCCACGCCCGTACGTCGAGGGCGGCGGCGCTGAAGTCCTCCTCGGAACGGCGGCGAAAGGTGTCCCCGCCGGCGCTCAGGTCGGCCCCGGCGCAGAAGGCCGGCGGGGTGCCGGTCACCACCACCGCACCCACGGTGTCGTCGTCGTCACAGCGACGGTAGGCATCGGACAGCTCGGCGCCCATGGTACCGGTGAAGGCATTGCGGGCCTCGGGCCGGTGGAGAGTGATGGTGGCCACCCCTTCATCCACTTCGTAGAGGATCGACTGGTAGGCCATGGGCAGATCAGGGTAGTGGAGGCCCTGCCCGAGCTGCAGAACGACCAGGGTGTGGTGCCGCCCGACGAGCCGGCTCAGCCGCGATGAGGCCGCGATCCATCCCGGTCACACCCCGACCGAAGAGAGATGCCTGGTCAGCCCACTAAAGCGCCGCCACCCAGGGGTCGATGATGGTGGTATGACGCCGATCGGGTTGGAGCACTTCCAGGCCGCCACGCCGGCCGTGGACCAGGGCGCCCTGGTCCGTCTGCTCGACGAGCTCCCCGACTCGGTCATCGTCGTCAACCAGAGCGGCGTTCTCCAGTGGGCCAACCGCACCGCAGAGACCACCTTCGGCCGGTCCGTCGTCGAGGCCGCCGGGGTGAACGGCCTCGACCTCGTCCATCCGGACGACATGGAGATGGTTCTCCTCTCCCTGGCCAGCGTGCAGGAGAAGCGCGTGGGCACCCCCATCGAGATCCGGCTCCGCACTACCACCGGGTGGCGGTTGACTGAGCTGGTCGGATCCCCGGTGACCTGGCTCATGGACGGCGCCATCCTGCTGACCGTGCGCGACCTGACCCAGCGCCGGCAGTACGAGATCGTCCACGACCACGATGCCCGGCTTCGCTCGCTGGTCCAGAACTCCGCGGCCATCACCATGCTGGTCTCACCGGACGGATGCATCCAGTCCGCCTCGGGGGCCCTGACCCGTATCCTCGGGCAGGACCCGGAGCTGGTCGAGGGGCTCCCCCTGGCCAATCTGGTCCTCGAAGAGGACCGACCGGCCCTGGCGGATGCATTCGAACGGGCTTCGCGGGGGGCATCGGTGGCCGGTCCGGTCAAGGTCCAGGTGTCACTGGTGCGCCACGGCAACATCGGGTCGCTCCCGTTCGAGCTGGCCATCGTCAACCTGATCGACGACCCGACCGTCGGGGGCTATGTGGTAACCGGTCACGACGTGACCGATCAGCAGCTGGCCGACTTCCGCCTCCGCAAGGCCCTGGCCCTGTTGCAAGCCACGCTGGACGCCACCGCCGAAGGAATCATGGTGGTGGACAAGGACGACCAGATCGTGAGCTTCAACCGGCGGCTGGTCGAGATGTGGGGAATTCCGGACTCCGTCCTCTCCTCCGGCAACCGCCGGAAGGTCACCGAGTTCGTCAGCGAGCAGCTCACCGACCCCGAGGAGTACCGGGCCAGGGTGGAGCGGGTCTACCAGGACTCCGAGGCAGAGAGCAACGACATCCTGGAGTTCACGGACGGCCGGGTGTTCGAGCGGGCGTCCCGACCCCAGCGGGTGGACGGCGAGACCGTCGGGCGGGTCTGGTGCTTCCGTGACGTGACCGAACCCAAGCGGCTGGAGGAACGCCTCTCCTACCAGGCCTTCCACGACCCCCTGACCGGGCTGCCCAATCGGGCCCTCTTCCAGGACCGACTGGCGCACAGCGCGGTTCGGATGATCCGGGCCGGGGGCCGGCTGGCCGTGCTCTTCGTGGATCTGGACAACCTG
The DNA here is from genome assembly GCA_963833585.1 of uncultured Acidimicrobiaceae bacterium. Lineage (GTDB taxonomy): Bacteria > Actinomycetota > Acidimicrobiia > Acidimicrobiales > RAAP-2 > Bog-756. Next base: position 1,158,276 of record CAWHYF010000006.1, on the reverse strand, counting down.
AAGGCGGTGAACGACTCATTGGGGCACGCCGCCGGCGACGCCGTGCTCGAGGCCGCGGCCCAGGCCATTTCCGGATGCCTGCGGGCGTGCGACTCGGTGGCCAGGCTGGGCGGCGACGAATTCGGGATTCTCCTGGAGGAGGTCCGCGACCTGGACGACGCACTCGGCTCGGCCGAGCGGGTGTTGGCGGCCATCCGCCGACCGCTGGTGGCGGCCGGCCGCGAGATCGGGGTGACGGCCAGCATCGGTGTGGCCATCGCCGTCCCCGGCGTCTCCACCGACCAGCTTTTGTCCAACGCCGACTTGGCCACGTTCGCCGCCAAGGAGCTCGGTGGTGACCGGATCGCGCAGTTCGACGACCGGATGCACACTCCGATCGAGCCAGCCGGCTGATCCCCCGGCTAGGCCGGGCCCGACTCCACCAGTCGGGCCAGGGCCCCGAGCTGCTCGAGGTAGTGGTCCAGGGAGTGGTGGACGAATCCCAGCTGCAGACCGGTGGCCCCGGCGCCGACGAGCCTGTCGACGGCCGCCCGGGTTCCCTCGGGGTCACCGATCGGGTCGAGGGGCCGTCCGTTCTGGAGGACCACCTCGAGGGGAGCGGTGCGGGCCTCCCACGCCGGGGTCCGGCGGGCCCGCTCCAGCATGGTGCCGACGTCGGCCGTCCGCACCGCAAAGGGCACCCAACCGTCCCCCAGGGCCACGGCCCGTCTCAGGGATCGGGCGGTGCGCCCCCCGATCCAGACCGGCACCGAGGGTTGGAGGGCGCAGGGGTCCATCACCACGTCGCCGTAGCGGTAGTACCTCCCCTGATAGGCCGGGTGGTTGGTGGAGAGGGAGGATCGGAGGGCCATCAGCGCGTCGTCGGCACGTGCCCCTCGATCGCCGAACGGCGCACCCAACAGGTCGAACTCCGCCTCCAGTGACCCGACCCCCAGGCCCAGCACCAGCCGGCCCCGGCACACCTGGTCGAGGGTGCCGTAGCGCTTGGCGATCTCGAGCGGATGGTGATAGCCGAGCACCAGCACGTTGGTGGCCAGCCGGATGCTCGAGGTCACCGCGGCCAGGTAGCCGAAGGTGGCCAGTGGATCCCAGTAGCGGCTGCCTCGCTCGGGGGCCACATCGGTGGGGATGACCACGTGCTCGCTGCAGGTCAGGTGGTAGTACCCGAGGTCCTCTGCGGTCCGCGCCACGCTGGCCACCTCGGCGATCCCGGCGTCGAGCTCCCAAGTGGCATGGCTTCCGGGCAGCAGGGTCAGGACGGGGGTGGTGATGCCCAGGCGCAGGGGGAGGCGATCGGGCCCGTTCGCCGACTCCGCACTCCGACTCACGCCCTCAGGGGCCACGGCGCCTCCGTCTCGGGCGATCGGACCGGGCCGAGGGTAGCACCGCGGCCGTGGATCCCTCGCCGCGGCCACCGAGGCGGACCGTCGGCCCGAGGGGCCCGGGCGGAGGGGTACTAGCGTCGGGGCCGGAGTGCGGTCCGAGGAGGGTCACATGGCAGACAGGTTTGAGCTGAACGGCCACCACCGGGCCACGGTGGAGAAGCTCTTCGGCCACCCCGCCGGCCACAACATCCAGTGGCACGACGTGCTCTCGCTCCTCAAGGGCGTGGGTACCGTGGTCGAGGTACACGACGGGCGGTACAAGGTGACCCTGGGGTCGGAGACCGAGACGTTCGATGCCCCCCGGGGACACGACATCGACGCCCAGATGGCGGTGGACCTGCGGCGGATGCTGGAGGGCGCCGGCATCCGTCCCGCCTGAAACTGACCCGAGGTCCGGACCTGGCGCCGCACCCGAGGAGGGCCATGGCCGACTATCCGAAGATGATCACCAGGCTGAACCACGTGGAGCCCGTCCCCCGTCGGATCCGCGCCGTCCACCACGACCGGGTGGTACTCGACACCGTGGCGGCGCGGTACGTGTGGGAGTGGGCGAACTACCCCCAGTTCTACCTGCCCCGAGGGGATGTCTCCGAGGAGGTGCTGGTGTCCGATGGCAGCACCGAGTCGACCCTTCGGGGCACGGTCCAGCGCTTCTGGCTGGACTCCAGCGATCTCGACGGCTCTCCCGACGGACGGCTGGTACTCGAGTCCGAACATCACCAGCTGGTTGACACCTTCCGGTTCGAATGGGAGGCCATGGACCACTGGTTCGAGGAGGACGAGGAGGTCTTCGTCCATCCCCGCAACCCCTACTGCCGGGTGGACGCCCTGCGTTCGACCCGACCCGTGCGGATCGAGTTGGAAGGGAGGGTGCTGGCCGAGTCGTCGTCCCCGGTGATGGTGTTCGAAACCGGTCTGCCCACCCGCTACTACCTCAACCGCACCGAGATCCGTTTCGACCACCTGGTCCCGTCCCTGACCGTCACCCGGTGCCCCTACAAGGGCACCACCACCGAGTACTGGTCGGCGGTCGTCGATGGCAGGGTCCACGCCGACCTGGGCTGGTCCTACGGCTTCCCGACCGGTCAGCTGCTGCCCATCGCCGGGCTGGTGGCGTTCTACAACGAGCGGGTCGACGTAATCGTGGACGGCGAGCTCCTCGAACGACCGCGCACCCACTTCTCCGGCTGAGCCGCCGGGGGTGCCGCGGGCGGGGGCCCGGTGTGTCGCAGGGCCGATCGGTCTGCCATGCTTTGGCCTCATGATGGACGATCTCCTCGAAGCCAACCGTGCCTATGCGGCCGACTTCACCCTGGCCGGCATCCCGGCCCCGGCGGCCAAGAGGTTCGCCCTGGTCACCTGCATGGACAGCCGCATCGAGCCGTTGACCATGCTGGGGCTGGTCCCGGGCGACGCCAAGATCCTGCGCAACGCCGGAGGCCGGGTGACCGTGGACGTGCTCCGGTCGCTCATCCTGGCCACCCGCCTCCTCGGCGTCGAGCGGATCGCGGTCATGCAGCACACCGAGTGCGCGCTGGCCGATCGCACCGACGAGGACCTCCGTTCCGGGCTGCCCGAGGGCCCCGACCGCCTCGCCGAGGACTGGGAGTTCCTGGCCATGCCCGACCCCGACCAAGCCCTCCGCCTGGATGTGGACGCGGTGCGGTCGTGTGCGCTCGTGCCGGAGGCGACGTTGGTGGAGGGATGGCGCTACCAGGTGGACACCGGGCTGGTCGAGCGGGTCGTGCCCGGCTGACGGCAGCGTCAGGTGTGCCGGGGATCGAACAGGAGGAAGGGGTGTGAACACTCGGACCACCGTGCCGGAGCGGCCGCGCCCGCCGGCGCCGAACGATCCGGCCGAGGTCCCCGAGGGTCCGGGTGCGGGCTTCCTCCGGCCCGACGGCCGCAGGACGCTGCAGCTGGTGTTGGCCGCCCTGTGGCTGCTCGACGGGGTGCTCCAGATGCAGGCCTACTTCTTCACCCGCGCCTTCGGCACCCGGATGATCACGGCGTCGGCGGAGGGGAACCCTCCGGTCATCGCGCGGTCCATCCTGTGGTCGGGACGGACCATCGGCCACCATCCCGTGGCGATCAATGCGCTCTTCGCCCTGATCCAGGTGGGTATCGGTCTCGGGGTGGCCTGGAGGCGCAGCACCAAGCCGGCCCTGGCCGTCTCGGTGGTGTGGTCCCTCGGCGTCTGGTGGGTCGGGGAGGGGTTCGGCGGGGTCTTCTCCGGCGCCGCCGACCCGATCAACGGCGCCCCGGGAGCGGTCATCCTCTATGCCCTGGCCGCGGTGGTGCTGTGGCCGTCCGACCGTCCCGGTCCGAGGCCCACCTTCATCGCCGGGCGGGCGGTGGGACCGGCGGTGGCCAAGGGCCTGTGGTCCGTCCTGTGGGGATCGCTGGCCCTGTTCGCGGTACTGGGCCCCAACCGCTCCGCCCGCGGACTCCGTGATCTGATCGTGGGCCAGGTCCCCGGCGAGCCCGGGTGGATGGTCTGGGTCGACCGGAGCACGGCCGACCTGGTCGACCACCGGGGGCTGGGCTACTCGGTGGCCCTGGCTGCGCTGCTGCTGGTGGTGGCTGCAGGGATCCACCTGCCCCCGAGGTGGGCCAACGCCACACTGGTCCTGGCCATGGCCCTGGGCCTCCTGTTCTGGGTGGTGGGCGAGGACTTCGGAGCCCTGTTCACCAACGCCGCCACCGACGTGAACTCCGGACCCCTGCTGGTCCTGTTGGGTCTGGCCTACTGGAACGGGCCGCCGGCCGAGCGGGGCCCGGTGGCTCTCGGGCCCCGATGGCCAGCGAGTGCCTGAGGTGTCCAGTCCCGCCTGGCTCAACGACGGATTCGCCGCCCTGATGGCCGCGGTGGCGGCCTACAGCCTTGGGCGCCTGGTGGCGGCGCGGGCCTGGTCCCGACCCACCCACCCCGACGTCGACCTGGCCCACGTCCTGATGGGTACGGCCATGGTGGGCATGCTGGTCCCCGATCTCGATCCGGTGCCCGCGGGACCGTGGGAGGTGGTCTTCACCGGGCTGGCGCTGTGGTTCGTGTGGCGTTGTATCCGGTTCGTGACCCAACGGGGCGTGGAGGGCCGCGACGAGGACCACGTCCATCATCTGTCCCACTACCTGACCCACCTGGTCATGGCGTCCTCGATGCTCTACATGTACCTGGCGGCGGGGACCACCGGCCCGGGCGTCGGCGGGGGGATGGCCATGGAGGGTGCGCACGGGTCGACCAGTGAGGTAGGGGCGATCCCGCTCCTGTTCGTCGTGGTGCTGTTCACGTCGGGTGTCTGGGAACTCGACGGCATCGAACGGTTCGCGCCCCGGGCGAGGCCGGCGGCCCTGGCCGGGACCGGCGGAGGCAGCGCCCCCGGCCCGGACCGGCCGGTGGGCACCGGGCCCCCTTCCCAGCCTGCGGCGGGATCCCGGGGGACCGACCACCGCTGGTTGGCCCCCCGCCTCGAGGCGGGGTGTCACATCGCCATGTGCGTGACCATGGGCTTCATGCTCGTCCTCATGCTCTGAGGGGACCCGAGTGGGAGGGCCCGTCCAGGCTCGGTACGCTGGGTCCGTGCCGGACGGAAGATCGATGCTCGGGATGCCGGGGATGAGATACGTGCCCCTGGATGCCCACACCGCCCTGACCCACTGGCAGTTCAGCCCGTTCCCGGTTCTGGTCCTGGCCGGGGTGATCGTGTCGGCGGCCTGGTATCTCCGGGCCCAGGCCAACCTGGCGGCCCGCGGCCGGCCCTGGAGCGGGCAGCGAACCGCGTCGTTCCTGGTCGGGCTGGTCCTCCTCGACGTGGCGCTGCAGTCGCCGGTCGCCACCTTCACCATGGAGTTCTTTCAGGCTCACGTGGTCCAGCACCTGCTGTTGATGGTGGTGGCGCCGCCCCTCCTGGCCATGGGCGCACCGATGACCCTGGCCCTCCAGACCTCCAGCCGGGAGACCAAGGTGCACCTTCTGGGAGTCCTCAACTCCCGCCCGTTCCGGGTGGTGACCCATCCGGTGCCGGTGTGGTTCGCCTACTACTTCTCCATGTTCGCCTTCTTCCTCACGTTCGCCCTGGGATTCGCCATGGAGCACATGTGGGTCATGGACCTGGTCAACCTGGCCTTCCTGTTGGCCTCCACGCTGTTCTGGTGGCCCATCGTGGGGCTCGATCCCATCCCGCACTGGCCCATGAACCACGGGACCAAATTGATCAGCCTGCTGATCGGCGTGCCCATCGAGTCGTTCCTGGCCCTCGCCCTGCTCAGCACCACCCGCCCGGCGGCTTCCATCTACACGGTGGGGAGCACGCACGCCGGGGCCGGGATCCTCTGGGTCGGAGCTGAGTTCTTCACCTTCCTGGCCCTGATTCCGGTGTTCGTGCAGTGGGTCCGGATGGAGGAGCGGAAGGGTGCCCGCTACGACGCCCAGCTCGATGCCGAACGGGCGGGCAGCCAGGGGGACCGCGACGGGCCCGCCGTCGTGGTCGAGTGACCCGAGGTCGATTCCGGGATCAGGGCGAGGGGGCGGGGGCGAACACGTAGGTGTAGGGGGTGGTGCGGGGTGCGTTGTAGAACACCACCTTGCCCCTGACCGTGACGCCCACCACGACCGCCGAGGAGCCGACCTGGACGGTCATGGTCCCCTGAGCCGGGAAGCTGAGGTGCTTTCCGGCAGGTTGGACGCCGACGATGAGCGGTACCGACGACTGCGTGCTGGTCACCTGCACCCAACAGGGCCCGGTGGTGGTGATCGCCACGGCGAAGTTCGCGGTGTTGACGGTGTAGTTGGCACCCTGACCGGTGGAACTGGCCGGCACCACGACGGCCGCCTGGTGGGGCTGGGTGGTGGTGGGGGCCGGTGGGGTGGGGTGGGACCCACCGGGGTCGACCACCCGCAGGATGTGGGCAGAGACCAGCCACCGTGGCTGCTGTTGCAGGATGACGAACCCGGCGACCACCGCCAGCACCAGCAGGCCGGCGAGCCAGGTGATGATCTTCAGGGACCTCGGGGCCCGCAGCTTCCGCCGGGCCCGGGCCACGGCCCGCTTGCTCTGGCGGAGCTCCGCCCGGGGGACCACCGGGAAGGTCCCGGTGGGGGGGCCGGTGGCCACCCCGTAGCCGTAGCCGCCGGCCGCGGCCGTGGAGCCGGCACCGACCCGGGGCACCTGACCGGTCTGGGTGAAGGCACGGAGGTGATCGGGACCGGCGGTGACCGCGGCCACCACGTTGGTCACGGGAGCGCCGTCGTCGTGCCGGGGCACGCCGTTGGTGGCGGCCGGCTGGGCGGACCAGGCGTCGATCATCCGGAGGGCCAGGGCATCGCCGTCCAGGCCGATGAAGGCGGCGTAGCGCCGGAGGGTCGACAGGGCCAGGGCCTGGTCGGGCAGGCTGGCCAGGTCCCCCCGCTCGAGGGCCTCGAGCTGGGTGATGGGCCGGCTGAGCCGGTCATGGACGGCCAGAAGGTCGAGCCCGCGCTCCTCCCGGGCCTCGCGCAGCAGCAGTCCGATCTCCTGGGCGGAGGAGTTCGGTCCCTCGTCTTGCTCGTTACGCCGCCGAGTCGCCCCGCCGCGTTGCCGGATCACCAGCTGTCTCCTGACTGTTCCCAGAGGGCCAAGCGTACTTGTTCCCCCTGTCTTTTCGGCACGTCAGCCGCCAACCTGTATCCCGCCCGACCGTGGTGTCCGCCGCCTCCGCCCCTCCGGAATGTTGCGTACACAAATAGTGTTGGGCTACTCGGAGGGTGTCAGCGCGAGCCGGTGCGCAGTGGCAACCTGAAAGTGACCAGGAGGAACGCCATGCCAGCAGTGACCGTGGACGACACAGGTGGATTGCCGACGATCGGGACGCTCGACCCCACGTCGACCCGGGGGCGGCCCGTGGTCTCGGTGACCACCGCTCCCGCCGGGTTCGAGGGGGAGGGGTTCCCGGTGCGCCGCGCCTTCGCCGGAGTGGACCGGAACCACCTGGACCCGTTCGTCCACATGGACCAGATGGGCGAGGTGGAGTATGCGCCCGGTGAGCCCAAGGGGACGCCGTGGCACCCGCACCGGGGGTTCGAGACCGTCACCTACATGATCGACGGAACCTTTCAGCACCAGGACTCCATCGGGGGCGGCGGCCTGATCAGCGACGGGGACACCCAGTGGATGACCGCCGGCGGTGGCATCCTCCACATCGAGGCCCCCCCGGAGGACCTGGTGGCCACCGGAGGCCTCTTCCACGGCATCCAGCTGTGGGTCAACCTGCCCAGGGCCGACAAGATGGTGCCGCCGCGGTACCAGGACATCGGTCGCTCCAAGGTCGTGCTGGTGGCCTCCCCCGACGGCGGCGCGCTGTTGCGGGTGATCGCCGGAGACGTGGCCGGCCACGCCGGACCGGGGTCCACCCACTCGCCCATGGCCATGGTGCACGCCACCCTGGCCCCCGGGGCCCGCGTCGAGCTTCCCTGGCAGCCCGAGTTCAACGCGCTGGTCTATGTGCTCGGCGGAGCGGGCTCGGTGGGTACCGACGGCCACCCGGTTCGGACCGGGCAGCTGGCGGTGTTCGGCGATGGTGACTCGGTCACCATCACCGCGGCACCCACCCAGGAGTCGCCGAGCCCCAATCTCGACGTGCTGATCCTCGGTGGTCGGCCGATCCGGGAGCCGGTGTACGCCTACGGGCCGTTCGTGATGAACACCCGTGACGAGGTGGCCCAGGCCTTCGAGGACTACCAGGCGGGCCGGCTGGGCACGGTGCCGGCCGACCACATCGGGTCCTAGGTCCGGCCCCGGCCCCGGCCGGCATGGTCACAGGGTCACGGTCGGCCGGCGCCATCGGCCCGCAATTCCTGCTGGTCCCGGGCAGCCTGCGCTCCGGGTCGACCACCACCGCGGTGTTGCGGACGGCGATCCGGGTGGCTCCGGAGGGCACGACGTGCGTGCTCTACGACGGGCTCGGGCGACTGCCCCATTTCAACCCCGACGACGAGTCCGGCCCGCTCGACCCGGCGGTGCGGGACCTTCGCCATCGGATCCACACCGCGGACGCCCTGGTGCTGTCCACCCCCGAGTACGCCGGTGCCCTCCCGGGTTCCTTCAAGAACCTCCTCGACTGGACCATCGGCGATGACCACCCCCGAGCCATCCACGACAAGCCGGTGGCATGGATCAACAGCTCGACCAGGGGAGCACAGGCCGCGCACCAGTCCTTGCGCACGGTGCTCGGCTACGTCCACGCGTCGGTCGTCGAAGCGGCCTGCCTGGAGGTACCGGTGCCGGGCGCCCTGGTCGACGACGACGGGATGGTGGGCGACCCGGAGATCCGCCGGGCGATCGCCGCCGCCCTCCTCGCCCTCGCCGGGCATGTGGCCGACGCCTAGACCGGGATCACCTCGCCGGACACCCCGTCCACGTCGGCCAGGTCCTCCCGGGTGGCGTTCACCAGGAACACCGCCGACAGCAGCGCCACCACCAGACAGCCCGCCCCGACCAGGAACCCGACCGTGTAGCCGTGCACCTGGGCGGCCTCCACGTTGGCCCGGCTGGGGACCCGCGACAGCAGGTAGGTGGCGGTGGCCGAGGCGGCGACGGTGTTGAGCAGCGCGGTGCCCAGCGAGCCCCCTACCTGTTGGGTGGTGTTGACGAGTGCACTGGACACCCCGGCATCGTGGGAGGGCACCCGGTAGAGCGCCGTGCTGCTCATCGGGACGAAGGCCAGGCCCATGCCCAGGCTGATCAGTATCTCGGCCGGCAGCACGTGGGCCAGATAGGTGGTGTGAGGGGAGATCCGGCTCAACCACAGCATGCCGAGCGCTGCCGCCCCGAACCCGGTGGCCATCAGCACCCGGGGGCCGACCCGGGGCAGCAGCCGACTCGAGACCCCGGCGGCCACGATGATGCCGGCCGAGAAGGGCAGGAAGGCGAAGCCCGACTTCAGGGCGGAGTAGCCCAGGTTGCCCTGGAAGTAGTAGGTCAGGAAGAGGAACATCCCCAGCAGTCCGGCCCCGACCATGAACGAGCTGAGGTAGGAACCGCCCCGGTTCCGCTCCAGGATGACCCGCATGGGCAGCAGCGGGTTCTTCGACCGGGCCTCGATGGTGACGAAGGCGGCCAGCAGCACGACGGCGATGCCGAGGCAGGTCAAGGTGGCCGAAGCCGCCCAACCGTCCGAGGCCGCCTTGGTGAATCCGTAGACCAGGGCCACCAGGCCCGCGGTGACGGTGACGGTGCCGGGAATGTCGTAGCTGGTGTTGCCCTGGGCCCGGGACTCCCGGACCACCGTGACCGCGGCCAGGGCCGCGGCTGCGGCGATGGGCACGTTGACCAGCAGGCACCACCGCCACGAGGCGTACTCGGTGAGCACGCCGCCCAGGATGAGCCCGATCGCCGCTCCGCCGCCGGAGATGGCGCCGTAGACGCCGAACGCGGTGGCCCGCTCCTTGACCTCGGTGAAGGTCACGGAGATGAGCGAGAGGGCGGCCGGTGCCAAGAGTGCGGCGAAGGCTCCCTGGAGGGCCCGGGCCCCGAACAGCATCGGTGCGTTGGCCGCCACCCCCCCAGGGCCGACGCCCCGGCGAAGCCGAGTAGACCGATCACGAACACACGCTTGCGCCCCACGTAGTCGGCAATCCGGCCGCCCAGCAGGAGCAGGCCTCCGAAGGAGAGGGTGTAGGCCGTCACCACCCACTGCCGATTGGCCGTGGAGATGTGCAGCGCGTGCTGGGCCGAGGGCAGGGCGATGGTGACGATGGAGGCGTCGAGCACCACCATCAGCTGGGCCACGGCGATGACCCCCAGGGCGAGCCAGCGCTTGGGGTCGGGCCCGGTCGCCGGGGGTTCGGGGGGAAACGGGGATGCGTCGATCTCGGCGATGGTGGTCATGAGGGCTCCTCGGGTTGGGGGTGGAGGTGAGGGAGGGGGCTAGTGGTGCAGCAGCGGCAGGACGATGTCGTCCACCACATGTGTCGAGAACGCCTCGTCGATCGGGAGGCCATGGATGACCAGCCGATTGATGAGCAGCGCCGGGATCACTTCTTCCACGACCGCCACCGAGCTGCCCTGCGGCAACTCCCCCCGATGGACGGCACGGTCGATGATCCCGTTGAACTCCCCCTTCTTGCTGTCGAGCACCTGGGTGCGGACCAGCTCGGCCAGCTCCGGATCGGATCGCATGGCCGAGGTCACGCCGGCGATGACGGCGGCGTCCACCTCGGACGTCGAGCAGGAGATCTGGTCCAGCGCCGCCAACAGGTCACCGCGGAGGGACCCGGTGGAGGGGAACGGCTGGGAGGCCGCTGGGCCCTTCATGCACCGCACGGCCGCCGCCACCACCTGGGCCTTCCCCGACCAGTGGCGGTAGATGGTGGCCTTGCCGGCATGCGCCCGCTCGGCCAGGGCGTCCATGCTGAGGCGGTCGTAGCCCACCTCCATCAGCAGTTCGAGGGCGGCGTCGAGGATGGCCTGCTCGCGGGCCTCCGCCCGTGGCCCGGTCGGCTTGTCGGCCTTTCCGCTGCTCTCCTCGTACCCGACGGCGGTCACGACACGCTGCTCCGATCACCTGAAAAACGGAACTGTTCCGTTCACAAAATAGTAACAGCGACCTGGGCAGAACGCAACCGTTCCGTTCTGATTGGCCCACGACCTGGAGTGATGGGGCGTTGGGATCCTCAGGCCCCTCCGTTCCCCTGCTTCGAACAGGAACGGGGGTCCCAGGGTTGGAGGGGGGTGACAGCCGCGGTCGGAGGGAGGAAGGCACCGTTCGAGGGATCCGACAGGGAGGTCGGCGCGGTGGTCGGACCCGTCGTCCTGGCGGTGGCGCTGCTCGGGGCCGTCGGCGAGGTCGACGCGGTGGGCGCGCCCGGGGCCGCGGTTGCGGGGTTGACCTGGAACTGGGTCCCGGTCACCACGGTGACCTGGGCCCCGTCGGCGGTCGGACCGAGGGCGGTGATGACCGACCCCGACAGGGAGTGGGCCACGGTCTGGGCCGCGGCCTGGTCGGCGGGGATTTGGAGGCGTAGTACACCACCGTCTCGGACTGGGGGCCCACTGATGCGGTGTCGCCGATGCCCACCATGTGGAATCCGAGTCCCTGCAGGGCGTCCGAGGTGTCGGTGGCCTGGTTGTAGGCACCGGTGCCGTTCATCACCGAGACGGACACGGCGGCCGGGGCGGGCAGCTCCTTGCCGGTCATGGAGTCGGTGGTCGAGTCGATGCCGAGAAACCTGTCGATCACGGCCTGGTCCTGGGTGATCGAGGGGAACTCGACATCCCCGTAGGAGGCTCCTTGGTAGGTGTAGCCGGAGCCCGACTGGTCGACCTCGACCGGGAGGGTGAGCTGCGGCGCGGCGTCCACGTTGACCGAGTGGAAGGTGAGGACCAAGTCGACCAAGTCGGAGCTCGAGAACTTGCGGTCCACCTCGAGCTGGGGCGCCACCTGGCTGACCAGTTGCTCGTCGGTGATCGGGTCGGACAGGCCGTGTCGGGCCACGGCGGCAGCCAGGACCCGCAGGAATTCGTGATCGCGCCGGATCCGGGCCAGGTCGCTGAGGTTCTCGGCGGGCCAGAACTCGGGCATGGCGGTGGTGATCCCCGGCCCTTTGTACTGAAGGTGTCGGGCCCGCACCACCTGGAGGGCTTGGAAACCGTTCAGCTGCACGCAGCCCGGAGTCAGCTGCTTCAAGCCCGAGACGGTTCGGGAAAGTACATGCTGACTCCGCCGAGGGCGTCCACCACGTTGGCGAAGCTGTCGAAATTGAGCACCACGTAGTGCTGGATGGGGATGCCCAGATCCTGGTTGATGGCCGACACCAACTGGCTGGGTCCCTGGTACAGGGCCGCATCGATCTTGTTGGCCCCGGTGGTCCGGGCGTTCGGCACGAACAGGTCGCGGGGGACGGACAGGATGGACACCGAGTGTCGGGCGGGATCGAGGTGCAGGATCATGACCACGTCGCTGTTGACCCCGTTCACCCCGGCCGAGCACAGGCCGTAGGCCGCGTTCTGGACCTTGAGCGCGCAGCGGTCGGTGGAACCGACCATGAGGACGTTCTCCGTGCCGGCGTCGGCCACGCTGGTCGGCACATCGGTGAGGCCCCGCACGTCGATGCGGTGGATCTCGTGGTTGAGGTACCAGGCGTAACCGGCTGCTCCGCCCAGCACCAGGACGACCGCCACCACCGCGGGCCCGAGGATCCAACGGTACTTCCGATGCCGACGCGTGCGGCCCCGCTGGGCACCGCGGATCTCCTCGCCCAGCGCCAGGAGCCGGGATTCGTCGAAGGTGGCCCGACTCGGGACCACCGCAGCATCGGCGGCTTCGCAGGAGGGGCCGAGTGGCTGCTCCCCTGGACCGCTTCCCGTCATGGCCGGAGACGGTAGCAAGGCCGGTCTTTCACCGGGCGGCGCGGGACGGCGTGTCGCGATCGGTGGAGTCGGTACCCCCCTTCGGCGATCGGGAGGTGGTGAGACGCAACTCCGAGGGACGGAGGCGCAGCGTGTCGTACCAGTAGCGCACGGTCCACGTCGGCCAGTTGTTGGTGACCCGGCCCGAGGCGGTCTTGTACCAGCTCCGGCAGTTGGCCACCCAGGCGGTCCCGGCCATCAGGCGTTGGGTGCGCAGGTCGTCCTGGCGGTAGGCCTCCGGGGTCACGCCGACCCGGGGATGCCTGCCGGGTCCGAAGGCGGTGGTCTGGACCGCCAGGGCCTGGAGGGTCAGATTGAGCTGGCGTTCGACCATGAACAGAATGGAGTTGTGCCCGAGGTTGGTGTTGGGTCCGTAGAGGAGATAGCAGTTGGGGAAGCCCGAGACTGCCGTCCCCAGATAGGCCCGGGCCCCTCCCTCCCATGCCGCCGCCAGAGTCTCGCCGCCCTCGCCGATGACCGGGATGTGAGCCAGGAAGTCGGTGGTGGAGAAGCCGGTGCCGAAGATGAGCACGTCGGCGGGGCGGCGGGCGCCGTCCTCGGTGACCACGGCGTCCGCCTCGAGGTGGTCGATCGGCTCATCGACCACCTCGACCGTCGGTCGCATGATGGCCGGGTACCAGTCGTTGGAGATGAGGATCCGCTTGCACCCGACGGGGTAGTCGGGAACCACGGTCGCCTCGGGTAGCCGCTCGGAGACCACCCCGCGCCGGATCTCCCTGCCGAAGAGCTGTCGGAGCCGTTCACCGGCCCAGCTGTCCTTGCGGAACCAGATCCACCGGAACTCGAGGCTCCAGTAGATCCACCACCGGTAGGCCCGGGCCAGGGGAGCCACCCGGTCCAGGAGACGGCGGGTCGAGTTCCGGTAGGCCCGGTCCTTCTTCGGCGCCACGTAGTTGGCCGACCGCTGATAGACGGTCACCCCGGCCGCCTCCGCGGCCACCGGGGGCACGAACTGGATGGCGCTGGCCCCGCAGCCCACCACGGCCACCCGCTTGCCGGTCAGGTCCACGTCGTGGTCCCAGCGGGCCGAGTGCCACATCGGTCCGGTGAACCGGTCCAGCCCCGCCAGGTCGGGGACCCGGGGTCGGTTGAGCTGGCCGCAGGCGAACACCACGGTGTCGGCCTCGAGGATCTCGGCCCGTCCGGTGGACGCCACCGACACGTTCCAGGTTCCGGTCCCCTCGTCCAGGGCGACCTCGGTCACGGTGGCGCCGAGCCGGAGGTGGGGACCGAGGCCGAACCGCTCGACCAGGCCCTCGGCGTAGGTCAGGATCTCCGGCTGGTCGGCGAAGCGGCGAGTCCACGCCGAGGTGGAGGCGAAGGAGAAGGAATAGAGGTGCGACGGGACGTCACAGCCGCTCCCCGGATAGGTGTTGTCCCTCCAGGTGCCCCCCACCCCTCCTGACTGCTCGACGACGGTGAAGGTGCGAAGACCGGACCGGACCAGCTGGATGGCCGCAGCCAGCCCGGAGAGGCCGCCGCCCACGATCACCACGCGGGGCAGGGGTCGACCTTCCAGGCGCGCCGTACGAACCGCGTGCTCCAACTGCCTTCGCCCGATGTCCAGCCCCATGGGGCCCCCTTCACCACTCAGGTCGGTCTGCCGATCGACGTTACCGGGGTCGGGAGGTGCCCCGCGACAAATCGCTCTGCCGGGGGGGCAACATGTCTCGACACCATGCCCGTTCGTGTTACGTTCCCCTCGTCTCGAGGGGTGCCGTTTATTTTCGACTTCACGGTTCGACTGCAACCACGAGAAACGAGGACGCCGGTGCCCGCCGAGGCGTCGGACCCGGTGATGGTGTACTACGGGTTGATGGCACCGAGCGCCCAGTTCGACGTGGGAGGGAACTTGCACGCGGCCGGAGTCGAGCTCCGGCTGTTCTTCGACCCGTCCAATCGGCGGATCCGGTCGTGACCGGCGAGGCGCCCGTGCCGCCCGACCGGGAGGGCCCGAGCCGGCGCCGGCTCCGGCTGGCCCGGGCCCGGGCCGCGTTCGGCCAGGGGCTCCGATCCCTCCTCCGCCCGGAGGGTCTGCCGACCGAGGCGGCCGCCGAACTGGAGGCGACCCTCGGGGATGTGGGTCGCGCCGCCTTCTCCGGGGGCCCGGGCCGCCTGAGCCGGGCGCGCCGCACGGTCCGGGCGGCGCCACCCCGCCTGCTCGACTGGATGTCGGGCCAGGTGCTCGACCATCCGGCCGCGCTGTACGATCGCCAGAGCGTGGAGTTCCTGGCCGACCGCCAGACCCGCTCCATCGCCACCGCGGTCGGCGCCCTGCAGATGGCGTTGGTCGGGGCGGCCGTCGCCTCCGCCCCGGAGGGGGGACCGGTCCTGGCCCTGGCCATCGACGGTGTAGTGGGCCAGGTGGCGTCGGTGGTCCACGGTCTCTGTGACTGGTACAACACCGGCTCCTACCTGGTGCGTGGCCTCCGGCAACGGGAGATCACCGTCGACCGCACCGAGGTGCGGCGCCTGACCAATGCCGCCCTGATGTCCAAGGGATCGACGGTGGACCACCGGGCCCTGGCCCGGTCCACCGAGCTGCGCCTGGTGCGCAGCTGGGCCGGGCGCGGCCTGGTCGACGCCCTCCCCTTCGGGTCCAGCCTGGGCCGGGCCTCGGTCCGGGCCGTGGCACGGATCGACCAGACCGACCTGGAGGAACTGGTGAGGGTGCTGCGGCTGGCGCCCCGCTGACTCAGAGCACCTTGGACAGGAATGACCGGGTCCGCTCGTGGGTCGGGGCGGCGAGGACCGCCCGGGGGTGGCCCGACTCGACGACCACACCACCGTCCATGAACACCACCGTGTCCCCGACCTCGCGTGCAAAGCCCATCTCGTGGGTGACGACGATCATGGTCATCCCGTCCTCGGCCAGACCGCGCATCACATCCAGCACGTCTCCGACCAGCTCGGGGTCGAGGGCCGAGGTGGGCTCGTCGAAGAGCATCAGCTTCGGTTCCATGGCCAGGGCCCGGGCGATGGCCACCCGCTGCTGCTGTCCCCCGGACAGCTGGTTGGGGTAGTCCCTCACCTTGTCGGCCAGCCCCACCCGCTCGAGCAGCCGGTGGGCCCGCTCCCGGGCCGTCGGGGCCGACTCCTTCTTCACCCGCACGGGTCCCGAGATCACGTTGTCCAGGACGCTCATGTGGGGGAAGAGGTTGAAGCGTTGGAAGACCATGCCGATCTCCGCCCGTTTGCCGCACACCTCACGGTCCCGTAGCTCGTAGAGCTTGTCGCCGCCGCGCCGGTAGCCGACCAGCTCGCCGTCGACGGAGAGCTCGCCGAGGTCGATCTTCTCCAGGTGGTTGACACACCGCAGAAACGTGCTCTTCCCCGATCCCGACGGCCCGATCAGGCAGAGGACCTCGCCGCGGTCGACGGTGAGGTCGATGCCCTTCAGCACCTCGACGCGGCCGAACGACTTGTGGACGTCCACGGCCCGGACCATGGGCTCGGTCACATGGTCTCCTCGTGGTGGGGCACGCTGACCGGGCGGGCGGGGGCGTTGCGCCACGGCGGGCCCTCCTCGGCCGGCACGGGTTCGGTCCGGAGGCGGAACAGGCTCTGCCGCAGCTTCTGGAAGGGGGTGGCCGGCAGGGCCCGAGAAGAGCCCCGGGCGTAGTAGCGCTCGACGTAGAACTGCCCGATGGTGAGGACCGAGGTGAACAGGAGATACCAGAGGCTGGCCACCAGGAGCAGGGGCACGATCTGGTAGTTGGTGTTGGAGATGTTCTGGCTGGCGGTGAACAGGTCGGCGCCGGCGATGGCGTAGACCAGGGAGGTGGTCTTGAGCATGGAGATGGTCTCGTTGCCGGTGGGCGGGATGATGACCCGCATGGCCTGGGGGAGCACGATGCGCCGCATGGTCTGGGCCTTGCTCATTCCGAGCGACTGCGCCGCCTCGCTCTGGCCCTCGTCCACCGAGATGATCCCGGCCCGGACGATCTCGGCCATGTAGGCGCCCTCGTTGAGGCTGAGCCCCAGGGCACCGGCCACAAACGAGGTCACCAGCACATTGGCGTTCACCGTGGTGAAGGCGGGCCCGAACGGGATGCCGAAGGTCAGGTGGGGATAGAGGTAGCTGATCCCGACGTACCAGAAGAACAGCTGGACCAGTACCGGCGTGCCGCGGAAGAACCAGATGTAGAGCCACGCCGTGCCGGTCAGGAGCGGGTTGGGGGACAGCCGCATCACCGCCAGCAGGATCCCCAGCGCCACCCCCACCACCATGGCGATGACCGTCAGCTCCAGGGTGACCCCGATTCCCCGCAGGACCGGCGCATCGAACAGGTACTTCCAGACGACCCCCCACTGGAAGCGGCCCTCTCGCACCCCACCCCGGGTCACATGGGAGAAGACCAGGGTGTCGACCAGCATGGCCGACAACACCAGGATGGCGGCGCCGGCCACCCACCGACCGGGGTGGCGGACGGGGACCACCTTCACCGTGTCCGGGCCATCGGATGGCCTCCCCGGGGGAGGGGCGGCTGCAGGGACGGGGTGTTCCGTCATGTGGACACCCCGGGGTGGTTCCTCAGCTGGTGGCACCGTTGACCACCGAAGTGGTCACCGCACCGGCCTGGAGGCCCCACTTGGCGAGGATCTGGGTATAGACGCCGTTACCGATCAGGGAGGTGACCGCGGCCTGCACCGGTGCCGCCATGCCGTTCCCCTTGGGGAGGGCGAAGCCGTAGGGGGCCACCTCGATGGCGCTGCCGCTGTTCTGGAACACGCCGTTGGAGGTGGCCACGATGTAGGCCGCCACCGGCGAGTCGGCGAACCCGACGTCGGCACGACCGCTCGACACGGCCAGGTTGGCCTGGCTCTGGTTGCCGAACGACAACACCGTCACGGTGCCGCCGGTGCACTTCTTGGCCTGGGACTTGGCGTCGGACTCCTCGGTGGTGCCCGCTTCGACGGCCACCGTGTGTCCGCACAGCGAGGCCAGACCGTTGAAGGTGACCGAGCTCCCCGCCTTGGTGTAGAAGCTCTCACCGGCCTGGAAGTAACTCACGAAGTCCACGACCTTCTGTCGGGCCAGGGTCACGGTGAACGAGGAGGCACCCATGCCGTACTTCCCGCTCTGGATGCCGGGGATGATGTCATCGAAGGTGACGTTGGTCAGCTTCGGCTTGAGCCCGAGGACCTGCATGACCGCGGTGACCAGGTCGGCGTCCATGCCCACGATGGTCGATCCGTCGGGGGCGATGAACTCGTTCGGTGGGTAGGTGGCGTCCATGGCCACGGTGACGCCGCCCTTGGACTTGACGGCCGCGGGAACCGTGGCGGCGATGGCGGGGTTGGTGGGCTGGGTGGGGATGACCGTGGTGGGGATGGGCACCGTGGTGGAGGTGGTCGACGGGGCTGAGGTGGTGCTCGGACTGCTCGAGTTGCTGGAACAGGCGGCGGCCAGGACGGCCACGGCCGCCATGGTCGCCGCCAGTGCGACCTTCCGGAACCCACGGTGCAGGGTGAACACGAGGCGACCTCCGCAGTCAGTCAACTAGGGGTGAGGGCCAAGTGTGCCACGTCACCTCCCGTTCATGTCGAATGGCCGCCGGTGCGGTCGGGCCGGTGGCCGGGGCCGCACCTCCCCTGGTCGGCGCGCCAGTCCCGCCCGTGAGGGTTCCTTCTACACTCGCAGTGACACCGCCCGGGGCCCCGGGCGTGAGCAGGGAGCGAGGCGATGACCGAGACGGCAGAGTTGCTCCGGCCCGAGCCCCCCGCCCCGCTCACCCACCGCCGGGTCCTGCTGGTCATCGGCGCCCTC
This sequence comes from uncultured Acidimicrobiaceae bacterium, assembly GCA_963833585.1. Classification (GTDB taxonomy): domain Bacteria; phylum Actinomycetota; class Acidimicrobiia; order Acidimicrobiales; family RAAP-2; genus Bog-756. Next base: position 1,139,716 of record CAWHYF010000006.1, on the reverse strand, counting down.
ATGCTCGGCATGTTCCTCGCCGCCCTCGACCAGACGGTGGTCTCGACGGCCCTGCCGACCATCGTCGGCGACCTCCACGGGGCCTCGCACCTCAGCTGGGTGGTCACCGCCTACCTCTTGGCCTCCACGGTGTCGACTCCGCTCTGGGGCAAGTTGGGCGACATGTACGGCCGCAAGTTCTTCTTCCAGGTGGCCATCGTGATCTTCCTGGTGGGGTCGGCCCTCTCCGGGCTCAGCCAGTCCATGATCCAGCTGATCGCCTTCCGGGCCGTGCAGGGCCTGGGCGGCGGCGGCCTGATGATCGGAGCCCAGACCATCGTGGGCGACGTGGTGTCGCCCCGTGAGCGGGGACGGTACATGGGTCTCTTCATGGCCATGTTCGGGGTCACCTCGGTGATCGGCCCGCTCATCGGTGGGTTCTTCGTCGACTACCTCAGCTGGCGGTGGATCTTCTACATCAACATCCCCATCGGGCTGGCTGCACTGGCCGTGACCTCGGTCGCCCTGCCCGGAACCCTCAGCCGGGTCCGCCGGGTCATCGACTACCTGGGCACCGCGCTGATCGCCCTGGCGGCCACCTCGCTGGTGCTGTTCACCAGCCTGGGAGGGACGTCGTACCCGTGGACCTCCCCCTTCGTCATCGGCCTGGCCGTGGCCGGGGTGGTGTTCACCGTCCTCTTCGTCGTGGCCGAGCGACGCGCCGTCGAACCGGTCATCCCCCTGCCGCTCTTCGCCAACAAGGTGTTCGCCGCGGCCAGCGCCATCGGGTTCGTGGTGGGCTTCGCCATGTTCGGGGCCCTCACCTTCCTCCCGCTGTTCTTCCAGGACGTGAAGGGGATCAGCGCCATCCAGTCGGGGGTCCGCCTCTTCCCGCTGATGGGCGGCCTGCTGGTGGCCTCCATCGGCTCGGGACTGTTGGTCTCCAGGTGGGGTCGGTACAAGGTCTTCCCGGTGGTGGGGACGGCCCTCATGACCGTGGGGCTGTACCTGATGTCGTTGATCGGGGTGTCCACCGGGGCCTGGACGACGGCCGGCTACATGGTGGTGTTCGGGCTGGGACTGGGCCTGATCCTGCAGGTCCTCACCGTGGCGGTCCAGAACGCCGTCCCCTACGAGGAGCTGGGCACCGCCACCTCGGGCGTGACCTTCTTCCGGATGATCGGTGGATCGTTCGGCACCGCGGTGTTCGGCGCCATCTTCGCCAACCTGGTGGTCGACAACGTGCTGAAGGCGCTCCACCTGACCAAGGCCCCGTCCGGGCTCAACCTGAGTGCTGACAACCCCGGTGCCATCCACAAGTTGCCGGCCGTGATCCAGGCCGGAGTCGTCCAGGGCATCGCCCACACCGTCCAGACCATGTTCCTGATTGGCGTTCCCATCGCTTTCGTGGCCTTCCTGCTCAGCTGGACCCTGCCCGAGATCGCACTGCGCAAGTCGATCCGCACCTCTGAGCCGGCCGAACACCTCGGCATTCCCGCCCCCCGGTCGTCGCTCGAGGAGGTCAAGCTCCTGCTGCAGCGGGCGGCCAGCCGCGAGAACCGGGCCGAGTTGTACGGGTTGCTGGCGGCTCGGGCGGGGCTCGACCTCCAGCCCCGCGCCGTTTGGCTCCTCTATCGGCTGGCCGACAGGGAGGCCTCGACCACCGAGGAGGTGGGAGCCCGCCTCAAGGTGGACCCGGCCCGCCTGCGCGAGGGCGTGGACGCCCTGGCCGCGGCGGGCATGGTCGAGCGGACCGTCCAGGACGGCCTCCACTCCGTGGTGGTCACCCCGCGGGGGGAGGAGGCGATGGAGAAGCTGACCATCGCCCGGCGCCAGTCGCTCACCGAGGTGCTGGAGGGGTGGTACCCCGAGGACCATCCCGAGGTGGTGGAGATGATCCGGGACCTGGCCAAGGCACTGCTGGCCGACGACGATCGGCTCCTGGCCGACGCCCAGCCGCCGGCCAAGGTCTGAGCTGGTCCGGACCCACCGGTGGATCGGGCCGCACCCGATCGGCCGGTCCGATCAGCCGGAGGACACCGAGCACCGGGTGATGGTGGTGAAGGTGCAGAGGTAGAAGTCGTGGTGGAAGCCCGCCGCGGGGAACAGGACCGACTGGACCGGGCTGCCCGTGTCGCAACGGGCCAGCTCCTCTCCGCTCCCGATGTCCACCAGCACCACCTGGTCGGCTCCCCGGCCGGCGTCGAAGTCGCCGGTGACCAACACCCCGGTGGTCGGGTCCAAGAGGATGTGGCCGGCATGGTGCTGGTCTCGCCGCCACCGGACGGGCAGGGTGCCGTCGGGCATGATGTCGAACCCGGCCATCACCGCGTTCCCGCTGTCGTAGCCCACCACCACCATGCGGTCGGTGTCGACGACCGGCGGATTGGCGATCAAGCCGCCGGGGAGACCGCACACCTCCACCAGGGTGCAGGTGCCTTCGGCGAGGTCGGTCCGCACCAGGTGCAACGGTGCCTCCGAGACGCCGTGGCCGAAGAGCGTCCCGGTGTAACCCTCGCTGCCCTCCCCGTTGTCGAGGAACCATGCCGCCCCGAGGGCGATCACGCAGTCCCAGCCGTAGGTCTGGCCGGGAAGGGTGCGGTATCGCACCGGTTCCCGCTCGTCGGGGTGGAGGCGTCCGTCCCAGCGCACCCGCAGCAGGCTGGAATCCCCGACCACGAAGATCTCGTCCCCGTCGGCGGACAGCCGGGCCACCGACGGTTCGGCCAGGGTGCACCGGTCGACGATCCCGAGACCGTCGGGCTCGAGGACCACCAGCTCGCAGGCCACCCGTTCCTCGGCCGGGACCGGGAACCCCGGACGGGACCCGGCGAAGTCCTTGGTGGCCAGGTGGCCGTCGGGCAGGATCACGAACCCGTTGTAGGGCCGGGCCCGGGGCAGGGTGGCGCTGGCCGCCACCGAGAGGTCCGGGTGGAGGCGGTGGGCGTGGTTGCCGAAGACCACGTAGAGGGAGCCGTTGGCGTGGGCGGCCAGACTGCCGGGCCAGGTCGGACCGCCGGGGAGATCGGCGGATCGCTCGACCGGATCCAGGGTCAGGGGATCGAGGCGCTCGACGAACGAGACGGCATCCTCCCCGGCGGTGTGACGGAGCAGGTAGAGCTCCCCCGGATCGCGGGTGACCGCCATGGTGGCGGCCGGGACCGAGCGCCACACCGCCTCGAGGCTCGGTCGGGGACCGAGGGCCAGGGTGTGTCGGACCCCGGGCACCTGTCGGCGTCGGGGGCCGCCGTCCTCGCCCGGCCACGGTCCGGGCCGGTAGGCGGTCACGCCGGGTCTCGGGCTCCGAGCAGGGTGGTCAGCGCCGCCACCACCACCGCCCGGGCCCGGGCCGGGCTCAGGGACTGGGCCGAGAGGAGCTGCTGGCAGGCCTCGAAGGTGGTCAGCACGTCCACGGCGGACACCACCCGTGCGGCCTGCTCAGGCGGCAGGGCGGCCAGTTCGGGGCCGAACAGCGGAGTGATCTGGTCCCGGAGGAACGCCCGGTTCTGCTGCACCTGCTCGGCCAGCACCGGTTGGAACGGCGCCCGGAGGCGGGCGACGGTGGCGGCGTTCCCGACGGCGTCGAACAGCCGGAACCGCTGGTCGACCAGCGCCTCCACCTTGGTCGCGGTCGGCTCCTCCGGTGACACCTCGATGGGGAACAGGGGGAGCACCCGCTCCTGCTGGCGGCGGATGGCGGTGCGGGTCAGATCGTCGACATCGTCGAAGTACCGGAAGAGCGAGCGGGGGGACAGCCCCGAGCGGGAGGCGATCTCCTCGGTGCTCGGGCGCAGGCTCCCCTCCCGGTACAGGTCGAGCAATGCCTCCACCACCGCCTCGCGGTTGCGCTCCCGACGGAGTTGGCGGCCGTCGGTACCGGTCGGTCCCTCCGCCGTCTCGCCGGCGCGGTCAGCCCGGTCGGGCTGGGGATCGGAACCGGCGGCGTCGGTGGATCGGATCGAGGCCATGGTGGGGGCAGGCTAGCGGTCGGCGGCCGCAGTGGTGGGGTGTGCTCGGGGCACGGATCAGGACGCCGGCTCCGTGAGCAGCGTGCACACATCGCCGACCCTGGGATCGATCCGTCCCCCGAGGAGGCTGCGGTAGACGGCCTCCACGCCGGGGGCTCCTGCCGTCCGGTGGACGGTCAACCACTCGTCGGTCCATGGGGAGAAGCGGCCCCAGGCCGCCGCCACCGCCTGCTCGAAGCCGGCCCGGCCCCACTCCCGGCGGCGCTTGGCGATCTGGTCGGGGGCGAACAGGAACACCGGGCTGGGCCCGACCAAGGGACCGGTCGGCTCCCCGGTGTGGTCCCAGTGGGTGTCACCCACCACCATCGAGTAGTGGAGGTCCGAACCCAGATGGTGGTGGACGGCGGCGGTCACGTCCCGCCGACCCGCCACGTCGACGTAACAGGTCCCACCGTCCGGAATCGAGGTGAGATGGTCGTAGGCCACCACCCGGTGGTAGCAGCCGAGCCCCTCCACGAAGGCGAGGTTGGCGTCCGAGGTCAGGCCCACCACCTCGACACCGGGGCGCTCGGCCAGCAGGAAGGCGGCGGCGATGGAGGTCTTGGCCGAGGCGCTCGACACCACCACCCGGGATCCACCGAAGAGATCGTGGTCGCCGAGGAAGTCGTCGACCACGAAGGAGGTCACGAAGAGCGGCCACAGCAGCATGTGCTGAGCCTCCCGATCGGGGTGATAGGCGGGGTCGGAGCCCACGAACGAATACCGGTTGTACACGCTGGTGAGCACGTCGCGATGGGCCGCCACGTCGGAGAAGCCGCTGTCGTCGATGCGACCGGGCCGTACGGTCAGGGCCCCGGCCATCGGGAAGTAGCCGTAGACCCGGGTGGCCTCCGACAGGCCCGGGGTCGACGACTCCACCACGTCGGCGAACCCCCAGACCGGCACCCGGCCCCAGTGGACACCGCCGTCGACGGGACCGGGGAAGAACTCCCAGTAGTTCATGGCGTCACCGAACACCGCGTAGGTGATGTTGTTGGAGGTCAATCCGAAGGAGTCGATGCGGAGCCGGGCCTCGCCCGGGACGAGCGGGAGGTCGGGGGTGGGGACAGCCCGGACCCGGTGGAGGTCCTGTCGATCAACTTCGAGGTCCATGATCACGACGCCTCCCCCGCTCAGGGTCCGGTGCCGGACCGCGTGCCCGGCGGACAGGACACGCCGGGCTCGAGGGTAACAGTTGACAGTCGGACTGCCAAGTGTTTACCGTAACGGGGCCGGCCGCAGGGCGGCTCGAACCGGGATGCCACGATGAGCGATGAGCTGGTGCTGGATTCGTTGCAGCGGAGGATGCGGGCCCTGCACTCCCTGTATGTGGACGCGGTGGCCACCATGGACCTGGACCAGGTCAATCACTTCGAGCGCGACGGTGTGCTGCCCATCGCCTTCAGCCTGTTCCACATCGTCAACATGATGGACGCCTCGTTCCTGTTGATGACCGGGACGCCGCCGATCTGGGACGACAGCTGGGAGGCGGCGGTGCGCCCGGCCATCGCCGATCACGGCAAGCACCGCACCGTGGCCGAGATGGTCCATCAGCGGATCGGGGACTACGGGCAGTTCCAGGCCTATATGACCGCGGTGTTCCAGCGCACCGAGGACTGGCTGGAGCAGCTCGATCCGGGCCAACTGACCCGGGTGGTGATCGCCCGGCCGTTCCCCGAGCAGGTGGCGAGCACCTACAGCGCACGGGTGGCCGGCCCGGAGGGGGTCACCCTGCTGGACGCCACCGAGTGCTGGATCTACCAACACGGTCTGCGCCACATGGGGGAGATCGAACTGGCGCGCGGTCTGGTGGGCCTCGGGGGCATGACCTCGTGAGCCGGGACGGCTGAACCGGAGTCCGGGACCGGTCCTCGCCGAAGGGGGTGGCTGGGGTGGAGGAGCAGCCGCTCAGGCGGCCACCTCCTGGTGGTCGACCGACCGTTCGGGAGGCGGGACCCGACGGATGGAATAGCCGGCGGCGGCCGGCGCCCTGACCTTCCGGGCCGACCCGCCGTGGATGAGTCGGTGTTCCCGGACCGAGTGGTAGAGGATGGGGACGGTGGCAATGGCCACGGCCGCCACCATGAGCGGCACCATGACGAACACGAGTGTCATCAGCGTCAAGCAGTGGGTTGGGGGACTGCTTGCCTCCTTCGACCATTACGGTACGGAGCCACGCCGTGAACGGACTGCACACGGCCGTAATGCCGGCTGAGAATCCGAAGGACCGGTGCGGAGGGTTTTGCCCGGGGACCGGCTACTGCTCGGCCATGATCCGCTCGAACTCCACCATCGGGTTGATCGGGACCTCCTCGCTCAGGGTCACGGTCACCGTGTGGATGGTGGCCGTGCAGGGGAACGGCGCCCGGTAGTCGTCGCCCACCGAGGGGCCGAACTCGTAGCCACAGGTCAGCCCGGCACCGGTGGCACTGAAGGCGGCCACCGTGAACAGGGGGAACCGTGTCTCGGCCACCACCTCCCCGTCCACCTCCAGCCGGGCGGGCCCTCCGGCGTTGCCGTCCCGGTCGAAGTGGAAGACCACCTGGTGGCGCCCGCTCCCCAAAGGCCGTTCGGCGAGCAGCTGATAGCACTCCTTGCCGTACAGGTTGTGGAGATAGCGCGGCCGTCCCTGCCACAGGTGGAGGCTGAAGCCGCCGAGAGCCGACCCCTGGGCGAGCAGGACCCCCTCGGGCGGCGACCCCTCGGGCACGGTGAGCTCGGCGGTGATGGTGTGACCCCGGTTCTTCATGTTGGCGGCCACCGTCTCGGGCACCGGGGAGGTGTCCGGGTAGTAGGTGGTGGTGACGCGGGGAGCCCGGCGATCGGGCTTGGGGTTGATCAAGGTGTGGAGGATCCGGTTGTCCAGGGGAAGGACCTGATTGCGGCGGGCCTCCACCCACCAGCGGTCGACCATCTCGGCCAGGCGCGCCGGTTCGGCGTCCGCCAGGTCGTGGAGCTCGGTGGGGTCCACGGCCACGTGGTACAGCTCCCACCGGTCCTCGGCGAAGGGGGCATTCCAGTTGAGGCCGTCGTCGTAGAGGGGACCGATCGGCTTGAAGGTCACCGCCTTCCACCCGTCGTGGTACAGGGCCCGGCTGCCGAACATCTCGAAGTACTGGGTGTCGCGGTGCGGCGCGGGGTCGACTCCGCCCGGGCCCAGCTGGGTGGCGAAGCTGATCCCGTCGATCGGGGTCTGGGGCACGTACTCGATGGTGGTCGGCAGCTCGACGCCGGTCAGCTCCAGCACCGTGGGCAGGATGTCGACGGCGTGGGTGAACTGCCGTCGGACCTGGCCGCCGTCGGCGGCCAGCCGGGCGGGCCAGCTCACGATGCAGGGGTCGGCCACGCCCCCTTCGTGCACCTCGCGCTTCCACCGCCTGAACGGGGTGTTGCCGGCCATGGTCCACCCCCACGGGTAGTTGTTGTGGGCCCGGGGACCCCCCAGCTCGTCGATGCGCCGGGCCAGCTCCTCGGGGCCGGCCGGGTCGAAATTCTGCAGCCGGTTGTCGTTGATGGAGCCGGTGGGACCCCCCTCGGAGCTGGCCCCGTTGTCGGACACCAGGATGACCAGGGTGTCCTCCCGGTCCCCGGTGCGGTCCAGGAACTCCAGGAGGCGGCCCAGCTGGGCATCGGTGTAGGAGAGGAAGGCGGCGAAGCACTCCATGAACCGGGCGGCCACCCGCTGCCCGGTGTCCGGCAGGGAGTCCCAGGCCGGCACCCACGGTGGGCGTGGCGCCATCTCGGTACCCGGCGGGAGCAGGCCCAGTTCCAGCTGGCGGGCGAAGGTCTGCTCCCGCCAGGTGTCCCACCCCCGGTCGAATCGGCCCCGGTAGCGGTCGATCCACTCCTTCGGGGCGTGGTGGGGCGAGTGACAGGCGCCGGTGCAGAAGTAGAGGAAGAACGGGCGGTCGACGTCGACCGCCCGCAGGTCGGCGACGTGAGCGATGGCCCGGTCGGCCAGGTCGGCGCTCAGGTGGTAGCCGTCCTCGATGGAGGTGGGCGGGGCCACCGAGTGGTTGTCGTGGTAGAGGGCCGGCACGAACTGGTGGGTCTCCCCGCCGTGGAAGCCGTACCAGCGGTCGAAGCCCCGGCCCAGCGGCCAGCTGTGCCGGGGGGCGGCCATGGACGTCTCGTCGTCCGGGGTCAGATGCCACTTGCCCACGGCGTAGGTGGCATAGCCCTGCTGACGCAGGATCTCCGAGAGGAACCCGTTCTCCTTGGGGATCTCGCCGTTGTAGCCGGGAAATCCCACGGCCAGGTCGGCCACCCGACCGAGCCCGTTGCGATGGTGGTTGCGGCCGGTCAGGAGGCAGGCCCGGGTCGGGGAGCACAGGGCGGTGGTGTGGAAGTTGGTCAGGCGGATCCCCTCGGCCGCCAGTCCGTCGATGACCGGAGTGGCGATGTCGGATCCGTAGCAGCCCAACTGGGCGAAGCCCACGTCGTCCAGGACCACCAGCACCACGTTGGGGGCGCCCGCCGGCGGGGTGGGGCCCGGCGACCACCAGGGGGTGGACTCACGCCAGTCGTCGCCGATGACGCCTTCGAACGGGGGGGTTTCCATCACGACCTCCTCTGGTCTGTGCCGGCACTGCCATCATGCCGTGGGCCGGGTTGTCCGGCGCTACGGGGCCCCGGCTTGCGACGGGGCGAGGGAGAGGACGGACCGGCCGGCCAACCGGGGTCCGTCGGTGTGCAGGTGGCACCGGACCGTGGTGCCACCTGCGGCGGGATACGGGTCAGGGTCCTCGCGACGGCACACCTCCATGGCGTGGGGGCAGCGCGGGGCGAAGCGACAGCCCACCCGCGGTCCTCCGTCGGTCTCCACCTCGCCGCGGAGCACCACCCGGCGGCGGATGCGGGCCACCGAGGGATCGGGCACCGGGATGGCCGAGAGGAGTGCCGCGGTGTACGGGTGGGCCGGCCGGTCGAGGACTTGGACCACCGGCCCCGTCTCCACGATCTGGCCCAGGTACATCACGGCGATGGTGTCGGCGATGTGACGGACCACGGAGAGATCGTGGGAGATGAACAGGTACGCCGTCCCCAGCTCGCGCTGCAGGCCGGCCAGCAGGTTGAGCACCTGGGCCTGGGTGGACACGTCGAGGGCACTCACCGCCTCGTCGCACACCAGCAGGCTGGGGTTCACGGCCAGGGCCCGGGCGATGGCGATCCGCTGGCGCTGCCCGCCGGAGAACTGGTTCGGGTACCGGTCGAGGGGGACGTCCCCCAGGCCGACCAGTGCCAGTAGCTCACGGGTCCGCTCCCGGCGCGGCCCGGCCTTGAGGCCGCTGTGGAGGACCAGGGGCTCTGACACGGTGTCCCCGATGGTGTGGCTGGGGTCGAGCGAGGAGTAGGGGTCCTGGAAGACCATCTGCATCTGCCGCCGGCTCCGCCCCAGCTCGGCACCGGACAGGACGGTGACGTCGGTGCCGTCGACGACAACGGACCCGGCGGTGGGTTCGATGATGCGGACCACCAGCCGGGCCAGGGTCGACTTTCCCGAGCCGCTCTCGCCCACCAGCCCGAGGGTGGTGCCCGCCGGGATGTCGAGGGACACCCCGTCCACGGCGTCCACTCCTCCGGTCACCCGCCGGAGGACCCCGGAGCGGGTGGGGAACCGCTTGGCCAGGGCGTGGACGCTGAGTGCCGCCGGCCGAACCGGGGCGTCCCCCTCCCGGGGCGCGGGCGCCGTCCCCGTGTCCCGGCGCCGCACTGGCCCCGGTCAGGTGGAGCTGGTCCTGACGGAGGCACCGGGCCCAACCCTCGGCCGGACCGGCCGCGTCGTCATCCGCCGCACCGGTGGGGCGCAGCTCGACCACGGTGGTGCCGCAGACCTCGACGGCGTGACGGCAGCGGTCGCGGAAGCGGCAGGTGGAGGGGAAGTCCTCGGGACGGGGCACCACCCCGGGGATGACCGGGAGCGGCGAGCCGATGGGCGTCGACTGGGGCATCGACGACAGGAGGGCCTCGGTGTAGGGGTGGCGGGGCCGGACGAACAGGTGGCCTGCGGTGGCGTGCTCCACCTTCTGGCCGGCGTACATCACCACCACCTCGTCGGCGATCTCGGCGATCACCCCGAGATCGTGGGTCACGAAGATCATGGCCATGGACTCCTCCTCCGTCAGGGTGCGGAGGAGGTCGAGGATCTGGGCCTCGGTGGTCACGTCCAGTGCGGTGGTCGGCTCGTCGGCGATCAGGAGCCTCGGCGAGCAGGACAGGGCCATGGCGATCATCACCCGCTGGCGCATCCCCCCCGAGAACTGGTGGGGATAGTCGCTGGCCCGGGAGGCCGCCCCGGGGATCTCCACCCGGTCCAGCATCTCCACCGCCACGCGCTTGGCATCGGCCCGGCTCACCTCCCGGTGGGCCCGCACCTGTTCGGCGATCTGGTTGCCCACGGTGAAGGCCGGGTTGAGACTGGTCATCGGGTCCTGGAAGATCATGGCGATCTGGTCGCCCCGGACCGCCCGAAGCTCCTTGCGATCCAGTCCGAGGAGGTTCCGTCCTTCGAACCGGACCGACCCCCCGGTGACCCGGGCCACCTGATGGGGGAGCAGTCCCATCACGGCCAGGGCCGAGACGGTCTTGCCCGACCCGCTCTCACCCACCAGGCCCAGGGTCCGGCCGGGCTCCACCGAGAACGACAGGTCCTCCACCACCGGCCAGGACCCACCGCCGATGGCGAACTCCACCCGGAGACCATCGACGTCCAGGAGGTGGTGACGGGTGCGACCCCCCGGCTGCGACGGTCACGCCCGGCGCGTGGCCGTTCGAAGGGGAGAGGGTGGAGGGAGGGGAGTCGAAGGGGACGCGCCCCTCGGCCACCGCCCCGAGCCCGGGGCCCGGTGCCGCGGTCCTCGCCGCCCGGCGTTCCCGGAGCCGGGTGCGCACCCCGCGACCGGCCGTGGTGCTGCCCGCGCCGATGGCATCCCGCAGGCCGTCGGCCACCACGTTGAACGAGAGGACCGAGAGCATGATGGCCAGCCCCGGGAAGACCAGGGCCAGCGGGGCCTGGAAGATGAACTGGTAGGCCTCGTTCAGCATGTCCCCCCAGCTCGGGGTGGGGGGCTCGGCCCCGATGCCGAGGAAGCTCAACCCGGCCTCGGCCAGGAGGGCGAAGCCCAGAGCCAGCGCCACCTGGATGATCACGGGGGAGGCCACGTTGGGCAGGACATGGGTCCGCATGATCCGGCCGGGCCGGGCCCCGAGGGACTGGGCCGACTCCACGTAGGCCTCCTCCCGGACCGCGATGACCTCGCCCCGGATGAGCCGCACGAAGCTGGGCACGAACACGATGGCGATGGCGACGGCCACGTTGTTGAGACTGGAGCCGAGGAGGGCCGCCACGGTGAGGGCCAGGACCAGCGGTGGGAAGGAGAACAGGGCATCCATCACCCGCATGGTGACCGAGTCCACCCAACCCCGCAGGAAGCCGGCCAACAGCCCGAGGGGCAGCGCCACCACGATGGCCAGGGCCACGATCTCGAAGGTGGCCCGGAGGGAGACCCGGCCGCCCCAGATGATCCGGCTGAGGACGTCCCGGCCGAGATCGTCGGTGCCCAGGAGGTGGTGGAGACTGGGCCCGGCGTCGATGGCCAGCAGGTCCTGGGCACTGGGGTCGTGCGGCGCCACGACCGGGGCGAAGATGGCCGCCACGATCATGACCACGAGGAACCCCAGGCCGGCCACGGCCCAGTGGTCGCCGAGGAAGGCCCGCCAGAACCGGCGGCCCCCGCCCGGGCTGTCGACCACCTCGGCGGCGGCGGCCAGGTCGGGCAGGGACGGGCCGATCAGTGGGTCGTCGGTGCCCGGCGGGGGCAGCGCCGTCACGACACACGCACCTTCGGATTGAGGTAGCCGTACACCACGTCGACCACCAGGTTGATCACGACGAACATCAAGGCGGTGATCAGGACCACCCCCTGGATCACCGGCAGGTCCTTGGTGCTGATGGCCTGCAGCATGTACGTGCCCAGGCCGGGCAGGGAGAAGATCTGTTCGATGATGAAGGTGCCGCCCAGCAGGTAGCCGAACTGGATGCCCACCAGAGTGATCACCGGACTGAGGGCGTTCTTCCCGGCGTGCTTGGCGATCACCCGCGACCGGGAGAGGCCCTTCGCCTCGGCGGTCCGGATGTAGTCCTGGCGGAGGGTGTCGATCATGGACCCGCGTGTCTGGCGGGCGATGGTGGCCGCCCCGCCGATGCCGAGGGCCAACCACGGCATGATCAGGTGGAGGAACCACTGGGAGGGGGAGGTGGCGAACGGCACGTAGCCGAGGGGTGCCAGGAGGTGCAGGTTCACCGCGAACACCACCACCAGCAGCATGGCCAACCAGAAGTCGGGGATGGCCACTCCCAGGCTGGACCCGACCGAGACCACCCGGTCCACCCAGGACCGGGGCCGCAACCCGGCCACGATGCCGGCGGGCAGCCCGATCACCACGGCCAGGACCATCCCGCCTGCGGCGATGCTCACCGTGACCGGGAGCCGCTCACGGATGCCGGCGGCCACGCTCTGGTTCTTGAACAACGAATTGCCCAGCTGGCCGTGGAGCACCCCGGAGAGCCAGCGCCAGTACTGGGCGAGGAAGGGCTGGTCGAGGTGGAGCAGGTGGCGGATGCGCTCGACGGTCGCCGGCGAGGCCCTGGCCCCGCCGGCCAGGGTCTGGGCCGGGTCGCCGGGGATGATCAGGACCAGGCTGAAGACGGCGAAGGAGATGATGATCAGCAGCGGGACCATGATCAGCAGGCGCCGGGCGATGAAGGTGGCCAGCGATCCTCCCGAAGAGCCCACCGCGGCCCCTCAGCTCTTCTTGATGTAGATGCCGGCCAGGTTGGAGCGGCACCCCCCGATCGGGGCGACGACCGTCCCACCGACCCGCTTGGTGTTGTAGGCGATGACCGACGGCTCGAAGATGAGCGGCACCTCGGTGCCGGTGGCCATGGCGATGGCGCTGGCCTTCTGCATCGCGGGACCCTGCACCGAGGGACTGAGCGAGGTGAGGGCCTGGTCGACCAGGGGGGTCAGGGTGGGGTTGGTGGTCCCGAACTCCTTGCCGGTGAAGCCCACACCGGCGTACTCGGCCTCGAAGTTGTTGGCCAGGTCAGGGCCGTTGGTCAGCTCCTCCGAGAGGACTGCGTCACCCACCCCGTGGAGGTAGACCTCGGTGACCAGGTCGGCCCCGTTGACCTGCTGGATACTGATCTTGAACCCGGCCGGGGCCATCTCGGCCTGCAGGATCTGGGCCGTGCGGCTGAAGGTGGCCGAGCCGCCCGGGATGACCAGGGTGAACTTCACGCCCTTCTTGTGGCCCGCCGCGGCCAGCATGGCCTTGGCCTTGGCGGGCTGGTAGGTGTACCTGGTACCCACCGTCTTGTTGTAGGCGGCCGTCGAGGTGGCGAAGGGCTGGAAGGCGGGTTGGCCCAGTCCGGAGAAGACCGCCTTGTTGATGGCCGTGCGGTCGACGGCGTACTCCATGGCCGCCCGGACCTTGGGGTTGTTGAACGGCGCGGCGTTCTGCCGGGTCTGCATGAGCAGGTAGTCCTGGGACGGCGTGGTGGCCAGGGCCACATTGGGGAGGGCCTTGACGGCGGCGTAGTCCTCGGGTTGCAGAGCCAGCATGTCCACCGCCCCCGATTCGAGGGCGCTCACCTGCTGGGGACCGGCCGAGACCTGGACGAAGTCGATCCCGCCCAGCTTGTAGGCGGACTTGTTCCAGTAGGCGGGATTGGGCTTCAGCACCATCGACGAGCCCTGTTGGTAGCTGCTCAGCGTGAAGGGTCCGGAACTGGCCGGCACGCTGGTGGCGGTGGGTAGGGCCGACGGGTCGAGCTGCATGCCGTCGATGTAGGTCATGGCCCACAGGACGTCGCCGGCCACCGGCTTGGTCAGGGTCAGCGTGATGGTCTGGGGATCGACCTGCTGGATGCTTTGGATATAGCTCAGCGAGAACCGGAACGGGCTGGCCTTGATGTGCTCGAGGCTGGCCTGGACGGTGGCGGCGGTCACCGGGGTGCCGTTGGAGAAGGTGGCCCCGGGCCGGAGGTGGAAGGTGATGGAGGTCGGCGCGGTGGTGTAGCTGGTGGCCAGGAGGGGGCTCACCTTGGCGTTCCCCGGAGCCAGCAGGGAGTCGTAGAGGGCGGAGTACTCGGTGTAGGAGCAGTCGTTGGTGCTGGCGCCGGGGTCAAAGGTGCCGGAGAATGTCTCGTTCAGATCGACCCCGTACTTGAGCACACCCTTGGGATTGGGCGTGCTGGTGGTGGCCCACGAGGGCGGGGAGGCCGCTACGGCCAGGGTGGATCCGGCCAGGACCGCGGCGCCGAGGGCCAGCCTGATCCGGCGGGCCGAGGCGGACCGTGTCCGGTGCCGGCTCGGACTCGACCTGGTCCCGGCCATTCGTCGACTGCGTTCCCTCGGCACCTGGCCTCCTTGTCCGGCGGTCACCCCCTGTGTCCCGGGCGACCACCGCTGGCGGTTCGAATCCGACCGTTTGTGACTTGCTGGGACGATACCGCAACGGCTGTTCTCCATCCTGGTTGGCCCCGGGGCCGACGGGTGGGGCCCGAGCCCGGGGGGGCGACGCCCCAACCATGACCGCTCCTCCTACCATTGAGCCGCCATGACCCCCGATCGCCCCCAGGGCCCTGCCGCGGCCAAGGGGCGCGTGACCGCGATCGTGGTGGCCGCCCTGGTGGCCCTCGGCACCGTGATCATCGTCTCGACCGGGGGAGCCGGCTCGACGGCGGCGGGGGCCGGCCCGGTGCACCGGACCACGCCCACCACCTCGCCAGTGGTGCCCGGAACCTACGTGGCGCTGGGGGACTCGTTCACCTCCGGACCGGCCATCCCCACCCAGCTGGGAACGACCACCGACCCATCGGCCCCGGCTGCCTGCCTCCGTTCGTCCGAGAACTACCCGTCGCTCACCGCCCGGGCCCTCGGCCTGCAGTTGGTGGACAGGAGCTGCGGCGGCGCCACCACCGGCGACATGGACCGCGCCCAATCGCCCGGGGTCCCGGCCCAGCTCTCGGCCCTCCAGCGGTCGACGGCCCTGGTCAGCGTCGGGATCGGCGGGAACGACCTCGGATTCTCCACGGTTGCCTCCAACTGCGTCTCACTCACCCCCTGGGGCCCGACCCGGGTGGGATGGAGCTGTCGCGACCACTACACGGCCGGCGGTGTGGACCAGCTGGCCGCGACGGTCGGAACCGTGGGTTCGAAGGTCGCCGCCGTTCTGGAGGAGATCCGACAGCGGGCCCCGGGGGCCGAGGTGTTCGTGGTGGGCTACCCGGACATCGTGCCCCCCACGGGATCGGGGTGTTGGCCCGCGCTCCCCTTCCGGAACGGGGACCTCGAGTTCCTCCGGGGGGTGGAGTCGGAACTCGATGCCGCCCTGGCACGGGTGGCGTCGGATGCCGGCGACCGCTTCGTGGACATGGCCGGACCGAGCGCGGCGCACAGCGCCTGCGCCTCACCGGTCACCCGGTGGGTGGAGCCGGTGCTGGCGCACCCCGGCTCCTATCCGCTCCATCCGAACGCCACCGGGATGGCCGGGATGGCCGGGGTGCTGGAGGCGGCGCTGGACTCCACCGGCACGGTCTGAAGGCCGACTGACCGACTGACCGGCCGGGCGTTGGCGGTCGCGGCCGGCGGACCGGCCGGGGGCGGTCGCGGCTGGCGGACCGGCCGGTCAGTCGGGCCTGGCTTCCCCGAAGGGTCGGCCGTAACGGTCGAGGTGGGCCCGTTCGACCAGCGGAAGGCGGCGAGGTGGACCGAGCCTCCTCGCCGGCCACCCGAGGGGGACCACCGCCATGGGGAGGACACTGTCGGGTAGCGCCAGGAGGGC
Organism: uncultured Acidimicrobiaceae bacterium; assembly: GCA_963833585.1. GTDB lineage: Bacteria > Actinomycetota > Acidimicrobiia > Acidimicrobiales > RAAP-2 > Bog-756. Next base: position 1,123,883 of record CAWHYF010000006.1, on the reverse strand, counting down.
GGCCAGCTCGGCCGAGTAGCGCGTGGCCAGCGTGGTCATCGCCGACCCCAGGCCCAGGGCGTTGGCGGCCAGCAGGAGGTTCTGGGTGGCGGGATAGACCGACGACGGGAGGGTGGTCTCCAGTCCGATGGCGCGATCCCCGCACACCACCACCAGGACCGGGGCGCCCTCCATGCCGCTCTCGGCCCCCCGGTCCACGTCGTCGAGGAGCGCCGCCGACAGCCGACCCTCCGAGTGGGCCCGACCGCCCTCCCGCCAGGCCCGCCGGGTCAGGTCCGCCACCTGGCGGCGGAGATGGTCGTCCCGCAGGACCACGAACACCCAGGGCTGCCGGTTCTCGGCGCTGGGAGCGTGGGACGCCGCCCGCAGGCACCGCTCGACCAGCTGGTCATCGACCTTCCGGGGCTCGAACTCCCGGCAGGCCCGCTGGTGGAGGACCACGTCGAAGAACGAACGGTCCGGCTCGGGGGGCTGGGATGGCACGCGGTGGTCCTCGTCTCTACTCGCCACCGGCGCCCGCGGCCCGGAGGTCCGGTCCGGCCCCCGAAATCTATCCAGCCGGAGCGCGGCGGGGCCGCATCGACCCCCGGGGCCGGAACCCACCGACCTCCAGGAGGGCCGCCGGATTGCAACTACCGGTTGCGAACCGGAGCGAACGAGGTTACGGTCTCCGGATCGGCGGCGGATCCCAAGCCTGTTGGGCTTGCGTGACGGAGGGGCGATCCATACGGTCCCCCTCCGTCGTCGCGTCCCCGGCCTGACGGGTACCCGGGCTGCCGGGTGGACTCGCGCCCTCCTGCGTCGACGGGCGACGGGCGATAGGTTCAGCCTGGTGGACGACCACCGGCAACTCCTCCTCGACCGACACGAGATCGATGATCTCCTGACCGAGTACGCCAACGCCGTCGACGACCGGGACTGGGTCCGGCTGGACTCGGTGTTCGCTCCGGACGCCCGGCTGGACTACCGCTCGGCCGGGGGGATCATCGGCGAGTACCCCGAGGTGCGCCAGTGGCTGTCCGAGGTCCTTCCGCTGTTCACCTGGACCCAACACCTGGTGGTGAACCGCAAGGTCTCGATCGACCGCGGGCCGGGAGCAGGGCCGGGGCCCGGTCGGACTTCCACAACCCCAACGAGATGCTCGTCGACGGTGAGCCGTGGCTGTTCGTGGTGGGCGGCCGCTACCACGACCGATTCGAACGCCTGCCGGTGGGCTGGCGCATCACCCGGCGAGTGGAGGAGACCCTCTGGTGGCACCACCCGATGCCCGGGCTGCCCCCGACGCCCTACCCGCTCGCCCACGACGCCCTGGGGTGACCCCGGGCCCGCCGGGGTAGGGCGTGGTCCCCTGCGGCATGCCACACTGGAACGGGCGGACTCCTGGTCCGCCGGGAAGGGGGACTCCCATGGGAACCGTCCGATACGGTGCGCGGCCACCTGAAATGATCCGCAACCGCGAGGTCGAGGCCACCGCCGCGCCGATCTGGTCGCGGGCGGTGACCGTGGTCTTCGAAACCGACCCCGAGGCCATCGCCGCCGCCCTGCCCCGGCCGCTCGAACCCGCGGCCCCGACGGCGCGGCTCCGGATCGCGGTGGTGGACATGGGCACCGGCCTGAAGCCGTTCGGGGCGGGCTGGTTCGGCGTCCGGGCCCGGCACGGGGAGACCGAGGGCGAGTACCCGCTGTTCATGCCCATGACCACCGAACAGGCCACGGTGGGGGGCCGGGAGACCTTCGGCGAGCCCAAGAAGATCGCCGAGGTGGAGCTGGCCGTGGAGGGCGACGCCCTGACGGCCCGCATCGCCCGGATGGGTTCCACGGTGGCCGAGGTGGACGGGACCCTCGGGGCCGAGCGTCCCGGCTACGAGATCGACAAACTCGACTTCTACTTCAAGCTCCTCCCCGACCCCTCGGGCTCGGGCCTGGAGGGCGACCCGGCCTTCGTCTACTGCCGCCGGCACGAGACGGCCCGGGTGGTCCGCCCGGTGGAGGGCGAGTGCAAGCTGCTGGAGGCGCCCCTCGATCCCATCGCCGACTTCCCGGTGCGCCGCGTGGTGTCGTTCGACTACGCCGAGATCTCCTCGTCGCAGCGGGGCGAAGTGGTGGGCCGGGTGCCGGCCGGGTGGTTGGAGCCGTACATGCACCAGCGCTACGACGACCTGTCCGTGCTGGGAGCCAAGCGATGAACCCGGTGCCGGCTACCGGGTCCGATCGCTACGTCGTGGTGTCCGCCGACGGCCACGCCGGGCTGGCCTGCGAGGAGTACCGGCAGTTCCTCGAGGCCCGGTACCACCCGGCCTTCGACGACTACCTGGCCGAGCGGATGGCCCACCGCGAGGAATCCCTGGCCTTCAACTACGACTACATCATGGGTTGGGAGAAGGACAACGAGGAGGGGCTGAAGGGGGCCTTCGACCCGGTCATCCGGGACAAGGAGCTCGACGCCGACGGGGTGGCGGCCGACGTCCTGTTCGCCGACGCCGACGCCATCACCGGGATGGCCTCCCCGCCGTTCGGCGCCGGACTGTTCGCCGGTGCCATCGAGGACCCCGAGCTGGCCTTCGCCGGGGCCCACGCCCACAACCGTTTCCTGGCCGAGATGTGCTCCCACGCCTCCCACCGTCGGGGCGGCATCGCCCTGGTACCGGTGACCCACGACGTGACCCGGGCCGTCGCGGAGATCGAGTGGGTGGCGGCCCAACCGGGAATCCGGGGCATCATGATCCCCACCATGTGGCGCAGCCGGGCGCCGTACAACGACGCGGTCTACGACCCGGTGTGGGCGGCCTGCGCCGAGACCGGCCTCCCCGTCCACACCCATTCGGGCGAAGCGCCCATGGAGGAGTTCGGCGAACACACCGGGGTCTACCTGGCCGAGGTGGTGTGGTGGGCGGTACGTCCGGCCTGGCACCTCCTGTTCAGCGGGGTGTTCGAGCGCTATCCGTCGTTGAAGTTCGTGGTGACCGAGGCCGCGGCGTACTGGGCCCCGGACATGATGTGGAAGTGGGACCAGTACATGGGGGGAGGGCACACCACCAAGAAGATGGCGGCCCTCCTGAAGGGCAAGATCTCCAAGCTCCCGTCGGACTACTTCGGCTCCAACATCTTCATCGGGGCGTCCACCATGTCCAAGGAGGAGATCCGTCGCCGCTATGTCATCGGCACCGACGTGGTGATGTGGGGCACCGACTACCCGCACCCCGAGGGCACCTGGCCCAACACGGCGGCCAAGCTGAGCGCCGACTTCAGCGGGGTGCCGGTGGACGACACGGCCGAGCTGCTGGGACTCACCGCCGCCAAGGTCTACGGCTTCGATCTCGAGGCCCTGGCGCCGATCGCGTCGCGGATCGGTCCCTCACCCGACTCGCTCGGCCAGGACCCCACCCGGAGGAGTGACCCGGCCGAGCGGGCCGGAGCCCGGTGGTGGAAGGCGGAGTACGGGCTGCAACCCCCGGTCTGAGCCCGGCCGGCCTCCTCGGGAGCCGGCCCGGTTCCGAACGCTGTGCCGCACTACCAGGAGCGCAGGACCTGGTGTCGGTCGAAGGCGTTGCAGGTCGATTCGGTCGGGTACTCCTCGACCGGGAGCGGGGTCGCCACCTCGGCCACCGTCGGGCCGATGTCCCGGCCGATGCGCGAGAGTGCCTCGAGGTCGAACCCGTAGCGCTCGGCCGCGTTGACCTCGACCATCTGCCGGGTCTCCTCCGGATCGGTGGTACCGAAGGCGGCACGGAGCGCCTCCCGGCTGAAGGGATAGCTGCCCTCGGAGTGGGGGTAGTCCGCACCCCACATGATCCGGTCCACCCCCACCTCGTGACGCAAGGCGGACTCACTGGCCCGGAGGAAGCTGGCGCCCACCGAGACGTTCCGTCGGAAGTATTCGGTCGGCGTCATGGACATGCCCTTGGCCGCGGCCCCGAAGAAGTTGGCCTCGGCCGCGTCGCCGAGGGTCATCCGGCCGTAGAACCAGTCCAGGGTCTCGAGCCCGCGGGGCAGCCAGGCCAAGCCCTGTTCGGTGAGGACCACCTGCAGCCCGGGATGGCGCTCGAAGATGCCACCGAAGATCAGGTGCCAGACCGAGCGGTGGGAGAACCAGGGAAGCTCCACCAGCATGATGGCCCGGGCCACCTCGGCCTCGCCGTAGTCGGGGATGCCGCCCCCGCCGTGGATGTTGACCACCACGCCCAACTCCTCGCACAGGGTCCACAGGGGCTCGTACGCCGGTTCCCACAGGGGGGGGAGGCCCGAACCGGGCGGGAGCGAGGGCAACAGGATCCCCCCGAAGGGTGAGAAGGTCGACGCCGCCCACCTGACCTCGGCCAGGGCGTCGTCGATGCGGTTGGCGAAGATCTGGGCCACGCCGGCCCGGCGGCCGGGCGCCCGGGCGCAGAAATCGGCCAGCCACCGGTTGTGGGCCTGGATGCCGGCCCAGCGCCGCTCGTACTCGGATTCGGTGGGCGGGAGGGCCACGAGGCTCCCCTCCTCGAAGAACGGGGGGACGGTGTTGGGGAAGAGGACCTCGGCGGTGATGCCGTCGGCGTCGTTCTCGGCCAGCCGCCGGTCGGAGTCCCAGCTGCGGTAGGCGGTGGGGGCCAACAGATCGGCGAACGGGTTGACGTACGCCTCGGCCCAGGCGTCGAACTCGCCGTGCCAGTCGGCCGCCAGGTAGGGGCGGTAGTCGGGGAGGTCAGCCCCGGCGTGGGCGTCGGCCGAGATCACGGTGTACCGGTAGTCCGCTGCGAGCCCGTCGGTCATGCGATCCCCTCGGTGGTTCCTGCCGACAGGGTACCCCCGTCAGGTGAGGCCCTCGAGGGCGGAGGGCGGCAGGGTCCCGAGGGCGATGGCCTCGGCCCGGGCGTGGAGCAGGCGACCGGCCTGGTCCAGGTTGTGGCTGATCACGAACCGCCCCTCCTTCACGCCCCGCACCGCGAAGCGACCCAGCTCGGCGAGGTCGACGGTGTCGGTGGGGCGCCCGGCGGCGGCCAGTGCCGCCTTGAACTCGGCGAAGGTGGTGCCGGGCGCGGGAGGGCGGGGCCTCAGGCGGGCCAGGGCCTCGGGCCGGTTGCGCTGGGCCTCCCACAACCCGGTCTCGAGCAGACCTCCGGACGGGTAGAAGATCGAAGCCCGCAGTTTGGTCCCCTGGGCGACGAACTGGTGGGCCAGCGCCTCGGTGAAGCAGCTGATGGCGGCTTTGGACGACGCGTAGACCGAGGCGTAGGGGACCGGCGCGATTCCTCCGTCGCCCGACGAGGTGGTCACGACGGCGCCGGGTTGGTCCGAGGCGATCATGCGGGGAACGAACGCCAGTACCCCGTTGGCGGTCCCGAAGACGTTCACCCCGAAACACCACCGCCAGTCGTTTGGCTCCTGGTCCCAGGGGTTGCCGCCGCCACCCGAGGTCACGCCGGCGTTGTTCCACAGCAGGTGACAGGCACCGAACTCATCGAACACCCGGTCCGCGAGGGCTTCCACCGAGGCCGGGTCCGAGACGTCGGTGACGACGCCGCGGACCTCCCCCCGGGGGACAGCTCGCCGACGGCGGCATCCAGGACGGGCGCCTCGATGTCGGCGATCACCACCCGGGACCCCTCGTCGAGCAGTGCCTCGACGATGCCCCGGCCGATTCCGGCCGCACCCCCGGTCACCACGGCCACCTTGCCTGCCAGGTCTTCCACGCCGTTCCCCCTGATGCACTGGACCACGGGCCCTCGCCCGCGACCGCGCCATCGTGGCACAGCACCGCCGCCCCTGCCCGGCCCGGCTTGGCGGTGGCCGGCTCCTCCCCGGGCCCCCCCGGGTGCGCGCTGGGAGGTGGGCCGCGCCGTGGGCTGGTCGCCGGCCGACAGTGACGGCAATCCTGGTCACCGGCCCGTGCCGCGGCGATCGTGGCAGGATCGGTCGGTGCGCTTCCAGGCCGAACATCACTTCGACGGGCCGGAGGAGGCGGTGGCCGAAGTGCTGGCCGATCCGTCCTTCTATCTGGTGCTCGACCTGCCCGACCTGGGTCCGGCCGAGCTGCTCGGATCGAGTGACGACGGGGATCGTGCGGTCATCCGCCTCCGTTACGAGTTCGTCGGCACGCTCGACCCGGTGGCCCGACGCCTGATCGGGTCGGACCGGCTGGCCTGGGTCCAAGAGGTGCGGATCGCCCGGTCATCATCGTCGGGCTCCCTGAACTTCGAGGCCGAGGCGGACCCCAGACGCCTTCACGGAAAGGCGGAGTACACCCTGGAGCGGTCCGAGGCGGCCACCGTCCGTCGCCTCCGTGGCGACCTGGTGGTGGCGGTGCCGGGCCTCGGTCGAATGGCCGAACGCCGGATCGTACCCGGGCTCCTGCCGGCGACTCGATCTCGAGGCCGAGGCGGTCGAGGGCCGCGTCTCGTCCTGAGGCGGGCCGACGCCACCGCCGCAGCCCGGACGGCCCCGGGTGGCCGATAGGTTGACGCGGTGGCGATCCTGGTTGGCATCCTGGTGGCGGCAGGGTTCGGGAGCGGGGATTTCCTCGGCGGGCTGGCCTCCCGGCAGGGGAGCACCCTCACCGTGTTGGCCCTGGCCCAGGTGGCGGCCTTGGCCGGGGCGATGGCGGTGGCGCTGGCGGTGGGTGGGCCGCTCACCGCTTCGGCGGCCTGGTTGGGGGCCGGCGCCGGAGCGCTCAGCGTGACCGCCCTGGGCTGCCTCTATCAGGGCCTGGCCATCGGGCAGATCGGGGAGGTGGCTCCGGTGGCCGCCGTGGTGGGTGCGGTGATCCCGGTGGTGTGGGGCCTGGCCATCGGCGAGCGGCCATCGGCCGTAGCCCTGGTCGGCGGGGCGATGGCCGTGGTGGCCGCCGGGATGATCTCCCTCGATCGGGAGGAGCGGCGCGGCCTGCGCGAGGGGCGCGCCCTGTGGCTGGCCCTGGCCGCCGGGGTCGGCTTCGGCTCGTCGTTCATCCTGTTCGCCGACGCCTCCCACCACAGCGGATTCTGGCCCGTGCTGACCGGACGGGTGGCCGCCGTGGTCGGCGTGGGCCTGGTCGTGGCCTTCTCGGGGGCCAGCCTGAGGTTGCCGGTGCGACCTCGGTGGCTGGCGGTCGGGGCCGGGATCCTGGACGTGGTGGCCACGACCCTGCTGCTGGTGGCGGTGCGGAAGGGTCTGGTGGCGGTGGTCGCACCGGTGGCGGCCCTGGCCCCCGCCTTCACCGTCTTGGGTGCCTGGTGGTTCCTCCACGAACGGGCCTCGGTGATCCAGAAGGCCGGGCTCGGCCTGGCCCTGGTCGGTCTGGCGCTCATCGCCACGGCCTGACCGCACCGCCGCCGTTACCGGCGTCCTGGGACCGGCCCGGGCACCGTTGCGTCGTCTCCGCCGTCGGTCCGGGTCAGGTCACCGTAGAGATCGGGCCGCCGGTCCCGGAACAGGCCCCAGCCGGCCCGGTCGGCCCGGGCCCGGTCCAGGTCCAGCTCGGCGTAGATGGTCTCGACCGAGTCCCGTCCGGCCTGGGCCAGGGTCCGCCCCCGGTGGTCGACGACGAAGGACGAGCCGTAGAAGGTGAGCTCGTCCTCGATGCCGATCCGGTTGGCCGCCACCACCGGGACGTGGTTGCAGACCGCGTGGCCGTCCATGGCCCGCCGCCACATGTCGGAGGTGTCGTTGCCGGCCTGGCTGCCGACCTCACTACCGATGGCGGTCGGGTAGAGGAGGAGCTCGGCGCCTTGCAGCGCCATGGCCCGGGCGGCCTCGGGGAACCACTGGTCCCAGCAGATGCCCACGCCGATCCGGCCATGACGGGTGGACCAGGTGCGGAAGCCGGTATTGCCCGGGGTGAAGTAGAACTTCTCCTCGTACCCGGGGCCGTCCGGAATGTGGGCCTTGCGGTAGACACCGAGGAGGGTGCCGTCTTCGATGACGGCCACCGAGTTGAAGTACGAGGGGCCGGCGTCCTCGAAGAACGAGACCGGGACCACGGCGCCGGTGCCCGCCGTCACCCGCCGGACGGCGTGGACGGCCGGGTTGTCCTCCACGGTGGTGGCCCAGGAGAAGTACTCCTGACGCTCGAACTGGCAGAAATAGCGCCCTTCGAACAGTTCGGGCGGGAGGACGACGTCCGCTCCTGCGCCCACGGCCTCCTCCACCGCCGTCACCGTGGCGTCGCGGTTCTCGGCGCGGTTCTCGCCCGAGGCCCGCTGGACGGCCGCCACCACCAACCTCCGGCTCACTGGGGACCCCCGACCCCGGTGTCCGGCGGGGGCGGGGGGGATTCGGTGGGTCCGCGCCGCATCGTGGCCCGAGACTACCGCCGGGCCGGGGCGGTACGATCGGCAGACCCCCCGGGTCAGGAGACGCCCGTTGCCCGCCCGTTCCCTGGAGTCGACCCCGCGAGCCGACGGCTTCCGCATGCCTGGTGAGTGGGAGCCGCACGAACGCTCCTATCTCATCTGGCCGGAACGCACCGACAATTGGCGGATGGGGGCGAAACCGGCCCAGACGGCGTTCCTCGCCGTGGCCGAGTCCGTCGCCCGGGGTGAGGCGGTCACGATGATCGCGTCGGCCCGGCAGTGGGAGCACGCCCGAGCCTCGTGTTCCGACCGGATCCAGGTAGTCGAGATGACCACCGACGACGCCTGGGTGCGGGACACCGGCCCGACCTTCGTGGTCAACCGTTCCTCGGGCGAACGCCGGGCGGTGGACTGGATCTTCAACGCCTGGGGAGGACTGCACGGCGGGCTCTACTTCCCGTGGGCCGCCGACGACCAGGTGGCGGCCAAGCTGTCCGAGTTGGAGGGGGCCCGTCGCTACCGCGCGCCGCTGGTGCTCGAGGGTGGCTCGGTCCACGTCGACGGGGAGGGGACCTGCCTCACCACCGAAGAGTGCCTCCTCCACCCCAATCGGAACCCCGGCCTCTCCCGCAGGGAGATCGAGTCGCGGCTCGAGGAGTACCTCGGGGTGGAGAAGGTGATCTGGATTCCCCGGGGTGTCTACGGGGACGAGACCGACGGCCACGTGGACAATCTGGTCTGCTTCACCCGCCCCGGCCGGGTGATGCTGACCTGGAGCGAGGATTCCGACGACCCCCAGGCCCCGATCTCCAAGGAGGCCAGAGCGGTACTGGAGTCAGCCACCGACGCCCGGGGGCGCCGGTTGGAGGTCGGCCTCCTCCCCGCCCCGGGGCCGCTCTGGATCACCGCCGACGAGGCGGCGGGGGTCGACCGCAGCGAGTCATCCCGTCCCCGATCGGCCGGCGACCGGATGGCAGGCTCCTACGTGAACTTCCTGATCGCCAACTCGGCGGTGGTCCACCCCCTCCTCGACCAGCGACACGACGAGGAGGTCGGCGCGCTGCTGGCCACCGAGTTCCCCGACCGCCGCATCGAGGGGGTGCCGGGCCGGGAGATCCTTCTCGGAGGGGGCAACATTCACTGCATCACCCAACAGGTCCCGCAGGTCTGAGTCCGACGGCGCCGGCGCCGCCGTGGGGGTGGCGTTCAGGTCAGGCGACGCAGGTCGTTCCTCGGGCGGGAAGGGTGTGGCGCAGGAGGAACTGACCGACCGCATGTTGCATGCAGGCGTTGTCCGATCCGTTGAGCAGCCAGGTGTGCCCGTCGCCCCGGTAGGTGACCAGGCGGCCACCGATGGCCGAGGTGAGCCTCTGGGCCGAGACGTAAGGAGTATTCGGATCGTAGGTGTTCCCGATCACGAGCGGGGTCGGCGTGTGGACCGGGGTCAGATGGGGGACCGGTGCCTGACCGGCACCGGTCCAACCGGGACAGCCGATGAGATTGTTGGAGACGGCTTCGGCCCCGCCCAAGGGATAGCGCGCCGCGAGGGACCGGGCCAGGTCGACGGTGGCCGGCGCGTCCGGGTGCACCGCGGCGTCGTTGCAGGTGATGGTCCAGAGCGACCCCACCAGGGACGACCCGTCGAGGTCGGTCTCCAGACCCAGGGCCACCGACCGGAGCGGGCCCCCGTTTCCGTCGGCCGCCGACTGCAGCGCGGGGAGGTAGCCGGGGGTGAGGGTCGGGACGGAGAGGTACAGCAGGGTGGCGGTGGCCAGGTCCCCCACGGTGACCGGCAGGGTGTCGCCGTGACCCGGCGGGGGCAGGGGAGCTTGGCTCAGACGTTTCTGGAGGTCCCGGTAGAACCCCACCGGATCGGTGCCGAGAGGACAGCCGGCGGTTCCGCCGCAGTCGCCCAACTGGCGCTCGAGTGCGGTCTCGATGGCCGGTGCCTCCTCGGCTGCGTCGGTGGAGAGGCTCAGGTTGGCGTCCACCGCACCGTCGAGCACCATCGACCGGACATGCCCCGGAAACAGCTGCCGGTAGACCGAGCCGAGCACGGTTCCGTAGGACAGGCCGTAGTAGTCGATCGACGCCACGCCGAGCGCCGTTCGCAGGCGGTCCATGTCCCGAGCCGACGTCGTGGTGGAGACGGTGGGGAACAGGGCAGGATGGGCCGAGCGACAGGACCGCTCCAGGCCGGCGAAGACCCGGGTGGCCGCCGACGACCCGGCCACGGCGCTGCCCGCCGAGGCGGGTGAGGGACCGCACGACATCGGTCGGCTGGATCCGGTGCCGCGCTCGTCGAAGCTCACCAGCGAGAGCCGGCTACGGACGGCCGCGGGGACCAGCGAGGTCAGCAGGGGGAGGATCAGCACGCCGCTCTCGCCCGGACCGCCCGGATTGAAGACCACCACGCCCTGGCTGTCCGACGCGGGATGTTCCACCACGGCCAGGCCCACCGACGCCTCGCGTCGGATGCCGGTAGTCCAGCGGCACCTGGAGGGTCCCGCAGCGGAACCCGGGCGACTTCGGGCACGGCGTCCAGCGGATGGTGGCGGCCCCGGGCGCCACCGACGCTCCGGCGTCGGTCGGCGAGGCCGGAGCCAGGAGGGCGCCGACCAGGAGTCCTGCGGCGAGGGCCAACGGACCGGAGCGGCGACCCGGCCCAAGCGGAGTGAACCGGCGGGACCCCGTCACAGGGACGCACCCTAGTGAGGAGTGCGGCCGATGGCGGTCACCGGGTCCCGGCAAACCAGCGGTCCCCCTCCCCTCCGCCTTGACATAGGCAGGTGAATACCTGCATAATGGCGGAATGGTCGGGGACTCGGACGCCGTGTTCAAAGCCCTGGCCCACCGGAGCCGGAGGCATCTCCTGGACCGCCTGCACGAGCGCAACGGGCAGACGCTGACCGAGCTCTGCTCGCACCTGGCCATGGCCCGGCAATCGGTGACCCAGCACGTCGAGATCCTCGAGTCCGCCAACCTGGTGTCGACCGCCCGACGGGGCCGGGAAAAGCTGCACTATCTGAACCCGGTGCCCATCCATGAGCTCCAGGAGCGGTGGATAGAGAAGTTCGAGGCCCCCCGGCTGCGGGCACTCGGCGACATCAAACGACAGGCAGAGGAGACCCACATGCCCGACAACCCGACCTATGTGTACGTGACCTACATCGAGTGTTCGCCGGAGAGGGCGTGGCAGGCACTGACCGATGCCGATCTGACGGCGGACTACTGGGGCCACCGCAACGTCTCCGACTGGCGGGTCGGCTCACGATGGGAGCACCTCCGGACCGACGGCTCCGACATCGCCGACGTGGTCGGCACGGTGCTGGAGGCCGATCCTCCCCGGTCGGTTGGTGGTGACGTTCGACGACCCCGGAGCCAAGCCCACCGGGGGCCCGTCGGCGGTGACCTTCGAGATCGCGCCCTACCACGAGATCGTGCGACTCACCGTCACCCATGAGAACCTGGCGGACGAGGAAGCCCTCCTGGCCGTCTCGGCCGGCTGGCCGGCCGTGATGGCCAATCTGAAGTCCCTACTGGAGACGGGAACGGTCCTGCCCCGGCCCCCATGGGAGATGCACCCCGGTCTACGCGCCGAGCAGATGGCACGCAACGATCGCGGGTAGCCCCTGGTCCGGTGGCCTACGAGACCGGCGGGGGCACCGCATCGGCGCTGCTTGCCAGCGCGGCGTCCCATTCACAGACCAGACACGCATGCGTGAACACCGAGTGGGCGAAGGTCAGCGCAGTGGCGTGTGGATCCGCGGACGAACGAACATCGTCCCAGTCCAACACGTATTCGCCGAGGGTCTGGTCCCAACGTGCGGCCCCCGGCGAGAGGGATGCCGACCCGAATCCGTCCGGGGCCGGATGGGCGTAGGCGTAGAAGGCTGCTCGACCGTAGCGGGCGTCGCCCGGCCACCATCCGACCGCCACCTCCTGGGCATCCATGGCATTGCGCATGATGAAGTCGTGGGACGGGGGCTCGGCGGATCGGCCCGAGAACAGATTCGTGGCCAGGTCGAACGACCCCCACCACGCGTTCACCGGAGTGGAACGGCCGCGGTAGGGCGCCCGGAACGCGGCCAGGACGAGAGCAGCCTGGGTGGCCGCGGCGAAATAGGCCTCGACCCGGCCCGTGTCGTATCGGGAATGTTCGTCGTCCTCATCGAGGCGGACACTCCACGGCACCTCCTGGGGTGTCAAGTTGACCTCGACGTCACCGGCCAGCCCGCGGACCCGGCCCAGTAGCTCACGGGTCACCTCACCGACGGATCGGTCCGGGGTGAGGGCGACCCGTCCTCCCCTTCCGTCGCTGTGGTCCACCACCGCCTCGTGGGTCCTGAGGTCGAGGGCGACGACCAGGGCGCCCGAGCCGTCCGGGGCGGGCAGCGGGGCCGTCTCCCAACCCCTGGCGGTCAGACGGAGGGCGGCGTGCTGCAGCTCCGGCTCGGGCGGGGCCAGCGCCACGGCCAGCTTGCCCAGGACCTGGCTGTGCGCGTGCAAGGTATCGCACGTCGAGCCCCAGTCCTCGTAGGAAACCGCAGGCCATTCCATGGCACGGCCCAATCTACCCCTCCCCGGGTGGGAGGGGATCGGACGGGTGAGGTCTCGGAGTCCGGTGCCACCAGCGACGAGATGGGGGCGTGACCGGGGTGCAGGAGTAGCGGCCAACCCTCGGCGTAACGAATTGCCCCCCCGCTCGTTTGTCAAATGGGGTGCCGGGATCCAGGCGCCCTGACCGTTCATCGTGTACGGCCAGAACCAGAAGGGGGAACACCCATGTTTCGAAGGCTGCTCGTAGGTGCGTCGGCGTTGGCCGTCGCCATGACCGGTCTCGCCGCCGTCTCGGCCACGACCGCCGGAGCCAAGACCGTCACGATCACCGCCGGTCCGGGAAGCAGCATCAACTGCAACATCACCGCCAGTGTGAAGACGAGCCCGGCCCTCAAGGACGACTGGGTGCAGTCCGCACCACAGCACCGACCCGGTGGCGGCGGTGGCTGCCATTCCGGACACGGTCTTTGCTTCCAACGGGCCGGTCATCATCTCGGTCAAGGGAACCGGAACGTGCACCGGAAACGTGACCGACGGCGTCAATACGGCTGCCGTCACCGCCATCAAGTTCTCCCTGACCAACGATCCGGGTCATCTCGGGGGCACGAGCGAGGCAACGTGCACCAGTCTGGTCCTCGGAGTGCCCCCGAGCACCGCTGAGTACGACACCGCGATCTCCTACGTGGCGGCGCCCGGCTTCAAGGTGGCTCCGACGACCGTCACCGACCAGGTGATCCCGCCGGTAACGTTCAACATCACCGGCGGCACGGTGAGCGGTTCGTTCGCCGGCGGCACGGCGAGCGCTTCGGGGGTGCCGGACGCGACCACGGTTGGGGCCGTGGCCCAGGCGCGCTCCGACGTCGTCCAACCCAACCCCGGCCTTCCCGCAGTGCCAGCCGACGCTGGCCATCAAGACCAAGAAGGGTGTCACGACGGCTGCGCTCAAGGCTCCCAAGGGTCTGAAGAAGATCGGGATCGTTTCGGGCTCCACATTGAGCCTGAGCTCCTAGCACAGAGGTTCATCAGACGCTCCGGCAGAGGGGGTGGGGTTCGGCCCCACCCCCTCTGTTCGCGCCATCTCGAGGTCAGGCCGGCCAAACAGGCCTGTCCGCGCCGCCGAGGAACCGTCGACCGGCCGGTCGATCCGGGCCCCTCACTGGGACGGCCACTTCGGGTGCGGCGAGGTGGCCGGGAGAAGGTGATCGGCTAGCCGTGGGGGGCCTGGCCACCAGGGTCGGCCTCTTCGGCGTCGATCTCAGCCACTGCCCGGTAGTACGCCATCTCCATGGCGGACGCCCGTGGCCATCCTCCGTAGTAGGCGAAGTGGAGGACGAACTCCTGGAACTCCTGGCGTGAGATGTCCCCGCTGGCCAGTGCGGCGTAGACGTGGGAGTGGATCGGCTCGTCGACGGCAGCCGATGCGACCGACGCCAGGGTGATCCATCGCCGGTCGCGTCGGGAGAGTCCCGGTCGGTCCCACAGCTCAGCGAAAACCGAATCGACCACACCGCAGCTGGTGAAGGGACTGACCGGCGGGGGTGCCTCCCGCACCATCACCTCTTCGAACCGCTTTCGCCCGACCTCGGTTCGCCGCTCGGCGGCTTCGATCGAAAAGCGTCGGTACTGGTCGTCATCCACTTGGTCCTCCCCTGGTCTGATTGGTCAAACGCCGGCCCCACCTCGGCCTATCGCATGGCGGCCACGAGTCCACCGTCGACCCGAAGGTCACAGCCAGAGATGAACGCCGCTCCCTCGGAGCAGAGGAAGGCCACGGCTGAGGCGATGTCCGCCACATTCCCCGGGAGCACGGCGTCGGGGCCCTGGCAACTGGAACGGATCGGGGTGATGCGGGCCATGCCGGCCTTGACGGGGTTGTTGGCGAGCTCGAGCTGACCCATGTCGGTGTCGATCAGCCCTGGGGACAGCGAGACGACCCGACCCCCGTTCCCGGCCCAGACGAGTGCGGCCCGCTCACAGGATCGGATCACCCCGCGTTTGGCCAGTCGGTACGTAGTCCCCGGGTCCGGGTCTTCGGTGAACTGTGATCGGAACCGCGCCGCGAAGTCGGGACGGAGTGGAGCATCGAGTATCGCGTCCATCTCGGGATCGAAACTTCCCAGGTGCCCCGATATCGACGCCAGGCACACTGCGACGCTCCCGGACACCACATTCTCGAGCAGTCCGTTCAAGAGCCGCTCCACGCCCGCCAGGTCCACCTGGAGGATGTCCCGCCATCCAGCCATCGACGGTGACACCCCCGCGGTGTGAACGAGCGAATGGAGCTCGCCGACCACCTCGGCCCGCCTCGCCAACTCGGCCACGACGGGGGGTTCGACGATGTCACCCACGACGGTTGAGACCGATGCGCCCGACTCTTCCTCGAGCGTCTCGGCCGCCGCCGTGAGTCGGCGTTCATCCCGGTCGGTGAGTATCAGGGCGTCGACCTCGGGGGCCAGGGCACGGGCGCAGGCGGAGCCCATGGCCCCGGCGCCACCGGTCACGACGGAGACCAGGGTCATAGCGGCCGGCCCGACCCCGGCATCGCCGCCGGAAAGGCCGCATACTTGGGCCCGTCGGCGATCTGGGCACGCTCGCGGGCCAGAGCGCTCCGTTCGACGGGCTCCTGGCGATCGCCCTGCCGCGGGGGGAGGGCGAACCCGGTGTACACGACCCGTCGCTCGGCGCTCCGCGGGTGAGTCGACCGGTGTTGGACGCACGACGCATGTACCGTCACGTCCCCACGATCGGCCGACAGGGTAACCGTGGGGAGGTCGAGTCCGGCATCAACGAGGGTGCGAGGGATGAGAGCTCGATGTGACCCGGCGATGACATCCAATCCCCCATGGGCTTCGTCGATCGGAGTGAGGCACAGTCCGACGGTGAGTCCCGCGCAGAACATGGCGTGCCCGCCACGCTCGCAGTCCTTGTGCCAGGGTAGGCAGGCGAGTCCCTCCACGGAGTCGACCCGCTTCACCAGCCCCTCGGCAGTGACCTCGCTGAAGTGTTCGCCGAAGGGATCGCCGGGCACATGGCCGTCATCGAGGACCTGTCCGATCGACAGGAACCGGTCGTCCCGCAGCAACGCCTGCAGCTGGGTGGACTTGGTGACGAAGTCGAGGATGCGACAGGGGTAGCGCACCCCCTCTCTCGTCGTGGCCCACCACGACACCCCGTCGTCCGGGCGCGAAGCCTCCACGGCGGCAGTCAGGTCTGCGTCGACGGGCGCGAGCTCGGCCTCGCTGAAGACGTTCCTGAGCAGTAGGAAACCCGTCTCGGCGAGAAAGTGGGCCGCGGCCGCTTCATCCGTGGCCTCACCGAGCTTAAATTCCTGGTTGAGGTCGAGGGGTCTCCCGTTGGGGTCGCGGAGGACCACCTCCCCGGGCCGGTAGACGTAGCGGCCGGCCAGCACGGAGCGCAGGATGGCATCCCAGGCACAGAACAGCTGGACCGATTGTTCGTCACCTGCGACCCTTCCGGCCATGGCGAGCCCGAACGCCGTCTTGCGCTCAAGTACCAGATCGGTGAACGCGGCCTGATCCAGATCGACCTGCCGGGCCGCCGGCCTGGCCGCGGTGACCTCGAGGCGCCCCTGCCGGACACCCAACGTCCATCCCCGATGGTCGATCCGGATGGTGAGTGGACCCACGCCGAGGAACTCGGCATCGGCAACCGCCCGCTCACCGTGGGCCTCGAGCGCCCGGGTCCAGTCGTCCTCCCAGAATCCCACGGGGTCGACGGGCGGTTCCTGACCACGGTGTCGGGTGCGAACGTCCACACTCGACCGAGGGACCCGGGTCGGTCCACTCATCAGGCTGACTCCGGGTGGGGAAGGTCGACGATGGCGAGGAAGCGATCTGCCGCGTCGAGCAGACTCTGGGTCTCGACGACGGCGACCGGCCGCGTCTCGCCTCTGAAGAGCCCGATGTCCTTGGACAGCAGGGGACCCATGAGCCCGGCGATGCCGTCCAGTGAGCCCAGTCCGACCAGGATCTCCAGCGAGAAGCTCCGACCGCTTCCACTCTTCAGCGCCTCACCGAGGCGGCCGACGTCGAGGCCGAGCGCCTTGCCCGTCGCCATGGCGTCGTGGGCCAACGCGAAGTGAGCCGCGTTCAGGGCATTGTTGATCAGCTTGGTGCGGAGGCCCGATCCGAGCGGGCCCATGTGGAGGACCGGGTTGCCGTACGTCTCGAGCACCGGGCGCGCCCGGTCGACACCCGACTGCGTCCCGCCCACATACACCGTCAGAGACCCGGCGGCGGCGGCGGCGCCGCCTCCACTGACCGGTGCGTCGATCACGTGGACCCCGCCCCGCCCCGCCTCCCTGGCCAGCTCCGCGCACTCGTCGGTGCCGATCGTGGAGTGGACAACGAGCACGCTCTCCGGGGCCATCCCGGCCAGCACTCCGGTGGGCCCCAAGGTGACCTCCCGAACGGCCGCCCCATCGGTCACGCAGATACCGACCACATCGCTCATGCGACCCAGCTCGGCCGGATCGGTGGCCAACGCCGCGCCGCCCCGGAACGGTTCCAGCGAGGTCGGGGTGCGGGCCCAGAGGGTCATGGGCACACCCATCTCCATGATTCGTTGGGCCATTCCGGCCCCCTGGCTCCCGAGACCGATGAAGCCGGCCCTGGTCATATGGTCGCCCCCGCTTCCGAGCATGCGTCCTGGCCGCAAGACACCCCGGAGGCGAGGATTCGAGATGCCGCCGCGATGTGGTCCGGCCCGAGGGCGAAGGATCGACCGTCGATCTCATGCATCTGACCGATGACTCCGAGCTGCATCGCGCACAGCACGTCGGCGCTGACCGCCGTGTCGAGGTCAGAGGGGAATTCGCCCCTCGCCACCCCTCGTTCCAGGAGGGATGCGATCTGTCCCCGCCACCCCTCCCGGGACAGGCGCCCGCTCCGGTCCTCGCCGGAAAGGGCCAGGCGGGTGTCTCCCGACAGGAAGGCGCGGAAGTCCGGTCGTGCGCTGGCGAACCGGAGGGTCTCGCCGATCGTGGCCTCCAGGGCGCCCCGGGCCGTGTCTCGTCGTGCGGCCTCCCGGCTCACGGACTCGGCCCATTGAGCGAGCGCCCTCTCCCGGACGACTCTCAGGAGATCCACCTTGTTCTCGAAGTGCCGGTAGAGAAGGGTTCGGGAGACACCCGCATCCCGGGCGATCTCCTCGAAGGTGGAATGCCGGAAGCCATAGGTGGCGAAACTCCGGGCGGCACAGTCGAGGATCCGTTCGCGGCTCTGGTTTCCGCTCGGCAGTTTCTCGCCCCCACTCATCGAAACATAGTGACGTTTTGCGTCGAAAATGTCAACGGGCGGCGAGTGGCCCGAGGGACCCCGGAAGAAGGCGGTCCCTCCACGGCGCAGGATGACGACTTCCGAGGAGCCGGAGCACCGGGGAGAGCCGCCCGCCTGATCGCCCAAACGGGTTGGAGGGACGCCGGGTAGGTCTGGAGGACGACCCCGTCAAGGAGCCGGGCAAAGGCGCCGATCATCCAATTGTCGGTATTCATTCACTAATGTCGAATCTTGGTAGCCATGGGAAGTAAACGAGCGACTGACGCACAGATCATCAACAACCATCCGTACTGCTTCCTCTGCGGGAGTCACACCGACCTCGCCGTCGAACGCATGCAGTCTCCGGCGAACCGAACGGTGCTGAGCACCGTCACCGGCACCACCCACGAGATCCGGGCCGATGCAACGAGGCCCCGCGTCCTGTGTGCTTCGTGCCACGCCGTCGCCGAGAGCTGGGCCGAAGCGACCAGTTGACGCTCTCGTAACCAGGGAGTGACCCGAGTCGGAATCCCGTGCTCGGACCGGTGGCCCGCGGCGCCGGGTGGGTTGCCGTGCCGGAGCGCCCTCGAGGTCGTGCCCGACAAGATCAGTGGGCGCAACCCGGAGTTGGCTCAACGGCGATCCGGCCGAGGTCGTTCACCTCCCGCCGGTGACCTCGAAGGACTCCCCGGCCCTGATGCACCTTCGTACTGTTGGAGGAGTCGCACCACCAGGTCACGGGCCTCGGCATGTCCGGACGACATCCCCAACGCCTCCTCCATCACCAGTATCTGCGAAACGCTCGTGATGAAGAGCATCACGGCCACCGGAGGGAGGAGCTCGGTGTCGATCCCGTGTTCCTGCATGACCGCAGTCAGGACCTCCGTCTGCTGGCTGCGGAACAGCTCCGCATAGCGGGCGATCTCGGAGCGTATCGATTTGCGATGATTGGCCAGGGCGGCAAACTCCATGGTCAGAGCGGTACCCGTCGGGTCGTTCGCCGAAGGCCCACAGGGCCCGGAGGGGTTGGCCCGAGGCGAAGGCTCGGGCCTGGCGCTCGAGGCCGTCCTCGGCCCGGCGGCGAAACGCCGCCAGGAACAGATCGTCCATCGTCCGGAAGTAGTAGTGCACGAGCTGCGGCTTGAGGCCGGCCCTCTGGGCTACGCGCCGAGAGCTCACCGCGGCGTAGCCCTCCTCCAACATGACCTGCTCGGTGGCGTCGAGAAGCGCGGCCCGGCTCTTCGAACTCTCGGCGCCGATCCGGCGATTTGAAGTCATGCTCGATCCACCTGTCATCTGTCCGATGCGGCTAGCTGGAGTGTCGCTCAGCATCCCAGAGCGGGGCCGGGATCATCCGTACCGGCCACCCCCCGGCAGGGTTGACCCCATCCGACACTAATGCTAAGCACTCGCTCAGCATCCCGGGCCGGACGATCGGAGCAGAATGGACAACTACGAATCGGTGGACTTCTTCACCGACCAGTCACTCATCGAGGATCCGTATCCCTACTTCGAGCACCTGCGCGCCAAGTGCCCGGTGGTGGCCACACCCCACTACGGCGTGATCGCCGTGTCGGGCTATGACGAGGCGACGGAGATCTACCGGAATCTCGACACCTTCTCCTCCTGCAACTCGGTGATCGGGCCTTTCGCCACGTTCCCGGTCCCCCTGG
This sequence comes from uncultured Acidimicrobiaceae bacterium, assembly GCA_963833585.1. Classification (GTDB taxonomy): domain Bacteria; phylum Actinomycetota; class Acidimicrobiia; order Acidimicrobiales; family RAAP-2; genus Bog-756. Next base: position 1,104,125 of record CAWHYF010000006.1, on the reverse strand, counting down.
AGGGCGATGACGTCAGTGCCATCATCGACGGCCACCGCGACCAGCTTCCGATGAACGAGCACATGGTCACCATGGATCCCCCCATGCACACCCGGGAGCGGGCCCTGGTGATGCGGCTTCTGACCCCGAAGCGGCTCAAGGAGAACGAGGCGTTCATGCGGCGAGCGGTCGATCAGCAGCTCGACGAGTTCATCGGCAACGGCGAGTGCGAGTTCATCGGCGCCTACGCACAGCCCTTCGCCATGCTGGTGGTCGCCGACGTGCTGGGGGTGCCCGAGGCGGATCACCGGACGTTCCGTCAGTTCTTCGGTCTGGCCAACACACCCGGCGAGATCACCGGGACGCCGGGCCAGCCACGCGCCGACGGGGAGGGCCAACAGCCCCTGAACATGCTCGATTCGCTGGACGACTGGTTTGCCAAGTACATCGAGGAGCGCCGGGCCCACCCCCGTCATGACGTCCTGACCGATCTGGCCCTGGCCAAGTACCCCGACGGATCGACACCCGACATTGCCTCCGTCGTGCGGACCGCCACGTTCCTGTTCGCCGCCGGCCAGGAGACGACCGCCCGCCTGCTGGCCACCGCCCTCAAATACCTGGCCGAGGACCCCGAGCTCCAAGATGAGCTCCGGGCACACCGGGACCGCATCCCCGACTTCATCGAAGAGGCGCTGCGTATCGAGAGCCCGGTGAAGGCCGACTTCCGGTTGGCCCGACGGGCGGCCACCGTGGGGGGTGTCGACATCGCACCCGGTACACCGGTCATGTTGCTCAACGGAGCAGCCAACCGGGACCCGAGGCGGTTCGAGAGCCCGGCCGAGTTCCGCATCGACCGGCCGAACGCCAAGGAGCATCTCGCATTCGGGCGGGGAGCCCATTCCTGTCCCGGCGGTCCCATGGCCCGGGCTGAAGGCCGCATCAGCATCGAGCGCATTCTCGACCGGATGCGGGACATCCGGCTCTCCGAGGACCGCCATGGTCCACCGGGGAGCCGCCACTTCGAGTACGAGCCGACCTGGGTCCTCCGGGGCCTTCACGATCTGCACATCGAGTTCACGCCGATGGAGGTGTCGAAATGAGCGCCCGGGTGGCCGTGGTGACCGGAGCCGCCTCGGGCATCGGTCTCGGTGTCGCCCGGCGGCTGGCGGCCGACGGCCGGGCCGTGGCTCTGCTCGATCGCGACGCCGAGGGCGTGGAGCGGGCGGCTCGCGGAACTCTCGGACCTGGGGTTCGGCGCCGAAGCCTACGAGGTGGACGTGGCTGACCGCGAGGGCCTGGACCAGGTGTTCTCGGCGGCGCGGGAGCGTCTCGGACCGGTGTCCATCCTGGTGACCAGCGCGGGTATCGAGTCCTTCGACGCGGTGCTCGACATCACGCCCGAGAAATGGGATCACATCCTGGCCGTCAATCTCACCGGCACGTTCATCTGTATGCAGCTGGCGGTGCCGGACATGGTCGCCGCCGGTTGGGGCCGCATCGTCACCATCTCTTCCTCCAGTGCCCAATCCGGAGCGCCCCATATGGCGCACTACGTCGCATCCAAGGGAGGGGTGATCGGACTCACCAAGGCGTTCGCTCGTGAGTTCGCCGGCCAGGGCATCACGGTCAACACGGTTCCTCCGACGATCGTCGACACGCCCATGGCGAGGAATGCGGCAGCAGTCGGGGACGTGCCGAGCGTCGACGTCTTAGGGGGAATGGTCCCGGTTGGCCGTGCCGGGACCCCGGATGACATCGCGGCGACCTGTGGGTTCCTCTGTTCCGAGGAGGCGGGCTACATCACCGGCCAGGTGATCGGGGTGAACGGCGGAATGTACATCTGAACCGGTGCGCCGGCCGTCGGAGCGTAGCCAGCGGTGAATCCATCACGCGGGCGGGACGTCGGCCGGAACGGTCTCCAGATGCAATTCGACGAGCCCCCGGAGGATGAAGGTCGGCACATAGCGATAGGTCCTGGCCCCTGGCGGCCCGTGTACCGACTCGGAGACCCGTATGTCCGAGGTGCGTTCCAGCAGGCGTTCGAGGCTGATGCGGGCCTCGGCCCGGGCGAGGGGTGACCCCGGGCACGTGTGAATGCCACGCCCGAAGGCCAGATTCGTGCGCGGCATTGGCCCGGTCGATCTTGAACGTCTGCGGATCCTCGAAGTGTCGGGGATCCCGGTTGGCTCCGGCATTCACCAGCATCACCGTCGTACCCGCCGGAAGATCCACGCCACCCACCTTGGTGGGCACCCTCGAGAGCCGGAAGTCCCCCTTGACCGGGCTCTCCATCCGGAGGGTCTCCTCGATGAAGTTCGGGATCAGGTCACGGTCGGCCCGTAGCTGCCCCTGGAGGTCCGGATCCTCGGCAATGAGTTTGACCGCGGAGCTCAACAGTCGAACCGTGGTCTCCTGGCCGGCGGCGAAGAGGTTTGCCGCGATCCGGACGACGTCGATGACGTCGGGCGTCGATCCGTCCGGGAAGGTGGCGGTGGCGAGGCCGGTCAGCACGTCCTCACGGGGATTCTGGCGACGGTCCTCCACATACTCGGTGAACCGTTGGTAGAGATACTCCAGTGGGGTGTGGGCCAGCTCCGTCTTGCGCGGTGCTGCCGACGGCTCCGGTCCCGCTCTGGCCGTGAAGGAGCGCATCGGCGAATCGCTGGTGGTCCTCTTCCGGAACGCCAAGCAGGTCGGCGATCACCAACATGGCAAACGGGGCGGCAAACTGACTGATGTACTCGCCGCCACCCTCGGTCAAGAACGTGTCCAGCTGCCGGTCGGCCAGACGCCACATGAACTCCTCGTTCTCCCTGAGGCGCTTTGGCGTGATGAGCCGCATGAGCAGGGCTCGCTGATCGGTGTGGACCGGGGGATCGAGCGTCGGCAGCTGGTCGCTCATCGGCAGCTGGTCGCGGTGCTCCTCGATGACCCCGGTCAGGTCGTCCCCGTCGAGCGGAACCGGGAGTCCGGGAAAGGGACCGGTCACCGAGATGCAGGACGAGAAGGTCTTGCTGTCGTTGTAGATGGCGACCACCTCGTCGAAGCCGGTGACCATCACCACGCCGTGGTGCGGTTCACGACGCACCGGACACTCGTTGCGGAGGGCGTCGAAGTAGGGGTAGGGGTCGGCCAGGAGCTCGTTGCCGCTGAAGAAGTCCGGCTCGTCGACGCCGCTCATTCCGCCCGCCACCCCGGTGGGAGACCCTGGTCTCCGGTTGGGCCGCCAGCGGGTTCATCTCGGGACACGGACGCCATCTCCTGTTCAACTGGGGGATCGTCGGGCCGGGCAGGGACGGTCCGACCCGACCCCACCGGGTCCGGTCGGAGGCGACCGGGCAGCGCGGGCCAAACCAACCTGTGGACCACGGCTTTCTCACTGGCCCCGGAGGCCTACCGTGTGACAGTATCAGACCAACCAGTCGGTACAAAAACCGGTCGGAGCGGCAGCGCAGCACCGGGTTCTCCGAGGCGAGGGGCGGGGAGAATCCGGAGGAGGCCGGTTCTGCGGGGAGGAGAAGTACCATTCTACGAGGCAGACAACGAAGAGGGTGGTGGATGTGACAGGCGATTTTATCGTTTCCGCCGATGGGCACATTCTGGAGCCGACCGACCTGTTCAAGACCCGCCTTCCCCAACATCTGAGGGACCGGGCCGTCTGGGAAGAGGACTTCGAGGTCGAGCCGCTGGCCGAGGGCGGCGCCCGCTACTTCCGGCGGCTGCACACGCCAGGGTATGAGGGTTGGACAATCTCCCGCTACCGTCAGTCCGACGGCCCGATTCCCGACGGCGATCCTGATCGCATCCTGCTGGACATGGACGAGGACGGTGTCGACGCCAGTCTGATGCATCCCAATCTGTCGCTGTTCGGGCTGTACTCCGACGATCACGAACTGTCGATGGCCCACGCCCGGGTGTACAACGACTATCTGATCGAGCGGTTCCTTCCTTACTCGTCCAGGATCCGCCCGACGTGTCCGATACCTATCACCGACATCGACGACGCGGTGGCCGAGATCGACCGGATCGCCCGGGCCGGGCTCGGCGCGATCCTCCTGCCGGCCATCGCGCCGAAGCCGTACTACTCCCGGGACTTCGATCCGGTGTGGGCCGCCGCCCAGGCCAACGGTACCCACGTGTTCTTCCACACCCAGACCGGCGGGGTGAAGGTCAATGATCCGGAATCCTCGACAATGAAGACGGTCATCCGGATGAGCGAGCAGGTCAATCGTCCGATGGACGAGAAGATCGCCTCGCAACGCATGATCGCGCAGGCGATCATGGGCCCGATCGTCCCGCAGCAGCTGATCGCAGAACTGGTCGGTGGCGGTGTTCCCGAGCGGTTCCCGGACCTGCACTTTGGACTGATCGAATTCAACGCCCACTGGCTGGTGTCGCTGATGGGCTCCATGGACAAGGCGTGGGTCACCGGGATCGGCCAGGACGCCGACTGGTGGCTCGGCTACTGGGATCCGGACCGTCCCGCCACCGCGGCCGACCAGCCGGCGATGGCCCGTCTGTTCCGGCTGAACGAGAAGTGGCCGTATCCACTGAAGGCCAGCGAGTACGTCCAGCGTCAGTTCCATGTCTCGTTCCAGGACGATCCCACCGCCGTAGCCGCTCGGAACATCACCGGGGTGTCGACCATCGTCTGGGGGAACGACTATCCCCACGCCGAAGGTACGTTCCGGCACAGCCAGGAGCTGATCGCCGACCAGTTCGCCGGAGTGCCCGGGCCCGACCGGGCGGCGATTCTCGGCGGCACCCTGGGCGGGCTCATTGGGTTCGAGGCCCCGGTGTCCGTCTAGGACGGGACGGGGCACATGGCGGGGGGCGTCACACGCCGGCCGCTCAGGAGCGACCGGGCCGTCCGGTCGCCCGCTGATTGGCAATCCCGAGTACGAAGATGTCGGCGAACGACGCCGCGACCTGGTCTGCCGAGAGGCGCCCGTCGGCTTTCAGCCACAGGTAGGTGTAGTTGTGCATGCCGAGCCAGGCCCGCGCCGCCAGCCGAGGATCGATCTGACGGAATTCCCCCGAATCGGCACCGGACTCGAAGATGCCCTCGACGCGCCGTTCGTACTCCCGCCGGCGCTTGCGGAACTGCTCGGCATACTCGCCGGTGAGTGCGGGAAACTCGTGCAAGAACACCCAGACGTGATCCGGGTAGCGGACGATGACATCGAGCAATTCTCTGCCCAGCATCGACAACTGCTCGGGTGGCGAGCCGCCGGCCACCGCCACCCGGTCTGCCCCGAGCATCACCTCGTCCATGACGCGATCGTGGATGGCCGCGAGCAGCCGTTCCTTGGAGCCGATGTAGTAGTACAGGGCGCCCTTGCCGAGTTGGGTCGCCTCGCAGAGCTCGATGGTGCTGGTGTTGTGGTAGCCGCGCTCGGCGAACACCTTGGCCGAGCGGTCGATGATGACCTGACGACGCACATGCCATCGCGCGCTCCGGGGCTGTTCGTCGGTTTCTTTCACGTTGGGCTCTCTCCCACCTGACACTGCCCCCGGCCCTGACTGCTTGCCAACCCTCACGAGGGAGTCGGAGACGAAGGCATTCCACGGCTACTGGTCTCTGGCACGGGTCCCGAGCCCGAAGAGCACCTCGTCGGTGAACGCTAACAGCACCTCTCATGCTCGAGTGGAACCCCGCCGGTCGTGGTCCCTCCGCCGGACCGTCCTCCGTGGGACGATGCCGCCACCGAACCGATCCCGGCCGGTCGCACCCGTTCGCGCTGAACGGAGCTCCCGGCCGGGTGGGCGCGAGATCGACCCGGCCGGAGACGCCAGGCGATCGATGCTTCTGATGGCGCCACATGCCAGTGCATCGGGACACCACCGTCGCTCGCCCGTTTCGGACGGTGGGTCTCGGGGCAAGGTGGCCACCACCGGAATGCGCGCTGCTCTCGGTGCACCCACGACCGCCCGCCATCCACGCGCCGCCGGTGATGGCCGGAGGCGCGCTGCTTCCGGCCACCGGCCACCCGCCGGATCCCGCTGGGCATCAAGGGACCGGGCCCGGTCCGAGCCCGCCGCCGACGGTCGATGGGCCTCGACTCCGGGATGTGCTCACACCTTCGCCGCTCCCGACCGGAGTGTTCGATGGGAGGACGCCTCGGGCGGCCCGAACCCGGTGGACCGGACAGGGCACAGGGCCACCGGTCCCCCGGGCTGGGCCGGACCCGGGCCGCAGGTCCTAGGATCCTGTTCCGACCAGTCAGTCCTAGTCCAGCGACCGATGCCGAAGCGGGTCGTCACCGAGGAGCTTCGTCGATGCACCGAGAAGTGGATACCTGGCCTCACCCGACTGGCGGCGCAGAACCAGATCCCAACATGCATCCGGACATGAGCTGGCTGACCGTACTCGAGCACCACGCGGCCCGCAGCCCGACGAAGCCCCTCGCCGTCCTCGGAGCTGACGTCGTCACCTATGGAGGGATGCTGGAGCGGTCGGCCATCTTGGCGGCCGGATTCCGAGACCGCGGCGTGGGTGGGGGAGACGTGGTCGGCTTGCTCGGGTACAACAGCATCGAGTTCCTGGTGACGAGTCTTCGCCGCCAACTACCTCGGGGCGATCGCCATGCCGCTCAACTGGCGGCTTGCCGCACCGGAGTTGCGGTTCATCTTGGACCACTCCGGGGCCCGGGTCCTGGTCTGCGACGGCGAGCTGATCGATCTGGCCAACGAGGCGACGTCCGGCCTGAGCGACCTCGTCCGCCTGGGCATGTCGGGCGCCAGCCCCGATGGCTGGGAACCGCTCCCCACGGTGAGTGGTGGGTCCGGTCCTCCGGACCGGGCCCCTGCCCACGGCGACGACGTGCACCGGCTGATGTACACCTCGGGTACCACCGGGCGACCGAAGGGGGTGATGATCACCAACGCCAATCTGGCATGGAAGAACTATGCCCACGTCGCCGAGTTCGGACTCACCGGCGCCGACCTCGGTCTGGCCTGTGGGCCGCTCTACCATGTGGGGGCGCTCGACCTCACCACGACCTCGCTGATCGCCGTCGGCGCCACCACCATCCTCCACCGCAGTTTCGACGCCGAGCGAGTGGTCCAGGAGATCGAGCGGTCGCAGCGTGACCACGGTGTGGATGGCACCGTCGATGGTCCGTTCCGTCCTGGACCTTCCCGGCATCGAGGAGCGAGACCTCTCATCGGTCCGCCTCCTCATCGGGGGCGGAGAGAAGATGCCGCTTCCCTTCATCGATCGTCTGCAGACGGCTTTTCCGGCCGCCTGGTTCGCCGACGCCTACGGACTGACCGAGACCGTATCGGGAGACACCTTTCTGGACAGCGGGGCCACCCGGTCCAAGGCCGGTAGCGTCGGTCGGCCATGCCAATACCTCGAGCTGGACATCTGGGACGAGCGGGGCGCTTCGGGCCGGCCGGTGAGACGCGGGGAGGTCGTCCTCCGCGGCCCGAAGGTGTTCAAGGGGTACTGGAGGGATGCCGAGGCCACCCGGGCCGCCTTCGAGGGAGGTTGGTTCCACACCGGGGACATCGGCCTCAGGGACGAGGACGGCTACCTCTACATCGTCGACCGTCTGAAGGACATGATCGTCTCCGGAGGTGAGAACATCGCCAGTTCGGAGCTGGAGCGCGTGCTCTACGAGCACCAGGCAGTTGTCGAAGCCGCGGTGGTCGGACGCCCAGATGAGCGATGGGGCGAGGTCCCGGTCGCCTACGTCGTCGTCGGACCACCGGGGGCCGCCACACCGGAGAGCATCATCGACCACTGTCGCCAGCAGCTCGCCCGGTTCAAGGTCCCCAAAGCGGTGATGTTCGTCGACGCCCTTCCCGCGGAACCCGTCTGGGAAGGTGCTGAAGCGCGAGCTCCGGGAGCGGGCACGAGGTTCACCGCGGTAGGGCCACATGAGTTGGTGGGGAGTCGGAGTGGCGACCGTACCGGACCTCAAGAAGGGCGACGGTGGGCCAAGTAGTGGCCCGACCAGTCCATGAGGTCGGCGGGGACGTAGTAGCCGTGCTCGTCGTTGATCGTCGCCCAATGCTCGGCGACGTCCTCGATGGTCGTCGGCTCCAACCGGGGAGCAACATAGCCCTGGGTGGAGGCGATGAAGATGCCGCGCGAACCGTCCCGCTCCTGCGACGTACATCTCGCCGCTGACCGTGCAACGCTCGTGGGCGAGGAACGCGACCATCGGTGCGACGAGCTCGGGCTCCATGTGGCTCGGGGCGGGCCGTTCAAGCGAGTCCGGCCTGTCCGAGGGGTGGGCCCCCATCCTGCGTCCAGGCATTGGGTGCGATGAGATTGATCATGATGCCGTGGGCCGCCCCCGCCAGCTTGAGGCTGCGGGTCATCCCGATGACGGCCGCCTTGGCCGTGGCGTAGCCGAGGTTGTCGGGAAGCCCGAACATCCCCATCGAGCTGGTCATCACGATGCGCCCGTAGCCTTGGTCGACCATATGGGGCCAGGCGGCACGCGTCGTGTTGAAGGACCCGCTGACGTGCACCGCCAGATGACTCTCCAGGTTGTCGGCGTCGGCCTCGGGTAGTCCGGCCCACCTGATGATGCCGGCGTTGTTGACCAGGATGTCGATCCGCCCGAACTCCCGCAGTGCTCCATCGATCAGACCCTGGCCACCGGCGACCTCGGACACGTCGTTGGTATCGGGAATGGCCCGGCCCCCCCGGTCCACTATCTCGGCCGCCACGGAGACCGCCGGGTGTTCGTCCTTACCGTCGCCCTCCTTGGTGCCTCCCAGGTCGTTGACCACGACGCTCGCCCCGCGCTCCGCCAGCAGCAGGGCGTAGGCCCTTCCGATGCCGCGCCCGGCGCCGGTGATGACGGCGACCCGGCCCTCGAAGTTGTACTCGCTCATCTCCCGGCCCCCTAGTGCGGTCTCATCGATAGCTGAAGGTCTGGTCGGGACCGGAGGGTGCACTCGGCACCGGAGCGTGCCCGAGGGGTCCGGACCACCGTGGCGCTGGCGGGTCATCCTGCCCCCTCAGACCGCGGCGAGTTCCCGGAGCGCCGCCGTGATGTCCTCGCGATCCGGCAGCCACGCCCGCTCGAGGCTCGGCGCGTAGGGCGGTGGCGTCGACTCGGCACCAACCCGCACGATCGGAGCGTCGAGATCCCAGAATGCCTCCCGGCCGGCAACGGCGGCGATCTCCGCCCCGATACCGAACGGGGTCACCGCTTCGTGGGCGATCAACAGTCGGTTCGTCTTGTGGACCGACTCGAGGATGGGCCCCATGTCCAGGGGGGCCACGGTCCTGAGGTCGACCACCTCGACCGAGACGCCTTCCCCGGCCAGGACCTCGGCGGCGGCGAGGGCCTCGTGGACCATCCGGGAGACCGACACCACGGTCAGGTCGGTGCCGGTGCGCACCACTGCCGACTTGCCGATGGGAAGGAGGTGGTCCGGTGCCGGCCGTGGGCCCTTCATGCCATAGAGAAGGCGGTTCTCGATGAAGACGACGGGATTCGGGTCCTGGATGGCGGCTCTCAGCAAGCCGTAGGTGTCGGCCGGGGTCGACGGCATGACCACGCTCAGGCCAGGAATGTGGGCCAAGAGCGCCTCGAGGCTCTGCGAGTGCTGGCTTCCCGACGACCGGCCTGCACCGAACTGTGTCCGGACCGTCAGCGCCATCTCGGCGGTGCCACCGGTCATGAACGGCATCTTTGCCGCCTGATTGAGCAGCTGGTCGAAGCAGACGCCGATGAAGTCGAGATACATCAGCTCGACGACCGGTCGCATGCCGGCCATGGCGGCACCGACCCCGAGACCCATGATGGCCGTCTCCGAGATCGGGGTGTCGCGCACCCGATCTCCGAAGCTGTCGTGGAGGCCGCGCATGAGGCCGAATACGTTCCCGCCCTCGGCCACGTCGATGCCGGCGACGAAGACCCGGTCGTCGCTGGCCAGCTCCGCTTCGAGCGCCGAATGGATGGCGTCAAGGGTACGGAAGGTCGGCGCATCCTCGACCGGAGGCGATGGCTCCGGGCCGGTGGGGCGGGGACGGGTCACGAAACGGTGGAGGTCGACCGGGTCGGGTTGGGACTGCCGTCGTGCCGCGTCGAGGTTCTCGTCGAGCCGGCGGTTCACGGCCGAGTCCAGCAACTCAATCTGCGCACCGCCGAACCCGGCCTCCGCGATCTGTTTTGCGTGGACGAGGATCGGGTCCCGTGCCTTCCAGAGCCGAACCTCCTCCTGCTCTCGGTATCGCTGAGGATCGCCTTCGTAGTGACCGTGCCAGCGGTAGGTCGTGGCCTCGACGATGGCGGGCCCGCCCCCGTTCCGGACGTCGGCGACCACCTGTGTGGCCACGGTCGCCGTGGCCGTGACGTCATTGCCGTCCACCGCGGTGTAGGCGACCCCATACCCCGACGCCCGGTCCTCCAGGCTGGCGGCGTGCTGTGTCGCAACCGGGGAGAACTCGGCGTATCCATTGTTCTCGCACCAGAAGAGGACGGGGAGTTGCCACACGGCCGCCAGATTCACTGCTTCGTGAAACGCTCCTTGGGCCAACGCCCCGTCTCCGAAGAACGCCACCACCACGCCACCGTCCGCCCGTAGTTGGGCCGCCACTGATGCGCCGACGGCGATCGGAAGCCCGGCGGCCACCACCCCGTTGGCGCCGAAGATCCCGATGCTGGGGTCGGCAATATGCATCGAGCCGCCGCGGCCACGGTTGGTACCCTGTTCTTTCGCCATCAGCTCGGCGAACATCCCCAGCGGGTCGAGTCCCTTGGCGATGCAGTGTCCATGCCCCCGGTGGTTGGAGGTGATCACATCGGTCGGCCGAAGGGGCCAGCACGCGCCGACGGCGGAGGCCTCCTGGCCCGTCGACAGGTGAACGAACCCTGGGACCTCACCGTCGCGATACAGCACCGAGACGCGCTCCTCGAAACCACGGATCAGCAGCATGCGACGATGCAGCTCCACGTGGTCATCCTCGGAGAAGGTGACAGGAGGCAGTCGGTCGGCGGGCACCACGTGTACTGTACGGTCGGTACATACGTTGTGCCAATGCCGAGAGGGTCCGCGCCCGCCCGGATCGGCATGTCGTCTCGTCACCGGGTCGTAGGTGCGGCGGGTGGCGTCGAGCGTCGGGGAGCAGCCGCCCACAAGAAGGGTCCTCGCCGTGGGCAATGGGGAGTCGTCCGCCCGTGGCAGTACGAAGGTGTCGAGCAGGAGGTACCTGATGGGTGCGGAGGAACGGGTCATCGCCATTCTTGGCGCCGGGGGATCCCTCGGCGCCGCCATCGCCCAGCAGCTGGCGAGTGAGTCTCCGGCCGGTCTGGTGTTGAGCGATCTGAGTGGCCGATCGCTCGAAGCCACCATCGCCGGTTTGCCGGACGGCCATCCGGCGACGGAGACCGTGTTGGCCGATGTCAGCGACTTCCAAGAGGTCGAAGCGGTGGTCGCCCGAACCCTGGAGCGCTTCGGGCGCCTCGATGTGCTGATCAGCAATGCCGGGGTGCTGGCACCCAGCGGCCGGGTCCACAATCTGACGACCGAGGACTGGGAGCGGACCTTCCAGGTCAACGTGATGGGTTCGGTCAATGCCATCCGCGCCGCGATCCCCGCCATGCGCCCACGGAAATCGGGGTCGATCGTCCTGACTGCGTCCGTCGCCGGCCTCACGGCGTGGTCGCACGCCGCCCCGTACTGTGTGACGAAGGCCGGCGTGATCCAACTGGCCAAGGTGGCGGCGGTCGAATACGCCGGCTGACGGTATCCGGGTCAATTGTGTCTGTCCGGGGACGTTCCTGTCGGCCATCCACACGGGCCTCACTCCGGAGGCGATCCAGGCCATGGCCGGCAAGCACCCACTGGGGCTGGGCTCGCCGGCCGACCTGGTGGGGGCCTACTCGTACCTGGCAGGTGAGGCGTCCCGCTGGACGACGGGCTCGGCGATGGTGGTCGATGGTGGCTACTCTGCGCCCTAGTGCCCCATCCGGGCCCGCGGCGGAGCCGACCGGGCTCGCGGCGTCTGGTCGGGCAGGTGTCGGGGTGAGTCCCTTGGGGCGGGGGTTGCATGTACTGACCGGTTGGTCTAAGTTGCCGCCGGCCCCATGACCGAACCTCGCCAGTCCGCACGCGACGAGAGCGCACCCCGGCCCGGGGTCGAGACCGACGTGCTGGTGGTCGGCGCCGGAATCACCGGCATCTACCAGCTCTACCGCGCCCGGGAAGCGGGCTTCTCGGTCCAGCTGGTCGAGGCCGGAGGCGGTGTGGGTGGGACCTGGTTCTGGAACCGGTATCCGGGCGCCCGGTTCGACTCGGAGAGCTACACCTACGGCTACCTGTTCTCCAGGGAACTGTTCGACGAGTGGGAGTGGCAGGAGCACTTCGCGGAGCAGCCGGAGACCGAGCGCTACCTCAACCACGTCGTCGACCGCTTCGACCTCCGGCGCCATATGCGCTTCGATACGAAGATCACCTCGGCCGCCTACGACGAGCCATCGGGATCGTGGACGGCGGTCGCCGGCGACGGCGCCGAATTCCGGACGCGGTTCCTCATCGCGGCGACCGGCGTGCTCTCTGTGCCGTACTTCCCGGATGTACCGGGGCGTGACCTGTTCCGGGGCGCCTCGTACCACACCGGACGGTGGCCGGCGACGCCGGTCGACTTCGCCGGCAAGCGGGTCGCCGTGATCGGCACCGGATCGAGTGGCGTGCAGGTGGTCCCAGCCATCGCCGGCGAGGTCGCATCGCTGACGGTGTACCAGCGCAGCGCCAACTGGTGCACGCCGCTGAACAACCGGCCCATCACCCCCGCGGAGCAGGAGGAGTTGAGAGCCGGGTTCGAGGCGATTCGCGCCACACTGAACACGTCGGTCTCCGGGTTCCTCCACCCCGTGCACGATCGCGCCACCTTCGACGACTCCGACGAGCAGCGGCGGGCGTTCTTCGAGACCATGTGGAAGAGCCCCGGCTTCTCGAAGCTGACCAGTAACTACACCGACCTACTGTTCAACGAGGCGGCCAACGCCCAATGGTGCGAGTTCGTCAGCGGCAGGATCCGCAGCATCGTCGAGGATCCCGGGACCGCGGAGAAGCTCATCCCCCGTGACCATCGCTTCGGCGAGAAGCGGCCTCCCTTCGTGACCGGGTACTACGAGACGTTCAACCGCCCGAATGTCTCGCTGGTGGATCTCAAGGAGAACCCGATCGTCCGTATGACCGAGGACGGGATCGAAACGGCCGACGACCGCGCGGACGTTCGACATCGTCGTGTGGGCCACCGGCTTCGACTTCGGCACCGGCGCGCTCCTGCGCATGGGGATCCGGGGCCGAAACGGCCTGACCCTCACCGAGCACTGGGCCGACGGTCCCCGGACGTTCCTCGGTGTCCAGACGACCGGTTTCCCCAATCTCTTCTTCCCCGGGGGTCCGCACGCGGCGGCGGGCAACAACCCGCGTTACAACGGCGACCAGGTGGATTTCATCCTGGATGCGATCACCTACACCCGCGACCATGGTTACCGCTCGATCGAGGCGGACGCCGCCGCCGAGGACCGGTGGACCACCATGGTCGACCGCGGTGCGGCCGAGTCCCCGTTCGGGGAGAGCAGCTACTTCTTCGGGACCAACATCCCGGGGAAGCCTCGCCGCTACCTCCTGAACTCCGGCGGTCGACCGAAGCTCTTCAAGGAGGTCGCCAGGGTCATCCGGGACGACTTCAAGATGTTCCGGCTGTCGCCTTCATCAGACGGTGGCGACCGGCGTCAGGGGTGAGCCCACCACTCCGGGCATCCGGAGGGGCGGCGCGGTGAGCAGGAACCGGCTGCGGTGGTGTTGGCGCAGCCACGATGCCAGTTCGTGCAGGTACCACATTTCGCCGAGGGGGACGCCCAATTTGAAGAGGCAGAGATGGTGGATCGGGAGGAGGGAGTGTCGGCTCGGGTCGCGATCTCGGCCGACCAGACCCTCGACGGCGTAGTTGTCCGCCACCAGTGCCGAGATCTGCGACTCGGCGATCCACTCCAGCAACGACGTGTCGCGGGCGTCGAGGTAGGTGCACATGGTGTGGATCTTCACGGGATCAGGGTCGCGGTTCCACTCCAGGACCTTGGTGGCGAACCCGGTGTGGAAGAGGAGCATGTCTCCCGGCTCGATGACGGTCTTGTCCGCGGCCAGGATGTCCTCGAGCGTCTTCCGGTCGACACCCCGCCACTCATGCCCCAGGTGGTGGGCCAGGTCCACCAGGACACCGCGTCCCTGCACGCCGTGGTACGCCATGTGCTCCAGGCCGAGGTGGTGAGCGAAACAGCGGTGATTGCCGCCGTCTCCCGCCGCGTCGGGCTTCGGGCCGACCAGGTCGATCCCGGCCCGGTACCCGTTGTAGTAGACCGCCTCTTCGGTCCCGTCACCGTCGGCGTCGAACTCGGCTCCGACGTGGGCGAGGGAGTCCCACTGGGTCGAGTACTGCAGCGAGAGGGTGACCACGTCGTCGGCCCACACGTCGACGTACCGGTCGTCTCCCTCGTCCATGTCCCTCATGTGGACGTTGTAGAAGGTGTCTGGGGTACCCCGCATGTCCTCGGTCGGTGCGAGGACCGGCGGGTGCCGACGCTGGTTCAGGGCGGTCCCCCCGGGGTAGTCGAGGGGTAGGCTGAGGCAGAAACTGATTCCGGCCTCGACCTCCCGTACGCCCTGGAGGACCTTTTCGGGCGTGAGCAGGTTGACCCGTCCGAGCTCGTCGTCGTCACCCCAGTCACCCCACGTCGAGCCTTCCGGGCGTTGCATCCACCGCTTGGTCACAGGTCCTGCTCCTCTCGGCCGTTTCGGGTCGTTGTGCCGTCGAGCTGCGTGGCGCTCCTGGGGCCGGGTCGACAGGTTCTCAGCAACCTAGGGCGCGAGCGATCACGAGGTGCTGGATCTCATTGGTGCCCTCCCCGATTTCCAGCACCTTCGAATCGCAGTAGAAGCGGGCCACGGGGGAATCGAGCATGTAGCCAACTCCTCCGTGGACCTGCACGGCCTCTGATGCCGCCCAGGTCGCCACTCGGCTTGCCTTCAACTTGGCCATCGAGGCCTCCTTCAGGAAGGGCTGCCCGGTGTCCCGCAGGTAGGCGGCGCGATACGTGAGCCACCGGGCAGCCTCCAGTTCCGTCGCCATGTCGGCCAGTTTGAACTGCACGGCCTGGAACTTCGAGATCGGCTTGCCGAACTGGTTGCGTTGCTGGGCGTACGCCGTCGCCAGGTTCAGGACTGCCTGCGTGAGGCTCAGCGAAAGCGCCGCGATCGAGATCCGGCCCACCTCGAGCGTTCCGAGGAACTGGCTCAATCCCAGATCCTGGCTCCCGATGAGGTGATCGTCGGGCACCCAGACGTCGTCGAAGTACAGCTGACGCGTGTCGAGGCCCCGCCAGCCGATGCCGCGCAACTTCGGTCCCATGGTGAACCCCGACGTGCCCTTCTCCACGACGAAGCTCCCGAACCGGGGTCCGGAGTCCGTCTCTCTGTCCGTGCGGGCAAGAAGGGTCACGCCGAAGGACATGTCCGTTCCGGCGTTGGAGATGAAGGCTTTGCGACCGTTGATGAGCCACCCGCCCTCTCGCGGCTCAGCCCGGGTGGCGATACTGCGGGCGTCGGAACCCGCATCAGGCTCTGTCAACCCGAAGGCACCGAGCACGCTCCCCTCGGCCAACGGCCGCAACCAGCGGTCCCGCTGGGCGTCGCTGCCGAACAGGTACAACGGGAGCGACCCGATGGTCACGTGGGCCTGCCACGCGGCCGCCACCGACTGATCGGCCAGACCGATCTGCTCCATGGCGGCCACGAAGCCCACCGTCGACACTCCGATCCCTCCCCACTCTCCGGGAATCAACATGCCCAGCAGGCCCAGCTGGCCCATCTCGCGGAGCAGATCGGTCGGGCATTCGGCTCGCTCCCAAGCCTCGGGGGCCCGCCGTGCGATCTCGTTGGTGGCGAATTGGCGGCAGAGGTCGACGAGGTCACCTTCGGCTTCGGTCAGCGAAAGGTCCATTCGGGCAGCGTAGATGACCGGTCGGTACACGACCATCCGAAGCCGGCCCGGCGACGGGCTCCGGGCACCGGACCCTGACCGCAACATAGTTAGCTTTGTTAGCTATCCTGGCAACGGCAGTACCATGAGCGGCCCACCCGGCTGAGGGCCGGTGGGCCACACTCCGCCTGGGCGCCGGGTGCCGTACGTTTGACCATGGAGGTGGACCGAACATGACCACGATGGACGCTCGACCGACGACCCCGGATGCTCGACACGCCCGAGCAGTGGCGACTCGGGCCCTCCTACGTCCCGAAGGGTCGCTACACCGACCCGGAGTTCCTCCGGCTCGAGATGGAGCGGCTGTTCCCGAGAACCTGGCTGAACGCCTGTCGCTTCGACGAGGTCGAGCGAGTCGGGGACTACGTGGATTTCGAGATCGGCGACCAGTCGATCGTGATCGTACGCACCGAGCAGGGCCTCCGGGCCTACTTCAACGCCTGCCGGCATCGGGGGACGAGACTGGTCCAGGGTCAGGGCCGTATCGGAGAGTTCCGGTGCCCGTTCCACTCCTGGCGTTGGAACCTGGACGGCTCGCTCAAGTACCAGGCGGACGAGGAGAACTTCGAGGTGCGGCCGGTCGATGAGCTGTGCCTCCCCGAGGTCAAGGTGGACACCTGGGGAGGGTGGGTCTTCGTCAACATGGATCGGGACGCCGAGCCCTTGCTCGACTACCTCGACCCGCTGCCGGCGAGGATGGAGGGCTACAAGCTCGAGGACATGCGAATCGCCTGGTACAAGTCGGTGGTCATCGACGCCAACTGGAAGACCTCACTCGATGCCTTCGTCGAGAGCTGGCACGTACCGGGTACTCATCCACAGCTGCTCCGGGCCGACAAGCACACCACTCCGCCGACCATCGCCGAATGTGAGAACTACGGCGGGAAGACCTTCAACGAGCTCTTCCGCTACCATTCGCGCCACGCCGACATCTTCCGCTACGGAGGTGAAGGCGACTCCAAGCGCCTGCGGCCGGAATACGGGGTGAACCCCGATGCCGTGTACAACAACGTCGTCTACAACCTGCGCGAGCTACGGAGCCTCTACCTCCCCACCGACCTCGGAGCGGCGGCCGAGCTCCGGACCATCCCCGAGGCCACCGGACCCCAGGGCAACGCCATCTACCAGGACTTGCGCAAGAAGCACGCCCGGGCGGCCGGAGTCGACTACCCGGAGCTGAGTGAGGACCAACTCAAGAACGGCATGTACGACTGGCATGTCTTTCCCGAACACGGTCTTCCTCGTGGACTTCGGCACCTCGCTCACCTACCGGGCCCGCCCCTACGGCCACGACCCTGACCGGTGCATCTTCGATGTCCAGGGCCTGTGGCTACCGCCCACGGAGGGGATCGAGACCGCGAAGCCGGAACGCTTCGATGACTGGAGGCGAGGCATCGCTGGGGGCCATCCTCGAACAGGACTTCTCCAACATGTCCGAAGTCACCGTGGGCCTCCACTCGTTGGGATTCGATGGATACCATCTGAACACGGCCCAGGAGATGACCATCTGGAACTACCACCGCGCCATTGACGGGTTCCTCTTCGGACCGTGAATGACACGAGGATCCCGGTTACCCGCCTGCCCGTGCGGACCGGTGCCGCCCGATCGTTCTTAGTCGAGGACCGCAGGGTCCTGCCGAATGACCCGACGAGCCGCAGCCGCGAACCAGTTGTCGAAGTTGCCCTTGGCCGCAGAGGTGGCGATCATGGTCCCGAAGGCCGTTGCCGCATCCTCCTGCATCGGCACGCCGGAGCCGAGAGCCTCTACGTGCCACGCTTGACGGCTGCGCCATTCCAGGACGGCGGCGCGTAGATACGCCTCTCTCACGTCCCTGCCGATGACCAGCACGCCGTGGTTCACCATGAGGGCGACGTCGGCGTCCCCCAGGGCCTCGACGACGTCGAGGGCGTTGGCGGTCTGGTTGACCGGACCTTGGTAGGACGCGTCGAGGGCGATCTCCCCCCCGTACATGGCACTGGTCTGGTCGTAGATGGGCGGAATCCGGTGGCTGTCGGCCCACAGCGTCCCCCAGCGTGGATGGTTGTGAACCACAACCCCGGCATTGTCCCGGTGGTGGTGCAGCACGACGTGGAGCTGCACCGCCGGGGAGATCATCCACGGACCTTCGGTCTGGTGGCCCTCGGCGTCCATCGTGGCCACGTCGCTGGCGCTGAGTTCGTCCCAACTGAGCCCCAATGGATTCACCAGGAAGGTGCCGTCGGCCTGCCGGCAGGTGATGTGACCGGCCAGGTGATCGTCGTACCCCTCGGCATGCAGCATGCGGGCCAAGAGCGCCAGCTCCTGGTGGGGGGTGACGTCGAGGGCCGGGAAGGGCTGTGGCCGGATCGGCACGGTCAACGAGTCCACGCTCTACCTCCTTCAACTGGGCAGCCCGAGTACCGGGTTCCGCCCCACAGAAGGCTAACGTAGTTATCTAGGATGGTCTACTGGCTGCCTGAGCACGGTAGGCTTCCCCCGTGGCCGGTGCAACCGAGGAAGCAGGGGCCCCGGCGGACTCGTACGGCCAACTCGCCCGGCCTCTGCGCCTGCCGAAGATGGCCGAGGTCGTGGCCGAGTACATCAGGCGCGACATCGTCACCGGGGTACTCAAGGAGGGTGAGTCGTTGCCCTCTGCGGCGGTGCTGATCGAGCGCTTCGGGGTGTCGAAGCCGACCATCCGGGAGGCCCTGCGGATCCTCGAGTCCGAGACGCTGATCGAGGTCCGCCGCGGGGCCAGCGGTGCCCGCGTGCAGTTGCCGAACGAGGCTGCCGCGGGCCGTGCCGTCGGAATCCTCCTCCAACTCCATCAGACCACCCTGGAAGACGTGTACCAGGCTCGGATGATGTTCGAACCCCCGATTGCCGGGCTCTTGGCCCGGACCTGGGATGACGAGGACATGGTCCAACTGCGGAGGGGACTCGAGATCAGTCGCAGCTCCCTCTCCGATCCCGTCGCCTTCGCGGAGAGCCAGGCTGACTTCCACCAGCTGGTGGTCACGCTGGCCGGCAACCAGACCATCACGCTGATGGCGCGGCTGCTCGACGAGGTGATCCGGCTCCACGAGACGGCGGTCAATGCTGATCGGGAGCACGATCCTCTCCGGGCGGCGGCGCTGGTGGAGCACGAGGGCTTCGTCCAACTCCTCGAAGAGCGGCGAGACGCCGAGGCCGAGGAGTACTGGAGAGCCCATCTCCGAACCAATGCAGAGAACCTGCTCGGCGCTTCAGGTCCCCACACGGTCCTCGAACTCTACGAGAATTTCGAGGGCCGGCGGGAGTTGAGGCTTCGGCTGTGACCTCCAGCAGGCTGGATGTCTCGATGGAGCGCCAGCAGCCGTCTGACGGCAACCGCGAACTGATGGGACGGTCATTCACGACCAACGGGGTTCGCGGGGGACGCGGAACCGGTGACGGCCACGGGACCGGGGAGAACGACGAGTGAAGGCGGTCCGCAGTGCCGAGGGCGGGGTGACCGTGGTCGACCTCGACGGACCCCCCGGCACCGGGGTGCTCGTCGAGATACTGGCGACGAGCGTCTGCGGCTCGGATCTGAGCTACATCCAACTCGGGAGCCGTTCCATCCTCGGTCACGAGCTCGCCGGCCTCCGTGAGGACGGGACGCCCGTCGTGGTGGAGGCGATCTACGGATGCATGACCTGCGACCAGTGTCTGCGAGGGACTTACAACCTGTGCCCGACCCACGGGCAACGCGCCCTCGGGATCACGGCCGACGGAGGGATGGCCGAGCAGTTCAGGGTACCGGCGGAGCGCCTCGTGGAGGTGCCCACCGGTCTCGACGTACACGACGCGTCGATCGTGGAACCGGCGTCGGTCTCGTGGCACGCGTTACGGCTGGCGGGGACCGGCCCGGGTACGAGGGTCGCAGTCGTCGGTGCCGGTGCCCTCGGGTTGCTGGCCGTCGCCGGCGCCCGTCGCCTCGGTGGCGAGGACGTGGCCCTGGAAGGTCGCCATCCCCACCAGCGGGAGGCGGGCGAGCGCCTTGGCGCCCGAGCTGGAGCGGCAGGTGTCTACGACGTCGTGATCGAGGCGGCTGGGACGCCGGCGAGTCTGACCCGCTCGATCGATCTGGTCGCTCCGGGCGGCACGGTCGTCGTTCTTGGCGTTCACTTGGGGACGGTGGCGCTGGAGTGGATGCCGCTGTTCAACAAGGAGGCTCGGATCATTCCGTCGCTCGGCTACTGCGCCCACAAGGGTGGGCGGGAAATGGAAGATGCGGCCGCCATGCTGGCCGAGGACCCAGAGATCGCCCGGACCGTCATCACCCACCGCTTCCCCATCGAAGACGCGGCGCGGGCCTTCCAGGTGGCCGGAGACAAGACGAGCGGAGCCATCCGAGTCGTGATCGAGCCGTCCTGATCCACCACCGGAGCCCCGAACCGTCGGTCGAGGGCGCGTTGCCCTAGCGGATCTCTGGCGTCACCTGGAGACGTCGGGCGACGTGGCCGGCCGCGGCCAGGTCACCAGGGGCGCGTCGGGCGCGGAGCTTCTCGATGACTGAGATTCGGTGGGCCTGGTCGACATTTCCGCCGTACTTGAATTTCCCCACAACGTCCTCGACGGTGAGGACGACGGCCTTGATGCCGCGTAATTTCGACCGATGCGCCTCCTCGGGGTCGGCGACCGGCGTGTCGGGCTGTAGGACGGCGAGCTGACGGCGGAGCACTTCGGCGACCTCGGACGGTTCTTGCCGAACCTGCGTCCGACCTCGGAGCTGCACCTCGGCGTAGTAGGTCGTCGGGATTCCCATTGCCGGATCTTCTTCGTCGATGGCCTTCCAGTCCGAAGGGATGAAGGCCCAGTCGCCGCCGACGGCGAGCACCGCCCGAGGTCGGGCGCGGAGAGCGGCGAAGACCGGATTCGGTCCGGCGAAGTGGGTGAGGACCTCGTCGCCGGACAGGACGAACTGGGTCGGTACCACCACGGGATAGTCCAACTCCCTTCCCGGCGCAACGAGGTGACCGAACCCTTGCGCCTCGACGAATGGGCGCCACTCCGATTCGCCCAGGCTCCGATCGACGGCTGCGACGTACATACCGTCAGCCTACGACCGGGGGACCTGCGGCCCGTGGGGAAGCGTGCCCACCGGCTCACCCCGCGGACCGAGCCGTCGACTCCGACGAAGGGGGAGGTGATCCCCGACCGTCGTCCTCCGGTCTGACCGAGTCTCGGGGTCCCGGGGGGTCCAGACCGTCGAGTGGGCGGGCAAGGTCGGGCTGGGCAACGAGGTCCCGGACCAGATGTGAAGCGGCGGCCTCGAATCTGGCGATGTCGCCGTAGGGCCGGGCGAGCAGCATAGCTCCCTCGAGCCCGCCGATGATGGTGCGAGCCAACTCGCCCGGCGAGCCGTCGAACCGGAAGGTCCCGTCGTCCCGGCCCTGGGCCAGCACGCGCGCCAGCCAGGTCTCGTTGACATCGAAGAAGCCGAGCACCTGGTCCCGCATGGCCGGGGGAAGGGTCGGGAATTCAGCTGCGAGCATGCCGCACAAACAGAATCTGCCGTCTCGAAAGACATCGGCGTAGAGGCGGACATAGCCATCGAGCTTGGACGCCGCACCCTGGCCCGAGGCATCGAGGGCGTCCAGGGCCGTGCGGAACCGGTCGGCGTAACGAAGGATGAGCGCCTCCCCCAGCTGAGCCTTTCCGGCGAAGTGGTAGTGCAGGGCGGCCTTGGTCAATTCCAGCTCGTTGGCGATGTCGGCGTAGCTGAACGCGTTGTACCCACGCGTCTGCACCAGTCGCTCGGCCACATCGAGGATCTGGGTGTCGGTCGGGCGCTCGGGCTGCTCTCTGGATCGCAACGACATCGGTTCCTGACCGTTGACTTCTACCTACTAGTAGGTAAGACTACCACAGTCGACGCTTGCTCCTTCCCCGCTACTGAGGAGGCGGTCCTATGCAACCGATGGAACATCGCAGCTGCGACTCGCCCGACCAAGTCCGCACGTTTCCCAATGGCCGGGCGGACATCGTGGAGATCGGTGGGGGTGAGGTCGGCCGGCTGGTGTTCGAACCCGGATGGCGATGGTCGAACGACGTGAAACCGATCGCCGGCACCGCCAGCTGCGAGGCGCCTCACTTTCAGTACCACGTCGCCGGGCAGTTGGCGATCCGAATGGACGACGGGACCGAGATCGTGGCCGGTCCGGGTGACATCACCTCCCTCCCGAGCGGCCACGACGCCTGGGTACTCGGCGACGAGCCGGTCATCACCGTGGACTGGTTCGGTGCCAGCAATTACGCACGGTGAGTCCCCGCGGCGGACGACCGATCCCCGCGAGGTCGTCGGGGCGTTTGGTGAGGCATGGGCGCGCCACGATCTTGACGCTGCCCTCGCCCTCACCACTGCGGACTGCGTGTTCGAAAGCACGGATCCTCCACCCGATGGCACCCGCTACGTCGGCCGCCAGGCCATCCGGGTGGCCTGGTCCCCGATCTTCGATGACCCGGAATCGTCCTTCCACCCGCAGCAGACCGTCGTGGCCGGGGATCGCGTCATCCAGACCTGGCGCTACACATGGAACCACGGACACGTTCGCGGGGTCGACCTGTTCTGTGTCCGGGACGGCCTGGTCGCCGAAAAGCTGTCGTACGTGAAGGGATGAATGAACCTCGAGCCGGTGATCGGCCCAAGCAAGGAGGGCTTCTGTGACACGCAAAGTGGCTGACTGCAGAGAGATGCCGAGTGAGAGTGGCTGTACGCTCACCATCGCCGGCGAGGAAGGGGAGGTGGTGCGCGCCGCGAGTGCTCACGCGGTCGATGTGCATGGACATGAGGACGGGCCCGAGCTTCACCGGCAGATTCGATCGATGCTGAAGGACGAGTAGGGCCGGCAACGCAGGTGGCTTCCCGCTCTGGCACCGGCCAATGACGGAGACTCCCAGGTGATGGCGGCCTCTGGGATCCCCTCCCCCACCGGCCCCGGCGGGGACCCGGAGAGACCGGGTGGGGCGTAGGGTCTCGGGGCTGTCGGGACTCCACCCGACCCGACCGGGCCGATCGGGGTTACGCTGCCCGATGACTCACGTCGAGTTTGGGGAGGGCGAACCATGACCGATCTCATCGACCGCATCGGTGGCGGGTCCATCGGCGATCTGCCGGATGTGGAGCGAGCGGCGTCACCGGCCCTCCGGTCGGCAGACCGGGAACCGATGCGCCGCTTCTCCCCCATCGGGGTCTGCCTGGCCTTGGTACTCGGCTGCGACGCGGTCCTGTTGATGGCCAACGCCTCCCACCTCCATGGATGGCGGGCTGAGGTTGCCATCGGGGTCGGCTGGAGCGCGATCGCGTTGGCGGTGGCCTGCCTGGTCAGAGCCCGTCCCGCGGTGCTCGGGCTCACCCTGGCCTTGAGTGGTGGTGCCCTGGCGGTGTGGATCGGTGCCCGTACGGTGCCGGCCGTGCCCGGCGCGGTGGTATGGGTCGGCGTGGCCCTGGCGGCGCTGGGATGTCTGGCCGCCTTGCTGGCGCTCGTCCATCCAGAATTGGGAAAACGGTGGTCGTCGTCCACCCTGGTCCTGACCTCGGTGGTGCCGGTGGCGATCGCCCTCGTCACGACGTCGGCCCTGCTGGCGACACCGACCGCCAGCCCTGCGGCACCGGTAGCCGCCGCACCCCAGTCGTTCGCGTCGGCGTCGGCGGCCCTGGCCATCAAGACCACCGTTCCGGTGCCCGGTCAGAACTCGAAATTGTTCCAGCGGGTCCTGGCCGGCAACACATCAGAGCAGTCCGAGCTGAAGCCGTTCGTTCCCCTCGGGGCCGGTGATCAGGCGATCATGAGCCAGCAGCTGAGCCAGGCACTCCTTGCCGCCGAGAAGTTCCCGACGGTGGCGGCGGCCAAGGCGGCGAGAATGATCTTGGCCGGTGGCATGGCACCGGGCGTCGGTGCCCACTACCAGATTGTCGGAGCGAGCGACCTCACCTCGCTGGACGGCCAGTTCAATCCCTCGGAACCGGCGTCCTGGATCTACGCCAGTACGGCTGACAACGCCCCCGTCGTCGGGGTGATGTACGAGTCGTTGACGGCCCAGCCGCCGGCCGGATTCGTCGGGCCCAACGACCATTGGCACCGCCACGCCAATGTCTGTGTGAAATTCGACGCCGGGGAGATAGCCGTACCGTTCGCGGCAGACCAGAACGTGACGCCACAGGAGTGCGCTGATGTCCACGGCGTGTTCATGAAGAAGACCGTGTGGATGGTGCATGCCTGGGTGGTGCCGGGTTGGGAGAGCCCACAAGGAGTCTTCTCCCACGACAACCTGCATGTGTACTGCCCCGGCAACACCGATCTGGTCGATGCCATAGGTTTCTGCACCCGCCAGCAGTAGCGGGATGACGAGGGGTACGTTTCGCCGAACGTGTGTCGGCGTCCGACGGGGGCGCCGGGTGGTGCTCGCCTCCACCCTGATGATCGGGGTGGCGCTGGCCTGGGCCGCCCCGGCCGGGGCCCACGCCGCCGTCGTCTCGAGTTTCCCGGCCCAGGGTCAGCGATTGGCCCATCCGCCGCGCAGCGTGACCATCGTCTTCGATCAGCCGGTCAAACCCGACGGTGACGGTCTGGTGGTCCTCAACTCGAGCGGGCAGTCGGTCGGTTTGGGGAGTTACGGCCACCCCGCTCCGACCACCCTGCGGACGCCACTGTCGCGTTCGCTTCCCACCGGTGCCTACGTGGCCAACTACACCGTGACATCGGTGGACGGGCACGTGGTGAGCGGCGGGATCGTCTTCCTGGTGGGAAATGCTCGTCCCGGCGCCATCGCCACGCTCACCCGGCAGCCCACCTCGACGGCCACCTGGGTCGATCGCGCCGGTCAATTCCTCACCTACGTCGGGATCCTGGCTGCCGGAGGGCTGGCCTTCTTTCTGGCCTTTCTGCTTCCGGAGGGGGCCGAGCGCCGGCGGCTCGGCCGCTGGTGCACCGTGTCCACCGGTCTGGGCGTGCTCGGGCTGGTGGTGACCGCCGCGGCCCAAACGGACCTCGTCGGCGGCGGCCCGGCCGCGCTCGGGCACTGGGTGGTGATCAGCCAGGCGGTGGGCGGAAGATTCGGTACCCAGTGCGTGCTCCAGCTCCTCGGGCTGGCCGGTTGCCTGGCGTCCCTCCGTCTCGCCCGAGGGGCGGCTCGTCAGGCCGCCGCCTTCTACGGCATGCTGCTCTCGGCGGGTGCCTTCGTGGCGTTCGGCCACGCCATCGTCTCCCCGGAGCGGTGGCTGTCCGCTCCGGCCGACGTGGTGCACGCGGTGTTTGCGGCCATGTGGCTCGGGGGACTGATCGGGCTGGTGGTGGTGCTCCACAATCGGGTTCGGACCGCCCGTCGGGCCGGGGAGATGACGGTCCCCGATCCGGAGATCCGGGCAGTTCGGACGGCACCGTACCAGGGGGCGTCCGGAAGCGGAACCTCGACCGCCCTCCTCGAACGCACCGCGCCCCCCGGCGAGTGGAGTGCGGGGCACCCCGACGACCACAGCGTCCTGTCCGGAACCATCGGTCTGGTCGACCGGTTCTCCACGATGGGCGGGATCTCCATCGGTCTGGTCCTGGTGGCCGGGACCGTCCTGGCGATCACCGAGGTCGGTTCGATCGCCAACCTCTTCGAGACGGGCTACGGGCAGACGTTGCTGGTGAAGCTGGCGGCGGTGGCCCTGCTGCTGGTCGTGGCCGGCTACAACCGGATCCTCCTGGTCCCGTGGCTGCGGGCCGCCGAACGGGGGGCGGTCCGTCCGTCGGATCGCGCCGTCGGGTGGCGTCGGCTTCTGGCCACGGCCCGGGTCGAGGCCCTGGTTGCCGTGGGCATTCTGGGCGTGACCGCCCTTCTGGCCAACGGGGTTCCGTCCAATGGCGCGGCGCCGCCCCGACCAGTGCCGTTCACCCGCACGGTGGCCTTCGACGGCGGAAAGCTCAGCTTCCAGATCACCCCGAACCAGGCGCTGGTCAACAACATCGTCGTGCAGTTCACCGGGGCCGGTGGCTCGCCGGCCGAGATGGCCGAGAGCGTGTCCCTCTACCTGAACCTGCCGTCGCAGAACGTCGGTCCCATCGAGACCGACATGAAGAAGGTGGGTGTCGGCCGTTTCGCCCTGGTCAACAGCCCGAACCCGCCCATCGTGGGCACGTGGCAGATCACCTTGCAGATCCAGGTGTCGGAGTTCAGCCAGCCCGACGTGAGTTTCGTGGACACGGTGCAGTGACGGTCCGCTTGCCCGCCCGGTCGGAGAAACAGCCCGCCCGGCGGGCCAAATTCGCCCTCGCCGCCCTGGGTGTGGTGGCGGGCATCTGGCTGTGGGTGGGACCGGCTGGTGCCCACGTCACGGTGAGCCCGGCGTCGCTACCGCAGGGGACCAGCGACGCCATCTTGACCTTCCGGGTGCCGAACGAGTCCCCCTCGGCCAGCGTGGTGGCGCTGCGGATCCAGTTCCCCCTGGACCACCCGATCGTGGTGCTGAACCCGGAAGCAGGCTCCGGTTGGACGGTGACGGCGCACTCCTCGACGTTGCCCAAACCGATCACCACCGACGACGGGACATTCACCTCGACGGTCTCCGAGATCGATTGGACCGGCGGGACGATACCGGTCGGACAGTTCGGCGAGTTCAATGTGCTGGCACAGGGTCTGCCGACGGGCACCTCGCGGCTGACCTTCAAGGCCGTCCAGCTCTACAGCGACGGCACCGTGGTCAACTGGATCCAGATTCCCACGCCGGCTGCTCCGGACCCGGCCCACCCGGCCCCCACCCTGGTGCTCACCGCGCCGGGTCGGGGGACCGCTGGAGCCGGGTCGACCGGCGGTACGACAACGGTTCCGAGCTCGGGCACCGCCACCGGGCAGGTGTCCAGCGCCGACAACGGGTTGGCCGTGGCCGCTCTGGTCCTGGCCGCCTTCGCCGTGCTGGCCGCCATTTTGGCCATCTGGCTCGGCCGGCCCAAGCTGAACGGCGCCCGGTCGGCGGGGGAGGACTGAGGCACCGGGCCCACGCCGGCGGGTCGCCGGAACCGCGACGGGAGGCGTGGGCCCACCGGATCTTGGACAGGTGTCCAAGTCCGCCCTACCATGCTGGGGACAGCGGAGGTGATCCGTTGCCCGCATGAGGGAAGGTAACGCCGTTGTCGTCGAAGCAGGTCCTCCGAGTCGTGCAGTTCGCCACCGGGAACGTCGGCTCCGAGATGGTGCGCCGGATCGTCGAGCACCCCGATCTCGAGCTCGTCGGTCTCTACTGCTATTCACCGGAGAAAATCGGGCGCGACGCCGGTGAGATCGTCGGACTGGCCCCCCTCGGGATCGCGGCCACCGATGACATCGGGGCCGT
Organism: uncultured Acidimicrobiaceae bacterium; assembly: GCA_963833585.1. GTDB lineage: Bacteria > Actinomycetota > Acidimicrobiia > Acidimicrobiales > RAAP-2 > Bog-756. The sequence continues at coordinate 1,076,813 of CAWHYF010000006.1, read as the reverse complement.
CCTCCGGGCCGGACCGGATGTCGTGAATTTCAACGGCGTCTGGCCGGACGTGGACCTGTTCTGCGTCCTGCTCGAACACGGTATCAACGTGGTGACCACCTCCGACTGGATCACGGGCCACCATCGCGACCGCAACCACCCGCATCCATCCGGCCGGAAGGCCACCGACCTCATCGAGGCCGCCTGCCGCCGTGGGGGATCGACCTTCTACGGGACCGGGATGAACCCCGGCCTGGCGCAGATCCTGAGCGTCGTGGCATCGGCAGGAACCGGGCGAGTCGACCACATCACGGTGCTGGAGACCGTCGACGTGTCGTGCCACCACTCGGTGGAGACATGGAAGAACGTCGGTTACGGCCGGCCGGTGGACGATCCCGAGGTCCCCGGACTGCTCGAGACCGGCTGCACGGTCTTCGCCGACTCGATCTACCTCATGGCGGACTGCCTCGACCTACGGATCGACGACGTCGTCTTCGAGTGCCAGCTCGGCGCCTGTACCGAGGAGGTCGATCTCGGCTGGTGGACCCTTCGGCAGGGCTCGGTCGGGGCGAGCCTGGCCAAGTTCAAGGGGATGTCGAACGGTGAGCCGAAGATCGAGGTCCACCTGGAATGGCAGATGACCCCGAACACCGAGCCGAGGTGGAACGTCCAGGGCTGCTACATCACCACGATCGAGGGTGATCCGAAGATCATCAACCGCCACATGATCCTCCCCGCCACCGACGCCCCACACAGCCTGATGGATGCGGAGTACTTCGCCTCGCTGGGCATGACCATCACCGGGATGCCGGCCCTCAACGCCATGCGTTCGGTGTGCGAGGCCGGTCCGGGCTGCCTGACCAGCGCGGATCTCCCGTTGCGGGCCTTCGCCGGCCGTTTCCACGGCCGGGACCGGGGTGCGGATCGGGCCGAGGGTCCCGGCTAGGGCCGATGGGCTCGCGCTATCCGTTTCCCGCCTCGCCCAACGGCTGGTTCGGCATCGGCGCCGCCGATGGTCTGGCCCGTGGAGACGTGCGGTCCCTGAGCTACCTGGGGCGTGACCTGGTCCTGTTCCGGGGCGACGACGGAGGCGCCAGGGTCTTCGATGCGCACTGTCCGCATCTCGGTGCCCACCTGGGCGTCGGCGGGCGTGTCTGCGGCGACGGCCTCGCCTGCCCGTTCCATGGCTGGCGCTTCGACGGTGCCGGCCGTCTGGCCGAGGTGCCGGGGCTCGACCGTCCGCCCCGGGTCTCGGCACGGGCATGGGAGGTGAGGGAACGCAACGGGCGAATCTTCGTCTGGCACCACGCCGGGAACGCCGGGCCGACCTACGACGTGATCGGCTACCGGGAGGACGAGGCGGACTGGACGCCGTGGAGGATCAACACCTACCGGGTACGCGTCCATGTCCAGGACCTGACGGAGAACATCATCGACCGATCGCACTTCTCGGCCGTCCACGACATGGCGGCGCCCGATCAGCAACAGTTCGCGGTGAGGTTCTCCGGCCCCTCGATGATCGTCGAACAGAGCCTGAAGGTGACCGCGGTCTCGGCCTCGGGCATCGAGGTGACGACGAGGACGACCACCTGCGGTCCGGGCATCGTGGCGGTCGAGGTGGATCAGGGGCCGATCCAGATGCTCACCTACATCACCCAGACCCCGGTGGACGAGGAGTTCACCGAGATCAGCATCCTGTTCTCCATGAAACGGCTCCCGGACGCGGCCGCCACCGAGTCGATCTCCCAGCTCAACGACCAGATCACCAATCTCCAATTCAACCAGGACATCGCCATCTGGGAGAACAAGATCTACCGCGAGCGGCCCGTCCTCACCAAGGTCGACGGTCCGGTGGCTCAGTATCGCCGGTGGTTCAAGCAGTTCTACTCGGACCGGAGCGGCCCGCCGGGGGACTGAGGGCGAGGGCCGGTGCTCCTGTCAGCCCGGCCGCTCGGCGGGCGGGGTTGCCACGACCCCCGGCCCCGCGGCTACTGGGTGGATGGGGGTGCGGGGTCAGCGTCGGCACCCAGGTAGGCGCTGACCACCTCGGCCCGGATGGACTCGGGGGTACCGCTCCTGACCAGGGACCCGTTGACCATGATCACCGCGTGGTCGGCAATGGACAGGGCGGTCTGCACGAACTGCTCGACCATCACCATGGTCAGGCTCTCCGTCTTCACCAGCTGGCCCACGATGCCGTAGAGCTCCTCCACGATCAACGGGGCCAGTCCCATGGAGAGCTCGTCCAAGATGAGGATCTCGGGGTCGGTGGTCAGGGCCCGGGCCATCGCCAGCATGCGCTGTTCTCCGCCGGAGAGGGTGCCGGCCAGCTGCCGCCCCCGCGCCCGGAGGACGGGAAATCGATCGAAGGCCCGTTCCTCGATCCATGACGCCTTCAGCCCCGGCCGGCGGAAGGTGTACATCAGCAGGTTTTCCTTCACCGTGAGGTTGGGGAAGATGGAGCGGCCCTCCGGGATCATGCAGACCCCGGTCCTGGCCAGGGTCTCGAGGGCCCTCCTTCCGGTTGTTCTCCCGGAGAACACCACGGTCCCCGCAGTGGGCGGCAACTGACCGGAGATCACCTTCAGCAGTGTGGACTTGCCGGCTCCGTTCGGGCCCAGCAGGGCCAGGGCCGAACCCCGGGCCACCTCGAGCGACACGCCGTGGAGCACTTCGATGCGGCCGTAGCCGGCCCGGACGTCGGTGACCGAGAGTGCGGGGTCCGGCCCGGCCGGATCGGCGGTGGCCCGGTTGGCGACGGGGGACTCGGTGTTGTCGGTCGTGACGCCGGCGTGGCTCACGGCACTCCCCGCCTGGTCGGTGGGGTCGATCTCACCGCCGAGGTAGGCCTGCTGGACCAGGGGGTCGGCCCGGACCGTCGCCGGGTCGCCCCGGGAGATGACCTGCCCGTTGTCGAGTACGTCGACCCGGGCACAGACGGACATGACCAGATCCATGTCGTGCTCGACCAGTAGGACTCCCATACCGTCCGACGCCAGCTGCAGCAGCACCCGGCCCAGGGCGCGCGTCTCCTCGGCGTTCAGCCCGGAGCTCGGCTCGTCGAGAAGGAGGACGTCGGGAGAGGTGGCCAGGGCCCGGGCCATCTCCACCAGGCGGGCGAGACCCGTGGGCAGGGAGTCGGTGGGTTCGTCGGCGATCGCCAGCAGCCCGACCCGTTCGAGCTGGACGGCCGCCTCCTCGGCCGGCGTACGCCCGCTGGGGAGCCTCCCCCGCTGCACCTCGGCTGCCAGCTGCACGTTCTCCCGGGCCGTGAGCGTGCCGAACAGCTCCAGGCGTTGAAACGTCCGACCGAGCCCGAGGCGGGAGCGTTCGTGCGGCTTGGCCCGGGTGACGTCGTGGATCCCGAGCCGGACCGTCCCGGCGGTCGGTCGCTGCAGGCCGGCGATCACGTTGAACAGCGTGGTCTTTCCGGCACCGTTGGGGCCGATCAGGCCGTGGACCTCGCCGACGGCCACATCCAGGTCCACGCCGTCCAGGGCCTGGAGGCCACCGAACCGCACCGAGATCTCGCCCGCCACCAGGGCCGGGGGCGCCAGGGTGGCGGGCCCCTCAGGCAACGGACGGTTCCTGGGCGGGTCCCACAGGAACCGCCGCGTCCGGTATCCCCTCTTCCGGGCCTGGGCCCGGTCCGGCGGGTTTGCCGCCGCGGGACCGGAGTCGATCGCCGAGACGCTCGTAGTACTGACCCAGGCGGTAGGGGTTGCGGCCCACCGCGATGATGCCCACCCCGAAGAGCACGTAGGTGAATCCGGAGAAGGACGGCAGGTGCTGACCGATCAGGGTGATCACGGCCAGGCTGATCCCGGCCTGGAGTGAAGCGCTCAGCATGGTCACGCCGGCCAGGACCACCGCCACGAAGAGCACCAGGCTGTTCACGAAGCCGAACTGGGTGACCGACACCGAGCGCGCCATGCCGCCGTAGAGGGCGCCGGCCAGCCCGGCCAGGCCCCCGGCGATCACGAAGACGGCGAGCTTCGTCGTGGTGATGTTCATGCCCACGGTGGCGCAGGCCACCTGGCTGTCGCTCATGGCCACCATGCGTCGACCGAAGGTGCCCCGGCGGAGCATCCCCACCCCGATGATGCAGAGGGCCAGCACGATGGCCAACAGGATGACGAACGACCGGTCGGAAGCGAAGGTGAGCCCGAAGATCCTCGGGCGGCCGACGGTGATCGACCCACTGCTGACGACGGAGGGGTTGGTGAAGAAGATCTCGTCCATCAGGACGGCGAAGGCCAGGGTGAGGAGGGCCATGTACAGTCCGCGCAGCCGGAGGGCCGGGAGGGCCAGGACGCCCCCGGCCGCCGCGCAGAGCCCGACCGCGGCCAGCACGCCGAGCACCGAGCTGCCTCCGGCCACCTTGGTCATGGCCCAGGCGCCAATACCCATGAAGGTGAACTGGCACAGCCAGGCCTGGCCGCCGTAGCCGGAGAGGAGGACCAGGGAGAGGGCGGCGATGGAGGTGGCCAGGGCCAGGCCCTCGGTGTAGAGGTTGGTGCCGGTGATCAGGTAGGAGATCGCGGTGGCCGCTCCGATCAGCACCACGCCGCCCAGCAGTGTGGTCCGCAGGCTGGGTGTCCGAGGTGGCCGGTGGCGGGCCAGGCGGCCGGCGGTCAGGGTCCCCTGGGGCAGGAGGATCAGGGCGATGATGAGCAGGCCCATGGGTAGGGCGTTGGTGACGTCGTTCAGCGCGCTGCCGGGCACGTAGCCGATGGCCAGCGACCCGCCGATCCCGAGGATCATCGCCCCGAGGTAGGTCAGGGGCAGGGAGCGGAGCCGACCGACGATGGCCGCGGCGTATCCGAAGATCACCAGTTCTGAGAGGATCGTCAGGCTCATCCCGGTCCCCGGGGCGACCAGGATGCCGGCCAGACCGGCGAGGGTGAACCCGATGATCCAGGCCAGACCGGCGATCCGGCCCGACGGGGCCCCGGCCATCGACGCCAGGACGGGGTCATCGACCACCGCCCGCATGGAAACCCCCATCCGTGTGCGCTTGAACAGCAACCAGAGCGCGCCGGCCACCAGGGCGGCGCAGCCCACGGTGATCAGTTGCTCGTAGGTCAGGTTGACGTTGAGGACGTCGATCTGGTCGCCGGCGAACCACTCGGGCAGGTTGCGGGTGGTCGACTGGTTCCAGATGGTGCCGGTGATGCCATAGAGGAGGAGGAACAGCCCCAGGGTCACCACGATCATGGTGTTCAGGGTGGCGCCGTGAAGCGGTCGCATGAGCACCCGCTCGACCAGGAGAGCGAAGAGCGGGGCCAGAATGACCAGGACGATGACCAGCGAGAGAACCGGGTTCCACCCCCAGCCCTGCCACAGCTGCCAATAGACATAGGCCAGCAGCATCCCCACGGCTCCGTGGGCGAAGTTGAAGATCCCGGTGGCGTTGTAGGTGACGACCAGCCCGCTGGCGGTGACCGCGTAGATCGATCCGGTGACGATGCCGATGACCAGGTACTGGACAAACTCCGTCACGGTTGCTCGACTTTGCCTCGGGAGCCGCTGGCCCTAGCGGTTCACGCCCTTGTAGCTGGAGGGATAGAAGCCGCCCGGGTTGCACACGAAGCCGGACTTCGGGTCGGGGGGGATGCGCTTCCAGGTGCCGTTCTCGTACTCGGCCACCAGCCAGCACTGCCCGGGGATCTTCTTGGCCGGGTTCTGGGTGGAGATGAGGCCGTTGGCGTTGAACGAGGTGATCTTGTTCAACTGGGCCTCGAGCCCGGCCCGGGTCGGATTGGACCCTTCGGCCTTGAGGGCCTGCACGAACAGTTCGGCGTTGATCCAAGCGTCCAGCGTGTAGAGGTCGAGCTGGGTCTGGGGGTCGACCTTCTTGGCCCATTTGTCGAAGGTGGCCACCGCCGGCACCACCTTGGCGTCCTGGCCCATGTAGAGGGCGTCCACGCCGGTGACCAGGGTGCCATTGCCGGCCGATCCCGGGTTGAAGTTCTCCTCGTAGGTGTTGGACCCACTCAGGAGGAGGGCGTTGAGGCCCTCTTGCTTCATCTCCTGGGCGATGTTGCTGATGTAGGCGCCCTGCTGGGTCGGTTCGAAGACGATCTTCACTCCGGCGTTCTTCATCTTGATGATGTCGGGGAGGAAGGAGGTCTCGGTGTAGGTGGCGTCACGGTCGTACACCCACTGGTAGCCGAGGCTCTGGCTCAGGTTCTTGAACACGTGCTCGGCGGTGACGGCGGTGGCCGCGGAGCTGGAACCAATGACGCCGACGTGCTTGATGTCCTGGGGGTACTTGGACTTGATCCACTTGAACGGCCCGTCGATCTCCCCGTTGTTGACCAGGGGGACCGCCGAATACAGGTTCGGGTCGGCGTAGTACGCCGGGGTGAGGACCTGGGTGACCACGGGCAGGTGGGCGGCGTCGACGGCCGGCTGCTCGGAGCCGTCGACCAGCGAGAAGCCCCCGACGATGGCGAAGTCCTTGGCGGCGATGCTGCTGGCTTCGTTGGCGACCGTTCCGGAGGAGAAGGCGCTGTCCCGGCCGTCGAGGATGAGCTTGCGGCCGTTCACTCCCCCTAGGGAGTTGATGTAGGCGAAGTAGGCCTCGGTGCCGATCTTGGCCCCTGTGAAGAGTCCGGGGATGGGCGCCGAGATGTCGCTGATGGAGCCGACCGTGATGGAGTTGGCGGTGACGCCGGGATCGGACGTGGTGGAGGCGTTGGCGGCTTGGGACCCGGCCCCGACCAAGGCGGCGGCCGCTCCCGCGAGCAGGGCCATCCCCCCCGCAACGATGCGTCTTCTCAACATGGTGACTCCCCCTTGGTGCGCCCCTCTACCGAGAGAAACGGCGATGGTCTTGGAACTCCGCCACATCAAATCACAGGCTGGTCGGGTTGGCGAGTGTTGGGCCCAGCCGGTCTTCTCCGGTGCCGGTCGCCCACCCCAGGCCGACGATCGGGGCGCCCGGTGGTCGGACCCCGGTCGATCTGCTGCACTCGGAGTAGGACAACCACGGAATGGGTAGGCACCAGGACAGTGATGTCGCCGAGACCACCAGCGAACCCGCCCGGGTGGTTGAGAGCCGGCGCCGAACGGGCCGGAGCTCTCACTGATCGCGGGACGACGCCGGCGCTCCTTTGGACCGCCGACGGGATCCCGCTGGCCACCCGCTGCTGGGCCTCCGAGAGTGCCCTCCGAGGGGCCGTGGTCCTGGTCCACGGACTGGCTGGGAGCAAGGACGACCCCCGGGTGGCGCGGCTCGCCGAGGAGCTGCATGCCAGGGCCTTCGATGTGATCGCCTACGACGCGCGGGGCCACGGTCGGTCGGGTGGCGTGTGCACACTGGGTCACCAGGAACGTCACGATGTGGCGTCCGCGGTCTCCTGGGCGAGATCCCGATGTCCGAAGGTCGTGGTGGTCGGCGCGTCCCTGGGAGCCGTTGCCGCGTTGTCGTACGCCGTCACCGACCGGGACCTGTCGGGAGTGGTGGCCGTGTCGAGCCCGGCGGACTGGCGACTACCCCTGCGACCTCGTTCGCTGCTCACCGCGGGCATGGCCCGGACCCGGGTCGGCCGTGGCTTTGCCGATCGGCGGATGCAGGTGCGGATCGCCCGATGGTCGCACCCCGAACCTCCGAGGTCACTGGTCGAACGGGTCACCTGTCCGCTAGTGGCGGTGCACGGACGGCGCGACCCCATCATTCCTCATTCCATGGGTCTGGGGACCATTGTGGCCGGGGATCCCCTCCGGTCCGCCGTTGTCATCGGGAGCATGGGACATGCGTTCGATCCCGTCGCCGTCGGGCCGATCTGCGACGCCGCGGAGTGGGCGATGGAGATCGCCGACCGCCAGCGCGAGCCCGGGGGAGCGTTACGGCGCTCGGTGGGCTCCGCGGCCACCACCGACGGCTGAATCTGACCGCCCTGGCTCGCGCCGGGGCCGGGGCGGTTCCGTGGCCCGGCCCCGGAGGTCCCCGCTACAGGACCAGATGCTCGTAGGTTTCGGGGTTCTGCATGTTCTCGGCGACGTGTTCCTGTTCTTCCACGGGTGACGACTTGGTCCGCAACAGCACAGGAGCGACCGCCACCCCAACCAGGACGCATCCCGCCGCCAGGTACAGCGCCAGCTGGTAGCCGACCGTCAACGAGGGCACCAGGGCGTGGCCGCTGGCGAGCAGGGACTGGGTCCGGTTGGTAGCGACGGTGCTCAAGACGGCCAGACCGACGGCGGCGGCCATCTGCTGGGAGACGTTGACGATCCCCGACCCCAGTCCGGCGTCGGGGTTGGGGATTTCGGACATCCCGATCTGGAGCAACGGCACGAACGACCCTCCGGCACCGATGCCCAACAGGAGGAAGGCCACAAAGATCCGTGGGAAGTAGTCGGCGTACTGTCCGCCCGAGGCGAGCAGGACCAAGCCGGTGGCGGCCAGGACCATGGCGGGATACATCACCCGTTTGGCACCGAACCGGTTGACCAGTCGGGCGGTGACCCCGGCGGACATGGCGGCCATACCCGCGGTGGCCGGCATGAACGCCAGCCCGGTACGGACCGGGCTGTAGCCCAGAACGTGCTCCAGGTAGAGGGCGCCGATGAAGAAGGTGGAGAACATGCCCGTGGCGATCAGTCCGCGGATGGCACTGGATCCGGTCAGCGTGCGGAGTTTCAGGATGCGCAACGGCATGATCGGGTTGGTCAGGCGGGACTCCAGCACGATGAACGAGACGAAGAGCGCAGCGGAGATGCCCAGGCTGGTCAAGGTGTGGAGGGATTCCCACCCCTCGCTCGACGCGGTCACAATGCCGTAGATCCCGACCATCAGGGACACGGTTATCAGGAGGGAGCCGACCACGTCGACGCCTTGGCGGATACCGATGCCGACGTTCTCGGCAACCAGGATCCGGCCGAGGATGAGGGTGGCGATGCCGACCGGAACATTCACGAAGAAGATCCAGTGCCAACTCAGCGCCTGGGTGAGCACCCCGCCGGCCAGGAGCCCGATCGAACCGCCACCCACCGCGACGAAGACGTAGGCGCTCATGGCCTTGGCCCGCTCGGTCGGGCGAGGAAACTCCGTCACGATGATGGCCACGATCACGGAGGACGACAGGGCCCCGCCGATGCCCTGGACGAACCGGGCGGCCACCAGCATGCCCTGGCTGTCGGCTGATCCGCAGGCGATCGACGCCAGGGTGAACAGGGCGACACCGGCCAGGAACACCTTCTTCCGGCCCACCAGGTCGCCCAGGCGGCCGGCCAGCAGGAGGAAGCTTCCGAACGAGATGAGGTAGGCGTCGACGACCCAGGTCAGTCCGGACTGGCTGAAGTGCAGGCTCCGTTGGACGGCCGGCAACGCCACGTTGACGATGGAGCCGTCCAGTGCGTTCATGAGCATGGCCAGGCAGACCACAACCAGGGCTATCCAGCGACGCCGGTCGTCGGGACCGCTCACGGCCGGAGGAATAGCCACCGCATCAGGGATAGTCATAATCTCGGGACTATCCTACATGGCTGATGGATGGGGGCCATTCGGGTAGGATCCGAGGTGTGAACGCTCGGGCATCCGCACCACCGCTGACAGGGACGATCGTGCTCCTCACCCGGCTGGCCAGAGCCGTCTTCCTGCGCAGCTCGATCGAGCTGGTCGGAATGAATCTGAAGAACATGGTGGTCCTGGCCTACCTGAGGGAGCACCCGGAGGTGCCCCAGCAGACCATGACCGAGCACCTGTCCATGGATTCGAACACCGGTGTCCTGGTGCTCAACGACCTCGAGGACCTCGAGTTCGTCGAGCGCCGCCGGGATCCGGCCGATCGCCGACGTCACATCGTCGACATCACCGACCTCGGCCGAGAGGCACTCGAGCGGGCGGAGTCGGCGCAGGGGAGCATCGAGGACGAGATCCTGGGTGGGCTCAGCGAGTCGGAGCGGGTCACGTTCCGTCGGTTGCTGGTGAAGGCGCTGGAGGAGCACGGCGGCATCACCTGATCGGGACTTGGCCCAACCGTCCGAACCGGATGGACGGCCCGGGGCACCGCCGCCCATCTGGTGCTCGGTCACGTTATGGACTAGTGTCTGGACAAGTGTCCAACGCAGAGGTGGCGGCAGATGATCCTTGACCCACCGGAGGGTCGGCGGGGCCTCACCGCCGGCTGGCTGATGGCGGCGCTGGACCAGGCCGGGCACCCAGGGGCGATCGTCACCGATCTCGCCGTCGAGGAGATCGGCACCGGCCAGACCGGATCCAGTTTTCGTCTCACCGTCGGATTCGGCGAAGACACCGGGCTGCCGTCGACGTTCGTGGTGAAGCTGCCGTCCGACGATCCGGACGTGCGTGTACGGGTGGCCGGCGGCTACCGGGCCGAAGTGGCCTTCTACGACTCGGTTGCGGCAACGGTGGAGGTTCCCCTGCCGCAGTGCTATCACAGCGCCATTTCCGAGAACGCGCAGGAATTCGTGCTGCTCCTCGAGGACCTGTCCCCGGCTCGGCAGGGTGATCAGCTGGCCGGTTGCTCTCCGGATCAGGCACAGGTCGGTGTCGTGGCGTTGGCCGGACTGCACGGTCCGCGCTGGTGTGACCCGTCTTGGAAGGAGTTCACCGCCACCGCTCTTCCGAGGGCCGACCCCGAGACGGCGACCGGGCTCGGTGATCTGGCTCGAATGGCAGCCGACCTGTTTCTCGGGCGACTCGGTGAGCGGCTGAACCGGGCGGACCGGCAGACCCTCGCGGCCTATCCGGAACGCGTCCCGAACTGGTTGCTGGCCCACCCGGCTCGGTTCAGCCTGCTCCATGGGGACTACCGCCTGGACAACCTGCTGTTCACCCCGGACGGGGCATCGGTGACCGTGGTCGACTGGCAGACCCTCTCGGTGGGCCTGCCGGCGAGGGACCTGGCCTACTTCGTGTCCACGAGTCTGCACCCGGAGGTGCGAGTCGAGCACGAACACCACCTGGTGGCGGCGTACCATGCGGCCCTGGTCGACCGGGGAGTCGGTGGCTACGACGTGGAGGAGTGCTTCCTCGACTACCGCATGGGCATGCTTCAGGGCCCGCTGATCTGCACCCTCGGGGCCGCCTTCTCGGCCACCACCCAACGGGGTGACGAGATGATGGTGGCCATGGTGGAACGGTCCTGTGCGGCCATCCGGCAACTCGACACCTTCGAGCTCATCGACCAACAGGCGGTGTGAGGTTCCCGACACCGGCAGGGGCTTTCAGCCGGTGAGCGCCTGGGGTAGAGCTCAACGGCCTGCGGATCTGCGCCGTCACGGCGGAGGCCACCGATCGATCCATCGAAGCGCCCCAAGACCGCACCGCCGGCCGCGATGCGGAGCGAAGCTACGACCCTAAAACGGTATCGACGAGGTCGGCGGTCCGCGCCGGGTCAAATGGTGTGTCCGACATCAGCCTCCGATAGACGATTGGTCCCAGTAATGCCAGCGCCGCCAGCTCCGGGTCGAGATGGCTAGGAAGGTCGCCGGCCGCGATGCCTCCGGCGATCACGTCGATCAGGCTTTGCCGACGCTCGGCCGAGTACTCGTGGTGGAACTTCCTCAATCGCTCATCTCGCTCGGCCCCCTCGATGAGGGCGGGGATGCAGACGGAGAAGGTCGAATCGACGAAGACCACGGCAACGTGCCGCACCAACGACTCGATACGGTGGCGGGGAGATCCGGTGTCGGTGTTCGGGACCATCTGCACGTGGAAGGTCTCGAAGGCGTCGGCGATCAGGGCCAGCTTGTCTGTCCAGTGCCGATAGATGGTGGACTTGCCGACTCCGGCCCGGGCTGCGACCGACTCGATCCTGAACGAGCCATAGCCAACCTCCCCGAGCTCGTCGAGCGCAGCCTGGAGAATGACCTGGCGGGACCGCTCGACCCGGGGATCGGCCGACTCTGTGGCAAGGGGCGGGCGGTTGTCCGATGTCATCTCTCAGTCCTCCCGGGAGGGGTCGAGCGTCAGGTTACCGCTCTGAAACGTTGACGTATCGCTACGAAACGCATACGTTCTACAGTGCGAGTCAGTCCAAGGAGGGTCTCCAATGGCAACGGTGAGTGTCCGCTACATCGTCAACGACGTGGAGGAGTCCATCGCCTTCTACTGCGGGCACCTCGGCTTCGAAGAGGTGATGCATCCTGCACCCACCTTCGCCATGCTCTCCAGGGGTGACCTCCGCCTCGTTCTCAGCGCGGTGGGCGGGGGGCCCGGTGGGGGTCAGGCCATGCCGGACGGCACCCTGCCGGAGCCGGGAGGCTGGAACCGCTTCTCGATCGAGGTGTCCGACCTGGCGGCCACCGTCGCATCGCTCCGCAGCAGCGGCGCGAGTTTCCGCAACGACATCGTCACCGGGGTCGGTGGCAAACAGACCCTCCTCGACGATCCCTCCGGCAATCCGATCGAGCTGTTCGAACCGATCCTGCCGGAGGCCACGTTGGGGTCGACGTAGGGAATGCCGTCGGGCCGACGGACCAACGGAGGGGGCCCTCGGCCAACCCTCCGCTCACCCGGAACCGGTCGGAGGCGGGCCGCACGGTGGTCCCGGGTACCCGTACCGCCCACCGACCCGTGAGCAGCGGGCCGCCATCGAACCGTGGTCGTCAGCGTCCGTTCGAGTGCCCAGGAGAATCCCCACCGATCGGGTCCGCGGCTCAGTAGGGTTGACAGTCGGGCTCCCGAGCTTCGATCTCGAGCACCGGACTAGGTCGCACCAAACCAAGGAGGCGCCATGCTCAAGGGATTCAGGAACTTCCTCATGCAGGGTGAGTTGATCGTCATCGCGGTCGGGCTGGTCGTCGCACTTGCTTTCAGTACCCTGATCAAGTCCTTCACCGACAGCATCATCACCCCCCTGGTCAATGCGGCGCAGGGGGGAGGAAAGTCATCGCTCGGTCTCGGCTGGACACTGAACGGCCAGCGGATCGACCTGGGCACCTTCATCTCAGCCATCGTGTACTTCGTCATCTTCATGGCCGTGATCTACTTCGTCCTGGTGGTGCCCTATCGGGCGTTCATGAAGAAGCGGGGGGCAACGGTGTTCGGAGATCCCGCCCCGACCCAAACCTGTCCCAGGTGCCTGTCGGATGACCTACCGGTCGGTGCAACGAGGTGCAAGCACTGTGCCAGCGATATCTCGGTCGCCACGTGAGCCCGGCGTCGTCGGCGCCGGACAGGTCCGGGCACGCTCCGCCATCCCTCTCCGGTCGGCGCACCGTCACCTCGCCGAGGGTCGTGTAGGTCCTACCCACCGAGGCTCACCCGTTCGACGATGAGCAGTCGTCGCGAAGTCGCCCGGCTCGCCACGGTCTCAAGTTCGATCCGATTCTCGCCGCGGTGAAGCCTCAATTGGAATCGGAGGTCCCGGCCCGATGTCGACGGAGCCGTGCTCCGACCATCCCCTTGCACCATGACCAGGTTGGGTTCGGGGGCATTGGGGAGCAAGGCCAGGTCGAGCCTCGCCGGGCCGGGATGTTGGGCGAAGACGTAGAGCGACCCACGAGTTCCTAGGACCGGGTTGTCGTCCAATCCCGGCAGGTACCAGCCCCCCCCGGGCAGGAGGGTCGCGCCTCGGACCGCACTGGAGAATCCGCCCACCGGCGTCCGGATGGTGGCTGCGTCGGCGGCGTCGATGGAGATGGCGATGTCCTGTTCTTGAATGTTGATGGTCCCGTTGTCCGGGCCCTGGTAATGGTTGCCCTGCTGAGTGATCGACGCGCACGGCTGGTACGAGGGTTGGAGACGTCTGGTCTGATTGTGGACGTCGAAGTCGTTCAGCTGTCCCGGCCAGCGGTCGTGTTGAAGACCGACCCAGAGCGGGTACTCGAGCAGGATCCAGTTCCCGATGGCGGCTCGGCGGCAGGTGGACTCGCTCAGCGCGCTGGTCACGGTCTGGTAGGCGGCCCCTTCCAAGCCGGAATAGGGTGTGGCCTCCACGAAGTAGGGCTCCAGGTAGGAGACCCGGGCCCGGGCGGGGGGCACCAACGGGCGTCCCGCGTTGTTCAGCAGTTGGGGTAGGGCCGCCACCAGCAGACCGATCATGAGCAGTCGGGCCACCCACCTCGGAAATTCGGCCGCGGCGATGGCGATGATCGCCGCCCAGACCACGAGAAGTGGCAGGTAGTACCGTACGTTGAACTCGCTCCACCGAGCCACGGCCGTGAAGAGCAGATAGCCGACGGTGAGGCCGACGGCCACCACGAGGGGCCGGCGCAGATTGGACCTTCCTCGCCACACGCCGACGACCAGCACGATGGTTGCGGCCAGCGCCAGAAGAACGTTCCACGGATCGGCACCGATGGCGGCCGTCCGCTCGGTCGCGCTGTAGTAGCTGTGCAGGGCAAAGGGGTTGATGCCCAGTGAGAACGAGTTGGGGCCCGGCGAGAGCGAGTAGTCGCCGTCGCGGAGGGGCACGCCGAACAACGTGTACAGCGGGTGAAGTCCGCCCAGAACGATCCGGGCGACGTTGGCGCTCAGCCCGGATCGGCCGCCGATGTCGAAATTGGCCGCCGTCATCCGAACGATGTTTGCCGCCGACCCGTCGAAGCTGAAACGCAGATCCACGGTCGATCTGGACACCGGGCCGGAAGGGGCTCCGAACAGTTGCACGTTCTGGCCCAGAAAGGGGGCCGCCACTAGGGCTGCTCCGACCACGGCACCGCCGGCACGCCGACCGACCTGTCCGATGGCGGGACCCACCCCCGTGCGGCGCAGGTCTCTCCGGACGGCCACGAGCACCAGCGCCAGTGCCGCGGGACCGATCATCAGCGGTATCGTGCCCTTGGTCATGTAGGTGAGCCCCGCCACGACCCCGAGCACCAGTGACCGGACTCTCCACGGGCCCCTGAACTCGAAAGCCGCCACCACCACGAGGAGGGCGAGGCTGATCGCCGCGGCCACCGAATCGTTTTCGGTGTCGGTGGCCAGGAGAATCCCGGTGGGGATGGTGGCGCAGATGACCGCGGCGACCACCTGCGCCCACTTCGAGGCTCCGAGTTGTCTCGCCAGCTCCGATACTCCGACCACGCAGACCAGCGCCGAGAGCAGAGCGACTCCGGCGTCATAGCGGTCGGTGCCGCCCATCAGATGCAGATGGGCCAGGTTGTACTCGCCCAGGGGGGAGAGCTCGACCTGCGCGAGATAGTGGGCGGCGAAGGGGGCGATGGTGCGGTTCTGGATCCAGTGTTCGACACGGGCCAGGTGGTAGACCATCGAATCGCTGTTGCTCGGGAGGTAGAGCGCCCCCACGGCCACGAGCAGGCAGAACACCAGGATCAGTACCCCGATCCACAGGCTCTCCTCGAGACCGAGATCGGCCGCCCGCGCCCGGAGGTCGAGCCAATGACCCGGCCCCTTCGCCCGACCGAGAAAGGCCGCGGTCTGGTTCCAGGTTGCTGCCAGCAACACCAGCAGAAGGACGGCCCAGGCCGCTTCCACGGCTCCAGCGGTGAAGTGGTGTCCGAGGCTGCTGAGCTCGGTGATGACCAGGAGGAGGACCTCGAACCCGACGAAGGCCAGGACCATCGTGCCTCGAAGTGAGAGACGGGCATAGCCGAGGCGAACGCGGTGGTGGGAGATCAGCATCCACAGCAGCGCGAAGACGGCCGGGAGCAGGAGGAGCACTAGCCGCGCCGCGATCCCGGGTGCCGCCGCCGATCGCCCCGAAGTTCGGCCATCGGTCAGACGCTAGTCAGGATGCACGGCGAATGCCCTCGATGGCGCGGGCAGCCGAACCTGGTGGTTGGTGAGGCCGGCGCCCCGACGGGTCTGCGCCGTCCCGCCGGTTCAGGGCTCGGCGAGGCGCTTCAGGTTGGCAAGCGTTGTCTTGATGCCGTCCTCGGCCATCTGGGCCATCCCGTCGATCCGTGCCCTGACATCGAAGGTCTCGTCTCCGCCACTGACGAAGTCCGGGTAGGCGGGCAACACCTGCCAGGACTCGGTGACTCTCGTGCCGTCGGGCTCTTCCTCGAACGTGTACCCCCAGCGGACCAGGGCGAGATCACCGTTCGGCCCGAAGTTGACGAAGGCGAATTCTCGACCTGGTCGAGCGGCGACGACCTGGCACCGAGTGTCCCAACTGATGTCACCGATGGCGTTGTGACCCGTGAACCAGGCCCCTACCTCGCCGGCATGGGCGCCATCGTCCCAGGCCCCGGACTCACACACCGGGCTGAGCTCGCCGCAACGGCCCACATCGCAGACGATCGCATACAGATCGGCGGCAGGTCGACTGATGCTGACGCTCTCCGTGTAGTTGTAGCCGCTGACATCCATGAAGCGGATACTAGGCTCCGGGGCGGATTGACATCCCATCGGCTCCAAGGACCATTCCCACCCCGCGCCGTCCGGCTGGCTGAGGTTCTCCGGGGGCGCGAGGCCCCGGGGACCGATCCGCAGGCTACGGTCCACGGGGAGATCACTCACTGACCGTCTCGGAAAGGTACCCAATGTTGCATCGCGCGAGGCTCCCGGCCCTCGTCCTGGTTGTCGGACTTCTCTCGTCCCTGTTCGCCCTGATGGTGTCCGTTCCGGCGGGCGCGTCCGTGAATGCGGTGGAGAGCGCCCCGACGAAGGGCCTTCTGACGGCTCGAGAGGCCGGGCGACTGGGATTTCCCACTGCGGTCGGCAAGCCCGTCTCCAGTAAGAAGACGGGTGTGACCGGGTGCTCCAGTGGCGCTCAGGTCGAGTTCGAGGATGCCAAGCGGGCCACGGGAGTGGTGTCCGAGGTCCTCGTTTGCAAGTCCGCGGGCGTGCCGGCCTCCCTGATCGTCAAGGCGAAGAAGGCCAACGCTGCGTCGCCCAACCTGAAAGCACCCAAGTCCCTCGGAGCTAACGCCCTGGAACGTGCGGCGGGCAGCTCGACGTACGTCATCACCTGGCAACGAGGCAGATTGCTCGAATTGGTGGCGATCGACGTGAACATACCCGCATCGTCCACCAGTACGACCTCCACGGCCGGATCGACCACCCCACTGACCACCAAGCAGCAAGGGATCCTTTCGAAGGCGGCGCTGCAACAGGACGCCACGGTGCACTGAGGGCCCGTGAGGCCCGGGCCCGCACCGCTCGCCCCTCCCGTGGGTGGTTCCGGCGGGCGGACTCGACGGGGGTCCATCCCGAAAATTGATGCAACCCAGTGCAATAGTGGGTGGATCGACGGGTCCGGACCGCTGTGCCAGTGAGACGCAAGCTGCGACGAGGGCACCTCGCCGTCCTCTGTGCCCTACTCGTCTTGGTGAGTGGGGCCGGCTTCATGGTCGAGTCCCTCACCCAGGGAGCCAACGCCAGCCTCCCCTCCGGTTGGAACATCGTGACCAGCCCCTCCACCGGAGCCGACGACGTGGTCCTGGGATCTACCTGCGCCAACACGATGGACTGCTGGGCGGTCGGGATCTCCATTTCCAACATCAGCTCGAACTCCACGTTCGCCCCGATCGTCGAATCCTGGAATGGGACCGATTGGAGTCTGGCCAACCTCCCACCGCTCCCGGACTCGGATGGGGGAGGGTTCTTCGCCGTGACCTGTGTCACCAGTTCGGACTGTTGGGCCGTCGGTGCCGTACTGGGTCCAGCCGGCAACGGCTCGCCGACAGGAACGCTCACCGAGCATTGGGACGGAGCTGCGTGGTCGATGGTCCCCAGCCCCACACCCAGCGGGGCGGCGGGCGGAATCCTCCAGAGTGTGAGCTGCGCCTCGAGCTCCGACTGCTGGGCCGTCGGCTACGGCACCGACCAGAACGGTGGAGCCCTGAATTCGGTGCTGGAGCATTGGGACGGTTCGGCCTGGGCCACTGCGTCGAGCCCCGCCACGGGTCAGACCTACGATCAGCTCGACGGGATCACCTGCCTGAGTGACTCGAACTGCTGGGCGGTGGGTTCGGCGGGCCCAGTTCAGCAAAATCCGAATTTCTTGCCGATCTTCCCGGCGGCCCCATCCAACCAGGGCCTCATCGAACGGTGGAACGGAAGTGTCTGGTCCATCGTCCCGGGCGTCACCGAACCCAGTCCACAGGGCGGGTACCTCAGCAGTGTCACCTGCACCGGCGTTTCGGACTGTTGGGCCTCGGGATCGGTTACCAACAGCGCCGGTACCGCCGGCAATACGCTGATGGAGCACTGGGACGGCGCCCTGTGGTCCCAGACGCCGACGCCGGATCAAGACAGTTCCGTCGGCAACATTCTGGCCTCGGTGTCCTGCGTGGGACCGTCTCAGTGCTGGGCAGTCGGCTCGTATGGCTCCTTCGGTGGTGGCGGCGGTTCGGGCTTCCAACCCCAGAGCTTCATCGAGAGCTGGGACGGATCTGACTGGTCGATCGAGCCCAGTCCCACGGTGACGGCGCTCAGCTTTCTGAACTCCGTGATCTGCGTTCAGGCCTCGACCTGCTGGGCGGTTGGCAGCGCGGCGACGGAACCACAGCAGAATGATCCGGGACTTCGATCCTTCACCGAGCGGATGGACCTACCTCCCTCGGCCAACCAGGGGTTCGTGGTGGCGGCCAGTGACGGCGGCATCTTCACCTTCGGGAACGCCCAGTTCTTCGGCTCGATGGGGGGCCGACATCTGAATCAACCGATCGTCGGGGTGGCCGGCACGCCGGACGGGATGGGCTATTGGGAAGCGGCCAGTGACGGCGGCATCTTCACCTTCGGGAACGCCCAGTTCTTCGGCTCGATGGGGGGCCGACATCTGAATCAACCGATCGTCGGGGTGGCCAGCACGCCGGACGGGATGGGCTATTGGGAAGCGGCCAGTGACGGCGGCATCTTCACCTTCGGGAACGCCCAGTTCTTCGGCTCGATGGGGGGCCGACATCTGAACAGCCCCATCGTGGCCGTCGGCGCCACCCCCGACGGAGGTGGCTACTGGGAATTGGCCTCCGATGGTGGCGTGTTCACTTTCGGCGACGCCGGTTTCCACGGCTCCATGGGAGGTGCCCGACTCAACAGGCCGATGACCGCGTTCGCCTCCACGCCCAACGGCCAGGGGTACTGGCTCTTGGCATCAGACGGTGGGGTCTTCTCGTTCGGCAACGCCCCCTACGTCGGTTCGGTGCCAGGTCAGGGAATCGACGGCTCGTCGCCACTGATCGGAATCGCCCGGTCTCCCGATGGGGGGGGCTATTGGCTGGTGGGCACGGACGGCTCCGTCTTCGCCTACGGGGACGCCGCATTTCTCGGCTCCCTGGCCGGGAAGAGCCTGGCGGCACCGGTGTCGGGCATCTCTTCACACTGAATCGGGCGGAAGACCGGATCCAGGTGGCTCGGGGCTGATGGCCCCCGAATGGGGTCGGACCTCGCAGCGATCCGAGAAACCCTCACTTCGCAACCCGAGGCCGCCGTTGAACCGGGACCGGAGGTTCTCCAGAGCCACCCAAGCCGCGAGCTCCACTATCTCCTCGTCCGAGAAGAAGTGGTGCAACCTGTCCACGAGAGCTTCACCGATGGCCACCGGTGTCCCCGTTGCCGCTTCCGCGTACTCCAAGACCGTCCGCTCCCGCTGGTCATAGACGTCGCTGCTGCGCCACCTCGGCACCTCCCGGACCTTCCTCGGGTCTACCCCTTGCTGGATGCCCTCGAAGTAGCCGAAATCGGTGCACCAGGAGCAACCAATGGCCCCCGCCGAGCGCTGGATGGCCAAGAACCGCAGATGGGGATCGAGGCGGTTCCATCCTCTCTCCGCCGTCAGCTCCAAGGCCCCCCAGCCGACCGTCACGCCCCGGTGCAGGGCCGCGGCACGAGCCGGCTCCACCACCTGGCCGAAAGCCCGTTTCGAGTACCACCAGGCCAGCCGGCCGATCAGACCGTGAGGCTGTTCGACCAGTTCCACATGGGCCATGACGCACCTCCTGATTTCCGATTGCTCCATCTGTCTGACGACAGCGGCGGGCCGGTTGTGACACCATTCGGGCTCATCTGTCGGCCGCGGTGGCTGACGGAAGGCCAGATGGCCCCGCCGCAGCTCAGGTCAGCGAGCCCACTTCCACCACTCTTGTCGTCGGCAGGACGTCGATGACCTGGGGTCCGACCCAGCGCACACCCACCGTGCCGCGTCGGTGGCCGGCGGTGTCAAGCCAATTCGGCACCCCGGGATCGTGATGGGCGACCACGAACCGGACGCTGCCATCGGATTGGAGCAATGCCGAATGGCAGTTCAGGGTCGACTGGTGGTGGACGTAGTCGAGGGTCTCCATCCAGTGGTTGTGGAGAGCGATCATCCAATACTCGCACTCCGGCGGCGTGACCTCCACGACCAGCATCTGGTCGGCGGCCAGGTCGAAATAGGCCTGGTGCCATTTGATCTGGGGATCCTTGAATTTGGCGGTTTCGGGCAGTTCGGCCTCGTCGGTGAACACATTGGGCCACCGCGACTGGCGGGTCGCCCATTGGGCACCGATCTGGGCCACGCCCTTGACGTAGAAGCCCGCGTAGACCAAGGCCTGGTACAGCTCCTCCGGGGTCAGAGGTTCAGGCGGTGTACGGTCATCGTCGATGCGCTGGATGTGCATCTCGGCATGGAGCTGGTGCCGCTTGTCGAGAAAGGTCTGGCGAACGGCCAGGCTCCTGGTATCGGCCTCCGACCGCAGCCAGTTGCCCCGGTGCTCCCGCTGGGAGACGATCACCTCGAAGCTGCCGTCCGGCTCGATGTGCATGTGCTCCTCGTGCATGGTGGCGCCGGTGCCCGGGCCACCACCACCGAACCCGGCCCCGGAGAAGAGGTTGAAGCTGATCCACTTCGCCTCGCCCCGGGTGCCCCAGATCCGGTAGTCGTACCGGCCGTCGAGCGACGCCCCGAGATAGTGGTTGTCGGGGTTCTCCCCGACGATCTTGATGGTCTCGTGACACGTGCAGATCAGCTCGGGTTGGGCGGCCCGCCCGTACTCGAGCTTGTTCTCCAGTGCGCCCCGCAGCAGCCGGGTGAGCAGGCGGAACCCTTCGGCCCGGTCCAAGGGGTCGGTAGGATTGCCTTCGGCGAGGACGGCTTCGCCGGCGTCCGCGAGCAGGTCGCAGAACTCGCGCCATGCCGTTCCGTCGACGACCTTTTGGGTCAGCTCATCCATCGGTCTGCCTCCCAGTTGAGATGGCGGTGAACTGGCCATCAGATCGGATGTCGTCGCTAGTAGGTGCCCACCGATATGTTGAATCGTTCGTAGTAGAAACCGAATTCCTCGGCCAGCTCCGCTCGGTCAAGGCCAAACCTCTCGGCCGGGTAGCTCCCGGGCCCGGAGCGGTCCTTCGAGCTCTCGGACCACCAGTCCTGCATCCGCCGGCGGGCCTCGTCGCTCAGTTCGTCGCCCAGTTCGGCGTAGAGCTGGGTTACCTGTCCGATCGGGTCGCGCTGCACCGCCTCGAAGGACAGGTCGTGGAAGCGGCTGTCGTTCCCCCGGTCACGGAAATCAACCAGTCGTTCCAGTGCCGTCCGCCATACCTCTCGGCTGTGCCTACCGATGGCGACCGGGTCGGGGTGCACGGTGAGAATGGTGCTCAGGGTGCTGTAGAGCGCGCATACCGACGGGAGCACCTTGCCCACATCTCGGTGGGTCATGACGAACCGGGCGTCGGGGTACACCGCATTCAGAGCGTCGATCGACAGCATGTGGGCCGGGGTCTTCAGCCACCACCGGTCGGGCGGGCAGCGCCACTGCAACAGCTTCAGCACCCGTCGGTGGTACCGGTAGGCCGGCTCCATGTCGCATCGCAGTAGCCACGCGCTGTAGCTCGGAATCAACGCCATGCCCTCGAAGATCAGCGATCGGAACTCGAGCGCCATGGGCAGGAGGCACTCTTGGGGCCCGTCCGCCGCGGTGGGTAACATCCCCGCGAAGCCGGTGAACATCTCGTTGGTGAAGTCGATGCCGGCCTGGGCCCTGGCGATGCGAGGGTCGCTATGCTCGGTCGCCGTCTCCGGCGGCGGGCACGGCTCGGCTGCTTCCCAGACACGGAGGGACCGCCGGGACGGGTCCTGGGCCAGCAGGAAGCTCAGCGCCGTGGAACCGGTGCGGGGAAGACCGAGACCGAACAGTGGGGCCACGATCTGTTGATCGTCGATCTCGGGGTGCTCGGCATACCACCGTTCGATCAGCAGCCGGTTGACCAGGTACCCGACGATCTGGTCGGTCATGGCGCCGACGCCCATCTCGTTGAGGGCGGCCTCGGTGTTCAACGAGTGGACCAGGACCTCGAGGCCCTCACGCCAGGTGTCGTCGCCGAGGTCGTCCGCGCCGGCCCGGTCGCAGGCGGTAGCCACGAGGCGGTCGGTCTCCATTGCATCCTCCTGAGTGGTCATGGTCCTGCTGCGGTTTCCTCATGGTGCACCGCACGGTGGTTCAGTGACGTCCCAACTCGACTGGCGGCGAATGTCGGCCGCCGCGGCTCCGGCCGGTGATGTGCACGAGGTGCCACCTAGCAGCGATAGATCCTCTCGGCGTTGGTGGCAAAGAGCTGTTCGCGGGATTCGTCGCCAAGACCCGCCGTAACGGCGCTGAAGGTGGTGTACAGCTGGTCGAAGGTGCCGTACATCGCGTCCACCGGGAAGTTGCTGGCGAACATGCAGCGCTCGACGCCGAAGGCATCGATGGCGTACTCGAGCCAGGGAGCGAATGAATCGACGTCGATGCGTCCCAATGGCATAGACAGGCCCGAGAGTTTGCACACGACGTTGTCGCCGAGGTCGGCCAGGGCGTCGATGCCGTCCTGCCACATGGTGCGCTCCTCTGCGGAGGAGGAGCGGGGCCAACCGGTGTGCTCGACCACGATGACGAGGTCATCGACCCCGGTGAGCTGGGTTGCCGCCTGCCCGAGCTGATCGGGATGGCTCATCAGTTCGAACAGCAGGTTCCGGTCGCGAAGCGCACGGAGCACTCCGGGGTCGGGGAGGGGCCCCTGAAAAGCGCCCATGGGACGTACCCCACGGAAGCGAGGGGCCGTCATCTGTCGTTCGATGAGCTGTACGGCGTCGGCCACGGTGTCCGTCGGCGGTAGACCGCCGACAATGGCGTCCGGGCCGCCGGTCCCCTCGGCATGGCCATCGAGCTCGATGGTCTCCTCGATGGAGTGGACGCCGGTGGCGGCGGCGACGTTGACGAATTTGTCCACGGTCCACCGGGCTGTCTCTGCCCGGTAGGTGTCGGCATCGAAGCGGCGGTACATTCGCGACGCGTCGCCGCTGCCCCCGGTGGGAGGGCGGAGGAGGTACGGATACCAATCGGCGCGGGCGGGGTCCCACAGGTGCACATGGGCATCAACGATGCGGATGGGCAGGTCGGACATCAATCCTCCGTGGGCCGTGGGTGGTCGGCGTCACCGATGATCTCCCGGAGCGCGTCGTCGAGCCAGTCGGGAACTGCCGGTCCGCCGTAGGTGATGCTGCCGATCGGTCGAGGGTGACTGCGAAGACCGAGCCAGCCGGTGCCGATGACCAGCTCCGCACCGGTCAGCGTCGTGGCGTCCGGGTTGCCGAGCAGATGAGCGACGAGTTCCCCGGCTTCCTGGTCCGCAGCCGCCCCCGAGGTCTCGATGCTCGCGGCGAAGGCGGCGATGCGGCCCTCCGTCGATCCCGCGGCTACCCGCGCGAGCTGCGCTGAGGCCTGTGCCCGACTGCGGCCTCCTCTGGTGGTGGCGTCGGTCAGGGTCACCAGACGCACCGGCCGGTTGGTGGCGGTGGCGTAGTCGGCCGCCGCCCGGGCCCATCCGGCGTCGGTGTGGATGGCTTCGACGATCCCACGGTGGTCCGCCAGTATCTGCTCCCACCCATTCGTCGATCGGGTCTCTGGCTGACGACCAGCCGGTGCCACGACGATGGCGTCGAGTGGCCCGGCGGATTCAACCGCGGAGTTCACTGCCTCGGCGGCGTCCCGGAAGCTGTGGGCGATGTCGAGGCGGCGGCAGGAGATCGATCGGGCCTCCAACGCGGCGGTCAGTGCCGCGCCCAGTCCCGGACGATCGGCGACGACGGCACAGGACCGCACGTGCACCGATGTGCGATCGGCGGGGCCGGGTTCGTCGAAGATCGGCCCGAACCGTGGGTTGCCTCCGCCGCTGCTCACCTGGTCGTGCTCGGCCGTGGCGAAGGCCCGGGGAATGACGGCGTCGAGTACCCGGGCCAGGGAGACCACCTCGTCGTTGCGCACCACCTCGAGCAGGCGGGGCTCGTCGACGACAGCCACCTCCGAACCGCCGGTGAACAGCACCCGGCCGTTGCACCACCCGAATCCGTCACCGACGAGATGCGCGGCGAGCGGTCCGAGGTCCTCTGGGCCGGGCATCGACGCGAACAGGGAGAGCCCCCCACCGCCCCCGGTGGCGCCGGCCTGACGAGCGCGCTCGGCCGCCGCGGCGACCATTCGGGTGGCGGCGATGGGCGAGATGGCGTTGACGGTTACCCCCGGTGGTGCCGCCCGGCCCAACTGCCAGGTGAGGGAAGCCACCGCCCGCTTGGCGCAGCTGTAGGCACCGGCGTCGGCAGCCCGCCACCCTGATCCGGAGGTGACCCCGAGGACACGTCCGTGCCCTGCGGCGGCCATGAGTGGCAGCGCGGCGTCCAACACGTTGAGGTAGCCCCCGAGGTGCACTTCGAGCACCGCCAACCAGTCTTCCTCCGTACCTTGCCCGAAGTAGGTCTGCCGGGTGATGCCGGCGACATTGACGACGGCGTCGAGCCCACCGTGCTGGTCGGCCAACTGCCGGAACAGATCCCGGACCGCCCCGCCGTCGGTGACCGAGGCCGCCGAGGCCTGAGCGGACCCACCCGCCGCCACGATTCGGCCGACCGTGGTGTGCTCAGGCTCGGGGAGCCGCTCCGAGCCGTCGAGGGTCACCAGGGGGTCCAGGGTGACGACGAACCAACCGCTGCGGCCCAGCTCCTCGGCGATCGCCGCTCCGATCCCGGCCCCGCCGCCGGTCACGACGGCGACCCGCTGGCGAGCGCTCACGAGGCCGGCGACCGGACCACGAGCTCGAGCCCCTCGAGGTTGCGGGCCTCGAGCCACTGTTCGAGCAGCTCGCGGTAACCGAACCAGTCGCCCAATCCGCGTCCGTAGTTGCCGTTCCGGGGGTTCAGCATTTCCGGATGGCCCTCATTGTTGATGCGCGACGGGGTGCAGGCGGACATGACGGCGCTGCTGTCCACGTGGGTGTCGACGATCTTCTGCGTCCACGCTTCCTCGGCCGCCGCGCTGACGTCGAACACCTCGACATCCTGCCGCTCGAGCAGCCCGACGGCTCCACCGATGAACTCGGCCCCGAGCACCGCCAGCTGCGTGTAGTTGACCGTCACCACGGCTTGCTGCCCCGGGGCTGGCATGACGAACAGGTTGGGGAAGCCACGGGTCATCATTCCGAACAGGCTGGCGGCCCCCTCGGACCACTTCTCGGCCAGGCCGACCCCACCCCGGCCGATGATCTGGTGGCCGGCCCGACGGAACAACGGAGTGAGCTCGGCCTCGAAACCGGTGCCGTAGATGATGCAGTCGACCGGGTACGGCTTCCCGTCGACGACCGGGCCGTCCTCGCTGATCCGCTCGATCCCACTGGGTGTGTCGATCAGCGTGACGTTGGGGTTGTTGAACGCCAGAAGATATTCGTCGTGGAAGCACGGGCGCTTGCAGAGGTAGCGGTAGAACGGCTTGAGGACCTCGGCCGTGGCGGGGTCGGTCACCAGCTCCTCGATCCGCCGTCGGTGAGTATCCATGACCGAGTAGTCGAACGCCTCGGCGCTTCGCAGGAACTCCTCCGTCGTCATTCCCTCCCATCGTGGGGGGTGCTGGACGGGGCCGTAGTGGTGCGTCCAACCATCGTCGACCTCGTCGACATCCACGGATCGGCCCATCATGATCGCCTGAAAGTTGTCCATCCGGGCCCGCTGCCAGCTCGCCCCGAGCCCTTGAGCGAAGTCGGGATCGGTGGGCCGGTTGCCCCGCTCGCCGATCGCCGACGGCGTGCGCTGGAACACGTAGAGGCGTTTGGTCGACCGGGCCAGCGGCGGAACACACTGGATGCCGCTGGCGCCCGTTCCGATGAGTGCGACGGTCTTGTCTGTCAAGCCGGAGAGGGGCTGATCCGGACCGCCACCGGTGTACGCGTAGTCCCACCGGGCCGTGTGGAACGAGTGACCCGCGAAGTCCTCCATGCCCGGGATGCGCGGCAGCTTCATGAGGTTGAGGATCCCGACGGCCAGAACGTACCAGTGGCAGCGCATCTCGTCCCCGCGGTCGGTTCGGATCCGCCATCGGGCCGCCGCCTCGTCCCACTCGGCGCGGGTGATCCCGGTGTGGAACAGGGCGTCAGCCGTGAGGTCGAACCTCTCGGCGATGGCCTCGAGATGATGTCGGATCTCCTCGCCGAATGCGTAGCGCTGGGTGGGTACGTAGTCGAGCTCCTCCAGCATCGGGAGGTAGATGTACGACTCGACGTCGCACATCACCCCCGGGTAGCGGTTCCAGTACCAGGTGCCCCCGATGCCGCCCGCCTGGTCGACGATGCGGATGCGGTCGAGACCGGCTTTGCGGAGCTGCGTGGCGGCGAGCACCCCGGCGATTCCTCCGCCCACGACCACCACATCCACCTCGTCCACGACCGGATCGCGCCGCGCCAGCGGCGTGAACGGGTCGTCGCGGTAGCTGGCGAAGTGCTCGTCGGTCCACAGGTCGCGGATATCGGCGCGGCCGGGGACCAGCCGCTTGTCGCGTTCCGCCAGGTACTTGGCACGGACGGCCTCGGGGTCGTAGGTCGAGCCTCCGCCCGCTCCAACCGTCGGATCGAAAACAGTCATGTTCCCACGCTACTCCGCATCGGTGCCGGCTCGCCCTCGAGCGGGCACCATCGGGAGCCGACCCCAACGACGGGGTGCTGCTGTTCGACCACGGGCGCTTCCGCACCTGACCGTGAACCGCCGACTCCTCGGCGGGTTACCCGTCGCCGCGATCAGAGAGCCCGACGCCACGAGTCCCCACCCCTGAGCCGGCACCAGCCGGTTCCCGGAGAAGTCCTGTTCAGCTGGGCCGAGGGGTGATCAGCCCCGCCAATCCGGAGCCACTGACCGTGCTCCTGGCGCCCCCCTCATGTTGACCCATCGAAATGCCGATGACATGCACGATGGAACGCGAGGAGGTGTGGTCGCATGACACCTAGGACCGCGAGGACGTTTGGCATCGCCGGACTCTGTATGACCGGCCTCTACTTCCTGCTCCCGGGGGTGGGTGCCAAGGACCTCGGATACTCCATCGTCGGGTTGGGTTCCGTCGCCGCCGTTGTGTGGGGCGCCAAGCGGCGGCCGGCCTCCGAGCGCAGGGGCTGGTACTCGATCGCCCTCGGCAATCTGTGCTTCGTACTGGGGGACTCGGTGTACGACCTGTACCAATTCGTCCTCCATCGACCCACGCCCTTCCCCTCAGCCGCCGACGCCTTGTATCTCGCCGGCTACCCGTTCCTGATCGTCGGCGTTGTCCGGCTGACACGAGGTCGGTCACGTTGGAGCGACGCCCGGGAGAGCTACGCGGACGCCGCCATCATCACCTGCGGAGCTCTGGCCCTGTCCTGGCACTTCCTGATGGCCTCGTATGCGCACGACGCGTCGTCCACCACGTTCGGAAAATTCATCGCGCTCCTGTATCCGGTCATGGACCTCGGCGTCCTGTACATCGTGGTTCGAGGTCTGCTGTTTCGACGGGACAAGAGTCTGCCGCTGAAGCTGCTGGCTGCGGCCATGGGCTTCATGCTGGTCGCCGACTTCCTCTATGACCTGCTGAGTCTCCATGGTGCCTACGTCACGGGCAGCCCAGTCGACGCCGGATGGCTCATCAGCTACACGCTCATTGGCGTAGCCGCACTGTGCCGCGAACCAGTCGGGTCGTCGTCGGTCGAGGAGCGTTCGAGGAGTGAGGCGGCTTGGAGGCTGCCAATGGTGGCCCTGGCCGGGTTCGTGCCGCCGGCGATCCTGTTTCTGACCGCGTTGTTCGGTGCCGGCACTGACGTGGCGGCCCTCTCACTGATATCGATCATCGTCTTCGTGCTCGTGGTGTTCCGCATGCGCTGGATGTTCCAGAGGATCGCCTACCAGAATCGAAAGCTGGAGGATGAGGTCGCTACCAGGAAGTCGCTGGAGGTGGAGCTCCGCTACCAAGCCCTGCATGACACCCTCACCGGACTGGGCAACCGGGTGCTCTTCTACGATCGGCTCGAGCACGCCCTCGACGCCTTGGGCCGGACTGATGAGACCGTGGCTCTCTGTTTCTGCGATCTCGACCGTTTCAAGACCGTGAACGACGGGTTCGGGCACATGGTCGGCGACCAGGTGTTGGTAGCCACCGGAAAGCGTCTGGAGGCGGCCGTTCGACCCGGGGACACGGTGGCACGGTTCGGGGGTGACGAATTCGCAGTGCTCTTGGAGGGAGTCGGCACTCACGATTCCGCTGCCGCAGTCGCCGAGCGCATGGTGTCGAGCCTTCGCCAACCGCTCACCATCGACGGGCACCATGTCGCCCTGTCGGTCAGCGTGGGGGTCGCCGTGGCCCATCCTGGATCCACCACGGAGGTCCTCCTGGGTCAGGCGGACTCGGCAATGTATGAGGCCAAGGTGGCGGGCAAAGACCGGTTCAAGATGTTTGAGAAGCCAACCCGGACCCGCAGTGGGGTCTGACCGATTGGCGCCGGGCGTCGACACAGCCAGGCTGTCGGTGTGGCGCGACAACCTCCTCGGTTCCTCCGACCCGGGCAGACCCTCGAATCCTGGATCGAGGGCATCGGCACGATCCGGAACGACTGTGTCTAGGGACCAGCACGGCGACCCCGGGTCCGGAGGGTGGGGGCCTCACTTCGGGTAGTAGAAGGGCTGGTCGCACCGGTAGCCGTGGGTGGGCCCAGCAATCGGCGGGTCGTCCTGGCGCTGGAACGCGCCGTGCTCGATCCGGCCGATCAGATAGCAGCTGATCGGCACCTTCTTCGCCGGGTTGCTGGCCGGGATCAGGTTGTTCCCGGTGAAGGCGGTTATCCGGTGCAGTGCCTCGAGCAGCGACCCTCGGCTGGGGTGGGTGCCGGCCGACCGGAGCGCCTGGGTGAACAACGATGCCGAGAGCCATCCGAACAAGGTGAACTCGTCGGTGTGGAATCCGGGGGAAGCTTTCTGAACCCAGCTCAGGAAGGTGTGCACCGAGGGAATTGCCGCTGCGTCTTCCCCCAGATAGAGGGCGGCCGCCTGCTCGAGGTAAGCGCCGTTCACCGCCGCCGGTCCCCCCGAATTCGGCCACCAGCGACTCGCTGTAGGGCGGCGCGCCGAGGACCAAGATCGGGTGGAAGTTCTGCTGATCGAGGTCCTTGATGGTGGCCGATGCGTAGCTCTCGGGCGACTGTTCCAGGAAGAGTATCTTTACACCGAGATTCTTCATGGCGATCACATTCTGGGTGAAGTCGGTGCTGGAGGCCGGGAGCGACGGGTCATAGAGCACGTGGTAACCGAGGTGGACCATGGTGGCCTTCTCGTGGTTCCATGCCGTCACGGTGGAAGGCAGATCAGCGGTGATCGTGGCCGTGCGGAGCACGGCGTCGGGGAAGCGTTTCTTGAAGTACACCAGCGGTCCCATTGGCCAGCCGGCTGCGAGCGGAGAGGGGCTGAAGGAATTGGGCAGTGCTGCAGTGGCCGGGTCAAGTGACTCGGAGATGTCGGGCATCCCGGGGTTGGCCCGGAGGACGGTCCCCCCGAATCCGTCTTCGAGCGAGAAGCCACCGACGGTGGCAAAGTCGTTCTGTACCGCAGCCTCGGTCAGCTGCTTGTTCGCCGTACCGGTGAAGCGATCGTCAAAGCTCTGCACCACGAGCCGGCGGCCGTTGACGCCACCGCTGGCGTTGACGTAGTCGGCGTAGGCCTGGGCGCCCACTGCCGCTCCGGCGAACAGCCCGGCGGACTGGGTGGAGATGTTGGCGACGGTCACCGTGTGGGCGGTGACCCCGGTGTAGTCGGTGAAGGCCTTCGCGGGGATAGCGGCCGAACCACTCGGAGCCGGAGCCGCCTCTCCCCTGGTCGACACCAGACAACAGGTCAATGTGCCGACCAGTGCCACCGCGGTGGCGGTGGCGGCCCTTCGTCCCGTGTTCCTGCTCCAACCCGTCAGGATGCTGGTCGACATGGACGTCCCCCCACTCGTGGTTGGCCGAGGCCGGTCATCTCCGGCGTCCGTCGGAAGATGCCTCGGCCACCTCCACCTGTTGCCGTCACCGTAGCGTTTCGGAGTCTTGGGCCTCCGCTCCGAACGGTCGGGGTGACCGCACCGCCGCTTCTATGCGGTGCTTGTCACCTTGGGCACGGTGAGGCCCCGGTAGCCCGTCGGCGGCTGGTCATCGGGGCAGGCCCCGGGCGGGTCGTCGTAGCGGGGATCATTCGTCCACGGGCCGGACTCCCAGCCCGGTCGCATCGGGCCGAGGGTGAGTGCAGGGGTGAGGTCGTGGGTGACGAGGGCCCCGAAACTGGCCGCCCCGTAGGGGCACAGGTGGGTGTTGTCCAGCTTGCGGGCTCGGACCCAGGTGCCCCGAGGAGTGCGCATCCAAGTCAGGAATCTGCCCGCCCGGGGCGAACAGCTGGTCGGTGGTGAGGAACAGGGCGTGGCCGGGGAAGGCCGCGACCGCCTGTCGCGCCACGGCGTTCCAGGCATCGGTGTCGGCCGTCTCGCTCCGCCACGTCCGCAGACGTGCTGCGGCATCGGTGATGGAGTCGCTGGGGCCCGGCTGGGGGAACTGGACGAGTACCGCGAGCTCGACCCCACCAGGCATGAGCATGGCGGCCAGGAACCGCTCGAGCTCGGTCCGGTAGCCAACGGGGTCGGCCCTGGCCACCTGGTCGTCCCAGGACCAGAACCCGATTGCCACCTGCGGGTGGCTCTGGGCCAGGATCTTGCCCACGTCGGCCACCCGGGAAGGGTCGGTGGACAGGCCCCACCCGGGAACAGAATCGTCGAGCACCACCGAGACGTCATCGGTGGCCTGCAGAGCTGCCGTGATGCCCAGGGAGCTGTCCACCATCACGCTGTCACCAAAGATCCAGGCCCGCCACGGTTGGCCCGGGGGGGCCGGCGGGAGACGAACCGACGCGGTGTTGGTGGCCCCGGCGGTGGTCGCCGCGGCCACCTGTCCAGAGGTGGCCGGCGGGGGACCGACGGTTCCGGCCACGATGACCATGGCGGTGGCGGCCACACCGACGGCCGCGACGCCCACCGTCGGCAGACGCAGGCGATGGGCCCAGGCCGTCCAGTCGGCCCGCCTCAGGGGCCGCTCGACCAGGTAGTAGCTGGC
Source organism: uncultured Acidimicrobiaceae bacterium (assembly GCA_963833585.1). Classification (GTDB taxonomy): domain Bacteria; phylum Actinomycetota; class Acidimicrobiia; order Acidimicrobiales; family RAAP-2; genus Bog-756. The sequence goes on along the minus strand of CAWHYF010000006.1, from coordinate 1,045,585 downwards.
ACAGGAGAGGGCCACCATCGTTCCGAGGCGGGCCAGTAGGAGCGGCCAGCCGGACCAACCGACCGCGGCCGGCGTCATCAGCACTATCACTGGCCAGTGCCAGAGGTACAGGCTGTAGGAGATCAGGCCGAGCCAGCGGAGGGGACCGAAGGCCAGGGCCCCAGCCACGATTCCCCGCCGGGCCCGAGTCACTCCGACCACCACCGCCGTGGCGCACGCGGCGATGGCCACCAAGCCGCCATCCCAGACCCACGACGGAGGACCCCCGGCCACCGACGCGCCCAGCACCACGCCCGCCAGACCCAGCCCGCTGGCCACCGACCAGGTGGTGCGTCGGTGCACCGATCCCTCTTCAGCCCCCCGTGGCCAAACCATCGCCGCGCCCCCGCCCAATAACAGCTCCCAGGCCCGGGTGTCTGTGCCCAGATAGGCACGGTTGGCCCCATAGTGATGGGCAGCCACGCCCATCCATATCGCCGAGGCCACGGCCAGCACGATGGTGATCCCGAGCACGGCGGCTCGGCTGGTGCGACCGGGAAGGCGCCGGGTCACGAGGGCCGCGCCCAGGAGCACCACCGGCCACACCAGGTAGTACTGCTCCTCGATGGCGAGTGACCAGGTCTGTTGCAGCGGGCTCACCGCCAGGTAGCGGGCGAAGTAACTGTGGCCGGCCACGATCTGCTGCCAGTTGGCCACGTAGAACAGGGTGGCCAGGGCCGGGGCTCGGAGCTGGGCCGGTACCAGACCGACCCAGCCGGCCCAGGCGTAGACGGAGAGCGCCACCAGCAGCACCAGCACCGCCGGCAACAGGCGCTTGGCCCGCCGCCCCCAGAACGCGCTCAACCGATCCTGGCGACCGGTACCAGCCAGCAGCAGGCTGGTGATGAGGTAACCGGAGAGGACGAAGAAGACGTCAACGCCTACCCACCCGCCTGGCAGGTAGCCGAGGTGATAGGCGACTACCGCAGAGATGGCGAGGGCGCGGATACCGTCGAATTGGGGGACGTAGCGCTCACGGGTCACTTGCCGACCAGCTTCGCGCCGACCAGGAGAGAATGGAGTTCGCCCGGAGTGGGCCACGCCCCGACCAGCGCTCGCTGCCGCCGGTACCCCCGAGCACCGCCGGACGGTCGACGTTGGTGTGGATCCGTGCCGTTCGGTGATCTCGGGAGGGAATGGTGCCCGCTCGGCGTCCAGCGCCGGGAGCCGAGGTACCCTCGGCTTCTCAGGTTGGCACCCTCCCGCCGCGGTAGCACCAGTCCCATGCCTCCGAATCGGTGAGAATCGTTCGGCCCACGGCCGCGATCGTCTCGGAGATCTGTGGTGAGATCCCGTCCTCGCCGCTCGCGCCGATCTGTCCCTTACGGATCATCCCACCGGGGTCGAGCATCGGTATGTCGGCGACGCGGCGCAGCTCGAACTTGTCCTCGTGCGCCTTCATCCACTGGAACGAGGTGTACTCCAAAATGATCGGCCACCGATCGTCGGGGACATCGAAGCCAAGGAACGCCGCGATCCCGACGAATGGTCGTCTCGGGTCGGCGTTTCAGGTCGGCGTAATGCACCAGCATCACGTTGGACTCATGGCGGAGTGGCCACCATGCGGCTAGGAACCCGAAGATCCTGGGCGCCAGTGCGTGGGATACGAATCCGGAGATATAGGTGTCGAAGTCGGGTCCAACGGCACCCCTCTTGTCGACCTGCCAGAGGTCGTACCAGGCGTCGGAGTGCGCGGCCAGAAACGGGCGGAAGGACGCGATCGCCTCATCGGGGTTGCGGGCGACGACGAGGTACCGCACGTCAGGCCCCTCACCGGGGTTCTGATAGGGGAGGGTGGGCGGCGCGGCGTGGGTCTTGAACGAACGCCGAAGGTCTCGTGGCATCTCGTCCAGCTTGGCGACGAGATCATCGAGCGACTTGTCGGGTCCGGGCACAAGCTCGACCCAGGGCACCTCGAGGTAGATGTCCGTGAACGAGCCATCGCCGCCCGATCGGAGCTGGTGGACGATGTTCATCGTCCAGGTGGTCCCACTCTTCGCAGGAACCGACACGACGACGTCGCCGTCCCGCCATTCGATCCGCTGTTGGATCGTCTCGTCGATCCATGGTGGCGGACCCACCTCCGGAGCGTCACGCGTTGCTTCTCGTCCCGCACTCATTGAGTCACCTCGGTCCCGCTGTGGGCTGGTAGGTACGTGGTCTGCGGTAGAGCCGCCCAGCCCCTCAGAGGACCGGGCCGACTGGCGACACCCTAGGTGTTCTCACCCGACGGGTCTGGGGTCGAGTGGTGAGATCCGCCCGGCTACTGTACCCAGGTGGTGCGCCAACCGATGAATGCAGCGGAAGTTCTGAGTCTCCACGACCGCCTCTCCAACTGGGGTCGGTGGGGATCCGACGACGAGCTCGGCACGCTCAACTTCGTCACCGCCGAGGTTACGGAAGCAGCGACCGCGACGGTGCGGTCGGGACGTACCGTGTCTTGCGCCCGACCCCTCCCTACCGAACCCGGTCCCGACAACCCCAAGCCGGTGGTCCACCACATGACCGGCACCTTCACCGAGGGTTACGGGGCCGACTACTTTGCCCTCGCCTCGCACGGATACGCCACCAGTCATATCGACGCCCTGTGCCACATCTTCCACCAAGACAAGATCTACAACGGTTTTGCCGCCGAGACCGTGACGGCTCACGGGGCGGACAGGCTCGGGATCCACCATCTCCGTTCCGGGATCGTCACCCGAGGGGTACTCATCGATGTACCCCCGGTGCGAGGGGTGGAGGCGCTGGCACCGGGCGATCCCATCTTCCCGGAGGACCTCGAAGCCGCCGAGCATGCGGCGGGGGTCAAGGTCCAGCGTGGCGACGTGCTCCTCGTCCGGACGGGTCGCTGGCGACGACGGGAGTTGCAGGGTCCCAGCTCACCACAGGAGGGCATTGCCGGTCTGGACGCCTCGTGTCTCACCTGGCTCCACGACCGTGAGGTGGCCGCGCTGGGCAGCGATGGGGTCTCCGACGTCCTGCCGTCCCGGGTGGACGGGGTTCCCATGCCGATTCACTCCGTGGCCCTGGTGGCCATGGGGATTCACCTGCTGGACAATCTCGATTTCGACGAGTTGTCCACGGTCTGCACAGAAGAGGCTCGTTGGGCCTTCCTCCTCATCGTGGCGCCCTTGGTACTGATTCGGGGTACGGCCTCACCGGTGAATCCGATCGCCGTTCTCTAGGGGACGGGACGGTGGTGGCCGGCCAGCTCACGAAAGTGCCGATTGACGTCCTGCCAGCGGGCGAGGGCGTCAGGCTCATCGTCCCAGTGGTCGAAGACCGAATAGCAGACGACGTCGTCGGCGGTGTCCCCGAACCGGGACACGAGCCGGCGGGGTAGGTCCTCCCAGGTCGAGGTGACGGCAAGTTCGTCGAGCATCTCGTCGGTCACCGTCTTGAGCATCTGGTCGAGGCTCCCGGCCCGCTGGAGTGCATTGAGGCGCTCGCCGACCCCTGGCCAGCCCAGGGAGTCGAAGATCACGCCGTACCCCGGTGTGCTGCCGTAGAAGGCCAAACGAGCACGGATGCCTTCCCGTTGGCGGTCCCGCACCGCGTCGTCATCGGACACGGCAACCATGGTCGGGCAGACAATGGCGACGCTCCCGGCGGACCGTCCGGCCTCCTTCTCGCCCCGTCGCACACCGGGGAGGACCACCTCGTCGAGATACGACCGGCCGTTCATCGGGTGGACCAGCATGCCGTCTGCGGTCCTCCCCGCCATCCGGCACATCCAGGCCCGGACACCGGCGAGGTAGATCGGGGGGTCCGGGTACGGCATCGGGCCGGGTGACCAGATGCGGGGGAGCAGGCTGAACGAGTAGTAGTCACCATCGAAATTCAGGGGCTCCACCTCTCGGAATGCGTTGAATATGGCCCGCAGGGCCAAGACGTATTCGCGCATCCGAGGACCCGGGGGAGCGAAGGGAGCGGAGAACCGCCGCTCGACGTGCGCCCTGACCTGGGTGCCCAGACCGAGGATGAATCGGCCCCCGGTCATGCCGCTGAGCATCCACGCCGATTGAGCCGTGAGCATCGGGCTCCTCGCGGAACGCGACGGCGACACCGGTGCCGTAGGTGAGTGTTGGTGTTGCGAGGGCGGCGGCCGTGCACATCGAGAAAACGGGCTGTGGGCCTTCCGGTACCCAGAGTCGCCCGAAGCCAGCGTCTTCGCACCGACGGGCCATCGTCTGGATGTCCCGCGGCGTGCGGGCCATTCCGAAGGCGGACAGGGTCAACGGACGCCGCGCGGGAGACCCGGTCATCCGTCCCACCCTGTTGGCACGAGTATCGCCATCATCGTTCGGACCATTCTGGCGGTCCGGGAGGCCCGGGAGGAAGTCCCCAGCTCAATGCCCGGCATTCGGTGCGACGTGGAGGGTTGGGGCCGTACCGGGCGGACATTCTGGACCTCGCTAACCGGGGACCGGTGGCTGCGCCCTGCTGCTGGGCTCGACCGACCCACCTTGGCTCATGGTCCCGGCTTCCTGGCGACCACAAACTGGTGGTCGCTGCGAGTGCGGTACACGCCGCGTCGATCTCGGCATGGCTCGAGAGCGGCGAGCACGGCGTTTCGCAGGACGGCCGGATCGTTGGAACGCAGTGCGGGGACCGCGGGACCCACGCTGGACAGGGCCCGCCACGCGATGTCCGGGTCAGGCCACTCCATGGTCGAGACGCGACCCCCGCGCTCGAGCACCGAGAATCCGCTCGATTCCAGCATCTGTTCGGCGACGCCGGGCGTCGCTATGTCATTGAGGCGCCGCATCGAGCTCCGGTGAGGCTCCGGTCCATGAACCGCGAACACCCTGAACACCGCCTTGATGTCGAGGGGCGGGCCCTGCCCCCAGAAACTGATGGCCACCAGACCACCGGGTCGGAGCACCCGGTAGACCTCGTCCAGCGCCGCACCGCAGCCACCCCAGATGCCGTTGACCGAGACGGCCGCGTCGAAGCGTTCGTCGGTCCAGGGCAGCTCGAACATCGACCCCACCCGAAGGTCCGCGGTGGGCGCCCGATCGCACGCCACCGCCACCAGCTCGGCGGCTGCGTCGATGCCGGCGACGTCGGCACCCATGCCATCCGCCACGCGCACGGCGAGGCCCGATCCACAGGCAACGTCGAGGAGCGACATCCGCGGACCGACCCCGAGCCGTGGGAGCAGGGCGATCAGGACGTCCAGCGAGTAGTGCTCGTAGAGGCAGGACCAGTCGGGTGCCCGGCTCCCCCACGCTTCGCCGGCCTTCTCCCACCGGTGGGGTGGTGGAGCGAGCTGGGGATGGCCGGGGTGGAGGGTCATGGACCGATCATGCGGCATCGCTCCGAACGGGTCTTGGAGTTCCCGTGAAGATCCTCTGAAGACAATCGTCAGCAGATGACCACTCCGCCTTCATGACCTGTGGCCGGTCATGACGGACAGTGGAGTCAGCGGCGACAGCCCGTCGCCGCAGCCGAACCGGGAGGACCCGACATGACTCAGACCGAAGCCCCCACCGTCGACAACGGTGTCAACATCGAGGCGCTCCGCGGCGCCCGGCAGGCGTTGACGGACGCGCCCGAGGCAGCGGCGTTCCAGTGGCGCGCCAGCTGCGAGTGGGTGAACGGCACCCACAGTCGTTCGACCATCACCGACTTCTTCGGACTCGGCCAGCAACACGCCCACCGCCAGGCGTACACCATCGAGGCGGACCACCCGGAGGTGTTCGCGTCGGAGGACAACGCCGTGACGCCGCCCGAGATCGTCCTGGCCGCGCTGGCCTCCTGCCTGACCGCCGGCGTCGCCACCGTGGCCACCAACCGCGGCGTGCAGCTGCGTTCGGTAACGGCCACCGTGCAGGCGGGCATGGACCTTCAAGGCATTCTCGGCATCGACGCTGACGTCCGCAACGGCTTCGACCGAATCGACGTGAGCTACGACATCGACGCCGATGCGAGCCGGGCAGATCTCGAGGCCATCGTGGCCCAGTCCCAGAAGCGTTCGGCGGTCTTCGACATCGTGACCAACCCCACGACCGTTCAGGTCACGGTGGCCTGACCGCCATCGGGTACGACGGAGCAACGGGCGTGCACACGTCGGTCGTGGTGGTCGGAGCCGGCCCCGGTGGGCTCGCCATGAGCCATCACCTCACCGGGGCCGGCGTGGACCACGTGGTCCTCGAACGGGATGGGGTGGCGCACTCCTGGAAGACCGAGCGCTGGGACTCACTGCGCCTGCTGACCCCCAACTGGATGACGGCACTGCCCGGTGCCGGCTACCGGGGCGACGACCCTGACGGGTACATGACCGCGGCCGAGACCGTGGCGACCCTGGAGGTCTACCGCCGCTCATTCGACCCACCGCTCCACACGGGGGTCGAGGTCGAGGTGACCCGTCGTACCGGCACCGGCTTCGAGGTTGGCACGACGGCGGGGACGTGGCGATGCGAAGCGATCGTCGGTGCCGCGGGGGGGTCGAGCCGGCCCCGCGTGCCCGCCTTCGCCGCCGAGCTCCCGGAGGCGGTGCGGCAGCTCACCGCGCTGTCCTACCGGCGACCATCCCAGGTCGACAACTACGGCCGCACCCTGGTGGTGGGGGCATCAGCGTCTGGGGTGCAGATCGCGGACGAGTTGCAACGCTCGGGCCGCGACGTCTCGATCTCGGTCGGCGAGCACGTACGGTTGCCGCGGTCGTACCGGGGCGCCGACATCTACTGGTGGCTGGACCGGATCGGCCAGCTCGACGAGCGCTGGAATGAGGTGGAGGACCTCCAGCGGGCGCGCCGTCATGCATCGGTGCAGGTGGTCGGCAGTGATGACGGACGAGCAGTCGATCTGGCTTCGCTCCAGAGCCTCGGGGTCCAGCTGGTCGGACGCCTCATGGCGATCCGGGGGGCGACGGCTCTGTGCTCCGGCGGGCTCGGCAGTCTCGTCGCCAACGCAGACCTCAAGCAGGCCAGGCTCCTGCGCCGCATCGACCAATGGGTCGACGAGCGCGGGGTGGCCGACCTGGTCGGTCCGGTGACCGAACCGAACCCCACCGTACCCGCCCGGGTGCCAACTGAGCTCGACCTGCACGACTTCAGCACGGTGATCTGGGCGACCGGATATCTCCCGGCCCATGACTGGCTGGATCCCCGCGCCCTCGACAGGAGAGGCCGTGTCATCCACAACGGTGGAGTCGCCGGCCTGCCCGGCCTCTACCTGCTGGGACTGCCGTTCCTGCGACAGCGCCGTTCGAATCTGCTGGCAGGACTGGGTCTGGACGCGGCCGAACTCTGCCAACATCTCCTCGCGTACCTGGACGATGTGGACCGGGTGTCCACCCGGACAGGATGACGAATCAGGGGGTCAGCTGGCGCCAATGAGCGCTCGTCGGGTCCGCAGGACGATGTCCTCGACTGGACAGGCGGCACCCTCCGCCAGCAGTTCGGCAGCACGGTCTGCACCGATCGAGTCGACGAGCTGGCTTCTGGTTGCAAAGACCAGATCATGGAGAGTGCTTGCCATCGGCGCGACACCGAGCGTGGCGTGGGCCTCGATCGCACCGAGCAACTCGACGGCGAGCTCCACCCGGTCGACCTGGTTCAGGGCGATCACGCAGCGCGACAGCGTATGCCACTGCTGTGACCAGTCTCCCGCTCGGTACCAGACTCCAACCATGTCGGCGAGACCGGAACACCCCATCTTGAGCTCGCCTCGAGAGACCAGCAGTCCGCTGGCCTCGGTGAAGGCGAAGGCGCGCATCCAGCGGTTGCCGGCGGCGCGGGCGATCCGGCCGCCCGCGGTAAAGGCCTCGAGCGCATCATCCTCGGTTCTGCTGGCGAAGCCGCGTGCGATCGCCACCGACGCCTGGTCCGTCGGTGACGTCGTCTGGATGGCCAGTTCGTGTGCTCGTTCAACCAGGGCATTGGCCTCGTCATAGGCACCGTGGGAGCTGTGCCCCACTGCCCCCATGTAGCAGGCATGGACAATCCGCGACGGATTGCCGGACTCCTCGGCCAGCTCGATCTGCCGGAGCCCTTCAGCATGGCCCCGCTTGGTATCGCCCACGATGTACAGGACGTTGGCAAGGGTGCGCTCGGCGAGGCCGCTGGGAAAGACGGACAGCCGGACCTCGAGGCGGCGGGTGTCCTCGGCGAGATGGATCGCCAGCTCGAACTCCCCCCGCACCCACGCGCCATAGGCTCGCATCCCGGTGAGGGTGGGGGCCAGCGGGTGGTCGAGCGCATCCACCGCGTGGCAGGCGGCGTCGGCCCAGGTGAAGACCTCGTACCGCATCGCTCGCATGGCGAACTCACGGGTCGAGCTGATGAGGCCAAAGGTGACGTCGAATGCCCCGAGCTCGAGCGCAAACCGCTGGGCGGCGCGCAAGTCGGCGATCGAGGACTCCGCCCACGCGATGGCGGCGCCTTCGCCGGGTCCACTCAGCTCCGTCTCGGCCGTCCCGGCCTCGGCGGCAAGATGGCTGGCGTGCGCGGCGAAGAGCTCAGCTGCCCTGGCATCGCTCAGGCGAGAGCGCCCGTACGCCCGGAGGGTCTCCAGCAGCTCGTAGCGGGTCGACCCGCCCGCCTGCGGGCGCACCGCCAGCATCGAGCGCTCAGTGAGCCGGGTCAGGAGATCGAGCGTGTCCCTTCCCGGCGCCATGGCCTCTGCCGAGGGCAGGTCGAAGGATCCGGCGAACACCGACAGCGAGCAGAACAGCGTTCGCTCGTCGGGTTCGAGCATGTCGTAGGACCAGCTGATGGCGTCGTGCATCGTGCGGTGTCTGGGGTCACTTCCCCTGCGCATCGCCTTCAGTACCCCAAAGCGCTGGTCGAGGCGGTGGGCGACCTCGGCGACGCCGATCGCGCGCGCCCGAGCCGCGGCGAGCTCGATGGCCAAGGGGATCCCGTCGAGGCGCCGGCCGATCTCGGCAATCAGCGGCCCGTTGGTTTCATCCAACACGAACGAGGGATCCGCCGCCTTGGCCCGGGCCACGAACAGGGCGACTGCCGGGATCTCGGCCAGTTCGTCGAGCTCGGGGTGCGGACTGAACATCTCCTTGGGTCCGGTCGGCAGCGGGTCCACCGTCCAGAGCCGCTCACCGGCCACCGCCAGCGGCTCCCGGCTCGTGGCCACGATCGAGACGGTGGGGGCCTCACGCAGGATTCGCGCCACCAGCTCGGCAACGGGCTCGATCAGGTGCTCGCAGTTGTCGAGTACCAGCAAGCTGTGCCGAGGGCGGAGCAACTCGACGATGGCATCGTCGATCGATGTCGACTTCCGAACGCTGACGTCAATGGCCGTGGCCAGCGCGGCCGCCGTGGCGTCCTGATCGACGACGCCCACGAATTCCACAACGTGGACACCGTCCGCGAAGTCGCCGCCCACCGTGCGGGCCAGCTCCACCGCGAGCGAGGTCTTTCCCACGCCACCGGGTCCCACCAGCGTGACCAGCCGGTGGTCGTCGATCATGGCGCGGAGCTGTTCCAACAGTGTGTCGCGGCCGATCAACGGCTGCACCGGAACGCCGATCGACGGTCCCGGGGTCACTCGGGATGGGGAGGCCGCCGCCTCATCCTCATCGACTTCCTCCACGGCAGCGACGAATTCGTAGCCCTTACCATGCGCGGTCCGGATGATCGCCTGTTGTCTGCCGTCGTCGCCAACGGCCTGGCGGACCGCCTTGATCCGCGTGGTCAGGGCGGACTCACTCACGAAGCGGTCACCCCAGACCGCGTCGAGCAGTTCCTCCTTGCGCACCACGGCGCCTCGGTGCTCGACGAGGTAGGCGAGCACGTCGAAGACCTGGGGCTCCACCTTGATCTCCTGGCCGCCCCTCCGCAGGACGAAGCGTTCCAGATTCAGCTCGCAGTCGGCGAATCGGATCACATCTCCAGACCGTAGCCGCCTGCGAGATGGTCGGGGTTTGGTGGGAGTTGACGGCCAGGGCCCGTCCGGCGGTCACGACCGGGGCTTCGCCGCGTCGGCCGGCGCAATCGACACCTCGGTGAGGGCGAAGGGGGCCCGGTGGTCCCGACTGGGTGAGCTCACGGCGAGGTCCAATCGGGTGACACCGGACTCCACTGCGACCGCCGTCTGGGTCAGACCGTGCTCCGAAACCGACGGAAGCACGTGGCCGGAGCGGTCGGACACGACGACCCGGGTGTCTCCGAGCCCAGGGGCGAACTGCATTCTGAGCGTCATGGATCGGGCGGTCGGGCTGGTTACGTAGAGCGACGCCCGGGTCCCGACGGCGGCGACCCCGTAGACCAGAGGAACCCAGCCCTCGCCCGGGAAGAGCCGCACACCGGCGGCCGAACTGGAGAAGTTGGCCATCGTCGTGCGGATCCTGGGTGCCAGGGCCGGGGTGATCGAGACCACCAGGTCGCCGAATTGCAGGTTGGCCGCGGCCGGGGTCCGATACCCTGATCCCACCTGGGAGAACTGTGCGCAGGTCGCCTCGGTCGACTCGAGTGCCGCTGTCCGGTTGGTGACGTCGACATCGTCGAGTGTCCCGGTCCATCCACTCTCCCGGACGGCAACCCAGAGGGGGTACTCGAACTCCACCCAGTTGGCGATCCCCGCCCGCCCGCAGCCGGACTGGCGTAGCACCGAGGCCACCCGTCGATAGGCGACCGCGGTCTGGGCCGCGTCCGAACCGCAGCAGAGCACCAGGTAGGGCTCGAGTGCCGGCTCGTTGGCCCCGGGTGCCGGAACCAGGGGTCGGGCGTAGTTGTCCACCAGCTGGGGGAGGCTCGCCACCACGAGGGCGGCCACCACCACTCGGCCCACCCACCGCGGCAGTGTGCCCAGTCCCATGGCACACACGACACTGCATGGTGCGAGCACCACGAGGCCGTAGCGGGCGCTGTAGGGACCCCATCTGGCCGTGGCATAGAACCCGATCCAGCCGACGATGAGCGCCAACCCGAAGAGGAGCGGCAGCCTGGACCACCTCCTGCCCCGCATCGCGGCCACAGCCAGGAGGATCATGGCGGCGAGTACGAGGAGGACGTTCCACGGGTCCGCACCTCTGGCTTCATTGCGTTGGAACGTGGACTGGTCGGCGACGGCGAAGGGGTTCGCCGATGGGGTGTTGCTGTAACGGGCGTCGCTCGGAGAGATGTGGGTGTCGACGAAGATCCCGTGCAGCACGTGAAGCACGGTGCGGCCTACGAGGTACTCGATCCCGGATCTCCCGTTCCCGATGGCGAAGTCGTTGGCCAGGGAACGGGTGAGGTTCGCCACTCCGGCGTCCATTGTGAGATGCGAACTGGCGGATTCCGATGTCGCAGGTCCGACCGGCGTACCGAAGACGGCAATCTCCCGTGCCGTGAACGGGGCGACCACGACGAGGGCGCACGCGCCGGCCATCCCGACTGCGCCCAGGACTCCGAGAGCGCGGCGTCCCCGGTCGGTGGTCCGCTTGGCCCGATACACGACGAGGACGGCCAGGACGGCACCGGCCGGCGCCAGCATCACGAGGACGGTGGTTTTCGACAAGTAGGCCAGCCCCACTGACAGCCCAATGATCGCCGCGGCCCGCCAACGAAGACCGTCGGCGGGAAACGCCGCCAGGATGACGAGGATCCCGATGCCCACGGCGGCGGCGAAGCAGTCGTTCTCGGTGCTGGTGGCCAGGAGGACCCCGGTTGGAATGGTGGCACCTATCAGCGCGGCCTGGATCTGAACTGTTGGCGGCGCCCCGAAGAGCCTGGCCAGCTCCGACAACCCCACGATGCAGACGGTGAAGGAGAGCAGGGCCACGACGGCGTCGACCCGGTCCGTCCCGCCGAGGAGGTGGAGGAGCGCGAGGTTGTACTCTCCCAAGGGCGGGAACTCCACCTGGGGCAGGTAGTGGGTGGCGAACGGGGCCACCGTGCGGTTTTGGATCCAGTGCTCGACGCGAGCAAGGTGGTACACCAACGAGTCGGAGTTGCTCGGAAGGTATTCCAGGCCGACAACCGCCAGGATCCCGAAGATGGCCACGAGGACGCCGACGCCGAGCCGGTCGGCGATCCCCAACGACGCGAGGCTTTCCCGTAGCCGACGGCTCGCGGCTCGAACGTTCTGGCTGATGGCGGCAGGCGAGCCGATCCGCCCCCAGGCACCGGCAGCCAGTACGACTGCCACCATGCACCAGGCCGTTGTCACGACTCCCGACGTGAGGTTTCGCCCGATGCTGGCCACTTCGGTGACCGCCAGTACCACCAGTTCGAAGAGCAGGAAGGCCAGCACGAACGCCCCGCGCATCGAGAGACGCGAGAATCCGAGGGAGCTCCGCCGGGTGGCCACGTTCAGCCACAGCAGCCCGAACGCCACCGCCGGGATGACGAGGAGGCCGATCACCGCGCCACGTGGTCGACCCCGACCGTTCCGGCTACCTGGACCCAGCCGGTGGTGTCCGTTTCATCAGATCGGGCGAGGTCTCCATTCCCGCCGTCCACACAGACCGGGCCATGATCTTGCTGGGGTCGGCGCGCGAGGCGTATTTCTGGCCGATCTCGAGGGTCTCCTCGATGAGGCCCTCCGAGAGCGTCGTCGGCTGGAGGCCCAGGGCCAGGAACCGGTCGTTGGTGACCGACAACTCGTTCTCGGAGGCCTCCTTGCGAGGGTTGGGAAGGTAGGCGATCTCGGCCCCGGTGAGTCGGGACACCAACTCGGCGAGGTCTCGGACCCGGTAGGTCTCGGTGACCTGGTTGAACACGGCCGGCCGGTCACCCCGCTCAGGGGGGTGGGCCAGGGCGATCTCGACGCACCGGACGGTGTCTCGAATGTGGATGAATGCCCGGGTCTGGCCACCCGTGCCGTGCACGGTCAACGGGTGGCCCAGAGCGGCCTGCATGATGAAGCGGTTGAGCACCGTGCCGTAGTCGCCGTCGTAGTCGAACCGGTTGATCAGGCGTTCGTCGAGAGCGGTCTGCACCGTCTGGGTGCCCCAGACGATGCCCTGATGCAGGTCGGTGACCCGGAGCCCGTCGTTCTTGGCGTAGAAGGCGAACATCTGCTGGTCGAGTGTCTTTGTCATATGGTAAATCGACCCGGGATTGGCCGGATGCAGGATCTCCCGCTCGAGGTCGCCCGAAGAGGTGGACACCTGGATGGAGAGGTATCCCTCCGGGATTGGAGCGCTGTCGGACCAGCCGTAGCCGTAGACCCCCATCGTGCCCAGGTGGACGACTGCGATGTCGAGTCCAGACTCCACAATGGAGGAGAGGAGGTTGTGGGTGCCGCTGACGTTGTTGTCCACGGTGTACCGCTTGGCTCGGCTGTCCCGCATCGAGTAGGGGGCGGCCCGCTGCTCGGCAAAGTGAACCACCGCGTCAGGCCGGCGCTCGGCCAGGAACGCCAGGAGCCCGTCGTAGTCCGAGGCCAGGTCGAGGTGGACATAGTCGATGGTCAGGCCAGTCGACTCGGTCCATGTGGCGACCCGCTCGATCGTCGGCCGGATCGGCGTCAGGGACTCCACTCCGAGTTCCTCGTCGATGCGTCGCCGGCTCAGGTTGTCGACGATCGTCACGTCGTGCCCGACGGCCGACAGGTGCAGCGCAGTCGGCCACCCGCAGAACCCGTCCCCTCCTAGAACCACGATGCGCATGTGCCCCCCGGCGATCCGTTGGTGAATCACACTATTCCGTCGATCATGGTCGATCTCCGCCACTCGGTGACGACCGTCCAGGCCGGGCGCCGATACGGTGCCGCTCGACGGTGGTTCCGTCGAGCCACGCCGGTGACGTCGAGGCATTCAGATCCGCGTATGGAAAACAATGAGAAACTGTCAATCGCTGCTCTGCCGGCAGCCGGCAGCACGTGACAGGGTGGAAACGATACCGCAGGTGGGAGATCCGGTGGACCAAGGCCCGACTGAGGGTCTGCAGAGGGTTACCTCGGACTCGAGGTGTCCTCCCAGATCAGCGCGGCGGCGGCCCGGGTCACCGGAACGACGAGGGGACGCCGAGACCAAGACCGCCGACGCAGCGGTTGACACCGCGGTCCTCTTCCTTGCTGGTTCCGGCTGAAGGCTCCCGGCGTCGGAACCGCGGTCTGCGGCGGCGGTGAGCACTGCCACGACCCGGGCCCGACGATAGCCGATCGGCTAGATGTGGCAGGCCGATCGGCTATCCTCCGGGCATGCACCCCTTCGGGCCGTCTTCCGGCGGCCGGTCGGGCCTCGATCCCTACAGCGCCGCCCAGAGTCGAATCATCCGCGCTGCGCTCGAGTTGTTCGCGAAGCACGGTGTCAGCGGGACATCGCTACAGATGATCGCCGACGACATCGGTGTGACCAAGGCGGCGGTCTACCACCAGTTCCGGACCAAAGAAGAGATCGTCGTCGCCGCCGTGGAGGTCGAGCTCTCGAGACTCGAGGCGGCGCTGGAGGCCGCCGAAGCCGACGATGACCGCCCGCGCGCCCTCGAGTACCTCCTCACCCAGGTGATCGATCTCGCCGTGGAGCGCCGTCGCATGGTGATCACCCTTCAACACGACCCCGCGGTCGTCCGACTCCTTTCCGAGCACAAGCCGTTCCAACAATTCATGGAGCGTCTCTACGGTGTGCTGATCGGACGCGACAACGGGGCCGAGGCGCGTGTTCGGGTGGCGATGATCTCAACTGCCATCGGCGGCGGAGTCATGCACCCACTGGTCGCGGATCTCGACGACGACTCGCTGCGGTTTCAACTTCTGCACCTCACGCGAGAGTTCCTCGATCTCCGCCACTGACCGTTCGGCGGGCGCCCCGTTTCCGAGCGGGGGGTGCCGGCATCGTCGAGAGCTGAGAGACACGCGGGAGCGGAACGAGAACTAGTAGGCCGGTCTCCCCGGTGTGCCGAAGACGTAGAGATTACCGTCGAGACCGGTGACGAAGATGTTCCCGTTGTTCACCACCGGCGCAGTGGCCAGAGCCGTTCCGTCCCCGTAGTACTTCCAGGTGGTCTCCTGTCCGCCGATCCGGTTCCCGACCGCCTGTCCATTCTTCAGTGTGGCCACCACGATACGCGGTGAGCCGGCGACGCCGAGGATGGGCGAACCCGCGACGTAGGAGTTGACGACGTCGCCGGTGTGCAGGTTGAGGTAGTAGAGAGTGCCGTCCTCGGATCCCACCGCCACCTTGGTCGACAGGAAGACCGTGTTGGAGACGATGGGTCCCTGGGTCTGGTACTTCCACAAGACGGACCCGCTGGCGCCGTTCAGGGCGTACTCGGAATGGTCCTGCGAACCGATGTAGACCGAGCCGTTGTTGACCATTGGAGTCGCGGTGACCGCGGCACCGGTGAGGGTGGACCAAACGACAGCCCCTGTCGCGGTGGCCAGCGCGGTGACGTGGCCGCTGTCGTCGCCCACGATCACGGTCGAGTGCGTCGGGTCGACGGCGGGAGAGGAATGGATGGCCGCGGAGAGCTTCGCGGTCCACTGCACCGCCCCGGTCTGTTGGTTGAGGGCGTAAAGCGTCCCGTCATCCGTGCCGACGAAGACGCTGCCGCCGGACACGGCCGGCGAGCTCTCGACCGAGGACGTCGTGGGCGTCGACCAGATGTACGCCCCAGTCAGTTCCCCGACCGCTTTGACCGACTTGCCACGGGTGCCGAAGAACACCGTCCCGTTGTTCACCGCCGGCGACGAGTCGATGCCGGAGGGGTAGGACTTCTGCCAGACCGGCGCCCCGGAGTGGACATTGACGCTGAAGAACGAGCCCTTGTCGTCGCCGAAGAAGGCCATGCCGCCGTCGACCGCCGGGCTGGTGTTGATCGGGGCGTCCGCCGGGAAGTTGTACACGAGGTCGAAGAAGAAGCGACCGTCAGGGGCGACGTTGGTCACAATGTAGTTGTCGTTGGTCTCGGTGCCTGTCCGAGACGCCGTGTCGCCGAACTGGCTCCAGTTGTTGGAGACGATGACGGTCGTACTTCCGGTGTCCCCAGAGGCGAGTCCCTGCGAGGTCAGCTCCCGGGGCCCGAAGTCGACGGAGGTGGGAACGGTCACCGCCGTCGCCGGGACCTTCCCCTGGGCCGTCGCCGTCACCCTCGCAAGCTCGGTGACGGGCGAGGTTACCAGGTCGACCACCACCTGTTCGCCGGGCTGGTAGCCCCCACCGGTGACCGTCATACTGGCGCCGGGAGCCACGCGGGTGACACTGGTCTGAAGCGTCGGGGACGTGGTACTGGGCAGTACGGTGAACGTCTCGTGCGATGCCGTCGTCGACGTACCGTCCGGGCTGAGGTCGGCGATCCCGGTGTCGTCGACCGCCGAGGCCCGCACCTCGATGATGGTGCCCCGGGCAGGCATGGGTACCGGCAAGGACCATGCCGTTGACGTCGCCCCCGGATTGGCCAGGGTCGCCGGGTTGTTGAACGGCCCGGGCTCCCACGAGCCAGTGGCGGTACTCCACCAGGCGCCACTCTGGCCGTCCTCCTGCACCTGAACCTGGACCTGGCTCACACCAGCCGGAGCGCCCGCCGTCCCCGAGATGGTCAGCTGGCCGGGATTGGCGATGGTCGAATTCGCGGCCGGTGAGGTCACCCTGGTCGTCGGCGAACCGCTCGTCCCCCCACCGACGGCGAAGTCATAGAGGAACCCGTCTGCCGACGTGAGGAGAACGTTCTGGTCGACAACCGCCGGGGACGAGCCGACATAGTTGCCGGTCTGGTAGCTGTAGAGAAGCGCTCCCGTGGCCAGGGAGAGCACCTGGAACTGTCCGTCGAGATTGGTCGTGAGCACCACTCGCTGCCCAGGAGGACCCTCGACCGCGACAGCTCCAAGATTCTCATCGCCGGCCGGGAGCGGGTAGTGCCAGTTGAGGGCGCCGGTGGTGGCGTTGAGGTCGAACGTCCCGACACTCGTACCGAAGACGAGCTGGTTTCCGGCCAGCGAAGGCGTCGACCGGGACCCGTTCGCCACTTCGGGGTTCTCGAAGACATAGCTCCAGATCTGGGCCCCGGTCGTGAGGTCGACGGCGTAGGTGATTCCGTCCTTCCCGTTCGTGTAGGCGACGCCATCGGCGAAGCCGTTGACCCCCGGGGCGCTGACCGCCACACCGGCGCCGATGTCGCTGTCGTTGTTGACCACTGCCGACTGAAATCGCCAGACCAGGGCGCCGGTCGTTGCGTCGAGGGCGTACACCTCGCCGTCTGGGTCCGACGTTCCGAACAGGACCAGGGGCTCACCGCTGGGGAAGGCTGCGGTCGGGGCGTCGACGGCGTAGGACATGAAGTCCCAGACACCGCCCCCGACCGGATACGGCGCGTTCTGCCATGCGAGTGAGCAGTCGGCGGTGTGGAAGGCGTAGACCGGACCGTTCTGAGCCAGGTCCACCGAGCCCATGAAGATGGTCCGCTGACCACCGGGCGGGGTGGCCACCACCGGGCTGGCCTCACCCAGTGCGTAGATCGGGCTGGTGGAGCACTGTTGGGCGCCGGTAGCGGCGTCGAGCTTGATCAGCCGCGGGCTGTAGGTGCCGACCACCCAGATCGAGGACCCGTCGATGACCGGAGTGGAACGGATAGCCGTACCGATGTTCTCCGACCACAGCGTCTGACCGGTGAGCTCGCTGTACGCCGTGAACCAGCCCCCCTCGTTGCCGGCGTACACGACTGTCTGGCCCAGAGCCTTGTTGTATCCGACCACCGGCGAGCTCAGGGACTGGGACCCCATGTTGGCCATCCACCGCACCCCGAGCTGACTGGCGTTGGCCGTGCCGATGGACGGGTCGCCGCTCAACCCGGTGAGTTGCGGATTGCCGTGGGCCTCGGGCCACTGGTAGCTGGGGATGCTCGCAGGTTGGGATGCCGGGGCGGTGCTCGCCGCCGGACTCGATCCGCCGGCGCGCCCTCCGGTGACGAGGACGAGACCGCACACGGCACCGCAGATGGCGATCGGCCAGATGGCCTTGGATCGGTTCTCTCGCACTCGTACCTCTACTCCTTCACCTTGTTTCGACACATCACGATCCCCCGACGAGGCGAAGCCGGAGTAGAACCCGGCGGCCAGCCTCAACCGGCGACGACCACCGGTACCACCGGCCGGACGGCACGACCGACCGCCCACTTGACCCGACGGCCGCCGCGCCGGGCAGAGTGGCGTTGGCCGCAGAGTTGTCGAGCAAGTGAGCCACCCGTCCGCCGGGCCGCCGGTTCACCGTCGGTTGGTGGTAGAGCGGATCCTGGTAGTCGCTGGCGCTGCCGTCGGTCGGGTCCAGGGCCGGTAGTCCGGCGGTGGTCGTCGAGATGGCGACGGTGCCAGCTGATGCTGTAGCCCAACCGAACAACGCAAATCGGCGACGTCTCATGCCTGCCCCTTCCTACCCAAATTTGACGGTACCGGAGCTTCGGCGCTCTTGTCGACCCTCGATTCGGTGAGCTCTGAACGCCATCGACGGCCGCCACAGTTTGCTGTGTCATCCGATGTCTGCGGCACGACGTGATCCGAAGACTGCCGGGAACGCTGGTCGGGGTGACTCCCGCGTCGCGGACTCGAAAACGCGCCCCGCACGCCGGAACCTGGGGTCTGCTGGCGAACGAAAGGAGCTTCCCGGCGTGGGAAGAGGGCGGAGTCGGGCGGCGGCGTCCTGGGTTCCGTCGACAACCCACGACTCGACGCGGGGTATAGGGGTAGCCCCTGGTCGGCCCCTTGAGGTGGTCATCCCCGCCGGGCGTACCACCACCATCGATTCACACCGTGCGGCGGCAATATGGCGCCTGGCGCCAGATGCCACCGGTGTGCCCCGCAGGCACTCCTATGATTCCTGCGACCTTCCACGTCGAAAGATGGAGATGAACAATGGCAGAGGGTAGGAGGCCGCTGCGCGTGCCGCCCGTCCCACCGGCGGCGCGTACCGGCCAGATCCGGGAGCTGCTCGACCAGGCTCTCGTCGGGACCGGTCCCGACGCCAACATATTCGCCACGCTGGTCCGAGCGCCCGGCCTCTACCGACGGTGGCTCCCCTTCGGCGGAAAGCTGCTGGCGGGCAAGTTGCCACCTCGTGATCGAGAGCTGGTGATTCTGCGCACCGGCTGGAATTGCGGCGCCGAGTACGAGTGGGCGCAGCACGCCCGGATCGCACTGAACAGTGGCCTTACGACCGAAGAGGTCGAGCGAGTCACGCTCGACCAGGCCAGCGGTGGATGGGCGCCGTTCGATGCGACGCTGCTGCAGGCTGCCGACGAGCTGCATGAGACCTCGACGATTTCCGATCCCACCTGGTCAGAATTGGCGGCGCGGTATGACGTCGAGCAGCTCATCGAGCTACCGATGTTGGTGGGTCACTACCACCTGGTTGCCATGGTCCTCAACGCCTTGGGCGTCGAACTGGACGAGGGACTGGAGGGCTTCCCGCGGTGACCAATCCACCGGGTCGGCCCGGCGTCAGAGGCCATTTGCTCGATGGACGCCGAATCCTGGTGGTTGGGGCCGGCACCCGACAGAGCGACGACACCGACGCTCCGGTCGGCAACGGGAGGGCCATCAGTGTCCGCTGCGCCGAGGAAGGCGCGTCGGTTGCTTGTCTGGACATAAATCGTCCCGCCGCCGCCGAGACGCTCTCGATGGTGGAGTCCGCCGGTGGAACTGGGGTCGTGATCGAGGCCGATGTGACCGGTGCCGTGGAGTGCTCTCGGGCTGCATCTGAAGCGGCGGACGGGCTCGGTGGACTCGATGGCGTAGTGCTGAACGTGGGTATCGGACTCGGCATGGGACTCCGCCATACGACGGCCGAACAGTGGGATCAGACCTTTGCCGTCAACGTCAGGTCGCATTTCTTGCTGAGCCAGGCGACCCTGCCGCGGTTGTCGCAAGCCGCCAACGACGGCTCGTCGTCGGCGCTGGTCTTCGTGTCCTCGGTGGCAGGTCTCAAGCCGGGGAGTCGTATCCCGGCCTACGACGCGTCCAAAGCCGCCCTGGCCGGGCTGTGCCGACAGGTGGCCTCCGAAGGTGCTCGTCACCAGGTGCGAGCCAACGTGGTTGCCCCCGGTCTCGTCGACACCCCCTTGGGTCGACTGGCCTCTGCGGGGAGGCCGAACCGGGCGTCGACTCCGGTCCCGCTCGGCCGGATGGGCAGCGCCTGGGAAGTGGCCAGTGTGGTGGTGTTCCTCCTGTCGGAGGAGGCGAGCTACGTGACCGGCCAAGTGCTCGCCGTCGACGGGGGACTGAACAACCTCATCTGAGGTGAGATGGCTGGAGCGGCCCACAAGGTGCGGAGCGACTGTTCCGGAACCGGCCGGGTCGGACCTTGCTACAGCAGTTCGAGGAGTCGTTCCGGCGGTCTGGCGATCACGGCCCGTTCGCCGAGCACGAAGATCGGTCGCTCCAGCAGAACCGGATGCTGGGCGATACTCTCCAGGAGCGTTTCCGCCGATGCGGTGCTCAGTCCAAGTTCGCCGTAGACCGACTCGCCGGTGCGCATCATGGCACGGGGATCGTCGATTCCAAGCAGCCTCATGAGTCGCCTCAACTCGTCGAGGGTGGGCGCCGTCTGGAGATAACGCACCAAGGTGGCATCGATGCCATGCTCCTCGAGCAGGGCGTCGGCCGTCCGGCATTTTGAGCACGATGGATTGAAGTACAAAGCGGGCTCTGGCTCCACTCGCGTATCCTAATGATCCCTTGCTGCTGCGCTCAGCCGGGGCGGAGCCCGTAGGCGGCAGCCAGGCCTTCGACATCCGGTTCGTCGAGCGTTCCTTCCAGAAACGCCGTCGACCGGCCCGCAGCAGCCCGTCGTTCGAGGATGTCTGCCAATCGGGCCTGGTGTTCCGGGGTGTTTGAGGACACCAGAAGGACCACGGCAATCACCGTTTCAGCCAGAATGGCAATCAACGGATCGGCGGCCTCTGCAGCGCTGTCACGGGCCTGCTGGGCGTACTGGTTGGCGTCGGTCAGGTCGCCTACAGCCAGAGACCACCAAACGAGTCCGATGAGCGCCGCGGCCGAACCGCCCGGGGAGCCGACGGTTTCGTACTCGATTTTGGCCTGGTCGAGCCACCGACGGCTGGAGGCGAGATCTCCGAGGCGGCGGGCCGCCCCGGCCCGACCTACGAGCGCCGCAGGGTTGACCGACTGGGGTCTGGTGGTGATGGAATCGGCGAAGAGCTGCTCGGCCGCCACATCATCACCGAGACGGGCTCGCAGCGCGGCGAGCCGGATGAGCCACATCGACTCGAAGTGGGTCATTCCTGCCGCCCGACACGCGACAATCAGCTCTTCGTAGGCGGCGGCCGCGGCGGCGAAGTCACCGTGTGATTCCTCGATCCCGGCCAGCATGCCCAGCCCGTAGAGGATCATCCAGTGATCGCCGCAGGCTCGGAACAACTCGACGCTGGCTCGCGTCAGTCTCTCGGCCTCTTCGACGTGGCCCTGCGCCGCCAAGTTTCGGGCGGCGAACATGTCGTGGGTGGCGATGTCCCATGGCTCTTGTTCCGCAATCACCAGGGGGAGCGCTTCGGCCAGAGCCGCCTGGGAGGCCTCGAACTCACCGAGGCGGGTGAGGATCTCGGCCAGCACCAACAAGGCCCCGCCCAGGTCAGGTGAAACGGCCTGTCGCAGATCGGCGACGGCCGCCTGGAAGGCGTCAAGTGCCCCACCCGGGCCGTTGACAAAGAACCCGAAGTAGGCCTGGTAGGCGGCCGCATACCCCCGGAGCCCCGTTGACCCGGAGGGGTCGTCAACGGCGAGGGCGTCCCTCGACCATCGGTAGCCCTCGTGGAAGTCAGCACGCAGGAACCACAGATAGGCCACGCTGCCCACCAGCCCGAGCGCGGATGGGGCATCGGTTCGCCCGATGAACCAGTCGAGGGCGGCCCGAAAGTTGTCCAATTCGGCTTCCAGCCGGGCCCGCCATTCGATTCCCGAGTGGCCGCGGAGACCGGGTCGTCCCTGCTTCCCCAGATCGAGGTACCACCGGGCATGCCGTTCCCGGATCTCGTCCGTCTCGCCCGAGTCGGCGAGACGCTCGCGGGCGTACTGCCAGAGGGTCTGCAGCTGTGAGTAGCGCGCCGTGGTCGGACCGATATCGACCGTCACCAGGGACTTGTCGACCAATCGGCTGAGGATATCGAGGATCTCCTCCTCGGGCACCAGGTCGTCGGCGCAGACCGCCTCGGCGGCGGCCAGCTCACAGCCACCGGCGAACACCGAGAGACGGGCGAAGAGCCGACGTTCGTCGTCGAAGAGGAGGTCGTAGCTCCAGTCCACCACCGCCCGCAGGGTTTGCTGGCGGGGCAGGGTGGTCCGGGTTCCCCTGGTGAGCAGACGGAAGCGGTCGTCGAGTCGGTCGGCCAGCGTGGCGAGCGGAAGAGCACGGAGTCGGGCGGCAGCGAGCTCGATGGCCAAGGGAAGGCCGTCCAACCGGCGGCAGACATCTGAAACCACCTCGCCGGCGTGCCCATCGGTGCCGAAGCCAGGCTGGACCGCCCGGGCCCGATCGACGAAGAGCTCGAAGGCGGCCGGCCCGGCCAGGCCCACCACCGGCACCAGGACCTCGCCCGAGACGCCGAGCGGTTCACGGCTGGTTGCGATCAGTCGGAGACCAGGCACCGCCCCGACCAGGGTCTCAGCCAGGTCGGCCGCTCGGCCAACCACGTGTTCACAGTTGTCGAGGACGACGACGAGGGATCGCCCGGCCAGATGGTGAAGGATGAGCTCTACCGTTGATCCCGGCAAGCGGGGGCCTCCGAGCGAGGAGGCGGCGGCCCCGAGCGCGCCGGCCACGGCTGGCGCAACCCCTTCGGCCTCGGTGACGCCGGCCAGCTCGATCAGCCATGCACCGTTTCGGTACTCCTCACACAAGTTGGCGGCCACCTCCAGCGCGAGTCGGGTCTTCCCGACCCCACCCGGACCGACCAGTGTCACCAGTCGACAGGAGCGAACCGTCTCGCTGAGGTGTTCGACCTCGCCCTGGCGGCCGATGAAGCTGCTCAGGCGCTCCCGCAGGTTTCCGACCGGGGCCGCCGCTGCCGCCGTCTCAACCCGGGCCGGACCGGCCAGGGCCAGCGCCGGGTCCTGGGCCAGTACGCGGGACTCGAGCTCACGCAAGGCCACGCCGGGGTCGATCCCCAACTCGTCGACCAGACGATCACGGATATCGGTGTAGGCCCGCAATGCCTCGGCCTGCCGTCCGTCCCGGTAGAGGGCGAGGATGAGCAGCTCTCGCAGGCGCTCGCGAAGCGGATGCTCTCGACAGAGTGCCTCCAGCTGTCCGATGACCTCTCCATGCCGGCCGAGAGCCAGGTCCGCACCGGCGGCGGCCTCCAGGGCCACCAGGGTCAACTCCTCCAGATGGGCCCGCTCGGCATCGGCGAACCCGGCGTAGGCGAACTCACCTAGCGGCTCCCCCCGTCGCAGCTGGAGTGCATCGGTGAGCGTGGTCGAGGCCATCACCGCGTCGCCCTCCTCGAGGAGTCGCCGGCCCTTGGCCACAAGTTGTTCGAAGCGGACTGCGTCCATGTCGTCCGGATCGACGGCGAGGGCATAGCCCCCCTCACTGGTCAGGATCGCCGCCGGCCCGAGGGTCCGCCGCAGCTGACCGATCTGTGCCTGGAGGGCGTTGGCCGGGTTGGCCGAGTGCCCGGTCCACAGGGCGTCGATGAGCCGGTCGGCAGCTACCGGCTTCCCGCGGTGCAGAGCCAGCAGAGCCAGCAGAGCTCGCTGCTTGGTCCCGCGGACCGGCATCCTCACGTCGGCCTGCACCACCTCGAACTCGCCGAAGAACCGGACCTCCACGTTCTCCACCGTACGACCATCGCCCTCAGCTTGGGAGAGGTCTCGGGCCGCCCTGATCCTTGTCCGCCTCAGTGGCTCGTCAGTCACCCCTCGGGCCCGAGGCGACGGGGTCAGGAGGGCCACTCCCAGGTCCGGTTGGGGGACTGGCAATCGATGAGAGACTTGGAACCACCCGGTCCCGGACGGTCGGAAGGAGTTGGCCAGCTGAACATGTCACCTCGTGGGGACTTGACAGGGCACGCTGGGTTCGGACGATCAAGATCGAACCTGGCCGTGCTGGCGGTGATCACGCTGACGGTTGTGGCCGGATGCAGCACGGCCACCGAGGCGGCGTCGTCGCCGAACAGCATCATCCAGCCGCCCTCACCAGGTGAGACGACGGGATCGGTGATGGGGCCATCGATCTCAGGACTCGGGCCCATCGTCTGTACCTCGGTCCAACACTGTACGGCGGCGGGCAGCTCGGTGAACGGCCACGTAACCTCCGCCATCGCTGCGACGACGAGGGACGGTGGAGCGCACTGGGCCGGCTACTCGCTCCCGATACGGATCGACCGGCTGAGCGGGCTGTCGTGTGTTTCAACGAGACGGTGCGTGGCGGTGGGCGGACGGCTGGTCGGAAACAATGTGCTCGGCCGCACGGTGACGACCTCGGATGGCGGGCACGGCTGGTCGAGGTCACCCCTACGTTCCGGGCTGGGAGGAATCAACGATGTCTCGTGCCCGACCAGCACCTACTGCCTGGCCGTCGGGGCGACCCCGGATGGCAGTGGTGGAATCGCCCTGACCACCAAGAACCTCGGTGCGACCTGGACGCCCGTGGCCCTGCCTGACGGCGAGAAGAGCCTGGGCCTGGTGGAGTGCGCGTCACGCCGCCAGTGCATCGCCGTCGGTGGAGGCCAGTCCGGAAGCGGTGAGATGTTGGTGATCACGGCCAACGGTGGAAGGTCATGGGGCAAGACGTCGCTCCCGATCGGCCATGACGATTCGAACGGCATAGCTTGTCCATCGACGACCCGTTGCTTCGTCGTCGGAAGCCAGACACCGGGCGACGGGACCCCTTCGGGCCTCATCTTTGCCACGTCGAATGGTGGCAAGTCCTGGGCCTCCCAGCCACTTCCCCCCGGCACCACCAATCTCTCGAGCGTTGCGTGCCACACCACGGCGAGCTGCGTGGTGGTGGGTGGTGGGATCGGACCGAGGGGCGGTCCCGGCGTGGGGATGATACTGACGACCTCCAACGGCGGTGCCGCCTGGACTCCCCGTTCGGTGCCTGTGGGCGTGGGTGGTCTGAACGGCGTCTCTTGCCCAACGGCCGACGATTGCGTGGCTACCGGGGAGAGCCCATCGGGAACCGTCGTGGCCGCATCTACCCATGACGGAGGCAGCAGCTGGTCCAGCTTCACGTTGTAGCTGATCTCTCGGCTCCGGTATCCCTTGGCGGGCACCGCCGGCCATCTGCGTGACGTGGACTTTTGTACCCGGGATCAAGGTTTCTGGGATTCGGGTCGAATTCGTAAGAGTCATGGGAATCACCGGCCTACCTCCAAACGGCGTCGCAGGAGCGGATCTCCATGCGCCCTCGAGATCCGCTGGGCAGAGGCCCCCGCGAACAAGGTTCCGCGGCTGGCATCCAGGGGTGCGTGTGATCCTGGCCCTGGTCGTTGTGCTCCCCGTTCTCGCCACCGGCATCTTCACCACGTCCGGAGTGGCTTCGGGCTGGTCATTCCGCCAACATGCGCAAGTGGTGGCCGCCGACGCCCAGCAGCTGCAGACCGTGGCGGAGGCGCGAGCGCAGATGAACCCCCTGTCGGTGCCGCTCCTGGCGGTGTCGTACTCCGCCCAGCTGGGCATCAGCGAGTCCGTCCTCGACACCCTCCTCAAGCCGACGGTCCCCTTCCGCGTTCAGCTGGCGCAGGGTACCTCCCGGATCTCCGGCTATCCGACCTTCGCTTCGACCCCGACGCTGCGGGCAGACGTGGTGCAGCTGCAGGCCCTGATCCCGAAGGTCATGGCCAATACCGTGTCCTTCACCACAGCTCACGACTTCATGGCCAAGATGTCGACCGACATCGACAACATCTGGTATCGCCAGTACAACCAATTGCAAGCCGACATCTCTACCTGGCAGGCGCCGGGATCCTTCGAAGTGCACGCCGCCGCGCTCCGCCAGACCTACCAAGCCTTCCTCACCGGGGGCCATGAGGTCGAAGGGGCCATTTACGTGCTCCAGGGCACCGGCCCGGCTGACGCCAAGCAAGAACTGATCCAGTCCGCAGGGGGCTTCGGCACCGCCACCTCGGAGTTCGCCGGTCACCTGAGTCCCATGGCGCAAGGGGCGTGGAGCCACATTCAGCACGACCCGGCGGACGTTCAGTTCGCCGGGACGGTGAGGCAAGGGCTGGAGGTCGCCCTCACCGGCTCGTCGCCGCCTTTCGCTGGCAACTTGGCCTTCGCCGGCAGCTCCATGGCTCCGGGCCTGCACTACCTGGCCAACCTCAATGCGTTGGTGACCGCGGCATCACGGGACCTTCACAACACGGCACTGGCTCTGGCGTCGAGCGCAACGCACCGACTCGTGGGCGAGTTGATCTTCCTGACGGTGCTGATTGCCATCAGTGTCAGTGGAGTCTTCATCGCCGGTCGCGTGCTCTCCCGTCCGCTGAAACGCCTGGCCGGCACGGCTTCCCAGGTCCAAAGCGGTGACTTCGAGGTGCCGCCACTGCCCGAGACCGGCCCGAGGGAGGTGGTCACGACCACGGCCGCCTTCAACGATATGAGCTCCACCTTGAAGGCCGTGGAGTCAACGGCCGTAGCCCTCGCCGATGAGGACCTCACCCACCTCGAGCAACTCAGTCCACTGCCGGGGCGGACGGGTCGCGCCCTGCAAGCTTCGGTCGACACGCTCTCGCAGCGAATCCGCGAGCGCGAGCTGAATCGTCAGCTGTTGCACCAAGCGGCCACTCATGACCAGTTGACGGGGCTGCTGAATCGGGCCGCCGTGCTCGACCATCTGACCCACGACGTGAGCCGGCGAAGGCAAGCCGGCGAAACTGTGGCGGTGTTGTTCATCGATCTGGACGAACTAAAGCCTCTCAACGACACCTATGGACACGAAGTTGGTGATGCAGCCATCTTGAACACGGGTTGGGCGCTGATGGAGGCCACCGGTAAGTGCGACGTGGTCGGCCGTCTCGGTGGCGATGAATTCCTCGTCGTGTTGTGCCATGACCACAGCTGCGAGGGCGACGCCGCGGCCGATCGAATCCACCGCAGTCTGTCCCAACATGCAATTCGGGTTGGCGACACATCCGTCCCCCTGACGGCGAGCGTCGGCATCGCCTTGACGCAGTGCGATTCGGGGACCGACCCCATGAAGCTGGTGCGGCAGGCCGATGAGGCCATGTATGAGGCCAAGCGGGAGGCTCGGGTCGTCCGCGACCGATTGGCCACCTTCATCGGTTCACCGCGCTGAGCTTCGGATTCGGACAACCCGGACGACGCCAACAGACGGCCGGAGCGCAACGCCATTGTCCCGGCGGCCCCCTTCCTGACGGCCTCGGCGCAGGGCGTGGCGCCCGAACAGCCTTCTTGAGGATTTGTGGGTAGGTCGGATGAGCTCGGACAAGGGCCGACCGCCCCGAGGCACCCGTTCAGAACACCTCGTCGTCGAATCGTGCTGCAGGAGTGCTGAAGCACTTCCGACCCCCGGGATGGATGGTCGATCGGACCTTCAGATGCGCCCTCGCAGGTCGATATAGACAAGATGGACTCGTTGCCAGACACAGAACTGGCGGCTACCGGCACCGTCCTGACACGACTTCAGAGCGAACTGACTGATCCCACCCTGCTCGTTCTCCCCCTGGTCGCGGGGGCGTTCTGCCTGATGCGGTGGCTGCACCTCATCGCACCCGATCCGTACTGGGTGTATGTGGCGATCATCATCGGAGCCGGGCTGGTCCGTCTGGCCCACTCTGCTCTCTGGGCAGGATCCCATCGACCCTGGCAGAGGAACGCCAACATCGGGGCCAGTATGGCGGTGATCGGCGTGGTTGCCTACTGCACCGGCTGGGGCCCGATCCTGTCGATCGGGTTCATCTTCGGGGCTGCCACCGCTCTGCAGACGTTCGACTCGACGGTGATCTGGCCGTGCCTACTCTGGACGACGGCCGTCATGGCACTAGGTCAGATCGCCATCGTCGTGCATTTCGCCCCCACTCTCATCAAGGAACCCACCGTCCAGGGTGTCGCCGGGTTGGGACTCTTGGGGGCACTCCTGGTCATCGAGCTGCTGGGGAGAGCCGCCGCCGACCAAGAGAAGCTGGCCGACGAACTCCGTCGATCCGAGCGACGTTTCTCGGCCCTGGTCACTCGATCTAGCGACATCATCATGGTCGTGTCAGCAGATGGGTCGATTCAATATGCCAGCCCCGCCTTCGAGGCCGTGCTCGGCTATCCGATCGGGGAAGCCCAGAGAATCCACGGACCGGCGCTGATCCATCCCGACGACATTGCCGGGCTCCGAGCGGCCTTGGCGGCGACCAGTTCTCCCGATGCCACCGTCCATCAGGAAATCCGACTTCTCTCCTCGGCGGGCGACTATCTGTGGTTCGAGGCGGCGATGACCAATCTGACCAATGACCCCGATGTCAATGGGATCGTGGCCAACATGCGCGACATCACCCGTCGAAAGGACGCCGAAGAGAGGTTGGCCCATACCGCCCTCCACGACTCCCTCACGGGACTTCCCAATCGGAGCTTGATCCTCAACCGAATCGAGCAGATGCACGCCCGGGCCAGACGGCAGCACACCCCGACTGCAGCTCTGTTCATCGACCTCGACAACTTCAAGGACATCAACGACACGCTGGGTCACGAGGCGGGGGATCAACTCTTGGCGGGAGTGGCGGCCAGATTGGCCACCGCGCTCCGAGAGGGGGACACGGTGGGTCGGCTCGGGGGCGACGAGTTCGTCGTCCTGGTGGAAGACGCCTCGCTCGGCGCCGGTTCTGACATGGTGGCCGAACGAATTCGAGACGTCCTGGCCACGCCCTTTCAGGTCTCTGCCAGTGATGTACCGCTGCGGGTGACGGCAAGTATCGGGATCGCCGAAGGGGATCGGTTGGAGGCCGGGGAGCTACTGCGGGACGCCGATATCGCCCTCTATCGGGCGAAGGCAGCTGGCAAGGACCGCTCGGCGACGTTTGTGCCCACCATGCACGAAGAGATCAATGGCCAACGGGCCATGGAGGTGGACCTCCAACATGCTCTTCAGGACCATCAGTTCTTTCTGCAGTACCAACCCACCATTGACCTCACCACCGGGCACTTCAATGGCGTGGAAGCCCTATTGCGCTGGCGCCATCCAGAACGAGGTGTCATCCAGCCCAGTGGGTTCATTCAGGCACTCGAATCGAGCGGCCTGATCGTACCCGTGGGAAAGTGGGTGCTCCATGAGGCCTGTAGGCAGGGCGCGCAATGGCATGAGAACGGCCATGGGATGGCCATGTCCGTCAATGTGTCGGCGATCCAACTCGAGCAAGACCGGATACTTGACGATGTCCATGAAGCGCTTTCGACGACGGGATTCGATCCCGGCATGCTGATCTTGGAACTGACCGAGAGCACGTTGATGAATGACGTACAGGCCACCCTCGCCCGGCTCAATCTGCTCAAGACCCTGGGAGTGCGTCTCGCCATCGACGACTTCGGCACCGGGTACTCGTCGCTGTCGTATCTACGGCAGTTCCCCATCGACGTTCTGAAGATCGACAAGTCATTCGTATCGGGGATGGCAGAGACCAAGGAGTCGGCGGCGATCGTCCATACGCTGGTCCAGTTGGGGAAGGTACTCGGGTTCACGACCGTCGCCGAAGGAGTCGAGAGCGCCTCCCAGCGGGACCGACTTCGAACCGAGGGGGTCAATGTCGGGCAGGGCTTCCTGTTCTCCAGGCCGCTCGACGTGGCCGACGTGGAGATTTTGTGGGATGAGGCGGCGGCGAGGCGGCGGCCCCTGGCCGTTCCAAGCCAGTAACCACTCGATGCGTGGACCGTTCCGGGCGACCTGGGAACGAGTGGACACATCGCCTTCTGGATCCCCACTGCGTGGTTGACACGCCGGCAGCCGGGCTACATTCGGGCACATCGGGCGAGGTACCGCTTAGGCGGCTAGGCGACGCACCCGGGGAAGGCGCAGATGGGTCGTCGTCGTCATGACGGTCCGGGAAATGCGGCAGGAGCGGGTGGCCGAAGGAGTGTTCACCACTGCGGCGACCGCGGACCCTGAGAGCCTGCGCATGTTCTGGAATGCCCGCAAGAGTCCTGAGTACCGACGACGGCTGGACGAGCCAACGCCCGGCCACTAGGGGCGCCATCGGCCGGACCTGGATTTGTGCCTCTGCTGCTCGCCGCTCACCGGCGCCAGAACAGCAGGTGGGTCACTCCACTGGGGCTGGGAACGGAGTCGAGGTGAAAGCGGTCGAGCAGCTCGCTGGGGTCCGCCCAGAGTCGTTCGCCGCGGCCGAGCTCGGTCGGTGCCACGGCGATGTGCAGCGTGTCAACGAGGTCAGCATCGAGAAATTCGCGGACGGTTGCGACTCCGCCACCCAGCCGCACGTTCTTGCCCCCTGCGGCCTGCTTCGCTTGCCGCAGGGCTTCGGCGGGGGGGACGTTGAGGAAGTGAAAGGAGGTGTCGGACAAACTGAACGACGGGCGGTCGTGATGGGTGAGCACG
The DNA here is from genome assembly GCA_963833585.1 of uncultured Acidimicrobiaceae bacterium. Taxonomy (GTDB): domain Bacteria; phylum Actinomycetota; class Acidimicrobiia; order Acidimicrobiales; family RAAP-2; genus Bog-756. The sequence goes on along the minus strand of CAWHYF010000006.1, from coordinate 1,015,149 downwards.
AACACCGGAGTGTGGAACGGTGGGACGTCGCCCCACCAGCCTTTCCACTCGCAATTCTCCCACGGTCCGCGCTGGGGACCGAACTTGTTGCGTCCCATGATCTCGGCACCAATGTTGCGGGTCATGTCACGGGTGAAGTAGTCGTCGAGTCCTTGGCTGCCGCCGGGATCAGTGCGGTTCACCCAGCTCGCGGTGGCGCCGGCCCATGAGAACAGGTCTGCGGGGTCGGCGTGCCCGAAAGGGTGGTCCAGGCTCTGGCCGTGACCGGCGCCGAACCCATCCAGTGACACGTTGAAGCACTGCACCCTCAGCAACTGGGACATTTCAGCTCCTCCATCGGCCGGCGGCGTCCGGTCCTGGAGCAGGGGAAGTCCGGCGCGACAACCTCACATACCATCCTACCGACGGCATCTAGTTTCAGCAGGCACGGAAAGAGTACTGGCGTCTTGGGGATTGCACGTCGCAGTGATCGACATCATTGAAGCGTGAGTTTCAACCTGGGAGTCCCTCGACTGATCCGTCGGCGATCGCTCTCACCAGTTGCGCGTGGTCCCGCGCGTTCTGGTCGGCGTACGAGTGCGCGAACCGGCTGATCGAGGCGGCGAACTGCACTCCCTTCCCGATGTAGCCATCGATGGCAACTGGGTCGCCGGTGCGCGCATGGGCCCGGGCCAGGGTCTCTCCACACGCGGTGGCGAATTCGACGAGGCGGGGAGCGATCAGTTCCGTCGTCGGGATGATCTTCATGTCGCGAAACTGCCGGACGTAGTAGTCCTTCCCGTGCAACGAGCCCCAACCAACGAAGATGTCGGTGGCGCTCTGGACCAGCCGCTTCCCATTGATCACCCGGGCGCCGTGATTGTCGTGGCGGCTGGGCCGGGTGTGAGCCTCGTACACCGAAGGTCCCGCTTGTTTGACCTGCAAGAACAACGGATCAGCGCCGGTGCGTCCCTCCATGAGGACCAGATAGACCTGCATCCCCACGCTTCCAACCCCAACGATCTGGCGGACCACGTCGGCCTCGGTGAATCGATCGAACAAGGTCCTTCGGTCCTCTTGGAGCGTCATTCGATACTCAGCGAGCAGGTGGTCAACCAGATCGGCCTGTTCCTCGTCGTTGATGGCCACCCGAACCGGTGGCTCCTCGGTAATCCTGGGCCTTCCGTGAGCCATGGTCGTGAGCTTGGCAAATGCGCCGCGGCTGGTACGGCGCTGTTGCTTCTTCTCGATGTAGACCGAGACCTGCCCGCGGTCGGCGGGCTCGTAGTAGCTGATCAAGCTGTCAACGTGCATGCCGTCGTACCAGATGTCGAGCTCGGGCATCGTTGTGTACCTGCGCATTCGCTGCCGATACGCCTCGATTGCCGCGGTGACGGCGGCCTCGGCCCTACCCCGCTTGACCCCGTTCTCCCGTGCGACGACCACCAGACTGGCGGCGAGACGTTTGACATCCCATTCGAACGGACCCGGCAACGTTTCGTCGAAATCGCGTAAGTCAAACATCAGGTTCCGCTCCGGTGTGGCCCACAGTCCGAAGTTCAGGACGTGGGCGTCGCCACAGAGCTGCACTTGGAGACCGCTATTGGGTTGGGATGCGAGGTCGCCGGCCATCACCGCAGCGGCACCCCGGTAGTAGTTCCAGGGGGATACTGCCATTCGCTGGTGCCGGATGGGAACCAGCTCGGGGATTCTGATTTGATTCTGGGCCAAGATCGTTGTGAGCGGGTCATGCCCGCGCTCCACCTCCAGCCAATGGCCGAGGCTGCCCCGCCGAGCTCGCTTGCGAGCCAACTTTCCAGACTTCCGTCGCTCGTCGCTCGTGGCCGACAGATCATGCACGGGGGTGGGCGGTGGTGCCGGTTCTCTTGAAGCGGGCTCCGTCATGAGACCTCCCCTCGCAGTGGACCCCGGGTGCTGGCCGAACGAGCTCCCTTGGACCCGACTCTACGGTGCCGGCGAGTCGTGCCCGTCAGCAGACTGATTCGCCCCTCCCGCGGACCGCCCCACAGCCAGTCGGTGGCTGCGGACAGTCCCCAGAAGTCCGGTCACGTGTTCTGTCGACGACCCAGGGTGGTGGGTCCCCGAGAAGACCCTCGTTCTGACCAGGACGTGTCCCTGACGGTTTTCGACCGCTTCCCTGGGTTTCCCTCGGACTCCACACACGGTCGCGGGGGAATCATCCGTCGAGAGTCTGTTTTCCGGGCACCCACATCCACCTAACCCCCGCGCCAACCAGCCTGTTCGAGAGAATCCAGTTCGGGGCGGCAACGCCCCCGTGTGAGCAAGATCTCTAGGACAGGGCGATGTAGTCGAGGTTGACCGAACCCTGATCGGACGTCTCGACGCTGCACACCACAAGATTCGTGCCTCCAGCCATGGTCAGCGCAACCGGAACGGTCTGCCACGATGTCCAGGCCGAGGTGCTGGGCACGTGGAGCATGGCCATGCCGTATTGCGTTCCGGTCGCCGGGTCGAGGGCACGGACGGCTAGCTTCGACGGGCCACCGGTGGAGTTGGCGACACGGAACGAGAGCTGGCGACTACCGGGACTGTCGACCGAGACGGCTACGGCCACGCTGCTTCCCTCCGTCCCGAGGCTGGTGACGTAACCCATCCCTTCATGGCCGCCGACCGCGTTTTCGAACCTGGCCGATCCCGCCCATGCCCCGACCTCGGCCTCATAGTGGACCGGACCCTGCGGCACCACCGACAAGAGAACTGAGGCATGCGGCGGCAGTGACACCTGGTAGCCAGTCATCACCCCCAAGTCGGCGTGAGCCCAGAGGTCGCGGACCATGGCTGGACCGGTGATTCCGAGAACAGTGGCGAAGTCGATCGATTTGGTGGTGGCATCCGGACCGTCGTCTCGGTTGAACAACCCCACCGCCCAACTTCCGTCTGGCAACTGGCCGATCCAGCGCTCCGGGTCTCGGCTCGAAGGGTCGTATTCGAATCCGTGGCCGTTGTTGAAGACCGGCTTGCCGACCAGTCCCGCCCGGCGCAGGGCCAGTACCTCGAGGTTCTGGTAGAGGTGGGCGTTGCTCCCGATCGTGTCGACGTGGTCCGTGATGGCGATCGAGGCACCGGCCATGGTGAAAAGATTGATCGCGCTCTGCCGTTCGCCGTCGTTGGCGAAGGTCTGCATGATCAACGGGTCGCCGTCGAGAATCATCTGACCCCGGCCGGAGATGTCGGCGAATCCGGTGAACCCGAGGAACGGGTTGTTCCACTGGGACCACTCGGGCTGCCAGGTCTGGCGGCCGTCACTCAAGTCGTACCAGGCGCCGTAGCTTACGTCGTTGTCGATCCGGACCAGGTCGCCGAATGGCCGTTCCCCGGAGCCGTGGTCGAACAGGTTGGGCATGACCAGGCTCAGCTGCATGTCGCCAGCCGCCTCACGCATCCACCCGAGTGCCCGTAGATAGGAGTCTCGGCCGTGGGCCACTCCGACCGTGCCCTCGCTCTGGTCATAGCCCACCTCGTACCAGGCCAGAAAGTCGACCCGGAGGAACACGGCACCGAGTTCGCGGAAGTGCGTCACGTAGCCCTTCACGTACTCCTCGGCTCCGTCGCGGCTGGCGTCGACCCACTGCAGGAGGCCGCCTCCGTCGAAGTCGTCCCCCGGATTGACAATGTCGGCCACCTTGACGTCGGGTCGGCCGATGACGGTCACGGACGGGTTCGTGACCGCCGACCGGGTAGCCCACAGGGGGTTGTAGTAGACACCGAGCCCTAGGCCTTGGGCCTTCAGGTAGTCGGCCCACCACGCCCAGTCGTGCACCCAGTCGTCGGCCTGGCTCACGATGTAACCGTGACGGGTAATCCGTTGGGTGTTGTCAATCCAACCGTCGGTGCAGACCATGGTGTAGCCGTAATCCCGGAATGTGGTCGCCACCCAATCGACGTTGGTCTTCCACACCTCCTCGGGAATGAGGGTGTTGTTGAAGAACTCGTAGCCGTAGGTGCTCCAGTAGAGCGGACCAGCTCCACCACGGCGGAACCCTGGGGCGGTCCGGGGTGCCAGCTCTGCGGAACCTGCCGAGGCCACAGCTCGCCTCCGCCGCGTCCCGGCCCCTGCCGCCTTGGCCCCAAGCGGCGCTCCCGCAATTCCGGCCAGTAGGGTGCCCCCACCGCCCTTCAGCACCTCGCGTCGCGTCGGCACCCGATCTCAGCCCTCCGTCTCGAACCCGCCGGAACCAGGCTAGCCAAGGCGGCCACCCCCGACCTTGGGACCGGAGTCCCCAGATCACAGCTGCATCATTCCAGCAGGAATCCTCGGACCGCGCCGAGGGCGTCGGGTGGGAGGTCTATCCGGCGCCTTCGGCCGGTCCGTTCTGCTCGACGTGCCTCGTGCCGGGGTTCCAGGGGGTCGACTCGTCGCCGACCGCCCGCTCGATCGCCTCCCCCAACTCAGCGATCTTTCGACGCAGCGGGTGGGAGGGTGGATCGGGAAGACTTGTGGCATGCCGGGCGACCGATCGAAGTTTGTCGGACAGACGGTCGGCATCGAGGGTCCATGCCCTCGACCAACGGGAGGAGCTCTTTCGCTTCGCGGTCCAGGTGGGCTCGGATCGCCGTCACCATGGACGCCAAAGCACGCTCGAATCCCTCGGGATCATCCACATGGGCAGTGAGCGGTTTCACATTCCGAATTGGCCCGTGCATGTCCTTCAACGCCTCCCTCAGTGCCTGCCGATCGGCCTCGGCGCGGTCAAGAGCTGGTTGGATCCCCTCGACCCCGCCCAGAGTGGAGGGTACCGCTGCCTCATTGATGTTCTCGTAGCGAGCGGCCGCTCCGACGATGCTGGTCGCCAGATCGGCCCGTTCCACCGGATCGGCGGTGGCGTCAAGGGCATCAAGCATCCGAAGGAGACCATCCCGCTCGTTGCGGACAGCCCGGCCATAGGGGTCGGATACCCCGCTCAAGGGGCCACAAAACGAGCCGGGCCAAGCCAACGGGGGCCCATCCGCAGCCGGCCGGACCTGGACCTCTGATGCCGCCGCGCTGAGGACGACCCCGCCGTCTGGCTGCTCGGCCAATCCGTGTACGCGAACACGAGGAGGCCCGTCCCGGGGCCACACCCCTGGTCAGCCGTGCCATCCGTACCTCTGGGGGTTTCGATTCCAGGCCCGTTGGGTAGATCCCGTGTATGCCGCGTATCAGGGTGGTGGAGGCAGGACAGCATCTCGTTGATCACCCTCGGCAGCAGTCGTTCGAGGAGCTGGTCGATCTCCGGGCGAGCGACGAGGCCAACGCTGACGCTGTGATCGCTGAGATCCTGTCCGCCCCACCCTTGCAGGAAGGGAGATGAGCCCGGTGCAGGAATCTGCTCCTCGCCGGCTGCCCGCTCCCGAGGAGGTTGGCGTCGAGAAGATGATGGCCGATCAACCGGCAGAGAACCCGCCGCTGACTGCTGATCCGACGGAGACTCCCAAATTGCCCATTGATCGAGCTGCGGAGTTGCTCGCCGAGCAGATCGTCGAGCACCGAGGGCCATTCCGCCACCAACCCCCCGAGGCTCCGGGAGAGCGAATCTCGAAGGCGGACGGAGAGATGATCTAGGGCCAGCAAGCATTCCTGCCGACCACGGCGCGCCGCCTCAGACGGGACCCACTGATCCGTTCTCGGGCCGGCCGCCATTTCTGGCCTCAGCTTGCGGAGGAGAGCTGAGGAAGTCAGCCCTCCTGACCACAGCAGTCCGGTGGAACGCGTCCCCCGACGTGGGCCGGCAAGGCGTGGACTTGGTCGCTCCACTTCTGCCGGGAATGCCGGTTGCGCACGGTGGGTATGCCTGATCCATGAAGAAATGAAATCGTGCGCTGATCGGCGTCCCGCTTTTGTTGTTCGCGGTTGCCCTGGTCGTTCTGGTGTGGGATCGAAGCTTCCGACAGGCCACGGCTTCGTACCCGGGAACCTCGTGTCCGCCCGTGGTCCAAGCAGGGTCGCGTCTTCCCTTGGCCAGTTCGAGTCTTCGCCGAGTGGCGCTCATTGGCGATTCGATCATGAACCAGGCATCGTGTTCCGTCGCAGACAGCCTGGCCCAGGTAGGGGTGCAGACCGGAAGGTATGCGGTCGACGACAGCGGATTGCTGACAGGTCCAGTCGATTGGGTGAAAGCCCTGCCCCTGATCCTCCAGAAAGAACACCCCAGCGCCGTGGTCGCAATTTTCGTCGGCAACTATGCCGATCCCCCACTTCGAAATGCCAACGGAACGCTGGTAGCCGACGACAGCCCGGAGTTCTACTCGCTGTGGCAGCAGAGAGCAGCGGAGCTCTCTACGGAGGTCCATGCAGCCGGTGCCACGATGTACTGGGTGAGCCCACCCCCTATCGTCGCACCGATCCTCAGACATGCCCAACGACTCTTCGACGGCTACCGAGCGATACCTGGGGACAAAGTGATCGAAGCCGGTCAGATACTGGCCGGACCCCATGGGTCCGAAGTCCTCCTGTCAGACCACTTGTGGTCGAAAGCAGCTCGTCAGAAGCCTGATTGACGGGATCCACCTCACCGATGAGGGCGCTCGCCTCTACGGCCAGCAAATCGCCCACCTGTTGTCAGCGCAGACCGGTCTCCTGGCGAGCCCCAAACCATGCTGATCAACCGGCCGCGCTCAGATCAATCTCCCGGCGCCATTGCTTTGGATCTCCCACATTGTTGAGTTCGCAACGGACACGGGTGGGGCCGTGGTCGGGATGGTGGATGGGTCGGGTCTGTACACCCTCCCAGAAAAGTGTAAACCTGCTCACAGCGCACTACCGGAACGGAGCAGGCGGCTATGAGCGGGCCGACTCTTGTTTGCGCGTCGTCCAATCAGGGGGAAGCCATGAGAGCTAGACATGCCGTGGGTCGGCCGGGCTGCAGTCCCGCCGTTGTTCTCGGAGTACTCGCCGCTTTGGTCGGTTCGCTCATGGTGGCACCGAGTGCCCAGGCCGCGACTTCGAGTCCGACCGGTCGGGCCCCGATCCCGGCATCGGCGTTCAAGACCGCTCCCGGACTCACCTCGTCGACCGTCACGGTCGGGAACGTGTCCACCGAGTCCCTGGGGCTGTTCACGGGCTCGATCGTGGGGACGAAGGCGTATGCGGCCTACATCAACTCGCAGGGTGGCATCAACGGTAGAAAGCTCGTGGTGGATGCCCAGGACGATCAGTTCACGGGGGCAAAGAACAAGCAATTGACCCAGAGCGCCGTCCAGAACGACTTTGCCCTCGTCGGCAGTTTCTCCCTTGAGGACAGCTTCGGAGAGTCGGTCATCGCTCAGAACCCCGCCTTCCCAGACGTCTCCACCACCCTGGACCCGCCCCTGGCTCAGCTTCCCAATTCCTACAGCGCCAACCCCACCGGAAAGGGCTGGCCGACTGGACCGGTCAATTACTTCGCCAGGAAGTACCCGAACCAGATCAAACACACCGCGGTGTTGGCCTCGACCTACGGGTCTGCATTGGCCATATGGCGGAAGGAAAAGCCGACTCTCCTCCGTGCCGGGTACAAGATCACCTACTTCGCCACTGTGCCGGTCACCCAGACGGACTTCAATCAGAACGTCGTCGCCATGCACAATGCGGGAGTGCAACTCATCTTCATCGACCAATTGCCGCAGAACTACGCCGGCGCGCTTCTCAAGGCTCTCACTCAGCAGAATTTCCATCCCAAGCTGGTCATCGGCACGTCCGCGTACAGCAATGAGCTGGTCACTTCGGCCGGTGGACCGGCGGCGGCCAACGGAAGCAACCTCGAAATGCCCAACGCCCTCTTCCTGGGTGAGGACGCGGCCGCAATTCCCGCCGTCTCCACGTTCTTGAAGTGGGTGCAGCAGGTCTCGCCGGGATTCAAAGCGGACTACTACACCTTGGCCGGCTGGGCCAATGCGCAGCTGTTTGTCCAAGCCCTGAGGTCAGCGGGGAAGGACCCAACGCGAGGATCGTTGCAGCAGCAGCTTCGCAAGATCACCTCGTTCAATGCGTCGGGACTGCTCGCGCCGTCCAATCCGGCCGCCGGCCTCCCGTCCACCTGTTACCTGATTGGCAAGATCGTCAACGGAAAGTTCGTCCGCTCGGATGATCCGCCGGTCAGCGGAAGAACGAAAGGCTATCGGTGCGACGGTGGGTATCTGGTGTCGAGCCAATAGCAGGCGCCGGCCGACCACCGTCGACGGTGCGAGAGCGGTGCACGGACATCTACGAGGCGGTGGGGACGGAACAGCGGGTGGGGACGAACACCGAGCTGTGCTGAGTGGCGATTTCATCTGGTCGGCGGACAAGAAGCCCGGTATGAGCTGGGCCAACCCCTGTTGGGGCAGAGACAGACCTGCTGAATCTTCACCGGGTTTTCGGAAGGCGCTCGACAAGCTGCCCAGTCCCCGGCCTCAACCGAGGGGTCGGCCGGCACGTCCTCGCAGGTGTCGGGCGGGGTCAGTGGCCGCAAGGACCGCCTGCCGCTGATGGGATAGTGTGCCCGTACCGTGGGAGAGCTGATCTCGGGGAGTCTGCGTGGGCGGGCGGTCGCGTCGATTTGCCGAAGGCCCGGTCATTAGCGGTGGCCTTGGAGCGTCCTGCCGGAAGGGTTGACGCACTCGACGGAGTGCGAGCGGTCTCCATTCTCGGCGTTCTGGCGTTCCACTCTGGACTGCCCGGCATTGAGAACGGTGGGTTCTTCAGCCAGGACATCTTCTTTGTCCTCTCGGGCATGCTGATTACCCTTATCCTCCTTCGGGGTCGGGAACAGGGCAGCGCCAGACAGTTGACCCGCTTCTATCTCGGCCGCGCTCGCCGGCTCCTTCCAGCCCTTTTGGTCATGGTCTTGGTGGTGGAGCTCTTCGTGCAGCTGATCGCACCTCCGGGGCAGTACCCAGGCTTCCGGGGCGATGTTCTCTCGGTGTTCGGTTACTACGGCAATTGGCATTTCATCGCCGCGAACGCCAACTACTTCCAATCCACCGGAAGTCCATCGCTCTTCACTCATATGTGGTCTCTTGCCGTCGAGGAACAGTTCTATTTCGTGTGGCCCTTACTGCTCCTTCTGACCATCTACGTGGCCGCGGTCTTCAAGCGACGGGGTCTGTGGTTAGTCCTCATCCTGTCGGCCCTCGGAGCTCTGGCCTCGGGGGGATGGATGGCGCTGCTCTACCGAAGAGGAGCGAGCCCAACGAGGTTGTATTACGGGACCGACACGCATATTCAGGTAATTCTGGTTGGCTGCTTTCTGGGCGCCCTGCTCGCCATGGTGAAGACGCGACGAGGAAGCCACGGACTCGTCCCAGTCGCCGAGTCCCCCCGATTGAAGAACGCGCTGGTCCTGTGCGGCCTAGGCGCCCTCGTGGGTCTCTTTTGGCAATGGACACATGCCGGAAGTTCTGACCCGCTCACGTTCCAGGGCGGTTTTCTGATCACCGCGCTGATGGCCGCGGTGCTCATTGCCTCCGTGGCGTGTGTTCCTACCAGCCGTATGGCCCGAACTCTGGCAGCTCCCCCCCTCCGGTTCATCGGCACGATCTCCTATGGGATGTACCTCTGGTACTTTCCCATCTTCCAGTATGTGGACGGCGCCCACACCGGTTTGCGGAGCTGGAGTCTCTTCGCGGTGCGGACCCTGCTCGTGGTGGCGGTGGCCTGGTTCTCCTACGTAGTGATCGAACGACCGATTCGGAGCGGCACCATCCACTTCTCCTACAAGAGCCCGGACCGTCGCCGGCCAACGGTCTGGATAGTCGCACTGGCGGTCGCAGTCGGTGCGGTCATGGCGGCGACCGTCACCTCGCCCTCGAGCTCCGTCTCCAGCGTGGCAGCTGCTCCGACCGTCACCGGCGCCCCCAACGTTGTTGCCGCGGCTGCATCGAGCCTCGATTCGACCAAACTGTTGATCGTGGGTGATTCCACCGCGCTGACCTTGGGCGTCGATCTTCCCGGTACCGGCCCGACCTGGAATGCGTCCATCGATGAACAGGGACTCGAAGGCTGTGGGGTGGCTATCGGTCCATTGGTTCGAGAGGACGGGTCCGTGACCGCTCCGCCGGCCCCGTGCAACAGCGGGAGCCCGCGGGATGTCCAATGGCCCGCACGACTGAGCTCGCTGGTCAGGACCGTCCACCCCAAAACGGTGGTCCTTCTGGCCGGCCGTTGGGAGGTCGCCGACCGATTCTTCGATGGCCGGTGGACGAGCATTCTCGATCCGAGCCTACGAACGTACATCCTGCATCAAATTGAGTTGGCCGTGCGGGTGGGAACGGCCGAAGGGGCACACATGGCGCTTCTGACCTCGCCGTGCTTCTCCAGTGGTGAGCAACCGGACGGTTCACCTTGGCCCAATGACTCGCCGCGGCGGCTCGGGGTCTACAACCAGCTGCTTGACCGGGTGGCCCGACAGTTCTCGGCCACCACCTCAGTCGTCAATCTCGGGGCCATGGTGTGTCCAGGAGGTGAGTTTCGGTCGGTGATCGATGGGGTTACGGTCCGTGCCCCCGACGGTATCCACTTTCCCTTCTACCAGTTCGGAAATCCGGACGCCTCGGCGCCCGACACTCGTGCTCAAGTGGATCAGTTCGCCAGGTGGATCGGGCCCCGCCTGATGCCAAAACTCCTGGCGGGCTCGGAACATCAATGACAGGTGAGAGTTGGGAAAGGGGCGTTGCCAGGCGCCCGAGTCCGGCGACGGTCCACCATCAACGCATCGTCGGTCGCCTCCGGCAGGGGTCCGGGCGGCAGGATCCGAACCCCGGCTCCACTCCTCACGTGCTCGGCGGTGTTCCTGTGCATCCGAGGCACGGGCCCAGCCCGTTGAAGTAGGTCGGGATGCTCGGCGAGTCCGTGGGGGGATTGGTCGGGAGGAGGACCGGGGCCCGTGGAGTCTGGTCGAAGTCGAAATCGTTGACCATGTTGCCCAGGATCTTCTCGTCCTCGCGGACGTCGGGCCGGGGATCGGAGCGTCCGTCGGTCTTGGGGTTCAGGCGGGACCCACCCAAGAAGTCGTCCTCGATGAACTTGAGGTAAGCGTCGCTCGAGAGCGTCTGGTGGTCGATGTAGCCAGTCTTGGCGTAGGGCGAGATCACCATGGCCGGGACCCGCAGGCCGTAGCCGTTCTGGTCGACCGGAGGCGGCACGGCGCCATCGTAGAAGCCTCCCCAGTCATCCCATTGCAAGAAGATGGCCGTCGAGTCCCAGTCGGGGCTCTTCATGGCGGCGTTGACGACGGCGGTGACGTAAGCCTGGCCCTGGTGGACGCTGGCCGGCGGGTGCTCGCTGTCCGCTTGCGAGGGGGTGACCCACATCACCGCCGGGAGCGTCCCCTTCTCGGCCTCGGCGAAAAAATTGTTGAGAGGCTGAATGTTGCGGATCTGGTGGTCCTTCTGGACGTCCTCGAAGATGGGGAGCGGGTTCCAGATGCCCGGGGTGAGGTAGCTCTGGGCCACGGGTGGGCAGGCCACCGCGGCATCGTTGTCGCAGTCCGGCTGGTCGCCGGTCTGCACGTAGTAGGCCCAGGGAACGTGCTTGTTGTACAAGAGCCAAGTGATGTCGGTCCAGGCGTTGGTGACGTCCGCCGTTCCGGTGTTGATGGCCTGGTCCACGTACCGCTGCATCTGAGCCGGCGTGTATGGTCCTCGAGTCTGGTTGACGCAGCTCTTCGGGTTCGGGTCCGAGCACTTGGCCGACCACCCCGACACCAGGTAGAGATGGTCGGGCAATGACCACGACGCGACCGGTTCGAACATGCGGTCGTCGAGTGCGAAGTTCTTGGCGTAGGTCCAGTAGTTCGGGATCTCCGCCGCCGTGTGGTAGCCCATGACGTCCGGCGTGGCCGAGTTCGAGCAGGCTGGATTGTCGACCGTGCTCTGGCCGCACCCCTTCTTGCCCTTGGTCGCCTGAGTGATGAACCCGTCCATCTTGCCGCCATTGACGTCGACTCGGGCGCTGCCCACGTTGTGCGGGCCGCCGCCGTTCACATCGGCGGTATCGTGGTAGGGCCTCTGGCAGCCTCCCGAGGGTACTGGGACGCACACAGTCGGTTGGCCGTTCTGCATGGGGATGCCGTCGGCGCCCGGATAGGTCCCGAAATAGCTGTCAAAAGAACGGTTTTCCTGCTCGATCACGATGACGTGCTTGATCTTGTGGATCCCCGCCGCCACCTCGTAGTGGCCGGTCGGCCCTCCGGTCACCCGCTGGGACGAGGCGGTGGGCTGCGAGGGCGAGCTGCTACAGGCGCTGAGCACCAAGGCCAGGACGGTGCCGCCGGTCAAGGCGATGGCCCGGCCGGTCGCCCGTCGACGCGACGTTGTACCTCGTGTCATGGTGGATCTCCTCTCGACGATCATGTGAGGTGGACGGCGCCGGCAGACGACGATGCGACCCAGGCCGTTCCGTCCGCGGGATAGAAATTGCAGTCGTACCCGCCGTAGTAGATCCGCCCGTCTGCGAAGGGGGCGGGCAGAATGCTCCGGATGGACACGAAGGCCTGCCCGGAACGGATGGGCTTCGATACCCGTGACGACGGCGTCAGCGTCGGTCCGCCGAGACACCGCAACGTATAGGTCGGCGATTGCCGCTGATCGGTCCGAAGGGCGAAGCAGGCGCTCGCGCTGAAATGGACGGTGCCGGAGGCGATCGGTCCACAGTTCTCCATCGTCGGGCAGATCCCCAGGTAGCCCCACTCGAACCCGAACATCTGTCGACCGACTCCTCCCACCTTGATGGTCTGGAAGTCACCGTTGTTGTAGGCGGCGATGACATAGACGATCGAGCCTTTTCCCGTTGCCGGGACGACCCTTCCCTGAGTCGCCAGCATCTGGCGGATGGCAGGAATGGGTCGGAATTCGAGCGTCTGCACCAGTCCTCCGGCGACCGATCCGGAGCTCGGGCGCAGGGTGGAATGGAGCTGGCCCCGTGGGAGGTGGTCGAACCGGTACACATTGCCGTTGCCCTCCGTCGAGATGAGGAGCGACGGTGACCCGCTGTGCGTGAGGCACGTGATGCCCCGGAGTCCGCTGTTGTGCGGCCCGACCGGCGGCGCTCGATATACCGGGACCCAACGAGGGACCCCGGAGGGCAGGGTGCCGTCGTTGCGGCGATAGAGCGTCGTGTTGATGGTGGCGTACAGGGCACCAGCACAGTCGGCAAAACCCGTCACCTTCTGTGTCACCGCACCCGGTGAACCTGGCGAGGCCACGGTCAACTCGGGTGTGGATCTGAACACCAAGGCATGACGAGCCGGCGACCAGACTCCCTGAAGGACCCCGGTCGGGCGGACCCCGGCATAGACGGACCAGACCCCGCCCGACTCGTGGGCCCCGAACGCACGGATGTCCGCCCCTGCTGGGAGAACATAGGAATCGGGGAGGGAGAATGACTTGGCGCCGTCGAGCAACCACTGGATCCTCGACCGACCGCCGATGATCGCTTGGGTGATGAGGAGGGAGTGCCCCGGCCCGAGACCCTGATCGCTGGGAACCGTGAAGGAGTCCAATGCCTGGACCCGAAGGGACCGCGTCTGCTCGAAGACCGCCCACGGGCTGCTCTCTGACTGCTTGACCAGGACCTGGCCAAATGCCGAAGGGCCCTGATACTCCCATTGGCCCGTGGCCGCGAAGAGGCGTCCCGAGTGGGCCACGAGTGCCTCGGTCTCGGTGTCATGGGCCACCGGGGACCTGGCGCTGGTGGTCAGCGGCTGGCGTATCGCCGCCACCCCGTACGACGCTCCAAGACCGCGGGCGGTTGTCGCCGCGCCCGCCACCGGCGCACACCCAGCCACCATCACCATGCCGATGACGGACGCGGCCGCATGCCGAAGCGGTGCTGCGTCACGAAGGCTCACGCCGGCTCCCTTTGCTGCATGCTCGCAGTATCGGGCGCCTCCCGCTAACTGTCAACCGGGTTCACAGTTTGCTAACATCTGCCTGATGGCCCCCGACGCCGATGCATCGAGCGGCCCATGGGCCTACCCCGGCCTCGGCGCGGCGCTCCGGCGGGCCTGGCTCGGATACCAGCTTCGGTTGGACCGTGCCATGGCCGAGGCGGGCTTCGGCGAACGCAAGTTCCCCGACGGCCGCGTATTGCGGGTCTGCTCCGGTCGGGGGGGATCGACCATCTCGGCCATCGGGCGAGAGCTCGGCATCACTCGCCAGGGCGCCAGCAAGGTCGTGATGCGTCTCTGTGATCATGGCTACGTGGCGGTGAACGCCTCGACGACCAGCAAGCGAGAGAAGTCGGTCACTCTGACTCCCCGGGGCATCGACTACCTGGCCCACCAGCGTGGGGCGGCTCGGGCGATCGAGGACGAGCTGCGGGCCGAGCTCGGTGAGGCGGCGGTTGCCGCCCTTGAGTCGTTGCTCGACGCCCTGGACGTGGAAGAGGCGGTGCGCCTGCGGGCCTATCTGCGTGGCGCGTCCAGCCCCTAGTCGCCGTCTGGCCGGAACTTCCAGCCGGTCTCCTGATGGGCCTGGCAAAGCACTGCCGACAGCAGCAAGCCCGCAGTAGCCGCGGTGGTCGCGAAGCCCTGGTGAACGTCACGGCATCCGCACGGCGACGACCGGGGACGGGTCAGGGGGACCAGCCGCCGCAGTCGAAATGTCGACCACCTGACCAACGAGTCAAGCAAGACCCCCTGGCGAGGCGGCCCACCGAGCAGACACTTCGGGCGGGCGCGCTACGCTGGGAACAGGGAATTCTGATGGACTCGTGTCGATACGCCTGGTGAATGAACGGTCCGTCGACGGTCGACAATGAGCGTGCCCTACCTGTTCCACGTCTCAGCCCATCGCGACTTCTGGGATTGGTTCGTCGTCGTCGCCGCTGGGGTGGCGGCCGTCGGAACGGTGCTTACGGCCACGTCGGTCATTGCCACCGCCTTGTTGTTCCGCCGGCGCCCCGAGGTGTGGATCCGCTGGGAGTTGGACGGCGAACCGTGGGGCAAGGACGAGGTCCGGGTGATCCCCCCGGGCACGAGGCACTTGCTGATGGTGGTGCTCAAGAACGTCGGCAACGCCACCGGGGAGACCACCGTCACCAATACCATCGCCCCGATGATCTTCGGCCTGGCGGACGCCAAGAGCGAGGTGGGGGCAAGGGGCGGCAACGACATAGCCGGAGAGCACACCGGCGGACTGGTGACCTTCCTGTCCGGCGAGCGACGGTTCTACACCAATCTCACCTGGATGAACCAGGCGGAGCTCACACTGGGGGAGGCGACCACCGCCGATCCGAACGTCGAGTACACGCTCGTGTTCACCGTCGAGGACGACCGCCTCTCGACCAGCGGAAAGAAGAACCACAAGAGTCGGGTCGTCCCCGTCGACGAGCGCACGGGCCAGACCATGGAGCGGAGAGTCATCCAGGCTCTTCCGGAGGGGGAGATCGCGTGCGGACCTGGCTACCGACGATCCACGCGACGAGTGAGAGTGCGGCACGCCGCCGAGGGCGCAGGTAGCGTCCGCCTGCTCAGATCAGGTTCGACCCCCGGGTCCGATCTTTGATTTCGGTGGAACACGTTTTCTGGGTCGTACGGCCTTGATGGCTGCTAGGCGTTGGTGGTGCTTGTCCCCATATGCCGCCCGGGGGTCTCATTGTGTCATCGGCCGGCCGGATCACCTCATCGGGGATGCCGTCGAGGGGACGTGGCCCAGGGGTTCAGTCCGACGTCGAGTGCTCGGCCAACTCGCGAAACTCCTCGGGAACCCGGTGGCTGTCCGAAAGCACCAGGGCGGCATACCCGACTGCGGTCCGACCGAACTTCTTTCGGATGGCGTCGACCGACCGATCCGCACCCCAGCGAGCCGACCCGGTCGCGGAGCCCGGGTGAAGCTCCGCCTGTTCTTCACGGGGGGTGAGCGGTAGCTCCAGCTGGAGTGAGTCCTCATCGAGCAAATTGGAAACAGACACTGCCAACAGTGTGATCTCGTGTTCGTGGGGATGATCGGCGATGGCAGCATGGGCCAGCTGCGTAGCCACTTCGGTCAAGGTCAAGGTGGCGGAGATGGGTGCGGGCAGCGTGACGGACCGGGTCACCGACTGGAGGTGGGCGAAGCGGACACGGACGGTGACGGTCCGCCCGGCCTGGTCTGCGCCTCGGAGGCGGCCGGCCACTCGGTCGGCCAGGTAGCCGAGGGTCTCCCGAATCAGGGATGGCGTGGGAGGGCGGTGGCCGAGCGCAGACTGGGCACCCACCGACTTCGCTCGCTGACCGCCCTCCACCTGGCGCGGATCGATGTTGGCCGACAGGGATGCCAGCTTGTTTCCTCTGCTCCTGCCGAGCAGACGCTCGAGGATGGGACTGTCCGTGGACGCCAACTGCCCGATCGTGTCGATGCCTGCTCGGTGGAGGCGGTCCTCGGTGATCTGCCCGACCCCCCAGATCAACCCCACCGGCAGGGGATCGAGGAAGGCCCGCTCGTCCGCGGGCTCGACCACGACCAGACCATCCGGCTTGGCCACCTGTGACGCCACCTTGGCCAGGTGCTTGGTCCGTGCCACACCGATGGACAACGGCAGCCCGATCTCGTTCCGCACGCGCTCGCGGATCCTGGCCGCCATGCCGCGGGGAGAGCCGAACAGGTGGACGGCGCCGGCAACGTCAAGGAATCCTTCGTCGATGGAGACCCTCTCGACCAACGGAGTGAATTCGTGGAACACCGCGATCACCGCATCACCCAGACGTTGGTACTCATGGAAATGGCCACCGACGAACTGGATCGAGGGGCAAAGTTGTCGGGCCCGCCAGCCGGACATGCCACCCCGGACTCCGTGGGCCCTGGCCTCGTATGAAGCAGCCAGGACCACGCCGCCGCCCACGGCAATGGGGATGCCCTTCAGCGACGGATCGAGGAGTTGCTCGACCGACGCGTAGAAGGCGTCGAGATCGGCATGGAGGATCGTCGCCGATCCCGCAGGTCCCATCCGCACCAGCGTAGTCGAACATACGTTCGTGTATCTCGGGGAAATTTGAAAGTGTGTGTGCTGCCGGTCCCCTGTTGATAATGAAATGAATGGTTCATATCATTAATGGGATGCCCCCGAGCCGCCGCCCAGATCGATTGCTTGCCATCGTCGATGCCGCGGCCGAGGTCTTCGCCCAGAAGGGCTTTGCCGCCGCGCAGATGGTCGAGGTGGCTCAGATGGCGGGTGTGTCGGTGGGGACGCTCTACAACTACGTCGAAGGGAAGGAGGCCCTGCTCCTCCTGTGCGCCGAGCGACCATTCATCGACATCTGTGCCGGCCGTGACCTCCCAATAGCCGGGCCGGTCCGAGCGGAGCTCGTCTCACGACTGGAAGCAACCCTCACCGAACATGTACGGGTACCGGCTCTGGAACGGGCGCTCGGCGTTCCGTTCCGATCGGATCAGCTGAGCGCACAGCTTGACGGCATCGTGGGCCAGCTGTTCGACCTGATCGCATCGACGCGGGTCGGAGCTGACGTCATGGAGAAGAGCGCCCGGGAGGCGCCGGATCTAGCGACACTGTTCTACCTTCATGTTCGGGTCCGACTTCTCGGTCAGCTCGTTGGGTATTTCGAAATGGTGGACGATGCGGGGCACCTCCCATCCCCAGTGACTCCTGAGTATGCCGCCCGCTTCGTCCTGGAAACGGTGACCTGGTGGGCGCGCCACCGCCATCGCGATCCCGATCCCCCAAAGCTCGATGAACCGCAGGCTCGCCAGGTTGCCGTGGCGTTGGTGGTCGGGTGTCTCACCTGAGGGCCCATCGGTGACCCGCCGTCGGTGCCAAGACGTCAATGGACGCCGGCCCATGGGAATCGGCCTTGCCCTGTCGGTGGTCGTTGCAGCTGGGTGTACCCAAGCGACGCCGACGTCATCGGCAGGTCCCCGGGTGAGCCAGCTGGCGCCTCAGGCGGCGCTCACGAAGATCGCTGCAGACTACCGAACGGCATGTCGGTCGCCGGGAGCAGCAGTAGGGGTGCGCACGCCGGGAGGATCAAACCAGTTCGCCGTCTCCGGTCGGTCTGCGCCGGGTCTTGCGCTGATGAGCAACAGCCAGTTCCTTGCGGGCAGCGTCACCAAACTGTACGTCGCCACCGTTGCCCTGCAGCTGGTGGCAGAGCACAAGCTCTCACTCAACGACACCGTCGATCAGTATCTTCCGGGTTGGCCACGTGGGGGTCGCATCACCATTGCCATGCTGCTCGGTCACCGAAGCGGAATGGGTGACTTCGGCAATGATTTCAGCCAGCAGCAGAGCCAACTGGTTCTCTCCGATCTGCACCGAGTCTTCACCTACCACCAGGTACTCGACCTGGTTCGGGCGGTGGCCCCTGTAGCTCAACCGGGAACGATCTATCACTACTCGAACGCGAACTACATCGTGCTCGGCGCAATCTTGCAACAGATCACCCACCGGAGGCTCGGGGCCCTGATTGACGCTCGCATCCTTCGCCCCCTGGGACTCAGCCGCACTCTCTACGGACCTGATGATCTCAAGGTGGCCAACGCGGTCACCTTCCATGGTCTCTACGATGTCTTCGGAACTGGCAGGCCAATCGATATCGGCGGATTTCCCCGGGACTCCGCCCTTACGATCGACCCGGCCGCGGCAGGGATGTTCTCCTCCCTTTCCGACCTTCTGACATTCACCAGCATCCTCTTCGGGTCCGACAGGCTCCTGGCGCCCCAACAGCGTTCCGAGTTGGCCAGAGTCGGTAGCACCATCAGTGCCAGGGACCTCCTCCTCGACCGTCACTTCGCCATCGAGGGACACGGTGGTGCATCTCCCGGGGCGCAGACCATCGTCGCCTTCGACCGGGTCCATCGGACGACGGTCGCCGTTTGGTGCAATCGGCTCGATCCGGGGGCCAATGAACTCCTGCCCTCTGTCGTCGCCACCAAGGAGGTGTTCGAACTGGTGGGTTCGGGCCTCGAGCGGGACCGGACGACGGCAGGAGACTATGAGACCTCCAGCTCCGCGTCGATGAGTTGCGAAACCGCATCGATCAGGGCCAGGTGGGTGAACGCCTGAGGGAAGTTCCCCAGGTGCTCCCCGGTCGTGGCGTCGATCTCTTCGGCGTAGAGATTCAGCGGACCGGCGAAGGAGAGCAACTTCTTGCACAAAGCTCGCGCCCGCTCGACCTCACCGACCATGGCCAGGGCGGACACCAGCCACCACGAACAGATGGTGAAGGTGCCCTCCTTGCCTTCGAAGCCAGTATCCGTGCTGTCCACCTTGTAGCGGAGCACCAGCCCGTCCTCGGTGAGCTCGTCGGCGATGGCCAGGACGGTCGCCTTAACTCGTTCATCGTCGGGAGGCAGAAACCCCATGATCGGTATCAGTAACAGAGACGCATCCAGTTCATCGTTCCCGTACGCCTGTCGGAACCGGCCACGTCCATCGACACCCTTGTCCAAGATGTCCTTCTTGAGCGCATCGGCGCCATCACGCCAACGGTCGGCACGTTCGGCGTCGCCCCGTCGACGAGCCAGGTCTGCTCCTCGATCGGCGGCCACCCAGCACAGAACGGCCGAGGCCGTGAAGTGCTGGGGTTCGCCTCGGATCTCCCAAATGCCCTGATCCTGGTCACCGCTGTGGGCGAGGGCATCTTCGACCAGTCCGGCCAGACCCTCCCACGTGGAGTGGACAATCTGAGCCGCACCCCGCCGCCAGTGTTGGTCGACGCCGTCCAGCAACATTCCCCACACGTCGTTCTGGTGCTGATCCCAGGCACCGTTCCCAACACGGACCGGACGCGCCCCGTCATACCCCGAAAGATGGTCGAGGGTCCGCTCGGTGAGATCCCGCTCGCCACCGATGCCGTACATGATTTGAAGCTCGAAGGGCTGATCGCCGGTCCCCTGGCTGACCGATTCGAGCACGAACGCGAAGTACTCGAGAGCCTCCCAGTCGAAGCCCAAACGGTAGAGCGATCGCAACATGAATCCGGTGTCCCGGATCCAGGTGTAGCGGTAGTCCCAATTGCGCGCCCCGCCGGGAGTCTCCGGCAAGGAAGTAGTGGCCGCGGCCATGATGGCCCCGGTCGGCGCGTAGCTCAGACCCTTCAGCGTCAGTGCGCTGCGTTCGATGTACGGGCGCCAAGGGTGGTCCGGGAATGTACCGGTGGCCAGCCAATCGCGCCAGTAGGCGACGGTGGAGGCAAGGTCCGAGTCGACTTGATCTTGGGTGGTCGGGGCAGAACCGCCCCAAGACAACGCCATGAAGGCCTGCTCGCCCTCGGCGAGGCTGGTACGCCCGTAGCAACGGGCCCCGACGATCCCCAGACGGAGGCTGCTCACCACGGAGAGCGTGACATCGCCATCTGGCGAGTGGACTCCGGCGGCCTCATAGCCGTCACCGTCGTAGGACCACTGCCCGGTGGCGACGCCATACTCAAACAGCGGAACGCAGTCTGCGTCGACCTCGACCTTCCCGGAGATGCACTTCGCCGTCCGGAGCAGGACCCCTGATGCCGCCGAGTCCTTGGGCGCCCGTCGATAGCCGGGGCGCCGCGTCCCATCGCTCACTTTGCGGACAACCATGAGATCGTGGACGACCAGCCATCCAGTCGGAGTGTGCCAGGTCGTCTCGAGCACCATCGTGCCGGGCACATAGCGGCGCTGGTGAGGCACCATGATGCTCGCCGGGGCGAACCGGAAGGATCCAGCCGAGCGGTCGAGCAGGGCACCAAACACGCTCGACGAGTCGGGGCGGGGAAGGCAGAGCCACTCGACCGATCCGTCCGGTGCAATCAGGCAGCTGTTCTCGCAGTCCGAGAGGAAGGCGTACTCGGCGATGGGAGGAAACTCGCTCATGGTCGTGCTCCTTGCTCGGGGGGAGCGCAGGCCGCCAAAGGGTGCGCCTACCGATATCGAGATTACCGGTCCGGCGCCACTAGCGCCGGAGGGCTGAAGGCCTCGACTACCTGGGGCTCGACGACGCGGGGCAGATGTTGGGAGGGATACTGGCCGTTCTGGCCGTCGCCGCTCCGCGGCATGCCGTCGGTGCGTACCGTGAACGACTACGCAGCGCCGCCCTTGGCGTCGGCTTCGAGCGCTTTCTGGTCGGCCTTCATCTGCTTGGCCTGAACCTTTTCGGCGTGCTTCATGGCTGCTTCGACCTTGGACTCCATGTCCGAGACGGCCACGACCACCAGCCCGGCCTGACCCTTGTCGAGCTCCTCTCCCAGTTCCTTCAGGTCGCTCCGGCTCATGCCGCCCGCCGCATGCCCGGCCAGTGAGCCCAACAGCGCTCCCCCTCCCCCGGTGGCGAGGAGTAGTCCGCCACCGATGGCTGCGGCCGGGAACAGCGCGATCACCAGGCCGGTGGCGAGGCCCACCCCACCTCCGAGCACGCCTCCTACCCGGGTGGGAGTCTCGTGCTTCTTCACGATCTTGGTCTTGCCGTCAGACTTGCGTTCCACGACAGCGGCGTCGTAGGCGTCGATCAGTCCGGCCTTGGTGTGAAGGGCATGGACGGCGTCGTAGTCAGACAGCGCATCCTCGACTCTTGCGTAGACACCGGAGAAGACGAACAGAGTGTCGAAGGGCACGGAATCCTCCTTGGTTGCCGGCAGAACCAGAGTAGTTCGCCCGGCCAGGGTGTGTCCGACCTGGGCCCGGTATTCCGATTTGGGCGTACTGTCCGGACTCATGGCTGAGAGCACGGGAGAAGATCGCACCCAGAACAAATGGCCCTTGGTGCCGATTGTCGGATGGATCCGCACCTACGATCGTCAGTGGCTCCGGGGGGACCTCATCGCCGGGATCGCCGTGGCCGCCCTGATCGTTCCGAAGAACCTGGGCTACGCGGGGATTGCGGGGATCCCGTTGCAGAACGGCCTCTACGCCGCCGCCGCCGGTGCCATCCTCTACGCCGTCTTCGGAACGAGCCGTCAGATCTCGACGGGGCCGAGCTCCGGGTTGGCGGCGGTAGCTGCGAGTGCCGTCGTGGCCGCCAGCATCACCGGGACGGCGGACGTGGCCTCCTTCGTGGCAACCATCACCCTCGCCTCGGGTGCTCTGTTCCTGCTTCTCGCGGTGTTCAAGATGGGGTGGATTGCGCAGTTCCTCTCACGAGCCGTGGTCACCGGATTCCTCTTCGGTGCGGCCATCGACGTGGTCATCGGCGAGCTTCCCAAGCTGACCGGCACCAGTGTCTCCGGTTCGAATCCGATCCAGGAGCTGCGGTCGTGGATCGGATCACTCGGAGAGATCAGTGTGCCCACTCTGGTCGTCGGCGCGGTCTCGTTGGCAGTCATCTTCGGACTCCGAGCCATAGCGCCGCGGATTCCCGGCGCCCTCGTCCTGGTGGTCGGGGGACTCCTGGCATCGCGCCTCTTCGATCTCGGTACTCACGGTGTGGCTCTGGTCGGCGACGTGCCCAGGGGGCTGCCGACTCTGGCCCTTCCGAAGTGGTCGCTCGTGGGCGCCCACGCCAGCACCATCGCCCTGGCGGCGGTAGCGCTGGTCCTCATCGGCTTCTCGCAGACCGCGGGCGACTCTCGGGCGTTTGCCGCCAAGCACAGGTACCGCATCGACATCAATCAGGAATCGGTGGCTCAGGGAATGTCCAATATCGGCGCCGGTCTCTTCCAGGGCATGCCCGTGTCCACCAGCCTGTCGGCCAGCTCGCTCAACGACCATTCCGGGGCACGTACCGGCCTGGCCTCCCTGACCTCCGGCGTCATCGTCCTGCTCACATTGTTGATCCTGGCGCCGCTCTTCTCCAAGCTTCCCAAGCCAGTGCTGGCCGCCCTGATCATCGAAGCGGTGGTCATGGGCATGATGGACCTCCCTGAAATGCGACGGCTGTTCCGGGTCAAGCGCTTCGACTTCTGGATTGCCATGGTGGCCATTGCCGGCACGCTCATCTTCGGGGTCCTCGCCGGCGTCGTGATCGGAATTGGGCTGTCCCTGCTGTGGCTCATCTCGGTCGCCACCCGACCTCCGATGCCGCTACTCGGGCACCAGCGGGGCACGCAGGTGTACCGGGAGCTCGGCGAACATCCCACCGATGAGCAGTTCCCCGGTGTCGTGGTCCTGCGACTCGACGGAGGGCTCTTTTTCGCCACCTCGGATGCACTGGAGGACCGCGTGCGGGAAGTGGCGTTGTCGACGCCGGACATCGCCGGGATAGTTCTCGACTGCGAAGGCATCGACTTCATCGACTCGCAGGGCTCGGCAAAACTGGGTGAGGTCCTCGAGCTCACCAATCAGGCCGGGGTGGTCCTGCGGCTCGCTCGAGTCAAACCGACGGTGGCGGAAGTCCTGAGGCGCGACGGCTTTCTCGATCGGCTCGGTGAGGACCGGACCCACGGGAACGTCCATCGGGCAGTGGAGGCTCAGATCGAACAGATCGGCAATGCACCTCCGGAGGCTTGAACGGCGGCACTCGACGGCGTGCAATTCGGTGGGTCCGCACGCAGAAAATGGCCGTTTGGCCGGAAGGAATACCGTTATGCGGTCCAGGTGAGTGTCGAGGGTGCGGTGGTGCCGATCAGCCCGGCTCCAGGACGGCGATGACCCCGTCCGAGGTGTACCGGAAGCGGGTGGTGCGTCTGTCCGACCAGCCTGTCGATGTCGGCTCTCGGAGCCGCACCGTGATCCGCCCACCGGCTGTCATCGCCCCGTCCAAGTGGAGGACCTCGTAGGCGTTCGCCGTCCCTCGGGTCCTCCGGCTGACGGCAGTACCGGCGACGAGGGCGAGGGCCTGACGGTGGACAGGTCCGTCGAGATCTACGACATTGGCCGACGGAGTGTGGGTGTGACCGGACAGCAGGATGGCCACGTCGGATTCGGCACAAGCGTCGACCAGCAGGCCACGCCCGATGAGTCCGGCCAGGTGGCGCGGTAGGACCGGATGGTGGGTGACCACCAGCCGCCATGCACCTTTTGGAGCGTTCCCGAGTGCTTCCCGGACTGTTGCCACCTGTCGAGATGACACGTGACCGCCCTTCCACCGCCAGGCCGGCATGGTGTCGAGCCCCACGGCGACCAGACTCGGGAGCGTGACGATCGGGGCGAGATCTCTGGTGATGTAGCGCTGGTAGTACCGGGTCCCCGACAGGAACCGTCGAGGCAGGTTGATCAGGGGGAGGTCGTGATTTCCCATGACGGTGAGGACTGGCGCGGGTAGCCGATCGATGAACGCCCGGGCCTGCTCGAACTGGCCCCGTCGTGCCCGTTGAGTCAGGTCACCCGAGACGACAACCAGGTCGGGACCCACGCTCGCCACGTCGGCCAGCACCGACTCGGCAAGGTCTGGACGGTGGGCGCCGAAATGAATGTCGGAGAGATGGACGACGACAGGCACGAGTGCACTATCGCATGCCAGCCGCGAGTCAGACGGTGGACTCCTGGATCCCCGGCCGCTCGGTGGGGTCCGGAACGGCGCTTGGCACGGAGATGCCGAACACCCAGCCGATGAGGAACAACCACACCACCGTCACCAGGATTCCGGCCATCACATCGGTGGTCCAGTGGACCCCCAGCTCCACGCGCGAGAACCCGACGGCCGCAATCAGGAGGCAGGCAAGGGTGACCGTGGCGGCGCGAACCGCCCGTCGCAGGGAGAAGAGGACCGCGACGAGCGACACGGTGACGCAAACGAGCGTGGCGTTGGCGGCGTGGCCCGAGGGGAACGAGGCCCCGTGCGCCGTGACCAACCAGAGTTCCCTGGGTGGTCGTGGGCGGCCGACGGCGTACTTGATGATATTCACCGTGGCGTACTCACCTGCCCAGGCCACGGCCAGCATGAGGAGGTGAGCAATCGTTAGTCGGTTCGCCAATGTGAGCGCCAGTACGACGCCACCGGTGGCGGCGACCGCCACCCACGACCCGATCCAGGTGATTGCCCTCATCGTCGTGTCGAGCACCGGAGTCCGGTGGTCGACCACCCAGTTCGTGACGTCTCGGTCAAACTCAGTGATGGCGTGGAGGTGCACGACGAACTCACCGATTCCGAACAGCGCCGCGGTGAGACCGATCCATCCGAGAGCCAGGAGGCAGGAGCGAGAGGCGACCGCCCGGGTCGACAGCGAATCCGACGGCACGGCGCCAACCTATCGGACGGATGCCGCGGTGGGTCAGAGGACCCTGACTCACCCGGAAGGGAAACCACGGTCGACACGGACCGCCGGCTCGTCGGTAGTGTGAATCCCCACAAAGCCGATGACGATCTCTCCGACTTCCAATCCGATCAGCTGGCGGGAGCGGGCCTACGCACTGGGCTCGTTGGCCTGTGGACTGCTCCTGGCCGCGAGCCTCGTCGGATTCATCGTGCGGAATCTCGGCGCCCTCGCCCTGGCCCTGGTCGGACTCGGTCTGGCTGTGGCCGGGGCCTGGTGGGCAATCACCGAACGGATGCCACGGAGGGCGGTAGGGGTCGTCGCGGCGGCGCTCGGCGGGGTGGGGATGGTAGTGGCGGTGTTTCGTGCGACACCCCAGGGCGATCAGGTGGCCTTGAGACTGGTGGTCCTGGCCGTGCTCCTGGCGGGGGCTGTCGGCTTCGGGCGGGCCGCCCTGGTCCGCGGTCTCCGGTTTCAGGACTCGCTGCGCCCGGTATCCGTCAGCCGCCCTCAGCATCCGGTGCTCCTCTGCAATCCCTGGTCGGGCGGAGGGAAGGTGGAGAAGTTCGGTCTGGCAGAGTTGGCAACTGAGTTCGGAGTCGAGGTCATCATGCTCGATCGAGGCCTCGACCTGGAAGAGCTGGCACGCGATGCCGTCGCCCGAGGGGCGGATTGTCTTGGTATGGCCGGAGGGGACGGCTCACAAGCGTTGGTCGCCTCCATCGCCGTCGAGCACGACCTGCCGTTCGTCTGCGTGTCAGCCGGGACGCGGAACCACTTCGCCCTCGATCTCGGGATCGACCGCGAGGACCCTCGACTGAGCCTGGACGCCTTCCGCGACGGGATCGAGCGGCGCATCGACTACGCCACGGTCGGCGATCGGTTGTTTGTCAACAACGTGTCGCTCGGCATCTACGCCACCATCGTGCAGCAGGAGGGCTACCGGGAAGCCAAGTCCGAGACCACCAGGGCAGTGCTTCCCGAGATGCTGGGCCGCACCCAGGAGCCGTTCGATCTCCAGTTCACCGACCCCAACCACGGGGAGGTGGACGGAGCATTCCTGATCCAGGTGTCGAACAACCCCTACGTGCTCGGTGCGACCCTGGATGCCTCGCAGCGCCGGCGGCTCGACACCGGGAAACTCGGCGTCGTCGCCATCTCCGCCAGCACCGGGGCCGAGGCTGCGCGGGTCTTCACCCTGTCGGCGCTCGGCCAGCGGCGCCGGAGCCGTCACTGGCACGAATTCACCGCCGGGGAGTTCGAGGTACGGTCGAGGTCCGGGAGGGCCTACGCAGGAATCGACGGCGAAGCACTCGAGCTCGACACCCCGCTCGAGTTCCGGATCCACCCGCGAGGATTGCGCCTGCTGGTGGCCGAGGGGAATCTCACTGCCGCGGAGCGACGCCGGGCCCGAGACATCTCCGCACGGGACCTGGTGGCAATCGCCGGCGGGCGGGATCCGGTGGCAGACGCAGATCCATCGTCGCATGGTCGATGACGGTGATCGATTCGGGCGAGTCGTCGGGGGGCCGCTAGTAGGGGGTCGGGATGTACCGCAGCGGGGTGTTGGGCTGGCGGGAGTCATCGGCTGACGGTCGGTCCGGAAGCTCGACTGCCCGGTGCTCCAACGGCGCATAGGGGATTCGGTCCAGCAGGTGCGAAATGATGTTCAGTCTCGCCCGCTTCTTGTCGTCGGAGTGGGCGACCCACCATGGCGCCCAAGCGGTGTCAGTGGCCGCGAACATGTCGTCCCGCGCCCGCGAGTAGTCGGTCCAGCGCCGATAGGACAGCAGATCCATGTCGGACAACTTCCAGATCTTCCGGGGGTCGTCGATCCGACTCTGGAGCCGTCGGGTCTGCTCGTCGGGGCTGACTTCCAGCCAGTACTTGAGGAGCAGGATGCCGGAGTCGACCATCGCCTTCTCGACCCCCGGCGCCAGCTCCAGGAAGCGCCGGGTCTCTTCGGGAGTGCAGAATCCCATCACCCGCTCGACGCCGGCGCGGTTGTACCAGCTGCGGTCGAAGATCACCACCTCGCCGGCTGCCGGGAAGTGCAACACGTACCGCTGCATGTACATCTGCGACTTCTCGCGCTCGGTAGGTGCCGGCAAGGCGACGACGCGGAACACTCTCGGGCTGACCCGCTCCGTGATGGCCTTGATCGTGCCGCCCTTGCCCGCCGTGTCGCGGCCCTCGAACACGATGCAGACCTTGGCCCCGGTGTCCTTGACCCATTCCTGGACGGCGACGAGCTCGGCGTGCAGACGGCGCAGCTCGTGCTGGTACTCCTTCTGCTTCATCTTCGGCACCGTGGGCGGTCGGGTTGCACCGTTCCCCTCGGGGCCCGCGGCGCTGCCTCGCGGGCGCACCACGATTTGGGCCGATGCGGCACCACGATCCTTCGGGTGATCCCCCTTGTGTCTGCGCCCATCAGGCAATCTCCGTCCCGTTTTCGGCCCTTCCCTTCGTTCCGAAGCTCAGCACGACTGAGCCCCAGGGTCAATCCAGGAACCCGGCGGCGTTGAGTGGTGATGGACCATCGTTGATGTGACGTCGGGCCGTTTGGCTGGAGGGACAGACGGAAGCATGGTCAGGTGAATTTCGGTCAAGGTGCGAACCGAACCGCTCCATCAGGCGGGCCGGAGTGTTACCGGTCCCCTGATCTCCGCGGACCTTCGGTGAGAGCAAACCTCCCCACGAGCCGGGACGAGGTGGTGGAATGACGGAATGAGGTTCTGTCCCGCCACCGAGCGGATTGCCCGAGAGCACCGAATTCCGTCCGGCCGGACGGGGGCAGTCCCACGGACGACCGGACCCGGTCGCGGGTGAAGCCCGTGGCCAGCTGCCTGGAGCTGCCTCCCGAGGTGGATCTCGGGGTCCCCGCGTCCTTGCGATTCGGGGCTCGGCCCGTGCGCCCACCCTGGCCGGCCCGTCGTGCACCTGTGGCGGGGCGACGGAGGCGGACGTGAACCCATTCTTGCGGCGCTGGGCACCGGGTGTGGCGACCCTCCGGAGCTACCAACGCGGGTGGCTTCGGCCGGACCTGGTCGCCGGGTTGGTCCTGGCGGCCATCCTCGTCCCCCAGGGCATGGCCTATGCGGAGCTGGCAGGGCTTCCGGCGGTGACCGGTCTCTATACGACCATCGCATGTCTCGTGGCCTACGCCGTATTCGGACCGTCGAAGGTGCTGGTGCTCGGGCCGGACTCCTCAGTCTCGCCCCTCATCCTGGCCGCCATCACGCCCCTGATCGTCACCAATGACCCGGCCAGTGCGATCGCGCTCGCCGGCATGATGGCGGTGATGGTCGGACTCATCGAGATCGGCCTGGGTGTGGCCAAACTCGGCTTCGTCGCCGACCTCCTCTCCAGCGAGGTCCGGGTGGGCTACCTCAACGGCCTCGCCATCACCATCATCGTGGGGCAGCTGCCCAAGCTGTTCGGATTCTCCACCGATGCCGACAGCTTCATCGGCTGAGGTTCGCGCCTTTTTCAATGGGCTCGACCAAACCAACCGGACGGCGCTGCTGACCGGACTCTGCGTCCTGGCCGTGCTGCTGATCCTTCCGCGGTTCACCCGACGGGTGCCGGCCGTTCTGGTGGCCGTGGTGGGCGTGACGGTCGTCTCTGCCGTCCTCGACCTGGCGGACCACGGCGTGAAGACGGTCGGCACGCTTCCCCAGGGTGTTCCCGTGCCCGCGTTGCCGTGGACCAAGTGGTCCGACGTCGGGCCGCTACTCGTCGGGGCAGTGGGCATCACGCTCGTGTCGCTGACCGACACCATCGCGACGGCCACCAGCTTTGCCGCCCGGCGGGGTGACGAGGTCGACCCCGATCAGGAGATGGTCGGCATCGGGACCTCGAACATCGCGGCCGGCTTCTTCCAGGGCTTTGCCGTCTCCGTCAGCGGGTCCCGCACCGCGGTGGCCGACCAGTCCGGGGTCCAAGACCCAGATGACCGGATTGGTCGGCGCCGGCTTGGTCGCCGTCCTGCTCCTCTTCCTCAACGGGCTCCTGGCCGACCTGCCCCAGACGGCCCTGGCCGCCGTGGTCATCACGGCGGCCCTGTCACTCATGGATCTGGGCGCCCTTCGACGTTTCGCCGAGGTCCGCACATCGTCGCTGGTCGTGAGCCTGGTCGCCATGTCTGGCGTCATCCTCCTCGGGGTGCTCCAAGGGATCGTGGTGGCGATCGTCCTCATCGTCTTGCTGTTCTTCCGCCGAGGATGGTGGCCCCACGGCGCCGTCCTCGGCGACGTGCCCGCCCTCGGTGGATGGCACAGCACCGCCAGGTACCCGGAAGCGACCGAACTGCCGGGGATCGTCGTGTACCGATGGGAAGCACCGCTCTTCTTCGCCAACAGTGGACAGTTCCGAGACCAGGTCCGGAGGTTGGTCCGCGAGCGGAACCCGGCCTGGATCGTCCTGCAGTGCGAGGCGATCACCGACATCGACGTAACGGCCGCCGAGGTGCTCAAGGTCCTGGACGAGGAGCTCAATGAACGTCGGCGTCCATCTCGCCTTCGCCGAGTTGCGCGATCGCCTCCAGGAGTTGATCCGCCGCTACGGCCTCCACACCACGCTCGACCAAGAGCACTTCTACCCGAGCCTTGATCTGGCACTCGATGCGATCAGCCCACGCGGCCGGGAACGATCCTGGACCGCCTGATGAAGGGATGACGCTCCTGATGAGCAACGCCTCCGACCCCGTCGTGGAAGACCAGGGCGAGGGAAACCCGCGCCTGGCCCTCCTGTTGGCCATGGCCATGTTCGTCCTGGTGGTCGACACGTCGCTGATGAACGTGTCGATCTCCGCCGTCATCAAGGACCTGCACACGACGGCAAGCGGCGTCCAGTCGGCGATCGCCCTGGAAGCGCTCGTCTCCGCGGCCTTCATCCTGACCAACTCCAAGCTGGGCGACCTCATGGGACGCCGACGCGCCTACGTGATCGGCCTGCTGGCCTACGCCGTCGGTGCGGTGGCCATGACGCTCGCCCAGAACCTGAACACCATCATCATCTTCTGGGCGATCATCGGTGGACTGGGCGCATCCCTGTTGCTGCCGGCGATGCAGTCCCTCATCCACGGCAACTTCACCGGGAGCGCCCAGAAGCGGGCGTATGCACTGGTCGGTGCATCGGCGGCCATCGCGGCTGCCGTCGGTCCGCTGCTGGGCGGCTTCCTCACGACCTACCTGTCGTGGCGGGTGGGGTTCGGGCTCGAGGCGCTCATCATCCTCGTGGTGCTGACCCAGATCCGCCTGGTCAAGGACGTTCCCTACACCGGGTCCGCGGCAGATCGACGCTCGTGGGCGCCGTCCTCTCCATCGTCGGCATGGGTGGCCTCGTCCTCGGCATCCTCGTGTGGCAGGAGGGCGGCCAGTACGTGGGTCTGCTCATAGGGACTCGGCGCAGTGACGCTGGCCGCGTTCGCCTACTGGCTGGTGCATCGCAAGCGTCAGGGAAAGCCCACGCTGTTGGATCCCGGATCTGTTCAAGCACCTGAACTTCCGCATCGGCATCTCACAGCAGATGCTCCAGCAGATCACCTTGGGCGGCGCCATGATCGTCCTGCCGCTCTTCCTGCAGATGACCCTCGAGTACAACGCCATGCAGGCCGGGCTCTCGCTGGCGCCGCTGTCGCTCTCGATGTTCGGCATGGCCATGCTGGCCGGCCGCAAGGCGGGCAAGTGGCGGCCTGCCCAGATCGTCCTCGCCGGCTTCGCCCTGAGCGCCATCGGCATGGGAGCGATCATCCCCCTGGTGCCGAGAGTCGACTCGGGGTGGTATCTGGTGATCCCGCTGATCGTCTGCGGATGCGGTCTCGGCATGCTCGTCTCCCAGCTCAACAACTTCACGCTCGCACCGATCAGCGAGGATCGGGTCAGCGAGGCGGCGGGCGTGAACTCGGCGGCAGGCTCCTTCGGGCTGTCCTTCGGGCTCGCGGTGGCCGGCGGCGTCATGCTCTGGGCCCTGGCCCTGAGCTTCACCCATCAGACCCAGGCCAGCGTCGTGATCCCACCGGCCCAGCAGCAGCAGATCTCCGCAGAGATGGAGCACGATGCCGAGGTCATGAGCAACACGCAGCTGCAGCAGCAGATCGCCGACCAGCCCAAGGCGGTCCAGGACGAGGTCCTGGCCATCAACACCCACGCCCGGAACCTCTCCCTCCAGATCGCGCTGCTCGTTCCCGCTCTTGCATCGCTGCTCGGTCTGGCCAACTCGTTCCGGATGCTTCGGCTGCCCGACATCACCCCCGCCGCAGACATCGACGGGGTCGGCCTCGGGTAACCAGAGTGCGCCCGGGCGAATTGCTTTCGCCCGGCGGGGCGACGGCGGCATGGACGCCGACTCCTTCACAACCGCTCCTTCAGGTGGATTCGCCGAGGGGCCGTGCCGCGGCATGTCCGACCCGTGGCCCAACAGCAGCAATACTGGAGGGGTGAACGGGTTCGGTATCCGGTCTCAGCTCTCGTCCGCAGGCGTAGGTGTGTTGAGTTTGAGGCTGAGCCCCCCGTCTGCCCCCAGGCACCGATCGAGGATGTAGCCGGTGCCGTCCACCGTCTTGGCGCTGTTGGCGGCCTTCGCCTTTGCCCTCGGCAACGTCCTCCAACAAAAGGGCACGCTCGAGACGTCGTCGGACGACGATGACCCGCGCTTTCTGGTCCAGATCTTTCGGCGCCCGGTGTGGCTGGCCGGCGGTGGACTGCAGGGTTGTGGCTGGGTACTCC
Organism: uncultured Acidimicrobiaceae bacterium; assembly: GCA_963833585.1. Lineage (GTDB taxonomy): Bacteria > Actinomycetota > Acidimicrobiia > Acidimicrobiales > RAAP-2 > Bog-756. The sequence goes on along the minus strand of CAWHYF010000006.1, from coordinate 983,429 downwards.
AGGCTGTCGCTCTCGACACCGGCTCGCTCATCGTCGTGCAGTCGCTCACGACGATGAGCCTGGTGATCGCCCTGCCGCTTGGTGCGCGCATCACCGGCCAGGAGGTCAGCCGCCGGGTGTGGCTGGGAGCGGCCGCAATGGTGGTGGGCATCGTCCTGTTCCTGTCCGTCGGTTCCCCGCAAGGAGGCACGTCCACTCCACCGGCGGCGGCCTGGTGGTCGGCGGGCCTCACGGCGATCGTGCTGGTCACTGTCCTCGGCCGGACGGGACGCCGTCGCCAGGGGGCGACCAGGGCCCTGTTGCTGGGTTCCGCGGCAGGCGTGGCCTACGCCCTGCAGGCGTCCGTCACGAAGGTCTTCGTCACGGTTGTCGGTCAGGGCCTCGGTGCGGTTCTCACCAGTTGGACGATCTATGTGCTCATCGTCTCGGCCCTGGTTGGCTTCGTCCTCCAGCAGTCGGCACTCAAGACCGGCGTCCTGGCCCCGGCAATGGCGTCGAGCAATGCCGTGACTCTGTTCGGCAGCGTGGCGTTCGGGGCGACCGTGTTCGGCGAGAGCCTCTCGGCGGGCGGAGCCCGGCCGGTTCCCGCCCTGATCGGCCTCGGCGTCGGTCTGGTGGGAATCGTCCTGCTGGCCGGGGCCGAGCCACCGCAGACCTCCCAAGGAATGCCGAGACTCGATGAGATCACCACGACCGATGCCAAGGAGGCAGGACAACACCGGGGGGACGGAAGCGCTCCACGCGGGTGACGATGGTCTTCGCCGTGCCGGCATCCCTCGGCAACGCGGTCAACGCCGCCGCCCCGCACATCACCAGCACCGGCGATTCAATCTCGTCCAGGGAGACTGCCGACCTACCTCGTGGCGAGCTCGCTTTGGCTGACGGACCGGGCTGGGCTTCGACTCCCGGGGATCAGATTCCAGGCCAACAGCTTCTGGGCGAGCGGAGCATCAAAGTTGTGATGCAAGCACCACCGCGATCGCCCCCATCATCAGCGCCACCTTGGCGTCTCTCTTGAATAGCGATTTGGTGAGGGCGGCCACCAACAGCCCGACCAATAGGTAGGAGATGCCGTAGGCCAGCAGGCTCGAAGGAGGGGCAACGTCCCTGTCTTCACTCACGGAAATCGAGTTCATCACGATGGTTCGCCAGGCGCAAGGAGAGCGATCCGCCGCTGAGTCGGGGTCTGTTACCGTCGGCCGGACACTCGGCCTCAATGCCGGTCCGATGAGTTTTCGGCAAACACAAGCCTCCGAAGTGGAATCGGCTACCATGGCTCTCGCCGATCGGGCCCTAGGGAAAAGGGGTTGTTCAGATGCTCCGGAAACTGGCCGCCGAGCTGCTCGGAACGCTGATCCTCGTCTTTGTGGCCTGCGGCGTGGCCACCTTGTCGTTCGGCAAGGGATTCAACTTTGCCGGCTTCCCAGCCGCCCACAACCTGTCTGCCGGTATCGTGGCCACCGCACTCACCTTCGGGCTCGTCCTGTTGTCCCTGGTCTACGTGTTGGGACCGATCTCGGGATGCCACGTCAATCCGGCGGTGACCGTCGGGGCGCTGCTCACTCGCCGCATCGAGCCGGTCGAGGGCCTGCTCTACATGGTCGCCCAGTTCATCGGGGGCATCCTGGGCGCCCTGCTGCTCTGGGGGTATTCAGTGCTTCCCCCTTCTACAACCGGACGGTCACCGGCCTCGGAGCAGACGGGTACGGCAAGGCGTCGGACGTCCACATCAGCGTCGGTGGAGCCTTCTTGGTCGAAGTGATCCTGACCGCCATCTTCGTGTTCGTCATCCTCGGGGTCACGTCGCGAATCGCCAACGCCATGACCGCTGGTCTGGTGATCGGCCTCACGCTCACCTTCATCCACCTGATCGGCATCCCGCTTACCGGCACCTCGGTCAACCCTGCCAGAAGCCTCGGCCCGGCTCTGGTGGTGGGCGGAACCGCGCTCAGCCAGGTCTGGTTGTTCATCGTTGCTCCCGTGGTCGGCGGTGTGGTGGCTGCCGTCGTCCACTGGATCATCTACCCCAAGGATGCGCCCGAGCCCGCCGAGTCGCTTGATCCGGGGGCCTAGAGGCAGCGACCGTCGCCGGACACCGCAGGGCGCCAGGCGTGCGGGGAGCTCGCCGAGTAGCTTCCCAGTCCAACCGATTCGGGCCAGAACCTGGGTGGCCCAACGCAGCTCGCAGGATCCCGGGCGCTCCGACACTGGATACAGAATTACGGGTGGTTCGAACGCCGGGATCCCAGCGTTCCGGTATTCACGAGCCTATGACGGTCGTGTGTCAAGGTCGCCGGGTGGCAGGCGCTTTCGGTACCAGAGGGCGCCGGCTCCTGACGGAAAATCATCGACTCGACCTACCAGTTCGTAGCCGTTCCGTTCATAGAGGGCTCGAGCCTGAAAGTCGTAGGTGAAATGGACGGTCTGACGGCATCCGCGGGCCACGGCCTCGGCTTCGGCGGCGGCGATGAGCCGGGTCGCAAGGCCACTACCTCGGAGGCGTTCATCCACCCAGAGGCTCTGGAGTTCGCAACAGTCGCCCCAGGTCCATCCGCTTATGCCGGCGACCACCGCGCCAGCGTCTCGAATGAAGATCGCCAGCTCTACCTCGTCACCGAGTCCCGTGGCGGCGGAGGCCTCGCGACGAATCTGCGTTTCCAGGAAGTCAACATCCAGGGGATCTGGATGATCCTCGACGTGGAAGTCCACCGCGGCCCGGTGTCAGAGCGTCGACCATCTGCTCGATCAGCGAGAGGTCGTCGAAGTAGGTCCGATAGGACCGGATCTTCCCTCCCCGGAAATCGGCCACGGAAACGCCCGCCAACTGGACATGTCGGCCCGTTGCCTCCACCTCCGCACCCTCGCCGAGGATCAGTGGCCCGGTGTGATCGGCCTCGATCACCCATTCGGCATACGCCCTATTGCCCACCTCGTCCAGTCCTCGGAAGAGAATGACGACGTTGGAGAACGCCACTTCACGGAGGGCGGCGAGGACGGCGAGCTCTGCGAGCCCAGAGACCGACGCATATGGTGACCAACCCACGACATCCTCGGTGAACAGGGTGCTCAGATCAACTGATGCGCCCCCAACCTCGGCCTCCAGGGCCCGTAGCAACACGTCTTTACGAGTCTCACTCATCGAAGTTCCCCATGTCTGTCCTCTCCATCCGTTCTGGGAATGGCAATCCGACCCACGTTCAGGACCCCAGGACCTTGGCCTTGGCTGACGCGAACTCTTCGTCCGTCAGCGCCCCCGAGGAGTGGAGCTGCGCGAGGTGCTCGATCTCGTCTGCCGGGTCCGCCGGCGCCGGCGCATACTGACTCTGGCTGTCGGCCACAGGCTCCTGATCGGCATATTGCTTGTTGCGGTGATGAGCTATCGCCCCTCCGGCCACCGCTCCAGCCACGAGTCCTCGTCGTCGCGTACGTCGTCTCATTCCCATGGGCATTCCCTTCGGTCCGGCGTTTTGGCTGGATGAGTTCGTTCCAACTGCATCCTTCACCGAGGGATCCAATTGCGTCAAGCGGCAGGTTCCAGAGGTCGACTTCGATAAACCCGGCGCCATCGCCGGCCTTCTCATTGTCTGGCGCGGGAGCTGACAAAGGCCGGTCCTTTCGCGCTATGGGCCGGGAGTGGGTTCGGAAAATGCCTGCAGCGGTAGTTGCGGAAGTCCAAGAACGATGTGGTGCGGCCTGGAATTATGCAGAAGTACCTGTTGACATTGCTGTATAAATATCGGAAAATCGACTCGATAAGGAAAAGTGATCGTCCACCCGAGGCAGACTGGGGGAAGACAATGGCTGAGCGAGGCACCGGCTGGGTGTTGTTCGCAGGGATCATCTTGATCTGGGGCGGGATCATGAAGGTATTCGATGCCATATGGGCATTCCGGTATCACGGGGTCCTACCGTCAAATCTCGAGGCAGCTATCTTCGGTCACTCCTTGAAGACCTATGGTTGGGTGGATATCGTGGTGGCCGCGATACTGATCATTTCCGGCTTCCTGGTGATCAGTGGATCGGAGGTTGCTCGTTGGGTCGGCATCGTCGCCGGAGTGATCGCTGGCATCAGCGCCATTTGGTGGATGCCTTACTACCCGGTCTGGGGATTCGTCTACATCTTCATAGCTGCTCTGGTGGTGTACGCGCTGGCCGTCTATGGCGGGCGGTCCCTCACGGTCGACGACTGACCTCGGGCGCAGGAGCGTCGACTCCGCTCGACGACGAGACGTCATCGCCTGGCCGGTGTCCCGTGGGCGGGGCTCGGAGGGATTCCACCTTGTGGTGGGCAAGGCACGGTTGACGCGGCCGGACTGAGCCGGCGGTGTCGATCGTGCCATCGGGAGCGGTCCGATCGCCCCTGAGGAATGGTCTCTTCTCAGAATTCGCTCGTACTGGCAACACCTGTCCATTCGACGCCAGGTTCGGCGGGCTGCCGGTCGAGTGGTTGGCCGCAGGTCGTGGCCGGGTGTTCGCCGAGCTTCCGAAGTCAGCGCCTCTCGAAGGGGATTGCTACTCGGTGCCCGGGTGATCCCGGCCCGCTGGGCTGCCGCCCGGGGGGATCGGTCTCGCTCACCATCCCCCACTCACTGGCCGCCCCCTTGGGCCAGAGCGGGCCCCGCGGTGGACGCGCCGGCGAATCGCCGGGCCAGGAGCTTGCCCAATTCCCAGAGCAGGAAGAGACCGACCGCCGGAGCCAGCGCCCAAGTGAACTCGCGGAAGGTGAGTTCCGTGGTCCCGAGGATGTGCCGCAGGGCGTCCATCTGGGTGGTCAGGACGGCGAGTACGAGCTCGATGCCGATGGTGCGGTTCATGTGGCGGCTCTCGAACGTCGCAGTGGTGATGACGGAGCCGGTCTCGCTGCGGCATTCGAGTGCGGCCACGATCAGGCAGAGAGCGAAGGCGGTGAACGCGATGGACGTCCCGACGGCCGTGCTGTGGAAATGCCGTGCGCCGATCTCGATCATGGAGAGCAGGCCGATCGTGATGGCGAGGCCCGCCAGGCCCACGGTGGTCAGCAGGCTCGGGGTGAGCACCGACTGGCCGCGGGGCTTGGGCACCCGGGACATGAGGCCCGGGGTCTCGTTGTCGAAGCCGAGCGAGAAGCCGAAGGCCGCGTTGACCACGAAGTGGATCCACAGGACCTGCGGTGGGGTGAAGGGCTCACCGGCCGCGATGTTGAAGAGCGCCGCTCCCAGGAACGTCAGCACGAAGACCACTAGGAGAACCAGGACGAAGCGGATGTACTTGGTGAGGTTGTCGAAGATCTTGCGGCCCTGCTCGACGGCGTAGACGATGGTGGCGAAATTGTCGTCGGAGAGGATCATCCGCCCGGCGTTCTTGGCCACCTCGGTCCCCGAGCCCATGGCGATTCCGATATCGGCGGCCTTGATGGCGGGCGCATCGTTCACACCGTCACCCGTCATGGCCACCACCTCGCCCCTCTTCTTGAGGGTCTCGACCAGGAGGACCTTGTGCTCCGGGGCGACCCGCCCCACGACTCCGATGCCGTCGATGCGGGAGAGCCGCTCCGCGTCGGAGAGGGCGGCGAAGTCGGCGCCGAGCATCGCCTCGCCCGGGATGCCCAACTGTTCGGCGATGGCCGCGCCCGTCGTGACATCGTCGCCGGTGATCATGCGGACCCGGATGTGGGCGGCCTGCGCCTCCTCGACGGCCGCCTTGGACTCGGCCCGGGGCGGATCGACCATGGCGACCAGGCTGGTCATCTGAAGGTCGTGGATGTGGGCCAGCAGATCGGCCTCGGGATCGAAGGTGTGGGGATCGACGTCTCGCATGGCGGCGGCCATGACGCGCTGCCCGAGGCCGGCCATCCGCTCGACGTTGCTCTGGGCCCGGTCGGCCAGGTCCGCGTCCCAGGGGACGGCTGAGCCCCCCGAGAGTGCCGTGGCCGAGCGCTCCATGACGGCCGGGGCCGCCCCCTTGACGAAGCACCGGATCACCTGGCGCCCGGTGGGATCGGTGGCCTGGTGGAAGGTGGCCATGAGTTTGTAGGTGGGGTCGAACGGGAGCGTGGCGAGCCTCGGCAGGCCTTCTCGGGTGGCGTCGATGTTCACCCCGACCTTGTGGCCGAGAATCAACAGAGCCCCCTCGGTTGGGTCACCGACCACCTCTCCGTCGACCAGCTTGGCGTCGTTGGCAATGAGGAAGGGCAAGATGGCGTCCTCGATGGTTTCGCTCGAGCCGGCCGCATGCTCGACCCGGCCCTCCAGGCCGTAGCCCGAGCCGCTGATGGTGTAGCGGTCGGTCGGATCGATGACCTCGACGGCGGTCATCTGGTTCAGCGTGAGGGTGCCGGTCTTGTCGGAGTTGATGGCAGAGGTGAACCCGAGGGTCTCGACGGCCGGGAGCTCCTTGACCAGCGCGTTGCGCTTGGCCAGCTCGACGCTGCCAAGCGAGAGGATCACATCGGTCACGGTCGGGAGGGCCTCGGGGATGGCGGCGATGGCCAGGGAGATGGCGCTGACGAAGAGTACGTCCCAGGCGGTGCCTCTCGAGCGCCCAAGGGCGAACATGACAACCATTGTCAAACCTGCGGCGGCAACGATCCACAGCGTCAGGCGGTTGAGCTCCTTGGTCAGCGGTGACTGCTCGCTGGCGGTGGTCGAGAGCATTCCGGAGATCTTGCCGAGTTCGGTCTCCGTCGCCGTTGCCGTGACGATCATCACACCACTGCCGTGGGTGACGGGAGTGTTCATGAAGGCCATATTCACCTGGTCGCCCGGGCTCATCGCGCGGTCGGACAGCGTCGTGGTCTCCTTCTGTGCAGGGGTGCTCTCACCGGTCAGCGCTGATTCGTCGATCTGCAACGCGCTGGCCTCGACGACCCGGCCGTCGGCCGGCACCTGATCCCCGGCGGCGAGGAGCACCACGTCCCCGGTGACCACTTGCTCGGCGGGGATCTCGGACTCGACCCCGTCGCGCCTCACGCGGGCGGTGATCTTCATCATCGACTTGAGCGCGTTCATGGCGCTCTCCGCCTTGCCTTCTTGACGCAGGCCCACCACGGCGTTGAGGAGCGTGATGATGACCAGGAGCACGGCCGTGCTCCACTCCTTGATGGCCAGTGACACGATGGCGGCCCCCACCAGGATCAGCTGCATGTAGCTGCGGTACTGATCGACGAAGCGGCGCCAGCTCGGCTTGGGCTTTTCCTCAGGAAGTGTGTTGGGCCCGTTGCCGCGAAGAAGCTCGGCCGCTCGTGGGGAGTACAGGCCGATCGCCGGATCCACGCTGAAGGCGGCCGCCACATCCTCCGCCCCTCGGGAGTACCACCGGGGGAGGTGGACAGGCACCGCTTCGGACAACGACGTCGGCGTGGTCACGAATCCTTGGCGGTCACGAGCGCTGATTTGGACTCGGGTCGGGAGATCGAGCAGCTCGTCTGTGCGCGTATCACTCGATCGCTCCTCCAGTGCAGCCGGGTTCTACCGGGGGACGTCCCAGTGGGTCAGAGGCCGGCGGCGCTCAACTGATCGAGACCGAGGTGCCTATCAGCTCGGTCATGTTTCCTACGTAGAACCTTTCCTGCACGGCATCGTTGAAGCGATCGAGGTGGGTCTGGAAGCGCCCGATGGGATCACGAGTCCCTTCGGGGTGGGGGAAGTCGGTGGAGAACATCAGGAGGTCTGGGCCCACATTGTCGAGCACCCAACCCACGTCATCCTTGGCGAACGGGGTGAACTTGACCTGGCGGCGGATGTAGTCGCTGGCTTTCAGAGGGAGGGCCGCCAAATCGGGTTCGGTCCGTGAGAACTGCATGGCCCCGTCGAGCTTCTTGAGCATGCCCGGGACCCATTCGGCGCCTTGCTCGATCGATGCACCGCGGAGGCGAGGGAATCGCTCGAAGACACCGTCGAGGGCGAGACAGGACAAGAAGTTCTCCGGCCAGTAGCCGATGTTGATGAAGTCTTTGGAGCGGATGTTCTCCCCTCCGCCGAGGAAGTCCGGAGGGAGGGGCCGACCGTTCTCGCGGTAGCCGGTGGGAACGAGCTTGCCCCCCGTGCCCACGTGGCTGACGAAGGGAGTGTCAGCGTCTTGAAGACGGGCCCAGATCGGATCGAGGGCGCCGTGACCCGGTCCCATCGTCTTGGAGGGGGAGGTGGAGTTGACCACGATGGCACCGGGGCCCTGGGCTAGGGCGAACTCGAGTTCTTCGATCGCCCGTTCGACGTCGACAAAGGGGATCAGGGGGACGGCCAGCAGGCGTGGATCCGCGGAGCAGAACTCGGCGAGGGCCCGGGTGTGGGCCCGAATGCCTCCGTAGAGAAGATCGGTATCCATGTCCTTGGAGAGAAACTGTCCGGGGGCAAATGTGGAGAACACCAGCTGAGCGGCGATGTTGAACTTGTCCAGGATGGCCGAGCGCTCGGATGGGTCCCAGGCCCCGTAGGCGTCATAGCCTCTTCCCCACAGCCTCTCGTCGTCGAGGGCGTCCCTTGGCGGATCCCCACGCCGGGCAGCGACAAGCCGAGCGGCAGCGTCGGTGTCGGGGGCAAACGGATGGGGCAGGGTCCTCAGACGCTCGCGGACGCCCGGATCGGCGTAGGGAGTGAGCCAATCAGTTGGCTCGAGCACATGGCTATCGGCATCGAGATACGTGCGTGGAGCTGCTGTCATTTGTCCTCCTGGGCCGGCCCATCCTCTCAGGGAGGAGGCCCCCAAGCCCGACCGTAGCGCCGGGCCAATCGATCGGCAATCGCCTTCCTGACCCAGCAGCGATACGCCTCACTCGCGGATGATCTGAAGAGATCTGGTGACGGGGGACGCAGGTGGCCAACCCCCCCAGGGGCCTTGGGGACCACAGAAGGGCGGTCCAGTTCCGGGGAGGTGGGCGCAGGGGATGGCGCAGCGGACGGCGGGTGTCGGTACATGGCGGAAAGCGCGCCCCGCTGGCATAGGCGGAGCCCCCGTGCTCGTTGGTTCCCGAACCCCGCGCGGGGAGACCTGCGCCCCAGGACGGACCAATGTAACGGGGACGAGCCCGGGCGGCTCGAGGCACAGAGCAGGGGCAAGACGCACAGTGAGACCGCTAGGCAAACGTATAGTACGGATGAAAGGTGGTGGCCGTGGACACCGTTGCCATACGCACGGAGGGCTTAACCAAGTGCTACGACGGCGTCGCCGCTCTTGATGACCTGAACCTCGAAGTCGCCCGGGGTGAGGTGGTCGGCTTCCTGGGCCCCAACGGAGCCGGAAAGACGACGACCATCAGACTGTTGCTGGGGCTCAGCCGGCCCACGGAGGGGCGTGGCTTGATCTTCGGGTTCGACTGTCAGCGCCAGATCATCGAAGCCCACCGTCATCTGGCGTTCGTGGCCGGAGAGGCGAACCTCTGGCCGTCATTGACCGGGGGCGAGACCCTCCATCTGCTCGGACGGATCCAGGGTCAGATCGACACGGCCTATCGGGACGAACTGATCGATCGATTCGATCTCGATCCCAGCAAGAAGGTCCGCGCCTACTCCAAGGGAAACCGGCAGAAAGTCATCCTGATCGGCGCATTGATGGTTCGCCCAGACCTGCTATTGCTTGACGAACCAACCAGTGGGCTCGATCCACTCATGGAGCAGGCATTTCGCCGTTGCATCCACGAAGCACGAGATCGCGGCCAGACGGTCTTTCTCTCGTCCCACATCATGAGCGAGGTGGAAGCACTCTGCGACCGTGTGGGCATTCTCAGGGAGGGCAAGCTCATCGAGATGGGCACGCTGGCCCAGATGCGACATCTCAGCGCCCTTACCGTCGAGACGACCTTCGCCGGTGCGATCCCTGATCTGTCCGGCGTCTCCGGAGTGACCTCGGTGGAGTCGGACGGTCCCTTGGTCCGTTGCCATGTTCAAGGATCGATCGAGCCGTTCTTGAAGGCCCTGGTGGGCGCCGACGTCACCCGACTGGTGAGCCGCGAGCCGTCTCTCGAGGAACTCTTCCTCGCCCAGTACGGCGGCGATGGCCGGCCCTTCGAGTCCGACCCAGTTGCCCACTGAGCCCGGCGTCCGGCGGCAACGCCGATCATCGGTGACTCGTTCGCCTCGCACCGTCGTCTTCGGCCAAACCGCCCGAAAGGCCAGCCGTTCCGGGGTTATCTGGGGTTACATCTTCGGCATTGCCGTCGCCTCGTCGGCCATCAGCTACACGACGATCTACAAGACCCAGGCGCAACGGAGCGCACTGGCTGCCGCCTACGGCTCCAACAAGGCGACGAGCGCCCTGTTCGGACCAGCTCCGGACCTTCAGACCGTCGCCGGCTTCACCGTGTTCAAGATATCGATGACCCTCATCATCCTCGGCGCGGTATGGGGACTGCTGACCAGCACCAGACTGCTACGGGGCGAGGAGGAGAGCGGCCGTTGGGAGCTCATGCTCGCCGGCCAGACCACCCGCCGCGGCGCCACGGTCCAGGCACTCGTCGGTCTAGGGTCTGGCGTCCTCGTGCTGTGGGCACTCGCGGCGGTGGTCACGATCCTTGTCGGCCTGGACTCGAAGGTGGACATCGGCGCCGGCCCGTCCCTTTTCTTCGCCTTGGCCCTGGTGGCCACCGCGGTCATGTTCCTGGCGGTTGGCGTCCTGACCAGCCAGCTCGGTGCGACCCGGCGCCAGGCCGCCTCCTATGCCGCAGTGTTCCTCGGCCTGGCCTATGCCGTGCGGATGATCGCCGACGTGGGAGTGGGCCTCCATGGCCTGATCTGGGCGTCACCACTGGGTTGGGTGGAGGAGCTCCAACCGCTCACCGCACCCCAACCCCTGGCCCTGGTACCGATCGTCGGCTTCACTGCGGTGCTGGCGGTCATTGCCGTGCGCCTGGCTGGCCGGCGGGACGTGGGGGCGAGCATCGTGCCGGACCGGGCGACCAGTTCCCCCCATCTTGGTCTCCTCACCGGACCGACAGGACTGGCCATTCGGATGACCAGACCAACAGTCGTTGGCTGGTGGGTGGCCATCGCCGTGTCGGGATTGCTGTATGGGCTGATTGCCAAGTCGGCCGGGCGGACGATCTCGGGTTCTTCGGTCCACAAGGTGTTCTCCAAGCTCGGAGCACCGGGAACTGGCGCCGAGGCCGTGCTCGGCGTCTGCTTTCTCGTCCTAGCGGTCCTGGTCGCCTTCGTCGGCGTCGGGCAGCTCACCGCAGCGCGTTCGGAGGAGTCGGACGGCAGGCTCGACCACCTCCTGGTCCGACCCGTATCACGCACACGTTGGCTCGGTGGCAGGCTGGTTGTGGCCTTCGCCGTGCTCCTCGTGAGCGGTGTGGGGGCGGGAGTCTTCGCATGGCTCGGTGCCGCCAGCCAGCACGCGGGGGTGAGCTTCGCGACGCTCGTGGAGGCGGGCCTGAACCTGGTTCCGCCCGCACTGGCGATCTTGGGGATCGGGGTGCTGGCATTCGGGATACATCCTCGCTTGGTGTCGGTGGTGGTCTATACGTTTCTGGGCTGGTCGCTACTCATCGTGATCGTGGGTGGCATCGGTGCCGTCAGCCGCTGGGTACTCGACACGTCGGTGTTCCACCAGATGGCCTCGGCCCCCGCCGTTTCGCCGCACTGGGAGGCCAACGGCATCATGACTGGTCTCGGTTGCGTCGCCGCGCTCTTCGGTTGGCTCGCGTTCCGGCGGCGGGACCTACAGGGCGAATGAGGTCCGAACCCGACGAACTCTCGGGCACCGGGCGACATCCGTACGGGGAAGTCGTGATATTCGAGGACCCCAGGGCTCGTGGGTGAATCCGCCAAGCAGCACTGAACCATTCTGCCGAGGAAAGCTGCGAGCGGACGGCGATCCGCCGCAGTTCTTTGGCGGACTCGTCGCCCAGTAACGCCACGACAGCCATCAGCCGTTCAGTGACAGGGGGACCGCCACGTGTCGGGCCTCGACGGGTTTCGGCGGCCACCAGTACGCCGGTAGTCCGGCCGGCTCATGAAATAAGGTCGGCCACAAGCCGGCCACATGAGAGGATCAACCGATGTTCGTGGTGGTCATTCTGCTCGCAGCGGCATTTGCGGTGGTGAATGGCGTCCATGATGCGGGCAATGCAATTGCCGCCCCGATCGTGACCGGCGCCATGCGTCCCGCACCTGCGGTCGTGACTGCCGCCGTCTTCCATGTGGTCGGCGCTCTTGTCGTGGGCACCGCCGTAGCTGCCACCATCGGGGGCATCGCGATCGTCCCGGCTGGCGACATGTTGGAGGTCCTGGGTGCAGCGGTGCTTGGTGCCCTGGTGTGGAGCCTGCTCACCCTCTGGTGGGGTCTTCCTTGCAGCTCGGGTCACTGCCTCGTTGGTGCCTTGGCCGGAGCGGCGCTGGCAGAGGGCGGTATCAGTGCCGTGCGGTGGGGCGGGTTGAACGGCCTCCGCCCTGTGGGCGTGTTCGGCTCTCTCCTCTGGCTCTTCTTCTCTTCGGCGATCGCCCTCCCGTTGGCCATGATCGGCATTCGGCTGGCTCGTCGATCCCTCAGGCGAGCCACTCGGTCGGTGCAGAAACCGGTGAGGCGTGGCGAGGTCGTGGCCTCCGCAGGTCTCGCCTTTGCCCACGGCTCCAACGATGCGCAGAAGACGATGGGTCTGATCACCGCAGCGCTGGTTGCCGATGGAAAGCTGTCTCACTTTGCCGTTCCTTTCTGGGTGGCGCTGGCGTCGGCACTGTTCCTGACGTTTGGAACACTCTTCGGCGGTTGGCGGGTTGTCCGCACCCTCGGAAAGCGCATCTATCGCATCCGATCCCTCGACGGCTTGGTCAGTCAGAGCGCATCGGGAACCATCGTCCTGATCGCCTCACTGGCCGGCGCACCAGTCAGCACCACCGACGTCGTCGCCCCGGCTGTTGTCGGCGTGGGATCGGGAGAACGGTTCCGTCACGTACGCTGGGCGGTCGTGGGGGAGATCGGGCTTGCTTGGCTGGTTACGCTCCCTGTCAGCGGAGCCCTCGGGGCAGTGTTCTTCTTGGTGTGGAGGTGGCTCGGGTGAATCGGTGGTTTCTGCCAAAGACCCCTGACCTGCTGGGATTGTTGGCCGTCCAGGGCGAAATCACGATCAGCGGCATCGACGCCCTGTGCGCGTGGGCCAAGGGCGACGCTTCGCAGGGGGCTGCTGTTCACGAGATTGAGCACAAGGGTGATTTGGCCACCCGTGCGGTTCTGACTGCCGTGAGGAATGCGTTCGTAACGCCGATCAGTCCCGAGGACATCTACGAGATCTCCGAGCGGCTCGATGGGGTGCTGAACGCAGCCAAGAACCTGGTCCGCGAATCGGAGCTGGTGGATATGGACCCAGATCCCCCGATGGCCGAGATGGCTGAGTTGGTTGGCCACGGATTGCGAAATCTGGTGCAGGCGTTCCCGTGCCTGTCGTCCGATCCGGATCGGGCGACCGACTGCGCCGACGCCGCGGTCAAACAGCAGCGCGCTCTTGAGCACGTCTACCGTCGGGCCATGTCGGCCCTACTCCAGATCGACGATCTCCGCGAGATTGCCGGACGTCGCGAGCTCTACCGACGCTGTGCCCGAATGGGCGATGGCATTGAGGGAGTGGCTCACCGAGTCTGGTACGCCGTGGTCAAAGAAGCGTGAACGTCGCGTCTGCGGTCGGAACTCCCCATTTCGTCGAACTAGGACCCTCCGCAATGTGGGGATCGGGCAATGAAGGGCCCTTCCTCGTGGGGAGGCCGCTCCAGGAGGATTCAATGAGTCAGCGGCACCTGCCATGTGAGAATCGTCCCACCCTCGACTGGGCTTTCGACCACGAGTTGCCCGCGCAATTTCTCGGCGCGGCGGCGTAAGTTGCCTAGGCCGAGCCCACCGCCAGTGGGCGTCGACGCGGTCATCCCCACTCCGTCGTCGACGACTCGGAGCCGACAGTGGCCGTCCTTTACGGTGATGTCGACCGTGGCCCCGGTGGCCTGGGCGTGACGTCCGATGTTGGTGACCGCCTCGCGGATGACAGCCAGGAGGTGCTCGGCGACGTTATCGGGCACGGCGGCATCAACCGGACCTTGGAAAGAGGCGCGAACATCGAACCCGACCACCGGTCGCAAGTCCTGGAGTAGGGACAGGGTATTTTCGCGAAGTCCATGGTCGATCCGGCCCGATGCGAGTTCGAAGATGCTGGTACGGACCTGTCGGATGGTGTCGTCGATGTCGGTAATCGTCTGGGCGATGCGGTCCGCACTCCGGGACGTCGAAGGGCTCGCCACAATGCTTTGGAGGGAGAGCCCGATAGCAAACAGACGTTGGATGACCGTGTCGTGGAGGTCCCGAGCCAGGCGGTCCCGTTCCTCGTAGATGGCAACTTCCTGGACACGCTGGTGAAGCCGGGCGTTCTCGATGGCAATGCCGGCGGCGACGGCGAGGCCGCCGATAAGTGCTTCATCGTCGTTGGTGAACTCGGACCAGCCGATTTTGTCGGTGAGGTAGAGGTTTCCGTAGACCTCGTCCCGCACCTTGATGGGCACGCCCAGGAACGAGGTCATCGGAGGGTGGTTGGCGGGAAAGCCGTAGCTTTTCTGGTGGGAGCCCAGCCGAGCCAGCCGCAGCGGCTCGGGCTCGGAGATCAGGAGCCCCAGAACCCCCCGCCCGACCGGACGGGCACCGATCGCCTCCTCCTCCTCAGGCTCAAGACCGACGGTGATGAATTCCGACAATGCGGTGCCGTCCTCGTCCAGCACTCCCAGCGCACCGTAGCGGGCATTGGTCATCGAGCGAGCTTCGTCGATGATGTGTCGGAGCAGGCTGGAGAGGTCGAGATCGGCCTCGAGAAGCAGAGCTGCCTCGAGCACTCGGCGCAGCTTGGCGGGGTCCTCTATGGAGTGATACGGCACAACATCCTCAATGACCAGAGCAGTTGCGTTTGCAGAACTCTAGCCCGTCATTCGGATACGGCCACTCCAAGGCTAAAGTGTCGAAGTCATCGAACGCCGTCCCGTCATCCCTCCGATCCGATGCGAGCCAGCCTGGAGGTTCTAGTCGTTTCATGACCATAAGAGTCTTCCTTCTCGACGATCACGAAATTGTTAGGACCGGACTCCGGTCATTGTTTGAGGCCGCGGACGGTTTTGTAGTGGTTGGCGAGGCCGCGACCGCCAGCGAGGCTCTGGATCGGATTCCTCCCACACGTCCCGATGTGGCCATTCTCGACGTGCGGCTCCCCGACGGCAGCGGAATCGAGGTTTGCCGGGAAGTCCGGTCGACTTTCCCTGAAATCGCTTGTGTGATGCTCACCTCCTACGCCGACGACGAGGCGCTGTTTGCGGCCATCATGGCCGGTGCCGCCGGGTATGTGCTGAAGCAAGTTGGTGCGAGCAGTCTGGTTGACGACATCCGGCGGGTGGCCGAAGGTCGATCCCTGCTCGATCCCGCCCTGACCGATCGCGTCCTCGAGAAGCTCCACCAGGCGACGGAGGAGGACCCACTGCTGGCCACCCTCACCTCCCGGGAGCGTCGGATCCTCGACCTCGTCGCCGAGGGCCAGACCAACCGGCAGATCGCCACCACCCTCTACCTGGCCGAGAAGACGGTCAAGAACTACGTGTCCAATCTTCTGGCCAAGCTGGGGATGGAGCGCCGGACCCAGGCCGCAACCTTCGCCACCCGCATCGCCGAGCGATCAGCTCAGGCGCGCCGTACCGACGCCACGGGTACGTAGGTCCCAGTCATACGACCGGATTAGTCCAGAGGAATCCCCCGAGTGGCGAAGCAGCGCTCGAGTCGCGTTCGCTCGTCCTTCGGCCATCCGAATCGGTCGGGGTAGCAGTCGATGCCAGCACACCGCGCGCATTGGATAAGAGCGACGTCGTAGGCCACCTGGTCCGCCAATGCACGTGTGGACCAACCCCGCTCTTGGTCGGGCGGGCCGGTGCTCGCAATTTGCCGTCGGCACCGTTCCAGTTCGGCGAGTGCCTCCCCTAGGGACGGCTCGTGATCAGACTGGTTTCGCGCTCTGATCGAAACGCTCAGCAGATCAACGTAGAGAGACCTGTGTTGCATCGACTTACCCGGATGCAACATCAGACCGGGCTCGGTGATGGTCCAGGGCCACCTGGCCTCTGTTCACTACGTTGCCCGACCACAGCGGCTTCGGCCGTAAGGTGGCCGCCAGAATGATCTCGGATCGGTTGTCCGAGCCGCTGGCCAGCGGACTTCGTGTCGGCATCCGAGTCACCGGCCCCTTCCGGAAGCCGGGATCGAACAGCCTGGTGGGTCAGATCGAGTTGAATCATCAATTGGTTGATACTCGTCGCCACTCGTCGAGCGCTCGCTCCACCTGCTGGGCGCAGCTGAGGACCATGACGTCAATGCCAGATCCCTTGTCGACGGTCCGGTCTGTGGTGGCTCTGGGCATCCTTCGCTCCCTACTCGAGACGTCCCCACCAAAGGATGCGCGAGTAGGGCACGTGCCGGTAGGGCCAAACGTCCCGAAGGTCGCTTCGCGTCCCGACACCCGCAGTTCACTGACTCGCTGAGCCCTCGGTTCGCCCCACATCGGACGGATTGGGGGACCTTTGGCCCTAGCCCTTGGGTCCCAGGGTGGCATCCAATTGGAGGGGAGAAGGCAACAGAAGATGCGGCCGAAATATTTCGAATGCTGGTGAGGACCCCGTGACGTATTCCAACAGCCATCGCCGTCGGAGTTCGGAGAACCGTCGCTCCAGCAACACCCATCCCCATTTCCCAGAAGCCGTGGGCTTCACGCCCGCCGCGCCAGTGGCTGCGCGGACGACCGTCCTCTTGGTCGCCCTTCCCGTTAGCCGGCCGACTACGAACATCCAAGGGAGGAACCGTGCCAGAAGATGACGAAGACCGGCGCCCAGACGAGGAGCAGACCATTGTGGTGGGCACGGATGGCTCGGAGCACTCCCGACTGGCCCTGAAATGGGCGGCAGACGAGGCGAAACGACGAAAGTCGCTGCTAAGAATCGTATACGCCCATACCAGTGCGCCCAAAGATGTTCCCGCTTGGTATGAGCCCGGCTCAACCGGTCTCTCACCGGCGGAGGCGATCATCGATGACGCCGTCGGACTCGTCGCGACACGGCACCCCTCCGTACTCGTCCGAGGTCAGGTTGATGAAAGGCCGGCATCCGGGGCGCTCACCATTGCAAGCCGGTCAGCCGACATTCTTGTGGTCGGAGCACGCGGCTTGGGCGGGTTCTATGGCTTGCTTCTCGGCTCGGTGAGCAATCAATGCGTCGAATACGCCCATTGCCCGGTGGCCGTAATTCGTGCAGACATTGTCGAGTTCCCGTTGCGAGCCGCCGGAGCTCGGATCGTGGTCGGCATCGACGGCTCGCTCGGATCCACGAGAGCGCTCCGTTGGACGCTGGAAGAGGCGCGAATCCGTTCGGCGACCGTGGAAGCGGTCTATGCCTGGCAGTATCCGCCGGTAGGTGCGTTCGTGCTCGGACCCAACCAGGGTTTCGAGGTCCTGGCGGAGGAGACGGTTGAGGCTGCCGCCGAATACGCCGAAGAGGTGGCACCGGGCGTACCGTTCACGGCGCACACCTGTTTCAATGCTGAGGTACCCGCGCTCCTTGAGGCCTCCAACGGTGCTGACCTCCTTGTCGTCGGGTCCAGGGGCCACGGAGGCTTCCACGACGTTGTTCTTGGGTCGGTTGCCCACCAATGCATCCGCCACGCCAAGTGTCCGGTAATCGTGGCGCGTCCACATCTACCTGAACACCATTCAGAGGAAACCGCGTCGGTCAGGGGGTCGATGCGGGCGATCGAGGAGGATAGTCCTGCCCCATGTGACCAATCCGGCGCCAAATGAGTTTGCCGAACTGAACGGTCGTGGCGACCGACGGAGCAGCGGTGATGCGGTGGTGCCATGCAGAATCGATGAGCGTAAGCTTGATGGGAGCACCCGCTCGAGGGTGGAGAGTGTCACCCCGGCGGTCGAGCCGTCATTGATCCATCGGAAGGCCAGCAGGTTGAGCCTGTTTGGATAGCGCCCTGGCCCCGGGGCGGGGACAAATACCTTGGTGTCGTCCATCCCAGGTGATCGGACGGCGCGTCAGGAGGAGATCAGGGCATGACTGGCCGAGGTGAGCTCAGCTCAACCGGAGATATGGAGGACAATTTTCCGGCCGAGTTGGAGTGCGATGTGCAGACCCTTGACGGGGTGGTCGTTCATATGCGGCCGATTCGGCCCGACGACGGTCCAGGTCTGATGAAGTTCCATGAGGGGCTGTCGACTCAATCGGTGTACCGGCGGTTCTTCTATATGCATCCGCACCTTTCAGTTGCCGAGATCGAACGATTCACCCGTGTCGACTACGTCGACCGCCTGGCCATGGTGGTCGTGGATGGTGGGCGACTGCTGGCCGTGGGCCGTTATGACCGCCTCCCGGAGAGTTCTGAGGCCGAGGTGGCCTTCGTGGTCGCCGATGAGTTCCAGCATCACGGGATCGGTACTCTGTTGCTCGAACACCTTGCCGGCGCAGCCGTTACGAGAGGCATCACCACCTTTGTCGCCCAGACTCTGACGGAGAATCACGACATGATGGACGTCTTCATGAAGTCCGGGTTCAATGTGACGACGAGTTCCGCCTATGGCACAGTCGCCCTGAAGTTCTCGATCGAGCCTGATGACAGTTCGATCGAGTAGCCGCGACATCCCCCGACCCGCCGTACGTCAATTTGCCCTGACCGAGCCGGTCCCACCGCGCTGATCTTGAGTGGTTCAACCGACGGCCCGCCCTCGGAAAGCGTTCTTCACCTGGTCGAGCCCACGTGCGGCCAGCGTGGCTCAGATTCCGGGTCCATGGATCCGCCCGGCGCAACGATTGAGCGTGATGCCTCCGCAGCCGGCCCGCCACCAGGGCTGTCATGCTTCGTTCCCGCCCCGTTCGAGAGGGTGCCGGGGTCGACCGCTCCAGGTTCCCTGGCAAGTTGACCCCATGGTCAAGGGATGGGACTTTCGGCACTGGCCCATCTCGGCACCCGGTCGCACAATCAAATAGGGGAGTTGCCAATGATCGATGAACGAGTACCTGTCGCCGACACGATGAGTGGTTCCGACGCCTTGTTGTGGACGGTCGGACGCGATCCGGTACTGCGGCCGACAGTCGTCGCCGTGATGATGCTGGACAAAGCGCCTGATTGGGCCGACATCCGCGGTCGCGTGGCAGCACTGGTTGACGTCGTCCCGAGGTTCCGGTCTCGAGTCAAGCCCCGGCCGTTGGGACGCGGTAGGCCGCAATTCGTGACGGACGACCGCTTCGATCTCAACCTCCACCTTCGTCGCATACTCTTGCCGCCCGACGCGATCTTCCGAGACGTGCTCGACTTGGCCCAGACCATGGCCACCACCGGATTCGATACGGAGCTTCCACCTTGGGAGGCAGTGGTTGTCGAGGGAGTGGATGGTGATGGTGCCGCCTTCGTCATCAAGTTGCACCATGCGCTCGTGGATGGTGTCGGTGGCGTCGCCGTGCTGATGCATCTTTTGGACCGGGTTCGCCAGCCGACCTCCGAACGCCCCCTGGTGCCCGCAACGACGGCGAGGCGAGCTCCTCTGGGACTCATCAGCCGTCTGCCCGCTCCACGGCGCGTGGTCGAGACCGTTCTGCACGCCTCGGCACACCCGTTCGAGGAGGCGGAGCGGTTGGTGGCCACCACGGCGTCGGCGGTGCGCCTCCTCGCTCCGGCCGGCAAACCCATGTCTCCGCTCATGACCCAGCGCAGTTTCAGACGGGGTTTTGAGGTGCTCGATGTGGCATTCGAGGCATTGCGCCGAGCGGCAACATCAATGAATGGAACGCTCAATGATGTCTTCGTAGCGGGGACCATACGCGGGATTTCGCTCTACCACGAGTTCCACGGCGAGCCGGTGCACGGACTGAGAGTGCTCATGCCGGTCAACGTGCGCGCCGCCGGTGACCCGGAGGGCGGAAATCACTTCGTTCCAGCGCGATTTGTCGTCCCGACATCGGCGGATACGGAGGAGTGCGTACGGGAGGTGCAACGGATCACCGGGTCGTGGAAGGCAGCTCCGGGGCTGGCACTCAGCGAGCTGTTGGCCAACGGGCTCGACAAAGTGCCCGATCCCGTGGTGACCGCAATGTGGGGCTCGATGCTCAAGGGGGTCGATTTCTGTGTCACCAATGTTCCGGGCCCGACCTTCGAAACGTATCTAGCCGGAGCACGGGTTGAGCGTATGTACGCCTTTGCTCCTCCCTCGGGGGCGGCAATAAATGTCTCACTGGTCACCTCGGCCCATCGTGCGGGTGTAGGCATCGTCGTCGACAGCGAAGCCGTTCCCGATGGTCCTCAACTGGCTGCCTGCCTGGCCGATGGGCTGGATGAGGTAGTTCGCCTCGGTTGCCCGCAGGATTGGCGGTGACGGTGAATTTGGCTGCGCAAGGACCCACTCGGGTTGGCGCCAGGACCCGTCTGGATCCGGTACCGAAACTGCGGCGGCGGGTGCGCTTCACATCTTTCGACGAGTCGGTTCCCATCTGGATGGACGCTCCCATCTGGGAACCTACTGCGACAAGCCCGCCCAGAGTCAATGGAGGTTCAGTGTCATGAGAGAACTCGTGTATCCCAGGCTCTTGCTACCTCGAGTCGAGCAGTTGCCCGACAAGGTGGCCTTCGTCGACGTGACCACCGAGGGCACCCGCTACCGAGGCACGTTTGCCAGTCATCTCGATCGCCTGCTGCGACTGGTGCATTCCATGCGAACTGTGCTCGGCGTCGAACCGGGCGACCGTTTCGGAGTTCTGGCCATGAACGGCCATGAATACCTCGAGCTGTACCACGCCGCCATGTTCGGGGCAGGCATCATCAACCCGCTCAACATACGGTTCACTCCGGCCGAGTTGGCCTACGTGCTCAACGACTCCGACTCAAGGGTGGTCTTCACCGACCCGGTGTTCGCCCCTCTCCTCGACCGTGCCCGAGCTGCGGGAGCAAAGATCGACAAGGTGGTCGTCATCGGTGGAGAGTCGGACGCCGGCGTTGCGGGCGCCGTCGCCACCTTGGGCTACGAGGACCTGCTGGCGGTGGGCGAGGCCCGTCATGCCACCCGAGCCGGAGGAGGACGATGCCGCAATCCTCATGTACACCGGAGGAACGACCGGCTTCCCCAAGGGAGCGTTGCTCGAGCAGCGGGCCGAAGTGCTCAACGTCTACCATGTGCTCGCCGCGATAGGGCTCCGCGAGGAGCGGCGCTTCCTCTTCCAGTCGCCCATGTTTCACGCCGCCCTCGTTGCCGGCGTTCTCGGTATCCCCGCCACCGGAGCAACCTCGGTGACGATCCCGCTGTTCGACCCGGGATTGGTGCTGACCACCATCGAGGAACAGAGAATCGACACGACGATGGTCATCCCGATCATGTTGTCGATGCTTGAGCAAGCCGACGGTTTCTCGCCGGAGCGTCTGAGTTCGCTGCGCCAACTCGTCTACGGAGCGTCACCGATCTCGCAGGATCTCATCGGGCGATGGCTGAAGATGCTCCCCGACACCGACTTCATTCAGGGATACGGCATGACCGAGGCGGCGTCCGCGCTCACCTTTCTCGGCCCCGAGGACCACCGTCGTGGCGGTGAGGCCCTTACCTCCTCGGGCAGGCCTCTGTTCGGCGTCGAGCTTCGCATCACCGATTCGCTCGGCAGTACCCTCCCTCGAGGAGAGACGGGGGAGGTGTGCGCCCGAGGCGGGAACCTCATGCGCGAATACTGGCAGAAGCCGGCGGAGACGGAAGCGGTAATGCGCGACGGCTGGTACCGCACCGGTGACATGGGGTTCATCGACGAGGAAGGTCTCTTGCACCTGACCGACCGGATGAAGGACATGATCGTCACCGGGGGGGAGAACGTCTACTCCATCGAGGTGGAGAACGCCATCGCCTCTCATCCCGCCGTCGCCGAGGTCGCAGTCATCGGGATCCCAAGCGACAAGTGGGGTGAGGCTGTGCATGCAATCGTCGTTCTCCGGCAGGGCATGAAAGCGACGGCCGAAGAGTTGATCGAACACACCCGTCAGTTCCTGGCCGGGTTCAAGGTCCCGAAATCGGTCGAATTCCAGGACGGTCCGCTTCCGCTGTCCGGTGCGTTCAAGCCGCTGAAGCGCGAACTGCGGCGCTGTCACTGGGAAAACCAAGAACGCCAGGTGAGCTGATCGGCCCGTGGGAGATCGGGCCCGGCTCCCGGCACGGTACGTTGCGCATTCGGGGACGATTTCGGAGGTTGTGCCGAGTCGGGCGTCCTCCAGAGCCAATGAGACGTGGCCCCACGTGGAAGGATCTTGGGATTGACCCAAGCTGAACCGGCAATAGAGGAGCATTTCGTGCGAGAGATCAAGGTGGCCGTTCGCGCCCTCTCGCGTTTCGAGCCGCTCATTGGCGCGGACCGCTTTGCGGACCTTCGCCGAGCGGCGGCTCTGACCAGGCAGAGGTTGGAGGGGAGAACCATTTGGAATGTGAGCTCGACGGCCGCGGGCGGCGGAGTAGCAGAGATGCTCCAGGTGCTGGTCGGCTACACGCTGGACGCTGATATCGACATCCGCTGGCTGGTGATGAGCGCCGACCCCGAGTTCTTCTCCATCACCAAACGGATCCACAATCGACTTCACGGAGCAGCCGGGGACACCGGGGGGCTAGGGGCGAACGAGACTGCCCACTACGAGGAGATCACCGCGGCGAACTCCAAGCGGGTGATGAGGCGAGTCCAACCGGGCGATGTGGTTCTCCTGCATGACCCTCAAACCGCGGGCATGGCTCCGGCCCTCGCCGAAGCCGGAGCCCGGGTGGTCTGGCGGTGCCACATCGGACGGGCCGGGAGCAACCAGTGGACCGAAGAGGCCTGGTCGTTTCTCCGGCCTCATCTGGCCCACTGCGAGGCCTACATCTTCTCCCTGCCCGAGTACGTTCCCTCGTGGATCGAAGCGTCCAAGGTCCGGATCATTCCCCCCTCTATCGATCCCTTCTCGCCCAAGAACCAAGACATGTCGCCCGAGCAACGTGCTTCTCACGCTCGGCCGCATCGGTCTTCTCCAGGGAGTGCCGAGCGACCCTCTGGGAATGTTCACCCGCGGCGATGGTACCGCCGGGTATGTCGAACGCCAAGCAACGATCGTTTCCGCCGCCGACGCTCCCTTGGGACCTGGTGTCCCCTTGGTGGTCCAAATATCGCGATGGGACCGATTGAAGGACATGAAAGGCGTCATGGAGGGGTTTGTTGCCGCGGCGCCGGCCCTGGCTGACGCTCACCTCGCTTTGGTGGGTCCTGCCGTAGTCGGGGTTTCCGACGACCCAGAGGGGGCCGAGGTGTACGCCGAGTGCCTGAGCGCCTGGGAGGCTCTACCAGCCGACGCCCGCCGGCGGGTCACACTCGTCACCTTGCCCATGGCGGATGTGGACGAGAACGCTGCAATGGTGAACGCCATCCAACGGCATGCCACCGTGATAGTGCAAAAGAGCCTGGCGGAAGGTTTTGGGCTGACCGTTGCTGAAGGCATGTGGAAGGCGAAGGCCGTGGTGGCCTCCAGGGTCGGAGGGATCACCGAGCAGATTCAACCCGGAACTGGCGTTCTTCTCAACGACCCGACCGATCTCACGGCCTTCGGAGAAGCGCTGATTGACCTCTTTGCGCACCCTCGCAAACTTCTCCAGCTCGGCTCACGCGCTCGGGAGCATGTGCTCGAGAGTTTCGTCGGGGACAAGCACTTGCTTCTCTTCTCCCAGTTGATGACCGAGCTCTCCGGGTAGACCCGTGGGCCGGGCCGGTGGAAGCGCGACCCCGACGTGGTCCTTCAACGACGTCCTTGGCGGCGTCGGTTCCGGAGTCGACAGAGATCCCGACATCGGCATGGTGCAGAGCCACTGCGCCGTTCTCCCGTCACCGAGGAACGCCGCATCGAGCCTCTCGTAGCCGGCGACCCGTGTGGCCCCGCCGTTCGCGTTGGAGCATGCCCACAGGGCCTGGTCCAAGGCGTTCCTCCCGACCGGCCCTCCCTCGCCGATCGTCCCCTCACGGCAGGCCAGCTCCAACAGCAGCGGGAGGTCGCTCTCCCTCCCGTCCGGGTTGAGTTCGTGCTCGAAGGTGATCCATCTCTCCAGCGAGGTCCCTCGATGTTCCCAGGTCCTCGAGGGCGACCAACCGCGTATCCGGGCTGGTCCGGGGTCCTGGCGATCGGAGACGGGCGACAGGGCTTTCACGACCGGCATCGACTCGCAGAACCCCGCATTCCAGGAATGTGAAGATGGGACTTTCTACTCTGCCGTTGGAATCGTGGATGGTTCAGCATTCGGTAGGGAGGGGCCGACGAGCGAAAGGTAGGGCACCATGGCTGAACCGAGGGAACCGCGCCGGCAGATCGAGCGACTCATCGAGCGGACACGGGATGAGATTCTTGAGGCGAGCCGTGAGTTGACTGAGGGAGTCAGCAAGGGGACGGAGCGATTCGTCCCTCCGATTTCCATGGACGTCGAACGTATGGTCGACGACGTGTTCGACTTCGCCGAACGTGTCATAAAAGGTCAGCGGAGGATGGTCAACGAGGTGGTCAAGGCCATCAACGAGCAGACGGACCGCGCCGCCGATGTGGGTCGAACCACCACCGAGAAGGCTGCCAAGCGGGTCGCGACCGCGAAGAAAGCCGCGGCCAAGAAGAATGGCGCCAAAAAGACGGCCGCGCAGAAGGCGACTGTGGTTGGGAAAAAGGCTGCGAAGAAGGCACCGGTGGCCAAGGCAAGGCCGGGCAGTAGGCACTGATGGTCCAGGCCTCGAGGGAGTCAGGAGACGCGGAGCAGTCGGAGGGGTCGTTCCCCTATCGGTATGCAACCATCCACGGACACCGGATCGGTTACCGGCGCGCCGGGGACGGACCTGTGTTATTGCTCCTCCACGGAATCGCCGGTAGCTCGGAGACCTGGATTCCGGCCATGGAGCTTCTTCAGACGGACTACACGGTTGTCGCCCCTGACTTCCTGGGCCACGGCCGCTCCGCCAAACCCGGCGGAGACTATTCGCTGGGCAATTTCGCCAATTTGATGCGTGATCTCCTGGTGGTGATAGGCGTCGAGCGGGTTACCGTCATCGGCCAGTCCTTCGGGGGTGGCGTTGCCATGCAGTTCGCGTACCAGTTCCCAGATCGGTGCGAACGACTGGTGCTGGTGGACGCAGGCGGCCTCGGACGGGAGGTGAACTGGATCCTCCGGCTAGTTACTCTGCCGGCGGCCGAATACCTGATGCCAGTTCTTTTCCCGTCATTCGCCCAACGTTGGGGCGATCCGGTCGTACGCCTCGCCGACCGGGTCGGCCTCCGGAGTGTGCCCGCGATGGAGATTTGGCGCTCCTACCGGTCGCTGACCGATGCCGAAGGCCGCCAAGCTTTCGTCCGCACCATGCGATCGGTCATTGACCCCGGCGGCCAGTCAATAAGTGCGATCGACCGGCTCTATCTGACCGAGCGGGTACCCACCCTCATCGTGTGGGGCCAGAAGGACAGAATCATTCCCATCTCCCATGCTTACCAGGCGCTTGAGGCCGCGCCGCACAGCCGATTGGAGATCATGCCCGGTGTGGGCCACTTTCCCCAGTCGGAAGATCCCGCCAGCTTCGTCGAGATTCTCACCGACTTCCTGCACACGTCACCGGCGAGCAATTTCAGCACCGACGGGCATCGAGACCGACTGCGACGTGGTAGTCGGTGATCGGGGGTCACAGAGTCAGAAGTGACGGAACCCGTGGCTGGTAGTGTTGAACCAGCACCGCACGACCGCAGACTCAGACGTTGGCCCGCGTCGGCTCCAATTTCCCAAGGGTCAAGGGTTGGCAGAAGAATCTCAGCGCACTGCACGATGATCGCTGGCTCTCGGATGGGTGTTCACCCGAATCTGGGATGCAGTGGCGAAGAAAGCGCACGGACGCCTGTCAGCCTACTCGGCGCTCGTGGTGGTGCGGGCGGGGCCGTGCCAACGGAATGGCGCAGTTGAACCGTGATCCGAACCGTTTCGCACCAGCCTGGTGGAGGTTGCCGGCAGGTTGAGCCACCGGCAGAAATTCCAGCACCGACTACTCCGGGGCCGGCGTAGAACCGCTCCAACGCCAGTCGACGATCTCGGGAGGGTCTTCGCCGTGCTCGCAGCCGTAGCGGCGGGCTTCGAGCCGAGCGTCGACCATCTGCTGACGCAGCATCGCGTTTTGGGGGCCGAGTCCGGGAACTCGATCGAGCACGTCGATGACCAGGTGGTATCGGTCGAGGTCGTTGAGCATGACCATGTCGAAGGGGGTGGTCGTAGTTCCTTCCTCCTTGTATCCCCGGACATGGAAGTTGTCATGATTGGTCCGCCGGTAGGTCAGACGATGGATGAGTAGCGGGTAGCCGTGGTAGGCGAAGATCACCGGCCGGTCGGGAGTGAACAGCGTGTCGAACTCGCGATCCGGGAGTCCATGAGGGTGCTCGGTATCTGGTTCGAGACGCATCAGATCGACAACGTTGACAACGCGGACCTTCAGGCCTGGGAGGTGCTGGTGCAAAAGGTCCACTGCGGCCAGGGTTTCGAGGGTGGGAATATCGCCGCAGCTGGCCATAACGACGTCGGGCACCGAGTCATCGTCGTTGGATGCAAAGGACCAGATCCCGAGCCCACGTGTGCAGTGCTCCAACGCCTCGTCCATCGTAAGCCAGTCGTGTTGGGGCTGCTTGCCGGCGACAACGACATTGACATAGTTGTGGCTGCGAAGGCAGTGGTCAGCAACCGACAGGAGGCAGTTCGTGTCCGGCGGAAAGTACACGCGGACGATCGAGGCCTTCTTGTTGACCACGTGATCGATAAACCCCGGGTCCTGATGAGAGAATCCGTTGTTGTCCTGTCTCCAGACATGGCTGGAGAGGAGGTAATTCAGCGAGGAGATGGGCCGGCGCCACGGGACCTCGGCGCTGACCTTCAACCATTTGGCATGCTGATTGAACATCGAGTCGATGATGTGGATGAACCCCTCATAGCAGTTGAACAGGCCATGGCGACCGGTGAGGAGATACCCCTCGAGCCATCCCTCGCACTGATGCTCCGACAGCACCTCCATGACACGCCCGTCGGGGGCCAGATGGTCGTCGCCGGGTCGTAGCTCTGCGTCCCAGGCCCGGTCGGTGGCTTCGAAGACGTCCTGCAACCGGTTGGAAGCGGTTTCGTCTGGCCCGAAGAGACGGAACGTGTCCGGGTTGGTTCGTATTACGTCTCGGAGAAAGGAACCGAGTACCCGGGTCGCCTCCCGTGTGACGGTGCCCGGGCTCGGCACCTCGACGGCGAAGTCGGAGAAGTCGGGGAGCTCGAGCTCGGCTCGAAGGAGTCCCCCATTGGCATGCGGGTTGTCGCTCATTCGACGCTCACCGGACGGGGGGAACTGGCAAATGGCCCCGGTGGGCCCTCCGTCCTCGCCGAAGAGCTCATCGAGCCGATAGCTGCGAAGCCACGCCTCCAGCTGGGCGAGATGCTCGGGGTTGGTCCGCACCTCGGTCAGCGGGAGCTGATGGGAGCGGAAGGTCCCCTCGATCGGCAATCCGTCGACGACCGCCGGGCCGGTCCAGCCCTTGGGTGTCCGAAGGATCAGCATCGGCCATCTTGCCCGGGTGCCGGCACCCTTCGGTGAGCGGGCGGCATCCTGGATGTCGCGGATCTCGGCGAAGATCGCGTCGAGCTCTGCAGCCATGCGCCGGTGCACGGCCATCGCTCCTTCGCCGTCAAATCCACCTTCGACCAGCACCGGGCGGTATCCATAGCCGCTGAAGAGGTCCAAGAGCTCGGGAGTGGGAATTCGAGCGAGCACCGTTGGAGCGGCGATCTTGTATCCGTTCAGATGCAGGATGGGCAGCACGGCGCCGTCCCGTCGGGGGTCCAGAAACTTGTTCGAGTGCCATCCGGTGGCCGCCGGCCCGGTCTCGGCCTCACCGTCGCCCACCACACAGGCGACCACCAGGTCGGGGTTGTCGAACGCCGCCCCGAAGGCATGGCTCAGCGAGTAGCCGAGCTCGCCGCCCTCGTGGATGGAACCCGGGGTCTCCGGGCTGCAGTGACTGGGGATGCCGCCGGGGAAGGAGAACTGCCGGAACAGCCGTCCCATGCCGTCGCGGTTGCGCCCGATGTGGGGATATCGCTCGCTGTAGGTGCCTTCGAGCCAGGTGTTGGCCACGACGGCCGGCCCCCCGTGACCCGGACCGCAGACGAAGATGACGCTGAGCTCCAGCGCCTTGATGCACCGGCCCAGGTGGGCGTAGATGAAGTTGAGTCCAGGGCTGGTCCCCCAGTGGCCCAGTAGCCGTGGCTTGATGTCCTCGGGGACCAGGGCCCGCTGCAACAACGGGTTGTCCATGAGGTAGATCTGGCCCGCGGTGAGGTAGTTGGCTGCCCGGAAGTAGGCATCGAGAGCAAGCAACTCATCCTCTTCCCCCTGAGCCAGGGATGGCGATCTATCGACGGCATTCATCCGGTTCTCCTCTGCATCACGGGGACATATCTTCGTCATGGTGACGTCCGGTCACTTCAATCTGGCATGGTGAGTGGGTGCAAGTCCTTGTCGTCAACGCCGGCTCCAGCTCGCTGAAGCTGCGTCTGCTGGACGGGGAGGACCGCGTGGTGGCGGCCGCTGACCCTGCTTGTCCCGCGCCGGCGGATATGGCCGCCGCCCTCGGTGCTTTTGTCGAGGAGAACCCGAACTTCGATGCCGCCGGCCACCGAGTGGTTCACGGCGGCTCGGCCTTCCGTCAGCCCATTATCCTCGACGACGGCGTCGACGCCCGGCTCGACGCCCTGGCCGAGCTGGCGCCATTGCACAACCCTCCCAGTCTGAGCGCGATCCACGGTTTGCGATCGTTGCGGCCAGATCTGCCCCAGGTGGCTTGTTTCGACACCAGCTTTCACGCCGACATGCCGGCAAAGGCCACCACCTACGCCATACCCCGTCCCTGGCGGGAGCAGTGGGGCATCCGACGCTTCGGCTTCCATGGCCTCAGCCACGCCTGGGCCAGCCGACGGGCGGGAGAGATTCTCGGCCGTCCACGTGACGAACTCCGCCTGGTCACCGCCCACCTCGGCGCCGGCGCCTCCCTGGCTGCAGTAGCTTTCGGCGGCTCGGTCGACACGTCCATGGGGTTCACCCCTATGGAGGGCCTGGTGATGGCCACGCGCTCGGGCAGCGTCGATCCTGGTCTGGTCCTGTGGGTGGAGCGAAATCACGGCCTGTCGGCCGCCGACGTCGAAGAGGCTCTCGAACATGGGTCGGGGCTGGCCGGCTTGGCGGGAGGCTCCGGGGACCTGCGCGACGTGTTGGCGGCCATGGACGCAGGGGATCCGGACGCCTTGCTTGCCTTCCAGGTCTACGTGTACAGGATCCAGACCGGAGTCGCCGCTATGTGCGCAGCCATGAATGGGATGGACGGCTTGGTGTTCACCGGTGGGGCGGGCGAAGCTGCCCCTCGGCTGCGACACGACGTATGTACGGGCCTTGGATTCCTCGGGGTGCGCCTGGACGACGCCGCCAGCCAATTCGGGGAAGGAGACAGACTGATATCCCCCGAAGCGGGCAACCCGGTGCTGGTCGTCCACGCCCGCGAGGACCTCGAGATCGTCCGTCACGTGCGGGAGCTGCTGCAGTAGAAGCTCTGGTGGCAGAGATGAAGACCGCCTGCGCCTCTCGAACCGGGCCGTCGTGGGCTCGGGCACGACCGGGAAGGGCAGTGGCGCCATTGAAGCGATATCTGGCTCTAGGCCGCGTCGCGAAGGTCGAAGCGTCGACCGGTAACCACATCCGGGCGAATGGTCAGCACCATGTCTCCCGGCTCGGGCACCAACGGTTGCCCCGCCGCTTCGAGTTCGGATGGGCTCGGCACTTCGGCCAGTGTCGCCAGCCCACGAACAAGCACGCTCCAGGCGGTTCCCGCATCGGAATCGATGTGATCGACTTCAAACGCCACCAGGTGCCCGCCTACTGCCTGGGACAAGAACCCCGTGCCCACCCGAACCAGCACCAGACCGTCCCGCAGCGCGAAGTTGACTGGGATGATCACCGGCGCCTGGTCGGTGGCTATCCCGACCCTTCCGATCCCGCCCTCCTTGGCCCCGACAGCCAGCAATCGCATGCACTCTGGGGAGGGGAGGACGGTCGAACCCTTGGCGTCGATCCACATATGACCACCATGCCACCTCTGCGTGCCCGCTACTAGGGGCTTCCGACCTCCATTGCCGGCCCTGTTCGAGCGATCCCCGGGACTGACCGCTCCAGATCCTTGGCAAGTTGTCCGCATGGTCAAGGGGATGGGACGTTGGGCACCGACCCCCCTGTAATGACCAATGAGCGAGTACCTGCCTCAACAGGGGTCTTGCTCACGGCCCGCTGGGGTCAGGCCTCGGTAGGCATCCAGTGGTTGAATGCTGCCACTCAGGATGCTGTTGATCATCGTACAAATCGGCAGCTCGAGACGGTGACGGTCGGCCAGTTCGAGCGCCACGCTGGCGGTAAGAACACCCTCGGCGACCATATGCATCTCGCCCAGGATGTCTTCGAGCCGCCGCCCCTTGCCTAGCTGTTCGCCCACGGCCCGGTTGCGGCTGTGGGGACTCATGCAGGTGGCTATCAGATCCCCCATGCCGGCCAGCCCAGCGAAGGTGGCAGGTTGGGCGCCCACCGCAACACCGAGTCGGGTGAGTTCGGCCAATCCTCGAGATATGACGGCGGCCCGCGTGTTGTCGCCGACGCCAATCCCCTCGCCGATCCCCGTTGCTATGGCAATGATGTTCTTGAGCGCGCCACCCATCTCACAACCGATGACGTCGTCGTTCAGATAGACCCGGAAAAGGCCCCGAGTGAACACCGCCTGGATGGCACTGGCCACTTCGAGATCATCGGTTGCGATGACCGCCGCGGCGGCCTTTCCTGACATGATCTCCAGTGCGAGGTTCGGGCCGGTCAGCGCGGCAACTGGATGCCCCGGGACCACCTGCCTGATCACTTCGGTCATCCGCAGGAGAGAACCGCGCTCGAGACCCTTGGACAGGCTGATCACCGGGATCCAAGGACGGATGTACTCGGCGGACCTCTCGAGCACACAGCGGAAACCGGAGGTGGGCACGCCGACGACCAGAAGGTCGGCGTCGGAAACGGCCTCCTCAAGTTCGTCAGTGGCCGCCAGTTTGGAAGGCAACTCCATACCGGGCAGGTAGGCAGGATTGACGTGATCGGCGCTGATGGACCTGGCCACGTCGGGATTGCGTGCCCAAAGGACGGTGGCGTGCCTCGGGGCCACCAGGGACGCCACGGTCGTCCCCCAAGATCCAGCTCCGAGTACAGCGATCTTCATCAGAGACCATCCCTGTCCCTGGTCACGATGAGAGTCCCGTTGTGGACCCGCAACGCTGTTCGACCGGATGGCGGACGACTTTCCCAATCCGTCATCCGTGCGATCCGGTCGGAGGCAACCTCACCGGGGGACATCTCAGCGGGACAGCACGACTTTCAGCGCGCCGGTATCAGTTGCTCGCCCGAACACGTCGTAGGCCTCGCCCATCTGCTGAAGACTGAACCGGTGGCTCACGAACTGTGCGGCGTCGATCTGCCCGGCCGACACCAGCCTCATGAGGGTTGGCGTGGAATTGGTGTCTACCAGGCCCGT
Organism: uncultured Acidimicrobiaceae bacterium; assembly: GCA_963833585.1. Taxonomy (GTDB): domain Bacteria; phylum Actinomycetota; class Acidimicrobiia; order Acidimicrobiales; family RAAP-2; genus Bog-756. Next base: position 951,821 of record CAWHYF010000006.1, on the reverse strand, counting down.
GGTGATGGTCACGTCGCGGATCCACAGTGACTCTAGATGGAGGGTTGCCGGCTGTCCGTGGACTCCGATATTGGCCACGTGCCCACCGGGCCGCACCAGCTCGGTGCACAGCTCGAACGATTGGGGGACACCAACCGCCTCGATGGCCACATCGGCGCCGAGGCCGTCGGTGAGCGCTTGAACGATAGCGACCGCGTCTTCGTGCTCGTTATTGATCGTCACATCGGCCCCGAATCGCTTGGCGGCTTCGAGGCGGGCGTCGACGAGGTCGATTGCCACCACGTGGCCCGGTGAGAACAGCTTGGCGCCGAGGATGGCAGACAAGCCGATGGGACCGGCTCCCACGACCACCACGGTGTCGCCCGGCTGAACCTTACCGTTGAGTACCCCAACCTCGTAGGAGGTGGGGAGGATGTCCGCGAGCATCAGGATCTCCTCGTCGCTCGCTTCGGCGGGCACCGGATAGGTGGAGGTGTCGGCGAACGGGACCCGGACGAATTCCGCCTGAGTGCCATCGATCAGGTGCCCGAGGATCCACCCGCCTCCCCCGAGGCACTGGCCATAGCGACCTTCCCGGCAGAAGCGGCAACGCCCGCAGGAGGAGATACACGAAACCAGCACCCGCTCACCTCGGGCGATGCTCTTGACCCCGGCACCGATCTCAACGACGGTCCCGACCGCCTCGTGGCCGAGGATGCGTCCGGCGGTGACCTCGGGAACGTCACCTTTCAAGATATGCAGGTCGGTGCCACAGATGGTGGTGGCATCGACTCGGACGATGGCGTCGGTGTCATCCTGGAGCGTCGGGTGGGGCACCTCTTTCCAAGACTTCGAGCCCGGTCCTTCGTAGACAAGTGCCTTCATGGTGTTCTCTCCTCGTGAGAGCCTTAGACCTCTAGCATGGGGCCCAACGTCGGCATTCAGTAGGGCCAAAGGTCACACCGGATTGGGCGACCTGTCGCCAGCCGGTCGGAGAAAGGTCTGTGTGTGGAGGTTGTTCGTGATCCCTATCGCTGGCCGGTGTCCGTCCGGCCTCGTTCTGCCCGCTTGATCCACGACCCCGTTGTACGAAGGCCTTGCTCTCTGGCGCCCTGCCGCGAACATCGACTCGCTGGGTTCCGGATCTCTGTGCCCTCACTCGGTCTGACCGCATGCGAATCGTCTCGGTCGAGGAGGTCGATCAACCGTCTAGGCAGCATTGCCGGGCGAAGAGCCACGAGTTGTCGTATCGGGAAATTTCGCCACACCAATGGGCCTCCTCCACGCCCTCGAGGCCTCGCGCGAGCGGTGCCGGCTGTTCGCCATCAATGCCCAGGCGGATTGGCCCCAGCGCTCGGGCGTCATCAACGAGACCCCGTTCGTCGGGCCAGGCATGCGACATGACCCATCGCTCGATTACCTGCCGATGCGCCTATCACTGGTCCCCCGCCTGTTCGACACCTCACGGCCGGTCGACGCCGTTCTCATCCACACCACGCGTCCCCCGAGGTGCCAAGGTCTCGCTCGGGATCGAGGTCAATATCCTTCCCGCGGCCATTGAGCGGGCGCGTGCCCGTGGTGGACTGGTCATCGCCCAGACTGAATCCGAACATGCCATACACATTTGGTGACGGTGAACTCCCGGTCGACTGGATCGATTTCGCCGTGGAGGTAGATGAACCTCTCCCAGAGGCCCCGTCTCGACAAATCAGCGAGACCGACAAGAGAATCGGCGAGCAGGTCGCTCGCTTCGCCGATGACGGGGCCACGCTGCAGCTCGGCATCGGGAAGATCCCCGATGTCGCCGCAAGTGAGCTCGTCTCTCGTCGACATCTCGGTATCTGGTCCGAAATGATCAGCGACGGCGTTCTGGCCCTGGAGCAGGTCGGTTCTCTCGATCCGAGACCGACCTCATTCAGACGTCATTCCTCTGTGGGTCGTCGGAACTCTATGCGTGGGCAGACGCCAACCCTCGGCTGCAGATGCTACGCACAGAGGTCATCAACGACCCTGCACGTATAGCCCGCAATCCGGCCATGGTCTCTGTCAACATGGCTATGCAGGTCGATCTCTTCGCCCAGGCCAACGCCAGTTTCGTTGGCGGGGTGGTCCACTCAGGGTTCGGGGGTCAGGCGGATTTCGTCAGTGGCGCCCTTCATTCGCCTGGCGGGCACGCCGTGGTCGCCCTGCACTCGTGGCACGAGAAGACAGACGCGTCATCCGTGCTGCCGATCCTCACCAATCCGGTCACATCGTTTCAGCACTCGGCGATCGTAAGCGACCAAGGTTGCGCCGAGATCTTCGGTCGATCAGGGCAAGCGCAGGCCCGATTGATCATCGAAAGCGTGGCCGACCCCCGGGCCCGCGGTGAGCTTCTGGATGCCGCCGCCACCCTGGGCCTTCTTCGCGCATGAGGCCAGCTCGCGAGAGGGTGGCCTCCGGGCGACGCCCGATTGCGTGCGGACCGCCGCACGGATGGCAACGCAGATTGCCGGCCCCGTCCTGCTCCCCGCCGTCCGAGGTCAGCTCCTGGGTGACCGACGATGGCGGCCAGGTCGACGAGTCGACTCGCATAGCCCGACTCGTTGTCGTACCAGCCGAGAACCTTGACGAGGTGTCCGTGGGCCATGGTGAGCTCCGAGTCGAAGACGCACGAGTAGGGGGAGCCCACGATGTCCGAGGAGACGAGGGGTTCGTCCGAGTACTCCAGCAGTCCGGACAACCGACCGGATCCGGCGGCCGCCCGGTAGGCGTGCTTGACCTCGGTGACGGTGGGCGTGGCCCGTACGTTGGCGACCAGATCGGTGATCGACGCGTCAGGTACCGGCACACGGAGCGCCAGGCCGTCGAGCGTTCCGGCCACGCTGGGAAGCACCGAGCCGGTGGCTCGGGCCGCGCCAGTCGTCGTCGGCACGATATTGATGGCGGCGCCTCGTGATCGCCGGGGGTCCTTATGAAGGGCGTCGACCAGACTCTGATCACCGGTATAGGCGTGGACGGTTGTCATGAACCCATCCTCGATTCCGAAGGCGTCGTCGAGGACCTTGGCCAGGACCGCGAGGCAATTCGTCGTGCAGGACGCGTTCGAGATGATGAAGTGCCGCTCCGGGTCGAACTGCTCTTCATTCACGCCGACGACCAGTGTTGTGTCCGCGTCTGCGGAAGGAGCGGAGATCACGACCCGGGTTGCGCCCGCTTCGAGGTGGGCCGACGCCTTGTCGCGACTGGTGTACCTGCCGGTCGACTCGATGACCACGTCAACTCCGAGCTCACCCCAAGGGAGGGCCTTCGGCTCGGATTCGCCGAGTATCGAGATCCGGTGAGTGCCGACGACCATGGAGCCACCGTCGACCCGCACCGCCTCCGGAAAGCGCCCATGCACCGAATCACGGGCGAATAGTCGAGCAAGTGCCTCTGGCGAGCCGAGATCGTTGATCGCAACGATCTCGATCTCGTGCGAGGAGGAGAGCGCCGAACGAAGGAATGAGCGCCCCGTCCGTCCAAAGCCGTTGATTGCCAATCGCACCGTCATCGAATGTCCTCCGTGGATTCGTCTATGGGCCTTGTTGTTCCAGGATGCCGGACGGGTATCAAGCCGGGTAGGGCCGAACGTCCCACTCCTCTCGGTCGAATGGTTGGAGGAGAGCCTTATGGAGCCGGCAGAGTGAGCACCCGGACGCGACCGTGAGCCTGCCCGGGCCTTTGGCCCAACAGGCTCACGACCGTGCATCACTAGGGTGTTTCGGGCCGCAACGGCGCACCCTTCGACGGCCGCCGTTCAGGTGACGGGTAGTGCCACTTTCGGGGCCACGGACGGGGTGACAGTGGCCCAGTGGTGGAACCAATTGTGGAAGGCGGGCAGCGCGAATCGGTCGAGTCCGAGATAGCCGGCATTGCGCCAGGCGAGGATCAGAAACACGGAGACGATACCGAAGGCTGGATTCACCCCGGCCACGCCGGAGAACATGTAGATCACGTTCAACCCGATACCAGCGAATGCAGCCGCTCCGGTGAACAGGCCGAGAATCAACAACACGCCGATCATCAGTTCACTCAGGGTCACAAGCTTGGCGATCCACGAAGCATTTGGCACTACGAAGTTGTGAAGGAATGCCGCAAACCATCCGTTTGAGGCCCCACCCTTTCCGCTGGCAGATCCCGCGACACCAGCGGTGGCAAATCCTTTGACACCGCCGCCACCGTTGTACCAGAAGCCCGCCCTCTCGCTGCCCCAAAGCTTCTGAAATCCGGCATTCAGCCATTCATAGCCGAGCCAGAGGCGGGCGACGAGCCAGATCACGCTGGCGGGGGCGTCCGTTCCAGTACCGGGTGCTCGGAGAAGTCACAATGCAGTCCACCGGCCGAGATTGGGGACCTTCGCCTCTGTCGGTCGACCGTGTCGCACGGCGAGACTGGACGGACAAGGAGGGCATCCAGTGATCCTGGTTTGTGCCGGAAGAAACCGGTCTAGGTCCGGGGGAAATGTCGGCGGACTCAGGAGCGTGGAGCCCGTAGTGCCGGTCATCATGGTGACCAGACACCTCAGTCGCAGGCCCGTGTCCTTCGAAGTGATCGGGGCATCATGAGCCAATATCGATCCAATGAACACTTGGAAGACCTTCCCCAGGCTGAGTGTCTGCGGTTGCTTGAGGACGGCAGTCTCGGTCGGATCGCCGTCGTCGCGCGTGGCCACCCACTGATCTTTCCAGTCAACTATGTGGCGTTCGACGGGACAATTTTGTTCTGTGCCAGGCGAGGTGGTGAGCTCGCAACTGCCGCGGCCGAAGCCACCGTGGCATTTGAGATCGACGGAGTAGACAACGTCTATCACGAGGGATGGAGTGTCCTAGCCGTCGGCCGATGCGCCCAGGTGACTGGGCCGGTCGAGCTCGACCGACTGAAGGGTCGCAGACCGTCGTCTTGGGCGGGCCGGGGGCGGGACCACCTGGTCCGAGTCTCCATAGATGAGATCAGCGGCCGACGAATCCGTCACCGGGCGCTCTGATCGATCACTGCGGAGTGCGGGCAGTCGAAGTTGACAAGGTGAACCGTGGATAGCTGCGGGCCGCGTGGAGCAGAGCTAGGAGGCCGTAGAAGGGCGGCGAAGCCTCCGACCTGACACCTGTGAGTGCGTGATGGAAATGTAGTGCTCGTGGGGTCCCATCACCCAAGGGTGGCCCACGGAGTCGCGAGCTCTCTCGGCCCATGGGTTGACAGCGTCAGTGATTTCCTCGGCAAATCCTCGCACTTCGACGACCCAACCCTCACGGGTACCGGGGTCGATATCCTCGACCTCGAACGCTACGTGGGCGAGTGAGGCGTAGGTCAACTTCACGCCCGGCTGGGTCCTGATGGCAATGATTCGGTCGGAGATGGCGTAGTTGACGGGGAAGATCTCCGGTCGGCCATCTCGGACGATGGCGAGCCGGCCCAAATCTTGAGTCTGAAGAAGATCGAAGCATTCTTCTTCGCCGATAATGTCCAGCTGGCGCTGTAGTTCCGAGGGATCGTCGACCGAATCCTCACCGCCGGGTCCCGAGGCGCTGGGGTCGTTACTTGCCATCGGCACCATCATGCCACTTGACCACGGACCACATGTTCTCGATCTATCCCGACACGACGCCGGGCTAAGGCTCGTGGCCGTTCCAGGGGATTACGTCTCACTACGGTGCTGTCACATGCACTACCTGTCCCAGTCCGGGAGAGCGATGGAGATCGAACCCCGAGACTCGAGTGCCGTTCCGTCACCGGGCGGTGATCGCGTGCTGAGCGGTGGCGCATCTCGGTGCGACCCGAGGGCTCTATCCGACGATGGGCGGGGAGAGGGTCCTAGCTAGACTTGGGGATCTTGGTGACCCTGACATCCCGCGAAGGCGGTAGGAGGAGCTTTGGTGGGCGAGATCAATGGACGGGACCAGGACGATCATCCCCCGGCCGCCGTTGAGAGCGCGCCCGGTCGGTCGGACGATGGGCGGGTGCGGTCCTTCGACGAGGATCCGCACTCCGCGGTGGACGAGGACTCGCTGAGCGAGATCGACCAGATCCTCGATCGTTGGTCCCATCTACGCCAAGAGTCTGCTGAAGAGGAGGTCCATGCGGAGGTCGAGAGGGAGCACTTTCTGCAAGAGTTTCGAGCCCTCACATCGTCGGTCATACAGCCGACGATGCAGATGGCAATCGAACGGCTCCGAAAGGATGGCGGTGGCGGTCTCATTGAAGAACACGGACCGGATATTCTGCACAAGCCACGGATAACCCTCTGGATGTCGATGGAGGGCGAGGTGGCGGGCTCCCCTCGCCAGGACCGGAATCCCTTTTTGCAACTCGACGCCGACCTGGTGCACCGACGGATCGATGTCTGGGAGGGTGACATGGTAGAGAATCAGGGCACCAGCCGCGCTACGTCTCCCTGGGCTTTGTCCGAGGTCACACCGGAGAATGTCATGGAGAAAATCGTTGACATCCTGCGACGCGCGGGAACCCATGGTGTAGCCCAATAGCGACTGTCACGCCCGGCAGAGGACCTACGAAGACACCGGACCGATCCGACTACTCCCGGCTGGGACCCTGACGTCATTCTGATTGCCGTGCGCTGGCACCTGCGCCTCGGACTGTCTGCCCGGGATCCGGAGGATCTCTGGCGAGGCCCAACTGACAGTTCCGATGAATGCTCGGCAACGCGTTGGCCCGCAGGGCCCGGATCGGTCCCAATCCCCACTGAACGGCAGACGGTTGCATCAATCTGATTCTGGAACGGGCCCCACGTCTGCCTTGCCGGAGATCCGCAGTTCTTCGACCCAACGCCGCGCAATGACTAATCCTTTCGCACCGGAGCCATGCGTACCAGGCAGTTGTAGGTGACGACCGCGATGGCCAGGTGCATCGCCGCCAGGACTGCCACGGCCCTCACCGGCGAACCGTTCATCAGTAACCAGAGGTCTGGCACCAACAGCACCAGCGTCACCAGGATGGCCAAACTAAGGAAGAGCCGGCGCGGGGCGGAGGAGATCCTTGTCACCATCGGCCATCCGGCACAGGCGATGACGACACCAATGATGGTCAGCTTGGCATAGTCAGAGATCTGGAAGTGAACGTATCCCTTGGTGGAAGGGAAGGCGCGGGTGCCGACGGCAACGAGAGCGGCATCGGCTGCCAGGGATCCGAGCAACGATGCGACCGTGGCGATCAACACCCTTGTCGCCTTCGGAGTGGCGTGCTGGTACCGCAAGTCGATGCCGGCCCAAGACAGGGCTCGTAGGATCCTCGCCGACGCCGAACCACGAATTGCTCCCGTGGAAGCCTGGTTGTCATATGACCCCTCGTAGGGATCCGCCTCACGACTTGACGCTGTCAATCTCACTCACCCATCGGTCGACGAAGACATGGCGCGAATTCGCGGGCTGAGGTCACGCTTGGATTGTATGGACCTTTCATGACGGCATCATGAAGTCGATTACCATCCCCGTCTCGATCATGGGTCATCCTCTGGTAGGGATTCGGGGTCAAGGTTCGAACAGAGCCGTCGAGGACACAGCCTCTCGTCCCGTCTCCCCCGAATGGACGCCGACCACGGCTTCGAATGGCTGGCGTCGAGGAGGAACACCCCAGATCTCGAGTTGCGGACGTCCCCCGTGGCTGCATTTGGATTCGGCGCATTGGTGGCTCTGGTTGCCACCGGAGAGAGCTTCGGCTCGCTGGCCGGTGCCCGGAGGTCCGCTGATTGGCTCTGGCCGCCTTGCCGGGTCCGTGGTGCCGTGCTCGATCCAGCTGGGCGGTCAGGGACCTTTGGCCCTATTCAGTCCTCCAGGCGATGAGTAGCCTCCAAGCCAGGAGGTCTCGCGCATGCACACTCTGCCCGCTGTCTTGAGTCGGCTGGTCGGCAGCCTCGTCAACCTGAACCACCCCGGCCACTACGTGCACTGGGGCTTCATCCAGCTGTCGGTGGCCAACCTGGTGGTCATCGGCCTGATGGTCATCGTCTTTGTGGCCGCCATCCTCATCCCGTTCCGTCGTCACGGCGGGGGTGACCAGTGACCATCGACATCGGAACATCCGCCGGCACCTCGGCGGAGCCGGGCGGAGATCCTGCCGCCGACCGCCCGGAGGACGCCGGCCAGTGGAGCGCCAAACTCCGGAGGACCGCGGTGGAGGCTCTGCCGCCGCAGCGGCTCATGCCCGACCGGCAGCCGGCCTACGTGGCGTCCTGGATCTACGTATTCGGCGTGCTCACCCTTGCCGCCCTCGTGGTGGTGATCCTGACCGGCACGGTCCTCGCCATCATGGGCCCGGCATGGTGGCACGTCTCGACCACCGGCTTGTTCGTCAACTCCCTCCATCTCTGGAGCGTCGAAGTCTTCTTCTTCACGATGGTCGTCCACCTGTGGGGCAAGTTCTTCATGGCCGCCTGGCGCGGCAGGCGCCGGGCCACCTGGATCACCGGCGTGGTGTCGTTCGTGGTGTCGGTGGGCGCCGCCTTCACCGGCTACCTGTCCCAGCAGAACTTCGACAGCCAGTGGATCAGCACCCAGGCCAAGGACGGGATCAACTCCACCGGCGCCGGCGCCATCTTCAACGTGACCAACTTCGGGCAGATGCTCATGTGGCACATCGTCCTGCTGCCGCTCGTGGTGGTGCTCCTGGTGGGCGTCCACGTCTTGCTGGTTCGGCTTCGAGGTGTAGTACCTCCGTTCGCACCACCCGACCACCATCCGGCCGGGGCCACCCCGGAGCCGGTGAGCACCGGGACCGCCGCCGTCACATCCACTCCCGAGGCGTCCCCGGTGGTCGGCAACCCGCCGGGTGACGGCACCATCGGAGAGCCCTCATGACCCCGGGAGCCACCCAAGGGGCCCATCGGACCCGCCGCTTCAATCCTGACCGCGACGTCGAGGAGTGGCACGGCAAGTACTTCCCCTACGACCTGGTCAAGGAGTTCACCATCGCCTTCGTGGTGGTGGCCATCTTGGTGGTGGGTCTAGCCATCGTGTTCGGCTCGCCGGACGACAAGCCGGTCACGGTCAAATCGTGGGCGACGTCCAACCCCGTCGACTTCGCCCAGACCGCCATCACCGAGTTGGACGGCACCAGTGGAACCGCCACCTACGGCCCCCCCTACAACACCACTCCGGGGGCCAGCCAGTCGATCGCCGGGGTCTCGCCCGAAAGCTTCTTCGGTGTCCACCATCCCATCGACACCGCCAACGACTACGTGCTGAACCCCCTCCGCACCCTGCCCGACAGCCCCGAGGCGCAGGCTGCGGTCACCGAGTACACCTCGGCCCCGGCCAGTAAGCAGGCGGCCTGGACCGCGGCCTACGAGAAGGCAGTGGCCAACGCCCGTGTGGTCAACGGCGAAGTGACCGTCCCCAAGGGCCCCTACGGGCCGGTGAGCACGGTCATCGGCTCGCTGACCTCCATGGCCCGCAGCGGCGCCCTCGACGGAGCGCTCCTCAGCTCCCGCCAGTTCTATGGCACCGACTACACCAAGCCCCTCCTGTTCGTCGCCGACGGGACGTACCTGGACAACCTGGCCCAGGGCCAACACCTGTCGGGCGACCAGTGGGGCATGATGAACGAGACCGGGAACTACCCGGGGCAGGCCTGGCTGTGGCTCTACACCCTCTGGTACCAGGTGCCTCCGATGAACTCCTCGTCGAGCGGTGACCTCCAGGTCTGGGGGATCATGATGATCCTGACGCTGGGCCTGGTCCTCTTGCCCTTCATTCCCGGGCTGCGCTCCATCCCCCGCTGGTCGCGTGTGTACCGACTCATCTGGCGCCAGCACTACCGGGACCTGGCCCGAACAACCAACGGCACGTAGGAACCGAGGGCCAGCGCGACCCCTGTGAGGTGGGGGCCCGAGTGATTGGCACCGGCCGGGCGCGGACACCAACACAGCCCTGGACGTGGGAGCGGTGCCTTCTTTTGGATCCGACGTGCCTGGCTGGCGCCGAGCTGCCTGGCCCAAGAAGTACCACGATCAATAAACATCGGGACAACGTCGGACGGGACTTCAACGCCCTATTGACCGTGGGTTGAACGGAGCACCAGGGCTACACCTCGGCGAGTCGAGCGAGCATCGTGATCAATGCCACCTGGCCTTTTCCGGGTTCTGAGCGTCGCAGTCACATTCTGGAGGCGCCCTGCGTCAATATGGTGTGACGACAATGAAAGTGACAGATTTCGACGCCGAGCGGCCCCGGTTGACCGCGATCGCCGTCCGGATGCTCGGATCAGACGCCGATGCGGACGACGTCCTGCAGGAAGCGTGGCTTCGGCTCTCCCGCACCGAAGGCATCGATGACCTCCCCGCCTGGCTCACCACGGTGGTGACCCGGCTTTGCCTGGACCAGCTGCGCAAAGGGCGCACCAGGTCAGTGGTCGAAGCCACGGTGCCCGACGGCCGCGCTCCGGTTGACCCCGAGGCTGACACGTTGCTCGCCGAGATGACCGGCGATGCGATGCAGGTCGTTCTCGATGCCCTGGCGCCAGCCGAGCGGGCGGCATTCGTCCTGCACGATGTGTTCGGTTATCCCTTCGATGAGGTCAGCGCGGTCATGGGGCGTTCGACTACCGCCGTGCGCCAGTTGGCGAGCCGGGCGCGGCGCAAGGTGCAAGGCGTGCCGGAGCCAGCCACATCGCGGGCAACGCGCGCGGAGAGTCAGCGGGTCGTCGACGCATTCCTCACTGCAGCCCGCGGTGGGGACCTCTCCACCCTGTTGTCGCTGCTCGCGCCCAACGCCGTCATGCGCGCCGACCTGGTTGGGCAAACAATGGGCACAGAACCCACCTATGAGGGGGCAGAGGCCGTCGCTGCTCGCTTCAATGGCACCCGAGGGGCGACACCGGTCACCATCGATGGTGAGCTGGGTGCTGCCTGGATCCAATCCGGCTCGACCAAGGTGGCATTTGTCTTCCATCTTGAGGCCGGCCTGGTGCACGAGGTCGAGTTGATCGCCGATCCAGACATTCTGCGGACCATGGACATCGTCCGTGTGCGGAGAAGGAGAGGCTGACCGGGCGCCGGACAGTTTGGTATTCCGAACCAACAGTCAGACAAGCGAGAGGAAGGCAGCATCATGAAGACCATGACGTGTGAGCAACTCGGTGGCCCGTGCGTTTCTGCGCACCAGGGCTCGACGGCAGACGAGGTCATCAAGGCGCAAGATCGGCATCTCAAAGAGATGGTGGCTAGCGGTGACACAACGCACGAAGATGCCTTGAAGGAGATGAAAGGGCGGTGGAAGAACCCGATCAAAGGTATGGGTTGGTATCGGCAAGCGAAGCGTGATTTTGCCGCTCTTCCCGAAGGTTGATGGTGTGAGCAACCCGCCAGTGCCCGGTGGGGCGGTTCACAAACTTCCAGGAGACCTGCGTAACCCAGTTGCCGTTTGCCCGGCTACTGCGTTGGACTCTGGCAACCTGATGTAGCCCGGCAGTGCGGGTCGGGGAACTTTCTCATCGGGCGCTGCCGGGGTACGGTGCCCCATGGATCAGGCCAACATCTTGCTCATCATGACCGATGAGGAGCGCTACCCGCCCCCCTATGAGGTCGACAGCGTGCACGCTTTCCGCAACTCGCAACTGACCGCCCGAGAATCGATCAGATCCCGTGGGCTGGAGTTCCACCGCCACTACGCCGGATCGACGGCCTGCACCCCCAGCCGGGCGACCCTGTTCACCGGACAGTATCCCTCGCTCCATGGAGTCAACTCCACGGACGGCACGGCCAAGCAGAACTCCGATCCGGGCATGCACTGGCTGGACCCAGATTCCGTGCCGACGCTGGGTGACTGGTTCCGGGCTGGTGGGTACCGCACCCACTACCGGGGGAAGTGGCACATTTCCTTCGCCGATCTGATGATTCCGGGCACCCACGAGGGGCTGAAGGCATCCGACGACGAGGGTAAGCCGATACGTGATGCGGTCACGGCCTACAAGAAGGCGGACCGGCTCGACCCGTTCGGGTTCTCTGGGTGGATCGGCCGCGAACCTCACGGTGCGGCAAGTCCGACTGCGGAACGGTTCGCGACGGCGTCTTCGCCGATCAGGTGGTGGAACTGTTCCATGAACTAGCCGCTGCCCGAGACGAGGGTCCCTGGCTGACCGTGGCTTCGTTTGTCAACCCCCACGACATCGCTTTCTCGGGGTTCGGCTGGGAGCAGATGCTGAAGTTCGGACCGCCCGACGACACGGTCCCCGAAATCCCCGAACCGCCGTCCCAGTCCGACCCGTTCACCGGTCGGCCCGCCTGCCAGGAGGCGTTCAAGGCCATCTGGCCGCAGATGATCTTCGAGACGGCCACCGACCTCGGATACCGACGCCTGTACTACTACCTTCTGAAGCTGGTCGATCAGGCCATCGGGAGGATTCTGGGGGCATTGGAAGACTCCGGCATGGCCGACGACACCATCGTCGTGTTCACCTCGGACCATGGGGATCTACTCGGGGCGCACGGCGGTCTGATCCAGAAGTGGTGCAACGCCTTCGATGAGGCCACCCGGGTACCCCTGCTGATGGCCGGTCCTGGGATCGTTCCCGGAGGGAGCGGAGTGAACGCCCCTACCAGCCACGTCGACCTGATCCCCACCCTGCTCGGCCTGGCTGGTATCGATGTCGAGCAGGCCACCGCAGGGGTCGCGGCTCACCACGATGAGGCCCACCCATTGCCGGGTCGTGACCTGAGCGGGATGGTGCTCGGCAAGTCCGCCGCTCCGACCGAGTCCCCGATCTACTTCATGACGGAGGACGATGTCACCCGGGGCGTGACCCAGGTGAACATCCTCAACGGCAAGCCCTTCGAGCCGGTAGCCCCGCCGATCAACATCGAGTCCGTGATTGCGTCATTGCCGACCGGAGAAGGAGGCGCACACGAAGCTATGGAAGCTGAACCACTACTACGAACGTCTGGACGACTGGTACGCAGCGCAGGGCGTTGCGCCCAATCTGTTTCTCCCTCCGGCCGCCGAACCCGAGTGGGAGTTGCACAACCTCACCACTGACCCCGACGAGCGCCACAACCAGGCCACTGACAGCCCTTCGACCGTGTCGACGATGAAATCAGTGCTCGAAACGGAGCGGGACGCCAAGCGGCTGATCCCCGCGCTTCGGAACGCCACTCCGTAGTCCCGGTACGCCGAAATCCCGAACAGGCGGGGCGCGCTCAATGCAACAGTGCCAGCGGGGTGCAGGTAGAGCTGGCGGTTACGCATTCGCTTCCAGGTCATCCAGATTCAATGGCGATTGGGGTAGGGTCGCAGTCGCCTGCTGATCAGCAGGGGAACTATCGATTTGGAAACGGCTCCGTCCCTGTGGTGGGAGGTCCCTCGTTGAACTCAGTGACACCTGCCACGGCGCCCCCTCGAGTCCCCGGAAGGCCCCGCCACCGTCTGACCAAACTGACGTCCGTGAGTCCGACCGTGGCTGCGAGTACGGAAGGCGACCAGGGGCTACGTCTGATACGCCGCCTGGGGATAGTGGCGCTCGCCTTGCAACTTGCTTTCCTGCTCGGATTTTCACTGTTCATCTATCACCGATTCAATTTGGGCATCGACTTCGGGATCTACAACCAGGCTGCGACCCAGATCTCGCGAGGCGATCTGAACCCATTTTCAACGATTATGGGGTACCCCTTCTGGAAGAGCCATTTCGAGCTGATCGTTTGGCCACTCTCAGTTCTGCTGTTGATTTTCCGTTCCCCATACATACTCCAAGTGGTTCAGGACTTTTCTCTCACCGGGACCGGGCTGGTCCTATTCCTTTGGGTCTTTGAGCTCATCAAATCCCGCCAGTTACCGAAGCGCGTAGCCTGGGCGTCGTTGCTAGGTGCTGCGCTGCTCATCCTGGTAAATCCGTTGGCCTACCACACGGCGGCGTTCGACTTTCACATCGAGGCAACCGCAACGTTCTTCGCAGTGTTGGCCGCCTTTGATATTTGGTCGGGCCGGAACCGTCGAGCGATCATTTGGTTAGCGTTGTGCTTGCTTTGTGGAGACGTCGGCGGGCTCTATGTGGTCGGAGTCGGAATCTCTTCGCTGCTTGCGTCTACCGCGACCCGACGAATGGGGTTGGTTCTGATTCTGGTGGGCGTGGGCTGGATTGGCCTCATAGGTACACTTGGTGCAAATCTCGGCTCCTTCATCACAACCCAGTACGCGTATCTGGCCGGGCGCACGATGCTTCCAGTGGGTTTTGGCGGAGCCATAGCAGTGATGGTGGGGATAGTGACTCACCCGGGTCGGCCCTACCACATACTTAGAGACCGAGTGGCCCTCATCGGGGGCTATCTGCTGCCCGGTGGCGTAATCGGTGCAGTGACGCCTTGGGGGTTTGGGGTGCCAGCTCTTGTGCTCCTGAGCTCCGCCCTGCAATCAACAGCCCTCTTCATCAACGAGCCATATCAGCAGTTCGCAGTGTTTCCCTTCATACTATTCGGCACCGTTTCACTCTTGACCCAACTGGCGTCGGAGGGCGGGCCCATCCTTGTCAGCCTGGAGTGGTGGTCGCGGCATCGACTGACTAGACGACTCGCGGCGGCGATAATTGCCGTCGGAGTCGTTGGCGGGGCCCTTTACTACGCCGGAGTCAAGCTTCCGAAGTCGCTGAAGGACAACGCCGTAAATGGGTTTGTGCCGGCAGACGAAGCCTCCTCACTTCGATCGGTCCTCTCTCAGACGCCTTCTGGTACAGAGGTCATCGCCTCCGTACCGATTTCTGGTCGATTCAGCGGACGGAAATACGCGTACGTCTATTTGAGCCCCACCCAATCCATACCTATTCGGGCACGAACGATCGAGCTCGTGATGGATAGGGCGCACACGATTCAGGTGATAACACCGACCCAAGTGCAGAGGGCCGCGCAATTCGTTACCACCCGCTTCCATGCCCACACCATTGCTCTCGGATCTGATTTGGTGGTCTTACGATGGGTGGCGCCTTCCCCCCATTCCTCAATCGAGTTGCCCTAGGCACAAAGTCCGGCTGACTTGCGCCTTTAGGCGGGCCCGAGATGGCCCGGAAGGGCACGATGGCAGCCGGGAGGATGGGCGCGGAAGTCCTCGAGCCCGTTCTGGTCTCCTGTGCGCCGTCGGCACTCGGTAACGATGCGCAGAGCGATTGGGTCGCAGCCAACGCTGGCGAGATGTTCACGGAGCAGGTCGGTGGCTCGACTGAGGTCGCCGGCGACCGCGGTGCGGACCACTTCAATGTGGTGGCGTTCCCAGCTCATCGGGCGGCCACCGGTAGGACCTGGGGGTGCTCCGGTGATGGCGGCGAGATCGGCGACGGCGAGCCCGAAGCCCGGATCGGCAGTGACCGCGTGACGGAGTGCCTTCACGGTGGCCGACCGCGTCGGCGGCCTGTTGTGCTTGGCGATAGAAGACGGCGGCCTGGATGTTGGCCGTGACCACCCGGCCGTGGTCCTCGACCGCAGGACCAACCAAGGCCGACTGGCCAGGTTGGGTGTTGGGCCGTTCTAGGTTGCCATCCATGACCATCAGGTTGCACTTGTGAACTGAGGCCGCCCTGAGGTGGAGCTGAGGTGCCAGCGCCACGGCTTGAGATGGCCTGCTCAAAGGACCCGAGCCGCCGCTTTGCCTGCTCAGGTCGCAGTTGGGGTGAGCCGAGTTGCAAGTGCCACCAGATCTGGTTGGTCGGTCAGGGAGCGATGGGAGAGCCCTGAAGCTCGCTGCTGGGCCAACGCGACGAAGTTGTCGGTGTTGCGCCGAGTGGGGTCTGCGATCGCCTTGGCTGCGGCCAGGGCGGAATCGGCGAGCAGTTGGGATTCGGGATCCCCGATTGCCGTTGCGGCGCTGACGGCGTCTGCCCCGAAGATGACTGCAGCGGTGGGTTGATCGGCACCGATCGCCCACCAGGCCAGTCCCGCAAGCACCCGAGCTCGGCCAGCGGGAAGGTCGGCGTCCCGGTAACGCTCCGCGGCGGTGTCGAGCAAACCTCTCGCCCGTACCAGGTCACCGAGGTGACGGGCGACGGCTGCTTGGCCGACCATGGCGTCGGCGGAGAGCCAGGGGTTGTAGCAGCACCCGATGGCCTCTTGGTAGAGATGGTCGGCGGCGGCGGCGTCACCTTGTCTGGCCCGCACGCCGGCCAAAGAGACGAGGCAGAAGGGCAGGTAGGGGTGCTGCTCGGTCGCCCGGCACCGTTCCAACAGCGCTTCGTAGGTTACTGACGCGCCCTCGAAATCGCCCTTGGCCGCGGCAACTCCGGCGAGAGCGTTCAGCGCGTTGACGACCAGCAACACCTCACCGGCTGCGTCGAAGCGCTCAATGCTCGAAAGGGCCGCCGCCTCGGCCTCGTCGAGACGCCCGAACGATGCCATGTTCCAGCTGACCAGCATGTCGTGGGTACCGAGCAGCCAACCGTGCTCATGAGGCCCGAGGAGCATCTGGGTCTCCCCGGTGTCGTGGGTATCTCGCAGCCACCGTTGGTCATCAGGGCCGAGCAGCATCCGTGCTTCCGCCAAAGCCGCCAGCGACCGGCCGAATTGGTGGGCGCGTATCAGTACCGACGCTCCAAGGAGGAGCGCCTCGGCCAGGCGAATTGGATCGCCACCCGGCCTCAAGATGGCAATTGCCTCTTCACATTCGACGACACCCGCCCCCGGGCTGAACGACATGCCGACGCAGTAACCGTGCCAGACCAGGGCGGTGGCGTGAAGCTCAGCACGTCGTTCCCCTTCGGCGCCCAGCGCACTGGCGAGCCAACGGGCGCCTTCGGCAAAATCGCTGTTGACAAACCAGAGCCAGGCCATTCCGGAGACCATGGAGAGTGCAGCATCGATGTTCCCGGTGCCCAAATGCCAATCCAGCGCAGCTTTCAGATTGCCCAACTCCGGGGTCAGGCGTTCGCTCCACTCGGACGCTCTGGCACCTCGTAGGCGTTCGTTGGCGTTCTCGGCGAAGCCGCGGTAGTAGGTCGGCGTGTCTGGTGCGAAGTGTGTCGGCCTCGACGGAGTCGTCGAGGCGGGTGGCGCCGTACTCCCACAACGTCTGCAGCTGAGTGAACCGGGTCCCGCCGGGTGCCGGGGCGGTGACGAGGGACTTGTCCACCAGCCGACTCATGATGTCGAGGACGTCGGTGCTCGGGAGCTCGTCGTCGACGCAGACGGCCTCGACGGCTTCGAGCTCGCAGCCGCCGACGAAGACCGACAGCCGGGCGAACAGGCGCCGCTCGTCTTCGAAGAGGAGGTCGTAGCTCCAGTCTACGACGGCACGCAGCGTCTGTTGGCGGGGCAACGCGGTGCGGGCGCCGCGGGTGAGCAGCGCGAAGCGGTCACTGAGTCGCTCGGCCAAGGTGGACAGGGGAAGGGCTCGAAGGCGGGCGGCAGCAAGTTCGATGGCCAGGGGCAGGCCGTCGAGACGTCGGCAGATACCGTCGATGATCGCTTTGGCCGGGCCGTCGCCCTCGAATCCTGGCTGGACCGCACGAGCACGATCCACGAAGAGTTCGATGGCAGCGGGGGACGCCAGCCCGGCTATGGGTAGGAGGATCTCGCCGGGAACACCGAGTGGCTCGCGGCTGGTGGCCACGAGGCGAAGACCCGGTACCTTTCCGACCAGGGTGTGGGCGAGGCTCGCAGCCTCGTCGATGACGTGTTCGCAGTTGTCGAGGACGACCACGAGCGAGCGGCCGGCGAGGTGGCGGGCGATGAGCTCGGCCGTCGATCCAGAGGGCTGGGCGTCACCCAGAGCGGGCCGTACGGCTCCGAGGGTGCCGGCCGCGGCCGGGGCGACCCCTTCGGGATCGGTGACGCCAGCCAGTTCGATCAGCCAGGTGCCGCCCGGGTGCTGTTCCCGCAAGCGGGCCGCCGCCTCGACCGCCAGACGGGTCTTGCCCACTCCACCAGGTCCGATCAGTGTGACCAGGCGGCTGGAGGCAATCGCTTCGCCCACCTGTTCCAGTTCGGCGTCACGCCCGAGGAATCTGCTCACCGGTTCGGGCAGGTTGCCCGGCACCGACGGCGCGCGCCGGCCCACCGGGCGCTGGCGGTTGCTCGGCGACGAGGGACGGGTCGTGGTCAAGGACGCGGG
The DNA here is from genome assembly GCA_963833585.1 of uncultured Acidimicrobiaceae bacterium. Taxonomy (GTDB): domain Bacteria; phylum Actinomycetota; class Acidimicrobiia; order Acidimicrobiales; family RAAP-2; genus Bog-756. The sequence goes on along the minus strand of CAWHYF010000006.1, from coordinate 933,795 downwards.
TTTCCAACTCGCGCAGGCTCGAGCCCGGGTCGATCCCGAGCTCGTCGACCAGTCGGTCACGGATCTCGGCGTAGGCCCGCAACGCTTCGGCTTGGCGTCCCGCTCGGTAGAGCGCCAGCATGAGCAGCTCCCAAAAGCGCTCGCGTAGCGGGTGGTCCCGGCACAGCGCTTCCAGCTCGCCCACCAGCTCGTTGTGATGGCCGAGCTCCAGGTCCGCTTCGACTCGGTACTCGGTTGCCACCAGGGATAACTCGTTGAGATGGGCCCGCTCGGCGTCGGCGAAGCCGGCATAGGCGAACTCGGACAGCGGCTCGCCGCGCCGCAGCAGGAGGGCGTCACCGAGCACGGCGGACGCCCGGGCCACCTCGCCCTCAGTGCTCAGGCGGCGCCCTTCGGCTACCAAGTCCTCGAATCGGGCTGCGTCCAGGTCAGCGGCACTGATATCGAGCGCGTAGCCGGATTCGGAGGTGACGATGGCGGAGGCTCCGAGTGTTCGGCGCAGTTGGACGATCTGGGCCTGCAAGGCGTTGGCCGGCTTCGCCGTCTGCCCGTCGCCCCAGAGCTGGTCGATCAGACGATCGGCGCTGACCGGATTCCCCCGGTTGAGCGCCAGGAGAGCCAGGAGAGCCCGCTGCTTGGCGCCACGGACGGGTATCGCCACACCCCCTCTGACCACCTCGAACTCGCCGAAGAGCTTCACTTCCACGCTCCCACGGTACGACCGATGACCAGGTGCGGCGTCATTGAGCTGACTCGCCCACCTCAGGGCCACGTCAGCGGCACCTCAGGCACCGAGCGCAGGCTGCCTCCAGGACCAAGAACATCGAGGAAAGGAAGCACCATGATCGAGGCAAACCACCTGACCAAGCGCTACGGCAAGACGGTAGCGGTCAACCAGGTCTCCTTCACCGTCAAGCCCGGGCAGGTGACCGGATTCCTCGGGCCCAACGGGGCCGGCAAGTCGACCACCATGCGGATGATCCTGGGCCTGGACACCCCGACCTCCGGAGAAGTCCGAGTGGACGGCAAGCCCTACCGCCAGCTGCCCGACCCACTCCGGTCGGTCGGGGCGCTCTTGGACGCCAAGGCCATCGTCGGCGGCCGCAGCGCCGCCAACCACCTCATGTGGCTGGCCGACAGCAACGGCATCGCCCGTCGCCGGGTGAGCGAGGTGCTCGACATCGTGGGCCTGAGCGATGTGGCGGGAAAGCGGGTCGGAACCTTCTCGCTCGGCATGAACCAGCGGCTGGGCATCGCCGCCGCCCTGCTCGGTGATCCCGAGACGGTGATGTTCGACGAGCCGATCAACGGCCTCGACCCCGAGGGCATCCTCTGGATCCGCAACCTGATGAAGTCCCTGGCATCGGAGGGCCGCACGGTGTTCCTCTCCAGCCATCTGATGAGCGAGATGGCCCAGACCGCCGATCACCTGATCGTGATCGGCAGGGGCCGCATCATCGCCGACGCCGGCACCGATGAGTTCATCAACCGACACACCGCCCCGAGCGTCCGGGTCCGGGCCGTGGAGCAGGCTGACCTGGCCGAGGCACTGACCCGGCGCGGAGCGATCATCGAGTGTGGATCCGATGGCGCTCTGGCCGTCACCGGGCTGGACTCCGCCGCCATCGGTGGGGCCGCTCGCGCCCACGACATCACCCTCGTCGAGCTGGCCCCACTCGGGTCTTCGCTCGAAGAGGCGTACTTCGACTTGACCAAGGATGAAACCGACTACCACGCCGGCCAGCTGGTCGACGCAACCCAAGGAGTTTGACATGAGCACTGCGACCCACACCATCGATGCGACTCACTTCACACCCGCCGCTCCGCCGGCGCGGACTCCCAGGATCCGCAGGATTGCCAAGGCAGAGTGGACCAAGCTGCGCACCCTGCCCTCCACCTGGCGGACAGCGGTCATGGCCATCGTCATCTCGGTTGCCCTGGGGGCGATCCTCTGTCTCTCCCAAGTCCAACAGTGGGCGAAGATGACAGCCGGGCAGCGCCAGATGTTCGACCCAACCGCCTGTTCCCTCTTCGGTGTCGTCTTCGTCGGGGCCGTGCTGCTGGCGGCACTTGGGGTACGGGCCGTGACTGCCGAGTACGTGACCGGGATGATTCGGTCCACCTTCGCCGCCACACCCACCAGGCGCCGGGTACTGGCAGCCAAGGCCGGGGTCACGGCGGCGTTCGTGTTCCCCGTGGCGCTTCTGACCGCCGTGGTCAGCTTCGAAGTCGGCCAGCGGGTCTTCGCCGGCAAGCACCTCGAAGTGTCCTTCGCTCATCCCGGCGTCCTCCAAGCGGTGGTCTTCGGTGCCCTGGCGGTGAGCCTCATCGCCGTCATCGGGGTGGGTCTCGGCGGCCTCATCCGACACACCGCAGCCGCGACCACAGCACTGGTGCTGGTCATCGTGGGAGGCGTCACCGCTCGGCCAGCTGCTTCCGGCAGGCCTTCGTCAGTACGTGCCCGGGACCGCACTTCAGGCCGCCGTCACGGTCAACCACTCGGCGGGACTACTGAGGCCAGGACCTGCCGTTGTGGTCCTCGGCGTCTATGCCGCCGTCGCCTTGGCGGCGGCATCGATGAGAATGGCGCACCGCGACGCTTGACCCTCAATGAGCCTCGAGTCCCCGAAGGTGCGATGCGCCTTCGGGGACTTGGCGCGTGAGGCACCATTGACCACATCGCACGAGGCGTCTGCCACAACCCCTGATCGAACACAGGCGCTCAACAGTCCGGAGGAGCATCGTTAGGGGCGCCCGCATCGGGAGTGTCTCGGCTCCTGGAAATGTTTCCCATGACGCTCGTCTCTCCATCTTGGCAGGGGTGGTCGCCCCACGGAGCACTCAAGTGCCGTCTGTGTTAGGCAATGAGAGTCGCAAACTGCGGCGGAAATATCTCAGAGCGGACGGGAGCTCCCATGTTTGTGACTGTCATCCACCGTATCCATGACCCGAAAGGCTTTGAGGCTGCCGAGGCGAAGGCGCTCGAAGCTGGACTTCCTTCACATGTGGCGTTGCCGATCCACGCATCAAACGACGACCACACCTTCGGAATCTGCATCTGGGAGGGTGAGTCGGTCGAAAGCGTCCGAGAGGTGGTTGAAGGTGCGGTTGGACCGTGGGCAAACAATGAGTACATCGAGATGCACGTCGACGGACTAAACCCGCAACTGGCCAACTAGGACAAATCTCGCTGCCACCCTCACTGCCGATCATGAAGAGAGGATTCCATGCCGACCATCATCGGGCACCACAACATCTCGAAGGGTAAGGACCACTGGCTGAACTCGCCCAAGCGAGAGGAGCTCTTCGGCCCGCTCGGGGTCACCAACATCAGGACGTTCGTGAACCCCGACGACCCGACGAAGGTGGCGGTCCTCATGGACGTTCCCGACATGGAGGCCTTCGCGTCCGCCATGCAGTCAGCGGCAGCCAATGAGGCCATGGAGCACGACGGGGTTCTGCCCGAGACGATGGTGATCCTCGTAGAGTCGTAGACGCCCGTCCACCTGCCTCGCTGGCGGTGATGCAGATGGCGGTGGGTGATGCAGATCCAGATGGGCAGCCGGGCAAAGCTTGGTCCGGTGCCCTCCGACCACCGGGAGCGAGGCGGTTATCGACTGCAAGCGACCGAGCGAGTCCGGCCCGGTAGTGACCTTTGATAAAGATAGAGGGTGACCTGGTGGCCGAGCGGCAGCGGACATACGCGGTAGCAGGTACCAGGGTTCACTGTTGCCGTATCGGCTGAGGCGTAGCTACTGGGGATTCTGGTGAGCGCGGGGTAGAGAAGCGATGGGGCCATGGACCAGTTTCGTCATCCGAATCCACTCCAGGAGAGCTCCGGTCAGACCGTCCGGATGACCCTCTCGCCACCCACCGGGCCACAGCAATCCGACCTCATCACCTATTCGTCTGCCAAGTCCCCGACGGGATTGACGGACACCAATTCGATATTCAGGTCGAGCAGGTGCCGGAAGACGCTGTGGATTCTGGCCTGATCAGATACCAGACCCACCAGGTGGGTATGGCCATCGGTGCAATAGCTGGCGTCGAATCCGTCAATCGCCACCAGAATATCCGGCCCCAACCTTCCGCGGACGACGATTTCAAAGCCTTCGGGAGACAACGGTGCTTCCTTTCAGGAGAATGAAGTGGACCTCCATTCCAAAGATGAAGGCAGCAAGTCGTCATAGGTGGCCATCGCTCGGTGTTGACCGATGCTCGAGCTGATGTCGACTCAGTCCCACCGGCGATTGCGACGATGGGATCGCCTTTTGGCCAACAGCTAGTCCTGCGGCCATGACCGCAATGGATTCCTGATCACCAGCTCTTCCACACTTCACTACATGTTCTTAAGCGGAAGATTCAGCATCGTTAAGAACAAGGTAAGACTCAGGACCCAGAGGGCGAAGATGTCTGACGCGATCGGATCGGAACACCAAGCCTCGCGCACGTCTCGGCCTCCTCGTCGACGATTGACATTGGCACGCTGAACGGATCGGTGGTTGAAATGGCATCCAGGTTGGCCTCGATTTCCTCGCCGGAGAGTCGTCGACGGCGATCCAACCGTCGCCCTGGCCGACGAATACCCGGGAGAATTGACCCGCACATGCGGAGAAATTGCCCTGGGCAGCCTCGAGTACCTCGAACTGAAGGCCTATCAAGGGATGGAGCTGGTTGAGCTCAACACGATGTCCTGGTACGCCGATCCGGCGAGAACCGCGTCCCGGTCGCCATAGTCCGCGATCATCCCGTTCTTGAGGACCAGAAGCAGGTCGCACTGCCTCGTCGTTTCGATGCGATGCGAGATGATGACCACGGTGACGTGCCCCCTGAGCTCGGAGAGGGTCTGGCGGATCAATTTCTCGGTGCGTCCGTCCACCGCGCTGGTCGGTTCGTCCAGGACGATGAGCTTCGGGGAGCCGATCAGCGCACGTGCGATGGCGAGGCGCTGTTTCTGGCCGCCTGACAGGGCGCCACCACCCTCACCCACCGGAGTGGCGTAGCCGTCGGTCATCCGGGCGACGTCTTCGTGCAGGTATGCCACTCTCGCCGCGTCGATGACCTCCCCTTCCTCGAAGTCCCGGAAGAATTTGATGTTGTCGATGATCGAGCCCTGGAGGAGCACCGGCTCCTGGGGAACGAGCGCCACTGTGCTGCGCTCATCGCGCTTGGAGATCGCTGCTGCGTCCAGGCCGCCAATCGTGGCCCGACCGCTCGTGGGCTCGCGTAGGCCCAGCAGGAGCTGACTGATGGTCGTTTTCCCGCTGCCGGAGGGTCCGAGCACACCGACGACCTTCCCCTCCGGGATGTGCATGCTGACGTCACGGAGGGCGAGCGTCGTGCCATCGTAGGAGTACCCCACGGATTCGAAGTCCACCTCGAAGGACTCGGGTACACGCGCTCCGGGGCTGACCCGAGCTTCGTCGAAGCGACGGAGGTCGCTCGTCACGTCCTCGAGCATGCCCTGCGAGCCCCGGATGCCCTGGATCGCGCTCTGGAGGGAGGAGCCGTAGCTGACCGATCGCAGCACCAGAAGGAGGATGGCCCCGAGCTCGGCGAACCTCTCGTGTCCGCCACCGGACAGGAAGGCGATGGCGGCGATGACGAGTCCCAGCGCCAGTGACTGGTAGAGGACAGGCGTGAGGTTGATGAGAATCTGAGCACGGCGGAACGCGTGGCCCGTATCCTCAATCGATGTGTGGAGTGTGTTCGTGGCCCGGGTCTCCACGCCGAACAATCGGAAGTCCCGGCTCAGTCGTGTGTACTCGGTCACCTGGGTGGCCATGCCTCTCGTGACCTTGGAGACCAGCCGGTTTGCCCGCCTGCTGCCCATATTGAGCGGCCTCAGGATCTGCGAGAGCACGATGCCGATGGCGATGACGCCGATCGCGGCAACCGGATCGACGACCAGGGCCACCCCCAGGAGGCCGCTCACCATCAGGAGCGACTGAATGGCGGACGACAGGTTCCCTACGGCGTTGGCGGTGGCCATGCTGTTCACCGTGAGGAGCTGCTGGATGTGCCCGAGCCGCTCGGTGGATTGGAGGGACCAGTTCGATTGGAAGAAGCCGCTAACGATCCGTGAGCGGGTCACGGTGAGGGCCTGCTCCGAGACCGACGTGCTGACCAAGGTGGCGACGATGCTGGTGGAGAAGAAGAACGCCAGGGCCACGAAGGCGACGGCGATCGCGCTCGATGATGAGAACGAGCGCCCGAAAGCATGGACCGAATGCTCCTTATCGACCTGGGCCACGGCCACCTCGGAGACGAGCACTAGGACCACCGCTTGGCTCAGTCCGCCGACGAGGGAGAGGACGGTGAAGGCGACGAGCTTCAGACGCAACGAGCCCAGGCCGAGGGTCCGCATGACCGAGAGCAGGGAGTCGGTCGGTGCATTTCCGGAGCTGGACGACCGGTTCCTGGAGAAAGGTTTCTTCACTGGTCCCGTGTTCGCCGGCGTGAATGAAGCGGAGGGTTGTGCGGCAACACCATAGTTGGCGCCGCACCCAAATGGGGAGCGAGGGCTAGGCTGGGTGGCCGGCGCTGGCGGCGGACGATCCAAGCGCCGGCGACGTCGCCGACCCTACCCCCTCGGCGACTTTCGTCCGCAGCCGACCTCGATCTCGGTTCGGCGCTCTCCTTACGTGTTCGGCATTCCAGAGGGTCGTCCACCGGTGCTCCTCAGCTGGAAGTGGTTGGTGTGGTCGGCACCGAATGTACGAGGCCTAGGCGCTCACAGGTGGTGACGAGGTTGCCCATCACCCCCGAAATTTCACTGGTGCTCTTGGCACCTAGGGCTGAGGCGAGTCGCTGCCCCTCGGAACGGAGCTCCGTACTCGCGGCACTCCGAGCGAAGCGTTCCAGGGTCGCAAACTCAACGAACCCCGAGGGATTGTCGCGCCACACCCGGGCGTAGTTGCAAGGCGTCACGTTAAGGGCGGTCTTGGGTCTGGCTGGCGTTCCAGAGGTCGATCCGACGGTTGTTGCGGTCGAGCATCCACACAGCACCGCAGAGGCCAAGAGTAAACCGAGTCCGAATCGTCGTCGCATTGCCACAAACGTATCTCGGGCGGCGTGGATCAGCGCGAGGCAAGTACTCGCGCCTCGGGTCGCCGAGCTCCTGGCCTTGCCGATTGTGGCCGCTCGCTGGACGACCGGCGTTGACGGCCCGGGAAGGCCAGCCACCCGAGCAGGCACAGCTGCGTGACGAGAATTAGCCAGAGCGACCATTCGGCCCGAATAGCCACATGCAGCCAGTACGTCAGCCAGAGCGATAGGCCGCAGGCGGCGACCAATCGCCACCAGGGCAGTCGGGACGCGCTGATAGGGAACAGGGCCAAGGCGGGAGCCATGAAGTAAGGAAACAACTCCGGCTCGAACACCCGGAACGCGAAGAGCAGCGCCAGGGTCCAGACGACCAGGGCGGCGCCCTGACGGCGGCTCGGCGGGAGAAACCGGGCCAAGACGATCGCCGCTGGGATGGTGGCAATGGCAACCCCGGCGTGCACATAGGCCGCCACCCCCGGGTCGAGGTTCCAGGTAGGACTGATGTAGCCGAACACGTCGTAGACCTGTTGGTGGAGCAGCTGTCGTACGGTCAGTCCCGGCTCTGTGGCCAAGGGAACGACGAGGAAGGCAAGCGGGACGAGAACCATAGGGATGAGCGCAGCCACCCATTGCTTGGGCTTCAAGTAGACGAAGGCGATCGGCACGGCCAGGAAGGCAAATGGCTGGAAGGCCAACGCGAACCCAAGCCACCACCCGGTTGCCAGGTGGCGACCCTCGAATGCGGCGACCATGCCATACAGCATCGCTCCCAAGGCGATCAGACCCTCCGGATGCCCGCTCATCGCGATAGGTGGCAGCGTGATTCCCATCGTGCCGAGAACGATGAGCCTGCGACGGACATCCTCGACGTCCATGCCCTTGAGCCAGCGGTCTGCGGCACAGATCGGGAGTGTCATTGCGCCGAGGAACAGTGGTCCGGCCACCCAGAACGCCGCCGGGTAGAGCACGTCACTCGGATACGGAAACGGCAGGCCATTGGCCAGCCGGGCGATGGGAGCGGTGACCACCTGAAGTGCCGGCGCCGTCTCGAGTGTCCGGTCGAGGACGTAGAGATGCCCGTAACCACCGGCAAAGGTCGAATATGCCGCGTCGGACCAGTTCTGCCAGAAGTCACCGAAGGATGCGACCCCCCACCACTCGCCAAAACCGCGCATGACGGTCGAATCGAACATGGTGAACGCCATGGCGCCCACCACGGCAACCAACGAGATCCCAAGGGCCACCCTCCGGCGTCCGAATGCCTCAGCCGCGGCGTCGAACGGTCCTCGCCACGTCCCGCGTCGGCGTGCGCTCCTCAGTGAGGCGGCCACGACCCCGCCCAGGAGGACTATCCAGATGGCTATCCAGCCGAGGTCGACACCACCGCTCGACACCGGAACCCCACCCGGCGGGAGCGCTGCGAACTGCTGGTAGGCCGCGAGCGTGGTGGACTGCCCACTGATTGGCGAAGCAGACCGCGAGGTGACTTCGATCAGAGCTGCGACGTTGCCGCGAATGAAGGCGGCCACCGTCGCCACCTTGGTCGACGAACCGGGACGGAACGCGCACAATCCCCAGGCCGATTCCCTGACCCCAGGGATCGACCTTGGGGGCCCCGTCGGTTCCCCTCCGGCAGACGAGCACAAGTCCGCGGCGTCCCCGATGGGATTGTGCAGGTGGACGCTGGCCAGGGAGCGCGAGGACACGAGCGTAATCAGCAGGCCGTACTTCCCGGTGACCCAATTCCAACGGGCGACCGCGACATTGGTGCGTCCAGATGGACCGGCCAGACGGTCGAGGTTTCTCCGGAGCGAGTTTACGTACGAGCGGCTCTCGGCAGCGGGAAAGGCCTGCCAGTCCGAACCGGGGTTCTTCACCATGAATGGCACCAGAAGCGGATCCCCGGCGGCAACCGCGCCGCAGTCCGGGGGGCACTGCGGAGCTCGCCCGGCGGCCGCCGCCGGCGCCGAGTCGAGCAGGACGATGGGCAGCGTGCCCACCGCCAAGCAGGCTACGAGGATGGCGGGACCCAGCCGGCGAGTGAGCATGAACCGGGTAGCCGAGCCGGAGGGTGACACCATCAGCTCACGCTACCGCTGTGGATCGTGTCGTTGCGTGGCGGCGCCCGCCCGGTGTGACTCCCGTCTGAGCGGGAGGCCGGGACCGGAACAGAGGACGGAGCGTCCAAATTCATCAACGGCCTCCCGCGCAAGGTCTTCACCAGCCGTCCGATCCGGTTAGGGTCGCCCTATCCGTTGGACGGCGGTCCTACCTGCGGTAGAGCGAGAGGGGGCCGCGGTGCAGGAGGGTGTGAAGACTAGTGTCAGCGTCTGGCCGGAGGTGGAGCAGCGCGGCCGCGCCGGGCTGGACAATCGTCATCCGAGGCCCGATCTCGACCGACGGGTCGGAAGTGCCGATGGGGGGCTCCTGACCTCGTTGAAGGTGGTCGTCCGCGATGGGTACCCGCGGCAATGACGCTGGCCATCCTCCGAGAGCGCAGCGCCGACGGTTTCGTGGTGCGCCTGGTCGGGACGTTCGATGCCCGGATGGCCGACACCGTCAGCCAGGCGATCCTGTCGGCGCCGGAGCTGTCAGTCGTCGTCGATCTCTCGGAACTCGTCTCTCTGGACGAGGGCGGCCTGGAGGCTCTCGTCGGTCTCAGCCAAAGGTTCGCACGCGAGGGGAGCACCTTGCGCGTTGTGGGTGCACGTGGTGACGTGCAGAGAGGTCTCCGGTCGTCCGGCCTGGCAGTGTCACCCAATCGCTGAACTTGCCGCAGCGCAACGGACGACCGTGTCAGAGAGCACTTGCAACACCTGATGACCGATCGACATTGACGAGGTTGATAGCTGCAGTCCGGTTGTCGACCTCCAGCTTCCGAAGGATGGAAGACACATGCGATCGAACCGTGGTGGGTGAGACGAACAGTCGGGCGGCGATCTCCGAAGTGGATGAACCGGAACGCATCAACTCGAGCACGTCCCATTCACGGGGTGTCAGCAGAACCGATCGGTCCCCGGGGAGGCTTATCCGGAAGCGCTCCCGATCACGGAACTCGTCGATCAGCCGCGCCACGAGATTGCCAGGGAGGATGGCCTCGCCACTCAGGACCCGTTGCAGGGCCCCAGGGAGTTCCTCCTCGCCCATTCCCTTGAGTAGGTAGCCCTTGGCTCCGGCTCGCAGCGCATCGAACAGGTCTTCATCTGCTCTCGACACGGTCAGCATGACGATCGCCACCTCCGGGAGCGCCGCCTTGATCTTGGCCGTGGCCGAGATCCCGTTCCCCGGCATCCGAATGTCCAGCAAGCAGATGTCCGGGCGCTCGCATTGCGCCGCCTCGACCGCCGTCTGGGCGTCCGGTACGTCCGCGCACACCTCGAAGAGGCCGGAACCCTCCAGCACTTTCCGGACCTCGGCCCGCGTCCGGACGTGGTCGTCCGCGATGAGAACCCGTCCCTTGGTCATGCCGGCAGCCTAACCTCGATGCGCGTCCCCGTCCCGGGCCGTGAGCTCACGGCCAGGCTCCCGCCAATCGAGGTGCAGCGCTCTTCCATGAAGGTCAGACCGTAGCCCGAGGTTGTGCAAGGCGCGTGGTCGTCGAAGCCCCCGCCGTTGTCGTCAATGAGCAGGCGGATGACGTCGCCGGCCTGCGCCAATCGGAGGGTGACCGTCGACGCGCGACCGTGTCGAGCCGCGTTGGTGATGGCTTCTCTGATGATCCTGAGCAGGTTCTCCGTCGCATCGCCGTCCAGCACGATGTCCCGGGCCAGATCCAGTTGGGCGGTCATACCGTGTCTCGCGGTGAGATCCTCGACGGTCTGGCTGATCGAGACGTACAGGGTTTCGGGCGCCTCTGAGAGGACGACGATCGCACGCCTGGCTTCGTCGAGGGCGCGCATGGCCGCGTCCGCCAGCTGTTGCACCACCTCAGGCGTGCCACCGGCGAGCGTCGTCGGAGTGGTCTTGCTGGCGATGAAGGCGAGCTCCTGGGCAAGACCATCGTGCAGCTCGCGGGCGATTCGCCGACGGTCCTCTCGTGTCGCCACTTCCTCGAGCATCTCGTGGGCCGACCAGTTGGCGAGAGCCAACTCGACGAGGTGTCCGAGACTGACCAGTTGGTCGATGCTCGTCTCGGGTACCGGGCCTCGTCGGCTGGCGACGCCAAGGAGGCCATAGGGCAGCTCGTTGACGGTGAGGGGCATCCAGGTCGCGTACATGGCCAGGTTGGGCGAGGCCGGAGGGGTCCCGGGCCCGGTGCCCTCGGGGACCAAGACCGGTCCGGAGGTGACCACCCCGGTTCGGATGGCCTCCTCGACCAGGGGATCATGGGGGAACGGCCACCCGACACCGTTGAGGGTCTCCGGATCCTCGAATTGGTCGAACTGAGCGTCCACCGACACTTGTCCGTGCTCGAGCCCGAGGAATGCGCCTCGGCGCCACGCACTCCCCGGCGGCGATCCAACCGTTGCCGCGAGTTCGGCGGCCGTGCCTTTGATCAGCGACGGCTCGGTCAACTTGGCCAGACGCCCAGCCATGTCGTTGACGGCCTGGGCGTCCTTCAGCAGGAGTTTCGCTCGCTCTCTCGAGCGGATCAACGGCTCCCGCAGTCCGATGATGGCGATCGCGATGACGAGGGAGATCCCGGCGTAGAGGCCCACTCGACGAACCATTCCGGTGGCCGAGGCGGGCTCGAACAGACTCACGATGATCGTCGCGATGACAACGGCCGCGATCGTGATCCCGGATTGGACCCGGGAACCGAACAGGGCGACCCCCACGACCGGGAGGAAGAACAGGACGCCCAGACCAACGTTCTCGCTGGCGGCGACGTTGAGGCAGCACGCCGACGCGATGTAGATCAAGGCCGGAGTCAGGATCGAGCGCGGGTAGCTGTTCCAGAAGAGGATGGGGAGTGACAGCAGCAGTCCGCTGCTGACCCAGAAGGCCGCCGGGCGGGCGAGGCTTCCCGGCAGGAGGAAGCTGACCTGAATCACTCCGAGGAGCACGACGACGGGGAGCATCTCGGACCAGCCGGGCGGCTTGGGTGAGACCTTCCCGGCGGGGAAGGGCCCCGCGTCCCGTTGCATCGGCATCGGACCCTCCATCGCGGCATCGGACCGGGACCGGTCGCCCGGTGCCCGCTTCAACCGCCCCCCTTGCTCACGCTTGTTCTCTGGGCAAAACCCTATTTCTCGGGGGAGGGCGAAGCAACGGGTACCTCGGATGCAGCTCCCGAGGTGCCTGGTTTGGTATCCGTGATGGGATGGGGGGACGGTCCGAGTGGTTGGGCGGAGTCGTGAGGCCCCTCTGATGGCACGCGCTCGACCAGGAGCGAGGACGCTCTCCTCCCACTCCGGCCCACAACGAGAGTGTTGGTTGGTCGGCGCCCACGCTCCGTGTTCCACGCAGGCAGGCAAGACACCGTGTGCGTCCAATTCCCTCAACGACTGCAATTCTGAGATGCATTCGGGCGGTGAATGTGGCTAAGGTGCCGCTGGCTTTGGTGGCAGTTCCGGCGCTTTCTCGGCGGAGGACTTCGGAACTGGATTGGGATTTCGGTACCGGCGAGAGCCGGGGATGGGGGAATGATGGGTTCGGACGAGCTGTTCTCGAACGATTCTGGCGTGACCGATCTGCCTGGGGGCATGGATCGACCACGGCGCCCGAAGGGGCGCCCGCTCGGCCTCAAGCGGAAGGGCCGACTGCTCCTGGGCCTCGTGCTGCTTGTCGGCACCTTCGCCGGCGTCACCGTGGAGGCGGTCCTCACGACGACCCCCGCCTTCGCCGCGGCCGCCACCTACACGTGCACGACCCCCGCCTCCGGCGGTACGGCCGCGACCTTCTACACGGGTGTGAACAACTCGCAGAGCATCGTCTGCTACGGCGTGAGCGGCGTGAGCGGGACCACCGCCTATCCCGCGTCCATCACGCTCAATTCCGGCACGTTGCCCAGCGGCGCCGTCGAAGCGACGAGCACCACCAGTTCCCCTGCCTGCACGCAAAGCACCTCCGGCTCGGGCACCACCGAGCACTACATCCTCACCTGCCCGCTGACCGACAACCCCACCACCTCGCAGCTCGGTACCTACCCGGTCACCTTCGTCGCCAACCCGGGAACGGACGGAGGAACCGCCACCACATCGGGCACCGACACCATCACCGTCTCCAACACCACCCAGGCCTGTATTGCCCCCGCGGCGGGTGGCACCGCCACCTCCATGGCACCGGGGTACACCAACACCTACACGGTCCAATGCGAGAACGAGACCCATGTCTCGGGCCAGGCTCAATACCCCAGCTCGATCACCATCGCCTCAGGGGGGCTCCCAGCCGACGCCAACCAGACCTTCGCCACCACCACCTCGAGCAGTCCGGCGTGCGTCCAAAGCACCTCCGGCTCGGGCACCACGGAGGAGTACATCCTCAGCTGCGCGCTCGACGGCGGCGCCCACGGCCGCGGATGCCGGCTCCTATCCCATGACCTTCACCTCCACCGTCAATGGCGTCGCCTTCACTTCGGGCACCCTGACGGTGGCGGTGGCGCCGGAGACGATGGCGTGTACCGCCCCGGCCCCGACTGGAACAGCGACCACGTTCTTCTCGTCGGGTGGCGGTAGTGCCAACTCGTTCTCGGTCGCCTGCTACGGCACTGGAGCACTGGCGGCCACCTATCCGACCTCGATCACCTCGACCGGGACGCTTCCCTCCGACATCGTGGAGTCGACTTCCACGTCGAGCACCCCGCCCTGTACCAAGAGCACCTCGGGGTCCGGCCTGACCGAGCACTACATCCTCACGTGTCCCGTCACCGAAAACGCCGTGACCGCGGACAACGGCGTCTACACGGCCAACTTCGTGGCCAGTGACTCCAACAACACGGCCACGGTCACCTCGGGCACCTGGACGCTCACCGTGGCCGGCCCGACCACCACCTGTACGGCTCCGGCCGCCGGCGGGACCACGACCAGTTGGTCCGACGGCGCAGCCTCGACCTTCTCGGTGGTCTGCTACAGCCAGGGCTTCGCCTCGGCGAGCCCCGGCAATTACCCGGCGTCGATCACACTCAACACCGGGACACTCCCGTCGCACGCCACAGAGGCCACCTCGACCTCGAGCAGCCCGGCTTGTACCCAGAGCACATCGGGATCGGGAACGAGCGAGGAGTACATCCTCACCTGCCCGGTGGCCGATACGCCGGCTTCCAGTGAGAACGGTACCTACCACGCCACCTTCCTCGCTACCGGCGGCGCCAACGGCGCAGCCAATGCCACCTCGGGGACCTGGACGCTCAACATCACCCAGCCGGCCCCGAGTTGGGCGACCAGCGGCACCACCGACGGGAACTACTTCTCGGCCATCAAGGGAGTGCCGTTCTGCGATGGCATCGAAGTCAGCGCGGGGCAGGTCGGTCCCACCGGTACCAACCCGGGCAGCACCGCGTCCCTGCCTCTGACCAGCCTCACCGCTGGCGCCACGCCGGCCGGCGTCACCAGCTACTCGATCCAGAACGTCAACCTCACGACGGGCTCGGCGCAGCTCTGCGGGGTCAACAACAACAACGCGGCCAGCGCTCCAGTGACCATGGCTCCGGTGGCCACCAACGGAGGCGGCAGTTCGACCGACAGCATCCCGCTCTGGTCCCAGAACGAGTGCACCTGGACCTCCACCGGTGCCACCGTCTCGATGTTCGACTCCAACCAGGACCTCGAGCAGGCCGGATCGCAGTCAGCCTTCGGCCAGCCCATCAGCAGCGGCGTGACCGGTGGGACGACCAAGGACGAACCGTCGTGTCCCGGCGGTGTAGGCGTCTCCGCCTCCGGTGGCCTGGGCGACGCCTGGACGATGAACACGGCCAACCCACTGCCCACACCGACCGACACCAACCCGTCGGCGGCCCTGGGCGACCTGCCCTCGTCCAACCTCGACCTCACCAGCGCGAGCACCGGCGCAGTGGGGGGCTGCTTCGGCGCCGTCAACATCCTGGCCTCGACCAGCACCAGTGCCTTCGGAACGAATACTGCATCGATGACCCTGCCGAGTAGCTGGGTCAATGGCGGTAACTGCTCCTACGGCGGCCTAGGGTCCAACTCAGCGGGCGGCAACACCGACACGCCGGCTTTGCACGGGCCCACCGGCGATGCCGCGTGTCCGCCCACTCAAGAGGATGTGAACGCCGGCTACGAGAGTTGTGGCGTCATCCTGTCCTCGGGCAACGACGAGAACGGCTCCACCAACTATTCGTCGCTGAACCTCTTCTACAACGGCCAGCCCGTCCCGCAGACGCCCACCGCGACGCTTGGGGGCGGAGGGGCACAGCCCGGTGACACCGTCTCGGTCACCGGCGGCGCCAACTGGTGGGGAGACCCCAACGGGGCCCCCGACAACAACCCCACCGCCGAGTTCCAGAACAGCGCGGCGGACTTCTATCCGGTCAGCGCTCCCCAGGTCCTGATCGGGACCTCCCGCGCCACCGCGGTACCGGTGGTGAGCTCGACGGTGAGCATTCCGGCCAACACCTATGTCTGCACCGGTGCCGAGTCGACCACGGTCGGTCCCAACCCCTGCACCCTCACCGTGGCCAAGCCGACCGGGTCGTTCCAGGTGCCGTCGGGCCTCAGCCCCGGGGCCTACAACCTCTACATCGACGAGTCGAACACGACGCCGCTGCCCGGCAACGGCCCGAACGACGCCTACCAGACGACGGCGGGCAGGAACCTCGGAACGGTCGAGTCGACCACCCCACTGTTCATCGGCAACCCGGTCTTCACCTCCGCGGCGACCACAAGCTTCGGCGAGAACTCGGCCGGCACCTTCTCGGTCATCGCCTCAGGTGCCGGCACGGTCTCCTACTCGGAGACCGGGGCCCTTCCCTCCGGGGTGACCCTGGGCACCGACGGCACCCTGTCGGGCACGCCAGCCTTCGGTGCGGCCGGTAGCTACCCGATCACCATCACGGCGACCGACTCCAGCAACAATTCCTCGACCCAGGACTTCATCCTCACGGTGAGCGCCTCCGTGCCGGTCTTCACGTCGGGGACCTCGACCAGCTTCGGCGAGAACTCGGCCGGCACCTTCTCGGTGACGGCGACGGGGAACACCCCGATCACCTTCTCCGAGTCCGGGGCCCTCCCCTCCGGGGTCACCCTGGGCAGCGACGGCACCCTGTCGGGCACGCCCGCCTTCGGCTCGGCCGGCAGCTACCCGATCACCGTCACGGCCACGGACGCCGCCACCAACACCTCCACCCAGGACTTCACCCTCACGGTCACGGCCGGTGGCCCGTCGTTCACCTCGACGGCCTCGGCCAGCTTCGCCGAGAACACGGCCGGCACCTTCTCGGTGACCGCCAGCGGGGACACCCCGATCACCTTCACCGAGACCGGCTCCCTGCCGTCAGGTGTGACCCTGGGCACCGACGGCACCCTGTCGGGCACGCCGGCCTCGGCCACCGCAGGTAGCTACCCGATCACCATCACCGCCACCGACAGCAATTCGAACACCTCGACCCAGGACTTCACGCTCACCGTCACGGCCGGCGCGCCGGTCTTCACCTCCGCATCATCCATCTCGTTCGCGGAGAACAGCGCGGGTACCTTCTCGGTCACGGCCACCGGTGACACCCCGATCGCCTTCACCGAGACCGGGGCTCTGCCCTCGGGCGTGACCCTGGGCACCGACGGCACCCTGTCGGGCACGCCGGCCGCGGGCACGTCCGGCAGCTACCCGATCACCATCACCGCCACCGACGCCAACACCAACACCTCGACCCAGGACTTCACCCTCACGGTGAGCGCCTCCGTGCCGGTCTTCACCTCGCCGACCTCCACCAGCTTCGCGGAGAACAGCGCCGACACCTTCTCGGTCACGGCGACCGGTGACACCCCGATCACCTTCACCGAGAGCGGAGCCCTGCCCTCGGGCGTGACCCTGGGCACCGACGGCACCCTGTCGGGCACGCCGGCCTTCGGCACGGCCGGCGGCTATCCACTGACGATCACGGCGACGGACAAGAACTCGAACACCTCGACCCAGTCCTTCACCCTCACGGTCACGGCCGGCGGCCCGTCGTTCACCTCGGCGACCTCGGCGAACTTCGTGGAGAACGCGGCGGGCTCGTTCGCGGTCACCGCCACCGGTGACACCCCGATCACCTTCACCGAGACCGGGAGTCTGCCCTCGGGCGTGACCCTGAAGACCGACGGCACCCTGTCGGGCACACCCGGCTTCGGTTCGGTCGGCAGCTACCCGATCACCATCACGGCAACCGACGCCAACACCGGCACCTCGACCCAGGACTTCACCCTCACGGTCACGGCCGGTGGTCCGTCGTTCACCTCGGCGGCCTCGGCCACCTTCGCCGAGAACACGGCCGGCACCTTCTCGGTCACGGCCACCGGTGACACCCCGATCGCCTTCACCGAGAGCGGAGCCCTGCCCTCGGGCGTGACACTGGGCACCGACGGCACCCTTTCGGGCACCCCGGGCTTCAGTTCAGCCGGCAGCTACCCGATAACCATCACGGCGACGGATAGCAACTCGAACACCGCCACCCAGGCCTTTACCCTCACGGTCACGGCCGGCGGCCCGTCGTTCACCTCGGCGGCGTCGGCCACCTTCGCCGAGAACACCGCCGGCACCTTCACGGTGACGGCCGGCGGGGACACCCCGATCACCTTCACCGAGAGCGGAGCCCTGCCCTCGGGCGTGACCCTGAAGACCGACGGCACCCTGTCGGGCACGCCGGCCTTCCGCACGGCCGGGAATTATCCCGTCACGATCACCGCTACCGACGGGAACCACAGCACCTCGACCCAGGACTTCACCCTGAAGGTCACGGCTACCGGTCCATCGTTCACCTCGGCGACCTCGACCAGCTTCGCCGAGAACACCGCCGGCACCTTCTCGGTCACGGCCACCGGTGACACCCCGATCACCTTCGCCGAGAGCGGATCCCTGCCCTCCGGCGTGACGTTGGGCACCGGCGGGGCCCTGTCAGGGACGCCAGCAGCGGGCACGGCGGGCAGCTACCCGATCACCATCACCGCGACGGACTCGAACACCAACACTTCCAGCCAGGCCTTCACGCTAACGGTCGGTACCGGTCCGAGCACGACCGTGGTCGTGCCGGGTGCAGGCAGCGCCCTGGCCGGTTCGGCGACACTAGACGCATCGGCCTCCGCTCCCGGCGGAGTGAGCAAGGTGCAATACGTGATCACGGGCGGCACGTACAACAAGTCCCTGATCGGCACGGCGACACCGACCTACCTCGGGTACCTCTACATCTGGAACACCAAGAGCGTGCCGGATGGCACCTACGCCATCCAGAGTCTCGTGACCGGCACGTCCAGCGGCACGGCGTACAGTGCCCCGGTGTCCGTGATTGTCGACAACACGGCTCCCACGACGGCGGTCGTGAAGCCGGCGGCTAACTCGGCCCTCCAGGGTACGGGTGCCGTCCTTGACGCCAGCGCATCGGACAACGTCTCAGTGAAGAGTGTGCAATACGTGATCAGCGGGGGTACCTACAGCAAGTCCGTGATCGGCACGGCGACGCCGACCTACCTCGGGTACCTCTACATCTGGAACACCAAGAGCGTGCCGGACGGGAACTACAACTTGCAGAGCCTGGCGACGGACGAAGCTGGCAACTCGACTTACAGCGCCGCGATCTCGATCTCTGTCGACAACACCCCGCCGACGACGGCGGTGACCGCCCCGGTCAATGGCAAGACCCTGACGGGGACGGCCGCACTCAAGGCGACGGCTAGCGACGATGTATCGGTCAAGACCGTTCAGTTCGCCATCAGCGGCGGGTCGTACAGTCAGCACGTGATCGGTACGGCAACGCTGGCCCGGGGTGTCTACAAGCTCTCCTGGAGTACGGCCACCGTTCCCAACGGCACGTACACGCTTCAGAGCGTGGCCACCGACGAGGCTGGGAACGTCACCAACAGCGCTCCGATAACCATCAAGGTCAGCAACTGAGGCCCATCTGAATCCGACGATCATGGGCGGAGGCCGGTTCCGGGCGCGCCAGCTTCGCGGCGTTGTGAGTGCCGCTCCGTCGACGATTGGTGGCTGTGGGCGAAGCCGTGGGCGGCTTCGGGTCAGACGCGCACTGTCGGCGTTCCTTCTAGGCTCGGCCGCGTTGGTGGCCGCCTGTGGCAGCGGTACGCCGACTCGGGCCGCGGGCACCGTCACCGCGACGCGTATGGTGCCGGGCCTCGAACTTCTGAGCGCCATTGCCTGCCCGACCGTGGATTGGTGCGAGGCGGTGGGTGCCACCGCGGTCAACGGTGAGGGGGCGGTGATGTCCATCACTCAGGGCAAGTCTGGCCCTCGCCACCTGGTCCCGGGGACGAAGGCCCTTACGGCGGTGTCCTGCTCCTCGAAAGCGTCCTGCGTGGCGGTGGGTGTCGGAGGCGGACATGGGGTAATTGTGGCCCTCCAAAGCGGATCACCCGGTTCTCCTGAGCCGGCTCTCGGGATGTCCACATTCTCGTCGCTCGCCTGCGTCGGGACAGCTTGCGAGGCCGGCGGACGGTCGCAGTCGGTGGGTGCCATTGCGTCCGGTCCGTCCGCGGTGCTCACGGTCCCGGGAACGACATCGGTAAACGGTGTCGACTGTTGGCGGCCGGCCACGTGCACGGCCATCGCCTCCACCTCGAACGGCAAGTACAACGATGTTCTCGTATCGTTGTTTGGGAACAGCCTCAGCCCGCTACGCATTGTCCCTCCGGGAACCTCGACGTTCGGCGGAATCTCGTGCCATGGCTCAGTTGACTGTGTGGTGGTGGGCCAGGGGTCAGCGAAGGTAGGTAACCGACTGGTCCAAGAGGCGGTCGTGGTGGACGTCGAGTCCGGAATGCCCCAGCACCTGTTCCACCTCCCTGGGAGCAACGCCACGGCACTCCGGGCGGTGGACTGCCCTGCGTCGACCGTCTGTGAGGCGGTGGGAGCCACCGCCTCCCAAGGGGCAGCCGGAACGGCACAACGCGGAGTGTTCTTGGCGGTCATCGGTGGGACACCGGGGCCTCTGGGATTCGTCCCAGGGAAGTCCGTCGAGCTGAACGGGATCTCGTGCCCCTCGACCACTCTCTGTCAGGCTGTGGGTGAGAATGAGAAGACACGAACGGGCGAGATTGTGACATTGGCCATCGGAGGTTGACCTGATCTGGGCCGACAGCCCGATAGCCCCCCTCGTCGGGGCCTCCGATGACGCGTCAGCACACATAGCGACCTCCATTCAGGGGAAACTCACGTAACGCGCTCCTCATCCCGCCTCCTGGGACACGTCGCAAGCCGTTCCCGTGAACCATGCCATCGACGGCAATGAGGTAGGCCATGATCGACGGAATCCTGGCAACAGCGGTGTTGGTGGGTCTCTCAATGCACTCATCGGCTGGCGGTGGGCCGACCCCTCTCGCCGGGTATGTGCTCCTCTACTACGCCATTCGGGAGGCACGGGAGGCACGGGAGGCACGGGAGGCACTCACACACTGACCATCAGGAGGCGGCAGAAGTGCCGGTCAGCCACTGTCGATAACCCCGATCAACCCCGGCGTTGGGCTCGCCCTCTCATTTGCCGGTCGTGACTGCAAGAACCAGGCGGCTGCGAACCGCCCGCAACATGCAAAGGTGAGAGCGGGCCACCAGACTGGACCCATGTCCGAACCCGGCCACCAGCACCACGATCACGAACCTCAACACGATCACGGACACAACGGCGTGGCCGGTGTTCTCCGAGCCTTCATAGCCCCCCACTCCCACGACGCCAAGGACTCCTTAGACCAGGCCCTGGAAGGCAGTAGCGACGGCATCCGGGCTGTCGCAATCTCGCTGGCGCTCCTGTTGGCAACGGCAGGTGTGCAGGCACTCGTCGTGGTAGCAAGCGGGTCCGTTGCGTTGTTGGGCGACACCTTGCACAATACAGCCGATGCACTGACTGCTGTACCGCTCTGGCTGGCGTTTCGACTCAGTCGCAGGCCGGCAACTTCCCGGTTCACGTACGGTTACGGCAAGGCGGAGGACCTGGCCGGTCTGGCCGTGGTCGCACTCATTGCTGTTTCGGCGGCCTTCGCCGGATATGAGGCCGTCGATCGGTTGCTCCACCCGGAGAAGGTTTCCCACCTGGGCTTTGTGATGGTGGCGGCGCTGGTCGGGGCGGTCGGGAACGAGGTGGTGGCCCAGTATCGGATCAGGGTCGGCCGTCGCATCGGTTCTGCTGCATTGGAGGCGGACGGTATCCACGCCCGCACCGATGGAGTGACCTCACTCTTGGTATTGGTCGGTGCTGTAGGCGTTGCCTTCGGCGCTCAGTGGGCCGATGCGGTTGTCGGACTGGTGATCACCGCCGCCATCGTAATCGTCGGCTACCGGGCCGTCCGCAGTGTCGGGCAGCGGCTCCTCGACGCCGTTGATCCGGCCATCGTCCGTCGCATCTCGATGGTCGTCGGGACAGTGGATGGTGTGAAGACAGTTACAGAGGTTCGGGCTCGCTGGGCCGGGAATCGGCTCTTGGCCCAGGTGCGGCTCAGCGTCGATGGGGGTCTATCGGTCACCATGGCGCACGAAATCGCCGAAGTGGCGCACCACGAACTCCTGCACCAAGTTTCGAATCTCTCTGAAGCGATCATCCATGTCGATCCCTCGGGGCCAGGCATCGACCCTCATGCTGCGACCCGCCATCATCAGAACGACGGTTCGGCCCTCCACGGGCGAGCCGCCGGGCATCCCTAAGGTACCGGTGTGTGACACTCGCTCACCCGCCCCCCTTCCCCGTCCGCTCCGCCCTCCCCGTTCGAATGAGGCGCCCTGCGGGCCGTGCGCTGGCCGGCCCGGGGCCGTTGTCCGCGCTATGCCCATCGGGTATCGAACAATGGGGAAGGGACGGAGTGTTCTGATGTGGTTCCCCGGGCCTGCAGTCCTCTATCCCGTGTTTTGACCTGGCCGTTTACCGATGAGTGTGCAATCCGTCGAAGTCGTAACCCCTTGAAGGGGGCAAGACTGGACCCGACCGGCACTTGCGGGATAGGCCTTACTGCCAATGTGTCAATCGTGCGACAAAGCGACCGAAACGCTATCGGGAACATCCCGATGGATATAGCGTGCCGCGCACATACGACAGCCCCGAGGTAACTCGGGAGCTGCGCCCCGGACCCTGGTAGCGCCCGATCCGCAGCGCCTGATATCAGGGGGAGTGCCATGGCTATCGTCGATGTCCCACCTGCTTCACAACCTGATCGCGGGCCGCTCATGCTCGCAAAGCAGACGGATGCGCAGCGGAGAACCGCTCGGATCGCAGGGTGGTTCTTCGTGATCACCTTTGTGACTTCGATCCCAGAGGTCTTCCTTTACAAACCACTGCTAAAGCACACCGACTACATCTTGGGGTCCGGCGGTCATATCGGCATTGCTACGGGTGCGACCCTTGAGGTGCTGCTCGCGATTTCCGGTATTGCCACCGCGGTCGTGCTGTATCCAATCATCAAACGCCAAAGCCAGAGCATCAGCCTTGGTTATGTCGCGAGCCGCACCCTCGAATCAACCATCATCGTTGTCGGCATCATCAGTGTGATGTCGGTCGTCACTCTGCGGCAAGACGTCGGGGGAGCGGGCGCAGCAAATGCAGCCTCACTCGTTCTGGTCGAACGGGCGCTGGTTGCCATCCACGACTGGACGTTCCTGCTAGGGCCCGGCTTCTGTGCAGGGTTTGGAAACGGTCTGTTGCTCGGCTACCTGATGTACCGATCTGGCCTTGTGCCCCGAGGCATGGCCATGCTGGGGCTCATCGGCGGTCCATTGATCTTCGTTTCGGGGATTGCCATTCTCTTCGGCGCTTTCAAGAACGGCTCCCCGGCAGCATCCCTCCTCGCGATTCCGGAAATCGCATGGGAAGCGTCACTCGGCATCTACCTCATCGTCAAAGGGTTCAAGCCTTCGCCGATCCTTGCTGCCAAACCAGTTCAGAAGCTCGTGAAGTGAACGCGCTAATGCTCACCCCTCAGGCCGAGCGTGGCAACGCCACGACTCGGTACTGTCCCTCGCACGTCCGTCGTTTCCCCGGCGAGGATCATCTGGTCATTCGTCAAGAACACCGAGGAGCCGCATGACACAAACGGTTGAAGTCTCTAAACAGTCCGCTGACGGTCGCCCCGCCAAAGTACCAATAACAACGCCCACCCTTCTTCGACTCGCAGGGCTATCGGCTCTTTTAGCAGGCGTCTGTTACGTGTTCGTCGGAGTGTTCCACCCAGCGAACGTTGCTTCGTCAGTCACCACCACACGCTGGGAAATCGTTCACTTCATGGCCTGCGCCATGTGCTTCTTCGGCCTGCTCGGAATGGCAGGTCTCTATGCCAGGCAGGCAAAGACGATCGGCTGGATGGGCCTGGTCGGATATGTATTGTTGAGCCTCTGGCTGGTGCTCATCATGGGCTTTAGCTTCGTTGAAGCATTCATCTTGCCGCGTCTGGCGGCGACAGACCCGACCTTCGTTGTGGGCTGGATGGGAATGTTGGTCGGCCCCACCAGCAAGGTCTATCTCGGCGCCCTCCCCGTGTTGTGGAATCTGACCGCACCGATATACATTATCGGTGGAGTGTTGTTTGGTGTCGCGACATTTCGCGCTGGCATCCTGCCGCGATGGGCGGGCGCACTCCTAGCCATTGGGACCGTGTTGGCCCCCGTAGCCGCAGCTCTGCCCAACGCGGCTCAGCCGAAGATCGCGATTCCAGTGGGTCTGGCCCTAGCGTGGTTGGGCTATGCGCTCTGGTCGGAACAACGCACCCGAGCCTCCTGACTGCGTTCACCATGGATATGGTGTGGTGTGTCCGAGCGCCGAGTAGGGGTATCGACCTTTACGGGCAAACGGGGGATACCAGCCATTAGTTCACGAACCGCTTACGCATCACTGGTCCCTCCCATCCTTCGTCCAAATGGAGTTCGACCACCGGCTCTGGTGGGATCTTGTAAGGGTTCAGAAGGATGCCGATTTGGACCTCTGCGCCGGGAAGTACCCACCGTGGGATCAACGTCGGCTTGTTCACGGTGCTCGTGACCGCGGAATACCCGGAAGCGATACGGGACTTCCTCGTCAACGTCTATCGCTGTGAGCTGCGGGTCGCAGGCCTACGTGGGCTTCCTCACGGATCGCTACCCGCCTTTCACACTGGCCGCTTGAGCGGTAATCGCTCTCATCCGAACGGAGAAACATGGTCATGTCAACCGGCCCAGCCTCAAGGATCAACCCGTGGCACTCTGGAGGTAAGAGCGGACCCGTCCAGCCAGCCCTGCTCGCCATCCGATCTGCCGGGAAAAGAGAAATCCTGTACCTCGATCGTCCTTCACGTAGGACGCCATTCGGGACGGACCTACGAAACACCGGTCGTAGCGGTCGAGCACAACCAGAGCTTTCTGATGGCGATGCCCTATCGCCAACGTACCGATTGGGTCAAGAACGTCCTCTCGAGCGGGAGGGCGACTCTTGTGACCCATGGCGAACGTTCGAAGTCGACCAGCCGCGGGTCCTCCCGATGACCGAGGCGGCTATTTGCTTCGGTCCGAAGGAGCAGAACCTGCACACGCGTTTCGCCGTCGACACCTGCGTCCGGGTCCATCGGGCGTGAAAGTCATCGAGGCGTTCGCCGACATCTGGTGCCCGTTTGCGCACGTCGGACTGCGCTGTGTTGTCGAGCGCAGGGCCCAGTTGAAACGGGAAGACGCCGTCCTGCACGTGCGAGCCTGGCCTCTGGAACTCGTGAACGAAGCCCCCCTTGATTCCGATACCACCGCACAGCACGTCCAAGAGCTGCGGACACAAGTGGCCCCTGATCTCTTTCGACGGTTCGATCCGAATCATTTTCCGACGACCACGCTCCCTGCCCTGGCCTGGGTTCACGCCGCCTACCAGGTGGATATGAAGCGGGGTGAGGCAGTGAGTCTTTCTCTCCGAAACGCCCTTTTTGAAGAGGGAGTCGATATTTCAGATCCTGACGCGCTGTCGCAGATCGTTCGCGCTGAGGGCGTCAGTTCATTCGATGCCACTGACGAGCAGGCAGTCCTGGCTGATTGGCACGAAGGAAGGGAACGAGGCGTCAAGGGTTCGCCTCACTTCTATTGCGGAGACGCCGATGCATTCTGTCCATCGCTCGACATATTCAAGGACGGAGGGGGGCACCTCGAGGTAAGGCGCAACATGAATGTTCTGGATGTGTTCTTAGAGAGCTGCTTCAAAGGGTGAGGACAGTTGAGGAGAGCGCGAGCGACTGAAGGGTTAGTCCGGACGGTCCCGGGCAAGGCGTTTCTCACCTCGTGCTCTCCTCGAACCCCGCGCCGCACCAGCCGGTGGACAGTGTGTCGTCGCGACCTGCTCAGTTTTCTCGACACCCGTGGAGTGGTGTGGTGGGCTTCCGACATAACACGGTTGACCTGGGTCAACTGCGGCCTGATCGGAGCCGTTTTCCTCGCCATCGCTCCCGATCCTCCCTATTGTTGTAAGCGCAACCAATGACGTATAACCCCAGGTCACAGTCCATCGGAATTTTTGAGGGAGGCCGGATAGCCGTGGTTGTACTCACCGGTCACCATGATGTATCCGTCGGCCTGATCGATTCGACGTCCTAGGCGGGCTACTTCCTCGTTCGGGTAGTTCCGCAGCGATCGAGCTGGCGCAATCCTCTCCTCAAAGAGGGGTAGAGGGTGGTCCCGGAGATCGACGATCTCTAGGTTGAGGTCGCTGCGGGGTTCGAGTCGGTCGACAAGCCACGCAACGGGCTTCTGTGAGAACCGGTCGGGACGGGTGGTGCCTACCATGGCCTGGATGCGTGGTGTCATCCCCCAGAGACCAAGGGGCTGGCGATCACTAGCCATGGCCGATAGGTGACCGTGAAGCGGCCCGCCTCGGGGCTCACCAGCACCGATTCCTCCTCGCCAGACTTCCGAACCGTCGCCTTGTCAGAGTCAGGCTCCGGCTGGGTTTCGGCTCTGGTCTCTGTGGTCCGGTGGGGGTCCACTGGATCAATGATGAGCAGGTCACCGTCGGGATTCCTCTTCAGGTTCTCGAGCCCTTGACGGTCCGAGATAGGCGAGCCCTTGAGCGGGCCGCTTTCACCGACCGGATGCAACACGGCCGTGGACTGTGCCCAGCCGTGGACCTCGATCGTGGCGGTGAGCGGCGCCATGAGAGAATCTCGGTGGGACTGGGGGTCCTCCTCAAAGGTTTCGTTCATCACTCCTCCTTCGCTTCGCTGTTCACGGGCCCGGAAAGACTCGACGCAAGGTGACGAAATGTTGGTGCCCCTCCACAGCCGGCGAGTGATCGGCATCAAGGCGACCGTAGACGAGCCGGATGAATGCCTCGGCCGGCAGCTCTAGATCTGGATGGTCCTCCTGTTCGGAAGGATTGAGGGCCACGGCATCAGGGCCGAGAGTGAGTGCGAAGTCGCGTCGCGGGTCTGTTGTCTGTACAGATAGCTGGAGGTCGACATCTGAGACCCGGCCGGTGAAGCGGGCGATCAGCTCAAGCCTGTCGATGATGTAGTCACTCGCCTCCGAACTGAGAGTGGCTGTGGGGTTTATTGGAACTTCGATGTCCCAGGTGTGGAGCACGTGCTCATTGAGCCGGAGACCTACGAATCCGGCGAAGTCCTCGCTGAGAGGCCCCATGCTGAAGTGAAAGCCTGCACGCTCCGCGTCACTAAGTGAACTCAGGCGAGTCACCAGTGCTTGATCGGCAACCAGCCCGTCGGTCCGCTTGGCAACCGATGACTTGGCGTTCCAGTTGTCCCACACGGCCTGGGAGAACTCAGATGGGGTCTCGCTCTCCACGAGCGTGTCCTCAAGGCGTCGCTGCAGGATCACGGCGCCAGACCCCAGGTGTGAAAGGACGTCAGCCAAGCTCCACTCCGCCGGGTAGGCAGGTTCCTCAAGCTGGTCGGCCTCGAGGTCTTGGACTACGCCCCGCAGGTGTTCTGAAGACGAGCGCAGTACAACAAGTGGGTCGACCATCGTAATTCTCTCAGCTGTTGGTACGCAGGAATCGGGCAGTGACCTCTGCTCGGGCCTGGCGCGATGCCATCCCGAGCGGGCTCCAAGTCATGTCGAACGCGGCGGCGCGGTCGATCGTTGCCTCCGCATGCAGGGTCACTCGCTCCGCCGTGACCGACACCACGTGCACGACGGTGTCCACGGCCTGCTGGTGCCCCGCAGCCGAGAGCGTGAGCGCACCGCGCAGGTCCGTGCCAGCGATCGGCATGAGTGCTGAGGAGCTGATGGTGACGGCGGGATGGCCAGCGGCACCGAAAAAGTCGTCCGAACGCAGGTGTTTGTCGCGCTTCTTGTTCTTGGTGTTGACCGAGTCGGCGGCAATGCGGATCTCGCCGGAGACGGTGCCGTCAGCATGTACCTCCCCGACGCCGCTGATGGCGTCGAAGTGGCCATGCACCGTCACCATGCCCCAGAAGTGCTTCACGTGGAACTCGACGCTTGAGGCGGATGGGTCGAGTGTCCACTGGCTCGCGCCGTTGCCGATGAGCGAGGGGAGGTCGATCGTGGAGTCGGCGTTCGTCATCATGTCGTCTCCCTGTCGTTGGCGGATCTAACCCATCATCCGGAGGATTCCCTCCACTATAGCAGTATCCGGAGGCACCCCTCCACTTTATACGTATACTTGGGGAGTGGACGCCGAAATCGCCAGAGCCCCCAACTCCGTCGCTCGACAACGCCGACCCCGGTCTGACGCCGCACGCAACCGTGCTGCTCTCCTGGCTGCCGCCCAGGACCTGTATTCGGACCGCGGCATCGATGTCTCGCTCGAGGAGATCGCCCGCTCAGCCGGAGTGGGCATCGGCACCCTTTACCGGAACTTTCCCCGAGGCAAGGAGCAGCTTGTCTCCGAGGCCCTCGTCGAGCAGGTCTCCCGCTACGTCGAGGCTGCACAACAGGCACTCGCCATGGCCGACCCCTGGGAAGGGTTTGCCACCTTCGTCACCGAGATCTGCGCCATGCAGCAGGGTGACGCCGGCTTCAGCGATCTCCTGGCCACCGTCCTGCCTGCTGACACCGCCGTCGAGGAGCTCCGGGACCAGGCCAACGCCATGGCCATCGAGCTAATGGATCGGGCCAAGGCGGCGGGCGCCCTTCGACCCGAGGCGGTCGGCGAGGACCTGCTCCTCCTGCTGGTGTCCAACACTGCCGTGCTCACCGTCACCCGCCAGGATGCGCCAGCCGCATCGAAGCGGGTGGTGGCCCTCTTCCTCGATGCTGTGCGAGCAGATGGGCCTCGGACGACGCTTCCCGGTCCCCCGACTTCGGAAGAGATGTACCGGGCCATGACTCGTATGGCCGCTACGCGAGGCTGCGTCTCGCCCGATGCCGGGGAGCCCGGCGCGGCCGCAGTCGACGGGATGATACGGACCTGAACGAGAGCAACGAATGATGGAGATTGGCGTCCACAGCTTCGATCACCAGACTCGGCGACCCGATGGCTCCTTGGCCGTCCGGGTACTCTCCTTCCAACATTGTTGCGTGCGCAACTGATTGCGGGCGCCCCTTGTCACGCCGACGGATGACATTTTGTGGAATCGGGACTGACTCATCGGACGTCTGAGCTCAAGCAGACGGCATAGCCGATTGGCTACCATGCCCCGATGAGACGAATCGCCGGCGAACGAATCGTCCTCTGGGCGCTGCCCGCAGTCGCGATCATCTGGATCGCGGCGTTTTTACTCTTCCCGGGTTTCCTGCCGCCTCTGTCTCCGAAGTGGTCGGCGCAGAGAGTCGCAGCGTTCTATGCCGACCACACCTCGCGCGTCCGCTACAGCATGATTCTGTTCAACTGGTTCTGTGTGGCTCTCATCCCGATGCTGATGCTGATCGTGGAGCGCATGCGCGGCATGGCTCACCGCACGCCCATTCTGCGGTACTGCGTGATTGGTGTTGCCGGTGCCGCTCCGATCGCTTTTCTCACCGCGACGATCTTTTGGTTGCTGGCGGCGTTTCGGCCGCATCAGGCCCCCGCGCTGATCCAGCTCTACAACGACCTGGCGTGGATCACCTTCACATGTGGGGTGCCCTTCCTCGTCGCACTCTGTTTGTTCCTCGCCGTGGCGATCTACCTCGATGAGCAGGAGCGACCCGTGTTTGCCCGGTGGGTCGCCCCCTTCAACCTCTTGATCGCCGTCTCGTTGGCGCCGGCGGGGTTTGCCGGCCTGACACTCGCCGGGCCCTTCGCCTGGAACGGCTTCCTATCGTTCTGGGTCAAGAACGTCGCCATCGCCGTCTGGTTGGGCGTCATGGCGGTGGTGTTGGGAAAGGCGATGGGGCGTGATCGGTTGGCCGAGCACGTGTCGGCGTGAAACGACCTGCGCTGCTCGATGATCCGAAGAGGGAGCTGTGGCTGGCCTGGTACGCCACCATCGGCTTCTATTCCCTGTACACCGTCGTCTTCTTCATTATCACGCGCACCCAGCCGCCGGGAAGGCCGTCATACACTCCAAGCCAGGCAGTCGGGTGGTTCGCCAGTCGCCACGAGGGCCTGCTCATTGGCTTTGCGCTGATATTCATCCTGGGTGGGCTCTCCGCCACATCAATCGCACTGATCACCTACGCCATCCGGCGCATGTCGGTCAGCCGTGCCTTTGCCTACTCGTACCTGATTCTTTACGCCGTCAGTGCGGTTCCCGGGTTCCTGTTCATTTGTGTGGCAATGACGGTGGGTGCCTTCCGGCCGGAGCGCAGCCCGGAGATCCTCCGGTGGCTCTATGACCTCGGGTTCCTGTCCTTTTCCGGCACGATGGGCGTTTTCCTGATCGGCTCGTTGATCTGGATGCTGGCCATTCTGCTCGACAAGAACCGCGTCTTCCCGGTCTGGTTCGGTTACCTCAATCTATGCAACGCATTGACCGAGGTCGTGGTGGCACCGTCATGGATCTTCCATGCCGGCGTCTTCGCCTGGAACGGCGTGATCGTTTGGTGGATAAACGTGGCGGTCTTCGGCCTCTACACCGGAGCCTTTATCTACCTGTTGCGCAGCATGATCCTCCGCGAGGACTTCGGGACGGGGCCGCTGCCTGACCTGCCGCCGAAGGAAGGCCGAGGTCGCATGTTGGCGGAGTTCATGTCGCCATGACAACAACCGAATTCGATGTGACGCCGGTTTCGGTAGAGGGATCGTCGGAGCACGTTCCCGGAGGGCGCGACATCTGGTTCTTTGTGCTGTTCGAATCGCTTGTCTTTACGTCGTATTTCTGCGTGTACCTCTTCAACCGGACACAACACGAGCAGGCGTTCCTGCTCGGTCAGTCCCACCTGCTGCTGTGGCTGGGTGTACTCGAAACAATCGTCTTGCTCACCAGTTCTTGGGCAGTGGCCGGCTGCGTCCGGCACGCTCGTGCCGGCAGGTACGACGCCTCGAAGCGCGCTGCACTCCTCACGGCAGGATTGGGTGTTGTCTTCCTCGTACTCAAAGTCGCCGAATGGGTCCGACTGATCCGCTCCGGGCACACCTTCACCAGCAGCGAGTTCTTCCAGTATTTCTTCTTCCTGACGGTGATCCACTGCGTCCATTTGTTGATTGGCTTCGTGGTTCTCGGTGTGCTCTGGTACCAGCTATCAGGCCACCAGAGACGTGGGCAAGTGCGGATCGAAACCTGCGCCACCTACTGGCACACCGTCGACTTTTTCTGGGTACTCATATTTGCTCTGCTCTATGTGGTGAGGTGATGGCGACGAACGGGTTCAACAAGCGACTATTCGGGGTGTGGTTGATACTGGTGGCCATTTCGCTGGTTTATCTTTGGATCGATCATGCAGCCACCCATCGGGGAATTCCCACGGCAAACACGGTGGTAACGGTGGGCGCCATCTGCTTCGCGTTGATCAAGGTCCGGATCATCATGCGCGAGTTCATGGAGGTACGTACTGCTCCACGGGTGCTTCGCCGCATGACCGACTATTGGGTCTTGCTCATGGCCGTCGCGCTACTCGGGGTGTATTTGGCGGGAAAGGCGGTGGCCTGAAAGACGATGGCGTGAGGCCCGGGACCAGAGTTCTCGCGGGTCTTGGAGTTCCCCTGCCCCGTGGTGCCGAAAAGTCCATCTGAGTGAGTTGGCCGGCTTTCTGATGGTGGTCTTCAACTTGGCGGCCGATATGCAACGAGACCCTGTCCGATGGTCGCTCCTAAGAGGTAGTTGTCGGCAAAAGTGGGTTGGGCAAAAATGGGAGCACTGCCTGAGCCCAGTGTGGCGAGTATTCGACCATCAAAAGCGTCGAGCAAATAGATTGCGTTTGGGATCCCGGAGTAATCACAGGTCGCCACAGCCAGGACGCCTGAGCCATCAAGAGTCGGAGTTCCAAGGATTGCACCGGGCAGGCCCGTCTGCCACACGGGGGCACCGGTCGCGGGATTCACCTGTTGAACCGACCCTTTGTACACGGTGCCGCCAATGGTGGTGAGGTTCCCCGAGAGGAAGAGCTGGGTGGTGTTCTGATCCCAGACGGCAGACGAGCTGCAAATGGAGAGATATCCGACTTGCTGCGGCGGAGTCCCGAGCGAGTCGGTCCACACGGGTCCAGCCGACAGCGCGGAGGCACGCAAGGCATAGAACAGGCCGTTCTTATTGCATGCCCCGACCATCTGGGTGGGGACTCCTCCCAGGCTGGCCGTCCAGGTAGTGGGGGAAGATCCGAAGTCTCCGTCCCCAACCTGTTGGGCAGGGGGGATGGTGAAGATGTCCTTTTCCCTCAGTGTCTGAGGGTCCAGTCGAACGATCGAGTCGGACCGACCGATGGCCCCGTTTGTGGCCTGGTTACCGGTATCCACATAGACCGAGCCGTCTCCTGTGACCAGGCTGCTACTCCAGATGTCACCGCCGAGATCGCCAGCCGGGTTGGAATGGAAGACGGCCAGCCTCTGACCCGTAGTCTGGCTGTAGGACTTCTCGCCACCCCGGACCAGGGGAAAGTCGCAGCCGGAGGCGACACCTACATAGATAGTCCCATTTGCCACCGTGGGTGACGACCAGTTGAAGTAGTTGTTCACTGTATTCGACGGTATGGCGATGCCACTGCGCCACAGCTGGGTCCCGTTGATTGCGTTCCAGGCGTAGAGGTAGCCGTCGGGGGCGGCCACGTACACGGTAGCTTCACCGGTCCGGGGATCGAGGGCAATGGTGGCGGTGGAGACAAAGCCTTGAGGTTGCTCAGGCCAATTGCAAGTGAGCACAGGCTGCTGTTTGGTCATGTGGCTCCACACCACAGCCCCCGTAGTCTCGCTCAGGTCATAGAAACTGCCGTTGTCAGATCCGAAGTACACGTTGCCGTTGTAGACAATCGGGCTGGAGTAGATCTGCCCACCCAAGTGCCCCGGGGGTACAAAGCTCCAGGCCTGTTCGAGCGAGGCGACGTTGGAGGCGGTGATAGCCGTAGCGGCACCGTTGAACGAACTGTGCTCGTTTCCGAACAAGTAGGCGGGCCAGTTCGTGGAGTTTACTGCCGAGGCCGACCCGGGCATCAAGAGGATCACCCCTACCAAGAACCCGGCTCCTAACGGTGTAAACCACCTCAGCCTTCGTGTTGAACAGTGACTGATCCGGTTCCAGAGGCTGCGGTCAATTCCACCGCGCCCACGAGAAAGCATCTCCTTGGAGAACCAGGACATAGACCGCCGACCTCCCCGGTGCGCTTCGCCGCGCATCCGAGACCGGGTTTAGCATTGATGGACGCTCGCTATCCACTGTGAGGCCGGGACATCGCCTGGAGGATTGAGCCACTCGCCCTCAGGTGGCCAAACGATCGAGTATGGACTGCCCCCGATCCCCGGGTAGGCGGTGCTTATGGCCTGCCCTCGACCGGGTGTGTCCTCAATCGGTCAACGCAACACACTCTGATTGGCGAACAATGAGTTCGTCGACCAGGAGGTGTCGGAGTGAACCGGTTCTCGGAAAAAGACCAGAGGACGATCTGTGACATGCGGGAGGCGGGAGTTCCCGTCAATCGCATCGCCAAGCATCTCGGGCGACAGAGCGTCTTACTCAGAGATATTCATCGCTGACCATGAAGGAAAGCGACCGACTCCCCGTGAGGGGTCAGAACTGCGTCTCTCACTCCAGGAACGTGAAGAGATCTCCTGAGTAGGGGAGTTTTGTCGGGACCCCGGTGGTGGTTGGTTGGTGGTGGGCTACCGACATAACTCGGTTGACCTGGACCGACTGCGGCCTGATCAAGGCCATTTCCCACGCGCTATCGGTCTCGATTTCCCGCATTGTTGCAGGCGCAACTAGTTGTGGATATTTCCTGGTTGCGGCGATGGACGAGATTCTAGGCACCCACAGGACCAGGTCCCGGTGCCAGCGGAGCAGGGTATCGGGCTGGACGAAGAATCTGGCTCGACGCCGACGGTCAAGCAGCCGACCAGCCCGGTGAGCAGTGCCCGATCGGGAGGTCGGAGGGCCGGTCGGGTCACCGAGCACGGCAACCTCGTGTCGGAGCATGACGCCTTCGACGGCCAACTCGTTGCTGTCGCCTCGATCGAGGAGTACCGACTGGAGGATTCTGACGAAGGCGAGGTAGAGAAACGACAGGGCCATGGCCCAGTTTCGCCGTATCAGGCCGATCCACGAAAGGCCTGATCACGGGGACGGATGACCTTCTCGGCACCCACAGGTTCTTAGTACTGTCCCACTGACGCGGTCTGCTGACTCCAGTGCCGGATCTCGTATGTCGGGTCGTCAGCCGAGGTCATTAGCGCATGTCCCGCCGTCGGCATCCGAGTTGGTGCCGTCCGGACAGGTGGTGTCGGACCAGACTGCGCCTAGGAAGGTCGTCATCCATGTCGATTGGGCGGTGCCGATCGTCACACCCGAAAAGTCGGCGCCGGTGAGGTCGGCACCGTCGAATTGGACGCCATCGAGCGCGGCACCCGACAGGTCGGCACCCGACAGGTCAGCGCCGGCCATGGTGACGATCACCACGGTCGCACCCGATAGGTCGGCACCACGGAGGTCTGCGCCGCTCAGGTCGAGCTCGGCGATGTGACCGCCAGGGCCGATGAGGTCACCGTTGACCAATCGCCACCCGGAGGGCAGAGCCACGGGCGTGCCGATGTTCCCGCCCGTCCCCTCCACCGTGTTGAAATCCTCGCCCGACCCCGAGTCGGCACCCGTCAGGTCGGCCCCGGTCATATCGGCGCCACTGAAGTCGACACAGCCGAACTGCGCGTCGGTCAGCACCGTACCGGTCCAGTCACCGCCGAGTTCCGTGTAGCCGTCGTAGCACTCATGGGTCACCGTGCCAGGCACGTACCCGCTCGCCGGCTTGAACCATGCGTCGGGGAAGTCGGTGTCCCGCAGATCGGCACCGACGAACCGGGTGAGGGTGAAGTCGATCGAGGAGCCGGATGCCCCTTGCAGGTCTGCGCCGGCCAGGTCGGCGCCGACCAGGTCGGCGCCCAGCACGCCCTCGTCGTCTGTCGCCGGTCGGACGAGGGTGACTCCGGCGAGATCGGCACCGGCGAGCTCGGCTCCCGGCCCAACCAGGTAGCCGTTGAGGAGTTCGTTGCCGGCGGGGAGCTGGGTCGGCGTGCCGATCAGGCCACCGGACACGATGCCTGTGAAGTCGATATTCGGGTAGCCCGGAACCGGCTCGTCGCTCGGGAACACGGTGCCGTCCACGTCGGCGCCGGTCAGAATGGTCCCGTCCAGGTAGGCGCCGGTCAGGTCGGCACCGGCCAGATCGGCACCGGTCAGGTCCGCACCCGGTCCCACGAGGTATCCGTTCGCCACGATCCATCCCGTAGGCAGTTCGGCCGGGTCACCGACGATGCCGCCGGACACTACGCCGTCGAGGTCGGCGCCTGCCAGGTTGGCGCCGCCAATCGTGGCCGGGACGAAGCGGCGACTGGTCGCGGCTATCACGGGACCAAGCACGGCGCCCGTCAGGTTGGTGAGCCGGACGTTGGTGCCCCGGGTTAGCCGCGCCCGGTGGAGGTCGCGGTGGGCCAGGTCACAGCCTTGGAGATTCGCTCCGGCAATAACGGCACTGCATTCGGCCGCGGACGGCGTCACCTTGACCGCCTTCGACGACTTGCCCCAGCCGGTGGACGCCTCGGCGGCCACGGTCACCCCATAGGCCGTGCCGTCGGTGAGCCCCGCCACCTGACAGGTGGTGGCACCGGCCGTCGTGCAGGTCGCCCCACCCGGCGCCAAGGTCGCCCGGTAGGCGGTGATGCCCCCGGCCACGGCGACGGGGGGCGTCCAGCTCACTTTGGCCCCGCCATCGGACGGGTAGGCGTAGACCGCGGTGGGCTTGCCGGCTAGCGTCACTTTCGCCGCACCGGCCGGTCCCGCTGCGACACCGGCGGCACCTGCGAGTCCCACGGCGGCGGCCAGGCGTACCACGGCGTGAATAGATCTGTGCATCACGACTCCTCCGGGGACCCGAAGCTTGCGAAACCAAGGCAACTCTACTTCCGGCGCGGTGGCCCCGCCCGGGAAGACTCAGGTTGGGCGCGAAGGTGCTGTTGCGTTGAGCGGAACTGCCCGGCGCCAGGCATCAATTGAACCGAGAATCCGGTATTGAAAATGCATTGTGAAGGTATGAGAGCCACAAAACTAATGCTCGTTCGCGGCGCCAAAGGGGTGCCGGTTCAGCTCCGGTCGTGCTCATGCAAAGTGCCCCTGAAAGGCACCTGGGCCACAGCTGACGTCGAAGGGAAGCTGACTTCGGATACCGCCTCAGCCGGCTTTCGGGCGGCTCGAACTAATTAGCCCGTCGCGGCCGATTGGCATCCATCCACCGTTTCGACGTCTGACCTCAACCAGATTCGACCAATGGAAAGCTTGGCCGCGGGACGGAAAGGCGACCTGTCTGGTTATGACATCGGCACGTTGCCGTGAGACACCGAGCATCGAAGCAATCTCTGGCGTGGCCACCAGCGTGGTTGGTTGGTGGTTGCTTGGTTGTGGTGGGTGGTGGGCCACCGACATAACTCAGTTGACATGGGTCGACCCTGCCCTGATCGGAGCCACTTTCCACGCTAAGGGGTCTCGATTTTCCACACTGTTGCTGTCGCGACTAAGCGCCGGGGCCTCCAGGGTCAATCGATCCTGAGGGCACCTGCCCTTAACCGCCACGAGTGGTTCACCTCGCCCCTCTCGGCGAACGCTGAACGGGCCGCAACCTGACAGGTGTCATTGCCACAGCCAGCACCAATGCGAGCACTAACCGTGTCTAGGTTTCCAGTAACTCTACGGAGGCACTGAGTACCCCGGGCGTGGTTCTCTCTCTACTGAGTCGGCGGAAATGGTGGGCCACACCATCCGTTTCTCCGCCCACTCGGGTGGACAAATAGACCGCAAACAGGGCGGAGCCTCTAATGCTTGAAGGAGAACGGTTGTGAAACGATTGATGCTTATTGGGACGGCGTTATGCGTGATGGGTGCCCTCGCATTCTCGGGTACGGCCATAGCTGAAGCGGGAGCGGCAGCACCATCTCACTCCCTTGCGCCGTCTCACGGCGTGCACGCCGCCGGCGTTGCGGGAACAGCGGTGACGCAAGGGAGTGTTTGGACTCTGTATGAACCGATCGCGCCTACCGGCTATGCCGAATATTGCGCAGTCATGTATTTCGAGGGGTCGAAGCTTTGGACAGATGACCAAGGAGATGCTGGGACCTGGAAGAGTTCTGCCACGTCAACCAAGTTCAAGGACACCTTTGGGGACTCTTGGAAGCTGTCGTGGGTCAATGGTGGCAGTGGCGGCGGCGTCGCTGAAGCTTGGTGGGACGGTAACGACACCGCTTCGGGAATCGTCTACGGTCCGTACGCCCTTGAGCAGGGTAACGATCCGCAAGGCCTAGGAAACTGCTGATTTCGTGAGCAGCACTGCGATCGGCCTTTGATCGAATCACTGGAGTCCCTCCGTCTCTTCGGGCGAGGGGCTCCGGTGATTCACCCATTCATTGGGGAATGGGCTAGTTAAAATCGGTCCACGTGGGATCATCTGCATGAGACGCTTAACTTTGAATACCTGATGGCTCCATACGCCCCGGTGCCCACCATTTCCCTCGAGGCTGTCCTCTCTAGACCGAACTGGCAGCGGGAGGACTGTGCCGGAACTATCCCGCCAACGTCTTCTTCCCGGACTCAATCGCAAGCTGAACCTCACTGATATGTCCGGCCGCGAAAATTCCTCTCCAGTTGATTCGTGGGCGGGAAGTGAGACTAGGCGGCGGCACTGACCAAGGCTATTGCGCACCTCTAGCAGCCAGAATCCTGTCGACCGAGCTCCGGGCTCCGTCTGGGGCATCCTCCGTAAGTCCCCACACCCTGGTTGCGCCAAAATCCATGAGCGAGGATCCCCAACCGGTTCAGCTCCAACACGCGCGTTCTCTTCAATCTCACGGCGACCAGGAAGACGATTAGCGCAATGACTCCGACTGATGCCCTTGCGATCAAGCGATCATCATGGAAACCGGTGATCCGTGACGGGGGCGAAGCAGAGGCCTTCCATGCGCCATAGTTTTTTCGGAAGGTAAAGGTGACGCCCAACTACCCGTCGCCGCCGAACTAAGAAACCAATCCACCGGTCGCTCGGGAGAAAGCCCTGGTGAAGGGTCCCGGATGACGGTTATTCGCACCCACGCGATCGGAGCTGAAATCGATCCGAACTCAGCCGCGGCAACTCGAAGGCGGGGATGCAACAGGTATTGCTATCGTTCCGACGTGCTTTATGGTCGGCGGACTGAGTGCGAAGAGTTGCTGGGACTGCTCGCACGGGCTCAATCGGGGAAGGGCGCGGCGCGGGTCTTGGTGGGTCCGCCCGGGGTTGGCAAGACCACACTTCTTTCGTGGACACTCGATCAAGCTGAAGGCTTTCGTGCTCTTACCTGTCAGTGTAACGAACGGTCGGGACGCCTGGCTGTTTCCGCGCTTCAAGGTCTCGTTGATTCATTGGTGTCGGAAATCGAGGCTCTCTTACCCGAGCATCAAAATGCACTTTTTCCGATCTTGGGACAGGGTCAGGCCAGCGCCGACCCGCTGGCCCTGGGTGCGGCCCTGGTGGCTCTGGTGTCCCAATTGGTCAATGACTCTCCTTTGCTTGTGGTCATAGACGATCTGCATTGGGTGGATCAGACCTCATATGAGGCACTGCTATTTGCCCTCTCTCGACTGGAGCGCGATCCGGTTCTGGTCCTCGCCGCAAGTCGCAATGACAAGGGAAGTGAACCAAGCGAGCAATGGCCAGCTATTCCAATCGCTGGACTCTCTCAGTTTGACGTCGCTCAACTCTTAGGTGATTCAGTCGAGCGCAACGTTGCTGACCAACTGACTCGCGCCACGTCCGGAAATCCACTCGCTGTATCCGAGATCGTAAGTCAATTGTCGGAGGACCAACGACTCGGTCGCGCCCCCTTACCGCGCTTTCTGCCCGTCGGTGAAATCCTCGAGACGGCATATTCGGACCGGATAGACAAGCTGTCCAAGCATCAGCGGATGATGCTTCTGTGCGCGGCCGCGGATCCGCGGGCGATCCGATCAGAAATCAGTAATGCACTTGGGGCTAAGGGTTGGAGTGATTCCGACCACAAAGCACTCTGTGCGGTCGGGTTGCTGGTCGATCGGGAAGGCGATCGCGTTCAGTTCGCCCATCCGGTCATCCGAGATGCGGTCTATTTGCGTGCTTCTCAGGCTGACCGTCAGAGCGCGCACTCCTGGCTCGCTGCTTCGGTCCCCGAGGCTGACGTTGACCGACGAGCTTGGCATTTGGCTGAAACCTGCTCTGCTCCACAGGAACCAGTAGCCGTTGAGTTGGAATTGGCGGGAGAGTTCGCGTTGGCCCGTGGTGATGCGTTAGCCGCTGGCGCAGCCTACGAACGTGCCGCGGCGTTCTCATCAGGCCCGACCGCCAACGCTCGACTCATTCGAGCGGGAGTGGCGTTCACTCAGGCCGGCGCACAGCTCCGAGCAGTCGACGCCTATGACCGAGCGCTGGCGGTGACAGAAAACCCTGTCGCCCGTGCTGACATCGAGCTGCTCCGGACCATTCCCCTCCTATTTTCTCGCGGACCAGAGCGCCTCCAGGATGCACTCGTCGAATTTGGGGAACAAGTTG
Source organism: uncultured Acidimicrobiaceae bacterium (assembly GCA_963833585.1). Lineage (GTDB taxonomy): Bacteria > Actinomycetota > Acidimicrobiia > Acidimicrobiales > RAAP-2 > Bog-756. The sequence continues at coordinate 894,639 of CAWHYF010000006.1, read as the reverse complement.
GGTCCGCTAGATCCCGAGCGGGCCGCAAATGTAGAAGGAATGGCGGCGCTCGTCTCCTTCAGCTGCTCGCGAATGGGCGATGCTCGCGAGCTCTGCAACCGGGCGCTCGGGCGCCAACCGATTTCGGGCAATCCGACCAGCGAGATGATCCGAATGCTCCAGGCCATCACGGATGCCCTTTCTGGCGTACTGGATGGCCCTCGAGAACAACTACTTGAGTACGCCGAGGTATTCAGTCAATCATCAGCGAAGCTTGAGCCGTCCTTAGTAGCGTTTCTCGCCGCCACACTGACCTGGATAGGCGAATGGACCGCTTCATCAAGGCTACTCGCCACCCTCATTGACCAGGCTCGACAGTACGGCGAGGCGTTTATCCTGGCTCACCTCTTGGCTGTCCGGTCAGACCTTCATTTCCGAACCGGCCAGTGGCCAGCTGCCCTCGCAGACAGCGCACGAAGTGAGGAGTTAGCTCGCGAAACTGGTCAAGCGACAATGACAAGTTATGCGCTCATCATGCGAGCTCGGGTGGAGGCCGGTCTCGGGCGGACGCAAGAGGCGTCGCGACGATGCCAGGAGGCATTGGCTATTTCCTCGGAACTTGGATGTGTCCTTGAGGCCGTGCAGAGCGCGATCGGATTCGTCGAGCTCACCGCTGGCAATATCGAAGAATCGATTAGGGCATTGGAAACGGCTCGAGCGATCACTGACAACGAGGGGCTGCGACTCATCACCGCTTTCCCATGGGCGCCGGACCTGGTCGAAGCTCACGTCAGGAGAGGTTCAGCAGAAGACGCAATGTCGGTGGTGCGCTCACTCGAAACATCGCCTGTCCAAGGTGAGCTTCCACTCGCGCTGCTTGGTCGTTGTCAAGGACTTGTTGCGCCGTCCTACGACGAACCGTTTGCTTGCGCCATCGCGCTCCACGCAAAGGCGCTGGCACCGTTCGAAACGGCTCGGACACGACTGGCCTACGGGGAACGACTTCGCCGCAGCGGACGTCGACGCGATGCCATTGAACAGCTTGCGAGCGCGAGCGATGCCTTCACCGCGTTGAGGGCTACGCCCTGGCTCGAGCGCGCCAATCGGGAGCTGGCCACGTGCGGTCAGGTCCGCAGAACGGCAATGAACTCGCATGCAACGCTGACACCTCAGGAGATCCAGGTCGCAATCACCGTTTCAAATGGGGCTACGAGCCGCGAAGCGGCCGCCGAACTCTTCCTCAGTCGCCGTACGGTCGAATACCACCTACAGCAGGTCTACCGAAAACTGGGGATTCGGTCACGCGCCGAACTGGCGTCGCGAATGCCAAACGGCATGTGATGTGCACAACAAACCGAGGTCCTGCGAGACCGAATGCGAGACCCGGTGTGGGCGTACTGTCCTAGATTGACGCCCTCGAGATTGGCCCCTGGGCCAACCAGTATCCACCTGCCACCTTCCAGTTGGGGAGAAGTGTCAGCCCAGTTCCGAAACTCTCGTCGGCAAAGGAACTCACCCGATACAGGCTGGACCCCGCAGCTCACTTACCTATGATTGGTGAAGTCAGAGTTGCTCCAGTCGTCCCCTGGAACTGGCCACGGTTTTGGCATCCCTGCACCTAGTGCCGGGCAGTTCAGATTAGTCGCCGATGCTGGTCTCGCCGAGGCCACGACGGGAACTGACACTCGTTCGATGCCAGGCAGGATCGTCAGCCCGCACGTCGGACGCCACGAATCGGACGAATAGTCATCGAGTTCATTCGATCCGCTCGGAGCCGACTGTCCCCGTCACGCCCGCAATGGTGACCACGAGTGGCGATGGTGACCGCCGGTACTTGGTGCACAAGAATCACTCCAACGGCCCGTGCGCATCCGTAGAGCTTCGGATTGTTCGACCGTGGGAAGTAGCGCCTAGACCGCAAGTCGAGAGTCTCCCGACCACACGATCGGTGGTTTGATTCTGCTGGGGACGTCGCCGTGAGAGATGGTCTCCACGGAGGCGGCGAGTGGGGAAGCAGCCACTGAGCGTGACGGTGATTCCAGTAGATCTACTGAGGCGCTCGTGGCGTCGAGTGTGGTTGCGTTACAGCTAAAGCAAGGGCCCTCGCAGTGCGGGTCCGTTCATGCCTCACCACTACCCCCATCGTGGCACCCCCACAGAATCAGATAAGGCGGAACCGATGACCAGAAGATCCATCCTGAGCGATGCAACAGTAGCTCTAACTCTCGTCATTGGGGTGGGCATGCTCGCTGTCGGGGGCGCAGCCCCCGCCGGTGCCGCGGGTCCAGCGATCACCGGTTCCGGTTACGTGGGCTGCACCACGACGGCTGGGACCGTCAAGTTCAAGCCGGCACTGACCCTAGGAAGCACGGCGACAACGCGAATGAAGGTTTCGGTGAGCGCATCCGGTTGCGGGGGTATGGGTGACGGGACCAGCGTCACGAGTATCAAAGTGAAGGGGACTCTCAGTGCCACGCAGGATGGTGCCTGCGGCAATACCGTCAATGGGTTCCCCGTCACTGGGGTCCTTACAGTTACCTACAAGGTGGGCAAGGGCATGCCCAAGTTGCTCCCGACCACTGTGTCAGCTTTTGATGCGATCGCACCCTCCAGCAACCCACTGGCCATCGGTATTGCGGGGACTGGTATTTCGGGGTCGTTTGCCAGTGGCAGCTTCCTTGTGGCCTTTCCCATCTTCCAGGCATCGCAATGCTCCGCACTTTGGACGTCGAACGGTGGCGGAATCATCGGTCTGTAGTGCTCGGTAATCGCGGCGTTGACCAGTGGTGACCGTGCCTGTGCGTCCCCGAAGTGTCGACCGCCGATTCCGGGTAGTGCACGTAAAAGCGAGTGGTCAGCGAGGTTCTGAGGAGGGGTCGAGCAGCAATAGAAAGCCGTTGCTGCTTGGAAGTCGGAGAGGGGCAGAAATGTGAGGCGGGACCCGTGAAAAAGACATTCTTTCTGCGCTACGTGACCGTCGTCCTATCTGTTGTCATGGGAGTGGGCCTGTCCGTTCTGGGGGGCGCAGCCCCCGCCGGTGCCGCGGGTCCACCGATCACCGGCTCAGGCGACATCTACTGCACGATGACGGCTGGGTCCTTCAAGTTCAAGCCAGCACTTACCCTTGGGAGCACGGCGACAACCCGGGTTAAGGTTTCCGCCAGTGCGTCCCATTGCCAGGGTGTGGGAGATGGGGCCACCGTCACAAGTGTCAAGGTAAGAGGAACCTTGAGCGGCACCCAGGATGGGGCCTGCGGAAACTCCAGCGGGTTTGGCTTTTCCCTAGCTGGTGATCTCACCTTTTCCTACAAAGTAATTAGAGGGGTGCCGAAGTTGCTCCCGACCACCGTAACCGGCCTCGACGTGGCCTCCTTCACCACGACTTCACCAATCTTTGTCCAGGTCGAGGGGGATAGTGCATCCGGGTCGTTCGGCGGTCTGCCCGACAACTTTGTGGAATTGGGCATAACGCAGGCGTCCGAATGCTCTGCGCTTTGGACGTCGAATGGTGACGGAGTGATAGCGGTTGGATTCGCTTGATGATTGCCACGCCGCGACGGAGATCCCTTTGTTGTTGGAAAGATCCCGATCATCAGTGATGAGTAAAGGAGAACGCGTGCAGCGAGCCTTACTATGGGCTGTGGCACTGGTCATTTCAGTCTCAGGAGCCTCTCTTGTGGCTCTAACTTCCCCAGCTGGCGCCGCCACATCGAAGATCACTTGCACGACGATCGCCGGAACCGTGCAAACCACAATCGAAATTGGCGGATGTACGGGTGGCAATACCGGCGGAGGTTCCCAGCCGATCCCAGGAGCAGCGTTCGGTGTTGGTTGGACGATCCCTTGGGTTAGTGGAAGCACCACGACAGTTAGCCTTTCGATGCCGATGGGCATCTCTGCAAAGAAGTGTGCCGGTTATGTGAAGGGCTCTCCGAGCAACCCAGCGGCAATCAAATTTGCGGGCACTGTGATTGCAGACAGCGGAGACAACCTGAGAGTTCCCGGCAACTTGACCGCTACCTATTGCCTCTTTCCAAGCGGTCAGCTCACTGTCTTGAAGCCGCTCAAGGCCAACTAAACGCTTTGAACCTCAGCCCTCTTGACCACGAAGTAAGGCGGAACCAATGCCCTGTAAATCCACACTGCGTTGTGCGGTAGTTGCCCTGAGCCTCGTCTTGGGGGTCGGTTTGATCGCTGTCGGGGCTGGTGCCGCAAGTTCGCCGATCACCGCGAGGCATTCCGTCCATCCGCTGAGGGAGAAGGTCCCTCCGGGGTACGTCCGAGTCTCGAAGAACTTTGACGCATCCGCCGGGGGTCAGACTGATGGCCAGGTCTCCTGCCCGTCCGGAACGGTCGTCTGGGGTGGGGGTGTATTCATTGACGACCCGTCAAATCTTGACCTAACCATCAATGATTCGATTCCCGATGCGGATGGTGGCGGTTGGCAAGTTACCGTCAACAATGCCACTGAGACGGAAACCGATTCCGAGATCTTCGCCCTATGTGCCGATCAACCGGCGAGTTACTCGATTGAGGACACGGGCGCGGCAGAGAACCCGGGCGGGAGCGACACCCTGGCCACGACGTCCTGTCCCGCGGGCTCGGTCGTCCTTGGCGGAGGTGGGTACACGAGCGAGCCGAGCACTTCGGTCAGTTTGAACAGTTCGTGGCCGACTTCGTCGAAGCGCATCGATTCGTGGGACGTCTACGTCAACAATAGGTCCGTTCTTCAGGAGGTCATTGTTGCCTATGCCGTATGCGGCAAGAAGCCTAAGGGCTACAGAATGGTGATCGGCACCACCGCCGACAATCTCTCTGGACAGGACACAGGGGCGGTGACAACTTGCGGTGCCGCAGTGCCAATTTCGGGCGGCGTCTACACGACATCGGCAGACCTGAATGTCAACGTCCACTCGACGTATCCGGCCGGCATCGAGTGGAACTCGGATGAGAACAACGGATCAGAATCTGACGAGATGATGACGCCGTTTGCGGTCTGCGCAAAGTAGCCTTCTTAGTGTCCTCGCTGGAGGTTCTGATACTGGATAAAGGCATGACCTTGGACGATCACGGGCGCGGTCCGGTCCCGTTTGAGATCCCGCATCGGGCGTAATTCCGACAGTTGCGTGCACATAGGAGCGTGACATTGCGTCATCACCCTGATGCGGGACCTCGAAGGGGTGTCAAACACCATTGAACGGTCTGGCCCCCTTGGCCTCGGACTGCGATGACCGGAGTGTGCTGGTGTCCTTCCAGATTTTCGGCGCCAACCTCCCCAAGATCGATATGTTCGTGGCCAGGGAGGAAGCTGAGGCGGCCAGGGTGGTTCGGCGTCTACCAAGCCGCCGACGAACCAATCCCCTGAGCGACTGGGCGCCTCCGCCCTCCAGGATCGTAGCCACCGGGCCGTCTGGCGCCGGACCGGATCCTCTGCTGAGCGCGTAGGGCCGATTCACAATGTTCCACCCTTCAGGGGGCGGAGCTTTGTCGCGACCCAGTCAACGTGAACCTCAGCCTCTCGGGTTGCCGGCGACGGTCGTACTTGTCACCAGCGGGTCTCAGATTGGGGGGCGAAATGGGGATTCGCGCCCATTGGCGTCCGCTCGTATGCGGGTTTCGTCGGCAGAGGTAGGTGAGTTTTGTCGGAACCCCTTGGTTGGTGGGCTACCGACAAAACTCAGTTGACCTGGTCGAACCGGGCCTTGTCGAGAGCAACTTCCCACGCTATTGCTCTCGATTTCCCATAGTGTTGTGTGTGCAACTACTTTAGGGAAAGCAGCAGTCCGGTTCGGCTGGAGCTCATGGGAGATCGGAGCCTGGCACAGGGCATGGCCCTACGCCCATGATGTTTTCGGTCACGCCAAGGCGAGCGCCCAGCCTGGGCTGGCCCAAGTCCGACCTGGTCTCAGTGGTCAGGAGATCGCTTCGGGTCAAATCTCCTCGGCTTCCGTCTCGGAGATCGTCGACTAAGGGGTCCCACGCTTAGTCGAACCGCCTATTGACCGAATCGTCCGCCGGATGGCTGCAGCCCGCCCCTTAGGTGAGCGCTGCACCTGGGCAAATCCAACGGCCAGAAGAAGAACCACACCGTTGAAGAGGTTCGGAGTCCAGACGGGTGCCCCCCCGAGTTCGAGACCTTCGACACCTACGGCAAGGACGGCCACAGCCACTAGCGTGCCGAGCACATTGAATCGGCCGCCGGTGAACTGGGTCGATCCCAGGAAAGCGGCCGCGAAAGCGGGCAACAGGTAGTTGGCCGTGATTGTGGGGTCACCCGTCGATAACTGTGACGCGGCAAGGACACCGGCAAAGGCGGTCAGGACGCCGCACGTCACCGTCACGCCAAAGATGACACGTGAGGTTCGCACACCGGCAAGCCGAGCCGCCTCAGGATTGGCCCCGGTGGCGTAAACCCGGCGGCCGAACGACGTATGTTCGAGGACGTACCAAACAACCGCTGAGATGGCGGCGGCGAAGTACACGGGATACACGACGCCAAACAGTTCGCCCGTCGCGATGGTGTGGAATCCGGAGGAGACCACCTGGATCGGCTCGCTGCCCGAAATTCCGTCAATGAGCGCCAGGAGGATCGAGCTCATGGCCAGAGTGACGATGAACGACCCGATCCGTGCCCTCACGATGAGGGTGGCAATGATCAACCCGATGGCTGCCCCCACCACCAATGCCAGACCTACTCCCAGCGGGACACCAAGCGACTTGTCGGCGATCAGCCAGGCGACAACGACAGCACCGACGCCCACTTCGGTCCCTACGGCAAGGTCGATAACGCCCGCCGAGAGTGGGACGGACACAGCTACGGCGACGATCGCCGAGATTGCCTGATTGTCGAGTAGCAGTCGCCAGGTCAGCACCGTCAAAAACGTGTGCGGCTCCCAGATCGAGAAGACCACGAACATCAGAGCCAGGATGTATAGGGCACTGACATTTCGGAAGGACGCCTTGGCGCGGAATCGCTCCCACCGGGAAGGTCTCGGCGGTATGGGGGCCTCGACTGGCAATGCTCCATCAACCCCGCCCAGTTGCTCCGAGTGAACTCCTGTGCTCACGCCCCCACCCGCTCAGTGCTGGCGTCGAGGGAAGCTCGGAGAAGGGCCTCCTCGGACAGTTCATTTCCCTGGAATTCCGCGACCTGACGACCACGGTCCAAGACGAGCACTCGGTCACATAGATCGGCGAGCTCTTTGGTGTCTGACGAATTGACCAGGACTGCCATGCCCCGCTGTGTGGCGTCACTGAGTAGCCGGTGGATGGCGGCCTTGGCGCCCACGTCCACGCCGGCGGTGGGCTCGTCGAGTACGAGGACGTTGGGCTCTGTCCGCAGCCACTTGGCCAGAACGACCTTCTGCTGATTTCCACCGGAGAACTGTGAGAGCGGGCGTTCGGGGTCGGCGGGCCGGAGATCGACCCGACGTGCCCAACGGCTAGCCTCGTCTCGCTCGGCTCGCCGGGGGATCCATCCCATGCGCCGCTGGACTGAGCGCAGCCCGGCCAGAGTCAGGTTCTCACGAACATTCATCAGGAGTGCGCTGCCCAAGCGTGCCCTTTCAGCAGGCACCAGGCCCATGCCGGCGCCGATGGCGTCGACGACATTCCCGGGCCGCAACAAAGTGCCGTCCACCTCGACGGTTCCGGCCATCCGGGGCACCGCACCGAACAAGCTCCGGCCAAGCTCCTCTCGCCCCGAACCGAGCACACCGCTCACCCCGACGATCTCCCCTGAGTGGACCTGCAGGGAAAGCCCAGCCAACCGCTGCCCGATTAGTCCCGTCACGGCGAGGCGAACCTCACCGAAATCACGGGATTCGGCCGCCCGGTGATCACCAGGATCGCCCCCTACGATGGCACGCACCAATGAGGCGTCATCGGCTTCACCAATCTCGACCTCGAGTACAGCACGCCCGTCCCGTAGCACGATCACACGATCAGCGATGGCCCGTATCTCGTCGAGCCGGTGGGAGATGAACAGGACCCCGGCCCCAGACTTGGCCACGCGACGGACAGCCGCAAATAGGTGTTCGACCTCGTTCGAGTGGAAGCTAGCCGTCGGCTCATCAAGCACCAGCACTCCATCGGGACGCTCCCACCCATCCATGGCCCGGGCCAGAGCCACAATGGTCCGCTCAGCGGGCGAAAGAAGGACGATGGGCAATCGGACGTCGATCTCAGCGCCAGTGCGGCGAACTAACGCTGCTGCTCGATCGTGCTCACCCCGGCGGCGCCCCGGCAGCAGGTCCCGTATTCCGAGGGGACGAGCCAGATCCAAGTTCTCCGTGGTGCTCAGCAGCTCAATGAGCCCAAGGTCCTGATGAATGAAGTGGAGCAGCGCTCGGAGGGCTTCGTGCCCCGCATCGCGCCCCTCATTGTCCAGAACTGAGACCCGGCCTCCTGGGTCAGCCTTATGTACACCGGCCAGGATCTTGACGACGGTGGACTTGCCCGACCCGTTCTGACCCACGACGGCGAGGACTTCACCCCGATGCAAGTCGAAGGAAACGTCGTCGAGCGCCTTGGTGCCGGCGAAGGTCTTAGAGAGCCCTTGCACGCGGAGCAGGGGGATCTTGGCACTCGCCGACCCAGAGCCCGCACCTACCACAAGGAGGCAAAACGCTGGGCGACATTGGGGTACCCGGACCATCCGTTCTTGACGTCGGCGCTCGTCACGTTTGAGCTCTTGAGGATCTCAATCACGCCGCCCTGCTCTGATGCCCCGACTTTCTGGTGAGTCAACGTTTTGGCGATGACGTCTGTGATCTGCCACACCTCAGTGTCGAAGTCGAGCCCGATCCCTCCTGTGAGCTTTCCGGCCTTGATGTCGGCCAAGTTGACCCCAGACGGTGCGAATCCGAAGGTGGTGATGTGCGTCAGGCCCGCTGCGGTCAGCGCCGAGGGAAGCCCTGTCGCTCCCTCTTCGGTGGCAAATACGGTGGTGTTAACCGACGGATTGGCCCGGAGGTAGCTCACGACCGTGCTCGGTGCCGACGATCCATAGGTGAGTACGGATAGTTGGGACTCAACCGAGGAGCAAGTGGGGCAGATCTTCTTGAGCTGAGCGTGGAAGGCATTCCAGGCGTAGGGCGAATAGGAGAGTTCCGGCGCCCCAAAAAAGACCACGTGAGCATTGGTCCCCTTGTGCACGAGCACCCAATCGGCCATCAGCTGACCGACCTTTACGTCGTCGTCCTGACCACCGCTGACGGCGGTGAGTCCAGCCGCCTTGCCGCCGGTTACGCCGATGCCGAAGACCGGGACGCCGGCTTTTTCAAGTGCGGTAAGCGTCCCCCCGAAATCCGACAACGTCGTTCCGGCGACGATCACGGCGGAAGGGTGCTCGGAGAGCGCCGCCTCAGCGGCCGACTGGACGGTGGATGAGAAAAGTCCAGCGCTGATCACATGGAGCTTGACGCCCAAGGCCGTCGTCGATGCCTTGAGATCCTTAGCGAACATTGCGCAAGTGGGTGCCCCGCACTCCAGGTAGGCAATCGTGGTTCCAGTCGGTGGCTTCTTGCTCAGTTTCTGAGTCACCGGAAAAGCATTCGGGTGACCCACATAGGGAGCGAGGGCAGCCTTGGCGCTTTCAGTGGCGGACGTCGAGGCCTGGCTGGCGGAACTGCCTCCGAACGCGGCCGCAGCCAGGGCGATGATCACAAGAAGGATGGCAATGCCTCCCCGCCGGATATTCAGATGTGAGTGCATCGGTTCCTCTCTCAGACTGTCGGAAAGCAGTACATGGGCTCAACCACGCTGCTTTTCGGTGAGTTCCATAAGGTCATCAGGGTGCAAGAAGATGTCCGGCGGAGTCGGCCCCCAGTTGTAGAGACCGAGGTGGCCGGCGTGGGACTCGGGAATCCACGCCTCATCCTCGGGAATGACATCGAGGTCTGCGTAGTACTCGCTGTAGTTGCCTGCAGGGTCACGCAGATACCAGAAAAAGTTCGAACCGGCATGGTGACGCCCCAGGCCCCACACGTGGCGCTCGGGATGCCCCTCCAGTAATGCAGAGGCTCCACGGCCGACCTCGTCGATGTCGTCGACTTGCCAGGCGGTATGGTGCAAGTAAACGACAGGGGCTTCGAGCACCAGCAGGTTGTGGTGGTCGGTGGAGCAGCGGAGGAACACGCCGACTTCACCTATGTAGTCGCTGATCTTGAAGCCGATGAGGTCGGTGAAGAACGCGGAGGTGGCGGCGACGTTGGTCGTGGTGATGACCACGTGGCCCAGCTTGCGTGGCTGCACCCGGTCATTGCGCAATACCGCCGGTGAGCGGCGGCCGACTCGGGCAGTTTTGCCCGGGACGTTGTGGCTCTCAATGGTTGCCGAAGGCTCTTGGGTGAGCCGGGAAGCGACCTGCAGGACTACCTCAACCCCGGTTTCGGGCTCGATCACGCGTAGTGAGTCGCCCTCCGACACGGGCTGGTGTCCACCAGCGGTCAGGGCCGCAGCGACTCTGGCCAGGTCGTCACGATCATCGACCCCCACCACCATCTCCAACAGGCGCCGGGTGGGCGCCTGTTGAATGATCAGCTGACGGCCACCATCGAGGGTGGAGAACGACGAGTCCTCGTGTGGGCTCAGACCGAACTCGGTGTAATAGGTGGCCAGAGGCTCGGGCTCGGGTACGCCGATGGTGACAGATGACAGGCGGTGGAGTGCCATGGTCGGGCCTCGGCTCAGACGCTTCCGCTGGAAGGAGAGACGAAATGCTGATGAAGATCGCCAAGACCCTCGATCCAACTGTGCAGGCGATCGCCTTCGTTCAGGTACACAGGCGGAGTGCGACCCATTCCCACCCCGGGGGGCGTACCTGTGTAGATGACGTCACCGGGATAAAGAGTGACGATTCCCGACAGGTAAGCGATCAGCTCAGGGATAGGGAAGATCATGTCGGAGGTGCGACCCTGTTGCATGGTTTCGCCGTTGATCTCACAACCAAGTGCCAGGTCATCAGGGTGTTCCAGTTCATCGAGCGTCGCCAGCCACGGACCCATCGGCGAGAAGCCAGGAAACGACTTAGCCAGACCGAACTGAGGAGCGGGTCCGCTTCGCTGCAATGTCCGCTCCGACAGGTCCTGTCCCGCGGTCAGACCGGCGACGTACTCCCAGCCGCGTTCGACAGGCACGTTGCGGGCAGTTCGACCCACGACTGCCACGACCTCGACCTCCCAGTCGACCGTGCCCTCGGGAAGGGCAACCTCGGACACCGGTCCGCTGAACGAGCTCACGTACTTGGGAAAGACGACCGGAAGCGTCGGTACCTCGAAACCCGATTCTGCGGCGTGGTCGGTGTAGTTGAGGCCGATGGCGAATACCTGGCGGGGTGCAGGGCTCGGGGGCCCTGCGCTTTCAGGGGAGAACTTCTCGGACGGTCCGCTCACCGTCGTGGCCCACTCGCGCAGTTCGTCGAATTGCCCGTAGACGGCCTGTAGAGCGGAGGTGAAACGGCCGGAGCTGGCCACCTCGACGTCGACGGCCCCCCCAGCGACAAGCAGTTTCACCCGACCGTCGATGTTGGCGATTCGCATGTACATCTCCCCTGCAGTCGAACAGCTATGCCCAGTCTGCTGGGCGCGATCGACTCAAGCACTCTGTCCCCTTGCTGGAATGGCGAGTGTAGCCAACCATTCTTGTGCATTCAACCAATTCTCGAAATATCTCTCTTTATCGCTTAGAGCAGCCGCGGTTCGAGAAATCACTCTAAACTGAGAGAGAGACTATGGCTGCGGAACGGAGGAGCTGCGGAACGAATGCTGGGCGACGAGCACGACGAGTTGCTTGCCGCCGCCATAGCCCGTGATGCGGACATGCCTCCGCTTCGCCACTCGACATGATTCTTGCGGCAGACATCCTCGTGGGTGTCCCTGCGCCACCAACTCAGCACCGGGAATAGTCAGTACTCGCACCGAGCAAGGAGTAACCGTGGCCGATTTCCCGAGTTACGACGCCGACCTCTTCTGCGACGAGGCGCTCGCCGAGCCTTACGACCACTACCGAAGGATCCGGGACCTCGGTCCGGTAGTCCGACTCGAGGCTCATGGCCTTCTCGCCGTCAGCCGCTACGAAGACGTCCGCCGGGTGCTGGGCGACCCAGACACCTTCTGTTCCGGTGAAGGTGTCGGACTTAACGACCTGGTCAATGGGAAGTTCAAGGGCAACACCCTGATGAGTGACGGTGAGCGGCACCGGGTCCAGCGCGAGATCGTGGGTCGGCCGCTCAGACCCAAGGCACTCGCCGAGCTGCAGCCCGACGTGCAGGAGTTGGCTGATGCGCTCGTCGATCAACTGGTAACCCGGGGCTCCTTCGACGCCGTCGTCGACCTGGCCCAGGCGATTCCCACGACGTGGGTACCCGACTTAATCGGCTGGCCACAAGAGGCGCGGGAGCACCTGCTTGACTGGGCCGGAGCGAGCTTCGACTCGCTCGGCCCGGGGAACGAGCGGGGCATGGCAGCCGGTGTGCAGCTGGCTGACATGTTCCGATTCGCCCATGAGATCGCCGCAAGCGGGAATCTGCCTGAGGGGAGCTTCGCAGCCGGGATCCTCGAGGCCGCCGCCAACGGGGAAATCAGCGCAGCGCAGTGTCCCTCGCTTATGACGGGATATCTCGCTCCGTCTCTCGACACCACCATCAGTGCCATTGGCAATACCGTCTGGTTATTTGCGACGCACCCTGGCGAATGGGCCAAGCTTCGCGCTGAGCCCGCTCTTGTCAAGAACGCCTTCAATGAGGCCTTGCGCCTCGAAAGCCCGATCAGTTGCTTCTCCCGAGTGACCACCGAGTCAACCAAAGTGGACGGGGTCGAAGTACCCAAGGGGGCCCGCATTCTCGTGCTCTTCGCCTCCGCCAACCGTGACGAGCGCCGATGGGAACGGGCCGATGAATTCGACATCACCCGGGAGGTTTCGACGCATTTGGGGTTCGGCTACGGCGTCCACGCCTGCGCGGGCATGGGGTTGGCACGCCTCGAAGGGAATGCCGTGCTGTCCTCTCTCGCCTCCAGAGTGGTCACGATCAAGCCAGGTATGCCTGTGCGCAAGCTCAACAATCTCATCCGCGCATTCGCCAGTTTCCCGATTGAGGTAGTGGCCGCCTAGGTCTTCTCGTCACGATTTCCGTTGGCTGACCTTGACTGCCTCCGCTTCGGCTGATGATTTTGACAGACAGGGCGACCCCGCTCCGCGACTATCGGAATACCTGGACATCGCGAACTAGGGCCCGTTTCGGGCGCACCGAGTTACGACCTGACGCGGCGGGCGATGGCAACAAAGTTGTCGAGTGCCAATGGATCACTCAGCGTGTCCCTACTGATCACCGTGTCCGCGATGGCACCTTGCAAGATCAATTTTACAGGTATCTCGACCCGCTTGCCTGAGAGCGTCCGGGGGATCACCGTAACTTGATCGATGCGGCTCGGAGCGTGGCGAGGGGACAACGAGTGGCGCAGGGCGTCGCTGATCTGACGCCGCAGTTGATCGGTCAACTGACTCTGGCGGAGAACCACGAAGAGCAGCAACTGGTCACCATCCTCGAGATGGACCACGAGGCTGTCTTCGACCTCGGGGATATCATCCAATACAGCGTAGATTTCCGCTGATCCAAGCCTTACTCCTCCACGATTTAGGGTGGCGTCACTTCGCCCGGTGATCTCGCAGAAACCGTCTGCATGGATGGTGATCCAATCGCCGTGCGTCCAGACTCCTGGGTTCTGACCAAAGTATGTAGCGTCCAGAAGTGTTCCAGTGGCATCACCCCACAACCCCACGGGCATTGATGGCATCGGTGCGGTGATCACGAGCTCTCCTGGGCGGTCGAGCACTGGCTTGCGGTCGGCATCCCACGCCTCGACCTTGGCGCCCAGCATTCGACAGGACATCTCGCCAGCCCTAACCGGATGTACCGGGCTACTTCCGACGAATGCCGTGCAGACATCGGTCCCTCCACTGATAGAGCTGATCTGTACATCAGTCCCGGTGGAGTGGGCGGTCCACGTGGCCGCTGCCGCTGACAACGGCGCTCCGGTAGAACCGATGGCCCGGACCCGGCGCAGGTCCATCGATGCACTGGGCTCCAAGTCTGCTCGCCGGCAAGCGTCCAGGAAGGGTGCCGATAGCCCGAGGACGGTAATGCCGGTCTCGGCCGCCAGGCGCCACAGAGCCAGCAGGTCGGGAAACGTCGGATCGCCGTCGAAGAGCACGATGCCAGCGCCGGCAAGAAGACCGGAGACCACATAGTTCCACATCATCCAGCCGGTGGTGGAGAACCAGAAGAAACGATCGCCCGGGCCAAGATTGTGGTGAAGGGTGAGGGCCTTGGCATGTTCGCAGATGATCCCACCGTGACCGTGCACGATTGCCTTCGGCCTGCCCGTCGTGCCCGATGAATACAGCACATACAGCGGGTGGTCGAACGCAACCAGTTCGTGCACATCTTGCCGCCCAGGCTCGGACAGCAGTTCGTCCCAACTCAATGCACCTGGCTCGGAAGTGACAGGGTCGGGATAGGGCACGATCACGGTTTGGCTCACAGTGGGGAGTTGGTCACGAATCTGGCGGAGTTGCGCCTTCCGATCAATGCGCCGATCGCCGTAGCCGTACCCAACGACTGCGAGCAAGACCGTCGGCTCGACTTGACCAAACCGATCGGTGACAGCGCGAACACCGAACTCAGGTGGCGCCGAGGTCCACACTGCACCCAGACTGGCCGTGGCCAGGAACGCGATCAACGCCTCGGGGATGTTAGGCAGGTAGGCGGCGACCCGATCGCCCCGTTTCACGCCCAAGCGAACGAGGCCGGTCCGGCACGCTGCCACTTGTTCACGAAGCTGGACTGTCGTCAGCTCGATTGGCTCGCGTGTCTGGGAGCGTGCAACTACCGCCGGTCCTTCCGCCTCACGACGTAGGACTTCCTCGGTGTAATTCCACTGGGACCCTGGGAACCACATGGCCCCAGGCATGGTGGCAACCGGCAGCGCCGGCCCCGATGCTCGGCCCAGCTCGGCGAATTCACGGAACTTCGACCAGAACGCATCGGGGTTGTCCACCGACCATTGCCATAGGGTCGGATAGTCCTCGAAGTTGAGGCCATGGTGACCTAACCACGCCGCGAACTGTCCGAGCCGGGAGGTCGACCAGGCATCGGTGGCCGGAGTCCACAACACTTCCCCTCGAGTCGACCGATCGGCCACGCCAGGCGCGCTCTAGGAGGGAGTCGCGCTGCGAGCAGCTACGGATGACCGGTGGTCCGTATCGACCGGTTCACTTGCCGGCGATGCCAGCAGGATGTCGGTGGTGCGTTCCACATGGTCGCTGAGCCGGAACACTGCTTGGTCGACGTCCCGGGCCAGAGCAGCTTCGAGAATTGAGGCGTGCTCTGCGGCAATGTCCCGGTCCGACTCGTCCCCGAGCGGGACTGACCACCGTCGGTAAAGCTCGGCCGAGTCACGTAGGGAGGCAGACAGGTTCTTCAGCCGCTGGTTGGCGCAACCGTCAAGGAGGGCCTTATGAAACTCGGCGTGGGCGGCGACCCAGGTATCGCTGAGGCGCTGGGGGTCGTCGGGATCGAGCTGATCGGAGCGGCTGAGTCGGTGATGGGCAGCGATGAGGGTTGACTCCCACTCCAGGTCCCCGTCAGCGATGGCGTGTCGCAGCGCGAGTGTCTCCAGCTCACGACGCGCCTCGGTGAGTTCGAGCAGATCGGCGGCCGAGAGCGACACCACTTGGAAGCCCTGCTGGGCTTCGCCCTTCACCAGTTCCTGTTCGGCAAGCCGCAGCAGAGCCTCGCGTAACACCCCCATGCTGGTGTCGTACTGCTCGCATAGTTCGGCGTACCGCAGGCGTTCGCCAGGTTGGTGACGCCCGGCCAGGATGTCAGCCCGTAGGCGATGGAACACACGCTCCGCCTTCGTTGAACTGGTGGCCATACCAGGATGCTAGCCCTATCCTCACGGTTGATTCACATCTTCAACTAGCAGCAGATTTTCGAGATTCGGTTGTGTTCACGATCCCATCCCGTTATCGTTCGAGTCGCGATCATGTAGTGAAGCAATAGGCCATGGTTGGCCCCGCCTTGGAAGCTGGCATGTGTCACCAAATCCAGCTGTGACGAAGGGAGCAAAGGAGAAGCAATGCGAATCCCCAACTTCGTCGGTCTGTGCTCCTCGGCCCCGACGGCACGTCGGCCTCGCGCGATTCAGGCTGATTCCGACGGCGATAGCCACTTGCAAGTCCGGCGTCTCAGGTCTTCCTCACCCGACGCGATATCAGGCCACTGGACTGAAGTTGCGGCTGACTATAGGGCCGGCCTGAACGGCAAGATCGCATTGCAAGGGTGAAGTGTGGCCACTGCTGACCACAGTGAAGCGCAGTTGCCGGCCTCGACCCCTGTACTTATCGCCGGCGGTGGTCCGGTCGGCCTGGCCATGGCGGTGGAACTGGCCCACCATGGTATCGCTTCGGTGATCATTGAGCGTCGTGCGGAAGTGTCGTGGCTGCGACCGCGAGCCAAGACCACATCGGCGCGAACCATGGAGCACTTTCGACGCTGGGGTCTAGCCGACAGGCTTCGCGAAGCTGCTCCGCTCCCGGTTACCTGGTCCGACGAGGCTGTTTTCTGCACCAGTCTGCTGGGGCGGGAAATCACCCGTATCGGTGGTTGCTTCGGACTTGACCTGACCAACTCCGATCTCGTCGCCGAGTGTGGACAACAGGTGCCCCAGCCAGTAGTGGAACATGTTCTCCGAGATGCGGTGAGCCGGTCGCCTCTGGCCCAACTGGTCACCGGTGCGCAAGTGGTCGCAGCCAGGGAAAGCTCAGACGGTACCGAGATCGATGTGACCGACTCCATGGGGATGAAGCACCGAATCCAGGCTCGGTACGTGATCGGCTGCGAGGGAGCACGCAGTGTAGTGCGCGATGCGATTGGGGCCCACTACGAAGGCACCGAGGCCAGTAGGCCGAACTTCAATATCGTGTTCCGGGCCTCGGGTCTCGGTAGTCGCGTACCGCATGGACCGGCCATCCACTACTGGGTGCTAAATCCGGATCAACCGGGCCTTGTCGGCCGGCTTGACCTGGACGAGACCTGGTGGTGCATCGCTCAAGGCGTTGACACGGAGACGGGAGAGGCCGATCCCGAAGGCTTAGTGCACAATCTGGTCGGCGAAGAATTGCCGGTCGAAGTTCTTGCGACGGACGCTTGGTTGGCTCGAATGTTGCTGGTGGACCACTATGCCAATGGGCGGTTGTTTTTGGCTGGCGACGCTGCTCATCAGAACCCACCTTGGGGAGGACACGGTTTTAACACGGGCATCGGCGATGCCGTCAACCTCGGGTGGAAGATGGCGGCCGTGCTCAATGGGTGGGCCCCTGACAGGTTGTTGTCCAGTTACGAAGCCGAGCGGCGCCCTGTAGCGGCCCGCACCATCGATGAGGCGACCCGAAATATGGCAACCCTCGCTCCTGAGCTGGCCGATCCCCGATTGACCGGCACCGACGATGAGTTCAACGAGATACGCCCGACGGTAGCCGCGGCAATCCATGCCTCCAAGACCGGAGAATTCCACAGCCTCGAGTTGACCCTGGGATACAACTATGGGAACTCGGGCATCGTGGTAACCGGAGGCTCCCGCGAGGGGGAGATCTCGTCATCACAATGGGGCTACATACCGACCGCGGCAGCTGGTCATCGCCTTCCCCACCATTGGGTGGTACCTGGGGACTCGCTCTACGACCGGCTGGGAAGTGAGTTCACTCTGATCGGAGATCTCTCGCGACCTGCGGCAAAAGGAATGGTGGATGCGGCTCGGTCTCTCGGGGTGCCCGTCTCTCCGATGGACATGCGGGGTCAGAAGTGCCGCGATCAGTTCGGAGCTGATCTCGTGCTCGTCCGACCGGACCAGCACGTGGCCTGGAGGGGCAACGAACCAGACGATCCATCAGAGATTGTCCGCCGGATTGTCGGCTATCGGCCCCGTCCTTCCTCGATCGCATCGCCAGATCTCGAAAGGACATCACCATGACAGACGCCAACGACTTGCACACAACCGAGTGGGGAGACGGGGATCGCGTTGTTCTGATCCATGGAGGGACCCCCGGAGGAGGAGCGGCCGCCTTCGCCGCCCAAAAGGAGCTCGAGCAGCGTTGGCATCTAGTCCTTCCGGACCGCCCCGGCCATGGCCAGACTCCCCGGCAAGGAAGAGAGGACTTCGAAAGAGACGCCGGATTTATCGCTCCGCTACTTGGGGACGATTCCCATCTGGTGGGGCACTCCTACGGAGGGATCGTCGCCCTCACCATTGCTGTCATGCGACCCGACTCGGTCCGGTCGCTAACCCTGATCGAGCCGCCAGCGTTCTGCTTCGCCAGGGGCAATCCAGTGGTCGACGAAATGGCCCGAGCTAACCGCGAGCTGTTCACCAATCCGCCGGATGATCCGGTAGAGACGATGAGAACATTTTTCGGACTTGTTGGCATCGACATGGAGATCCCCGATCCGGCACCTGAGCCTTTTCTGCCGATCGCCGAGGCCTTCGCCAGGGACTTCGCCGACATTCGGGGGCCTGACGAGGCACAGATCGACGCCACAGATCTCGCTGCCGGTGAATATCCCATCCAGGTGCTGACCTCGGGTCGCATCGCAGGTTTCGAAGAGATTGCTGCCGCCATCGCGAAGCAGACCGGGGGGAAGCACGTCGTCGTACCAAACACGGACCATTCAGTACAGAACGCAGGCGAGCCGGTGAACCAGTTACTCGAAGACATCTGGTCAAGAGGGAGTCGAAAGCACTGAACCTCTGTCGGATGGAGCAAGCAAACCGGCCCACCAAGCAGCACCCGGCGCGCAATCTGTAGTTGCCCCGCGAACAAAGGAGAACCATGACACGCACCACTATTTCGATCGATGCCGATGGACACCACATCGGCGGCATCACCACCGAACGCCAGAACCAATCACGTCCGCTGATCGTGGCCCTCCATGGAGGGAGCTACACCAGCGCCTATTTTGATGTTCCCGGCCACTCACTGCTGGATTTGGCCACGGCCAACGGTTTCGATCTGGTGGCACTCGACCGACCGTGTTACGGCAGCAGCGACCGATTGCCAGAAAACGAGGTCTCCTTCAGTCGGAATGCCGAGATTCTCGATCTCGCAATCGGATCGTTGTGGAATGAGCGAGCTGAAGAGCATCCGGGAGTTGTGGTTATCGGTCATTCGATGGGCGCTGCGATCGGAATGCTCATTGCCGCCCGCCAGCCTGATTGGCCCCTAATTGGTGTCTCGCTCTCCGGCATCCATGACACCGCTCCGCCGATCGTGCGAAGCGCTTGGGACTCGATGCCACCCGGGGATGTCGTATTTTCTTCCGACCAGAGACGAATGTTCTTTTATGGACCGGACTGGACCCTCGAACCGGGGATCGTCGAGCGAGCGGAGGTCTCTGCCTCTCCCATTCCCTTGGCCGAGTTGGTCGAAGTTGTCGGCACCTGGCCCGAGGCGGCAGCGAGTGTCGGTGGGAAGGTAAAGGTTCCCGTACAGTATGTGGCCTTCGAATTTCGAGTCTCTCTGGACCATCACCCCACAAACCGTGGAAAGCTTCGGCGGTTACTTCCACGACGCTCCGGTCGTCAGTGCCGAGCTCATGGCTGGTACCGGGCACGATGTGGACCACCACCGCTTAGGACAGGCTTTTCAACTGCGACAATTGGCTTTTGCACTGGAATGTGCCGAGAGACTCACTCGGCCCGCCGGCTAGTTCGGATAGGGACATTTACCGGGAGAGTGAGACCACATCTGCTAATGCCTATGTTCGCCGAGGTCCGGCACCCTATTTCAGTCGAACTGACCGGCCTTTAGATTTCGCTCATTGCAGCACTTGTGGCTGCAGCCAGAGCATCGGGCGTCCCGGACCAAGATCAATAATTGGCCGAGGCATATCGGGATAGCGACGTTGATATACGGAGACAGCGGTGCCGAGGTCCGTTGTCAACTCAAGATGAGTAGAGTGGCTGGCGCAGCGGCCAAGGGGCCGTCCGCAAGGGGGAAATCCATGTCGTTGATCCGGCGGCGCGCCTCGTTCGTGTCAAAGACCCAGACTGCGTTGGCGGCGCTCGCGGCGATCGTCGTCTTCTCTTTGACACTGGCCGTCGCACCCATGGTCAGTGCTGCTGCAGTGACGTTCCACACGGCGGCCGCCCTGACCGGGCCGATCACAACGGGACACATTGTCGAGCCCGAATCCGCCCATCCCCTCGAACTCGCCACCAGCGGCTACGAGGAGCATGAGTACTTCGCGTCGGGGACGGCGACGGCGTTCAAAGCGGACTCCATGCCGAGCGACGGCAAGTGGATGGTCAGGCCGACGACGACGGCGACGTACAAGACGAGGATCCTGGTGCGCCGCCCGACGAACCCCGCCCACTTCAACGGCACCGTGATCGTGGAGTGGATGAACGTGTCGGCGGGGGAGTCGGCTCCCGATTGGGATTTCCTCAACCCGATGCTGATGCGCGACGGCTACGCCTACGTCGGGGTCTCGGCCCAGGCGCTCGGCGTCGACGGTGGACAGTCCCTCCTTGGCACGCCCAACGCGGCGGGCGCGACGCCGTCGGGAGGCTTGGTCGGGGGGGAGCCTGACCGGTACGGCACGCTGCACCACCCCGGCGACCAGTATGCGCTCGACATGTTCGCCCAGATCGGGCAGGCGCTCGACGCTCCGCAGCCCGCTGCGCTCGGCGGGCTCAAGCCCAAGCACATCCTGGCCATTGGCGAGTCGCAGTCCGCTTTCTATCTGACCACCTTCGCCGATGTCCTCCAACCGCTGACGAACGTCTTCGACGGCATCTTCATCCACAGTCGTGGCGGCTCGGGCGCGTCCTTGTCCGGTGGCTCCATCAAATCGAGCACCGGCCCGGACGACCTGCGCATCCGCACCGACCTGAAGGTGCCGGTCTTCATGTCCGAGACCCAGACCGACCTCATACAGCTGGGTTACGCACCAGCGCAGCAACCCAACACCAGCAAGATCCGCACCTGGGAGATCGCCGGCACAGCGCACGCCGATGCCTACACCGTCGGCACGGCAGCCAGCGTCCTCGGTTGCACCACACCCCTGAACAGCGGCCCCCAGCACAACGTGGTCCAGGCCGCCTTCACCGCCTTCGACAAGTGGGTGGACAACGGCACGCCCCCGCCCAGCCCAGCCCCCTTCAAGCTGTCCAGCACTGACCCGGCCGCGCTGGCGCTCGATGCGCATGGCAACGTCGCCGGAGGCGTCCGCACGCCGGCGGTCGACGTCCCGGTCTCTACGCTAAGCGGCGCGCCGCCCGCTGGCGCCACGCCAATCTGTGGCCTCTTCGGCTCCACGGTCGCCTTCACCCCTGTCCAGCTGGCCAGCCTCTATGGGACCAAGATCAACTACATCGCCGCCTACACCAAGGACCTCGACAAGGCCGTCGCCTCGGGCTTCATCCTGAGCGCTGACAAGGCGTCGTTGTTGACCCAAGCCGAGCAGGTTCAGTTCCCGAGCTGACCCAACTCGGGGTCACCGCAACTTCAGCGCCGGCGTGGAAACCTAATCGCTTGGACACAGCGACATTTTGGGTACCCACAGGTCACTTGTGTCCTCTGTCCGGATCGAGACCTCTCGTCCGGATCTAGGGCCCCGGCAAAGGCCCGGGTCCGGCCTCGGATCAGGTTTTGACGCCCACACGTCATCGGACGGGTGGCTTTTAGTTGAGTGAGATCCGAATTTGGGACGTGCGTCGCAAACCGATCAACCCGACGGCGTGAAGATGGCGACGCCGGCCGACCGATACATGGCCTTTTGGAATGTGGGAGCATAGGTCACGTTGCCGTCGACCGGCCGAGGCCCACCGCCCGCCTGTCCTTCGAAGAAGCCATCATCCAGAGGGACGGAGGGCAGAGGAGCCTCCTAGGAGGCGCGCCCTGGACGTACTGGCCGGGTCGGGCAGACCAGCCCCCGGGCGGATAGTCGCCGGAGCCGCATTCAAGCAAAGTGCCCTCCCGTGGGTAGGTGCGCAAAGCCGCGTTCTCCTCGGCGATCTTCGAGTGGATCGAGGCGTTCTACAACCCGGTACGCCGACACACATCCCTCGGTAATCTCAGCCCGATCGAGTTCGAAGCCCTTCACACCGCCGCAGAAGTTGCGGCATGATCACAACAATCAACCTGTCCGGAGAAGCGGGTCAGGCTCCGAGTGATTCCCATGCAGCATTTGTGCAATCGAACTCTGATGGCTGCCTCTAGACCAAGTACGGATCACGGCCTCATCTCCTCCACAGGGGAGCCGTCTGACCGACTTGTGGCTCGAATCTTGGGGTATTGTGCCAGTCACATGTCATTTGCTCACAGAGCCGCATTCGCTCTAGCGCAATCAAACAGTCGGATGCGGCCCACCCGCTCCACTCAGAGGACCATTTGGGGGAAACATGCGTCGTTCTATGCGGACCATCACCTTGTCGTTGGTGCTGGCTACCTTTGGAGTGGGGTCATTGTTGGTCTCTGATGGAGTTGCGGCTGCATCAACTAGCAAGGCGCCGATTGTGGTCGGGGGAGTGTGGTCTGCATCCACCTACACCGGTGCCGATACGGGGGCAAAGGCAGCATTCAAGGCGTTCAATGCAGCGGGGGGTCTCGACGGACGCATGATCAACTTCATCGGAATGCAGGACGATGCGCAAAGTAACACCCAAGATCTCACAGCAACCAAAAACCTGATCAACGATCACGTCTTTGCCGTGGTGCCGGTGGCGACGTCGGCATGGGATGCCGGCGCCCTCCTCTCCAAGGCGAACACGCCATACTTCGGGATGTCGATCAACACGAACTGGTGGGGACAGAGCAACGCCTTCTCGATTATCGGATCGAATCCTCCCAATGCGACGACGCTGAAGACCGAGACCGACTCCGTTGCTGTGATCTGTCAAGCGGTGTCAGGTGGTTGCCACGGCAAGACGGTGGCGATCATCGGTACCAACGACACGGCGGCGAAACAAAATATGCAGAATGACGCCGCCCAGTTCCGTAGAGCGGGTGCCAAGGTGGTGGCTCAGCTATCGAGCATTCCCGATCCGCCGGCCGTAGTGAGCGATTACACCCCGTACGCAGATCAATTGTTGAGTTCCAACGACGGAAAGCAACCCAACATCGTTCAGCAGGTGCTTCCACCTACAGGTGACGTGGCTTTGATTGCCGACCTCACCCACCTAGGTTTCACGGGGAGTGATTTCAATTTCAGTCTCTACGATCCCCGCGCCGTTGCCACAGCCAAGGGCAGTGACACGCTCGTCACCTTCGAGCCATGGGAAGCAACCACACCTGCGGTCACGACAATGCGCCAACGGGTCCTTGCTGTGGATCCTCATGCCATCTTGGGTCAGGCGACGCAGATTGGCTATTACTCCGCAGAGATGTTCATCGCCGCCCTTAAGAAAGCCGGCCCCAATGCCACTCCACAGAGCACGATCAAGGCACTCAACAGCGGGTTCACGTTCGGAGTTCCTGGCGGAATCGGCACAACCTCGTATCCACAGGATCACCATTCCCTCTCCACCTGCTTGTCGGTTGTTACGAGCAACGGAAAGGCGTACAAGGTCGCTCTTCCCTTGACCTGCCCGGCAAAGATCGCAAATCCGCTGTACGTGCCGTGACATTGAGGTCGACGGGCCGGGCCATAGGCACCACGCCAATGAGTAGAACAGCAGTTCGATCAGTCACTGCTCGTAGTTGAAGTACGCCGCAACCGCGTTATGAGAGAGGTTCTGAATGCCCTACCAATTTGACCCGGAGCTCGCCGCCGCAATCCCGTTCCTTCCCGTCTCGACTGGTCCCGTCGATGTCGAGGCAAATCGTGAAATGATGGCAGCGGTCGTCGACATGATGAACAAAGATGTGGAAGTCGGTGATCTCGTGATCGAAGACCACCACATCGGAGGGTCGGATCCAACTCGCGAGATACTCGTGCGTGTGTACCGGCCGGCAGTCGAGTCCGGGCCACGCCCCGGGATTCTGGATATCCACGGCGGTGGTTTCACAACGGGCACTGTGGAACTTCAACACGGAGCCGTCTCGCAGATGGCACGAGAGGTGAATGCCGTCGTTGCCACTGTGGATTACCGATTGGCGCCGGAATACCCGTACCCAGCGGGCCTAGATGATTGCTACGCCGCTCTGGAGTGGTTGGCTAGCGAGAGCTGCGAACTCGGGATCGACCCGCAGCGAATTGCAGTCTTCGGAAGTAGTGCCGGAGGCGGCCTGGCGGCGGCATTGGCACTGCTGGCGAGGGACCGTGGCGGGCCGTCGCTTTGCTTCCAGTATCTGGGAGTACCTGAGCTTGATGATCGTCTGAGTACGGCGAGCATGCAAACCTTCGTCGACACTCCGATCTTCAATCGGAACGGGGCAGCCAATAGCTGGGAGGCATACCTCGGCGACAAACGCGATGTCAGTTTCTACGCGGCACCGGCACGCGCCACCGACCTGAAAGGCCTGCCGCCCGCATTTATTTCAACCATGGAGTTCGACCCGTTGCGCGACGAGGGGATCATCTATGCATTGCACCTTCTCGAAGCAGGGGTATCAGTCGAACTCCACCAGTACCCTGGCACATTTCACGGCTCGGCCATGATTGCCGATGCCGATGTCTCGAAGCGCCAGATAGCTGAGAATATTGAGGTGTTACGGCGAGCACTGCGCCCAAGCCCCACTGAGTAGATACGTGGTAGCTCCTGCTCGGCTGTCCCGTGCCTCAACGAAGGATGGCAGTGTTATCGTCCGCCAGTTCACCGAAGGACCTGAATGCAGATTCGACGAGTGCTTTGTAGTTTGCTCGCCCTTGCCTAGCGAGCCACTTGTCGTAGGCGTGATGTAGCACAGCATCAGCGACAATCGCCGTGAGCGTGTCAGTCTCATTGACGGCGCGCCGACCTTCTCGCTTCGCAAGGGCCTTTGCTAGCTGCCGACGGAACTCATTCTCAAGACCAATGTATCTACCTTGGAGCGCTGCGGTCGTGCTCATAGCCTTGTGAAAGGTAAGGATCAGCTCTCTCTCAGCGTCGTTGAACGGGAGCTGCCGAATATAGGCATCTCGAATAACAACCATGGAGGGCAGGCCAGGTGGCTGCTCGAGGATGCCGTTTAAGAGTCCTCGTAGATCAAACGTTCGCGCAAAAACTAGATCTTCCTTGCTGGTGAAGTAGCGGAAAAGCGTTCTGACCGAAATCCCTGCCGCCTCGGCCACGTCCTCGACACTGGTTTCGTCGTAACCCCTCTCGGCAAACAAGTAGATGGCCGCAGAGTTCAATTGAGCGCGCGTTCGAAGTCTGTTTTTCTCCCGCCTTCCAGCATTGCTCTCCAGAGACTCAGCCTGGGAATCATGGAGGGGAAGCACGGGCCCAGCGTCTCAGATATAGGTTTGCAATGCCAACACGGTGCTCAGGAATCTCATGGTATGTGCGATGCAGCGTGGTAAAGGCGTGAAGCGGAACACGGTGTCGGGGACAACTCGGCACTCAGATAGCAGTTGACATGTGGGTGGCAAGATCGATATCTTGCTGCAGTTGTCCCCGTCATGGGTGGAGTTCTCACCGAAGTCTGGAAAGTCGGCATGCGATTCTTCGTGCTTTACCCATCCGATGACGCCGCTGTCGAGGCTAAGAGCACTGGCGTGCGTCCCTACCGTTCGAATCTCTAGTCGTCTTCCGAGTGTGATGCGGAACCAGCTCGCAGTTCCCCCGTCGGAGCTGAACCGACCTTGACTAGATTCCTTTCACTCCTCGTTCCTGGAGCGGTCTCGGGTGCCCTCTATGCCGTAATCGGCATCGGGCTCATTCTCGGATACCAAACCGCTGGCATCTTCAACTTCGGCTACGGAGCGGTCGCCTTTACCTCCGCCTATCTCTACTATGAGCTGAACACGGGAGGACACCTATCGATCATTTGGTCAGCCGTCATTACCGTCCTGGTGTTTGCCCCACTGATGGGATTCATTCTGGAGCGGATCATGCTTCGACGTCTCGCCACAGCGCCGGTTTACGCCCGGATTGTCGGCACGATCGGCCTCGTCGTCGCCCTTCCAAATCTTGCTCTATGGACCGTTTCGCTCGTCAATATCGGGGGAGGCAACCTTCCCACCAACCAAAGTGTCACCACTGCCCCTGGCCTCGGACCCACCCCAGCGACCTATTTTCACCTCCTCACGGGAGTCGTCATCGATTCCGACCAAATTGCCATCTTGGCCGCCGCAATCGCTTCGGCAGTAGGTTTGTGGATCCTCCTCCGCCACACCCGGCTCGGCTTGGCGATGCGAGCCAATGTCGACCGTCAGGAGTTGGCCCAACTGCGCGGCATCAGTCCCGCCCGCGTGTCTCGGGTGGCATGGGTACTCGTTTCTGTGCTGGCCGGACTGGTCGGGGTTCTGATCGTGCCCCTTTTCGGCTTAGATCCCAACACGTTCACTCTCGTGGTGTTGGGCTCCATTGCCGCTGTGGTGTTTGGGGGACTACGATCGCTGCCGTTGGTTTTCGCCGGGGGGCTCCTGCTCGGAGTGATCCAGAACTTGGTAGCTGGCTACGCAAACAGCTTCCTTCCGCCATCGGTTGCTCAGCTTTCTGGCCTGCTCAGCTCCGTGCCCTTCGTACTGGCGGTGATTGGGTTAATTGTCTTAGATTCGCTAACTCGACGGCGCACTCGACACCCCATCGCCGAGGATCCACAGCCGGATCACCGAGACGGGCTTTCGCCACTACGGCGGCGCCTTCCGTGGACCATCTTTACAACGGCGTTGGTCCTCTACGTCATGGTCTTGGCCAATTCGTATTGGGCTTCTCTTTTGTCTCAGGGATTGGTGTTGGCCATCATCTTCCTGTCCTTTGTGGTCGTAACCGGTATGGGTGGGATGGTCAGTCTGGCCCAGGCCACCTTCGTCACGGCCGGTGGATTCATCGCGGGATGGCTCGTAACACATCGCTTCCACAACAGCATTCCGCTGGTGATGAGTCACGGCCATCTCAATTTTGGCTTGGCAATGATCGCCGCCGCCATCGGCACCGCCATAGTGGGCATGGGTATCGCCATTGTGGTTAGACGACTCGGAACCCTCCTGCTTGCCTTAGCAACTCTTGCGCTCGGGTTCACCTGCGAACTCATCTTCTTCAACATCGATGCCATCAGCGGAGGTTCTACCGGCTACACGGTCAACAGCCCGTCCATCGGTTCGATTCTGAACTTCGATAGTCCGCGGGCACTGTCCATCTTGCTGCTGGTGATCTTCGGAGCTATCACGTTGTTGATCTACAACGTCAAGCGATCGGTATCTGGCAGAACCATCAACGCCGTCCGTAGTTCGGAAATCGGCGCCCGGTCTGCTGGATTGTCCCCCGACCGAATCAGGGTGCTCATCTTCGCATTCGCCGCAGCCATCGCCGGAGTAGGAGGTGCTCTCTTTACGCTGACCTCCAGCCCGTTCGGCAATACAACAGCGCCTACCGAGATCGGTCTATTTTGGTTGGCCACGGTAGTGACGTTCGGGATTCGACGACCAGCCGGAGCGCTCCTAGCCGGCCTCCTCTCTTCGCTGGGGCCGAGTCTTGTTGGACGGATCACTGACTGGAACGGATCACTTCATACCGCGACACAGTCCCCGTACTTTCTTCCAATTCTCTTTGGGATTGGCGCTGTCGGTTTGGCCCGCGAGCCGGATGGCATCCTGGCCAAGACAGCTAAGAGTATCGATGGATTGCGCACTAAGCTGCTGGCGACCCGGGGAATGAGTATCCCGACCGACCAATCCGGACACCAGAGGCCGGACGCGGCGGACGCGTCCTCGACGGCGTTACTTCCGACCGTTGTACTCCCCAGACCGGTGAATCCGGGTCTCAATGACCACGACGATAGAGCCGCCGTCCTCGCATTTGAGGATGTGTCCGCGGGTTACGGTTCGGTCGAGGTGTTGCACAGTACAAATTTTGAGGTACGAGAGGGCAGCATCGTGGCATTACTGGGTGCCAATGGCGCGGGGAAGAGCACATTGTGCCGCGCTGCAACGGGGATGATCACGCCCACAAAAGGGCGCATTCTCCATAGGGGACAGGACATCACCGACGTGCCCGTCTATCAGCGAGCACTCGACGGCATCCTCACCTCCCCGGAAGGTCGTGGCGTCTTTCCCGGCTTAACTGTTGAAGAGAATCTCGCGGTTTGGCTCTCCAGCACGGACCTCAGATCTCTAGCATTTGAACATTTCCCCGTGCTGGGAGAACGCCGTAAGCAGTTGGCTGGGCTTCTGTCAGGTGGGGAGCAGCAAATGCTTTCCCTGGCCCCAGCTCTTGTGCGGCCACCAGACTTATTCGTTGCCGATGAGCCAACATTGGGCTTGGCCCCCCTAGCTTCGGAGGCGGTATGCGAAACGCTCAGCGAACTCCGTGACGCGGGGGTGACCGTGTTACTGGTTGAGGAAAAGGCCGCGGAAACATTAGCTCTTTCCGATACCGTCGCAGTCATGACGCTTGGGCGAATTACTTGGTCGGGTCTCCGATCCGAGGTCGATATCGAACGGTTGACGTCGGCGTATCTCGGCAGCGAGCCAGCGTCATGATCCTTCCTGGCAAATCAAATGTCGCAAGGTTCGGTCCATGACGGTCATCGTATCTGATCTCCCGATTCGCGAACCGAAGGAAGATGCACTCTTGGGTGTCTCGAACGTAAGCGTCAGATTCGGCGGAATATCTGCCCTTAGTGACGTCTCTTTGGAGCTGGCCTCGGGCGAGGTCCTGGGACTCATTGGCCCGAACGGTGCCGGAAAGACAACCCTGTTCGACGTCGTCTCCGGAATTCGCAATCCGCAGCAAGGCAACGTTGCTTTGAATGGCACCGACGTCACCTCGTGGAATTCGGTAAGGCGATCGCGAGCCGGTATGCGTCGGACCTTTCAAGTAGTTCAGACGTTCGGGTGGTTGTCGGTGCTCGACAGCGTTGTTGCCGCTCTCGATTGGGAAGGGGGCGGTGGTGGTTTTCTTGCAGATATGGTCGCTTTCCCCACACGGACCCGGCGCAACCGTGCAAGGAGAGAGCAGGCTTGGACTGCACTCGACGAGTGCGGATTGGCAGGGATCGCGAATCAACCTGCCGGGTCACTTCCCATTGGACTCGCCCGTATGGTCGAGCTGGCTCGGGCGACTGTTGATCAACCAAAGGTTCTGTTGCTAGACGAGCCGACATCAGGATTGGACGGCAGCGAGTCTCGTCGGCTCGGCGACCGTATCGGAAGCATTGCCGCCGGCCATGGGTGTGGAATTCTGCTGGTGGAGCACGACATGGATTTTCTGATGCGTGAGTGCCACCGCGTGGTCGTTCTCAACCTGGGCCGTGTTCTGGCCGAAGGCACCCCCGAGCAGATTCGAGCTAATCCCGCCGTTCGGTCCGCATACCTGGGGCGATAGCGAGAAGGCAGGCGCTTCACCCAATCCCCAGGACTCGGAAGAGAGCTCAATCGCCCGCTCCCCTGCCGCCCCGCCCTCCCCCTTTCCGGTGCGCCGGCCCTGGCGCCCTGCCGCTTGCGCCGGCCGGCCGTCCGCGCGGCGGTTTTGGCCCGCCGCGCTCGCGCGTCTCCCTGCTACTAGTGAGACGCCCCAGCAGCTGGGGATGTGGAGCACAAAGTGTTCCTGCACGCGTCCTCGAACGCGGGATGAAAGATCCGGCAGTTCGAGACGTGCAGGAGGGCTTCTGTGGAACGGCGGACCCAGATGGCCAAGTACTTCAATCTTCTGCCCGATCTGGATCCGGTGTCGGTCCGTTGCTGGCTACGCGAGGGCGACCGCCCAAGAGCGAATCCCGGCAGAGCGCACACCTCCGGACTGAAGCCGATGATGACTACCCCCCAATGACCTTTCGTCGGGTCAACGATGACCTGGTGCGGAGGGCGGTTCAGATCGTTCAGTTGACCGACACGCTTGACCGGATCGAGGCCTGGGAACGGGAGGCCCGCAGGGGACCAGGTGGTCGACCCCGCACCTTCTCCAATCATGCACTTCTCGTCGGGCTACTCGTTGTGGCCCGTTTGGGCGAGGCGGTCCATCTCCAGAAGGTCCATGACCTGCTCTTCTATCGGCTGTCGCCGGAGATGAGCGCCGAACTCGGAATACCGGATCCGCCAGCCCTGGGAGACCATGCTGGCCGGGAGGCGACCTATCGCAACGTCCGGACCCGGTTCCATCGCCTGTTGTCCCTTATGGATTCCTCAGACTGACCGAAGAACCGCCGACTCGACGACGAGGTCTTTACAACTCTGCTCGAAGAGCGGGCGGCGCAGCGGTCAGATGCGGACCGTCAGGAGGCCTATGAGCGCCTGACCTGGTTCGTGAATCAGCTACTGGAAGCCAGTTTCCTGATGCTCCCGCGCCGCTATCGGCGGCATTGGAACGGATCTGCGTCGGTTGATGCCACGGTCGTCCCCGCGTTCGCCCGGCCCGAGCGCCGGGAACGGGGCAAGAAGAAGTGGAAAGACCGGAAGGTGCTGCGTCGATCGACGGACCCGGACTGTGGCTACTACGTCCGTAAGAACGACACCCAGAGGCCGGAGAGTGACGTGCAAACGCTTAGTCGTCGATCTCCACCCAGATGGCCTGCTCGTCGTGCTCTTCCCAATCGGAGCCCGGCAGAGCTACTGCCCAGCTCGTCCACGTCCCGGTCGGCCGAGCTGGCACGGTTCTCACCTTGGCTCGAACATCCATTTCAGGCACGAGCTGCACGGGCGAGCTCAGCGGGGCAGTCGTCATTCCCCAATGAGTGGGCGGGTCGCCTGGGCCCACGGACAGCGTGATACCCGGGGCGAGGTCGGCGGTGAACCAGAGGGCGAGCGCGTTGGCTGCGCCGAATTCGTGGACCGCCAGAAGCGTCTCGGCTTGGTGGGGAGCCTCCGCCTGCTCAAGCGTGATCAGCCCTGTCTCCGTGGTCCACATACGACCAGCCTGTGAACGAATGTCGCTGGCGTCGAGGTGGCGAAAGCTGCCTGAGTAGTGAATCTCATTGACCGTCTTCTCGATCAGGGCATCGAGGTTGACGCCGTACGGATTGTCCCGCAGAAACCCCACCATGTCCTCGAGATAGCGGTCATGCACGAGCGCAGCCCACGCGGTAACGGAGTTGGGAATCATGGTTCCGCCTGGCTTGAGCCAGCGATCTCGGGCGACAATGAGGGGAGGCAGCATCCCTTCGTCGATCCCGAAACCGCCGAGCCACTCCGATACGATCACGTCGACGCGTACCGGAGGTTCGATGTCCAAGACGTCGCCTTGGATCACTCGGACAATCTCATCGACGCCGTTCGTCACTGCCAACTGCTGGGCCAGAACAGCCATCGTGGTTTGCTCGACTGCGTAGACCCGTGAGGCTCCTGCACGTGCCGCCAATAAGCTAAGAATGCCGCTTCCGGCCCCAAAGTCGAGCACGATGTCGCCAGGGTGTACCACCGAGTCAATCGCGCGCCCAAACGCTTCGGTGCGGATCCGGTCTCGAATCATCGTTCGGTGTACTTCGAACTCCGCGTACATCGGATCCGGTGACTGTTTGATGGGTGTCCGCACGCGTTCAACGTAGCAACAGACCATGTGGTCCTAGCCGCAGCCTCGGAGAAATCCCGGATCAAAGCACTCGGAAAAGGTTCTCGGCACTCGCAGGAGTTCGTTTCCGAATAGAGGTGAAGGCACGTCGTTTCCGCAAAAGGCCCTGCTCAAGTTGAGACAGCAGCGGAAGTCGGCCTCGCTTGGCGAGTTGGTCGCTCGTGGGGAAGCTCCCTCGTGAACCCGAGCGAAATCAGGGCAAGGAGCGCTGCGGCCAGGAGTCCAGCTTTGAGTGATCGGAGTTGAGCCGATTCGTAGTCGTCGACGAGTGCTGCCGTCGTTGCGGCGTCAAGGCCGGCCTTTTGTGCGGCCATCTCTATCTGCGTTGAGGCAACGAAGTTGGTGTTGGAACCAGCGGCGGTCCCTACCTGGGTGGAAATTTCGGAGCTGATGCGAGGGTCGTGCTCGACGTTGGAGATGAATGTGCTGGTCAGCCCGATCAGCACGATCGCCCCGATGAGCGCTACACCAAGAGATGACCCGAGTTGCTGTCCCGTGTACTGCAGCCCACCGGCCTCGCTCCGGCCCGACTCCTCGACCGAGGACTGAACAACGTTGCCCAATTGGGAGATCATCAGGCCCATCCCGACGCCGAGTACGCCCATACCGATGGCGAATCCGGCATTGGAGAGCGTGGGCTTGATCGTCGAGAGCAGCACGAGGGCGCCGACAAGTGTCACGATCAGCCCGGTCTGGACGATCGCCCGAACCGCGAAGCGGTTCGAGAGCCGTGCCCCGACTGCCGCGGTGGCGAACATGGTGATCGAGATGGGGAGCATTTTGATCCCAGTCTCGAGTGCGCTCAGCCCAAGTACGAGTTGGAGATACAGCGGGACGACGAAAAAGATCCCCATGAGTAGGAGGTTCTGGCTGAACATCCCGATCAGCCCGGAGCGCACCGGCGGGATGCGGGCCAAGGAGAGATGGACGAGTGGGTCGTGGCCTGTGTCTTCTCGGTGGCGCTGCCAGGTGACGAACCCCCAGATGAGGACGCCGCCGGCGGCCAGGACGAAGAGCGTGAGCGAGAAGCCGAAGATGGTGACAGGTGAGTTCTTGGGCTTGACCCATCCCCAAGTGCTCGACTCGAGGACTCCGTAGACGAAGACCCCGAGTCCGGCGGCCGACAGCACCGAGCCGACAACGTCAAGCTTGGGCTTGGGAGCCGGAACCGGAGAATCCTTGACCTTGCGGGTCATGATCAGGATGAAGGCGGCGATGAAGACCTCGCCGACGAACACCACACGCCACGTCAGTACGGTCGTTGCCCAGCCACCAACGATGGGCCCGACCGCGATCCCCGCACCGGCAACGCCACCGATGACAGCATAGGCGGCCTTGCGGCTGGGCCCCTCGAAGTTGCCTGCGATTAGGGCCGCCAATGCCGGGAAAACGAGCCCCGCGCCGATCCCTTCGAGCACCGACCAACCGAGGGCGAGCTGGAACACCGTCTGGGAAGCAGCGGTCAGGGCCGAGCCGCAGGCATAGATGATCAGTCCGATGACGAACGCCTTGCGTCGACCGATGATGTCGCCGATCTTGGCCCCGGTCATGATCAGCATGGCCATGACCAGGCAGTAGAGCGTTATGACTGCCTGAATCGTGGTGACCGTGGTGTGGAAGTCGTGGACCAGCGCGCCGATCGAAACGTTCATGACGGATTGGTCCAGCACCATGAGGAATTGCGCAGTCGCCAACGCGACGAGTGCGAGGGAGCCCTTCTTTGCCGCCGTGTTACTCACAATCCTCCCAGGTACTGCATAGTCCGAACGTACCGGTGCCTTCGTCTGAAGTGGCGATTTCGAAGCCCGCCGGTAGCTACTCGAGCCTCCGACTGTCTTACCGCGTCGGACCACGTCGCGGCTCTTGGTCTTCGACCAGATCGGGTCGGCAGGCGACGCCAGATGGAGCGCCAGGACCATGAGACTTGCCCCTCCACGGCTTTGGACTCCCTGGGGAGGCTGGGCTTCAACGAGGTTCCTAGAGGCCGCTCTCGACCTTGATCCGTCCACCGGCCGCTGCCGTCTGGAAGGCCTCGAAGTCCCGCTGGTTCTGATCGGCGTACGACTCGGAGAACTCGCCGATGGCCCGGTCGAAGGAGTCCCCGGACCCGAGGTAGGAGGCGATGGCGACCCGATCGCCGGAGCGAGCGTGGGCCCGGGCCAGAGCCTGGGCACACACTCCGACATACTTGGTCAGGCCGGCCGGGATAGTTCCCTCGACCTCGAAGGAGCCCTTCCAATCGCGCAGTTGGCGGAGGTAGTAGTCGCGGGTCACCCCGTCGAGGCCCTTGACCCGTTCCCATCCGAGGAAGATGTCGCTGGCCGCCTGCATCAGGTGCTGTCCGGCCACCACCCGCTCGCCGTGATTGGCGTAGTCGCTCTTGCCCACGAACTCCTCCAGGACTGAGGAGTCCGCCTCCTTGGCCTGCAGGAAGAGGGGATCATCCTGATCCCGTCCGACGAGGAGCAGGATCCACGCCCGGGTGCCGACGCTGCCGACACCCACCACCTTGCGGGCGATCTGCAGGAGCTGGAACTCCTCCAGCAAGTGGCGGCGATCGGTCTGGAGCGTCTGTCGATAGGTCCGGACCAACTGGTGTAACTGTTCGAGCAGTTCGTTGCTCTCGATCTGGGAGAACAGCTCGTCGGCGGGCACGATCAGTGGAGGGTCACTCACGATCCGACGCTGGCCGTCGACCACCTGGGTCAGTTTGCCGAGGGCCTGCATACTGTCCCGGGTGCGGGCCTTGTCCACGATCCCCCTGCTGCGCTTTGCCATGTGCTTGTCGGCCTTCGACCCGGTGGTGCGGGCTGCCGTCTGAAGGTCGGCGAGCAGCTGGGCAACATCGATGTGGGAGTACCAGACGTCGAGCGTGGACAGTCCAGCCAGTCGTGCCATCTCCTGTCGGTAGGTGGCTCCGACCTCGATCGCTGCGGTTCGAGCCTCCTTGGCCGTGAACTCTTGGTCACGGGCGGCGATGACCGCGCTGGCGGCCAAGCGCTTGACGTCCCACTCCCAGGGGCCGGGCAGGGTCTCGTCGAAGTCGTTGACATCGAACATCAATGCCCGCTCCGGGGAGGCGAAGAGGCCGAAGTTTGACAGGTGGGCATCCCCGCAGAGCTGTACATGGAGGCCGGAGTTCGGCGTGGTGGCCAGATCGGATGCCATGAGCAGAGCTGCGCCCCGGTAGAAGGTGAACGCGGAGACGAGCATCCTTCCATAGCGAATGGGCACCAGCTCCTGGACCCGCCCTTGGCTCTGTCCCTCCAGCAATTCGACCGGATCGGGCCGCGAGGACTTCGGCTCGAACTCAGCTTGGGACGCTCGGTGTGCCCGGACACGAGCGTCCTTGCCCATGGCCTCCCGTTCGCGGACCGACAGGTGACTCACCGCTCGACCTCCGCTGGTCGACCCCGGGCCTCTAGGCCCCCTCTGTGCCGATTTCTCTGTCACAACTCCTCCTTGTCTCGGTGCAGGAGATCACGGTCCTCACTCCTAAGCGACCGTCCGGCTGGGTGGAATCTGAAAGGTGTCTACGCTTTCTTCAGTCCGTAGACCTCGTAACTGGCCACGAGGGCAGCGGCTCCATAGACGATCATTCCGATGCCGGTGATCACGCAGATGATCGAAAGCGAGAGCGATGGGTAGACGAGGCAAAGGATTCCGATTGCGGTGGCGATCACACCCAGGACGACGCGTGCCCAACTGACCCTCCCCTCATTGGCACTGAACCCCTGGATGAACTCCGTCACGCCACCGACGGTCCAGAAGATGCCGACGATGAATCCCACGAAGGCGACTGCCGTCGTGGTGTGGTGGAGCAAGATGATCGCAATGACAATGGACAGCAGGCCCATGACCAGGAGGGCCGTCCGCTCGTCCGAGTCACTGATCGCCTGGATCAGGCGAATGGCCCCCACGATCAACAACCAGATGGCGATGATCACAGCAATTGCGTGCACGGACTTACTCGGCTTGAACGTCAGCACGATCCCGAAGCCGATGGTGATCACGCCGAAGAGAGCGATCAGCCACCATTGTCGCCCGATTGCTCTGATGCCCTCTGCAGAATCGACATCGCTCGCGTTTGGCATTCAAATCTCCCGTTCTAGAGCCCGAGGGTTTGCTTGATTGAGCTCAAACTGCTGCTGCTGCTCGAGACCTTGGTGGCAGCCTGGCTGAGTTCCCCGGTGTCGTTCTTGGCGATCCCGTCGCTGCACTTCTGAGCCGCGCTGCTCAGATCATCGAGCAGCGATGTCCAGGCCTTCTGGGCTGTCGAGTTGGGTATGGGGGGCAGTGCCTTGGCCGTCGCCACGTCGGTAGCCAGCTTCTGACAACTGGCAGTGACCGCCGACATACTGTGAGACGACACTGCTGCCGGAAGGTCGGTCCCCAGAGCAGCCACATCCGCACTCAGGGCCGTGACCACGGTCTTGTTGTTTGCGACCCATTTCACTGTTCCGGTCACGCTGTTGGCAACGGTCGATGATGTCGGTGCGGGTGCGTGGCTAGTTGTGGTGGTCGAACTGGTACTCGAAGACGAGCACCCGGCCATCACGACCGCGGTGACCAGGACAGCCAGCACTGCTATACGTTTCATCTTGTTGGGCCTTTCATCTGGGCAAGGAATGGGGTCCCCGAGGTAACCGCCGCCGAGGACCCCGTTTCAGTCGCAAGGGAACTCAACTGGCCGCCAGTTACATACTTCCAGGTCTGCAGCCGGGGGCCTGGCGATGATGTAGGCGATTACGCCGATCACGGGGACAAAGACGATGAAGACGAACCAGAGCGCCTTGGCGACACCATGGTGGTCCCGGCGACGGAAGTTGTCGATGAAACACCAGATGACGATGAAGATCCAGAGCACCAGCAGCGCAAACATCAGCAAGCTCCAAAAGACGCTCAGCAGCGGAAAGCTATAGGCAAGCAACACATTTCCTCCCAACCATTCGTTACGACACTCCCGTCGGTGCCGTTTCCCTTACACTGCCCGTGGGCGATTCGTCGACTAGGGCCAAAAGGCCTCAAGTCGTCATTGATGAGCTGCGCTGGCCGTCTAGGAATGGGCTTGCCTCTCCTCAATAGCGTCCTCGATGGCCAAGGCCAATCCGAGGGCCTCGGCGATCGCAGCGGCTGCGGACACCGTCCTGGGCGTGCCGATGACTGGCGCAATAGCGATGAGGGTGCCTTGCGCATCCTCCAGGGTCAGATCCGTGCCTGCGCCTGCGACGGCCGCTATGTTCAGCAGATACGAGGCCGGGGGTGCACCGACAGCCGCCATGGCAGCGAGGCGGACCATCATGAGCTCCCGGTCGCTCAGGCTGGTGCGGCTCATCGAGGCGTCGGTCATTTCTAGGACGGTGGCGAGGAGGGGTCGGTCTTCACTCATGTATCTGTGCCTTTCTTTAGGGATTCCAAAATATGGAAACTGTGCGGCTCCAACTACGGCGTAGCGCTCAGTCGCTTAGCGCAAGCGGCTTGATCAGCTGATCTCCTGCGCGGTTTCCTGAACCGCCTGGTCAATGTCCTTGGAGCTGACGTCGAGCTCCTTCGCCGCATGCTTCTCAGCCTTCAAGTCGGCCTTCTCGATGGCATCCCCAATGGTGCTCTGACCGACGATGACCAGGGCAGCCTGTCCAGCATCGATGATGTCCCCGAACTCCTTCACATCGGACCGGGACATACCCTTCCACAGGTGGCCGCTCACACCCCCGACCGTCGCACCAACGGCCGCGCCGACCACGATGGACGGTGGGAAGATGATGCCTACGAGCGCACCAACCGCTGCCCCGCCCCAAGCCCCATGGCGGGTCGAGGTCTCATCTTTGTTGACGTGAACCTTGCCATCCGGGTCCTTGGTAACCACCGAAGCGTCGTAGGTGCCGACAGCTCCTGCGGCGTGCAGGTCCTTCACGACGTCGTAGTCGGCTCGGGCAGACGCTTCGCTCGGGTAGGTGCCGACGTAGACAAACACGGGGTCAGACTTGGCCATAATGCTTTCTCCGTTCTTTCTGTGCATTCATTGGGGACTGCCGGTACTACTTTGCTCATCGGCAATGGCGAACACCCTGCCGGTCAACTCGAACTCAACTTGTCGGTCCGTCATACGGAAGATTCACACTCATGTAGGCGACCTGTCATCACCTTCCAGCCGGATTCACCTAGGGGAAAGCTGCCCGGTTCACAAATGACAAGGCGCGGACACGGAATGGAGCACGCGCCCCGGCCGTCGGAGACCACCGGATTCCTATCCGGCATTCCATCGTCTACCGGGGAAGCGGTAGCCCGCCGGGGGTGACGTTCCTGGCCAGGCAACACCGGTGGAGTCTGGCGTCGCCCTGGAAACCAGTCTCGAGAGCAAGCGAAGGAGCGGCGCCTGGTTTGCCGCATTAGGGACTTTCGGCCATGGACCCAGGAACTCTGAACTGGCAAGCTAAGCGTATGTCCCCTGTAAGGGAGTCACTCGGTAGTGCGCGGGCGCCGAGCCGGTCACTCCGTCAGGTACTGCCGGAGACCCGCCATGACACCCCTGACCTGCAAGATTCCGCCGCCGAGGGCGGGGGACACGAGGGTGTCGAGCAGCCGACCCTGGTGGGCACCAAGCTGCGGCCGCCGCCAGTGCGCAAACAGTCAATCCCGCGCGAGCGCCTTCAGGAATGTCTTCGAAGCGGATCGGACCGCAGGCTCACTCTCGTCGCCTGCCCGGCGGGCTTCGGTAAGACCACGCTTCTCTCGGCCTGGTACGAGGCCGAGGCCGCTCGGAGACCCGTTGCGTGGCTCACGCTGGACGAGGGCGACAACGACCCTGTGGTCCTGTGGTCGCATGCGATCGGGGCGCTACGGCGCGTGAACCCTGGCGTCGCCAAGTCGACGTCAGAGCGATCGATCGTGGCACCGGTGATTGATCGGGTTCTGCCTCGCCTGGTCAACGAGCTGGACGGCCAAGGTGAGATCACCCTCATCCTGGACGACTTCCACCGGGTCTCCAGCGAACCCGCACGCGCCAGTGTGCGCTGGTTCATCGAACATGCGCCGCCTGGATTCCACGTCGTACTCGCCACCAGGACGGAACCAAGCCTGCCGGTGGCCAGTCTGCGCGCCCACGGCGAGCTACTCGAGCTACGAGCCGCAGATCTGCGATTCACCTACCAGGAAGCGGACACATTCCTGAACGGCCGCCTCGGGCTCGACCTGACAGCCGAAGACGTCGACAGTCTGGTGGAGAAGACGGAGGGATGGCCGGCGGGGCTCTATCTCGCGGCGCTCTCGCTGCAGCCCACCGCCGACCGTCACGCATTCGTGCGCACATTTAGCGGATCGAACCGTCACGTTGTGGACTTCCTGGTGACGGAGGTACTCGAGGCCCATACGCCGCCGGAGCAGGCGCTGATGGTCCATACTTCGATTCTCGAACGGATGACCGGCCCTCTGTGCGATGCCGTGATGGACCAAGAGGGCTCGGCGCAGATGCTCGATGAGCTGCTGATCGGAGCAACCTGTTTCTTATTCCGCTCGACGATGAGGCCGGGTCGTACCGCTTTCACCACGTCTTTTCGCAGCTGCTCCGCGTTGAGCTCGAGCGGCGGGAGCCGGGCCTGGCCCCGGCGCTGCATCGTCGCGCCTACTCCTGGCATCGTGATCATGGGACGATCGACGAGGCGATCCAGCACGCCGTGGCGGCCGAGGCTTACGCCGAGGCAATCGAGCTGATCGAAACCCTCTGGATCAGGTACGCCAACACCTGGAAGTACGACACCGTCCTGGGCTGGCTGCGGCAGCTCCCCGACGAGGTACTGACCGGCGAGGTGCACCTGCTCCTGATTCAGGCGTGGGTGCTGTCACTGTCTGCGAGGCAGGAGGAGGCGGCGAGGGCCATCGCAGCGGTCGAACAGCTGGGCGATCTGGGCACGGGACCGCTGCCCGATGGCTTCAGCTCCGCTAGGGCGAGCCTGACGATGCTACGGGCCGGCTTCCCTTGGGGCGATGTCGGCGCCCAGCTGGAAAATTCCCGACGGGCGGCCGAGCTCGAGGGTCCCCGGTCGCCTTGGCGGCCGTTGGCCTGCTGGGCGGCTGGCATGGGCCTCGTATTTCAAGGGCGAGTTTGACGAGGCCGACGAGTGGTTCGCGGAATCGGCGGCTCTGGCGCCCGCGAGCGCCCAGTGGCTGTCCGGTACGTCGTCGCTGGCCCATCGATCGCTGATCGCCGGCGAGCGGGGCTGTGTCGAGGAGCAGCGCATCCTGGCCGAGACCGCAGCCCAATTCGGAAAAGAGCATGGCACGGAGGAGGCCGTCGGGCCAGTTCCGCTGGCGCTCGGGGTATCGCTGGCGGCACGTGGCAGGCCCGAGGAGGCGCTGCCACTGATCGAGCACGGCGTCGCGCTGGCCCGGACCTTTGGCCAGCCCATCCAGCTGGCCCATGCGCTGCTCTGCCAAGCGCGGGTGCTTGGGGTCCTGGGCGAGCACAAGGCGGCCACGGCCGCGATAGCCGATGCGAAATCGGTCCTCGAGCACTGCCCTGATCCGGGGATCCTGGCCGAGAAACTGTCTACCCTCGAGCGGACAGGGCAGGTCCGGCGCCGTGTTCTATCCGAGGATCGCGAGCTGACACCGCGGGAGCTCGGCGTCCTCCAGCTCCTGCGCAGCGATCTGTCGGAGCGGGATATCGGCCGTGAACTGTTTGTGTCGCACTACACGGTGCATAGCCACGTTCGTGCGATCTACCGCAAGCTCGCCGTATCGTCGCGGGCCGACGCGCTCGAATGCAGCCGCGAGCTGGGCCTCCTCTAGCGAGCATCCAGGGGCGAACGCAACGGACGGCCCCGGTCGAGAGCGCCGCCCACGCCTATCCTCCCATGTCTGTGAACATTGGGCGGCCCGGCTGGGCGTGAAGACCGGGTGGTCTGGCCTGGCCGGCCAACGGGTCTCCCCTAGGTGAATCCAGCCGAAGGTGATGACGGGTCGCTTGCCGGAATGTAAGGCTGCGTCGAGATGGACGACAAATGGGTGCAACCCCGCAGTTATCGCCTTGTCCTCCGCGGGGAGCTGGGCGATTCGTTCGGAGTTCTGTTTGAGGGCATGCGGTTGCAGCGGCTCGCGGGCACGACGGTGCTGACTGGCGACGTGACAGATCAGGCGCACCTCGTCGGGCTCATCGAGCGAGTCCAGGAACTCGGCGTCGAGCTCGTGTCCGTCAACCCAGACCACGGAAGGAACGGGTGAAGGCCCGAAACATGCCCGGCCCTGCCCGACTCGGGAGGATGGACGAGATCCACGATCTCGTCCTCGCTGGTCGCACAAGGTCACAGTCGATGAACCAACTGACGAAGCACCCGATCACGTTCCACGAGTTTCACCGCACCCCGCTCGTGGTGGGTCACGGCGGCTTCCCGATCGTCGCCCACGGCGAGGACGAGATGGCGACTCGTCCGGGCGCCCCCGACGACGTCTGATGGCCAAGGCCGGTCCGATGGGAAAGATAGAAAGAGTGTTCGCGGCCGACGGCCAGAAACTGAATGTCAAGGCTGGCGCAGCAGTTGCTGCCCTCTTGTTCCTGTTGTGGTTCCTCATCGTCCAGACGAACGAACAGAAATACTTCGTCCCAGTCGTCTTCGCCGTCCTCCTGGTCGCACAGAGTGACCCGGGGGGAGCCATCGGCAGCCGGATGGCGGGCATGTCTCTCTTCGCCCTGCTTGGCGCGCTGGTGACCGCATTCGGCTTCTACGTGGGAGATGAAGCTTGGGGTTTCGTGGTCCTAGCGGTCTTCGCTGTGACGCTGGCATGCGGTTTGGCGGTCAAGCTCGGGGTTCACCGTTTTGCGGCGGGACTGCTGCTCAATGTCTGGTTCCTCGTCGTGCTCTCACTGGCCACCCATGACTCAGGCCACCTCAAGATCAGCCCATGGGACCAAGCACTGGCCTGGCTGGCCGGGGCCGCGGCTTGGATCGCCCTCATGTTCGTGGTGTGGCTGGCGAGCAGGGGCAGATGGCGACCGGCACCGGTCATGGACCTTCCAGGGAGCCAATCCCCGGTGCACCTGACCCGGCCGATCGTCCTCTTCGCGTTGATCCGGTCCTTGGCTCTGGCCGCCTCCACCGCCATCGCCTTCGGAGCAGGCTTAGCCAGCGCAGACTGGATGCCGATCGCGACGATCGTCGCGATGAAGCCCAGCCTCGAGCAGTCCAAGCTTTTCGGCGAACAGCGCCTGGTCGGTGCGGCCATGGGTGCCGCGGCGGCCATACCCATCCTGATCCTGGTCGGGAACAAGCACGCGCTAGAGGTCATCATCATCCTTCTGGCTGGACTCGGAATCGCCATCAAGGGGGTGAATTACGCCTACTACGCCGCGGCGATTGCCTGTGCCGCTCTCATCGCGGCGGACCTGCCCCAGCCGACCAACTACGCCGCTGAGGGTCGGCGTGTCCTTTTCACCCTGATCGGCGTCGGCATCGGTGTCATCGTGATGTTCGTGGCAGATCGGCTCCAAAAGCACGCCGCCGAGACAGCGTGACCCTCGGACCCAGGGAGAAACGGGACAACAATGCCTGCCGACGAGCCTGGAGTCACGCAAATTGGTGATCTCACTGTGCGGGGACGAAGACGGCTGGTCGTCTTCGCAGTCTTGCGCACAGCTGCCACGGTCGCTCTTGTCCTAGCCCTCTACTTCCTGCTGCCTTTGGGCGGCGGCACCAATGTTGAGAAGATCACCAAGCTGATACTCGGCGCACTGGCACTCACGGCGATCGTCATCTGGCAGGTCCGGCGGATCATCCGGTCAAACCACCCGGTCGGGCGAGCCGTCGAAGCGCTCGCGTTCAGTGTTCCGCTCTTCATGCTGCTCTTCGCGACGACGTACTTTGTGATGGCCCACTCGAATCCGGGCGCGTTCGGGGTGCCTGTCAGCCGAACCGACGCGATGTACTTCTCTTCCACCGTGTTCACCACCGTCGGTTTCGGGGACATCACGGCCAAGAGCGAGGCTGCACGCCTGGTGGTGACAGTGCAGATGTGGCTCGACTTGGTCTTCTTGGGTGTGGTGTTGCGTGTGGTCACCCAGGCGGTCAAGTACAGCCAGCAGCACCGATCCTCATGACTGGAGAAATCCCCGTTGGTGCTCACCAGACATTGTTCGAGCCAGCTCCGTGAGTGATAGCCAGAGCTGCTGAACTCTGGGCGAGCGCCAAACGTTGGGCGAACTGAGATGGCCAATGGCCCTTGCCGTATTGGCTACCGGCGTTCTGCGGGCGACGTTGCCCTCCGAACTTCGCAACGGAGATGCGCGCTGGCTGTTTCCGGTCATCACTTGGGAGGAGAGATGGCGACGCCAGGAACTCATCGAGGTTATTGACGGTGAAGTCACTTGGCTCTGCCGGTGGCGATCGGCTTGGCGGCGATCCAGGGGAGTGTAGCGAACGCTATGGTGTCAACGCTTCCACCGTCTGCTGCGTGTCCTCTGTGCCCCGGTAAAAAGAGATCCTCCCGTTCTGAAACCGGAAGAAATGGTGCAGGTCGTGAGCAATGCTCTTTCCGGTGGCGCGAGATGTGGCCCGACAGTGAACGACGGTGTGCACCTCACTGTCGGATCCTGCGAAAGCGTAGGGATTGAACTCCACGATATCCATAGTCGAGCCGAAATCTGTAAAGAAGGCTGGTACGCCTTCCTTTCCGTGTCGGACCCCATACCAGGGTGGGACCGTCGAGAACCCTTCGGCCGCCCAATCGACGTCGTCCGTTACGTTGTCGAGAATCATATTGACGTCGCCGCGCCCGAACGCCTCATACACAGCCTGGATGGTCTTGATGTTGTCTTCAGCCGCCGTGGCGAGTTCTCCCTTTTTCGGATCTCTGGTGCACGTGGACCACAGTGGTTGCCCTGTGTCAGATCCTGAGCCGCCACCCCGGCTGTCGGCAGCCTAGGCCCGGTCCGAGGAGTCGTCCATCGGTCGTCAATCCTGTAGCCGTCGCTTGTGACAAGAATCGAAGAAACTAGTTGACTCGCATTCTGACGGGGTGTTACATGAACCAGGAGGGGCGACCGAGTAGTCGTGTAACCCTCCAGGCGGTGCCGGACATTGGGCGGATGGCGGGCGCACGTGGCGCGAGTGCGTAAGTGAGACATCAATATGCGAAGAATCGTTGTGATTGTGGCTGGGCTCTCGATCGTTGCAGGCGTTTTGGCCGTCCCAGCCGCGGCCCAGGCCAACCCCCACTCTGTGAGGAACCCATTGTCAATCAGCGGTTCGGTCGTTGCTGGCGTGACCTCAGTGCAAGGGGGCCAGGCTGTGGCTTTTGCCTTCACTGAGAAGAACCACGGCTCGACTCCGGTCACGGTTGATTTTGAGTACACCTTGATGCATGCGAGGGCAGCGGACATCATTTGTCCCCTGGTGTCCACTGGCGCGGATATTAACCCTGACGGCAACTTCTGCGAGCCCGGCTCCTTGGCTGGCCATAGCTCTACCCAGTCTGCCATCGAGGTCAAGGCACCTTCATCTCCAGGCACCGTCGTAGTCTTTGCGTGCGCGGGCGATGAGGACAATGGTGCGCCGGTCAAGTGCACTTCACTGTCCGTTCCCGACGTGGGTTAAACGATATCGAGCTCCCGACAGAGGGCTCCCTACTGGCAGCAGACACCTTGCAACAAGCAGTTGTCGAGGAAACGTACCGAATCCGGAGCCATCGCTGAGGCGTGGGCCCGGTCGGTGGCGATCTCAGCCGGTTCGCCATGGGTACCGATCGCATCGGCGAAGAACGTTGTGGCGGCCTTCAGGTCTCGCTTCTTCGACATGAACACGTCGATGACCTGTCCGTATTGGTCAACGGCCCGATGGATGTACCGCCAGGACCCGGAGACCTTCATTATGTCT
This sequence comes from uncultured Acidimicrobiaceae bacterium, assembly GCA_963833585.1. Taxonomy (GTDB): domain Bacteria; phylum Actinomycetota; class Acidimicrobiia; order Acidimicrobiales; family RAAP-2; genus Bog-756. The sequence goes on along the minus strand of CAWHYF010000006.1, from coordinate 850,151 downwards.
CGTCGACGAACCAGTGATCACCCACGCTGTGGCGGCAGGGGCGGGCCGCCTCCACCAGCAACGGCGTGAACCGCTGGACCCATCGGAACAGGGTCACATTGGCGACCTCGATGCCCCGTTCGGCGAGCAGTTCCTCCAGATCCCGATATGACAGTCCGTAGCGTAGGTATCAGCGCACGGCGATCAAGATGACCTCGGGTGGGAACCTGAATCCAGCGCGTGTGGCCGTTGAGATTCAATGCTCAGCCCAGTGCCTTTCGCGGCCTCCGAGAGCTCGTCGAGCCGACGAGCAGTTTCAACAGTTCCCCGATGGTCTGCTGGCGCCCGATGGCCTCGCCAAGCGGCGCATCCACCTCGATGTGGTAGCGATTGCGCCGACCGTCCTTCTCCTTTGCCACATACCCTGTGGGTGCTAAGAACCTCATCCACGTCACGCGACCAGGTGGTACTCATTGATTAGACCGAAGACGGTGTCCGCGACGCCGCAACTCCGCCGGCTTGGGATCACGGATCGGTGGGGGAGGATCCAACGTGAGCGGGGACTGTTGGTCCAGTGACCGGTGTGGCCGGTGTTCGTTGTAATGGTCCACATACTCTGCGAGCACACCTTCAAGATGTCGACGGCCGAGGATGAGCATTCTGTCGAGGCACTCACGACGAACGACTCCGACGAACCGCTCAGCGAAGGCGTTGGCCCGAGGTGCCCGGATCGGAGTCCCGATGATCCGGATGCCTTCGGAACGGAAGACCTCATCGAATTTAGTGGTGAACTTGGCGTCGCGATCGCGGATCAGGAGCTTAACCGGCTGGGCGCGCTCCGCGAGCTCATAGGACAGGTTCCTGGCCTGTTGGATCACCCATGCTCCGGCTGGATGAACAGTGACCCCAGTCATATATACCCGGCGGGTGTCCAGCTCGATGAAGAAGAGGACGTACAGCCTCCGCAGGGACACGGTATCCACAGTGAAGAAGTCGCAGGCCAGCATCGTCGTGGCCTGAGCTTTGAGGAACTCACCCCAGGTCGGCCCGGTTCTGTTCGGGGAGGCGTCGAGGCCGTGACGCCGGAGGATGTTCCAGACGCTGGCCGGCGCCAGGACAACGCCCATCCTCGCCAGCTCGCCGTGGATCCGGCGATAGCCCCACGTCGGGTTCTCCCTCGCCAAGCGAACCACTACCTGGACGGTCCCTGCGGGGATGCTCCGGCGCCCCGAGGGTTTGGGGTAGGTCCACTTGCGCCGGACCAACTCACGATGCCAACGAAGCAGGGTCTCGGGCTGGACGAAGAACCGATGAAGCTTCGCCCGGGTGATCAGCCGGCCGAGGCCGGCAAGGAGCGCTCGATCCGGTGGTCGCAGAGCCGGGCGGACCACCTGCCGACGAAGGACGGCGACCTCGTGCCGGAGCATGACGACCTCGATGGTCAGATCGCTGTTGTCACGCCGGCTCAGGCGTAGCAACTGAAGGGTCCTGACGAAGGCGAGATAGAGAAACGACAGAGCCATGGCTCAGTTTCGTTCATCACTCCGATTTGCGAAAGTCCTGATCAAGGTATCCGGATAACATTCGTGGCACCCACAGGCATGGTTTCTCCAACATCAAGGCCAAGACCGAGCTGGGCTGGGAGCTGCGCTTTCCGTCATGGCGCCAAGGCTTCCAACATGAATACGCATGACTGAGCTGACGAGGAATCCAGTTCAGAAGGGAGAAGTGGTGGGGCGCTTTGCACAGCACACAACTTTGGTTGCGACCCGTGGCAATGCCGACCGGCTGGCCAGCAAGTTTGTTGAATCAATGGAGCTTCAGCGGGAGAACCCAGCTTGCGAATTGATGATCGTTTGCAAATCTCTCGCGGATGACGACGCCGTCTATCTGACCGAAGTGTGGTCGAGCGAGTCGGCCTGGGAGGAAGCTCGGAGTAGCCCTGCAATTGCCGAATGGGCAAAGGACATGCCATCGCTTGTGGCCGAACCTCCCCAGAGCCTTCGGCTCGACCCAGTCGGAGGGAAAGGTCTTTCATAGCAAGGGCCTGCCACCGCCGGATCTGCTCCGCCCGCTCCCGGCGTTGTGGGGCAGGTAGTGCCCCTGGGAACCGAGTGTCACCTGGTGTGGAGCCAGAGGATCCTATCTACCAGTCGGGGGCCAAGAACGGGTTGCAGCAACCTGGCTAGGATTCGATCGATCGCCACTGCGGTCCAAGCCCCACCAAATGAAGGAGGGGTACATGAATCCAACTTCGGAGCAGACCAATCGTCGCTTCCCGGCAGTGGGACGCAAAGTTCTACGAGTCTGCGTCCCGGGGCTACTTACTCTCACCGCCTTGACGGTTGTGGCCATCGTGCCTGCCAGCGCCACCAGGGCGCCTCAGATCAAGAAACCAGATGCTCCTCTAGCGGTCACTGCCGTCGCCGTCCATGGCGGTGCAATCGTGTCATGGATGGTGCCAGCGTCTGACGGAGGTTCCCCCATCACCGGCTACACGGTGACCCCCCCTCATGGTGGCCAGACCTGCACGACTACGGGCGCCACCACCTGCACGGTGACCGGTCTGCAAAATGGACATCGCTACACCCTCAAGGTTCAAGCTTCAAACGCCATCGGCTTGGGCAAACCATCGAGGGTTCAAGTAACGACACTGGGTGTACGAAGACGAGATTGTTCCTTCTTTGGGCCCTATGCGGAACTCGAAGATTGTGACTTGACCGGTGCCAACCTCACAGATACCAACCTGACGGGCGCCAACCTAACCGGCACCAATCTGACGGGCACCAACCTGACGGACGCCAACTTGACCGGCGCCACGTTGACCGACGCCAACCTCGTCAACACCAACCTGACCGGCGCCAACCTGGACCTCGTGGTTTCGGGCGGGATCACCGACGGGCCACCGTCCGTGCTTCCCGCCAACTGGTCATTCATCTCTCGTTACTTGATAGGTCCCGGCGCCAACCTCACCGGCGCCGATCTGAGCGGCGTCGACCTGAGTGGTACCACCCTGACCGACACCGACCTGAGTGACGCCAACCTAAGCGACGTAGCACTCGTCGGCTGCAACCTCGAACAAGCCAACCTGACCGATGCCAACCTGACCGACGCCATCCTGTCTGAGGGCTTCTACGAGACCGCCGCCTACCTGGCCAGCGCCAACCTGACCGGCGCCAATCTGAGCGGCGCCAATCTGAACTACGTGTACCTCATCGGTGCCGTCCTAACCGACACCGACCTGAACGGAACCTATCTGGGGTACGCCACCCTGGACGCCGTGGAGTCGGGCGGGATCACCGGAATGCCCATTCTTCCCACCAACTGGGGTCTGGTCGGTGGTTACCTGATTGGTCCCAGTGCCACCCTGATCGACGCCAACCTGACCGGCCTCGACCTGGACGACGCCTATCTGCCCGACGCCAACCTCGCCGGAGCCACCCTCACCGGAGCCTCTCTGACCGGAGCCACCCTGACCGGCGTTACCTGGTCGAACACCACCTGCCCGGATGGCACCAACAGCAACAACGACGGGAATACGTGCGTCAATAACCTCGGCTAACTCGATCAGCGGCGGCCATGATTACAGCCCGGCAACTCTTTTCGTCTTCGGATTCGGCGGTTATCACATATGTGTCGATCATGGGCAGTTAGCGGGCTGGGAGCGGTGATCCTGTCCGAACCTACATAACGCGACTCTCAGCCGGTGTTAGGGGATGCCTTAGCCTCCGCTGAATCTGTCGGCGAAACAGGTGAGCGAGAGGGTGTTCCCGTCGGGATCGTTGAACCAAGCAACCTGATCCCCGGCGGGAGTCGACCAGATCCCGTTCTCATCCTGATCCATACCCTCGTATCTGATGAAGGCGACTCCTCGCCTCACCAAGCTGTCGATCGGCTCTCCCATGTCGGGTACCTGCCAGCCAGCAATGCTGAAGGGCTGAGGTTGAAGGTCATCAACCTGGGCGAGGCGCAGCATTGTTCCTCCTGCATCAATCACCACTGCGAACGGACTCTCCTCTGTAACTCGGAGACCCAGCACATCTACGTAGAAGGACTGCGCTTCGCTGAGGTCTCTCACTGGGATGAAGGCGATGAGGGGGCGATCACCAAGCATGAGCCGATCGTATCTGCTGGCCGATCCGGGTTCCCCGACGTGGCACGGGGGTCACTCTCCCGAGGTTTTGGGGAATCCTCTACTCAGGCTTCAATGCTCCTGCTCCGGCTGATCCGCCGATTCGAGAATCGCCTTGAGACGGGCCAGGTCCTTACGGTTCGCACGCCGCATCGCACTGGACATCAACGGAGCCACGAGCTTCGAGAACCCGGTGGGTTCACCTCGGTTGCGGAGCGTCATCCTCGTACCACCCGCCGTCGTGTCTTCCCACGTGTAGGTCGTTTCCATGGGGAACGGGCCCTCAGCGGTGCTCTGAACGAATCGTTCCCCGGGAACCAGCTCCCTGATTTCGTAGGTGTACGAAAGGGTCCGGCCAAAGAACTGGGCTACGAAGGCGATCCGGGAGCCAACCACCAAAGGCTTCGCCGACTTCCACTCGACTGCCTTGATGTTCTGATACCAACTGGTCGCATTGTCGGGATCGGCGGAATAGGCAGCGACAAGAGACCGAAGACGGTCGATCTCGATCATCGTCTGAACGTCCACAGTCATCAGCGAGTCTCCTGATGGGGTATTCCTACACACTGCCATGGACACGATCCAGCAGAGAAGCCGTCCCTCTCCGGCATTTCGGGACAGGGGACCCTGCCGACTCTGGGCGCAGTATGCGAGGCTTGGCCGACCGTCAGGCAGACTAGCAAGGAGTCATAAATGACCAAGTTTGTGCTCATGTTCCACGGAGGTGCGAACCCGGAGGACCCATCCCAGGAGACCATGGACCGCTGGATGGCTTGGTTCGGTGAGCTCGGCGGTGCCGTGGTTGACATGGGCGCACCGTTCGGTTCCTCCGCAACAATCGCCTCAGATGGTACGCCCAGCGAGGGTAGTGGAACCGACCCGGCGACCGGCTACACAGTGATCGAGGCTGCCAATCTGCACGATGCCGTCGTGATGGCCAAGGGTTGCCCAGGGCTGAGCGGCGGTGGATCGGTCAAGCTGTACGAAGCTATGCAGATGGGCTGACGGGGATCGTACTTCTCGGATGGGAGGTACTGAACTCAAACGAGTACGGGGATCGCCCTCGCCTTGCCCGAGGTGAACGAACGGCTGAGTCATGGTGAGCCGTGCTTCTTCATTCGAGATCGCCGGCCGCTGTGCTACTTCCATGATGACCACAACGGCGACGGCCGGGTCTCGCTCTGGTGTCCAGTTCCCTCTGACGTTCGAGAGGAGCTTGTAACCGCCGAGCCCAGCCGGTTCTTCAAGCCTCCGACTTCGGTCGGGGGCGTCTTCTCGGGCTGGTTGGGGGCGTATCTTGACCTCGCCGGGAAGGACCGAGTCGATTGGAATGAGATCGGCGCACTCCTGAAGGACGCCTACCGCCAAGTCGCTCCGAAGTCCCTTGTAGCTGAGCTCGACGGGGACTAGCTGAGTGCATTGAATGCTCCACCCGTTGAGGCCGCACCTAAGGGTGCTTTGGCGGGAGCGAACGGGCGTACGCGAGCCCACGTTGAAGCCACGCCTCTAGGTCGTCATCTTCCGAGATCCCGTTGGAATCGACATAGACCATGCCGCGCATCGATCGTCCGGTGAAGTCCATCTCCCGAGCATGTGGAAGTTGGAGTGCTGCCGCATAAGCGTCTGGGCCGACGCGCACCATAATCTCGCTGCCCAAGACCCCGAAGGACATGTTCCCGCCGGACATGAAACAGAGTCCTCCGAACATCTTCCGCTCGGATATCGAGGGGTCAGATCCGGTTAGTTCCCGGATTCGCTCTGCCAGACCTTCATCGAACGCCATGCGCCAGATTATGACGCAGGCTGCCGTGTGGCATAAGTGCCGGTAGGTGACACCCCCCAGTTACAGTCGCCCCGTCTCCCTTGCCCAGGCGGCCACCTCGTTCCAGGACCAGATCAGGCCCATCCGTAACTGGCGTACTGGCTTGGGAAAATCTGGGTGCCTCCGCCTCCAGTCGTGAACGATCCCGGTCCCGAGGCCCAGCCGTTCAGCGATCTCAGTTACCCCGACGAGATCTTCAGCTTCGTAGCGTCGACTCACGCCTGAATCGTAGGCGTAGGCTCTGACACCGAATGGGTTGCCGAGAATCCTACGCACCTGTATATTGAAACTGCGTAGGATCATTAGCACCAATAATCAGGCCCCGGCGGTGCGCAAACACCCCGGGGCCGTGGACAGCACCTACTGAGGAGGTACTGACGTGGCCCACCGTAGTAAGGCGCGTACCGACGCGCCCAAATTGAAGCTGCCCGGAGCAAGAGAACCGAGGCCTTGGGCTCTTGCCCCCAGCGATTTCGCCTTTCTCTGGGACGACTGTCCCCGCTGTTTCTACCGCAAGGTGGCCCTTGGGAAGCTGCGACCTCGGGCGCCGTTTCCGAGCGTCTTCGGCCGGATCGACCGGGCCATGAAGGATCACTACCTGTCCGAGCGGACCGAGCGCATTGTCACCGGGATGCCTGAAGGCGTCATAAGCAGCGGCGACCGGTGGGTAGAGTCGGCACCGCTCATCGTGCCCGGGACCCCCGTCCGATGGTGATCCGGGGCCGGCTCGACGTTCTCATCGAAATGCGATGACGGCACGACGGGCGTCGTGGACCTGAAAACCACCATCCCGAAGTCGGACCACGCGTCCACCTACTCCCGCCAGCTCCACGCCTATGCCACCGCCTTGGAGCACCCGGCCGCGGGACGGTCAGCAGTGGTGCGTTGCCTGGGGCTGCTTTGCTTCCTCCCCGAGTCCTACCGGGCCGAAGTGGGAGTGGCGGGTATCTTCGGGGAGGTCCAGTGGATCAAGGTGACCCGGGACGATTCTGCCTTCGCCGAGTTCCTCGAATGCGTCGGCTCTGTGCTCTCCCAGCCGGAGCCGCCACCTGCTGCGCCAGGGTGTCCCTGGTGCGCCAGAGCCTCCGCCGTGGCTGCCTAACCATCTGAGAAAGTCCAGTTCAACGGGCATCTCCACTCCCATCCAGACCGGGATGTGCGCCGCGATCGTCTCCGATCCGGGAGATCGTTCGCGCCCTTCTTCCGGCCGGCCACGCCGCTCACGCCGGGGGTCCGTAGCTCCAGAAGGCGAGCCTTTATCCACCCGGCCTTATCCGCTTGGATCTGGTACTGGCATCCGCGGCATACGAACGTCAAGTGCGGTACAACGGATTCACAACCCAGGAGGCAACAGTGCCAACCACTCCGGGGCCCGATCGGACGAACAGGTCCGGCTCGGACACTGGAGGTTCATAGGAGACAAGAGGTGCCGATCCGGAGTCGGCACGGAAAGGGCAGAGTGTTGCCACCTGGGTACGGGCGAGCGAGCGGTCAACGAGCCGTTCACGGGCGCGGCCCGGCGGCCGTCGTTCGGGCGCCGATCACCCAACGGGCGGTCCGCCTTCCGGCTTTCTTGCCGATCGGGTGGCACCTGAATGGTCGTTCGGCGCCCCGGTCCGTCCTTCCGAGTCGGCGAGCGCCACCATCAGCCGGTTCTCGCCTAGGGACGTTCCCCAGGACGCCTGGCGGCGGTGCGAACCGACCGTGAAACACGCCGTTCAGACGGTCGGGTTGACCAGTGCCGAGCTGGCCAAGAAGTGCTGTTCGATCGTGGGCCAGCTGGCCCTATGGGCGGACCAGCGGGGGCTCGAGGTGACAACCTCGGCGCTCTTCAGCCCCGAGCTCATCGACCGCTTCGTGGTCGAGGGGTTCGCGCATCTGACCGAGGGCACTCGCCGCAACTGCCGGAGCCAGCTCTGGCAGGTGGGAGCGGCAGTGACCGGAACGACGCTCTTCCCGCCAAGACGGGTACCGCTGAAAAGCAGCGACGTCCAGCGGCCCTACTCGGCCGACCAGGTCCGGGAGTTCGTCTCGTGGTCGGGAGCGCTTCCGACCGAGGCCATGCGACGGGAGTCCGAGATCCTCCTTGCTCTCGGCCTCGGCGTGGGCATGAAGAGCGAGGAGATCACCCGGGCCGTCGGCACCGACGTGCGGGCCGAGTCGGGCCTCGTCGTGGTCGACGTGCTCGGCACCGGGGGCAGGGTGGACCGGGTCATCCCGATCCACCACGTCTGGGCCGACACGGTCGCTCGACGGGCCGAGTTCTGTGGTGAGCGTCCCCTCTTCCGACCGGATCGGATGGCCATACGGCGGAACGACATCCTTGGCTTCATCCGGCGCTGCGACGTAGAGGAGCGACCGAAGTTCACGGTCCAGAGACTCAAGATCACCTGGATCGTGGCGCAGCTCTCTGCTGGCACCAACCTCCTCACCCTGGAGAAGGCCTCTGGGGTGGCGGTGACCCAGCTGTCCAAGTACCTCCAGTTCGCGACCGCTCCGCCGGACGACCTGGCCCGACGGCAGCTGGCGGGGATGGCCTGACGTGGAGATCCCGGTCGCTGCCGAGCACGCCACGGGGAAGGGGGCGCTTGGGTTCGGAACACCTGTGCTGCGGACCACGGCTCCCATCGCCGATGCGGTCGTGCGAGAGGCCGGGGCGATGCTCGATCGCTCGCCATTGCTCGGTCGGATCGAAACCTGGAAGAACGAGAACCGGTCCGGCCCGGGCGGACGCCCCGAGGAGTTCCCGACCCGAGCCCTCCTTGTGGCTATGGTCGTCGTGGCCCTCACCGGAGACGACATGCTGGTCACGGACTTCTGTGAGGTCCTCTTTTGCCGAATCTCGCCGGAGATGCGCGCCAAACTCGGAGTGCCACACCCACCCAACGTCCGTGACGAAAAGGGGTGGAAGGCGGTGTATCGCAACGTCCGGACCCGCTTCCACGGCCTTCTCGGCCTGATGGATCCCTCGCCTACCCCGAAGAACCGGCGGCTCGATCCGGTCACGTTCGCTCCGTCGCCGAGCTCCAGCTCCAGGTCGATCGCTTCGTCAGCTACTACAACGAGGAGCGACCGCATCGGGCCCGAGGGTCCCTGGACGGCACGCTCCTCCGCCGTCTGACGTTGGACACCTCGCGCACCTACCAGCCCAGCGGATTGCCTCGCACTAGGGTTCGTGAGGGTTCGCGTGTCCCACGATGACCCGCGACATCACAGTGGTGGTGGGCGAGGGGGGACTTGAACCCCCACATCCTTTCGGACACAGGAACCTGAATCCTGCGCGTCTGCCAATTCCGCCACTCGCCCGAGCGACCGAACGAGGCTACCTGATGGGCGGAGGGCCTCGATCACAGCCCGGACGCCCTCCCGACCAGCCCCGGGAGTCAAAGACCCTGGCACGGCCCCACATGATCCCTGAGCCGCCCTACCCCCAATTCAGGGGTGCCCACCGGTAGGCTGACGCCTGCATGGGACTCCAACGGTTCGAAGGGCGCCTCGAGCGCTTGGTAGACGGCACCCTGTCCAAGGCCTTCCGGGGCGAACTGCACCCGGTGGAGATCGGACGGCGGGTGACCAGGGAGATGGACCTCCAGCGTCGTCTGGGCGTCCACGGCCTCATCGCGCCCAATGCCTTCACCGTGTACCTCTCCACCAGTGACTTCGATCGCTTCGAGAGCTTTCTGGAAGCCCTGGTCCGTGAACTCGAGGAGGCTGCCCGGGAACATGCCCGCACCGAGGACTACGTCTTCGTCGGGCCGGTGACCGTCACCGTGACCGAGGACACCCGCCAACGTCGGGGACGGTTCACGGTGGTCTCCGAGGTGGAGGAAGGACCCTCCGGTCTTCCGGCGGCGTCCGTGGTGCTGGCCGACGGTTCGCGAGTGGTTCTGGGGCCCGAGCCTCTCACCATCGGGCGGCTACCCGAGAGTGCCGTCATGGTCACCGATCCCAATGCCAGCCGACGCCATGCCGAGATCCGGAGGGTGGGAAACGACGTCGTACTGGTCGACCTGAATTCGACCAACGGCACTCGTGTGAACGGGGCGACGATACGGGAGCGGAAACTGGCCGACGGGGACCAGATCGTGATCGGGACCACCGTCCTCCGATTCGAGACCTCGTGACGGCAGGCTCCTAAGCGCACATGCACCTGCTTCTGGTCTCCCTGCCCGGGCCCACCGACAACACCCCCGTACTCCGTGCCCTCGAGTACGGGGTGATCCTCCTGCTGTGGCTCTTCTTCATGTGGGTGGTGCGCGCCGTGTGGGTCGAGGTCCGCCCCCTGAAACGCCGCCGGCGGCGCAAGGACGCCAACGAACCCACGGCCACGGTGAACGGGGCGCGGGGCCGCAAGGGCAGGTTGCTCCGACTCCATGTCATCCGGCCCGACGACCAGGCCGGCCGGGTCTACGACATCGGGGACGAGGTCACCGTGGGCCGGGCCGCGGGGTGCGGCGTGCCCATCGACTACGACACCTACTCCTCCAATCTTCACGCCCGGCTGTTCCGCCTGGACGGCGACCTCTGGGCCGAGGACCTGGGTTCGACCAACGGCACCTGGGTGAACACCATCCGGATCAACGAGCGGACCCGTCTCGAGAAGGGCGACCTGCTCCAGGTGGGTGGCACCGTCTTCGAGGTCGGGAAGTGAGATGACGCTCCTCCGTTCGGGTTCCGCCACCGACACCGGTCTGGTCCGCTCGGTCAACCAGGATCTGGCCGTCGAGACCTCCACCCTGTTCGCCGTGGCGGACGGGATGGGGGGTCACGCCGGTGGCGAGGTGGCCGCCCGGTTGGCCGTCGACGCCCTGGCTGCCGCCTTCAGGAGGCAACCCACCGGAGCCGGCCTGTCCCAGGCGGTGACCGAGGCCAACGCGGTGGTCTGGCAGCACAGCCAGGAGAACCCCGAGCTCCGGGGCATGGGAACCACCCTCACCGCCGTGGGACTGGTCAATGAGGCCGGCCACGATGTGCTGGCCCTGGTCAACGTGGGGGACTCCCGCTCCTACCGTTTCCACGACGGCGAACTGAGCCAGATCACCACCGACCACAGCCTGGCCGAGGAGATGGTGCGCACCGGCGAGCTGACCACGGCCGAAGCGGCCGTCCACCCTCACCGGCACATCCTGACCCGGGCCCTCGGGGTGTCGTCGGACGTGGCGGTGGACCTCTGGCGGATCCAACCGGTGCGGGGTGACCGCTTCCTGCTCTGTAGCGACGGACTCACCAACGAGCTCGAGCTCGACCAGATCGGTGAGGTCCTCTCCTCGGTCAGTGACCCGGCCCGCGCCGCCGACCTGTTGGTCCAGGCGGCCCGGACCCACGGGGGCAGCGACAACATCACGGTGGTGGTGGTCGACGTCGTGGTCGGCGACGACCTGGACTCCGCGCCGGTGGTGGCCGCGGTCAACTCCGACTTCGCCACCGTCTCGCAGGCTGACCTGGGGTCACAGGGCCCCTCCGCCGACTTCTACCCGACATCGGTGGCCGAGGAGAAGCAGCCCAGTCGCCGGGAGCGACGCCGGGCCAAACGACGGGAGCGCCGGCTGGCCCGCGGTCGCCGTCTGATCACGGTTCGCACCCTGCTGTTCGTCCTCCTGTTCGGCGCGGTTCTGGCCGGAGCGTTCTACGCCGTCCGCTGGTACGACACGAACTCCTACTTCGTCGGCGTCAACAACAACGAGCTGGTCATCTACCAGGGCCGGATCGGCGGTTTCCTCTGGTACAACCCGGTGGAGGTGCAGCGCACCGGTGTGACCGTCGCCGACGTCCCCGCCCAGTACCTCGACCAGCTGAAGAGCGGGGTGGAGGAGTCGTCGGTGGCCAGCGCCCGGAGCTACGTACTCAACCTGGAGACCACCCGGAGGTGCCAGCTGAGTCCGACGTCACCTTCCTGTAGTACCCCGCCCACGTCGACCACCACCGTCCCGGCCACCACGGCCGTGCCGCCGACCACCACCAAGGCCCCCTGATGGAACGACGGATCAGGCGACTCGGGATCTTCATGGTGCTGTGCTTCGCGGCGTTGTTCGTCCAGCTCAACAACATCCAGGTGTTCAAGGCCAACTCGCTGGCCAACAGCCCCGACAATCCGCGGGTCCAAGAGGTCGCTCGGAGCCAGACCCGCGGGAGCATCCTGTCCGCCGACGGGGTGACCCTGGCCTCGTCAGTGCTGGCGCCCAAGTCGGACGTCTACAAATATCAGCGGGTGTACGACCCCTACACGGCCCCACTGTTCGCCCAGATCATCGGGTTCGACTCGATCAAGTACGGCAACTTCCGCGGCGTCGAGGCCTCGTACAACAGCTACCTGACCCCGCACACCCGGCCGGCCAGGACCTTGCGCGATCTGCTGGTCAACCGGACCGTCGTGGACAACGTCACCTTGACCATCGACACCAACCTGCAGAGTCAGGTGGCGGCGGCCCTGGACCAGCACGCACCGGGCGTCCTGGGGGCGGCCGCCGCGGTGATCAACCCGATCACCGGGGCCGTGGAGGCCATGTACTCCAATCCGACCTTCGATCCCAACCCCTTGGTGTCGCAGGACCTGGCCACGGAGACCGCGGCGTGGAACGCCAACGCCTGCCCACCGACGGCGCCCCAGTCCCAGTGCGTGCAGGGCAGCCCGCTGGTGCCCGGCACCTACGGCCAGGTCTACCCTCCCGGCTCGACGTTCAAGGTGGTCACCACCTCGGCCGTACTCGAGAACCGCCCCGACCTGGCCAAGATGATCTATCCCAGCGTCTCATCGGTCACGCTCCCCAACTCCGGAACCCCGGCCCAGGTCCTGACCAACTACCACGGCGGCGTCTGCCCTCCGCCCCCCGGTGGGGATCTCGAGACCATGCTCATCCTCTCCTGTGACGCCAATTTCGCCCAGATCGGCCAGCAGCTCGGGGCTCCGACCCTGGTGAAGCAAGCCGAGGCGTACGGGTTCAACCAGCGGATCCCCCTCGACGTGCCGGCTGACACCGTGGCCGTCTCCAACTTCGGCACCACCGCCCAGTTCGCCGACGATCTGCCCGGCCTGATGAAATCGGCCATCGGCCAGGAGAATGTCACCGCCTCGGCCCTGCAGATGGCCTTGGTGGCCGGGGCGGTGGCCAACGGGGGCGTGGAGATGACCCCCCACGTGATGTCCCAGATCCGGGACTCCCAGGGCAACCTGGTGCGGGTGTTCCAGCCCAAACCCTGGCTGCAGCCCATCTCGGCCGAGACCGCCAATACCCTCACCACCTTCATGCAGGGGGTGGTGAAGTCCGGAACGGCCTCGTCGGTGGGGTTCCCGGCCAGCTGGAACGTGGCGGCCAAGACCGGGACGGCGCAGACCGGCTCGTTCGGTCCCAATCCCCAGTTCACCGACGACTGGCTGATCGCCTTCGCCCCCGTCGGGAACTCGAAGGTGGCCATTGCCGTCGTCCTCCCCCAGCAGCCGGGTAGTGCCACCGGCGCCCAGTACTCGGGTCCCATCGTCAAGCAGATCCTCGGCGACGTCCTGGCCGACCAGGGGGCGACCCCGTGACCACCCGAGCGATCCCCCATGATGCATGCAGCTGTCACCCGCAAGAGGAACGATGAGAACCCCGGAACCGAGAGAGTGCAGGCCTAGGCTTTGACCCACATGGAACCGAACGAGACGCCACGAATCTTCTCCGAGCGTTACGAGCTCAACCACCTGATCGCCCGGGGCGGCATGGCCGAGGTGTACCGGGCCCACGACCGCCTGCTCGATCGCCCGGTGGCCCTGAAGGTGCTGTTCCCCGAGCTCTCGGTGGACCGCTCGTTCGTCGAGCGGTTCCGGCGGGAGGCCCAGGCGGCGGCCAACCTCTCCCACCCGAACATCGTGCCGGTCTTCGACTGGGGCGAGGACACCGGCACCTACTTCATCGTGATGGAGTTCATCGACGGCCGCCCGCTCTCGGCCATCCTGAAGACCGCCGGGCCGCTCTCGGCGGATCGGACCGCCGACATCGGGGCCCACGTGGCCGCCGCCCTCGGCTACGCCCACAAGCACGGTGTCATCCACCGCGACGTGAAGCCCGGCAACGTGCTGATCACCGACGAGGGCCAGGTGAAGGTGACCGACTTCGGCATCGCCCGGGCGATCAACACCGAGGAGAGCCTGACCCAGACCGGAGCGGTGATGGGGACGGCCACCTACTTCTCGCCCGAGCAGGCCGAGGGGGTCGGGGTCGACGCCCGGAGCGACATCTACTCCTTGGGGGTGGTGCTGTTCGAGATGGCCACCGGCCGACCGCCCTTCCTCGGCGACACCCCGGTGGCCGTGGCCTCCAAGCACGTCCGCGACCACCCGCCCGCACCTCGCGAGCTCAACCCGGCCATCCCCCCGACCTTCGAGGCCATCATCCTGAAGGCCATGGCCAAGAACCCCGAGCACCGTTACGCCACGGCCGAGGATCTCCGGGCCGACCTGCTCCGGTTCAACGAGGGTCGAACCGTCCTGGCCATGGACGACGCCACGTCGTTGCTGGCCGTGGCCGGTACCACCGCGGTGGTCGGGACCGTGGCCGGCATGGATGCCACCCAGACGGTGGCCGCCACCGCCCCGGCCGAGGAGAAGGAGGAGGAGGACGGGGGACCCAACCGGACCCGCACCTACGCCATCATCCTGGCCGTCCTGGTGCTCCTTCTGCTGGTGGCCGGGTACTTCCTGGCTCGGAACCTCGGGTACCTGGGCGGGAGCGCATCCTTCAACCTGCCCTCGGTGACCGGCCAACCGGTGGGCCAGGCCACGGCCAAGCTGACCCAGGACGGCCTGGTGGTGAAGGCGACCACCGAGATCTCCAGCAACCCGCCGGGCACGGTGATCTCCACCGATCCGGCGGGTGGAGCCCTGGTCAAGAAGGGGGACACGGTAACGCTGAAGGTGGCCGCGGTGGAGAAGGTCGCCGTTCCGGCCGGGATCACCCAGACCACGCTCAACAGCGCGCAGTCCCTCCTGACGGCGGCCGGCCTGACCTCGACGGTCAACAACGTGCAGAGCAACCAGCCGGCCGGGACCGTGCTCGCGGCCAGTCCTTCGCCGGGGACCAAGGTCCCCAAGGGGAGCTCGGTGACGCTCACGGTGTCGTCGGGTCCCGCCGATGTGCGGGTACCGCCCCTGGTCGGTCTGTCGAGCACCCAGGCCAGCAACGTGCTGGGTCAGGCCGGCCTCAACCTCGGCAACATCAGCCAGGCCCCGTCGCCGAGCAACGCCGGGCTGGTGATCTCCTCGAGCCCCTCGGTCGGGACGTCGGTCAAGCCGGGGAGCTCGGTGGACATCGTGGTCTCGTCGGGCCCGCCGCCCACCACGACCACGACCACCTCGACCAGCACCACCACGACGACGACCGCACCCACCAGTTCCACGACCACCTCGACCCCCAGCGGGCACGTGCGCCATCAGCACTGACCGAACGGGTCTCCGGGCCCCGGGGCGGTGGGTCGCTCGCCCCTCAGGCCGCTCGGGTCGAGGCCAGGAAGTTGGACAGCAGGCTCGGACCCTCCAGGGTGAGCAACGACTCGGGGTGGAACTGGACGCCCTCGACGGCCAGGGTCCGGTGCCGCAGGCCCATGACCACCCCGTCCTCCGACCGGGCGGTGACCTCCAGCACGTCGGGCACGCTGACCGGATCGACCACCAGCGAGTGGTACCGGGTGGCGACGAAGGGGTCGGGCAGTCCGGCGAACACCCCGGTGCCGTCGTGGTGGATGGCCGAGGTCTTGCCGTGCATCAGGATCGGGGCCGGCACCACCTCGCCGCCGTAGACCTGTCCGATGGCCTGGTGTCCGAGGCACACCCCGAGGATGGGGATCTCCCCGCCCAGCTGGCGGACCACCGCCATGCTGATGCCGGCCGACTCGGGTCGCCCGGGGCCCGGTGAGATCAGGATGGCGTCGGGCGCGGCCGCTCGGATGGCCGCGACGTCGACGGCGTCGTTCCGGTGGACCACCGGATCGGCCCCCAGTTCGCCCAGTTCCTGGACCAGGTTGTAGACGAACGAGTCGTAGTTGTCGATGACCAGCACCCGCGTCCCCATGGTGGCTAGATGGTACCGGCCGCACCCCGGCCTCCCGCACCGGCGCCAACCGGCGGCGACGACTGGCTATCCTTCGCCCATGGCAACCAAGGCCAAGTCGGGCCCGGGTCGGGCAGGGAAGAAGGGGCGGTCGGCCGGGGGGCGAGCCACCGAGGCGCCCAAGTCCGTCCAGTCGAGCCGGTACACGCCCCCCATCCCGAAGAACGTCAAGACCAGCCCGAAGTGGATGGGTGTCTCCATCCTGGTCCTGTTCCTCATCGGGGTGCTGGTGGTGATCCTCAACTACGCCGACGTGCTTCCCGGTGGGGTGAACAACCTGTGGCTGATCGCCGCCATCGGGGCCATCTTCGCCGGCCTGATTCTCGCCACCCGCTACCACTGACGCCGCCGCCCCGACCGTCGGGTGACGACGATCCCGAGGCGGTCCGGGCGGTCCGGGACGCGAAGAACCGGCCCCCGGGGCCGGTTCTTCGTTGAACGGTTGCCGGTGCCGACGTGGTCGGCCCGGGTCAGCCCAGGCGCTCGATGATGGTGGCGTTGGCCATACCGCCGCCCTCGCACATGGTGAGCAGTCCGAAGCGGCCCTGGGTCCGCTCCAACTCGTTGACCAGGGTGGCCATCAGCTTGGCCCCGGAGGCCCCGAGCGGGTGGCCGAGGGCGATGGCGCCCCCGTTGACGTTGACCTTGTCCAGGTCGGCGCCGAACTCCTTCTGCCAGGCCAGGACCACCGAGGCGAAGGCCTCGTTGATCTCGATGACGTCCATGTCGTCCAGGGTGAGCTTGGCCTTCTCCAGCACCGACCGGGTGGCGGGGATGGGCCCGGTGAGCATGGTGATGGGGTCGCTGCCGGCCACCGCGAAGGCGTGGAAACGGGCCCTCGGGGTGAGGCCGAGGGCGTTGGCCTTCTCCTCGCTCATGATCAGGACGCCGGAGGCGCCGTCGGTGATCTGGGACGAATTGCCCGCCGTGACCCGACCGTTCTCGGGGCGGAAGGCGGGCTTCAGATTGGCCAGGGTCTCGACCGAGGAGTCGGGACGGATGCCCTCGTCGGTGGTGATCAGTTCGTCGGTGTCGGCCCGCTCGTCGTCCTTCACGGCCACCGGGATCAGTTCCCGCTCGAACCGGCCCTCGGCGGTGGCCTGAGCGGCGCGTTGGTGGGAACGGACCGAGTACTCGTCGAGGGCCTCGCGGCCGATGTCCCACTGCTCGGCGATCAGCTCCGCCCCCTCGCCCTGACCGACCAACCCTCCCCGCTCGGCGTAGCGGTTCATCATCCGGGGACCGAAGGGGTAGCCCAGGTCGCGGACGACCGACGCGCCCATGGGCGTACGGGTCATGACCTCGACCCCGCCCCCGATCACGATGTCGTAGGCCCCGGCGATGACCCCCTGGGCCCCGAAATGGAGGGCCTGTTGGGACGAGCCGCACTGGCGGTCGATGGTGGTGGCCGGGACCGACTCGGGATAGCCGGCGGCCAGGACGGCGTTGCGCCCGACGTTGAGGGACTGCTCGCCGACCTGCATGACGCAGCCCATGATCACGTCGTCGACCAGGCCCGGGTCGAGATCGTTGCGCTCCACCAGGGCCTTCAACGGCTCCGATCCCAAGTCGGCGGCGTGCCAATTGCGCAGTTTCCCGTTCCGCTTGCCCCCGGGGGTCCGGACTGCATCGACGATGACGGCGTCGGTCATGGTGGCTCTCCTTCTCCGGTCCGGCGGACGGAGTGCCTGCCGGCCGAGTTCGGTCTCGAGTGTGAGGTCGGAGCCGACCGCCCCGACCGTGGCAAAAACTTGACCGGACGGTCAAGAAGTAGCCACGCCGTGATCGTACCCGCTCGGACCATGGCGTCCAACCACCGATGGCCACCAGCCCTTCCCCCTGGCCCCCGGTGCGGTCCATCGGGCCGGTGACCGGGGACGATGCCGCCGGGGCTACGGTTCGGGGGATGGGCCGGATCAAGGACATGGACCGCTGGTTGGGTGACGGGGGCATGGAGCTCATCGGGACCGTGGGCGGGTCCTTCGACGACTACGGGGTGGACGGCGAGGACCTGGGGTGGGTCAGCGGGTCACTGGTCCCCACCGCCGCGGCCGGCAATCCTCACGGGATCGTCCAGGCCGGCGTGCACGGCCTCCTCCTGGACGCGGCCATGAACTTCGCCATCAACTCGGCACTGCCGGGCAAGGACCGAACGCGGGGGACCCTCGAGATGAAGGTGGAGACCATGCGTCCGGCCCGGGTGGGGGAGACCTACCGACTGCGTGGCGACGTGGTCCGGATGGCCCGGCAGGTGGCCTACGGCGAGGCCACGGTGACCGACGAGCTGGACCAGCTGGTCAGTCGGTCGACCGGCACCTTCCTGCTCCACCGCCCGGAGTGAGCCCCTCGGCACAAGTCTGGCGGGAGGGCGTTGGGCGGTGATATAGTTGCTTGTTACAAGCACATTGATGTGCCCCTGACCTGAGATGCGAGGAACCCTTGTGGCACCCACCGCCACCCCCACCGAGGCGGGCACCGGCCCACGCCCCGTCTGCAGCGTCTCGGCCGACCTGGAGCGCTCGCTGACCCAGGTGGCCCGGGCCATCCTCCGCTTGGAGGTGCCCCGCAGCGAGCTGGCCGAGGGGGAGTCGGTGGACCGGGCCGGCTACTGGTTGTTGGTGCGCCTGTCCACCGAGGCCCCGGTGCGGCTGTCGGAGCTGGCCGAGACGGTCGAGCTGGATCTTTCGACGGTCAGCCGGCAGATGCGCGATCTGGTGGCCATCGGGCTGGTGCGGAAGGTCCCCGATCCCGACGACGGTCGGGCTTCGCTGCTCAGCCTGTCCGAGCGGGGCCGGGCGGTGCTCGACGCGGTCTCGCTGGCGCGCCAGCAGGCGCTGGCCGAAGTCATCGACGACTGGTCGGATGACCAGCGCACCGCGCTGACCCAGGGCCTGTCCCGCCTCGAGGAGGGACTCCACCGGACGAGAGAGACCAGAGAACAGAACACCCGCGAGCGGCCGGGCCGGGGTGTGGCGCCGTGAGCATCGACACCCCCTCCCGCCCGGTCCAACCGGCCGGACCGGCACCGGAAGGCGGCCCCGACCTCCCGTCCGGGTCGATGCCGGCGCTCTCCCACCGGCAGATCCTCATCGTGTTCAGCGGGCTGATGATCGGGATGTTCCTGGCCGCGCTGGACCAGACGATCGTGGGGACCGCCCTGCCCACCATCGTGAACAGCCTGCACGGGCTCAACCACATCAGCTGGGTGGTCACCGCCTACCTGTTGACCTCGACCATCTCCACCCCCCTCTACGGCAAGCTGTCCGACCAGTTCGGCCGCAAGGGGCTCTTCCAGTTCGCCATCGTGGTGTTCCTGGTCGGCTCGGCCCTCAGCGGCCTCAGCCAGAGCATGACCGAGCTCATCGCCTTCCGGGGCATCCAGGGCCTGGGCGCCGGGGGGCTGATGGCCCTGGCCTTCACGATCATCGCCGACGTGGTCTCGCCCCGGGAGCGGGGCCGGTACCAGGGGTACTTCGGGGCCACCTTCGCCCTCTCGTCGGTGGCCGGGCCGCTGCTCGGCGGCGTGTTCACCGACAACCTCAGCTGGCGGTGGATCTTCTACATCAACATCCCCATCGGCATCGTGGCCCTGGTGGTCACCTCGGCGGTGCTCAAGCTCCCCTTCCGGCGTCAGGCCCACCGGATCGACTACCTGGGGGCCGGCCTCATGCTGGTCGGGGTGACCGCAGCGCTGTTGGTGACGGTGTGGGGGGGCGCCCAGTACGCCTGGGGCTCGCCGGTCATCGTCGGGCTGTCCGCCACCGCGGTGGTCCTCATCGCGGCCTTCGTGCTGTGGGAGCGGAAGGCGGCCGAGCCGATCCTGCCGCCCGGCCTCTACCACATCGGCATCTTCCGGGTCTCGATCTCGGTGTCCTTCCTGTTGTCGATGATCATGTTCGGGGCCATCATCTACCTGCCGCTCTATCTGCAGCTGGTCGACGGGGTGTCGGCCATGGTGTCCGGCCTGCTCATGATCCCCATGATGATGGGCGTGTTGGGCGCCTCGGTCCTCTCGGGCCAACTGGTGTCCCGGACCGGACGGTACAAGGTCTTCCCCATCGTCGGCTCGGTGCTGGTGACGCTGGGGATGTGGCTCCTCTCCCACCTGAGCCTGCACACCTCCCACCTCTCCATGAGCCTCTACGTGGTCATCCTGGGAGCCGGCATGGGGATGACCATGCAGGTGATGGTGCTGGCGGTGCAGAACGCCGTGCCCCCGACCCACGTGGGGACGGCCACTGCCGCGGTGACCTTCTTCCGGTCCCTGGGCGGCGCCTTTGGCACGTCGCTGTTCGGCGCGGTGTTCATTGCCGGGCTGAGTCACTGGATCGTCCGCCTGGTCCCCGGGGCCGCCGGCTCGTCCATCCACGTGAACGGCAGTTTCTCCATGAGCCCGGCCCAGCTCCACGCCTTCCCGTCTCCCGTCCAGCACGGCATCCTCGAGTCCTTCGTCCGCTCGCTCCACTCGGTGTTCCTGCTGGGCGTCCCCCTGGCCGCGGCCATGTTCGTCCTGGCCTTGTTCCTGAAGGAGTTCCGGCTGAGGTCCACCGCCGGCTTGGAACGTCCCAGCGAGGACGTGGCCATGGGGGGCGGGATGTCCGGGACCGGCGACGTCGAGTTCGACGAGGGCGTGCTCTCGGGCCCGCCGGCGGTCGGCTGAACCCGCGGCGGTCTCGGCCCTCCCGTCCGCCCCCGCACGCGACTAGACCGTGGAGATGCTGCTGCGCATCTTCACCGAACCCCAGCAGGGCGCCTCCTACGACACCCTGCTGGCCGTTGCCCAGACTTCGGAGGCCGTCGGCTTCGACGCCTTCTTCCGGAGCGACCACTATCTGGCCATGGGGAGCGCGGACGGCCTGCCCGGCCCCAGTGACGCCTGGACCACCCTGGCCGGGCTGGCCCGGGACACCTCCCGGATCCGGCTCGGGACCCTGGTCACCTCGGCCACCTTCCGACTTCCCGGTCCTCTGGCCGTGGCGGTGGCCGGGGTCGACGCCATGTCGGGCGGTCGGGTGGAGCTGGGGATCGGGGCCGGCTGGTACGAGGCCGAGCACACCGCCTACGGGATCCCCTTCCCGCCCCTGGGTGAGCGGTTCGAGCGCCTGGAGGAGCAGCTGGCCATCATCACCGGACTCTGGGCCGCGCCGGCGGGCGCCCCCTTCACCCGGGAGGGCGCCCACTACCGGGTGGTGGGCAGTCCGGCCCTGCCCAAGCCGGTCCAGCGTCCCGGCCCGCCGATCATCGTGGGTGGGCACGGGGCCAAGCGGACGCCCCGCCTGGCGGCCACCTATGCCGCCGAGTTCAACCTGGCCTTCTCCTCGCTCGAGGACACCGCGGCACAGTTCGAGCGGGTGCGGGCCGCCTGCCAGACCGTCGGCCGCCGCCCCGACGAGCTGGCCTACTCCGCCGCCCAGGTGATCTGCTGCGGGCGGACCGACGCCGAGGTGGCCACCCGGGCCCGGGCCATCGGCCGGGAGGTCGACGAGCTCCGTACCAACGGTCTGTGCGGGTCGCCCGAGGAGGTGGTGGCCAAGCTGGCCACCTATGCCGGGGTCGGCGCCGACCGCATCTACCTGCAGATCCTCGACCTGGCCGACTTGGACCACCTGGCCCTGATCGCCGAGGCGGTGCTGCCCCACTGCGCCACGCTGTGATCCCCGGCCGGCCCCGGCGGCCGGACCGGCGGCCCTAGAGCGCCGCCGCGGTCGAGCCGGCCGCCTCCTCGTCCCGGGGCCAGGCCGCCGCCACCAGGGTGAGGGACTGGATGCGGGCCTCCAGGGAGTGGGCCCGGGTGGAGAGCATGATCTCGTCGGCCCCGGTGCGGGCCTGCAGGTCGAGAAGCCCCGAGCGCACGGCGTCGGGCTCCCCGATCAGGTGGGTGGAGGTGGACGCATCGATGAAGGCCCGCTCCTGTGGCGTGTACCGGTAGGCGGCCGCCTCCTCGGGGGAGGGGACCGGTCCCAGCCGGCCGGTCCGCAACTGGAGGGTGCTGAGGGCCGAGGGCCCGGCCAGCCACCGGGCCTCGTCATCGGTGGGGGCACACAACACCGAGACCGCCGGCATGAAGTGCGGCTCGGCCAGGAGGAAGGAGGGGCGGAACCGGCTCCGGTACTGCTCGACCGCCTGGTCCAGCAGGTCGGGGGCGAAGTGGTAGGCGAACGAGAAGGGCAGGCCGAGCAGACCGGCCAGCTGGGCGCTGAAGGTCGAGGAGCCGAGCAGCCACATCTCGGGCAGGTACCCCCGGCCCGGGACCGGGGCGGGATGGGACACCGGTTGGTCGCTGTCGGCCAGGTAGTCGATGAGCTCCACCACGTCCTGGGGGAAGGTGTCGGCCCCGGTGTCGGCGGTACGGCGGAGGGCCCGTGCCGTGACCTGGTCGGTGCCCGGGGCGCGCCCCAGGCCGAGGTCGATGCGCCCCGGGTGCAGGGCCTCCAGGGTGGCGTACTGCTCGGCGATGACCAGCGGGGCGTGGTTGGGGAGCATGACCCCCCCGGCCCCGACCCGCAGGGTGGTGGTGGCGTCAGCCAGGTGCCCGATGAGCACGGCGGGGGCCGAGCTGGCCACCGCCGGCATCCCGTGGTGCTCGGCCACCCACATCCGCCGGAAGCCGAGCTGCTCGACCACTCCGGCCAGGCGGGTGGTGCCGGCCAGGGCCTCGGCCGGCGTGAAGCCCTTGCCGATCGTGGCCAGGTCCAGCACGGAGAGGGGCACCATGCCCACCACAACACCTCGGCGGCTGGCGTTCTTCCGTGGCCCTCAGGTCGACTGGACCGCCAACTCCTCCAGGCGGGCCAGCGAGGCGTCCAAATTGGTCCGGGTGGCCGCGGCCACCTTGTCGTGGCGGAGGAAGCGCCGCTGGTGGTCCCGCGAGATGTCCCAGCTCTCGCGGACCCGGGTCCCCCCCGCGACCGGCTCGAGCTCGTAGCGCCAGATGCGGCCGCCCAGGAACCGTCCGAGCGGGCCGGCCAGGGTGGCCCGCCAGGCGATCCGACGGCTCTCCTCGAACTCGATGACCGTGTTGCGCATCGAGTAGCCCATCCCCAGGCGCATGGACATGCCGAACGTGGCGCCGAGGACCAGGCGCTCCGGAGTGCCGGGCTTCACCCCCCGCAACTGGCCGGAGCCGTCGAACTCGGGGTGGCGGCCGGGGTCGGCGATGACCCCGAAGACGGCCTCGGGCGGAGCCGGGATGATCCGCTCGGCGGAGACGACGTCGCCGTTCATCGGTCCGGTTCCTCGGACCGCTCAGAGCCCGGGACTGGACTGCATGATGCCGCCGTCGGCGAAGATGGTGGTGGCGGTGATGTAGCTGGCCCCGTCCCCGGCCAGGAAGGCCACCAGGGCGGCGATCTCCTTGGGCTCGGCCAACCGGCCGATGGGGATCGCCGAGTTGAGTTTGGCCAGTTGGCCGGGATCGGCCACCGTGGCGGCGTTGATGGGGGTGTCGACGGCACCGGGTCCGACCCCGACCACCAGGATGTCGTGGGGGGCCAGTTCCACCCCGGCCGTCCGGGTCAGCATGCGCATCCCGCCCTTGGACAGGCAGTAGGCGGTGTTGCCGGGCATGGGCCAGTCCTCGTGGACCGAGGTCATGTTGATGATCCGGCCCCCGTGACCCTGGGCGATCATCTGCTTGGCCGCCAGCTGGGTGCCGAAGAAGGCGCTCTTCAGGTTGATGTCGAGCACCTTGCCGTACTGCGCCTCGGTGGTGTCGAGGACCGAGGTACGGGTCTCGACCCCGGCGTTGTTGACCATGATGTCCAGCTGTCCGAACGTGGAGACGGCCGTCCCCACCAGCGTGGCCAGGTCGGCCACCTGGCTGACGTCCGCTTTGACCCCCACCACCTGGTCACCGAGGTCGCGTACCTGCTGTTCGACCTGGTGCTCGGCACTCTCGTTGGCGATGTAGTCGATGACGATGGTGGCGCCCTGCTCCGCCAGGGCCAGCACCACCGCCCGGCCGATGCCGGTGTTGCCACCGGTCACGATGGCCACTTTCCCCTGCAGTGTCATGTCTCTCCCGTGCTGCGCTCGGTGATGCCGTTCCGGCGTGCGCCCGGTGCTCGTCCCCCCGGATCGGGCACCACGGGCGGCGCGTTCCGCCGCGAGTTCCCGGATCCTAACGGGCCGTCTGTTTTCGGGCCCGGGCGGCCGGGACCCCCACGGCCGGCCGGCGTCGACTGCACCGGGGCCCGGGTGGCATCATCGAGGGGTGCCCCGTCCCTCCATGCGCGACGCTGCGGCGCAGCTGGCGGCCCTGGACCCGGTCCTCGCCGACCTGGTGGAACGCCACGGACCGCCGCCGCGTCGTCGACCGGTCCGGGCCGACCAGCGATTCGAGTCGTTGGCCGAGATCATCGTGTACCAGCAGCTGGCCGGGCGGGCCGCCGCCACCATCCACGGCCGCTTCGTGGAGTCGATGGGCGGCTCGGTGACACCGGAGGGGGTGCTGGCCGCGCCGGACGACCTGTTGACCTCGTCGGGGCTCAGCCGGGCCAAGGCCTCCTCCATCCGCGCCCTGGCCGCCGAGGTCGCCGACGGTCGGATCGAGCTCGAACGCATGGGCCGTCTTCCCGACGAGGAGGTCGTCGACCACCTCACCCAGGTTCGCGGCGTGGGGCCCTGGACGGCCCAGATGTTCCTCCTCGGCACCCTGGGCCGGCTCGACGTCTGGCCCATCGGGGACTACGGGGTGCGGGCCGGCTTCGGCCGGGCCTGGGGGATGGGCGAGACCCCCAGCCCGGTCGCCCTGACCGCTCTGGGGGAGCCCTTCCGGCCCTACCGTTCCCTGGTGGCCTGGTACTGCTGGCGAGTGGTGGACGATCGGGCCCCGCTGCATTGAGGCGGGCCGGGTGGCCGCAGACCGGGGCAGGGGAGGGTGGCCGACGGGGGTCAGGCGGCGGGCAGCCGGGCCCCGATGGTGCCGGCCACCTCCCGCACCCGGGGTGAGTCCATGCGCCGGGGGGAGACCAGGGCACCGGCCATCAGCTGGGGCCACCCCACCCAGACGTCGCGCACCAGGGCCGAGGAGGCCAGACCCCACTCGGCCCGGGTCAGGCAGAGCATGGCGGTGACCGGGACCTCCGACCCCCATCGGACCCCGTCCAGGCTGGCCCGGACCATCTCGACCAGGCGGCCCAGTTGGTCGAGGGACGGCGTGCAGTTCCGGCGGCCCACGTGGAGCTCGGGGGGGTCGAGCTGGCCGAAGGCACCGGGGCGCTTGGTGTGGACCAGTCCCTTGTGGTGCTGGGCGTCGATGACGAAGACCCCGGCCGGACCCACGGCGATCAGCGGGATGGTGACCGGGGTGTCCGGCACCCGCCGGTCGTTGAGGACCACCACCCCCTGGTCCCCCACCACCTCGAGCGTGGCCCGGAGGCGGCTCCGGCGGTCCCCCTCGGCCCGACGCACCCAGGGCCGGCTGACCAGGCCACCGGTTCGCGGGCCCGGTCTGTCGTCGTCCCCCATTGCGCCCATGGTAGGAGACCGGACCCGGCGGGAGGTCGATCGGAACCGCCGGGTGGCGCTTGTGAACCGGTTCTCGATCAGACCTGGGGTTTGTTGCAAGTTGCGCGCGCTGTTTCCTTTCGGTGGATGGAGCGCGATGATGAGGGCGTACCTGCGCCCGTGGCGGAGGAGTGCCCCGGGGGAGACCCTGGAAGGGGGAGCCCATGCGAGTGTCGAACCTTCTCGAAGGTAAAGGAACCATGGTGGTCACCGTCACCCGGGACGCCACCGTCGGGGACGTGGTGGCCGACCTGGCCCATCACAAGGTCGGCGCCCTGGTCGTGTCGCCGGACGGAGTGACCATCCAGGGGATCGTCTCCGAGCGGGACATCGTGAAGCAATTGAGCGTGCTCCGCACCCAACTCCTCGACGACCCGGTGTCCTCGATCATGTCCACCGACGTCCGGGTGTGTTCCCCGAGCGATGACATCGAGTCGATCATGAACCTGATGACCCAACACCGGTTCCGCCACGTCCCGGTGGTCGAGGCCGGACGGCTGGTCGGCATCATCAGCATCGGTGACGTGGTCAAGAGCCGCATCGAGGAGCTCGAGAAGGACCGCAACGAGCTGATGGAGTACATCACCGCCCGCTGACCCTCGGTCGGGCGGGGGACCGGTACCGCCGGCACCGGCCTACGCTCGGGGCGTGGTGGATCGACAGACCGAGCTCGGGATCGTGATCGTCGATCACGGTTCACGTCGACCCGAGGCCAACCGTCGACACGAGGAGTTCGTGGCCGGGTGGCGCAAGGACCGCGGGCTGACCAACGTCGAAGCGGCCCACATGGAGCTGGCCGAGCCCTCGGTCCGGACCGCGGTGGACCGCTGCGTGGGGGTCGGAGCCGGCACCGTCGTGATCGCCCCATTCTTCCTGTGGCCGGGCAGCCACTGGGAAGGCGACCTACCGGCCCTGGCCGCCGAGGCCTGCCGGTCCCACCCCGGGGTCCGCCATCTGGTGGCGGCGCCCCTCGGCCCGCACCCCCTGCTCGGTGAGATCGTCGAGCAGCGCATCGACCACTGCCTGGCCCACGTGGCGGGCCGCGCCCCCGAGTGCGACGTCTGCGCCGGCGCCGGCGGGTGCCGGCTCATCTGAGCGCCACGGCCGATCGCCGATCCCGACCGGGAACGGCCGCGGCGCCGCGGTCGGCAATCCCGCGGTGGACTATGCGCCGCAGTCGCCGGTCCAGGGCCGGCTGCCGTCGAGGGCGTAGAGGGCGACCGCCACGGTGTCCTGTTCCGCCTTGGACGCCGAGCTCGGGGTCACCCCGATGAGATACGTGAGTCCGGCGGCCTGGGCGGCCACGTTCCAGGTCGACTGACTGAACTGGAAGGCCCCGTAGTAGCCGTTACCGGTGTTGATGCTGTAGTCGCCGCCCGACTCCCGTTGGATCACGCACAGCAGGAAGGGGTTGAGGGCCGGATCGGGGAGGCCGGCTCCGGCTCCGGCCGGGGGCGCCACCGGTGCGGCCGAGGTGGTCCCCGGTGTCGTCGGCGCCGGGATGGTCGCCACCGTCGGGGCCCCGGTGGTGGCCGTGGCACGGGTCGGCCCGGACTTGGCCGCCTGCTTCTGGGCCGCCGCCACCGCCGCCACCGCCGCGGCGTCCTGGGCCGAGGCCTGGGCGGCCACCGCCGCCGCCAGCTGGCCGGTCACCTGACTGTGGAGGGAGGCCAGATGGCCGGCACTGGCGTTGGCCTGTCCGAGAGCGGTGGCCTGGCTGGCCTGATCGGCCCGGTCCCGGTCCTGCTGCTGGCGGAGCGAGGCCCGATGGGCCTGGAGCTGGGCCTGTGCGCTATGCAGCTGGTCCACCGCGGTGGTGATGTTGCCGACGGCGATGGAGGAGTACTCACTGGCCGCCTGGGCGTGCTCCTGGTTGCCGGCGAACAGCGAGGCGGTCGGGGTCCCCGAGCCCGTCCCGTAGTCCATATAGGTGCGCACGGCCTGGCTTCGGACCAGCGCCACCTTGCTCGCCACCTGTTGGCTGTCCTGGTCGATCTGCTGACCGATCTGGCTGATGGCCTGGCCGTCAGCGGCCACCCGGCTCGTGATCACCGAGTACTGCTGTTGGTAGGTGTCCACCTCGAGCTGCTCCTGGACCAGCTGCTGGGAGACGGCGGCGGCCTGGGCCCGGAGTGCAGCCACCTGATCGGCCCCGACGGGTCGCGGAACGACGACCGCCACGGTGGAGGTCGAGGCCACGAAGGTGGCGAGGAGCACGGCCGAGATCCTGCGTCGACGGTGCACCCTGGCGGTCACGTCCGCCATCGGTGAGAACCGGGCGCGAAACACGATGGAGGGCCAATTTAGTGGGCCGGGCCCTGGACCAACAAGCAGGCCCCGTCCCGCGGGTGCCGGAGCCCTACTCGATGGCCCCCTCACCCTTGACGTCGGCCCCGATCTCCATCATCTCCTGCTCGTGCTCGGCGACCCTCCGCCGGGTCTCGTCGTCCGAGGCCGAATACCGCTCCTCAGCTGCGGCGTTCTCCTCGGTGGTGGGGGGACGGTCGGACCGGTGCTCGTGACCGGCGTCGGCCTGCTCGGCGGCTTCGGTGTCGGCGTCGGGTTCGGTGGGCTGGTCCATGATCTCCTCCGGGCTCGTGGGGAGCCGGGCCGCCCGAAACGGTCCGGAACGACTCCCTGGGTGGCGGGATGGGGACCTACCCGGCGGCCCGAGGGCCAAACACCCCCGGGCACCCTCAGCTGGCCGGGCCGGCCGACGCCGGGACCGGCCCCATGGCGTTCGCCGTGGCCGGGTCGGAGCCGGTGCGGGCGGAGCCGGACGGCCCCGGCGTCAACAGGAGGCAGAGCAGCCCGGCGAGCCCGGCCATCGCCGCGCAATACCACCACAGGTGGTGGAAGGAGCGCAGGGCCGACAGGGCTCCGACCGGGGTACCGAGGAGCACCACCAGGAGGGCCACACCCAGGGCGCCGCCCACCTGACGGGCGGTCTGGTTCACCGCGCTGCCCACCGCGAACCGTTCGGCGTGGAGGCTGGAGACCGCGGCGGCGCTGAGGACCGGGAAGGTGAGGCCGATCCCGAGCCCGGTGACCAGGGTGGCCGGGAGCCAGACGCCGAGGTAGTCCGGCCGGAGGCCGACCCGGGTGGCGTACCAGACCAGTCCGGTCACGAAGACCACGAAGCCGCTCACGAGGACCCGGCGGAAGCCGAAGCGGGCCGCCATCCGTCCGGCCGGTCCGGATACCACCGCCACCACCAGCGGACCCGGGGTGACGGCCAGTCCGGCCTTCAGGATGGAGTAGTGCCACACCCCGGTGAGGAACAGGATGTTGCCGAGCAACATGGCGAAGAAGCCCATGGCATAGAGGAAGGTGGCGGCGTTGGCCACGGTGAAGGACCGGGACCTGAACAAGGTGAGGTCGAGGACCGGCTCGGGATGGCGACCGGACCGGCGGAGGAAGAGCAGGCCCACCACGACGGCGCCGGCGAAGCAGACGAGCACGGTCGGTGACGACCAACCCCAGGTCGGACCCTCGGAGATTCCGAGCACCAGGGCGCCCAGGGCCGCGCTGACCAGGGCCACGCCGAGGTAGTCGGGGGCGGCCCGCACCACCCCCGCCCGGGTCTCGGTGAGGACCCGCCGGCCCCCCAGCCACGCCGCCGCCCCGATGGGAAGATTGACCACGAACACCCACCGCCAGCCGCCGGCGGCGATGAGCCCGGCGCCGAACGACGGCCCGGTGGCCACGGCCAGCGCCCCGACGCCGCCCCACAGTGCCACCACCTGGGACCGGCGTTGCGAGGGGAAGGCGCCGAGCAGCAGCCCCAGGGAGGACGGCAGGAGGGCGGCCGCCCCCACGCCCTGGAGCAGCCGGCCCGTCACCAGGAGGGCGACCGACGGGGCCACAGCGCACACGGCCGAGCCGCAGCAGAAGAGGGCGAGCCCGGCAAAGAACACCCGCCGACTGCCGAGGCGGTCGGCGGTCCGCCCCGCCGTGACCAGCAGGGAGCCGAAGACGATGCCGTAGCCGGTGATCACCCAGGCCAGGGTGGCCCGGCTGTCGTGGGGAAAGGAGTGCTGGAGCGCCGGGAAGGCCACGTTCACGATGGACAGGTCGAGGGAGGCCATGAACGCCCCGAGGGCCGTGACCACGAAGACGGCCCGCTGGCGCGAGGGAGGGAACGCCGGCGACCCGTGGTCTACAGTCGATTCCGTCATGGAACCGACTGTAGGGTACTACGTTGCATAATGCAACTAACTCCGGATGAGGGTGGCGGCCAGGGCGAACAGCGGGGCGGCGGGCCGGTGACCGACCGGGGGGTGGCCCTGGTGACCGGGGCCAGCCGCGGCATCGGGAAGGCCATCGCCGTGCACCTGGCCCGAGCCGGGTTCGACGTGGCCGTCGGAGCCCGGACCCGGCACGAGGGGGAGGCCCGGGAGCACTCCTCGACGGTCGCCGCCTCGGACACCCGACCGCTGCCCGGCTCCCTCGACGCCACAGCGGCCCTGGTGGAGGAGTGTGGGCGGCGGGCCCTTCCGCTGGCGCTCGACCTGTTGGACCGGGCCTCGCTGGGCGCGGCGGTGGCCACCGTCCTCGAGCGGTGGGACCGGATCGACGTGCTGGTCAACAACGGCCGGTACGTCGGCCCCGGCCACATGGACCGGCTGCTGGACACCCCGGTCGAGCTGCTCGATCGCCAACTCGAGGCCAACGTGATGGCCCCGGTGATCCTGAGCCGCCTGGTCCTGCCCGGCATGCTGGAACGGGGGTCGGGGGTGGTCATCAACCTGGCTTCGGGCTCGGGCCGGATGGATCCGCCCGCCCCCGCCGGCCAGGGTGGGTGGGGTCTGGGCTACGGCATGTCCAAAGGGGCCCTCCACCGTCTGGCCGGCATCGTGGCCGTGGAGCTCGGCGACCGGGGCATGCTGGCGTTCAACCTGAGCCCGGGCTTCGTGGCCACCGAGCGCATGGCCATGGACATGGGCGGCTTCGGGTTCGACGCCAAGGCCGGCGCTCCCGCCGACGTGGTCGGTGCGGTGGCGGCCTGGCTGGTGACCGCCCCCGAGGCGCGGGAGCGCAACGGGAAGTGGGTGGAGGCCCAGGAGGTCTGCCGGGAGCTCGGGCTGCTGCCGGGATGGCCCTGAGGGACGTCAGGTCCCGGCCGGTACGGTGACCGGAAGGATGGCCGAGCCGACACCCACCCGCGACCTGCTGCTCGACGCCGCCGCCCGTCTCTACGCCGAGCGGGGTGTCGACAACGTGTCGCTGGCCGAGATCGTGCGGGCCGCCCACCAGCGGAACGCCTCCGCCGTCCACTACCACTTCGGAAGCCGGGACGAGGTGCTCCGGGCCCTCCTGGCCCGGCACGTCCCGGTCATCGCCGAGCGGCGCCACCTGCTGCTCGAGCAGGCCCGGTCCCGGGCCGACGACGGCGTCCGGTCGGCCACCGAGGCCATTGTCCGTCCGGTCACCGAGTTCGCCCAACTCGGGTGGCGTGAGCGGGCCTACCTCCAGATCGGCTCGGAGATGACCGGGGCCGTCGACCGCACCACGCCGGAGATCCGCGAGCTGCTGGCCCAGACCGAGGGCCACCAGGCCTGGGACCTGCTGCGCCAGCGGTGCCCGCGGGTGCCGGGTGATCTCTGGCGGGTGCGACAGGAGATCTGCATCGCCTTCATCGGTCGGGCGGCCGCGGACCGGGCCCGACGGCTGGACCGTGGCGAACAGGGGCAGGTGCTCTCCGACGACCGGTTCGTGGGCAATCTGGTCGACATGGTGATCGGGGCGATGACCGCTCCTCACCTCGGTGGATGACAAGCTGTCCCGATGGCGAGCAAGTTCGGGGTCCCCACCACCGCGCACCTCGATGCCATGTACGAGACGCTGAAGAACTGGGACCGATGGGGCCCGGACGATCAGCGCGGCATGCTCAATCACTTGACCGATGCCCGCCGCGCCTCGGCCGCCGGCCTGGTGCAGAGCGGGGAGTGCGTCAGCCTGGGCCACGACCTGGCCACTGAGCCCCGGCCCGAGCACCCCAATCCGGTCCAGCACCACATGCTGGCCTCGGGTGACGCCCGGGACGCCAACGGGATCCCCGGGTACGAGGCGGCCCGTGACCATCTGGCGCTGGACGTGCACGGCCTCCTCACCACCCATGTGGACGCGCTGTCCCACATGTTCGTCCGAGGCCAGATGTACGGGGGCCGGCCGGCCAGCGAGGTGCGCAGCGACGGGGCCACCGCCAACACCGTGCTCTCCATGGCCGACGGCGTGGTCGGCCGGGGCGTCCTCCTCGACGTGCCACGGGCCCTCGGCTCGCCCTACCTCGGGCCCGGCGAGGTGGTCACCGTGGAGGAACTCGAGGCGACCGAGCAGGCCCAGGGCGTCACCGTCGGCCCAGGGGACATCCTGCTGGTGGCCTGGGGCCGGGAGTCCCGCAAGGCCGCCACCCGGGGGTTCGACGGGTTCGCCGGCCTGCACGCCGACTGCCTCCCGTGGCTGCAGGAGCGGGAGGTGGCGGTGCTGGGCAGCGACGGGATCTCCGACCCCATGCCGTTCCTGGATACGCCGGACTGGCCGTTCCCGGTCCACCAGGTCGGGATCACCGCCATGGGCCTCCACCTCATCGACAACGCCGCGCTGGCCGCGCTGGGCCGACGGTGTGCCGCCGCCGGGCGGTGGGAGTTCCTCTTCACCATGGCCCCCCTGCGCATCCCCAGGGGAACCGGGTGCCCGGTCAATCCGGTGGCGGTGCTGTGAACGGCGGCACGGCCCACGACCAACTCCGGGCGCTGGTCCAGCGCTACGCCCGGGCGGTCGACCGTCGCGACGTGGAGGCCCTGGCCCACCTGTTCCATCCCGACGCCACGCTGGCCGGGGCCGGCGGGACCCAGACCGCCGGAGAGTGGCTGGGGACGATGCGCGCGCCGCGGGCCTTCCCCACCAGCATGCACCTGTTGGGTGACCCGCTCATCTCCCTCGCCGTCGGCGGGACCGAGGCCAGGCTCGACACCTATGCGGTGGTCTACCAGTTGGGCGATCCGGCCTCGGGTGGCGGCGACCTGACGCTCGGGATCAACTACCTCGACCAGGCGGTCCACGCCGGGGGGCGCTGGCTCATCACCCACCGGGAGTCGCGCACCATCTGGATGCGCTGACCCGCCGGCCCTGGCTACGCCGGGCGGTTCCTCACCAGCCGACCCGGTGTGGCCCCGGTGGGCCGACCGTCTTCGATGGTCGTCTGGCCGGCCACCACGGTGGCGGTGAAGCCCATCGAGCGCTGCTCCAGCCGCAGGCCCCCGGCCGGAAGGTCGTCGACCAGCCGCGGCACCTCCGGCCCCACCGTCGCCGGGTCGAAGACGTTGAGGTCGGCGACCATGCCCGGGCGGAGCAGCCCCCGGTCGGTGAAGCCCCAGGCCAGGGCCGGAGCCAGGGTGATCATCCGGACCGCCTCCTCCAGCGTGAACTCCTGGCGGTCCCGCACCCAGTAGCCCAGCAGGTGGGTGTGGATGGAGGAGTCGGCGATCTGGCTGAGGTGGGCCCCCGAGTCGGAGAAGGTCATGACCGTCCGGGGGTGGCGCATGGCCCGGAGGAGCACCCCCTCGTCCTGGGGGTAGAGGCTGGGCTGGATGAACAGCTGGTCGCCGCCGGACTCGACGCACAGATCGATCATGGCCTCGGCCGGGTGCACCCCCCGGCCCCTGGCCACGTCGGCGACCGACGGATTGGGCGGCAGCCCCCGCTGGTAGACGCGGATGCCCTCGAAGTCGGGCGGACGGGCCTGGGCGCCGACCCCCTTCCACCCGGAGTAGTCGGCCCCGACCGCGGCGTCCACGTAGACCTGCCTCCGTCGGGGATCGCCCAGCACGGCCAGCTGCTCCGCCACCGGGCGCGACCGGAGCGCCGCCCATGACCCGATGAGGTCGAAGGGCAGTCGAGTCTTCAGGGAGAGGAGTACCGAGATGCCCCGGCAGTGGGTCTGGGCGATGCACCGGCCTCCCGACGCCGCGGCCTGGTCCAGGAAGTCGAGCAGGTAGCCGGAGCCCGGGGTGGCCACCAGGCCGAACGTCACCGGCACCTGGGTCTCGGCGGCCAGCACCCGCACCCGCTCGAGTCCGCGGGCCCGGTCCTCGGGGTCGGCGGCGGACATGCCGCCGTCGGCGGTCTCGAAGATGCCGGTGCCGTGGTCGGCCAGCACGCCGACCAGCTCGGCCACCTCGGTCCAACTGGCCAGGCGGGAGGCCACCGGCCGGCCGTCGGAGGTCTCGTGGTGCTGGGTGCGCGAGGTGGAGAAGCCGATGGCCCCGGCCCGGAGGGACTCCGCCAGCTGGCCCTTCATGGCCGCGAGGTCCTGGTCGGTGGCCTCGGCCTCGAAGGCCCGCTCGCCCATGGCCCAGGTGCGGAGGGCGGAGTGTCCGACCTGAGCGGCGAAGTTGATTCCCTTGTCCAGCCGGTCGACGGCGTCCAGGTATTCGGAGAAGCTCTCGAAGCTCCAGTCGATGCCGGCGGCGAGGGCGGCCGGGTCGATGTCCTCGGCACGCTCCAGGTTGCGCACCACCAGGGCCCGCGCCGCGGCCCGGACCGGGGCCAGGGTGAAGCCGCAGTTCCCCATGACCGCCGAGGTCACCCCGTGCCAACAGGAACTGGACCCGGTGGCGTCCCAGAACACCTGGGCGTCGAGGTGGGTGTGTCCGTCGATGAAGCCCGGCGTGACCACCCGGCCCTCCGCGTCGAGCTCGCGGGTCCCCACCTCCCGCACCGGCCCGACGACGGCGATGCGGTCACCCACGATCCCGACGTCGGCCCGGAACGAACCCAGTCCGGAGCCGTCCACCACCGTGCCGTTGCGGATCACCAAGTCGTAGGGCATGCCGTCTCACTGCTCCCCGGGGCGTGTAATGAGCGTATATTAGACCGCGATGGGCTCATCCTCGGAGATCCGCCGGCGCCTCGGGCACCCGGTCATCGACATCGACGGCCACATGGCCGAGCATCTCCCCACCCTGGCCCCGTACCTCGAGCAGGAGGGGCTCTCCCTGGACCACCCCTCGTTCCGTCGGCTGGTGCCGCCCTACGGGGGGACCGACCGGAGCTGGCACGAGCAGACTCCGGCCGAGCGTCGGGCCACCCGTACCCCACGGGGACCGTGGTGGAGCGCTCCGGCCGTTCGGACCATCGACCTGGCCACGGCCCTCTTCCCCGGGCTCCTCTACGAGCGCCTCGACGACATCGGCATCGACTTCGGGGTGGTCTACCCCAGCCTGGGGCTGGTCTTCCTCCACACCGACGAGCGGCGGTACCGGGTCGGGGCGTGCCGGGCCCTCAACCGGGCCAACGCCGAGACCTTCGCCCCCCTGGCCGACCGGCTGTGTCCGGTGGCCGCCATCCCCATGCACACCCCGGAGGAGGCGGTGGCCGAGTTGGACTACGCCGTCACCGTGCTCGGGTTCAAGGCCGTGCTCTGTGCCGGGTACGTCCAGCGGCCCTTCGAGGCCCTGGCCGGCCAGGACGCCGAGGTTTCCCGCTATGCCTTCTGGCTGGACCAGTTCGGGATGGACTCGGCGTACGACTACGACCCGGTGTGGGCCCGGGCCCAGGAGCTCGGGGTCTCCATCGCCTTCCACTCCGGGTTCATCGGCATGACCCCGTACCGCTCACCGTCCAGCTACGTGTTCAACCATCTGTCCATGCTGGCCGAGGGCCAGCAGTCGTTGGCCAAGTCGCTCTTCCTCGGAGGAGTGACCCGGCGGTTCCCGGCGATGAACTTCGTGTTCCTGGAAGGGGGGGTGACGTGGGCCGCCGCCCTGTTCACGGACATCGTCGGCCACTGGGAGAAGCGGAACCTGAGGGCGCTGCGCGCCACCCTCGACCCGGGCCTGATCGACCGGGACGTGATGGTCGAGATGATCAGCCGTTACGGCTCCGGTGCGCCCCGACTGGAACGCGACCCGACCCGCCGGCCGCCCGAGGACCAGGACACGCTGGACGAGTGGTCGGCGTGCGGGATCACCGAGGCTGCCGACATCAAGACGCTGTTCGCCGACCGCTTCTACTTCGGTTGTGAGGCCGACGACCCGCTCACCTCGATGGCCTTCAACACCCAGGTGCTGCCCTTCCGGGCCGAGCTCCGGGCCATGCTGGGTTCGGACATCGCCCACTGGGACGTGCCCGACGTCACCGAGGTGCTGGGGGAGGCCTGGGAGATGGTCGAGCACGGTTGGATCGACGAGGCCGCCTTCAGCAAATTCGCCTTCGTCAATCCCGCCCGTTTCTATACCGGCACCAACCCCTCCTTCTTCAAGGGGACGGTGGTGGAGTCGGCGGTCGACGAGCTCCTGGCCGGAGACTGAGGTGCTCGACCTGCTGCTCACCGGGGGGAGCGTCGTGGACGGCACCGGCGCCCCGGCCCTCCCGGCCGACGTGGGGATCCGTGACGGGCACATCGTGGTGGTCGGGACGACCACCGAGGCCGCCGAGCAGGTGGTCGACGCAACCGGCCTGGTGGTGTGCCCGGGCTTCATCGACCTGCACACCCACTACGACGCCCAACTGTTGTGGGACCCCACCGCCAGCCCCTCCGTGCTCCACGGGGTGACGACCGTGCTGGGGGGCAACTGCGGCTTCTCGGTGGCGCCCCTGGGGCCCGGTGACGACGTCTACATCCGGCGGATGATGGCGGTGGTCGAGGGCATCCCGCTCGAGGCGATGGAGGGCGCCGGCCCCTGGGACTGGCACACCTTCGCCGAGTACCTGGACCGGGTCGACACCGGCCTGGCCGTCAATGCCGGGTTCCTGGTCGGGCACTCCACCGTGCGCCGGGTGGTTCTGGGGGACGACGCCACCCGGACCGAGGCCTCGGCGGAGCAGGTGGCGGCCATGGCCCGTCTGGTGTCGGAGTCACTGGCCGGCGGGGCGCTCGGCTTCTCCTCGTCCTTGGGCGAGGGTCACCTGGACGGTGAGGGACGACCGGTGCCCTCCAGCTCGGCGGCGGCGGGTGAGTTCGTGGCCCTCGCCGGGGTGCTCCGGGACCATCCCGGAACCACCCTCGAGTTCATCCCGACCGTCGGGCCCATTCCCGAGGAGCGCATGCAGCTGATGGCGGACATGTCTCTGGCCGCCGACCGTCCGCTCAACTGGAACCTGCTCGGCAGTCTGGCCTCCGAGGAGATCTACGAGCAGCAGCTGTCGGCCTCCGATCTGGCCGCGGCGGCCGGCGCCCATGTGGTGGCCCTGACCCTTCCCGACATGATGCGGATGCGGGCCTCGACCCTGCTGCCCGGACTACCCGGCTGGCGCGACGTGACCCAGCTGGAGAACGGTGCCCGCCGGGCGGCCATCGCCGACCCGGAGATCCGCTCCCGACTGCGGGCCGGTGCCGAGAAGGCGGCCCGGCGCTCGATGGGCGTGCTGTCCGACTTCGCCCTGATGGAGGTGTCCGACCCCGACTCGGACTGGGTGGGCCACTCGGTGGGGGAGATCGCCGAAGCCCGGGGCACTGACGTCGTCGACGCGCTGATCGACGTGGTCCTGGCCGAGGGCCTGACCCTGTTCGCCGTCCTGCCCTCCCTCACCCCCTCGCTGGGCCGGACCGACGAGGGGTGGGCGGCCCGCACGGAAATCTGGAGGGACCGGCGGGTCATGCTCGGAGGCTCCGACGCCGGCGCCCACCTGGACCTGATGTGCCACGCCAACTACCCGACCGTCGTCCTCGGTGAGGTGGTGCGGGATCGCGGCCTGCTGTCGATGGAGGAGGCGGTGGCGATGATGTCCGACCGCCCGGCCCGCTTCTACGGGCTCACGGGCCGGGGCCGGATCGCCGAGGGCTTCCACGCCGACCTGGTGGTGTTCGACCCGGACCGGGTCGCCACCCTGCCGGTCACCCTGCTCCATGACCTGCCCGGCGGCGGCGAGCGTCTCCACGCCGGATCCACCGGCGTGCACCGGGTGTTCGTGGCCGGACGCGAAGTGGTCCGGGACGGGGCGATGACCGGCGAGCTCCCCGGCCGGGTGCTCCGCTCGGGCCGGGACACCGAGACGGTGACCCTGGCCGACGTGGTGGGTTGACCCCCACCCGATCGACTCCGGGGCGCGGTCAGGAGCCGGTGGTCCGGACCGGGACGGCCGCCGGGGCTCCGCCGTCGGCCGCCGACCGGTAGGCCGCTTCGACCAGGGCGTGCGCGGACAGCGCGTCGGGAAAGCCGGGACGTGCGGCTCGCCCGTCCCGGACGGCACGGACGAACGAACGGTCGGCCAGGTACTGGTAGAAGATGAAGTCCCGGCGCCCCACGCCGTCGGCGTCGAACCGCTCCCGCCGCAGCGCGTCGAGGTCGACCCGCTCGGAGTCGGCCCCCGGCCGGTGAATGGTCATCGAGTCCTCGACCGCGCCGACGATGAAGTCCCCGGTGACCTCCACCGTGCCCCGTTCGAAGAAGACCTCGAGACGCCGCTCCTCCCGGCCCTCCACCCCGTTGAACACGGTGGCGATGGTCCCGATCACACCCCGCCCGTGCTCGACCTGGGCGGTGGCCATGTCCTCGACCCCGAAGCCGAAGAGGGAACGGGTGCGGGCGGACACCACTGCGGCCGGACCGAACAGCATGATCAGCAGGTCGCACCCGTGGATGGTGTGTTCGAGCAGGGCACCACCTCCCGACTGGGCCGGGTCGGAGCGCCAGGAGGAGTGCCCGGCCACGACGGCGCCGGTCGGCCAGAACTGATCCTCGCGGAGCATGTAGCCGAGGGGCGCGCCGAGCTCACCAGAGGCCACCAGTTGGTGGAGGTGGAGCACGAGGGGGTTGAAGCGGGAGTGGAAGCCGACCTGGGCCACCACCCCGGAGGCCACCACCTCCTCCACCAGCCGCTCCACCGTGGCGAACGAGGGGGCCAGCGGTTTCTCGCACATCACCGCCTTGCCCGCCGCGGTGGCCTGGGTCACCGTGGCGGCGTGGGTGGCCGTCGGGCCGGTGACCAGTACCGCTTCCACCTCAGGGTGGTCCGCGACCGCCGAGGGGTCGGCGCTCAGGTGCTCGAAGGGGCAATTGCGGTGGGCGGCCCGACGGGCACCCTCGGACGGGTCGGCGGCCATCACCGCCCGGATCTCCCCGTCCTCGACCAGCTTGGCCAGCCCGTCGGCGTGGATCTGACCGATCGACCCGCATCCGACCAACCCGATTCCGACGGCCCGTGGCATCCGCGCCTCCCCTGGTCCGAGTGACCGTCCGAGACCGTACCGGATGCCGGCCGTCCCGGGGTGGTGGGCCGCCCCGTCCCCGGTCAGGCGGTGGCGGCCCCGTCGATGACCAGGGTGGTGCCGCTGATGGTGGCGGCGTCGTCGGAGGCCAGGTAGGCCACGGCCCCGGCCACCTCCTCGGGCCGGATCAGCCGTCCCATCGGGGACGAGGCCCGACCGAGGAGGGCCAGGTCCGCCCCCTCCGGGAGCTGGAAGTTCCGGAGGAAGGGGGTGTCCACCGAGGCCGGGCAGACCGCGTTGACCCGGACCCCGTCCCGGGCCAGCTCCAGGGCCATGGACTTGGTCAGCATGATCACCCCGCCCTTGGATGCGCAGTAGGCGGCGTTGTAGGGGGTGGCCCGCATCCCGGCGACCGAACCCATGTTGACGATGGTGCCCCGCGTCTCCAGCAGCGCCGGCAACGCGCTCTGCGAGAGGAGGAAGGTACCGGTGAGGTTGACCTCGATCACGTTCCGCCAGTCGTCGGGGTCCATGGTCCCGATCACCGCGGAGACACCGATGCCGGCCACATTGGCCAGGATGTCCAGTCGGTGGTGGCGTTCCAGCACGGTGGCCACGGTGGCGGCGCAGGCACCGGGGTCGCGGACGTCGCACACGATGCCATCCGGCGCGTCGATGAGATCGCATCCGGTGACCACGGCCCCCTCGGCGGCCAAGCGCTCGCCCACCGCTCGACCGATACCGCTCGC
Source organism: uncultured Acidimicrobiaceae bacterium (assembly GCA_963833585.1). GTDB lineage: Bacteria > Actinomycetota > Acidimicrobiia > Acidimicrobiales > RAAP-2 > Bog-756. The sequence goes on along the minus strand of CAWHYF010000006.1, from coordinate 810,727 downwards.
CGCCCCGGAGACCAGCGCCACCCTCCCGTCCAATCGGCCCATCCCCAGAACGTAGTTGGACTCTCGGGGTGGCGGCCCCCCAAACGGTACTGTGCAACCCCATGGGAGCCCTGGAGGGGAAGGTGGCGCTGATCACCGGCGGGGCCATGGGGATCGGCCGGGCCTCGGCCCTGGTGTTCGCCCGGGAGGGTGCGAGCGTGGTGGTGGCCGACATCGACCCGGAGGGTGGACACGAGACGGTGACGTTGGTCGAGGCGGCCGGCGGGCAGGCCTCCTTCGTTCGCGCCGACGTCTCCTCCCGAGCGGAGGTGGCCGCCATGGTCGGCCACGCCGTGGACACCTTCGGCGGACTCGACTGCGCCCACAACAACGCCGGGATCGCCGCCCCCCTGGCCCCCCTGGCCGACTACCCCGACGACGGGTGGGACCGGACCATCGCCGTCATGCTGACCGGCGTCTACCGCTGCATGAAAGAGGAGATCCCGGCGATGCTGGCCCGGGGTGGTGGGGCGATCGTCAACACCGCCTCGGGGGTGGGTCTGGTGGCCTATCCCCATCAGGCGGCCTATACGGCCTCCAAGCACGGGGTGATCGGACTCACCAAGGTGGCCGCGCTGGACTACGGGGCCCAGGGTATCCGGGTGAACGCCATCTGCCCCGGGACGGCGCGTACCCCGATGGTGGACCGGGCCATCGCCCGGGACCCGTCCATCGACGCCCACCTCAAGGCCCTGCACCCCATCGGACGCATCGGGGAGGCCTCCGAGGTGGCGGAGGCCGCGCTGTGGCTCTGCTCGCCGGCCGCCTCGTTCGTACTCGGCGCCGCCTTGCCGGTGGACGGTGGGTACGTGGTGCCGTGAGGACCACCGAGACCTCGGCCACCGTGCGACGGCTGGCCGGCCTGGGCCATCGCATCGGGGACGAGTGGCGACCCAGTGGCGCCTCGGGCTGCCATCAGCACCGGTACGCGGCCACCGGTCAGGTGCAGGCCGAGGTGGGGCTGGCCGGTCCGATGGACGTCGACGACGCGGTCGCTGCCGCCCGCCGGGCCCAGCCGGCCTGGGCCGCCCTGTCCCCGGGCCGGCGTGCCGGCGTGCTCTTCGCCTTGGCCGACCTCCTGGAGCGCCATGCCACCGAAGCCGCAGAGTTGGCGGCGCTGGACAACGGCACCCCGGTCAGTGTGATGCACCCGGGCCCGTACACCGCGGCCTGGGTCCGGTACTACGCCGGGTGGTGCGACAAGCTCGCCGGCGAGAGCCTCATGGGGGGACGGGTGTCGGCCTCGGTCCGGTTGGAGCCCTATGGCGTGGTGGCGGTGGTCCCGCCGTGGAACGGCTCGATGATGGGCATGGGACAGAAGGCCGCTCCGGCGCTGGCCGCCGGCAACGCCGTGGTGGCCAAGCCGCCGGAGCTGGCGCCGTTCGGGATGGTGCGCTTCGCCGAACTGGCCGCCGAGGCGGGGCTGCCGCCGGGGGTGCTCAATGTGGTGGTGGGCGGAGCCGCCACCGGCCAGGCGTTGGCCGGCCATCCGGGAGTGGACAAGATCAGCTTCACCGGCGGCTCGGCCACGGCCCGGGCCCTGATGGCCACGGCGGCGGCCCACCTCACCCCGCTGGCCCTGGAGTTGGGGGGCAAATCCCCCCTCATCGTCTTCCCCGACGCCGACCTGGACCGGGCCGCCCTGGTGGCGGCCAGGGTGGGGACGGCCCTGCTGTCCGGCCAGGGCTGTGCCCTCCCCACCCGCGTCTATGTCCACGAGGAGATCTATGCGTCGTTCACCGGCAAGGTGACCGAGGCGATCGGGGGCCTGCAGGTGGGGGACCCGTTGGACCCCGACACCTCGATGGGCCCGGTGGTCACCGAGCCGGCCATGGAGCGCATCCTCCGGGTGATCGAAGGGGCCCGGTCCGACGGCGCCACGCTGCTGTCCGGAGGTGTCCGGCTCGGCGGGGAGCTGGCGCCCGGCTGGTTCGTGGCCCCCACCGTCTTCGGCGACGTCGACCACGGGAGCGACCTGGCCCGCAACGAGGTGTTCGGGCCGGTCCAGTCCCTCCTTCGGTTCTCCTCCGAGGACGAGGTCCTGGCCCTGGCCAACGACAGCCCGTTCGGTCTGGCCGCCTACCTGCACACCTCGGATCCTGGCCGGATCGAGCGGTTCGTCCGAGGGCTGGAGGCCGGCACGGTGCTGGTCAACGGGTCGGGTCGCATCTCGCCGGCCGCCCCGTTCGGGGGCACCAAGCAGAGCGGCTTCGGTCGTGAGGGGGGCCGGGACGGGATCGAGGAGATGGTCCAGACCAAGACGGTCTACGCCGAGCCCTGAGGGCGACGGGAGGAAGGTCGGTGGCGTCGGGCACGGGCGGGGGGTAAGATGTCATTGAGCGATGACATCTTCCGATGACACAGACGACCGGGGCCCGTCGCGGGCCCTGGTGCCGACCCTGGTGCTGGTGGCCGGCCTGGTGGCCATCGTGAGCAGCCTCGGGGCACCCCTCATCCCGACCATCGCCCAGGCGGACCAGGTCAGTCTCGGGACCGCCCAGTGGCTCCTCACCGCGGCGCTGCTCACCGGCGCCCTGGCCACCCCGATCATGGGCCGACTGTCCGACGGCCCGAGGCAGCGGGAGGTCATCCTGGTGGCCCTCGGCGTGGTGCTGGTCGGCTGCGTGTTGGCCGCGGTGTCCGATCAGTTCATCGTGGTGGTGGCGGGCCGGGCCCTGCAGGGGTTCGGTCTGGGCCTGCTGCCGGTGACCATGGCCATCGCCCGGCGCCACCTCTCCTTCGAGAAGGCCGGCCGGGCCATCGCCACCCTCTCCATCACCGCGGCGGTGGGAGCGGGTCTGGGCTACCCCCTGACCGGGCTCATCGCCGAGGTGTTCGACTTCCACGCCGCCTTCTGGTTCGGGGCCATCACGGTGGGCCTGGCCCTGGTCGCCGCGGCACTGATCCTTCCGGCCCGCTCGGAGGCGCCCACCCGGCGGTTCGACACCGTCGGCGCCATCAGTCTGAGCCTGGCGCTGACCGGTCTCCTGGTGGCGTTGAGCGAAGGAGGTCGGTGGGGCTGGAGCTCGGCCACCTTCCTGGTCGTCGTCGCCGTCAGCGTCGTCGCCCTGGTGGCGTGGATCCGGCGTGAACTGCGGTTCGAGGACCCCCTGGTCGACCTGCGCCAGATCCGCAACCGGTCGGTGCTCACCGCGGACCTCTCCGGGTTCCTCATGTGCGTGGCCATGTACCTGTTCATCCCGATCATGTTGGAGTTCGTCCAGATCCCCGCGGTCGACGGCTTCGGCTTCGGGGCGTCGGTGATCGTGTCCAGTCTGGTCTTCCTACCCCTGTCGGTGGGCACCTTCGCCGCCAGCCGGTTCCTCGGCCTCTACGAGCGGAAGTTCGGAACCCGGTCGATGATCCCGCTCGGGGCCTCGATCTTCGCCCTCTCCACGCTGTTCTTCGCCCTGCAGCACGGCGCCCTCTGGCAGGCGTTCGCCGCATCCGGGTTCGCCGGGCTCGGGGTCGGACTCACCTTCGCCGCCATGCCCGGGTTCATCGTCCGGGCCGTCCCGCGCCGGGAGACGGGGAGTGCCACCGGCTTCTACCAGGTCTTGCGCAACGTCGGTCTCTCGGTGGGGAGCGCACTCGGCGCCGCGGTCCTGTCGTCGTTCACCCACCCGGGACACACCTTCCCGACGGTGGGGGGTTTCCAGACCGCCCTGCTGGTGGCGACCGGTCTCTGTGTGACCACCGCGGTCATCAGCTACGTGCTGCCCGGTGCGCCGGCAGCTGGGCCCGCCATCGAGACCGGGGACGACCGCCGGGGCGAGGACCTGGTCCTGGCGGAGGAGACCGAGCTGGCCGGTGCCGGCCTGATGCTGGCCGAGGAGCAGCTGCCCCTGGCCGGGGGGGTGCCCTCGCCGTGAGCTCCGGGCCCGGGTCGAGCGGGGCCGGGACCGCCGGACCGCACCGGTCCCGGAACGCCGCGGCCAGCCGCCGGGCCCTGCTCGAGTCGGCCCAGGAGTTGTTCGGCCAGCTGGGTTTCGAGCGCACCACCGTCCGGGAGATCGGTGAGCGGGCCGGCGTCGACGCCGCCCTCATCGCCCGGTACTTCGGGAGCAAGGCCGATCTTTACATCGCGGCGGTGGCGGCCGAACGGATGGGGAACCAGCCGCTGGCCGCCTACCAGGGACTCGGGGAGATGGCCGAGTCCCTGGTGGCCCGGGTCGACCGGCACGGCCCCGGCCCGATCCTGCAGGCTCTGGTCCGGTCGGACACCTCCGAGGCCATCGGGGAGGCGGCGCGGGCCCGACTGGTCAGCCGTCTGGTCGACCCGCTGGCCGCCACCCTGGAGGACCACCGGGTGGACCGGGCCCGGTTGCGGGCCGAACTGGCGATATCGGCCCTGATCGGCGTGGTCCTCGGTCGGTCCCTGCAATGGTTCGGCGAGCTGTCCTCGGTGTCGGTCGACCAGGTGGTCGAGCTGCTGGTCGAGGCGTTCGGCTCCACGGCCGAGGGCGGTCCCGGCGCCGGCCCCTGAACGGCCGGCCGCCCGGTTGGTCGTGACATCGGGAGATCCCGCCTACGGTGGTCGGTGGCGGCGTCCCAACCCGGGGAGGGCATGTGGCATCCGGTCCGAAGGGTCTGGCCCGTGACGTGGAAGGCATCCTCCGGGGCCGTCCGCATTGGAGCCTCCAGCCCTCGTCCTCGCCCGGGATGCCGGCACAGTGGTGTCTCCTGTCGGGGCCCGAGATCGAGCTGTCGGTCACGGTGGACGGCCGTGGTGCCGTGGTCTACGTGATGGACCGCGACACCGAGGTGTACTTCGACGACGCGGCCGACCTTGCCGTCTGGCTCGACGCCAACGAGGGTCTCTTCCTCGAACGTTCCTCGATGGCCGAAGAGCGGTTCGTCGAGCTGTTCGAGCGGAGATCGGACGGGTGGGGTGGCCGCCGACCGTGAAGGCGTGACGGGACCCCGATCCGGTCGGGACGGCCCCGAGCCGGTCAGCGTGGCCCGAGCCGGTCAGCGGGGCCGCGGTCCGGTGAGCAGGGCTTCGAACCGGCGGGCGAACAGGTAGGCGTCGCCCGGCCAGCGGGCCGACAGATAGGTGCCGTCCTCGACCACGAAGGCGGGGCTGTCGTCGGTGGCGGTACCTCGTCGGAGGGTGCGGGGGCCCCGCTCGAACTGATCTGGTTGAACCAGGTTGTTGCGCACCTCGTCCTCGACGTAGGCGGGGTAGGTCCGGTAGTAGCGGCCCAACCGCCAGGCGGTGGCCAGGTAGGCGCTCCGCTCCATGTACTTGGGGAGGCAGGTGGTCCGCCGGTCGGCCAGCACGCTGTGGCCGGTGGACAGGTCGGTGGTCCGGGCCAACAGCACCACGCCGTGGCAGATGGCACCCACCGGCCGACCGAGGGACCAGAACGCCGCCACCTTCCGCTGGAGCAGGTGGGAACCGAGGTACTGGCGCATGCCCGGGGCGTGGCCCCCGGCCAGGATCAGCCCGTCGAACCGCTCCACGTCGAGCGAGGGCCAGCTGGCCGGATGGGTGAACTCCGGGGCGGCGACCAGCTCCCGGTAGTACCCGACGGCCTCGGCCTCGGCGCCGAGCCGGCCGAGGACCACCCCGGAGAGAAGGCGGGGATCGCAAGCCGGAGGTTCGCCACCGTGCTCGGTGGCGAAGGTCACGGTGTGGCCGGCGTCGGTGAGGAGGCGCCAGGGCACCGACACCTCCGTGGTGTCGAAGTCCACGTCCGGCAACGGCATCACCACCCGCACAGTCGCTCCCCGATCGATCCGGTTGCCTGGATGTCCGGGGAGAGTACTTTCCTACCGCCGCCCCGGGCAACGGGGCGCGCCGGCCCTCCCCGGCGACGTGCACCTGACCTGGCGCGGAGTGGGGCGGACCGGTCCGGGCCGGGTCACCTGTGAGGATCGTTAGAATCGGGGGGTGAGGGGGCAGTTAGGAGGAGCCGTGTCCGTTACCGGCCTGGCCAATCTGGCGGTCAAGGTTGCGGACCTCGACGAAGCCTGCCGCTTCTACGAAGAGGCCGGGGCGGAGGTCCGGGACCGGATGGTGTGGGGGGACGGCGAGCGTGCCGACGCGTTCCTCGGACCGGTCATGATCACCTTGTTCACCCGGGCCATCTACGAGGACGTCGTGGACCTTCCGTCCGAGGGCTTCCTTCACCCCGCCCTGTTCAGTGACGACCTCGACGCCGAGCTGGTCGGGCACGACGTCATCTGGGGGCCGTCGGTGGTGGAGGGGGCCTTCGGCACCCGTCGCATCGCCTTCGTCCGGGCCCCGGGCGGCATCCGGCTCGAGTTCATGGAGCAGTTGACCCCTCCTCGCGCCCCCGACGCGAGCGTCTCGTAGGCGGTCCGGTCCCGATGGTCTACTTTCTGGCCCTGACCGCAGCCTTCTCCAACGCCATGACCAGCCTGCTCCAGCGGATGGGGGTGGAGGACGCCCCCTCCGACGCCACTCTCAAGCTGAGCCTGTTGACCCACGCCATGAAGCGCGGCGTGTGGCTGCTCGGGTTCGCCTTCATGGTGGCCTCCTTCCTGATGCAGGCCGTCGCCCTCCATCTGGGGAACCTCAGCGTGGTCCAGCCCATCTTGACCACCGAGCTGCTCTTTCTCATCCTCCTCCTGGCCACCTGGTTCCGGTTCCGCATCGGATTCCGCGAGTGGCTCGGTTGTGTGGCCGCCGCCGGCGGCCTGGCCGGATTCCTCGTCTTCGCCCAGCCCGGCGGGGGAAACGAGAGCCCGTCGAACCTGGGATGGCTGGTGGCCGGCTCGATCTGCGGAGGTGCGGTGGTGCTGACGGTGGCCCTGGCCCTGCGTGGCCCCCGGTGGTGGCGGGCGGCGATGTTCGGTGCCGCCGGAGCCATCGGCTTCGCCTTCACCGCCGCCCTGGTGAAGAAGGTGGGTGACTACGTCGCCGGCGACTGGATCCACATGTTCAGCCACTGGGAGACCTACGCCTTGGCCGTGTGCGGGGTGGCCTCCCTCTTCCTGGCCCAGAACGCCTTCCACGCCGGCCCCATCGCGGCCTCGCAGACGGCGTTGGTCCTGGTGGATCCGTTGGCCAGCATGGCCATCGGGATCGGGTTGTTCGGGGACAACCTCCGGACCGCCGGCGCCTACGGGCCCCTCGAGGCCCTGTCCCTCCTCATCATGTTCGCCGGCGCCGCCTTCGTGGCCCAGTCGCCGCTGATCTCGGGCATGAAGGGTGACGACCAGCAGTACACGGAGATGCTCTCCTTGCGGTCGCGCTCCAAGCGCTTGGTCGACGCGGTGCAGGACACCCTGCCGCCGGACGTCTACGACCACCTTCCGCCCGACGTCATCCAGCACCTGCCCACCGACTGACCGCCCGTGCCGGGCCGGGGCGGTGGCCCGCAGGTGCGGCCGGAGGGCGGCGGCTCAGTCGGACACCCGGGCCAGATGGTGCCCCACCCGCCACGAGCCCCAGACCGCCACCACCAGGCCGGCTGCCATCAGCACCCCGGCGGCCAGCAGGGGAACCGACACTGACGTGCCGGCCGGTCCCACCGTCCACCCGGTGAGGAACCGCGGGGCATCCAGCGCCAGCGAGGACCACCAGGTGACGGTGCCCGCCAGCACCACGGCGGTGGCGACGGTGACCCCCAGGGCCAGTGCCCCGCAGGCCCGGACGACACGGCCGGGAAGGTCGAGGTCAGCCACGACCAGCACCACAGCCCGGACCCAGGCGGCGATGGTGGCCACCATCAGGATGGCGCCGCCCACCGCGGCCACGCCGTAGGGCCCCGACCCGCCGTTGCGTTGGGCGGGGTCCAGACGATGGGCCCACGCCACCAGGGCCAGTCCGGCGACCAGGGTGACCGCCGTGACCACCGCGGCACCCGTCACGGCGCGGCGGACCCGGGGCCATCCGCCGTCCCGGAGGAACCGGGTCAGGGAGGGGAGGCAGAGGGCCGCCCCGGTGACCACCGCCGCCAGACCGACCAGCGCCGCCCCCTGTACGGCGTTGTAACCGGCGGCAGGAACCCGTCGGTCGGCCGCCGGGGTCAGCGCGTCCCAGTGCTCGGTGGCCTTGGCGAATCCCGCTCCGGCCACCACGACCACCGCCCAGGCGCAGAGCACCAGCAGGGCGCCGGACCGGACGCGCTCCGTCGATCCACCTCGCGCCGCCAGCGGCGACCCGCGCAGTCGTTCGAGGGAACCGCCCCGGATCAGCGAGAACCGGACTCCGACCGGCAGCCGTCCGTCGCCGTAGGTGTCCTCCAGCAGCGCGGCGAGCTCGTCGCCGTACCGGGCGCGCCACGCGGGGGGATACCACCGGAGCAGCGACCCGAATCGGCAGGGCGCGCTCATGCGGTCCACCCGGGTCGGAGGGCCCCCAGTGCGGGGGGACGACCCGACGGGTCGGTGATCCCCAGTCGGGTGGCGCCCACATCGGCCAGCGCCGCCATGTCCCGCACCGCCTCGGTCAGGGCGGTCTGCCCGGAGGCGGTGATCCGGTAGGGGCGGCGTCGTTGGTGCTCGCCCACCGGCTCGATCAGGCCCCGCTCCTCGAGCCGGGTGATGGCCCCGTAGAGAGTGCCCGGACCCAGGCGGACGCCGGCGAACTCCTCGATGTCCCGGCTCAAGGCGTAGCCGTGCTTGGGACCCGAGGCCAGGCCGGTGAGGATGAGGACGGCCGGCTCGTTGGGTCGCCCGTGGCCGCCGGGCGAGGACGGATTCCGTTTCATGCTCCGAGACTACTACGTGTCACGTAGTAGTCGTCAACCCTCGTCCGGAGGGTTCTGGTCAGTGGCGGGTCGGTCGGCCCCTCCGGGCGGTCCGGCCCGTGGCGGACGGGGACGGGACGGGAGGTGATGCGGACAACGCGGCGTCCTGGGCCCGGATGGCCCGGCCGATCCTCCGCTGCTGGGCGGCGATCAGGGCGTCGGCCCCGGGTGGTGGTGACGGGATGGTGGAGTGACGGGGCGGCAGCGACCCGGGCGGCAGATCGGTGCAGATGGGGTGGAACAGCGCCAGGTCCTGGGCCGACAAGGAGGACGGGGGCAGCGCGGCCGGACTGGAGAACGGGTTTTTCGGGGCCTTCAGGGCCGGGGGTTGGGCGAAGGGCGGGCGCCGGGCGGTGAAGTCGAAGAAGTCCAGCATGTTCTGGGCGTTGGCGTCCCGGAAGGTCAGGGCCGGCAGGTTCCACTTGGTCTCGACCAACTTGAGGATCGAGGTGTGGTCGAAGGTCTGGTGGGAGACGTACTCCTTCTTGGCCCAGGGGGAGACCACACAGCACGGCACCCGGAACCCGGTGAAGTTGTAGGCCCCGGGCAGGTCGCCCGCCAGGAGGTCGGGGGGCACGTTGTCCGGCTTCACGGCCCGTTTGGGGGGCACGTGGTCATACCACCCTCCGTGTTCGTCGTAGACCCAGACCAGCGCGGTCGTGTCCCAGGCCGGTCCCTGCAGGACGGCGTTCACCACCAGGGCGGCATAGGCCTCGCCCACGGTGATGTCCCCGTCCTCCTCGGAGTAGTTGACGTACGGGTCGACCAGGCTGAAGGCGGGGAGGTTGCCCGAGGCGGCGTCGACGAAGAATTGGGGGACGTGGACGACCTTGTCCGGGTTGTCCAGGAACACCGGCTCGAACAGGGCACAGGTGGGGAGGTCGACGTAGTAGTCCTTCCAGGAGATCCCGTACTGGTTGAGACGGTCGAAGATGGTCCCGTTGGGGGCGTCGACCGACGAGATGCCCGAACCGTCGGTGCTGATGTTCCCGAGGGCGGTGCCGGCGATGAGGAACCGCCGATTGGGATAGGTCTGGGCCATCACCGAGCAGAAGTAGCGGTCCCCGATGGGGAAGGTCCGAGCCATGGAGTGGTAGAAGGGCAGGTCATTCCCGTTCCAGTAGCCCATCGACGCCCCTCCGGAGGCCTCGACGAAGCCCAGGTTGGTCCCGTTGGCCCAGCTGATGTGGGACTTGTTCCAGCTCTGACCGATGCCCGAGTCGGCCTCCCCGCAGGTGTTGGGGTTGTGGAACGAGCGGACGAAGCCTCCGGAGGGGTCCGGGTTGTAGTTGACCGGCCGCCCGTCGGGGCCCATGGTCAGGCCGTCGCCACGGCCCAGCGTCCCGAGGTGGTCATCGAAGCTGTGGTTCTCCATCATGATCACCACGATGTGCTCGATCTGAGGAAGGGTGTCGGTCCCGGCCGGCAGGTGGGGGTAGGGCAGGGTACCGGGCGGGAGGATCGAGCCACCCGGCCCGAGACCGGTGGCGGCGGCGGCGTAGGCCTCGCTCCCCACCGCGGCCTTCAGCCCCACCGCGGCGAGCCCGGTGGCCGCGGCGCCGGCCAGCAGGGTCCGGCGGTCCATCCGGCGCCGGGCGGCCCCGTCGGGCGTGGGATCGGTCTGGTCCCTCACGCCGCTCACGCTATCCCCCACCGGCCGGTGGGGGGCGGGCCCTCACCGTGGGTGGGTCCCCGACCGGTGTCTGGGGCGCCGGTGCCCACCGGTGTCCTCTTACTCGACCAGGAACCCCCCGGTCACTCGACCAGGAACCCCCCGGACTGGTGGTGCCAGAGCCGTCCGTACATGCCGTCGCCGCCCTCGTCGAGCAGCGCACGGTGGGTGCCCTCCTGGACGATGGCGCCGCGGTCGAAGACCACGATCCGGTCCATGTGGGCGATGGTGGAGAGGCGGTGGGCGATGACCAGGGCCGTGGAGTCCTCCATCAGGCGCCACAACGCCTCTTGCACCAGGTGCTCCGACTCCGAGTCCAGCGCCGAGGTGGCCTCGTCCAGCACCAGGATGGGGGCCCGCTTGGCCATGGCCTGGGCGATGGCCACCCGCTGGCGCTGGCCGCCGGAGAGCTTGAGCCCGCGCTCACCGACCATGGTGTCGTACCCGTCGGGGAGGGCGTAGACGAACTCCTCGACGTGGGCCGCCTGGCCCACCCGGTGCACCAGGTCGTAGTCGATGGGCCCGCCCGGCCGCCGGCCGTCGACATCCAGCCGCGGCTCGAGGCCGTAGCAGATGTTCTCGGCGATGCTGCGGTGCAGGAGCTGGGGGTCCTGGGGCACGTAGCTGATGTTCCGGCGCAAGGAGGCCAGCGTCACGTCCCGGATGTCGTGGCCGTCGATCGTGATGCCACCCTCCTCCACGTCCATGAGACGGAGCAGCAGTTTCGACAGGGTGGACTTTCCCGAACCCGAGGGCCCCACCAGCGCCACATGCTCCCCGGACTGGACGGTGAGGGTCAGGTCCGAGAAGAGGGGCGCCCCGGGCCGGTAGCCGAAGCCGACCCGGTGGAACCGGAGGGTCCCCCGGGTCACCCGGAGACACCCGGCGCCGGTCCGGTCGGTGACCTCGACCGGCTCCCCGGCGATGGCGGTGAACTTGGCGGCCCGTCCGAGCGACCGGGCCAGCGACCGGAGGTGTTCGAACGACTGCTGCAGGCTGAGGGCCACCTGGGCCGAGTAGTAGAGGATCAGATAGAGCGCGGCCGTCGAGGCCCAGTGGTGCACGGCCATGGTGGTGCCGGCGACCAGGGCCAGCAGGGTGCCGACCACGACGGAGGTCTCCAGCTGCAGTTGGGTCTTCATGAAGATGGACCGGGCCCGCAGGTCGGCACCGACCGATCGGCGCATCATCGTCTCCACCCGGTCGCGCTCGTGGCGCTCGTTGGCCGCGGCGCGTACCGCCATCAGGTTGGTCACGGTGTCGGCGACCACACCGGTGGCCCGGGAGTGGTGGTCCTCGAAGGCCTGGGAGGCCTCCCGCACCAGACGCAGACGGCGGACGATGACCCAGACGAAGCCGCCCACCATGACCAGCAGCGCCAGGGCCGCGGGCCAGGCCACGACGGCCAGCACCCCGATGGCGGAGAGCACCACCACGACGACGGGCAGCAACCCCCACGAGGCCACGTCCACCATCTCGGCAAAGGCCCAGGAGAAGTTGCCGAGGGACGAGATGACCTCGCCGGCCGGATGGTCGGCGTGCCAACGGTGGCTGAGCTGGAGCAGGTGGGCATAGCCGTTGTTGATCCCGGTGGCGAAGGAGCGGACGCAGGCTCCCCACTCCAGCCAACCGGCGACCCGCCATCCGGCCATGGCCACCAGTCCGGCGATCCCGTAGGCCAGGAGCAGCGGCCCGAAGACCGCCCACTCGCCAGCGCCCGGATGGCCGGGCAGCGACGCCACCCGTTCGAGGATGGCGGCGAAGATGAGCGGACAGACGATGTCGGCCACCACGACGGCCAGCACCATCACCACCCAGGACGTGACCAGTTGGCGTCGGTTGCCGGCCACCTGTTCCCAGCAGAAGGCGAGGGTGTCCTTGGCGGATGCGGAGGGGAATTCGGAGAGTTCAGCCACGATGGCTTCCTTGTAGCGAGGAGGTTGGTGACGAGGGGGTTTCCGGCCCACGGCGCAGGCCGGGGCCGGGAAGGCGCATGATGCGGGCCCGGTACGGGCATCGGGGATGCCGGGGGACCGGCCGGGTGGGCCGGAGGCTCGGGACCGGTCGGCGGGGCCGACCGGGCGTCTAGCCCGGCAGGTTGGGTCGGAGGGCGCCGACCCCGAAAGTGCCCAACGTGGCGCAGCACGGCGCGATGGGCACAACCACGGTCGTGCTCGCTCCAGTGTCAGTCGATGCCATGGGGTACCACCTTCGGTCGTCCGCCCGCCTCCGACCGGGAAGGGTCGGGGTGCGGTCCGACCATGGTAGCAAGCCGACCGGCCGATGCCGGGCGGGCCTCCGACCGGCTCACTCGCGGGCCAACCCGGCGGCCACCGCTTGCCCCGTCCAGCGGTTGTTGAGGTACGGCTCGGGGTCGTGCACCCGGTGTCCGTTGTCCACCCGGAACTCGGTGACGTCCCCCCGGAACCGACCGCAGGGCGTGGTCCGGGCGGCCGGATCGTCGGGGTCCACGACGTTGGTCCACCGCACCACCGACCCGGGCCAGGGACTCACGCCCTCGGTCGGACAAGGGTCGAGCCGATCCCGGATGATGTCTCCGGCCAGCGGGCAACCGATGGTCACGTAGTCGGTGACCGGCCACGTCGGGTTGGCACAAAGGGCCTCGTAGGAGACGATGGTCCCGAGGGAGTGGGCCACCACGATCCGGGTGTCGGCGCCGACGGCCGCTTCCATGCGGGCCCGCGCCGCACGACGGAGCGACGGCTCCCGCAGATAGGCGGCGGCCTGGGCCAGCAGCCGGTCCATGTGGCTCTCCGTGAGCATCTTGGTCAACTCGGCCAGGTCCACGTGGGGATCGAGGCGTTGCACCAGGTCCTCCACGGTGGCGACGGCGGCGGCCTTGTCCACCCTCGGTTGGTAGCCGTCCTCGGGGTCGGGCCGGAAGAGGTCCCCGTAGAAGGCCACGGTGACGTCCGACTCCTCGATGGCCACCCCGTGCCAGGCCAGACCGTCGGCCAGGGCGGGATACCACCGGGCCTTGATCGAGGCCGGTCCCCAGAGGTCGTTGCCAGCTCCGTGCACCATCACGATCCGGGACATTGCTGCACTCTTCCACACGGGGCACCTGGGGGACGCCGTGGCCGGTCGGTCCCGCTGCCTGGGACTAATCGGGAATAAAGATCGACTGGATCTGTTTGAGCTGTTTGACAGATATTCTCCCACCAGGAGAAACTGAGGAGGAAGGCGATCGGCCCATCGGGGTCGGACCAGCAGCGAAGGAACCACCACCATGTACGACGAGACGACGATCCCCACCACCATCTACGCCTCGAAGGTCGTCGAGTGCAGTGACGAGGCCTGGCGTGGCATCCGGTTCCCCCTCGAGGTCGAGGTGCCCGAGGCGCAGCTGTCCATCACCGCTCCCGTCGCCGGCACCCCCGGCGGGGTGGGCTTCCCCGACGAGGCCCGGCCGGCCACCCTCCGGTTCGGCCGGCTCCGGACCCCTCTCGGTGTCGTGGTGGAGATGACCCGTTGGTCGGACCGCTCGGTGGAGATCGGGATCCGTCCGCCTCGGCACCTGCCCTTCTGGGTGTCCGACGACCGGTACGTCCGGGCCGCCTACGCCGTCCTGGACCAGCTGGCCGGCACCCTCACCTCGCACGCCGGGGCCAGCCTGGCCGAGTTGGACCAGCTCCCGAAGTCGGCCTGACCCGCCAGTTCCCTCCCCTCCCCTCGGGTCCCGGCGGACCTCGGGTCCCGGCCAAGGGGATCCAGCTGGTCAGTCGGCGGCGATGGCCGCCAGGACGTCCAGTTTGGCGGCCCGTCGGGCCGGCCAGGTGGCCGCGCCGAGGCCGAGGATGGCTGAGAGCACCAGGAACGTGATCAGGCTGGCGGCCGGGATCACGATGTCGGTGATGCCCTGCTGCTTGAGTGATGCCGCGAAGGCCACACCGAGAGCCGTCCCCACCAGCACGCCGATGATGGCCCCGAACAGCGAGATGATCACCGCCTCCGAGCGGATCATGGCCCGGACCTGCCGACGCTTCATCCCCACCGCCCGCAACAGCCCGATCTCGTGGGTCCGCTCGAAGACCGAGAGCATCAAGGTGTTGACGATGCCGATGAGAGCGATGAGGATGGCCAACGCCAACAGGGCGTAGACCAGGCCCAGCAGTTGGTTCACCTGGGCCTGCTGGGACTTCTGGAACTCCGCCCTGGTCTGGATCTTGAGGTTGGGGTAGGCGGAGAGCCCGGCCGTGACGGCACTGGTGGTGGACCCGGTGCTGCCCCCGGTGTGCAGCAGCACCGCCACCGGCAGGGGGCGGTTGAAGTGGCTCAGGAAGAAGCCGTCTCCCACCAGGTAGCTGCCGAGCAGGGCGTTGGACTTGAAGATCCCCCCCACCCGCATGGTGGAATTCCCGGTCTGGGCGAACTTCACCGGGACCACCGAGCCCACGGCCAGGTGTTGGCTGTTGGCGGTGGTGGTGTCGATGAGCAGGTCCCCGGCGGCCAGGGCCGGTTGTCCCGATCCGGACTGCATCCTGAGGATGACGGTGGAGGGCAGCTGGTCGGTGGAGACCGCGGTGAGACTGACCACGGAGCGCTTGACCTCGAACGCCCCGCTGTAGACGGTGGAGGTGGCTGACACGCCGGGGACGGCGGCGGCGGCGGTGGCCACCGAGGCCGAGAACCCGCCGGCCCCGCCGGTGGCCGAGCTGGTGATGATGTAGTCGGCGCTCACCGCGTTGTCCACGCTGCTGGTCGCCGACTTGGACAAGGAGGCTCCGAAGACCGCGATGGTGGCCACCAGGGCCAGCCCCACCATCAGGGCCGAGGAGGTCTGTGCTGTCCGGCGGGGGCTGCGCATCGAATTCTCCCGACCCAACCGGCCAGGCATGCCGAGCAGGCGGGCCAGGGGACGGCCGATGGTGCTGGACATGGGCCGGGCCACCACCGGGGCCAGCATCCCGATGCCGAGGAAGATGGCCACCGCCCCCAGGCCGACCAGCTGAATGGCCGGCTTGGTCAACCCGAACACCAGCGCGGCGATGCCGACCACGGCGATCACCGAGCCGACCACCAACCGGCGACGGGACGACTCGCCGGCGTCGATGCGGTAGTCGGCCAGGGCGGCGACCGGCGGGATGCGCACGGCCCGGCGGGCCGGCCCGATGGCCGACACCACGGTGACACCCACCCCTACGACCAGGGCGGCGATCACCGTGCGGGAGGCGAAGACCAGCGGTCCGGTGGGCAGGGTGATCCCGAACCCTTTGAGTAAGGCCTCCAGTCCCAGGGCGGCCAGCACACCCAGACCCAGCCCCACCAGCGAGGCCGCCAGTCCGACGACCAGCGCCTCGATCAGGACCGAGCGGAAGACCTGCCGCCGGCTGGCCCCCACCAGCCGCAGGAGGGCCAGTTCACGGGTGCGCTGGCCCACGATGATGGAGAAGGTGTTGAAGATGGTGAATCCCCCCACGAACAGGGAGATGAAGGCGAACACCAGCAACGCCGTGGAGAAGAACGAGAGCGCCTGGTTGATGCTGGTGGACTGCTCGTTGGCCACCGTCTGCCCGGTGACCACCTCGACCCCGGTGGGCAGGACGCCGGCGATGGCCCGCTGGACCTGGGCCTTGTCGGCACCGGGCTGGGTCAAGACGTCGACGGCGTCGAAGTGGCCCGGTTCCCCGAGGATCTGCTGTGCGGTCGGGAGCTGGAAGGCGGCCAGCGTGGCCCCGGCCAGGTTGTCGGCCGACCCGAACGTCACGATGCCCGAGATGGTGAAGGTCCGGGGTGATCCGGTGAGAAGGATCCGCACCCGGTCACCCACATGGAAGTGGTACTTGGTGGCGGTGCCGGCGTCCATGGCCACCTGGTCGGGGGTGGTGGGGCCGTGCCCGCTCGACACCCGGAGCGAGGAGAGCTGGGAGTTGGGGTCGAAGGAGAGGCCGATGGTGGGCGCCCCCCCGGTGGTCACGGCCTTGCCGTCCGGAGCCACGAACTGGGCGTAGCCGCCGACCGTGCCCTCGGCGTAGGCCACACCCGGTAGCTGCCGCACATCGGCCAGGATCGACTCGGGGATGGGCTTACGGACGGCTCCAACGCCGTTGGAGTTGTCGGTGAAGGCGGCCTTGCCCCGGATCTCGAAGTCGACGTGTTGGTAGATCTGGCCGAACAGCGTGTTGAAGGTGGCGTGCAGGGTGTCGGTGAGCACCAGGGTGCCCGAGATGAAGGTGACGCCGAGCACGATGGCGATGGCGGTGAGGGCCAGGCGCAGCTTGTGGGCCAACAGGCCCTTGATGGTGACGTTCCACATCTCAGCTGCCCAGCAACTTCATCCGTTCCAACACCGAGTCCACCGTGGGCGCCGCCAGCTCGTCCACCACGTTCCCGTCGGCCAGGAAGATCACCCGGTCGGAGAAGGCCGCCCCCCGGGCGTCGTGGGTGACCATGACGATCGACTGGTGGAACTCGGTCACCGAGCGGCGCAGGAAGGACAGCATCTCGTTGGAGGCGTTGGAGTCGAGGTTGCCGGTGGGTTCGTCGGCGAAGATCAGGTCGGGTCGGTTGATGAGGGCCCGGGCACAGGCGGCCCGCTGCTGCTGGCCGCCGGACATCTCATTGGGTCGGTGGGTGAGGCGGTCGCCGATACCCAGCTGCGCCACCAGGTAGTCGAACCAGGCCCGGTCGACCTTCACCCCGGCCAGATCGGCGGGCAGGGTGATGTTCTCCGCCGCGGTGAGGGTGGGCACCAGGTTGAACGACTGGAAGACGAAGCCGATCCGGTCGCGGCGCATCTGGGTCAGGCCGGCGTCGTCGAGGAGGCCGATCTCCTGGTCGCCGACGAAGGTCTGACCGGAGGTGGGGGTGTCCAGCCCGGCCATGCAGTGCATCAGGGTGGACTTGCCCGAGCCCGACGGTCCCATGACCGCGGTGAACCGGCCTTGTTCGAACTCGATGGTCACGCCATCGAGGGCGCGCACCACGGCGTCCTCGGTGCCGTAGGTCTTGACCAGATCGACGGACCGGGCGGCCGGCGGGTTGGGGGCGACCGGCTGGCCGGCCGGAGGGTGGTCGGTGATCGTCATGGTGGTCCGTCCTTCACAGTGGAGGTGGGTCCGGGCGGCGTTACGGCTCCGGTGCGGGAATGGTGTCGGGGATGCCGGGCGGTGTCACCCGCGATCCGACCGGGCGACGACGGGGCGCGGGGCGGCCCGGTGGGTGCGGGTGGCGGTCCGAACCGCAGGGGCGCGGCCCCGATGCTACCGACCGGAGCCGATCGACGCGTGGTCGCGGCGGGGTCGGCCCAGCCGGTGCCAGATCAGCAGCCCCACCACGATCAGCAGCAGCCACGGCACATGGAACCAGGAGAGGGCCGACTCGGCGGCCATGACCACCAGGATCATGACCACCAGGAGGGGGAGGAGACGACGACGGCGGGTCCGGGGCGGGGAGGGCTCGTCGGCCAGCCGGGGCAGGTCGTCGAAGAGGCCGGCCAGATCGGCGCGGGTGGTGGCGCCGGTGGCCCGCTCGAGCCGGGCCGAGAACTCGGCCTGGTCCAACCGCCCGTCGGCGAAGTGACGCGACAGCCGCTCGGCCACCTCGTCCCGCTCGGCGTCGGACACTCGCAGGTGGGGGTCGGCGACCCACCCCGTCCGGTAGCCGGCGTCGGGGTGGGCGGGGTCGAATCGATAGCGCATGGCAGGTCTTCTCCGATCGAGGTCGAGGTGACGGGGTCAGCCGCAGCGGGCCCGCTCGCGGGCCAGCAGCTCCTCGGCCACCGAGACGTCGGTCCCCTCCTCGGGGATCAACAGCCAGGCGGCCAGGTAGACCGGGACGGCCAGGCCGCCGAGCACGGCCAGGGCGACGAAGGCCACCCGGACCAGAGTGGGGTCGACGTCGAACCAGTCGGCCAGGCCACCGGCCACCCCGGCCAGCATCCGGCCCTCCCGGCGCCGACAGAGGCGGGGGCCGGGCGGGGTCCGTCCCGTTGGGGGCGCCGCGGTCGGCCCGGTGTGGTCCGATGGGGTGTTGTTCTGTGGGGTCGTTTCCATGCCTCCATCGTCCCCCCGACGGGCCGGTCGGGGAATGGGGGAGGTCCCGCTCCGGACCCTGAGACGGCGTGACCGCCGCTCAGGGATCTCCCTGATGGATGCGGGACCGAGGGGTGCGCGATCATCGTGGTATCCCCGAATACACCGATTCCGGCTCCGCGGTGCCCGAGGCACCTGAGCCCGCTGCCTCGCCGAGGCCGACCCCGGTCTGGGAGTGGGACCACCGGGGTGGCGCGCCCTGGGGGCGCCCCGGTGGCTGGCCCGGTCACCGGCGCCGTCGTCGACACCGGGGCGGCCGCTTCAAGGGTCCGATCCGGCGGAGCTCGGAGACCCGGGTGCTGGCCGGGGTGTGCGGAGGGGTGTCCAAGTCCGCCGGCATCGACGTCACCCTGGTGCGGATCGCCTTCGTGCTGCTCTCGCTGGGCAGTGGTATCGGCATCCTCCTCTACGCCCTGGCCTGGCTGCTCCTCCCGATCGAGGGAGAGGACACCACCATCCTCAGCCGGGCGGTCAACGATCGCCGGGGCATCCGCCTGGTGGTGGCCATCGTGCCCGCCCTGGTGCTGGTCCAGGTGGTGGCCAGCGCCCTCCACATCGGCTACCTCGGCTCGTTCAGCTGGCCGGTCTTCCTGGCCGCCGCCGCGGCCATCCTGATCCGCCGGAACGCCAGCGCCGAGGAGCGGGTGTGGATCAACGACGGGGTCCTCCCGATGCTCCGCACCGACACCGGGCACCACGGCCGGTGGAACCTGGTCCTCCGGATCGCGATCGGTGCGGTGGTGGGACTGGCCGGTCTGTTGGTGCTCATCCTGGGCCACCCGACCAGCGCCGCCCTGAGGCCGGTGGCCGGCTCCCTGCTGGTGGTGGCGGCGATCGTGGTGGTGTTCGGGCCGTGGTGGCTCAGCCTGGTGCGCGACCTCCTGGCCGAGCGTCAGGCCCGGGCCCTGGCCGAGGAGCGGGCCCAGATGGCCACCCATGTGCACGACTCGGTGCTCCAGACCCTGGCCCTCATCCAGCGCTCGGCGGACGATCCCCGACAGGTGGTCCGCCTGGCCCGGGCCCAGGAGCGCGAGCTCCGCTCGTGGCTGTTCGACGGGCGGCTCCCCGGCACCATCGGGGACGAGGCGGCGACGTTGGCCGAGGGGATCGACGTGATCCAGCGCCAGGTGGAGGCGGATCACGGGGTCACGGTCCAGGTCGTGGTGGTCGGGGACTGCCCGCTCACCGACGGGCTCCGGGCGCTGCTCGACGCAGCCCGGGAAGCCACCGTGAACGCGGCCAAGTGGTCGGGCGCCGCCCAGGTCTCCATCTACGCCGAGGTGGAGCCCACGGTGGCCATGGTCTACGTGCGGGACCGCGGCTGCGGATTCGATCCCGATGCCGTTCCGGACGACCGGCAGGGGATCGCCCAGTCGATCCGGGCCCGGGTGGCCCGCTTCGGGGGAGCGGCGACCATCCGGACGGCCCCGGGCCGGGGGGCCGAGGTCGAACTGTCGCTGCCGCTGCCCCGGCCGCTCACCCCGCCGGGCCGATGACCCCGCCCGCCCGCCCGAGGATCCTCCTGGTCGACGACCACGCCATGTTCCGGTCCGGCGTGCGGGCGGAGCTGGGCGACTCGGTGGAGGTGGTGGGCGAGGCCGACGAGGCCCCGGCCGCGGTGGAGCTGATCAATGAGCGCCTCCCCGAGGTGGTCCTCCTCGACGTGCACCTACCGGGTGGCGGGGGACTGGCCGTCCTCCAGGGCGTGCTCCCCCATCACCCCGAGGTGCAGTTCCTGGCCCTCTCGGTCTCCGATGCCCCCGAGGACGTCATCGCCGTGATCCGGGCCGGGGCCCGCGGCTACGTGACCAAGACCATCTCGGGACCAGAGTTGCTCCAGGCCGTCGAACGGGTGGGAGCCGGGGACGCCGTGTTCTCCCCCCGGCTGGCCGGCTTCGTATTGGATGCCTTCGCCGCGGACGGCGGCCCGATCGCCCCTTTGACCGGTATCGATCCGGAGCTGGACCAGCTCTCGCCCCGCGAGCGGGAGGTGCTCCGCCTCATCGCCCGGGGCTACACCTACAAGGAGGTGGCCCGGGACCTCGGGATCTCGGCCAAGACGGTGGAGACCCACGTCTCGTCGGTGCTCCGCAAGCTCCAACTCTCCACCCGACACCAGCTGACCAAGTGGGCCACCGACCGTCGCCTGGTCTGAGGAGTAGGGCTCAGCCGGCCTTCCGGTGCCATCGACTGCGCCCGTGGTGCCCGTTCCGGGACTCCTTGCCGGACTCCGGTTCCGAGGGGGCCGGCGGGGCCGAGACCTCACTGCTGCAGGTGGTGCACAACCGGACCCCGTCCACCATCCGGGTCACCCGCATCGACCCGCACCGGCCGCACTTCCGGCCCACGTAGACCTGGGCAATGGTCCCCGATTGGAGGGAGGACAGCTGGGCCAGGCGTTCCTGCACCTCCTCGGGGATCTCGAACCCCCCCGAGTCGGTGCGACGAACCAGGTCCCAGGCGAGCAGTTCGTGGAGCAGAGGGGCCAGTCGGTCGAGGCGCCGGGCCGACTCCGCCGCGGACAGCGGGTCGGCCGGCCCGGGCTCAGCCGGTGGTACCTCGAACTGGGTGGTCATCTCGACCTCCTTTTGCGACTGCGATCGGCCGGAACTGGTTTGCACGTGCCGCGAGCGAGGGCGTTCGCTCGGACCACGAGCGCCGACACACAGGGCCACTCTGATCGTGCACCATCCGCCGGTCCGTGTACAGGGCGCGCGGCCACATTTCTCGGTCCGGAGCCGGACGATCTGGAAGAATCCCGGGGATGGCACCGGACGGGGAGCGCCCCGGGGCCGCGGGGGAGGACGGCGGAGCCACCGAGACCGCCCGGTCGCTGGCCATGTTGGCCGCCGCCGCCGACCTGCCGGGACCGGGGTGGGAGGTGGCGGAGGATCGGACCTGGCCCACCGGTGGGCTGGATCCGACCAGTGAGAAGAGCCGCCGGGCCCGCCGGGCCGGTACCGTCACGGCGTGGCGGACCTTCCGGCAGCGCGGATCGGTCCGCTCGGCCTGGGTCGAGGTCGTGCCCTACGCCACCGGCGAGGACGCCGCGGTCTCCCTGCGACAGTCACCGCGCTACTTCACCGGGGCGGGCGGGCCCGACGAGGAGGTGGTGGCCGCGCACCTGGTCGAGGACCTCGGGCTGCCCGGGGTACCCGACGTCTGGATGTACGAGAAGACCGTCCGTGGTCCGGACGGTACCCGGCACGTCCGGTACGTGGCCGGGACGGTGGCACGGGTCCTGTTCATCGCTTCGTGCTCGGGCGAGCCGGGCCAATGGACGTGGCAGGACCTGGTGACGCTGGCCGCCACCCAGGCCGACCTGGTCCGCCGGTCGCCCGGTACCGGCGGCTGGGGCAGACCGGTGGCGTGATCCCCGTTCGTGGCACCGGGACCCCGTAGGCGGCCTCCGCCCACCACCGCCGGACCTCCGGGGCGGCGGTTACGGTACTGCGGGTTGGTGCGGGCGAGTCGGTCGGGAGCGTGAATGGCCGGAGGTGAGTCGAGCGGGACGAGGACGCCGCCTGCGGGCCACCGGTCGCTGCTCGAGGGGTGGAGGGGGCGCGATCCGGACCTTCGCGCCACCAAGCGGTCGATCCGGGCCGCCGTCCTGGTGCCCGGGGTGTTCGCCCTGGCGGACTTCGGGATCGGCAACAGCCAGACGACCCTGTTCGCCGTCTTCGGCTCGTTCGCCCTGCTCCTCTTCGCCGACTTCGGTGGGAGCCCACCGGTCCGGCTCCGCTCCTACCTGATCCTCTTCGCCACGGGGGCGCTGCTGGTCACCGTGGGCACGCTGTGCTCCTTCCATGCGGCGACCGCCGTGATCGGCATGCTCGTCTTCGGCTTCGCCGTGCTCCTCGCCGGGGCGGTCAGTCCTCAGGCGGCCGTGGGGGCCACCGCCGCCCTGCTCACCTTCGTCCTGCCGGTGGCGGTCCCGGCTCCAGCCGGAGCGGTGGGCACCAGACTGGCCGGTTGGGCCCTGGCCGGCGCCTTCTGCATCCCCGCCGTCCTGCTGGTGTGGACGGGCCGGTGGCACGACCCCCTTCGCCGGTCGTTGGCCGCGGCGTCCCGGGCGGTGTCCCGACTGGTCGGGGCCCATGCCGAGGGACACCTCGACCCCGCCGCGTTCGGTGAGGCCCGCGCGGCGCTGGAGGAACTCCGAGCCCGATACGAGGCCACTCCGTACCGGCCGGCCGGCGCCGGCCCGACCGACACCGCGCTCTGCAACCTGGTGTCGAGGATGGAGTGGGTGGGGGAGAACGCCCTGGTCCCCGAAGAGGGCCGGTCCGTGCTGACCGGTCCCGGCGCGGCCCGGGCCGTCAACGGTGCGGTGGCCCGGGTCCTGGAGCAGGTCGCCGACCTCCTGGACCACCAACCGGCCGCGGACCCGGCCCAGGCCATCGAGGCCCTCCAGCGCGGCCTCGACCAGCTGGGCTCGACCCTGGCCGTGGCGCACGAGGAGGCCTGGGGCCACCTGCTGGCCCAAGCCGTCCCGTCAGAGCTCGGCCGCGCCGAGCGCGGCGCCCTCGAAGGGTCGAATCCCCTCTGGGCCGTCGACCCGACCTATCCCACCCGGATGCTGGCCTTCGCGGCCGGGATGGTGGCCGAGCTGGTGCTCGGGGCGGTGGCCCCGGCCGAGACGTCCGGCCC
Organism: uncultured Acidimicrobiaceae bacterium; assembly: GCA_963833585.1. Taxonomy (GTDB): domain Bacteria; phylum Actinomycetota; class Acidimicrobiia; order Acidimicrobiales; family RAAP-2; genus Bog-756. The sequence goes on along the minus strand of CAWHYF010000006.1, from coordinate 787,589 downwards.
CCTTCGCCGGGTATGGCGGTCGCTGTGGGCCCAGGTGCAGGCGGCGGCGGACGAGCTGCACGCCCCGCTCGGTGTGGTTCCGCAACAGTGTGCGGGGGGCCGTGGCCCTGGCCCTGGCCGTGGCCACCGTGGAGGCGACCGACGTGCAGCACGGGTTCTGGGTGGTGCTGGGCACGCTGTCGGTGCTGCGCTCGAACGCGCTGGGCACCGGCGCCACCGCGGTCCGGGCGGTGGCCGGCACGGTGGTGGGCTTCGGCGTGGGCTCGCTGGTGGTGGTGGCCTTGGGCTCCCACCAGGAGCTGCTGTGGGCGGTGCTGCCCGTTGCCGTCCTCCTGGCCGGGGTGGCGCCGTCGGCCATCTCATTCGCCGCCGGCCAGGCCGGCTTCACCGTCGCCGTGGTGATCATCTTCAACATCCTCCAACCCGTCGGGGCGAGCGTCGGACTGGTCCGCGTCGAGGACGTGACCATCGGGGTGGCCGTCAGCGTGGTCGTGGGTTTGCTGTTCTGGCCCCGTGGCGCCGCGGCCGAACTGGCCCGTGCCCTCAGCGAGGGGTACGCCAGCGCGCTGGCCTGGCTCACCACCGAGGTGGGGCGGGTGGGCGAACCCGCCGGTGGACCGGTCAGGACGGTACCGAGGGACGCCGCCGTGGGTGCGGCGGTCCGCCTGGACGACGCCTTCCGGCAATTCCTGAACGAGCGGGGCGCCAAGACCGTGCCGCTCCCGGTGGTCACACACCTCGTGACCGGGTGCGCCCGGGTGCGACTCCTCGCTCTCACCCTCGGGACCCTGCCGGGCCGGCCGGGTGGACCCGACCGGTCACTCCCTCCCGCCGTAGTGACCGTCCGTGACGAGGTCGCCGCCGACTTCGGGGCCGATGAGCGGTGGTTCGAGGAGTTCACCGGGGCTCTGCGCGACCGGAGGTGTCCGGTCCCGACCGTGGTGCCGGTCGACCGGCGTCTGCGGGTCCGCCTGCTCGGGGCCTTCGACGAGGCGCAGCGGTCCAAGAGGAACGACGGGATCCTGGTGACCCTCCACCTGCTCTGGCTGTCGGACCGACTGTCGGAACTCCGGGACCTGCAAGGGGAGCTGGCCGGATCGGCCGGCCGGTTCACCGGGGCCGGGGGAGCCCATGGCCAGCCCGTCGGAACGACGCTCGCCCACCGAAGATAAATTCTGTCTTGACAAATAAAACTGTCGGTGGCACCATGGACCCATGCAGGACATCGGTGTCATCGAGGACCCAGCGGTGGCTGAAGTGTCGCTGGGATCCGTGCGGGGGCGCTTGCTGGCCGAGCTGGTGGAGCCGGGATCGGCGGCTTCCCTGGCTCCGGTCCTTGGGCTGACCCGGCAGCGGGTCAACTACCACTTACGCGCTCTGGAGCGGGCGGGCCTGGTCGAGCTCGTCGAGGAGCGCCGCAAGGGGAACATGACCGAGCGGGTCGTGCAGGCGACGGCCGCGACCTACGTCATCTCGCCCAAGGCGCTGTCGGCCATCGCCCCGGACCCGAGCCGCTCGCCGGATCGACTCTCGGCGTACTGGCTCCTGGCCCTGGGGTCGCGGACCGTGGCCGAAGTCGGTGAGCTGGTGGAGCGATCGCACCAGGCCGGACAGCCGCTGGCCACGTTCGCCATGGACGCCGAGATCGAGTTCGCCACGGCCGCCGACCGGGCGTCGTTCGCCGCCGAGCTCACCGGCGCGATCGAAACCCTGGTCTCGAAGTACCAAACCGGTGCGGCGGGGGGCCGAAAGCATCGGATGCTGATCGGGCTCCACCCGATGATCACCCGCCCGGCATCCGCCGACGATCGAGCCACCAGAAGCCCAGCGCAGTAGGAACGAAAGGAGACACGACATGTCCAAAGAATTCGAGTGCCGGCGGGAGGTCGTACTGCCGGTGGATCCGGACCGGGTGTGGGAGGCCGTGTCCACCCCCGAAGGACTGCTGGCTTGGCAGTTCCCGAGCCCGATCGACTCGATCAGGGATGTCGCCACCGTGTGGGACGAGCCCCGCCATCTGAGTGTCCGGATGGAACAGGGCGACTGGTTCAACGCCCTGGAGTACGTGATCGAGGGACGGTCCGGAGGCACCAGCGTCCTCCGGTACATGCACAGCGGGATCTTCACCGACGATTGGGATGCCCAGTACGACGCGGTGCAGCAACACACCGATTTCTACCTCCACACGCTCGGTCAGTACCTCGAGTTCTTCGACGGGATTCCGGCGACCTATATCGGAGACGTCCCCGGTGGGCTGCAAGGTCCGCCCCGATCGGCGGAGCCGGACGGATTCGACCGCATGAAGCAGGCCCTCGGACTCGCCGACGACATCGCCCCAGGCGACAAGGTCGAATTGGCGCCGGCCGGGCTCGATCCCGTCGCCGGAGTCGTCGACTATCTACAACCCAACTTCTTGGGCATCCGCACCCCGTCCGCCCTGTACCGGTTCTTCGGCAGGAATGCGTTCGGATCGCCGGTCGGCATGACGATCCACATCTTCGGACCGGTCGGCAACGCCGCCGCCATCAAGGACGGCTGGCAGGGGTGGCTCGACGGTTCCTTGGCCTGATCGGTCCCGAGCAGTCGCTCCGGCGCCCGGCCCGAACTCAGGAGGCGATGGTGTCCAGTGCGGACACGTCCGACTCGGAGAGGACCAAGGCCCCGGCGGCCACGTTCTCGTGGAGGTGTGCCACCGACGAGGTCCCGGGGATGAGCAGGATGTTCGGAGCCCGCTGGAGCAGCCAGGCCAGGGCCACGGCCATGGGAGGGGCGCCGACCCGGGCGGCAACCGACTCGAGCGTCTCCGACTGCAGAGGGGAGAACCCACCGAGCGGGAAGTAGGGCACATAGGCGATGCCCAGGGCGTCGAGGGAGGTGACCAAGGCGTCATCCTCCCGGTGGGCCACGTTGTAGAGGTTCTGCACGCACACGATCGGTGCAATGGACCGTGCCTCGTCGATCTGCTCACGGCTCACCGTGCTGAGTCCGAGGTGTCGGATCAGACCCTGCTGTTGTAGCTCGGCGAGTGTCTCGAACTGCTCCGCGACGGAGCCGGGCTCGGGGCCGCCGACGCCCCCCAGGCGCAGATTGACAACATCCAGTGCGTCGAGCCCGAGGTGGTCCAGGTTGTCGTGGACGGCCTGACGCAGCTCGTGGGGCGAACGGGCGTGGGGCCACCCGCCGGCGGCATCGCGGCGGGCGCCCACTTTGGTCACGATGTGCAGCTCCGGCGGGTAGGGGTGCAGGGCCTCCCTGATCAGCTGGTTGGTGACGTACGGGCCGTAGAAGTCGCTGGTGTCGATGTGGGTGATGCCCAACTCCAGGACCTCGTGCAGCACCGCCAGCGCGCCGGGCCGGTCCTTGGGCGGGCCGAACACGCCAGGACCGGCCAGCTGCATGGCGCCGTATCCCATGCGGGTGACCGTCAGGTCCCCGGCCATGGAATAGGTCCCGCCGGCAAGTGTGGTGTCTGCCATCAGTGTCCTCTCGTGTCCCTGTCCTCTCGTGTTCGACCCGCGGTCAGCCATTCCGGGCTGGAGCCCGTCCCACGACCAGTGCGGAATGCTCAGACCGGCAGGAACGTCGTCTGGGGACCGGTGGTAGCGGGCCATCGTCGTGGTCGTGGCCCACGCGAAGTAGTCATGGAGGACGTGGCCGAGCGGACTCGTGCCCTCGATCCCGACGTCGCCCAGGGCTTGGTCGAAGCACGCGATAGCCCGCCGGTCCATCTCCTGGTGGGGACCGTTGCCGCTGTGCATCCGGACCACCGAGGTCTCGTCCCCGTGGCGGTCGGAGAAGGTGGTCGGTCCACCGAGCGCCTCGGCCCAGTACGCCGCCAGCCGCTCGGTGTGCTGGGGGTGGAAGCCGTGGCTGAACGCATGACTGACCACCTCGTCGGCCATCACCCTGCTGTGCCAGGCGGCAGCCAGCCGGAGCAGGCCCAGGTCGCCGCCCGCCGCCTCATGGACGCTGGGCATGGCCCACACTCGCACGGCCCGCGGTCCCGGGCAAGGCTGGCGGCCGAGGCGGTGCGCGGGGCCGTGGGTGTCTGGAGACGCACGCCTCCTGACGCTCCGAGGTGCCGGTGACGGTTGTCCAAATACCCATGGGGGGTATAGTGGGACGATGGAGTCTCCCCGGCAACCCCAGCGCGGCTACGCCACCGACAAGGAGGCGATCCAAAAGCGGCTCCGGCGGATCGAAGGTCAGATCCGAGGCCTGCAGCGAATGGTCGACGAAGACCGCTACTGCATCAACATCCTCGAACAGGTGTCGGCCGCCACCAGAGCCTTGCAGTCGGTGGCCCTGGAGCTCCTCGATGATCACCTTGCCCACTGTGTGGCCGACGCCATCGAGACCGGGGGCGGTGAGGCGCCGGCCAAGCTGAGTGAGGCGTCCGCCGCGATCGGCAGGCTGGTGCGGTCTTGAGCGTCGCCGACGCCCTGGGCCACGCCCTGGCCACCAGCGGCTCGATGACCTGGCAGATCCTCTGGGCCCTGATCTTCGGATTCGCCCTGTCGGCCGTGGTGCAGGCCGTGGTGCGGCGAAGCACGATCATCCGACGGCTCGGGGACGATCGGCCTCGAACACTGGCCATTGCATCTGGTTTCGGGATTGCCTCGTCCTCCTGCTCCTACGCCGCCGTAGCCCTGGCTCGGTCCCTGTTCCGGAAGGGCGCCAGCTTTACCGCGGCCATGGCCTTCGAGATTGCCTCGACCAACCTGGTGGTGGAGCTCGGCGTCATCCTGGCCGTCCTGATCGGTTGGCAGTTCACCGCCGCCGAGTTCGTAGGCGGCCCGATCATGATCGTGCTGATCGCGGTCTGCTTCCGGGTGTTTCTCCGGCAGCACCTGGTGGAGAGGGCCAAGATCCAATCGAACCGGGGCCTGGCCGGATCCATGGAAGGGCATGCCGCCATGGACATGACCATCGGTGAAGAGGGCAGTCTCTGGCAACGCCTCCGCTCCAAGCAGGCGCTCACGTCGATCTCGCACATCTTCGTGATGGAGTGGGCGGCGGTGATCCGAGACATCGTCCTCGGGCTGCTGATCGCCGGGGCTATCGCCGCTTGGGTGCCCGATGGATTTTGGCATCACCTGTTCGCCACCGACCGTCCGCTGCTGTCCAAAGTGTGGGGACCGATCATTGGACCGGTCATCAGTGTGCTGAGCTTCGTCTGCTCGATCGGGAATGTGCCGTTGGCTGGCGTGCTGTGGAACGACGGTTTGAGCTTCGGCGGTGTGAGCGCCTTCATCTTTGCCGACCTGATCATCATCCCGATCTTGCTGATCTACCGGAAGTACTACGGCACCAGGATGATGCTGTTCATCCTGGGGAGCTTCTACGTGACGATGGTCCTCGCCGGCTATGCCGTCGAGATCATCTTCGGGGCTCTGGGCCTGATCCCCAGCGAGCGCGACGCCCGGGTCGGCGAGATCCCCGTGCAATGGAACTACACCACGGTCCTCAACATCATCGCACTGGTGGTGGCATCTGGGTTGCTCTACCGCTTCTTCCGGACCGGAGGGCTGCCGATGTTGAAGATGATGGGTGGGTCGCCCGACGCTGAGCACACGGCCGAGCACCTGAGTCAGTGAGCCGGCCGGAATCCGTCCGGGATGGCAGCGCTCGACCAGGGGTTGGCCGGGGCGCGGTCTGGCCAGACGACGCCGGGCGCAGTACCGTCTGACCACCGCGAGGGACGGAAGGCGGGGGAAGCGCCCGGAAATCCGTCAGACCGATGGTCCCGCAGACGACGGGACAATCCATCGTCGCCCTCTACGACCTACGGAAACGAGTGAACGATTCGTCACCGAGACGCTGATGCGTTGACACCGATCGAAGGCGGTCCGGTCGGACCGACCGGGCCACCCGGCGCGTTGGTCGCCCCCTCGGTCGGGACGCCCGGATAGCGGCCGCGCCCGTCCTCGAATGGGACCCGGCTTCTCCTTCTTCACCGGCGCGGAACCGATGGCGGTCTGGACTGCCCTGACCGACGCCGCGCAGACGCCACGGTACCTCTACGGCTTGGCGTTGCAGTCGGACTGGGAGCCCGGCTCGCCGATCGTCGCGTCCTTCCGCGATCGTCCGGCCCTGACCGGCGAGGTCCTCTGCGTAGATCCGCATCATCGGCTGTCCTACCTGATCCGCTCGCCAGAGGCCCCGGCCGTCTACCTCACCTGGATCGTCCGCGTCAGGGAGGACGGCTGCATCTGCACCCTGCAGATCGACGAGACCGACGCCACCGAGCCCACCGAGCTCGAGGACGTCTGGCTGCCCGTCCTCGCCGCCCTGCAACGTACCCTCACCCCGTTTCCCATTCTCTAGGACCGGAGCGATCGCTCACCCCTGACCCCCGACCCGCCCCGGCCGTCCCACCTCCGATCCGGCGCGGGAGCTCGGGCGAATCCGCTCTCGGGCCCCGGCCCCGGGCGACCGCCTCACCGATGGCATCGGGCGCCCACTTCGGTCCCGGAACCGGCGGTACACGGGGACCGGGCCCGGAGCCAAGTCGAGCTCGGCCTACTTCGCCTCCAGGAGTACGTTGATCTGCCGATTCAACGCCGCCTGATTGACCACGCGGACATAGAGGTCGTGGGGACGGCTGGGATCGGTTCGCCACGACAACCCACCTTGGGCGTTGACGTAGGCAGCACCGCCTTGCCCCAGCTCCGAGAAGTCGCCCTGCTGGCCGCCGATGGCATAGAGGAGGGTGGGCCCGTCCCAGTCCCCGTCCCCGGGGGGCTGGCATCCGAATTCCCATTGGTACACGATGCGCATCGGATTGTTGGGCCCCACCGACGTACAGAGCCCTCCTCCCACCTTGGTCTGGATGCCGGTGAAACCGTCGACCCATGCGATAGGCGTAGGCCAGTCGGTACCGTTGACGACCTCGCCGGCCGAGGCGAGGTCCAGTTTCTGGTTGGTCACGGCGGGGGCCCCATTGGGAAACAGGCCATCCTCGATCACCAGTCGCTTCACCTTCGCTTGGACCAGTGCGCGTCCAGCCAACGGGCTGCCCTGCCCCGACGACGAACGTAACAATCCGGCCAAGTTCGTATAGGCGCCAATGGCGACAATGGTGACGCTGTGATTCGGCTGGCTGGCCAAAAGGTGACGGTAGAGACCCACCGCTCCCGGGGCGTCGCGACTGGAGTGGACAGCGTGAGGGAGTTTGTCCACCAGCGCATTGCTGTAGCCGTGGGGTGCCGTGTCGGCACTGCTGTCGGCGACGGCGCCGACGGGAAGGTGCGGGTGGCCATAGGCGGTGTCGATCGCATCGATGGCGGCTACCGCCACCGGGTTCCGGATGTCCGACATGATCCCGAGTATCCCGATGCGGCCCTGCTGTTGTAGGACGTTTGCCATCCCGATGGCGGTGGCGTCATCCCACCACCGGGATAGGTCGGAGTCGATGATGATCCGCGGCACGGCCGCAGGTCTCGGCCCATCCATGGCGCCGGCCGAGACGGCCGGTGCGACCGAAAGACCGGTCGCGACAGCGACTCCGACCAGTACCAACGACATCGATACCATCCATGGCCTTCTCATCGGCATCGCCTCATGTCCAGCACCATAAACCCGTAGCGAATGCCGGGCGAGGGTTCAGCAAGGTAGTTCCGTCCGGCGGGAGGTGACACCTTCCCGTGGACCGAACCGGACTGACCGGCTCTCGCAGATCGAGCGCGTGGGGCAACTCGTCTCGGGCCAGCGGACCCCCCCTTTTTCGCGGGAGAACGAGTCGGAGAGGGGACGGCTCGTCGCCGGTGTCGCGACGGCCCGTCAGGCGTCGACGTAGGCCGCCAGGTGCTCGCCGGTCAGGGTTGAGCGGCCGGCGACGAGCTCGGCGGGGGTGCCCTCGAAGATGACCCGGCCGCCCTGGTGGCCGGCGCCCGGGCCGAGGTCGATGATCCAATCGGCTCGCGCCATGACCGCCTGATGGTGGGCGATGACAATGATCGACTTGCCGGAGTCGACGAGCCGGTCCAGCAGGCCGAGCAACTGTTCCACGTCGGCGAGGTGGAGGCCGGTGGTCGGCTCGTCCAGGATGTAGATGTCGCCCTTCTCGCCTATCTGGCTGGCCAGCTTGAGCCGCTGCCGCTCACCGCCGGACAGCGTCGTCAGCGGCTGGCCGAGGCTGAGGTAGCCCAGCCCGACGTCGGCGAGCCGGCCGAGGATGGCGTGCGCGGCCCGGGTACGCGCCTCGCCGGCGCCGAAGAACTTCTCGGCTTCGGTCACCGACATGGCGAGCACCTCGCTGATGTCGCGGCCACCGAGGTGGTGGTCGAGGACCGATGCCTCGAACCGCTTCCCACCGCACTCCTCGCAGGTGGTGGCGACGCCGGCCATCATCGCCAGGTCGGTGTAGACGACGCCGACGCCGCTGCAGTTGGGGCAGGCGCCCTCGGAGTTGGCGCTGAACAGGGCGGGCTTCACCCCGTTGGCCTTTGCGAACGCCTTGCGGATTGGGTCGAGCAGTCCCGAGTACGTGGCCGGGTTGCTCCGTCGAGAGCCGCGGATCGCCCCCTGGTCGATCGCCACCACGCCCGCGCCGGCGGGGATGGAACCGTGTACGAGCGAGCTCTTGCCGGACCCGGCGACGCCGGTGACGACGACCAGGACCCCGAGCGGGATGTCCACGTCGACGTCCCGGAGGTTGTGCGTCGTCGCGCCGCGGATCTCCAGTGCGCCGGTGGGAGTCCGCACCGTCTCGTTGAGTACGGCCCGGTCGTCGAGATGGCTCCCGGTGGTGGTGCCGCTGGCCCGCAGCCCCTCGACGCTGCCCTCGAAGCAGACGGTGCCGCCCGCCCGGCCGGCCCCGGGGCCGAGGTCGACGATGTGGTCGGCAACCGCGATGGTTTCCGGCTTGTGCTCCACCACCAGCACCGTGTTGCCCTTGTCCCGCAGTCGCATCAGCAGGTCGTTCATCTGCTGGATGTCGTGGGGGTGCAAGCCGATGGTGGGCTCGTCGAAGACGTAGGTGACATCGGTGAGCGAGGAGCCCAGGTGGCGGATCATCTTGACCCGCTGCGCCTCGCCGCCCGACAGCGTGCCAGACGGCCGGTCGAGCGAGAGGTAGCCCAACCCGATCTCCCCGAACGAGGCGAGGGTCTGTTGCAGCGCCTCGAGCAGCGGTGCCACGGACGGCTCCTCGAGGCCGCCGACCCAGGCGGCCAGGTCCGTGATCTCCATGGCGCAGGCGTCGGCGATGTTGATGCCCTTGATCTTCGATGTTCGCGCCGCCTCGCTCATCCGGGTGCCGTCGCATTCGGGGCAGACAGTGAAGGTCACGGCGCGGTCCACGAAGGCGCGGACGTGCGGCTGCAGCGCGTCGACGTCCTTGGCCAGGAACGACTTCTGGATCCGCGGGATCAGCCCCTCGTAGGTGAGGTTGACGTTGTCGACCTTGATCCTGGTCGGCTCCTTGTGGAGCAGGTCGCGGAGCTCGGTATGGGTGTACCTGCGGATGGGTTTGTCCGGGTCGAAGAAGCCGCAGCCCCTGAAGATGCGGCCGTACCAACCCTCGGTGCTGTAGCCCGGGATCGTCAACGCACCCTCGTTGAGCGACTTGGTGTCGTCGTACAGCTCATCGAGGTCGAAGTCGGTGACCGAGCCCCGGCCCTCACAACGGGGGCACATGCCGCCCGTGCGGGTGAATGTCTGTCTCACGGTCTTGCCGGCACCGCGTTCGACCGTGATGGCACCGCTCGCCTTGACCGAGGGGACGTTGAACGAGTAGGCGTTGGGTGAACCGATGTGCGGCTGCGCCAGTCGGCTGAAGAGAATGCGGAGCATGGCGTGGGCGTCGGTGGCCGTGCCGACCGTGGAGCGGGGATCCGCCCCCATCCGTTGCTGATCGACGATGATCGCAGGGGTCAGCCCTTCGAGTACGTCGACCTCGGGCCGCGCCAGGGTCGGCATGAAGCCCTGCACGAAGGCGCTGTAGGTCTCGTTGATCAGTCGCTGCGAGTCTGCGGCGATGGTGCCGAACACCAGAGAGCTCTTACCCGAGCCGGAGACGCCGGTGAACACGGTCAGCCGGCGTTTCGGGATCCCGATGGTGACGTCCTTCAGGTTGTTCTCGCGCGCTCCTCGGACACGGATCAGATCATGGCTGTCGGCCACGTGCGACGCCGACGCCGGCGGGTCCTTCCTCGAGGCCTTGCTCATCGTGTCTCCATCTCTCGGACGGAGTCCGCCATGGCGGTTTCCGTCGGCGCTACAGGGCTCCATTTGGTCCGATCGGGGCGAGGACGCTCCATTGTTACTTGGTCGGGCCGGTCGCGGCGGGGCTCAGCCCTCCACCCATCCGGACTCCTGCCACCGGGGAGCGAAACCGACGGGGCGGCTCACGGAGTCGTCTCCGCAGCGAGCCGTTCAATCTCGATCTCCCCGAGGACCTCTTCGTCGGCGATCATCTCGATCCTCGTCACCTGGCCCGCCGCCACGCGTGAAATCAAAGACGACCCTCGGAGTGCCGCCCTGCGCCCACACCAGCCCGGCGAGCCCGTCGAGCAAGAGCCGTCCGGGCACGCTTTCGCCCGCCCGGAGAACCTCGATGCCACGTCGTCGGGTCCGATCAAGCTCGTCGGCGCGCCCATGGCGATGGCCGCCGGATCGGCCACGAGCTCGACATCGGGGCTGAGGAGCGAGAGCAGCATCTGGAAGTCCCCGGACTTGGCGGCGGCTGAGGAACGCATCGACGATCTCTGGCGCTGGCGCTGCGGATCGGAGGTCGGATCCTCTGCGGTGCGAACCCGCCGACGAGCCCTGCTGGCAAGCTGTCGACATGCTTCCGGAGACTTGCCGAGGACCCCGGCGATCTCTTCGAAGGAGACCGAGAACATGTCGTGGAGCACGAAAGAGATCCGCTCGGCCGGCGTGAGCCGGTCGAGGACGATGAGGAGCGCCTGGCCCATCGAATCGGCGAGGATGGCCTGTTCCTCAGGCGTCACCGGCAGCTCGCACGGAGAAGTGATCGACGTTGGCGGAGTCGTCGATCGACGGAGAGGCACGGTGTCGGCGGCTCCGGAGGGTATTCAGGCAGATCCGCGAGACGACGGTCGTCAACCAACCGGTGAGGTTCCCGATGTCGCCCACCTCCGTCATCGACAGGCGGAGCCAGGCCTCTTGCAGGGCATCGTCGGCGTCCTCCACGTTGCCGAGGATCCGAAACGCCACGGCGCGAAGATGCGCCCGGTCGGCTACGAATTGGTCAGCCAGCGATCTCGTCTGATCCACGTGTCACAATCTCCTGAGCTCCGGTGTCATATACATTGACCCACGAGCGTGGTGAAACGTGACAAGAGGAGGTCCTCGTGCCAATACAGTGCAAGACCGTGCTTTACCCCGTGAAGGATATCGACAAGGCGAAGGCGGTCTTCACCGCCCTGTTCGGCAGCGATCCCCACGTCGACTCGCCCTACTACGTCGGCTACTCCGTCGACGGCTCGGAGATCGGCCTCGTTCCCGATGGACACAACCAAGGCATGACGGGGCCCGTCCCCTTCTTCGACGTCGACGACATTTCCGCCACCATCGCGGCCCTCCAGGCCGCCGGAGCGAAGGTGGTTCAGGAACCGACCAATGTGGGTGGCGGGTTACTGGTCGCCAAGGTCCTCGACGACGACGGCAACGACATCGGACTGAGGCAGCCACCAGCCGGGGCCTAGCGTTCCTCGACTTCGGGCGCACGGACCACGCGGCAAGCGCCCTCTCAGAGCCGGCGGGCGCCCGTGAACCGGAAGGACGTCGGCCGGCCTGGCTCACTTGACGATGCCGTGGCCAAATGTCAGAGTACGACATTAAGTCGAGAGAGGTGGTCATGACAGTCCAGAGCCCGAGCGAGGTGTACTACGACCCCTACAACGTGGACATCGTGGCCGATCCCTACCCGGTCTACCGCCGACTGCGGGAAGAGGCCCCCCTCTACTACAACGACACCCACGACTTCTTCGCGGTGAGTCGGTTCACCGACGTCGAGCGCAGCCTGCTCGACTCGAAGACCCTCATTTCCGGACGGGGCGGGATCATCGAGTTGATCCGAGCCGAGGTGGAGATGCCCTCGGGCGTGCTGATCTTCGAGGATCCACCCGTCCACACCCTGCACCGCAGGATGCTGTCTCGGGTGTTCACGCCCCGACGGGTCGCTGAACTGGAGCCGAAGATCCGTGAGTTCTGTGCTCGGAGCCTCGATCCGCTCGTCGGCGCCGGCGAATTCGACTTCGTCGCCGACCTCGGTGCTCAGATGCCCATGAGAGTCATCGGTATGCTGCTCGGCATTCCGGAGCAGGACCAGCAAGCAGTGCGCGAAAGCGTCGACCGCAACCTCCGCACGGAAGCCGGGCAGCCGATGAACGTCTCCGCCGATTTCGTCGACGGGGCGATGTTCGCCGAATACATCGACTGGCGGGTCGATCACCCGTCCGACGACATCATGACCGAGCTCCTCCAGGCGGAATTCGAGGACGAGACCGGGCAGGTCCGAGGGCTCACTCGGGAGGAGATCCTCACCTATCTGACCGTCATCGCCGGGGCGGGAAACGAAACCACGAACCGCCTGATCGGCTGGACCGGAAAGGTCCTGGCCGACCACCCTGACCAACGTAGGGAGCTGGTCGAAGACCGGACATTGATCCCCAACGCCATCGAGGAGCTCCTCCGGTTCGAACCACCCGCCCACCACATCGCCCGGTACGTGAGTCGGGATGTCGAGGTCCAGGGCCAGACCGTTCCGGAGGGCAGCATCCTGCTGATGCTCGTCGGGTCGGCCAATCGGGACGACCGACGGTTTGCCGACGGCGACCGCTTCGACATCCATCGGGAGATGGGACAGCCGCTCACCTTCGGACACGGCATCCATCTGTGCCTGGGGGCGGCGCTGGCTCGTCTCGAAGGCCGGATCGCCCTCGACGAGGTGCTCAATCGGTTCCCGACCTGGGAGGTCGAAGGGGATCGCGCCGTCATCGCCCCCACCTCGACCGTACGAGGGTGGGAGACCCTGCCGGTGACTACCCGATGAGAGTCGCCGCGCCGACATGTCGGTCCGATCGATGCCACCGCCCGGAAGGCTCATGATGGGAATCTTGGAGGACAAGGTGGCCGTGATCACCGGGGCCGGCTCCGGGATGGCCAAAGCGTCAGTCAAGGTCTTCATCCGCGAAGGCGCCAAGGTTGTGGCCGCGGACATCAGTGGGGCCGAACAGGACACGGCCTCCGAAGTGGGGGGCGACGTCCTCCCGGTGCACTGTGACGTCACGAAGGAGGGCGACGTCGAGGCGCTGATGGCCGCCGCCGAGGCCGAGTTCGAGCGGGTTGATGTGGTGCTCAATGTGGCGGGTATCGCCGACGGCTGCATGCTCGCAGATCTCGACATGGAGATGTACGACCGGCTCATGGACGTCGATCTGCGGGGGGTGATGCTAGGGATGAAGCACGGCATTCGCTCCATGCTGAAGACTGCCGGAGGTTCCATCGTCAACTGGTCTTCGGTGGGTGGTCTCAACGGCTCACCCGGTACCAGTGTGTACGCCGCGGCCAAGCACGGAATCATCGGGGCGACCAAGGCGGCCGCCATCGAGTACGGCACGCAGGGAATCAGGGCGAACGTCATCTGTCCCGGTTTCATCCTGACCGAGATCATGGCCGTGGGAGCGGAGGACTTTATTCCGGACATTGCGCAGAAGGCAGCCCTCAACCGAGCCGGCGAGTCGCACGAGGTCGCTGAGGTCGGTGCCTTCCTGGCCTCCGAACGGGCCTCCTTCATCACCGGTGCCGTCATTCCGGTGGATGGAGGCTGGTCCGCCAAGCTGGCCTAGCGGATTGAACGTCACCGAGGCCGGTGATGGCCGGGGGTCGGCCGGCCCGTCCGGCGCCGCCCGGACCGGCGGAACACCCCTGAAGCGCGATCGAGCCGCCGAGACGCGAGAACGAATTGTCGATGCAGGATCTGAACTCCTCCACGCCGGATCCGTCCGGGATTGGCGACGGCTGACCGTTCGGGCCGCGGCCAAGCGTGCGGGTGTCAACGAGCGAACGGTGTACCGGCACTTTGGTAGCGAAAAAGGCCTCCGGGATGCGGTGTTGAACCGCCACGCGGAGGAAGCTGGCATCGAACTCGATGGCATGCAGCTTGAGGATCTGGCCAAGGTGGCGGCCCAGATCTTCGACCACGTTTCGTCGTATCCCATCGAGTCCCGGGTTCAGCTCGATCCGACGCTGGTGGAAGCCAACCAACGTCAGAACAACGCCGTACTCGGGGCCATTGTGGCCAGAACCGAGGGATGGCCGGCCGACCGCCAAATGCTGGCGGCCGCCATGGTTGATGCGATGTGGAGTGTGGCGACGTACGAACGGTTGGTCGTCAACTGGCACACCGACCTCGAGCAGGCCATTCGGGGAGCCTCCTGGGTCATCGGCCTGATCGAGCAGGCTGTCAACGAGGGACGAGGTCCCGAGTGACAACCGTCCACGGGCGGCAGCCGGAAGTGGTCCGCCCGCCGCAGTCGGCCCATCAGGTGCCGGCCACCGGGGAGTGACATGAGCGACGAGCATCTGACCGGATCGCTCGCCATTCCGACATCCTGGGACGACTTCAGTGCCGACTGGATGACCGCGGCGCTCGCCGGCCGGTTTCCGGGGTTACGTGTCGGTCACGTCTCGGTCATTCTGCGAGATGATGGCACCAACCGCCGAGCTCGTCTGGGTTTGGACTACACCTCCGGCACCGGGCCGGCGACCGTCTTCGTGAAGGCTGAATCTGACATGCCCGGCCGCCGGGAGATACACGCACGGAACGGCAACCTCTTCAATGAACCCCTCCTCTTCCGCTCGGGCGTCCATCTTCCGCTGGAACACCCGGTGGCCTTCGCATCCATCGTCGACGAACCGGGACTGGACTACCTCATCGTGATGGAGGATCTTCTGGACCGGGGGGCCGATCCCCGCGATGCCACCCGTCCGCTGACCGCCGAGGAGGTGGCCAACGGGTTGGAGGGACTGGCTCGGCTCCACAGCCGGTACTGGGGGAAGGTGGAACAGGACCCTGCCCTGTCCTGGGTACAACCGTTCCTTCCGACGGAGGGGTGGATCGAGCCGATGCGGAGGGCGATTGCGCCGGCCATCGAACAGTCGGAAGCGGTGATCCCTGACGCGGTCCGTTACCTCACCGACTCTCGACTCGTCGAAATCTGGATCAGGTCCATTTCGTCGCTCACCACCGGTCCGCAGACGTTGCTCCACGGTGACCCCCACATCGGCAATACCTACGTCCTGCCCGACGGAGCGGTGGGGTTCCTCGACTGGCAGGTGGTACGACGAGGCTGTTGGGCGCACGACGTCGGGTACTTCATGCAGAGTGCCCTCTCCACCACCGATCGTCGTGCCTTTGAGCGGGACCTGCTCGAAGGGTACCGGGCTGCGCTCGAAGTGCCCACGACCGAGCGACCGAGCGCCGACGAGGCCTGGCTGCGCTATCGAGCCTCGGCGGCACATGGTCTGGCCATCTGGCTCGTCACCGTGCTCAGCAAGGTGCACGCCCATGAGCGCTCGTTGGCGCTGGTGCAGCGTTTCGGGGCGGCGTTCGAGGAGCTCGACACCCCGGGTGCGGCGGAATTGGTGGCGAAGGGGGCACCATGATGCCCAGGGTCTTGCGAAGGTGAAGAGGTTCTCTCCAGCGATGCCGGGATCGGGGCGGTGTCCCCGCCCACCTTGTGCCCGGGCCCTCCGACCAGGGACAATGTGGTGGGCCAAACTTCTGGTCGAGACGCCTGAGCCCCTCGGACCCTGATCGGCGAGGGAAGTAGTGGGACGATGTTCCGACCTCTTAGGCATGACGATTCCGGCGAACTGCCCGGCCCCGGTCCACAAGGAGAGAAGATGACACCGACAAGTCGTCCGAACGGTGAGGCCGCTTCGGCGAGAATCACCCAGCAGATTCAAGAACTGGGAGACTGGAGAGGCGAGACCCTCGCTCAGGTCCGCCGGCTCATCCACGATGCCGACCCAGACGTCGAGGAGGAGTGGAAATGGGAGAAGGCGACCTCCCCCGGGGTCCCGGTCTGGTCCCATGACGGCGGTATCTGCACGGGGGAATCGTACAAGCAGGTCGTGAAGCTCACCTTCTTTCGGGGCGCCTCCATCAACGACCCGAAGAAGCTCTTCAATTCCAGTCTGGAGGGGAGCACCCGGCGGGCGATCGACCTCCGCGAAGGAGAGAAGATCAAGGAAGCAGCATTCAGACAGCTCATTCGCGCCGCGGTCTCGGCCAACTCCGCAGCAGGCGCCCAGCGGACAGCCAAGAAGAAGTAGGTCCGGATCCTCCATCGGCACCGGGCGCCGTTCGTTGGGAGTCTGAGCCCGGGGAGCTGGAGGCTGTCGAAGGAGTCTGAGGTGAGATAGACCTACTTGACCCCATCGGGGCATTCCCTGGACCCAGCCTGCAGGCGAGGAGAAGTGTGAACGACGAAGCGACATCGAGCAAGGGCTGGCTGGCACTCGTCGCCCTGGCCGCGGCGCAGTTCCTCATGGTGCTCGACCAGTCGGTGATGAACGTCTCGATCAGCGCACTGGTCCAGGATTTCCACACCACGGTCACTACGATTCAGGCGGTCATCACCCTCTACTGCCTGGTGATGGCCATGCTGATCCTCACCGGGGCCAAGATCGGCGACATCATCGGCCGCCGCCGAGCCTTCGTGATCGGCCTGGTCATCTATGCCTGTGGCTCGGCCCTGACCGCAGCCTCACAGTCTGTAGTGGTTCTGGCTCTCGGCTGGTCGGTGCTCGAAGGGATAGGAGCTGCCCTCGTGCTCCCAGCGCTCGCCGCCCTGATTGCGGGCAACTTCGAGGGCTCTCGTCGCAAGGTCGCCTACGCAATCATCGGGGGAGTCGCGGGAGCAGGAATCGCGGTCGGACCGATCCTGGGCGGGTGGGCGACCACGGAGGCCACGTGGCGGATCGTCTTTGTTGGTGAGGTGATCATTGTTGCCTTCATCCTGATGATGACGCCCAAGGTAGGAGATGCCCCCCGCCCAGTTCCCCGTCCAAAGCTCGACTACGTCGGCTCGGTGCTCTCGGCCTCCGGACTCGGGCTCTTCGTCTTTGGGGTCTTGCAGTCGAGCACCTGGGGCTGGCTCAAGCCCAAGAACTCACCGGTCACCATTTTCGGCTTCTCGCTGACAATCTTCGTCATTGCCGCCGGTGGGGTTCTGCTCTGGGGGTTCGTGACCTGGCAGCGCCACCGCGAAAAGACGAAGCTCGACCCACTGGTACACCTGTCACTTGCTCGCATACCGCCAGTGAGATCGGGGTTGATCGGGTTGTTCAGCCAGAACCTCATCCTCATGGGCGTGTTCTTCGTCGTGCCGCTTTACCTCCAGATGGTCCTCGGACTCAATGCTCTTGAGACCGGCATCAAGATGTTGCCCGTCTCGATCACCATGTTCGTGACGGCCGCGACCGGATCAAGACTGTCGAATCGGTTCCCAGTGCGGTCCATCGTTCGGGGCGGACTACTCATGACGATGGCCGGTGCACTCATCCTGCTTTCAACCATCAACCCCACCCTCTCTGACGCGGGGTTTGCCATCGGCATGGGCGTCCTCGGTATCGGGATGGGCTTGATGGTTTCCCAGCTGGGTAACGTCGTCCAGTCTTCGGTCGAAGAGTCCGGACGGAGCGAGGCCGGTGGACTCCAGTACACGGGGCAACAACTCGGCTCGTCGCTCGGTGTGGCACTCATCGGAGCCATCGTCTTGATGGGACTGACCAGCACCTTCATCTCCAATGTCGAACACGATCCCCGCATCAGTGCAGAGGTTTCGGCCCAGGTTGGTGTGGCAGCGGGTTCCAATACGAACTTTGTCTCGTCTACCGAAGTCGAGGCAGCGGCAAAGAAGGCGGGGCTCGATGAGCCCACAGCAACCGCATTGGTTGACGACTACGAGTCCGCTCAACTCCGGTCGTTGAAGGCCGGGCTCCTGGCTGCCGCGCTACTTGCCCTCATTTCTCTCGGTTTCACCAGAGAGCTTCCACACGATCGGACGGAATCAGAGAAGAATGTCGTCCTCGGTGACGTAGCAACTTGAACAGCCCGACCAGCGGAGGTGGGCGCTGATGCGCCGCCGGGTTTCTGCTGGCTTGAGCAGTCGGCCCTGCAGTGCAGGCGAGAGTTGCCGCCCTGAACAGCAATCGCGCAGGCGGAGGGGTGTGCCTCGGTTGGACGAGATACCAGTCCGGCTGCTGCCGGGTTGGGTAGGGCGAGTTCGGCACAACCTGTCAGGTCGACAGTGATTGGTCCCACGACGTGAGCGTATTGACGAACTGCGCCGGGTCCTGACCGTGGAATGAATGACCCATCGACGGTAACGACACGTACTCGCAAGGGTGACCTGTGCTCGCGACCAGGTCGCGCGCCCGTGCCGCCTGCAGATCGGAGGTGGCACCCAGAAGTACCCCGGACTGTTCATCGACCATGCGGAAATGATGGGTGAAGAGGACCGGTACCTTGACCGCCGTCAGCATCCGATCGTGCGGGCACCCCACGCAGACGGTCCCCGTCCAGAACGCCTTGGCCCACTCCGGGTCGTATTCCTTGAGGTTCTGCGGAGGCACCTCGCCGTGGGCGAACGCCGAGGCCACCATTTGCAGGGGTGGAGGAAGTGACTCCTGCATGGCCTCATCGAGTCCATTCCAATCCCCGATGCTCCATTGGTCGCCAAGGAATCGGTGCATCAACTCGAACACGGGGCCGATGCTCTGACGCACGCCCTGGCCGACAGCTGGGGACGAGTTCCGACGAAAAGAGTGGGGGATCTTCGTAGTGGGCGGCGATGATCTGACCAGGTTTTGCATAGGCCGACAGCCACGCGGCAAGCACGCCGCCCGACGACAGGCCCGACACGATGGTCGGTCGGCCAATCACGTCGTCGATGAACCGTACGAGATCGCCTCCCATCAGGTTCAAGGTGTACCGGCCAGGAGTTCTGGACGACCGACCCTGTCCCCGAAGATCGACGACATGGGTGTGGAAGTGCTCGGCCAGGAGCGGGAGCGCGCCCAGGTAGCCCCACCACGACTCGGTCTGGCCGGGAATCAAGAGGAGTGCCGGATTCGTCTCCTTTCCCACGACGACATGGTTGAGTGTGACCTCCCCGGTGTCGAACAGCCGCTCTTCGTAACCGTGGTCGACGTAGGTCGCTTCCGGCTTCACTGGACCGAAGGCATTGGCATATGCGCCCATCCGAACTGTCCCTTCTCTACTTGCGCTTTCCGGCGGGTCGGTCCGCCCCGCGCCACCTCGACGCCGTCACCGCCGCCGATGGTGCCATTCGGCATCGACGCAACGGCAGATGCGGCCGCGCCGGCAGAGCGTACCGGAGCTGGCGTCGAGAGTGGAATACCTTCTCGAAGCTCCATCTGATGTTCGCGAATCCATCCGCGGTGCTACCGTCCCGATGGTGCCGAACGATCCCCGGGCCGAACCGGTGTTCGCGCAACTGCGCGCCGACATCCTCGCCGGCTGGTTCGGCCCGGGGTTCCGGCTCCGGTACGCCGACCTTGGCGAGCGGTACGGGACCAGCATGGGCGGGGCACGCGAATCCCGGCTCCGCCTCGTCGAACTGGGACCGGTAGCAACCCGCCCAGTCGATTGGACGCCGTCGGGATCGCAGCGCAAAGCAATCCACGATGCCCTCCTCGACGGTTGTCCGAATCGCCGGCTCAGGGACATCTCGTCCTCGCTCCGGGACGCAGGCGAGCTCTGTCGGAGCCGGTCTCTTCCCTTCGGAAGTCACCACGACCGGGATGTGTCCGAGGAACAGGCCGAACTCGTGATCGCCGCCCTCGATCGGGACGCCAACCGTGTCGCCTTCTTGCTCGTGGCGCACATCCATCGGGCGACGGACAGACTGCTGGCGTCTCCCGCGGGACTGACCGCATCGGCCGCCGACCGGCCGACGAGGGCCGTCCGTGATGCCGGCCACCTGGATCGACCTCGATGCGCACTTCCTTCCCGATGACTACCGAGCGGCGGCAGAGGCCGCCTGCCACGGAGCGCCGGATGGCATGGATGTCCTGCCATCGTGGAGCGCCGCCGGTCACCTGGCACTCATGGACCGGCTCGGGATCGGAACGTCGCTACTCTCGATCTCCTCGCCCGGGGTCTATTTTGGCGATGCCGGCGCGGCCCGAGCGCTCGCTACGGTGGTGAACGACGAGGGCAACCGGTGGGTGCGTGCCCATCCGGGTCGGTTCGGGCACCTTGCATCGTTGCCGCTCCCCGATATCGAGGGGTCCCTGGAGGAGTTGACCCGATGCTGTGACGAACTGGGCTCGGACGGCTTCGCACTCCTCACGCACGTCGACGACGTCTATCTGGGTGATCCGGTATTGGAGCGGGTCTTCGCGGAGCTCGACCGCCGCTGCGCGGCGTGTTCATCCACCCCACGTCGCCCGTCTGCTGGGATCGAACGTCGTTCGGTCGTCCGCGTCCGATGCTCGAGTTCCTGTTCGACACCACGCGGGCCGTCGTCAACATGGTGCTGAACGGCACCGTCGCCCGGCACCCAAACGTCGAGTTCGTGATCCCGCACGCTGGCGCGACACGGCCGATGATTGCGGACCGGGTGGCCGCCTTTTCCCTCGTGCTCCAGGACGTCGACCCTGCGGCCGACGTGATGGGCGACTTGGCGCGCAAACGATCCGACCGAGTTCGGCCGCCATCTCGATCACCGCAGCGGCCTGCGGAATCCGCTCGGTGTCGTACGACTCGAGGAGCGCCGCAGCCTCCGGGTGATCCAGGGCATAGTCGAGCTTCCACGCCAGGTTGGCCGCATCGCGCGAGGCCCGCACACATTCCCTGACCGGCAAAGGGCGGCGTCTGATGGGCGGCGTCCCCGGCGAGGAAGAGCCGACCTTCGTGCCATCGGGTCGCCCACCGGGCACGGAACCGGTACCCGGCGTGGCGGACCAACGTGGCGTTGTCGGGCCGGACATCCCATGGTTGGAGGAATGCCCACGCGGCCTCCTCCTCGTCGAGTGCTTCGAGCGTCTCACCCGGCAGGCACATGAACTCCCAGCGGCGCCGTCCCGGACCGCCCGACACCACGGTTGTGGGGCGTCGGGGATCACACACCTGGAGGTTCGGGGGATCGAAGACCCGTGGTTCCTGGAGGGCGACGTCCACGACCAGCCAGTCGAAGAAGAACCCGCGGTCCTCGAACGTCGTCCCGAGCAGGTCACGCACCGTGCTGTTGGCGCCGTCGCAGCCCACGACGTAGGACGCGTTCACCCGTTGCCGGGAACCGCCGTCCGTTGGCTCGAGCTCGACCCAGGCCCCGTCGGTGTCCCAACCCGCCCCCATCGCGGAATGGCCCCACAGGAGCGAGACGCCCTCGGTGGCCTTCACCCGTTCGAGGAGCTGGAGCTCGAGGTCGGGCTGATTGAACATGTTGGCTGTCGGCCATCCCTGTCGGCCCTGCACAGACGTCTCGAAACGGAGCAGCGGGACACCGTCCCCGTTGCGCCACTCGTAGGTGGTGGCCGGTTCCGATATTGCCGACAGGTCCGGTCCGAGCCCACAGGCCTGCAGGATGCGGGCGGTCTCGTCATCGAAGTGAACGGCGCGGGGCAGCGGATAGGGCCCGGCGTGGCGCTCGACCAGGAGGACGCTCCTGCCCCGCAACCCGAGAAGGAGTGAGAGCGCGCATCCGACCGGCCCGGCACCAACGACGACCACATCGACCGGTGCGGACGACGAATCGCTCACCGATCGGACCACGCCGCCTGGAGCCGGTCCAGGTCGGGCGGCACGATGAACTCGAGGGGCAGGTCGGGACCCCATGAGTTGGCGACGTGCTCGAACTCGAACGGCGTCCGTCCCCGTTGCTCCCAGGCTTCGTCGTCGAGGATCTGATCCAGATCCGAGTACAGCTCGAGATAGGAGCCTGCGGGATCGCGCAGGTACCAGTAGAAGTTGGAGCCGGCGAAGTGCCGACCGAGTCCCCAGGTGTGACGCTCCGAATCCGGTCGCAACAGCGCGGTCGCGGTGTGACCTACGTGGTCGATGTCGTCGCACTCCCAGGAGTAGTGCTGGAGGAGCGGAACCGGTGACTCGACCAATGCGACGTTGTGGTGGTCCGGTGAGCACCGCAGGAAGGCGATGACCCCGTCGATCTCATCGGTCAACTTGAAGCCCAAGCCCTGTACCAGAAGGTCCCGGGTCTCGTCGATGGCCGGTGTGCCGATCACCAGGTGGCCGAGTCGACGGGGTGGCCGAGGCCCGACGAACACTGCGGGGCGCGCTCGTTGGCACGGACGGTGGCACCGGGTGCGTTGGGCACGATGAGCGCGGGCGGAGTAGGCGCCGGCGCCGGTCCGGCCACCCGTACGATGAATTCGACCCGGCTCGCCCGATCGACCACCTGCACCTCATCGTCGGCGATGACGGGCGTGATGCCCCCGTCAGTGAGACGGCGCGCTATCGCCACGAGGTCCTCCGGTCCGTCGCAGCCGAGTTTCACCCGGACCAGCCGCCGGAAGTCACCTTCGTCCAGGATGACCGCGGCACCACCGTCACTGCCGGCGAATCCGGTCGTCGCATTCCCTTCGAGGCCGAGCTCTCCGTAGAACGCGGCCAGGGACGTCGGGTCGGGGACGGCGGTCGTGAATCCGAGGAGGCGGTGGAGGCTCATAGCGACACCGGCGGTCGACCGGCCACGCAGTGATTCTCGAGCCGGCCGATCTGGGGAATCTCTGAGATGATCACGTCGCCCTCGACGAGGTAGCGGTTCCGGCTCATGCCCACGCCTGACGGCGTGCCGGTGAAGACGAGGTCACCGGGTTCGAGGGTGCAAACCGAGGAGAGGTAGGCGATAAGCTGCGGGATCGAGAAGATCATGTGGCTGCTTCGGCCCTGCTGCATGCGCTGGCCGCTGACATTCACAGGTGAGCTCGAGATCATCCGGTTCCGCGAAGCCCGTCGACCGACACCACCGCCGGGCCGATCGGCGAGTAGCCGGGGAAGCTCTTGCCGAGGGAGAACTGAGGCGGCGTACCTGTGAGCTGCACCTGCCGGTCGGAGATGTCTTGGCCGACGGTGAGGCCGGCGATCACCGACCAGCGTCTCTCGACGGTGACATGCCGTGCCTGTCTACCGATGACGGCGACGACTTCGACCTCCCAGTCGACCATTGCTCCCGACAGTGGGATGTCGGCGTGGGGAGGGGCCATCGAACTCGGGAACTTGGTGAACGTGAGCGGTGCGGGAGGCGGTTCCATGCCGCTCTCCTCCGCATGATCCGCATAGTTGAGGCCGATGCCGAAGACCTGGCGTGGACGAGGCACCGGTGTGTCGAGCGTCAGTCCGGCAGTCATGCCGAGCGAGGACGCACCCCCTGTGGCTGCGGACAGTTGATGCATCTCCTCGAATCGGGCAATGGCGACCATCGGGTCAGCCAGGCGTTCATCTCCCGAGAGGTCCGCAAGATCGAACGCCTGACCTCCAGCATCCAGGGCGGCCCGACCTGCCGTGCTGATGAGTCGGAACATGTCACTCCTTCTGTTATCGGTCGATAACCAGAGTAGTATCACTCGATATGGAAAGTCCACCGGCTGTCGCTGCCGTCAGGACCCGACGTTCCCCGGCGACGCTCCGTACGGCACTCATCGACGCGGCGGAGATCGAGTTCGCCACCCACGGCTTCGATGCAGCGTCCACCCGGTCCATCGCTGAGCGGGCAGGGGCCCATCAGCCCCAGATCAACTACCACTTCTCGTCCAAGGAGCGGCTCTGGCAGTCCACGGTCGACCGGCTCTTCGTCGAACTCGACGCCTCACTGGTCGGCGAACCCGGCACTGCGGACGATCGGTGGACGATCGCGCTTTCGATCGGGCGGTTCATCCGGTTCTCCGCCGAGCGACCGGCGCTGAACAGGATCATCAATTTGGAGGCCAGTGCACCGACGGCACGGTTGGACTGGCTCATCGAGCGTCACCTGGCGCCTCGCTTCGACCTGGTTGCCGGCGCCTGGTCGGCGCTCCGCGCCGGTGGCCAGGGTGCTGATCTCACCGTCGAAGAGGTGTGGGAGATCATCACCAGCTTCGGCGCGCTCCATTTCGCCAATGCACCGATGCTCCAACGCCTCGGCGACGGTCGCATGGTCACGGTCGACCAGCACATCGATCGGACGCTCTCCCTCCTCGCGCTCGGACCGTCAAGTGACCAGGACCGGCGCCTTGCCGACTGAAGTCATCCTGACCGGGACCGGGGTCCCACATCCCTCGCCCGGCCGTGCGGGTGCCGGGACCATGGTCCGGTCGGGCGACGTGGTATTGCAGTTCGATGCTGGTCGGGGCACGGTGTTGCGGATGGCGGACCTCGAGGTGCGGCCCCACGAACTATCGGCGCTGTTCCTGACCCATGTCCACAGTGACCACGTGGTCGATGTGGCGGACGTGGCCATGACCCGCTGGCTCGAGGACCAGTTGGCGTTCTGTGGTCCCCTCCCGATCGTGACGGCGACAGGTACCACGGAACCGTTCCTGGAGGCGCTGTTCGACCCATTCGCGGAAGACATCGCGCTGCGCATCGGACATGTGCAAGGGCGTGCCCCGGAGATCGCGGTGTCCACATTCCCCCCGTCCTCGTCCCCGCAGGTGGTGTGGTCCAGTCCGAACGGAGATATCACGGTGAAGGCCGTCGCGGTACACCATGAGCCTGTCGACGCCGTCGCCTATCGAATCGAAACGCCTGACGGAGCAGTCGTCATCTCAGGCGACACCAGGGTCTGCGACGAAGTGGAGGCACTGTCCCGCGGCGCCGACGTGCTCGTCCATGAAGCCTGCCGAACGAGGGCCATGGCGCCGATGATCGCCGGGACGTTCTTCGAGAAGATCTTCGACTATCACGCCGACACCGTCGCGCTCGGGGCCATGGCCCAGCGGGCACAAGTGCCGCACCTCGTGCTCACCCATCTCATTCCGTCACCGAACAACTCAGACGAGGCGGCAGCATTCTCTGACGACGTGTGCAGCGCCGGATATACCGGCACAGTGAGCGTTGGTTTCGACCTCCTCCGGGTGCTGGTCGAAAAGCTCTGACGACGCCGGTGACTAGCGGAAGTGGAGTTGGTGTTTGAAGCGAAGCACTTCCTGCACAAGTGCAAGCTTTGCGTTCCCTACTATCTCCCGCCAAGGTCAACCCATTCACCGCCATGCGGATTCGCTGGCTTCAGTCCAGGCGGTAGAGCGTCCGCCCGTTCTCGGCGAGGATCTTCCGGCGCGACTCGGGCCGAAGCGTTGCCATGGCCTCGTGCACGTGCTCGAGTGGCTTGGGCCAGAGAGCGGTCGGGTGGGGAAAGTCGGTTTCGAACATCACATTGTCATCGCCGACCTTGTCGACCAGTTCTTGAAGATGCCCGCGGCCTGTTTCGAACCACATGGTGGCGTACCAGTTCGACTTGAAGTACTCCGAAGGGGGCTTGCCGAGCTCGGCCGCCTGCGCGGGGGCGTTCTCGGGGAGTTCCCAGTCCATCGTCTCGAGGATAAAGGGTATCCAACCGATCCCGCTCTCCACGGAAACCATCTTGAGGTTCGGAAAGCGGTCGAAGATTCCCGAAAAGATGGTGTTGATGACAACTCGGGCGTTGCCGATGAAGAGCATCGCTCCTCCGATGGCGGGTTTGACGAACTCGTCCTGGGACGGCCAGAAGTACTGGCCGAAGAAGTTCATTGCCGTCAGGCTCGCTCCGATGTGGAAGTGGATCGGGAGCTCAAGATCGGCGCAGACCTCCCACAGCGGGTCCCAGGCCACGTTGGCCAGGTCCGGGGAGCCGAGGTCCTGGGGATCTGAGGTCATATTGATTCCCCGGAGGCCCATTTCGGAGATCCGCTGCGCTTCGCGCACGCATCCCTCGATGTCCCACGCCGGAAGTATGGGCATGGGCAAGAGGCGGTTGTTCGTGCGATCCTGTATCTCGGCTCGGGAGTCGTTGAAGATCTCTACGCACAGGCGGCGCAACACGGGGTCCTTGACATCGGCCAGCGCATGACCTCCCAATCCCAGAGCGTTGGGATACGTGACCTGGTGCTTGATTCCCATGTCATCGAGAATCTCGAGACGGGCGTCGATATCCCAGGCTGCCACGTGGGCCCTTTCGAAGTCCCATTCGAGCATCGATTCCAGGAATGGATGCTTCACGCCTGCCCTGTCAATGGTGCTCCCGCCGCCGGCCTTTCCGAGAGGCATTCCTTCAATAACCCACGTCTGCTCTCCCTCGACCTCTTCGACGTGGAGAATCTCGCTCTTGTAGGCAGCGGGGGCTCTCTTCGTCCACAGATCGTGGACATCGGTGAGATGGGAGTCAGCGTCGACAACGGCAAGTTGTTCAGGTTCTGCCGAGGTGAGAGTCATATGGTTCATTTCTGGGTTTTCGAGTCCAAGGGACAAGTGCCCCACCGTCTGAGGTTAGCGCCGGCGCCGGCGAGGGGTCGGTCGTGAGGCTCCCGGCGGGACATGCGTCGATTGCCCCGCCCTATCATCCGGTCGGCGGCTCTGTCGCCGCAGGAGCGTGTCGCGGGCGGCGCCAGGGCGGCAACCATCTGGCCGGGTCTGCAGACATCTCGGCCATTTCAGCGAGAGCGTGACCGGATGCCGAGCGGTGGCCTGCCCAAGTGGTGGCCGGCATTACCCGCGGCTCCAGGAGCCGGACTCGGTCCGGGCCAGGCGCGAATACCGGCGGCCCTTCCTGTGCTTCAGACCAGACTCGCGAGTGCGGCCGTCGCTTGGCGCTCGACCCTGGCATACCCTTGGGTTGTCGCCGTATCGCAAGCCCGTTCGAGAAGCAGTCGCGCCCGGTCGATCTCTCCGTGGCCTCCTCGAACAGCCAACATCTTTCCCCACGCCAGCTGCGTCTCAGCCTCGGCGAACTTCATCCCTCCACGCGTGTTGAGCTCGGTGGCCGCCGCGAAGTACGAGTCGGCCTGGTCGTAGAGATCGAGCACAGAGGCCAGTTCTCCAAGGTAAAACGCGACAGGGTTGGCACCCGTGGGGCCTATAGAGATCACTTGCGCGTGATAAGGGGCCAGCAACTCAAAGAGCTTGGTGGCAGGACCGACGGCCTCCAGTTCCGATGCCACTTGGGCATAGTTGGCGACTCCCATCAGCCAGAGGACGTCGAAGGACATTGAGTCGAAGGCTTGCGCCGCGTCGAGCTCAAGCATCTGGCACGCACTCTCGATGTTTCCAGCCTGGAGGTGGGCCTGAGCGAGGGACGTGCGAAGGAGCGGCATGTCTTGGATGTCCGCCATGAACTCCTCGACGAGAGGGATGAGTTCGCCCAGGCGTCCTTGCTGGCGTCGGATCGCCAACAACTGGCCGCCATAAAAGTTCACGGCGTCCGGTTGGCCGCAGTTCGTTCCCAGCTCGAGAGCAGTGGTGGCGAGCTGCTCCGCTCGCTCGGAGTCTCCGCGCATGATGGCGTCGGCCGCCTCCATGAAGGTCGAGTTCCATTGGAACATCGGCTGCCGAAGTCGTTCACTGAGCGTTCGTGCAATGTCAGAGCATCGAGTTCCCAATTCAAAGTCGCCGATTTGCACCGCGGTCATGCGGCAATAGGTGGCTGCCCAGTAGTGCAG
Organism: uncultured Acidimicrobiaceae bacterium; assembly: GCA_963833585.1. Lineage (GTDB taxonomy): Bacteria > Actinomycetota > Acidimicrobiia > Acidimicrobiales > RAAP-2 > Bog-756. Next base: position 759,956 of record CAWHYF010000006.1, on the reverse strand, counting down.
GACAGGATCCCCCAGCGTGCCAGCCAATGCCAGAACTTCAGTCCGGTCGGCAAGGCGCTGCCCAACGTTCGATGGCAAATCGACGGCGTCCCCCACGAGGTTTAGCGCGCGAATGATCGTGGCTGGGTCTCCGAGCCTCCGGGCCATGTTCACGGCGTCGTCGGCCAAGGCAGTACGTCGCTCCACCGTCGTACCCAGGGCCAGCTCGCTGCCCAACGTGGCAAGCAGCAGAGCTCGCTCGGGGCTGTCCGACTCGGGGGTGGCCGCCAGGGCCGCCTCGATGACCGCCACCTTCTCGTTGTCGATGCCCCTGGTGTCGCTGAACCAGCCGCGGTTATTGCGAAGTGCGGCGGTCGCCAGCCTGGCCGATGCGCCGAGTTCTCGTGCCCGCTGGGCGGCGTCGAGGAAGGTCTCTCGGAAGGCAGCAATCCCGGCCTCGCGCTGGGCCTCGCCCAGGTCCAGGAGCAGGTCGCACGTCATCAGGGCGTCGCTATCGGGGTTGAGGACGACCAGTTGCAGGGCCTGGGAGAAATAGCGCACGGCGTCGTCGGGGGCGAGAGCGGCTAGCGCCGCCTCGCCAGCCTGACGGGCGTAGTCGATGGCTTTGGCCGTGTTGACGGGTTGGGTGGCACTGAACCAGTGGTGGGCCAGTTCTCCCACCCGGGGGTTGGGGTGCCTCCCGACGACAGCCTCGATGGCCTCAGCCACCTGGCGGTGGAGCCGGGACCGACGGCTGGCGCCAAGATCCTGGTACAGGGTGTGCTGGATCAAGGCGTGCGAGAAGCTCCAGCGGTCAGGAGCTTCGGCCACCTCCCGAACCAGGTTGGCGGCGCTGGCTCCGTCGAGGAGGTCGAGCAGCTCGCCCTCCTCACACTCGCCGATTTGACCGAGCACGTCCAGATCGAAGTCCCGCCCGATGACGGCAGCTATGGAGAGGATGTGGCTGGCCCGGTCGCCCAGTCGTGCCACCCGGGCGGAGATCACCTGGCGCACGCTCGACGGCAGGGCCATGTCGGACAGGTCCCCGGCCGCCACCCACCGGCCAGAGTCGTCCCGGTAGATGGCCCCGGTTTCGATCAAGTTCAACAGGACCTCACCGACGAAGAACGGGTTTCCGTCGGTCTCGCGATACAGGGCATGGGCCAGCTCGACGCCGTCGCCTTCGAGGCGCTGGCCGGCGGCTGCTTCCATGAAGGCCAGCACGCCGGTGTCGTCGAAGCCTTGCAACTCGACGAAGCGCACCCTTGGCTCGCGTCGCAGAGCCGCGAGGACGTCGGTGAGTGGGTGCGCCCCGGACAGCTCCGCATCGCGGAACGTGGCCAGGATCATGAGGCGCGCCGACTCCACATTGGCGACGATGTGGCGCAGAAGCTGGAGGCTGGGTTTGTCGGCCCACTGCAAGTCGTCGAGAACGAGGACCAACGGCTGGGTGGCTGAGGCGTCGGTGAGCAGCCCGATGATCGCTCCGTAGAGGAGGTAGCGCTCGGTGTCCGGATCGGTGCTCTGGGGTGCCGGGAGTTCCCCCTGGCGCTGTCGTAGGGCGGGGACCATCCTGGCCAGCTCGCCACCATGGGCGTCGACGTGCGCGGCGAGCGCCTCGTCGGGGGCGTGGGCCACGTAGTGGTGCAAGGCCTCGGCGAAGGGAGAATACGAGGTACCCAGGTCCTCCTGGCATCGTCCGAGGAGCACACAGGCCCCGGAGCTGAACCCGCGACGGGCGGCCTCGGCCACCAGGGTGGTCTTACCCAATCCGGCCTCGCCTGAGATGAGGATCACCTCGCGTCCCTCGCCCGCCGCCACCCGCTTAAGCGCGTCGTTCAGGATCTCCGCCTCGCCCTCACGGGCCACCACCCCGGTGGTAGGGGTGATCTCGAGGCGTCCCGGCAGAGGCACGGTATTCGCGGCGGCGCCGACCTCGCCGAGGGGCTCCCAGCCGACCTCGAGGGTCTTGATCGGCTCAGGCAGGCCCTTCAACTCCAGCTCGCCGAGCGAGGAGAAGGAATGTGGAGTGCGTCGACCAGCTATGACCCGAACGGCGTCCGCGGCCAGAATCTGGCCCCCCTCGGCCTTGGTGCAGAGTCTCGCCGCCTCGATCACCGGATCACCAAAATAGTCGTCGGCGTCCCGGGCCACTTCCCCGCCACTGAGCCCGATCCGCAGCCCTAGGGGTCGCTGCGCCCCGGCGTTGTCCCGTTCGACGGCTTGCTGCATGGCCACGGCACACGACAGCGCGGCGGAGGCGATCGGGAAGACGACCATGAGGCCGTCGCCGAGGTTCTTCACTTCGGTGCCCCCCGAAGCAGCGATGGCCCGGCGGAGCGCAGCGAAGTGGTCGCGGCGCACCTCGTCGCCGGCCTCGGGGGTAAGCGAAGAGGCCAGCTCGGTCGAGCCAACCAGGTCGGTAAAAAGCACCGTGATGTTCTCATTGGTAGTCAACGAACCCCGCCATTCTCCCAGTGGGAGAAAGATTAGGCGGGACTAGGGGTTTCGTCACCCCGAGGCATTTCGTCGGCCTTCCCAACCGAGGAAGATGCCGACGGACAGGATCGGTGGAGGTGATGGGACTCGAACCCACGACTTCGACCTTGCAAAGGTCGCACTCTAGCCAACTGAGTTACACCCCCTGGGGTCGGAAGCCGCCTCCAACGGTATTGGCGATCGGACCGACCGGGAACACGGCACCGCAAGATGGCGATTGTAGTGCCTCGATCCCGTCCGACCGACCCGCCGTGCTGAGGGCCTTCCAGTTCTGATCAGTTAGGGTGACCATGCGGCAACCGGGGTACCGCTTCGTAGTCCGGAAGACCGTTCCAGGCATGGGGGCCGGCCCGATCAGTGGAGGAATCCGAATGACCGTCTCGACCGAAACCAGCGGTGCCCTGCTCGGGGTGGCCCAGCACGATCCCAATGTGCTGGAGGGCCTCCTGCAGGCCCGGCTGCACAACCTCGAGGCTTCAGGACTCGACGCCCGCACGTACTCGTTGTGCAACATCGCCGCGCTGATCGCCGCCGATGCCGCTCCCGCCTCCTACGTCTTCCAGGTGGCGTTCGCCCTCGAGGCCGGAGTGACCCCCGAGGAGATCCTCGGCCTCCTGGTGGCCCTCAACCCCACCGTCGGCAACGTCCGCATCGTGTCGGCCGCCGCCGAGATCGCCTTCGCCCTGGGCATCGATCTCGATGCCGACGAGAGCTGAGGGAGGTCACCATGCCCTTCGTCCGTAGACGCCCACTCCTCCGAGCCGCCGCGGTCGGTGGCGTGGCCTACATGGGAGCCAAAGCCGGGACCAACCGGGCCATGCGGGGCCAGGCTGCCCAGCAGGCCCCGGCCGAACCGGCACCGGCCCCCGCACCTGCTCCGACAGCCGCGCCCGCCGACGACCCCATCGCCCGCCTCACCCAGCTGGCCTCGCTGCACAGTTCGGGAGCCCTGACCGATGAGGAGTTCACCGCGGCCAAGGCCCAGGTCCTCGGCGGCTGACCAGTCCGATCGGAGTGTCGCTCGGCCGGGCGGCCTCGGAGGAGCCGGATGTTCAGGGCGCATGTCTGGCCCGCTGGAAGGACCGCTCGATCTCCTCCCACGCCGCCTCGACTCCGTCGAAACCGCCCACTTTGGTCAACTTGTCGGGCTCGAGGTCCTTGTAGACGTCGAAGAAGTGGGCGATCTCGAAGGTCAGATGGGGGGGTAGGCCGTCCAGGTCGGCAACCGATTCCCACATCGGGTCACCACATGCCACCGAGATGATCTTGGCGTCGGGCCCCTTCTCATCGGTCATCCAGAACACCCCGACCGGTCGGCACTCCACCAGGCAGCCCGGGAAGGTCGGCTCGTCGAGCAGGATCAGTACGTCCAGGGGGTCCCCGTCCTCGGCCAGGGTGTCGGGCACGAACCCGTAGTCGGCCGGGTAGAACGTGGCCGAGAACAGCCTCCGGTCGAGCCGCATGACGTGGCGCTCGTGGTCGTACTCGTACTTGTTGCGGCTGCCCCTGGGGATCTCGACCATGACTTCGATGGTGCGATCGGTGCTCACGTCCCCCACCTTTCCGGACCTGCTCTGCTCGACCCTCATTCTGACCCACGATCGACCGGAGGCCGGAACGGAGCCCCTGGCCGGTCCGGCCCATCCGAAGCTGGACCGGCTGCTCGGGATGGAGCCGGGGTGCCGATTGCTATCGTTGGCCAATGAGCGTCGATACGGCACGTGGATCACAGGCTGGCGGCAGTCCCGCGGCGGACCAGCGGTTCTTTGCCCGACAGCTCTCCGATCTCGACTTCAACGACCGCCTGTTGGATCTGGTGGCGGACACCGGCATCCCCCTGCTCGAGCGGGTCAAGTTCCTCGTGCTGTTCAGCGAGCGGATCGACGAGTTCTTCCAGGTCCAGGTGGCCGGCCTTCGTCGCCAGGTGGTGGCCGGCATCAAGAGCCTGGCCCTCAACGGCGCGACCCCGGACCAACTGTTGGCGGACGTGCGCGCCTCGCTGGAGCGGATGGTGCGTCGTCAGGAGGTCCTCCTCCTGGACGAGGTGTCACCGGCCCTTCGGGCCGAAGGGATCGAGCTGTGCGACTGGGAGACCCTGGACGGTGGTGACCAGGCCTACCTGCACGAGGTCTTCGAACGGCTGATCCTGCCCGTGGTCACTCCGCTCACGGTGGATCCCAGCCATCCCTTCCCCTACATCTCCAACCTCTCGCTCAACGTGGGGGTGGAGGTCCGCAACCGGAATGATGACACCTCGCGCTTCGCCCGGGTCAAGGTCCCCCCCAATGTGGCCCGCCTCCTCCCGCTGCCCGGGGGCGACCGGTTCATCCCGCTGGAACAGACCCTGGTGGCCTTCGTCGATGAGCTGTTCCCGGGGATGGATGTCGGGGAGCCCTGCATCTTCCGGGTCACCCGTGATGCCGACCTGGCCCTCGACGACGACGCTGCCGACGACCTGCTGCTGGCCCTCCAGGAGGAACTCCGCCGCCGCCGCTTCCTGCCGGTGGTCCGCCTGGAGATCGACTCCCGCACCTCGGAGGGGCCCGTCGAACGCCTCACCGACGAACTGGGTCTCGGTCCTGACGACGTCTACCGGTTCGCCGGTCCGCTCGGGCTCGACTGCCTGTGGGCCATCCACGCCCTCGATCGTCCGGATCTCCATGACGAGCCCTGGACCCCCCTGGTGCCCGCTCCCTTCACCTCGGTGGAGCGTGAGGAGGAGTCGAGCATCTTCTCGGTCATCGGCCGCCAGGACGTGCTGGTCCATCATCCCTACGACTCCTTCTCGGCATCGGTCGAGGAGCTGATCAACGAAGCCGCCGACGACCCCAATGTGCTCGCCGTCAAACAGTGCCTCTACCGGACGTCCGGGGACAGCCCGGTGGTGGCGGCTCTGGTCCGTGCAGCCGAGCACGGCAAGCAGGTGGCGGTGCTGGTGGAGGTGACAGCTCGGTTCGACGAGGAGGCCAACATCGGGTGGGCGCGAGCGCTCGAGGAGGCCGGGGCCCACGTCATCTACGGGCTGATGGGCCTCAAGACTCACGCCAAGACCACCCTCGTGGTCCGACAGGAGGGCGAAGCGGTCCGCCTGTACTGCCACGTCGGCACCGGCAACTACAACCCCAAGACCGCCCGGATGTACGAGGACCTGGGGGTACTGTCCTCGCTGTCCGACGCTGGGCGCCGACGTCACCCGTTTCTTCAACTACATCACCGGCTTCAGCCAGCCGCCCCGCTACCAGGAGCTGGTGACCTCCCCCGGCGGGATCCGGGACCGGGTGGTCGACTGCATCGACGAGCAGGCCTTGGCCGGCCCCGACGGCCGCATCGTTATCAAGGTCAACGGGCTCGACGACGTACCGGTCATCGACGCCCTGTACCGGGCGTCCCTGGCCGGGGTGCCCATCGACCTGATCATCCGGGGAATCTGCTGTCTACGACCGGGCGTACCGGGTCTGTCCGAAACCATTCGGGTCCACTCCATCGTGGGTCGGTTTCTCGAGCACTCCCGGATCCTGCGGTTCGGCGGCGGGACCAACGGTCCTCCCGCCTACTACATCGGGTCGGCCGACCTCCGCCGCCGCAATCTCGACCGGCGGGTGGAGGCCATGATCCCCGTGGCCGATCCCGGAGCCGTCGACCAGCTCGAACAGATACTCCAGCTCAACATGGCCGACGACACCCACGCCTGGTCGCTGGATTCCAGCGGAAACTGGACCCGCATCCCCACCGTCGTGGGCATCTCCACCCAGGAGGCCCTCCAGGTGGCCGCGCTCGAACGTGGCTCGCTTCTCGATGAGGCGCTCTGAGCGGCCGACGACGCTGTGGCCTGCGGTCGGCGAAACGCCGGATGAAGGCCCGTAGGCTGGCCGGGTGAGCGGAGACGGACCCGGCCAACCAGCCGCGGGTTCCGACCGGCCCGAGCTGCAGCCGGAGGGCCGACGGCGCGCCAGGCGGATGGCCTGGATCTACACGGCAGCAGCAGTGGTCCTCCTGCCGTGGATCGTCTACCTGGCCGCCACGCTGCCCCGACGGCAGTTCGACCGGCACTACCGGGCGGCGTGGGTCGGATTCGACATCATCCTGGTCTATGCCATCGCCCGGACCGCCTACATGGCCTTCCGGGTGGACCCGCGGGTCCAGTTCCCGGCCACCGCCACCGCGGTCCTGCTGTTCGTGGACGCGTGGTTCGACATCACCACCTCTGCCAACCGGGCCCAATTCTTCGAGGCGCTGGTCCTGGCGCTCCTGGTGGAGATCCCCGCGGCGGTCTTCTCGCTGTACCTGGCCCGCTCCGTCAATCGGCGGGTCCTCGAGCTGGCCCACGTGGGCATCCCCCCGCCGTCGTACTGGCGGAGGCTCCGCCGATCGAAGGACCGGGGCCGGGCTGTGGAGGCCGCGGCAGCGACCGAGACCACCGAGACGCCGGGGCCGCCGGAGTAGGAGGGCGGCGATCGGCCGAGGGCCGCGGGGGTCGATCCCGTCCCACCGCTCGACTCAGCCGGCGGTGATCTTGTCGATTCGGTTCATCACGTCGTCGGTCAGCTGGGCCAGCGCATCGAGGGAAGCCAGGTTCTCGTGAACCTGCTCGACGCGGCTGGCCCCGGTGATCACCGACGAGACCCGGGGGTTCTTGGCGCACCAGGCGATGGCCAGCTGGGCCAGGGTGCAGTCGAGCTCCTCGGCGACGGTCTGGAGGCTGCGGACCTTCTCGTTGCGCTCGGGGTCGGTGAGCAGGTTGGCCAGCCATTCGTAGCCGGGCAGGGTGGCCCGTGACTTCTCGGGAACCCCGTCGAGATACTTCCCGGTGAGGAGGCCCGAGCTCAGCGGACTCCAGGTGGTCAGGCCCAATCCGACGTCGTCGTAGAGGGGGGCGTACTCCTTCTCCACACGATCCCGCCAGAACAGGTTGTACTGCGGCTGCTCCACCACCGGTCGATGGAGGTGGTTGTCCCGGGCGAAGTCCCATGCCTCCCGAATCTGCGGGGCCGACCACTCGGAGGTGCCCCAGTAGAGGGCCTTGCCCGCGGTGATCATGTCGGACATGGCCCAGACGGTCTCCGCGATCGGGGTCTCGGGGTCGGGGCGGTGGCAGTAGACCAGGTCGACGAAGTCCAGGCCCAACCGCTGCAGGGAACCGTCGATGGCCTGCAACAGATACTTGCGATTGAGGGTGTTGCGCATGTTGACGCTGTTGTGGAGGCCCCAGAACAGCTTGGTGGAGAGGACGTAGGTGTGCCGGGGCCACCCCAGGGAGGCGATGGCCTCGCCCATGATCCGCTCCGACTCGCCGGCCGAGTAGGCCTCGGCGTTGTCGAAGAAGTTGACCCCGGCGTCGTAGGCCGCGGCCAGGCACTGCTCGGCCGGGCTCCCGGCCAGCTGGGGGCCGAAGGTGACCCATGAGCCGAACGACAGCACGCTGACCTTCAGTCCCGTCTGGCCCAGACGTCGGTACTCCATCTCCATGATCGCTCCTCTTGGTCCCGTTCGGTGAGATCCTACGGTCCGCTCCGCCGACCCGCTCCGACCGTCCGGTTCAGGTGGCCGGACCCACCACCGTGACCAGGGTGCCGATCGGGGTCAAGGGCCACACCTGGGCCGCGGTGGCGACGGGCATCTCCACGCAGCCGTTGCTCTGGGGCGAGCCGTAGGTGGCCCGCACGAATCCGTGGAGGGCGTCCCCGCCGTTGAAGTAACTGGCCCAGGGAACGTTCGGATCGTCGTAGGTGGAGCCGTCGGGGTTGGTCCCCTGCATCCGGGAGCTGGGTACGTGTTCGAAGACCGGGTAGGTGCCGTCCACGGTGTCCGCCCCCGGGGCACCGGTGTTGACGGCGATGCCACTCATGGTGGGCGCACCGTTCACGTACAGGGTGAGGGTTTCGGGCAGCTGCTTGGACACCAGGGCGTACGTATAGGGACTGGGATTGCCCTTCCCGTTGGCGGCGTCGGCAAGAAGGGCCGTCCAGACCTTCTGGCCGGCCAGACCGTCCACCGTGAGGCCGTTCTGGCTCTCGAAGGTCATGAGGGCGGCCTTGGTGATGACGTTCTCGCTGCCCTCGGTCCACAATGAGGTCAGGTCGGGAGGGAGCGTCGACCACCGCCAGGCGAAGGAACCGGGCTGGGTCGAGGCCGCGGTGTTGGGGGCGGTGGCGCCGGTGGGGGAGAAGGTCACCGGCAGGTAGCCCAACTGGGCCAGCAGCTGCTGCAGCCGCTCCGTGCTGGCCTGCGCCACGCCGAAGGTCACCGTGACCGGCGCGGCCAGCTGCGCTCCCCGGGCGCTCTGCGGACCGGCCGCACCGGACGGGATGGTCAGGGTCTCGGTGGCGGTGGGGACGAACGGAGCGGCGGCGTCGAACTCCAGCGACCTCGGGCCGGACTTCCGCCAGGTCCCGTTCACCGGTGGGGAGAAGGTGGGGGTACCGGTAACGGGGGAGACCGGCACGGAGAGGTTCACCGTGACCACCTGGTTCGAAGGAACCTCGGTGGCGCCCGCCGTCGGGATGGTCGAGACCACGGCGAACGGAGTGGGCGGGACGGTACTGGCGGCCGGGCGGCCTCCGGCCAGCACCGAGGCACCCGACTTCCCGTGGTGGCGACCGGCGACGAAGGCTCCGGCGGCCACCAGCACCAACGCCAGGGTGATCCCGACGGCGATCCAGATTCGCCGGTGGCGCCGGGGCGGAGGAACGAGGATCTTGTAGTCGGCCATGGCTCCAAGCGCTCGTGGGGGAGGTGCGGGGGCCCGCTGGTGCGTCTCCGACGTTACTCAGGTCGGCTCCGAGTTGGTACGCGCCGGGAGGGGTCCGACTGCAGGGCCGGACGGACACCGATGGCACCCGAGGTCGGGCCGGTGGATGTCTGCTCGACCGGTACGCCTTGACCAGGGGGTGCGCCGCCCGCCCGTCGGATCTCACGTCATGCACGCGTCAGGTTCCCTCACCAAGCTACCGGTGGCCCGGCGGCTCGCCCTGCCCGGGCGTCCCGCCCGATCACCACGTCGAATTCGGAGACCGATGGAGCACTTTCTCGAGACCTGGGGCTACCTGGCGGTGTTCGCCTTGAGCTTCATCTCCTCGATGGGACTGCCGGTCGGGGCCGAGGTGGCCATCATCTACGGCGGGGTGCTGGCCAGCGGCCAGATCCCCAACGAGCCCCACCACCTGAACCTGGTGGCGGTGATCGTGGTGGCCACCCTGGCCGAGGTGTTGGGCTCCCTGGCCGGCTACCTGATCGGCTACTTCGGGGGCCGGCCCCTGGTGGACCGCTTCGGCAAGTACGTCCTGCTCACCCACCGGGACCTCGACCGGGCCGAGGCCTGGTTCGCCCGCCGGGGCGACCCGGTGGTCCTGTTCGGCCGGTTCATCCCCCTGTTGCGCTCCTTCGTCTCCTTCGCCGCCGGGCTGGGCGAGATGGCCGTGACCAAGTTCCTGGTCTTCACGGTGATCGGCTGCGCCATCTGGTGCACCGCCCTGACCAGCCTGGGCTACTCCCTGGGGGCCAGCTACAGCCACGTGCTGAAGGCCTTCAGCTACGCCGGGTACGTGGCCGCCGTGCTGGTGGTCATCGCCGTGGCCGTCCTGTTCTGGCACCGGATCAAGATCGTCCGGGAGGAGCGGCGCTGAGGGCGGCGGCTGGCGTCCGTCCTGGTCGACGACCGGGCTGTCGCCGCCGCTGGGACTCCGCCGAGCGGCATCCGGCCCCGGACCGGGTCGCAGCCCAGGCCGCTCACGCGGGGGAGTTCGTTACACCGGCGGTCCCGAGCCCCTCGAAGGGGGCGGTTCGCCATCGCCCGAGGTCGACGTCAGGCGCCAAGCACTCCACGGCCAGACGCCGTCGATCTCCACTTCGAGCGAGAAGCTGAGGACGATTCGGATGAGGACGATCAGCCCGAGGGCCGCCACGCTCTCCACCGTGGGACTGACGATGATGGTCCGCACAATGTCCCCGACGATCAGGACCTCGAGACCGAGCAGAATGACGTGGCCGAGCCGCCGGCGCAGCTTCCGGTAGGCGTCGGCTCCCGGTTCGGCGGAGGACCGGACCATCGAGCCGGCGTAGTCGACCAGGGCCCACGCTCCACCGACCACCATGATCGCCGCCCCGACGGCCTCGACGGCCTGAACGACATCGGAGATGATGTGGTCGTAGGTCACCCGGCCACAATGCCACGGTGTTCCGCTCGGGCCGGCGATGGACCGGCGGGCCGAGTATCGAAGGGTGACCAGGTTGCATCCGGACCCGGTCGGCCCCCGCCGGCCACATCGACCACGTTCCGTGAGATCCGACCCCGCCGCACTCCACTCTGATCTCACGCTCGGTGCTCGAATGAGCCCGCAGAGGCGGCTGGACCTAGTGCTACCGGACCGCGGGCGGGATACTTGGTGAGGCGGAGCCGGGCACGGCAGGGCAGGGTGGCCCGGCCCGTCGAGAGCGGGGGCAAGTGATGACGGACGAGTGTCTGGCCAACAGGGCGAACGCCGCGGGGCTGCGGGCCTCCCGGGCGTGGCTGCTGGGCAAGAGCCTGGCGAGTGAGATCGAGGATGTTCGCTACCAGGCCGGCGAGGATCCCATCCCCGCGCCCGGCCTGCCTTCGCTGCTCGATCGGTTGGAGCAGGATCTCTTTGACGTGTTGGCGCTGGCCGAGCGGGCGGACGGCCTCCTTCACGATCCCGACCCGACCGTGGATCTGCCTTCCGTCATCCTCGTCGAGGTGGATGCCGCAGAGGAGGGCGCCGACGAGATCGAACGGGTCGTCCGTCGGCTCGCCCAGCTGGCGCTCGGCGTGTCCACCGGTCTGGTGCCGAGCCGGCGGGCAGAGCGGCTGGACAGTGCGGCCGTGGCGGTGCTCCATCCCCCGGCCGGGACCGGCATCCCGGTCGGACTGGCCGAGGACGGACTGGAGCTGTTCGCCCACAACCGCCGCGAGCTCCTGGTGGAGCTGCGTGGAACGTTCTGCCGGATGCTGCTCGATCGGAATGTGACCATCGACATCGGTGACGTCCAGCTTCGGGTCGGATTCGATCAGACCCTCCACCTCACCGCCCCGGATGGCGACTCTGCCTGGGAGGCCCCGGTCGAGGTCACCGTCCCGGCGCAGGAGGCCAGCCGGGTTCTCGAGTCCCTGGGGATGTCCTGCCGGAAGATCCGCAAGCGGGCGGTGGCCAAGTAGGCCTGGCTCAAGGGGCGGTTGCACCTGCCACCCGGATTGCCACCGGAGTGCCCCGGTCTTCGAACCGGTGGGTGGCACCGGTACTGAAGCGGGTCAATTTCACCTCGTCCGGTAGCGGCGTCTCGGTGGTTCCTTGAACGACTTCCACGACCAGACCCGCGTGATCGTCCGAGACAGGCTCACACCGGAAGCGCCCGTCGATGGCCCGGACCATGGCGTCCAGGGGGCCCAGGTGGTCGCCGTCCAGCATCGACGGCCAGGCCCCGTCGGCCACGGCGTCGGTCTCGCGGCCCAGTCGGAGCATCAGGTGGTCCCCGAGCTCGACATCGCAACCGACGTACTCGTAGGGCTGCAGCCCGGGATGGATGGCCAGCAGCCCTGCCGCCCCGTGCAGACTCGGAGGCAACTCCAGCGCCTCCTGGAGCCGTCCCGCCACCACGCCGGCGACACCGGTGAACTGGCGCCGACCGAATTCGACGGCCGCCTCGTCGGAGGCGGTCCGCTTGCGGGTGGCGGCCAGGAAGGACAGGACCAGCAGGTGACCCTGAAGGCAGGCTTCGCCGGCGATCCGACGCAGGGCCGAAGCCGACCATTCGGAGAACTGGAGGTCGGCGAGGAGGGGCCCTCGGTAGTGGTGGCGACCCGGGTCGTCAGGATCGATGGGCGCCAGTTCGAGGGTGGCGGCCCGGGTGGCAGCCATGGCCTCGGCCTCGGCGGGAACCGGGAGGACGGGATGGGTGTCAGCGATGGTGACCGTCCAGTGGCAGTGGGGCACCCGGTCGGACGGCACCCGGGGCGGACGGTGGATCGGGCGGACCTGGGCCCGGGGATTGGTGGCGGTGGCGGTGGCGTCGAAGGTCGGATCTTCGATGTCGTGGCACATGGCGACGACGTACTCCGGCCCCATCGGTTCCACGTCCATGAGGGCCCCGCAATGGTCCAGCCAGAACTCCCCGTGGTCATGGTCGGTGACCTGGTAGCGGAAGTCCATGAACTGGGGTGGTGCCCCCACGTCGATCTGGAGACCCTTGAAGATGGTCTCGACCGAATCCCCCCCGAACCCGAGGGCCTGTTGGGTGCGCCGGGTGTAGACGGGGCTTGCTCCCATCCACTCCTCGATGGCGATGTCACGCATCACCTCCCGCCCGAACGCCCCGATGAGGTGGGGCATGCCGGCCCGGTCGATGAGGTGTCCGGCCAGCAGGTACTCGGGCACCAGTCGGCTCAGCTCGTCACGGCTGAGCCGGGCGAGCCCCGATCCTGCAGTCACCGGGCGGTTGGGGTGGGGGTCACCCGTGCATCGTAGGGCACTGTTGGACAGGTGTCCGGACCGGGGCTGGACGATGTGGCCAGCCGGTTTCGCCATCCCGATCCCTTCCAGTGGCCTGCTTGGGGGACCATCCCGGAACCGCCGGTCGATCTCCCCGTCAGGAGACATGGGGTCGCCGACCTCGGACCCGGGGTGCGGCGTCCCAAACCCTGGCCCACGGAGACGGGCGGGGCCCCGGCGGGGGCGCCTCAAGGCGACATCCCATGTTGTCGATACAGGAGAAGAGCCTGGGCCGGTGGACGCCACCCGCCATGGTCGGCCCGGGCGTGTCGAGACGTGGCGGGGAGGCGACATGCTTCACTACCACTGGGAACACTGCCGGGTGTGTGACGGGATCCAGCTCATCGACCAGAGGGGCAACCGCGCCGCCGGCAATCCCTCCAGCATGACATCCGACTCGGACGATCTCTGCACCTGTCCGCGGGTGGAGCCGGACGACCGACCGGACGGGATCAGGGTCTACGACGGGTGGCCACGGGACCGATACCAGAGGAGCTGATCCTCGGTCCGGGTCTCGCACCGCTCCAACAGGGGCTGGGAACCGTGGTTGCCAACGGCAGGGCGCCCGCGCTAGGCGGCGGGGAAGACCGCGACACCTGAGGCCCAGTACATGGCGGTCCCGAACGTGCCGCTGAACGTACCGGACCCGCCCGGGGACTCGTAGCCGGTGATGAGCGTGCTGATGCTGGTGCCGGGAGCCGACTGGACCTGAGACTGAGGCGTGAGACCACCGCCCAGGGTGATCGGCTCAGCGTTGCCGTGGCCGGCTATGAACCCGACCTCCAGGCTGCCGGCCGCAGCCGAAGCTGATGCCGCCGTCCCTGTCGCGGAAGTGGAACCGGAGGTCGGCGGTGATCCGGACTTCACGCCACTGAAGACCTGCACCTCCGTGGCTATCGACGGCGCAGTGGTCGCGGCGGTGACGGCCGAGACCGAGCCCAGGGCGTAGGTGTACCAGAGCTCACCCTCGCTGTTGTGGCCGCTCGAGTCTGGAGCCACGACCAGGTGCCAGGTATCCCCCGCGTTGTCGGAGACCCCGGAGATGTGGTTCGTGGTGCCGGTGTACTGACTGGCGCTGAGGACCAGCAGATCGCCGGCTGGAGCCGCCTGGGGCAGTGTGACCGTCGGGCCCGAGGCCCCCGCACTGGTGACCAGCTTGATGCCGGTCGGAGGCGGCGGGGTGCCGGTCGTGGTGGTCGTGGTCGTGGTTGATGTCGTAGAGGTGGTCGTCGACGTCGGAGACGTGGTGCCGCCGCCCAGAGTCGTCACTCCTCCCGAGACGGTGTACGTCTGCTGGTCGAACACCCGGCCGAGCGCGTTGGTGGGGCTCACCGTGATCACGTTGCCGGTGACGTTGACCTTCAGGAAGTTGTAGACCTGCGCCGGCGTGATCGAATGGCCGTTACCCAGGACGTTGCCCGTCGAGCAGGCGGAGCCCTGGCTGCTGCTGTGGCCAATGGCGTAGACATTGGCCTGGGACAGCTCTCCGGCGCACAGGCCGTGCGTATCGGTGTTGCCGTCGACCGGCTGCAGAACCCCGCCTCCTCCCCCGCTGACGTAGCTGATCAACTGGTTCGACCCGGCGTTGGGCACGAACCGCTGGTACGTGTGGGCGTGGCCGTCAAAGGCCATCGACACTCCGGCGCCTTTCAGGACCGGCTCGAGGGTCGTGTCCAGGTAGACATCGGACTGCTGGTCGGTCTGCAGGCTGGTCAGCGGATAGTGGAAGACGGCGAACTTGATCTGGCTCGGATGCGCGGCCAGGTCCTGCTTCAGCCAGGTCATCTCCTTCGAGGACTGGCCCCAGTGCTCCGCCGCCTCGATCTGGTAGCCCTCGCATTCGGACTGGTTCGCCGGGCAGGCCGAGCCGGTGGCTGAGGTGGTGTTCAGATAGGCGGCCCCGTCGGACCAGGCGGCGTCGAGGACGTAGATCCGGACGTTGCCATCCTGCACGGCGTACCAGTCGTCGGGCGTGGCCGTGGCCGGCGCCAGGCCAGCGATGGCCGGGTAGGTGACGTAGTCGTAGACCCCACCGGTGGACTGAGCCGTCGTCTCCTCGGGGAACGTCCGGAGGCCGGTGTTGATCTGGCCGTGGTTGCCGCTGGCCTGGTACGTCGGGATGCCGCCGGTCGCCGGCCAGTAGCTGGGCCCGAAGATGTTGCTGGTCTCATCGGTGGCCGAGGTCGGCTTGGCCGTCAGGTTGCCGTAGTTGGAGGAGGTCCCACCGCTGTAGGCCACGTCGCCGGCGGTGACCAGGAACTTGGCTCTGGACTGTCCGATCTCGCTGTCGATGTTGGCCTGGTTCTGGTTCACGAAGCCGGCTGACTCGTCGGCCCCATTGGTCTCACCGAGGTCAGCTACCACGTCGAAGGTCAGGCCAGTCGAGGGCAGCGTGGCGTCCAGCGTCGAGAACGACTGGCTCGGGGCGAGCAGAGCGCCTGTGCTCGAGAACGCCTCGTAGCAGTAGCTCGTGCCGGCGCTGAGACCGGTCAACTCGATCGACGACTGCCACTGGCCCACCCCATTGACCTTGTACTGGTCCGTGGTGTCCGAGCCGCCGCCGGCGGTCGGGACGAACGGCGGCAGTTTGGTCGACACCGTGGCCGTCTTCGTAGCGGTGCAGTTGCCGGCCTGGCCATAGGTGACGTAGCCGCGGGCTGACGTGTTCTCCGA
Organism: uncultured Acidimicrobiaceae bacterium; assembly: GCA_963833585.1. Classification (GTDB taxonomy): domain Bacteria; phylum Actinomycetota; class Acidimicrobiia; order Acidimicrobiales; family RAAP-2; genus Bog-756. Next base: position 744,306 of record CAWHYF010000006.1, on the reverse strand, counting down.
CCAATTCACCTCGGCCGTGGTCCGCTGCAGATCGGTCACGTACGGGACCCTGGTCAACAGACTGCTGTACACCGGACTCGCCGACACCTGCACCATCGCCAGACTCGAAACTCCCACTACGGCCGCGCCCACCACCGCTCCCGCCAGTCGCCATCTCCCCATCGCTGTCCCTTCGGTGTGCCGCCGTCATGGGCAACCTACAGAACCAGCGTCGGTTACGCCAAGCCGTGGCCCGGCCGGTCTGGCGCCTCCGTCCCGATCTCGCCACCTTGGAATGAGATGTGAACGGGTCGGTCGGCCGCGAGTCGGTCCGGTACATTGCGGACCACCAGCAGAAGCGTCGGCCGGGATCCTCCGCGGTCCCGGGCCGGCCACCCAGACGAGGGGGACGGAGTGACTGTTCGGACAGGATGGACGCGGACCACCCGTGTCATGCTGATGGGGGTCGCCTGGCTGGCGGCGAGCGCGTTGCCGGCCACACTGGCCGCCGCTCCGGCCGGGGCGGCCAGGGCCCCCACGCCGGCCTACTACCTGGCGCTCGGTGACGGGCTCGCCACCGGCATCGGCGCCAGCTCGGGTGCCACGAACTACGTGAACCTGGTCGCCGCACACGAGGCCAGCCGTTACTCCAACCTGCAGGCCGTCGACCTCGGATGTGGGGGAGCGACGACCATCTCGATGGCCAATGGTCCGGGCTGCTCGTACACAACCGGCACCCAGCTCGGCGACGCAGTCGCCTTTCTCCGAGCCCACCCGCACCAGGTGGCGTTCGTGACGGTCGACATCGGAGGCGGCGACGTGGCCGCGTGCCAATCGTCGTCGGGGGTCAACTCCACCTGTGCCTCGGCGGCCATCAGCCAGATCTCCAGCGAACTCCCCCAGGAGTTGTCCCAGCTCAAAGCGGCCGGTTCCGGGGTTCCCATCTACGGGATGAACTACTACGACCCGTTCCTGGCCACGTGGCTGACCGGATCCTCGGGGCAGTCGGTCGCCACCCAGAGCATCGCCAACACCGACCAGCTCAATGCCCTGCTCGGCCAGATCTACTCGGCGGTCGGAGCATCAACGGCTGATCCGTCCTCGCGCTTCGAAACGGACGACACCGATACCACCGGCACCTATGCGGGCACCACGGTGCCCCAGGATGTGGCCCTGGTGTGCCAGTGGACCGTTGCCTGCACGTCGCCGGGGAGCATCCAGCCCGACGACCAGGGCTATGCCCAATTGGCCGCGGCGTTCGAGCAGGTCATCGACGGCGTTTCCATCGACACCATGGGGTTGCCACCGGGGTCGGTCAAGACGGCCTACTCGACCGGGCTGGCGGCCACGGGCGGCTTCGCCCCGTATCGGTGGTCGATCGTGAGCGGTGCTTTGCCGGCGGGCCTCCGCCTGCAGAGCACCGGAAGGATAAGCGGCAAGCCGAAGACCATCGGGATCTCGACCTTCACCGTGCAGGCGGTCGACACCAAGGACAAGGTGAAGCCAGCCACCCAGAACTCGGGGAGGGCCACCCTCTCCCTCCAGGTCGTGGCGGCACCGGAGGGCATGCCCTCATCAGGCCCGTACGCCTCCCCGCAGTACACCGCGGGACAGATCAGCGAGTACACGGTGCAGTACTCGTCGGCGCCCAATGCCGAGGGAGTGATCTCGCCCCTCCTGATGGACATCTTCGTGCCCCCGCACGCCTCAACGGGACCACGGCCGACGATCATCGACGTCCACGGTGGCGCGTTCGTCGGCGGCAGTCGCACCGACGAGGACTGGGACGCGGAGCAATGCGCCCTGTACGGCTACGTTGGCGTCACCATCGACTACCGGCTGGTCTCGGTGGCCGACGCCGGCGGACCCAACGAGCCAGCTCTGGCCGCGGCCGCGACCCTCGATGCCCAGCAGTCCGTGCGCTATCTCAAGGCCAATGGCGCCACCTACGGGGTGGATCCGACGAGGATTGCCATACTGGGCAATTCTGCCGGGGGCGCGCTCGCCCTGGCGAGCGCGGTGGCGGCTGACTATCCCTACAGCGGGCCCCTGTCGGACTACTCGCCCTCGATCGCGGCCGCTGTCTCGACGGGCGCCTTCCTGACCCCGGCGCTCGCTGAGCTGACGTTGACCAACAGTGAGGCGCCGTCGCTGATGTTCATGTACGGCTACGACACCGCCAGCCACATCACCGCGGCCTACGCCGCCGAGACCTGCGACGCCCTCCGGGCGGCCGGCAATGCCTGCTACGAGATCGAGCAGAGCGGCACCGGGCACACGACCTCGCTCACCATCGGAGGTCAGTGGTGGGCGAGCCAGCTCGGACCGTTCCTCTGGGACCAGCTCCGGTTGGCGACCGCCGCCCACTGAAGCCATCGGCAGAGGCGGCACGAACCTCGACGACATGGGCAAACCATCCGGTCCGGGGCCGCTCGGGCCCGGAGGCCATCCGCCTGGTCACAGCTACATCTGCCCGCAAAGACCTTTTTGGGCGATTCGGGTGCTCCTTTTGGGTCAAATCGAGAGGCCTGCAGACGTTTTCCGAGGTCGGGTTAGATCGGCCCGGAGGCCCAATGGCGCCCGCGCCCGAAGCGGGGGAGGTCCGGGAGGGGTGTCCCTGAACCACTTCTGCCACGGTCAATCCTGGCGCGCTTCAGCGTCTGTGCGGACGTGGCGGCCCAAGACCTCTGTATCCGGGTGCCGCCAGGACCGCCAAAAGGAACAAGCCACCAGCGAACACAATCCCGTCGCCAACGCCGTGGAAATCGCCGTGCCGGTATCCGGCCCACGTGAAGAGGGCTATGAACCCGCCCCAACCCAGGACGAAGGTGGATACACGCTTGGCCACATCACTGACCGTGTCGCCCGGTTGGTACACCAACAGCATCACCCGCTTGGTGAGTCGGCGCCAGAATCGCCTGCGCAAGCTGACCTTCTGACCCGCAGACGATCGCTCTTCCATGGCTTGCATCGCACCCGCTCCTTCGGCGTCGAGAATAGTGCTGAGCGAGCAGCCTGTCTCAGATCACCTGAGGACGCACCCGTTCGGTGGCGTAATCGCACTTGGCTCGTTGCTAGCCGCTGACCGCCCTCGACCGGCACGTCGGGAATGCACTCTCGGTGTCGTTTACAACGCCGAGATGTGGCGATAATCGTACAGATGACCAGATCCTCTCCTCCGGTTGAGCCGAGGGTGCTTTTGGATGGGCTCGCCTTGGTGGAGTCTCCTCGGTGGCACGATGGACGATTTTGGTTCGCCCACTGGGGAACCGGCGAGATCCGGGCGGTGGACCTCGATGGCAATAGCGAGGTGTTGGGTCATGGACCAGAGGGCCTCGGTTGGTTGATCGACTGGCTTCCAGACGGACGCCTGCTGGTGACGGGCAAAGAGCTTCAGTGCGTCGAGTCCGACGGCTCGGCGTGTCCCTACGCCGATCTGAGCCGCTTTGGGGTGCAGGGATGGAACGACATCGTCGTGGACGGACGAGGCAACGTGTACGTCACGAGCATCGGTTTTGGGTTCCTTGCCGGTGAAGCACCCGAGGCTGGCATGATTGTTCTCGTTACGCCCGACGGCACGGGGCGGCAGGTGGCAGGCGACCTGGAGTTTCCCAACGGCATGGTCGTGACGCCCGATAACTCGACGCTGATCATCTCCGAGTCCTTCGCCAGTCGGCTCACAGTCTTTGACATCAGTGCCGACGGGAGCCTGTCCAACCGCCGGGTCTGGGCGGAGGGCCTTGCCCCCGACGCCATCTGTTTGGATGCAGATGGGGCAATCTGGGTCGGCACGCCGTCCACCGGCGACGACGGTTTCCTCCGTGGAGCCGTCGTCAGGATCCGGGAGGGGGGCGAGGTGCTGAGCCGCGTCGACCACGACCGACCGATATTCGGTTGCGCACTCGGCGGTCCCGACCGGCGGACACTCTTTCTCCTCGCGGCCGAATGGCGCGGCACTGATCAGGTGGCCGATGTCATCGCGGCACGCACCGGACAAGTGCTCACCACCCAGGCACCGGCGCCAGGAATCGGATGGCCATGACCAGTCGGCTCAGCAGATCTCCGAACCGTAGGTGCCGATACCGAGCGGGTGTTCCAGACCACCGGATGGATAGTCACCCCTCAGTGAGTTTGATGGAGGCCCCCCGCGGTTCCCACTGGCGTTCCACTCTGCGTGCTGGCAACTGGCACAACAGGAGCAAACGGTCCCTGCGATACCAGGCACAATCGGTTTGAACCTGGTGATCGTTGAGCAACCGGGAAAGGACCCCCGATTAGGCCCATCCCTAGCAGCCACGTTCACCGGTGTTGTCCCACCCGGAGGAGTGGTCAAGAACGCCGGATGGCTACCCAGGAACTCGTCCGCATTATCGACGGCCTTTTTCGTAGACATTCGGAAGGGAGGTGCCCCGCGAATGCCGGGTCGTGACACGGTCGATCCCCGGCTGGTGGAAGGGTGGCACTCTTCGGCGAGTTGGGCCTCGACGGCGACCAGGCCCGAAGGGGAACACCACCGAGATGGGTGGGGGTCTGTGCAACGTGCTGGCACCTAAGGCCCCTCAGTCGAGTCTGGGGGCTGACCTGCACCTTCAGTGGTCGGGCTGCCCGGATTTGAACCGGGGACCTCTGCGTCCCGAACGCAGCGCGCTAACCAAGCTGCGCCACAGCCCGTCGATCAGGATCCGTCATGGGACCGGTCCTGGACCAGGGAGATGCTACCCGACGGAGGTGGGCTGGTTCCCCGCACCGTCGGCCGGTCGGCGCTGATGGGGCGGGAGGTCCGGCGGATCCAACCGCCGGGCCACCACCTTGGCGATCCGACGCTTGTCCATCTCCGCGACCCGGAGCTCCCAGCCGTCGACGTCGAGCGACTCCCCTTCGGCGGGGATATGGCCGAACCCGTCGAACAGGAAGCCCCCCAAGGTGACGTACTCGCCCTCGGGGAGATTGATGTCCAGTCGATCTCGAACGTCATCGACGCTCATCCGCCCGTCGGCCAGCCAGCGGGTGCGGTCCACCCGGACCACGTCGGGCTCGTCATCGGGGTCGAACTCGTCGGGCAGATCACCCACCAGAGCTCCGAGTAGGTCTTTCACCGTCAGCACCCCCTCGACTCCTCCGTGCTCGTCCACCACCACGGCGAACGCCCGACGTTGACGGCGCATCTCGGCCAATACCTCCAGCACCAGATGGGACTCGGGCACGAGGAACGGCTGGCGGAGCCGCCTGGAGATGTCGATGGGATCGGGAGCGGCCAGGGGTGCCGCCCCGCCCTCGGCGGTCGGGGCTCCGTTGGGGGCCAGGTCCTGGGCGCCGCTCATCTGCCAGCCGGCCCGGAACAGGTCGTTGACGAAGAGCACCCCGATCAGGTCGTCGAGGTTGTCGCCGTACACCGGGAAACAGCTGTGTCCCGACTCCCGCACCGCCTGGGTCACGGCTTCGACCGTGAGCGGGATGGCCAGCGCCACCACGTCGACTCGGGGGGTCATCACCTCGCGGACCACCGTGTCGTGGAGGTCGTGGAGAGCATCGACGATGAACTGCTCCTGGGCGTCGGCCCCACCCTCGGACCTGGACCCCGAACCGCGGCGTCGGGCCCGGCTCTCCCGTCCTGATGGCGGCGGATCGTCTTCGTGGCGTCGGAACACGGACACGGTGGTGACGCTGTCTGTTGGGACGGAGCCGTCAGGCGCCGGCGGGTACGGGCGGGGAAACCACAGAAAGAGGCTGGTAGGACTCGTCGAAGTAGGTACCACCGTCCAGCAGAGCGGTCACCGCCCGGCGTAGTCGGATCGGGTCGAGGGGTTTGACCACCCACCCCTCGGCACCCGACCTGCGGGCCAGGAACACGTCCGGGCGCCGGTCGAGCAGCATCAGCACCGGGACCGAACCGAGCTTGCCGTAGGAGGCCTCGAGGCGAAGCTCGAGACAGACCGCCATGCCACCCATGTTGCCCATCTGGAGGTCCACCACCACCAGGTCGGGAAGCGACTCGGCCACCTCCCTCATCACCGCGGGACCCGACCGGGCCTCCCGGATGGTGACCTCCGGACGACTGGCGATGGCGGTCACTTCGGCCCGGACTGACGGGGCGTCACTGGCCACGAGGATGGTGCGCACGGGCACAGGTTAGCGCTCCTCCGATGCCGCGCCCACCGAGCTCGGAGGCGCGCCCGGCGGGTCCTCCGGCGCGGTGAACAGCAGGTCTGCAATGGTCTTCAGCCCGGCGAGGTCGTGGACGTCGGTATTCAACAGGGGTACCCGGTAGACCGGGGCCGGGGCCACCTGGTCCACCAGGTCGGCGAAGGCCCGCTCCTCGCGGTCCGAGGCGGAGGTGTAACCGGCCAGGTTGTCGATCAACTCGGCGAGTGCCGTTCCTGCCACCGCGGACTGCTGGTGCAGCGACTCCAGCTGGGCGTCCTCGGCAAAACGGGGCTGGACCCGGTTGACCACCAGGGCGGTCACCGACATGCCTGATTCGGCCAGCTTGCCGGCGAAGTGCACGGCCTCGTCGACCGAGTCGGGCCGGGGGGACGCCACCAGGACGAAGGACGTGCTCTCCTGCGTCAACAGCTCGCGGACCCGGGCCGCTCGCGTCCGGAACCCCTCCTCCATCCCCTCGAAGGCCTGGAAGAAGGTGACCGCGTCACGGACGATGTCGGCACCGGCCACCTTGGCGATGGTCCGCAACAGCGCCTGGGCTGCCACGCCCATGACCTTCAGTCCGGCCCGGGTCGGGGTCATCAGGGCCTGGAACAGGCGGTTCTCGAGGAAGTGGGTCAGGCGCCTCGGAGCGTCCAGGAAGTCGAGAGCATTGCGGGACGGGGGGGTGTCCACCACCACCAGGTCGAACCCACCTTCCTCGACCAGCTCGTAGAGCTTCTCCATGGCCATGTACTCCTGGGTGCCCGACAGCGTCCCGGTGAGATTCCGGTAGATCCGGTTCACCTTGATGTCCTCGGCCTGCTGCTCGGAGTCCGAGTACCGCCGGATGAGGTCGTCGAAGGTTCCCTTGGGGTCCAGCATGAGGGCATGGAGCTCCCCCGGCCAGGGCCCCTCGATCCGGGTGGGCTGGTTGGTGAGGGCGTCGAGACCGAGGGAGTTGGCGAGCCGGCGGGCCGGGTCGATGGTCACCACGCAGGCCCGGCGCCCGAGTCGGGCGGCCTGGAGGGCGAAAGCCGCCGCGGTGGTGGTCTTCCCCACCCCACCCGACCCGCAGCAGATGGCGATGGACCGGTCCTTCACCACCTGGTCGATGGTGGACGGCCGATCGGCGGTGCTGGGCGTCATGACGCCGCCTGGGCCGGGTCGTGGAGCGCCTCGACCCCGTGGGCCAGCGCCGCGCTCAGGGCATCCAGCTCGGCGGGCCCGATCGATGCGGTGAACAGGAAGGGCACCCGGAGCTGCGGGAGAGGAAGCTCGTGGGCCAGCCGGTCGAGTTGCTCACCTTGCAGCTGCTGACGGGTCATCCGGAACTGGCGGGCCTGCTCCAGCGCCTCGACCAGTCCGGGCTCCAGGGAGACCCCGGCCGTCTGCGCCGCCCGGTCCGCCGGGGTCTCGAGCGCGTCGAGGGGGGGATAGCAGCCGTTCACGATGACCGGCCCGAGGGCGATGCCCACCTTGTCCTCGAGTTGGTAGGCGGCCTCGATGACCTCGTTGACCGGCATCTCCTCGGGCAGGGTGACCAGGGCCACCTGACAGCGGGCCGGGTCGGAGAGCAGGGCGACCACGTCAGCGGCTTGCGACCGGATCGGCCCGCCACGCGCCGCGTCGAGCAGTCCCCCGGCGGACGACAGGAAGGTCATGGTGTGACCGGTCGCCGGAGCGTCCACCAGGACCAGGTCGGCGATGCCGCTGCGCTCGATCTGCTTGACCTTGCCGAGCACGAGGATGTCCCGGATGCCGGGGATGGCGCCGGCCACCAGGTCGATGATCCCCGAGGACAGCAGTCGCTTGGAGATCCGTCGCATGCCGTGGTCGGCCAGATACTCGAGCAGGGCGTCGTCGGGGGTGATGGTGCGGGCTCGGACCGTCCCCTTCGGGATGGACCGGACGTCGTCCTCCCCACCGTCCACCTCGGCTCCGGCCGCCCGGAGCACCGAGCCGGCGTAGTCCAGCGGTTCGCTGCTCCCGAAGGCGGTGGCCACCCCGGCCCGGCCTTCCAGCTCGACCACCAGAACCGACAGGCCGACCTGGGCCGCCATGTGGGCCAGGGCCGCCACCATGGTGGTCTTGCCCACCCCGCCCTTGCCGGCCACGATCAGGACCCGGCTCTGGCGGCAGAAGGTGCTGATCTCCATGACCCCCAGGAGCGTAGTGTCCGGCTACCGGGTCGGGGCCCCCGACGGCCCCGGATCCTCACGATCCGTGTCGGAGGGTGTCCTGCCCGTGGGCGTGGCGGTCGCATCGGTGAGAAATCCTGGTCAGACCCCTTGTTTCCGGTCGAGGGCGCGAGTACGTTCCGTTCCTGGAGGATGCTGGGGGGCACGAAGGGGGAGTTGGGCAAGTGGAGCAAGCGCTGGACACATGGCAGTTGAGGGCCGCGTGCCGCGGGCCTCAGGCGGAGATCTTTTTCCCGCCTGCCCATGCGGAACGCAAGGAAGAGAAGTTGCAGCGCGAGGAGCGGGCCAAGTCCATCTGCCAGTCGTGCGTCGTGCGGGTCGAGTGCCTCGACTACGCCATCCGGATCCACGAGCCCCACGGCATCTGGGGTGGGCTCAACGAGATGGAGCGCAAGCAGTTGTCCGACCGGCGGGCCGGCTGACCCTGGACCCAGTGGGGCCCGGTGCCAGACGGCACCGGCCGGTGGGTCAGCTCATCCCGAGCGAGACCGCCGCCTCCCGGACTCCCTTGCTGGCGCAGACCGATGCCGGCTGTTGTCCGGTGACGGTGCAGACGCCGGCGGTGAGTTGGTTGGCCGAGGCCACCACGGCCTGGGTGACCGGGATGTCGGCCTGGTTCAGGCCCCCGGCGATCCCGGCCTGGGACTGCTTCACCAGGACGGCGGGACTGAATGCCGAGGTCGACGTGACCATCCGGTTGCCGATGTCGACGAACGGATAGGTCCCCGGGTCGGATCGCGGTCCGTACCGCCCGATCGCCAGGGCCTCGACCGGGCTGAGGGTGGCGATGCGGGCGAACTCCCCCTGGGAGTTGACGGTGTCCGAGTACAGCTCCACCCCGGCGAAGGCCAGGTACCGACTGGTGTAGGTGGACCCGACGAAGCTGAAGGTCTGGGTGCCCGGGAACACCGAGAGCTGGGCCGACTGCATGTCCTTCAACTCGCTGAAGCGGCCGAACCGGGACAGCGCCACGATCAGCGGCCACCGTTCGGCGGCGCAGAAGGGACAGTATTCGGCGCCCACGTAGAGCACCTCGGGTTTTCCATCCACTTTCAACACGGGCTGTCCCGACACCGGTGTCGGAGCCACCAGCGACGTCTGAGGCGCAGAGACGCCGACGGAGTCGAAGACCGCCAGAGGCACCTTGGCCAGCTGCGACACCACGTCGGGGGCGGCGGTGGCCCGCGGCGCAGTCCGCTGGGTCACGGTGGGATCGGTGAGGGCGTAGGTGACCAGGGCGATCGCCCCCACCAGAATCACGGCCACTGCCACCCAGGCGAACCGGGCCGTCCTGGTCCCCGTCCGGCCAGCCGGCTGCTCGGCCGCCGCTCCCACTCGCTGCGGGCCGATTGACCCCGCCCCCGGCGCCGGTTGCTGGTCATCGGTCACGCCGGCCCCCTCGGACGGCGACCCCTACGGCCCGACGACGTACTCGTCACCGGTGACCGTCCCATAGCCGGGGGCCAGCACCACCGGGGACGCCGTCACCACGATCACGAACAGGATGAAGGTGACCAGGTGGACCCCCGAACACCACAGGCAGATGGCCTTGATGATGAACAGCTCGGCGATGATCAGGTAGAGGATCATGCCGACTCCGGTGACGGAGAGGATCAAACGGGCCAGGTGGATCCGACGGTCGGCGGTCCGCCATGCCGCCGGCAGGCACAAGGCGATCATGGGGACGAAGAAGGCCAGGCCGAGCACGGCCACCGGGATGCCGAAGATCACCGACTGGGGACTGGTGGTGACCTTGGTGCAGTTGATGGCCCCGCTGTCCGAGCAGACCAGGGCGACCTTGTCGAAATGGGTGACGGTCAGGTAGGTGGCGATTCCCAGTCCGGCGATGCTCAACACCAGGGTCGCGATGGGCTGCCACCGCAGCGTGGGCACCGTCGACCTCCCCGATTGACCCGATCAGCTCAGCTTCAGGGCCTTGGCCGCGGCCTTGACCCCGGAGCTGTTGCAGACCGTGGCCGGAGCGTTCTTGGTACTGGCACAGATGGACGCCGACATGTAGTTGGCGGTGGCCACGATGGCCTGGGTGGTGGGATTGGACGGGTTGCTCAGGCCGCTGGCAATCTGCTCCCAGGTCTGACCGGCCAGGATGCCGGGGCTGTAGCTGGCCCCCGAGATCAGGGCCAGGTTGTTGATGTTGACGTACGGGAAGGAGATCCCACCGCTCGAGGTGGCGTTGGGATTGAATTTCGAGCTGCTGTACTTGAGGAGGTTGGCCTTCTCCTCGGCCGTCGGGTTCTGCAGGTTGGTGTAGGCGCCCGGTGTCGAAGTCGGCACGTTGGTGTACTGCTCGACCCCGCGGAAGGTGAGGTACGGGCTGGTGAGTGTGGCGCCGTGGAAGCTGAACGTGTTGGTGGCCGGGTCGACGTCGGAGTGGGAGGACGCCGTCACCTGGAGGTCGGACCAGGTTCCGAACCGGGAGAGTGCCGCGGTGATGGCCCAACGCTCGGCGGCACAGTAGGGACAGTATTCGGCGCCGTAATAGAGCATGGCGGGGGACTTGCCATCGAGCGTCATCGGACGTTGGTTGCTCAAGATGGTGGGCGGAGCCACCGGAACCGTGGGGGAGGTCACCCCCACCGTGTTGTAGACGGACAAGGGGATGTTGGTCACGTCGTGGACCACCGAGGCCGGTGCCGGGGTGACCGGGGTGAAGGAGTTGTCGGTGCTGCTCGAGCTGGTCGCCTTCACGATGACCAGCGCCACGATGATGACTACCACCAGGCCCACGGCGCCCCAGGCCATGGCGGCCCCCGAGAGCTTGCGCTTTGGTGGTTGGGGGGCGGGCCGCACCCCGGGCCGGGGCTTGTTTCCGCCGGGACCGCCGGTCTTGTTGGCACCGGTGGCCTTGCCCGCCTTGCCGGTGGGGGCCTTGCCGGAGACCGGCCGACTCTGGGCCCGGCTCCGGTCCTTGGCGCTCTGTCCGGAACCCGCGCCGGAGGCGTTGCCGGGCTTGGGCTTGTTCCCTCCGGTGGAGGTCTTGTTCCCCCCGGCGGAGGTTTTGCTCTGGTCCTGTGCCATCGTTCCGCAGTCCCCGATTTCCTGGAGTCGTCGGAGGAAGCGTAATCGCCGGGCCCGGGGGGGCGGAGTCGGCCCATCCCGGTGACGTGGGCGACCAGAGGAGCGGTCCGGGCGGGCCCTCACCCCGGGGACCGGGGGAGATCAGACCGCTGGGCGCCCTGGGGGCCTACACTGACCGGCCATGTCGGGAGATGTGCAGGGGCCGAGTCACCGGGTGGTCACCGGCCCGGTCGCCTCACCCGTGCCGATCGGAGCCAGGCCGGGGATCCGCTGGGATCGGGTCGCCGTGGACGGGCACCGGGTCAGCTACGGGGTCTGCGGTACCGGTCCGGCCGCCCTGTTCCTCCACGGCTGGGGTCTCCGGCCCAACGCCTACCGGGCACCCATCCGGGCCATGGCCGCCGCCGGTTGCCGGGTCTACGCCCCGGCCCTGCCGGGGTTCGGCGGGACCCGCGAGCTGCCATCCGACCAGCGCACCTTCACCGGCTACGCCACCTGGGTCGGCCGGTTCCTCGATGCGGTGGGGCAGCGGGAGGTGGCACTGGTCGCCGGGCACTCCTTCGGTGGCGGGGTGGCGACCGCCTTCACCTATGAGCAGCCCTGGCGGGTCTCGGCCTTGTTGTTGGCCAACGCCATCGGCAGTCCCACGTGGGCGCTCTTCCCCAACGAGGTGCGGACCATGGTCCAGCGCCCGTTCTGGGACTGGGGCCGGCACTTCTCGACCGACCTGCTCCACTCCCCACGGCTGCTCCGCCTGTTACCCGTGCTCCTGGAGGACTTCATCCCCAACCTGGTGAGCAATCCGTTCGGAATGTTCCGCACCGGCGAGTTCATCCGGCGCGCCGACCTGGTCCGCGAGGTCCGGGCCATCGCCCGCTGGGGCATCCCGGTCACGGTGGCCTGGTCCGACCGGGACGGCCTGGTACCGCGCTCGGCCTTCGACGATCTCCGCCACGCCGCGGGGGTGGACGGGGTGGTGGTCGACGGGGCCCACGCCTGGCTCATCGCCGAGCCCATCGGTTTCGGTGAACTGGCCACCAGCGCGCTGGTGGACTCCGGGGCGCTCACCCCCCGATCGGCCGTCGAGCGCGAGCGGGCCTGAGCCCTCGGCCGACGATGAAGGGTGGCCGTCGGGCTGCCCGTCGGCGATGGGCGGCAGTAGCCTGAACCGGTGCCCGTCCCCATCCAGCCCGCCGCCACCGTGATGCTGGTTCGGGACGCGGTGGACCGGGAGGGCGGCCCGGCCGTTGAAGTGTGCATGCTGCGCCGGAACCTGGCCTCGGAGTTCGTGGCGGGGGCGTATGTGTTCCCGGGCGGGTCGGTCGATCCCGAGGACCACGGCCCGGCGGTGGAGGCCCTGTGCGCCGGCCGGTCCGATGCCGAGGCCAGTGCGGTCCTCGGGGTGGAATCGGGAGGGCTGGCCTACTGGGTCGCGGCACTGCGCGAGTGTTTCGAGGAGGCCGGGGTGATGCTGGCCCGCCGCCGCGACGACGGAAGCCAGGTCGGGGCCATGCTCGACACCACCGACCCCGAGGTGGCCTCCCGCTTCGCCGTGTATCGGGACGCGGTCAACCGGCAGGAGCTCGGTCTACTCGAGATCGGTCGGCGGGAGGGCCTGGTGCTGGCGGTCGACTCCGTCTACTACATCAGCCACTGGATCACGCCGGAGCTGGCCCCGCGTCGCTACGACACCAGGTTCTTCATCACCGCCGCCCCGACCGGACAGGTCGCCCGCCACGACGAGTCCGAGACCATCGCCACCATCTGGATCCGTCCCGGGGAGGCACTGTCCCGCGAGGCCGACGGCGAGATCGAGCTGCTCCCGCCCACCATCGCCAACCTGCGCAGCATCGAGGGGTTCTCGTCCACCCGTGGGGTGATGGACTGGGCCCGGCAGGTGACCCACGTCACGACGGTGCTGCCCATCGTGCTCATCGAGGACGGCCACGTCCTGATCCTCCGGCCCGGCGATCCGGGCTACGAGGAGGCTCTCGCCGACCGGTTGGCTTCGAGCGGTCAGATCGATCCGGCCCTGGCCGAGCTGGCCCGCCAGGCCTGGGGCCCGAATGGCCGGATCGGCCTGAGGGGATCAGCCGGATCGGCCTGAAGGGATCAGCCGGATCGGCCTCAGGGATCGGCTGGTTCGCTTCCACCGGGGCCGCTGCCGGCGGATCGAGTTGCCCGGCCGCGACCGCGGCCTCGACCCGCTCGAGCAGGCGCACGCTGCAGCCGTCCATGGACACCACCGGGGCGATGGTGGTGATCACCGAGTCCGCGATGGCGTCGAACGCTTCGGCCAGGGGGCTGCCCTCGTCCAGGGCCACCGGGGTCCCAGCGTCACCGCCGGCCGCCACGGACGGGTGTAGGGGGATCCGGCCGATCAGCGGGACACCGACGTCGGCAGCCAGGCGGGCCCCTCCCCCCGACCCGAAGAGGGCGTAGGAGGTGCCGTGCTCGCAGACGAAGTCGCTCATGTTCTCGATCACCCCGGCCACCCGCAGGTAGCCCTTGCGGGCCATGTCCGCAGTGCGGGCCGCCACCTTCTGGGCCGCCACCGGCGGGGTGGTCACCACGATGACCTCGGTACGGGGCAGCATCCGGGCCAGCCCCATCTGGATGTCCCCGGTGCCCGGGGGCATGTCGATCAGCAGGTAGTCCAGGTCGCCCCAGTGGACGTCCTCGAGGAACTGCTGCACGGCCCGGTTGAGGATGAGGCCCCGCCACATGATGGCGCTGTCCTCGTCGGCCAGGAATCCCATCGAGAGCACCCGCAGCGTACCGTCGCCGACGCTGCGCTCGAGGGGCACCATCTTCTTGTCGCGGGCCTCCACGTCACCGGTCATCCCCAGGAGCCGCGGGACGGAGAACCCCCAGATGTCGGCGTCGAGCACCCCGACGGTGAGCCCCCGCCGGGCCAGGGCCACCGCCAGGTTGACGGTCACCGAGCTCTTCCCGACCCCGCCCTTGCCCGAGGCGATGGCGATGACCCGGGCGGTGTCGGGGATGTCGGTGGCCGGGGCCGGATCCTGGGCCAGCTGCCGGGCCCGCGCCATGACCACCTTCCGCTGCCCGGCGTCCATCACCCCGGTGGTCACGGTGACGTTCCGTACCCCGGGGACCGCGCCCACGTGGGTCGCCACGTCGTTCTTGATCTGGGTGCGGAGCGGACAGCCGGCCACGGTCAGGGCCACTTCGACGCCGACGGCACCGTCGTCAGCGATCTGGATCGAGGTCACCATCCCCAGCTCGACGATGTCGGCGCCCAGCTCCGGGTCGACCACGCTGCGCAGCGCGGCACGGACCGTCTCGTCGGACGGAACCGGGTCCCGCGGCCGGCCGGGGCCGGGCTCGACGCTGTCAGACCTGCTCACCTGGCCAATTCTACCTGGCGGGACCGGCCGGCCACCCGATGGGATGTACCACCAGCCCCTGGACGCGGGTACGCTTGGCTGCACAGCGTCGAGGTAGGCCTGGGACCGTGGTCCCGGGCGCGGTCGGTGCGGCAGGTTGGAGTCGAGAGTCGCCGTCCAGCGAAGTCCAGATCAAGAGGAGCGCCGATGAGTGCCACCATGCAGACCGTGAGCATCGGGAAGAAGCCCAATCCGGTCACGCTGACCGACGTCGCCACGTCCAAGGTGGCCGAGCTCCTGGCCCAGGAGGACATCGACGGCCTCGCCCTGCGGGTGGCGGTACGCCCGGGCGGCTGCTCCGGCTTCAGCTATGAGATGTTCTTCGATGCCGATGTGGCCGACGACGATGTGGTGCGGGAGTTCGGCACGGTGAAGGTGGTGGTGGATCCCACCAGCGCCGACCTGCTCAAGGGCTCCACCCTCGACTACAGCGACGGGCTGCAGGGCGCCGGGTTCCATGTGACCAACCCCAACGCCTCGCGCACCTGCGGCTGCGGGTCTTCCTTCAGCTGATCTGCTGAAGCCCTGATCCCGCTGCGCGTCGACGGCGCCGACGTCGAGGTGGCGGACGACGACGCGACGCTGCTCGACGTCCTGCGGGAGCAACTGGGGATCCGTTCGGCGAAGGACGGCTGCAGCCCCCAGGGGCAGTGCGGCTGCTGCACCGTCTGGGTGGACGGTTCCCCCCGGGTGGCGTGTGTCACCCCGGTGCGCCGTCTGGCCGGCCGTGAAGTGACCACGCTCGACGGCCTCCCCGAGGGCACCCGTCAGCTGTGGTCCGAGGCGCTGGTGGCCACCGGTGGCAGTCAGTGCGGCTTCTGTACCCCGGGGATCCTGATGCGACTGGCGGCCCTGGGCCCACCGGGGTCCGCCGTCCCGACCGCCAAAATCGACCAGGCCCTGGTGGCCCACCTGTGCCGCTGTACGGGGTGGCAGACCATCGAGGAGGCGGCCGCTCGGGTCTTCTCCCCGCCTGACGCCGACCCGGCCGGCCCCGAGCCCCGCCGATCCGAGCGGGCCGAGCAGCGTGCCGCCATCGAGGGCGGCGTGCCCCAACGGGTGGGGGCGGCCGTGGTGCTGGGGGAGGCCGGGTTCGCCGACGACACCAGCCCGTCCGGGGCGCTGGTGGCGGTGCCCGACGGCCAGGGTGACTACGTGGTGGCCGAGTCACTGGGCGAGGCCCGGAGCCGGGCCGGAAAGGTCCAGGGCCGGAGCACCAGCCTTGCACTCGACCACCCGGTCGAGCTGCCGCCCGGCGAGTGGGACCTCACCCTCCGGACCACCTGGGTCGAGCCGGCCTACGTGGAGCCCGACGCCTCGTGGTGCCGGCCGGGCGAGGCGCCGGCCGGACCCTACGGGAACGGCGGGGCGTTCGGGGGCAAGCTCCACTCGCCGGTAGCCGCCGACGCTCGACGGTTGGCCGATCGGTACGGTCGCCCGGTCAGGGTCCTGTGGTCCCGGGAGGATGTGGTCCGGCTGGGTCCCAAGCGGCCGCCCGTCGCCGGTGGGATCGATCGAACCGGGGCCGGCACCCTTCGGGTGGGGATACCCGCCGCCGGAGTCGACGGGGCGCAGTGGGCCGAGGCGGTGCGCCGGGCTGCCAGGGTGGCGCCCTCGGTGGCGCTCGAGGCGGTGCCGGTGGTCGGACCGCCGGTCGGGCTCGATGCGCGGGGGGCGGTGTGGGTGGAGGCCGCCGTGTTGGCCGCCGCGGTGCGGAGTCTCGACCTCCACGGGCCGGGGAGTCACCGGGACCTTCCGGTCGAGGTGGTGGCACCCGGCGGCGGCCGGGCGGTCGCCCGGTGCGGTCCGGACGACTCGATCCACGTGGTGGTGGCCGCCGGGGAGGTGCTCGACCGGGTGGTGCTGCGCTCCTACTGCATCGGCGCGGCGCACCAGGCCCTGGGCTGGGTGCGCTCCGAAGGCATCGCCGTCGATGCCGACGGCGACGTGCGCGACCTGACCATGCGCTCGTTCGGCATCCTCCAGGCTCGGGCCATGCCGCCGGTGGAGGTGGTCGTCGACCTGGCTGCCGACGGGCCGCCGGTCAACGGGTCCGACGCGGTGTTCGCCGCGGTGGCCGCGGCCCGCTGGCTGGCCGACGGCCTGGGGGGCACCTGGCCGGTCGACCGGGTGGGATCGGGACGTCGCTGAGCCGGGCCCCGGTGGGAACCGTTCGGTAGGCTGACGGCCCGTCTCCCCGTCCCCCCGAGGTGCAGTCCGTGAGTACGCCGCCATGAGTACCCCGATTGGTCCCTACGCCCCCATCGTGGCCGCGGGCCCGTGGCTGATCACCTCCGGCCAGCTCGGGCTGATCGGCGGTGGGGACGGCCCGCCGTCCCTGGTCGACGGGGGTGCCGCCGAGCAACTCGCCCAGGCCCTGGCCAATGCCGGACGCCTGCTGGCCGACCACGGTGCCGGGACGACCGACGTGGTGAAGACCACCGTGTTCGTGACCGACCTCGGGAGCTATGCCGCGGTCAACGAGGCGTACACCAACTACTTCGGGGACCACCGCCCGGCCCGGTCGGTGGTAGGGGTGGGTGCTCTCCCCATGGGGGCCGCGGTCGAAGTGGAGGTGTGGGCCTACCGACTGGTCTGAGCGACGCCCGGACTACGGGGTCCAGGTGGTCTGGCCGAAGCGGTAGCCCACCGATCGGACGGTCTGGATCAGATGGGCGTGCTCCTCTCCCAGCTTGGCCCGGAGCCGCCGGACGTGTACGTCTACCGTGCGGGCACCCCCGTAGTACTCGTAGCCCCACACCCGACTGAGCAACGTCTCCCGGGTGAAGACTTTGCCCGGCCGGGCGGCCAGGAAGCGCAACAGCTCGTACTCCATGTAGGTGAGGTCGAGGACCTTGCCGGCCACCGCGGCCTGGTAGGTCTCGAGATTGAGGACCAGTGGCCCGTGCTCGAGCAGGTCGGGTCGCAGCCCGCGGCCGGTGCGCCAGAAGAGGTGGGCGAGCCGGGCACCCAGCTCCTCGGGGTTGACCGGTTCGAGGCACAGGTCGTCGAACAGGTCCTCGCGGAGCTCCAGCTCACCGAGCTGCTCCGGGGGGACCACCACCATGACCGGGGCCAGGGGCACCTCCCGCTTTCGGAGATGGCGACAGAGCAGGAAGGCCCCCACCGGATCCTCACCACTGCAGATCACCGCCCCCGACCATCCGTCCTCGGGCTCGTCGATCTCGGCCGCCTCGGGCTTGTCGATCCCCCGCCACGGGTAGCCGGAGCGGTCGAGGACGGCGGTCACCGTCGCCGGAGGAACGGCGGGGAAGCACAGCAGTGGTTCCATGGCGGTGTTCCCCCTTTCCCTTCGAGTCCGGGCGTCTCGGGCCGGGCCGACTACAGCAACGGAAAGTAGCGGTCCAGCTCGAACTGGGTGACATGGGACTTGTACTCGGCCCACTCCGCCCGCTTGTTGCGGATGAACCACTCGAAGACGTGCTCGCCGAGCGTGGTGGCCAGGAGGTCGGAGGTCTCCATCAGTCCGAGGGCCTCGTGGAGGCTGCCGGGCAGGTGGAGGATGCCCTTGTTGGCCAGTTCCTCGGGGCTGAGGGCGAACAGGTTGGCGTCGGCCTCGGGAGGCAGGTCGTAACCCTTCTCGATGCCCTCCAGCCCGGCGGCCAGGATCACCGCGAAGGCCAGGTAGGGGTTGCAGGCGCTGTCCGGCGAGCGGTACTCGACCCGGGTGGACTCGAACTTGCCCGGCTTGACCACCGGCACCCGGACCAGCGCCGATCGGTTGTTGCGGGCCCAGGACACGTGGATGGGCGCCTCGTAGCCGGAGACCAGCCGTTTGTAGGAGTTCACCCACTGGTTGGTCACCGCGGTGATCTCGGGGGCATGCCGGAGCAGGCCGGCGATGAACCCTTCGGCCACCTCGGAGAGCCTCCCGGGGCGATCGAGGTCGACGAAGGCGTTGGTGTCCCCCCGGAACAGGGACATGTGGGTGTGCATGCCCGATCCCTGCACGCCGGCCAGCGGCTTCGGCATGAAGCTGGCGAAGACTCCCTGCTGGCGGGCCATCTCCTTGACCACCAGACGCACCGTCATCACGGTGTCGGCCATGGTCAGGGCGTCGGTGTAGCGGAGGTCGATCTCGTGCTGGCTGGGTGAGTCCTCATGCTGGGCGTGCTCGACTGGAATGCCCATCTCCTCGAGGGTGAGCACGGTGCGCTGGCGGATGTCGCTGGCCCGGTCGGCCACCGTGAGTTCGAAGTACGAACCCGAGTCCAGCGTGGCCGGCGGCTTGGACGGGTCGGCGTCGGCGAAGTAGAAGAACTCGATCTCGGGGGCGGCGTAGAAGGTGAAGCCGAGGTCGTGGGCCCGGTCGAGGGCCCGGCGCAGAACATGGCGGGGATCGCCCTGGAACGGTGAGCCGTCCAGGTCGACGATGTCGCAGAACACCCGGGCCACCTGGGCCTGGGGTACGTCACCACCCAACCCGACCTGGCCGTGACCGTGCCACGGGAGGAGCTGGAAGGTGTTGGCGTCGGGGCGGGCCAGGACATCGCTCTCCTGCACCCGGCTGAACCCGTCGATGGCCGAACCGTCGAAGGTCATCCCCTCGTCGAGGGCGTTCTCCAACTCGGCCGGGGTGATGGAGAACGTCTTCGGAGTGCCCAGCACATCGGTGAACCAGAGCTGGACGAACCGGATCCCGCGCTCCTCCACCGTCCGGAGGACGTACTCCCCCTGGCTCCTCATGGGGTCGGGTTCTTCCGAGCGCGTGGTCGGGTGGGTGGCGTCTGGACTGATGCAGTCATTGTCGCAGTTCGGGCCGGGCCCGGTCGATCCAGCGTCGTTGGGGGTCCCACACCACCGGATGGTGGGACACCCGATGATGGTGACCCACGACTGCCGGCGACCGGGCCGGGCGGGCCGGCCGGGGGGGTTTGGCGGCCCGTGGGCCCGGCCGCCGGTCAGCCCCCCGCCGCGTCCGAGCAGACGGTCTCGGTGATGACGGCGGTCACCTTGTAGGGGTCCATGTTGGCGTTGGGGCGCCGGTCCTCCAGCCAACCCCTCTTGGCCTTGGCCACGGCCCACGGAATGCGGATGGACGCCCCACGGTCCGAGGTCCCGTAGCTGAACTTGGTGTAGTCCGCGGTCTCGTGGGCCCCGGTCAGGCGGCTCTCGATGCCTACGCCGTACACCGCGATGTGCTCGTCGATCTTCTTCCCGATGGCCTCACACCCGGCGATGATGGCGTCCCAGCCGCCCTCCTCCCGCATGGCCTTGGTGGAGAAGTTGGTGTGCGCTCCGGCCCCGTTCCAGTCGCCCAGGATGGGCTTGGGCTCGAGGGTGGCGTAGACGCCGAAGTCCTCCGCGATACGGAACAGCAGCCAGCGGGCCACCCACAGGTGGTCGGAGACGTCGAGGGGCGAGAGCACCCCGACCTGGAACTCCCACTGCCCCATCATGACCTCGGCGTTGGTGCCCTCGATGCCGATGCCGGCGTCGATGCACGCCGCCGTGTGGAGCTCGACGATCTCGCGCCCCGGCATCTTGTCGCCGCCCACGCCGCAGTAGTACGGGCCCTGGGGGGCGGGGTAGCCGATGGCCGGCCAACCCAGCGGCCGGCCGTCCTTGAAGAAGGTGTACTCCTGCTCGATCCCGAACATCGGCTCCTGGTCGCCGTACCGCTCGACCACCTCCCGCAGTCTGGCCCGGGTATTGGTGGGGTGCGGGGTGAAGTCGGTCAGTTCGACCTCACACATGACCAGCTTGTCGTCGGGGCCCCGCAGCGGGTCGGGGACCACGAACACCGGACGCAGGACGCAGTCGGAGTCGTGGCCCAGGGCCTGATTGGTGCTCGAACCGTCGAATCCCCAGATCCCGGGCTCCTTACCGTCGGCGACGACTTTGGTCTTGCTGCGGAGGAGCGGCGATGGTTCGGTCCCGTCGATCCAGATGTACTCAGCTTGATACGGCACATGTACTCCTTACTTCTCGACTTCTCGTCTGTTCTGCTGCAACTGCTCTATCACCGACTGACCGGACGGAGGTCGGCCCCGGGCGACGACGAGGTGGCCGTCCTGGACCAGTTCACTATCACAGCGGGCCATTTCTGCCCCGTTTCCCGATTGTGAACGGATGATGAACATCCGGGAGGCCCCCGGGTCCGACCGGTCGCCCATGGTACCGATCGGGGCGAAGGGCCAGGCAGAACCCCCGATAAGCTGGGACGATGGCTCGAGTGCGGGTGGCCGCCTGCCAGATCAACACCGTGGTCGGCGATCTCGACGGGAATGCCGAGCGGGTGCTCGGTGCCCTGACCCGGGCGGAGTCGGCCGGGGCCGACCTGGCGGTGTTCCCCGAGCTCACCGTCACCGGCTACCCGCCCGAGGACCTGCTCAGCCGACCGGCGTTCGTGGCCGACAACCGGGCCGCCTTCGAGCGGATCGCCGCGGCGACCGGGCCCTGTGCCGCCGTCATCGGGTACGTGGACACCGACTCGGACGGCCACCTGCTCAACGCGGCCGCCCTGTGTGCCGGGGGCCGGGTGATCGGTCGCTACGTGAAGCGACTGCTCCCCAACTACGGGGTCTTCGACGAGCAGCGCTGGTTCACCCCCGGGGCGGGGCCCGCCGAGCGGTTCGTGGTGGCCGGGGTTCCGGTCGGATTGTCCATCTGCGAGGACATGTGGTTCGCCGGGGGCCCCCTGGCCGAGCAGGCCTCGGCCGGTGCCGGTCTGCTGGTCAACCTCAACGCCTCCCCGTACTCCCGGGGACGCCGGCATGAGCGGCTGGCGGTGCTGGCCGACCGGGTGGCCGAGACCGGCTGTGCCATCGTCTACGTCAACCAGGTCGGGGGCCAGGACGAGCTGGTGTTCGACGGAGCCTCCCTGGTCGTGGGCGCCGACGGGTCGGTGCAGGCCTCGGCCGCCCAAATTCGCCGAGGAGGTGCTCGTCGCCGACCTCGAGATCGAGGTCCGAGCCGCCGGGGGCCTCGGGGGGGCCATCCTGGTGACCACCGAGCCCCGGTCGCCGGGCGACGGGCACCTGACGGCCCAGGTGGCTCCGCCCCTCGGCCCCGAGGCCGAGGTGTACGAGGCGCTGGTCCTCGGGACCCGCGACTATCTGGCCAAGAACGGATTCGACGATGCCGTGATCGGACTGTCCGGCGGGATCGACTCGTCGCTGGTGGCCGCGGTCGCCGTCGACGCCGTCGGGGCCGACCACGTGCACGGGGTGACCATGCCTTCGCGCTACTCCAGCGAGGGCTCGGTGTCCGATGCGGCGGCCCTGGCCGGCAATCTGGGCATCGACCTCGCCGAGGTGGCCATCGAGCCCGCCCACCGGGCCTTTGCCTCGTCGCTCGGCCCTCTGCTGGGCGGGGTCCCGGCCGGCCTCACCGACGAGAACCTGCAGTCCCGCATCCGTGGCGTCCTGCTGATGGCGTTGTCCAACGCCCGGGGGTGGATCGTGTTGACCACCGGCAACAAGAGCGAGATGGCCACCGGCTACTCCACGCTGTACGGGGACTCGGCCGGTGGATTCGCGGTCATCAAGGACGTGCCCAAGCTGTTGGTGTACGAGCTGTGCCGGTACCGCAACCGCCAGGCGGGATTCGACCTGATCCCCGCGGCCGTCCTGACCAAAGCGCCCTCCGCCGAGCTGCGACCGGATCAGCGGGACGACGAGTCGCTGCCGCCGTACTCGGTGCTGGACCCGGTCGTGGCCGGCTACGTCGAGGGCGACCGCTCCCCTGACGACCTCATCGCCGAGGGATTCGACCCGGCCGCGGTGGAGCGGGTGGTCGGGCTGGTGGACCGGGCCGAGTACAAGCGACGCCAGATGCCGCCGGGGGTCCGGATCTCGGGCAAGGCTTTCGGTAAGGATCGTCGCATGCCCATCACCAACCACTACCGCTCGAGGGTCGCGCCGACGGGTGTGGCGGACACCTCCGGACCCCGGGACTCGCCGGAGGGTCCGGTGGCCGACCCCCGCCCCGGTGGGTCGAGCGGGGAGCCTTCGGCGGTTGTCTGACCTCGTGCCGCCACCGGTCGGACGGTCGGGCCGACTCCCCGTGGCCGAGTCGGTGTCCGGCGTCTCCCCGCTGGCGCTCGACGACACGGCCGCCCTGGTGGGGGAGTACCGGTGGATCGAGCACTCCCTCTATCGCCTCCTCGGCGAGTGGGTGGTCGACATGCCCATCGCCGCGGTCCAGGTCCACCTGGACGCCCAGAGCATGCGCCACGCCTGGCACGCCGAGTTGTGGGCCGAACGGCTCCCGGTGCGCACCGGCAGCGACCCCGACGCCTGGACCGTTCCGTCCGGTCCGACCACCGCCCTGTTCGCCGCCCTCTCCGGGGTGGCCCCGCCCCGCCAGGCGCCGGGCTCGTCCTGGCCGCCGGCCGACGAGGACGAGTTCGGGCCACCCGGGGCCCTGCCCCGCCTGGCGGCTCTCTACCGGGTGGTCCTGCCCCGGCTGGTGACCAGCTATGAACGCCACCTCCGGGTCGTCGCCCCGATGACCGACGCGCCGGTCGCCCGCGCCCTCCGGCTGGTGCTCAACGACGAGGTCGAGGACTGGCACGCCGGGGAGCGGTTGGTGGAGCGGTTGGTCAGCCGACCCCACGACGTGGCCGCCGTCTACGAGTTCCTCCAGCGCCTGGAGGCGGTGGTGGTGGGGGCCGGGGCCACGTCGGGCCTGGTCACGATTCCGGGGCCGG
The DNA here is from genome assembly GCA_963833585.1 of uncultured Acidimicrobiaceae bacterium. GTDB lineage: Bacteria > Actinomycetota > Acidimicrobiia > Acidimicrobiales > RAAP-2 > Bog-756. Next base: position 720,862 of record CAWHYF010000006.1, on the reverse strand, counting down.
TACCAGGGGAGTGACCTGGTCGAGAGACCGTCCAGGGCCGATGGCGACTGAAGGGGTTGACGCGTCCGGTAAACTTCGAAGGCAGCAATCGTTGCGCCCGAAAGCGCCAGACCCGATGTACTGACCACCGGTTGCGACCGAGGGGCACCCTGAGGGTTGGCCGTCCCCCACTGCGGTGGGGAAAACGAAGGACCCGGTGAAGTTGGCTAAGGAGCGCCTCGAACGAGACGACGAAGATCTGGTTCGGTTGTATCTGACCGACATCGGCCAGTATCCGTTGTTGACCAAGGACGACGAAGTCCGACTGGCCCAAGCCATCGAAGCCGGACGCGAGGCCGACGGCCAACTGGCGTCGGCGCCAAAGGGGCTGACCCCGGCGAAGAAGCGTGAGCTGCGCCGCACCACCCTGCAGGGCGAGAGTGCCCAGCAGACCTTCGTCCAGTCGAACCTCCGACTGGTGGTGTCCATCGCCAAGAAGTACCAGGCCTCCGGCCTGCCACTGCTGGATCTCATCCAGGAGGGGAACCTCGGCCTGATGCACGCGGTCGAGAAGTTCGACTGGCGGAAGGGCTTCAAGTTCTCCACCTACGCCACCTGGTGGATCCGCCAGGCCATCACCCGGGGCATCGCCAACACCGGCCGCACCATCCGTCTGCCCGTCCACGCCGGGGACACCCTGGCCCGGGTCCAGAAGGCCCAGGCCCGCCTGGAGCTCAAGTACGGCCGGCCGGCCACCCTGGCCGAGCTGGGCGCCGAGGTCGAGATGCCCGAGGACAAACTGGTGGAGGCGCTGCGGTTCCGGGCCGAGCCGCTGTCGCTCTCCGAACCACTGCGGGAGGACGGCGACGCCGAGCTCGGTGACGTGGTGGAGGACCGCTCGGCGGAGTCCCCCTTCGAAGTGGCCGCGGTCTCGCTGCTGCCCGAGGAGATCGGTCGGCTGCTGTCGCCGCTCGACGAGCGGGAGCGGGAGATACTCCGCCTCCGTTTCGGCCTTGACCGGGGCGAGCCGAGGACGCTCGAGGAGGTCGGCGAGCACTTCAACCTGACCCGCGAGCGGATCCGCCAGATCGAGGCCCGGGCCATGTCCAAACTGCGCCATCCCTCATCGGACACCGGGGCGCGGGACCTTCTGACGGTCTGAGGGACGGGGCCGGCCGGCTCGCCGCCGGCAGCGACCGGTGTGGTCCCGGGCGCGCTAGCGCTCGGGAGGCGATACCATCTCCCCCATGAAGAAGCTGCTGATCCTCGCCATCGTGGTTGCCCTGGGTGTCGTCGCCGCCAAGCGACTCCGTCCTTCCTGAGCAGCCCTTAGCCGGCGCCCAGGCGCCGTAATCGTGATCTTCGGCCGGTCTGGGTCCCAGGCCGGCCGAAGCGCGCCACGGTCCGGAGCGGCCCCCACCCGGGCGCTCAGCCCTGAGGACGCCGGGCCAGACGCCAGGCGACGAGGGCCCCGACCGACGCCGCCGCGGTGATGCCGGCGGCGGTGGCGGTCAGCGGCAGGCTGGGCACGCTCACCCGGTCACGCAGCCGAACCGGCTTGGTGAACTGCATGACCTCCCACTCGCGCTCGCGGGCCACCTTGGCCAGCACCCGGTCGGGGTTCACGGCCACCGGATGGCCGACCGCCTCCAGCATGGGCAGGTCGGTGTAGGAGTCGGAGTAGGCGGAGGACTCGGCCAGGTCGAGCCCCTCGGTCTCGGCCAGCTCGACCATGGCCTCGGCCTTGAAGGGTCCGTAGGCGTAGAACTCCATCTCGCCGGTGTAGCGACCGTCCTCGTCGACAAACGGCCGGCTGGAGATGGCCCCGTCCACCCCGAGGTGGGCCGCCAACGGCAACACGATCACGTCCGGGGACGCCGAGACCAGGTACACCCGGTAGCCGGCAGCCCGATGGGCCTCGATGAGGTCCAGGGCCTCGGCGTAGATGATCGGCTCGACGGTCTCCTCCAGCGCCTCTCGGACGATCTCGGTGATCTGGTCGCGGTCCCAGCCCTTGGTCAGGGTCAGCATCGACTCGCGCACCCTGGCCAGCTTCTGCTCGCTGGCCCCGAGGTGGAGGTAGATGAGCTGGGAGACCAGGGCCCGGGCCACCAGGCGCCGGTTGATCATGCCGCCCCGGTAGAGGGGGCGTCCGAAGGCGGCGAGCGACGCCTTGGCGATCACCGTCTTGTCCAGGTCGAAGAAGGCGGCCCTCACCAGTTCAGCGTCCCACCAGGAGCCGCTGCACCGCATCCTCGGCATCGGCGGTGACCAGGACCAGCACCTCGTCCCCGATGGCCAGCCGGGTGTCCCCCCGGGGGACGATCAGGTGGTCGTCGCGGACCACCGCCACCACGGTGGCCTCGCGGGGTACCCCGAGCTCCACCAGGGACACCCCGCTGGCCGGCGAGTCGTCGGCCAGGGTCACCTCGACCAGGTGGGCGTTACCCCCTTCGAACCGGAGGAGACGCACCAGGCTGCCCACCGACACCGCCTCCTCGACCAGCGCGGTGAGCAACTGGGGGGTGGAGACCGACACGTCGACCCCCCAGGATTCGGTGAACAGCCACTGGTTCTTCGGATGGTTGACCCGGGCCACCACTCGAGGCACGGCGAATTCCTGCTTGGCCAGGAGGGAGACCACCAGGTTGTCCTCGTCATCGCCGGTCGCGGCCACCACCACGTCGACCGTGGCCAGCCCGGCGGCGTCGAGCGCCGACACCTCGCAGGCGTCGGCCACCACCCAGGTGATGTCCAGATCCCCGCGGATCCGGGCCACCAGCTCGGGATCCTGCTCGATGACCAGCACCTCGTGGCCCCCGGCGTGCAGATCGGCGGCGATGGCGGTCCCGACGCTCCCGGCTCCGGCGATGGCCACCTTCACGAGCGTTCCCCGACCCCGTCGGCAGCCACGGAACCGGCGGCGGCGCCGGCCAGCCGGGCGTTGAACCTCTCGAGGGCACTGTCGGTGACCATCAGGTGGACGACGTCGCCGTCCTGACCCACCAGATCCCCGAAGTCGAGCCGGACCACACCGGCCCGGGTGACGGCCACCACGCTCACCTCACCGGGGACGGTGAGGTCGGCCAGCCGCTTGCCCGCCCATCGCTCGGGTAGTTCCCGTTCCACCAGGGAGAGGGTCCCGGTGGAGTCCGTCCACTCCGACTCCACCTCATTGGGCACCAACCGACGTCGCACCTGGTCGATGGTCCACGACACCGTGGCCACGGTGGGGATGCCCAGGCGCAGGTAGATCTGGGCCCGCCGAGGGTCATAGATCCGGGCCACCACGTTGGGGATTTCGTAGGTCTCCCGGGCGATCCGGGCGGTCAGGATGTTGGAGTTGTCGCCGCTGGTGACGGCGGCCAGCGCCTGGGCCTCGCCGGCGCCGGCCCGGTCGAGGTCCCCGCGGTCGAAGCCCGAGCCCACCACGGTGGACCCGGCCCAGTCCGGGGGCAGCCGCCGGAAGGCCTTGGCATTCCGGTCGATGATGGCGACCGAATGGCCCTGCTCGACCAGCCCCAGGCCCAGGCCCGACCCGACCCGACCACATCCCACGATGACGATATGCACCTGAACCATGCAACACGCATCGTCGGGAGATCACAACTCCCCCGGGTGTCCGTCAACCTCCCCGGGTGGGCACGACGGCGGCCTCCGGGGCCGAAAAGCGGAGGTGGCCGACGCCCATGATTTACTGATGGGGTGGAGCCATCGGTGACCGGAGGCGTGGATTCGGTCCCGCCGGCGCCCGAGGGGCAGGAAGAGCCGACTCCTCCCGCCCTACCCTCCGTGACCCCGGGGACCCGGATGCGCCCGACGGCCACGCCCACCGCGGTCGTCGACCTCCCCGAGACCCTCCGCTACCGGTTGAAGAACAAGCTGCTCGGGCCACCGCTGGTGAACGAGCAGCTCAGCGGCGAGCGGCTCGGGCGCCCATCGGCACTGGGGGTCCTCGCCCCCGACTGTATTTCCTCCTCCGCCTACGGAACCGAGGAGATGCTGACCGTCCTCATCCCCTTCTTCGGACTGCTCGGTTTCGCCCTGGTGGTGCCGATCACCATGGCCATCCTCGGCGTGCTGTTCTTCGTCACCCTCTCCTATCTCGACGTCATCGCCTTCTACACCAAGGCCGGCGGCGCCTATGTGGTGGCCCGCGAGAACTTCGGCCCGAAGGTGGCCCAGGTGGCGGCGGTGGCCCTGCTCATCGACTACACGGTCACCGTGGCCGTGCAGACCGCAGCGGGTACCGCCGCCCTGACCAGCGCCTTCCCGTCGCTCCTGCCCGGTACCGTCCCCATCACCATCGGGGTGATCCTCCTGCTGCTCTACGGCAACCTGCGGGGCATCCGGGAAGCCGGGAGGTTCTTCTCCTTCCCCACCTACTTCTTCATCTTCAGCCTGGGCCTGGTGGTCGTGGCCGGGTACGTCCAGAAGGCCATGGGCCATCTGGCCGTGCACGCCATCCCGGCCAGTACGGCTTCGAACCCGACGGTCTCGGTCGGCCATCACGGCTCCGGCCTGCTCTACGGGGCGGCCTTCATCATCCTCCTCAAATCGTTCGCCAACGGCGGCTCCTCGCTGACCGGGCTGGAGGCCATCTCCAACGGCGTGGGCGCCTTCCGCGAGCCCACCAGCCGGAACGCCCGCCAGACGCTGGTCGTCATGAGCAGCGTCCTGGCCTTCTTGGTGCTCGGGGTCACCCTGATCGCCCACTGGACCCACGCCATCCCCTACGAGAGCGGCTCGCCCACCGTCGTGTCCCAGGAGGTCCAGTACGTGCTGGGTACCGGACCCGTGGGCAAGATGCTCTTCTACGTGGTCCAGTTCGCCACCATGCTCATCCTCTTCACCGGGGGGAACACCAGCTTCAACGGATTCCCGTTCCTCGCCAGCTTCGTGGCCGAGGACGCCTACCTCCCGCGCCAGCTGACCCGGCGAGGTCACCGCCTGGCCTTCTCCAACGGGATCATCGTGTTGACCTGCGTGGCCCTGGCCCTGATCGTGGCCACCGGCGCCCGCCTGTCCGCCCTGGTGGCGCTGTACGCCATCGGGGTGTTCACCGGGTTCGCCATGGCCGGCTCGGGCATGGTCAAACACCACCTCGACCGGCGGGGGGGCCACTGGCGCCGTGGGGTGGTGGTCAATCTGATCTCCGCCTCCCTCGCCGCGTTGATCGTGCTCATCTTCGCCACGGTGAAATTCACCGAAGGGGCCTGGGTGGTGGTCGTGGTCGGCCCGCTCATGTACTTCGGGCTGATCCGGCTGCACCGGCAGTACGTGGACGAGGAGGAGCAGCTGGAGCAGGGTGCCGCCGAGGCGGCCGAGCAGCCGGTGCTCAGCCGTCATGTGGTGATCGTGCTGGTCGACAGGCTCGACATGGCCACCGCCCGGGCGCTGCAGTACGCCCGGACCCTCCATCCCGACGAGCTGCGCGCCGTTCACTTCGTACTGGACGCCAAGGAGTCGGAGGCGCTCGAGGCCGAGTGGCGTCGACTGGGGCTCACCCAACTGCCCCTCGACATCCAGGAGTGCGAGGACCGGCGCCTGACCCGCACCGCACTGGAGTTGGCGGCGGAGACCGTGGCCGACGGTCAGACCGAGCTGACCATCCTGTTGCCCCGCCGGGGCTTCGCCGCCGGCTGGCAGCGGGTGCTCCATGACGCCACGGCCGACCACATCGCCGACGCCGTAGGTCAGCTCAACCACGTGAATGCCACGGTGGTGCCCTATCAACTCACCGGCGGCTGGTTCTCCAGGAGGCGGGAGTGGCGGAGGAAGCCTGATGCCGTCGGTCCGAGGCCGGGGGCTCCCCGCGGCGGCGCGCTCGGCCGAGCGGGCCACCGACCGGGGCGCGGCGAAGAAGGCCTCCTTCGAGCGCCTGGCCTTCGGGGACCGGGCCCGGGGCACCACCCCGATCAGCGAGGCCCAGTGGCGGCACCGGGTGCGGGTGGCCGGCCGGGTCAAGTCGGTGCGGGTGCAGCCCCGGGCCGGGACGTCCAACCTGGAGTGTGTGCTGGCCGACGACAGCGGGCGGCTTCTCCTGGTGTTCCAGGGCCGGCGGCGGATCCCGGGTATCCAACCCGGCGCCCGCCTGGTGGTGGAGGGGATGGTGGGGGACTGGGCCCGCCGCCAGGCCATCTTGAATCCCGACTACGAGCTGATCGCCGGGCCCGAGGCCGACGTCGAGCCGTCCTGAAGCGCCTCGAGCGTCACGGACGGGACCGCCGGACGGGCCCAGAAGTGGTGGTGGAAGGCACGGGCCGGGCGCTTCCTTGCTCCCAGGGCTGTTTTGTCGGTATCTTTCCCCCCCGTTGCCGGAAACGGCGTGCCGAACGGCGCGCCTCGGCGCACGGCCGCACAGCCGGGGCCTCGCAGGGGGGAGAGCGTCTCTCGTCTCCGATGGGCCGCGGTCCGGGACGCGGGCACCAATGTCGATCATGACCACGCAGTACACCGAAGGGAGCCACACCGATGACCCACCTCCTGGCTGAAGGGGGTTACCAGGTCTTCTCGCTGCACACCACCGAGAAGACCTGGCTGTACTTCGCGCTCCTCTGTGCGGTGGCCTCCATCGTCGTGGCCCTGCTGCTGGTGAGGGGTGTCCTCGCCGCCGACCAGGGGACGGCGTCGATGAAGGACATCGCCAAGGCCATCCAGGAGGGGGCCGAGGCCTTCTTGGCCCGGCAGTTCAAGACCATCGGGATCATCATCATCCCCCTGGCCGTGCTGATCTTCTTCACCGCCACCAAGGTCACCCATACCGCCACCCACGTGGGCCTGTCGGCGGGGAGCATCATCGTGGTCCGTCACACCGTGGTGGACCTGACCTTCGTACAGGCCGGCATCTACCGGGTGATCTGCTTCCTGGCCGGGGCCCTGTGTTCCGGCCTTACCGGCTTCATCGGGATGAGTATGGCCGTGCGGGGCAACGTCCGCACCGCGGCGGCCGCCCGGGAGGGGAAGATGGCCCCCGCCCTGAAGGTGGCCTACCGCACCGGTGCCATCACCGGCCTGCTGTGCGTGGGCCTCGGCCTGCTCGGGGCCACGGTCATCGTGCTGATCTTCCAGAACACCGCCACCTCGGTGCTGATCGGGTTCGCCTTCGGCGCCTCCCTGCTGGCCCTGTTCATGCGGGTGGGCGGCGGCATCTTCACCAAGGCGGCCGACGTCGGCGCCGACCTGGTGGGCAAGGTGGAGGCGGGCATCCCCGAGGACGATCCGCGCAACGCCGCCACCATCGCCGACAACGTGGGCGACAACGTGGGCGACTGTGCCGGTATGGCCGCCGACCTGTTCGAGTCGTACGTGATCACCATCATCGCCGCCGTGATCCTGGGCGTGACCGCCTTCACCTCCATCCACCGGGGTGCCGACGCGGCCAAGACGGTCATCTTCCCCATCGCCATCCCGGCCATCGGCATCCTGGCCACCATCATCGGGGTCTTCGTGGTCCGGGCCAGCGCCAGGGACAAGAACGCCATGGCCCCCATCAACCGGGGCGTATGGACGGCGGCCATCCTGACGATCGCCGGCTCGGCCGTGGTGGCCGGGGCCTACCTCCACTACTGGAAGGCGTTCTACGCCGTGCTCACCGGGGTGGTCCTCATGCTGGTGGCCAGCCAGATCACCGAGCACTTCACCTCCACCGAGCGTGGCCCGGTGAAGGAAGTGGCGGAGACGGCCCGAACCGGACCGGCCACCCTGACCCTCTCCGGCCTGGCCCTGGGCCTCGAGTCGTCGGTGTGGGCCATCATCGCCATCGTGCTGGCCATCGCCGTGTCCATCGGCCTCGGGGGCGGCAACATCCAGCTGACCCTGTACCTGGTGGCCCTCACCGGCATCGGCCTGCTGTCCACGGCCGGCATGATCGTCTCGGAGGACAGCTTCGGTCCCGTCTCGGACAATGCGGCCGGGGTGGCCGAGATGTCCGGGGAGTTCACCGGTGAGGCCGAGCGGGTCATGGTCAGCCTCGACGCCGTGGGCAACACCACCAAGGCCGTGACCAAGGGTGTGGCCATCGGCTCGGCGGTCATCGCCTCGGTGGCCCTGTTCGCCTCGTTCATCGAGACCATCGGGAGCCAGCTCGGTCTCCACCCCCCTCGGCTGGCCCCGGTCAACTGGCTGTTCGACTTGCCCCAGACCTCGATCAACGTCTCCCACCCGACCATCTTCATCGGCGTCCTGATCGGTGGGTCGATCGCCTTCATCTTCTCGGCCCTGGCCATCCGGGCCGTCGGCCGCTCGGCCGGCACCGTGGTCCAGGAGGTGCGCCGCCAGTTCCGAGAGCACCCCGGCATCATGGACTACACCGAGAAGCCCGAGTACGGGAAGGTCATCGCCATCTGCACCACGGCGTCCCAGCGGGAGCTGGCCACCCCGGCCCTGCTGGCCATCCTGAGCCCCGTCATCGTCGGCTTCGGCATCAGCTACTTCGCCCTCGGGGCCTTCCTGGTCGGGGCCATCCTCACCGGCCAGCTCATGGCCAACTTCCTGTCCAACTCCGGTGGGGCCTGGGACAACGCCAAGAAGTACATCGAGGACGGCCACGAGGGGGGCAAGGGGTCCGAGGCCCACAAGGCCGCGGTCATCGGGGACACCATCGGTGACCCCTTCAAGGACACCGCCGGCCCGGCCCTCAACCCGCTGATCAAGGTCATGAACCTGGTCTCGCTGCTGATCCTCCCCGCCGTGATCACCCTGCGCCACCACACCGGGGCCCGCCTGGCCATCGCCGGGGTCTCCCTGGTCATCCTGCTGGTCGCCATCGCCTTCTCCAAGCGCAAGACCGAGTCCATGGACAGCGAGCTCCCGGCGGCCGAGCAGGTGCCACTGGACCAGGCCGCTACGGTGGCCGTGGAATCTTCCCACGACTGAACCCCCTGGTCAGTGGAGCCGCCAGGCCCCGGTGACCAGGGGTAGGGGTTGACAACGCCTCGCCCCACCGTTCACCCTGTGCCCACAGCCATGCCACCCACCGATCTGACAGAGACTCCCGCGGAGCCGGGCACCGACGACGGAGCCCCGGGGAGCTCGCGCCCCAGGTCCGGAGCCAAGCCTCTGGTCATCGTGGAGTCGCCGGCCAAGGCCAAGACCATCGCCGGACTGCTGGGCTCGGACTACGTGGTGGAGTCGTCCATCGGCCACATCCGGGACCTCCCCCGGGGCGCCGACGAGGTGCCGGCGGCCTACAAGGGCGAGGCCTGGAGCCGGCTCGGGGTGGACGTCGACAACGGCTTCAAGCCCCTGTACGTGATCTCCACACAGAAGCGGTCCCAGGTCAACAAATTGAAGCAGCTGGTCAAGAAGGCCAGCGAGGTCTACCTGGCCTCGGACGAGGACCGGGAGGGGGAGTCGATCGCCTGGCATCTGCTCGAGGTACTGGAGCCCCAGGTCCCGGTGAAGCGGATGGTGTTCCACGAGATCACCCGGCCGGCCATCGAACGGGCCGTCCTCGAGTGGAGGGACCTCGACCGCAGACTGGTCGACGCCCAGGAGGCCCGCCGGATCCTCGATCGCCTCTACGGCTACGAGGTGTCCCCGGTCCTGTGGAAGAAGATCATGCCCCGGCTGTCGGCGGGACGGGTCCAGAGCGTGGCCACCCGGATGGTGGTGGAGCGCGAGCGGGCCCGGATGGCCTTCCGCTCGGCGGGATGGTGGGGGATCGACGCCACCTTCACCGCCGAGGGGACGGGCCCGGCGGCGGAGGGCACCCCGCGTTCGTTCACCGCGGCGCTGGCTGCGGTGGACGATGTGGCCCTGGCCTCGGGCCGGGACTTCGACGAGACCGGGGTGCTGAGCAATCCCGGGTCGGTGGTGGTGCTGGACGAGGAGGAGGCCCGGGCGTTGGCGGCCGGGCTGGCGGACGCCCCCTTCACCGTCAGCTCGATGACCCACAAGCCGTTCCGGCGCTCCCCGGCGGCACCCTTCATGACCTCCACCCTCCAGCAGGAGGCCGGGCGCAAGCTCCGGTTCAGCTCCAAGCGGGCCATGCAGGTGGCCCAGCGCCTCTACGAGGACGGCTGGATCACCTACATGAGGACCGACTCGACCACCCTGTCCAGCCAGGCCCTCGACGCGGCCCGGGCCCAGGCCCGCTCGCTGTACGGTCCCGACTACGTACCGCCCCAGCCCCGCCGGTACGAGCGCAAGGTCAAGAACGCCCAGGAAGCCCACGAGGCCATCCGGCCGGCGGGTGAGACCTTCCGCACCCCCGACGAGGCGAGCCGCGCCCTGTCCGGGGACGAATTCCGGCTCTACGACCTCATCTGGAAGCGCACCGTGGCCTCCCAGATGGCCGACGCCACCGGGACCAGTGCCCAGGTCCGCCTGCTGGGCACGGCCACCGGCCCGGACGGGGTGGAGGGACGCCGGGCCGAATTCTCGGCGTCGGGCAAGGTCATCCAGTTCCCGGGATTCCTGCGGGCCTACGTGGAGGGCGAGGACGACCCCGAGGCCGAACTGGCCGACCGGGAGGTCCACCTGCCGTCCATGGCCGAGGGTGACCCGGCATCGGTGGGCGACCTCGAGCCCGGCTCGCACGCCACCCAGCCGCCGGCCCGCTACACCGAAGCCTCGCTGGTGAAGGCCATGGAAGATCTTGGCGTGGGTCGGCCGTCCACCTACGCCAGCGTCATCGCCACCATCCTCGACCGGGGGTACGTGTGGAAGAAGGGGACCGCACTCGTCCCCTCCTTCACCGCCTTCGCCGTGGTCGGTCTGCTCGAGCGGTACTTCGCCGACCTGGTGGACTACGGGTTCACCGCCTCGATGGAGGACGATCTCGACGCCATCGCCTCGGGCACCGAGGAGGTCCTCCCCTGGCTGACCCGCTTCTACTTCGGGGGGGGCGGGACGGCCAACGGCTCGAACGGAGGCAACGGTCGCACCGGGCCGGGTGAGGGGGCCGACCCGGCCCTCCTGGTGGTCGGACACCGCAGCGGCCTGGGACTGAAGCGCGAGGTCAGCACGTACCTGGGCGAGATCGACGCCCGCGAGATCAACTCCATCCCCATCGGGGTGGGCACCGACGGGGAGGACATCGTCGCCCGCGTCGGCCGCTACGGCCCCTACCTCCAGCACGGTGAGGACCGGGTCTCCATCCCCGAGGACCTGGCCCCGGACGAGCTGACGGTGGAACGGGCCGAAGAGCTGCTGGCGGCCCCCTCCTCGGACCGGGTGCTCGGCACCGATCCCGAGACCGGCCTGCCGGTGCAGGTGAAGGCGGGCCGGTTCGGCCCCTACGTCCAGCTGGGCGAGTTGGTGGACGGGGGGCCGAAGCCCCGCACCTCATCGCTGTTCGCTTCGATGTCCACGGCCACCGTCAGCTTCGAGCAGGCCCTGGACCTGCTGCGCATCCCCCGCGTGGTGGGCACCGATCCTGCCACCGGCGAGGAGATGGTGGCCCACAACGGGCGCTTCGGCCCCTACCTGAAGAAGGGGTCCGACACCCGCAGCCTGCTCACCGAGGACCAGATCCTGTCGGTGACCGAGGAGGAGGCCCTGGCCCTGTTCGCCCAGCCGAAGACCCGGGGTGGACGCAATGCCAAGGGGCCGCTCCGCGAGATGGGGACCGATCCCGACACCGGGCTGCCCATGGTGGTGAAGGACGGGAGGTTCGGGCCCTACGTGACCGACGGCACCACCAACGCCTCGCTGCGTCGGGGCGACGACGTCGAGGCCCTCACCGTGGAGCGGGCCGCCGAGCTGCTGGCCGAGCGACGGGCCGCCGGCCCGTCGACCCGCAAGAAGGCGGCCAAGAAGAAGGCCCCGGCCAAGAAGACCGCCGCCAAGAAGACGACGGCCAAGAGGTCCCCGGCCAAGAAGAAGGTTACGGCCAAGGCCAAGGTTCCGGCCAAGCTCGACGCGGCCGACAAGGCGGGCCCGGCCCTGCCGACGGCCGGCAGCAGCGACGGGGATCCACCCTTCTAGGTGATGGCGAGCGCACCAGGTCGCCTCATCGCGCTCGAGGGGATCGACGGCTGCGGAAAGTCCACCCAGGCCCGGCTGCTGGCCGATCGGTTGGGGGCGGTCCTGACCTTCGAGCCGGGCGGCACCGTCCTGGGGGCGTCGTTGCGGACCCTGTTGCTCGACCCGGACCGGCCGGCCGTGGCCGACCGCACCGAGGCCCTGCTGATGGCGGCCGACCGGGCCCAACACGTGGCCGAGGTGGTCCGGCCGGCACTCGACACCGGGGTGTGGGTGGTGTGCGACCGGTTCTCGGCCTCCACCCTGGCGTACCAGGGGTACGGGCGGGGGCTCGACCTCGTGGACCTGTCCGGGCTGGTCGACTGGGCCACCACCGGGCTCACTCCGGATCTGACAGTCCTGGTGGAGGTGGACGTGGCCGTGGGCGCGGGACGGCGGCACGGCTCGGTCGACGACCGCCTGGAGCGAGAGGGGGAGGGTTCCGGCAACGGGTCGCCGACGGCTACCGGGCACTGGCGGCGAAGGGGGACCCTCCGTGGCTCGTGGTCGACGGCCGCGGGACGATCGAGGAGGTGGCGGCGCTGGTCTGGGAGGGCGTCCACGACCGGCTCGGTCTCCCGGCATGAGCGCCGAGCGGGCCGGAACCCCGGTCCCCGAACTGTTCGAAGAGGTGGTGGGGCAGTCCCGGGCGGTCGCCCAATTGCGGGCGGCGGCGCACCGGCCGGTCCACGCCTACCTGCTGCACGGCCCGTCCGGATCGGGGAAACGGGCTGCGGCCCGGGGCCTGGCCGCGGCATTGCTGTGTCCCGACGGGGGATGCGGTGCTTGCAACACCTGTCGCCGGGCCCTGGCCGGCACCCACCCGGACCTGGTGGTGGTGGAGCGGACCGGGGCCTCGATCAGCGTGGCCGACGCCCAGTCCATCGTCACCCGGGCCCAACGTCGGCCGCTGGAGGCCTCCCGCCAAGTCCTGATGGTGACCGATGTCCACCTGGCCAGAGACTCGGTGCCCGCGCTGTTGAAGACGGTGGAGGAGCCGCCTCCGTCGACCGTCTTCCTGCTCGTAGCCGATGACCTCCCGCCCGATCTGGCCACCATCGTGAGCCGGTGCGTGCGGGTGCCCTTCGAGGCCGTGGCCTCGGCGACAGTGGCGAACTGGCTGGTCGAGCACGGCGTCGACCGAGACCACGCCGACTCGGTGGCCCGAGCCTCGGCGGGGAGCCTGGACCGGGCCCGTCTGCTGGTGAGCGACCCCGGTTTCGTGGCCCGGCAGGAGCGGTGGCGGTCGGTGCCGAGCCGGCTGGACGGGACCGGGGCCGCCGCCGCCGCCGTCGCATCTGAGCTGCTCGCGGCGGCTGACGAGGCGCTGGCACCCCTCCGCCAACAGCACGCCGCCGAGCTCGAGGCGCTGGCCGAGCAGGCCGAGTCGATGGGGGCCAAGGCCATCCCCGGGCGCCGGCAGGTGGAGGAGGGCCACAAGCGGGAGGAGCGGCGGTGGCGCACCGACGACCTGCGGTTCGGACTGGCCACCCTGGCCGAGGTCTACCGGGACCGCCTGGTGGACACCATCGGGGCCGATCAGCGGGCCCACTCGGCCGGCAGCGCGGCCGAGGACCGTCGGGCGGTTGGACAGGTGGCGGCGGTCCACGAGGCCTCGGCGGCCCTGGTCCGCAATCCCAACGAGTCGCTGCTGATGGACGCCCTGATGGTCCAACTGTCGGGCATGGTGGGCTGAGCGGGCGAGGGGCGCTATCCGGCGGCGGGGCCGGTGGAACCCTGGCCAGGGACGACGGTTCCGGCCGTGGGAACCACCGGCCCGTCCCAGACCTGGTCGGACCACACGGTTCCGCCCCACCATCGGAGCTGGTGTTCTCCGCTCGGATCCCGATACCACCCCGGGGGAATCGCCACGGGCGCGCCCGGCCCGGGCTCCCAGCCGGTCCACCCCAGGTGCCCCGGGCCGAACGCTCCGGCCTTGGCCTGCTCGTCGACGGCGAGCAGCTTCTTTCGGACCGAGAACCAGTAGATCAGGGATGGGATGGCGAGAAAGTTCACCAGGATCACCAGCAGGAGCCAGAGCACTTTCTCCTGGTGGGCCAACTTCCACTGCCAGTCGGGGCGCCGGACGATATCGACCAGGGCGACGATCATGAACGCCAGGGAGCCGAGGATCACGACCCCGTAGCCGAAGAAGAGCAGCCCGATTCCGATGCCGAAGCCGGTGTTCGCGACGTCCGCCATCCGGTCAGTGTACGAGACGGCCGGAGGGGAGCCTGAGGGAGATCCACGGGTGGTCCGGGGCAGCCCGGCGCCGGGCCGGGATTCGATCTCCTCTCGGTTCCGGACGCTACTGTGGTCGCCGCTGGGCTCCGAAGTGGGGCTGACACGTGGGAGCGGTTGAGACTCGGGTCGGTCGCATCGGGAGCGGACCGGCACGCCTGGGTAGCTCAGTCGGTAGAGCAACGCACTCGTAATGCGTAGGTCAGGAGTTCGATTCTCCTCCCAGGCTCGGCGGCGGTTGGACGAGGCACAGGTGCTTGGCCCGATGGCTGGCAACCCTCGGTGGCGGAGGCCATCCCGGGCGCCCGCCGGGAGCGCATCTACCGGCAGGTCCGAGTCACCGGTGCAGCTGGCGATAGGCGGTCGCCTGGTCACCCACCAGATCGACCAAATTGCCCAATGCGACATTCACGTCGACCAGGTGCAGACCCCACCGCGGTCCGAGCGCCGGGCCCACGACGGGACGGTGGTCACCGGACGTGACCGGGGCGCTGACCTGCAGCCAGCTGGCCCCACCGCTGTCCTCACAGGTCGCGGCATAGAGGTCGGGATAGCTGACCCAGGGGGTCGAGACACGGACGGTGGCCTTCGGATCGAAGGTCCCCCGGGCTCCGGGGAACGGCTGGGTGACGAAGTACGGGAGCAGGGCGCCGGTTCCGCCGGTCAGCGACGCCGGGTTGGTGCACAGGACCTGTACGCCGCCGGCCGGGGTGGAGCCCAGTCCCGACCGAGCACCGATGCCGCTCCCCACCCGGCCGAAGAAGCTGTTGGCCGGGGGGGTGGTGTCGAAGCTCGAATAGGCCACCACACAACCGATCTGCTGGTTCGACTGGCAGGCTGGGATGTTCTTGAAGTCTCCGCCCTCGGTCTGGCCGGTGGGCACCGTCACATTGCCTCCCATCAACAGAGCGGAGACGAGAAGCTGACGTTCGGTCGGACTGGGATCGATCTCCCGGCGGATGAGCGGGATGAGCAGCGAGGATCCCTGGGAGTGCCCGATCAGCACCACTCCCCGCTGATGGTTGTCGTGAGCCAGGTAGTCCTTCCACGCCGAGAGCACCCCGAGGTAGGCGGTGGCTGCGGCCTTGGCGTCGATCGTCCTGCCACCGAGCCCGATACCCGTCGTGGTCAGCTGTGGATACATCGGGGCGTAGACCTTGCACACCTGGGAGAAGCGGGACGCTTGGGCCATGGCCACTGCGGTCTCCTCGGGATCGACGTGCAGATTGGCATTCGCCGTCTTCTGCCTGCTGACCGTGGGGTAGACGTAGAAGCAGTCGATCGGCGGGTGCTTGGCCGGCGCACTGCGCTGCACGGACTTCGTTCCGTCGGCGCGGACCACCGTCGTGGTCAGGTTGGCCAGACAGGGATTGTCGGCCACACCGGGGCGACACAACCACACCGTTCCGGAGGCATCCACCCGACCGACCGTCGTCGAGGTGGGGGTGGCGGTCTGCTCGGCCGAGGTGCCACAGGCTGCCACCAGCGCCACAGCGGCCGAGACGGCCAGGACCGCTGCCAAGGACCTGGCCCGGCGGGCCATCATCGAGGACATTGCCGGCGGCAGCTCACGGTGGGGTCGGCCTCCAATCGACCAAGCTCCAGCCGGGGGCGGCCTTCGGGAGGGGTGTGGCACTACCCACGCCTCTCGACGGACGAGCAGGACCCCCGGGCCGCGACCCGGACCTTCCCGGACGAAGCCCTTGGCATCCGCTCCGCACCCTGATCGTCAGGCGGGTTGCTGCAGCCCCAGCAGGTCGAACATGTTTCCGCCCATGATCTTCCGGACTGCGTCCTGGGGGTAGAGGTCGGAGACCTCCTGGGCCCATTCGAACGGTTCGGCCAGACCCTCGGGGTGCGGATAGTCCGATCCGAACATGATGTGTTCCGGGGTCATCACATCGATGAGGGCCTCGAGCGAGTCCTCCCAGAACGGATTGATGTAGATGTTGCGCAGGAAGACCTCGCGGGGGTGCTCGGCGAAGGCGTAGGGCATCTTGCCGTAGGTCTTCTCGAGCGCCTTCAGGCACGGAAGCGCCCAACTCCCACCGTTCTCGACGCTCATCAGCCGCACCGTGGGGAACCGGCTCAACATCCCGTGGGCGATGGCGGAGGTCACCGTGTCGCTGATGGGCCGCCCGGTATTGACCGCGTCGCTGAACGGACGCGGGGCGAAGGGCTGCATGTCGCGTGCGTCGCCTTCCCACTCGTTGGCATGGCGCTGGTAGCCGGAGTCGGATGCGTGCATGGCCACCAGCACCCCCGAATCGGCCACCGTGGCCCAGAAGGGGTCGAACTCCGGCAGGAAGGGCGACTTCGTGCCCCTGGTCCCGGCCACGGGCCCCGGTCGTAGCAGCACCACCTTCGCCCCCCGTTCGAGCACCCATTCGAGTTCGGCGATGCCGCGCTCGGGCAGGCACGGATTCACCACCGGGGTGGCGAAGATCCGATGGTGGTAGTCGAACGTCCACTCGTCATGGAGCCACTGGTTGTAGGCGTGGATCACGGTGCAGGTCATCTCGGGATCGTCGAGAAGGTTGACCTCGATCAGACTGGCCAGGGTCGGGAACATCAGGGCCGCGTCGACACCGGTCTCGTCGAGCAGGGCCAGGCGCGGTTCGGCCGAGCGAAAGGCGTCGATTGCCCGGATCGGCTCACCGGCGAGCTCGCGGAGGGTCTTTCCCTCGGTGTTGTGCCCGGAAAAGTACGCCGCGAACGCGCCGGGAGGGGCCACCACCTCAAAGGTGGGGTTGGGAATGGATTCACTGATGTGATTGGCGATGGCGATCTTCGTCCGCCCCTTGACCTGCACGTACTTGATGAACCCGTCGAACCCCTTCGGCAGGTAACGGGTGAGCGCATCCTCGGTCTCGTAGAGGTGGTTGTCGGCGTCGAACACCGGACCTTCGTACTTGGCCACGAGAACCTCGCTTCCTCTGGAAATCAGTGCCGTGTGATCGTTGCAGGAGCGGAATCAATCCTCGCACAGAGGAGCCCGCTCCGGTCCGGGCCGAACCGACGGCAACCCATGGGCCGCCGCCGGTGGTGCGCTCGGTGGGCCCGGACGGCCGACTCAGCCGATGGGGGTGAACTCCAGGTACAGCCGATCGTGACCCCGGAGCATCCAGGTGGGTGTGTACTCCCAGCGACGGTCACCGGGCGGACCGTGGTGGGACTCCGAGATGCGGATGTCCGCCATCCGGTCGAGCAGGCGTTGGAGGGAGACGTTGGACTCGGCCCGGGCCAGCGGGGCCCCGGCGCAGGTGTGGATGCCGTGACCGAAGGCGATGTGCTGGCGGGCATTGTCGCGGTCGAGCCGCAGCTCGTCGGGATCCTCGAATTGGCGCGGGTCGCGGTTGGCTCCGCTGGGCAGCACCATCACCGTGCTGCCCGCCGGGATCTCGGTGTCCCGGACCTTGGTCGGTGTGCGCGAGAGCCGGAACGTGCCGTTGATGGGCGGTTCCAGCCGCAAGGTCTCCTCGATGAAGGGGGCGACGAGGGAGCGGTCGTCCCGGAGCCGCTGCTGGAGTTCGGGCCGTTCGGCCAGGGTCTGCAGGGCCGTTCCGAGGAGTCGGGCCGTGGTCTCCTGTCCGGCGGCGAACAGATTGGACGCGATCTTCATGACGTCCTCCACCGGCGGCAATGAGCCGTCGGGGAAGGTGGCCGTGGCCAGCCCGGTCATCACGTCGTCGCGGGGCTCGCGCCGGCGGTCCTCGATGTAGCGGGTGAACTGGGCGTAGAGGTACTCGAGGGGGCTGTGGGTCATCTCCAGGTGGCCGGTGTGCATGAGCTTCTCGAGGAATTCCGGGTGGTCCTCCTCGGGCACGCCGAGCAGGTCGGCGACGACCAGCATCGTGTAGGGCTGGGCGTACTCACCGATGAACTCGCACGCGCCCCCGGCGTGGTAACGGTCGATCTGGGTGTCGGCCAGGCGCTGCAGGGATGCTTCGTTCTCCTTGAGGCGCTTGGGGGTGATCAACCGCATCAGGAGCCCGCGTTGGGCGGTGTGCTTGGGGGGGTCGAAGGTGGGCAGCTGGTCGCCGAAGGGAAGGCCGTCGCGATAGGTCTCGATGATCTCGGTGATGTCGTCCCCCTCCAGGGGCACGGGGAATCTGGCGAAGGGACCGATGGCCGAGTTGCAGGCCGAGAAGGTCTCCATGTCGTGGTAGACCTCGATGGCCTCGTCGTACCCGGTCACCATGAAGACGTCGTGGAAGGGCTCTTGGACTACGGGGCACTTGTCCCGTAGCTGCCCGAGGTAGGGGTACGGGTTGTCGATGAGGTCCTTGGTGCCGAAGAAGTCGGTGGACTCGAACTGCTGGTCGCTCACAGGTGCTCCAGGATGGTTACGGGCGGCTGCCCTGATCGGTCGGATACGAAGGTCGGCGGTGGCGTCCGGTCGGGTGCGCCCGCGCTAGGTTCGGTGGCCGCGCCGGACTCGGACGAGCCGGTGGGCGCCGAGGCACCAGGGTCGCGGCCCGGTGCCGGACGCCAGTCGAAAGGTACCGCTGCACATGGGCATGGAACTCTCGGGGAAGGTCGCCATCGTCACGGGGGGGGCGAGCGGGATCGGCCGGGCCACAGCCGAGCTGTTCGCTCGCCAGGGTGCCAGGGTGGTCGTGGCCGATGTCGCGGTGGACCAGGGTGAGTCCCTGGCCGCCGAGCTGGGTGACGACGTGATCTTCCGCCGGACCGACGTGTCCGACGTGGATGACGTCCAGGCCCTGGTCGACCTGGCCGTGGACACCTTCGGCGGACTGCACGTCATGGTCAACAACGCCGGCATCTCCAGCTCGTTCCGCCGCTTCCTGCGGGACGATCTCCGCGACTACGACCGGGTGATGGCGGTGAACCTGTTCGGCGTGATCATCGGGACCCAGCGGGCCGGCCGGCACATGGCCCAGCACGGGGGTGGTTCGATCGTCAACACCGCGTCGATCGGCGGCCTGACCGGGGGCGGACCGCCGATCGCCTACCGAACGTCCAAGGCGGCGATCGTCCAGTTCAGCCGCATGGTGGCCACCGACGTGGCCGAATTCGGCGTCCGGGTGAACTGCATCGCCCCAGGCCACATCCCGACGGGCATCACCAGCTACGACCTCTGGCCGACGATCGAACTCGACCAGCCCCTTCAGCGCCAGGGGACCCCGGAGGACGTGGCCGAGGCCGTCCTCTTCCTGGCCAGTGACCGCTCGGCGCAGATCACCGGCATCGTGGTCCCGGTGGACGGGGGGACGGTGGCGGGTCGTCCGGTCCGCCCCCTGCCGACGGCCTCCCCGGCCGCTCCGAAGGAGGGCGCTCCCGGCTGACACCGCCGGCCACACCACGGTGGTGGGCATCATCCTGGTCTCCGACCGTTCCGTACGGCCTCCCCGACCAATCCGATGACCCAGCAGATCCCCTCGACGGCCCGGTCGTGGTCGACCGGCCAGTCGACCACCAGGCGCTCGTAGCTGGCCACGCTCCACAGCAGGTCGAAGGCGGCGGCGGCGACCAACCGGTCCTGGTCCGACCACCCCTCGGTCGCCGCGGTGACGGCCGAAAGGAGAGCATCCTGTTGTCGTTCTTTCGCCGCCGCCAGGGTCGGTTCGAGCGCAGGGCGGGGTTCCCTCGGATACTGGGCCACGTGCTCGAAGATCTGCGCCGCCACCGTGGCGATGTCCTCGACCCCCATGCCATCCAACTCGATGCCGGCCTCCTGCTCGTTCCGGTGCATCACCGCGTCGCGCAGTCCCCGCTCGCTTCCGAAGTAGCGGTAGACGGTCCGTTCGTTGACCCCGGCCCGCTCGGCGACGGCCCGGACGGTCAGTCGCTTCCAGTCTCGTACCGAGGTGCGGTGGATCAGCTCGGAGCCGGCGTCGAGGATCTTCTCCCGGGTCTCGGCCGCCCGTTCACGGCGGAGCGTACCGTCGTAGGGCCGTCCGGTCGGAGGGTCCGGCCCCGGCGGGGCGGCCACCGCGTCCATCCCGCTACGCCACCTCCGTGGTGACGCGACCGTCGGCCCGGAGGGCTCCCGGCGCAATGGGGAATTCCAACCGCCCGCGGCACCGGCTGGGGGCCCTCCCGATCGTCACGCGCCACCTCCCCTTGCTTTCATGTCGTACTGTGACACTAAGCTGCGGGTGGGTCAAGCACCGGGCCGTGCCGTCGGCCGGGTATGGCCCGAGAATGGGGGACGATGAAGACGCATGCCGCGGTCCTGTGGGGCCGGGAGCAGGACTGGAAGATCGAGGAGATCGAGCTCGATCCGCCCCGGACCCACGAGGTGCTGGTCAAGTGGGCGGCCGCCGGCTTGTGCCACTCCGACGAGCATCTCCAGCGGAGCGAGATGGGCTCGGAGGCGGGCAGCGGCCAACCGCCGAGGCGGGGGCTCTTCCCGATGGTGGGAGGCCATGAGGGGGGAGGGATCGTCCTCGAGGTGGGCCCGGACGTCACCAGCCTCCATCCCGGTGACCACGTGGCCGCCAGCTTCTTC
The DNA here is from genome assembly GCA_963833585.1 of uncultured Acidimicrobiaceae bacterium. Lineage (GTDB taxonomy): Bacteria > Actinomycetota > Acidimicrobiia > Acidimicrobiales > RAAP-2 > Bog-756. Next base: position 700,200 of record CAWHYF010000006.1, on the reverse strand, counting down.
CCCATCTGCGGTCGGTGCAAGATGTGCATCACCGGCCACTCCAACCTCTGCGACCTGGGCGCGGCCACCTTCGCCCCCGGGCAGATCTCGGACGGCACGGTGCGCTACCACCTGGACGGCCAACCGCTCAACGTCATGTCCAAGCTGGGGACCTTCGCCGAGCACGGGGTGAGCCACGAGGCCTCGCTGGTGGCGGTCGACGCCGATCTCCCGCTGGGGGTGGTGGCCTTGGTCTCGTGTGGCGTGGCCACCGGTTGGGGCTCGGCCGTGTACCGGGCCGAGGTGACGCCCGGGGACACCGTGGTGGTGGTCGGCGTGGGTGGGGTCGGGATCAACGCGGTCCAGGGCGCCAAGATGGTCGGGGCTCGGAACATCGTGGCCGTCGACCCAGTGGAGTTCAAGCAGAAGGCGGCGATCGATTTCGGTGCCACCCATGCGACCGGGTCCATGGAGGAGGCCCTGCCCCTGGTCACCGAGTTGACCCGGGGCCAGATGGCCGACGCGGTGATCCTGGTCCCGGGCGTGATGTACGGGGATCTGATGGCCGGTGCCCTCTCCCTGACGGGGAAGGGCGGAACGTGCGTCGTGACCGGGGTCGCCCCGCAGGTGCAGCGGGAGGCCAGCGTGAACCTGTTCGACCTGGCCATGATGCAGAAGGAGATCAAGGGGGTGATCTTCGGCGCGGCCAACCCGCGCTTCGACATCCCCAACCTCCTGGCCCTGTACCGCTCGGGACAGCTCAAACTGGACGAGCTGATCACCAGGACGTACCGCCTCGACCAGATCAACCAGGGCTACCGGGACATGCTCGACGGCGTGAACATCCGAGGCGTGGTCACCTTCGAGTGAGGGCCGAACCGCCGCCGACCGCCCAGGAGCTGTTCGGTCCTGCCGGCACCCCCACGGTCGTGGTGATCGGGGCCGGGATGGGCGGGATCGCGGCCGGGGTGAAGTTGCGACGGGCCGGGATCGAGACCTTCACGATCTACGAGTCGTCGACCGGGGTCGGCGGCACCTGGTGGGACAACACCGCCGTCCGGGAGGATCGTCACCCAGTGGCCCTCGGGGAACCTGGTCTACCGCGTACCTGACCGCGGTCCTGGGCCGTGCCTCCGAGACCACCCGACGCCGCCAGGAGCGGGCCTCGTGAGCCGGGTGGGCCAGGTCCGCGGTGGGCCGTCGGACGTCGGTCGGCTGCCGGCAGTCACCACCACGGCCACGCACCGGACCCCGGTCCTTTCCAGCATGCAGAGGAGCCCAGTACGCCCATGAGCATCGACATCGACCCCCTCGACCTGGTCGACCCGGCCCGGTTCGCCCGCCACGGCTATCCACACGAGGTGTGGACCCGGCTGCGGGCCGAGGCCCCCGTGGCCTGGATCGAGCCTCCGGACCACCCGCCCTTCTGGGCGGTGACCAGGCACGCCGACGTCCTATTCGCGGCCAGTCAGCCCCAGCTGTTCTCCAGCACGGGCGGCATCACGTTGGACATGGATCTGAGCGGGGTCGAGATGCCGGCCGAGATGATCGTCTACCTCGATCCTCCCGAGCACGGGCCGATGCGCCAGGTGGCCAACAAGAAGTTCCTGCGCAGCGCGGTGCGGGCGCGCCGCGAGGAGATCGAGCGGATCGCGGCCGAGGTGGTGGAGCGGGCCTCCACCGGGGGCGAGATCGGGGAGTGCGACTTCGTCGACACCTTCGCCGCCCCGTATCCGGTGGCGGTGATCTCCTGGGTCCTGGGGGTGCCCCGAGCCGACTGGGAACACCACTTCCGGTGGACCAACGAGATCATCGGCAAGGACGATCCCGAGTACCGGCTCCCCGGCGAGAGCCCCGAACAGACCTCGATGCGGGCTCGCGGCGAGCTGCACCGGTACTTCAGGGCCATGGTGGCCACCCGTCGTCAGGATCCCCAGGACGACCTGGTCACCGAGCTGGTGCAGAGCGAGGTCAACGGTGTGCCGCTCACCGAGCAGCAGCTCGTCGCCTACTGCGAGCTGCTGGTGGAGGCCGGCAACCAGACCACCCGGGACGCCATCGCCGGGGGCATGCAGGCCTTCGGTGAGTTCCCCGACCAGTGGGAGAAGCTGCGGGCCCACCCCGAGCTCCTGCCCGATGCCGTCGAGGAGATACTCCGATGGGTCACGCCGATCGCCTACTTCTCGCGGACGGCCACCCAGGACTGCGAGCTGCACGGGCAGCTGATCCACGCCGGGGACAAGGTGGCGCTGTACTGGGCGTCGGCCAACCGCGACGAGGCCGTCTTCGAGGATCCCTTCGAGTTCCGCATCGACCGACCGCCCGCTCAACCCGTGGTCTTCGGCTTCGGCCCGCACCTGTGCATGGGGGCCCATGTGGCCCGGGCCGAATTGACGGCGATGTTCGGCCTCCTCCTCACCCGGATGAGCTGGTTCGAGCAGGCGGGACCGGTGGAGCGCCTGAACTCCTCGGTCAACGGAGCCATCAAGCACCTCCCCATCCGGTATCGACTGACCTAGCCACGGGCCCCACCCGGGAGACGGATCCGCCTCCCATCCGCACCATTCCACCAGGACGATCCCCGAGGAAGGAACCAGCACCATGGACGAGACCAGCATCTACTCCTGCGACGACCACCTCGATCTGCGCTCGGTTCCGCCCCAACTGTGGAGGCAGCGCCTACCCAAGGGCCTGCTCGAGCGGGGCCCGCGGGTGGTGGAGGGCGAAGGCGATCCCGTGTGGGTCTGCAACGACCGCGTCCTCGGCCGCAGCGGACTGCCCCAGGGGGACAAGCTCCAGGTCCTGAGCGCGGTGAGCCGGGCCGGACTGGAGGACGACGGGTTCCGGGTGAGCGATCCGAAGCTGCGACTCGAGGACATGGACCTCGACGGGGTGTGGGCCTCGGTCATCTACGGCCCCATCCCGTTGACCCTCTCCATCCCGGAGCCGGACCTCCAGACGGCGTGCTACGCGGCCTGGAACGACTGGGCCATCGAGGAGTTCAATGCCTACGCCCCCGACCGGCTGTGTGCCCTGCCCTTCCTGCCCACCCACTCGCCCGAGGCGGCGGTGGCCGAGCTCGAGCGGGTGGCGGCCAACGGCCACCGGGGGGCCATCCTCGACGTCTTCGACTTCGACGCCGGTGACCCGGCCTGGGACCGGGTCTGGGCCGCGGCCGAGCAGACCGGACTGCCCCTCAGCTTCCACATCAAGGAGGGGGCGTCCTCGAGGCTGAGCTACCAGGTGGGCAAGTGGCAATCGGCGGCGTTCGCCACCCTCCTCCCGCTGCAATTGGACGAGGCGCTGGCCATCATGGTCTTCTCCGGCGCCCTCGAGCGGCACCCCGGACTCACGCTGGTGCTGGCCGAGGCCGGTGTGGGCTGGCTCCCGTACTTCCTGGCCCGGATGGACATGGAGTGGGAGAACCTTCGGGACAAGATCGACTACGCCCCCGGCATCGCCCCCAGCGAACTGTTCAAACGGCAGGTCATCGCCACCTTCGAGGAGGAGACCCTGGCCCACCAGTACATCCCGCACCTCGGGGCCGATTCGTGCATGTGGGCGGCGGACTTCCCGCACACCGACAGCACGTTCCCCGAATCGCAGCGTTCCATCCGGGAAACGTTGGGCATGCTCCCGGACGAGGACCGTCGCAAGATCACCGCGGTCAACTGCGCCACGCTGTACGGCTTCGAGCATGTCGGTTGAGGTCGCACGCCCGGTCGGGGACCGGAGCCGTGGCCGGCTTCCATCACGCCGCGCTGCGCCGATGGCCGTGCCGGGCCCGCCGGCGCCGAGCACCGCCTCGTGGTTCAGGGCTCGTCTCCAGTTCATGACCTATCCCGATGCAGCGAAGGAGCAGATCCATGACAGCTGACCTGGTAATCCGCGGTGGCACCGTCATCGACGGGAGCGGCGCGGCCGGTCGCGAGGCCGACGTCGCCGTGTCGGGCGGGCTGATCGAGGCCATCGGGCCGAGGCTCGACGGTGCCGTCGAACTGGACGCTTCCGGATGCGTCGTGGCCCCCGGCTTCATCGACATCCACACCCACTTCGACGCCCAGGTCTTCTGGGACCCGGAGCTGAAGCCGTCGTCGTACCACGGGGTGACCACCGTGGTGGCCGGCAACTGTGGTTTCTCCATCGCCCCGTGCCGGCCCGAGCACCATGACGTCATCGTCCACACGCTGGAGAACGTGGAGGGGATGGACGCCAACTCACTGTCGGCGGGGATCGCCTGGGAATTCGAGACCTTCCCCGACTACCTCGACCTGGTGGGCCGCCGGGGGACGAGCCTCAACTTCACCGCCTACATCGGACACACCGCCCTCCGGCTCTACGTGATGGGCGACGCCGCGTACGAGCGGGCCGCCAGCCCCGAGGAGATCGGACGGATGTGCCAGCTGGTCGACGAGGCCCTGCGGGTGGGGGCGGCCGGCCTGTCCACCAGCTTCTCGTTCGCCCACCGGGGTGCCGGCGGCAAGCCGGTGCCGAGCCGATTCGCCGAGATGGACGAGGTCGAGGCCCTGTTCATGGCGGTGGGGAAGGCCGGGAAGGGCGTGGTACTGACCACTCCCGGATGGCAGTGCGAGTACCCGGATGTGTTCACCTGGCAGCCGCGGGTGGGCCGGCCGTTCACCTGCCCGCTCTTCGCCCTGTCCAACGGGAAGCACCGCGAGGTCGTCCAACTCCACCAGGAGGCCCTGGCCCGGGGGGCGAACGTCTGGCCGCAGGTCACGCCGCGACCGCTGACCATGCAGTTCACCCTGGCCGACGCCTACAACCTGAACGTCGGCGAAGTGTTCGGCGAGTTGAGCAAGGTCAGTTCCGGTGTCCGAAAGGCGGCCTACCGCGACCAGGAGTGGCGCACCCGGGCCTTCGAGGACCTGGAGCACAATGAGGGCGGTATGAAGCCCCGGTGGGAGACGTTCGAGGTGTCCGAGTCGGAGCGGTTCCCCGAACTGCTCGGCCGTCGGGTCACCGACCTCGCCCGGGAGCGGGACCTCAGTCCCCTGGACGTCATGTGCGAGCTGGCCCTGTCCGAGGACCTGGCCACGCGCTTCCGGGCCTACATCGCCAACGACGACGTGGCCGAGGTGGGGAACCTGCTCACGGAGGACCACGTGGTCCTGGGCCTCACCGACGCCGGTGCCCACGTGGACCAACTGTGCGATGCCCCGCTCCCCACCGACCTCCTCGGCACCTGGGTCCGCGACCGGGAGATCATGCCGATCGAGCGGGCGGTCAGGAAGCTGGCCGGTGAGCCGGCGGACATGTTCGGGTTCGAGGGCCGGGGCTACCTACGACCCGGCTACGCCGCCGACGTCACCGTGTTCGACCCGGCAACGGTGGCGCCGGGACCGCAGCGCCGCCTGCGGGACCTGCCGGCCGACGGGGAGCGCCTGACCAACGAGGAGCCCACCGGCATGCGACACGTGATGGTCAACGGGACGCTGATCCGGACCGAGGAGCGCCAGGTCGAGCTCGAGCTGCTCCCGGGCACCCGACCCCTCCTGGCCTGAGGGCGTCGGACCGGGTCACTCAAACGGCCGGCGGCTCGCCGGTCAGGTCGACGGTGATGAGGCGGTCGGTGAACCGCCACCGGTCGACGACCTTCTCGAAGGTGTCCGTGTACTGACCGGACAGGGTGATGCCGATCGGCCGACCCGGCGCGCTCTCCAGCACGGTCCAGTAGCAGTGGGACGAGGCGACGTCCCCACCCGGCTCGACGACGACGGTGAGGTTGGTGATGAGGTGCTTGGTTCGTCGGTCGCCCTCCCGGGCCATGAGCTGCTCGTAGACCGGCCGCACCGCCGCGCTGCCGCGCCGGACCGAGCCGTTGGGCAGCGACCGCCAGGTCGAGTGCTCGAAGAGCCCGGCCACCCCGTCCACGTCCCCGGCGTCGAGCAGGCGGGCGTAGGAGTGCACCAGTGCCGTCAGCAGGGCTTCGTCGGACATCTCGCTCCTCCGTGAGTTCGATCCCCCCCGTGTCGGATGACGCTACGGGGTCGGGGCTCAGGGCCGGCTGATGGCGTCCGGACCAGGGCCGGTGCCGGAGAGACTCGCCGAAGGGGCGGACCGATCGAGGACCCGGAACACGCCGATCCTCCGCCGCGGCCCCGAGGTCGGCGAACGCCACCCCGACCTCCATCGGCTCCGTGCCCATGGCCGCTCACGCCCCGACCGTGCTCCCACCGTTGCGGTCGGCGGGGTCAGCCTCGGGCACGGCCCCGGTCGGACCGCCCCTGTTACCCTGGGATCCGTGGCCGGAACGGCAGCGACACGGGCGACATCATGAGCACGGGAGAGGCTCCGACCAAGGACGCGGTGGACCGGGAGGCCTGTATGGGCTCGGGGAACTGCGCGTTCTGGGCGCCGGGCGTGTTCGACCTCGACGAGGACGGGATCGCCGTCGTCGTCGGGGACCCCACGGGGCGCGAAGCGGACGTCCGCACGGCGGCCGCCAACTGTCCGACGGGGGCCATCCGGGTCGACCTGCTCATCCCCGGCTCGCCCTGACCACGGTCGGTCCGGTCCACCCCGAACGAGGCGGCACCGCTTCCGAGGACGTCGTTACAATGACGCCCGCCGGCACCGAGCTCGGCCGGGCGCGACCGGAGGACCCAGATGGGCACGTACAACCACACCGGACTCGTCGTCACCGATCTGGAACGGTCGAAGCAGTTCTATCAGCAGGTCTTCGGCTTCCGGTTCTGGTACGAGATCACCCCGCCGGACGTGCCGACGGCCCAGCTCAGCATGTTGACGCCTCCCTTGGGGGTGACCGCCTCCTATCTGACCCTCGACGGCTTCGTGCTCGAGCTGATGCACTACTCGGCTGTCGGGGCCACCCTTCCGTTCCGCCCCCGGACCATGAACGAGCCCGGACTCACCCACCTGTCCATCTCCGTCGACGACGTGCAGGCCGCCGCCGGGAAGGCTGCCGAGTACGGCGGCCAGCTCATCGAGGAGAGCGACATCGGTGCCGCCCTGTTCGTGCGGGATCCCGATGGTCAGCTGATCGAGCTCCTGCCGGTGTCGTACCGGGACCGCCTTCCTCCCAAGCCGTGAGACTGTTCGGTCCGTAGGAGCTCCCTCCCCCGTGCGGAGGTCCGGCCCGGCAGGGCCGATCCGAACTCCCCCCCGGCCGATCACCCGTCGAACACTCCGCGCTCAGGCCGCCGAGCCGAGGAACGGGGCGTTGAACGAGAACACCCCGCCGTCCGAGGCGATGAGCCAATAGCCGTCGCCCGCCGGATCGTCCAGGCCCCCGATGATGGGTTGGTTGAGGTGGATATTCCCGGTGGAGCCGTAGAACGGCGCGTGGAAGGTGAACACCCCGCCGTCCGAGGCGATCAGCCGGTAACCGCTACCGTCGGAGAGGGGCGCCATGCCCACGATGGGTCTGTTGAGGTGGATGCTGCCGGTGGAGCCGAGGAACGGTGCACCTCCGAAGGAGAAGATGCCCCCGTCGGTGGCCACCAGCCAGTAGCCGCCCGTGGCCGGGTCGACCGCCATGCCCACCACCGGCTTGTTCAGATGGATGTTGCCGGTGGAGCCCAGGAACGGTGCGTCACCGAAGGCGAAGATGCCGCCGTCCGAGGCCACCATCCAGTAGCCGTTGCCACTCTGGTCTCCGCTCATGCCCACGACGGGCTGGTTCAGATGGATGTTGCCGGTGGAGCCGAGGAAGGGAGCGTTGAAGGCGAAGATTCCGCCGTCGGTGGCCACCAGCCAGTAGCCGCCGGTGGCCGGGTCGATGGCCATCCCCACGACGGGTCGGTTGAGGGGGGTGCCGGTCATGGCGCCGTAGCAGACCGCTCCTCCGAAGGCGGCCACGTCGCCCCGGGCGTCCACCTCGTAGTAGCCGCTCCCGTCAGGCACGACGGCCGAGCCGACCACCGAGCCGGCCGGGAGGTGACTCATACAGTTGTTGACCACCGGCCCGAGCGGGGCCCCGCTGAACGGAAGGGCCGACTGAGGGGTGGTCACCGGGTTGGAGCTCGTTGGAGAGGATGGGGCTCCGGTCCCGTCGATCGCCGTCACCGAGTAGGTGTACGTGGTGTCGGGCTGGGCCGAATCGTCGGTGTAGGTGGTGGCCCCCGAGACCGAGGCCAGCGGAGCACCGTTCCGGTCGATCTGGTACGAGGCGATGGTCCCGCTGCCCGCCTCCGACGAGGCCGTCCATTCCAGCTGCACCGACCCCGCCGACGTGGCCGTGGCCGTGACGACCCCCGGGGCCGACGGGGTGGCCACCTTGTTCGACGTCCCGGCCGCAGAGGTCTGAGGGGGACTTCCGTTGTCGGTCGCCGTGATCCGGTAGGTGTACTGGACCCCGGACTTGGCCGTGGTGTCGGTGTACGTGGTGGCAGAGCCGGTCACGGTGGCCAACTGGCTGTAGCTTCCGCCGCTCACGCTCCGTGAGACGGTGTAGTCGGCGATGGCACCGCCCGTCTCGGTCGAGGCGTTCCAGTTGATCTGGACCGACGACGAGGATGTGGCGGTGGCGGTCACGTTGGCCGGTGTCGAAGGATTGGCCGTGACGGTGGTCGGCGTGTAGGAGTGCACGTCGAAGGACTGCCCCGCAGCATTGACCGGCGTGACCGTGACGGTGGTTCCGGACACCTTGACCTCGAGGAAGTTGTAGACGTCGGCGGCCGACTGGGGCGTCGAGGTTCCTGGCCCGCACGACGAGCCTGTTCCGCTGGTGGGTCCGGCCCCACTGGGGCTCCACCCCAGCGCGTAGATGTCCTCGGTGGCGAGCAGGCCGGTACAGGTACTCCCCTGGCTGACCGGCTCCAACACGCCGCCACCACCGCCCGTGACGTAGTTGGTGATCTGCCCGGTCTGGCGGGGAGTGATCCGCTGGTAGGTGTGGGCGTGCCCGTTGAAGGCAATGGACACCCCGTTGCCGGCCAAGAGAGCTTCCAGGCTGGTGCCGGCGTTGGGATTGGCCGTGCTGTTCTCGAGCAGGGGGTCGCTGCCCTGGGTCGAATTGTCCGATCGCAGCGGGAAGTGGAACACGGCCATCTTGACCCCACCGGGGTGACTGGCCAGGTCGGCGGCCAGCCACTGGTACTCGGGGGAGCTGGGCGTCCAGTGCTCGTCGTAGTCGACCTGGTACAGGTTGGACGTGCCGACGTTCCCGTCAGCCCAGGACGCGTCCAGCACGTAGATGCGGACGTTGCCGGTGGAGATGGCATACCAGGCGGCCGGCTCGGTGCTGGTGCCCACCCCGTCCGCCGGGACCGGGGGGTACGAGGCGTAGCCGTAGGTGCCCGAGGAGGTGGCGGTGGTCGTGGACTCGGGCCAAACCCGCAGGCTGTCCACGTTCTGACCGTGGTTGCCGACGACGCCGAACGTCGGGATGCCTTTGGTGAGCGGCCAGTACGACGGTCCGAAGATGTCACTGACCTCCGAACCGGTCTGTTGCAGGTCGCCGTAGTTGGTCTCGGTTCCGCCGCTGTAGCCCACGTCGCCGGCGGTGACCACGAACCTGGCCCCCGAGGCCCCGATGAGGGAGTCGATGGCCGCCTGGTCGGTGTTGAGGAAGTTGGCGAAGTCGGTCCCGCTGGAGTAGTTGGTCTCGCCCAGGTCACCGACGACGTCGAAGGTGAGGGACTTGGACGGACCCACCGGGTCGAGGGTGGTGAAGGTGGGCGAGCCGTTGGAGCCGAGCAGGTCGGTCCCGGGCGAGCCGGCCGAGAAGATCCGGTAGCAGTAGGTGGTACTGGCCTGCAGCCCGGTCACCTGCACCGTGGACTGGTATTCGCTGACCGACCCTGCGGTGAACTGGCGGCCGGTGGCGCTCGGCGGCGAGTCCGTCGAGGGGACCAACGTCGGCAGTGTCGCCGGCACCGGCACCGTGTTCGCCGTGCAGTTGCTGCCCGTACCCCAGGTGAGCGTTCCCGGCGAGGATCCGGCCGAAGCGAGCGTGGCCCAGGTCACGTCGGCGGTGGTCTGGGTGAGATCGGTGACGTACGGTGCCCGGGCCAACGTGGGGTCGCTCCCGGAGAACGGGGTCACGGCCACCGGGACGTCGGGCGCCGCCACGGCGTGAGGAAGAGTCCACACCACCGACACCAGGCAGACAACGCCCACCACGAGCACCATCGACATTCGCTTCACTACCGCACCCCTGCCTCACCAAAAGCCCTCTCGGCGCAAGGTACCGGCTGTCAAATCGACACGGCAATAGGCAACGTGGAGATCGCCGGATTGCCGCTCAGGGCAGATCACGTAAAGCGTTGTCTCACCCACGGATAGTGGTAGTGGGGTAGTACCCACGGATAGTGGCAAAGCGCTGACAGCTCGACGGTGACCTGCACGCCCTGCCGGCGATGGCCGGTGGCGGTTCCAGGTCCGGGTCGGCCCCGGTCAGCCCTCTCCGGCCCGGTAGCTGCCGATCGGCCTCCCCTCCGAGGCCACCGGGGGCTCGACGCACCGGTCCCCGATCCCCGCCACGAAGCGCCCGAACGCCGGGGAGGTGGTCAGCGGGTTGGTGTCGCCTTCGAAGGTGGCGAAATGGACGAAACTCACGCCGTCCTCGAGACGGGTGGCCACGTAGTGGAAGCCGTCCGGGCGGCTCTCGGCCAGTTCGGCGAACACGGCCCGGATCAGCTGCTCATTCTCGTCGGCGTGTTCGGGATGGGTGGAGTACCGGACGATGACGGCTCCGCTCATGAATGGTCTCCTTCCTCGGCCGGGGCCGTTTGTCAGCTTGCAATGGGTGGTGGCTCAGTGGCGGGCCCGCATGCGATTGTTGCGGGCATCATGGGTCACCTCGGCCAGGCCGAGGGTCTCCAGCAGGGGAGGGAGATACATGCCGAAGCGGCCCCGGTACCCCTTCCGGAGGCCGTACCAGCCGCCGACCGGATTGTCCGGTGACCGACCCCACGCCTCGACGGTGCCCTCGGCAGGCTCCTTCTTCTCGTCCGCCGCGCCCAGCGCCACCCAGTCGGACCCGGCCAGCAGCCAGGTGTGCAGATCCTCGACCGCCCGAAGGTGGTAGCGCAGGGTGGTGGACCCGACCTGGCACACCAGGGCGGGCGGGTCGGCCTCCTCGTCGCGGTACATGGTGTACTCGGACGACCCGGGAGGGGTAACCAGGACCCAGGGATCGTCCTTCGTTCCGGTGGTCATGGGGAGATGCCTCTCGTCGACGCGGGATGTGAACGTTGAACCTGGGCCGAATCTAGGCGGACTCCGGCAGGGCGTCCGGCCCGGCGTCCCCGCCGACCGCCGCCACCGCCAACCGTCCGAGATAGCGGTTCCAACCGTGGTTGTGGTCGCTCACGGCGTCGTCGGGCAGACCACTGTGGACCAGGCGCACCCTGGTCTTGTCCCCTTCGGGGATCAGGCTGATGCTCACCGTCGTCGATCCGGCGGGAATCGGATGGTCCGGCTCGTCCCATCCGAAGGTGAAGACCACCCGCTGGTCGGGAATCACTTCTATGAACTCACCCACGGACGGGTGGCTTCCGGCGACGAGGACCCGGTAGATGCCGCCAGGGCGCGGATCGAGTTCCGCATCGGTTCCCATCCAGAGGAGGTGCTTGGTCGGGTCGGACAGGAAGGGGAAGATCGTCGCCGGTCGGGCGTCCACCATCGTCTCGCAGATCAGGTCGGGCATGGGTCGGTGCTCCTTCTCTCTTGTCGAGGGTCGTGTCGTTGAGGGTCGTCGTCGTGTCCGCCCGCCCGTTCGGCCGCCTCGGCCGCCTCTCGCAACCGGTCGAGCCCGTCGGTCCAGTACCGGTCGAGGGAGTCCTGCAGGCGGGCCATCGCGCCCTGATCGGCCCGATAGAGCCGGCGGGTTCCGTCGCGTCGCTCGATGACCAGTTGGGCCCGGCGCAGCACCCCGAGGTGCTGGGAGATGGCCGACCGGGTGACCTCGTCGAAGTGGGAGGCGATGTCGGTGGCCGGCAGCTCGGACGACCAGACCAGCCGGAGGATCTCCCGGCGGCGCGGCTCGGCGAGGGCTTTGAGGGCGGCATCCACCCCCCTAGATTTAGCCCACTCTTACGTAAGTGTCAACTGACAAACAGCCCCCTAGGGTTGGCGCCGGGTCCGCGAGGTGGGGCGGCATGACCGGACGGCGGGGTCGGGCGCCGGTACTCTTTGGCGTGCATGAGGCCTCCTCCTGCGACCCAACGATCGTGACCCTCGCCACCCCGACGTCCAGCGTTCGCCCGTGGTCCCCGAGCCGAGCTGGGAGGCTGCCATGAGCAGGTGCCGGTCCCTGGCCGTCGGCACGTTGGCTGCCGTGGCCGTGGCCTGCGGACTGGTCGCCGTTCCGGTCGGGTCGGCACCGGCCGGCGCCGTCGGGCCCAGCCTGGACCTCCACCTGATGTGGTCGACCGGCTCACTCGGCGACGCCGGAGGCTCCATCGCCGAATCGTCACCCACGGTGGCCACTCTCGACGGTGGCGGCCCGGCGGTGGTGGTGGGCGATCGCGCCGGCAGGGTCTACGCCCTGCACCTCACCGACGGCACCGAAGTGGCGGGATGGCCGGTCTCGCTCGGCCATCAGATCGACTCGACACCCTCGGCGGCCAACCTGAACGGTGCGGCGCTGGAGACGGTGTTCATCGGGACGGGGAACGCCGCCGATCCCTCCCAGGGCGGCTACCAGGCCATCGGTCCCGCCGGGAACGAGGTCTGGTTCAGCCAGGTCGCCGAGCCACCCACCGACCCGCAGCAGGCCCCCGGTGTCCAGGCATCCCTCAGTGTCGGGCCGTTGCAGAACGGGCAGCTCGGGGTGGTGGCGGGTTCGCTCGACCAAGAGGAATACGCCCTCGACGCCTCGACCGGGGCCACGCTGCCCGGATGGCCCTTCTTCAGCTCGGACAGCATCTTCTCCACCGCAGCCCTGGGCGATCTCTACGGCAGCGGCCAGACCGAGATCGTCGAGGGGAGCGATCAGACCTCCGGGTTCGCCCTCGGCCAGACCTACGGCCAAGGGGGCCATCTCCGCATCCTGAACGGGCAGGGCGGACTGATCTGCCACTACGACACCGACCAGACCGTGGAGTCCTCGCCCGCCATCGGAGGATTCCTCCCCGGGGGCGCCACCGGCATCGTCATGGGGACCGGAGCGTTCTTCCCCGGGGCGTCGGACACCAACCGGCTCCTGGCCTTCAACACCCAGTGCGGATTGCAGTGGTCCGCGGCGCTCGACGGCTTGACCGGGGGCAGCCCCGCCTTGGCCGATGTGAGCGGGAACGGGACGATGGACGTGGTCGAGGGGACCCAGGGCAACGGGACCGGGAGCGTCTGGGTGCTGGACGCCGCCACGGGAACCGCGCTGTGGCACGCCCCCACCACCGGCGAAGTGATCGGCTCCCCGACCACGGCCGATCTGACCGGTCTGGGCTACCAGGACCTGCTCGTGCCCACCACGCTCGGAGTGGACATCTTCGACGGTCAGAGCCATCAGCAGGTGGCGGTCCTCAACGGCACCGGGGATCCCCACGGGGTGCTGGGCTTCCAGAACGCACCTCTGGTGACGGTCGATCCGAACGGAACGGTCGGGATCACGGTGGCCGGCTACGGCTGTCCCACCTCGCAGTGCTTCGGCCAGGTGGAGCACTATGAGATCCCGGGGTCGAACGGCCTCCTCGCCGTGTCGAACGGCTCATGGCCCGAGTTCCACCACGATTCGCACCTCACCGGAGACGCCGGCGGTACGCCGGCGATCGGCGCCGTGCCGGCCTGCTCGATCCCCGCCGCCGCGACGAACGGCTACCAGCTGGTCGCCTCCGACGGCGGGACCTTCTCCTTCAACAGCCCCTTCTGCGGTTCGATGGGCGGGACCCATCTCAACGCCCCGGTGGTGGCCATGGCCCAATCTCCCGGCACCGGGGGCTACTGGCTGGTCGCCTCCGACGGCGGGGTGTTCACCTTCGGCGGGGCCGGCTTCTACGGCTCCATGGGTGGACAGCGGCTGAACCGGCCGATCGTGGGGATGGCCGCCACCCCGGACGGCCGGGGCTACTGGCTGGTCGCCTCCGACGGCGGGGTCTTCGCCTTCGGTGACGCCGTGTTCCAGGGCTCCATGGCCGGCCGACGGCTGGCGGCCCCGGTGGTGGGGATGGAGGCGCAGCCGGACGGCCTCGGCTACCGCCTGGTCGGCGCCGACGGCGGGGTCTTCGTCTTCGGTGACGCCCAGGGCTTCGGCTCCCTGGGCGGCAAGCGGCTCTCAGCCCCGATCGTGGGCATCGCCGGCGACATCGCCACCGGGGGCTACTGGCTGGTCGGCGCCGACGGGGGGATCTTCGCCTTCCAGGCACCCTTCTTCGGGTCGATGGGTGGCACCCCCCTCACCCGCCCGGTGGTGGGGATGACCGCCGCAGGCAACGGTCTCGGCTACCGCCTGGTCGCCTCCGACGGCGGGATCTTCGACTTCGGCCAGGCCGGCTTCTTCGGGTCCATGGGCGGCCATCCCTTGAACCAACCTGTGGTGGGTATGGCCGGCTTCTGATTCGACGCCCTCGCCGGCTGGGTCGGGACGGGACCAACCGAGTGGGGCGGCGGCGGACGACCCCGAGGGCCGGCGAGGTCGACCCCAACCGTGGCAGCGGGGTCCCAACCGGTGGGGGACTACAGTTCCCGCTGCCCTCGGCCGATAAGACGTAGCGCGGGAGGCTGGCTGGACCGACGACCTCCGCGGACACCGACCACCACGGGGCACACCCGGCCGCCACAGGGCAACGTGCCGACCTGTCCCGACCACAACGCAGAGGTGACTGAATGATCTACGGAACGCCGCCACGAGCAATGCCCTGGCGGGCCGGACCGACCCGGTCAGGAATCCGCCTGGCGCTTCCGGTGGGCGTTGCCGCGATGGTGTTGTTCGGCACGGCGATCGGCCTCGGTGCCCGGACGATCCCGGCCGGAGCGGCGGTCCCCACTCCCCACGCCGCCCCCCTGGCCACCACCCTCGTCTGGCAGCGGGTCACCGGGGCCGGCCAGACCATCGCCCAGAGCTCCCCCTCGGAGGCCACCCTCGACGGTGGTGGGCCCTCGGTCGTCGTGGGTGACCGGGGCGGGGACGTTCAGGCGTTCCACCTCTCCGACGGCTCGACGCCGGCGGGATGGCCGGCGCACACCGGCGGGGCGCCCGTGGACTCGACCCCCTCGGTGGAACCCGACGGAATCGGCACCGACAACGTGTTCGTGGGCGCCGGCAATGCCGCCCAGTCCCGGGTCGGCGGCTACATCGCCTACAACCATGTCGGTGCTCCGATCTGGCAACGCAACGCCGCCGATCCCAACGGCAACTACGGAGTCCAGGCGTCGATGTCGGTCGGCTCCTTCAACGGCATCAATGGGGTGGTGGCCCCGTCCCTCGGCCAGGAGGAGTACGGCCTCAACGGCGCCAACGGGACGGACTTGCCCGGCTGGCCGTTCTTCACGGCGGACAGCGGCTACTCGACACCGGCACTGGCCGACCTCTACGGCAACGGTCAGACCGACGTCGTCGAGGGCGGCGACTCCTCACCGGGCACGGCGTTCGGCATCACCTACACGCCCGGTGGGCACCTGCGGGTCCTCGGGCCCTCTGGCAACCTGATCTGCGTTCACAACACCAACCAGACCGTGGACTCCTCGCCGGCCGTGGGCAACTTCCTGGCCGGGGGCCAGACAGGGATCGCCTTTGGGACCGGGTCGTTCTATTCGGGCGCCTCGGACTCCAACACCGTCTTCGCCGCCGATGCCAATTGCAACATCGTGTGGAGCAAGAACCTCGGCGGTGACACCACCAACAGCCCGGCGCTCGGCGACCTCGAGGGTGACGGAAATGTCGAGGTCGTCGAAGGGGCCGACACCGGATCCGGCGGCCTGGTCTGGGCGCTCAACGGGCCCAACGGTGCCGCCATGCCGGGTTGGCCCCAGGCCACCTCGGGCCGGATCATCGGGAGCATCACCACCGCCGACCTCACCGGGAGCGGCTACAACGATGTGCTGGTCCCGACCACCAACGGACTGGTCATCTACGACGGCCGCAGCGCGCAGGTGGTGGCGACGCTGGGGGCGGGATCGATCGGCCTGCAGAATTCCCCCCTCGTCACGATCGACCCCAACGGGTCCATCGGGATCACCCTCGCCGGATACAGCAACGTCAATCCCGGCATCGTCCAGCACTACGAGATCAACGGCTCCGTCGGTCGGCAGCTGGGGAAGCGCTCGTGGCCCATGTTCCACCAGAACAACCAGCTCACCGGGTGGATCAGTCAGGCCGCGCCCGGTCACCTGAATCGGCCCATCGTGGGCATGGCCTCCACCCCCGACGGCAACGGCTACTGGAACGTGGCCTCCGACGGGGGCATCTTCACCTTCGGGGATGCCACCTTCTACGGGTCCACCGGCAGCATCCACCTGAACCAACCCATCGTCGGCATGGCCTCGACACCCGACGGTCGGGGGTACTGGCTGGTGGCCTCCGACGGGGGCCTCTTCGCCTTCGGTGACGCCGCCTTCCTCGGCTCGACCGGCAACATCCATCTCAACCGGCCGGTGGTGGGCATGGCCTCCACCCCCGACGGCCGGGGGTACTGGCTGGTGGCCTCCGACGGGGGCGTCTTCTCGTTCGGCGACGCCGCTTTCCACGGCTCGACCGGCAGCATCCACCTGAACCAACCCATCGTGGGCATGGCCGCCACCCCCGGCGGCGGTGGGTACTGGATGGTGGCCTCGGACGGCGGGATCTTCTCCTTCGGCGACGCCGCCTTCCACGGCTCCACGGGCAGCATCCACCTCAACCGGCCGGTGGTGGGCATGGCCTCCACCCCCGACGGCCAGGGGTACTGGATGGACGCCTCCGACGGGGGCATCTTTGCCTTCGGTGACGCGCCCTTCCTCGGCTCCACCGGCAACATCCGCCTCACCCTGCCCATGACCGGAATGGCGGCGCTGCCCCGGGGGAACGGGTACTGGCTGGTGGCGGCCGACGGGGGCATGTTCTCGTTCGGCAGTGCGGTGTTCTTCGGCTCGATGCCGGGGGTCTTCCTGACCCAGGCCAACGCCGGTGCCGACTGATCCTCCGCCCGGGCTCCCCGACGGCGCCGCACCGCGCCCGTCGGGGCCGCGCGTCCCTCGGTCACGCGGTCCCTCGGACCACGCGGTCCCTCGGGCCCCGGTCCCTCGGACACGCGGTCCCTCGGGCCCGGTCCCTCGGCCCCAGGACCAGCAGCCCCGGGAGCGGCAGCCCAGGCGGTGATGACGATCGAGTTCACCTCGGTCACGGGTATCCCCTGATCAGTGCCAGGGATCCCGGGCCCGCCCCCGCACCGGCGAGCCGACGTCCCGAGTGTCGCTACCGCTGTGTAGGGTGCACCCATGGCTGACCAGGCGCGGTTCTCCGATCTGGCGATGGAGTACATGCCCGCCCTGTACACGGCCGCCCTCCGGATGACCCGCAACCCGTCCGACGCCGAGGACCTGGTGCAGGAGACCTACCTGAAGGCCTACCGGGCCTTCGCCAGCTTCGAGGAGGGCACCAACCTGAAGGCCTGGCTCTACCGGATCCTGACCAACACCTACATCAACACCTACCGGGCCAAGAAGCGGCGTCCCGAGATCGCCGACGTGGAGGACGTCGAGGACCTCTACCTCTACCGGCACCTTTCGGGCAATCAGGCCGCGGGACTGGGTCGGAGTGCCGAGGATGAGGCCTTGGAACGCTTCACCGACACCGACGTGAAGGCGGCCATCGAGTCGCTCCCCGACACCTTCCGGATGGCGGTGCTGCTGGCCGACGTGGAGGGCTTCTCCTACAAGGAGATCGCCGAGATCACCGACGTACCGATCGGCACGGTCATGAGCCGGATCCATCGTGGAAGAAAAGCCTTGCAGAAGGCGTTGGTCGATCGTGGGAGTACGAGGGGCCTCGTAGGGGCTGCCGACAAGGCCAGGTAGGGAGCGCCACCAGTGGGAGACAGGGAAGCGCCGGACAAACCGGCAGGGTTGGCGGGCGAGGAGTCGCCCGCAGGATTCGTCGGCTGCGACGAGACCATCGAGCGGCTGTACACCTATCTCGACGGTGAGCTGACCGAGCAGCGGCGACTGGAGATCTCCCGCCACCTCGACCTGTGCGGGCCGTGCGTGGGTGCCTACGGGTTCGAGGCCGAGCTGCGCAAGGTGATCGCCAGTCGGTGCAAGGACCATGTGCCCGAAGAGCTGATCACCCGGGTGGCCGAGGCCCTCCGGGAGGAGCACGGCCGCCAGGGCAACTGACGATCGCCCGCACCGTCCCATGCCCCCTGGTGGAGTGCTGATCGCCGTTCTGGGGTACGGGTACCTACACTGGACCCCGTGACCGACTCTGCGACCATTCCTGTTGACCGGGGACCGGGGCAGGCGCCGCCGGGCGGCGCCGTGGCCTGGGACACCGCCGAGCGGGTGGCCGGTTGGGTCGGCGGACGGAGTCGGGTGCCCGCCCCCTACCGACCCGACCTCCTCCAACAGGACTTCGAGGAGCTCACCGCCCGGGCCGAGGAGCTGGTGGCCGAGTCCACCGGCCTACGTTCCTCGAGCGGCCCGGCCCGGGCCCGGGTCACCGACCGGGCCGGCTGGGTGCACGCCAACATCGCCAGCTTCCAGCGGTTGGTGGGACCCCACCTCGATCGGTTGGACCCCGCCCGGTTGACGGCCGGCAACCGGGTCACCGAGCGGCTGGCCGTTCCGCTGGCCACTGCGGGTCGGGTGGCGACCGGCACCCAGATGGGCCTGGTCCTCGGTTGGCTGTCCACCCGGGTCCTCGGCCAGTACGACCTGCTGCTGACCGAGGAGGCCGTCGAGGACCAGGACGTGGTGTACTTCGTCGGTCCCAACGTGGTGGCGCTCGAGAAGCTCCACGGGTTCGAGCCCCGTGAATTCCGGCTGTGGTTGGCCCTCCACGAGGTGACGCACCGGTGCCAGTTCACCGCCATCCCCTGGATGCGCGACTACTTCGTCTCGCTGGTGGAGGAGGGAATCGGCTCGTTGGAGCCCGACCCGAGCCGCTTCGCGGAGGCCCTCCGTCGCATGACCGAGGAGATCCGGGCCGGGCGGAACCCCCTCCGGGACAGCGGAGCGCTCGGCCTGGTGGCCACCCCCGAGCAGTTGGAGGGCCTCCACCGGATCCAGGCGCTGATGAGCCTGCTGGAAGGCCACGGGGACGTGACCATGGACCGGGCCGGGGCCGCCGCCATCCCCGAGCGCGGCGCACTTCTCCGAAGTGCTCCGCCAGCGCCGCAAGCAGACCCGTGGACCGGCCCGCCTCCTCCAGCAGCTGATCGGGATCGAGGCCAAGCTGCGCCAGTACGAGGAGGGCGAGCGGTTCATCGCCGCCGTGGAGGACTCGGGTGGGACCGAGCTGCTCGACCGGGCCTGGCGCGGACCGGAGTGGCTGCCCTCCCTGATCGAGATCCGCAACCCCTCGGCGTGGATCTCCCGTGTCGGTTCCACCCCGGCCCTCTCGGGCTGAGCCCGTCAGCGGGGTGGGCGACGGGGAGGCCGATCCTCTCGTCTCCGCCCTGCTGGACCGCTGCACGTTCCCACCGGCCCCCGCCCCGCTGGTGTGCGGGGTCTCGGGCGGGGCCGACTCCCTGGCCCTCCTGGTCCTGGCGGTGGCGTCCGGGTGCGTGGTGACCGCCGTCCACGTCGACCACGGCCTGCGGCCCGGCACGGAGCACGAGGCCCAGGTGGTGGCCCAGGCCGCCCGTCGGTTCGGAGCCACCTTCCGCGCCGAGCGGGTGGAGCTCCGCGACGGCCCCAACCTGGAGGCCCGGGCCCGGCAGGCCCGTCGGGAAGTCCTGGGTCCTGACGCTGCCACCGGGCACACCGCCGACGACCAGGCCGAGACGGTCCTGGTCAACCTGTTGCGCGGCTCCGGTGTGCACGGGCTGGCCGGGATGCGGGCCGGGCCCCGCCACCCCCTGCTCGGCCTGCGACGGGCCGAGACGGTGGCCCTCGGTGCCCACCTGGGACTCGCCCCGGTGGCCGACCCGTCCAACGACGACCCGCGTCACCTGCGCAACCGGGTCCGCCACGAGCTGCTCCCGTTGTGCACGGCCATGGCCGGTCGGGACGTGGTGCCCATCCTGGCCCGCCAGGCCGGGGCCTTGGCCGGGGACGCCGACCTGCTCGACGCCCTCGGTGGCATGGTCGATCCCGAGGACGCCGCCGCCCTCAGCACCGCCCCGGAGGCGGTGGCCCGCCGGGCCGTCCGTGGCTGGCTGACCGGCGGGGCCGGGCAGGCCGGGTACCCGCCCCCGCTCGACGCCGTCAGGAGGGTGCTCGAGGTGGCCCGCAAGGAGCGCCGGGCCACCGAGGTACCCGGGGGTCGACGGGTGGAGCGGTCGGGCGGGCGCCTGGCCCTCCTTCCCCCGGACGGCACCGAATCCGACGGCGGCGGCACTCCGGTACAGTCGCGCCGTGGTCACCGCTGAGCAGGAGGCGCCCGGGGGCCCCGAGGGGCCCGCACGGCTCGAGCAGAGCCGAGAGGTGGGCCGGGTGATCGTCTCGGCACACGACCTCCAGACCAGGATCACCGAGCTCGGGGAACGGATCACCGCCGACTATGCCGGCCGCCCGCCCCTGCTGGTCGGAGTACTGAAGGGCGCGTTCATGTTCATGAGCGACCTGTCCCGGGCCATCGCCCTTCCGGTCGACGTCGACTTCATGGCGATCTCCTCCTACGGCAGCGCCACCCGGACCTCGGGGGTGGTCCGGATCGTGAAGGACCTGGACGTGGACCTGGTCGACCGCCACGTACTGGTGGTGGAGGACATCGTCGACAGCGGGCTCACCCTCAGCTACCTCCAGCGCTACCTCCTGGCCCGCAGTCCGGCCAGCCTGGAGGTCTGTGCCCTGCTGGTCAAGGACGGTCAGCAGCGCACCGAGCTGGATCTTGCCTACGTCGGTTTTCACATCCCGGCGGAATTCGTGGTGGGATATGGCCTTGATGTCGACGAGCGCCTGCGCAACCTCAAGGCCATCCATGCCTACGCCGGCGACCTGTCGTAGGGCCGCGCCTCCGGGGTCCGAGCTGGTCCTTTGAGCGTCGACACCAAACGCATCGAGCGCGCCGTCCACGAACTGCTCGAGGCCCTGGGCGAGGATCCGGCCCGCGACGGTCTGGTCAAGACCCCCCACCGGGTGGCCAAGATGTACGCGGAGCTGTTCACCGGGTTGGGGGAGAATCCCGCCGACCACCTCGAGGTCACCTTCGCCGCCGAACACGACGAGATGGTCATGGTGCGGGACATCCCCTTCGCCTCGCTCTGTGAGCACCACCTCATCCCGTTCATCGGCAAGGCTCACGTGGCGTACATCCCCGGGGAGGACGGACGGATCACCGGGCTGTCCAAGCTGGCCCGTCTGGTCGACGGGTACGCCAAACGGCTCCAGGTCCAAGAGCGCATGACCACCGAGATCGCCGACGCCATCGAGCACGCCCTGGACCCGCGTGGCGTCCTCGTGGTGGTGGAGGCGGAGCACCTCTGCATGTCCATGCGAGGGGTGAAGAAGTCCGGCACCTCCACGGTCACCTCTGCGGTCCGGGGTCTGTTCCGCAGCGACGCCTCCACCCGGATGGAGGCCATGCAGTTCGTCCGGGGCCGCTGAACGGTCGGTGCAGCTGACCACGGGCCCGTCCGGCCTGGTTTACTCTGTGTCGTCATGCCCATCCCCACGCAAGAGCGGCACCCCCTGGTGATGGGAATCCTCAACGTCACACCGGACTCCTTCTCCGACGGAGGCCAATTCCTGGAGCGGGACCAGGCCGTCCGGAGGGGCCGTCGGATGGTCGCCGAGGGGGCCGACATCGTCGACATCGGAGGCGAGTCCACCCGTCCGGCCGCCGAACCGGTCCCCGCCGAGGTGGAGCTGTCCCGGGTGATCCCGGTGGTCGAGGCCCTGGCCGGTGAGGTCCGGGTGTCGGTCGACACCACGAAGGCGGAGGTGGCCGCCGCCGCCGTCGAGGCCGGGGCCACCCTGATCAACGACGTGTCCGCCTCCCTCTGGCCGGTGGCCGCCCACCACGGTGTGGGATGGGTGGCCATGCACCGGAAGGGGACCGCCGCCACCATGCAGGTGGACCCCCGCTACGACGACGTGGTGACCGAGGTCAGCAAACTCCTGCTGGAACGGGCCTCCGCCGCCACCGCGGCCGGCGTCGAGGAGGTGTGGATCGATCCCGGCATCGGCTTCGGCAAGACCATCGATCACAACCTCGCCCTGCTCGCCGCCCTCCCCGAGCTGGCCGGGGTGGGCTACCCGGTGTTGGTGGGCACCAGCCGCAAGGCCTTCCTGGGGACCTTGACGAGGCGCTCGGACGGCCCGCCCGCACCGGCCGAGCGCCTTCCGGCCTCGCTGGCCACCGCCACCTGGGCCATGGA
Organism: uncultured Acidimicrobiaceae bacterium; assembly: GCA_963833585.1. Lineage (GTDB taxonomy): Bacteria > Actinomycetota > Acidimicrobiia > Acidimicrobiales > RAAP-2 > Bog-756. Next base: position 677,842 of record CAWHYF010000006.1, on the reverse strand, counting down.
GCACGGGGCCCGAATGGTACGGGTCCACGACGTGGGCGCCACCGTCCAGGCCGCCCAGCTGGTCGGCGCGACCCGATCGGGGCCCAGATGGTGAAGGGCAAATGGGCCGCCGGCATCCCCCCGCGCAATTTCACGTGGGTGATCAAGGACCGCCTGGCCATGAGCGAGCGACCCGGGGGGTTCGCCCCCAACCACCGCAAGGTGCGCCGCCAGGAGGAGATCATCTGGCTGCAGGTCCAGGGGTTCACCCGAGTGGTGTCGCTCCTGCCGTCCTCGCACAACCTCCGGGCCTACGAGGAGAAGTCCATGGCCAGTGTGCACTATCCCCTGCCCGCTTCGGGTGACGCCCGGGGGGTCCTCGGTGAGCTCTACCGCGAACTGCACGGCCGGCTGACCGCCGGGGAGCGGGTCTTGATCCACCAAGAGGAACTGGGCGACCGGGTGACCGGCGTGGTGGCGGGCTACCTGCTCTGGTCGGACCGGCTCCACAGCGGTCCCCAGGCGATCACCGTCCTCGAGCACATGACCGGGCACCCCATGGGGCCGAGTGGGCGCGAGCTGGTGGCGTTCGCCAGCCAGCTGACCCCGGCCCCGGTCCCCCCGGGGACCAGGGATGCACCCCCGGCCGGGTGACCACCCAGACCGGTAGGGCGGATGCCGGAGACCGGGGCGAAAGGGGCGATCGGATCCAGCTCCGAGGCCTCCGGGTGGTGGGGACCCACGGAGTCCTGCCCGAGGAGAAGACCCGGGCCCAGCCCTTCGAGATCGACCTGGACCTGGCCGTCGAGTTGGCGCCGGCCTCGGCCAGCGACCGTCTGTCCGACACGGTGGACTACGGGGAGGTGGCCACCCGGGTCGCCTCGGTGGTGGCCGGACCCCCGTTCGAGCTGCTCGAGGCCCTGGCCGGGTCGGTGGCGGAGGTGGCCCTGGCTTCGGACCCCCGGATCACCTCGGTCACGGTCCACCTCCGCAAGCTCCGACCGCCGCTGGCCCTCGACCTTGGTTCGGTCGGGGTCCGGATCACCCGAGGTCGGTGACCGCGCCGACGGACGGGCCCCCGACGGCCCGGGCCTTCCTGGGCCTCGGCTCCAACCTGGGCGACCGGTGGTCCCACCTCCGCCGGGCCGTGGACCAGCTCCGGGCGGGGAACCGGGCCCCGGTCACCGCGGTGTCCCGGGTCTACGAGACCGCGCCGGTGGGTGGGCCCGAAGGTCAGGACCCCTACCTCAACGTGGTGGTGGAGCTGGCCGTCCACCCCGGGGCGGATCCCTACCGGCTGCTCGAGGAGTGCCGCCGCCTGGAGGCGGCGGCCGGTCGGGTCCGGTCCGTCCGGTGGGGACCGCGGACCCTCGACGTCGACGTCCTGTGGATCGACGGAGTGGTCCTGGCCGAGCCCGATCTCACGGTGCCCCATCCCCGCTGGCGCCAGCGGCGGTTCGTCCTGGCCCCGCTGGCCGAACTGGCCCCCGACCTGGTCGACGGGGACGATCTCGCCGCCTCTGGTGGCGACGTCGCCGTCGTGGGTACACTGTGAGCCGCAGCACCAGGATTCTCTGACGCGAACGGCACCCTCCGGGGCTGGAACGTAACAGAAGGGGTCTCGTGACCACATTCCGAATCATCGGGCCGGGCCGGGCCGGTCGGTCCCTGCTGACGGCGCTGGACGGCGTGGCGGGCTTCCAGTCACATGGCGCGCTGGGCCGGGACGACGACGTCGGGCGGGCCGCCTGCGGGGTGGACCTGCTGGTCATCGCCACGCCCGACGACACCGTGGCCCAGGTGGCATCGCAGGTGGCCCCGGTGCCGACCACCGCGGTCGTCCACCTGTCCGGCTCCCTCGGACTCGACGTGCTGTCCGGCCATGCCCGACGTGGCTCACTCCACCCGCTCATGCCGCTGCCCAATCCGGAGATCGGCGCGGAACGGCTGGCTTCCGGCATCACCTTCGCCGTGGCCGGGGACGCGGTGACCGGCCGCATGGCCGAGGCGCTCGGCGGCCGGACGGTCGAGGTACCCGACGACAACCGGACCAGCTACCACGCCGCCGCCTCCATCGCCGCCAACCATCTGGTGGCACTCATCGGCCAGGTGGAGCGGGTCGCCGCCTCCATCGACCTTCCGCTCGAGGCCTTCGCCGGACTGCTGCGGGCCGCCACGGACGACGCCCTGGCCCTCGGACCCCGTCGAGCCCTGACCGGGCCGGCGGCGCGGGGGGACTGGGACACTGTGGAGCGCCACCGTGCCGCCCTGGGTGGGATGGCCGGCCACCGGAACGAGCTGACCGCCTACGACGCCATGGTCGGTCTGGCCCGGCGCCTCTCGCTGGACCCGACCCTCGGCGGGGCCGACGGTCTGCAAGCACCCGAGGTGCGGGAGCCCGAGGGTGCCGCCCCATCGGTCGCCGTGGAGCAGGTGGCATGACCACCGTCACCGCCCAGACCACCACCCTGACCCGGCCGACCGTGGTCCGGACCATCGCCGAGTACGCCGAGGCCATGGACGCGGTGCGGTCGTCGGGACGGACGGTGGGGGTGGTGCCCACGATGGGTGCGCTCCACGACGGCCACCGCTCGCTCATCCAACGGGCCGCGGCCGAGTGCGACGTGGTGGCGGTCTCGATCTTCGTGAATCCGACGCAGTTCGGTGACCCCGCCGACCTCGCCCACTACCCGCGTTCGTTCGAGTCCGACCTCGATGCCATCGCGTCGTCAGGGGGGCAGGTGGTCTTCGCCCCGACGGTGGCGGAGATGTACCCGGACCCCCCGGGCACCGCGCCGACCACCGTCTCGGTGCCGACCCTGAGCGGGCGCTGGGAGGGTGCCGCCCGCCCGGGCCACTTCGACGGGGTGGCCACCGTGGTGGTGAAGCTGCTCTCGGCCACGGGCCGGGGCCGGGCCTATTTCGGGGAGAAGGACTTCCAGCAGCTGTCCCTGGTGATCCGCCTGGTCCGGGATCTGGCCCTGCCCACCCAGGTGGTGGGGTGCCCGACCGTCCGCGACGCCGACGGCCTGGCCCTGTCCAGCCGTAACGAACGGCTCCACCCGGACCAGCGCCGCGCCGCCCTGGTGCTGTCCCGCGCCCTCCGGGCCGGGGCCGAGGAGTTGGCCGCCGGGTCCGGTCCCGAGGCCGCCGAGGCGCGCATGCGAGAGGTGGTGGCCATCGAGCCCCAGGTGGAGCTGGACTACGCCGCCGCGGTCACCGCCGACGACCTCGAGCCGGCCCGCACCGCGGCGGACGGACGGCGACTGCGGTTGCTGGTGGCGGCCACGGTGGGCCCGGTGCGGCTGATCGACAACCTCGATCCGCGCCGGGGCTCCTGACCCCCGTCATGGCCGACCCAGGAGTGGCACCGGTGGCCCTGGACGTCCTGGTCCTGGGCAGCGGGGTGGCCGGGCTCTCGGCGGCCGTGCGTCTGGCCGCGCCCCTCGCCCCCGCCGGTGCCCGAGGGTCGCGCCCGACCGGGCTGCGGACAGGGGTACTGACCAAGGCCGAGCTGTCCCAGTCGGCCACCCGCTGGGCCCAGGGCGGCGTGGCGGCGGTGTTGGGCGGGGACGAGGACTCGACCGACCTGCACCTGGCCGACACCCTGGCCGCCGGCGCCGGCCTGTGCGACACCGAGGCGGTACGGGTCCTGGTCGACGAGGGCCCGGCCCGGGTCAACGAGCTGATCGCCATGGGTGCCGTCTTCGACCGGCAGCCCGGCGGGGCCCTGGCCCTGGCCCGCGAGGGCGGGCACTCGACCGCCCGGGTGGTCCACGCCGGCGGGGCCGCCACCGGGGCCGAGGTCGAGCGGGCCCTGGTCGATGCCACCCGGGCCACCGCTGCCGCCGTGCTCGAGGAGTGGTTCGCGTTGGACCTGCTGATCGAGGGCGGCCGCTGCTGCGGGGTGGTGGCGCTCAGCGCCGAGGGCCTCCCGGTCGAGGTCCGGGCCTCCCACACCGTGCTCGCCACCGGCGGGGCGGGCCAGCTGTTCGCGGTGACCACCAACCCGGCCGAGGCCACCGCCGACGGCCTGGCCATGGCCCTCCGGGCCGGTGTGGCGGTGGCCGATGTCGAGTTCATGCAGTTCCACCCCACCGCCCTTCATCACCCGGCCATGCCCCGCCCCCTGCTCTCCGAGGCCCTCCGGGGGCACGGGGCCCTCCTCCGGGACGCCGAGGGAGCGCGCTTCGTCGACGAGCTGGCCCCGCGGGACCTGGTCAGCCGGGCCATGGCCGAACGGATGGCGGCCCAGGGGGTGGAGAGCCTGTGGCTGGACGCCACCGGGCTGGTCTCCTTCGAGGCCCGGTTCCCGACCATCGCCGCCTCGCTCCGGGCCATCGGGCTCGACCCCTCCCGAGACTGGCTGCCCATCGCCCCGGCGGCCCACTACCTCTCCGGCGGTGTGATCACCGACCTGTCCGGGGCCACCGCCCTCCCCGGACTGTGGGCGGCCGGGGAGGTGGCCTGCACCGGGGTGCACGGCGCCAACCGTCTGGCCTCCAACTCGCTGCTGGAGGGCATGGTGTTCGGCGCCCGGCTGGCCGAGTCGATCCAGGCCGGGGTGGAGGGGCCCCAGCCCACCGGGGTGATGGCGACCGTCCTCGACGGCCCCCACCAGCGGGTGGACCCCTCGGTGGCCGCCGGGGGGCGGACCGGCCGCGTCGCCGAGTGCGACCCGGGGGCTCCGACCTGGCCCGACGTGACCAAGAGCCGGGACCGGCTCCAACGGACCATGATCGAAGGGGCCGGCGTGGTCCGGAGCGCCAGCTCGCTGGCGGCGGCCGGAGCGACCGTCGAGGCCCTGGGCGCCGAGATGGCCGCCGCCGGCCCGTCCGACCGGGCCCACGGCGAGCTGGCCAACCTGGTCACCGCGGCCGCCAGTGTCCTGCGGTCGGCCACCGTCCGGTGCGAGACCCGGGGGGCACACGCCCGGAGCGACCACCCCGACGCCGATGACCGGTGGCGTCGACGCATCGTGCACGACGCGGGAGGGGTGGCCGTCCTGGCCGGTCCGGACCCGGGCCGGTCCTCGGATCGACCCACTCCGTGAGCCTGCGGTCGGGACCGGAGCAGGCCACCGGGCCGGGAGAACTCGACCCGCCGGGCCCGGCCGTGGCCGAGGCGGTCTCCCGGGCCCTCGCCGAGGACGTGCTGCCGCTGGGCGACCTGACCGCGGCGCTGGTCCCGGCGGAAACCACGGCCCGGGTGGCCATCGTCAGCCGCCAGGCGGGGGTGATCGCCGGGCGGGCCTGTGCGCTCGAGACCTTCCGCCAGATCGATCCGACACTGGAGGTCACCTGGCGGACCGGTGACGGTGCCGGCGTGGGCCCGGGGGACCGGGTGGCCGAGGTGAGCGGCGCCCTGCGCTCCATCCTCACCGCCGAACGGACCGTGCTCAACTTCCTCGGACATCTGTCCGGTGTGGCCACGCTGACCCGGCGGTTCGTCGATGCCGTGGAGGCCGCCAACCCGGCCACCCGGGTGCTCGACACCCGGAAGACCACCCCCGGTCTCCGCGCCCTGGAGAAGGCCGCCGTCCGGTCGGGGGGCGGCCACAACCACCGGGGCAACCTCTCCGACGGCGTCCTGGTGAAGGACAACCATCTGGCCGGGCTGTCCATCGGGGAGGCCGTGGCCCGGGCCAGGGCGTGGTGGCCGGGACGGATGGTGGAGGTCGAGTGCGACCACCCGTCCCAGGTGGACGAAGCGGTGGCGGCCGGCGCCACCGTGATCATGCTGGACAACATGTCCCTCGAGCGGGTGGCCGGGTGTGTCGCCCGGCTGCGGGCCGCCGGGGCGGAGACGCTGGTGGAGGTGTCCGGTGGGGTCGACCTCGAGGCCGCCCCCCGGCTGGCCACCGCCGGTGCCGACCTCATCTCGGTGGGGGCCCTGACCCACTCGGCCCCGGTGCTCGATCTCGGATTCGACCTGGCGCCGGAGTCCGGCGGGAGAGGCTGACCATGCTGCTCGCCATCGATGTCGGCAACACCGAGACGGTCGTGGGCCTGTTCGCCGACGACCCGTCCGACGCCACCGCAGGAACCGGCCCCCGCGACGGGAACGAGCCCGCGGGCCTGGCGCACCACTGGCGCCTGTCCACTGTGGCCGAGCGGACCGCCGACGAGCACGCCCTGCTGCTCACCCAGCTCCTCGACCTCGACGGGTTGGACATCGACAACACGGTCTCCGGCATCGCCGTCACCTCGTCGGTCCCGTTGGTCACGGCCAACCTGCGCCAGATGGTGTCGCGGTGGTTCGAGGTCCCCGCGGTGGTGCTCGAGCCGGGGGTGAAGAGCGGGATGCCCATCCTCTATGACAACCCCAAGGAGGTGGGGGCGGATCGGATCGCCAACGCCGTCGGTGCCCATGACCTGTTCGGCGGGCCCTGCGTGGTGGTCGACCTGGGCACGGCCACCACCTTCGATGCCATCTCGGCGGCCGGCGAGTACCTGGGCGGGGCCATCACCCCCGGGGTGGCGATCAGCCTCGACGCCCTGTTCGCCAACGCCGCCGCCCTCCGCCGGGTCGAGCTGATCGAGCCCCGGAGCGTGATCGGCAAGTCGACGGTGGAGTCGATCCAGTCCGGGGCCCTCTACGGCTTCGCCGGCCAGGTGGACGGACTGTGCCGCCGCTTCGCCGCCGTGCTCGGCGAGTGCACGGTGGTGGCCACCGGCGGCCTGTCCGAACTGATCTCCCCGTACGCCGAGGAGATCGAGTACGTCGAGCCGTGGCTCACCCTCCACGGGTTACGGATCATCTTCGACCGGAACCAGCCTGCCTCCAGGTAGCGGAGGCCCGACCACCCGGCCCCCCTCAGCGGAGAGACCCCCTCCGACCGGCGGCCGGGCGATCGCCGTCGCCGAGCCCGAACCGGTACCACTGGCGCCGAGCGACGGTCAGACCGGGGCCTCGAGCACCAGCCTCGGGTGGCGGACCGGTGGCTGGTGGTCCCGGAGATCGGCCTCCAGGTCGGCGCGGATCCCGGCCAGGGCCGGGTCGTCCCACCGGTTCGCCTGCTGCAGCGGGTCCTCGTCCAGGTCGTAGAGCTCGCCCTCGGAGCCGTCGTGGGACGTGCCGGGCCGGTAGGCGGTGCACACCCAGTGGTCGCGCATGATGGTGCGCAGGTGGACCTCGGTGCCGAACAGTTCGCTGTCCCATTCGGTCAACACCCGCTCGAACCCGCCGGCGTCGGCGTCGGCGTCGTCCACCGGGAGCACCGCGCCCTGCATCCAGTCAGGTGCCTCGACCCCGGCGATGCGACAGAACGTCGGGGCCAGGTCGACCAGGCCCACCGGCCGTGACACCACCCCGGGGGCCCGGCCCGCGTTCGGCGCCGGCCGCCACACCAGCGGCAGCCGCATCAGGGCGTCGACGTGGTACGGGCCCTTGAACAGGAGGCCGAAGTCGCCCTGGAGCTCACCGTGGTCGGTGGTGAACACCACGTCGAGGTCGTCGGACCATCCCCGCTCGGCGATCCGGGTGAGGACCCGCCCGAGGGCCTCGTCGATCAGCTCGCACTCGACGGCGTTGCGGGCGTTGACCTCGCGGACCTGGTCGGGGGTGAGGGTGGCCGGCACCCAGTCGGCGGGGGCCTCGTAGTTGGACACCAGCGTGCCGTCGTACCAGAGGCGCCAGTGCCGAGGCTTGGCGTCGAGGATGGCCTCGCGCCGGGCCCGTTCCTCGGGATAGCCGGTGGGCAGCGGGACCTCGCGCCAGTCGATCCGCCCAACCTCCGACTGCGGCGGGTCCCAGGGATGGTGGGGATCGGGGAAGCTCATCCAGCAGAACCAGTCGTCGTCCGCCCCGAGGGTGTCCAGCCAGGCCACGGTCCGGTCGGCGACCCAGTCGGTGTGGTAGAGGTCCCGGTCGACCGGATTGGCCTTGACCTGCGGGGCTCCGGTGTCGCCACCGCCGGCCGCGTTGACCTGGAGGGAGCCGTCCAGGGCCGGATAGAACCCGCCCAACGCCTCGGGGTGCTCGGCCATCAGCCACCGGGCGTAGTGGAGCGGCCCGAGCACTCCGTGGGTGGCCAGCTCCAGATGCTCGAACCCCCGGTGGAGTCCACCGGGGGGCTCGGCCCCGGTGCGGGCGAGGGCGTTCTCCTCGAAACGGAGGAACGGGTCGAGGAACGGCTCGAAATGGGCCTTGCCGACCAGGGCGGTGTGGTAGCCGGCCCGGTGCAGCTCCTCGGCCACCGACGGGGCGTCGACCGGGAGAGGCACCCCGTTCATCCACACCCCGTGGGTGCTCGGGTGTTGGCCGGTCAGGATGGTCGAGCGGGACGGCATGCACACCACCGACTGGGGGTGGGCCCGCTCGAAGCGGATGCCCTCGGCGGCCAGGCGGTCCACCACCGGGGTCCGGGCCAGGGTGCCGCCGTTACACCCGAGGGTGTCATACCGCTGCTGGTCGGTGGTGACCAGGAGGATCTTGCGGCCCATCAGCGGGCTCCTCTCGTCTGGCGCCGGCTCATCCGGCCGGCACCTCGTCGGCCAGTCCCAACACTGCCCCCAACTCTCCGAGCCCCTGGCGGGCCGCGCCCCCGATGACCAGGGCCAGCGGGGCCGGCTCGGCGTCGACCGAGTAGACCACCAGACAGCTGCCCTCACCCAGATCGTGCACGTCGATGGTGCTGAGGTGCTCGACGAACATGGGGGCGGTGATCCGGTACTGCAGTCGTCGCAGCCCGGCGTCCACGGTCAACAGTCGCTCCGGCATGGGGATACCCGACCCGGTCACCACCACCCGCTGGTCGCCGTCGACGGTGCAGGACTCGATGCCCGGGAACCACTCGGCCACCCGCTCGGGGTCCCCGAGCAGGGCCCAGGCGCGACCGGGGGGGCAGGCCAGCCGGACGGCGTGGCGTGCACTGCCCCTGGTGGCGGTCACCGTGCCCTGCCGGCCGGGACAGGGAATCGGCGATGCGGTTCGGGGACGAACATGGTGGGGCGAGGCTAGCGGCAGGCGGGGACATCGGCCCGACCGGAGGCGCCCCGGCCCACCTCAGCGGACCGATGTACCCCCGGGGCCCCCGGCCCGCTACGGTCGCGGGCAGGATCCGCCCGGACCGTCCGAACCCCGGGGTTTCGGTGGTGGCCCGACGGGGAAGAGCACAGGGGAGACGCATGGCATTCATCCGGAATCCGATCAAGAAATCCCTGACCACCGCCGTGGCCGTCGGCGTGCTGACGCTGGGCGCAGCCGGCGTGTCGGGTGCAGCCGGGGCCCCGGGGGGATCGACCCCTCCGGCCCACCACGTCGATTGCGCCAAGGCCCAGGCCCACCTGACCCACATGCACCAACGCCAGGCCCACCTCTCGGCCAAGGTCCAGAAGCTGCGCGCCGTCAGCTCCCGGAGCGCGCTCAACCGCAAGGGGCAGCGTCGGGCCGCCACCATGCGGCGGAACCTCGCCCACTGGGAGAAGATCGAGGCCCGCGAGATCAGCGCCAAGTTCCTGCGGCGGGAGGCGGCTCTCGCAGCCCAGATCGCCGGGCAGTGCCAGACCGGGACCCCGGCCGCGCCGGCGTCCTCCACCGCCTCGGTCTGATCCGGGCGGTCCGCCCCCACGGCCCCGCCCGGGCCCGGTGGCGTGACCGGCCCGGGCCCGGTCAGGACGTCGGGAGGTCGTCCACCATGGAGTGGGCCAGGCTGGCGAGACCCGCGGTCAGTCGGGGGGAAGGTCCCGAACCCGCCGCCTCCGCCCGTTCGGCATACCGTCGGGCCACGGCCACCGAGTCCCCGATGGCGCCGGACGCCGCCACGATCGACCGGGCCTTGTCGCGCTCGGGCTGCCCGAGGGGCTGGCCCAGCAGGGGGCTGAGCTCGGGCCCGGCCTCCGGGTCGGCCAGGGCCAGCAGCACCGGAAGGGTGTAGATGCCCTCGGCCAGATCCTGGCCGGCGGGTTTGCCCAGTTCGGCCTCGGTGCCGATGACGTCGAGGATGTCGTCCCGGACCTGGAAGGTCATCCCGAACGAGCGTCCGAATTGGGTGAAGGCGTCCACCTGGTCGCGGGGGAGCCCCCCGGTGAGGGCCCCGATGCGGCACGAGGTGGCCATCAACGAGGCGGTCTTGCCGGCGATGGCCCGCCGGTACTCGTCCTGGGTCCGGCTGACCCGGAAGGCGGCGTGCACCTCGGCCACCTGACCCTGGCAGAGCTCACCCAGGGTGGCGGCCAACAGGCCGGCGATCTCGGTGCCCAGGGAGGCGGCGATCTCGGCCGAGCGGGCCAGCAGGAAGTCGCCGGCCACGATGGCCACCAGGTTGCCGAAACGGGCGTTGACGCTCTCCACGTTGCGGCGCACGGTGGCCTCGTCCATCACGTCGTCGTGGTAGAGGGAGGCCAGGTGGACCAGCTCCACCGCCACCGCCCCGAGCAGGTCCTCCCGGGAGGCCTCGGTGGCGCCGGATGTGGCGGTGGCCAGGGCCAATACCGGGCGGAGCCGCTTGCCGCCGGCGGCCAGGAGGTGGGTGGTGACTTCGTCGAGGAAGCCGTCCCCGGTCACCACCGACTCCACGAGCAGGGGCTCGAGGCGTTTCAGCTGATCTTCGAGTGCGGGGAGCCCGAGGAGTTCGACGACGTTCACTTCCTACAGACGATAGGCCAGGATGCCGATGAGGGAGAAAATGGATCCGAATATGGCTCCGTGCGGGTGTGGGTACCACCGGTACCTGTAGACTTCGGTTCAGTTGCTGACCGCGGATGGAGGCGGTGGAGTGTTCGAACGATTCACAGACCGGGCTCGTCGAGTTCTTGTGCTGGCACAGGAGGAGGCGCGCCTGCTCAACCACAGCTTCATCGGCACCGAGCACATCCTCCTGGGCCTGATCCACGAGGGTGAGGGTGTGGCGGCCAAGGCCCTGGAGTCGCTGGGCGTTTCGCTGGAGGCCGTGCGCGAGAAGGTGGAGGAGACCATCGGTCTGGCCGGCACCGCCCCGACCGGCTCCCCGCCGTTCACCCCGCGGGCCAAGAAGGTTCTCGAGCTCTCGCTGCGGGAGGCGTTGCAGCTCGGTCACAGCTACATCGGCACCGAGCACATGCTGCTCGGCCTGGTCCGGGAGGGCGAGGGCGTCGCCGCCCAGGTCCTCGTGAGCCTGGGCGCCGATCTGCCCCGGGTCCGCCAGCAGGTGATCCAGCTGCTCTCGGGCTACCAGGGCAAGGAGTCGGTGGGCGCGGGAGCGCCGGGCTCGCAGTCCTCGGACGCCCCGACCGGTTCGCCGGTGCTGGACCAGTTCGGTCGCAACCTGACCGCGCTGGCCCGGGACCACAAGCTCGATCCCGTCATCGGCCGGGAGAAAGAGATCGAGCGGGTCATGCAGGTCCTGTCCCGGCGGACCAAGAACAACCCGGTGCTGATCGGGGAGCCGGGGGTGGGGAAGACCGCCATCGTCGAGGGACTGGCCCAGCGCATCGTGGCCGACGACGTCCCCGAGACGCTGACCGGCAAGCAGCTCTACACCCTGGACCTCGGCGCCCTGGTCGCCGGCAGCCGCTACCGCGGTGACTTCGAGGAGCGGCTGAAGAAGGTCCTGAAGGAGATCCGCACCCGCGGCGACATCGTCCTGTTCATCGACGAGCTCCACACCCTGGTGGGTGCCGGTGCCGCCGAGGGGGCCATCGACGCCGCCTCCATCCTCAAGCCCATGCTGGCCCGGGGCGAGCTGCAGACCATCGGGGCCACCACCATCGACGAGTACCGCAAGCACCTGGAGAAGGACGCGGCGTTGGAGCGCCGTTTCCAGCCCATCAAGGTGGAGCAGCCCAACGTGGCGTTGACCATCGAGATCCTCAAGGGCCTGCGGGACCGCTACGAGTCCCACCATGCGGTGACCATCACCGACCAGGCCCTGGTGGCCGCGGCCAACCTGGCCGACCGGTACCTGGCCGACCGGTACCTGCCGGACAAGGCCATCGACCTGATCGACGAGGCCGGCAGCCGCCTGCGCATCCGTCGGATGACCACGCCACCGGCCTACAAGAAGCTGGAAGAGGACATCACCCGGCTCCGGGCCGACAAGGAGGCCGCGCTGGAGAAGCAGGCCTTCGATCAGGCCAAGAAGCTCGCCGAGCAGGAGAAGGAGCGCCTGGACTCCAAGGAGGCCATGGAGGCCGAGTGGCGGGCCGAGGGCGTGGACCTGTTCGACGTCGTCGACGAGGAGGTCATCGCCGAGGTGCTGGCCAACTGGACGGGGATCCCCGTCTACCGGCTGACCGAGGAGGAGACGGCCAAGCTGCTCCGGATGGAGGACGAACTCCACAAGCGGGTCATCGGGCAGGAGCCGGCCATCGCCGCCCTGGCCCGGTCGATCCGGCGGACCCGGGCCGGCCTGAAGGACCCCAAGCGGCCGAGTGGCTCGTTCATCTTCCTCGGGCCGACCGGCGTGGGGAAGACCGAGTTGGCCAAGACCCTGGCCGAATTCCTGTTCGACGACGAGGACGCGCTCATCCAGCTGGACATGTCCGAGTACATGGAGAAGCACACCGTGAGCCGCCTGGTCGGCTCGCCTCCGGGCTATGTCGGATACGAGGAAGGTGGCCAGCTGACCGAGGCGGTCCGCCGCAAGCCCTTCTCCGTGGTCCTCTTCGACGAGGTCGAGAAGGCTCATGCCGACGTGTTCAACACGCTCCTCCAGATCCTGGAGGACGGCCGGCTCACCGACGCCCAGGGCCGATCGGTGGACTTCAAGAACACCGTCCTCATCATGACCTCGAATCTGGGCACCGCCGATCTGCGGAAGTCGTCGGTGGGCTTCGCCAAGACCTCGGAGGCCGTGACCTACGAGCGGATGAAGACCAAGGTCAACGAGGCGTTGAAGGCGCACTTCCGGCCTGAGTTCCTCAACCGGATCGACGAGGTCGTGGTGTTCCACGAGCTGTCCAAGGCCGAGGTGGTGGAGATCGTGGACCTGATGATCCAGCGGGTGTCCACCCAGCTGGAGCTGCAGGGCCTCAGCCTGATCCTCACCCCGCCGGCCAAGCAACTGCTGGCCGACAAGGGCTACGACCCCCAGCTGGGGGCCCGGCCGCTGCGCCGGGCGATCCAGCAGATGGTCGAGGACCCCCTGTCGGAACGCATCCTGTGGAAGGAATTCCGGGTGGGCGAGACCATCGTGGTCGACGTGGAGACCATCACGCCCGAGGCCGCCGCGGCCTACGACGTGAAGGGCGCCCCGCCCCTGGTGGCCGGCGAGCAGCAGCTCACCTTCACCGCCATCGAGGGTGTCGAGCCCCCGCCGCCGGTCGAGCTGGCCGACGCCTCCGCCGACTGACCGACTCCCGCCGGTTCGTGGTGACCGCCCTGCCGGTTCCCGGTGGGGCGGTGCCGCGTCAGCGGGCGGTGTGCCTGGCGCTATTCGGTGTCGACGGCCTCGAGGAACCCCCCCAGTAGTCGTCGTTCGCCCCGGACCGACACCACCGAGATGGGCAGTCGTCCGTAGAGGAGCAGGACCAGATCGGAGGCCGACGCCCGTACCGTGGCACTGGGTCCCCGCTGGTCGCCCACGATCCACCGGCCCCCGGTGTCGATGGCCTCGAGGGTCAGCGAGCCGAGCAGGGTGGCCGTGGCCGGAGCGGCCACGGTCTCCAGGAACTCGCTCACCCCGTCGTCGGCCAGGTCGGGCTCCAGCGGCGACGGGCGGCCGAGCATCGCCTCGGCGTCCCAGCGGTGCACGGCGGCCTCCTGCACCTGGTGTCGGGCGACGGCACCGCAGGTCCGGGGCTCCTCCCACCAGGTCCAGCAGGGTCCGTCCTCCTCGCTCTGTTCGAGAGCCGTCAGCAGTGAAGCGGTGCCGACGCGAACCCAATCCGAGAGACCTGTGTCGTCGGGCCGGTCGCCGGTGGGAGCGTCCGGGTCGTCCCCGCTCCGGTCGGGCCGCTCCCGATCACCGGCCCGAACGTTGGCCGCCCAGAAGCGCTGTACCCGCCCCAGATGGACGAACAGGTCGCGCCCCGACCACGCCGGGCAGGAGGGGACCGGGACGTCGAGCCCGGCCGGCTCCACCAGGTCGGCGAAGCGTGCGCTCTCGGTTCGCAGCGCCGACAGAACCTCCATGCTCCCGATGGTAGTGACCGACCGGCGCTCCCCCGTCCGGGGTCGGTCACCCCGGTTGGCACACCCAGTCCCTACCATCGGGACATGGCCAAGACGGCGAAACGTCACCGTTGCATCGACTGCGGATCGACCACCGCCCGGTGGGCCGGTCGCTGTCCCACCTGTGGGGAGTGGAACACACTGGTCGAGGAGGCCCAGCTCGGCTCGCTGGTCGAGGCGGTGGACGCCCTCGGTCTGGCCTCCATGCCGGTGCCGCTGTCCTCGGTGGACGTGTCCGAGGCCGCCGCCATCCCCACCGGGGTGGAAGAGTTCGACCGGGTGCTCTCGGGCGGCCTGGTACCCGGCTCGGTCACCCTGCTGGGCGGGGAGCCGGGCATCGGCAAGTCCACCCTGCTCCTGCAGGTGCTGGCGGCCCGGGCCGCGGTCGGTCACCGAGTGCTGCTGGTCTCGGCCGAGGAGTCGGCCCACCAGGTCCGCCTGCGGGCCGAGCGACTCGGCCCCATCCCGCCCGGGCTCCTGATCCTTCCGGTCACCGAGGTCGGCGCGGTGATCGCCGCCGTGGACGAGGCCCGGCCCGACCTGGTGGTGGTGGACTCCATCCAGGCGGTGTCGATCGGTCCCTCCGAGGTCGGTGAGCGGCGGGCCACCGGGGTGCCCGGCAGCGTGAACCAGGTGCGCGAGTGTGCCGACCAGCTGGTGGGCCTGGCCAAGTCCCGTGAGGTGGCCACCGTGCTCGTGGGCCACGTCACCAAGGACGGCTCCCTGGCCGGTCCCCGCGCCCTCGAGCACATGGTGGACACCGTGCTGAGCTTCGAGGGCGACCGCCACCACGCCCTTCGGCTCCTGCAGGCGGTCAAGCACCGCTTCGGACCCACCGGGGAGCTGGGGCTGTTCGAGATGGGGGACCAGGGACTGAACCGGGTCGACGACCCGGGCCGGCTGCTCCTCGGCGACCGCCTGGTCGGGGTCCCGGGCGGGGTGGTGCTCCCGGCGATGCAGGGCCGGCGCACGCTGCTGGTGGAGCTCCAGGCCCTGGTGACCCCCATGGGGCAGGCCCAGCCCAAACGGGCGGCGGTGGGACTCGACGGCGGCCGCCTGGGCATGATCCTGGCCGTGCTCAACCGCCATGTCGATCTGGAGGTACTCGGGGTCGACGTGTTCGCCTCGGTGGCCGGCGGGATCCGGGTGACCGAGCCGGCCGCCGACCTGGCCGTGGCCCTGGCGGTGGCCTCAGCGTCGATCGGGAGCCCTCTGCCGGCCACGCTGGCCGCGGTGGGCGAGGTGGGGCTGGCCGGGGAGGTGCGACAGGTCACCAACCTGCCTCGTCGACTCGAGGAGTGCGCCCGGCTCGGTTTCGACCGGGTGGCCGTGCCGGCCACCTCACCTGACGGTCCCCCGGGCCTGGAACTGGTCAGGGTGGACACGGTGGCCCAGGCGGTGCGGATGCTTGCCGTTCGGCCCTGAGCCCCTCCGTCGTCGGGTCCTTCAACCCGGACTCCCGTCCCTCCGAGCACGCCGCCGCGCCACCGGGGCGGCGCTGACGCTGACCAGGACGGATACCATTCGTCTGTGACCGTCCGTCAGAGCTCGCCCCTCAGTGACGCCCTGGCCATGGCAGCTCCCGGCCGGCCACTGCGGGACGGGCTGGACCGGATCCTGCGAGCGAAGCGAGGTGCCCTGGTGGTGGTGGGCGACGGGCCCGGTGTGCTCTCCATCTGCTCGGGGGGATTTTTGCTCGACGCCGAGTTCAGCCCGCAGCGACTGTCCGAGCTGGCCAAGATGGACGGGGCCATCATCCTGGCCCCGGACGCCTCCCGGATCGCCCGGGCCAACGTCCACCTCATGCCCAAGGCCACCATCCCCACCTCCGAGACCGGTACCCGGCACCGGACGGCGGAGCGGGTGGCCCGCTCCATCGACGTGCCCGTCCTGTCGGTGTCGGCGGCCATGTCCGTGATCGCGGTCTACCGCAACGACTCGAAGCACACCGTCCAGCCCACCGGCTGGCTGCATGACCGGACCGACCAGGCCCTGGCCACCATGCAGCGCTTCCGGAGCCGTTTCGACGTCACCCTCTCGGCGCTGTCGATGCTGGAGGTGGAGGACACGGTGTCGGTGGGCGACGTGATCGGCGTGGTCCAGGCGGCGGAGATGCTGCTGCGCATCGCCGAGGAGGTGGACGGGTATCTGGTCGAGCTGGGTGACGACGGCCGTCTGGTCGGGCTGCAGTCCGCCGAGCTGGTCGACGGGGTGGCCCCGGCCCTCCACCTGGTGGTCCGGGACTACTGCCGGCTGCCGCCGGTCAGGGGGCGGGACCGCCTGGCCGTGGTCGACCGGGTGATCGGCCAGCTGGCCGACCTGACCTCCGACGAGCTGTCCGACTCCCAGCGGGTGGCCCAGATCCTCGGCCTGCCCGGCTCGTTCCACGACTCGGAATCGGGTGTGGAGCCCCGTGGTTACCGACTCCTCTACCGACTCCCGCGGTTCTCCGACGCCATCATCGAGCGGATCGTCGAGCGGTTCGTGAACCTCCAACAGATCATGCGGGCCTCGTTGAGCGACCTCGAGCAGGTCGAGGGGGTCGGAGAGGCCCGCGCCCACTCGGTGAAGAACGGGTTGGCCCGTCTGGCCGAAGCCAGTATCTTCGAGCGCTACCAGTAGCGCCGCGGCGCCGACCGTGCCCCGACCCTGGGAGCCGCGGTTGGGCCCGCACCCGGCACCGTGTACCATGGCGTGCTCCCTACGCGGTCCCGCCGTCGCTCTTCAGCCCGGGACCAGCACGTAACGCCTGGAGGAATGGTGTTCGACATCGGTGACAAGGTCGTCTATCCGCACCATGGCGCGGCGGTGGTCGAACGGCGCGAGACCAAGGAGGCCTTCGGGAAGAAGCAGGAGTACCTGGTGCTCCGCCTGGCCTACGGCGACCTGACCCTGATGGTCCCCGCCGACAACACCGATGGCGTGGGTCTGCGCGAGGTGATCAACGACGAAGAGGTGGAAGAAGTCTTCGCCGTCCTCCGCAAGAAGGAGGCCCGGATGCCGACCAACTGGTCGCGCCGCTACAAGAACCACTCCGAGAAGCTGCGGTCCGGGGACATCTACCAGGTGGCCGAGGTGGTCCGGAACCTGTCCATCCGGGACAAGGACAAGGGCCTCTCGGCCGGCGAGAAGCGGATGCTGCAACGGGCCCGCCAGATCCTGGTGTCGGAGCTGACGTTCGCCCTCGGGGTCGACGAGGAGACCGCCGAAGTCAGGCTCAACGAGGCGCTGCCCTGAGCCGACCGGGGTCCGTCTGGACCATCGTGGTGGCAGGTGGATCGGGTCGCCGCTTCGGAGGGCCCAAGCAGTTCCTGTCCCTGGCCGGCCGGCCGGTGGCGGCCTGGTCGGTGCAGGCAGCCCGGTCGGTGTCCGACGGGGTGGTGCTGGTGGTCCCCGGTCGGTCGGGGTCCGGGCCCGGGGCGTCCGGGGACGCGCCACCGGAGGGCGCCGATGACGGTGTCCAGGCCGAAGCGTGCGGAGCCGACCGGGTGGTCACGGGCGGAGGGTCGCGCGCCGACTCGGTCCGGGCCGGACTGGCCGCGGTACCCGACGGAGCCGACGTGATCGTGGTCCACGATGCCGCCCGCCCGCTGGCCGACCCCGCCCTGTTCGTCGCCGTCGTGCGGGCCGTCGAGGGCGGCTCCGCCGGGTGCGCCGTCCCGGTGCTGCCGGTCTCGGACACCCTGAAGCGGGTGGTCGGTGGCCAGGTGGTGGCCACGGTCGACCGTGAGCAGTTGGTCTCGGTGCAGACGCCCCAGGCCTTCACCGCCTCGGTGTTGCGGGAGGCCCATCGCCTCGGGGGGCAGACCACCGACGATGCCGGCCTGGTGGAGCACCTGGGCCTCCCGGTGCGCACGGTGCCCGGCGACCCGAGGAACCTGAAGCTCACCCGCCCGGAGGACCTGGGCGTGGCCGAGGCCCTGCTGGCCGGGTCCCACCGGTGAGCGGAGAGCCGGCGACACCGGGGCCGTCGCTCCGGATCGGCCAGGGGATCGACGTCCACCGGTTCTCCGACCGGCCCGACCGTCTCCTGGTGCTGGGTGGGGTCACCGTGACGGGGGACGGGGCCCGGGGCCTGGTGGGACACAGCGACGCCGATGCGGTGGCCCACGCCGTCGCCGACGCCGTGCTGGGCGCCGCCGGCCTCGGTGACCTGGGCCGCCACGCCCCGGACACCGAGGCGGGTTGGAGCGGCGCGGACAGCATGATGATCCTGGCCGGCACCGTCGAGCTGGCCCGGGCGGCCGGGTGGGTGCCGGTCAACGCCGACTGCACGGTGGTGGCCGAACAGCCGAGGTTGGCCCCGTTCGTGGCCCGGATGGCCGAGCGGCTGGGCGAGGTGCTCGGGGCGCCGGTCAACGTGAAGGCCACCCGGGCCGAAGGGCTCGGGGCCCTGGGCCGGGCCGAAGGGATCGCCTGCACCGCCGTGGTGCTGCTCACGGCGGCCCCCCCCGCCGGGGAGGTCGGGTGAGTCCCGTGCCGAGGGGAGCGGGCCGGGGCGGCGCCCGGCGCGGCAGCACCGCCAGGGGCGGGGCCACGGGACAGCCCCGGCGGGGCGCGGGGACGAGGGGAGGAGGCCCGCCGGCCGCCGCGTCGAAGGGCACCGGTTCGAGAGGAGGGGGATCGAGAGGAGGGGGATCGAAGGGTGCGACCTCGCGGGACGGTGGCCGGCCGGCCGGCGGGTCGGTTGCGGGCCCCGGTCGCCCGTCCTCACCGGGCCTCGGCGGGGAGCAGGTCGAGGGGCGTCAGGCGGTGCGGGAGCTGCTCGGTGCCAACCGGCGTCCGGTCACCACCCTGCTCATGGCCGACGGCATGGACGATGCTGAGATCCTCGACGAGATCGAGGCCCTGGCCGCCACCCGACGGGTACGGATCGAGTACGTCTCCCGGCGGCGCATCGACACCGTGGCCCGCACCGACGCCTCCCAGGGGGTGGTGGCGCTGGCCCGTCCCATCCAGGAGACAGCCCTGGAAGCACTGTGCCAGCCCACCCGGCGGGGCCGGGTGCCGTTCCTGCTGGTCCTGGACGGCATCACCGACCCGCACAATGTGGGCTCCCTCCTCCGGAGTGCCGAGTGCGCCGGGGTGACCGGCGTGGTGCTGCCCCGCCATCGGTCCGCCCACCTGTCGCCGACCGTGGCCAAGGTGGCGGCGGGCGCCATCGAATACCTGCCCATGGCCCTGGTGGCCGGGGTGCCGGCCGCCCTCCAGAAGCTCTCGACCCTGGGGGTCTGGACGGTGGGACTGGTCGGGGAAGCCGGACAGTCGCTCTACGGGCTTCGCCTGGGGGACCAGCCCCTGGCCGTGGTGATGGGCTCGGAGGGGTCCGGCCTGGCCGCCCTGACCCGGAAGCGCTGTGATGTCCTGGCTGCCATCCCCCAGCACGGCACCCTGTCCTCCCTCAACGTGGCCACCGCCGGTGCCATCGCCTGCTTCGACGTGGCCCGCCAGCGGGCCGGCTGATCGGCACGACGTGGGTCCGCCGGGGCCCGCACCAGGGGGTGCAGGCCGCGCCGTCACCGGGTAGAACCAGTGGGACCGACGACCGGGGGACCGGCCGGAAAGGGAGGGAGGCGGCCCCTGGACGGTGCGGGTCGGACCGAGCCAGCGAGTAACGGAGGAGCCAGGCATGAGTGAGCGGGCCGATGTGATCGTGGTGGGGATGGGGCCCGGTGGCGAGGACGCGGCCGAGCGCCTGGCCGAGGCCGGCCTCGACGTGGTCGGGGTGGAGGCCGAGTTGGTGGGTGGCGAGTGCCCCTACTGGGGATGCGTCCCCTCCAAGATGATGATCCGGGCCGCCGACCTGCTGGCCGAGGCCCGCCGGGTGCCAGGCATGGCCGGTACGGCCACGGTCCGGCCCGACTGGGCCCCGGTGGCCCGCCGCATCCGCGACGAGGCCACCGACAGTTGGGATGACACGGTGGCCGCCAAGCGGTTCGAGGACAAGGGCGGTCGCCTGGTGCGGGGATGGGGGCGCCTGGAGGGGCCCAAGCGGGTGGTGGTGGGGGAGCGGGTCATCGAGGCCGAACGGGCGGTGGTCCTCAACATCGGGACGCGGGCCTGGATACCCCCGGTGGCCGGTCTGGCCGACACGCCGTACTGGACCAACCGCCAGGCCATCGAGTGCGAGGAGGTGCCGGAGTCGCTGACGGTCCTGGGCGGTGGCGCCGTCGGTGTCGAGCTGGCCCAGGTGTTCCGCCGCTTCGGTGCCGAGGTCACCGTGCTGGAGGCCGGCCGCCAGCTGGTCGGGCCGGAGGAGCCCGAGGCCGGGAGCCTGCTGGCCGAGGTGTTCGGGTCCGAGGGCATCGACGTCCGCACCGGGGTGGAGATCGAGTCGGTACACCACGACGGCCACCGCTTCGCCGTATCGCTCGGCGCCGGGGAGCCGATCGTGGCGGACCGGCTGCTGGTGGCCACCGGCCGGAGGCCCGACCTGGCCCAGCTCAATGCGGCCTCGATCGGGCTCGTCCAGTCGGCCCGGGCGTTGCCGGTCGACGACCACATGCGGGTGGCCGGCGTCGACGGGGTGTGGGCGTTGGGCGACGCGGTGGGACACGGGGCCTTCACCCACGTCTCGATGTACCAGGCCGACATCGTGGTCAACGACATCCTGGGGCACCTGGTGGTCCCGGCCGACTACCGGGCCGTCCCCCGGGTGACCTTCACCGACCCCGAGATCGGCTCGGTGGGCATGAGCGAGCGCGACGCCCGCCGGGCCGGGATCGAGGTGCGGGTGGGGTCGGCCCCCTTACCCGAGTCCACCCGGGGGTGGATCCACAAGGTCGGGAACCGGGGCTTCATCAAGTTGGTGGAGGACTCCGAACGGGGGGTGCTGGTGGGTGCCACCTCGGTCGGGCCCACCGGGGGCGAGGTGCTCGGACTCCTGACCCTGGCCGTGCACGCCGCGGTGCCCACCACCGACCTCCGGCACATGATCTACGCCTATCCCACCTTCCACCGGGCCGTCGAGACCGCGGTCAAGGACCTGCTCGGCGGTTGAGGGGTCGGGAGGGGGTCCCGGTGGCGGGCCGGGGCTGGACGCTAGGCCGAGGGCCGGGCCATGGTGAGGAGGAATTCGTCGCGCTCCGAGCGCCACATGCTCTCGACGATGAACCCGCACTCGCTGAGCTCGATGCTCAGGGCGTCGGGCGAGAACTTGGTGCTGATCTCGGTGAGCATCTCCTCACCCGACTGGAAGGTCAGGTCCAGCTCGAGGTCGGCCACCCGGATCCGCTGGTCGGCCGTGGAGCGCAGCCACATCTCGATCCGCTGGTCGGACTCGTTCCAGCGGGCCACGTGCTCGAACCGGGTGGGATCGAAGTCGGCACCCAGCTCTCGGTTGAGGACGTTGAGCACGTTGCGGTTGAACTCGGCGGTCACGCCGGCGCCGTCGTCGTAGGCGTTGACCAGCCGGGTGCGGTCCTTGACCAGATCGGTGCCGAGGAGCAGGCGGTCGTCCAGGGTCATGACCTTGCCCAGCTGGATGAGGAACTCGCGGCGCTGGGCCGGGTCGAGGTTGCCGATGGTGCCGCCCAGGAAGGCGAACAGCCGGGTCCCGTCGTGGGGCAGACGGTCGAGGTGCAGGTGGAAGTCGCCGACCACCGCACTGACCGCCACGCCGGGGTACTCCGCGGACAACGCCGTGGCCGCCTCCCACAGGGTGGTGTCGCTGACGTCGAGGGGGACGAAGCGCTGGAGCAGGCCGGTCGACTGCATGGCGTCGAGCAGCAGGCGCGACTTGTCGCAGGTGCCGGCGCCCAGCTCCACCAAGGTGTCGGCGCCCGAGTCCCGGGCGATGTCCCCGGCGTGGGCGTCGAGGATGGAGCGTTCCGACCGGGTCGGGTAGTACTCGGGGAGGCGGGTGATCTCGTCGAACAGGCGACTGCCCCGTTCGTCATAGAAGTACACGGGGGGCAGGCTCTTGGGATCGGCGGTCAGACCGATGCGGACGTCCCGTTCCATTGAGCGGCGCAGGTCGTCCCCGGACAGGTGGACGTCGATGGTGGGTGGGATGACGGTGGTCATGGGCTCTCGGGTTCCTTCGGCGCGATGGTCGGGATGATGTGCCCCTGATCAGACGTTCCGGGCCAACCGCAGGCCGGCGAAGGCCCAGCGGGAGGAGGGCGGGAAGAAGTTCCGGTAGGTGGTCCGCAGGTGACCGGTCGGCGTGACGCACGACCCGCCCCGCAGGACGTACTGGTTGACCATGAACTTCCCGTTGTACTCACCGACCGCCCCCTCGGCGGGCTCGAACCCCGGGTAGGGGCTGTAGGCCGAGGAGGTCCACTGCCACACGTCACCGAACGGGCTGGTCGAGTCCGGGTCGACCGGGGTGGGATGGAGGCGGGACTGGTCGAGGAGGTGGCCCTCCACGGCGCGTCCGGCCGCCGCCACCTCCCACTCGGCCTCGGTGGGAAGTCGGTACCCGGCCCATCGGGCGAAGGCGTCGGCCTCGTAGTAGCTCACGTGGCAGACCGGCTGCCCGGGGTTGACGGCGAACGGGCCCCCCAGCGTGAACTCGTGCCACTGGGCGTCGACCAGCGACCAGTAGAGCGGGCATTCCCACTGCTCGGACTGGACGGTGGCCCACCCGTCGGAGAGCCACAGCTCGGGCCGGTGGTAGCCCCCGTCGTCGATGAAGGCCAGCCACTCGCCGCAGGTCACCGGGAGCTCGGCCAGGGCGAACGGCCCGACGTGGACCAGGTGCCGGGGCCCCTCGTTGTCGAAGCTGAAGCCACCCCCGGGGTGGCCGAGGTGGCGGAGGCCGCCGGCGTGCTCCACCCAGGTGGGCGTCCCGCCCGGCGCCGCGGGGGCGGGACAGAGTGCGTCGTAGGCCGGGAGCAGCGGATTGCGGGAGAGCACGTGCTTGATGTCCATCAACAGCAGCTCCTGGTGCTGCTGCTCGTGCTGGATCCCCAGCTCGACCAGGCCCACGACGGCCGGGTCGGGATCCTCGACCACCGAGGCCATGGCTTCGTCGACGAAGCGCCGGTACCGGGCGATCTCCTCGATCCCCGGCCGGGACACCAGGCCCCGGTCGTGACGGGGGTATCGGGCCCCGACCCCCTCGTAGTACGAGTTGAACAGGTAGCCGTAGGCCGGGTGGAACACCCGGTACCGGTCGAGCGTCGCCGCCAGGAGGAAGGTCTCGAAGAACCAGGTGGTGTGGGCCCGGTGCCACTTGGTGGGGCTCACGTCGGGCATGGACTGGACCGTCTGGTCCTCGGCCGACAACGGGGCGGCCAGCGACTCGGTGAGGGCCCTGGTGGCGAAGAACCGATCCGTGAGGGTCCGAGCGTCGGCGGTCGTCAGTAGATCGGTCATCCCCGCTCCTCCCGGTCTGCGGTGGGGATCGTGCGAAGGGTCAGCCGGCTTCCCCGGTCTGCCCTCGGGGAGAGAACTTACCCGGAAGTCCTCCGATCAAGCGCGGCCGGGGAATTGTCTCCCCCGCCACCGGGTCGGTCCGGGCGCGGGTGAGGCCCGGTTCCGGGCCCGGAGTCGTCCCAGGTGGCCAAGGGATCCGGGGCGCCCCCCTCACCCCGAGGGCTGCTCGCCGGGATCCGGTTCGGCCCGGGGCCGGGTCAGGATGATCTGCACGGACGCCACCACGAGGACGATGACGGTGACCAGCCGCTCGGTCCGCCCTACCTCCTCGAAGTAGGCGTAGATCTGGATGCCGATGGCCAGGGCCTGGGCGATGAGGGCCAGGACGATGGCCCGCATCCCGGTGACCACATCGTCGTCGCCCTGGGCGCTGGGAGCTCGCACCCAGGCGGCATAGGCGATGGCCAGGGCCCCGAGCGTCCAGACGAAGTCGTAGTGACCGCTCTCGGACACCCCCCGCGCCTGTTGGACCGCGAAGGCGGCATCGGCGGCGGTGGTGGCCAGGATGCCCACCCCGATCAGGATCCACATGGCGTCGGGTCTCCAACCCAGGAGCCCGTAGACGCCGAGGACCGCTCCGATGAGCAGGACGTCGAGCACCGGGTAGCTGAAGTCGACGATGGTGGCCAGCCTCCCCTGCTCCGAGGCCTCGGCCACCGGTTGGACCACCAGCGCGAAGCCTGCCACCAGCACGATCAGCATGACCGCGATGCCGTCCATCCAACGGTGGAGCTCGAACCGTCGGAAGCGCACCCGGATCAGGAACACGATGCCCGCCACCATCAGGGGGTACCAGAGCAGCCAGAACACGTCAGCCACGGACGGGTACGGCGGGTGGGCGCGGCCGCCGTACAGCCCGCTCCAGGTGACGGTGCCCACCCCCCAGACCGCCATGGCCAGGCCGAACGCCAGCCAGGCCTTTCGGGCGGTGGGCTCGAAGGCGGCACGGGCCAGCATGAGCACCGCGGCGGCCACCAGCACGAGATCGTGGAGCCAGAGCTGGTAGAGCGCGGCCGGTCCGCCGAGCCACCCGAGCTCGCTGGCCGCCTCGAGGGCGGTGAGGACGGCCAACCCGCACCACACGTAGCGCAGGCCGGCGGGCGCCTCGATGAGCTCCCCCTCGGCATCGGTACGGGTTCCCGGCCCCGGTGCCGGTGGCGGTTGATCGTCGGGGATCCGCGTCATGGGCAGGTCCTGGTGGCGGGCTTCCGGCCGGTCGAGGACCGGTCCGGTCCGACGAATGTCGGGGTGGATCCCGTCATCCAAGCAGGTGGGACCGCCGGCGGAAAAGTCGGACCTGGGCTCCTCCGACGCGATGCGGCCGACCGGGCCCGGCCGCTCTTCGGGGGGCTGGGGCGGACCAACCTCCCTCCCTCCTGGACAATGAGGCAGTGAGCTGGGCTAATGTCTCGCCGGGTGCGGTGATGGCGAAGAAGCGTGGCAAGGCGGACAAGATGAGCCCAGGTGACGAGGGGACCGACGGGGCGGCTTCGGGCGGCGACGAGCTGTGCCGGGCGGTGAACGTCATCGTCGACGGCAAGCAGGCCGTGTGGATCTTCACCGAATTCGAGACGGGCGAATCCCTCGAGGACCTCCGGGACTGGTTGAAGCCGGAGCAGTGGCCCCGGTGGGGCGGGTCCATGTTCAAGGAGATGCGGCGGTCGGGGCCGGTGCGGGACATGCCGGCCCTCTCGGGTGAAACCCAGACCCATGCCAACTACCTCGAGGCGGTGGAACTCGGCGGGCACCAGCTGGAGACCATGCTCCACTGCGACATCAAGACGACCCCCAGATGGTCGGCGATGACCTATGAGCTCGACTACAGCTCGGGGGACATGCTGCAGGTGGATCGGGGCTACCTGATGGCTCTCGACACCGGGGCGAAGCGCCTGGTCAAGGCGCTGAAGGTGGTCGGGTTCACCGACACCCGCCTCAATACCTTCGCCACCACGATGTGCCCGGAATGGGGTACCTGGGTGCGGAGGGCCACCGCAGTGGCGGGGGCAGTGGCCGACGGGAGTCCGGTGCAGCCCACCCCTGGTGCGGTGGGCGATGACGACCCGGGCGTGGCCAGCTCGGCCGGCGACGGCTCGGACCTGTTCACCTCCGGCTACGCCGAGTACTGGGCCGGCACCGTGTCGGAGATGGCCACCTTCTACAGCCAGTACGCCAACGACGTCGGGGAGCGGGTCTGGTCGGGAACCTACGGTCGAAAGGACGCCGCCGACGACGCCAGCCGCCTCTATCTGCGCGTGGCCCGGGACTGGTCGCAGGCGTGGCAGGCGGGACTGAAGGCCACGGCCAACTGGTCCGAGGCCGACGTCCCCCCCACGCCTGGAGCAGGTCCCACGGGTCGACGGGGGCGGACCGTCGAGTACACCACCTTGCTGGTCCCGCCCCGGCCGGAGGCCACGCCGGTCTCCATCAGCGAGCTCAAGCGCGTCGGGCGAAGGGCCGCCACCATCAGCCCGTCCGCCATCACGGTCACACCAACCACCGTAGGTCCCGATCAGAACTCGGTGCATGTGAGGATCCAGGCCGACACGACTGACCTGCTCTGTGGTCTGTACGAGGGCAGCCTGGTCCTCGGCCAGTCGGGGGCCACTCGGGTGCCGGCCCTGTTCTACGTCAGCCATGCCCGGCCCGGCGCATAGGACGCATTGGGGAGATGCGGGGCGACGGGGGCGGGACGAACTCGGCGGAGGACCGCCTGGCCTTCCTCATCGAGCGCCTGCTGCAGTCGATGGAGGCCGCGGCCTCGATCGATGCGTGGGACCAGGTCGCGGCGTTGGCCGAGGATGTGCTGGCCGCAGACCCTGACGACCGCCGTGCTGTCGAGATGCTCGGTCGGGCCCGATCCGGGCAGTCGGTCGTGGAGGGCCAACGGGCATTCGTGAGTCTGGTCTTCGCCGACATCGTGAAGTCGACCGATCTGACCGACGTGACGGAACCGGAGATCGTGCGCAACATCTTCGCGTTGTACCGGAAGGCCGCGACCGAGGCCATCGAGGGGCTCGACGGCCGGGTCCTGCAGTTCCAGGGGGACGGCATCGTGGCGTGCTTCGGCTACCCCAACGTCCACGAGGACGACGCCCGGCGGGCCGTGTTCGGAGGTCTGGGCCTGGTCGAGCGGATGGCGGCCCACGGACCCGACCTTCGCCACCGCTACGGCATCGAGATCGCGCTGCGGGTGGGGATCCACTCCGGGACGGTGGTGATCACCGCACTGACCCCCGGGACCGCCGACGCCGCCGACGTCGTGGGTCTGGCTGCCAACGTCGCCTCCCGGTTGCAGTCCGAGGCGGATCCGGGATCGGTGGTGATCAGCGACGCCACCCAGCAGCTGGTGGAAGGTCACTTCGACCTCGAGCCGCTCGGGACGCGTCGTCTGGCCGGGATTGCTCGGCCCACCGAGGTCTTCCGGGTGATCCGGCCGAGGCCGGGCGGTGCCGGCCGGGCCCGGGGGGACCTGCAGTCGGCGGCACTCGTAGGCCGACAGCAGGAGTCCATCGGCTTGCATCGGATGTGGGACGAGCTGATGGCCTCGGCGGGCCGGGGTCGACCCCCGCGCCACAGCGTCGCCGTGGTGCTCGGGCCGGCCGGGATCGGGAAGTCCCGGCTGACCTCCGATCTCTGCGACCACGTGCGCGCCCACCAGGGCACGGTCCTGGAGGCCCATTGCTCTCCGTACCACTCGAACGTGGCGCTCTGGCCCATCGCCCAGATGCTCGAGCACCGGCTCGGCATGTATCCCGAGCAGCCCGGAGAGGAACGATCGGCGGAGGTCGAACGACGCCTGGAGGCGGCCGGCCTCGACCCGGTCCTTTCGGCACCACTCCTCGCTCCACTCCTCGACCTGGCGGTCGACGGACGATGGTCCCGTCCGGAACTCGACGCGCCCGCGCTCCGGACCGAGGCCCTCATGACGTTGGTTGACTGGTTGGCCCACTTCGCCAAGGCCACGCCGAGTCTGCTGCTGGTGGAGGACCTCCACTGGGCCGATCCGACCACGGTCGACCTCCTGGGGCTGTTGGTCGACCGCGGTCCCCCCGGGGTGATGGTGATCATCACCAGCCGGCACCGCGTAGGGGCACCGTGGGAGGAGCAGGCCGTCTGCATGGAGCTGGGGCCGCTCGACGGTGGCGAGGCGGCGACGCTGGTGAAGGCCATGGTTCCCGAGGGCGGCCTCGACACCGTGCAGCACCGGCTGATCACCGAGCGGGGCGGCGGTGTCCCCCTCTTCCTCCAAGAGCTGGCCCGCAGCGCGCTGCAGGGCGCGCCCGGTGAGGTGCTCCCACCCCGACTCCAGGAGCTGTTGACGGCGCGCCTGCGGTCCCCGGGGATCGATCTACGCATCGCTCAGCTGGCCGCCACGCTGGGGGCCGAGTTCGAGGGCAACCAGCTGGCCAGGCTGGCCGAGATCCCAGTTGACGGCGCGCTGGCCCGGTTGGAACGTTCCGGCATCGTCGAGCCGGTCGGCGACGTCCGCCGGGGGCGCTACCGCTTCAGCCACGGGCTCCTGCGGGACGCGGCCTACGAGACCCAGGTACTGGAGTCGCGGCGCTCCGCACACAGCCGGATCGCCGCTCTCTTGGAGACCGCGGCGCACTCACCGGGTGACCTGGCCGTCCTCGCCCAGCATCACGACCTGGCCGGGAACCCGGTCGAGGCCATCCCGGCCTACATTGCCGCGGCGCAGGCCGCTCAGGCCGAAGCCAGTCACACCGAGGCCCAACGGTTGCTCGACCGGGCCCTCGAGGTGTTGGGTTCGCACCCGGAGGGAGACGAGCGGGACCTCACGGAGCTGATGGTCCGCATGTTGCGCACCGTCAGTCTGAGCTCGCTCTTCGGCTATGGCTATCCCGGCGTCTACGAGGACTTCCGGCTGGCCGACGGGATCTGCCAGCGGCTGAACGACCGGAGCGAGATCATGCCGGCCCGGGTCGGCATCTGGAGCTACCACCTGGTGCGGGGCGACGTCGAGGCCGCTGGCGGCGTGCTCGAACCCCTCACCACCTTGCTCGATGCGCCCGAGACGGCTTGGTTCGCGCCGGAGGTGAAGTCCTGCCTCGGCTACACCTGCTTCTACCGGGGAGATCTCGACGGCGCCCGGCGCTGGCTCGAGGAGGCTTGGACCGGCTATCTCGCCCGGCCGACCGACGCCAGCGCTTCACCGTTCTGGCCTCTGCCGCACGACCCGGTCCCGGTGACCGCCGTGGCCCTGGCCTGTGTGGACGGACTTCAGGGGCGCACCCTGGAGTCCGCCGAATGGGAGGGGCGGGCGGCGGCGGCCGTGGATCGGCTCGGCTTCCCATTCGGTCCGTTCAGCTCGGCCTTCATCTCCACCTACCTCGCCTGGCTCCGCATGATCACCGGGGACGCCGCCGGGGCCCGGGCGTTCGGCCAGCGGGCCCTGGACATCGCCGCCCAGTGCCGGTTCGACTACTTCTCCGTGATCGGGCAGCAGTACGTCCTGGTACCCGATCCGGACGTCCTGGCCGAAGTGGACGCCCTGGAACGGTGCGCCGTCGGCATGGACCAAGTGGGTCACGGTGCGTTCCGACCTGCGTTCCTCGGCATCGTCGCCCGCCATCACTCGTACGCCGGCCGCCCGGACCGGGCGCTCGCCGCCGTCGAGGACGCGCTCGACGGCGTGGCCCGCTCCGGCGAGTGGGTCCACCAGCCTGACCTGCTTCGCTTGCGGGCCGAGATCACCGCGTGCGCCCACCCGGAGAGGATGGAGAGCGCCGTCGCCGACCTGATCGAGGCGATCACCGTCGGCTCGGCCCAGGGCTCCTTCGTCCTCGCCCTCCGGGCGGCCAACGACCTGGCCCGGCTCCCGTCCGCGGTCCGGCCCGATCATTGGGACGAGACACTCCGGTCCGTGCTGGTCCAGTTCCCCGACGGGTCCGCCAGCCCCGAGCTCGCTGACGCTCGCGACCTACTCGAGGCGTAACGTTGACTGGTCGGGGGCGGGGATCGGTCGCCATTCTCGGTGGCGGCATGGGCGCCCTGACCGCGGCCCTGGAGCTGTCCGAAGGTGACTGGACCGAGCGATTCGAGCGCATCGCCGTGTACCAGCGAGGCTGGCGCCTGGGAGGGAAGGGTGCCAGCAGCAGAGGCGTGCACGGTCGGATCGAAGAGCACGGACTTCACGTGCTGCTCGGCTACTACGACCACACCTTCGCGGTGATGCGCCGGTGCTACGAGGAGCTCGATCGGCCCACCTCTGACCCGAACTGCCCCATCCGAACCTGGGACGAGGCCGTGGCACCCTCCAACCTGGCCGGGGTGGTCGATCGGTGTCCCGACGGCTGGGAGCCCTGGGTGGCCTCCTTCGGCGCCACCCGAGGGATTCCCGGTCGGCCGCCAGGGGAGGTGGTCGGGTCGTCGCCGTTCACGGCGGCGGAGCTGGTAGTCCGCTCGCTCCGGCTCCTGGTGGACTTCTTCGGGTCCTTGCCGGTGGCCGCCCGCCGACCTGCCGGTGGGGTACGGCTGAGTTCCTCACCGGCACGGCCGCCCAAGGACCCGTCTTCGGTAGCCGAAGCGGTGGCTTCGGTAGTCCGGGGCGCCGGGTTGGTCGGTCTGACCCTTCCGTTGAGCTGGGCACAGCGGCTCATCGAGCGCTCCCGGGCCATTCCGTTGGTTCCCGATCTGGACCAGATCCTGCCCGGCATCGTCGAGCCGTTGCGGACGGCGGTTCGAGGCGCGGTCCTCTCGGATGCCGCGGCCCGGCGCACCTACCAGTTGATCGAACTGGTGACGGCCAACCTGGTCGGCATTTCAGCCGACGGTCTACTGGCCGGGGACGACGGCTTCGCCGCCATCGACCATCTGGACTACCGGGAATGGCTGTCGACCCACGGCATCGACCCCGGTGCGCTGGAATCGCCGATCCTGCGAGGCATGTACGACCTCGTCTTCGGCTACGAAGGGGCGGATCCCGACCGTCCCCGATTCAGCGCCGGCCTCGGCCTTCAACTGGCCACGAAGATGCTCCTCGGATACTCCGGAGCCCTGTTCTGGAGAATGCAGGCAGGGATGGGCGAGGTGATCTTCTCGCCCATCTACCAGGTGCTGCGGGCCCGGGGGGTCGAGTTCCACTTCTTCCATCGGGTCGACAGCCTCCGGTTGACCGACGACGGGCGGGCCGTGGCGTCCATTGAGCTCGGGGTCCAGACTGAGCTCGGGGACGGGGTGGACGAGTACGATCCGTTGATCGACGTGAAGGGCCTCCCGTGCTGGCCCGGCGGACCCCTGCGCCCTCAGCTCCGCTGCCCCGATGCTGTCGACGGACTGGACCTCGAGTCGTTCTGGTCGCCGCGGCGCGACTCCTCCCGCCGCACGCTGAAGGCCGGCACCGACTTCGACGTGGTGGTATTCGGTCTCTCGCTCGGCATGGTCCGCCATGTCTGTCCCGAGCTGATGGAGCGGTCGCCGGCGTGGCGGGCCATGGTCGACAACATCGGAACGGTGGCCACCCAGTCGCTCCAGCTCTGGCTCGGGGTGGACGAGCGATCCCTCGGGTGGCCTGGCGCCGAGGGGGTCACCCTCAGTGGCTTCGTCAAGCCCTTCGACACCTGGGCCTCGATGTCCCATCTCCTCCGGCACGAGGACTGGCCAGCATGGGAGGAGCCCAGGACCGTCGCCTACTTCTGCAGCGCCCTGGCTCCACTGGATCCGGCTGCCGAGGAGGTCGACCCGTGGCGGAGCCGAGAGGCCGTCGTGGAACGAGCCCGGACCTTCCTCGATCACGAAGTCGGGGTGCTGTGGCCGGCTGCCGTCACCGAGGGAGGATTCCGGTGGGACCTGCTGTGCGGTGGATCCACCCCGGCGTCATCGGGCCCGGACCGCATCCGGGGCCAGTACTGGCGGGCCAACGTGGACCCGTCCGATCTCTACGTCCAATCCCTCCCCGGCACCGACCGGTACCGGATGAAACCGGGAACGACCGGTTTCGACAATCTCGTCGTGGCCGGCGACTGGACCGACAACGGGCTCAACGCCGGTTGTGTGGAGGCGGCTACCCGGTCGGGCCAGCAGGCGGCCCAAGCGGTGGAGGAATGGCTGGCCGCGCTGACGGATGGAGAGACCGACCGGTGAGTGCCGACGGTGGCGACGGCCGGCCGGGGTTCACCGCCGACGCGGTGGAGGCGGCCCGGTTGGCCCGGGAGGTACAGGACCTGGGATTCGACGCGGCCCAGGCCATCGTCGACCGGTTCTCCGAACTGTTCGGCCAGTTCTGCGCCACCGCCATGCCCCCGATGGCCGGTGACCGTCGAGCCGCGACCGGGGACCGGCCTGCCGTCCACCTGGGAGCGGACGGCGAAGCCTACCGAAGGCTCCAGTCCGACATGCGGCGGTCCGCCGACAGCTACCTTTCCGTACTGAGCCAGCTCAACGATCTGAGCCTGCGATTCTTCGACGTGGCTCGTCCGTCCGGGGGGAGCGACGGAGGGAGCGAGCGGCTCGACCTTCCCGATGTCGGCCCGGGGGGTCGGACCAGTGCCCGGATGTGGCTCCACAACACCACGTCGTCGCCGGTGACGGGCGTGCGGGTCTGGACCCCCGGACTCACCAGCCATGCCGGAGACGGGCTGCCGGGTGGGGCGGTGTCCTTCGTACCGGACACCATCGAGCATCTCGGGGCCGGGGAGAGTAGGGAGATTCTCGTCACCGTCCGTCCCGGGGAGGCAGTTCCACCTGGCACCTACCACGGCCAGGTCCTGGTAGAGCGGCTCCCCGACGCCGCCTTTCCGCTGACGGTCCGGGTCCAGCCCCGGGCGTCCGTCCGGTGATCGACGCCGACGCCGAGCCGCTCCGGACTCTCGCCCGCTACGGAGAAGTGGTGAACGAGGCCATCCGGCGCCAGCTGGAGACCGAGCTCACGGACGCCTATCTCACCGAACTGGTGATGGACTATCCGAGTCGACCGGGCAAGGCCCTGCGTCCGAGCCTGTGCCTGGCCACCTGTGAGGCGTTCGGGGGACAGTTGGAGGACGCCCTGCCCTCGGCGCTGGCCATCGAGCTGCTCCACACCGCGTTCCTGGTCCACGACGACATCGAGGACGAGAGCCTGCTTCGGCGGGGGCAGCCGACCCTCCACCGTCGGTACGGGATGGGACTGGCATTGAATGCCGGTGACGCCCTGGCGCTGCATGCCGTGGCCGCCCTCCGGGAGAACAACCGTCGCATCGGCCCCCGGCTCGCCGACCGGATCATGATGGAGTTCGACTTCATGAGCAGACAGACGGTGGCGGGACAGGCCCTCGAGTTGGGATGGCGCCGGGACAACGTCGTGAACCTCGAGCCCGGCGACTACCTCGACCTCATCATGAAGAAGACCTGTTGGTACACCACCGTGCTGCCCCTTCGTGCTGGTGCACTAGTCGGATCATGGGGGACGGCCGACCTCGAGCCGATGATCGATTTCGGGTTTCACCTCGGTGCGGCCTTCCAGATCCGCGACGACGTCCTCAACCTGGTGGGCGACTCGGACATCTACGGGAAGGAGGCCCTGGGTGACCTACGTGAGGCCAAGCGGACGCTGATGCTGATCCACCTCTTGGCGGTGGCTGACCCGGCCGATCACCACTGGTTGACGCAGTACCTCTCCCGCCCGGTGGCTGAGCGCGGCTCGGACGACGCGACCCGGGTCTATCACCTGATGCAGGCCTACGGGAGCGTCGCGTTCGCCATCGAGTTCGGCGCCGGGGTGGCTCGATCGGCGCAGTCGGCGATGGAGCGGGCCTTTGCCGGCGTGCCGGACACCTCAGCCCGTCGCTTCGTCGCCGCCCTCGTGCCGTTCATGATCGAGCGGGTCTCGTGACCTCGACCGGGCCACGGCGGAATCCCGCGACGAAGCGGGCGAATGCGTGGAGCCGGCGGTGGGAATCGAACCCACGACCTGACGATTACTAGAGAACTCGCTCAGTTCGCGCGGCGTCGTCCCTTGTCCCGGCGTCCCATTTCACCTGTTTGGAGATGGTGACCCGATCGAGCGCGGTAACTCGCTGATCCCCTTCGGGACGCGGTGAGACCCAACCGGCATCAGCACTGAAGTAGGCGGTGCCGACGGGCCGACCCAACGGGCCCAGCGCGGCCGCCAGTGTTTTGTCGGAGCCGGTGTCGACACCACCCGTGATCCCTGGAGCAGCTTCTACGAGGGTCACGGCCATCCCTTCCTCCGTTAAGCAGTTGAGGGGTGGCATGACCATCCTTGATCGGAGTGCCGGGTGGTCCGAGCTGTTCCTAGCAACCTGGGCCAACCACCCAACTAGATCGAGCTGCATTTCCCCAGCCTGGATCGTGGGCGGAGTTCAAAGGGCAACGGTCCTAACGCTCTCAGGGTAGCGGCGCCATTCGTGGCTAGAACAAGATTCGGGCCAGGGTGGGAAGATGGGCGACGAGAGTGTGAGGCCGGGCGTTGCCAATACGAACCACAATTCGGGGGTCGGTTGGTACGTGGTGCACAACGAGCGGTCGCACCTGTCCACCGGGGTCCTGTTCGTCGATGCCTGTGAACGCGTTGTAACTGATCGGGAGGGCCACCAACGTTGGCCCTCTGCAGGTCACTGTGTAGGTGACCTGCAGAGCCTCGAAGGGAGTACCCGGTTTCTCGACCACCGAGCAGGGTACTGACGAGAGGGAAGTTGCCTCGTGATGGTCGGCGTGCAGCTTTTGGTAGAGCGGGGCGTCGCTGAGAAGCTCATGTCCGTTGGATCCAACCACCTTCGGCATGTATTCGATGAACAGCGGAAAGGCTTCGGCAGATATCCCTGGATAGCTTTGGAAGCTCACATTCGGCGGCGGGGTTAAATCCTCAACGGAGAGGAACGGGACATTCGGAAAGAAACCGTTGGCCAACGGAGGCTCATGGGCGGTGACAGGTGAGAGGAGGACGAGGACCGACAACCACAGGCCGGCCAATACAGCGGGTACCCGCAACGATGCGTGAGGCCACCGGACTCTCGTGACACGGAGATACCAGTCTGCGACCACTGCCGCCAGAAGCAGGGCAAGAGGGGTGATGAACGTCATCATTCGAAACGGAAAGGTGATCACCTTGAATGGCGAGAGCACGTCGTAGAGGGGAAGAGAAACGGGGAACTGCAGGAACAGATAGAGCGCCAGGCTCACAATGAGGACGGCAGCCACAGGCCGGCTCGCGGCGGGGACCGTTGATGGCCCACGAACTGCCGAACGTCTAGCCCAGCGGACGATCACTGTGAACAGACCGACCGCGAGGATGAACGTGATGGCAAAATCCAGCTGAACGTCGAGGTGCGTGTTCGTCCGCGACAGCCAACGGTACGACGACAGATAGAAATAGGACCACCATGGATCGGTAAAATTGTGGGAGACAGTGGCACCGAATTGGGTGATCTTGGAGACCGGGTCGTAAAAGCGACTCATCTCGAGTTCGGCCACAAGCATTGGCGCCAGGATCAAGGTGGTAGCACCCGCGGCAATCAGGAGCCTCCCGTAGACGGCGCGCAAGCCGGCGACGCCGAACGTGGCGAGAAAGGTGACAGCGGTGACGCCCAGTACGATCGTCGACACCAGCGCCACCGCACTGTGGGCATCGACGAGCCCGACCATCGTCGGAACGATTACCCAGGACACCCGCCGGTCCTTGACCAGAGTCAGACACCAGTACAGAAGCCATGGAACCACCATCAGGCCTGAGAATTTCAGCGAGGTCCCCCCGGCTCAACCACTCCACGAACGCCCAGTTGGTGAACAGGAAGCCGAGCGAGCCTACGACCTGGAGGAAACGCTGCGCGGTGACGACCCCGAGGGCTTGCCTCATGCCGTATGCACCGACGACCATGAAGAAGGCCAAGGTCACCAGCAGAGTCGTCTTGAGCGCGCCGCCCAGCATGATGAAGACAACTCCGCCGACGATAAAGAACGCTTTGTGATAGAAGAGCGGCGTGGGCGTCCCCATACCGAACGCATCGCTGCTTGACCAGACGGGGAAAAAGTCACCATGGCGGAAATGAGCTGCGTAGATCTGTACCAGCACCGGATCCTGCCCGAATGTCTGCCCCACCGGCCATCCGGAGCGGCGCCCGGCGAGGGTGAGGACGAGCGCAGCCGCGCCGATCACGGCGAGGCAGTAGAAGAGCTCGTAGGTCCAATTCAGATTGGAAATCCGACTCCTTGATGAGCTCCGGCCACCGGGTGGTTGTGATGTCACCCCCGAGTCTTCTTTCGCGACCCTTTCGGGGTCCACTTGCTGCAAGGTCTAATTCCTTTCGCGTCGCCCCGAGACAACCCAACCAGACTTCCGCGACCAGAACCTACGCCGACATACTGTCCATGGAAAGGGCCGGAATGCCTGTCCTGCCCCAGGACCTGGTCTGTAGCCTGGGACGAGATGGGGAGGCCACCGTGCCCGGAGACCCAGAGAGTGACGACAGGAGCCTGAGGACCACCCGGTATCTTCGACTGGGGGCGGGGGCTGCCGTCGACTGACCAGAGTGACGATGACGTGGGCGGCCACGATAGCCGGACGCAGCGAGGGCCCACTGAGAAGTCGACAGGGGCACCCTCGGGGGATCAGCCCAGCCAGGACCCGCTGGACCTGCAGATGCACCCGCC
Source organism: uncultured Acidimicrobiaceae bacterium (assembly GCA_963833585.1). Classification (GTDB taxonomy): domain Bacteria; phylum Actinomycetota; class Acidimicrobiia; order Acidimicrobiales; family RAAP-2; genus Bog-756. The sequence continues at coordinate 641,782 of CAWHYF010000006.1, read as the reverse complement.
CTATCCGCTCATTGGACTCCACTTCAGGGTTTCCCCGTCCTTTTCTTCAGCCGTGGCCCCAGTATTGACCCGGGGTGCGCTCGACGCACCTGACGCGGTAGCAGCCGTCGCCTGCCCAGAATGCCAACCGGGGCGACCCCGACCCATCGATTCGATCCCTGACGGCACCAATGCCAGCGCCCTACTCGCCGCCATTCTGGCCCAACCAACGGGTTAGTTCGCTACTCGTACTGTGATCGCCTTGCTGTTCACGTGATGACCGCTGGCATCGAAAGCGACACTGTCTAGTTTGTAGCTCCCGTTGGGCACCGTGGTCGTGTTCCAGATGAAGTTCCACTCCGTGGTGAAGTCAGTGGTCGCAATGAGTTGGCCGCGAAACGGGCCGCCGGTGAGCCGAAACTCCACCTTGGACACGCCGAGGTGGTATGGCGCGGTGGCGAGCACAAACTGCATACCCTTAACGGACATTCCGTTTCTCGGTAGTACCACCGTCATCATCGGAAGGGGTTGGGTTGACGGATGCAAGTCGCTGATGCCCAGTTGGGGTAGCAGCCACCGTGCCACGGCCAAGGAGCCGTCGGCCGAGTAATGCGCACCGTCGGTCCGATAGCCCAGACCGTCGGTGACCTGCGGGCAGGGTGGTCCGGTCGGGCAGACGTGAGCAGACAGATTGACCAACCTAACCTGCGGCCGGTGGAGCGCGAACTGCGTCAGTAAGGAGTTCAGATGCACGAAATTCGCATCGGTGGCACTCGGTCCGGTTGGGTGTCCGGTCCTCGCGAATGGCGGCTGCGTCAGCATCACCACCTTGGCCCCGGCTGCGGCGAACAACTGAACTCGGCTCTGGATGCGTTGCGTCAATACGGCCCTCCACTGCGGCGAACCTGGGGTGAGCACCTTCTGGTGGTCGCCGTCTCCTACCACGAGGGCCATTCTCTCCCACGTACTGGCCCACAGAACGATATTCGGACGATCAATCCGTAGGGTCTGTTCTTCCAGGGCGATGGCACGGGTCTGGCAGTGCTTCGAATCGCGGTAGACGTTCTCGCCGTCGATGTAGAGGGGCGCGATCTCCCCACTGACCACGCCGCACCCGATGACAGCCGCATCCTCCACCTGGACACCCTCCTGGGACCCAATGGCTTCGAGTCCCGGCAGCATGGTGCAAGCGGTGGAGTCTCCGACCAGCATGACCCGGGCGACGACTCGCCGGCTCGGTGCCGGGCCGGTGCCCATCAAAGAAGCAAGTTGCTGCCCGGTGGGAGATGGGCAGGTGGTGTTGGTCTTCAGTCCGGCGAGGCCTGGAACCGCCAAGGTCCCCTGGTTATGGACATGGAGTTCAATACTGGCCACGGCGAGGGTGGAAACCACCAGGCATCCGCCGAGCACCAGACTGGCCCACTTGCTGAGGACGAGAGTCCGGCTCCGTCGGATCGGGTTCTCGATCAGGCGGTAGGTGATGACGGCCAGGCCGAGCGACAGGAGTACCCAGCCCAGGGATTCGACGGTGGACAAGCTGTCTGTCCCTCGCCGCTCGGTGGCAATGGTGAGTACCGGCCAGTGCCACAGATACCACGAGTAGGAGATCAACCCGATCCATTGCAACGTTTTCACTCGTAGGAGTGCCTCGACCCCGAACGTCGGTTGGGCGACCCCCCCGGCGATAACCAGCGCTGCTCCGACCACCGGGAGGGCCACCACCCAGCCCGGATAGGTGGTGGCCGAGGTGTAGAAGTGGGCAGCACACAGGATGGACGCGAAGCCCAGCCACGAGAGGACAGCGGCGGGTCGGGCCGGCAGGCGGCGCAGGCTGACAGTGCACACGGCCACCAGTCCCCCAAGGGCCAGCTCCCATGCCCGGGTAAATGGCGAGAAGAAGGCAGCGGTCGGATCGGCCGAGGTCTGGACGATCGAATCGATGAACGACGCGACCACCACGAGGCCGAGGACGATCCCGAGACGGCGTCGCAGCGAGAGGCGCCGCGACAGTCTCCCAACGACCAGGAAGATCACCGGATAGACCAGATAGAACTGCTCTTCGACGGCCAGTGACCAGTAGTTCTGGAGCACGGACGGGGGTAGCTGGGAGGCCAGGTAGTTGGTCCCGGTGGCGGCAAAGTGAACGTTTACGAGAAAGATCGATGCCCAGATGCCATCGGTGGCGGTCTGGCCGCCGCTGACCGGACCGAGGGCCAGATACGAGCCGATGACCGCCACGACGATGACCAGAGTCGCTGCCGGAATGATGCGTCGAGCCCGTCGCCCGTAGAAGGCACGCAGCGACATCGAACCGGTGGAACCGTGCTCGCGGAGCAGGACCCCGGTGATCACGAAACCGGAGATCACGAAAAAGACGTCGACGCCCACGTAACCGCCGGCTACGCCCGGTACATGGGAGTGAAACAACACGACGAGCAGGACCGCTACGGCTCGGAGGCCCTGGACGTCGGGACGGAACCTCCGGTCCTCCGGTGCCGTCCCCGCTTCGAGAACTGACTGACGGCGATCGTGTCGGAACGGCACCGGAGGGTGCACTACCACCCCGGGTTCCGGTGTCTCACTAATCGATCGCACTGTTGCTCTCCAAAAGAGCCGTCAATGGTTTTCGGCGCATCTGACGAGCCGTCTCACCGTTCCCTGCCTGGACGATCGTACTCCTTCGACCTTCCGACGTCGCTGCCAGCGGTCGGGAGTTCCGGGCCGGAGCGCCGGGAGAACCGGTCAAGCTGCTGCTCCAGCACGGCTGGAAGTACGGGAATGGCGTCCTCTTCGCCAGGATGCCCGGCGTCAGCCCACCGGTGGTCTGGATGACCTGCACCACGAAGGCCACTTCGTCAGCGAACTGGATGGAGCCGGTGTGCATTGGAACGGGTGATGTTTGTCAGATCCGTAACGGTTGAAGATCTGACACGCCGATTCAATATTTCGAGTGGCACCTCGGCTCGCTTCTTCCGCACCACCCCCCTTCGATGGGCGCAGCACGGTCTCGATCAGTTCGTTGCCTGACCAGACCTCGAGGAGTTTCTCGGTCACCCGGACATCGACGATCTCGCCGCTCCGGTGCTTGCCTGCGCTGAGCACTTGGTCGGACACCGAGATAGTGGACGCTGTTGAGCACGGTCCGGGAGACCCATCGGCACCCGAGCGACCTCGCGGAATGTCGGCTCAGATCGAGCGGTGGCATCGGGGAGTCCTCGTCGCGCCCCACAGAGAAACGCTCGGCCGGGGTCAGCATTCCGAGGCTCTGGTGGGGTCGCTCCGTGTTGTACTCCTCCACCCAGGTATCGAGGGCCTTCTGGGCGAGGCGCAGGCTGGGTAAGATCTGCCCGGCCAGGAACTCCTGCCGGTAGGTCCGGTGGAACCGTTCTACTTTCCCCGTGGTCGTGGGGGACGCCGGGGCGGTGAGGCGGTGTTTGATCCCGTTGTCGTGGCAGATCCGGTCGAAGAGCACCTCGGTGGGCTTCAGGCCAAATCGGGCGGTGAAGACCTTCCCGTTGTCGGTGAGGATCTCCTCGGGCACCGCATGGTGCTCCAGGGCCTGCCCGAAGAAGCACACAGACCGGTCGGGCGGTGGCCCGGACCATGATGCCGGCGCAGACACAGTATCGGCAGTGGTCGTCGACGCCGGTGAGCACCTTGCACCTCGGTGCCGTCCTCCAAGAGGACGCCGCCCACGATGTCCATCTGCCAGAGCTCCATGGTCTCGTCCCCGTTCCCATCGCTTGTAATTGGGGAGCTTCTTCCGCATGGACTTGGGATCGAGCAAGGTCATGGCGGACCAGGGCCCGATAGACGGCCACGTGGGAGGGGGATGTCCTTCTTCCGTTCCCGCGCCAGGTGGGTGGACCAGCCGGATGGGGCCCCAACTCGGGTGTTGTCGTCGCATCTCGAGGATCCGGGCCTCGATCACCGGAGTGATCTGGTGGGGACAGGATCTCGGGCGGTGGGTCTGCTCGGCCAGCGCCTCCAGTCCACCATCCTCATAGCGGTTCAGCCAGGAGTAGACACTCTGTCGGGTCACCCCATAGGCCTTGGCCACCTCGGTGACGGTCAGGCCACCTCGAATGACGTCTAGGACGGCGTCGTAACGCTGTTGCACCTTTCTCAGCTCCATGAGCACTCGGCCCATCTCCTCTCGCTGCAAACAGCGGAGGCTGATGGGAGCCGGAGTGTCAAGCATCAACCGTTATTACGACAGAGATCATGGCGTCCTCTTCACCAGGATGCCCGGCATCAGCCCACCGGTGTCTGATGACCTGTCACCACGATCAGGCACGTCTTCAGCGAACTGGATGGAGCCGGCGGTGGGAATCGAACCCACGACCTGACGATTACAAGTCGTCTGCGCTACCAACTGCGCCACACCGGCCCGGTCCCGGGACCTCCCCGGTGCCCCGATCATTGTACGGCTCATCCGGAAATCGCCGAGGGCATGGTGCGACCGGCCACCCGGCTCCGACCGCGGCCCGATCGGAAACGCTTGCTTCACACCCCCCCGCCAGGCAGGCTGGCACCCAGTGGCCCAGCCCCCCGACCGAACAGAACGACCCCCGGCGGGTCCCGGAGGGAGCGGCGGCGGCTTTCCGGTGATCAAGGCGGGCATCGTGCTGGTGGCCTTCGTGGTGACCACGGTACTGGTGCTGGGGGTGATCCATCCGACCACGACCTCCGGTACGTCCTCCGGACCGGCCGTGTCGACCACCACCGCCCCGTCCCATCCCGCGACCACCACCACCACCGCCCCGTCCGGGGTGCCGGTGCTGGCCGCCAACGCCTCGGGGGTGCCTGGCGCCGCCGGGGCGGTGACCACCCAGCTCCAGACGTCGGGCTGGGACATGGTGCCCCCGGTCAACGCCTCGGTCCGGGTGACCACCTCCAAGGTCTTCTACGTGGCCGGACAGAAGGCCGCCGCCGAGTCGCTGGCCAAGACCCTCCTCCTCCCGGCCAGCGCGGTGGCGCCCTACACCACCTCGGCCCCGGTGAGCACCATCGGTCCTGCCGAGGTGCTGGTGGTGGTGGGACCGGACCTGGCCAACCGGACCAGTACGTCCACCACGTCCACCGTCAACTGATCGCCAGGCTCCATGGTCCGACCCGGAAGCCCCCTGCGGGCCGAGCCGCCGCGCCGGCGTCCGGGCCGCCCTGGCCCCGCTGCTGGTCGACCCGGGCACGACGGCCGTCCTCACCGACTTCGACGGCACACTGTCGCCGATCGTCGCGAACCCCTACGACGCCCGGCCGGTGGACGGCGCCGCCGAGGTCCTGGCCTTGCTGGCTGGACGCTTCGGTGAGGTGGCGGTGATCTCGGGGCGGTCGGTCTCCTTTCTGGAGGAGCATCTGGCCCTTCCGGCACCGCCGCACCCGGGTCACCGGGTCCGGTTCGTCGGTCTCTACGGGCTCGAGCAGTCGTGGGGCGACGGCCGGATCGCCGTCGAGCCGGATGCCGAGCCGTGGCAGCGGTCGATCGACGCCGCCGTGGCCGATCTGCGGCGTCGAGCCCCGGCCGGTGTGTTGGTCGAGCCCAAGGGCTTGGCGGTCACCGTCCACTGGCGGCAGGTCCCGACCGCCGAGGGCTGGGTGGTCGACGCGGTGGCCGCCGAGGTCGGGCGCTCGGGCCTCCGGGCCCACCCGGGACGCATGTCGATCGAGCTGCGCCCCCCCCTCGACGTGGACAAGGGTTCGGTGGTCACCAGGCTGGCCGGTTCCTGCTCGGCGGCCGGCTACTTCGGTGACGACCTCGGGGACCTCCCGGCGTTCACCGCCTTGACCGCCCTGCGGGAGCGGGGTGCCACCACCCGGGCCGTGGCGGTGCTCGACGACGAGACCGATCCCCGGGTCCCGGCGGCCGCCGATCTCACCCTCCCGGGCCAGGTCCGGGCCCTCGACGCCCTGGCCTGGTTGGCAATGGCCGACCGCCCGTCCCCGATGGCCTGACGCTCGGTCGTTGCCGGTCGGAGGGGACCCGGATCCTGGCCCGCGGCCGACCGGAGCGCCGTCCGCCCTCAGCGGGCCCGGTCGAGCTGAGCCTGGAGCCAGTCGGCGGGATGGTGGGCCGTGATGATCCGCTGGAGCCGATCGGCGTTCGCCGCCCGGCGTCCCGGATCCATGTCGAGGGCCTCGGCCAGGACCGCGGCGGTGCCGGAGACGTCAAAGGGGTTCACTTCGAGGACGGCGGAGGAGAGCTCGTCGAAGGCCCCGGCCTCGCGTGACAGGGCCAGCACGCCGTTGCGGGAGTTGATCAACGGGCCCTCCTTGGCCACCAGGTTGAGGCCGTCCCGCACCGGGTTGACCAGCAGTACGTCGTACCGGGTCAGCGCAGCGAGCGAACGGGGGTAGTCGTCGTCCACCTCGAGCACGATGGGGGTCCAGCTCGGGGTGCCCCACTGGCGGTTGATCCGCTCGACGGTGGACTCCACTTCGTTCTGGTAGGCGAGGTACTCCGGCAGGCCCTGACGGGTGGGGTAGGCGAGGGCCACGAAGACCACCCGTTCGCGCCGGTGCGGTTGCTGTTCCAGCAGCTCGTCGAAGGCCCAGAATCCCCGGAGGAGGTTCTTGGACAGCTCCATCCGGTCCACCCGTACGATGACCTGCCGGTCCGACCCCCCGATCCGCTCCTCGATGCGGGCCAGGGCCCGGGCCACGGCGGGCTCGGCGGTGGAGGCGGCCAGCAGGTCGGGGTCGGTGGAGAGGGGCGAGACGAAGGTGGGCCACTCGGGTCCGCCTGGGTGCGGAGCGGCCCCGGCCATCTCCTGGTTGGCCCGGTAGGCCGCCGCCCACCGCCCGGTGTGGAATCCGCAGGCCCCGAATCCGGCCATCGAGGCGAGCAGCTCGTCACCCACCGAGGTGGGCAGCATCCGCAGCACCGACGGATCGGCGAACGGGGTGTGGGTGAAGTGGGTGGTCCGGAGGTCGGGACGGAGCCGGGCCAGGTCCGACCCCATGAGGGCCAGGTGATAGTCCTGGACGAGTACCCGGCCCCCCTCCGGCGCCACCTTGGCCACCCGCTCGGCGAACAGCTGGTTGAACCGGCGGTAGGCCTCCCAGGCCTCGAGCCACCGCAGGTCGGCCCGCGGCCGCCGGGCGGCGTCGAAGAGGTGGTGGTGGCAGAACCACAACATGGCGTTCGACACCACGTTGTAGGCCAGGTTGTAGATCTCCGGCTCCGCCTCGACCAGCTCGATGTGGATGCCCTCGTCGGACATCAGCCCCGCCTCGGCCGCGGCCCGGTCGGCCTGACCCAGGGCGGAAGCCACCCAGATGGCCCCCGACCCCACCACCAGCGGACGCATCGATCCGGCCAACCCGCCGGCCGAGGTGCCGGCCACCGGACGCCCGTCGACGAGGTGGAAGGCCAGCGGCCCCCGGTTCGAGACCAGGACCGTGTCGGCCAGCGAGCCGTCACCCCAGCGGGGGTTGCCGTCTGCAGCCATGGACGGACGCTACCCGGTGACGGTGCCCCGCCGAAGCAATGGGGCGGCCCCTTGACAAGTTAGTGAGTGACCAATCACAATAGACCTATGATGGTTCCGAGCCGACAGACCGCAGGGGAGCGCCGCACCGCCGTCCTGGCCGCCGCCATCACCGAGTTCGCCCGATCCGGCTACGCCGGGACCTCCACCGAGGCCATCGCCAGCCGGGCCGGCATCTCCCAGCCGTACCTGTTCCGTCTGTTCGGCACCAAGAAGGACCTGTTCGTGGCCACCTACGACCTGGTGGGCCTGCGGATCGTCAGCGAACTGACCAAGGCCAGCGAGGGGCTCGAGGGTGATGAGGCCAAGGAGGCCATGGGCCAGGCCTACCTCCAACTGATGCAGGACCCGGAGATGCTCCAGGTCCAGCTGCACGGTTTCGCCGCGGCCCCGGCCGACCCCGACATCGCCCGCAGCTGCCGGCGGACCTTCGAAGTGCTGGCCGACGTCTTCTACGACCGGACCCACGGCACCGAGGACGACCTGCGCCAGTTCTTCGCCATGGGGATGTTGATCAACGTGATGTCCGCCATCGACCTGCTCTCGGTGCCCGACCTCTGGGCCCAGAGCCTCTGCCAACTGCCCGAGAAAGCCGCAGCCATCAAATCCGCCAGTCAGGCCCTGGCCGACCAACGTCTGGTCGATCAGGCCGCCAACCAGGAGGTCCCCGCATGAGTCAGCTCTTCACCGTCCCACTTTTTTTGCCCCGCCAATCTAGTGATCACTCACAACTTAAGGGATGGCGCACCGTCGCACCCAGGACTCGGGTCCGGTCCGGGTCGCGCTCCCGCCGGACGCGGCTCGGGATGAACGAGCCCGGATCCCCGGTCCTCGCCCGGCCGACGTCGGTGGCGGCACCCGAGAGCTCCACGACGGCGCCCGCCACCGGGGACCCCACCGGCCAGCCACCGGGCGGTGACCGGACCCGGTCCCGGGCCGTGTGGGCCGTGGTCATCACCGGCCTGGCCCTGTTCATGGCGTCGCTGGACAACCTGGTGGTGTCGACCGCGCTTCCGGTGATCCGGGAGCACCTCCACGCCGGCCTGTCCGGACTGGAGTGGACCGTCAACGCCTACACCCTCACCTTCGCCGTGCTGCTGCTGTCGGCCGCGGCGATGGGTGAGCGTTTCGGGCGCCGGCGCATCTTCGTGCTCGGCATCGCCGTGTTCACCGCCGCCTCGGCCGCGGCCGCGCTGGCCCCCACCATCGGGGTGCTGATCATGGCCCGGGCCGTCCAGGGCGCCGGCGGGGCCATGATCATGCCGCTCTCCCTCACCCTGCTGAGCGCGGCCGTCCCACCCGAGCGGCGCAATGCCGCCCTCGGGATCTGGGGGGCCATCGGCGGTGCCGCCGTGGCGCTCGGGCCGCTGGTCGGCGGAGCGGTGACCAGCGGGTGGTCCTGGCAGTACATCTTCTGGCTCAACGTCCCGGTCGGGGTGGCGCTGATCCCGCTGGCCTGGTGGAAGCTGGCCGAGTCCCGGGGTGCCCGGACCCGCCTGGACCTGGTGGGTGTGGTGGCGGTGAGCGTCGGCCTGCTCGGCGTGGTCCTGGGGCTGGTCGAGGGCAACAGCCACGGATGGACCAGCGCCCTCGTGCTCGCGTCCTTCGCCGTAGGGACGGTGGCCCTCCTCGGGTTCGGGGTCTGGGAGCTGCGCTCCGACCACCCGATGCTGGACATCCGCCTGTTCCGTGACCGCGGCTTCGCCTCGGTCAACGTGACGGCGCTCCTGTTCAGCTTCGGGATGTTCGGGGCCATCTTCTTCCTGGTGCAGTTCCTCCAGACCGTCCAGGGGCTCTCCCCGCTGGCCGCCGGGGTGCGGATCCTGCCCTGGACCGCCATGCCGATGCTCCTGGCCCCCCTGGTGGGCCAGCTGGCCGAGCGCTGGGGAGGCAAGCCCCTGGTGGTCACGGGCCTGAGTCTCCAGGCCGCCGGACTGGCCTGGCTGGCCTCGGTCACGTCGACCACCACGCCCTACGCCGACCTGGTGGTTCCGTTCGTGGTCTGCGGGATCGGCATGACCCTCTTCTTCGTGCCCCTGGCCTCCCTGGTCCTCGGGGCGGTGCCCCGCTCCCTGGAGGGGGTGGCCTCGGGAGCCAACGCCGCCTTCCGGGAGCTGGGCGGGGTGCTCGGGATCGCCGTGCTGGGGGCGATCTTCAGCTCGCACGGCAGCTACGCCTCGGGCCAGCAGTACGTCAACGGGATGACCGTGGCGGTCTACGCCGGCGCCGCCGTGGTGGCCGTCGGGGCCATCGCCGCCATGCTCGTCCCGGGTCGTCGCTCGGGCCGGTCCGGGGTCGACCTGGTGGCACCGGCCACCGTCCCGGATCTGGCCGGGGCGGCCAAGCCGGCCGGGGTCGCCGAGCCGCCGCACGGAGCGGATCTGGTCGGGTCGGTCCCCGGGTGAATCCAGCCCGGTCGACGCCGGGAGTCCGGCCGGGGCCGGGCCGGTCACCCTCGGTCAGTCGGGGGTGATCAGCCGGGCCCGGGAGAGGGCGCCGGCCAGGATGTCGGTGGCCTGAGGCCGCAGTTCGGACAGGGGCCGGTTCCGGTGGACCCGGACCCCGAGGTCGACCTGGGCGATCGCATCCACCCCGTAGGCCGAGGCCACGTCGATCAGCAGCGCCAGCTCCACGGCGTAGCCGTCGGCCAACCCGCACTTCTCGAGGACCCACCGGGGGGCGGCGGTCTCGCCGGCCAGGGGCTGCTCGATGGACGCCAGGTGGGGGAAGAGCAGGTCGATCACCGGTCGGGCCATGAGCTCGGTGACCCGGCCGCCTCCCTCGGGCGAGCCGTGGAGCGGCCGCCGGTAGTACCCCTTGACCAGGGCCACCGAGTCGTCCACCAGCAACGGTTCGAGCAGTCGGGTGACGAAGTGAGGCCCGAAGTTGGTCACGTCCCCGTCGACGAAGGCGATGAGTCCGGCGTCGGTGGCGATGAGGGCCGAACGCATGGCCTGGCCCTTGCCCCCGGAGGGGGCGTCGGAGCCCACCACCCGGGCGCCGGCCCGCCGGGCCAGCTCGGCGGTACCGTCCTCGGACCGGTCGTCGACCACCACCACGTCGTCGATCAGCGGTGCGCCACCCCGTCGGCCGGTGAGCGACGCCACGATGGACTCGACGATGGGGCCGACGGTGGCGGCCTCGTTCCGGGCCGGGATGCACACCGCCACGGAGCGTTCGCCCTTGGCCTCGGCCAGGGCCCAGCCGTCGGCTCGGGGGGGCGTGGACCTCGCACCGTCCTCCCCGAGCGTGGGTGCCGTCGACATGGTGCCATCATCGCTCACCGGCACTGGGTCTGCGGAGCCGGGGCTGAAGGGTCGGGGTGGGTGGGCCGCATTGACGGTGGCCCGCAGTTCGGCCAAACTAGACGCCATCATCCAGAGCGGCTGAGGGACCGGGCCCAGCGACGCCGCGGCAACCAGAGCGACTTCACCTGCCACCGGCAGGCGGAGTCGTACCAGGTGCCAATGCCCGAGCGATGAGGAGACTGCTGTGGACTTCGTTTCTGGGCTGCGCTGCCGTGAATGTGGCCGTTCCTACCCCGCGGAAGCACTGCACGTGTGCGACTACTGCTTCGGGCCGCTCGAGGTGACCTACGACTACGACGCCGTGGCGGCCACCATGACGAGGGAGCGGGTGGCGGCGGGCCCCCGCTCGATCTGGCGCTACGCCGACCTGCTGCCGGTGCACGACCCGGCCCCGGTCGACCTGGGCGCGGGATTCACCCCTCTGGTCCGGGCCGACCGACTGGCCGCTGAGCTCGGGCTCGGGGAGCTGTGGATCAAGGACGACACGGCCAACCCGACCGGGTCGTTCAAGGACCGGGTGGTGTCGGTGGCGCTGACCAAGGCCCGGCAACTGGGCTTCAAGATTGCGGCGTGCGCCTCGACCGGCAACCTGGCCAATTCGGTGGCCGCCCACGCCGCCCGGGCCGGCATGGAGTCGGTGGTGCTGATCCCCCACGACCTGGAGACGGCCAAGATCACCATGACCTCGGTGTACGGGGGCCGGGTCTTCGCCGTCGAGGGGAGCTACGACGACGTCAACCGGCTGTGTGCCGAGCTGACCAGCGAGCAGCCCACGTGGGCGTTCGTCAACGTCAACGTCCGTACCTACTACGCCGAGGGCTCGAAGACGTTGGCCTTCGAAGTGGGTGAGCAGCTGGGATGGCAGGTACCCGACCATGTGGTGGTGCCGATCGGCTCGGGCAGCCAGCTGACCAAGGTGGCCAAGGGCTTCGAGGAGCTGTGGAAGGTCGGGCTGCTCGACGAGGAGCCCCATGTGCGGGTGTCGGGGGCCCAGGCCGCCGGATGCTCACCGGTGGCCACGGCCTTCGCCGAAGGCACCGACGCCATCCGGCCGGTGAAGCCGGACACCATCGCCAAGTCCCTGGCCATCGGCAACCCGGCCGACGGCTGGTATGCGCTGGACGCCATCCGGTCCTCCGGCGGCGCCTGTGCCTCGGTCACCGACGACGAGGTGCGCGAGGGCATCAAGCTGCTGGCCCGGACCGAGGGGATCTTCGCCGAGACCGCGGGGGGAGTGACCATCGCCACACTGGGCAAGCTGGCCGCGGAGGGCGTGGTGCGGCCTGACGAACGGGTGGTGGCGCTGGTCACCGGACACGGCCTGAAGACGGTCGAGGCCCTGGCCCATTCGGTCGGTCCGACCTCCACCATCGCCCCCACGCTCGAAGCCTTCGACCGCGCCCTGAGCGACCATCCCGAACGGGCCGACCTCCCGGCCGCAAGGAGTCCACGATGAGCATCAAGGTCCGCATCCCCACCCAGCTGCGCACCCTCACCGGAGGCGCCGGCGAGGTGGACGTGGAGGGTTCGACCGCCGGCGAGGCGCTGAAGGCCCTCGACGCCGCCCACCCCGGCTTCGCCGAGCGGATCTTCGACGACCAGGGAGCCCTCCGCCGGTTCGTGAACGTCTTCCTGGCCGATGAGGACGTCCGGTTCCTGGACGGCCTGGACACTGCCGTGGCCGACGGCCAGACCCTCTCGATCGTGCCGGCGGTGGCCGGAGGCTGACCGGCCGGCCGAGGGCTCCGGAGGATGACCCGCTCCGGCCGACCACTACGATGCTCGGCGTGCCGACAGAGCGGGTGGAGCAGGCCATCGCGGCCATCCGGGACTCGGGGAGCAGGGTCACCGTCGACCGTCGGGCTGTCATCGAGGCCCTCGATCGGAGCGGCGACCATCTGACCGCCGAGCAGCTCGCCGATGCCGTGTGGGTCCACTATCCGGACATCAACCTGGCCACCGTCTACCGGACCCTGGAGCTCCTGGAACGCCTGGAGATCGCCTTCCACGTCCACCTGGGCCACGGACCATCCCGTTGGCACCTGGCCGACGACGTCCATCACCACCTGGTGTGCGAGGTGTGCAACCGGGTGGTGGAGATACCCGACTCCACCTTCGACCCCCTCCGCAAGCGGCTACGCAACGACACCGGGTTCGTCATCGACCCCCACCATTTCTCGTTGAGCGGGGTGTGCGCGGCATGTGCGGCGGCTGACCCATCGGAGTAGGGGCTCCGAGCTTATTGCGAACGGGTCGCAACTGATCTAGTCTCGCAAATCATGAGCTACGGGCCGTTCCGAGGAGTGCATCGGTGACCGGGCTGCCCGGCCGGGTCCGCCGCGTCCGGGACTCACTCGACCCGCCCGAGTGGCGCCGCGTCGGGGGCATGCTCGCCACCGTGATCGGGTTGACCGTCTCGGGGTTCCTGATGCTGTTCGCCGCGATCCCCCACCACTACCACCTCAACCGCACCGAGCTCTTCGGCCTGGGAACCGGAATTCTGGCCTACACCCTGGGCATGCGTCACGCCTTCGACGCCGACCACATCTCGGCCATCGACAACACCACCCGCAAGCTCATGGCCGAGGGCAAGCGGCCGCTCAGCGTGGGCTTCTGGTTCTCCCTCGGGCACTCCAGCGTGGTGTTCGCCCTGGCCGTGCTGCTCAACCTGGGCATCAGGTTCCTGGACCGACAGGTCAGCAGTGACCGCTCCGCCCTCCACCACTGGACCAACATCATCGGGACATCGGTCTCGGGAGCGTTCCTCTACCTCATCGCGGTGTTGAACATCGTGATCCTGGTCTCGATCACCAAGGTGTTCCTCCAGATCCGCCAAGGTGTGTATGACGACGAGGCCCTCGAGATCCAGCTCAACCAGCGGGGCTTGATGAACCGGTTCTTCGGATCGATGGCCCGACGGATCGACAGGCCCTGGAAGATGTACCCGGTCGGACTCCTGTTCGGCCTGGGCTTCGACACCGCCACCGAGGTGGCCCTGCTCGTCCTGTCGGGCACCGCGGTGGCCAGCGGGCTTCCCTTCTGGGCCGTCCTCTCGCTGCCCATCCTCTTCGCGGCCGGTATGAGTCTCTTCGACACGTTGGATGGGTGCTTCATGAACTTCGCCTACGGCTGGGCCTTCTCGCGGCCCATCCGGAAGGTCTATTACAACATCGTGATCACCTCCCTGTCGGTGGCGATCGCCCTGTTCATCGGCACCATCGAGTTGTTCGGGCTCCTCGGCCAGGAGATGGACCTGCACGGATCGGTGTGGAACTGGCTGGGCACCTTCAACATCAACCAGGCCGGGTTCGTCATCGTCGGGGTGTTCGTGGTGGTGTGGGCCGCGGCTCTGCTGGTCTGGCGATTGGGAAGGCTGGAGACCAGGTGGGAGGCGGCGTCGGTGCGCTCACGCCGGTCCCTCGAACAGGAGCTGTCCACCGGTCTGGACGGGCTCGAGCAGCTGGAGCAACGCCAGCCCGAACCGGTCTGAACCCTCCGGACTGGTGGCGCCGGGGATCGGGGACCGCCGGGGCGGCGGCCCAACGGGTCAGGTTCCGAGGCCCCGAAGCAGGAACTCACCGATCCCGGCGGCGACCTCGCCGGCCTCCCTGGGGAGCGGCTCGCCGGCCCGCACCGACATGGCTCCGTAGATCTGCTGCCCGATCAGGCCCACGGCGTGGTCGGGGTCGATCGGACGGAACACGCCCGCCGCCACCCCGTCGACATAGAGGTCGTTGATCAGCCGGGCGATGTTGAGGCCGATCAGAGCCAGCTCGGTCCCCACCGCCTCGCCCCCCTGGCTGACCGTCCCCTGGGTCAGCAGGGCCAGTCGGAAGAAGGCCGGGCTGTCGTCGATCCGCACCAGCATGGCCTCGATCAGGCGTTGCAGCCGATGGGCGGGCTCGGCGTCGTGCTCCCAGGTCCCGGCGATGTCCTCGAGGAGCTGTTCGTGCATCCCCTTGAGGCAGGCCCGCAACAGCTCGTCGCGGTTGGCGAAGTACACGTACACGGTGGAGCGGGCCACGCCGGCCTCGGCGGCGATCTCGTCCATCGACACGTCGGTGGTGCCCCGCTCCCCGAACAGGCGTCGTGCCACCTCGATGACCTGGTCCCTCCGAAAGTCCCGGATGACCTCTTTCAGATTGCCCGCTGGACGCCGCTCGACCATCAGGCCGTGACCCTGGCCCCCGTCGGGAAGGTCACCGGGATGTGCTTGACCCCGCTGATGAACGCCGACTGCAGCCGTTCCACCTCGCCGTCGAGCGCGAGGTCGGGCATTCGGTCGAGCAGGTGCTCGAACATCACCCGGATCTCCATCCGGGCCAGATTGGCCCCGAGGCAGAAGTGAGGCCCCCCGGCACCGAAGGCCATGTGGGGATTGGGGTCGCGGGTGATGTCGAAGGTCTGGGGGTGCTCGAACACCGACTCGTCGCGGTTGGCCGAGATGTGGAAGAAGACCACCTTGGTGTCCTCGTCGATGCGCTGGTCGCCGAGGTCGAAGGCACTCGTCGTCTGGCGACGGAAGTTCATCACCGGGCTGACGTAACGCAACATCTCCTCGGTGGCCGAGGGCAGGAGGGAGCGGTCGTTGCGGAGCATCGCCCACTGGTCGGGATGGTCGAAGAAGGCAGCCATGCCCCCCGAGATCAGATTCCGGGTGGTCTCGTTGCCGGCCACCGTCAGGAGGAGGAAGAAGAGCTCGAGCTCCACCGAGTTGAGCTTCTCACCCTCCATTTCGACGCCGGTGAGTACGCTCATCAGGTCCTCGTGCGGATCGACGCGCTTGGTCTCGAAGAGGGCCGAGGCATAGGCGTAGAGCTCCATGGCCGCCTGCTGGGGGACCGACTCGTCGGCTTGGTACTCGGGGTCCTCGCTGCCGATCATTCGGTTGGACCAGTTGAACATCCGGTGCCGGTCCTCGTTGGGCACCCCCAACAGCTCGGCGATGACCACCAGGGGGAGCTCGGCGGCGATGTCGGTGACGAAGTCGGCGCTTCCCTTCTCGATGACCGCATCGATGATGTCGTCGGCGGCGGCGTTGATCCGGTCGTGGAGCTGGTTGACCATCCGCGGGGTGAACCCCTTGTTGACCAGGCGCCGGTACCGGGTGTGGAGGGGGGGATCCATGTTCAACATGAGCATCTGTTGCTGGGCCAGGTCGTCCGGAAGGAGGTCCCAGAGGAAGGTGGCCTGCTTGGACGACGAGAAGTGCTCGTAGTCCCGATTGACCGTCGTGGCCTCGGCGTGGGAGGTCACGGCCCAGAACCCCGGGCCCTCCTCCTCCTCGTGCCACCACACCGGCGCATTTCGCCGCAGGAAGGCGAACCACTCGTGCGGGACCCGGTCGGCGAAGGCCTTGGAGTCCAGCAGGTTGATGTCGTCGTAGCTGATCCCACTGATGTCGATCTCGTCCTGCGGCATATCGGATGGCCTTTCCATCAGATCGGACAGCATGTCCGATTCCGTGGATCGTACGTCCGATCGGACGTGGCGTCAACGCATCGGACGGCGCCGCGGGCCGGCCCTCGGTCAGACCGCGGCGATCATGCCCTCCGGCCGGGCCACGGTACCGGGATGGAGCACCGAGGCCAGGGCCTCGATCCCGTCCACCACGCGAGGCCCGGGTCGCACGAAGGCGGCATCGGCATCGACGGCCCAGACCGGAACCCCGGGGGGGAGCCGAGCGGAGCCGGCCACCTCCCTGGCCAGCCGGTGGGCGTCCTCGAGGTGGAACCCGCACGGTGCCACCACCACGAGGTCGGCTTCCGCTCCGGACACGTCGTCCCAGCCCACCTCGGCGGAGCGCCGGCCCGAATTTCCGAGCACGCACCGACCACCGGCGGCTTCCACCATGTCGGGCACCCAGTGACCCGACGAGAACGGCGGGTCGGTCCACTCCAGCACCGCCACCCGAGGCCGGTTCTCCCCGGCCACCGCTCCGGCCACGGCGTCGAGCCGCCGGCGGAGACCCTCCACCAGTCGCCGGGCGGCGGGGTCGGAGCCGGTGGCCCGGCCCACCGCCCCGATCGAGTCCAGCACCTGGTCCAGGGTCGTCGGGTCCAGGGAGAGCACCTCGGACCGACAGCCCAGGTGGTCGAGCGCCTCGTCGACCTCGGTGACGTCCACGGCGCAGACGGCGCAGAGGTCCTGGGTCACGACGAGGTCGGGTCGGAGCGTGGACAAGGCACCCGCGTCGAGGTGGTACAGGTCCTGCCCGGCGGCCAGCCGGGCCCTCACCTCGGCGTCGATCTGGCCGGGGGTGAGGCCGGGGGGCAGCTCGCTGGTCGAAACGATGGTCCGGAGCCGGGCGGTCTCGGGGAAGTCGCACTCGAAGGTGACGCCGCAGACCTGGTCGCCGAGGCCGAGGGCGAAGAGGATCTCGGTGGCCGAGGGCAGGAGGGAGACGATGCGCACCGGCCTCAGATGCTCCAGTCGACCTCGCCGTCGATCACCACGTGCGGTTGCTCCGTCAGCACGAACTCGAGGTGGTCGGTGTCGAGGAATTTGGGCAGGTCCTCGAACATGGCCGGCGAATCCACTTCGCTCATGTGGGCGTGGTACTCGTCCATCGAGGCGAACCACTGGACCGTCACCCCGTCGTAGCCGGAGCGGTCGGCGTCGTCGCGGTAGTCGCTCAGCGGTCGCGGGTTCTGCTCGTAGCGGATGACATGGGTCCCGGTCATCCCGTTGGCGATGAGCGGCCCGTGGTTGTTCCGCCAGTAGGCGTGGAACTCCACCGGGGTCATCCCCTCCCTGCGCTTCAACAGACAGGTCAACTTGATCATGGTGGTGGTCCTCCCCGTGGCATCCCGACATCCGCGCCTCCAGTCGATTCGGGTCGACCGGCGTGCGCCGTGCGTGCCAGAGGCTCCACCGTCCCGTGCCCAATTGGCAAACCGGGGGTGGGCCAGGGTGGCCGTCCCGGGGCCGACGCGGTACCGGGACCAAGCCGCGACCGGCTCCTCGTCACCGGCCCAGGGGGGCACAGAACAGGTCGGTGACGTACGGCATGGGGATGGGGTGGGGGAGACCCGAGCCGAACTCCTCGACCCGGTCGAGCAGCGCCCGCCGCTCCACCTCCGGCAGCACCTGCACGTAGCTCCGGGACGCCACCTGTTCCACAAAGGCTGCCAGGTCCAGCTCCTGGACAAAGGGGAGCCGGGTGCGCTCCACCGTCCCGAACCGGCCGCTCCGGTCGATGACCGACCCGAAGTCCATCCCGACCGGGTAGGGGGCCGAGACGTCCCACTTGGAGATGCCCACCAGCTCGGCCACCATGGGGTCGGACTCGTCCCGTTCGTTCCAGATCAGCGCCAGCCACCCGCCCGGCCGGAGCACCCGGGCCATCTCGGTCAGGGCCGTGTCGGGATCAAACCAGTGGAAGGACTGGGCGGCGACCACGGTGTCGACGGCCCCGTCCACCAGGGGGACGTGCTCGGCGGTCGCTGCCACCATCGGCACCCCCGGGAGCACCCGGGTGAATACGTCACGCATGGACGGCGAGGGCTCGGCGGCCACGCATCGCAGCCCGCGCTCGTGGAGTTGACGGGTCAGCTTTCCCGTCCCGGCAGCCAGGTCGAGGACCCGGCTTCCGGGCAGCAGGCCGGCGGTGGCGGCCAGCCGGTCCACCGCCTCGGTCGGATAGCCGGGCCGGGCCCGTTCATAGACCTCCGAGCCTGATTCGAACCCGACCCGACCCAGACGGGCCCGGGCCGCAGTGTCCCCGGGCCCGTCGTCGGCGGTGACCGCAGCGGTCATGGCCGCAGTGTCGTCCATGGCCGCAGTGTAGGGACCGCCGGGCCGTGGGGGCCGCCCGGCAGCAGGAGCCGCCGGGCCAGTGGGGGCCGCCCGGCAGCAGGAGCCGCCGGGCAGGGGGGCCGCCGGGCAGGGGGGGCCGCCGGGCAGGGGGCCGCCGGGCAGGGGGGTCGTTCGGGTGCCCCGTCCCTTGGCCAGCGGGGAGGCCGATCAGTTAGCGTCGAGAGGTGACCGAACGGAGCCCGGGCCGTGGGGAACGGCAGGCGGAGTCCCAGGCGGGGGCGGGGCCAGACCGGGCCGCATCGGCCCTCCGCCACCCTTCGCTGTCCACCCACGCCCCGGCGCCCCGCCACCACCGGTGGGCCAACGCCCTGGTCCATGCCGGTTGGAATTGGGCGGCCCGGCACGGCGCCACCGGGCCCGACGACCGGTTGGCGGCCCGCTTCGGCGCCTTCGGCCGAGGCAGTTGTCTGGCCTTCCCCACCGGCGCCGTATTCGGCGAGCGGTGGATCCACATCGGCCAGGACACCCTGATCGGTCCCCATGTGAGCATCTCGGCCGGGATGGTACCGGGCCAAGCCATGGTCACCGATCCGGTGGTGCGTGTCGGTGACCGGTGCATGATCGGTCGGGGCAGTCACATCGTGGGCCACTTCGAGATCGACATCGGCGACGACGTCCACACTGGGCCCTACGTCTATGTCACCGACCAGAACCACGGCTACGAGGACACCGACAAGGTGGTCCACGTCCAGTGGCCCTCCGACGACCCCGTCCGGATCGGCGCCGGCAGCTGGTTGGGGACCGGTGTGGTAGTCCTGCCCGGGAGCCGCCTGGGGAGGAACGTCGTGGTCGGGGCGGGGGCGGTGGTGCGGGGAACCTTCCCCGACCACTGTGTGATCGCCGGCGTACCGGCCCGGATCGTCCGCCGCTACGTGCCCGGCTCGGGCTGGGTCGACGGTCCGCCGGTGGTGGGTTCGGCGCCGACCGCCACCCCGTCTCCGGGGACGGCTCCGGGTCCCGGGCCCGTCCCGACGACCTCGGCGGAAGGGCTGGGCTCGCTCTCGGTGGACTCCTCCCACGCGGCGGATTCGGTCGCCGGGACGGGTGACGTGAACCCGGTGTCCGTGGCGCCCACCGCCGTCGGTCGGCCGAGTCCGTAGCGTCGGACAATCTCTGCGGCCTCCTCCCGGCCCTGGGCGATCAAGGCCTCGGTGGTGGAGAAATCGTCGAAATCGCGGGCGGCGGTCTCGCTGCCACTGCAGACGATGACCTCTACTCCCGGGGGCAGTTGGGCCAGGTCCCTGGCGAACCGGGCGTGAATGGAGATCATCAGGGCGTTGAGCATGGCCTCGACCGGCCGCCGCGGCGTCACCGGGGTGTAGGCCGGCGTGGCGCACAAGAGGACCACGATCCGGGTGGCCCCGGCGTCGACGGCCCGGCGGATCGGCACATTGTTGACCACCCCCCCGTCGATGAAGCGCTCGCCGTCGATCTCGACCGGCGGGAAGATGGCCGGGACGGCCGACGAGGCCAGCACCGCCTCCGTGGCCGGGCCGTAGGTGAACCAGCGCTCGCGCCCGTCGGTCAGCGAGGTGGCCACCAGCTCGACGGGGATGACGGCCTCCTCCAGCCGTTCGTACTCGATCCCGTCTTCGATGACCTTGCGCAGCCCGGAGTTGACGTACACGGAGTCGCGCTGCTGGAAGTAGAGCCATGGCCCGTGGAGACGGCTCTGGGGGTAGACCACGTCCCGGGTCAGGCTCCGCCAGATCTCGGTCATCCGTTCGACCCCCCGGCGGGTGGGGTCCCCGGCGAAGGCCGCCCCGTTCACCGCCCCCACCGACGAGCCGTAGATGCGGTCGGGGACGAACCCGTGCTCGGTGAGGACCTGGAGCATCCCGATCTGCACGGCCCCCCGGGTCCCACCGCCACCCAACACCAGTGCGATCTGCGGTCCGCGGTCCTCCTCCTCGTCGCCGAGCTGCTGGTCGGCCAGCCACTGGGCGCGGGACGCGGCGGCCCGTTGCAGGATGAACCGGATGACCAGCACCAGGAGCACCACGGTGGCCACCACGAAAAGGGTGAAGACGACGGCGAACGAGGTGTCGGTGGCCGGGGGGATCATCGCCTAGAGGCTACCGGCGAGCCGGCCCGGGTCCGCTGTGACACCCGTCGTGCACAGTGGGGTCATGCTGGTAGTGGATGTCGAGCGCCCGAGGGAGGCGTCAGGATCATCGGGGGCACCGGTCCCCGGCGCGAGGGGCCGCCGAGCCCCGCTGGCACGACCACGAGGAAGGGCTGTGGAGCACCGTCACCACCAGGCCAGTTGGGAGCCACTGTCGGGTGACGCCCTCCTCGAGCGGCTGCGGATCACCGGCCGGCCCCGGCCCAGGGCGAGGGCCGAGCTGGTCCAGCGACTGCGGGACGGCCTGGAGGCCGGCCTGACGGACGACCGATCCGCCGCCGCGCCGTACCAGACGCGGACCGCACCGGGGGGAGATCGGCCTCCGCGCCGCCTGGTGGTGACCAAGGACCGACTGACCCGGGTGCTGGCCTGCGAGGCCCACTACGTGGCGACCGAGTTCGGCGAACGCCCCTACTCCACCGCCCTGGCCTGCGGGGCTCTCATCGACGTGCTCTTCCGGCAACTGGTGACGGTGGGCTCCATCGGCGACCCGATGGGCGACGGGATGGCCGCCCTCGCCGTGGACGAGCACCAGGCCGACCTCCACTCATGGGTGGAGCGGCTGTCCCCCGCCGATCGCGACGGCCTGCGGGCCGAGGTCGAACGCCAGGCCGAGGGCCTGCGTCGTCGGTGGCCGGCGTTGGATCCGACCTGGCTGCCGCGCACCCAGGAGGCCGTGCGGGTCCGCCTGGCCGGCGGAGCGGTCGAGCTGTCGGCGCGGGTAGACCTGGCCATCGGCCGTCCGGCCGGCGACCAGGCCTCGGTGGCCATCGTCGAGGTGAAGGCGGGGACCCGTCGGGTCGAGCACCGGGCCGACCTCCACTTCTACGCCCTACTCGAGGCGCTGAGGAGCCCGGCCCCGCCCTTCGTGGTGGCGACCTACTACACCAGGACCGGCGAGCTCGACGTCGACCCGGTGACCGACGAGCTGTTGGTGGGGGCGGCCCGGCGGACCCTGGCGGGGGCCCGCCTGCTCCGCGACCTGGCCGCCGGGGCCGAGCCGAGGCGCACGGCCAACCCGCTGTGCGGAGTGTGTTCGATCCTGCCCGACTGCGACATCGGCCGCCGGTGGGTGGACCGCGCCGATCCGGACCCGGATGAAGACGGGGACGGGGACGAGGACGACGGCAGAGGTAGACGATGACACTGGTGCAGGACCGAACCCGAGCGCTCGTGGCCCCGGCCTCGGCTTCGGTCGACGGGGCGGCGCGGGCCGACCTGCGAGACCGGCTGGTCGATCGGCTCGGGCCCCTGGTGGCACCGTTGGCGGCCAACGACCCGGTGGTGATCAGCCTGCCCGTGCTCCGCCAGTCCCGGGTGCGGCCCGAGTCCCTGGGTGCCCCCGAGGAGCCCTTCAGCTGGCGGCCCGCCTTCGTGCGCCGGTCCCTCGGCTTGGCCGTGGTGGAGGCCTGTGCGCTCGGCCGGTTCCCCACCCCGCTCGATGCCGTGGGCCCGGTGACGGCGGACGCCGTCTCCCGTTGGGAACAGACCGGGTGGCGCAGTTTCCACTGGGAGCCGTGGATGGCCGGCCTGGCCCCCGGGGCGCGGGCCGTGGTGATGGCTGAGGCGGTGGGATGGGCCTCTGCACTGTGGACCTGGTTGGACTGGTCGCTCGTTGATCGGAGGCTCCAGTTCGGCGGAGCCGACGACCAGTGGACCTTCCCGGCCATCGGCACCGTGCGTCTGCGGGGACGCGCCGAGTTGCGGGTGCCGCTCACGGAACCGGGGACCGGGGCCACGAGCGAGGGACCCACGCCGATGGCCCTGGTGTCGGTGTCCGGAGGCTGCCCCTCCGACTCCTGGAGGGACGAGTTGGCCTACCTGGCGCTGGTGGCATCGCTCCGGTCGCCGTCCCGTCCGGTCCCGGCCCGGGTGCTGGGCAGGTGGCCCGATGCCGGAGCGGACCGAACGGTGGAGGTCGACGATCGGGCCCTGGCCGAGGCCGCCGATCGCGTCGTGGAGTGCGTCACCGCCGTCGTGGAGGCCCGGAGTTCGGTCCCGGCCTGACTCGGTCCCGACCGCCCTGCGTGGTCCGGACCGGGAACGCCGACCTCCGTGACCGCGTGTCCCCAGATCGGGACCGGACGGCGCCGAGGCCCGGCCTGAACATCCGACCGGACGCTGCTCAGACCGGACGCTGCTCAGACCGGACGCTGCTCAGAACAGTGTCTTCGCCACCTTGGCATCGGGCTTGCCCGACGCCGTCAGGGGGATGGCGTCCACAATCAGCAGCTGCCGGGGGAGCTTGAAGCCGGCGATGTGGGTCCGGCAGTGGTCCCGGAGCTCGTCCAGGGTGGGGGCGGCCCCCGGACGGCGGGGCTGGAGGGCGACGGCCACCCGTTGGCCGAACCGCTCGTCGGGAAGGCCGACCACGATGGCGTCGAAGACCTCCGGGTGGGTCTTGACCGCCGCCTCCACCTCCTCGGGGAAGATCTTCTCGCCTCCGGAATTGATGGAGGCCGAGCCCCTCCCGTGGACCACGATGGTGCCGTCTGGTTCGACCGACGCCAGGTCGCCGGGGATCGACCACCGCACGCCCCGGCCGTCCACCGGAAAGGTGGCTTGGGTCTTGGCCGGGTCCTTGTAGTAGCCGATCGGGATGCGGCCGGCCCGGGCCAGGTGCCCGACCCGGCCGTCGCCGGGGGTGAGGGGGACGAGACCGTCGTCGAGCACCGAGGTCTGGGCGTTCATGGTGAACCGTGGGCCGCTGGCGCCGTCCGGCACGGAACCGTGGGCGCCGCTCTCACTGGAGCCGAAGCTGTCCAAGACCACGATGTCGGGCAGCAGTTGCCGGAGCTCCTCCTTGACCGTCCCGGACAGCATGGCCCCACCCGATCCCACCACCGCCAGCGTGGAGGTGTCGTACGTGCCGGGGGCGGCGCCGGCCAAGGCGTCGGCCAGGGGCCGGGCCATGGCGTCGCCAACCAGGCCCACCGAGACCACGCCCTCGTCCCCGATGAGCCGCCACAGCGCGTCCGGGTCGTAGCGATGCCCGGTGTAGAGGACGGCGGTACCGGCCATCATGAATCCGTTCCACATCACCCACTGGGCGTTGCCGTGCATGAGGGGTGCCACGACCAGCATCACCACCCGGGCCGCGTCGTCGGGATTGAGCCGACCGGCCAGCTGGTCCGGGTGGGTAATGGGCTCGGCCCCCCAGCCGCCCCCTCCCATGGCGGCGAAGAAGATGTCCTCCTGGCGCCACAGGACCCCTTTGGGCATCCCGGTGGTGCCGCCGGTGTAGAGGATGTAGACGTCGTCCGGGGACCGCGGCCCGAAGTCGCGCCCGGGCGAGGAGGAGTCCAGTGCCGACTCGTAGGCGGTCCAGGCGAGCCCGGACGGGGGCAGGCCGGACCCGTCCTCGACCATGATCAGATGCGGGCGAGCGGACGGGTCCGTACCGTCCAGGGCCTCGGCCACCAGGGGAGCCAGATTCCGCTCGAACACCAGGACCTCGAGATCGGCGTTGTCGATGACGTAGCGCAGCTCCGCGGCGACGTAGCGGTAGTTGAGGTTGACCGGCACGGCCCGTGCCTTGTAGCAGCCGATCATCGCCTCGACCCACTCGGCCCGGTTGTAGGCCAGGATCCCCACGTGGGATCCGGCGGCGACCCCCCGGTCGGCGAGGTAGTGGCCGAAGCGGTTGGCCCGCTCGTCGAGCCGGCGGTAGGTCAGGCGGTCCGGACCCGCCACCAGGGCCAGCCGGTCGGGGACGGTGTCCACCACCACTTCGAACAAGTCGGCCAGGTTGAACTGACGGTCGCTCACGGGCACCTCGTCTCGTGGGGGCCGGCCCGGTCCGGGGGTCGGACGGTCCCGTAACATGCTGCGTCGAACCGACACTCTGTAGCACGTCCCGATCCCGGGCCGGGCACCGGGTGCCCCGAACGAGCCGGAGGACCAGACCAGTGAGCAGTGCACCGAACCCGCAGGGCATCGTCGGATACGCCGCACTGGTCACCGGCGGAGGCAGCGGCATCGGACTGGGCACGGCCACCAGACTGGTCCGGGACGGCGCCCAGGTGACCATCTGCGGCCGGACGGAGGACAAGCTGGCCGCGGCGGTGACCCAGCTGGAGCAGGTGGCGGCGGAGGCGGCCGGGACGATCACCGCCGGGGGGAGCGCCCGGTACGTGGTGGCCGACGTTACGGTCGAGGAGCAGGTGGCCGAGGCGGTGGCCCGGGCGGCATCCGAGCGCGGCCGGCTCGACATCCTCTTCGCCAACGCCGGCGGCTCCCTGCACATGGGCCCGATCATCAGCGCCCAGCTGGACCAGGTGAGGGCCACGGTGGACGTCAACCTCATCGGAACCTTCCTCTCCATCAAGCACGCCGCCCCGGTGATGGCCGCCGGGGCGGGCGCCGGAGTGGATGGCGGAGAGGCACCGGGTGGGTCGATCGTCGGCATGTCCTCGGGGGCGGGCGGCTTCCCCCACCGGTACCTGTGGGCCTACGGCTCGGCCAAGGCCGGCATCGACACCCTGTGCGCCTACGCCGCCGAGGAGCTGGGGGCCACCGGGGTCCGGGTCAACTCGGTGCAGCCGGGCATCGTGGACGACGAGCTGATGGCGCCGATCACCGCGGGCGGACCGCTCCTCGACGACTACCTGGCCGAGATGCCCATCCGGCGGCTGGGGGCTGTCGAGGACATCGCCGCCGCCGTGCGGTTCCTGGCCGGCCCGGAGTCGGCCTGGATCAGCGGGGTCAACCTCCCGGTCGACGGCGGTCACCACCTGCGCCGGGGCGCCAACTACGGGCTGTTGTTCGGCGAGTAGGTCGACGACGGTCGACGACCCGCCCGGCCAGGCCCGGCGCCACCCGGTGGCCGGTCCTGGGCACCGGAGCAGGTCCTCGGCTACTGTTTCGGCCGATCAGGGACACCGTTCGAGGTCGTGCTCGATCGGCGGGGAACCCGTGGCGGTGGTGGCCTTCTGGCCGGAGACGCCGTGCGGGCGGAGCGAGGACCATCAGGGGGCGACATGGACGGACGTGACCGCAGGCGGTGGAGCGGGGCACGGCCGCAGCACCATCTGCGGACGGTCCGGGGGCTGGGGGCGGTGCTCGCCGTGGTCGCCGTCTCGTTGACCGGGGTGACCGCCCTCCCGACCCGCACCGGAGCGTCGACCCCCCACGCCATCCGGTCGGCCGCGTCCACCCCGGCCGGTCTCGGCCTCACCGACCCCACCGGCGACCACCACGGATTCCGTCACGGGGCCGTGCCCCGCATCGAGTCGCCGGTCGGACCCGTCGCCCGGTTCGCCGCGCCGCAGGAGACCCCGGGCGCGGCCCAGGCCGGCAACCGGCTCCTCGCCTACGGGGGCGGACTCACCGCCGGCGGCCTCGACGGGGCGGGTGTGACCACCGGCCAACCCCGGGTGTACCTGGTCTTCCTGGGCAGCCAATGGGGAACCGAGGGGACCGGGGTCTCGGGCCGAGTCACCTTCGCCCACGACGCCGACAGTGAGGCCGGCGCCCTCCAGATCCTCTACAGCGGCCTCGGTACTGCCGGGGAGCAGTGGAGTGGCACCGTGACCCAGTACTGCGACGGGGTAGCCGTCGGTGCCACCTCATGCGGGTCCGCCGCCGAGGCCATCCCCTATCCGACCGGCGACGTGCTGGCCGGGGTCTGGTACGACAGTTCGGCCGTGGCCACCGCGGCGGCCGACGCCGGCGCCTCGGGCCACCAGTTGGCCCTGGAGGCCGAGGCCGCCGCCACCCACTTCGGCAACACCACCCAGGCGGCCAACCGCGATACCCAGTACGTGATCGCCTCGCCCACCGGCAGCAACGCCGACGGGTGGAACGATCCGAGGACCGGGTACTGCGCCTACCACGACGACACCCACGATCCGACCATCGACGGCGGCGGCGCGGTGACCGGGCCCGTCGTGGCCTTCACCAACATGCCCTACGTGCCCGACGCCGGGCCCTCGTGCGGTGCCGGCTCGGTCAACAACCCCGGTGTGCTCGACGGTGCCACCGAATCCGCCAGCCACGAGTACGCCGAGACCCTCACCGATCAATTCCCCGAGGCCACTCCGCCGGGGGGTTGGGCCGACAGCGGTGGTTCGGAGATCGCCGATCTGTGCGCCTACATCGCCGCACCGGCCCCCGGAGCTGCCTACGACCTGGCCCTGGCCACCGGGACGGTGGCGGTACAGGGACTCTGGTCCAACCTGGCCAACGGGGGAGCGGGTGGCTGCGTCCAGTCCGAAGCGGTCGACCGGTTCCTGCCGACGGTCACCTCGGTCAACCCCCCCTCGGGGGCGGTGGGCTCGTCGGTGACCGTCGCCGGCACCAACCTGTCCGGGGCCCTCCGGGTGGCCTTCGGTGGGGTGACGGCCAGTGTGGTGAGTGACAGCCCGGAGGCCATCGTGGCGGTGGTGCCGGGCGGGGTGAGCGGTGGCACGGTATCGGTGACCACCCCGTCGGGGACGGCCACCAGTGCCCAGACCTTCACCGTGGCCGCCCCGATCATCAAGAAGTTCACCTCGGCGGCGGCGGCCGGCCAGGAGGTGACCATCACCGGCACCAACCTGTCCGGGGCCACCCGGGTGGCCTTCAACGGGATCCCGGCCGTCGTGGTCTCGGACGCCGTGTCGGCGGCGGTGGTGGTCGTGCCGACCGAGGCCGCGCCCGGACCCCTCTCGGTGCAGACCCCGGGGGGCACCGCCACCAGCACCCAGTCCTTCCGCCCGGTGCCGGAGCTGACCTCCATGGCCCCCACGTCCGGCGCGGCGGGTGGGCTGGTGACCCTGACCGGGACCGGACTGGCCGCGGTCAGGAAGGTGACCTTCCACGGCAAGCGGGCCAGCGTGCTCTCCGACACGGCCACCGGCATCGTGGTGGTCGTGCCCGCCCGAGCCGCCACCGGACCGGTCACGGTTCTGACCGCCGGGGGGAGCGCCTCCCCCCCGACGCCCTTCACCGTCACCTGAGTCGGGCTGCCACCTCCCTCCCGCCACCTCCCGCAGCAGCCCCACGACGGTGTGCCGGTGCGCCGGTAGGGTGGTTCGGGTGGACCAACCCGAGCCGGACGACACGGCGGCGAAGGGCGGCCGCCTGACCGGTTCGGAGGCGGTGAAGCTCCACCTCACCCTGGTGGCCGTGGTGGTGCTGTGCCTGTCGGCATTCTGGTTCGAGGTGCGCCGGGCCCTCGGGGGCAACGAGCTCAGTTGGGCCTACGTCTTCGAGTGGCCGATCTTCGCCGCCTTCGCCGTCTACATGTGGTGGACGACCCTCCACCAGAACCGACGGCGGAAGCGGGACGGGTCCCAGCCGAAAGTGGTGGCGCCTGAGCACGTCCAGATGCTGAAGAACTGGCAGGACCACCGTCGGGCCATGGCCGCGGCGGAGTCCGAGGCCTCCGCCGCCCCCGTCCGTCGTCCGCCCGAGACCGGCACCGACCCATCGTCGTCGGCGTCCGGGCCGCGGTGAGCCCCCGGGGGACCGGACCTACAATCGGTCCGTCTGGACCCGAGGGTCCCGGCAACAGGACATCCCGAATCCCGCGCCGCGGTCGGGTCCCGCAGGGAGTGGTGACGACATGCCAGGAATGGGGCACGGACTCCAGACCGACAATCCGACCATTGCCGCGGCCTTCCGAAACGCCCTCGACCACCAGCTCCTCATCCTGATCGTCCTCGGGGTGGTCCTGGCCCTGGCCTGGAACCTCGCCCGCACCCTGCAGTACCGGCGGGCGGTGGCCGCCGGCACGCTGGACCACCCGGTACCCGGCCCGTGGCCCTACCCCGAACCCCCGGCCCGCCGGCTGTTCCGCATCGCCTTCGGACTGCTCTGGCTGTTCGACGGCCTCCTCCAGATCCAGGGGGCCATGCCCCTCGGCCTGCCCCCTTCGGTGGTCACCCCGGCGGCTGGATCCTCGCCCGGGTGGGTCCAGCACGTGGTCAACCTGGGAACCACCGTCTGGTCGGACCACCCGGTGACCGCCGCCGCGGCCACGGTGTGGATCCAGGTGGGAATCGGGGCGTTCCTGCTGGTGGCCCCCCGGGGCTACTGGTCCCGCACGGCGGGCCTGATCAGCGCCGGTTGGGGCCTGGTGGTCTGGGTGTTCGGGGAAGCATTCGGTGGGGTCTTCGGTCACGGCAGCAGTTGGCTCTTCGGGTCGCCGGGGGCGGCGCTGTTCTACCTGGTGGCCGGATTGCTGGTGGCCCTGCCCGACCGATGGTGGGAGACGCCCCGGTCCGGCCGGGTCCTGCTCCGGGGAATGGGCGTGTTCTTCGTGGGGATGGGCGTCTTGCAGGCATGGCCCGGGCGCGGCTTCTGGTCGGGCCAGGCCCAACCGTCGGCCACGGCAGGGACCCTGACCGGGATGATCCGGCAGATGTCCCAGGTGTCCCAGCCGTCGGTGACCGCATCGTGGGTTCGGTGGTTCGGCTCCTTCCAGGCCGGGCACGGCTGGTTGGTCAACTTCGCCGTCGTGGCGGCGTTGATCGGGGTGGGCGCCTCCTTCCTCAGCAACAACCTCCGGGTGGTCCGGACCGGGGTGTTCGTGGGAGCGGCCCTGTGCCTGGTGGTTTGGGTGTTGGTCCAGGACTTCGGGTTCTTCGGCGGGGTCGGCACCGACCCCAACTCCATGATCCCCATCGTCCTCCTGTTCTCGGGTGGGTACCTGGCCACCGTCCGACCTCCCGCTCGGGAAGCGGGTGGCGCTCCGGCGGTGGTCCCGACGGGGGCCGGGGTCTCCGGGGTGGCCGAGCCAGGCGTCGCCGAACCGGCACCGACGGCACCGACGGCACCGACGGGTCGGGCCGACCGGCTGGGCCGCCTGAATCCCAACTACCTGCTGCGATCACTGTTCGCCGTCGGGGCGGTGGGGATTCTCCTGACCGGGGCGGCCCCCATGGCCCTGGCCGCCGCCGACCGCACCGCAGACCCCATCCTCACCGAGGCAGCCAACGGGACCCCCGACATGGTCGACGTGCCCGCCGCCCCCTTCACCCTCACCGACCAGCACGGCCGCCCCGTCTCCCTCGTCGTCCTTCGCCGGCCGGACCGTGGTCCTCACCTTCCTCGACCCGGTGTGCACCTCGGACTGCCCACTCATCGCCCAGGAGCTGCGGCTGGCCGACCACATGCTCGGAACCGCCGCCGACCGTGTGGCGTTGGTGGCCGTGGTCAACAACCCTCTGTACACCACCACGGCGCTGACTGCGGCCTTCGACCGGCAGGAGGGGCTCGACCACCTGGCCAACTGGACCTTCCTGACCGGATCGCTCGACCAGTTGCATCAGGTGTGGAACAACTACGGAGTCCAGACCGAGGTCACGCCGGCCGGGGCCATGATCGCCCACAGCGACATCGTGTACCTGATCGATTCGGCGGGTCACACCCGCGAGATCCTCAACTCGGACCCCGGGAACGGGAGCTCGGCGGGCGAGTCCTCGTTCTCGGCCCTGTTGACTGCCCAAGTCCGGCAGGTCTCCCGGAGGTGAGCCGACCACCGGGGCGGCTCCGACGCCCGTGGTCCCGCCGCGTCGCGGTCCGAGCGTCTCCCCCTCGTCTGCTGGCCCCGCTCGGCGCCCTGGCCCTGGCGGCCGGTCTGCTGACCGGGTGCTCGGGACCTTCGACCGGGGCCGGGGAGGCCACGGTGGGGCCGGGGATTCCCCTGGCCAGCTCCACGCAGACGGGGAACACCATCTGGGCCACC
Source organism: uncultured Acidimicrobiaceae bacterium (assembly GCA_963833585.1). Lineage (GTDB taxonomy): Bacteria > Actinomycetota > Acidimicrobiia > Acidimicrobiales > RAAP-2 > Bog-756. The sequence goes on along the minus strand of CAWHYF010000006.1, from coordinate 611,392 downwards.
CTGCCCATGGGGCACCTGGACGATCCTCTCAACACGTTCTGGGAGCTGCTGGCGTTGACCGGGTCACGATGGGAGCTGGCCACCCCTCCCGGCGTGGCCAGCAACGGCGGGCTGGTCGTCGCCGCCGGCCCATCCTCGGTGTTGGCCGGCTTCGAGCCCTCCCAGGACCTCCGCTTCTCCCCGCTGGCACGGAGTTCCGACCAGGGGGCGAGCTGGTCCCCCGGAGTCCTGCCGGCCGGACTGGCCTGGGCCCCGGACGCCCTGATCGAGGCGCCGGCCGGGTCGCTGGCCCTGCTACGCACCAGGGGTGGTGCCGTGGTGGCCACGACCGGGGACCTCTCCAGCTGGAAGCCGGCGACCACCGCAACCTCGCTGGCGCGGGTGCCGACCCTGGCCGCCTGTCACCTGGCCGCCCTCACCGCGGTGACCTTCGATGCCGCCGGGAGCCCGCTGGTGGGAGCCTCGTGCGCAGGCGGCGGGCAGGCGGGTGTGTTCGCCCCGTCCTCCACCGGGTGGGTGTTCGCCGGGCCGGGCATTCCCGGAGTGGTGGGTGGGCCCACCGAGGTGATCCGCCTCGCCCAGACCGCGGCCGGAATCGCCGCTCTGGTCAGTGCGGGTAGCGGCGTCGGCGCCCGGCTGTTCGGCGTGTGGAGCACCAACAACCTGCGGACGTGGACGGTCTCGTCCGGCCTCCCGCTCGACGGCGCCGCGCTGGCGTCGACCGGGATCACCGGGGCCGGCGGCTTCGTCGTCACCCTGACCGGAGGCGGGAGCCCGACCACCGCGTCGGTGGTCAGCCCGACGGGGGCGCCGCAGTGGGAGCGCCTGGCGGCACCGCCGCCCGGCACCACGTCGGTGACCGGCACCCCCGGCGGGGGCTTCGACGCCCTGGTGCCGGCGAACTCGGTCCTCTCGGTCTACAGCCTGGGCACTCTGGGGTGGGGACGGGTCCAGAAACTGCGGGTGGACATCCAGTACGGATCGTCGGGCTGACCCACGATCGTCGCGCCAGCGGGGGCTACCGTGGGTCCGGTCAGGGGGCGAACGGCCGTCGGGCGGGCGGGTGCCGGGTAGAGGAGTGGGACCGTGGACTACATCACCCAGCACTGGTCGTTCGACCCGTTCCTCGTGGCGGTGGCGGTGCTGGTGGTGGCCCACGAGGTGGGATTGGCCCGGCTCCGTGGTCGTTCCGATCCCGGCCGGACCCGAAAGCGGCGCCTCCATTCCCTTGCCTTCTACGGCGGCCTGGCGGTGCTCGCGCTCGCCGTCGACTCGCCGATCGACTACTGGGCCAGCGACTACTTCTTCGTCCACATGCTCGAGCACCTGCTCATCGCGTTCTACGCCCCGATCCTGATCGTCTTCGGCGCACCCTGGATCCCGCTGCTCTTCGCCCTGCCGGTGGCCGCCCGCCGGAAGGTGGGCCGCTTCGTGATGCTCGGACCGTGGTCCCGGGCTCTCCGGTCGGTGGGTCGGGTGGTGGTGAGCCCGTGGTTCGCCCTGCTGTCGTTCAACCTGGTCATGGTGATCTGGCATTTCCCGGCCCTCTTCGACGAGTCGGAGAACAGTCAGGCCGTCCACATCTGGCTGATGCACGGGAGCTTCTTTGTGACTGGGGTGCTGTTCTGGCTCCAGATCATCCCCTCCCACCCGTTCCGGCTGAAGGCCAGCCCTCTCTGGCAGGCGGGGGCGGTCATCGGCACCAACGTGGTGATGTTCGTCCTGGCCATGGCCCTCAGCATCTTCTCCTCCCACAGCTGGTACCCGGTCTACGGCCACCTCCCGGGGGTCACCCTGTCCCCCTTCGCCGACCAGCAGATCGGGGCGGCCATCCTCTGGGTCTGCGGGGACTTCTGGGCGGTGCCGGCCCTGGTGGTCATCATCAAGCGGGCCGTGGATCAGGAAGGCTCCCTCTCCGCCGTCCTGGAGCGGCTCTCCCACCGGGGCCCCACCCCGACCGCGGCCGACCTCCGGCCGGGGCGGGCCGAGGCCGACCGTCTGTGACCGGCGCCGCCCCGCCGAAGGGGTCCGGCTGGACCCGACGGCACGGGCCGGACCGGCGACGCGTTTCCGGCCGCCACCAGCTGACCAGAGGTGTTGCGCCCGAGTGCTTGACCTGGGGTGTCGATGGTCCTACTGTCACCAATGTCTTACGGCATTGTTACGAAACTCTTATCGAACGCACAAGCCTCTGGTCTTCTGGGGAGTGGGCCCGTCCGTTGCGACGATCCCGTCCGCCCACGTGGTGAGGGAGTAGGACATGTCATTCGGTGGACGGCTTTCAGTGGTCCTGGGGCTCCTCATCGTGGTGATCGGTTTCGCCGTGTGGGGTGTGGTCGGATTCCTCCTGCCCCAGCCCTCCACCGTGGTTTTCACCGCCGCCTCGCCCGGGGCTCCGATCGACATGACCGTGCAGACGGTGCCGGCCATCGGCTTCGGGTTCCAGCCCGTCTGGGTCTCATACCTGGTGCAGAACCAACAAGGTCAGTGGATCCACTCGACCGTCTGGCAGTTGCCCGCCCACACCCGGATCAACGTGACCCTCGACCAGTACGACTCGGGAAGCCCGCTTCGCAACCAGAACTGGGGACGGGTGCAGGGCACCCTCGGAGGACAGGCCACCTACAACGGCAAGCCGTTCTCGACCTACAACTCCTACAGCAACGATGGAGTGGGGCACACCTTCACGGTGCCCGCCCTCAATCTGAGCGTTCCCTTGGTCGGCGTGGACCCCAACGCCACCAACACCTGCGGGGCGGCCCCCTGTTCCACCAAATTCGACCACAACACCATGAAGTTCTCGTTCGTCACGCCAGGACCGGGCAGTTACAACTGGCAGTGCTTCGTCCCCTGCGGAGGTGGGTACTTGTTCGGTAACGGTGGGCCCATGAGCACCCTCGGCTATATGGGCGGCTTCCTGGACGTCGTGGCGTGAGCGAGACCAGCGCCCGGCCGGACGCCGCAGAGGACGCGTCCCCGGCGGCCCGACAGCCGGGCCACCACATCAGGCGGATCTTCATCGTCTGGCTGGTCCTGTCGGCCGTCCTCGACGTGCTCTTCTACACCCTGGTCGGGCCGCACGTGCCCCCGGGGACCATGACCGACAGCGCCTCGGACAACCAGTTCGACTTCAACGTCCTCTTCCTGATCGCCCTCCCGGTGCTGGTCGGGGTCTGGACCTACATGGCCTACTCGCATCATCATCTGGCGTTCGTCCAGGCAAGGGGTCCCCGAGCCGGCCGGCGGCCCCGAGGCCCGCACCCACCTGGGCGTCCAGGTCGGCTGGATCATCACCACCACCGTCATCGTGACTGGGCCTGTTCACATTCGGCACCGTGCGGCTGATCACCGGCAATGGCTCCGGCGGCGGGGAGGGTCCCAATCCCATCTGGTCCCCCACCTCGGCCCACATCCTGCCGGTGCAGGTCATCGGCCAGCAGTGGAAGTTCACCTACCGCTACCCGACCTTCGGCGGGTTCGAGACCTCCCAGCTGGTACTGCCGGTGGACACCACCATCGAGTTCCATGTGACCTCACTCGACGTGATCCACAGTTTCTGGGCCTACCAGTTGAGCGTCAAGGCCGACGCCAACCCCCAACAGGACAACGTGGCCTTCACCGAGACCCGGGAGACCGGCAGCGTGACCGTCCGGTGCAACGAGCTCTGCGGGATCTGGCACGGGGCCATGTTCAACTACGGCAGGGTCGTGTCCAAGAGCGACTTCGAAACGTGGGCCACCGACACCGAGAAGCTGACGGCGTCGAACACCAAGCTCCTCCCGGCCTATTCGCTCACCTATGTGCCCGACGCCAACGGTGCCGACGGCGGGTACTACCCCGACAACGTGGACCCCTACAGCAACTCGGAGCTCTACGGCGCCACCCCCGGCAAGTCCTCTACGAACGGCTGACGAGAAAGTTGATGGTCCTGCGATGACCCTTGCCGCCGAGCGCGAATCCGAAGTCGTCTATCCCGACCCCACCCCGCCGGTCCTGGGCGGGTTCCAGGGCCTGCCGTCCCGCCCCGGCTGGTTCAGCCAGCACCTGGGTACGGCGGCCGTCCTGGCCGTGGGGGGCTACCTGCTCGGGCACTGGCTGGGCAACTGGATGACCAGCGGCTACGACAACGTGCAGTCGGCGGGAGTGAACGCCGTGCCGGTCACCGCCGGGCTGCTGGCCGGGGTGCTGGGCTGGCTGCTCGGCATCGGAGCCCTCAACTACCCGCTGGCCAAGATGGTGGGCATGGAGCCCCGCCCCGACTACGAGTCGACGAGTTGGAGCCGGTATTTCCGGTACACCGCCGACCACAAGGTGGTGGGGCTGCAGTACGTGATCGGGGTCCTGGGCTTCCTGTTCACCGGGGGCCTGCTGGCCATGGCCATCCGGACCGAACTCCTCTCGCCGACCAGCCACGTGTTCGGCCCGGGTACCTACATCTCGGTGGTCAGCGAACACGGCACGGTGATGATGATGATGGCCACCTCCGTCATCGTCGGACCCCTGGGCAACTGGCTGATACCGCTCATGATCGGGTCCCGGCGCACCGCCTTCCCCCGGGTCGAGGCCTTCAGCTTCTGGGTGTTCACCGCGGGCTACCTGGTGATCCTCTCCGCCCTGTTCTATGGCGGGTTCCCCACCGGCTGGACCGGGTACGCCCCGCTCCAGACCCAGGCCGGCGTAGCCATGATGTCCTACCTGATCGGGTTCGCAGTGATCGGGCTGGGCATGATCACTGCCGGCTTCAACCTGGCGGTCACCATCATCAACTACCGGGCCCCGGGCATGACTTGGAGCCGGATCCCCATCTTCGTGTGGTCCATCCTGGCCACCTGTGCCCTGTTGACCCTGGCCACCCCCACCCTGGTGGCGGCGGGCCTGTTCGGCATCCTCGACCACGTGGCCCAGACGGGGTTCTACGTCACCGAGCACGGGGGCAGTTCGTTCCTGTGGCAGAACCTCTTCTGGTTCTTCGGCCACCCCGAGGTGTACATCATGGCCCTGCCCGGCTTCGGGATCGTGGCCGAGCTGTTACCGGTGTTCACCCGAAAGCCGCTGTTCGCCTACAAGGTGGCTGCGGCCGGCATGGTGGGGGTGGCGTTGCTGTCGTTCTTCGTCTGGCAGCACCACCTGTTCCAGAGTGGGATCAACCCGGACATGCGGCCGCTGTTCATGCTGACCACCGAGCTGATCTCCATCCCCACCGGATTCATCTTCCTGGTCGGGATGGGGACCCTGTACAAGGCCAAGATCCGGTTCGAGGTGCCGATGCTCTTCTGCCTCGCCGTGTTCTTCAACTTCCTCATCGGAGGGGTCACCGGGGTGTTCCTCTCCGACGTCCCGGTCAACGTGACGGTGCACGGGAGCTTCTTCGTCCTGGCCCACTTCCACTACACCATCATGGGCGGCCTGATCTTCGCCTTCTTCGGGGGCCTCTACTTCTGGCTGCCCAAGATGACCGGCAAGACCATGAACAAGAAGCTCGGCCAGATCCACTTCTGGCTCATGTTCATCTTCTTCAACCTGACCTTCTTCCCCATGTTCCTGATCGGCCTCCTGGGCCAGCCGCGACGGGTGTTCGAATATGCCAGCAACCTCCAGGCGCTGAACGACTTCGCCTCGGTCAGCGCGTTCATCCTCGGGGCGTCCTTCCTGGTCTTCGTGGCCAACTTCGTCTGGTCCATCTTCATCAAGCCGATCCCGGCGGCGGCCAACCCGTGGGACTCCCTCGGGCTCGAGTGGCAGACGCCGACCCCGGTGCCGTACTACAACTTCGAGCGGATTCCGGTCGTGCTCAGTGACCCCTACCACTACGGCGAGGAGGATCCTCCCCCCGTGGCCGACTTGGGTGACGGGACGCTGGTGGCCGCCGGGGGCTCCTCCCCGGCGGCCGTGGCCGAGGATCCCCGACCCCCGGCCCAATGAGTGGAGGCGATGCGGTGACCGACACAGTCGAGAAGCCAGCCCTTTTCACCGAGACCCCCGAGGAGCGGGAGTTCGAGCTGAGGTCGGCGGTGGGCGCCTACTGGACCGGCGGACGGCTGGTGATCGGCATGTTCACCTTCCTGTTCGCCTCGCTGGCCTTCGCCTACTTCTATCTGAAGTCGGCCAACTCCGGGCAGCTCTGGCGTCCCAAGAACATCACCGCTCCGACCGGCATCGGGTGGGCCATCTTCGCGGTGGTGCTGGCCTCGGTCCTGCTGGTGATCTACGGCCAGTGGCGCATGCGCAAGGGCTCGCTGCTCGACTGGGAGGTCAGTGGTTGGGTGGCGGTGCTGGGCATCCTGATCGCCATCGGCCTCCAGATCTGGCAGCTGACCCAGCTTCCCTTCTTCCCCGGCTCCAGCGGCTACGCCTCGTGCTTCATCGGGTGGGCGGTCATGAACCTGATGCTGTTGTTCGGTGCGGTCTACTGGCTCGAGACCAACCTGGCCCTCTGCATCCGGCTCAAGCGACTCGACGCCGAGGACGGCGGCCCGGCCAGTTCGGCCGGCCCCTCGGCCCAGCTGTTCCGGGCCAACGTCGAGTCGTGCACCTACTTCTTCGGTTTCGTGGCCGTCGTCAGCGGCCTGTTCTGGGTGTTCTTCTATCTGATCTGACCCATCCGACTCGGTGATTGATCGTGGACAGGTCGCCTGAGTACCATGGTTCCCACGTAGCGACAGCAAGGGTGGTCGGCCAGTGAGTCTCGCCACAGATACCTACATCGGGGCCCAGGTCCTCACCCTCGCCATCCCTCTGGGCACCCTGTTCGTCGTCCTGTTGTGGGGCTTCTTCCAGCGGCGCACCGACCGGTGAGTGTCGGGACCGGTCCGGACCGGTCCCACTCGCAACCCGCACCCGATCCCGACCGCACTGGTCGTACGGTGCTCCTGGCTCTGTCCGGGGTACTCCTGGTGGCCTGCCTGGTCCCCCCGGTGGCGTCCGAGGCGCGGCGGTACGAGTTCGTGGAGGCCGTCCAGTTCTGCCTCCTGGCGATCGTGGTCCCGGCGCTGGTGGCCATCGGCGCACCGTGGCGGCTGGTCGGGGTGGCCTCACCCCGGTCCCTGCCCGCCGCCGACGACGGTGACCGGGCCGCGGACGCCGACCGGCGGGTGGTGGACCGATGGGCCCGGGGACGCCGACGCCACCCGGAGATCCTCCGGAGTGTCGGGTTCGCCGTTCTGTATCTGGCCGGCGCGGTGGCCTGGAGGATCCCCCCCAGCGTGAATGCCCTGGCCCGCCACCGGTGGCTGGTGGTGGTCGAGGTCGTGACGCTGGTGCCGGTGGGCGTGGGCCTCTGGCTGGAGCTGGTGGAGTCCCCGCCGTTGCTACCCCGGCTGTCCCGACCCCACCGGGTGGCCCTGGCCGCGGTGTCCATGTGGACCATCTGGGTGTTGGCCTACCTGGTGGGGCTGTCCCACGCCTCGTGGTATCACGCCTACGCCCACCACCCCGGGGTCGGGCTCAGCCTCTCCGCCGATCAGCAGCTGACCACCGGGGTGATGTGGTTCGTCTCGGGGTGCGCCTTCATCCCGGTGGTCTTCTGGAACCTGGTCCGCTGGCTGCAGTCCGAGGAGGACCCGGACGAGGAGCTGCACCTGCTGATCCGCCAGGAGCGGATCCGGGGTCGCACCGTCGAGGGCGGTTCGCCCCCGCCCTGAGGGCCGCGGGTCGGAGTTCCGTTCCGGTGTGACGCCCGTCAGTCCTGGGTCGAGGGGAGGTCCAGGGTGGGGAGGGCGGGCATGTCCGGCAGGGGGAGCCGGGCGTGGAGGATGTGCTCGGCCGCCCGCACGTCACCGAAGGCCTGGGACCGTCCCTGGGTCAGACTGGACTCCCGTTCGGGTAGATCGCTGAGGGCCTTGGCGTTGGTGGGGTCGGTGGAGAGGGTCTGGATGTCCTCGATGGCCGCCAGGGCGTCGGAGGTGGCCCAGAGGGTGGCCACGTCGACCACCAGGCCTATGTCCTTGCCCGCCGCGGTCCCGGTGCCCTGGACGTTGGAGAGGTCGTAGATCGAGCTGCTGGTGAACGAGCACGCCGACTGGTCGTCCCGGAGGAGGGACGGGGTCAGCGACCGATCGGAGGCGCTGAGCGTTCCGGCCCGCTGCTGTTGGTAGATGGTGAAGGTCTCCTTCACCCCAAAGGAGCAGCCGGCCAGCGCGGTGTTGATCTGCTTCATGATGGCAGTCTGGTCGGCGGTGTCGGTGGCTGCCGTGGTGTGGGTGGGCAGGTCGACCAGGACCGACGCCACGATGAGCACCACCACCGCGGCGGCGGCCAACACCCATCCCCGCCGGTACCAGACCGGTCGCACCGGCTCCTGGGCGACGATCCCCTCGAGGGTGAACGGATCGTGGGGAAGGGGTGGCTCGGCGGTCCCTTCGGTCAGGGGGGCGTCGTCGGTCATGCCCGTCTCGGGAGCAGGTCGGCGGCGGTGGCGGCCACCCCCAGGGCGAAGGTGTGGGTGGTGGCCGCATCCAGACTGTAGATCCCTTGGGCGTTCTCGTTGGCGAACGGCGTGGCCTGTCGAACCAGTCTCCCGCGGGGATCGATGAAGTACATGGCGTCGTTGTGGGTCGCCAGGCGGGTGGTGTTGCTGACGGCCACGGTGACACCGTAGGCCGTCCAGACCGCGCTCAGGTGCTTCAACGATCCGGTCAGGAACGTCGCGTTGGGGAGGGCGCCCAGACCGGTCCGGGTCAACGCCGGGGGGGTCACCGCCAGGGAGGTCTCCAGGGGGTCGGCGTTGACCACCACGAACGCCACCGAGGAGGACCGGCCCCCCAACGCCGTGTCGGCCTGGGCGATCTCGTCGGCCAACACCGGGCAGACGTCGGTGCAGTCCGCGTTGATGAAGGTGACCACCGCCACCTTTCCTCGGACCCGGGCCAGGCTCCACGGTGCGCCGCCCTGGTCGGTCAGGTCGATGGCCGGGGCCTCCGATCCGGCCAGGCGCCTGAGGCCGATGACCGCGGTGGGCGAGGCACCCACCTGCGGTCCGGTCGGGGCGGTCGGCATGGGTGGCGGCCCGGTCCCGGCCAGGGTGGTGAGCGGCGTGGTGATCACCGACGCCACGCCGGCGTTGCCCACGAAGTGCTCGGCGGCCAGCCCGCCCAGTCCCAGCACGGCGAACCCGACGATGACCCACAACACGAACTTCTTGGGCACGGGGACCGTGCCGGCCCGGAGGGCGGCCGGCCCGGTCGACCGGGGCCCGGCCAGCGAAGGCCGCCGCCCGCTCGGCTTCGGACAGTCCGGCGTGTCCGGTCGCCGGGTCGGAGGGGGCCGCCTCCGACGGCGGCACGGCCGACGAGACGGGGGCGGTCGGGATGGTGTCGTCGTTGGGGAGGTCCATGGAGGCGTGCGGGCGGAGAGCGGGCCGGCCCCCCGCAGGGAGATTACTCGCCACCCCCGGGTGGTGGGCCTCGGCCGGAGGCCCCGCGCCGGACCCCGGACGGGGTCCGGGAGGCTCCCCCGATGGGGTAAGACAGGGAGGTGAAGCCGGTGGACGCGAGGACGGGCCCGCCCTCCCCCGGGGCCCGGAGGGACCGCTGAGGTGAGGCGAGCGCTCATCGCCCCGGACAAGTTCCGGGGCACGGCCACCGCCCGGCAGGCCGCCGGAGCCATGGCCCGCGGTGCCTCCGCCCTCGGCTGGGCGACGAAGCAGGTGCCCCTGGCCGACGGCGGTGAGGGCCTGCTCGACGCGCTGGACTCGCTCGGTGGGGTGCGGCGCGGGCTGGAGGTGGAGGGGCCGCTCGGGGGGACGGTGTCCGCCGAGTGGCTCCAGGTCGGCCGTCTGGCCGTGGTGGAGATGGCCCAGGCGTCGGGGCTCCTGCTGGCCGGCGGAGCCGCGGGGAACGATCCGCTGGGTGCCTCCACCCGGGGCACCGGGCAGCTGATCGTGGCGGCGGCCCGGGCGGTGTCGGTGGCTGACGCCGGGTCGGCCGACGACCCCGGCCCCCGGGGCACGGTGGTGGTGGGCCTCGGCGGGTCGGCCACCACCGATGGCGGGTGGGGGGCGCTGGCCGCCGTCGAGGCGGCCGGCGGGCTCGGCGGGGTCGAACTGGTCGGGGCCTGTGACGTCGAGGTCGGCTTCGTCGAGGCCGCTCCCCGGTTCGGCCCGCAGAAGGGGGCGGACCCGGACCAGGTGGTCGAGCTCGAAGCCCGCCTCGAGGACCTGGCCCGCCGGTACCGGGCCCACTACGGCATCGACGTGGGGGCGGTGCCCGGGACCGGGGCCGCCGGCGGCCTGGGCGGCGCACTCTGTGTCCTGGGCGGCCGGCTCCGCTCAGGCTACGACGTGGTCACCGAGCTGGTCGGCTTCGACGAGGCCCTCGGGGCCAGCCAGGTCGTGGTCACCGGCGAGGGGGCCTTCGATGCCACCTCGCTGCTGGGCAAGGTGGTCGGTTCGGTGCTGCGTGACGGGGCTGCGGCGGGGGTGCCGGTGGTGGTCGTGGCCGGTGCTGTGGGCCCCGAGGCGGCGCGGGCCGCTTCGGGGGCGGGGGCCGCGGTGGTGTCGTTGACCGAGCTGTTCGGGCGGGAACGGGCCCTCGAGGACACCGAGCGCTGCATCGAGGAGGCGGTGGCGATGGCGCCCGGGGCCCTGGGGTCGGCGTAGCGTCGACGCCGGGTGCCGGGCACCGCGGCCCCCAGTCTCGACGGGTGGCCGCACCATCCCGCTCCTCGGTGCGGGTCGGACCCCGGCGCCCCGGCCTAGTTGAGGATGTTGACGGCGCGGGCCACCACCAGGATGGCCACGATCAGGGAGATGGCCTCCTCGGCCATCATCATCAACTTGGCCCACGGTCGGATGGCCGAGACGTCGGTGGGGCTGAAGGCGGTGGCGGCGGTGAAGGACAGGTGGAGGTAGTCCACGAACTTCGGGTACCAACCGGGCTCCACGTAGTGGGCGTTGATCATCTCGGGGAAGACGAAGGCCGGGCGGGCCGCCGGGCCGCGGGCCCGGGCCGCCGCACCGCCGCTGTCGACGTCCCAGTACCAGAGGCCGAAGGCGATGACGTTGGTGAGCCAGATGGCGCCGCCGCTCACCAGCAGGATGTGGGCGTTGTTGCCGAACCAGGATGCGTTGTGGTGGCCGCCGTTGAGGATGTCGACGACCAGCTTGATGGCGGCGATGCCGTTGACGAGGGAGATCAGCCCGATGAGGGAGACGGTGGTCGTCCGGAGCCACCGCTTGTCCCGGTCGATTCGGCCCGGGTCCCCGATGATGAGCACGCCGAGCAGCCCGGCGATCACCGCCAGATAGAGCCACCGCGAGTCGCCGGCCCGCAGCTCGGGCGGGAGGGCGGCTCGCAGGAGGCCGGTGGCCAGCACGGCCAGGGCCATGGGCCAGCGGGGCTCGCCGGTGTCGCCGGTCGCCTTGCGCCGCACGTCACCGATCGACCACCGTGAGCCGCTGCCGTGCTCAGGCGCCACCGCGTCCACCCGTGGGTCCGCTCCCAGATCCGCTCACCGGGCCATCCTGGCGCACCCAGCCCCGGCTCGCCGGGGATGGGCCGGGGCCGGCGGGGGCCGCTCGCGGCACGTGCCTGGTCACCGTCCGTCCCGGGCCCGACGGTCGGCTCCGCCCGGCCGGTTCAGGTGCGGGCGCCGGCCGTCGACTGCGGCTCGATGGCAGGCGAACCCGAACCCGCCCCGACCTCGACCATGGCCACATCGCCCACCTCGGCGAGGCCCTCTTCGGCCTCTCGGGCCAGAGAGTGCATCGGCACCGTGCGGCCGGGTCCGCGCAGCCAGGAGAACACGGCGCCCAGGAAGCACATGGCCGCCGCCATCACGAAGGCCAGCCGGAGCCCGTGGCCGAAGGGTCCCGAGATCAGGTTGGGGAAGAAGCTGTGCCCGGTCAGGTAGGCGGCGTGTACGCCGGGCCGGGCGAGCAGATGGGCCCCGAGCAGCTGATGGATGGGGTTGATGCCGAGGAAGGCGGCGAACAGGCTGCCGATGGGGGAGAGGTGGGAGATGGCCTGCGCAGGAGCGGCGGGCACACCCTGCCCGGTGAGCCCGGTGAGCAGGGCGTGGGGAAGGGTGGCGGCCAACCCCAGGGTGATCAGGGTGAAGAAGAACCCGATCGAGAGCACGCTGGCCGAGTTCTGGAAGGTGTTCAGCATGCCGCCACCCGCACCCCGCTGGTCGGCCGGGAGACTGTTCATGACCGCGCTGGTGTTGGGCGCGGCGAACATGCCGAGCGAGAGGCCGAAGAGCAGGAGCATCAGCGCGAACAATGGGTAGGGGAAGTCCATGGGCAGGGCCTGCAGGCCGAGCAGGCTGGCGCCGGTGAGCAGCAAGCCCGCGGTGGCGAATGGCCGCGGACCGTACCGGTCGGCGAGCCGACCCGCCAACGGCCCGGAGATGAAGAACCCGATGGTCAGGGGAATCATGTAGATCCCCGCCCACAGGGGGGTCTGGGCGAAGCTGTACCCGTGGAGGGGGAGCCAGATCCCCTGCAGCCAGATGATGAGCATGAACTGCAGGCCACCGCGGGCCAGGGCGGCCAGCAGGCCGGCCAGGTTCCCCATGGTGAAGGCCCGGGACCGGAACAGGTGGAGCTGGAACATCGGGTCGTCGACGTGGTGCTCGATGACCACGAACCCGGCCAGGATGGCCACGCCCCCCACCAGGGAGGCCAGCACGAAGGGACTGGTCCACCCCATGGTGTGGCCCCCGTAGGGCTGTAGCCCGTACACGATGCCGGTCAGGACGGCGACCAGTCCGACGGCGAAGGCGACGTTGCCGATCCAATCGATGCTGGCTTTGATGCGCACGCCGTTGTCGTGGAGCCGGAAGTAGGCCCAGAGGGTGGAGAACACGCCGAAGGGGACCGAGACCAGGAAGACCAGCCGCCACTCCACCGGGGCCAGCAGGCCGCCCAGCAGCAGGCCGATGAAGGAGCCGCCGATGGCCGCCACCCCTTGGATGCCGATGGCGAAGCCCCGCTCACCGGTCGGGAAGGCGTCGGTGATGATGGCCATGGAGTTGGCGAAGATGAAGGCACCCCCCACCCCCTGGCCCACCCGCATGATGATGATCCAGAGAGCGGCGTTCGGCCCGCTCATCCAGGTGACCGACAGCAGGACCGAGAAGACGGTGAAGATGGCGAAGCCCAGGGTGTACATCTTCACCCGCCCAAAGATGTCGCCGACCCTGCCGAAGCTCACCACCAGCACCGAGGTCACCAGCAGGAAGCCCATCAGGATCCACAGGAAGTACGACGTGTTCCCGGGCGACAGGGGATCGAGTTGGATGCCCCGGAAGATGTCGGGCAGGGCGATGAGCAGGATCGAGGCGTTGATGGTGACCATCAGGGTCCCGATGGTGGTGTTGGTGAGCGCCACCCACTTGTATCTCGGCGACTCGACCTGCGACGGCATGCCGGCTCCTGCCCTCATTCCGCCCGGCCTACGTGGCAGCCGGACAGGAGTCCCCGGGCCGGGGGATAGTTGGTTGTGTTTAACTAACTATACTGGGAGCCAGGGAGGCTGGTACAAGGGGGAGCAGTGCGGACCACCATCGAAGGGGACGAGCGGGCGGCGGCGGTCGAGGAGGCCTCGGACCTCCGGGTGGCGCTGCTCCGGATCCAGCGCCAGCTCCGGGTGCGCTCCGGCTCGGACATCACCCCGTCCCAGTCGTCGGCCCTGTCCCGGATCGAGCAGTCCGGTCCGGTGCGGCTGGGTGCCCTGGCCGAGCTGGAGGGGACCACGGCGGCCACCATGAGCCGGGTCATCGACAGCCTGGCCGACCGCGACCTGATCGAGCGGGTCCCCGATCCCCAGGACGGGCGGGCCAGTCTGGTCCGCCTCTCCCCCGAAGGCGGGGCCCTCCTCCACGGGCTGCGGGCCCGGTACACCGAGGCCCTGCGGGGGGCCATGGCCGGACTCAGCGCCCAAGAGCAACGGGTGGTCCGACGGGCCATCCCGGTGCTCGAGCGGCTCAGCGATCTGCTGCAGTCCGAGCGACCCGGGACCTCCTGAGCCCCGTCCCGAACCGGGCCGGGGTGTCGGGCTGGGGCCCGGGCCATCCCGTGCCGTCTCGTAGTGTGGGAACGGTGACCGGGACCCAGCCGACCGTGGCCGAGCTCATCGTCCGCTGCCTCGAGGCGGAGGGCGTGACCCACGTCTTCGGGATCCCCGGCGAGGAGAACATCCACCTGGTCGAGATGTTGTCCCGCTCACCCATCCGTTACGTGCTGGTCCGCCACGAGCAGGCCGCCTCGTTCATGGCCGAGACCTATGGCCGCCTGACCGGCCGGGCCGGGGTCTGCTCGGCGACCCTCGGACCGGGGGCCATCAACCTTCTGCTCGGGGTGGCCGACGCCACCACCAACTCCACGCCGGTGGTGGCCCTCAGCGCCCAGGTGGGAATGGACCGCAGCTACAAGGAGTCCCACCAAGGTGTGGACCTGGTGTCCATGTTCGCCCCGGTCACCAAGTGGTCGGCGCTGATGGCCACCCCCGGGGCGGGAGCGGAGATGATCCGCAAGGCGTTCAAGCTGGCCCAGACCGAGCGGCCGGGTGCGGTGTACCTGGCCGTGCCCGAGGACGTGGAGAAGGCGACGGCCCCTGATGACGCCCAACCGCTCCCCGTCAACGTGCCCCGCCCGGACGAGCCCTCCGGCCACCAGGTGTCCCGGGCCGCCGCCATCCTGAAGGAGGCGGTCCACCCGGTCGTGCTGGCCGGACACGGCGCCACCCGCGCCGGCGCCGGGGCGGCCCTGCGTCGCTTCGCCGACAGGCTCGGTCTGTCGGTGGCCACCACCTTCCACGGCAAGGGGGTGTTCCCCGACGACCATCCCCGGGCCCTCGGGGCCATCGGGTTCATGCGTCACGACTACGTCAACTTCGGCTTCGACCGGGCCGACGTGGTGGTGACCGTGGGCTACGAACTCCAGGAGTTCGATCCGGTGCGGATCAATCCCCGTGGGGACAAGGAGATCATCCACATCCACCGCTTCCCCGCCGAGGTCGATCGGCACTACAACGTCTCGGTCGGGTTGCAGTCCGACATCGGGGCCAGCCTCGATGCCCTGGCGGCCGCGGTCGACCGGAGCTTCGCGTCCCCGACGGGCGACCTGAGCATCCGCGGCCTGTTGGCCGCAGAGCTGGAGCGGGGCCGGGCCGACGACCGGTTCCCGATGGCACCGGCCCGGATCGTGGCCGACACCCGGGCCGCCATGGGTCGGGACGACATCGTCCTGGTGGACACCGGAGCGCTCAAGATGTGGATGGCACGGCTCTATCCGACCTACGCCCCCAACACGTGTCTCATCTCCAACGGGCTGTCCACCATGGCCTGGACGGTGCCCGGGGCACTCGGGGCCAAGATCGCCCGGCCGGAGGCCAAGGTGCTGGTGGCCACCGGCGACGGCGCCTTCCTCATGAACTCCCAGGAGATCGAGACCGCGCTCCGGGAGCGGATCGCCATGGTCATCCTGATCTGGGTGGACGACGCCTACGGCCTGATCAGCTGGAAGATGGAGCTGGAGCTCGGTCACGAGGTGGACACCGCCTTCACCAACCCCGATTTCGTGGCCTACGCCGAGAGTTTCGGCGCGGTGGGACAGAGGATCACCCGGGCCGACGAGCTGCTTCCCGCGCTGGAGTCGGCCCTGGCCGCCGACACGGTGACGGTGATCGCCTGCCCGGTGGACTACTCCGCCAATCTGGAGCTCATCCGCTCGCTCGGCGAGTTGGACGATTCGTTCTCCTGAACCTCACCGGAGTCCGCCGAGGGGCCGGCCGGCGGGGGGTCCTCGACGGCGGTCGTACCCGGAGCCAGATCCCGGGGGTCTTCCCCGGCCCAGCCGGCCGGGGGGTCGCTGGCCGGGAACGACTCCTTCACCCGTTCGTCCACCAGGCGGTCCATGGCCACCGACCGCCCCGGGTCGGCGTCGGCCGGGACGGCGTCGGCCAGGGCAGCCGCCGGGTCTGCGGGTGGGTTCGAGCCCTGCACGGCAACACCTCCTCGACGACGACCTGCCCGGCCAGGGTAGGCCACCTCGCCGGGGTGCCGCACCCGTCCCCCGGGCGGGTGGCTCGTCTCCTCGTCCCGCCCGAGAGGACCGGTAGTCTGCGGGTGATGCAAACCGGCCCGGCGACCACGCCGACGGCGCGGTGACTGGGGTCCGTTCGGCTCCGGCGTCGGAGCAGTTCGCCCTGGCCGTCGACCTCGGCACCAGCGGACTCAAAGTGGGACTGGTCTCGCTGACCGGCAGTGTCGCCTGGCACCAACACGTTGCGCTCACGTCCAATGTGGACGGGGACGCCGCCACCCAGGACGCCGAGGTGTGGTGGGAGCGGGTCCGGGACGCCGCCCGTTCGGGGCTGTCCTCAGGGAGCGTGCCCCCTGCCCAGGTGGTGGCGGTGTGCGTGACCGGTCAGTGGGCCTCCACGGTCCCGGTCGACGATCGGGGCCGGCCGGTCGGGCCGTGCCTGCTGTGGATGGACACCCGGGGGGCGCCCTACTCCCGCGAGGTGATCGGCGGTCCGGTGCTGGGGTACGCACCGGCTGCGGCCGTGCGTTGGATACGGCGGTCGGGCGGTGCTCCGTCCACCTCGGGTGCCGATCCCATCGGCCACATGCGCTTCCTGCAGGCCGAGGAGGAGCGGCCGGGCCGCAGGGGTCCGGTGGCCCGGTGGTTCCTCGAGCCCGTCGACTACCTGTCGATGCGGTTCACGGGGGTGCCGGCGGCGTCCCACGCCTCCATGGTCGGCGCCTGGTTGACCGACAACCGCCGCCTCGACCTGCTGGCGTACGACCCGCCGTTGGTGGGCCGCTCGGGCGTCGACCACCACCGGCTGCCCCCCCTGCGCCGAACCGGCTCGGTGATCGGCACCGTCCGGGTGGAGGTGGCCGCCGACCTCGGCCTGCCCGACGGGGTCCGGGTGGTCACCGGGGTGCCCGACCTCCACTCGGCGGCGTGCGGGGCCGGTGCTGTCGGCGACTTCGAGGCCCACCTGGCGGTGAGCACCAGCGCGTGGATCGGCGCGCCCGTGCCGTTCAAGAAGACCGACCCGCAGCGCCAGATCGCCAGCGTCCCCGGCCTGACCGCGGAGCGCTACCTCATCGCCAACAACCACGAGACGGGAGGAGCCTGCCTGGACTGGGTGTGCCGGGTGGTGCCCGGCCTGCTCGATGCCGCCGGCCTCCCCGACTTCGCCGGTGCCACCGAGCTGGCCGCCGCTGCCCCGCCCGGAGCCGCCGATCTGATCTTCACCCCCTGGCTCCGTGGCGAGCGGTCGCCGGTGGAGGACCGCCACGCCCGGGCGGGCTTCCACAACCTCTCACTGACTACGTCCAGGGCCGAGTTGGTCCGGGCGGTGCTCGAGGGGGTGGCGTTGAACAACCGTTGGCTCCACGACGGCGTGGAGCACTTCGCCCGCCGCAGGCTCGACCCGCTCCGGATGGTGGGGGGAGGCGCGCAGTCCGATCTGTGGTGTCAGATCCACGCCGACGTGATGGACCGGACCATCGAGCGGGTGGCTTCACCGCTCCTGGCCAATCTTCGGGGGGCGGCCCTGGTGGCGGGCGTGGCCCTCGGCGCCGTGCCTTCCGGCGACCTGCGAGGCCTGGCCGGGGTGGATGGGGTGTTCCGGCCCGATCCGGCCCGCCGGGCCGCCTACGACCGCCTCTTCCGTGCGTTCCCGAAGCTCTACCGCGCCCAGCGGGGCACGTTCGCCCGACTCAACCGGGTGCCCCGGGCTCGACGGGGAGGGTAGGTCGGTCCCACCGACGTGTCCGGACCCGGGCCTGGCTACCATGGCTCCCGGGCCCGTGTGGGACCCGGCCAGGGCCCGCCCGGTGGCAGGATCCCGGGCCGCAGCGGGGGGAGGGTCGATGCGCAGGCACAGGTGGATGATGCTGGCGGCGGTGACCGTCGTCGTGGCCGGGTGGTCCGGTGCTGCCACTGCGGCCGGCGCCGCACCCCACGACCACCTGCGATCGGCCCCGTCGGCCACCAGCCGCGCCTCGTTCACCGGGCACGGGTCGATCGACCAGGCCTACCTCCTCGGCGGTCCCCCCGGGGTGACCGCCCTGCTGGCCGACGGAACGGGGCGGGTGGTGGGCAGTGGGACCATCGACGCTCAGGGGAGCCTGATCATCCGGGACGTCGCCCCGGGCTCCGGGTACACCTTCCGGACCGCCCAGGGGACCTCGGTGAGCGCCACGGCCCGCTTCCGGGTCCTGTCACCGCGCAACACGCCGCCCAGCAGTTTCTACGCCCAGCAGCACCTGGGCGTAGGGCTCAACTACATCACGATGAGAGACGGGGTGTCGTTGGCGGCGACGGTCCGGCTCCCTCCGGGCAAGACCCTCGCCGACGGTCCATTCCCGACGGTCATCGAGGAGTCCGGCTACGCCATCGCCGCGCCCCACAGCCTGATTGAGGCCGAGCTCCACCAGAACGGTGAGAGCACCTCGGACCCCCTGGTCCCTGATTCGGCAACGGTGGTCGGCTCGCTGATCGCACCGTTGCTCGGCTTCGCCACCATCAGCCTGCAGATGCGGGGGACCGGCTGCTCGGGCGGGGCGTTCGACCTGTTCGACCTGCCCACCACCTACGACGGCTACGACGCCGTGCAGATCGCCGCCGCCCAGCCCTGGGTGGCCAACCACAAGGTCGGTATGGTGGGGATCTCCTTCTCGGGGATCTCCCAGATGTTCGTGGCCGGCACCCGGCCACCGGGCCTGGCGGCCATCGCCCCGATGAGCCTGACCGACGACCTCTACTCGACCGGCTTCCCCGGCGGCATGTTCAACAGCGGCTTCGCCGCCTCCTGGCTGGCCGATCGCCAGGCCGACGCCGCACCGGCTCCGGCCGGCGGCCAGGAGTGGGCCAAGGTCCTCATCCAGCAGGGTGACCGGCAGTGCCTGGCCAACCAGGCCCTGCACAGCCAGACCCAGAACATCCAGGCCCTGCTGGCCCAGGCCAGCCACTACGTCCCCTCCCTCTACCAGCAGCGGGCCCCGGCCACCTGGGCCAAACGGGTCGATGTGCCGGTCTTCGTGTCCGGCGCCTTCCAGGACGAGCAGACCGGCGGCCAGTGGCCGGCCATCATCGGCGCCCTGGCCCACGACCCCACGGTGTGGGCCACCATCACCAACGGCACCCACATCGACTCACTCGGCCCGGGGGCCATCACCAGGTGGTTGGAGTTCCTCGACCTCTACGTGGCCGACCAGGTGCCAACGCCGTCCCCCACGCTCTCCGCCGTGGCGCCCCTGATCTACCAGCAGGCGGCCGGCGCCCCCGCCGGGGCAGTGGCCCCGGTGGCCTTCACCGACGAGCCGGACCTGGCCGCGGCGCGGGCGGCCTTCGAGCAGCAGCCTCGGGTGCGGGTCCTGTTCGACAACGGCGGGGGGAGCGCCGGTCCCGGGGCCATGCAACCGGTCTGGAGCCAGGACTACGCCGCCTGGCCCCCGCCCGATGCGGTGGCCACCACCTACCGGTTGGGTGTCGGAGGTTCCCTCAGCCCGAAGCGGTCGGCAGCGGCCACCGTCTCGTTCCGACCCGACCCGTCGGCCCGCCCGGCCGACGACCTTCCCACCGGGAACGCCTGGGCCGCCCTGCCCCCGTACCAGTGGGTGCCGGCCCAGGGAGCCGACGGGTTGGGGTTCGTGTCGGCGCCGTTGACGCGTGACGAGGTGGCGGTCGGTCCGGCCAGCCTGGACCTGTGGGTCAAGAGCACCGCGGCGGACACCGACCTCCAGGCCACCATCTCCGAGGTGCGGCCGGACGGCCAGGAACTGTTCGTGCAGACCGGCGAGCTCCGGGCCAGCGACCGGGCCCTCGACCCGGCGAAGTCGACGGCCACCGATCCCGTGCCCACCTACGCGGCCGACACCGCCTCCCCCCTGCCGACTGGGCGCTTCACCGAGGTACGGCTGCCCATCCAGCCGTTCGCCTATGCCTTCCGGGCCGGCTCCAGGATCCGGGTGTCCATCACCGCGCCGGGTGGCGACCGCCCGGCCTGGCAGTTCGACACCTACCCCACCGGCGGCACGGTGACCGACACCGTCGGGTTGGGGGCGTGGCATCCCTCGGCGTTGGTGCTGTCGGTGGTCAAGGGGGTCACCCCCCCGGATCCTCAGCCGGCCTGCCCCTCGTTGCGGGGCGAGCCGTGCCGGACGTACACGGCCGCGGCCAACGGAGGATGAGAGCCGCGGCCGGGGCCGGGTGATCCCCGTCCCGTCCCGGGGATGACGCTGCGCCCGTGGCAGGACCACCGGCCGCCGGGGGGGACCTGACGACGGCCGACCTGACCTCGGGGGGAACCCTCTTGCGGGCCTGGTCGCAACGCTGGGACGGCGCGCCCGAGGCGACGCTGTGGTTGGAGGCCTTCCCCGGACCGGACCGAGTCCCCGCCCCGCCCCGACCGCCCGGCCGCTGGTGGAGCGCCGGCGAATTCGACGAGGCCACCCGCAGGGCCGCCGGCCGGCTCCGGGCGGCGGGCCTGGTGCCCGGGGACCGGGTGGTGTGGTCGACCTCGTCGACGGTGGACGCCCTGGTGGCCCACGTCGGGGCCCTCCGGTCCGGCCTGGTGGTGGTGCCGGCCAACACCGCGTACTCGGAGCGGGAGCTGGCCCACATCGTCACCGACGTCGAGGCGTCGGCCGCCATCGTGGACCGGCCGGACCAGGCCGAGTGGGTGCACCGGGCCGCCCCCGGTCCGGTGGTGGTGACCCACCCCGAACTCGACCTGCCCGACGGCGACCCGGGACCGATCGATGCCGCCGCTCCCGACGATCCGGCCCTGATCTGCTTCACTTCGGGGACGACCGGCACACCCAAGGGGGCGGTGCTGTCGCACCGGAACCTGCTGGCCGCCACGGTGTCGGTGACCTCGGCCTGGCGGTGGACGGCTGAGGATCGGCTGGTCCACTGCCTGCCCGTCTTCCATGCCCACGGGCTGGCGGTCGGGGCCTACGGCACCCTGCTGGCCGGGGCGTCGGCCGTCCTCCTGCCCGGCTTCGAGCCGGCCGCAGTGGTGGCCGCCGTCGAGGATCACCGGGCCACGCTGTTCTTCGGGGTGCCCACCATGTACCACCGGCTGGCCGCCTCCGGGCAGGTGGGCCGGCTGGCCGGGCTGCGCCTGTGCGTATCCGGCTCGGCCCCGCTGTCGGCGGAGCTCCACCGCCAGGTCACCGCGGCCAGCGGGATGGTCATCCTCGAGCGGTACGGCATGACCGAGACCCTGATGAACGTGTCCAACCCCTACGAGGGCGAGCGACGGGCCGGGACGGTGGGGTTCCCGTTGCCGGGGGTGGAGGTCGATCTGGCCGACGACGCCGAGATACTGGTGCGGGGGCCCAACGTGTTCCGCGGCTACTGGCGGCGCCCGGCGACCAACGCCGAGTCCTTCGTGACGGGTGACGACGGCGGGTCCCCGTGGTTCCGGACCGGTGATCTCGGGGAGGAGGAGGACGGCTACCTGGCCATCCGCGGACGGTCCAAGGAGCTGATCATCTCCGGCGGGTTCAACGTCTACCCGCGCGAGGTGGAGGACGTGCTGGCCGACCATCCCGGGGTGCTCGAGGTGGCGGT
The DNA here is from genome assembly GCA_963833585.1 of uncultured Acidimicrobiaceae bacterium. Lineage (GTDB taxonomy): Bacteria > Actinomycetota > Acidimicrobiia > Acidimicrobiales > RAAP-2 > Bog-756. The sequence goes on along the minus strand of CAWHYF010000006.1, from coordinate 589,857 downwards.
GACCGGCACGGCCTCCCCGGAGTGGGGGGAGGTGGTGACCGCCTGGATCGTCCCCGACGGCAGGGCGCCGTCGGTCGACGAGCTGGCCGCGTTCACCGGGGACCGGCTGGCTTCCTTCAAGCGCCCCCGCCTGGTCCACGTGGTCGAGTCGCTGCCCCGCAACGCCCTGGGCAAGGTGGTCCGGAGCCAATTGGACCCCTGAGGCGTCGGCCCGTGGTCCCGACCCCGCGGGTCCCGGCGAGACCGTCGCCGGGCCCGCGCCGTGACGGTCAGTCGGTGAAGTCCTGGACCGAGCGGCGCAGCTTCCGGATGATCCGCATCAGCTGGTGGAGGTCGTGGGTGGAGAGGGCGCCGAGGCCGAAGGCCACGTCGTTGACGGCGGCGGTGGCCCGCTCGGCCAGGCGCCGACCCTCGTCGGTCAGCTGGGCCAGAGTGGTCCGGCCGTCGGTCGGATGGGGGAGCCGGCGGACCAGTCCCTGCTGCTCGAGGCGGTCGATGATGTTGGTCACACTGGTGGGGTGAATCATCAGGCGCTGCCCCATCTTCCCCAGGGGGAGCAGCCCTTGACGGCTGTAGAGGAGGAGCACGAGCCCCTCGTAGCGGGCGAAGGTCAGACCGAACGGCCGCAGCGCACCGTCCACCGCGGCCAGCACCACCTGCTGGGCCCGCATGATGGAGGTGGCGGCGGCCATGGCGTCACTGACGTCGGGCTCCCACCGGACCGCCCACTGGGACCGGGCCTCATCGATGGGGTCGAACGCAAGGGGAGCTCGGGCCACCGTTCGAGGCTATCGGCCGGGGGATCGGTGGATACGCTGGGGACGAGGAGGAACGTGCCGACGCTCGAGGACGACCGAGGTCACCCTGTCCACCTGGACGGACCGCCGAGGCGGGTGGTGTGTCTCGTCCCCTCCCTCACCGAAGCCCTGGCCGCCACGGTGCCCGATCGACTGGTGGGAGCCACCGACTGGTGCACCCACCCGGCCGGCCTCGACGTAGTTCGGGTGCGGGGGACGAAGAACCCGGACCACCGGGTGATCGCCGACCTGGACCCGGATCTGGTGGTGGCCAACCAGGAGGAGAACCGGCGGGTCGACGTCGAGCGGCTGCGTTCCGCCGGTATCCGGGTGTGGGTGACCGTGACCGAGTCGGTCGACCAGGCCCTCGGGTCCCTGGACCGACTCCTGGTCGACGGGCTCGGTGTCGACCGGCCCGGCTGGCTGACCGCGGCCGCGGCCGAGTGGAACCGCCCACCAGATCTCCCTCCGGCCCGAGTGGTGGTCCCCATCTGGCGGGACCCCTGGATGGTGGTGGGGCTCCCCACGTTCAGCGGGGACCTCCTGTCCCGACTGGGGCTCACGCTCCTCCACCCCGACCACGGGGACCGGTATCCCAAGGTGGAGCTGCCCGACCTGGTGGACCGCCACGTCGACCTGGTCCTCCTGCCCGACGAGCCCTACCCGTTCGGACCGGCCGACGGCCCCGAGGCCTTCCCCGGGATCCCCACCGCCCTGGTGTCGGGCCGGGACCTCACCTGGTACGGGCCGTCCATGGCCACCGCCCGGGCCGAGCTGTCGGCCAGGATCGCCTCGGCGCTCGGCGTGGGTTGAGGGATGTCCGCGCCCGGTGGCGGTCATCGGGACGTGCTCAGACGTTCCGGCGGTAGGCCCCGCCCACGTCGAAGAGGGTGGACGTGATCTCGCCCAGGGTGGCGTGGCGCACCGTGGACATCAGCTCGGCGAAGACGTTGCCGCCGTCGAGGGCGGTCTGCCGGAGGGCGTCGAGGGCCGCCTCCCGGTCGAGGGCGTGCCGGGTCTGGAAGTCCCGGAGCCGGGTCAGCTGCCGGTGCTTCTCCTCCTCGGTGGACCGGGCGAGCTCGATGGGCTCGGCGGGACGGTCCCGGTCGGGCGCGATGAAGGTGTTGACCCCGACGATGGGGAGGGAGCCGTCGTGCTTCATGTGCTCGTACAGCATCGAGTCGTCCTGGATCCTGCCCCGCTGGTAGCCGGTCTCCATGGCCCCGAGGACGCCGCCCCGTTCGCTGATCCGGTCCAGCTCGGCCAAGACGGACTGCTCGACCAGGTCGGTGAGCTCCTCGACCACGAAGCTGCCCTGGAGGGGGTTCTCGTTGAGGGCCAGTCCCCACTCCTTGGTGATGATCATCTGGATGGCCAGGGCCCGTCGCACCGACTCCGCGGTGGGGGTGGTCACGGCCTCGTCGTAGGCGTTGGTGTGCAGGCTGTTGGCGTTGTCGTAGATGGCGCACAGGGCCTGGAGGGTGGTGCGGATGTCATTGAAGGCCATCTCCTGGGCATGCAGGGAACGGCCGGATGTCTGGACGTGGTACTTGAGCTTCTGGGACCGCGGGTTGGCCCCGTAGCGCTCCTTCATGGCGATGGACCAGATCCGGCGGGCCACCCGGCCGATCACGGTGTACTCGGGGTCCATGCCGTTGGAGAAGAAGAAGGAGAGGTTGGGTGCGAACTCGTCGACGTCCATGCCCCGGGCCAGGTACGACTCGACGTAGGTGAACCCGTTGGCCAAGGTGAAGGCGAGCTGGGTGATGGGGTTGGCCCCGGCTTCGGCGATGTGGTAGCCGGAGATGGACACCGAATAGAAGTTGCGGACCCGATGGTCGATGAACCACGCCTGCATGTCGGCCATGACGCCGAGGGAGAACTCGGTGGAGAAGATGCAGGTGTTCTGCCCCTGGTCTTCCTTCAGGATGTCGGCTTGGACCGTTCCCCGGACCGTCGACAGCACCTCGGCGGCGATGGCGTCGACCTCGGGGCCGCTGGGCGGATGGTGGTTGGAGACCTCGAAGCGCTGGAGGCGCTGGTCGATGGCGGTGTTGAGGAACATGGCCAGGATGGTGGGGGCCGGACCGTTGATGGTCATCGACACCGAGGTGGTCGGATCACACAGGTCGAAGCCGTCGAAGAGCGCCTTCATGTCGTCGAGCGTGGCGATGGAGACGCCCGACGTGCCGATCTTGCCGTAGATGTCGGGACGCTCATCGGGGTCGAAGCCGTAGAGGGTGACCGAGTCGAACGCGGTGGACAGGCGAGTGGCCGGCTGCCCCTCGGCCAGCAGGTGGAAGCGCCGGTTGGTGCGAACGGCGTCGCCCTCGCCGGCGAACATGCGGGCCGGGTCCTCCCCCGTGCGCTTGAACGGGAATACCCCGGCGGTGAAGGGGAAGTGCCCGGGCACATGCTCGGCTCGCAACCAGCGGACCAGTTCGCCGTGGTCGGTGAACCGGGGGAGGGCCACCCGGGGAATGCGGGTCCCCGACAGCGAGGTCCGCCACCCGGCGGGCCGTCCTGGGGAGCCGGTGCCCGGCTCCGGGGCCGCACCGGACGGGGCCGCACCGGTGCTCGATCCGGGGCCGGTGGTGTCGAGGTCCTGGTCACCGTGACGGAGTTCCGACCGGAGCTCGTCCCACTCCTGCAGCAGCCGGCGACCCACCGGATCGCGCTCCGCCTCGATCTGGCTGGCCAGTGCCGCGAGGTCGCCGGTGTCGACTCCGCGCTGTTCGGCGAGGGCCACCACCGCCGCCGTCTGCTCGGCCCGGCGGGCCTCGTCGGCCAGCCGTGCCGTGGTGGCGTGGTAGCCGAGGACGGTTTCGGCGATCTCGGCCAGGTAGCGGCGCCGGTTGGCGGGGACGATGGCGGTGGTCCGGGTCGACTGGCGGCCGTTGACCGGGGGGAGCACACCGTCGGTCGCCGGCAGTCCGACCTCGACCAGGCGGGCCTTGAGCCGGTGGAACAGGGCGGTCACCCCGTCGTCGTTGAACCGGGAGGCGATGGTGCCGAAGACCGGCTCCGCGCCTCCCGAGCCCGGCGTCGGCCGATGGTCCCGTCCCCACTGCCGGCACACCTGCCGGAAGGCGTCGTCGGCCCCACGCCGGTCGAACTTGTTGATGGCCACCACGTCGGCCAGTTCCAGCATGTCGATCTTTTCGAGCTGGGAGGCGGCCCCGTATTCGGGGGTCATCACGTAGAGGGAGACATCGGCAATGTCGGTGACGGCGGCGTCGCCTTGGCCGATGCCGGGCGTCTCCACGATGACCAGGTCGAAGCCGGCCGCCGCGCAGGCCGCCACGGTCAGTGGGAACCGGTCGGGGAGCTCGGAGGTGGCGCCCCGAGTGGCCAGGGAGCGGAAGAAGACGTTCTCGGCGTCGATGGCGTTCATCCGGATGCGGTCCCCGAGGAGCGCGCCGCCCCCGCGGCGCCTGGTGGGGTCGACGGCCAGCACGGCGATGGAGAGCTTGTCCTCCTGGTCGAGACGGAACCGCCGGACCAGCTCGTCGGTCAGGGAGGACTTTCCCGAGCCACCGGTGCCGGTGATCCCCAGCACCGGGACCGGGAATTGGTCGAACCTGGCCCGGAGGGCATCGTCGTCCTCCGACGCGGTGGCACCGTTCTCGATGATGGTGATCCATCGGGCCAGGGCTCGGTGGTCGCCGGCGTAGAGCGATCCGAGGCTCGGCCCATCGGCGGTCAGGTCGCGGTCGCACTCCATGACCAGCTGGTTGATCATGGCGTCGAGGCCCAGCTCCTGTCCGTCCGCCGGGGAGAAGATGCGCCGCACCCCGTAGGCTTCGAGTTCGGCGATCTCCCCGGGGACGATGACGCCGCCCCCACCCCCGTAGACCAGGATGTCCCCGCGTCCCTCGGCCCGGAGGCGGTCGACCAGGTACCGGAAGTACTCCATGTGGCCGCCCTGGTACGAGCTGATGGCCACCCCCTGCACGTCCTCGGCCACCGCGGCCTTGGCCACCTCGTCCACCGACCGGTTGTGGCCCAGGTGGACGACCTCGGCTCCCTGGGCTTGCAGGAGTCGCCGCATGATGTTGATGGCGGCGTCGTGGCCGTCGAACAGGCTGGCCGCCGTGACCAGCCGCACGGGGTGAACCGGTCGGTGGAGTTCGTTCATGGCCGGGTCGGCACCGGGTCCCCCGGGTGTGCGGGGGCGGCGGGGTCCATGGGTGAAGATTAGTACAACGTCCTACTAAAAGTCGACCGGCGAGCCCGCAGTAGTGTCCCGGAGGGTCCGGACCCCTCTCGGCGTTGCCGGGTGGGTGTCCACCCGTCCGTCCGCCAGCGAGGAGCAGGCCATGGAGTACCAGGAGATCGAGTATTCGGTGGCCGGGGGCGTCGCCACCATCGCCCTCAACCGACCGGACCAACTGAACGCCTTCACCGCCCGGATGGTGAACGAGCTGCTCGAAGCCATCGACGAGGTGGACCGTGACGACGGCGTGCGGGCGGTCATCCTGACCGGAAGGGGGCGGGCCTTCAGCGCCGGAGCGGACATGTCGGCGGGGGCCCAGACCTTCGACTACGACGACACTCGGAGCGGTGGAGCCGTCGGGGCCGAACGGGTGGCCCGGACGGCAGCGCCGCGGGACGGGTGCGGGCGGATCACGCTGCGGCTGTTCGACTGCCTGAAGCCGGTGATCGCCGCGGTGAACGGGGCGGCGGTGGGCATGGGGGTCACGCTGCTGCTGGCCACCGACATCCGGATGGCCTCGGACCGGGCTCGCTTCGGTTTCGTGTTCACCCGCCGTGGCATCGCCCCCGAGGGCGCCTCCACCTGGTTCCTGCCGCGATTGGTGGGGGTGTCCCAGGCGGCGGAGTGGCTGTACACGGGTCGGCTGTTCGACGCGGCCGAGGCCCACGCCGGTGGATTGGTCCGGAGCGTGCACCAGCCCGAGGAGCTGTTGGCGGCGGCCGGAGCCCTCGCCGCGGAGATCGCCGAGACCGCCCCGGTGTCGGTGGCCCTGACCCGTCAGTTGCTCTGGCGGATGCAGGGCGCCAACCACCCGATGGTCGCCCATCGGGCCGACTCCCGGGCGGTGTACGCCACCGGCGCCGAGGCCGATGCCCGTGAGGGCGTCGTGTCCTTCCTCGAGAAGCGGCCCGCCCACTTCACCGGTCGTCCCTCGACGCAGCTGCCCGAGATCTTCCCGGACTGGGTCGAGCCCGAATACTCGTGAGGCCTCGTGGCGCATCCCACCGTGACGCGGGAAACGGTGGGGACCCATCCCCGCTGCGGCGGAGCCGGAAATCACCGACCAGCTCCCGTCCAGGACGATCGTCACCGGCCGCACCCGTTCCGGCTACTCCGCGGCCCGCAGCTTTTGGACGAGTCCGTGGAACATGGGATAGACGGACGGTCCTCCCATGGCATCGATCGACGGCAGCCACATCTCCCACCTGTCGATGAGACGGCGGCCGAACATCACCCGGATCAGCTCGAAGTCGAATCCGCCATGCCTCTCGAGCGCACCCAGCTGTTCGAAGTAGTCGAGTTCGCGGTACAGCACGTACGCCTGGGTGGCGTTGTCGTGGATGAACTGCACCATGGCGTCCCGCAGCGACTCGCGGCTGTCGAATCGGGCGATGAGTTGGCGGGTCTCCACCAGCGGTGCGTCGTCCCAGCGTCTGAAGAACTCGACCGCCATCTCGGCCTCCCGGCCGATTCGGGCCTCTCGAGCCTGTCGGCCGGCGAAGATCACTGCGCCGATGGCGCTCAGTAGTCCGATGGCGCTCACGGCGGTGGCGATTGCCGTGACCTGTTCGGCCCAGTTGGGCATGGGAGTCCTCCATTCGATTCTCGGCGGCGCCACCGCGCCGCCCCCTCCGGTCCGGAGTCTGATCCGAGGTTCCCGGCCCAATCGGGTCCGTGCCTCTACCCGGCCGGATCTCCCGAACACTAGGCAACCCCCCGACGCCCCGGGGGTCCCGTACTCGATGAGCGCCATCGCGCTCGTCGGTGCCTGGCGGCGTCACCGTCGGCGGGAGCGACCGCCGCGTGCGGGGACCTCCCAATTGCAGGTGGCGTCGAGCTGTGGCAGGAATCGTGCTGGCCGGCGAAGGAGAGGTTGGGTGAGCGTGGCATCTACGACGTTCAGCACCGGCCACCATGGCCGACACCGGGGGGTGGGGTGAGGTGAGGTGAGGCCCTCGGAGTCCACCGGCCCGAGTGGCTCGAGACTGGATCGTCTCTACCGGGAGGTCGTGGCCGATCCCTCCAACGCCGGGGCGACAGCCGCGGGATACTCGCCGCTCTACGCCGTATCGGAACGTTCGAGGATCGTCATCGTCGGCCAGGCGCCTGGCCGACGAGCGCAAGCGAGTGGAGTCCCCTGGGACGATCCGAGTGGCGTGCGCTTGCGCTCGTGGTTGGGGGTATCCGAGGAAGAATTCTACGGTCCTGAGCGCTTCGCCCTGTTACCCATGGACTTCTTCTATCCGGGAAAGGGCGGTCACGGCGACCTGCCACCTCGACGAGACTTTGCCGCCACATGGCATCCTCGGTTTCTTTCGGAATTGGCCGACGTCAGGTTGACGGTCCTGGTCGGCAGCTACGCCCAGCGGCACTACCTGGCAGGCTCCCGGAAGTCGAATCTCACCGAGACGGTCAGGTGCTTCGAGGAGTATCTGCCCGACTATCTGCCCATCGTGCATCCGTCGCCGCTGAACTTCCGATGGCAGGCGAAGAATCCCTGGTTCGAGGCAACGCTCCTGCCCCGGCTGAGAATGATCGTGAAGTCGGTCCTCAACGGCGACTGAGCCGGACCAGTCCGGGGCGCCCACAACGTGTCGAAAGCCTGGACGTCCGAGGGCTCCGCTGGAAGGTGGTGCCGATCGACCACGGCCGCCGGATGCCGTCGCTATCCGGGCGTGCCAGACTCGTGCACGGCGCAGACCTCACGGGCAGTGGTCGACCCCTCGTCGGAGTTGCGTCCGGAGTGCGACCCTTCGTGTCCAGTAAGTCGAACTTAGTAGCCTTGAGCTGGCCCTTCTTTGTTTGGCAATCCAGCCCGTCTGCCCCCGTTAGCCATAATTTCCCAGACTTTATGGCTCGGATTATGGCTTGAACGCAACGGCTGTTCCGTCAGCCCACCGATTTTCAACTCTGACGACCTATCACCGACGAGTCCATACGAGCCTCGAACTGATTGCTAGGGATTTGGCATCGTCAGTATGCCAGCTGATGAGGCGTGGGCCACCCTCTCCAAGGTGGGCATCGCTCCTGCGCCAATGAGCTCGTTGACAAGGAGTTTCTGGCGCTTCGATCGCTTCGACGAGCCGTGGGGTCACGGAACGCTGTCGGCGTTGGCACCCCATCCAGTCTGGAAGATGGGCCAGCCGATCTCCGTACGCCATTCAGACTCGTCGCTGGTCTCGTGCCGCCCTACGAGGTAGTACTCACGGATCGGTCCTTCGACGGCGAGGGCGTGTTCAGTGACGTAGGTGGCGAGTGCTCCGTATGCCCGATCTATGTCGGTGTGGGACCCGGCATGCATGGTGGTGGCCAGCTCGACCGCTGGGACGACGATAGACGTCACCCGGCCCATTGGTCGTGCCCTGCCTTCGAAGGGGACGAAGATCGTCGCCAGACCGCGCTCGTAGGAGAACAAATCGTTGGAGAACATGCCGCCTCCCGGCCCAGTCATCGGTAGGGATTGGGCCGCCAAGGTGGCATAGATCTCCCCGAGTGCGCCTTGGAACCAAGCGAGCGCGTCTTCGACGTCGATGACCTCGGATACGGCAACAGCCGGGACCACGTCGACACTACGATGCTCGACGCTGACTAGGCGGAACCCGAGGGCTGCTGGAGGAGGTTCCGCAACGAAGCCGTCGCTGCTTGGGTCTTGGCAAGGTTGCTTTCCAGACGACTGAGATGGGCGGCGATGAGGTCGTTGCGAGTGTCAATATCGGGCGCGGCGATGACCGCTTGGATCTCGTCCAGCGGCATCTCCAGGGCACGAAAACGCCGGATGATCTGGGCAGTGGGGATCTGCTCGGTGGCGTAACGCCGGTGGCCGGTGTCCGGGTCGACATCAGCCGGCTCCAGGAGTCCGATGTGGTGGTAGTGACGGAGTGTCTTCACACTGAGGTGGGTGGCACGGGAGAAATCTCCGATGGCCAGGGAAGGGCGCATACCTCCAGTATGAGACCTCCCCTTAGGGGAGATGCAACCTTCGAGAAGGCTCTTGACCCTCCCGTTAGGGCAGCAGGGAACCTGGAGGCAGCGGCCGAGTGGCCGAGTGGCCGAGTGGCCGAGCGAGACGGAGGGAACCGAGGACATGACTACCGACCTGACCGGCGTCGTGGCAGACCACGTCGCCGCGGTGAATGCCTTCGACACCGATGCCATCGTGGCGACCTTCGCGGAGGACGCCTATGTGAACGACAATCGCCGCGAGATCAACGGCGTCGACGCCATCGGCCGATTCATGGCGAAGGAGTTCGTCGGCGACCACGTGACCATGGACGTCCTCGAGGTCGTCGACCACTACGGCGACACCATCGTGCGCGCCAGGTACGACGGCACCTACGACAAGACAAACCTGCCTGAGGAGCTCATCATGTCGAGTTACTTCAGCATCCGGGAGAACAAGATCGTCGGCCTTGCCATCATCTTCAACCAACCTTCCGAGTACTGACAACGCCATCCTGCGGGGATGCCGGAGAGGTGCTCCGACGCAGAACAGTTGCTACCCGCAGTCCCAATCTCGCCGAGGCGATCCGGCACGGGCCAACATGAATGGAGTCAGTCAGGCATGAGCTACGAACTTGATCCGGAACTGGCACCGATCATGGTGGCACTGGCTGAATCATCCGCTGACACGCCCGCCCCGGGTCGAGGCGACTGGCAAGCGGTCCGCGCCACGGCCACCGCCGGCCTCGCCTACATGGCAACCCTGGTCCCGCCTTCCATCGGCGTGCTGGCTACGTCGTACTTCACCGAAGCTCCTGACGGCACCGAGCTCGAACTGAGGTGGTATTCGGAGGAAGGTTCGTCGCCGGGCTCGGCAGTCGTCTATGCCCATGGAGGCGGGATGGTGGCGGGCAGCCTCGACCTCTACGACGAGGTGGTTTCCGGATATGTCTCCCGAACCGGCGTGCCGTTTCTCTCCGTGCAGTATCGACTCGCCCCGGAGGTCGGCGGAACCACGCTGGCAGAAGACGTATATGCCGGACTGATATGGCTGGTCGATCACGCGACGGCGCTCAGCGTCGATGTCGGACGCCTCGCCGTCATGGGCGACAGTGGCGGTGGCGGGCCGGCAGCTGGGGCCGCCATTCTCGCTCGCGGTGACGGCGTGACGTTGGCTCGCCAAATCCTCATCTACCCCATGCTCGACGACCGCAATATCGTGTCTGGTCCAATTCCCACCGGCTTGCTCACCTGGAGCTACGACAGCAACTTCACCGGATGGAACGCCGCCCTCGGCGAGGAGCGAGGCACGGGATCCGTGTCGCCAGTGGCGGCGCCCAGCCGGCTTACGGACTTCGTCGGCCTCGCTCCCGCCTATATCGAGGTCGGCGACCTGGACATCTTCCGCGATGAGTCGATCTCCTATGCACAAGAGCTCGCGCGAGTCGGCGTCCCCGTGGAGCTGCACGTCCACCCCGGTGCGCCACACGGCTTCGAGCGCTTCGCACCGGCATCGAGCGTCGCCCAACGGGCGATGAGCGACCGGGCCCGGGCTATTACCTCCTTCTGACCGCAACCGCACCACGAGAGGACCCAAATGAGCACTCACGTCGTCACCGAGTTCAGGACCGAGCCGGGACGAGCCGAAGAACTCGTCTCGATCCTTTGCGAGGTACTTCCGGACAGCCTCGCCCACGAGGGTTGCGAGGCGATTTCGCTACGTCGCAATCAAGACGACGCGACCAACATCTTCTCGTTTACTCAGTGGGCCAGTCGCCGCCACTACGACGACTACCTTGCCTGGCGGACCGAAGCCGGACTGACCGACGAAATCGGCGACATGCTCATCGAACCCATGTCCATCCGGTATTTCGATGAGATCGTCGGTGTCGGCAAGTAGGGCGTGAGTCGATCGGGCGGTTGCAGGCGTCAGCTTCGGTTTTCAGGCCCAGCACACATTGCTAGTGCTATGAACTGGAGTTTCGTCGATCCACACTGGCTACGGGCGTTCTGAGCGAGCCATGGGGTAACTGAATCTTCAGCAACCAGAGCATCAAGCGATGGCGTCAGAGGATGGCCCGACCGTTGGGAGGTCCGACGGCGTGTGTCTGCCGGTGAGTATTGCGTCCTATGAGCCGGATGAACCGGAGCAGGTCAACTCTGCTCTACCGACGGCTGACCGGCAATATCGGCCGTTGTGTCACATTCGACACTTGGTCGGTGTCTCTATGCCGAAAGCAATCCAATGGAGGAGACATCATGTCCAGCAGCCCCAGGATCCCTAAGGCAGAGTTGACCGGCCTCTATGGAGCGATGATCAAGCGGATGTCCCGAAAGATGTTCGGCGAGGTGCCCGAACCGGTCGGGGTGGGGTGGCACAACCGGAAGGTTCTCAACCTCTCCTTCAGCATTGGGCGCAAGGCGCAGAAGTGGGACCAGTGCGACGAGACCCTCAAGTCGTTGGCACACATGGCTACAGCCAGCCTTGTCGGGTGCAGCTTCTGTCTTGACTTTGGCTACTTCCAAGCCCACAACCAGGGACTCGACGTGAACAGGGCACGTGAGGTGCCGCGCTGGCGCGAGTCCGATCTCTTCACGCCGCTAGAGCGCGACGTTATGGAGTATGCGGAGTCCATGACCCAGACCCCACCCACGGTCACCGATGAACTGTCGGCCAGGCTGCTCAAGCCACTCGGCCCCGCCGGCCTGGTGGAGCTGACCTCGTTCATAGCACTGGCCAACTTCATGGCCCGCTCCAATGTCGCCATGGGCATTGAGTCGCAGGAGTTCTCGGCCACATGCGGCCTCAAGCCGCTCGTCCTAGCTTCGTCGGCATGACCTGGGACCCGTTCGTCACCCATCGCGGCTTGCTATTTACTGTCGCCTACGAAATGCTCGGCTCTGCGGTCGACGCCGAGGACGTTCTCCAGGAAACATGGCTGCGGTGGGCCGGGGTGGACCAAGCGGAGGTGCGTGATCCGCGGGCATACCTCGTCCGAATCGTTACCCGGCAGGCGCTGAACCGCCTCCGAACGGTGACCCGCCAGCGTGAGGATTACGTGGGCGAATGGCTGCCTGAGCCGCTGCTCACCAGCCCCGATGTGGCCGATGACGCCGAGTTCGCCGAGAACGTCTCGATCGCCATGCTCACCGTGCTCGAGACTCTTGGTTCAGTCGAGCGTGCCGTATTCGTGCTGCACGAGGTCTTCGATACGCCCTTCGACGAGATCGCCAAGATCATAGAGAGGACTCCGGCCGCGGTCCGCCAGATCGGACACCGTGCCCGCAAGCACGTCGCGGCACGACGCCCGCGAATGCAGGTGGACCGAGTTCAGCAAGAGGCGGCCCTCGAGAAGTTCATGGCCGCTATCTCCTCTGGCGATCTGGACGGTTTGCTGGAGGTCCTCGCACCGGATGTGGTGCTGATTGCTGACGGCGGCGGTCTTGTGACCGCTGCCCGGAAGCCGATGATTGGAATCAAGAGGGTCGCGGGCTTCCTCGCCCGCGTGGTGGAGCTCCCAGGGCTCGAGGCGACGGCTGCCTGGATCAACGGAACGCCGGGCATCCGCTTCGACGTCGATGGCGGAGCCACTGCGGTCAGTGTCGCGGTGGAGAACGGCCAGATCAGCCAGATCTACGCCATCCGCAACCCAGAAAAGCTGACATGGTTGGGAAAGGTGGCGGAACTGCAGCGATGACGTGAGTTGCAGGTCATGGCCTAAAGCACGTTTCGGACGCCGTTACGAGACATGGGTTAGCTGAATGCTCTGGAAGGTGGGCATCGCTCCTGCCCATGCCTCGTTCAGGCCCACAGCCGGCTCCAAATATCGGATCACCCGAGCGGCGTCTCTCGGGACCGCGTCGAGTAATCGGTAGTGACGGCTCGGACGCCCAGCGCCCCGAGCAGAATGTGCCAAACCCATCTCGGTGGTGAATCATCGAGGAGGCCGCCGAGAGACCTGACAGCGGAACTCGTGGGTCATGCCCGCCATCGGCGAACTGCCCAAAGAGCGACACCAAACAGGGCCGCGGCAGCAGCGGTGAAGATTGCCGCCTCGCCCCACTGCAGAGCCCAATAGTGACTGGCCGGCTGATAGAAGTTGCCGAACTGGATGCCACGGTAGCCCGTGCCGACATACCAGAAATTGCTGGGGTCGATGAAGCCGGTCTGATTGTAGGTCACCGGTAAGAACAATGGCGCTGCCAATTTGGCGCGCACGTATTGCTCGAACAGAAGGCGAGCAGTGACAAGGAGCACGACTGTTCCAAAAATTGCCCGGGCTGTCCGCCGCAGGACAATACTCAGCGCGGCTCCCAATGCGAAGGCGAAGAGCGCATAGGCGATAGGCACGATCCCGGTTATGTCGAATCCTCCCGAACCTCCCGGTTGGATCCGGGAGCTGAAAGATGACCCATTCGTGGGGACCTGGCCGAACCACCAGTTCGACAACACGGCGACAGCTGATGCAAAGGCCGCGACGACCAGACCGATGATCAGCCAACGGATCACCATCCATCGTGTCCGCGAGACGCTCTGCGTGAAGGCGAGGATGACAGTCTTGCGTTCGAACTCGCCGGCAAACAGCGGCGCCCCGAGGATAACCCCGAACAAGATGGGTAACGCCAGGAGCAGCCACCGGATGATGTCCGCTTGTTCCCACGCCGAGACCTGCTGGCTGTAGTACGCCGTGCACGGGCTACTTTGGGCATAGAGCTGGCCCGAGATGCAAGACCTGGCGATGGCACGGGAAGCATCTGAATAGCCATGCTGCACGACCAGCATCCAGGCGACGAGGGTAACTACGGCGACCAAAGTCACTGCCAGCACGGCGCGGTGTTGACGCCAAGTGAGCCAGATCATGCCGCACCGTCCGTGGGGTCAATGCCAGCCCCGCTTGGGACCGCCGACGCCTGGGCATCCGGGTTCGAGAGGTAGGCGATCACAACCTCTTCGAGATCCGGCTGGATGCTCTGCCATTCCGGACCCAGCGAGGGCGCAGCGCCTCGGATAAGGAACGTCGTCTGACGGCTGGTCCGTGTGGAAGCGATCACCTCGACCTCGGAGGGTGGTTGATCGATCTGAGGTCCTACGAGTAGCCAGTGGTCCGCCAACAGGTCCTCGACACTTCCGGCCATTTGCACCCGGGACGACGATAGGACGATCAGGTAGTTGCACACCGGCTCAAGCTCGCTGATGATGTGTGAGGACAGGAACACCGTGGTTCCGCGATCGGCCACAGTGCCCATAAGGACCTGGAGTAGTCGCTTGCGTGCCAGTGGGTCGAGGCTGGCCACCGGCTCGTCCAGCAACAAGAAGTCCGGTCGCTTGGCCAGGCACAGAGTGAGCGCCACCTGGGCTTGTTGACCACCGGACAGCCGCCCTATGCGTTTGTCCAATGGAATGCCCAAGTCCTCCAGCCACTGGCGGGCGGAGGCGTCGTCCCAACGCGGGTTGAGCTTCCGACCGACGGCCAGCATCTCCGCCACGCTGAAGTATCGGTACAGCGGGTGGAACTGATCGAGGTATCCCACACGGTCCAGATGGTCGCTCCCGTTCGGCCGCACAGGCGACCCGAACACCGAGACGGCGCCTTCCGTCGGGCGAGAAAGCCCAGCCGCCAGTCGGAGCAATGTCGACTTCCCGGCGCCGTTGGGCCCTACCAGTCCCGTGACCGTGCCTTCGGGAACCGAAAGGGTGCAGTCTCGCAGTCCCCAGGTGGTCCGATAGCGACGCCCGAGGCCCTCTGCTTCCAGGGCAGCCGTCATGATGGATCCTCTCTCTCTGACAATCGTTTCGCATTGGCGATGAGCGCCTCGATGGCCTCGTCATGAAGACCACCGGCACGTGCGGCTCGGAACCAGGCCACCAGGCGACGCTCCAGTGCCCTCTGGTCGTCGGGCAATCCGGGCAGTGATCGTCGGACGAAGGTGCCGCGGCCGGGCTGACCCTCGATGAGCCCTTGGGCTTCGAGTTCCTGGTACGCCCTGTGCACGGTGTTCGGGTTGATTGCGACTTGCTCGACCACGTCGCGGACCGTCGGCAGCTGATCATCGGGGAGCAGAATGCCTAGGCGTAGGGCTTGGCGAACTTGGTCGACAAGTTGTCGATAGACGGGAAGACCCGAGTGTCGGTCCAGCCGGAATTGGATCAACGGCTGGTCCCCCATAACTATTAATATACCAGAGGATTAGTACAATTCCACCGACGTGGTCAGTTGGATGCGGGCTATGCACGGATGAGTCGGTTGGCCTCCGGCTTCCAAGTCCAGCCTCAACAACGAAATGGCGAGCCGTTGACCTCATATTGATGGCTGGGAGCGGAGTAGCGATCGTGTGGGCCAGTCACGTACAGAACGGTGCTCCCGAACGCCGAACCCTTGCATTACCGCCTGGATACAGCCCGTCTCGCGCGCCCATGAGGTAGGGCGACTCGGGTCATCGGCGCATCCCGTTTGATCCACGCAAAATGGCGCACCAGACCGGCCTTACTCAGATTGGGGTCAGTGTCGCAGGGGGACCGGCATCGGGGCGACGAAAGTCGGTCACCACCTCAAGGCGAGAGAGCGTCCCGTGTGACCCGCCCGGAGAAGGTTCTCGGATAGGTGGGGTCATGCGGGACATCCTCAGCTCGGTTGGACTGCGTCCTTACATCGACCCGGGGTGCCCCATAATGCTCAGCTATTTCACGGTCGCGTTGCGTCCCCGACCACCGGGTCTGGGAGTACGCGCACCATGGGAGTTGGGTGAATACCCTGGACTTCACCTCTACAGTGAGGATCATGAACACTGAAAGGCTCTCGCCTTCTTCAATGCGAGTAGCCCGACCTGTGAGTCAGATTCCTGCAAGTCTTCGCTTCTACGTTGACATCCTGGGTCTTGAGCGGCTGGGTGGGTTTGCGGGACACGACGGCTACGACGGTGCATTTGTCGGCCGACCGGGGAGCGATTGGCACATCGAGTTCACAAGCCACGAGAGCGGTGTGCCAGCACCGAGTCCTACGGAAGAGGACCTACTTGTGTTCTATGTCTCGGAGGACCAACTCCAGGCGGCTGCCACGAGCCTGGGTGAAGCCGGATTCGGACTGATTCGGCACGAGAATCCCTACTGGGCCAACGCCGGAGCGGTCGTTTGCCGTGACCCCGACGGATACCTAGTCGTTCTCTGCCCGCATTCCGGTTGAGCTGATCTGGAATGGTCGCCCGTGCCCCAGAACTTCGGGTCAGTGGGATAGAAACTTCACGTCGCACCTGGGTCTGCGAGATGGGTGTCCGGCGTGGCGTCGTAGGTTTCGCCGGGTGTCACGAGGCGAAGCATTGGAGAGATTTCAGTAGTGAATCCATATGGCGACCTAATGGCGGGGTCATCATCGCGCAGCGCTTCTGCCTCGGTCGGCTCTCCGCCAGGACGATGCCGATCCCGTAGGCCCCACCTGGGTCACCAACCGGACCGAAGGCCAGGACCCGGCCCTGCTCCGTCAGAACCGACCAGTAGCTAAAGTGTTCGATCATCGTCGCCCTCTCGTCCGCCGACATGTCCATCGGAAAAGTGGTGCGTGGTGGAATGAGCCGAAATACGAAACCCATCATGAGATGAACGATAACCAGCGGTGTCCACGTGCGCTCGATGACCCGTCCCCGAACGCCGGGAGAGTGTCACACTCCGGCACCTGCGTCGCAGCCTGCACCCAGAGGCTGGGCAGTCGGGTTTAGCCTGTTCTGGTGTGAGACGCGGGACAGGGACAACCACAGGGTTCCGGCCGATGGCGTCGGCAAGTGGAGAGGAGCGCGGGCGACACCGGTGGTGGCGTTCGGGTCCGTGGCCGTGGTACATCGCGGCAGCGTTCATCGCCGGAGTCGTACTCGTCGCGGTGCTCGTGGCGACCCTCGTTGTCGGCCGCGCCGCGGTGCATTTTGGCATCACCCCGAGCGTCAAGGCGTCGTTGTGGAAGCCCAACGCGGGTAACTACTGCGCCGGCTTGGGCGAGCTGTCGACGCCGCTCGGGCAGAACGCCCTGATAATCGCGATGGTGGCGAACGCCGCGCCGACCGCAGCGTCGCGCTCGGCGTCGATCGCCTACTACCACGACTTCACCCACGACCTCACGCCTCCGACTGGGGCTGACGTCGCCAGGATCGTCGCGTCGTACCAGTGTCCTCCAAGCAAGTAGTGGAGATCCCACTCGTCGGTGATTGTCGTGGGAGTCAAAACCCGTGGGTTGGGTGCCCCATACCGCCGGTCAGAGGCGCTTATCAACTGACCCTGACCGGCCCCCCCTGGCTAGGCCAGGTTGCTAAGGGAGTACCGCTCAGTAACCGGCGATCTGCGCCATTCACCGAAACTCTGATCGGCCATGCCAGCTGACGTCGTCAGCTCCGTTCGGAACCCGACCGCCAGCTGACCCATCGCATCGGCAGCTTCGCGATCGGCCACCTCAAGGAAGTGGGCGTACGTGCGCAGCGTCAGGTTGGGATTGGCGTGGCCGAGCCGTCCGGCGATCGTCCGGATCCCTACACCGCGACCGGCCAGGGCCGTGGCCGAGAAGTGCCGGAGCCCGTGGAAGGTGACGTTGGTCAGGCCGAGCTTGTCCCGTACGCCTCGGAACGTGCCGCTGACCCGGATGGGCCGGTAGGGCTCGCTGGCGTCGACGGTCTGGGACCAGATGAAGCCGGTCGGGGGAATGGTCACGCCCGCGGCCCTGGCACGGGCTTCGACCTCTTCTTTGTGTGCTCGCAGGACCTCGACAGTCATCGGATCGAGGGCCATGCGGCGGGCCGCATGGGTCTTGGTGTCCTTCACCGTCACGTTGCCGGGCGTGTCCGAAATCGAACGGGCCACGACCATGGTGGCGTTTTCGAAGTCGATGTCGCCCCACTGGAGGCCGCAGAGCTCGCCCCGTCGGCACCCCGTGGTGGCAGCCACGGTGAAGAGTCGGGCCAGATCGGGGTTGAACCGCTCGCACTCCACGATCAGCTGGCGGACCTCCTCGATGGTCGGCGGCACGATCTCCTTCTGGCGGCCCGGCGGCGGGGAGGCTCGCACGATCGGGTTACGGTCGATCAACCCCCACTTCTCGGCCTGGTGGAGGGAGGCCGACAGGACGGCGTGGCACTTCCGGACCGAGAGGGGATGGAGGCCCCGCTTGAGGAGTGACCCGTAGAAGGCATCGAGGTCGGCGGCCGTCAGTTTGGTCAGTTCGATCGAACCCAGCGCCGGCACGATTCGGACATCGATGGCCGACCGGTACCGGATCATGGTCGACAGGGCCCGGTCCTGGGTCTCCAAGTGGAGCATCCACTTCTCGAGGAGTTCGGCCACCGTGCCCCGACCGCCGGGGTGCTTGCCGTGTCCGACCTCGGAGGCCAGGTCGTCGGCGGCCTTCTGGGCGACCCGCTTGCTCCCCTCGACCGTTCTGTGGACGTACCGGTAGCGGCGGGTCACCGGGTCTCGCCCAGCCGACACCCGGATCTGCCACCGATTCGGACCCGTCTGGCGGACGTTACCTGACATGAAGTCAGCCTAATTCGTTTCGACAATTATCGCTAAAATTTATGGCTCAGGTTGCTTCCGGCTCGGGAGGCCAAACGCAAAAAGTGATTCTGACCAGCGGAGGGAGTGGGATTCGAACCCACGGAGGCTTGCACCTCACGGCTTTTCAAGAGCCGCGCATTTGTCCGCTCTGCCATCCCTCCCGAGCTGTCACGGTAGTCGCCGACGAGGGATGGGAGCGGCCCACCCCGCCTCAGGGAGTGTCGGCCGAGCCGACCTCGGCCCGCAACGAGTCGACCCAGGCGTCGGCCTCGGACCACGACGTCTCGGCCTCGAGACGGAGGGCCGGTCCGGCTGGGCCGGCGGCCGGGTAGGAGCCGAGGAACTTCACCCCGGCCAGGCTGGCGTGGAGGTCACGAAGGCAGTCGCTCACCACGGCATCGGCGATGTGGCCCTCGAAGTCGATGATGAAGCAGTAGTCCCCCAGCGCCTGCTTGGTGGGCCTCGACTCCAGTTTGGTCAGGTTGATGTTGCGGGCGGAGAACTGGCCCAGGATGCCGTGGAGGCTGCCCGGATGGTCTGCGCTCTGGAAACAGGCGATGCTCGTCCGGTCGTGTCCGGTGGCGGGCGGGATGCCCGACCGGGCCAGGGTCACGAACCGGGTCTGGTTGTCCGGATGGTCTTCGACGTCCTCCACCAGGATGTCGAGCCCGTAGAGCGTGGCGGCCAACCGGGGGGCGATGGCTGCGGTGGGACGGGAGGACATGGCCGGATCGTGCATCCCCACCAGCCGGGCGGCATCGGCGGTGGAGTTGGTGGCCAAGACCTCTGCCGACGGGAGCTTCTCGTTCAGGAACGCCCGGCACTGGGAGGTGGCCATGGGGATGGAGGCCACCCGCTCGACGTCGCCCAGGCTGGTGCCAACGGGTGCCATCAGGTGGAGGTGGATGTCGAGCACCGACTCGCGCTGGATGCGGAGGTCAAAGTCGAAGATCAGGCTGTCGATGATGTCCCGCACGGTCCCCTCGATGGCGTTCTCGAGAGGGACGAATCCCAGGTCGATCCGCCCGTCACGGACCGAGTCGAGCACCTCGACCAGTGACCCGAGCGGAACGATCTCCGCCGAGCGGTAGTCGGGTTCCGCCAGCAGGGCCTCCTCGGTGAACGTGCCCTCGGGGCCGAGGAACCCGATCCGCAACGACCCGCCGGGAGCGGAGTCCGAGGATGCGTCCGGGGCCATACCCAGGCAGGATAGTGAACATCATGGACGAACCTGGACTCCAACGCCTGCTCGCCGATGTCCGCTCGGGGGCACTCTCGCCGGACGAGGCCGTGCACCGGCTCCGCCGCCTGCCCTTCGCCGATCTCGGATTCGCCAGGGTCGACCACCACCGCTCCCTCCGTCAGGGCCTGCCCGAGGCGGTCTACGGACAGGGCAAGTCGGCGGGCCAGTGCTCCGCCATTGTCGGGGAATTGTTGTCCGACGGGGACGGGCCGGTCATCCTGACCCGGGCCGACGCCGTCCAGGTCGAGTTGGTCGCCACCGACCATCCGGGGGGGAGCGGACGGTCACCGGTCCGGCCACCGGAGTCGACCGGGTCCGCGGTGAGCTGTCCACCGTGGTGTGGCGACCGGCGCCGGTGCGTGCCGCCCGCACCCTGGTGATCACCGCCGGCACCTCGGACCTCCCGGTGGCCCGGGAGTGTCTGGCCACCCTCGCCGCTCTCGGCCTCCGCCCCGTGCTCCTGGCCGACTGCGGGGTGGCGGGAGTCCACCGTCTGCTGGCCTCCGCCGACGAGCTGGCCGACGCCGACGCCGTGGTGGCGGTGGCCGGCATGGAGGGGGCCCTGGCCAGCCTGGTCGGCGGCATCACCCCCGCACCGGTCGTGGCCGTTCCCACCAGTACCGGCTACGGCGCCGCCCTCGAGGGGGTCACCGCGCTGCTGGCCATGCACGCCTCCTGCGCCGCCGGAATCACCGTGGTCGGTATCGACAACGGGTTCGGTGCCGCCTGCGCCGTGGCCCGGATGCTGCCGTGAGCCGGCCGGCGCGGTGAGACTGGTCGGGCCGGTGGCGACCGGTGAGCCGGGCGCTGACGCGGAGATGGAAGCGGTGGGACCGCGCACCCTGGCCTGGTTCCACTGTTTCGCCGGGATTGCCGGGGACATGGCGCTCGGAAGCCTGCTCGACGCCGGGGCCGATCTGGCCGAGGTGCGGGCGCTGCTGGAGAGGTTGCCGATGGGCGGGTGGTCGCTCGACGTGCAGCCGGTCCTCCGGGGTGGGATAGCCGCCACCCGGGCCCTGGTGAGCGCCGAGGACTCCGTGGTGGTGCGGACCCATGCTCACATCGCGGGGCTGATCGGCGAGGCCCGGCTGCCCGACCGGATCACCCGGCGGGCCCTGGCCGCGTTCGCCGCACTGGCCGACGTGGAGGCCCGCCTCCACCGGCGCCCGGTGGACCAGGTCCACTTCCACGAGGTCGGAGGCCACGACACGATCGTGGACATCGTGGGGACGGCGGCGGCCCTCGAGGTCCTGGGTGTCGATGAGGTCCGGGCCAGCCCGGTGGCCACCGGCCTCGGCATGGTGCGGGCGGCCCACGGGATGCTGCCCAATCCGGCGCCGGCGGTGGTGGCGCTGTTGGAGGGGGTGCCAACCTGGGGACGGGACATCTCCGTGGAGCTGACCACGCCGACCGGGGCGGCCCTGCTCGCCTCGCTCTCGGCGGGGTACGGGCCCATGCCCCCGATGCGGGTGGCCGGCCAGGGGTTCGGGGCTGGGACCCGGGAGCTCGACGAGCTGCCCAACTGCACCCAGGTGGTGATCGGGACGCGGATCGACCGTCGGAGCGGTGCCAACAGCCGTGAGGGCGGCGTCGACACCGACCGCGACTCCGACGCGGGCCAGCCCGTCAGCCTGCTGGAGGCCAACGTCGATGACGTCACCGGTGAGCAATTGGCCCACGCCGTGGGGGCCCTGATCGACGCCGGGGCCCACGACGCCTGGCTGACCCCGGTGGTCATGAAGAAGGGCCGGCCCGGTACGGTGGTCCATGCGTTGGCCGATCCCTCCCAGGTGGTCCGGCTGCGCGCCGTCTTCCGGGAGACCACCGGCTCCTTGGGGGTCCGGGTGACGGCGGCCGAGCGGTGGCCGGCGGCCCGATCCGTCCACTCGGTGTGGGTCGACGGTCAGCTGATCAGGGTCAAGGTGGCGGCGGGGAAGGTAAAGGCCGAGTACGAGGACGTCGCCCGAGCTTCGCGCCGGACCGGCCAGGCCTTGCGCGAGGTGGCCTTCCGGGCCGAGGCCCTCTGGCGGCAGGAACAGGAGGGGGTCAGGGACGTCCCACCTGGACGGGAGGACGATCCCGAGGACGGGGGAGGTTCGGAGCCGGCCTGATCGGCCGCCCCGGTCGGGGAGGACGGTCCCCCTCGCCCCTGAGCGGCGCCTTCGGGCCAGTGGCTACCCGGACCGTTGGAGCGCGTATGCACCGCCACGGGCATCGTCCGGCGGTATCCAGTTCCACCCCTTGCCGGACCGCTCGATCCGGTGGCGGTGGTGAGTCTTCAGGTAGTGGTGCCAGTGGCACAGTCGGACCAGGTTGTCGAGGGTCGTGATCCCGCCCTCGCCGATCGGGAGGAGGTGGTCGATCTCCAGACCGTCACGCAGGTCGCATCCGGGCACGGCGCAGATCTGGTCGCGCTCGAGCAGCGCCCGCCGCACCGCGGCCGGGATGGTGCGCCCGGCGTGGGCCACGGTGGAGACGTCCACCCCGTCGGTGACAAGGACGCTCAGGATCGAGTCGACCGCGAGTTGGCGGGCCACTTCGACCGGGATCGGTCCGACGCCGGGAATCTCACAGATCTCGCCACCCTCGACCCGACCCCGGATGAGGGCGGCATGGTCCACCCGGACGTGGACCATGGTGGACGGGCCGTGCGTGGAGGGTCGGTGAGACGGCGAGCGGGCACCTGCTCCCGGCGGGCGGGAGACAGGTGGGGCCGAGCCCTCCTTCTTGGCACCGGTCACGCCTTGGGGGGTGTCCCCGGCGGCCAGGCCGACGAGGGCGTCGGCGGCCACGGCTCCTCGTGGTTCGTCCACCCCCGCCCGTAGGGCCTCACGGGCCAGCCGCTCGGTCTCGGCGCTGACCGCCGCCAGCAGGCGCGCCCCCTGGTCGGGGGTCAGCCGGGCGTCGAACCGCACCGCCCCCTCGCGGTCGGTCCAGTTGCGCAGGTAGCGGCCGCGGTGGATGGAACGGTAGGTGGCCTCCTGGTCGGGACCCGTCGCCCTGACCCGCCGACAGCGCAGCTTGAGCACGCTCATCGGCTGCTTGCCGGCCGCGTCGACCAGCTCCTGCTCGGCGTCGGGTCGGACGGCGGCGGCCCCGGCGATCTCCTTGACCTGGGATTCGGACAGCAGGCCGAGCCGCATCGCCTCGTCGGTGGCCGGCAGGGAGCCCAGGTGGCGGGCGGTCTCGAGGGTGGTGATGGCCGGCCCCAGGCCGGTGCCGGCGGCTTCGGCCACGTGGGCCGCGGCCGAACGATGGCCGGTCCGGCGCCAGATGTTGGAGGACTCGACCCGCCGTGCGGCGAGGAGCTTGCCCCCCGCGGCCAGCTTCTCTATCTCGGCGAAGGACTCGAGCACCCGGGCCGCGTCGGTCCCGCTCACCAGCTCGGGATCGAAGCCGGCGATCTCGGACCGAAGGGTCTGTGCCACCGCCTGGAGCGTCGTCAACTTCATGGGCCCAGGTTGCCAGGAGGGTGTATCACCGGGCCGGTGATCGGCGGGTGGCGGCAATTCGACGGCCGATACGAGTACCTTCTTGCCTGCTGCCGGACGATGTCCGAGCGCACCGTTGGTCGAGTCTTCGCTTCCCGGGGGCGTTCGCCCTCCCGGCGGGGCCCGGCTCGGCCCCTATCCGGCCTCTGAAAAGGAACTTCCCATGTCCCGTGTGCGTACTCTCACCATGGTGGCGCTGTCCGCCGCGGCCCTCGGCCTCGCCGGGTGCAGCAGCTCGTCCTCGAGCCCGACCACCTCAGCACCCTCGGTGGACTCGTCCCCACCGTCCACCTCGGGTCCACCGGCGACCATCCCGGCCGCGGCGCGCTCGGCGGCCGGTACCGCCGGTACCGCTCCCACTGTCTCGGTGCCCTCAGGGCCGCCCCCTTCCGCTCTGGAGGCGGCCGACCTGATCATGGGGACCGGTCCGGCGGCCAAGGCCGGGGACTCGGTGACGGTGCAGTACGTGCTGGCCACCTACAGCTCCGGCAAGACCATCCAGTCGTCGTGGACCAGCCAGCCGTTCACGTTCGCTCTGGGAGCGGGCCAGGTCATCCCGGGCTGGGACCAGGGCGTGGCCGGCATGCAGGCCGGCGGCCGTCGCGAGCTGATCATCCCGCCGAGTCTGGGGTACGGGGCCAACCCTCCGCCCGGGGCGGCCGGGATCGCTTCCAACGACACGCTGGTGTTCATGGTGGACCTGCTCAAGATCAACTGAACCCCCGCCCCTTCACGGACCGCCGGCCGAAGGTGGCTCTCCCACAGCCGGTCATCACAGCATCGGCCCTCGGGGCCCTGGCCGTCCTCCGTCGGGCAGAATGGACCCGAGCCGGGACCCACCCGGCCGCCCGGCCCACTCGGAGGCCACCGTGCGGGTCTCGATCCTCGACGACTACTTCGACACCATCCGGTCGCTCGAGTGCTTCGACCGCCTGCGGGGCCACGAGGTCACGGTGTGGACCGACCACGTGGATGAGGTGGATTCCCTGGCCGATCGGCTGCGAACGGCCGAGGCCCTGGTTCTGATCCGCGAGCGGACACCGATCCGTACGGCGTTGCTCGAACGACTGCCCGAGCTCAAACTGATCAGCCAGCGAAGCGTGTACCCGCATATCGACGTGGACACCTGTACCCGGCTGGGCATCGTGGTCTCCTCCGATCTCCACCAGGGTGCGCCGTCCTTTGCCACCGCCGAGCTCGCCTGGGGTCTGGTGGTCGCCGCCATGCGCCGCATACCTCAACAGGTGGCCTCGATGAAGGCCGGCCATTGGCAGGAGGGGATCGGGCAATCCCTGGGTGGCAAGACCCTCGGGATCTACGGCTACGGACGAATCGGCCGAGTGGTGGCGCGGTACGGGAAGGCCTTCGACATGGAGGTGGCGGTGTGGGCCAGCGAGGCGTCGCGGGCCCGGGCCGAGGCGGACGGTCAGGTGGTGTCGTCAAGCCGCGAGGCGTTCTTCGAGCAGTGCGACGTGGTCTCGCTCCATCTGCGACTGGTCGAGGCCACCCGCGGCCTGGTGACGGCGGCCGACCTGTCCCGGATGAAGCCCACCGCACTGCTGG
Organism: uncultured Acidimicrobiaceae bacterium; assembly: GCA_963833585.1. Classification (GTDB taxonomy): domain Bacteria; phylum Actinomycetota; class Acidimicrobiia; order Acidimicrobiales; family RAAP-2; genus Bog-756. The sequence continues at coordinate 565,079 of CAWHYF010000006.1, read as the reverse complement.
TCAACACCAGCCGGGCCGGACTCATCGAGCCCGGTGCCCTGGTCGAGGCGCTCCGGGCCGGGCGGCCGGGAATGGCCGCCCTCGACGTCTACGAGACCGAACCGCTGGTGGACGTGGACCACCCGCTGCTGGCCATGGACAACGTGGTGTGTACGCCCCACATCGGCTATGTCACCCGGGAGGAGTGGGAGCTGCAGTTCGCCGACATCTTCGACCAGGTCAACGCGTTCGCCACCGGCTCGCCGGTCAACGTGGTCAACCCGGAGGCCCTCGACCGCCGCCGATGAGCGGCGCCGGTATCGGTGGGAGCGCCGGGGCGACGACGGTCGGCCGCCCTTGCTTGCGCCCACTCGGATCGCGGCCCGCACACGGGCCCGTCACTCGAACCGATCGGACCGGGGGTGGTGCGAGCACCGAGGTCCGTGGCGCTGTGAGGCACCGTCCGGGCCCGAGCAGATTTCCCCCTTCTCAAGAGGGCCCGGACTTGTTACGATGCAAGCTCGGACTACACGCCTCCACGAAAGGAGATGCCCGATGATGATCGCACTCGACCGCGCCAAGCTCGGCATCCACGTGGATCGGGCGTGGCTCCCGAACCCGCCCCAGATGGCCTGACCCCTCGGGGAAACGCCGCCGGCCCGCACGTGGCCGGCCGGGCAACACCGCCGTTCGGGCCCTCTCGTGCCCGTTCGATCTGAAGCGCTTCTGCCACGCCGGAATCGCTCGCCGTCCCCTCCATCGGGCCCCAAACGCCTGGTGACCTCTCAGCAAGGCCTTCCCATGAATCCCCTACTCCTCCATCAAATTGCCGATGAACGAGTGATCCATCGTCGGCGGTCATTCCACGCTCAGGATCGCACGGTCCTCGTCGCGCCAGGTCCGCGGCGCGACCTCTCGGGGCGGCTCCGGACCTGCGTCGGCGGCCTCCTGATCGCCGCGGGCAGCCGTGTGGTCGGGGCGCGCGCCGACCACCCGGGTCTGAGGCATACGTCGCCGCAGTGAGGGGAGAGGCGTGATCAGCGGCCGGGGCGGCACGGCGCCCGGCCGGGACCCCCGATCGTCGGGGACCGGCTAGGGCGCCGCGCTGTGTCGGTAGACGTTGGTGGTCCGCAGCTCGAACCCCATGCGCAGATACAGCCGGTTGGCCGCCTCGCGGGTGGGGCGCGAGGTCAGGTCGACCGTTCGGGCCCCCAGGGCTCCGGCCCGCTCGAGCGCCGCCAAAACCAGGGCCTCGCCGACCCCGGCGCCGCGGGCCGACTCGTCGACGACGACGTCCTCGATCCAGGCACGCAGACCGGTGGGCACGCGGAAGAGGACCAGGGTCAACGAGCCGACGAGCGTGCCCGAGCCGTCACGGGCGATCAGCACGATCGATGCTGTCGACTCGACCATCTCCGCCAGCTCGGCCCGGCCGGGAGGGGGGGAGGACGACGAGAGCTGCGGGATCAACCGGTCGAAGGCCTCGGTCAGCTCGCTGGTGACCTCCGTGGCCTCGGCCACGGTCACCAGCGGGCTTGGGTCACGGTCCGCCGGCGAGGCGCTGGCACGGGCGGGCGGGCGATCCACGGGGGGCACAGGGTCGGAGTGTAGCCAGCACGTGTCGAGGCCCCAGGTGATGCGAGGGCGCCCGGGCCGGCCGTCGGGCCTCAGGCCCGGTCGGGATCGCCGCGCCAGACCGGGGAGCGCACCGAGTCGTAGAGCACCTCGATCGGCTCCCCCCGCAAGGCCGAGAAGACGTGCTCGCCCCACCGCTCCGCCCCTGCCAGGGGGAAGGGCAGCTGGTCCAGGGCGAACCATCCCACGTCAGCCGTCTCCAGCGGGTGGGCCTCGAGCTGGCCGCCCACGGCTCGGCACTGGAACACCAGGGAGTAGAGCGGGATGCGGCTCATCCCGATCCGGAGCCCGTCGAGTACGGCGATGAGGCGGACCACTTCGACCTCGATGCCGGTCTCCTCCTCGACCTCCTTCACCACCACCTCAGCGGCCGAGTAGCCCACATCGGCCCAGCCGGTGGGATAGAGCCAGACACCCGAGTCGGCCCGCTGGACCAGCAGCATCTCGCCCTGGTCGTTGCCGACGGCAGCACCGACGGCCACCTTGGGGGTCACGTAACCGGGCACGCCCTTGCCCACCGAGCCCAGCCACTCCTCGACCAGTCCCTCGGCATCCTCGGCGCCAAGGGTGCCGTCGTCCACGGCCACCCGGATGTCGGCGGCCACTCGCAGGATCTCCTCGAACCGTTCCTGCTCGTAGAGGGACTCGGTGAAACCCAGCCCGGTTCGGGCGATGCCGGCCAAGGCCTCGCTCCAGCGGAGGAGCTGCTTGGGCGAGGGAAGGGGGTCCACGCAACCGACGCTACCCGCTGCCAACGCTGGGCCGCATCCATCAGGCAGAATGTCCTTGTGTCCGTTCGCGAGGATTGCCGCCACTACGTCATGCAGACCACCGCCCACGAGGAGAAACTCGAGCGGTGCCGGGTGGGGGCCAACGAGCAGATCCCCTTCGCCTGTCCCGAGGGCTGTCTGTTCTACGAACCCCGCAAGGTGTCCGGCGCGGGGTGGACCATCCGGGACGCCGACTGATCCTGACATCGGATCTGGCTGACCCACTTCGGGCCGGCCTCAGCTCTCGACCACGTCTCCCAACAGGTCGACCTGCACCCCTTCACCGCGGAGCCACTCGACGGCCCGGTCGATGGTGGCCCCGTCGCCGTCCAGCTCGCAGATGATCCAACCATCGGCCTCGCCCACGTCGGCCCGGCGGATGTTGGGGACGATGTCCAGCTCCTTGACCATACGGGCGATGATCGGCTCCCGAACCAGCTCCCCGGGGAAGGTGAGACGCACCCGGACCCGGATCACGGTCGGCTCCCCGTACCCGAGATCGGGAGAGGGTCCGGTTCCGGCGTCAGGTCCGCTCCCCGTACCGTCACCGATCCGGCCCCCAGTGCCTGGTTGAGGTTTCCGGTCCGGAACCCGTCGAGGTCGAGGGTTACGTACCGGTAGCCGGCCCGGTGCACCGCCGCGCTGACCTCGGCGCGGCGGGTCACCACCGCGGCCAGATCCTCGGCGGGCACCTCGATGCGGGCCGTGTCGCCGTAGTGGCGCACCCGGAGCTGGCGGAAGCCGAGCTGCCGGAGACCCGACTCGGCCTCGGTGACCGACCGCAGGGTGCCCAGGGTGACCGGTGTGCCGTAGGGCACGCGTGAGGCCAGGCAGGCGGCGGCCGGTTTGTCCCAGGTCCGGAGACCGAGCTGCCTCGACCAGCGGCGCACGCCCGACTTGGTGAATCCCGCCTCCACCAGGGGGAAGCGGGCCCCCGCCTCGGCGGCGGCCTCCTGGCCCGGCCGGTGGTCGCCCAGATCGTCGAGGTTCACTCCGAGCAGCACGGTGGCGGGTGTCCCGGTGCCCGGGCCGGTCCCCCGGGCCAGGGGTGACAGCGCCTCCATCAGGGTGGACTTGCAGTGGAAGCATCGAGAGCCGTCGTTGATCGAAAACGCCGGGTCGGCCAACTCGTCGGTGGCCACCTCGGTGTGGTCGAGGCCCCATTCGGCGGCCAGCAGCCGGCAGTCGGCCAGTTCCTCGGGGGCCAACGACGGGGAGACCGCGGTGACGCACCGGACCCGGCCGGCGCCCAGGGTGTCGGTGGCCACCCAGGCCAGGAAGGCGGAGTCGGCCCCGCCGCTGAAGGCCACCACCACCGGTCCGATGCGCCGTAGTCCGGCCCGCAACGACTCGAGATCTCCACCCGGATGCCCCTCACGCATCCGGTGACACCTGGGCCAGCACCTGTTCGACCGGTCCCACCATGCCGGTGAAGAAGGGTCCGAACTCGGCGAATCGGGCCGAACCCTCGTCGAAGCGCATGGTGTAGACACACTCCTTCAGATCGTCGGGATGGACCCCGAACAGGGTCACCCCCCACTCCCAGTCGTCGATGCCGGCGGAGCCGGTGATGAGCTGGACGATGCGTCCGGCGAAGGCCCGACCGGCCGCTCCGTGGCCGTACATCATGGCCTTGCGCTCCTCGAAGGCCATGGAGAACCAGTTGGACCCCTCGGATTCCCCACGGCGTTTGGACATGGGGTAGAAGCAGAAGGCGGTCATGCCCTCCGGAGGCAGTCGGGGGTAGAGGCGGGTCTGCTTCATCTCCTCGGGTAGCCCGGCGGCGTATTCGGAGACCTCGGTCAGTGAGACGTAGGAGGACGCCACCACCAGCCCGGCGGCCTGGAGGTCGGACTGGAAGCGCCGAAGGCGCCAGTGGTCGGCCCCGAGGGCCATGAACCCGAGATCCGCCTTGTGGCCCAACATGGCCGCCGACACCACCTGGAGATCGTCGGCCTCGGCCGTCTTCACCGCCTGGACGACTCCTTGGAGGTTGACGCGGAACCCGCCGTCGGCCGAGGGCGCGTCGGGCAGCTTGCAGAACAGGTGGAGCACACCCCAGCCGACCGAGGGAGCGAGGGGACCGGTCACGCACACCAGTGTACGGCTCCCCGCGCCCGGGGAACGCCGGCCTGGTTCCCGGTCAGACGGAGGACGGGCGCCCGCTGGGGGCGCCCGTCCTCACTCCATGACAACCCGGAGGTCGTCCCTACGTCCTTAACTCCAACGGACGACCTAGAAGTCGTCCATACCCCCGCCGGGCATGGCCGAGGCACCCTCGTCGGGCTTGTCGACGATGACCGCTTCGGTGGTGAGGAACAGGGCGGCGATGGAGGCGGCGTTCTGCAGGGCAGAACGGGTCACCTTCACCGCGTCGATCACACCCGACTTGACCAGGTCCTCATAGTCGCCGGTGGCGGCGTTGAGGCCTTCGTTGGCCTTCTTCAGGTTGCGGACCTTGTCCACGATGACCCCGCCCTCGAGGCCGGCGTTGACGGCGATCTGCTTCAAAGGCTCCTCGACGGCCCGGGCCACGATCCGCGCCCCGGTGGACTCGTCACCCTCCAGCTTCTCGGCGGTCTCCAAGATGGCGACCTGGGAGCGGAGCAGTGCGACTCCGCCACCGGGCACCACGCCCTCCTCGATGGCGGCCTTGGTGGTGGAGACGGCGTCCTCGATGCGGTGCTTCTTCTCCTTGAGCTCCACCTCGGTGGCGGCACCGACCTTGATGACGGCCACGCCGCCGGACAGCTTGGCCAGACGCTCCTGCAGCTTCTCCCGGTCGTAGTCGGAGTCGGTGTTGTCGATCTCGGCCTTGATCTGGTTGATCCGACCCTTGATCTCGTCCTCGGAGCCTCCGCCCTCGACGATGGTGGTCTCATCCTTGGTCACCACGATCTTGCGAGCCGTTCCCAGGAGGTCGAGCCCGACGTTCTCGAGTTTGAGGCCGACCTCCTCGGTCACCACCTGGCCACCGGTGAGGATGGCGATGTCCTGGAGCATGGCCTTGCGGCGCTCACCGAACCCGGGGGCCTTGACGGAGACGCTCTTGAAGGTGCCGCGGATCTTGTTGACCACCAGGGTGGCCAGGGCCTCGCCCTCGAGGTCCTCCGCCACGATCACCAGGGGCTTGGCCGTCTGCATGACCTTCTCCAGGAGAGGGAGCAGGTCACGTACGGCGGTGATCTTGGACCCGACCAGCAGGAGATAGGCGTCCTCCATGACCGCTTCCATCCGCTCGGGGTCGGTCACGAAATACGGGGAGATGTACCCCTTGTCGAAGCGCATGCCCTCGACCAGGTCCATGTCCATGCCGAAGGTCTGTGACTCCTCGACGGTGATGACGCCGTCCTTGCCCACCTTGTCGATGGCCTCGGCGATCATCCCGCCGATCTCGGTATCGGCGGCGGAGATCGATGCCACCTGCGCGATCTGCTCCTTGGAGTCGGTCTCCTTGGCGATACCCCGCAGGCTGGCCACGGCGGACTCCACCCCGGCCTCGATGCCCTTCTTGAGGGACATGGGGTTGGCGCCGGCGGCCACGTTGCGCAGGCCCTCGTGGACCATGGCCCAGGCCAGGACCGTGGCGGTGGTGGTGCCGTCACCGGCCACGTCGTCGGTCTTCTTGGCCACCTCTTTGACCAGCTCGGCGCCGATCCGCTCGAAGGGGTCCTCGAGCTCGATGTCCTTGGCGATGGACACGCCGTCGTTGGTGATGGTGGGAGCCCCCCACTTCTTGTCCAGGACGACATTGCGGCCCTTGGGTCCGAGGGTGACGCGTACGGCGTCGGCGAGCTTGTTCATTCCGCTCTCGAGGGACCGGCGGGCCTCCTCGTCGAACGTGATCAATTTGGCCATCAGGAGTTCCTCCGTGTCGTTAGCACTCTGCAAGGTCGAGTGCTAATAGCAAACCACGTGTGGGTCCGGCACGCAACCGGGGGGTCGGGGTGAAACCGGCACGTCGTCGAGCATCCACCGCAGAGGTGGGGTAGAAGCCCAGCTCACCATGGTCGTCGGCCACAGATGGCTGGGGGTGGCTAGGCCCCGGCGCCACGGGTACCCGTCCCGCCGTGGCCGGACCGCTCGAGGAAGCCCTCGAACAGCAGGGCGGTCTGTCCGTCGGGTCCGGTGCCGTCCGCCTCGAAGCCGGCCAGGACCTCCTCGGCCTGGCCGGGGCCGAGATCGCCCCGTGCCCTGGCGTCGTGCACCCATTGGGCGACGATGTCTGCCGTGACCTCGGGATGGAACTGGACCCCGGTGTGGATGCCGGAGATGAAGGCCTGGAGGGAGTTCCCGGAGCGGGCCACGGCCTCGGAGCCTGGAGGTGCGGTGAAGGCGTCCTCATGCCACTCCAGCCACGGTCCCGGGGGGATCCGGTCGGGATCGGCCGTCTCGATCAGGCACCACCCGATCTCCGGCCGGCTGGCCCGGCTGACCTCGCCCCCGAGGGCCTGGGCCAGCAGCTGGCCGCCGAAGCAGACCCCGAGCACCGGGATGCCGGCGGTCACGGAGTCGACGATCAACGTCCGTTCCGGTCCGATCCACGGCACGTCGGTGTCGAGGGTCGATTCATCCGAACCCAGCACCACCGAGCGCGTCGTACGATCCCGGGGTGGGCAACGAGGATGCGCCCCGGTCGGCCCGGCACTCCCGGACCTCACAGCCGGCGTCGCGTGCCAGTCGACCGAGCACGCCGGGGACGTCGTGGTCACTGTGCTGGAGGAAGGTCATGCGGGGAGGCATCGCTCGGTCTCCTGTCCCCGGTGGTCCCGCCGTTCAGCACCGTTCACCGCGTGGCGCTCCCCGAAAGTGTAAACATGGTGGTGCCGCCGCCGCCGGTTTCAAGGCGGTGACGGGAGCGGCCCGCCGTGGCCGCACGAGGCGGTACCCAGCTCGCCGTGGCTTTCGGCCGTGAATCGGCCCATGACCGCGATCCGGTGCCCCGAGGCGAGGAGCGCCGAGGCATGACCGAGGTCCAGCTTTCGAGTCGACGGGAACGGAAGAAGGCGGAGACACGGGATCGGATCGTCCAGGCGGCCACCGACCTCTTCCGTCGCCAGGGGTATCTGGCCACCTCCATCGAGGAGATCACCGAGGCCGCCGACATCGCACCACGGACCTTCTACTCCTACTTCGACGCCAAGGTCGACGTGGCCATGGTGCAGTTCGAATTCTGGATCGACCAATTCGTGGCCGCCATCAGCGCCCGTCCGCGGTCGGAGGCCCCCGACCAGATGTACCGCCGGGCCCTGGCCAGTCTCGGCGAGCAGGGATTCGTGACCGGCCAGCGCCTCCGGGACGAGTCCGGGCGTCCGTTCCCCCCGCTCGGGGTGGGCCTCCTCATGGCCGAGACCGCGCCTGAGGTGGCCGGTCGGATCTACCAGACGCTGGCGCGGCTCCAGACCGAGATGGCGGCGCTCTTCCAGAGCCGGTTGGGCTTTGCCGCCGGGTCCATCGATCCCCATGTGCTGGCGGGGGCCATCGTCGCCTCGTGGTTCGTAGCCGTCCACGGCTTCGCCGAGGCGGCCGCGGTCGACCGGGACCCGCCCTCGACCGACGAACTCGGGATCGCCGCATTCGACTGGTACGCCTCCGGAATCACCCCGTTGTGGGAGGGCCGGATCGGCCCGGCCTAGTGCCGGTGCTGGACTCCCTCCCTTCCGACCTGCTTCACTATCGCCAAGGGAGGAAGTCGACTGATGACCCAGGTTGAGGCACCGAACCGTCGTGAGCGGAAGAAGGCGGCCACCCGGGCCCGAATCATCGAGGAAGCCACCGCGCTGTTCCGGCAGGACGGCTACCAGGCCACCACCATCGAGGACATCACCGAGGCCGCCGACGTCGCCCCCCGGACCTTCTACTCCTACTTCGACGCCAAGGTCGACGTGGCCCTGGCCCAGTTCGAGGAGTGGGCCGAGCGCCATGTCGAAGCCATGGAGGCCCGGCCTCCCGACGAGACGCCCGTCGAGATGGCGGCCGCGGCACTCAAGTACCTGTCCGAGCTGGGCTACGTCACCTCTGAGCGCCTGCGGGACGCCGACGGACAGCCCTACCCCCCGATCGCCGTGGCCGTGCTCCTTTCCGAGACCGAGCCCGAGGTGGCGGGTCGGGTGTACCAGGTGATGGTGGCCTTCCAGGCCCGGATGACCGAACTGTTCCGAAAGCGCCTGGGCTATCCCGTGGGATCCATCGAGCCCCGGATCATCGCCGCCTCGGTGACGGCCACCTGGTTCGTGGCCGTGTACGGATTCGCCGATGTCTGCGCCGGTGATAGCGATCCTCCGTCGACCGACGAGCTCGGCCTGGCCGGGCTGCGCGCCTACAGCGACGGTCTCTCCCGTCTCTGGGAAGGTCGCATCGACCGCTCGTAGGGCCGCCGGTAAGACCGGTCGACGTCCGTCTCTGCCGCAGCGGCCTCTCCCGTCCTCCCTCGGCGGCAACCCGGTAACTCGGTAACTCGGATCGCTTGTCCTGTCGCGTCTTTCTGACTCATCGTGGCGCCCGAATCGTGGCGCCCGAAACGTCGCCCGGGTGACCGCTGACCGGGCAGCGGCGTCGCCCACCCGAGAATCCATGCATGGAACGGCGCGGTTCGGGGAACAGTTCACTGCGAAGGTCTCGCCGCCGTCAGCGGATGGTGACAGTGCGCCTTGGGCGCAGAAGGGAGCAGTGGCCGTGAGGAATGTGTGGAAGGGAATGGTCATCGGAGCGCTCACCGGCGCCGCCACCGGATTGGTGCTCGACCTCGGTGAGCGCGGGGCGGAAGGGGCGGCGGCGTTGGGCGGGGCGGTGGCCCAGCACGCACCTGAGGTGGCCGACCACCTGCGTCATTCGGTGAGCGATGCCGTGTCGGCCGCCTCACACCGGGCCCGCACGTCCGACGCCCCGACGCAGGTCGGTGCGGTGTCGGCGGCGGCCCAGGAGAGGGTGTCGACGGCGCTGTCCGAGGGCATCCAACGGGCCGGCGATTCCGTGGGCCACGGCCGGGAGAAGGTAGCCAGCGCAGTGGACCGGGCCAAGGACGGCGTCGCCCACTCCTGATGGGCCGTGACGAAGGGGGACTCCGATGACCGCGCTCGACACGCCCGTTCGGCCACAGCCCGCTGAGCCGGACCGGACCATCCGCAGCCTGATCCCGGCGCGGCTCGACCGCCTGGGTTGGTCGCGCTTCCACACCATGTTGGTGGTGGCCCTCGGGGTGGCCTGGATCCTCGACGGACTCGAGATCACCATCGCCAGCAACGTCACCAGCCTGATCAGCTCCAAGCAGTCCTTGCAACTCTCCTCGGCCGGGGTGGCCTTCGCCGTCGGGACGGTCTACCTCCTCGGTGAGGTCTTCGGGGCCCTGTTCTTCGGTCGCCTGTCTGACAAATGGGGCCGCCGCAACCTGTTCATGATCACGCTGGGGGTGTATCTCTTCGGCGGGTTCCTCACCGCATTGACCTTCGGACACTCGACGTTCTGGGTGTACTGGCTGTACTTCTCGCGCTTCGTCGCCGGCGCCGGGATCGGCGGGGAGTACGCCGCCATCAACTCAGCGATCGACGAGCTGATCCCGGCCAAGTACCGGGGCCGGGTGGACATCGCGGTCAACGGCACCTACTGGGCTGGTGCTCTGATCGGGACGCTGCTCACCCTCGTGGTGGTCAATCATCTCCCGGTCAGCTACTCCTGGCGGGTGGCCTTCCTGTTCGGACCGGCGCTCGGCGTGGTGATCCTCTTCGTCCGGAAGAACCTGCCCGAGAGCCCGAGGTGGCTGCTCATGCACGGGCGGGAACGGGAGGCCGAGGCGGCCGTGAAGAAGATCGAAGCGGCCACCGGGTCGTCGGGCGGTGAGCTCGGACCGGTCGACGAGTCCAAGGCCATCGAAGTGGCCCCGGCCTCCCGGATCGGATTCATCACGCTGGCCCGCACCCTCTTCGTCCGTTACCCCAGCCGCTCCGTGCTCGGGGCCACACTGATGATCACCCAGTCGTTCCTCTACAACGCCATATTCTTCACGTACGCGCTGGTGCTGACCAAGATCTACAACGTCCCGGCCAAGGACACTGCGTACTACTTCATCTTCTTCGCCCTCGGCAATCTGATCGGGCCCCTGACCATCGGGCGCCTGTTCGACACCATCGGGCGGCGGCGGATGATCGCCGGCACGTATTTGCTCTCCGGAACGCTCCTGGCCGGGAGCGCCCTGCTCTTCAATGCCGGGCTGCTCAACGCCGTGACCCAGACGGCGTGCTGGTGCGTCATCTTCTTCTTCGCGTCGGCCGGGGCCAGCGCGGCCTACCTGACGGTCAGCGAGATCTTCCCCGTCGAGGTCCGGGCCAAGGCCATCGCGGTCTTCTTCGCCATTGCCCAGACGTTCGGGGCCATGGGGCCCTGGCTCTACGGGCTGCTGATCGGCAACGGGCAGGACCATTTCCGACTGTTCATCGGCTACCTCATCGGGGCCGGGGTGATGGCCATAGGCGGGATCGTGGAGCTCATCTTCGGGGTGGCCGCCGAGGGCCAGTCCCTCGAGGACGTGGCCAGCCCCCTGTCCTCCGTGACGGGTCCGTCTCCCCACCTGTCCAACGTGACCGGAGCCCCGCGAGCCCCGGCCGCCCGGGCCGTCGGGTTCTGACGCCAACTCGGCTTGGGCCACCCGGCGGCGGCGCCGGGGCGCCGGTAGAGGAGCGTCCACCGCTGCGCCTGACCGGCTGGATACCATCGACAGTCATGGTGAAGAAGCGAAAGCAGGCCCGTTCGTATCCCAACGACAAGGCCCCGCGTGATCAGGTCAAGTTGACCGGGATCGCCAAGGCGGCTGAAGACCTGTCGGTCGCCGTGGCGGACTTCGATCGCCTGGCCGCCTCGTGGGAGAAAAAGGGCGAACTCGTTCGCAGCTGAGCCGACGCCGTCGGTGCCCGGGTCCGAGCGACAACCCCCGGTGTGACGCGGTCGAGGGCACTGGAGGGGTCGAAAGGCACCCGGAGGGGGCGATGCCCCCCTCTGCGCTGCCGACCGGCGATGTCCTCATCGCCGCGGTCCCCAGCGGTCCGCCGGAGGCAAAGAACGTGACCGGCTGCGAGATCACATTCACCACGCCGGCGATCATCAGAATGACCTCTGCCCGCGACGGCAATGATTCCGAACCGGGTCGGGTCACGCAAGCACCCGTCCGCAAACGCAGAACCCTGCGGCTCGTCGCCGTGCCGTGGCGCGACAGAACGGCACGCGCATGAAGTCGCGGCGATCGGGTAGAAAGGGACCACGCCAAGCAAGTCGCTGTGTCGGGGCAGAGCTACGAGGGGCACTCAGTGGGGATCACGACCCGGCAACGGAGTCATTATTGGAAGTTGGCGCAACAGGAAGCGGCCCGCCTGGTGGCCATCGAGGCGCTGGTGAGGCTGGCCCAATTCCCTGACGACAGCGGCGCGGCCATCCGCTCCCTCCGGCTGTTGGAGGCTCATCCCTCGGAGATCAAGCTGGCTGCGGCCGGCCTGCCGGGGCCCATCCTGGAATCCGCCGAGTAGCCGGTCCGGCGGGGTCCACCCCCTCCCACCGGCGGGCCGGTACCGTCGATCCGGTGAATGGAACGCAGCAGCACGAGATCGACAGGGACGTACCGACGCCCGGTGAGCGCCTCGACACCGCCCTGGCCGGCATCGCCCAGGTCACCGAGGAGTTGACGGTCGCCTTCAAAGAAGTGGATCGCCTGGCCACGCGATGGTCGCTCTTCGAGAGCATCGCCGCAGTCCCTGTGGAACCTTCGCGAATCTGACACCGCCGGGCCCCCGCGGTTCCCTCTCGGGACTACGGGCGATCGGTGTCGCCGCGTCCTCACCATTCGACCCTCGGATGGTGAGAATCACTCCCAGACGCCCTCCGGTTCATGTCGTTCCCTAGTGGGTAGCACTCCCGAACGTGGGATTTGAAATGAGAACCATTCTCATTTACAGTGGAGCCGACGAGGCACCGACTCCCGGGAGCAACCAACAGATGAGGCCCACTCCACCCGTTCGGACTGCGCTGATGCCGAGCCGGTGGCGGCGGGTGGCCCTCACCCTGATCGGCCTGGTGGCGCTGCTCCTCGCCAGCTGTGGATCTGAGCCCGGTGGGTCGCCGGCGGGCCAGGCCCCGACCGAGGCGACGGTCATCCGCGTGGTCGCGGCGGAGAACTTCTGGGGCAGCATCGCCGGCCAGATCGGTGGGAAGCACGTGCAGGTCACCAGCATCATCTCGAACCCCGACACCGACCCGCACAGCTACGAACCAACGACCGCCGATGCCAGGGCCTTGGCCGGCGCGCAGTTCGTCATCGAGAACGGGATCGGCTACGACCCGTGGGTCCCGAAGCTGCTCGCGGCCGACGGGTCGAAGCCGCTCGTGCTCGATGTCGGCGATGTCGTGGGCGTCGGGGTGGGTGGCAACCCGCACCGGTGGTACAACCCCGCAGACGTACAGTCGGTGATCCACCGGTTGGTCCTGGACTACCGGCGGATCGATCCCGCCGGAGCCGGGTATTTCGCCCAGCAGGCCAGCCGTTTCGACACCGTCGATCTGAAGCGCTACGACTCGGCCATCTCGACCATCAGGGCCAGGTACGCGGGCACGCCGGTCGGTGCGTCGGAGTCGATCTTCGCCATGCTGGCTCCCGCGCTCGGCTTGAGGCTGATCACCCCGCCCACCTTCCTCAAGGCGATCAGCGAGGGAACCGACGTGTCGGTGGCCGACAAGGAGACCATCGACAGTCAGATCAAGAACCACGCCATCAAGATCTATGTGTACAACAGCCAGAACGTAACGCCTGACGTCCAGGCTCAGCTGGTCGAGGTCAGGGCCGAGCACATCCCGTACGCCACCATTACCGAGACGCTGACTCCGGCCAGCGCGACCTACGAGGCGTGGCAGACCCGACAGCTTTACGGGATCGAAGCTGCCCTGGCGGAGGCCGACCGTGGATGAATCCCCACCGACCCGAGGATTTTCTCGATGCCCGGTGGCCGCCGTGGTGTCATGCTCGAGACCGAGGGCGGTGGGCCAGCCCGTGAGCTGACGACCGGAAAGCCATCTTGGCGTGTTGCAGGATCGACCAGAGTGACGACCATCTCCACAGTTGTGAAGCCGGCCCACCCGGTGGCCGAACGGGCGCGATCAGAATCCGGCCGGTGGCCAAGCGTGCTCGTCGTGGTGATCTATGCCGTTGTCGGAGTGGCCGCGTTCTGGCCGGTGCTCCTGCACATCTCCACCACCCCGTTCGGGGTGAAGGCGGACTTCGCGGAGACTGTGTGGTTCCTGGCCTGGGTACCTCACGCGCTGGCTCACGGACTCAATCCGTTCTTCAGCCACGCGCTGCTCGTCCCGAGCGGGGTCAACCTCGCCCAGAACACGTCGAGTCCCTTGCTCGGTCTGGCCACCGCCCCACTGGCGTTCCTTGGTCCGGTGGTCAGGGCGAATCTTCTGATGCTGGTAGCCATGCCTGTCTCGGCGGCCGCCGGGTTCGCGGTGCTCCGGAAGTGGGAAGTCTGGCTGCCGGCCGCCGCCCTCGGTGGGTTGATCTACGGCTTCTCCCCGTACATGGTCGGCCAGCAGCTCGCACACGTGGAGTTGCTGTTGGTGCCCCTGCCGCCCCTCATCGCCTGGACGGTGGCCTCCGTCCTCCAGCGCAAGGGGTCCCCCCGACGGCTGGGGATCCGACTGGGGTTGCTCGTGGCGGCTCAATACCTCATCTCGCCGGAGGTACTGGCGGTCACCGTCGTTCTGACCATCGTCGCAGTGCTGTTCGCTGCCGTTCGACATCGGAGTCAGGCCGTCGAGGTGGCCCGGGGGGTCTGGCGACCAGCCGTCCTCGCCGTTGTCACCGCGGGGGTGATTCTGGCCTATCCCGTCTGGATGATGCTGGCCGGGCCGGGACACGTCACCGGGTCGACATGGCCGGCGGTGAACCCGTACCACAACGACCTCTTCAGCTTCGGAGTACCCGGTCCCCTCCAGCGGGTGTCGCTGGGACTTCGCTCGGTCGGCAGTCGAATCGCTGGTCCACCCGGGGCCACAGAGGCGGGCGGCTACATCGGAATTCCACTGCTCCTGGTCTCGGCGCTCCTGGGCTGGCGATCCCGACGCAGCCCGCGGATGCAGATGGCGGTCGGGCTCCTGATCGTGTCCGCGGTCCTCTCCCTCGGTCCCCACCTGGCCATCGATGGTCGGACGACCACCATCCCGCTCCCGTTCCTTCTGCTGGTCCACCTGCCAGTGTTCAATGACATCATCCCGGTCCGCATCAGTCTCGAAATGTTCACCTGCCTGGCCGCTCTGGTTGCCTTCGGCCTGGACGATCTTCGGACCGACGTCGGAGTTCGGAATTCGAACGTCGCCACCGTGGTCACTCTGGCGGTGGCCGTCGTGACCCTGCTCCCGGTGTGGCCTCCACAGGGCCCGTACGTCCAGAGGCCGCCGACCACCCTCCCCGCGGCCATTCGACGAGCGATCCCGGACTCGACAACCCTCACCTACCCCTACGCCTCGCTGGACGCCATGGGACCGATGTTCTGGCAGGCCGAGGACGGGTTCCGGTTCAACCTGTTGGGTGGTTATGCCTACCACCCGGGCCCGTACGGCCCGGACCTGTACCCCGGCAAGATGTCACCCGGGACCATGCAGCAGTTCCTCGCCAGCCAGGGCGGGTTCGATGTCTACGGGCCGCCGCTGACCGTGACCCCCGCCTTGGTCTCATCGGCCGAGGTCACGCTGGCCCAGGCCGACGTGCATGCGGTCATTGTCGATCGGGCCTTCCCGGGCAGTGCGCCCGTCGTACGTCTCTTCTCGCGTGCGCTCGGTCCTGCGACCCTGTCGGCTGGCGGCTTCTCGCTGTGGACCGCCCTCCGGCTGACCGCTCCACTCCCGACCATCTCGATCAGCGTGCCCACCCGAGGAGCGAGCTTGACGGGGACGACGGTGCTGGATGCAACAGCCACGAATGCCACACGGGTCAGCTTCTATCTCTTCGGCGGCGGATATTTCGGCCACTTGATCGGAAGGGCCATTCCCACCTGGTTTGGTTGGATCTACAGGTGGAACACCACCACGGTCCCCAGTGGCTCGTACAACCTGTTGTCCAAGGCATCCGACAAGGCCGGAAGCGCGCTCGAGTATGCCCGTGTCGATCACGACCCGCGGCGACCGACGAGCCACATCGGCTTCGCCGTAGCTTCGGGCGGGGGTGTCCGGATCTGCGGCGATCCTGCGCCGACGCATGCTTCGTCGAGCGCTTCATCGTGACCGGGGACCCGGCGGCGTGCCGGTCCGCCCGTCGTTTCCGCCGTCTGGGCTGCCCTCCGGTACGCTCGGGGACGACACTGGTTGGTCACGGTTTCAGCCGGATGGTGACCAGGTGGTGCCCGGAGAGGTGCGAGAGCGGCCGAATCGGACTCACTGCTAATGAGTTGACCTGGGTAACTGGGTCCGAGGGTTCAAATCCCTCCCTCTCCGCTGCACCACCGGGGTGTGCCCGCGATCGTTTCGTCGGCACGTCCGGTGCCGGCCGTCCCCCGGGACCGGCTCAGGGTACGTAGGCGCCGAGGAAGGCCAGCAGGGCGTAGGCGAACATGGTCACCGCCGACAGGACCAGGACGGTGATCTCGACCCGTCGTGAGCGGAGCAGGGTGCCCCCGGCCAGCACGAGCGGGAAAGCTCCGAGGGCGTACCGTTCGAATGAGTCGAGGTTGGATCCGGAGGCCGCCACCACCACGATGGCCGCCGAGTACAGGCCGTAGGACGCGGGCAACCGCCAGAACACCACCACCACCATCACGACGCTGACGGCCACCCAGGGCAGGTGCAGATCGGTGCCCAGGTGATGACCCCCGACCAGGTTGACCGCATCGTGGTACAGCGTCACCAAGGGGTCGGTGAGGCCGCCGTGGCGGGTGGGGTCGGCCTGGAGCGTCAAGGGCTTGGTGAAGCTGCCGAATTCGATGCTGGTCCAGCTCAGGTACAGCCAGCAGCCCTGCCGCCGGCGCCAGCACCGCCACCAGGCGCGACCACCGTTGGGCCCACCCGATGGCCCGGACCCCGCGGAGCCCTTCGCACAGGGCCGGCACCACCAGCAGACAGCCGAGTGGGCGGGCGGTACCCGCCAGGAAGCCCAGGGCGGCGGCTCCCAGCCAGCGCTGGTGGCGGAGTAGATAGAAGCAGGAGACGGCCAGAAGGATGAGGAGCGGATCCGAATAGCCCATGACGGTGACGAAGGCCGCCGGCACCAGGTTGAGCAGCCAGGCCGCCGACCGGGCCACGCCGGCGTCGCCGAACTCCGATCTGGCCAGCAGGTAGAGGACGACGGTGGCGGCCAGGGCGCTGGCGTTGGCCACCAACGCGGTGGCGGTGTCGACCGGGAGGAAGGTGACGTGGTGGATGGCGCTCGCCACCACCGGCAGCAGGGGGAAGAACCTCAGCCCGTCGGGCCCGACCGCGTGGTAGCCGTGGGCGGCCAGGTTCGAGTACCAGCCGGCGTCCCAGCTCCACAGCCCGGCGTGGGCGTCGGCGATGGCCTTGGCGTTGCGGATGTCGAGGTGGGAGACCTCGAACTTGGCCAGGGCCAGCGACGCCAGTACCACCGCCCGTCCGGTCAACCAGGGCAGCCAGGAGGCCGAGACCGCCTCCCGGAGCCCGCTCCAGTCCCGGACCGCGGTGCGATCTGTGGCCGTGTCGGTGTCCAAGGTTGGTAGCGGCCTTTGCGATCCGAGCGGGGCGGGGAGGCCCTCCCCCTGGTTCTGGGCGGGGCCACCCTACCAAGCAGGCGACGTCCGGCACCGGCTTCGCTCAGGTCGGCGCCGATGCGTTGATCCGGGGCGCTCGTCGGGGAGGTGCAGGAGCCCGGAGGGGCGGTGACCCCGGTAGATTGTCCTGGTGGCCGAGCGGTACTGGATCGAGACGTTGGGCTGCCCCAAGAACCAGGTGGATTCCGACAAGCTGGTCGGCACCCTGGTGGCCGACGGCTACGAGGCGGCCGGAACCCCCGACCAGGCGGACCTGGTGGTGGTCAACACGTGCGCCTTCATCGAGGCGGCCCGCCAGGAGTCGGTGGACACGGTCCTCTCCCTCTCCGATGCCCGCCGGGACGGGGCCAGGCTGGTGGTGACCGGCTGCATGGCCGAGCGCTACGGTGACGAACTGGCCGACGGCCCTGCCCGAGGTGGATCTGGTGGCGCCGTTCGGGGCCTCCCTGACCGGGGTCCCCGACCGGGCCTTCGGAACGCCGGGACCGCCCGGCACCGGCCACCCCGGTGGTGCTGGGTGCCAAACCGGGGTCCGAGGGCGGAGGGGGAGGCGCCCTACCGGCATTCGACCTGTTGAACCTGCCCCGCCCGGCCTCGACGGCGCCCTGGTCGTATGTGAAGGTGGCCGAGGGCTGCGACCGCAACTGTGGCTTCTGCGCCATCCCCTCGTTCCGGGGCAAGCAGCGATCCCGTACCACCGAGTCCATCCTGGCCGAGGTGGAGCAGCTCGGCGGCCCCGCCGGTGGGTTGCGGGAGGTGGTGCTGGTGGCCCAGGACCTCTCGTCGTTCGCCCTGGACCGCTCCTCGGGCCGGCCCGGGCCGCACCTCGACGGGCCTGCGGCGGGGAGCAACCGGCCCATCGTGGACCTGGTTCGGGCGGTGGCCCAGCGGGTCGGATGGGTCCGACTGCTCTACCTCTACCCGTCCACGCTGGACGACGGGCTGGTGGAGGCCATCCTGGCCACCGGGGTCCCGTACTTCGACCTGTCCCTGCAGCATGTCTCCCGCCCCCTGCTGAAGCGGATGCGGCGTTGGGGGGAAGGTGACCGGTTTCTCGACCGGATCGCCTCGATCCGGTCGGCCGAGCCGACGGCCTCCTTCCGTTCGTCCTTCATCGTGGGCTACCCGGGGGAGACCGAGGACGACCACGACCTGCTCCTCGAGTGGATCGAGGCGGCCCAGCTGGACTGGGTGGGCTTCTTCCCCTTCAGCAACGAGGTCGGCACCTACGCCGCCGGCCTCGAGGACCAGATCGAGCCCGGACTGGTGTCCGAGCGGCTGCGCGAGTGCACCGAGCTCCAGGATGCCATCACCGCCCGGCGGAGGGAGGAGCTGCTGGGCGTCACGGTCGAGGTACTGGTCGACGCGGCCGGCGAGGGACGGACCTACCGGGAGGCCCCGGAGATCGACGGGATCGTGTCGGTGCCGGCGGACCTTCCGGTCGGATCTTTCGCCGAGGTGGTGGTGACCGGGGCCGACGGGCCGGATCTGGTGGCCGAAGCGATCCCCGGGCCGAGCAGGGGCGGGACCACCCCCGCGGCGCACCGGATGGCGACGCCGGTCGGCACCGCCCGATGAGTGACGGGGCCATGCTCCCTCCCGGCGCAGTGCCGGCACCCACGACCTTCGGACCGTCGGCCCTCCTCACCCCGGCCAACGGGATCACCGTCCTGCGGCTCCTGGCCACCCCGGTGGTCGTGGCCCTGATCATGCTGTGGGGGGCGAGCTGGTTCACCTTCGTATTCGGAGGACTGCTGGCCATGTCCGACGGGATCGACGGCTGGCTGGCCCGCCGGCAGGGGACCACCCGGTCCGGGGCGTTCCTCGACCCGCTGGCCGACAAGGTGGTGGTACTCGGCGCCCTGGTGGCATTGGTGGCCAAGGGCATCGTCTGGTGGCTGCCGGTCGCCATCATCGCCGTCCGGGAGATCGCCATGTCGATCTACCGTTCGGTGGCGGGCCGGCACGGCATCTCGATCCCGGCCCGCAACTCGGCCAAGCTCAAGACGCTGCTCCAAGACATCGCCATCGGCATGTGCCTGGCCCCTCCCCTGGCCGGCCACCAGGCGATCCTGGCCGCCGGCATCTGGGTGGCCACCGCCATGACGGTGTTGACCGGGGTCCAGTACTACTTCGACGGGAGGCGGGCCGCCCAGGTCCGGGCGGCCGACGGGACGGAACCGTCGGCCGACGCCGTCGACGGCACGAGCTCGGCGGCCTGAGCGGCAGTGCGGGTCGAGATCGTGGCGGTCGGGACCGAGCTGCTGCTCGGCCAGATCGCCGACACCAACTCCATGTGGATGGGGGAGCACCTGGCCGCCATCGGAGTGGCCTCACACTTCCACCAGGCGGTCGGGGACAACCACGAGCGCATCGTTCTGGCCTTCCGGACCGCATTGGCCCGAAGCGACGGGGTCATCGTCTGCGGAGGGCTCGGACCCACCCACGACGACATCACCCGCGATGCCCTCGCCGAGGTGATGAACGTACCGCTCCACCGTGACGAGGAGGTGGTCGAGCGGATCCGGACCATGTTCAACGCCCGGGGGCGGGAGATGCCCGACTCCAACCTGCGCCAGGCCGACGTGCCCGACGGTGCCTCGGCCATCCCCCAGACCATGGGGACCGCCCCCGGGCTGATCTGCCCGGTGGGACACAAGGTGGTCTACGCCGTCCCCGGGGTGCCCTACGAGATGGCCGACATGTTCGAGCGGGCCATCGCCCCCGACCTGCAGCGGCGGATGGCCGAGCGCGGCGAGAGCACCGGGGTCATCGCCAGCCGGGTCATCCGGACCTGGGGCATGAGCGAATCGGGGTTGGCCGAGACCCTGGCCGAGCACATCGACCACCTCGACTCCACTCCGCCGCGGCCCGCCGAAGACGTGGACGCCGCCCGGCCACCCGCCACCATCGCCTTCCTGGCCAGCGGCATCGAGGGCATCAAGGTGCGGGTCACCGTCCGTGCTGACGACGAGGCGGTCGCCGCGGCGCGCCTCGACACCGAGGAGGACGAGATCCGGCGCATTCTGCACGAGGCCGCCGGGGACGTGGTCTTCGGCATCGACGACGAGGCCATCGAGGACGCGGTGGCCCGGGCCTTGTCCACCGCTGGTCTGAGCTTGGGTCTGGCCGAGTCGCTCACCGGGGGCCTTGCCTCGTCGCGTCTGGTCAACGTGCCCGGGGCCAGCACCTGGTTCCGGGGTTCGGTGGTTTCTTACGCCTCGGAGGTCAAGTTCGACGTCCTCGGGGTGCCGGAGGGACCGGTGGTGTCCGAGGAGGCCGCCCGCGCCATGGCCGACGGGGCCCGGTCGGTGCTGGGCGCCGACGTGGGTCTGTCCCTCACCGGGGTGGCCGGGCCCGACTCCCAGGACGATCAGCCGCCCGGCACGGTCTTCGTGGGACTGGCCCGACCGGGACATGCCACCGAGGCGTTCTCCTTCCGGGTGCCCGGCGACCGCCACCGGGTCCGCCAGTACGCCACCATCGCGGCACTGGACCTGCTGCGTCGGACCCTCGGGGGAACGGCCGGGGAGTAGTCCGCACCGGGCTCCCACCCGGGCCCGGCCGATCGTTCAAGGGGGCCTAGGTGGTGGGGCGGCGGCGGACGACGCGGCCGGGGTCACCGGGATGCCCACCGGGACCAGCTCCACCCAGCTGTTCCCGGGCTGGAGGGTGATCGGGGTGCCGGCGGAGGTGGTCAGCGCGGCCGGAACCGTCAAGTCCGGACGGGTCCAGGTGCCGGTGATGGCCACGCCGTTGCGCATCACCACCAACGGTCCGGACCCGGTGGCGGTGACGTCGACCTCGCGGCCGCCTTCACTGTTCTCCACCCACGAGCCGGTGGCGGTCGGCACCGTCATGATCACCACATCGGTGGCCGCGGTCTGGGACCCATCGAGCAGCTTGTCCGGCTGACCGGAGTAGAACCGCAGGTACGAGCCGGTGCTCGAACTCCACTGCCAGGTCACGTCGGAGGAGGACGAGAAAGGGATGTGGACGCTGGCCCCCGAGCCGGCCACCGACCCCTTGGGCAGGGTGGCCGAGTACTGGAAGACCGGCCCGGGCGGGGAGGTGTCCGAGGGGTCCAGGGCCCAGATGGCGGCGGTGTTCACGAACGTCGAGTACGGAGCCACCCGACCCGGTTGCAGGATGATGGCCGACCCGTTGCCGCCCGAGTAGAGGTTCTTGTCGATGAGCGGTGCCGACTGCATCAGCGCGATCACCGGAGCGATGCCCCCGGCATGGACGAAGAGCGGGTGGAAGAACTGGGAGAGGATGCCGGCGTCGGGTTCTCGAGCCGAGCGGATGTCGCCGACCAGCGGCGCCGTCTGGCACTGGAACACCGCCACGAGGCGGGTGATGGCCCCCTCCACCGGTTCCTCGAACACGATGTCGGCCTGGTTGAGGCCGGACGACGGGCGGTCACCCGGATAGTTCCCGATCTTGATCCCGATGGCCGGCCGGGCCGGGACCGTGGTGCCGGGGGCGGGGGCCCCGGTCAGCGGGCAGGGCGGGTCGGGCGCGGTGGAGGTGGTGGCGGCCGCGATCACCTTGGCGGTCGCGGTGGTCTTCCCGCGGGTGGCCGCCACGGCGATCACCACGCCCACGAGCACCGCGGCCAGGCATCCGATCGCGTACCACCAGGTCCGGGAGCCCCGCTGGCGCCTCGACTGTCGGCGGAGGTCCTGCCGGGAGAGGGCGGGGGGTTCGGAGGAGGACGCCCCGTCGGAAGCGCCGCCGGAGCCGGAACCGGAGGGGTGCTGATCTTCGGGCATTGGTGAGCGAGGCTAGTTCGCGGCGCTCGGCCAGCGGTCGATAGCGGAGCTACCGAACGGAGGCACCGACCGTCCCCCGCCGGCGCCTCGGCACCCCGTCGGACCGGGCCCCGGGGGGACAGGAAGTCCCCCCTTGACGCGGGGGGTCGGGGGGATCCATCATCGAACATGCGTTCGGATCTAGAGTGATCTCGTCGTGCCGCAGCAGCCCGAAGTGATCGGCCCCGGACCCCGTTCCGGACCCAGAGGACCTGTCATACCCACTCCGTAGGGTCGGCATGGTCAGAGTGAGCGACAGCATCGAGGAGAGTAGAAGACATGGAACGTGACAAGGCACTGGACATGGCCCTGGGCCAGATCGAGAAGCAGTTCGGCAAGGGGTCCATCATGCGGATGGGCGAGAACCTGCACATGAACATCGAGGCCATCCCGACCGGGGCCTTGGCCCTCGACCTGGCCCTCGGCATCGGCGGCCTCCCCCGGGGCCGGATCGTTGAGATCTTCGGGCCGGAGTCCTCGGGTAAGTCCACCCTGGCCATGCATGTGGTGGCCGAGGCCCAGCGCAACGGCGGAATCTGTGCCTATGTGGACGCCGAACACGCCATGGACCCGGTCTACGCCAAGGCCATCGGCGTCAACATCGACGACCTTCTGATCTCCCAGCCCGACACCGGCGAACAGGCCCTCGAGATCGCCGACATGCTGATCCGGTCGGGAGCGCTCGACGTGCTGGTCATCGACTCGGTGGCCGCACTCACCCCCCGGGCGGAGATCGAGGGGGAGATGGGGGACTCTCACGTCGGCCTGCAGGCCCGCCTGATGTCCCAGGCCCTCCGCAAGCTGACCGGCACGCTGTCGAAGTCGCGGACCATCGCCATCTTCATCAACCAGCTACGGGAGAAGATCGGGGTCATGTACGGATCGCCTGAGGTCACCCCCGGCGGCCGGGCCCTCAAGTTCTACTCCTCGGTCCGGCTGGACATCCGTCGCATCGAGACCATCAAGGACGGCGCCGACCAGGTGGGGAACCGGACCCGGGTCAAGGTGGTCAAGAACAAGTGCTCACCCCCGTTCAAGCAGGCGGAGTTCGACATCACCTTCGGTCGTGGCATCAGCCGCGAGGGATCGCTGCTCGACGTCGGTGTGGAGCTCGGGTTCATCAAGAAGTCGGGCGCCTGGTTCACCTACGAAGGGGAGCAGCTGGGCCAGGGTCGGGAGAACGTCAAGACCTTCCTCATCGAGAACCCCCAGCTCATGGCCGAGGTCGACGAGCGGATCCGGGACCACCTGGCCAACCTCAACGCCGTCGAGGCCGACGAGGCGTCGGCGGCCCTGCCCGGGGACCGCTCTGACCTGGACCTCGACGACCAGCCCATCACCCTCAGCGAGTAGCCGGGTCCCGGTCCCGAACAGCCTTCAGTCACGGAGGTTTTGTGACGAGGAGGAGTGGGTACCTGCTTCCACCTCGCCGGCCCGGGCCGCGTCCGACGCGTCCCGGGCCGCTGCGTTCACGGGGACAGATCTCCGATCGCCGGGTCCTCTCCGGCCCGATTCCCCGGAGGATCAGGCCGAATTGACGGTGTCGGGCGCCGCACTCGACGGAGAGCCGGGGGCGTAGGCCGCGGTCCAGGTGCCCTGCGAGGGACGGGTGGCGCTGGCCGGGCCGATCCCGATCACCGAGTACAGGTTCTCCATGAGCCGGAGCAGTGGGGCGGTGGCCCCGCCCGGGTCGGGAACCACGTTGGGTGGGACCAGGGTGCTGTTGGAGAGGGCCCCCACCCAGCTGGCGTTTCCGGAGGCGAACACCCCGCCACCCGAGGGGACCGTGTACCAGGTGATGTCGGAGTAGTTGTTGCCCCGATTGGGCACCACGGAGTGGGCGATCACGTCGAGGTTGTCCGGTCCCGCACCGTGCGGGACGAAACGGTCGAACTCGCCCCGGATCGCCCCGGGGAGGCGTCCTCCCGGCGGGAGCTCGACGCCGTCGAGCAGCCACGAGGACGACTCGACGAACACCAGGTCGGCGAACGCCTCGACGTCCTGGTAGGTGCTGCCGATCAGCTCGGCCTCGGGACGGGACACCGGCGCCTGGGGCCAATTGACGGTGACCAGTGATCGGTCCTGGGCCAGCATGGGGTCCTCCTCGGCGACCTTGTAGCAGACCTGATGGCGGTCGTCACCGAGGGGCGAGGGCTCGAATCGCACCTGGCGGTAGCAGGCGTTGGCCCCGAGGAAGGCCAGGTTCACGCCGGCAGCCAGTGAGGCGGCCGCCCCGTCGCGCATCGGGGCCGACCAGTACTCGTCGTGGCCCAGACTGATCAGAGCGCGGTGGGAGTCCAGGAGCTGGGGCCGGGCGTGCAGGTCGACGTCGGTCCAGTAGGTGACGTCGAGGCCCAACTGCTCGGCTTGGTACACCACCGGGAATTCGTTTCCGATGAAATCCGCGGCTCCACTGGCCCAGTCGTGGTCGTAGGGGCGGTCGAAGGAGACGATACGGGCCCGGTCGGCATAGGTGCCCCCCGAGGGATTGTGGGTGAAGGAGAGAGCCTGGCCCCGGTTGCCGTAGTAGAGGCTGTACCCACCCCACCGGTTGTAGGCCTGCCAGGTGGTCACGCTCTGCTGGATCACGAAGGCGGCGCGGGACGCGTCGTCCCGCACGCACAGGGGGATGAACTGCTGCTCGCCGGTGGTTCCCACCAACTTCAGCAGGTAGGTGCCGGGCGGCCACGTGTCGTCGATGGACACCGTCAGGGAGGGCGCCCACTGGCATTCGATGGTGTTGATGAAGACGGCGAGGTTCGGCGGGGGCTGTCGGACGCCGGCCAGCTCGTCCGACTGCCAGACCAGCCGGCCGCCGACACCGCCGTAATAACCCATGCGGTAGGCCTCGACGTGGAACGACGCCGCCCGGGTGCTGACGAACAGCGTGACGGTCTCCCCCGCGACGGCGCTCACCTGGCTGGCGTACCCTTCGATGTCCCCGGGTCCCTGGGGCGTGGTGACCCACCAGAGATGACCGGGCTTGGCGTTCTCGGCCACGATCGCCTGCGAAGTGGGCAGCATGACGCCATCGGCCGACCGGGTGACCGACTCGGCGGGCCGGCCCGGGACGTTGGATTCCCCGGGGGTCAGGCCGGTGTCGGCCCGCGAGTGGGGTCGGGGGCGGGGGGTGGTCGGGGCCACGGCACGGCCGGCCGGCGTCGGTGCCTCGGCGGCGGCCAGTACCGCCGCGGCGGTCACGGCACCTCCGGCGGCGGTGAGCCCGATCAGCGAGCGGCGGGAGATCCGGGGCGAGGAACCGTCGGCGTCGGTGTCGGTGGTCGCTGACTTGGACTTGGACTTGGACTTGGCGGAGTGGGCGTGCACCCTGCGCCCTGGACTCGGGGGGGGTCCAGGGGATTGCGGGACCTCCCCGTCGCTGCGCTCCGCCACGGGATCAGAAGGGGGCGGACAGAGGGGAGGTGGTCCCCACCCGGTCACGAGCCCGGCCCTGGTCGTGGTTGATCACCCACTCACCTTAGTGATCCGCCGGCGTCCAGCGGGGTAACCCGGGTCCGGGCCTGGCGCCCGGCCGGAGCCACGCTTACGCTCGGCGGGTCGAACCGCCGGCGCCGACGCCTGAGGGGTCCCGCCTCCGGCCGCCGAGTGAAAGCGAGCAGTGCATGGAGTTCGGAATCATCCCCCCGGTCCGCCTCGGCGTCACCGCCGACCCGGCCTGGATGACCTCGTTCGCCCGCCACGCCGAGGCGTGCGGCTTCGAGTCACTGGTGCTGGTGGAGCACGCCGTGGTGATCTCGGACTACCAGAGCACCTACCCCTACGCCTCGTCGGGCCGGATGCCGCTGCCCGACGACTGCCGGATCCCTGACCCGCTGGATCTCATGGCCTACCTGGCTGCAGTCACCCAGCGGATCACCCTGGCCACCGGAGTGCTGGTCGTACCCAACCACCAGGCGGTGGTGCTGGCCAAGCGGATCGCCACCGTCGACGTGCTCTCGGGGGGCAGAGTCCGGATGTGCGTGGGCGTGGGGTGGATGGACGAGGAGCTCCGGGCCACCGGGGCCGATCCGCGCAGCCGGGGCCGCCGCACCGACGAGACCATCGCCGCCATGCGGACCCTGTGGGCCGACTCCGGTCCGGACGGGTCCCACTTCGACGGGGAGTTCGTCTCGTTCAGCCACGCCCACTCGTTCCCCAAGCCGGTCCGCTCCGGCGGGGTCCCGATCCACGTAGGGGGCCACAGCGAGGCCGCGGCCCGGCGGGCCGGACGGCTGGGGGACGGCTTTCAGCCCCTCGGGCTCGACGACGAACGGTTGAGTCTCCGGATGGACCAGATGGTGGAGTCGGCGCGGGCGGCCGGACGGGACCCGGCCGACATCGGGCTGTCGCTCTCGGGCTACCTCCCCACCACCTCCGAAGGGGACATCGACCACGCCGAGACGTTCGGTGCCGAGCGGCTCGTCGTCTCGGCCCCGATGACCGCCGACCTCGACCAGATCCGGGACGAGATGTCGGCGTTCGCCGAGCGGTTCGCGCTCGAGCCGGGATGAGTGCCGCTCACGACGGCGTCGGGGGCCGACCGGATGACCACGCGGCGCTACTGGCCCTCTCCGTGGCCTATGCCGCGGCCGCCGATGCCCGGGATGGCGAAGCCTTCGCCGGCCTCTTCGTGGAGGAGGGCGAGCTGGTGGTGCCCCGGTATCCGACCGACCTGGCCCCGGTGATCACCCGTTCCGGCCCAAACGCCCTCCGGCAGGTGGCCGAGATGCTGCGCCGCTACGACCTGACGTTCCATCAGGTGTCCAACGCCCGTTTCGACGTGCAGGGCGACGAGGCCGGCGGCGAGATCCAGTGCGTGGCCCACCACGTGTCCGCCGGCGTTCCGTCGGAGCCGGCCGGAGCCGTCGGCCCCGTCCCCGCCGGAACCGACACGGTCTGGTTCATCCGCTACCGCGACCGCTACCGGCGCTCCGGGCCCGGGTGGAGGTTCCTACGCCGGGAACTCCACCTCCAGTGGGTGGAGGAGCATCCGGTGACCGTCCTGAGCCGACGTCCCGACGACCCGTCCTGATCCGGCCGCCCCGGGCGTCAGGGGCTAGGCACCGCCTGTGGCGGCGGCGGTCCCACGTACCGGGCCGCCGGCCGGATGAGCCGGTTGTCGGCGGCCTGCTCCATCACGTGGGTGGTCCAGCCGATGGTGCGGCTGCACGCGAAGGTCGGGGTGAACATGTCCCGGGGGATACCGCAGGTGTGCATGACCACGCCGGCAAAGAACTCCACGTTGGTGTAGAGCTGGCGTCCCGGTTTCAGCTCGGCCAGCACCTCGACGGCAGTCCGCTCCACCTGCTCGGCGAAGTCCACCAGATCGCCCCCGAGGGAGCGGGCCACGCCGCGGAGGAAGACGGAGCGGGGATCGTCGGTCTTGTAGACCCGGTGGCCGAACCCCATGATGCGGTCGCCCCGGAGCATGGCCTGGCGGATCCAGGCCTCGGCCCGGTCCGGCGTGCCGATGTCGTCGAGCATGGCGAGGGCCCGGCTCGGCGCTCCGCCGTGGAGCGGACCGGACAGGGCCCCGATCGCCCCGACCACGGCTGCGGCCAGGTCGGCACCGGTGGAGGCGATCACCCGGGCGGTGAACGTCGAGGCGTTGAAGCCGTGGTCGATGGTGAGGATGAGGTATTGCTCGACAGCCCGAACGTGGTCCGGCGGTGCCTCCCGGCCGGTCAGCATCCACAGGTAGTTGGCGGCGAAGGAGAGGTCCGACCGAGGCGGGACGGGCTGGCGGCCGTCACGGAGCCGGTGGGCGTTGGCCAGGATGGTGGGCACCACGGCGGAGAGTCGGAGGGCCTGTGACCGCCGTTGGTCGTGGTCGATGTCCAGCCCCGGGGCCCAGCCCAGCTCGGCCCCGACGAGGGAGACCGCGGTGCGGAGGACGTCGAGAGGTGAGCCGGCTTCGGCCAGCGCCGGCAGCAGCGAGGCCAGGGCCGGAGGGAGCTCCCGGAGACCTGCCACGTGGCGGGCGAACTCGGCCGACTGCCGTCGGTCGGGTAGTGACCCGTCGACCAGCAGGTGCCAGACGTCTTCGAGGGAGCGGCTGGCGGCCAGGTCCACGGCCGAGAACTGCCGGTAGTGGTAGAAACCCTGCTGGCCGCGGACGTCACCCACCGAGGTCTCCGCCACCACGACGCCCTCGAGGCCGCGGGGGACGTCCACCCGGGCCTCGTCGGCCGGACGGATCTGGGCCACGCTGAACAGGTCGCGGAGCGATACCACGCCGACCAGGTCGCCGTGGTCGACGACCGGGAGATGCCGGTAGTGGTGGTGGGTGAGGCCCGACCACGCCGCATCCACCTGGTCGTGCACGCCCACCACGTCGGGGTCGGCGGTCATCCATCTCCGAACCGACTCCGCGTGGGGGTCGATCTCCGAGGCGGCGGCCCGCAGTAGATCCCGTTCGGTGAGGATCCCGATCACGAGGTCCCGGTCGGTGACCACCACCGCCCCGATCTGGCGGCGGTCCATCAGGGCGGTGGCCTCGGACAGCGTGGCGTCGGATGGGCACGTCACCGGGGGTGACGACATCAGCTCCTCAACGGCGGTGGGCATGGGTGGCTCCTGTCTGGAGGGAATCGGTGCGACCGGATGCCGCACCCAGTTTCGGATCGTCGGTTCCAGTGTGCTGCCCCCGGACCTCGTTGTAAATGTTGATCAAGTCAATATATAACTCCCCTTCGAACTCGGGAGACGGGTACCCGAGGAGCGGAGGCGGCCGCGACCATTGATTACGTTGGGACACCAGCGCCAGCCCCGGTTGCCGGACAGGCCCACCCCGGCGAGGCCATCCGAGGAGGTGTCATCCCGGAAGGGCCCACCGTCATCCCGGAGGGCGCATCCCGAGGAAAGGACGTGCACCATGTCGATCGGACTCCGGCGGCCCTGGGACGCGGTGGACTTCGACGAGCTGGCCCGGCTGTTCCCGCCCCCGCCGGACTACTTCGAGCAGGCGTGGTTCGCCCCTCCCGAGGAGATCGACCGGGTCAAGCTCAGCCGGGCCCGTCACCGGGCCGATCGGGCCGGCCGGGTCCCGTTCTTCCGGCGGCGGTGGGACCGGGACGGCTTCGACCCTCGGGACCTGCACACCCTGGCGGACCTGGACCGGATCCCCACCTACACCGTCGACGACCTCCGCCGGAGCGTGGAGGACCATCCGCCCTACGGGGACTACCAGGGGGTGTCGGTCGAGGACGCCCTGGTCGAGCCGTTGAGGATCCACATGTCGGGCGGTACCACCGGTGAGCCCCGGCCCACCTTGTACACCCAGTGGGACCGGGGGGTGTCCGGGGTGCTGAACGCCCGGGCCATCTACCTCCAGGGCGTGCGTCCCGGCGACGTCGTCATCAACAGCTGGGCCTACGGCCTGCACAATGGGGCGTTCAGTTTCGACGAGACCCTCCAGCGCTGGCTCAACTGCCTGGTCATCACGGCGGGGACCTCCGCGGTGACCAGCACCCGCAAGCAGGTCGAGCTGGCCCGTCAGTTCCGGGCGACGGCCATCCTGGCCACCGGGGACTACCTCCTGCGGATCGCCGAGGAGGCCCAGGCGATGGGGCTCGACGTGCGCCGGGACCTGTCCATCCGGGCGCTGGCCACCAACGTCGGGCAGGAGGAGCGGCTGGAGGAGCTGTTCGGGGTCACCGCCCTCGCCACCTACGGCTTCCACGAGGTAGGCACGGTGGCGGTGGAGTGCCCGGTCAAGAGCGGACTCCACATCTTCGAGGA
This sequence comes from uncultured Acidimicrobiaceae bacterium, assembly GCA_963833585.1. GTDB lineage: Bacteria > Actinomycetota > Acidimicrobiia > Acidimicrobiales > RAAP-2 > Bog-756. Next base: position 535,388 of record CAWHYF010000006.1, on the reverse strand, counting down.
CGCCTTCCACGTGCGGGTGGTGGACGTGGAGACCGGTGCCCCACTGCCGGACGGGGAGACCGGTGCCCTGGTGGTGACCGAGTTCTACAAGACCGGCAGCCCCCAGTTCGGGTACAACATCATGGACCTCTCCTTCCTCCACCCCCGGGAGCAGTGCGAGTGCGGCAGCTGGCTGCGGCGGATGGGCCGGTTCGCCGGGCGCGGGGACACCATGGTCAAGCTGCGAGGGGTCAACCTGTGGCCCGAGGGGATCGGCCGGATCGCCACCTCGGTGGAGGGGACCGCGCCCGACTACCTGGTGCGGGCCGTCACCGTCGAGGGGAGGGACGAGCTCATCGTGGCGGTGGCCAGTGCCGCCGCCCCCGACCGCCTCGCCGCCCTCGCCGAGGCCGTCGAGGTACGGCTGCGGGATCACTTCGGGGTGCGGATCGGGGTGGAGATCGTGGCTCTGGGATCACTGGACGGCCTCACCGGGCCGGAGCGGGGCAAGCCCAAGCGGTTCATCGACCAGCGCACCCGGTGAGCTCGACCACCCCGGTGGGGCGAGAGCGCGGAACCGGCGGCGGGGGGCGTCATCGACCCTTGGCCGGTGTCCACCCGTAGGGTGGGGCGGGTGGACCGGATGCTGGAGAGCGACGAGGCCGCCCGCCGGCTGGGGGTCAAGGTCACCACCCTCTACGCCTACGTGAGCCGGGGCCTGTTGGCCTCCCACCCGGCCCCCGGTGGGCGCCGGAGCCTGTTCGCCCTGGACGACGTGGAGCGCCTGGCCCGTCGGTCCCGCCAGGGCAAGTCGGTGGAGACCCGGATGGCCACCGTGACCACCGGCGTGACCCAGCTCACCGACGACGGCCCCGTCTACCGGGGCCTCCGGGCCACCGACCTCGCCGTCGTCGACTCCTTCGAAGAGGTGGCCCAGTGGGTGTGGACCGGGACCAGGAGGCCGAGCGGCCCGGGCCAACCGGCCCCGTTCGAGCCCTGGACACCCCTGGACCTCGCACCGCCCCCGACGATGGCCTCGTCCGACCGTCTGCGGTGGGTGGTGGTGATGGCCGGGGCCGGCGACCGGCTTCGGAGCGACCTGCGCCCCGAGGTGGTGACGGCCACGGCCCGGCGCCTGGCGGCGTCGATGGTGGAGGCACTGGCCCTGCCGAGCCCTTCGGCTCCCTCCCCATCCGAGGTGGCCCTGGTGCTTCCCGACGACCGCCCGCGACGCGGGGCCCTGGCGGCCCGGTTGGCGGCCCGACTGAGCCCGGCGCCGGGTCCGGACCTGGTCCGCGGGGTCAACGCCGCCCTGGTGCTGCTGGCCGACCACGAGCTGGCCACCTCCACGTTGGCGGTCCGGGTGGCCGCCTCCACCCGGGCCGATCCCTACGACGCCATCCTGGCCGGCCTCGGCACCCTGGCCGGACCGCTCCACGGCGGGGCCAGCCAACAGGCCTACTCGTTACTGGTGGAGGCCCGGCGCCACGGGGTGGAACGGGCCCTCGACGACACCCTGCGATGGCAGCAGGTGCTCCCCGGCTTCGGGCACACGGTCTACAAGGACGGGGACGCCCGCTTCGTGGTGCTGCTCGGGCTGTTCGAGGAGCTGGCCCCGGCCGAGGACGTCGAGCTGGTCCGGTCGCTGGTGGGCCTGGCTGCCGAGCACCATGTCCCGCCCCCCAACGTGGATCTGGCCCTGGCCGCCATGGCGTGGGCCACCGGGATGCCGCCCGATGCCGGCCGGACCATGTTCACCGTGGCCCGGGTGGTCGGATGGACCGCGCACTACCTCGAGGAGCTGGACGAGCGGCCGCTCCGCTACCGGGCGCGGGCGGTGTATGCCGCCCCGAGCCGGACCGGCCCGGGGCGGGTGGGCCCAGCGGGCTGACCCGGCAGGCCCGCCCCGGTGGCCCCTACGCTCATCGCATGACCCTTCCCGCCCCCAATCCCAACCGGACCTGTCTGGTGACCGGAGCGTCCTCCGGCATCGGCTGGGAGATCGCCCGACTGTTGGCCGCCCGGGGCCTCGGGGTGACCGTGGTGGCCCGTCGGCGGGCCAAGCTCGAGGACCTGGCCACCGAGCTGGCCTCGCGCTTCGGGGTCCGGGCCGAGGTGGTGGTGGCCGACCTGACCGACGAGGCGTCCCGCGCCAGGCCATCCCCGACCGAGCTGGCCCAGCGCGACCTCGAGGTCAACGTGCTGGTCAACAACGCCGGCTTCACCACCATGGGGCCGGTCCATCGAGCCGAACCCGCCACGGAGCTGGCCATGATCCGGACCGACGTCGAGGCGGTGGTCCACCTGTGCACGCTGTTCCTCCCCGGCATGGTCGACCGCCGAAGCGGCGCCGTCCTCAATGTGGCCTCGACGGCGGCGTTCCAGCCGCTGCCGGGCCAGGCCGCCTACGCGGCGTCCAAGGCCTTCGTGCTCTCGTACACCCACTCGCTCCGGGGCGAGCTGCGGCCCACCGGCGTGACGGCGACCGCCCTGTGCCCCGGACCGGTGGCCACCGGCTTTGCCGAGGCGGCCGGCATGACCGACGACCAGGCGGGCGAATCGCTGCCCAAGGTGATGTGGGTGGCGGCCGACGAGGTGGCCCGCCAGGCGGTGGCAGGCCTGGACGCCGACAAGGCCGTGGTCATCCCGGGACTGCCCAACCGGTTGGCCTCCGCCTTCGGCTGGCTGTCCCCCCGGGGGATGCTGGTCCCGATGCTGGCCAAGCGCCATCCCGCCCTCCGTCCCTGACCTCCGGAGGTGGTTGGCGGTCGCCGGGGCGCTCGACGTGATCTCGGTTCTCGTCTTCGTGGCCATCGGCCGGTCGTCCCACGCCCACGGGGTCACCCTGGCCGGGTTGGCCGGCACGGCGTGGCCCTTCCTGGTCGGGCTGGCCGCGGGCTGGGTGGCTGCCCGGGCCTGGCGCCATCCGCTCGAAGTGGCTCCCACGGCGGTGGTGGTCTGGCTGTCCTGCGTGGCCGTCGGCATGGTGCTCCGAGTGGTGGCCGGCCAGGGGACGGCGGCGGCCTTCGTGGCCGTCGCACTGGCCTTCTGCGGCCTGGAGCTCCTCGGATGGCGGGCCCTGGCCCGGGTGTGGGACCGACAGCAGCAGGGTCGCCGGTGAGCCGGGGGTGGCCCGGCGAGGGAGGGCGGGAGGCGGTGGCCGGGACCGGGCGGGACGAGGGTTACGGCAGTATCGGCACGTGGGCCGGAACCTTGAGCTGTTTCTCGGATTTTGTTGGGTGCTCGGCAGCCCTACACCGCGGTCCGGCCCGACCCTGTGATGTCGGACCGCTGACCGCTGACCGCTGACCCCGGCGCCGCTACTTGCCGACGGCGATGGTCTTGGTCTCGAGGTACTGCTCGAACCCCTCGATCCCGTTCTGGCGGCCGATCCCGCTGGCCTTGTATCCGCCGAAGGGGGAGGCGGCGCTGTAGTAGACGCCGCCGTTGACCGACACCGTGCCGGACCGGATCCTCGACGCCACCGCCAGCGCCCGCTCCTCGGAGGCCGAGGTCACCGCACCCGACAGCCCGTACTCGCTGTCGTTGGCGATGCGGACGGCATCGTCCTCGTCCTTGAACGGGATGAGTACCAGGACCGGTCCGAAGATCTCCTCCCGGGCGATGGTCATGGAATTGTCCACGTCGGCGAAGAGGGTGGGCTCGACGAAATAGCCCTTCTCGAGATGGGCCGGTCGGCCTCCGCCGGTGACCAGGCGGGCCCCCTCGGCCAGGCCCTTGTCGATGTAGCCGAGGACCCGGTCCCGCTGCTTGGCGCTGACCTGGGGTCCCTGGATGACACCGGGATCGGTGGGGTCGCCGTAGGTCACGCCCTCCATGGCCACCTTGGCCAGCTCCACGGCCTCGTCGTAGCGGGACTGGTGGATGAGGGTGCGGGTCAGCATGGCGCACCCCTGCCCGGCGTGCATACACATGAAGCCGAAGAAGGCCATCTTGGTGGCCACGTCGCCGTCCTCCAGGATGATGTCGGCCGACTTGCCACCCAGCTCGAGGAAGAGCCGCTTGAGGGTGGGAGCGCCGGCGGCCATGATCCGCCGGCCGGTGGCCGTGGACCCGGTGAAGGAGATCATGTCGACCCGGGGGTCGGTCACCATCTGCTCGCCGATGAGGTGGTCCGAGGAGGGGACGATGTTGACGATGCCGGCCGGGATGTCGGTGTGCTCGGCGATCAGGCGGCCGATCCGGGTGGCGCTCCAGGGGGTGTCCGGCGCCGGCTTGATCACCATCGAGTTGCCGGTGGCCAAGGCCTGTCCCAGCTTGGCGATGATGATCTCGAAGGGATAGTTCCACGGCAGGATGGCCCCGACCACGCCGACCGGCTCCTTGACCACCTTCTGCCAACTGGGCTGGCCGAAGGCGTTGTTGTCGGGGAGGGGCCGCTCCCAGGTGAAGTGGTCGATCTGCTCGGCCGGCCACAGGAGGCCCTCCTCCAGGGGCGCGTCCAGCTGGGCCAGGTGGGTGACCATCACCGGGGTGCCCACCTCGGCCACCAACTCGGGCCGGAACAGCTCCTGCTCAGCCACGATGGCCTCGTGGAGCTGGCGCAGGCAGCGTTGGCGCAAGGCCCGGTCGGTGGACCAGCCGGTCTCGTCGAAGGCCCGCCGGGCGGCGCCGATGGCCCGGTCCATGTCGGCCGCGGTGGCATCGGCGGTCTGGCCGATGACCTCCTCCGTGGCGGGGTTGATGTTGTCGAACCCGGCGCCGGTGGACGACTCGGTCAGCGTCCCGTCGACCAGCATCCGGCGCTCGCTACCCAGTTCGGACTGCGTCGGTGAAGTGGCTGTCGTGGTCATGACCCTCCCTAGGTGCTTCGGATTCGGCATGCCCCACCGGGCCGGGCCCGAGGGCAACGGGGCGGCGAGGTCAACAGAGGTTTTCGGCCCCGGGTGGTGATCCTAATCACGCCCGACTCCGGGGGGGACAGGCCCGATGACCGACACCCCCGCCCGCACCCGACACCGGCTCCGAGCCCGCCCGGGCCCCCGGCGGACCGGCGTCCGTTGCCACCGCGCGCCGGGCCCACGGTGCGGGGCGCCGCTCGCCCCAACGATCGCTCGTGTGCCAAGATGAGAACGCCAATTTCCGGGCTGGAGGAGCACGCATGGACGAGACACCCGATGCAGGCGCGGAGAGCCCGTTCTCCTCGATGGACCACGAGACGGCGGCCAACCCCCAGCCCATGTTCAAGATGCTGCGGGACTCCATGCCGGTGATGCCGGTGGACGGGGTGGGTGTGGTGGTGACCCGGAAGGTGGAGGTGGAGGAGATCTTCCGTCACCCGGAGATCTTCTCGTCCAACGCCGACGCCGTGGATCTCAAGAACAAGCGCCCGATGATCCCGCTCCAGATCGACCCGCCCGAGCACAAGAAATACCGCAAGATCCTCGACCCCATCTTCGCCCCCAAGCAGATGGCCCTCATCGAGGATTCCGTGAGTGCCACGGTCAACAGTCTGATCGACGGGTTGATCGACCGGGACGAGATCGACTTCGCCGCGGAGTTCTCGGTGCCGTTCCCCTCCCAGGTGTTCCTCACCCTCTTCGGTCTTCCCTACGACGAGCTCCCCCGGTTCCTCAAGATGAAGGACGGGGTCATCCGCCCCGAGGTGGTGACCGGATCGCGGTTCAACAGCGAAGTTGCCAACGCCTACCAGCAGGAGACGGCCGACTCCATCTACGACTACTTCAATGAGATCCTGGACCTCCGGGAGGAGAAGCGGGAAGCCGACATCCTGAGCCGCTTCCTCGACGCCGAGGTGGAAGGCGAGAAGCTGACCCGCGAGAACATCCTCGACATCTGCTTCCTCTTCCTCATCGCCGGTCTGGACACGGTCACGGCCACGCTCGACTGTATGTTCGCCTACCTGGCCGCCCATCCCGATCAGCGCCAGCGGATCGTCGACGACCCCGAGATCATCCCCGCCGTGGTGGAAGAGCTGTTGCGGTGGGAGACTCCCGTGATGGCAGTGGCCCGGGTGGCCGTGGCCGACACCGAGCTGGCCGGGTGCCCGGTCCACAAGGGTGACAGCGTGATGGTGATGATCGGGTCGGTCAACACCGACGAAGGCGACCTGCCCGATGCCGACCAGGTGCGTTTCGACCGGGAGGTCAACCGCCACGTGGCCTTCGGCGGGGGCGTCCACCGATGCCTCGGGTCCCACCTGGCCCGCCAGGAGCTCCGGGTGGCCCTCCGCGAGTGGCACCGCCGGATCCCCGAGTACACGGTGAAGGATGGCCACGAGCTCCTGTACACCGGGGGCATCCGCTCCATCGACTACTTCCCGATGCTGATCTCCCCTTCCGGTTCCTGACCGGTCGACCGAACGGGAGGCCTCTGGTTTCCGGCGGGTCTAGAGGACCGACCCGGCCACCTTGAGAGCCAGGATCCGGTCGTAGTCCAGCCCCAGCTCGAGGAGGATCTCGTCGGTATGTTCCCCGTGGTCGGGGGCGGCCTCCAGTTGGTCGGCGGTCTCGTCCATCTGGACCGGGTTGGCCACCAGGTCGTATGACTTCCCGTCGGCCCGCTCCACCCGGGACAGGTAGCCGTTGGCCTCGACCTGCACGTCGTGGACCAGCTCGCTGGCCATCTGGCCGGGGGCCCACACCCCGGCCAGGGTGGCCAACGCCTCTTTCCACTCCTCGAAGGTGCGGGAGGCGAAGACCTCGTCGATCACGGCCACGCACTCCTTGCTGTTGGCGAAGCGGGAGGCCCCGTCGGCGAACCGGGGATCGGACAGGAGGTCGGGCCGGCCGATGTGTTCGCAGAAGTCCGGCCAGAACCGGTCGGCCTGGAGCATCATCAGGGTGATGAACCGACCGTCGCTGGTGCGGTAGTTCCCGACCAGCGGGTTGGGTGACGAGCTGCGGTCGAATTTGGGCATGGGGTCGCCCCCGTAGAGGCCCGAGGCCACGATGTCCGGCGAAAGCTGCCACATGGCCAGCCCGAGCAGCGACACATCGACGATCGGCGCCTGTCCGGTGGTGGCCCGCTGCAACAGTGCGGCGGCGATGCCCCCGGCGATGGCCATCCCGCCGGCCAGATCACCGAAGGCCGGCCGGCCCCCCACCGGCCAATCGCTGTCCGCCGGGGTGAGGGCGTTGGCCACCGCGCCCCGGGCCCAGTAGGTGGCACCGTCGTAACCACCCTTCCCGCGGTCAGGGCCGTGGGGCCCCTGGCCAGTGCCCCGGGCGTAGACGATGTCGGGGTTGACGGCCCTCACGCTCGCCACGTCGATCTTCAGCCGCTGGAGGGTGTCGGGCAGGAAGCTGGTGAGGAACACGTCGGACGTCCCGATCAGCTGGTACAGCACCTCCCGGCCCTCGTCGGTGCTGATGTCCAGTCCGATGCTGCGCTTGCCCCGGTTCGGCTGCTCGATGATGTAGTTGACCGCACCGGGCCCTCCGGGGACCAGTCCCATCGAGATGAGGCCGCGCTGGGGGTCGCCGCCCTCCGGATGCTCCACCTTGATCACGTCGGCACCCCAGTCGGCCATGACCGCCCCGGCGGCCGGGACGAAGGTCCAGGCGGCCACCTCGAGAACGCGGAATCCAGCCAGTGCATTGGCCATCGTGGTACTCCTTCGAATCGGATGTGGTGGTGAAGGACGGTCGGTGCCGGCGGGGTGCGGATTCAGTCCGAGGTGAAGTCGAGCCGGTCCACCGACGTCGTGCCCCGCTTGGCGATGCCGGCCATCTTCCCACTCGCCCGTCCCACGGCCCGCATCCTACCGACCGGGGCATCCTCACCGTCGGGGCGAGGTGCCCCCGGACCGGCCGCCGGGCTGACCCGTCGGGAACCGGCTGGCTTCCCCAGGTCACTCGTATGGCCCTGTCCCCCCGACAGCCTCCCGTCTTCCCGGACCCTCCTAGGTCGCCCCCGACAGCATGGTGGTGATCTGCCCCAGGTCGAAGTAGTCGCGCCAAGCACTGATCTTGCCGTCACGGATCTCGAACGTGCCCATCACCGGCAAGGGAGCTACGACCTCCCCCACCGTGAAGGTGTCGATGCGCTCGGTCAGCACCAGGTTGTCCCGGACGGCCAGGTGCACGGTCTCGATGGTCATGCTCTCGCACATGCCGAAGAAGCCCTCGATGAAGGCGATGGTGGCATCGATGCCCACCGCGGGGTCCAGGGGGATGTTGTGGTACACCACGTCATCGGTGAAGTACGGGCGAAGCGACTCGGCATTGCTCCCGTCGAACGCATCGCAGAATTGTCGCACGATCCGTTCGGCGTCCTCTGTGGCTCCCACGGTCCCACCTCCGAACTCGGACGAAGCTCTCAGGCTAGCCAACCACCGGGCCCAGGGCCGGGTGGCGGACCTGGCCCGGGGCGAGAAGATTGCTTCTTGGCCAGCTCCGTCCGTACATTGTGACGTGCCCCCTCCAGCACGGGGCGGTCCCAATCACGTTGCCGGTAGGCAGACGGAGCAAAAGAACCATGGCCAATCTCCACGCCGTTGACCTCGCCCTCCTGATCTTTCGCTGCGCCATCGGAGGGGTGTTCCTGGCCCATGGTGTGAACCACATCATCGGGGGAGGAAAGATCGCCGGTACCGGTCGGTGGTTCGAGAGCCTGGGCATGAAGCCCGGCTGGTTCCACGCCTGGACCGCCAGCATCACCGAGATCGGGGCCGGGGTCCTGCTGGTGTTGGGGCTCCTCACCTCGGTGGGCGGGGCCGGGGTGATAGGGGTGATGGTGGTCGCCTGGATCACCAACCACCTGAAGAACGGCTTCTTCATCTTCCGTCCCGGCGAGGGGTGGGAGTACGTGATGGTCCTCACCATGTCGGGGCTCCTGTTGGCCACGGTGGGACCGGGTGAGTGGAGCATCGACAACGCCGCCGGTCACTCCCTGACCCAGCTGTGGGGATGGAAGGGGCTGGTGATCGCCGTGGTGGCCGGGCTGGGTGGCAGCGCCCTGTTGCTCCTCACCTTCTGGCGGCCCGAGCCCAAGGCCTCCGAGTAGGGGCCCGCGGCGGTCGGCCCGGGGCCAGACGCTGGATCCGTCCGTAGCCCGGACGGCGCCTGCCGTCACCCGGCCCTCCGGGGTGAAGGCAGCCCGGAGGTCAGCCCCGGCGCCCGAACATGTTGGCGTTGGGGGCGGCCCGGGCCACCAGGTCGGGCACGACCGAGCCGAGCTCGGCACTGGCCCAGCGGTCCCCCTTGTCGGCTCCGGGCCCGGCCACCCAACCTTCGGCCACGCTGATGTGGCCCCCGAACACGTTGAAGACGCGACCGGTGATGTCCTTGGACTCGGGGCTGCCCAGCCAGACCACCAGAGGGGCGATGTTGTCGGGATCGTTGGGGTCGAACTCGTCCGGCTTGACCGTGGCATCGAAGCCACCGCCCAGGTTCTCGGTCATCCGGGTCAGGGCGGCGGGCGCAATGGCGTTCACCGTGACGCCGTACCGGCCGAGCTCCATGGCGGCGATGACGGTCAGCGAGGCGATGCCGGCCTTGGCCGCCCCGTAGTTGGTCTGCCCCACATTGCCGTAGATGCCCGAGGGTGAAGTGGTGTTGATGATGCGGGCGTCGTTGGTCTCCCCGGCCTTGGAGCGGTTCCTCCAGTACTCCACGGCCGCCCGCATCGGGGCGAAGGTGCCCCGCAAGTGGACTCGGATCACCGCGTCCCACTCCTCGACCGTCATGTTGACCAGCATGCGGTCCCGCAGGATGCCCGCGTTGTTGACCAGGACGTCGAGGCCGCCGAAGGTGTCCACCGCGGTGGCGATCATCCGCTGGGCACCCTCCGGGTCGGAGACGTCCTCCCCGTTGGCCACCGCCTCGCCGCCCATGGCCTTGATCTCGTCGACCACCTCGCCGGCCGGCCCCTCGGAGCGGCCACTGCCGTCCACCTCGGCCCCGAGGTCGTTGACCACGATCTTGGCGCCCTGACTGGCGAACTCGATGGCGTGGGCCCGGCCGATGCCGCGCCCCGCACCGGTGATGACGACCACCCGTCCTTCGTTGATACCGGCCATGTCGTGACTCCTTGGGTCAGGGGTTCTCTGGAGGATCGTTCCGCCGACCGCTCGGATCGGTGCGGACCGCTCTGATTTCGGACTGCTCTGTTGTAACACGGCGCCGACCGGCCCCGGCGGGGGACCGACACTGGGTCGGAACGGGAGGGGTCAGACGTTCTTCGGCAGCTCGGCGAAGGGCGTGGTCCGGTCGTTGTTGGGCTCTTTGGGGAGCCCGAGCACCCGCTCGCCGATGATGTTGCGCTGGATCTGGTCGGTACCGCCGTAGATGGGTGGCGCCTGCGCCAGCAGGGCCAGCTCGGTCACGATGGGAAGGCTGGGTTCGCCGGTCGCCCTCACGACGGACCCCCGGCCCTCGACGTCATAGGCGTGGAGCATGCCTGCCGCCCCGGCGATGCTCAGGCCGAGATCCCGGGAGAGCCGCATGATGTGGCTCATGGACAGTTTGGAGATGTTGGGCATGCCGGGGATGTCGCCCCCGGCCTCCTTGGCCGCCTTCAGACGCAGCCCGTTCATCCGGCCGAGCTCGCCCCAGGTGTAGAGCCGGACCAGTCCCTGGCGGATACCGGGGTCGGCGAGCTTGCCGTTGCGTCGGGCCATGTCGGTGAGGAGTCGGGGACCGCCCTGCATGGCCTGGAGCATGGTGGACTCGCCGGTCGCCCCCCTCCGCCCGGCCGACCCCCGGGACGCCCCGGCGGACACGAACTCCCCGGCCGGGCGGTCGAGGTCACCGCCGACCGTGCCCGGGACGGCGATACCCCCGGCGCCGGCGCCGCCTCCCGAGCCCAACCCGGCCCGCTCGTTGGCCAACGTGGTGTTGGCTACCGCCCACCCCTGGTTCACCCCCCCGATCACCGCGTCGCCCGGCACCCGGGCGCCGGTCAGGAACACTTCGTTGAACAGGGATCGACCGGTCATCTCGCGCAGCGGGCGGATGTCCACCCCCGGCTGCACCATGGGGCAGGCCAGGTAGGTGATCCCCTGGTGCTTGGGCACGCCAGGATCGGTTCGGGCCAGGAGCATTCCCATGTCGGCCTTCTGTCCGTTGGAGGTCCAGACCTTCTGCCCGTCCACGATCCACTCGTCACCGTCGAGTACCGCCCGGGTCTGCAGGCCGGCCAGGTCCGAGCCGGCCCCCGGCTCCGAGAAGAGCTGGCACCAGGACTGCTGGCCGGTGACGATGGCCCGCACATAACGGTCGACCTGCTCCTGGGTGCCGTGGGTGGCGATGGTCGGTGCGGCCAGCAGCAGGCCCAACCCGTTGGGCGCCCCGAGGGCCCCGAACTCCGCAATGGCCTGCGCGATCCGTACCCCGTCATTGCGGGGGAGCCCCTTGCCGTAGGCGGTGGTGGGCAGGGCAGGGGCCGACCAGCCGGCGAGTCCGAGCCGCTCCCACCAGGCGCCCACGGTCAGGTCGGGGTCCCACTGCGCGGCCAGCCACTCGTGCAGCTCGTCAAGGACCTGGTCGGTCGGCGCGGTCAGTGTGGTGTCGGTCATCGTGTCCCCCGGAAGCGGCCATGGCAGGCAGGTGCCCTGCCCGGGGGACGACGGTAGCGGGGGGAACGGCTCTTGACCAGGCGAGGGCCGGAAGCCCGGTTGACCAGGTGAGGTCCGAGAGCCCCGGTGGATCAGGCGACGAGCAGATCGGTGAGGTCGTCGATCGCGGCCAGCCGACCGGCCAGATCCTTGCTGAGGTGGTGTCGGCCGGCGAGGACGTCGGGGTCGGTGTAGCTGATCCGGACCTCTCCTCCCTCCTCCCACACCAGGACCTTGAGGGGGAGGTCCAGCGCCGCCAGGGGTGCGGCCTGCATGACCGGGGTCCCCGCCACCGGGCTGCCGAAAATGACCACCTTGGTGTCCCGGAGGTCCAGTCCGTACCGTCTGGCCTCGGCGCTGTGGTCGACGACCGCGAAGAGGGACAGCCCCCGGGCGCCGATGAGTGCGATCAACCGGTCCACGGCGGCGTCGACCGAGTCGAAGGTCCCGGTCTTGGTGACCGTGCCCGACCCGGAGTCCCGTTGGCGGCTCGACATGGGCGGTGCCCTCCCTTCAGCAGGCGCCCCGGACCTCCGGGGCACCTCCTATTCTGGCGCCCCGGGGCGACCACGCCGGGGTGGTCGGCCTCGGAAGGCCGGCCCGTCAGGCGGGCCAACCCAGGGACCCACGGCCTTCCGGGATGCACCGTATGCTCGGTCGGTCCGGAGGAGGTCCCGAGCCGCAGGCGCCGGCGGGGGGGTGTGGGGAGAGCGCGATGAGAATGGTCGAGACGGTCCGGGGGCCGGTGGAGGAAACGCAGCTCGGCACCACGCTCATGCACGAGCACGTGTTCGTCCTGACCCCCGATCTGTTGGCCAACTACCCGGCCGGTTGGGAAGAGGAGTCGAGGGTGGAGGACGCCATCACCCGCCTGTCCCGGCTGAAGGCCCAGGGAGTTGACACCATCGTCGACCCCACCGTGGTCGGTCTGGGTCGGTACATCCCCCGCATCGAACGGATCAACCAATCGGTGGACATCAACATCGTGGCCGCCACCGGCCTGTACACCTACAACGAACTCCCCTTCGGCCTCCAGTTCGCCGGACCCGGAACGCCGATGGGCGGTGACGAGCCCATGCTCGACCTGTTCGTGCGGGACGTCACCGAGGGGATCGCCGGAACCCGGGTGAAGGCGGCGTTCCTCAAATGCGCCATCGACGAGCCGGGGCTGACCCCGGGGGTGGAGCGGGTGATGCGGGCGGTGGCCCGGGCCCACCTGGTCACCGGCGCCCCCATCACCGTGCACACCAGCGTCCACAACCAGGGCGGTACCGTCACCCAGCGGGTGCTGGCCGAAGAGGGAGTGGATCTCGGTCGGGTGGTCATCGGACACTGCGGCGACTCGGCCGACGTCGGCTACCTGACCGGCCTGGCCGACCGGGGCTCGCTCTTGGGCATGGACCGGTTCGGCCTCGATGCCATCCTCCCCTTCGAGCAGCGGGTGGACACCGTGGCCCACCTGTGCCGGCTCGGCTACGCCGAACGGCTGGTCCTGTCCCAGGACGCGTCCTGCTACATCGACTGGTTCCCGGAAGGCCTGATGACCAGGTATGCCCCCAACTGGCACTACGAGCATGTGGTGGCGGACGTCCTCCCGGCCCTGGCCGACCGAGGGGTCACCCCGGAGCAGATCACGACCATGCTGGTCGACAACCCACGGAGCTACTTCACCGGGGCTGATCCGGGGTGATCCGGACCGGTCGGTCTGCTTGAATGCAACGGTGACCGACACGTACCGACGCATCCTGCTCGACTCCCGCCCCCGGGGTCTGGTCGACCAGGGGAACCTCCGGATCGACGACTCGGCCCCGATCCCTGAGCCGGCCGAGGGGCAGGCGCTGGTCCGGGTCCGGTACTGCTCGATCGACCCCACCATCCGGACCTGGATGGACGACGCCCCGGGCTACCTCCCCCCCATCGGCATCGGCGAGGTGGTGCGCAGCGGGGGGGTGGGGGAGGTGGTCGCCAGTCGGAACGAGCACTACCAGCCGGGAGACGTGGTCTTCGGCATGCTTGGCTGGCAGGAGTTCTCGCTGGCCGACGCGGGCGACTCCCTCACCGTCCTGCCCCCCGGTGTGGATCCCACCGTTGCCATCGGGGTCCTCGGGGTGACCGGGATGACCGCCTACTTCGGCCTGTTCGACATCGGCCGGCCCCGACCGGGGGACACGGTGGTGGTGTCGGGCGCGGCCGGTGCCACCGGTTCGGTGGTGGGACAGCTCGCCCGCATCGAAGGTGCGGGCTCCGTGGTGGGCATCGCCGGGATCGGCCGAGAAGTGCGCCTGGCTCACCGACGAGTTGGGCTTCGACCATGCCATCAACTACCGGGACGACGATGTGGCGGCCCGGCTCCGGGTGACCTGTCCCGGACGGGATCGACGTCTACTTCGACAACGTGGGCGGCCAGATCCTGAACGACTGCCTGGCCCGGCTGGCCATGAAGGCCCGGGTGGTGCTGTGCGGTGCCATCTCCCAGTACAACGAGGACCGTCCCGTCGGGCCCCGACAACTACCTCAACCTGATCATCAAGCGGGCCCGCATGGAAGGGTTCTTGATCCTCGACTACCTCGACCGGTTCCCCGAGGCCCAGGTCCGGATGGCCGGCTGGGTCATGGAGGGAAAGATCCACCACCGGGAGCATCTGGTGGACGGACTCGAGCACGCCGGAGAGGCCCTCAACCTGTTGTTCAGCGGGGGCAACACCGGAAAGGTGATCGTCCGGCTCTGATGGCGGACGGGCGGGGTGCGTTGACCGTTCGCGCCGGTCGGGTTACGGTCGCCGCGGTGGGCACCGACTCCGCCGTGCCGATCCACCCGCCGGGAACCGGCGATTCCTCGGGGGCCGACGCCCTGCGGCGATGGGCTCCGGAGGCGGCGCCGGCGTTCAGGAGCCTGCAGGCCGAGATCTGGACCGCAGACCCGCCCGATCGCCTGGTGCTGGTGGACGGGCGCATCGCCCAACTCCTGCGAGACGCATCCGGGCCCGCCGGCGCACGAGCCACCTCGCCCCAGACCGGGGCCCGCCTGGTCGAGCTGTCTCGGTGGTCGACATCCTCTCTGTTCGGTGACGAGGAGCGGGCCTGCCTGGGTTTCACTGAGCAGTTCGTGATCGACGTGGCGGGCATCGACGACCGAAGGCGCCTCGAGTTGACCACGGCCCTCGGCCCGGCCGGTGTGCTCGACTTCGTGGTCGCGCTGTTCCTCCTCGACTACGGCCGCAGGGTGACCATGGTGCTCGACCGGCTGTTCCCCGATGGTCACCCGCCGCCAGGCGGTGGCGTGGACGTCGGTGGAGCGACCGCTCACCGCGCCTCCGACGGCGGGGGGTCCGGCGGCGCGGCGCTGCTGGCGATGTTCGATCGACTGTCACGGACCGTCGCCCTGCTGGAGGCCGTCGATCCGGTCACCACCGAGCTGGTCCGCCTGCGGGGGGCTCGTCAGCACGACTGCCGGCTGTGCCAGTCCACCCGTTCGGTCAGGGCGCTCGAGGCCGGGGCCGACGAAGCGCTCTTCGACACCACGGAACGGTATGAGGCCAGCGAGCTGCCCGAACCGCAGAAGGTGGCCCTTCGGCTGACCGACGCCATGGTCACCCAGCCCACCACGGTGGACGGCAACTTGGTCGACCAGGTGCACCGGTGGTTCACGCCCCAGCAGGTCGTGGAGCTGGTGCTCGACGTGATGCGCAACAGCGGTCAGAAGGTGGCCGTGGCCTTGGCTGCCGATGCACCCCATGTCGCCTCGGGTGTCGAGCGGTTCGCGATCACGGCCACCGGCGAGGTCGAGTACCTGCTCTGACGCCCTGCCGGATGAGGCCAGGGCCCCGACGACTCGGATATCGGGGAGACTGGCCCCATGGCGTTCGGTCAGCAGTCCGGGCCGCCGGCCACGGCCCGGCAGGTGCGGGAGCTCGAGCGGCTCCTTCGCGACGCAGGTCACGTCGATTTCCGTGACGCCCGGGGACCCATGGGGTTCACTCAGCGGCAGGCGGGGGGCCGGTTCACCCGGGACGAGGCCGAGGCGTTCATCGACCAGCTCCAACGGGACGGGGCGGAGACCGACGAGCCGGAGATCCGGAAACAATCGGTCCGGCCGGTGAGTTCACCGGTCCCCTCGCCCTCGTTGCGCCGTGTTCCCGACGAGCAGCTGGCCGCCGAGCTCCGCCGGCGGGGATGGTCGGTCACCGGGCCGTGACCGGGTTCCGGTCACGGCTCAGGACTGCCCGCGCACCTCTTTGGCGAACCGGGCGGCCAGTTGCCGGGACACCCCGAAGGCCCGGCCGATCTCCCCGATGCTCATCCCCTCCTCCAGCCCGGCGGCCGTGATGGAGACCCGCAGCCGGTGCCGGCACTCGTCGAACTCGCTGAGCATGTCGGTCATCTTCAGTCGGCGCTCGGCGGTGTTCAGGTCCGCCAGCGCCTGCCGGAGCGGGACGCCTCCCTCGAGGAGCTTGAGTCCCTTGAGAAATCCCTTCCGGCTCTCTTGGACCAGGGCTCGAAGCTCCTGACCCGAGTCCATCAGGCGCCGGATGTCATTGATGACCTCGTCACGAGCTTCGGACACGCAGCCGATCCTAACGACGTCCGGATCCGGGGAGAATTGCACTCGAGTGCAGATGCTCCGCGACGCTGACCCCCCGACGAACCATCAAAGCCCATAGCCCAACTAGGTCCAACAGGGATAGTGTTGCTTGGTGGCCGAGGGGCCGCGCCGCTCTCGGGGGGACGATTGACGATCGATCCGTACATCGTGCTGGGAAGTGCCGTCGTGGGGTTTCTGGTCGGTCTGACCGGGGCCGGCGGAGGAGCCCTGATGACGCCGATGCTCATCCTGCTGTTCGGGATCAAACCGTCCACGGCCATCTCGAGCGACCTGGTGGCTGCCGTGCTGATGCGACCGGTGGGCGCCGCCGTCCACTTGAAGAAGGGCACGGTCAACCTCCGGTTGGTCGGTTGGATGGTGTTGGGCTCGGTGCCCATGGCCTTCACCGGGGCGTACCTCCTCCACCTGTTGGGTGATGCCAACAGCGCCGAAAAGGACATCCAGATCATCCTGGGCGCGGCCCTGTTGGCCGGAGCGGTCGCCATGGTGGCCCGCTATGCCCTCGATCGCCGCTCGGGCCGGTCACGCAGCGCGGAGGTCCACCATCTCGAGGTTCGCCCCCTCGCCTCGGTGCTCATCGGGATGTTCGGCGGGCTGATCGTCGGGATCACCTCGGTCGGGTCGGGGTCGCTCATGATCGTGCTCCTGCTCTTCGTCTACCCCATGTTGGGTGCCAACCAATTGGTCGGGACCGACCTCACCCAGGCCGTGCCGCTGACGATGGCTGCAGCACTCGGCGCGCTGGCCTTTGGCCATGTGGAGTTCGCGGTCACCACCTCGCTCGTCATCGGGAGTGTGCCGGCGGTGTTGGTCGGCTCCCTCCTGTCCTCGAGAGCCCCGGATCGCTACATCAGGCCGGCCATCACCTTCGTCATCTTCGCCTCCGGCCTGAAGTACGTGGGCGTGGGCACGACGGCACTCGGTTGGATCCTCTGTTCCCTGCTGCTGGCGATCGGAGTCATCTGGCTCTTCTATCTCCGCCCCCGCCGGCTGGCACGAGGGACCGATCCGCCGGTGGGCGAGGTGCGGGAGCGGGTGGAGAAGGCCTGAGTCCTCGTCCCGCGCCTCGGGCCTCCCGCCGGTGACCCTCAGAGGTCCGACTGCCAGAGGTCCTCGGCCACCACGATGTTGCCGGTGAACCCGGCCCGGGCCTCCGCCTCCCACTCGGATTCGGAGCCCACCGCCGGGGCCGGTACCAGGTGGGTCAGGACGAGGGTGCCAACCCCGGCGCGGGTGGCGGTGGCGGCGGCGTCCTGGATCGAGGAGTGGTAGTCCAGGATGTCCTGGATGCGGGCGAAGGGGATGGCCTCGACCAACGACCGCCGTATGACCGTCTGCACATAGATGTCGGCCCCGGCGCACAGCCGGTCCAGCCCGGCGCAGGGCACGGTGTCGCCGGCGATCACCGCCACCTTTCCCTCAGCCTCGATCCGGTAGCCGACGGTGGGATGCACCGGGGCGTGGTCGGTCGGCGCGGCCAGGATCCGCACCGTGCCGTCGTCGTAGGCCACGCCGTCGCTGACCTCGGTGACCGAGCAGGTCGGCTCCCAGTTCAGGTCGTCGTGGTGGGCGGTCCGATAGCCGATGTCGTCCGACAACATGGCGATCGTCCGGTCGACCAGGCCCTGAGTGCCCGGCGGGCCCACCACGGGCAGGGGGTTCGGTTCGGGCGAGGCGACCCAACGCATGGTGATGAGGTCGTTGAGGTCGGTGGTGTGGTCACTGTGCAGGTGGGTCAGGAGTACCGAGGCGAAGGCGGCCGCTCCCGACCAGGCCGCCGCCGCCCGAAGGAGGACCCCGCGGCCGCAGTCGAACAGGAAGTCCCGCCCGCCGGCCCGCACCAGGGTGGCCGGCCCGGCCCGGTTGGGATCGGGGATCGGACTGCCGGTGCCCAGTGTGACTATCTGCACGATCGACCTCGCCGTGCCGTCGCAGCCAATTCGTGTTCGTCCATAATCGTCATCGTAACTGCCAAAAGAATTGGAGCTGCGGCTGGGCGACCGGGACGGGGCGCCGGTGTCCGTGCCACCCCGGCCAACCGGGAATCGGGGCCGGCTGGGGGGGAGCCGCCAGGTCGGTGGACCGGCGCGGCGGTCAGAGCTGGTGCAGGTAGAACGGGGTGCCCTGGTCATCGGCGCACCGTGACTCCAGGCCGTAGGGCCGCCGGGCCACCTGGCGGGCCTGCCCCCCGGCGACCCGAACCCTCTGGACCGCCGCCTCGAGGTCATCGACCCGGTAGCACGCGATCACGCCGGGAGTCACCGCCCCGCCCTCGGGTTGGGTGGTCAGCCCGACCTGGGGGGCGGCCCCGGTCACCTGGGCTCCGCCGGGCCGTCCGGTCGTGAAGGTCCAGCCCAGCACACCCCCGTAGAACGCCTCCGCGGCAGCGAGGTCGGGGACCACCATGGTGAGGTACGACACGTCGCCCTCGGAGGCTCCGTTGCGCCACTCGCCGTCGGCCGGGACCGCATCGTCGACCGGAGGCATCTCGTGGAGGTAGAAGGGGAGGCCCTGGTCGTCGTGGCCTTCGGCCGTCATGGCGTACGGCTCCCGGTGGGGGTCGCCGACCGTCCCGCCGTGGGCCCGGACCGCACCGACCGCGGCGGTGATGTCGTCGACCCGGAACCCGAGCACCGCTCCGTGCAACCGGTCGCCGGCCGGGAGTTCGCCGCCCCACAGGCCGGTCATCGGGACGATGCCGTCGACCTGGGCCCCGTGCTCGCTGCTCCCGGGACTGAACCGCCAACCGAGGACGGCACCGTAGAACACCCGGCCCCGGTCCAGGTCGGGCAGGCCGAGCGTGATGTAGGAGATGTCACCGTGGCGTCGGCCGTTTCGGGGGCGGGTCAGGTCCGTGTTCATCGGGGGCTCCTTGCTCATCGGGGACTCCTTGTTCATCGGGGGCTCCTTGCTGGTGGGTGCGAGCGGCCCGCAGTCGGTTGCGGAGGGTGGCGGCGAACATGGGGTCGGGGGCCAGCGGGATGACCGGGCCTCGAAGCGCGTCGAGAGGATCGGAGCGCGGGTCAGGCATCGCTGCTCCCCTCGTAGACCAGGCGGAACTCTCGCCGGGCCCGGACCAGCAGGGCCTCGGTGGCAGCCACGCCCCGATCCAGCACCACAGCCGCCTCGGGGACGCTGAGCTGGTCCAGGTACCGCAAGGTCAGGGCGGCCCGGTGTTGCGGTGCGAGTCGGCTCAGCACTTCGTGGGCCCGCCAGCGATCCAACTCCACCTCCCAAGGATCGTCCGGGTCGGGCGACCGGCCCCCGACGGCCTCGAGCAGTCGCTCCTGGCGAGCCTGCCGGCGCCAGTGGTCGACCAACTTGTGCCGGGCGATTCCGATCAGCCATCCGACGGTCAGCGGGGCGTCCTGGCGGCCGGCGGCCACGGCCAGGAAGGTCTCCGAGGTCAGGTCCTCGGCCACGGTCCGGTCACCACAGCGCGCCATGAGATAGCCGTACACCTGGGGCAACGCCCGGTCGTAGAGGGCCAGGAGCGAGACGTCGGATCGGTTCGGTGCGGCCCTCACGTCCGTATCATCGTCCGGAACCCCCCAAGTCCTACGCTTCCGTTCCCCGTTCCGATGCCGAATCATCCGGTGACTGTCCGACCCGCCCCTCGTGCCGATGGTTCGGGGCCGCGCCGAGTCGTTCCCCGAGGCGCACGAACGAGTTGACGTAGATGATCCGGAGGGCGTCATGGAAGCCCCAGTCCCGGAAGGCGTCGCTCAGTCCCGCAGCACGCGCCGCGAACTGCTCCGAACGGGAGGCGTCTTCGGTGGTCAGCAGGTCGTCCATCGGCGTGCCTCCGGCATTGAGGAGCCGTTCGACCAGGGGGGTCATGGACCGGAAGGCGACCTCAGGATCCGTGGTGTCCATCTCGTAGAAGTGGAGGAACAGGGGGTCGGAGCCCGAGGCGTTCTCGTAGGGGGTGATCATGGTGTACCCCGGAACGTTGGCCTCGGCGATGTAACGGATGTGCACGAAGTCCGCCCAGTCGCGGAGTTCCTGGGCTCTCCGAGGTTCGGTGGGGGAGATCAGGACCAGGGACAGGCCCACGGTCGGTCGGCCGGTGACCCGGCCCTGACCGGGCCGGGGACAGTGGTGGAAGAGAAGGCCGGTCACCCCGTCGGGCGTCGGCGGGGCCAGGAACTCCCTGCCCACCTCGTACACGGCGAGGTACTCGAACTCGGGGAGCTCTCGGGGGAGGTCGGCCCGGTCGCGGTGGACGTTTCGCCACCAGGTCGCCCGGGTGGCACCGTGGCGGCCGAGCACCTCGGTGACCCGTCGTCCGACGTAGGTGTCGAGGGGCCCCTCGGTCATCTCGAGGTAGAGCCCCGGGCTGATCCTGTCCTCCATGGCTGGGTCGTAACACGTCGGCGCGGCCAGCGTCAACGGGGCCCGACCGTCGGATCCCGGACCGGCCCCCTTCGTGCAAGAGTGCAACGTGGATGAAGACGCTGCCACCCGAACGGGCCAAGGTGCGCGGAAGCGTTTGTGGGTGCGCCGGCGAACGACCCACCCTCGGCACCCTGCTGGACGAGGACCTCGTCAGCCCCATCGGTGTGCCCGCCCGCCGTGGACGCTCGGTGGACACGCCCCGGGCCTTCGACCGGTGAGGTCCAGGTGGTGACGCAGCGCCGCCAGGCGATGGAGGCCAACGGTGACGGATTCACCCCGGCCGGGCTCCTCGACGTACGGGACCGGACCCGGGCGGCCTTGTGGGAGATCGCCGGACGCATCGTCCCCGGTCTGTCCGAGGACGAGGGTCGGGGGGTGGCCTCCGCCGTGCTCCGGGCCCACGGGTTGCGCCAGGGCTGGCACAAGGTCCTGGTCCGTTTCGGTGCCAACACCACCCTCAACTTCGACGAACCGTCGTCTCCCGGCGCGGTGCTCGGCGAGCACGACATCTTCTTCCTCGACATCGGACCCGTCCACTCCGGATGCGAGGGCGACGCCGGCGACACATTCGTGGTGGGTGACGACCCCGAGATGCACCGTGCCGTGACCGACGTCTACGACCTCTGGTGCCAGGTCCGCTCCGAGTGGGCCGGCCGGCAGGTGACCGGGATCGACCTCTACCACTTGGCCGGTGAGCGGGCCGAAGCCCTGGGTTGGCGGCTCAACCTCGATCTGACCGGTCACCGCCTCTCGTCGTTCCCCCACAAGGCCCACTACGCCGGGACCCTCGCTGCGGTGGACTTCGCTCCCTCGGACCTGCTCTGGGTCCTGGAGATCCAGATCCAGCACCCAGAGCTACCCTTCGGCGCCTTCTTCGAGGATCTCCTCCTCGTCGACGATGCGCTGCAGGCCACCTCCCACCGGAGCCAGTCCGGCGCCGCCGAAGCCGGGGCCTGAGCAGGGGCGAGTTTCGTCCCGGGCGAGCGGCGTCCGCCGTCCGCGCCGGCCGGGCGGCGCTGCTGACGGATCCCGGCCCGAGGTGAGGCGGTCCCGGCCCCTCGTCGCTCGCCGTCGGGGTCGCTCCGTGGAAGTCGGGCGGGCGGGGGTGGTAGGAACAGTTCGCACACGACGAGCCGATGCCGGGAGCCCGAGAGCCGACCGGCGGTGGAGGAGACGCACCGATGGACGAGCAGAGGGCAGCAGCTTTCCAGTTCGCCGGCCAGGACATCCCGTGGCTACTGCGGCACTGGGCCGACGCCCAGCCCGACAAGGTCTTCCTGATCTGGGAGCCCCGGAGCGGTGTGTCGCGTCAGTGGACCTACGCCGAGTTCTGGCTGGAGGTGCGGCAGGTGGCGGTGGGCCTGGCCGGTCGGGGGGTGACCCGAGGGGACAAGGTCCTCATCCACGCCGACAATTGCCCGGAGATGGTGGTGGCCTGGTACGCCTGCGCCACCCTCGGGGCGGTGGCGGTGACCACCAACACACGATCGGTCCGGGCCGAGCTCGAGTTCTTCATCGCCAAGACCCGATGCGTGGGCGCGGTCACCCAACCCCAGTACGCCGGGTTGGTGGCCGAGGCCGGGCCCGATCTGGTGTGGACGGTGGTCACCGAGGACAACAGCGGCGAGCCGGCCCCCGCCGACCAGGCCGGTCACGGATCCAACCGGTTCGACTCGCTGTACGGTCCCGAGGGTGACCTGGGCGAGCGGGAGCCCGACCCGATGGCTCCGGTGGGCATCCTGTTCACCTCGGGGACCACCTCCCAGCCCAAGGCGGTGGTCCACACCCATGCCAACGCCCTGTGGGCCGGACGGGTCGGCCCCACCAACATCTCCATGGAGCGCGACGACATCTACCTGGTCTTCCTGCCCTTCTTCCACGTCAACGCTCAGAGCTGGTCTTTCTGGACCACGCTCGGGGTGGGGGGGACGGTGGTGCTGCAGCCCAAGTTCTCGTCGTCGCGGTTCTGGGAGGTCGTGCTCAAGCACCGGGTCACCCACCTCTCCCTCATCCCCTTCGTCTACAACGCCCTGGCCGGTCAGCCCATCCCCGACCACTCGGTGAAAGTGGGCGTGTTCGGCCTGATCGTCCCGGAACTGGAGCAGTGGTTGGGCTTCCGGGTGGTGCCGGCCTACGGCATGACCGAGACGGTGATCCACGCCACCAACGACAACCCGGGCCGGATGGTGCCCAAAGGGTCGATGGGCAAGCCCACCCCGGGCTACGAGCTGCTAGTGGTCGACCGGGACACCGGCGAGGTCTGCCGCGACGGGCAGCCGGGGGAGCTCTGGGTGCGCGGGACGAGGGGGATCCAGCTCTTCTACGAGTACTACGACAATCCCGAAGCCATGGCCAAGAGCTTCACCGAGGACGGCTGGTTCAAGACCGGCGACATCGTCCGGATGGCCGAAGGGGGCAACTTCGTCTACTGCGACCGGGACGGAGACGTCCTGAAGGTGGGCGGGGAGAATGTCTCGGCCCGCGAGGTCGAGGACGTGTGTCGCCAGGTGCCGGGCCTGGCCGACGTGGCGGTGGTGGCCCAGAGCCACCCGATGCTGAATGAGGTGCCCGTGGCCTTCGTAGTGCGGGGCCCGGCCGCCGATGCCGACGACAGCCGGTTGGAGAAGGCGATCATCGAGCAGTGCGCGGCCAACCTGGCCGACTTCAAGGTGCCCCGCGCCGTCTACGTGGTCGATGAGTTCCCCAAGGCCACCTTGGACAAGGTGGCCAAGAACCAGCTGCGCCAGATGGCCGACGAGCGGGTGGAGGCTGCTTCCGGACAACGCTGACCCCTGGGACCGCCGTCGCTTGCCCCTGGCGGTTTGTGCCGCGGTCCATCCGGGTACAGAGTCACCGAGGAGGAGGCTGAGCTCTTGCCTACCCAGCCAGCCGACGCCCATGTCCGTCCTAGCAATCATCATTCCGCTCATGGTGCTGGCGGTCGTGATCGCCACCCTCCCGGTGCTGGTCGGCTCGATCCGGCACCATCGGGCTATGCAGACCGGCCGGATCGAGAGTTCCGAATCGGCGCAGCAGGAGGCCGACTTCTGGCACCGGATGCTCGGGCATCGACGAGGCCGACGCACCATTGCCACTCCGGAATTGGTCCCGGACGGCGAAGTGAGCCGAACGGGTGCAAATCCCGAGGATCGGAGTGACGTGGACGGTGGGTCGGTCTGGGTCACCCCTCGGTAGGAGCCCGGGCGGTCCGGACCCCGGGGTGGTCGCGGTCGTGGCCTCCACCTGCAGCGTGGCGCGGCGGGGGCGATCGGATGGGCCGGAGCCGCAGGGTCCCTCTGACTGACCGCTGGTCGAGAACCTCGCGGCCCCGAGGTGCCTGCTAGAACCTCTGTCGTCCGATGAGCAGACGTAGATCGCAGGGAGGGGTCCACTTGACCGAGATCATGAAGGGCGTGCGCATCCTCGAGGTGGCCGAGCACACCTTTGTCCCCGCCGCCTCGGCCATCCTGGCCGATTGGGGCGCCGAGGTCATCAAGATCGAGCACGTGGAGCGGGGCGACGCCATGCGTGGCCTGGCCTCGAGCGGGGTCATGGCCATGGCCGGCCCGGTGCATGTCCTCCTCGAACACGCCAACCGGGGAAAGAAGAGCATCGGCGTCGACCTGACCACCGAGAAGGGCGCCGAGCTGGTCTACAGGCTGGCCGCCACCTGTGATGTGTTCCTCACCAACAAACTCCCCGGCGTGCGCAAGCGGCTTCGCATGGAGCCCGACGACATCCGGCGGCACAACCCCGACATCGTCTACGTCGCCGGCACCGGGGGCGGGGAGCGTGGTCCCGAGGCCGACAAGGGAGGGTATGACTTCCTCAGCTACTGGTGCCGTGGCGCCAGCGCCATGGGCTGTACGCCCTCCGACGCCGAAGGCCTCACCGTTCAGCCCGCCCCCGGCTACGGAGACTCCATCGGCGGCATGACCATCGCCGGGGGAATCATGGGGGCCCTCTTCCACCGGGAACGAACCGGCGAGGCGGTCACGGTGGATGTCTCCCTTCTCGGCGTCGGGCTGTGGGCCATGAGCCCGGCCGTGGCCCTCTCCCTCCAGACGCAGCACCCCTGGCGTCCGCCCGCCGGCTCGGGCGGAGGGGGTCCGTCCAACCCGTTGGTCGGTACCTACAAGACCCAAGACGGCCGGTTCCTGGCCTTCTCATGTCTCCAGGGGTTTCACTACTGGCCGGGAGCCTGCCGCGCCGTGGGGCGTGAGGATCTGGTCACCGACCAGCGGTTCACGAGCCACGAGCTGTTGTCCGCCAACGCCGGAGCCGCCCGCGCCATCCTGGCCGAGATCTTCGCCGGCGCGCCGCTCGAGGTGTGGCGGGAACGCCTGGCCACCTTCGGGGGACAGTGGTCGTTCGCCCAGGACAGCCTGGAGGCGGTCACCGATCCCCAGGTCGTGGCCAACGGCTACGTGGGTGAGACCCAGACCGCCGAGGGGGTGCCCTTCCGGCTGGTGACCACCCCGGTGCAGTTCGGTGGGGCGCCGGCCCCACCCCGGCGGGCGCCCGAGTTCAACGAGCACTGCGAGGAGATCCTGGCCAGCGTGGACTATGACGCCGAGGCCATGGTCGAACTCAAGGTCGAGGGCGTCGTGGCCTGAGCGTCGGTGGATCGGACCGTCGGGGGGAGGCCCGGGTCGTCGCCACCCGTCCCCGCCCGGGCCTCAGGAGCCCGTGGGTGGGCGTCACGACCCGTTCAGGTCGGTGACGGCGTGATGTCGGCCCCGCCCAGGGCGGCGTTGAACCCGGCGAGGACCCGTCCCGCTTCGGTCTCCGCCTGCCGTAGGGCGTCCTGGTTCGCCGGGGACGGGGCGGCTTCGGCGAGGGCCCGGAGGACACCAACCCGTTCGCGGGCATCACCCCAGGCCAAGGCGGCCTCTCGGATGCGATTGAAGCTTTCAGGGGTGAGCATGATGGTTCCCGTTCGTCTCCGGACAATCACGACGCCGACGACGCCGAAGCGGATCCCGCGCCACGCGGTGGGTCCGATGCGATCCGTGCCGGAGTGGGCCCTTCCGGGGTCTCTTCCTCCGCCGGCCGATGGCCCAATCCTCTCATGCCGGAACCGGCTCGTCCCGGTCCCGCCCCGCCCGGGACGGCGGCGAGGTCGAACCCGGTGTCCGGTCCCCCGCCCCACCTCCGGTGGCGTCCGCCTGCTGCGATCCGGCGCCGACCTGGCGGTCCGGGGGTCGGAGCCTCTGTTGGGCACCGTGGTGGACCGCCCGCTGGTCGGCCTCGGTCGGATCGGTCTCCCGGACGGCTCGGGGCCAGAGGCCTCGAGACAGGACGGGATTGAGTTCCGCACCGTAGAGGCTGATCTTGGCCAGGAGGAAGAGGAACCCGACCAGGCCGATCACGACGGCGAACTGCCCATAGGTGGCTGAGCTGTGCTGGATCTGGTGCTGGACCACGCCGGAGCCCACCGTGATCAGGAAGGTGAAGCCGACCGAGGCGGCCGAGGCCCCCGGGACCAGCCCCCGACTGCCGATCGTGGTGGGGGTGAGCACCCGGAAGGCGAGCAGGTAGAGGACGGCGTTGACCACCACCATGCTCAGCAGCACGACGACCCGCCGCCCGACGGCCACATCCGAGCCGGTGGCCAAGGTGGCGGCCCCGGCGTTGAGGACGAAGGCGCCGCCGATGACGCCCAACCCAGCCAGGCTCCGGGCCAGTCGGGGCAGGAATCCGGGCACCTCCGGTCGGGGTACGTTCCAGACCCGGACCATGGCCCGCTGGGCCGTCTGGGTGACGCCTTGCGCCCCGTACAGCAGGCCGACCAGGCCGATCACCAGTCCGGTCACACTCCCGTGCAGACTGTCCGATCCGTGCCCGGGGTTGAACTGGGTACCGATCACCGGGAAGTGATGGAGGGTGACGACCAGCCGATGACCGAGTGACGGGCGCCCCGATGAACCCGAGCACCGCGGTGACCACGAGCAGGAGGGGGTAGATGGCCACGAACCCGTACCACCCGAGCGCCACCACGAACTGGTTGGCATCGTCGTCCCCGAACTTCTTGGCCACTCCGTAGAGGACCGCCGCCGGCCGGTGTGACCTCTGCCAATGGTCGAGGCCGGCCACCAGGCCGCCGAAGGCCTTCATCTGCCGGGACCCAGCAGGGTCGCCCGCCGCCGAGCGGCGGGGATGGGTGCCCGGGGCCCCCTCAAGGCACCCACAGACCGACCGGGGACCGGTTCGTCTGCTTCCAGGCCTTCCGCCAGTGGCGGCGCGCCCGGTGCCGGCGGACCGCCAAGTCCGCGCTCAGTTGCCCGGCGGCAAAGTCGGCCATGGGTAGTCCAATGCCCAGCTGGTCGCGAAGCCACCGTTCGCCCACCACCGCGTCCCGGTGGTCGCCGAGGATCCTTTGGAGCTCCTTGGCGCCCGCCGCCGACCGGCGCGCCGCCCTTCCGATGACCGGCTCGGCCAGCGCGGCGGCGTAACGCACCTGCTTCGCCCGGACGCGGACCCGGTGGAGCCGATGGTCGGAGGGCGATCTTCTGGCTCGCTCCGCCTCCTTGCGGAGCTGTTGCCAGGGTCGGGAGACCATCGCCGGGATCCGCTCCTTGGCCGGGTCGTCGGCTGACGGGACGGCGGGCGGGTCCCTGAGGAAGGGCGGAGCAGACGACGCGGCGTGCAACTTGTCCAGGAGGGTGAGATAGCGGTCACTCTGCAACACCTTGTCCAACGCCTCCACGGTGGGGAGTCGGGACCGCCTGACCTCCGACGCCAGGAGGGCGATGCCCTCGGGATCACCCAATCCCTCCGCCCGGCTTCGATGGAGGTAGTTGTCGAGGACGTCCAGGTCGCGGACGGCCCCGAGCGCCGAGCCCACCCACTGCAGGTCCGTCCGGAGGTGGCGCAGCCAAACCGGGTCCAGGGCCGGTCCGAGGGTCCTGAGCTCGGACCGGAGACGACGGACCGCCACCTGGCACTTGTGGATGTCCACCGCGGCGGGATCTCGGTGACGCAGCCGCAGGCGGTAGTCGTGGTGGCCGATCCGCTGCAGCCCCCCACCGAGGCTCTGGCGGATCAGGTCGCCGACTGTCGACCGGCCGTCGAGCGGAGGGAGCGAATCCCGCCCCAGTTCGTCGTCGAGGGCGCGCTGCAGATTGGGACCCGGGGCCGAGGGGTCCGCTCCGGCGGAGCGCAGGCGTCCGGTGACCCCCTCGAGCAGACCGGCACCTGCATCTTCCAGCTCGAATTCGATCTGGCGGAACCGGAGCCCGTCACGCGAGCCGCCGTGCACCGTCACCCAGTCATCATCCAACTCCCCGAGGGGTGAACCATCATCGCCGAGGAGGGCGATCCGACGTCGCCGACTCTCGATCTCGACGATCGGCGCCAGCCACTCGTGTCGCACGATGCCTCGGATGATCCTGCGGGCTTCGCCCGGCACGGCGTCGCGGGGTCCCGGCCACGTCAACTCGGATCGCTCGGGCACGTCCCCCGACGTGGAAACGGGCAGCTCGAGGATCCAGGTCCCCGGAGGCGGTCCTTCCCCTTGCCGGTGGCGCAGGGTGATCCGCCGGCTCCACAACCGGAGGTCCGAGGTGTCGAAGTAGGCGGCCTGCAGCTCTTGCTCCCCCAGCTGGGTGGTCTGTCCCACCAGGTCACGGAAGTCGGGCAGCACGAAGTCCGGGTCGACGTCCCATTTGACCTCTCGCTCCGACGTCCCGGCAGAACTCACCACCACAGACCTACCCGCGCCGGCCCTCGTCAATCGGGGCTGCGGGTGAGTGCCCAGGCCGAGCCCGGTCCGCCCGCCGCCGGCGGCGGGTCCTCCGGTGGACGAGGACGACGATGGCGGCAAATCCGAGGAAGACTCCGGTGAGCCAACCCGCCTCCAGCGTCAGACCGGGCGATCCCAGCTGTTCATCGAGCGACGGGTCATCTCGGTGGGTGCTGGTCATCGTGTATCCCTACCCGCTGCCGGGGATTCGGAACCAGCGAATTGCCCTCCGACCGGGTCAAAGGCCGGGGTGCCGACTGCCGACGACCGGGATCACGCCGAGCGACAGAACCGTCGGGGTTCCCGGTTCCCACCGCCCGGGTAGTCTCCGGCCAGAGTCGGCGAGATCCACCAATCCACTTGGGGGAAGGAGCGGTCGTGAGGGAATTCTCCAGGACGGCGAGGTCGCTCGGGGACGTGCATCTGGTGGCCCTCGACGGAGAACTCGACCTGGCCAGCGCGGCCGGGCTCGCCGAGTGGTTGGACGGCCTCGCCGGGTCGGAAGTCGTGATCGATCTCGCCGGGCTCACCTTCATGGACAGCTCTGGGATCGGTGCCATTGCCCGGGCCCGCCAGCGACTGGCGGCATCCGGTACCTCCTTGGTGGTCGTGCGACCCCAACCCCAGGTCCTTCGGTTGCTGGAGCTGACCGGGGTCACCGACTGGGTGGGCGAGTGGGATCCCGGCTGGTCCGAGTGACGCCGGGGATGTGGTGCCCCGCCGTCCGCTTCACGACGAGGAGCGCAATGTCATCTTGGATGACCTGGTGTGCCGCCTGATCGTCGAGGATCCGGTCGCTCAACTTCTCGGATGACTCATCGGCGTGGGCGGCGATGGTGTCGACCAAGGTGAGCAAGGGCTCGGGCCCGCCGGGCCGGCAGACATCGACGAGCCCGTCGGTGTAGAAGACCAGCACCGAATCGGTGGTGCAGGTCAGTCGGTGGAGGGGGCAGGGGCCGAGGCCGAGGCCGAGAGGTGGGCCCGGAACGATCGAGAGCGGCGCAAAGGTCGCTCCGGGGCTGCCGCCGATGGGTGGTGGGTGGCCAGCGGTGGCCACCTCCAACCGGCCCGATTGGACGTCGAGGACCGAAAGGGCGCAGGTGGCCAGGCGGTCGACCGGCTGTTCGGCCATGAAGGCGTCGAGGCGGCCCAGGACCAGGCTCGGATCCGGATCCAACAACAGGAAGGCCCGCATGGCACTACGCAACTGACCCATCAGGGTTGCGGCCGCGATGTCGTGTCCCTCGACGTCTCCGATGGCCAGGGCGAACCGCCCATCGGCGAGTGGGACGACGTCGTAGAAGTCCCCACCGACTTCGGCGCTCCGTTCGCTGGCCTCGTACCGGACGGCGATATCGAGTCCGGGTATCTCCCGTGGGGGGGCGGGAAGGAGACTGGTCTGGAGCCGCCGCGCAATGCCCGACTGCTCATCGGCGGTGCGGGCCCGCTCGATGGCCCTGGCCACCTGGGCCGCCAGATCCCTGGCCCGGGGCAGGACATCGTCACCGATACCGCGGTCCGAGTCCGTACTGACCACCGTGACGGCTCCGATGACCTCATCGGCGGCGATGAGCGGCACCGAGACGTAGGCGCTGAAGTGCAGGCGTTGCGTGAGCTCGAAGTGCTCGCTGGTCTGTGTGGTGCTGACCATGAAATCCGAGGGCATGACCGGGGACCACTGCGGCTCACCGGTCCGCACGGCGCGGGCGGCCGGGTGGTCGCCCGACAGGTCGGGCGGATGGTTGATCAGTTGACTGGCAAGGTACTGGCGACCGGGGTCGGCGTGCCTCGCCGCCAGGCGGGTCAGCTGGCCTTCCGGGCCGAGGACGTCGATGAGGCAGATGTCCCCGAGGGCCGGGACCGCCACTTCGGCCAGCTTGAGCACCGCCTCCTGGAAGTGGCCGGCATCGGCCAGGGCCAGGTTGGCTCGAAGGAGGAAATCCTGGTGCTTCCTCGAACGTTCGAGCTGCTCGATGAGATCATTGCGTTGCCACTCGAGCTCGAGCCGTTCGATGAACTCTCCCAATCGGGATCCGATGTCGGCCACGGCGGTGAACAGGGCACGATCGGGACGTCTGGGGACAGTGCTGAAGAGCTCGATGACGCCGATCAGCCGCTCTCTGGTCCGGATCGGGAAGACGAAGGCACATTCCAGTCCCCCCTCCACGATGGCCTCGTATCGTCGGAGCGACCGAAGGTCGCCGAGCTTCCCGTGCCACTGGGCCTCCTCGGACGTCACCACCGAACCGGCCAGTTCCTGACCGGCCGGCATGGTCATACGGGCCGAGACCTCGGTCAGCGCCGATGCCGGCGAGCGGTCGTCGAGCCACGTGTGCTCGCAGCGGAGCACCTGGGAGGGTTCGTCCCACCTCCAAGCCACGGCACACTCGAATTCGAGTCGGGTGGCGATGATCTCGAGCAGGTGGGGGACCACCTCGTCCGGTCTCCCCGAAGCCCCGGCGAGGAATTCCATCAGGTCGTCGGCGACCTGCTGGTAGTGCTCCGGGTCCAGTCGCAGCTTGGCGTCCCACAGCGCCGCCACGACCAGACGGGGTCCCCGGGCCGGCGCCACCAGGAACGTTCCGACGTCGACGGGTACCTCGGCCCCATCCACCCGCAACATGGCGATGCGGGTCGGCCCAGGGCTCCGTGGGGGTGGATCGGCGTCCATCCAGTCCTGGAACAGCTCGGCGTACCCGTCCCGCACCCGCTCGGGGAGGAAGTCGACGAAGGGCTGACCGAACAGTTCCCGGACATCCCAGCCCAGGAGCCGACCGAGGGCCGGGTTGGCGTAGAGCATCCGCCCGTTGTCGTCGATCACCACCAATGCATCGACCAGGCTGTCCACCAGTCTGGGTGAGAAGCCCTCTGTCTCCCCTGGCACTCCCCTGGACCTCCTCGTCGGGACTGACCCCCGGACCTCCCCATCCTCCCATCCCCCCGGGCTCCCGCGGCGAGCGAGGGTCGGCCTGGCGCCGGGCGATCGGGCGGTCACCGACCGCTGGCGTCCCCGGATTCGGTCCGGCCCCGGTCGGTCCGAGACCCGCCGCCCCCGGTCGGACCCCCGTCGGGCTGCGAGCCCCGGCTAGGGCCGGACCGGGTCGTCGATCAGGTCGCGCATGCGGTCGATCAACGGGATCGATCGGGTGGTGACCGTCCCGTCGGGTAGTTCCTCGGACCTCTCCGACCACGAGACTTCGAGGCGCTCCCACCGCCGATCGTCCCCGATGGGTGTCCCCTCCACCTCGAAGGCGGCCCCTTCCTCGATCGGACCCGACCGCCCGGAGCCGGTGGGGAAGAGGGTGAAGCGGACCAGGCCCGAGCCGTCCGGCTCACCCCGCACCGGCCCGAGGGGCAGGGAGGCGACGATGATGGTGAACTCCATACCCGCCTGCTTGTGCACGTACTTCTCCTGGAAGTCCGACCGGGCCTGCATGTCGATGAACGAACGGCGGGTCGGATAGCGGACGATGCCCATCCGGTGCCAGTCCGGGTCGGGGCCACGGTCGCGACCCACCACATCGCCGAAGTAGGCCACCTCGGCACCCAGCTTCTCGAGCACGTCGACCGGGGCATAGCGGTCGTCCGCCTCCTTGCCGCTGATCCCCTGGTCTCCCTGGTCCCCATAGTCGGCCCGCGGCCGGTAGCGCATGAAGTTGACCATCCAGATCGGACCGTCCCGCTCGGGCGGGGTGGTGGCCAGCCGACCGGCGTACTCGTAGTCGATCTGTCCGAAGGGTGTCGATGGTCGCGCCATGGGACGATGGTAACAGTTGGCACCCTGAGTGCCACTAGTTGTCGGAGCCGTGACTCCGGGCCCGACCCCGGCCCGAACCCGGCCGGTCGAACAAGTGTTCGTACTGGCCGGTAGCATGGTCGGGTGGCCGCCACCCTGGATCGAGGCTCCTCCGGCCCCCTCTGGGCCGAGGGCCTCAACCCGGCCCAGAGGGCGGCCGTGGACCACGTCGGGGGCCCGCTCCTCATTTCGGCCGGGGCCGGGACGGGGAAGACCCGGACCCTGGTGAGCCGACTGGCCCGGCTCCTGGATGACGGAGTCGAGCCCGAGCGTGTGCTCCTGGTCACCTTCAGCCGTCGGGCCTCGGCCGAGCTGTTGCACCGGGTCGGACTTCTCACCGAACCGCTCCTGGCCGCCCGGGTGGTGTCCGGGACCTTCCACTCGATCGCCCATCGCATGCTCCGCCGGTACGGCACGGCCCTCGGTCTGGCCGAGCGGTTCAGCGTGCTCGACCAGGGTGATGCCCGCGACCTGATGGCCCTGGTCCGGGCGCCCGTCGCCACCGGCAGCCGGCACCGGTTCCCACGGGTGGAGACCGTGGCCTCGCTGTACGGCCGGGTGGTGAGCGGACAGATGCCGCTGGAGGAGACGGTGGCACGGTTCTTCCCGTGGTGTCTGGACGACATCGAGGGGCTGCGGACGGTGTTCACCGGGTACACCGACCGTAAGCGGGCCCAACACCTCCTCGATCTCGAGGATCTCCTGTTGTACTGGCGTGCCGCGGTTCGCGACCCGACGGTCGGTCCGGCGCTGGCGGAGCGGTTCGACCAGGTGCTGGTGGACGAGTACCAGGATACGAACCTGGTCCAGGCCGACACACTGATGGCACTCGCCCGACACGGCCTCCGGATCACCGTGGTGGGAGACGATGCCCAGGCCATCTACTCCTTCCGGTCGGCCACCGTGCGCAACATCCTGGAATTCCCCTCCCAGTTCGCCGACACGACCACGGTGGCGTTGGAGCAGAACTACCGCTCGACCGGTCCCATCCTGGCTCTGGCCAACGCGGTCATCGCCGAGGTGGCGGAAGGTGTCCGCAAGTGTCTCTGGACCGAGCTACCCGGGGGCGTCCGACCGACGCTCGCCACGTGTCCTGACCAGCAGGCCCAGGCCAGTGCGGTGAGCCAGACCATCCTGGACCACTACGAGTCGGGGATCCCGCTCCGGGACCAAGCCGTCCTCTTCCGCACCGGCCACCACAGCGACTTGCTCGAGGTCGAGCTCCGCCGCCGCCGCATCCCCTTCGTGAAGTACGGAGGGCTGCGCTTCTTGGAGGCGGCCCATGTGCGGGACCTGCTGGCCATGCTGCGCCTGGTCCAGAACCCATGGGACGAGTTGGCCTGGCGGCGCGTGCTGCAGCTGGCTCGAGGGGCGGGGACGTCGTCCATCGGGACCATCGTGGAGCGGCTCGGGGTGCGGGGGCCGTCACGAGAGGATCCTGATCCCGCTGGCCCGATTCTGTGCCGATCCCGGAGGCTGGGGTGGATCGCCGAAGGCCGCCCCCGATCTGGCCTCGCTGGCCCGTGCACTCGAAGCCTGCCGGACGGAGACGATGCCGGTCGGCGCCCAGGTGGAGGCCCTGGCTGCGGCGCTCGACCCCATGATCCGGCAGAGGTACGGCCATCCTGAGGCCCGGCTGGCCGATTTCGCCGCTCTGGCGAGGATCGCCTCCGAGTCCCCGAACGCCGATCAGTTCATCACCGAGTTGACCTTGGACCCCCCCACCTCCTCGGGCGATCTGGCCGGTGCGCCGTCCCTGGACGACGACTGGCTGACCCTGTCCACCGTGCACTCGGCCAAGGGCGGCGAGTGGAGCGTCGTCCATGTCATCCATGCCGCCGACGGGGCGTTCCCGTCGGATCTGGCCACCGGGGATCAGGACGGGGTCGACGAGGAGCGTCGACTGTTCTACGTGGCGCTGACCCGGGCCAAGCGCCACCTGCATCTGTATGCGCCCCTCCGGTATCACCACGGCGACCCGGCGGGCCGGACCGACAAGCACAGCTACGCCCTCCGCACCCGCTTCCTCCCCCCGAGCGTGGACGATCTGCTCGAACACCGGGCCATTCGCGGCGTCGAGGACATCGACCTTCCGACGGCCACCGTGGCTCTGACCACCACTGTGGACACCGAGCTGGGCGGCCTCTGGTGAGCGGGCTCGGCCTCGGAGTAGCCTGGTACGGGCGGGAGCGGCGCTCGATGGGGATCATGGCCCTGGTGGGGGCAGTGCAGCTGGCCCACCGCCCGACGGCGATCCTTCGCCAGGGGACCCCACGACGGGAATCCGACGGAGAGACAGTACCCGTTCGGCGTGCCGCTCCTCCTCGAGCAGTTTCTGGCGGGCCCGGAGCAGATCGAACTGGGTGATCAGACCCTGGAGCCGGTTGGGCTGTGACCGGTCCACTACGGGGAGCACCCCCAGTCCGGCCGCCGCCATGCGATCGGCCACGGCCCGCAGGATCTCGTCGGAGTAGGCAACAGCCTCGGGGTCGATCATGGCGTCGCCGACGGCCGCTCCGATCTGGTCCTTTCCGTCCAGCACCATCGACCACGGCAGGACGCCCACCATGCGTCCACCCTCGTCGAGCACCGGGTAGAGACGTTGCCGGCGCTCGGCGGAACCCTCCTGCAACGAGTGATAGAGGTCGATGAGCCCCCGCTCCTGCTCGACGGTGTACACCTCGGTGTCCATCACCTCTCGCACGAAGGTTGCTTCCAGAGGGTCAACGGCGAATTCGCGCATGACGTGGAAGCCCCGCCTGGCGACCTTTTCGGTGAGGATCGAGCGCTTCTGGACCAGGAAGCTGACCAGTTGGGCGACGGTGGCCGCCACCGACAGGGCCAACAGGCTGTTTGATCGTGGGTCAGCTCGAAGGCGAAGACGATGGCGGTGAAGGGTGACCGGGTGACGCCGGCCATGGCGCCGGCCAATCCGATCAGCGCCCAGGTCCCCGGTGAGGCCCCCGGGAGAGCTTGGCCGATGATCCCACCCAACGTCCGCGCCCAGCATCAGGATGGGAGCCAGGATGCCCCCGCTGGTCCCACTGCCCAGGGCTCCCGACCAGATCACCAGCTTCACCGCGAAGAGCAGGAGCAGCGCACCGACGCCGAGCTCGCCCGAGCAGCTCGGCGTGGATCGTGTCGTAGCCCACGCCCAGCGCACGGGGATCGACGAGCCCCCCCACCCCGACGAGCAGTCCTCCGATCATCGGCCACCACATCCAGTGGAGCCGGCCGTCCAGCCGTTTGAAGGCATCTTCGAAGCGGTAGACGGCCTGGGTCATCAACCATGCGGCCAG
The DNA here is from genome assembly GCA_963833585.1 of uncultured Acidimicrobiaceae bacterium. Classification (GTDB taxonomy): domain Bacteria; phylum Actinomycetota; class Acidimicrobiia; order Acidimicrobiales; family RAAP-2; genus Bog-756. Next base: position 500,030 of record CAWHYF010000006.1, on the reverse strand, counting down.
CCCGGTGGCCAAGCCCACCGCCGCCGCGCCGAGCAGCGCCACCCCTCCCAGAGCCGCATGGCGGGGCACCGGAAAGATCGGTTGTGGTGCGACCAGGTGGGCGTCGGCCATGACCATCCGGAGGCCGTCAGCGGTGGCCGCGGCCAGACCGATCAGCACCATCGAGCGCGGTCGGAATTCGAAGGCGAGCAGTTCCACTCCGAACAGCGTGGCGGCAACCGGGGTCCCGAAGACGGCGCTCATGCCTGCGGCGGCGCCGGCCACGAGCAGGCTGCGCCGCTGGGCCGCAGTCAGCCGGAACAGCTGACCCACGATGGACCCGACGGCTCCTCCGGTGAGGATGATCGGTCCCTCCGCACCGAACGGACCTCCTGTCCCGATGCTCACCGCACTCGAGACCGGTTTCAACAAGGCCAAGCGGGGCTGGACCCGGCTGCCGTTGATGAGGATGCGCTCCATTGCCTCTGGGATCCCGTGACCCCGGATCTGCTCGGAACCGAACCGGGCCATCAGGCCGACCACTAATCCGCCAACCACGGGGATGGCGACGCTCACGATCCCCAGGGTGTTGTCCAGGGGGGACACCAGGGTCACACTGATCCGCTGGTAATAGAAGAGATTGGTGAAGAAGCCGATCATGTCGAGCAGGGCCAGCGAGACGGCCGCCCCCAGGCCGCCGATCAGGACGGCCAGCGGCACGAGGTAGAGCAAACCGGGCGTGGCCGTGAAGTCCCCGAGGTCGCCTTCGCGGCGCCGGGGTAGCCGCGGCTCGGAGCTGGCCGGCTCGAGCGCCCCCGGGGTCCTCGAGGGTTCCGGAGCCTCTGATCGGCCCGGTGGTGCCAGGCGCGTCCACCGGCAGTCCGTCCACCATCGCCGACTTCTCGGTGCTGTCCCCCTCGGTTTCTGCCGTTCCGGCGCTGCCGAGCGCTCCCCCGAGGGGAGGCTCGGACCCGCGATACCGTTTCAGCATGCGGCAACGGCCGAGGTGATTAGCATCGTAGAACGATGATATCGTGGAACGAGTGACTCTGCCGGACGAGGTCTACGCTCGACTGCTGGCCCTGCGGACCGGCCTGCGTCAGTTCGAGCGATGGAGCGAACAACAGGCGCAGAAGGCGGGTCTCACTCCGGCCCAACATCAGCTCCTCCTGGCCGTCCGAGGTCACGGCGACCCACGGGGTCCGACCATCGGCGAGATCGCCGACTACCTGCTCCTCCGGCATCACAGTGCGGTAGGTCTGGTCGACCGGGCCGACGCGGCAGGTCTCGTCCGGCGCACTCGGGACGAGGACGACCATCGGGTGGTCCGCCTCCTGATGACCACCGACGGCGCCGCTCGACTGGAGGCGCTCTCGACGCTCCATCTCGAGGAGCTGGTCCGCCTGGCCCCCCAAGTTCCCGAGGTCTGGGCCGGTCTCGGAACCGCCCGGGGATCCCACGGGCTTTCCGGTCGCATCGGCGGGCGGCCGGAGCGGCAGCCACCCACGATCAGCGTTGCCCGTGTCTACGACGACATCGGCGAAGGTGTCGGCAACCGCATCCTGGTCGACCGCCTCTGGCCACGAGGGGTGTCACGATCCGATCGGGCCTTTGACCTGTGGCTGAGGGAGGTGGCCCCGAGTGCGGCGCTTCGGAAGTGGTATAGCCACGATCCCGTACGTTTCGATGAGTTCGGCCGCCGCTATCGGGCCGAGCTGGCGGACGAGACCGAGGGTGTTCTCGACCAGCTTCCGCGAGCTCGCCGCCGACGGCCCGGTGATCCTGCTCACGGCCACCAAGGACATCGATCACTCATCGGCAGCGGTGTTGCGGGACGTGCTGGCCGGGGAGTGAGCAACGCCGCGGGCTCCGAGGAGGGTCACTACCCTCACCCGGCGCCGCCGATCGCAGACCCCGCATCAGAGGCGCGATCGGGATGCAATGTGGTGATGGAGGTGTAGCGGGTGGAGGAGGTGGGGATGGCGACATCGGGAGCACAGGAGCAAGGGGTCCTTTGGCCCAGCGATTCCCAAGTGCCCGCAGTGCTCGCACCGTGCCAGTCGGATGGCGCCGATCGATCCCAGTAGCCCGAGATACAACCCAGCGGTGACCACGATGGCCAGGGTCAGGACGAGTACGGCACCGACGATCTCGATGATCAGCATGCGCACCACCTCCTTCGATCGCTCCAGCAACTATATCGTATACCGATATGTCTGTCCAGCAACCGACCCCCTTTGGGGATGGGATCGATGAAACCGGAACGATCGGGACGGAGGTCCGCTGGGACGGGGCGGACGGAGGGTGCTCGCCCTCACCGGGGGACGGAGCCGGGACCGGTGGCGGCCAGCGGGGTGGTCGGACGGCGCGACCGGGCGTGGCGGTGCCGAAGCCACCGGAGACTTCAGCTCGGGGGCCGAGGCTCGCAGCGGCAGTGGGCCGTTACTTGGGTACCGGGTCGGCTGGGCCTGTCCGCCCGGTCCATGTCCTGCCCACGGCCAGCTGACGCGCCTTCGGTCAGCCGGCCGCTCAGCCGGTCAGCCGGTCAGGCCGGCCAGGTCGACGTCGGGGTCGGCCAGGTGGGCGGGGTCGACCGGTCGCCGAGCGCCCACCAGGTCGGCGATGGGCTCGGCCACGTCCCAGACGTTGATGTTCATTCCGGCCACGGGGACCCCGGCATCGAGCCAGAAGACGATGACTTCCCGGCTGGCCGGATCGCCCCGGTAGACGACCTGGTCCCACTGCGGGGCGAAGCCGTTGTACTCCATGCCGAGGTCGTACTGGTCGGAGAAGAAATAGGGGATCTTCGTGTAGTCGACGTTGCTGCCGAGCATGTTCTTGGCCGCCACGGGCCCCTGATTGAGGGCCGCGGACCAGTGTTCGAGGCGGATCCGGGCGTCAAAGACGGGGTGGTAGACGTTGGCCACGTCGCCGGCAGCCCAGATGCCCGGTGTATCCGTGGCCAGGCGCTGATCGACCACGACGCCGTTGTCGAGGGAGAGGCCGGCGGCTTCGGCCAGCTCGGTCCTGGGACTGACACCGACTCCGACCACGAAGAGGTCTCCGGCGACCGCCGCGCCGTCGGCCAGGACGACCTCCTCGGCCTCGGTCGAGCCTCGGAAGGCTTCGACGCCCACACCCATGTGGAGATCCACCCCATTCTCCGCGTGGAGGTCGCGGAACAGGGTCCCGACTTCGGCGCCGAGCACCCGCTCCAGAGGGACCTGGCCCGCTTCGATCAGCGCCACCTCCTTGCCCAGCTGGCGGGCGGAGGCCGCGACCTCCGATCCGATCCAACCTGCGCCCACCACCACCACCCGCGTGGCTCGAGCGAGGGCGTCCCGCAAGGAGTCGCAGCTTGACAGGCTGCGGAGGTAGTGGATTCCGGCCAGTTGGGCTCCAGGGATCGTCACCCGTCTCGGGGTGGCGCCGGTGGTGAGGAGAAGTTGGTCATAGGCCAGCGATCCACCCGGGTCCATTTCGATCCGTCGTGTCTGGGGATCGATCGACGAGACGGTGGTCGAGGTGAGCAGTTCGATGTCGTGGTCCTGGTAGAAGTCCTCGCTATGCACGGCGGCGCTGTCGAAATCGACCTCACCTCGAAGGTAGGCCTTCGACAACGGGGGCCGCTCGTAAGGCCGAACGGGCTCCTCGCCGATGAGCACGACCCTGCCGTCGAATCCCTCGGATCGAAGGGTCTCGGCGGCCTTGGCGCCGGCCAGGCTGGCGCCGGCGATCACGAAGGTCTGCGGTGTCGTCATCTCGTGTTCTCCTGTTCGATCGACAGCTTGTCAGCCGTACCGGTGGGTGTCACGGCCTCACCGCGGACCGCCGGCCAGTGCGAAGAACTCCTGGCGGGAACGGGCATCGTGCGCGAAGGACCCCGTGCAGTGCCGAGGTCAGGGTGCGGGCGCCGCTGGCGCGGACGCCTCGTAGCGACATGCACATGTGATCCGCCTCGATCACCACCCCGACCCCTTTCGGCTGGAGGTGCTCGTCGAGCCAGTCGGCGACCTGCTTGGTGAGCCGCTCCTGGGTCTGCAGGTCAGCCGCAAACCGGTCGACCACCCTGGCCAGTTTGGACAGGCCGAGGATGCGGCCGCCGGGCAGGTAGCCGACGTGGGCGACCCCGTGGAATGGGAGGAGATGGTGTTCGCAGAGCGAGCGGAACGGAATGTCGCGAACCAGTACCAGTTCGTCGTAGCCATCGTCGTTGGGGAACGTCGTCAGGTCGAATGGTTCGGGGTCAGCAACTCGGCGAACGCTTCGGCCACCCGTCGGGGAGTCTCGGCCAGATGTTCGGACCTGGCGTCGCGGCCCAGGGCCACCAGCAGATCGGACACCGCTTGCGTGGCCGCGTCGTAGTCCCAGAGGCCGCATCGATCATGACGCCCGACCGGATCGGGCAGGGTCCGGTCGACGCTGTTCACTCCTGACTTCATGGAAGACGCCTGTCGGAGACCCGGCCGGGTCGGTGGAAGGCCGCCGCCAGCCGGGCCAGGGCCAGCGCGCCGAGCAGCAAACCGAAGTCCCTGAGGGCGATGTCCCAGTACATGACGTGCCCGGCGGCGGCTCCGATGATCACGAGGTTGGCGATGATCCCAGCCAGCCACGCCGCGACCACATAGGCGGCGTAGCGGGGGCTCAGCAGTACAAGGAGGCCGGCCGTGATCTCCACCGCCGCCGACGGCGTACATGAAGTGCTGGGGCGTAATGCTCAGGAGGTGCGGGAATCCCACCCACAGGTACTTGGGCCAGAACGTCATCCAGTTGAAGTACTTGTCGATCCCGAAGAGGCCAGGGGCGAGGAAGCAGCCGAGCCGCAACAGCCAGAAGGCCTGGTAGGTCGGATCGTGGAGCCCTGGCGGGGGCTGGCTTCTTCGGATCACCGGCGCCGCCGCCTGGGTCGTGGTGGACGCCACGGTTGCCTCCCTATCTAACGGATACTATGATGAACTATAGAAGGATCCTCCGATTTAGTCAATCCAACTATCTTTTAGAAAGGGAGACCCGTGCCGGCAGACGATCAGACCGGGGATGCGACACCGGCCGGGACCCGACCGGCGCCCGACGACTTCGACTCCCGGGTGACCAGCCTCGCTGTACTGCGCTGAACCGGTGCGCCGTGCCCTCTACCGTTTCGTGGTGGGGGCATCCGGGGCGGTCAGCCGTGAGGAGGCCGCCACCGGGACCGGGGTGGCGCTCCACACGGCAAAATTCCATCTGGACAAGCTCGTGGAGGATGGGTTCCTCGACGTCGAGTACCGCCGTCCTCCAGGACGCGGGGGCCCGGGGGCGGGGCGCCCTGCGAAGCTCTACCAACGCTCGTCGCGAGAGGTGTCGGTCAGCGTCCCGGAGCGTCGTTACGAGTGGGTCGGGCGGCTTCTCGCCCAAGCCGTCACTGACGCGGAGCGAGAAGACATTCCCGTCTCCCAAGTCCTGCGGCGAACCGTGCTCAGGCAGTGCGCTCACTCGGGAGGACCGTGCTCAAGAGTCTCGGATCGAAGGGGCGTTCGGCAAGCCACGACACGACGGTTCGAACGTTGGAGGACTGCGGCTACGAACCGCTGCCGCGATTCGAGTGGAGTGATGCTGGCCAACTGTCCGTTCCATTCGCTGGCCCAGGAGTACACAGATCTTGTCTGTGGAATGAACCTGGATCTGATCGACGGATTCCTTTCGTGCTTTGACCGAGTCGGGCTCGAAGCAACCCTTGATCCGGCCCCGGGCCGGTGTTGCGTGAGGCTCCAGAACACTTAGGTTGGAGGGGCCACTTGCCGCCCGGACCGAGGTGCCGGTCTGGGCCTCATCCCTTTGAGAACCATGTCCGGCTCGGCCGTGATCGCTCCAGTCGGCATCGGGGCTATGTGTCCGCAATCCGGCGGTCCGTGCGAGTCGATTCCGCCACCTTCGGATTCATATCGGAGCCAAGCGTTTCACCGCTTGTCGTAGGTAACCAAACGTCCACCAACCAAACTTCCACTACCAAGGACTGTGACAAATCCCAAGGTAGACTTGGTGACGCTGTCCGGTTTCCCTGTCCACGACAGCGATCGGGGGGGTCCTCGATATGGGAGTCTCGCAGTCACGTGTATTTGAGAGCGCCGCTGCTCTCTTGGCACCTGGAACTATGGGCGCTGCCTGCGGGTCAGCATCAGGTGGATCGTCTGCGCAAGTGATTGGGGGGTGCACGATCCAACCTGGGGCGGGCTGTCACCAACCCCCGTTGGCTGCTCCGCGACGTTGGGTAGGGAGGATGAGCTCGGCAACTCTGCTATGGCCGCCATGAGCATCGACGCACCGGTGCAGATACCACTTCCGTCGGAGTCACCGGCCTCGAACCGGCGGTCACGGCTGGTATCCGGCGCCACTCTCCTCGGCTTCGCCATTCCGGCGGTGGTGTACCTCTGGATGATCCACGCCTACGGCGTGAACGTCATCACGAACGACCAGTGGAGCGACGTGGCACTGATCGATCATGCGCACTCGGGCACGCTGCAGTTCTCGACGCTGTGGGCACAGCACAATGAAAACCGTATCTTCTTCCCCAACCTGATCGTGTTGGCCCTCGCCTACACGACTCACTTCGACGTGATCACCGAGCAGTACCTGAGCGCCTTCATGTTGTTCGGCGCGACGACGCTCGTCATCTGTGCTCACAAACGTCGCTCGCCCGAAAGGCGTTGGATCTGGTACTGCCCGGTGGCGTTCCTGTTGCTGTCCCTCGCCCAGGCCGGAAACGCCCTGTGGGGCTTCCAGATGGCTTGGTATCTGGTGCTCCTCACAACTGCCCTGGCTCTTTTCTTGCTCGACCAGGAGCCGCTGCGATGGCCTCTCCTCGGAGGGGCCATCGCCGCGGCCGTCATCGCCAGCTTCTCGTCACTGCAGGGCTTGCTCGTGTGGCCGGCCGGACTCCTGCTCATCTACCTGAGACGTCGGTCGGGGCACCTCGCCGTCACCTGGATCGGCGCTGCGGTCGTGACCGCAGCGATCTACTCCGTCGGTTTCAACTTCAACACCACGCGGTCACCCAGAGCGGGTCCGGCCGCCTTGCTCACGTACTTCGTCCGGCTGGTGGGTGACGTCGTCGGAGTGGCTCGGCCGGGCGCGCTGGTGACACTCTTCGGGACCGGTGCTCGCCGTGGCGGCGATTTGGTCGCTGCTGCGGTTCACCCTTGGGAGACGGACCGACACAGGCGCTCGGCCCTTCGCTCTCTCGCTGATTCTCTTCGGGCTCCTCTTCTCCGCGGTGATCACCCACGGTCGAGGTGGTTACCGCGGCTCCTTATCCAACTCGGGGCCCCGCTATACCGTTTTCGTCATTTTCGTCCTCGTCGGACTGTACCTTGCCGTCTTGGATCCACCGGTCGTCTCCGAGCTGCGATCGTCCGAACCTCCATCTCCCACCCCAGGGACGGTTGGACAGCGGCAGACCCCCTCCGATCCTGTGTTCGTCTTCGCCAGGGTTGTGGTCGGCATAGGGATCGTCGTCACCGTCATAGTGGGATCGGCCGACGGCATTTCCAGGGCGCGAGAGGGGCGCCAGGACGGGACCTTCCTGGGTCAGGTGACTGTCAGGGCCGACCAGTACCCGGACTCAGTCGTCCAGAGCCTCGCCATCTTCGAGCGGCCTCAGCAGATTCGGCGTCAAATCACAGTTGCCAGGCGCGATCGCCTGAGCCTTTTCGGTACTGGTGACGCGGCGAGATACCTGAGCGAAAAGCCGCTTGAGTTTCGCATCGTGCCGCTACGCGCGGCCGTGGTCCTTCCCCGCAACGGATCGACCGTGCACGGCCGACAGATCCTGGACGTACTCGGCTCGGGCTCGTACGACGTGACGAGGGTCGACTATTTCCTCAGCGGTTCAGGGCTTGCGAAGACATTGTTTGCCACCGGTCGGATGTCCAACCTCGGCTGGTACACGGTCTGGAACACGTCAAAGGTGCCAAACGGCAGCTACACGATTGAGGCGAGCGTCCGTGATTCGGAGGGTCGTGGGATCATGACCCCCACCATCGACGTGCGGGTGGCGAATGGGCAACCGGACCGCTCGGCGCGGGTTGCGGACCGTGTCGTCTGGTCGTCGTGGGCGTCGTCCATACGTGTTGTCGTGGACTATGCGCAGGTGATCGGCCGAGCCGAGACCTGTCCGAACCCCCCGGATGCCCCGCGAGTTCGCATCGACACCTGAGGCGCCCCGCTCAGCCGTTGCTGTTGGACGGGGTGAATGGCGAGCCGTTCTCTGCGGTCGCCGGTGCAGAAAGCGCCCCTCAACTGGTGGGCCGTGCGAGTCTCGATCTCGCCACCTTGGGATTACAAGTCCAAGCCTGTGCTTCTCATGGCATGCCGCCGTCGACCGAAATAGTTCAGGACCTGCATTGATGTTCTTTCTGCCGATCACGGCTCCGCGTGCTTTGATCGGGAGTTGTAGTCACGTTGTAGTCACGCGGGTGGGTTTGCAAGTCGGGTTAGTGCTCTCGGAGGCAGCGATTTGGATCAAGTCTGTGGCCGATTGAGCTTTCCGGGAGACCACGAGTTCGCGTCCTCTATGTTTAACGAGGATCGATCAAGAGCACCTGATTGCCATGCGAGTGGGGGTCAGTGAGCCGATGTAGCCACCTTCGCATTAAGAGAGGCATCTAAAGATTTTTGATGGTGGTCACTATTGCCCAGAAGTAGCCTCTACCTGCAGGTTTATTCTCATGTCTGTTCATGGTCGGTACCCGTTTTTGCCATTTGTAGACACGTTGTAGGCGCGAGTTAAGCGACTCGTTGTTCAGAATCTGCCACTGCGAACGAAAAGATCGACCATCTCAGCTCCAACCGCCTTTACCTGATCGGAAGGCAGTCACGCTCCCGGCTTCAGGAACAGCCAGAATCGGCTCAGCGAGTTCTTCTAAAGTCGGTGCTGCGATCTCGCGAGCGATTGCGTGAAGAGCGGCATCATCGAGGTCGTAGACCTCGATGGCGGTCTCGCCAATCATGCGCTTGGTATGTTCTTCCGAAACGCCAGCGAACGTGTGACGCAAAGCCAACTGCGTCACCGAGGGTAGATCGCGATTCTCGCGGTAAACGAAGGTACCTTCGAGGTGTGGGTAGTCGGAACCCCAGAGAAGTTGGCGCCCAAGTCCGTGAAGGATGGCCTGCTCGACTTCGTACGGCGATGCAAAACTTGCACCCACAAAGACGTTGTGAGCCATGTACTCACTCGGACGGCGCGGCACCTGCGCGAGCAGCGCCCTATTGAGCGGCTCATCCCGCTTTGAATCGTAGAAGGCGTGCAGGGCATCGAGCTCCGTTGCCTTGTTCGGAAACCAGTTCCCTGGGGTCTCGGTGATCACGAGTTTGAGATGAGGGTGACGTTCGAATACGCCAGCGAAGATCATCCACCAGACGGCTCGCTGCGACAGAAAGCCCGCCGATTCGAGTTGCATAAGGGCGACCGACTCAAGTCCCGAGTAGCGCGCATTTGTCCCCCCTCCGACGTGGGTCACTAGCGGCATCCCTAGCTCTTCGCATTCGGACCATAACGGCTCCCATCGGCGACGGTTGTACTCAGGCAGCTCGCCGTCACGCATCGCGGGAAAGTTCACGCCCCGCAGCCCCGCCGCGTGGGCCCAGCGAAGCTCTCCGATCGCTTCGTCGATGTCCCACACTGGGAGGTAGGCGAGTCCAATATGCCGGTGGGGTGCTTGTGAGACAAAGTCCGCTAACCAGCGGTTATAGATGTATTGTCCGACGCCGACTAGTTGCTGATCAGTGTCACCTTTAGGCTTCCCCAGAGGTGAGGAGACGAACGGAATCGGCTCCAAATTCATGCTGCCGTGGAAGATCACACCCGCCGCAACGCCATCATGGTCGTAGTCGGCGAGCCGTGCCCCAGAATCGAAGTGGCCGTCAGTCCGAAAATTGGGGTGTGTGAGGTAGCCACTGCCCTCGAGCATTGCCTGGGCGGACCGGCGATCAGCGGCAGTGCTCGCAGCAAAGCGGTCAAACTCATCCAAGTAGCGCAAGGGGCAGTAAGAGCGAAGGTCTTCTACCAGGCGCGGCCCAATGTGAGTGTCATTCGAGACGATGACAGCAGGTTCGCTTGCGGTCATGAGTCCACCCCCAGGCGGAACGACAGGTTAGGACAACCGTTCTAACATAAATGTGTTCGGCCACCAAGACTTGCGCTCAAGACAGCCCAGTCGCGTCTCTAGTTGAGGAGATGATGCGAGTAGGAGAAGGCAGGTGGTCGGCCCCTATCACACGGGCCTGCTCAAAGACGAGTGATCCAGCCACCGTCGATCAGGATCGTTTGGCCTGTGATCCACTCGCCGGCTCGGGAGCAGAGCAAGAGGAGAGTCCCGACGAGATCCTCGGGTGGTCCGGACGGCTTCCCTGGGATAGTGGAGGCGATCGCGTCGCGGAAGGGCGAGTCCTCTGGTAGTGCCTTATACCCGCTGGAGTTTGCGACAAGTCCTGGAGCGATGGCGTTCACATTGATCCCGCGGCCTCCGAGTTCGGAGGCCAGGTTGATCGTCAGACCATGCAAGGCGAACTTGCTGACACCGTAGATCCCGCCCGGCATGAATGCCCCCGCCGACAAGCCGTTCACGATGCGACCCCCCCCTCGGGCCTCCATGGCTGGGATGACGGCCTGAGTGCACAGGAGCGGGCCTCGCAGATTTACGTCCATCACTCGATCCCACTCAGCCAGCGGCATGTTGCTCAGACCGTAGGGCGGGAGATCGACCATGATCGCCGCATTGTTGACCAGGATGTCGATTCCCCCGAAGGTGTCGATCGCCGCCTGGGCCATTGCGGAAGTGGATTCAGCGGAGCGCACGTCGACGCTGACGGCGTGGCCTTGGCCGCCGAGAGTGTCGGCGACCTCCTTCGCAGCCTTTATGTCGACGTCGGCAATGACCACCGATGCGCCGGCCTCCGCGAGGGCCTCGGCATAGACCACCCCAATACCACCGGCTCCGCCGGTGATGACGGCGACCTTGCCGGAGAGATCGAACATATCTGTATGGGGCATGGACTTGATTGAACATGCGATTTGTGATCAAGTCAAGTAGCTTATTAGTTAAGCTGTACAGCTGATCCGCTACCAGGAGGCAGTGGGGAGAGGACAAAGCACATGGAATCCCACGATCGGACCGTGCCCGCGGTGCACCTCCACATAGGTGGAGAGCTAAGGAAGACAGGAGGCGGAGGCGAGCACCTGCATGTGTACCCGCCAACCGGTGAAGTCCAGGGACCAGTCCCCTTGGCCGGTCCAGACGACGTGGGTGACGCGGTTCTAGCGGCGCAGACTGCATTTGGATCTTGGCGAACATTGACGCCATCGTTCCGACGTGATGCGCTCCTTTGTCTCGCGGAATTGATCGAAGAAGCCCAGGCGGACCTCGCTCGACTCTCCGTCCTCGACAATGGGATGACCCTCGGTATCGCGGCAGTTCACGGCATTTCCCTTCTCGACTTCACGAACTACTACGCCGGGTTCGCCGACAAGATCGAAGGCCGTGTCACTTCTTCACCGAGCCACGGCCGTGAGTTGGCCTACACGACACCCGAGCCTTACGGCGTGATCGGCATCATCATTACTTGGAACGGTCCTCTCGTTTCGGTCGGGATGAAAGTCATACCGGCCCTGGCCGCTGGCAACACAGTCGTCGTGAAGCCGTCCGAGCTCACGCCCTACGCAATGGAACAGTTTATGGGCCTCGTCCGTTCGGCAGGCATTCCGCCCGGAGTGGTAAACGTCATTCCCGGCACGGCCGAAGCGGGGGAAGCACTTGTGCGTCACCCACTTGTGCAGAAAATCAGCTTCACTGGCGGACCCACCGAGCGCGCAAGATTCTGCCGCATGCGCTGACGGTTTGAAGCCCGCGGTGCTCGAGCTCGGAGGAAAATCCGCAAACGTTGTGTTCCCGGATGCGGATCTCGAGGCTGTTGCCTTCCTTGCCACCGCATCCGTGCATCAGACGCTGGCGGGCCAGGGATGCGCTCTGGGCACCCGGCTCGTCGTGCAGGACAGCGTCTACGACGAGCTTGCAGAGAAAGTCGTTGCCTTCACCAGTGCGATTCGCCTGGGTGATCCGTTCGAGCCGAGCACCGGGATGGGTCCAGTCGTAAATAGGGCCGCTCAGGAGCGGATCCTCCAGATGATTCAGCGTGCGGAGTCGGAAGGTAGCGGAAAGCTTCTTGTGGGAGGCGGAGTACCTGGCGGCTCCCTAGCTGATGGCTTCTACGTGCAACCGACCGTGTTCGGCGATGTGGATCCGAATAGCGAACTTGGCCAAGTGGAGGTATTCGGTCCCGTGCTGTCGCTTATCCGGTTCGAGAGCGAGGATGAGGCAATCGCGATTGCCAACAGCACCAGATAGGGTTGGCATCCTACCTATGGACGAACGATGTCAGTCGAATCAACCGACTGGTCCCTCGGCTTGATTCCGGCGGGATCTACGTCAACGGAGGATCGCCAGTAACCGGTTGTGAGCTGCCATTCGGTGGCAGGGGTATTTCCGGGTTCGGCCGAGAGGGTGGCATCGAGGGCCTACTCGAGTTCCTCCGAACCAAGTCGGTGGCAATCGTGTGACCATCCCTCTTTTGAATTGAACGGCGCCGTGGCCGCCATCGCCGGCGCAGGAAGTGGAATTGGCCGCGTCGTTGCGATTGAGTTTGATGCTCGTGGTGCAAAGGTTGTCGTGAGCGATGTCGATCTATCGCGTGCGGAAGAGACGGTGGTCATGATTCTGGCCGCTAATGGTGACGCCTTTCCACTACATGTCGACGTATCCCAGCAGTCAGATCTCGAAGCGCTCCGAGAATGTGCATTCGAGCAATATCGTGCCCTTGATGTTGTAATAAATAATGTCGGCGTGATTGCAATGGGTGCCCCCGAGTCAATGCCAATCGAAGCATGGCAGCGAGTCCTCGATCTCAACGTACTCAGCCTTGCCCGGAGCAATCTGGTCTTTCTTCCGCACCTCATCGCTCAAGGCCGCGGCCACCTTATTAACACCTCGTCGGCTCCGGCCTCCTTGCCTATGGTTTCGACCGGCGCCCTACGTGGCGAGCAAGCACGCGGTCGTTGGCGTCTCTGAAGCCCTCGCTCTCTATCTTGCACCGTTCGGCGTCGGCGTAACCTGCGTCTGTCCGTCGGGCGTCATTACGAACATCCTCGAGCAGATCACTGTGTTCGGCGAGCCCACTCCCCACGCCCCGCAGCACGCTTGGTGGAACCAGAAGCCGTCGGTGAACTCATTGCAGACGCAGTGAAGTTCGGAACGTTCCTCGTCGTAACCGCACCCGAGATCCATGACGAACTTCGGGAGCGGGCTGCAATGTTGAAATATACATGCGGCGGCTGATCGCAAACCAAGTAGAGGTGCAGTAGTGAGCGAATGGACGAATGCAGAGGACCGACGCACGACGGCCCGCTCGGAATACGAGCGGATCATGACCTCGGTGCGCCCAGATCCCAATGGCGCGTTCATCGAAGCTGGTGTCATCGGGTTCGTGTTCGGTGAAATGTGGCGCCGAGGCGTCCTCACGGCCCGCGATCGCCGGCTGATCACTCTCTCGTGTGTCGGAGCTGCCGGCATCGTCACGCCTATCGAGACCCACGTGTGGGCGGCGCTGAACAGCGGTGATCTGACTTACTCTGAATACGACGAGTTCGTCCTGCATTTCGGGACTCAGCTTGGATGGCCACGAGCGTCATTGATGAGCATGCACGGCATGATGGCGGCATTCCGGCTCGCGGAGGAGCGAAAGGAGCCGCTCGAGCAGCATGACTTCGAACTTTGGTCCGGTCCGACTGGTGACGAGGAGCGACGGCGGCGTGGCGAGGAGGCTTACGAGGCGGTCCACGGCGCGCCGAGTCCGCTTGCGGCCACTGCCTTCCGGGGCCGGTCCTACCTAGATTTCCTCTACGGGGAGATCTGGACTCGGACTCGCTATTTGCACCGGCGGGACCGAAGAATCATCAGCATCTGCTGTGCGGCTGCAGCTGGTATCGATGAGGAGGCAACTGAACATATTCGTTCGGCATTGGCACTGGGCGATCTCACGTACCAAGAGCTCCAGGAACTCGTCGTCCACTACGCTGTGTACCTAGGTTGGCCAACCGGTCGATGGCTTGACGATCTGCTCTACAGCGCAGCAGTGGCCGCTGGGGTGGTGCATGGTGACGACTGAGCGCGCAGTTCGTGTGGGGTTCGTGGGCCTTGGCAGCCAAGGCGGGCCCATGGCTCGGCGGATCGCAGACGCTGGATTCTCGGTGATGCTTTGGGCAAGACGACCAGACTCGCTCCTGCCGTTCGAAGACTCCTCGACAACAGTCGCGTCGACTCTTGCCGAGTTGGGTGCAGCGTCAGACATTCTAGGAATCTGTGTTGTGGATGACGTTGGGGTTGACGCCGTACTCCGTGCTCCGGACGGTGCGCTCCCGTCAATGACGGATGGATCTGTCGTCATTGTGCACAGCACGGTGCATCCAAAGACCTGCCTGCGACTTCAGGAGGAGTTTCCGAACCTCCACTTTGTGGATGCACCCGTCAGCGGAGGTGGGTTCAAGGCTGCCACCGGTGATCTGCTCGTGATGGTTGGTGGTCCGGAGGAGGTGGTCGAGCGCTGCCGGCCCGTACTGGCGACGTTCGGAAATCCGGTACTCCACATCGGTCCTCTTGGCGCCGGCCAGGAGATGAAAGCCCTCAACAACACGGTGTTCTCGGCGCATTTGGCGTTGGCGGCCGAGGTGTACGAACTAGCGGCAACTCGGCAGCTCGATCGGCAGATGGTTGCGACAGTCCTCTCCTCCGGAAGCGGCCGAAGCTATGCCGCTGACGTGGTGGCGGGGGGCGATTTTACGCTCGACGGGCTCGCAGCTCTTGCCGGCCAACTCCTGGCAAAGGACGTCGGCATTTTCGCTGACGTGACTTTGCTCGATGACTCTGTCCTGATGTTCACCGCGGATGCCGCTCTCCGTCGGATGGGCGTAGAACGAAGGCCTGAACCAAGATGATGGCAACGCATGGTGTCTGGTTTTGCCGCTTATGAACCTTCCCGAATCTCCCAGTCGCTCGGCCAGTTCCAACCGACTCGTGCTCACCGCTGAACGCCTATTCGCTCAGCACGGGATTGACGGGGTGTCGCTGCGCCAAATTTCGGCAGAGGCTGGCTCAGGAAACAACTCCGCAGTTCACTATCACTTCGGGTCCAAGCAGGGTCTTGTGGCGGCCATATTCGGGCACCGCCTACCTCAGCTCATCAAGGAGCGTCAGCTGCTCGCCGCTCGGCGTCACCCAGATGATCTCCGTTCTCATCTCGAGGCGTATTTCTTACCCGTCTTCATGCTGGCAGAGGCGCCAGACAACCGGTACGTATCCTTCGTCGAACAGCTTCAGCGGCACGAACTCGGGGCCGGAGATGGTCTTCTGGAGCTGCCCCGGAGGGTCGGTACTGCAATGACGAGTTCCGGCGCGAGCTCGATAAGCTGCTCTCCAAATTTCCGGAGCCGATACGCCGGCTTCGGATCGACGAAGCGCAAAGCCTCTGTATACACATGGCAGCCGACCGAGATCGTGCCATGACATCGGGCTCGGTGGAGGTGCCATTCGAGGCATTTGTCGATTCATTTTTCGACGGTCTCTGCGGCTTCCTTTCCGCTCCCGCATCCGACAAAACGCAGCTCCACCTGAATGCCGCGGGTGCCTCGACTCCACCCGGGTTGTGGCTGCTGTGAACTCGGATCGAAGTCGACATCGCCTACGTACGGTTCCACCAAACGGTTTACGATCACGAGCTCCGGCCTGGCGTTCTTTGTGTCGTCAAGAAGAGTGCTTCAGCCGAGCGATAAATTAGAGCGTATGCTCGAATAAAGCGGGGCATTCTCGGTGTGGCTTGAACCGGGCGACGAACAGTAGGGGGAATCATGAGGCGTTGTAGGAGAATCATTCTGATGGCGACAGTGATTTCGGTCACGGCCATTGGCTTGACGACGGGCTAGAGGCCCATGCGGCTACTGCCGGGGGTTTCGATGGGAAGACGATCACGATTGGCGGAATCTGGTGTACCGCCAACTTCTCGGGCGCTGAGGTCGGCGTAAAAGGCTACGTCAAGCAGATCAACAGGACGAATTACCTCCAGGGAATCAAGCTCAAGTTTGCTGGCTACGTAAACGACTGAAATGATCCGGCCACCGCCCTGTCCGGTGTGCGCCAGTTGGTCAACCAATACAAGGTCTTCGCTATCGTCCCGGACCTCTCGGCGGCCAACCCCGGACAGTATCTTGCCTCCCAAAAGATCCTCTACGTGGGCGGCGGCTTCGACTACACCTACTGCTCGACCAAGGTCACCACGAGCCTGTGGGGCTACTCGATCGGTGGGTGCCTGGTGCCGCAGAACCCGCCCGTGGTCCCAAACGTCTACGGGAAGTACTACGCCACTGTGAAAGCAAAAAGTGGCAGCGTGCACCCAACGATGGCGATCTTCTCTAACGACAACGCGTCGGGACCTAACTCTGCGAAGACCTCCACCGTGGCAGCCAAGGGCGCCGGCTTCAACGTTGTTTAGAACAAGGCCAGTGTCCCGACCACTTCGAGTGACTACACGCCTTACGTCCAGCAGCTGATGACTGCCACCAGCGGAAGGCAGCCGCAAGCCATCGCTTGTCAGCTGACGGCTCAGTGCATCCCGATGTGGAGTGCGCTCAAGGATGCCGGCTACACCGGCTCCTACTGGTCGCCGCTCGGCCCCATCCCGGCGTTGTACACGTCGATGGCCGGGACGGTGACCATCGCCGCCTACAACAATGCTCCGAATGCCGGACTGACCGCTATGCAGAACGCCATGGATGCGGTCGTGCCGGACACGCAGCTGACTTCCTACGCCAACGTACAGGCCTATTTTGCTACGGCCGTGTGTTCGCTACTGCGGTTCGAACCGGGCAGGCAAAACGACAGGCGATCACACCGGCGAACGTCCGCAAGGTGCTGTCCACGATCATGTGGGGTATTCCCGGCCTGGTCGGGCCAATCGGCTATCCGGCCTCATCGGTGGCCGCCGCTCCAAACTGCAACGAGCTGCTGCAGTACAGCGGTGGATCCGTCCAGCAGGCATACCCGTACTCTTGCAGCTACAAGTTATTCAAGGTCACACCGCAGGCCGAAAAGGCGAGCTGGCCTCACCAAAATGCCCGTGGCGGTCCGACTGCCTCAGAGGCGACAGATGATCGGCCCATTGCATGGCGGTCCAGCTCCAGCTAGATGTACATGCCACCGTTGACCCCGAGGATTTGGCCGGTGATGTAGCTACCGCCCTCGTCGGAGCAGAGGTACGAGCATGCTGCAGCAATGTCTGCCGGGGTGCCGGCACGCCCAAGGGGCACCATCGGACCGACGACGTCGACGCCCGGAAAGTCTCCAGATGCCTCCGACGCTCGTGCCATAGGCGTGTCGACCAAGCTGGGCGAGATGGAGTTCACGGTCACACCCTTTCGCGCAAAGTCGACCGCCAGCGACTTCGTCAACGCGATTACACCACCTTTAGAGGCAGAGTAGTGCGCCATGTCTGGAGCTCCGACTGCGCGCTCTGCGACGAGATGGTGACAATCCGTCCCCAGCCGGCTTCTACCATGTCCGAAATGGCGGCCTGGACGCAGAAGAAGGTTCCTGTGAGGTTTACCGAGATGATCTGCTCCCAGCGTTCCTGCGTGATGGTCAGGAAAGGATCGAACGCCTCGATGCCTGCGCTCGTCACCAGAATCGAAACGGGCCCAAGTTCGGAGCGCACGCGAGCGAAGGCGTCGTTTACCGCCGCTTGATCGGCAACGTCGGTTTCCAGGGCCAGAATCGTCCCGCCCGCTGATTGAAGCTCCGTCGCCGCCACCTTATTCCGGTCGAGGATCGCAACCAGATAGTTGTCGGTGACAAACTGCCGGGCGACGCCCAATCCGATCCCCGATGCACCTCCCGTGACTACTGCCACCCGTCTCACCGTTCTCCTTTCGATCGTTCTTGTGGAAGGAGGCCACGTCCGCCTCCAATACGTGTTCAGGAGATCACCATCGGCATGGATTCCCAGCCTCGAACGGTGGAGGTCGGCGCGAGCTTGATGTTGTCGTAGTCGATGTCCCACTCGGGCCACCGGTTGAGCATCTCGTCGAGCGCCACGCGGCCTTCGAGGCGGGCCAGGTTCGCGCCGAGGCAGAAGTGCAGGCCGTAGCCGAAGGTGAGGTGCTGGATGTCCTCCCGGCGGATGTCGTAGACGTCGGGATTCTCGTACCGGCGGGGGTCGCGGTTGGCCGATGCGCAGATCAAGAGGATCGGGCTGCCCGCAGGCATCGGTGTGCCGTAGTACTCGACGTCCTGGGTGACGTATCGGGCGGTGGCGTGGCCGGTGGGCTCGAACCGCAGCGTCTCGTCGATCACGTTGGGGATCAGCGAGCGGTCCTCGACGACGGCGCGCCGCTGGTCGGGATGCTCGGCGAGCACCTTGGCCAGCCAACCGATCAGCCGGCCGGTCGTCTCGTTGCCGGCACCGGCGATCACCGCCGTGTAGGTGAGGACCTCCTGGCGGGTCAGCGTCCGGGTCTCGCCGTGCTCGTCCTCGAACTCGGCGTTGAGCAGCTGCGTCATCAGGTCGTCGGAGGGGTGCTTCGCCCGCCACTCGATGTACTCGGCGAACATGGTCACCGTTGGCGACCTCGTCCTGCTTGACGTCCATCGGCTTGCCCGGCTTGGTGCGCAGGTTGGCGTCGGTCTTGTTGCGGACCGCGACCTGGTCCTGCTCCGGGATGCCGAGGAGCATGCCGATCACCCGCATCGGCATCATCGACGCCAGCTCGGTGATGATGTCGAACCGCCCGAGCCGACGAGGGGATCGAGGCACGCGACGCAGAACTGGCGCACCTGGTCCTCGAGCTCCGCCATCCGCCGCGGGGTGAACACCCCGACATCAGACCTCGGTGCATCGTGTGGATGCGGGGGGTCCTCGAACAGGATCACGCCGCGGGGAAGCTCGACCTCGGCCTTGATGATGTCGAGGATGTCGCTGCGGGTGCTCGAGAACGTCTGCCAGTTGACCAGCGCCTTCTGGACGTCCTCGTGGCGCGACAGCGCCCAGAAGTCGTACGCTCGTTGTGGTAGGTCGGGCGCCTCCTCTCGGAGGCGGGCGTAGGTCGGGTACGGGTCGGCATTGATGTCGACGTCGTACGGGTCGAAGTACACGCTGCTATCGGTCACGGGCGGTCGCCCTCCAGTTGGATCTGACGGAAGTTAGTGCGTGCGTTCTAACTTATCATCGAGGGCCTGTCAATCTCCAGAGCTCGCCGCGATGCGGATTGACCACGGCCCCAGGGCAGCAGGACCAATAGCCAGCTGCGAATACCGTCGGGTCTGGCGAGTCAGGGTCGGTCCGCTGGTCACCATCAGGTAGAACTTATGCGTGCCCTCTCCTCGCCGTCCTCAAGCCGCCAGCTTGGAAAAACGCCGAAGAATTCTCGATGTCACAGAGCGGATCATGTTGCGGGACGGCTATGCAGCGGTCACGTCCCGTCGAGTGGAGGCGGACGCTGGAGTCAAGCTGCACTATCACTTCGGAACCCTCGACGATCTGTTCATCGCCGTGGTCCGTCGCCGGGGGGAGGCAACGGTGGCGCGGCTGGCCGATGCCCTCTCCTCGCCTGAGCCATTGCGAGCATGGTGGCGCTTGTCCGCTGAACCGAGTGGTAACACCCTCTTGGTCGAGCTTACAGCCGCAGCCAATCACCGACCGGCGCTCCGAGCCGAATTGGCGACATTTGCCCGGGAGGCCCGGCGAATGGAGCTCGCAGCGCTTGAATCGATTCTTGACGACTACGGCATCGATCGGGGCCTGTTCCCGCCTGCCCTTGTGGCTTCTGCGGTCCAGGGGTTCGCCTTCGCCATGGCCTATGACCAGACGGCTGGATTCGAGACGGCCCAGCAAGAAGCCTCCGCCGCCATGAACCAGCTGATCGACCATCTGGAACGGAGGAGGACCTCACGCCGTGCTCTTGACGGAGGCTCCGTCATAAGTTAGAACGATCGCTCCACAATATTCCAACCGAGAGGCGTTTGCGATGGAGCTTGAAGGCCGGTCAGCTGTCGTGGCGGGTGGAGCGGGTGGTCTCGGAGGAGCAACGGTTCGCCATCTGGTCGGATTGGGTGTGAGGGTCACCGTTCTCGATCCTGATGCCGAGCGCGCCGGGGCAATCACCAAAGAGCTGGGTAGTCACGCGGCCTTCGTGGCTGGTGAGAGCAGCGAGGATGGGGCTGTGGCCGAGGCGATCGAGGTTTCCCAGACGCTCGGACAATTCTCGATTGCTGTCAGTGCAACTGGCGTGGTGATCAGGAGTCCCCGCCTCGTGGAGTCGGATGGAGCAGTGATGTCCAAAGATATTCTTCTCGCCAATCTTGACCTCCATGTCGTGGGCCCATTTAATCTGGCGCGACTTTCGGCCGCGGCCTTTCGGGCGAACGATCCTGACGTGGACGGTCAGCGGGGAGTCATCGTTCAGACGGCGTCGATCAGCGCCTTCGATGGCAGGCGAAGATGGTCCCCGATAGCGTGGCCAAAGGAGCCATCACCTCGATGATCCTCCCAATGGCTCGGGATCTTGCACCAATTGGCGTCAGGGTCTGCGCCATCGCGCCAGGCGCCTTCCTCACTCCTCGCTTGGCGTCAGCGTCGGTCCAAGCGCTTCTGCTGGAGGATGTCGTCTTTCCCAAACGACTGGGTAGGCCGGAAGAATACGCACTTCTAGTTGAGGCAATCGTTCGAAATGCTTATCTGAATGGGGAAACAATTCGTCTTGACGGTGCTACGCGGTCGGGCCCAGAGATGGGAGGGAGAACGTAAGACCTGTCTCTGAGAAGAAGCCAATGAACTGGACGTATTGGGTCATACGGCGAGCTCGGCGCGCCGGCGACCCATTCCTCGCACTCGAGTTCATGGGCAGCCAAATTTTGTAGACCGTGGTGGATGCGTTGACAGATCGTCCTTCATAAGTTAGAACGACTGCATCACTTCCGGGGACGTACCCGGGAGGAAGGGGGAGGGTACGCATATGCGTGCGTCAAAGCACTTCAGAATGCGCGTGCTTGTTGCCTGCGCCGTCGCCAGCATCATGCTTCCGCTCTTGGTTATCGCTCAGGCGAAGAGTGCGGACGCGCGGAGCGCTCCTGGATCAGAACCGGTCCAGGTCAGTGAGTTGCCGTTGCCGCCAACCGCCCCTTCGACGGCGATCGGATCGTGTTCATTGGCCGTCAACCCCCACGACACCGGCTGTATCGGCGCCGCCGACACGGACGTGCAGGAGGGACCCTCATACATGTGGGACGGGCGTGATGTTCTGCTGAATATCAACTTCGACGGTGCACCAGCGGCCCCGGACCCGGGAAGCATCTACTCCGGTTCGCAGATCATCATGATCCGAACGGATGGGACGACCTTCCCAGGCGGCGACGCCTGGCAGTGCGTCACGTGTGGCGTGCCGGCGGCCAACGAGCAGGGTAATAGCGGAACCTTCGATCATCCGCAGGCGTTTCACAATGACATGGAGATGTTGGCTGGGACCAACATCATCACCTGCGCGCCTTATCTGTTCACCGACCCTGCGTGCACACCTGCGCAGACCCATATCTACCCCCTCTTCTGGGCAGACAAGACCGATCCCACGGCGCTGACTGGCAACATGCGGGAGCTTCGATTGAACCCTGACGATGTTCATATCGGATTCAGTCACCTGGCCTTCGGCGGCGCCGCAGGGATCGACGAGATCTCATACCTCGGGCGACTCACCTTCGATTCAGCACCGACGTCAGGAATGCCAATGGTTCCCCGCTATGACATCGTGAATACGACGGCACTCCGGAGCGACGCAGCGAACTGTCAGAAGTTTCGGCTTTCCGGGAACCAGAAGAAGCTGATTCGCAATAGGCCTGCATGCATTATCGGTGAGTTCCGCGGTTTCACGGCGGACGGATTGTCGGCCATCGGCATCGACAATGACGGCGGATCTGGGAACACGGATCTGTGGGCCACCAGCTTGGCCACGGGGAGGTCCACGAGAATGACCAGTGATGCCGGATACGAGGACCCAGAAGGGGTATCGGCAGATGGCAAATGGTATGCGGTCCTTACCACCCAGCCCACGGACCGCATGACGTTCGTTGCTGGGATGACCGGTGTCCCTCCTGCTCACCGACCTGATCTCGGAAGCGGGCATCATCGGGGTCCGCAACAACGGAAACCGACGCTTCTTACAGCCGGTCATCATCCGCAAGCCGGGTGAGACTCCTACATATCAGGGTCAACAGCTGAACGCTGGCGGTGACACCAGTGCCGGCGGAGTCTCGGATCCCAACTGGAATGCTCGGGCTAATCCGGCTTGGTCGCCCGACGGCACCAACGTGGTGTACTGGCAGGCTCTGGTCACGTCTCCGGCTTGCGGTGGCTCCGAATCCGCTTCCCTGCCCAGTCTCGACCGAGCCAGGCGGCAGGGAGACTCGTTTGATGATTGCACGCCTCACGAGCCGAAAGGCTGAGAAAATCCCGACGACGCCAGTCCCGACCATCTCCGACAGTGTTCCGTGGGGCATCCCCTATACGGCCGGTGATCCGTTCCCGACCCTTCCCGTCCTTCCGAGCGGGACGTACACACTGAATGGGAAAGTTTCGGGCTCAGCCAACGTCCAGATCACGGACCTGACCGGCAACACTGCCCTCGGGTCCGTTGTGGTCAGCTACACCAACTACTCCGACCAGAGCGGTTACACAATCAACGGAACCGAGAGCGCGATCGCGTCCGGTTCGTTTCCCAACAACTGTGCCACCATTCACGAAAATCTGACTTCAAGTGGAGTCCAGGTCGGAACCAAGGTCACCAGCGAGCCGTCGGGCTTTGCCGTATGCGGCATCGAGACGCCCATGTGGTCGGGCACGATGACGACGACGATCGGTGGAACTGCCTACACAAGTCCGGCGAACGGTACATAGACCTGAGCGCCAGTCGGGCGCTTGCTTCGCAGAAGACCCTTGCTTTGCTTACCGGTCGGAACCTGCGAGTCCGACCGAGTTGCTGCGCTGGAGTCTGTCGCGTGCGAACGGGCTGCCCACTCAGCTCCGAAAGAGCCGACGGCACGCAAGCGCCGCGTGATGACCTTCAACACCATAGGAAGTGAGCCTTCATGCGAAAGTCCGTCCTGCCAGTTTCGGCGATCGTGCTGCTACTGGCAGCCGGTTGTTCAAATACTTCGGCACTGCCCAGCGGCCCGCGGGCGAGGACGGTTGCGACAACGAATGCCGCCCCGACCACGCTTCCAATCGTCACCGTTCCATCAACGCCCACATCAAACCCGTCAAGTGCAGCACCCGTCCGGAAAGATCCTCATGGTCAAGCTGTATGTAGGCAACCTGGCTCGCGGGTGAGAAATTCTATGGTGCTGTATTCGGGGCGAAGCTCGCCGTCAAGATCGGCGCCTTTGCGCACGTCCTAACGTTCGCAGGCGGTGGGCCCGGTCTAATCCTCATTCGCGGTGGCCCCAGCGAAAAGAATAAAAAAGGGAGCTTCCTCATTGAGGTCCCGAACTTAGCTGCGGCGAAGTCTGTGGCCATTAGAACGGTGCCAAAGTGCAGCACAGCTTTGCGGGTGCTCCGGGCGGTCAGGCCGCTCAGTCGATCGATATTCTCGATCCTTGGGGCAACCAGGTCGAGATCCTGCAGCTGGGGTGAGCCTCCGATTGCGTTTGGCCAGCGGCGTCGCTCTCCGTTGCGGCGGGGGTCGGCGTCAGAACGAGCCGGCGAATGAGCAAACTTGTTTGGACGGGTGACAGCCATGAGAGGTGTCCCGATTCCCGCTCGGTGACGCTCCTGCCCCGATAGAAACCAAACTCCCGTCAACCGCACCCGGAGGAGATCACCAATGAGAGAGCAACGCCGCTCCCGACGTATCGCCATGACTGCGGAGGAGCGCGACGCCTTCCTGGTGGGGGGAGCGAACCTGCCGTGTAGCCACCTTTAGTGCCGGTGGCCCCCACCTGACCGCTCTGTGGTTCGTATGGGACGGCCAGGCCCTGTGGCTGACCTCGATTGTGAAGAGCCAGCGATGGACCGACCTGGAGCGGGATCCCCGAGTGAGCGTGCTCGTCGACACCGGTCACGAGTTCGGTGACCTACGTGGTGTAGAGCTGCGGGGCTCGGCCAAGCCGGTGGGTGAAATCCCGCGAGTGGGGGAGCCAAATGACGAGTTGGTGGAACCGGAGCGGCTTTTTGGGGACAAATACGCCGGCGGGAGTCTTAGCCACGACGGGCGGCACGCCTGGCTCCGGGTCGCCCCGCAGAAGATCACCAGTTGGGACTTCCGAAAAATGGGTTTGGGCTAGTGGCTGTGGGCAACACCGGAGAGGATCCCCCGTCCAAACCCGAAAGCGCGGGCCGCTCACTGTGTTACCACCAGGTCGGCGCAGTCGGCGGCCGGCGGCGACCTCGATCCACTCGTCCGCCTGAGCGTGCCTTGCCCCTGAACAGAAGGAGTGGTTTGAGGTCCGACGTCACCCTCAACGTCACCCTAGAAATACCCTCTGAACTGGTGGGCCGTGCGAGTCTCGATCTCGCCACCTTGGGATTAAAAGTCCCCTGCTCTACCCGATGAGCTAACGGCCCGCCGAGGAGCGTATCGGGTCGCTCCCCGTCGACCCGACGAGCGCTACCGTGCCTAGGACTTGATGCCCGACCCAGAGGAGGACCGTCGTCGATGGTGCTGGACAATCCGGTCTGGTGGGCGCTCCGAGGGTGGCAGGAGAAGCTGGGGGCCTCGGCGGGGGGCGCGGCGCGCTTCAACCAGGACGTCTCTCCGTTCGGCGGGTTCCAGGATCGGCCTTCGGCGTCCGACTGGGGGGACATGGCCACGTTGACCGGCCCCGGGGGAACGGTGGCCATCATTTCCCCCGAAGGGGAGCCGTTGTCCCTCCCGGAGGGCTGGTCGGTGACGTGGGCCAGTCCCGGCGTCCAGATGATCGGATCTCCCGATGGGCTGGCCCGGCAGGGTCCGGCCCCGGGCCCGGGTCTGACCGACCGGCCCGTGTCACTCGGGGAACTCGACGTTCCCGACATGCTGGCCCTGGTGGCCGTGGCCCGTCCCGGACCGTTCTCGTCCCGCACCGTCGAGTTCGGCGGCTACCTCGGGGTCCGACAGGCCGGTCGCCTGGTAGCCATGGCCGGCGAGCGACTGCGACCCCCGGGCTACGCCGAGATCAGTGCCGTGGCCACGGATCCGGACCACCGCCGGCAGGGACTGGCCGAGCTCCTGGTCCGGCAGGTGGTGGCGGGCATCGCGGCCCGGGGAGAGGTTCCGTTCCTCCACGCCGCCGGGGACAACGCCAACGCCATCCGCCTGTACCGGAACCTAGGGTTCGTCGTTCGCCGGACGGTGGGCTTCTCCGTGGTGGAGGCCCCGCCGGCGGTGTAGGCGGTCACCCGGGTTCAGCCCCGCGCGCAGGCCGCGCCGGGCTCGGTGCCGGCATCCCGCCAACCGGGCAGGTCGGTGACCGGGAAGTAGTCACCAGTGGACGGATCCTGCCGGTAGTGGACGGGAGGTGGGGAGCCTCCGGCCAGCTCGGTCACCGCCTCCACCAGGCGCTCGATGTCCTGCCCCGACGTGCCCAGCCCGGCACTGGCCCGCACCGCCCCGGGCACATGGCGGTGGTCGCCCTGCAGCACCTCCTCCCGGTAGTCGTGGACCATCTGCTCCGAGAGGCCGAGCAGCCTGACCACGTAGGGGTGGGCGCAGAAGCAACCATGTCGGACAGCCACGCCGTACTCGGCGCTCAGGCGCGCCGCCACGAGGGCGTGATGCATGCCCTCGACCGTGAAGGCCGCCACCGGCAAGGTCTCGACCGTGGTGGCCACCACCCGCGGAGGGCCCACGCGGACCCAGGAGGCGTACGCCGTCGATGGCGCCGATCCCGGCCGCCAGCCGCCGGGCCAGTTCGGTCTCGTGGTCGACGATGGCGTCCCAGCCGACGGTGCCCAGGGCGTCGATGGCGGCATGGAGGGCCACCGCGCCGATGACGTTGGGCGACCCGGCCTCCTCGCGGTCCGGTGGTGCGGTCCACACCACCTCGTCCAGTCCCACCAGGTCCACCGCGCCACCGCCGGCCAGAAACGGATCGCCGGTCTCGAAGAGGGAGCGGGGCCCGATCAGCGCCCCGGACCCGAAGGGGGCATAGAGCTTGTGTCCGCTGAAGGCCACGAAGTCGGCGGCGGCCGGCAGGGGTCGGTGCGCGGCCAACTGGGCCGCGTCCACGACCACCGGCACCCCCCGCTGGTGGGCGGCCTCGATGACGGCGTCGATCGGGGAGAGCCATCCGGTGACATTGGAGGCGGCCGTCACCGCCAGGAGCGCCGGCGGGGTCGGACCGGCGTCCAGGGCCGCGGCCACCGCCTCCACGGTGAAGGTCCCCGCATCCGAGCACTCCACGTAGCGTCGGGTGGCCACCCGCCCCCAGGGGAGGAGGTTGGCGTGGTGCTCGACGACGGTGGTCACCACCACGTCGTCGGGAGCCAGGCGAAGTCGGTAGGCCAGGTGGTTGAGGGCCTCCGTGGTGTTCCGACAGAAGATCGCCACATCCGTGCCGTCCGGGTCCCGGCCGGCGAAGGTCAGCACGGCCCGCCTGGCCGCCTCGTAGGCCGCCGTGGCCCGGCGGGAGCGGAAACCGGCCCCGCGGTGCACGCTCGAGTACCACGGGAGGAACTCCTCGACTCGGGCCACCGCCGCCGGATGAGCCTGGGTCGAGGCGGCCTGGTCCAGCTCCACTGCCGCCCGGTCGGTGCCGTCGAGGCACGGGACCAGCAGGCCCGATCCGACCAGGGTGACGAGGGCGTCGCTGGCGGCCGGCCCGGGTGGAGGGCCGGTACGGGGGGGCGGGGCCACCGCCTCACCTTACGGGTGCTCGGGACCGCGGCGGGTACGCTGATCGGCATGGATACCGACGTGGTCAAGCAGCTCGGGGAGGGTCTGGCCCCCGGCGGAGCGACGGCCGGCACGGCGCCGGGCACGC
Organism: uncultured Acidimicrobiaceae bacterium; assembly: GCA_963833585.1. Taxonomy (GTDB): domain Bacteria; phylum Actinomycetota; class Acidimicrobiia; order Acidimicrobiales; family RAAP-2; genus Bog-756. The sequence continues at coordinate 472,977 of CAWHYF010000006.1, read as the reverse complement.
CCGAGGCCACCATCGACGAGGTGGACCTGCTCCTCGACGAGGTGGAGGCCGCCCTCACCCGCCTCGACGAGGGTACCTACGGGGAGTGCGCGGAGTGTGGCGGCCCCATCGACGACGGCCAGTTGTCCGCCGACCCCACCGTCCGCACCTGCGCCCGGTGTGGCCCGGAAGGTCTCGGCGGCCCTCCGGGTACCGCCGACGGTCCGGTGGAGCGGTCGGAATCGCACCCCGAGCCGGTGCCGTCGCCCTGGAGCGCGGGAGCCCGGGAACCGGTCCCCGAGGTCTGATCCGGTCGGCGGGCGGGCGGTCAGTCCGTGCCGGGCCGGCCCACCCGCCAGTCAACCTCCGGGGGGAGCGGATGGCGGAACAGCCGGGCGGCGTTTCCCGAGGCCAGCTGGTGGAGCTCCCGCTCGGGCAGGTGGCCGAAGGTGGCCTGCAGCACGGCCTGGGTGTCGGGCCAGGTGGAGTCGGCGTGCGGATAGTCGCTCTCCACCATCACATGTCCCTTCCCGATCCGTTCGAGCACCGGGGTAATCGACGGGTCGTCGATGGTGCAGAACCAGAAGTTGCGACCGAGCACCTCGCTGGGCCGGAGGTCCGAGTCCCACGATCCACTCTCCGTCCCCGACGCCGAGTGGTCGAGCACGTAGTCCACCCGGTCCATGAGCATGGGGACCCAGCCGATCCCCCCTTCGGAGAGCGCCACCGACAACCCGGGGAACCGGACCGCCACCCCCGACCAGACCCATTCGGCGGCGGCGATGAGGGCGTTGACCGGGAACACCGTGGGGAGGAGCTCGAAGGGCGGATCGGGGGAGGGGAGCGGGGCCCATGACGAGGCGCCGGTGTGCAGGCAGACCACGGTCCCGGTCTGCTCGCAGGCTTCGAAGAACGGGTCCCAGTGGGTGGTGAAGATGGAGGGGTAGCCGAGCTGGGCCGGGAATTCGGGGAAGCTGACCGCCTTGAACCCCCGCTGGGCGTTGTGCCGGAGCTCCTCGGCGGCGAGGTCCGGATCGGCCAGCCAGGGGAGCTGGAGAGGGATGATCCGTTCGGGGTGGGTCCCTGCCCATACCTCGTGGTGCCACGTGTTCCACGCCCGGGTGCAGGCCAGGCCCAACTCGGGGTCGTCGGCCCGCGAGAAGACCGCGCCGCAGAACCCGGCCACCAGCGAGGGGAAGCACAGCGAGGCCCAGATCCCGGCCACGTCCATGTCGGCCACCCGGGCCTCGATGTCGAAGCACCCCGGACGCATCTCGTCGAAGCGGGCGGCCTCCATGCTCCACTCGGCACGGGGCCGCCCCACCACGGCGTTGAGCCCGATGTTGGGATAGGAGCGGCCCTCGAAGGTCCACGACTGGGCGCCGTCGTCGCTCTCGTGGACCGCCGGGGCCCGGTCGGCCAGTCGGGCCGGCATCCGACCCTCGAACAGATCGGGTGGCTCGATGAGATGGTCGTCCACCGAGATCACCGGGGCCACCAGTGGACGGGGGTCGGGGTCCGGCAGCAGGGTGCTCGCCACGGCTGCCGAGGCTAGCGTCGGGACCGCCCCGGATGCGGGGCTCGACCTGCGGAGGTCCGCGAATGGCAACCCTGACGGAGGACCGAACGGTGCACTTGGCCATCGGGGCGTCGATGGTGCCCGGGGCGGACGGCACCTATCCGGTGGTCAACCCGGCCCATCCGGACCAGGTGGTCCTGGCCGCCCCTGCCGCCTCGCGGCAGCAGCTCGACGGGGCGGTGGCGGCGGCCCGCTCCGCTCAGCCGCCATGGGCGGCCCTCGGCTTCGAGGCCCGGCTGGACGCCCTGCAGTCCGCCTGCGACCAGGCCCAGACGGCGATCGACCTGGACGCCACCGCGGCCCTGTTGACCCGGGAGCACGGCAAGGTCCGGGTGGAGGCGTTGTTCGACCTGGCCACCACACCCGGCATGGTGGGCGCGCTGGCCCCGCTGGCCCTGGAGTCCCTCGAGGCGCGCCGTAGGGGGGCGTCGGTCGTCGAGCGGGTGCCCCACGGCGTGGTGGCCGCGGTGCTGCCCTTCAACTGGCCGGCGGCGGTCATGGGCAACAAGATCATCCCCGCCCTGCTGACCGGCAACACGGTGGTGGTCAAGGCTCCGCCCACGTGCCCGGGCGCGGTGTTGGCCCTGGCCGGGGCCATCGCCTCGTTCCTGCCCCCCGGCGTCCTGAACACACTGAACGGACCCTCGGCGGAGCTGGGCGCGGCCCTGGTCGGCCACCCGGGCATCGACATGGTCTCGTTCACCGGCGGCGTGGCGGCGGGCCGGTCGGTGCTGGCCGCCTGCGCCCCGCACCTGCGCCCCGCCGTTCTGGAGCTGGGCGGGAACGACCCGGCCATCGTGGCCCCCGACCTGGAGCCGACCGAGGAGCTGGCCGCACGCCTGCTCGAGGCGGCCTTCGCCACGTCGGGCCAGGTATGCATGGCCGTCAAGCGTCTGTACGTCCCGGCCGAGCGCCGGTCGCAATGGCGGGACGCCCTCGTGGCCGTACTCTCGGGGACGGTGGTCGGTGACGGTCTCGACGACGGGGTCACCATGGGGCCGGTGCACACCGAGACGGCTCGGGACCGGGTCGAGGACATGATCTCCCTGGCCGCCATCGGGGCCGCCGAGGTGGTCCGTCCGGCCACGGTGATCGATCCCGGACATGGCTGGCGGGTCTCACCGGCACTGGTCGTGGACCCCGACCCCGACACCCCTCTGGTCCGGGAGGAGCAGTTTGCCCCGGCCCTTCCGATCCTGACCTACCGGGACCTCGATGCCGCGGTGTCCGCCGCCAACGACACCGGGTTCGGGCTGTGCGCCTCGGTGTGGAGCGACGACCCCGACCTGGCGGACTCGGTGTCGGACCGGCTCCGCGCCGGGACGGTGTGGGTCAACGCCCACGGGATGGGTGCCATGGACCACCTCGCTCCCATGGGGGGGTGGGGTCAGTCGGGACTGGGACTCGAGCTCGGCGTGGAAGGGATGGCCGCCCTGACCCGGCCACGGGTGCTACGGAAGGGGACACGATGATGGATGTGATCATTCGCGGTGGTTTGGTGGTGGACGGCACCGGGGCTCCGGGACGTCGGGCCGACGTCGGGATCCGGGACGGCCGCCTGGCCGCGGTGGGCAAGGTCACCGAGGGTGCCACCCGGGTCATCGACGCCGACGGGTGCGTGGTGGCACCGGGCTTCGTCGACCTGCACACCCACTACGACGCCCAGCTGTTCTGGGACCCCACCGCCAGCCCGTCGCCCCTGCACGGGGTCACCACGGTGTTCGGCGGCAACTGCGGCTTCTCGCTGGCCCCGGCGGGCCCGGAGCACGCCGACTACCTGTCGCGCATGATGGCCCGGGTGGAGGGGATGCCCCTGGCCGCCCTCGAGGCCGGGCTGGACTGGGGGTGGCGGTCGTTCGGCGAGTGGCTGGCCCGGCTGGACGGCAACATCGGAGTCAACGCCGGCTTCCTGGTCGGGCATTCCACCCTGCGGCGCTCCGTGATGGGGGAGGACGCCGTGGGACACGAGGCCACCGACTCCCAGGTGTCCCTCATGGAGGAGGCCCTGCACCGGGCCCTGGCCGAGGGGGCCATGGGATTCTCCACCTCCCGGGCCCCGACCCACAACGACGGTGACGGGCAGCCGGTCCCCTCCCGGGCCGCGGCGGTCGGCGAGCTCGAGCGCCTGGCCGCAGCGGTGGCCGACCACCCGGGGACCACCATCGAGCTGATCGTGCCCGGCTGCATCAACGGCTTCACCGACGACGAGGTGGACCTCCTGACCCGCATCTCGCTGCTGTCCGGCCGCCCGGTCAACTGGAACGTGCTGGCGGTGACGGCCTCCAACCCGGAGGGCACCAGCCACCAGCTGGAGGCGTCGTCAGCGGCGTCGCAGGCCGGGGGGAGAGTGGTGGCCCTGACCCTGCCCCACACCATGTCGCTGCGACTCTCCTTCGAGCACGGCGCCATCCTCGACGGCCTCCCGGGGTGGCGGGAGTTCTTCGCCACCCCCATCGACGAACGGATCCGGGCCCTCTCCGACCCGGAGATCCGTCGGGCCATGGACGAGCGGGCCCAGTCCGACGAGGCCGGGGTGCTGCGGTACCTGGCCGGCTGGGCCCGGTTGGTGATCGCCGAGACGTTCGCCCCCGAGCAGAAGCAGCTGGAGGGCCGGTCGGTCGGCGACGTGGCCGCCGAATGGGGGATGGAGCCCTGGGACGCCCTGTGCCGACTGATCATCGCCGACCGGTTGCGGACCGGGTTCGCCGTGCCCATCCCCGAGTCCGATGCCGACTGGAAGGCCCGGGCCGAGGTGTGGCGGGACCCCCGGGCCGTGGTGGGCGGCTCGGACGCCGGCGCCCACCTCGACACCATGTGCGGCGCGGTCTACTCGACCTCGCTGCTCGGCGACGGGGTGCGGAAGCGCCAGCTGCTCGGCGTCGAGGAGGCGGTCCACCTGCTGACCGACGTGCCCGCCCGCCTCTACGGGCTCGTCGACCGCGGCCGGCTGACCGAGGGGTGGTGGGCCGACGTGGTGGTGTTCGACCCGGAGCGGGTCGGTCCGGGTCCCCTCCGCACCCGCGACGACCTCCCGGGTGGGGCCAGCCGCCTCTACGCCGACGCCACGGGTGTCGAGCACGTCCTGGTGAACGGGACCGAGATCGTCACCGCCGACCGCCTCACCGGGGCGGTGCCCGGACGGGTCCTGCGCTCGGGAGTGGACACCGAGACCGCGGCCCTGCCCTAGGGCCCCGGCGCCCTGCCGCCCCCGAAATTTCGAGAATTTCGAGAAATGGGCCACAGACTGTCGATCCGGTCGGACCCCGTTCGACGCATCAGTGTGAGGTAGGGACCGTCCCTACCCTCCGACCAAGGAGTCACCATGCCGCGCTTCCTCTCCATGATCCGCATCGACGAGCAGAACGCTCCCCCCGAAGGCCCGAGCCCCGAACTGCAGGAGCGCATGGGCGCCCTGTTCGAGGAGATCACCAAGGCCGGAGTCATGCTGGACACCGCCGGTCTCACCCCGACCTCGTCCGGCACCCGCCTCACCTGGTCGGGCGGCAAGCTCAGCGCCGTCGACGGTCCCTTCACCGAGACCAAAGAGGTGGTGGGTGGCTACGCCATCCTCCAGGCCAAGGACAAGGCCGAGGCCCTGGAGTGGACCAAGCGGTTCCTCCAGACCCACGAGGAGCATTGGACCGTCACCGCCGAGGTGCGTGAGATCGTCGACGGCTGAATCTCCCCGTTTGCCGCCACCCGGATGCTGCTGGTCTGATGGGTGGTGGTGACGGCATCGCGGGAGACAGAGGCGATCGAGACCGTCGTCAGGATCGAGTTCCCCCGGATCGTGGCCGGGGTGGCCCGGATCGTCGGGGACGTGGGCATCGCCGAAGAGCTGGCCCAGGACGCGCTGGTGGTGGCCCTGGAGCGGTGGCCGGAGTCGGGCGTCCCGGACAATCCGGGCGCGTGGCTCATGGCCACCGCCAAGCACCGGGCCATCGACCTGGTGCGTCGGAAGGAGACCTACGCCCGCAAGCTCGCCGAGGTGGGCAGGTCACTGGACGACGTGCCGCCTCCCGAGCCGGCGGAGGGGGCCGACATCGACGACGACCTCCTGCCCCTGATGTTCACCGCCTGTCATCCGCTCCTGTCGCCCGAGGCCCGGATCGCCCTCACCCTGCGGCTGCTGGGTGGGCTCACCACCGAGGAGATCGCCCGGGCCTTCCTCGTCCCCGAGTCCACGGTGGCGCAGCGCATCGTGCGGTCCAAGCGGGCCCTGGCTCAGGCGGGCGTACCCTTCGAGGTCCCGGACGGACCCCAGCGGTCGGGTCGCCTCTCGTCGGTGCTCGAGGTCATCTACCTCATCTTCAACGAGGGCTACTCGGCCACCACCGGGGACGATCTGGTCCGTCCGGCCCTGTGCGAGGACGCCCTGCGCCTGGCCCGGGTGCTCGAGGGCCTGATGCCCGACGAACCCGAGGTCCACGGCCTGGCCGCGCTGCTCGAGCTGCAGGCCTCCCGGGTGGCCACCCGGACCGGCCCCGACGGCGAGTCGGTGCTCCTGGCCGACCAGGACCGCTCCCGGTGGAACCGGATGCTCATCCGCCGGGGACTGGAGGCCCTCCTCCGGGCCGGTGACGGCCCCTACTCCCTCCAGGCCGCCATCGCCGCCTGCCATGCTCGGGCCGTTCGCTACGAGGAAACCGACTGGACGGTCATCGCCGCGCTGTACGGCCGGCTGATGGACCGGTCCCCTTCACCGGTGGTGGAGCTGAACCGGGCGATGGCCGTCTCCATGGCGGACGGACCCGCGGCCGGCCTCAGGTTGGTCGACAGCTTGGCCCGCCATCCCACCCTGCGGGACTACCCGTGGCTTCCCAGTGCCCGGGGGGACCTGTTGGAGCGCCTCGGGCGGTCCCAGGAGGCGAGCGCCGAGTTCGAGCGCGCCGCCTCCCTGACCCGCAACATCCGGGAACAGGAGTTGCTCTTGGCCCGCTCCTCCCGAGCCGGCGCCCGCCCCGGGCCCGCGGCCCGGCCGTAAGGGTGGGCGGGGAGATGGTGGAGGAGAACGCGTCAGGACCCCCGACGTCGCCGGGGGCGACCGTGGCGACGGCCACGCCCTCCGTCGCAACCGATTGTCCGGAGTGCGGGACCTGCCTACGATCGGTCCCACCGGGGTTGGTCGGGCGGTCGGTCCGTGCCCGGGATGGGACCGGTCACCGGCGACCGGTCCGACACAGGATGGAGCCCCGTGCCCTCAGCGACCACCCTCGACTGGTACGGATGTGCCACGTTCCGACTGACGATCGATGACCTGGTCGTCTTCCTCGACGCCTACATCGACCGGGTCCCGGGAGCGGCGGGGACCGGCCTCCGGGCCGATGACATCGACCGGGCCGACTGGATCGTCGTGGGCCACTCCCATTTCGACCATCTGTGGGGAGCCGAGCGGATCGCTCGTTCGACCGGCGCCGTCGTCGTCGGGTCCTACGAGACGGTTCGGATCCTGGCCCGGCTGGGGGTTCCCGAGGCGCAGCTGATGCCGGTATCGGGGGGCGAGCGGGTGCGGCTCTCCGACGATGTGGTGGTGGGCGTCTTCCCGTCCCTCCACTCCTGTGTCTGGTCGCACGCCGAGACGCCGGGATCGGACACCGCGTGCCTCGGCGACCTCGGGCTGACCCACCAGCAGCGGGAGGCGCGCCTGGCCGGTCTGGCCCGCCACTTCGCCTCCCTGGGTGACGAGGTCATCGCCCACCTGACCCAGTCCCACCAGGCGACCAAGGGCGATGGCGGCGCGCTGGTCTTCGTGTTCGAGACACCGGAGGGCTCGATCCTGTATCAGGACACCTCCGGGCACTGGAGCGGCATCCTCGGCGACCTCCGGCCCGACGTGGCCATCCTCGCCGCCGCGGGGCGCGGCAACGTGGACGGTGAGCCCATTCAGGGCTCGCTGGCCCAATTCGTGGCGCGCCAGGCATGGCTGGTCAAGGCCCGGCGGATCATCCTGTGCCACCACGACGACTGGCTACCCGGATTCTCGTCGGCGGTCGATGTCGGTCCGATCCGCGACGAGGTGGGCCGGTGGCTCCCGCGGGCGGAGATCCCCGATCTGACCTACCTCGACGGCCACCGGCCCTTCACCTGAGTCGGCGTCCGGCCGACTCCGGCCGTCCCCCCACCGGCTCAGGTGCGAGTCGGTCCCGTCCGGCGCGCCTCACCCCGCGGATGGCCGAACTCGGTGCACCCGAGGGTCGCCCCTCGTCCGAGCGTCGGGGTCCGGGCGAGGGCCTCAGGAAGCGGGGACATAGATGTTCTGCACGACCGGCTCGTCGAGTGTCGCCAGCACCCGGTCGAGGTGGCCGCTGGCCATGATCAATTGGCCGAAGGCCGCGTCATGCGACTCCCGGGATGCCCACCGCGGCACGAACACGAACGCCCGGGGGTCGGACTCCTCCCGAAGGATGTCGAATGACTCGCAGCCATCGGCCTCCAACATCCGCCTGCGGCCTTCGGTCTGGAGTTCGAACAGTTGGTCCTCCAAGCCGTCGGTGGCGTGGAAGCGAGTCACGGTCACGATGCTCATTCGGACGACCTTCCCTGCGCTTGCCGGCTCTCCGAGTTGAGCACAAACGCCGCCGGATCACCGGCCGGGCCTGTTCACCGGGCCGTGGGGGCGGTAAGGTCCCCTCCGGCTCCGGTCCGGTGGAGTTTCTGACCTCGACTGGTCGGAACGGACTGGGGTCGCCAAACACCTGTCAGACTTCGGTCCATGGCGCCGGACGGAACGCCCCGTCACGATGAGCGAGACGACTCGAGCACCGGCGAGGCGGGAGTGCCGTTCATGTGGCCCGGGAAGGACTCCGGGTTCGAGGCTGATCCCTTCAGCCCGGCCGGGTCGGCCGGGCGGGTGTGGGCCTTCTCACGGGGCATGCGCCGGTTCCGGTTCGGCAGACCGGTCGTCTGGGTGATCCTGGCCATCCTCGTCCTGCTCCCGATCATCAGCAGTGTCGTGGCGCTGCTGCGTCGGCACTGACCGGGACCCGGACGGGCCTGGGCTCCCCCCCGACGCGCACCAGGTGGGGACCCCCGCGGCCCGCAAGGTTCCCGGCCGGTCGGGAACCCGGTGTCCTCGATCTACTTCTTGGTCTCCCAGAAGATCTTGTCGATCTCGGCGATCTGGGCCAGCAGCTCATCGGCCACCGCCACGTCGTTGGTCTTCTTGGCCTCGCCGGCCTTCTTGGTGGCCTTCCAGAACAGGTCGTGGAGCTGCGGGTACTTCTCCAGATGCTCGGGCTTGAAGTAGTCGGTCCACAGCACCCACAGGTGGTGCTTGACCAGGTCGGCCCGCTCCTCCTTGATGAGGATGGCCCGGGTCTTGAACGCCGGGTCGTCGGAGTCGTTGTACTTGGTCATGGTGCCCTTGACGGATTCGGCCTCGATGCGCGCCTGGGCCGGGTCGTAGACCCCGCAGGGCAGGTCGCAGTGGGCATGCACGGCCCGTGGGGCGGACACTCGGTCGATGGTGGCGAGCAGCTGGTCTACGAGGCGCATGCGCATGTCTCCTTCGGGGGATGCCGGTAATCGGGCCGGCTGGACGGCGGTGTGGTGCAGACTGGGCCATGGTGCCCTGTCCGCTCACCTTACCCAGGTTCGACGACCGCCGGACGTGGGCGTCCCGATCCTCCGGGCCGTGCTCGTGACGGGGGCGGTCGACCCGACCGGGGGACCCTGGCGCCATGCTCTCTGGTTGGCCGTGCTGGTGGCGGCGCTGGTCGCCGTGGCGCGGTACCACCCCATCCGCCGGGTGGAGGTGGTCGGATCCTCGATGGTGCCGGCCCTCCTGCCCGGGGACCGGTTGGTGGCGGTCCGGTTCCCCTGGCGCTCCCCCCTTCGGCCGCGGGCCGGCCACGTGGTCGCTCTGCGCGACCCCCGACGTTCCGACCGCATCCTGATCAAGCGGGTGAGGGCCGTCGACCGTGCCCGAGGCACGCTCGAGGTCGAGGGAGACGCCCGGGAGTTCAGCACCGACAGCCGCTCCTTCGGCCCGGTCCCCGGCTCGGCCGTGGTGGGCCGGGCGCTCTACCGGTACGCGCCGGCGGGCAGGAACGGCGCCGTACCCGGGTCGGGGGAGTACCATCGGGCGTGATGACCAGCCACCAGGACGATCTCGCCCGCATCCTGACCAGCAACTACCTCGACGGCATCGCCGACCGCAGCCTGGCCGACATCCGGTCGATGCGCACCGAGTGCCAGGAGGCCGAAGTCGCCCTCTCCTACCTCCGGCGCCTCATCCAGGGCCGCCTGGACATCGTCCACACCTATCTCGAGCACCCCGGTTCCGACGCCCTGCGTGATCTCGGCACCCTGGTCAACGACCTGCCCGGGATCCTCTCGTCAGGACCGGGCCGGCCCGCCGGGCCGGGCCGCCTGCCCCAGCTGCTCTCCCCGGACACCGAAGAGGTGGATCTCACCGCCGAGCTCGACGCCGTGCTCGGGGCCGAGGAGATCGGCACCCTGGCCAACTTGGACCTCGATCAGCTCAACAGCATCGCCGGCCAGCTGGAGGCCATCGAGGCCCGGGTGTCGGCGGACCGTCGGGCCCTACACGAGCGGATCGACACCCTCCAGGCCGAACTGGTCGAGCGGCACAAGACGGGACGCGCCACGGTCGACGGCCTCCTGAAGTGAGCGGGCTCCGAAGGTGAGGGAGCCGGCCCACGAGGGAGCGCAACTGGTCAACGAGTTGGGCTCCTTCATCCGCGAGCAACGCAGTTCGGCTCGCCTCTCGCTCCGCCGCCTCTCCGAGCTGGCCGGCATCTCCAACCCGTACCTCAGCCAGATCGAGCGGGGCCTCCGACGCCCCTCGGCGGAGATCCTGCAGCAGATCGCCAAGGCGCTGCGCATCTCGGCCGAGACCCTCTACGTCCAGGCCGGCATCCTCGAGCGCCCCGACGGTGACACCGACCTGTCCCGGCACATCTTCAACGACCATCACCTGACCGAGGAGCAGCGCCAGGCCCTCCTGCGGATCTACCTCTCGTTCCGCCATGAGAACGAGGACCAGGCCGAAACGGAGCAGGTCGGCAGCGTGGAGTCCGCCAGCACCGAGGTCCCCGGCGACCCCGTCGAGGACGCACCGGCACCGGCATCGGCAAACGGGGCCCCACCTCAGTAGCCGGCTGACCGGGGCCTGCCGGTAGGCTCCGGGTCGCATGAGGCGTCTGGCCGTTCTTTCCCTGCACACCTCGCCCCTGGCCCAGCCGGGCACCGGGGACGGTGGCGGCATGAACGTCTACGTACGCGAGCTGTCCTCCGCCCTGGCCCGCGCCGGCGTGGCCTGTGACGTCTTCACCCGGGCCTGGTCCGACGACCTCCCATCGGTGGTGGACATCGAGCCCGGGTTCCGGGTCCACTTCGTGTCGGCCGGACGCCCGAGCCCCATGGCCAAGGAAGCGCTGCCTTCGGTGGTGGATGAGTTCGCCGACGGTGTGCTCAAGGCCATGCAGGGCGCCGAGTCCCCGGGCACCGAGTGGGACGTCCCCTTCGACGCCGTCCATGCCAACTACTGGTTGAGTGGCATCGCCGGCCACCTCATCAAGCACCGCTTGAACCTGCCGCTGGTGTCGACCTTCCACACCCTCGACCGGGTCAAGGCCGAGGCCAGTCCGGAGGAGGTCGAAGCGGATGCCCCCCATCAGCGTGCGGAGGCCGAGGCCACCATCATCCGCTGCTCGGACACCGTGCTGGCCTCCTGCTCCGTCGAGGCCGCCCAGATCTCGCAGTTGTACGGCGCCGACCCATCTCGCATCCGCATCGTGGCCCCCGGCGTCGACCACGCCTTCTTCGGGCCCGGTGACCGCCGCCAGGCGCGGCGCGCCCTCGGGCTGAGCGGCGAGGGTCCCCTGCTCCTCTTCGTGGGGAGGATCCAGCCCCTGAAGGGCGTGGCCGTCGCCGTCCGCGCCCTGGCCGCCCTGACCCCCGATCATCCCGACGCCCGGTTGGTGGTCGTCGGGGGACCGAGTGGGCCCCAGGGGGACGGCGAGGTGAGCCGGACCGAGGCCCTGGTCGGCGAGCTGGGCCTCGGCGATCGGGTGGTGTTCGTCCCGCCACAGCCCCACGAGCTCCTCTCCACCTTCTACCGGGCCAGCGACGTCTGCCTGGTCCCCAGCCGATCCGAGTCGTTCGGGCTGGTGGCGCTCGAGGCGGCCGCGTGCGGGACCCCGGTGGTGGCCTCGGATGTCGGAGGCCTGCGCAGCCTCATCGACCACGGCCGCACCGGCTTCCTGGTCGAAGAGCCCGGCCCGGAGGCCTTCGCCGCCTGGGTCCGGCAGATCCTGGCCGAGCCGCTGCTGGCCGAGCGTCTGAGCACGGGAGCGGTCCTGCGGGCCCGCCGGTACACCTGGGCCCGTGCCGCCCGCCTGTTGACCGAGATCTACGCCGATCTCACCACGGGCCGCCTCGTCGAGTGCTCGTGACCGACCGCTGGGGTGGCATCCTCGGCCCCGAGGAGCGGGAGGCGGTCTGCGCCGTCATCGACCGCTGGGGCGCGCGGGAGCTCTCGGCCGGGGTGGCGGTGGTGGCCGTCGACCGGCAGCCCGGTGGGGATCCGGTCACCGGGGCCCCGCGCTGGTACCTCCGGTTGCGGGGCGAGGAGAAGGAGTTCGTCACCGTGTGGCTGACCCTCCGTCAGCGCACGCTTCACCACGAGACCCAATTCATGCCGGGACCGGAGACCAATGTCGAGAGCACCTGGGAGTACCTCCTGAAGAAGAACGCCGACCTGCTCGGCATGTCCTTCGCCCTCGGTCCGGAGGACGCCGTGTACCTGGTGGGCCGGGTCCCGGTCGAGCGAGTCGACGACGCGGAGCTCGACCGGATCATGGGCGCGTCGCTGGCTTACACCGACGAGTGCTTCCCGACGGCCATGTCGATCGGCTACGAGGGGCGGTACCGGCGCCGACCGCCCAGCGCCCGAGCCGCCTCGGGCTGACCCGGCCGCCTCCCGGCCGCACCCACCCACCCGCCGGGGCCCCGGGGCCCGGAGGGCCCGCTGGTAGCTTCTCCCCATGGCACCCAAACTGGTCGTGGTCGGGGGCGGGAAGATGGGATCGGCCCTGTTGGCCGGCCTAATCGCCGCAGGTTGGGCGCCGGTCTCGGACCTGGCGGTCAGCGAGCCCGACGAGCACCGACGCCAGCTCCTCACCGACGCCCATCCCGGGGTGCAGGTGTCCGAAACGCCGGTATCGGCGGAGGCCGCCCTGCTGGCGGTCAAGCCCGACGTGGCCGAGGCCGTGGCCAGAACACTGGCCGCAGTGGGGATCACCCGGGTCCTCTCGGTGGTCGCCGGCCTCTCGACCGCCAGGCTCGGGGACGCGCTGTCGCCCGGGTCCGTGGTGGTCAGGGCGATGCCGAACACCCCGTCCCTCATCGGGGCCGGCATTGCCGGGATGTCCGGTGGGATGGCGGCCACATCGTCCGACCTCGACTGGGCCGAGGGCATCCTGGGCTCGGTGGGGACGGTGATCCGGCTTCCCGAGCGTCAGCTCGACGCGGTGACCGGCATCTCCGGCTCGGGTCCGGCGTACCTGTTCCTGGTGGCGGAGGCCCTCATCGACGCCGGGGTCACGGCCGGGCTCTCCCGACAGGTCAGCCACCAGCTGGTGGTGGCCACCGTGCTGGGCTCGGCTCGCATGATGGCCGAGACCGGCGACGACCCCGTGGCCCTCCGGTCCGCAGTGACCTCGCCGGGGGGAACGACGGCGGCCGCGGTCCGGACCCTGGAGTTCAAGGCGGTGCGTTCGGCCTTCATCGAGGCGGTGGCGGCGGCCACCGAGCGCTCCCGTCAGCTCGGCCGGTGAGCCCGGCATGCCGGGCTCCGCTCCGGGCCCCGGGCCCGCGCTGATCCCGTGAACCGCCCCGACCGGTCCGTCGAGGGGTCGGACCCGGCGGTGTTCTTCCTCTCCGACTACGGCATGGCCGACGAGTTCGTGGGGGTGGTCCATGCCGTGCTCCACCGCCTGGCGCCGTCGGTGCCGGTGATCGACCTGTCCCATCTGGTCCCGGCCTTCGACATTGCCGCGGGGGCGGCCCTCCTGGTCCGGTCGGGGCCCCACCTCGGACCCGGGGTGGTGCTGGCCGTGGTCGACCCGGGCGTGGGCACCGACCGCCGAGGCGTGGCCATCGAAGTGTCCTCCGATGGACCGGCCTGGCTGGTGGGACCGGACAACGGGCTGCTGGGCCCCGTCGCCCTGGCGTTGGGAGGTGCCCGGTCCGCGGTGGCGCTCGACCCGGTACACCCGGCGGGCCAGGCCGGAGCATCCCACCCCCGGACCTTCGACGGCCGTGACGTCTTCGCTCCGGCCGCCGCCCACCTGGTGACCGGCGGCGCCCCCCTCGGGATCGGCACTCCGGTGGATCCGGCCTCACTGGTGGGCGCTCCGCCGGTCGGGCGGGGAGCTCCCCAGGCCCTGGCGGGTGCCCGACCCGGGCCGGGGGTGGAGGCCACGGTGACCTGGGTCGACCACTTCGGTAACGCCGAGCTGGATGTGGTGGCGGGGGACCTGGCCGCCACCGGCCTGGTCCCCGGCGCCACGGCCCGGATCATCGTCGCCCCCGGGACGCCGACCCCCGCCGACCCCGTCCCGTCCGCCGGGGCGGGGGGCGCACCCTCACCGGGAGGTGGGTTCACGCGTTCGGGCAGCTCCGCCCGGGTGAGTTGGGACTGCTGGTGGACGCCAACGGGCAGGTGGCGCTGGTCCTGGACCGAGGCGTCGGCGGCGCAGGACCTCCACGTGACCGGCCCCGGGGCGGTGGTGCGCATCGCCCCGTCCCCCGGGGATGACGACCGGCCCTGACGTCCCCCGGGAACCTCGGGTTTCCCGCCGGCGCCCCCCCGGTCCTACGATCCCCACCAGTGCCACGCCATCCCCCTCCACCGCCTGCGGGCGCCAAGTCCGGCGGCTCCGGACCCGGCAATCGCCGGATCCCCGAGGCCACCGTGGCCCGACTTCCCGTTTACCAGCGGATTCTCGAGGAGCTGCTGCGTTCGGGCACCACCACCGTGTCCTCCGAGCTGCTGGCCTCCTCGGCCCGGGTCAATGCGGCCAAGGTCCGCAAGGACCTCTCCCTGCTGGGCTCGTTCGGCACCCGGGGCGCGGGGTACGACGCGGCCTTTCTCATCGAACAGATCGACCGCCAGCTCGGACTGGACCGGGTCTGGCGGGTGGTGATCGCCGGCATCGGGAACCTGGGTCGGGCCCTGGCCCGGTCCCAGGGGTTCGCCGCCCGCAACTTCGACGTGGCCGCCCTCTTGGACACCGACCCGGCCATCATCGGGGAACGGGTGGACGGCGTGGAGGTCCGCCACCCCGACGACCTGCCGGCCATCGCCGCCGAGCTGCCCCTGGCCATCGGAGTGATCACCACGCCGGCATCGGTGGCCCAACGGGCGGCCGACACCATGGTCAGCGCCGGCGTGCGGTCGATCCTCAATTTCGCGCCTCAGGTGCTGGAGGTCCCCTCCGATGTGCTGCTCCGCTACGTCGACCTCAGCATCGAACTGCAGGTGATGAGCTTCTACCAGGCCCGCATGGAGGACAGCGCCGGCGACACCGGCATGCCGCCGGTCATCCGCTCGATCGGCCTGACCCGGGCCTCGGGCGACTGATCGACGGGTACACCCGCCGCCGTCCGACTGGCGGCGGGACAGCGGGACCGCCATGCTGGACAACCCCGCCGTGGGAAACCGAGGGGATCCCGCCTACGCTTGACGGGATGGGCTGCTGCCCACATCCCCGACCGAGACTGTGTGACCAAGTGAAGGACCGTGTGCACCGGGCAACAGAGGGAGTGGTGAACGGATGTCGGTGATCGTCGTCGGCCTCGAGCAACGGCAGGCGCCGCTGGAGCTGCTCGAACGGGTGGCCGTGACCGAGACCGACCTGCCCAAGGCCCTCGGCCGGCTGCGGGACCAGTCCAACCTGTCCGAGGCGGTCATCGTGTCCACCTGCCTGCGGACCGAGGTCTACGCCGTGGTCGAGCGGTTCCACGACGGCGTGGCCGAGCTGCAGGAGTTCCTGGCCACCATCAGCGGAAGCCCGTTGGAGGTCCTGGCTGACCATCTCACGGTGCGCTTCGACGACGATGTGACCAGCCATCTCTTCACCGTCGCCGCCGGACTGGACTCCGCCGTGCTCGGGGAGTCCGAGGTCCTGGGCCAGGTCCGCCGGGCCTGGGAGAGGGCCCAGTCGGAACAGGTCTCGGGCCCGGTGCTCGGGGCCCTGTTCCGCCATGCCATCGAGACCGGCAAGCGGGTCCGATCGGAGACGGCCATCGCACGGGGGATCACCTCGCTGTCCCACGCCGCCGTGGCCCTGGCCGCCGGCCGCCGCCGGCGCGGTCTGGAGGGGGCCCGGGTGCTGGTGGTCGGGGCGGGCGAGATGGGCGAAGGCGTCGCCCAGGCACTCGGGGGGCAGGGGGTCGATTCGGTGGTCGTCGCCAACCGCACCGCCGACCGCACCGAGGCCCTGGTGGCGGGGTTGCCCGGCACCCTGGCGGATCGGGTCCGGACCGAGCCGGTCGACGACCTCGGCCCCTTGCTGGCCGGCGCCGACGTGGTCTTCACCTCGGTGGGAACCACCCTTCCGATCATCGACCGGGTCCTCCTCAGCGAGGTCGTGGCCGCCCGCGCCGCCCCGGAGCCCCTGCTCGTCGTGGACCTCGGGGTCCCCCGCAATGTGGAACCCGCCGCCGCCGACCTCCAGGACCTGGTGCTCGTGGACATGGACACGCTGCGGTCCGCGGTGGAGGACGCCCTCTCGGGTCGTCAGGAGGAGGCGGCCGAGGCCGGCCGGATCGTCAGCGACGAGGTCGAGCGGTTCCGGGTGGCCTCTCGGGCCCGCGACGCCGCCCCGATCGTCTCGGCCCTCCGGGCCCAGGTCGAAGAGGCCCGCGAGGCGGCGTTCGACCGCCAGCGGGCCCGCCGGTCCGATCTCACCGACGTCCAGTGGGAGCAGGTCGACGCCGTGACCCGGTCGATGGTGGCCAAGCTCCTCCATCAGCCCACCGTGGCGCTGAAGGACGCGGCCGGCACCCCCCGCGGAGAGCGTCTCGTCGAGGCCCTCCGAACCCTCTTCGACCTCTAGCCGGTGGTCGGGCCGGCGGCACCGTGACTGACCCCCCTCCCCTCCGTCTGGCCACCCGGGGCTCTCCCCTCGCCCTGTGGCAGGCCCGTCGGGTGGCCGACCTGCTCCAGGCCTCGGGCACCACCTCGACCCTGGTGGTGGTGGAGACGGTCGGGGACCGTCGCACCGACGTCCCCCTCGAGCACCTCGGGGGCCAGGGCGTCTTCGTGAAGGAGGTGCAGTCGGCCGTGGTGCGGGGCGAGGCCGATGTCGCCGTGCACTCGGCGAAGGACCTGCCCTCGTCGCCCGACCTGTCGGTGTCCCAGCTGGTCCTGGCGGCCTTCCCCGAGCGGGCCGACCCCCGCGACCTCCTGGTCGGCGGGGGACTGGAGTCGCTCCCCACCGGATCGGTGGTGGCCACCGGCTCCGCTCGCCGCCGGGTCCAGTTGGCCAACCTGCGACCCGACCTCACCTTCGCCGGGCTGCGGGGCAACCTGGCCTCCCGCCTGCGCACCGTCGGCGTCGGTGAGGTGGCCGCGGTGGTGGTGGCCAAGGCGGCCGTCGACCGACTCGGGTGGACCCCGCCCGAGGGCGTGACCATCGAGGTGCTCGATCCGGACCTCATGCTGCCCCAGGTGGGCCAAGGGGCCCTGGCGGTGGAGTGCCGGATCGACGACTCCCTCGCCCGCTCGGTGTTGGAGAGGATCCACGACCGGCGAGTGGGTGCGCCGGTGACGGCCGAGCGGGCCTTCCTGGCCGAGCTGGGCGGCGGATGCACCCTCCCGGTCGGGGCCCACGCCCGCTGGGCTCGGGACGGGTCCCAAGATCTCCGGCTGACCGGGATGATGGCCTCAGCCGACGGGGTGGTGGTGGTGCGCCACACGGCGTCCGGGCCGGTGCCCGAGGAGCTCGGCCGGTCGGTTGCCCGCTACCTTCTGGACGAAGCCGGAGGCCGGGATCTCGGCGACTGGTTGCCCTCCACCTCGGGTACCGAAGGGGCGCGGTGGTGACGGTCTCGCTGGTGGGCGCGGGCCCCGGCGACCCCGGTCTGCTCACCCGTCGTGGGGCCGAGCTGCTGGGCCGGGCCGAGGTCGTGGTCCACGACCGCCTGATCGCCGACGAGCTGCTCGACCTGGCGCCGCCGGGCGCCGAACTGATCGACGTGGGCAAGGCGCCGGGAGCGACCAGGACCCAGGCCGAGATCAACCTCCAGCTCGTCGAGCTGGGTCGGTCCGGCCGGGAGGTCGTGCGACTGAAGGGGGGGACCCCTTCGTGTTCGGACGCGGGGGCGAGGAGGCGGAGGCACTGCGCCACGCCGGGATCGAGTTCGAGGTGGTGCCGGGGGTCAGCGCGGCCTTCGCCGCTCCCGCCGCCGCCGGCATTCCGGTGACCCACCGGGGGTTGGCCACCTCGGTGAGTGTGGTCACCGGCCACGTCGGGGACGCCTCGGCCCCGGGCGGCGTCGACTGGCAGTCCCTGGGTCGGGCCGGCGGCACCCTGGTCATCCTCATGGGAATGTCCGAGCGGGCCCGGATCGCCGATGAACTGGTCCGGGCCGGTCGTCGGGCCACGACGCCGGTGGCGGTGGTCTACTGGGCCACCACCGCCCGTCAGCAGGTGGTCCGCACCACGCTGCGCGAGCTCCCCTCGGTCGACCTGCCTGCCCCGTCGGTCATCGTGGTGGGGCCGGTGGCCGAGCTGGATGTGCTGGTCCCGATCGGGCAGCCCCCGACTTGACCGGACCGCCCCTGGCCGGCCGGACGGTGGTGGTCACCCGCAGCCGCGCCCAGGCCTCCGGGCTGGCCGACCGCCTCACCACCCTGGGCGCCGATGTGGTCGAGCTCCCGGTCATCACCATCGAGGCGCCGGCCGACGGCGGGAAGGGCCTCGCCGGGGCGGCCCGACGTCTGGTGGCGGGGGAGTACCGCTGGGTGGTGCTCACCTCGCCCAACGCGGTGGGCCGACTGGTGGAGGCGATGGGCGGCCGGGCCGGCCCCGGGTGGGTGCGTTGGGCGGCGGTCGGGCCGGGAACCGCCCGGGCCATGGAGCGGGCCGGTCTTCCCGTCGACCTGGTGCCGACGGCGTCGGTGGCCGAGGCGCTGGTCGAGGCGTTCCCCGTCCGGGCGTCCGGGTCGGCAGCAGATGCCGCCACGGCTACTGCTCCGGAACCGACGGCGACGGTGCTGTTCCCACGGGCGGAGACGGTGCGGGGGGCCCTGGCCGACGGGCTCCGGGCCAAGGGCTGGCGGGTGGACGAGGTGGTGGCCTACCGGACGGTGGCCGGGGACCCCTCGCCGGAGGCCGTACTCGCCGCCGGGCAGGCCGACGGGGTGGCCTTCACCTCGTCGTCGACCGTGCGGCGGGCCCTCGAGCTGCTCCGCGACGTCGGGGTGCCCCCCGTGGTGGTGACCATCGGCCCGGTGACCACCGGTTCGGCCCGATCCGCCGGACTGGACGTGGCCGCCGAGGCCGACCCCCACACCATCGACGGCTTGGTGGAGGCGGTGGTGGCGGTGCTGGGCAATCGGTCGGACCTGCCTGCCGGCGGTCGGTCCTCGCCCCGCGGGCCGGCACGGCCGCGACGCCGACCGCAGTAGCGACGGCGACAGGCGCGGCCCGGGGGCTCCGGCCCCGGGACTCGGGGCGACCTCCTGCCGTAGTGTGGGCGCAGTGCCGATGAACCTCCCCCCACCTCCCGGCGGATCGAGGGCCTCCCCTCCGGGCTATCCCGCCACCCGTCCCCGGCGCCTCCGGTCCAGCGCGGCCATGCGCCGCCTGGTGACCGAGACGCGGCTCTCGGTCGACGATCTGGTGGCTCCGCTCTTCGTGGCCGACGGCTTGCCCGAACCCCGACCGGTGACCTCGCTCCCCGGGGTGGCCCAGCACACCGTGGAGTCGCTGGCCCACGAGGTCAAGCGGCTGGGCGCCCTGGGCATCCCCGGCGTCATCCTCTTCGGACTGCCACGGCCGGAGGACAAGGACGCCACCGGCACCCAGGCCCGTCGTCCCGACGGCATCACCCAGCGGGCCCTGGCCGCGGCCCGGGACGCGGTGGGCGACTCGATGGTGTTGATGGCCGACTGCTGCCTCGACGAGTTCACCGACCACGGGCACTGCGGGGTGGTCGACCCGACCACGGGGACCGTCGACAACGACGCCACCCTGCCCCTCTACGCCGAGGTGGCGGTGGTCCAGGCCGCGGCGGGGGCAGATGTGATCGCGCCCAGCGGGATGATGGACGGCCAGGTGGCGGCGGTGCGGGCCGGCCTGGATGCCGCCGGCTTCCCCGGCGCAGCCATCCTGGCCTACGCGGCCAAGTATGCCTCGTCCCTGTACGGACCGTTCCGGGACGCCGCCACGGTCACCATCGCCGACGGTGGTGACCGCCGGGCCTATCAGCAGGATCCCGGCAACCGTCGCGAAGCGCGGGTCGAAGTGGCCCTGGACGTGGCCGAAGGGGCCGACATGGTCATGGTCAAGCCGGCCCTGACCTACCTCGACGTCATCGCCGACGTCCGGGCGACCGTCGACGTGCCGCTGGCCGCCTACCACGTGAGCGGGGAGTACGCCATGGTCAAGGCGGCGGCCGAGCGCGGGTGGGTCGATGGGCCGGCAGTGGCGCTGGAGCAGCTGACCGCGGTCAAGCGGGCCGGAGCCGACTTCATCCTCACCTACTTCGCCGGCGAGCTGGCCGAGGTCATCGGTGGTTGAGCGGGACGCATCGGCGGCGCTGTTCGAGCGGGCGGCCCGGGTCATCCCCGGCGGCGTGAACTCGCCGGTGCGCTCGTTCCGCTCGGTGGGCGGCCACCCCTACTTCGTGGCCCGGGGGCAGGGCGCCTACGTCTGGGACGCCGACGGGAACCGGCTCCTCGACTTCGTGCAGTCCTACGGTGCCTCCATACTCGGTCATGCCGATGAGCGGGTGGTGCGGGCGGTGACCGATGCCGCCGGGCGGGGTACCACCTTCGGGGCCCCCACCGAGGGCGAGGTGCTCCTGGCCGAGGCCATCTGTGGGCGGGTGCCCGGCTGTGAGCAGGTCCGGCTGGTGTCGTCGGGGACCGAGGCGGCCATGAGCGCCATCCGGGTGGCCCGGGGCGCCACCGGACGGGACCGCATCGTGAAGTTCGCCGGCTGCTACCACGGCCACTCCGACGGTC
This sequence comes from uncultured Acidimicrobiaceae bacterium, assembly GCA_963833585.1. Lineage (GTDB taxonomy): Bacteria > Actinomycetota > Acidimicrobiia > Acidimicrobiales > RAAP-2 > Bog-756. The sequence continues at coordinate 452,197 of CAWHYF010000006.1, read as the reverse complement.
TGCTGGCGGGCGGGGGCAGTGGGGTGGCCACCCTCGGCCTGCCCGACTCGGCCGGCGTGCCGGCCCGAGCGGTGGCCGAGACGGTGGTGGCTCCCTACAACCGGGTCCCCGAGCTCGACGACGGGGTGGCCTGTGTGATCGTCGAACCGGTGGCCGCCAACATGGGGCTGGTGACCCCGACCGAGGGGTTCCTCACCGGCCTCCGGGCGGCGTGTGACGCCGTCGGCGCCCTGTTGATCTTCGACGAGGTCATCACCGGGTTCCGGCTGGGCGCCGCCGGAGCGTCCGGATGGTCGGGGGTCCGACCGGACCTGTGGTGCTTCGGGAAGGTCATCGGGGGCGGACTGCCCGTGGGGGCGTTCGGAGGACGGGCCGACCTGCTGGCCTGGCTGGCTCCCGAGGGTCCGGTGTACCAGGCCGGCACGCTGTCGGGGAACCCGTTGGCCACCGCCGCCGGCTTGGCCGTGCTGACGGCGCTGGACGCCCCGTCGTACGCCGCCCTCTCCGAGCGGGTGGGCCGGTTCGGGTCGGTGCTGGCCGAGGAGCTCTCCGCCGCGCTGGCCAAGGAGGGGACGGTGGACGCCGAGGGGCGGGAGCTCGAGGCCCGGGTCCCCGTGGTCGGCCCGCTATTCGGCGTGTTCTTCGTTCCGGTCGGCGCCGACCCGGTCACCGGGTACGACGGCGCCTCGGCCTCGGCCTCGACCGGCCTGTACGCCCGCCTGTTCCGGGGCATGCTCGACCGGGGCGTGGCGCTCGCCCCCGGCCCCTACGAGGTGGGATTCCCCTCTATGGTCCACGGCGAGGCCGAGCTGGAGCACGCCCTCGATGTGGCGGCGGCGGCCATGGCCGACGTGGCCTCGGGATCGAACCGGACGTAGGGAGCGCCTGCCGTGGACGACGTGGGAACGGACGCCGGAGCCATGATCACCGAGGCGGACCCGGACGACCCCTCCGGGCAGCCGCGACCCTCGGGGGACCAGCGTGGGCCGGTGGGTCCTTGGTCCGTACCGGAGGCCGACACCTTCCGGTTCGAGGAGGTGGACCAGTCCGGCGGGGGAGACGACGGGCCACCCGGCCGTCGGGGCATGACCTTCGTCTTCGACGAGCGGGGGATCGCCATCTCCGGGCCGGAGCGCCGCCGCCACGCCTTCGTTCCGTGGTCCGACGTGGTCGGAGTCACCTTCGGCGCCGCGGTCGTCGGCCCCGACGGGGAGGTCGAAACCCCCTTCCAGCTGGCGTCGAGCGCCGGCCCGGCCGGCTACGTGGTGCGGTCGGCACACCCCCTGCCGGTGGTGATCGCCGCACTGGAGTCGCAGGCGGCCCGGTGGGCGGGCCTGTCCACCCCGCCCGAGACGGTGCGACCCGCGGTGGTCCCCGACTGGGCGCCGCCACCACCGCGGCTCCCACCACCGGCTGTCCAGCCACCGGGGCCGGACGGCCAGGGGGCCTGGCCGCCACCCCCCGCGCCGGGCCCGCCTGACGTTGCCCCGGCAACCGCCCCGCACCCGTCGGGCCGGCCCCAGCCGGTCCCGTACACCGTCGGTCCCTACGGACCCGATGGGGCGCCGGTGGCCCGGACCCGCTCGAAGCGCGCCCGGCGGACGGTCACCCTGGTGGTGGCCCTCTGCCTGCTGGTCACCGGCATCGGCCTGGCCGTCGGGCTGTCCCTCACCTCCACCAAGCACGGCCCCGAGGTCGCCACCGTCCCCTCCCCCCCGGCCGATCTGGGTCTGGCCCGGGAGCTGATGCTGACCAAGGCCGATCTCCCCCCGGGGTGGCGGGTGGCCACGGATGGCGGGGCCGGGGCCAACTCGCCGGCCGTGCAGCGGGGTCAGGACCGCATCACCCTGGCCCTGGCCCGGTGCATGGGCATCACCAAGGACCAGGCGGCCACGGTCCTCGGTGGCCGGGCCCCCGATCAGACGGCGCAGGCGGCGTCGCCCATCTTCATCGCGCCCACCGCGTCGGTGTCCAACGGGTCCGCGGTGGAGCTCCAGACGGCCGCCGCCGTGGTTCACAGCCACCACGACGAGCAGGCTGACTTCGCCCTCTTCCACAGCCCGAGGTATCCGCAGTGCGTGGCCACGGCGTCGGCCGCCGAGCTCCAACTGGGAGTGGACCAGACCTCCGGGGCGACCGAGCAACCAGGACCGGTCACCGTCTCCGCCCTACGACTGCCCGATGCCACCGGAGTCGAGCTTTCCGGACTGCTGATGGCGTTCACCGTCAAGGCCGGTGAGGTGAGCGTCCCGGTCCAGGTGGAGTCGATCTCCCTCGGATCCCGAGCGCGTCGAGGCCGGTCTGCAGGTCTTCGCCATCGGAGGCACGATCCCGGACATGTTGGCCTCCTTCTCCACCTTCGAGCAACGGGTGGCCTCCGGGGGAAAGAGCTCGGTGGTCTGATCGGTGCCCTGCTTCCCCTCCGGCCGGGACCTGGGTAACAATGGGGCGACGCGACGCCTGCCGCGTGCGGTCACCGATCAGCCGCACCGGGCCCACCTGCAATTGTGCCGGGAAATCCTTGCTACCGGGGGCCGGCGACGGCAGGATGGCAGCACTGATGCATCGAGACGGGGAGAGCCCTCGGCATTCATGAGGAGAAGTCCATGACCGTCGGAATTACGGAACTCCCTCCCGAGGGTATGCAGCTCGGCGGCGTCGCCCTGGCTGGCGATGTCGAGCGGGGGACCAAGACCACCGAGGGACTCAGCCTGCTGTTCACCACGGCCGGCATCACCGTCCAGGGTCCCCAGCCCCAGATCGAGCGGCTCCTGGTGTGGTCCGGGCTGGACTCGGCCACGTGCCGGGAGAAGGTCGTGCTCCCCGACGGGCGGAACGCCGCCGTCATGGAGCTGACCTCGGGCGGACAATCCATCCGCTTCCTGTTCCCGACCGAGACCGTGACCCCGGGCCAGGCGGCCTACCTCGACCAGGCCCTCCCCCACTGGCTGGCCCGCTACAAGGGCGCCACCCCGGCGCCGGTGGCCAACGGCTCCAACGGACAGGGGGCGCCCGCCGAACGCACCGCCCCGGCCAACGGAACCGTCCCACCGCCTCCGCCCGCCTCCGCCCAGCCGTCGTACCCGGCTGCGGCCACCGCCGGGGCAGCCGTCGCCGGTGCCGCCATGGGAGCCGCCGCCGGCGTCGCGGTCGGGTCACCGGGTCCGATCGCCGGGGCTCCCGTGGACCAGGCGCCCCCACCGCCGCCACCGCCGCCGCCGGCGGCACCGGCGGCACCACCAGCGGCACCCTCGCCCGGCGGGGCCCCGCCCCCGCCGCCACCACCCATGGCGGGAGGCGCACCGCACACCCCGGCGCCGGCCGGTTCGCCGCCGCCCCCGCCCGGGATGGGGGACGCCACCGGCTGGACGACCCCCGAACCGCTGGCCGACGGTTCGTCCTGGGGCGGGCCGTCGCCGGATGCCACCATCGCCCCTCCGGCCAAGAAGTCGGGTCGCCGGCGCAAGTCGAAGGACGCCCCGACCGCCGAGCCGCCGGCGGCGTTCGACCCGTCGAAGCCACCCTACGAGCCGCCCCGCGATCCGGTGCGCCTGACCCAGACCACCCTCCCACCCCCGCCACCCGACCCCGGGGGTCCGGTGGTCTGGAAGCCGCCGGTGGACCCGGTCACCGGTGACGCCCTGTGGGAAGGACCGCCCCCCGCCGCCGCCGGGCCCGAGCTGGCCGCCCCGACCAGGGGACGGGCGAAGCGCAAGGCCGACAAGGCGGCCAAGGCCGCCGCCTTGGGCGCCGTCGCCGTGGGCGGAGCGGAGGCCGCTTCCCCGCCCGCCCCCGCCCCGACCACCTCCGCCTACGGGGCACCGGCGGCGCCGAACCCCACCACCTCCCAGTTCGACACCATCGCCGGCAGTCCACCTCCCGGCGACCCGGGCGCCCTCTACGGCGCCGAAGCGCCCGAGGGAAAGCCGCCCTCCCGGAACAACAGGCTGCTCGCCCTGCTGCTGGTGGCACTGGTGGTCGTGGTGGGGGCCATCGCCTACTTCGTGGTCAAGAAGATGGACAACAACAACACCACCACCGCCACCAGCTCGCCGGGGCTGTCGGCGGCGGCGGCGGACGCCGCCCTGGCCGCCACCATCAACCTGCACCAGAACGATCTGCCGAGCGGATGGGCCCCGAGCACCGCGGCGGGACAGCCCGCCCGCCCACCGATCGCTCCGGCCGCCGCCCAGGCCCAGGCCCAGCGGTCCCTGGGCCAATGCCTCGGCGTGCCCACGTCCACCGTCTCGGGCCTGTTCGCCGGGACGGTGCTGCCGGGCCAGTCGGGAGCGGCCACCTCCCCCGTGTTCCAGAGCCCCTCGGATCCGACCGTCCGGATGTACTCGACCACCCGGGTCATGGTCACGACGGCGCAGGCCAAGGCCCTGGCCGTCCCCTTCACCAACGCCAACTTCGTGGCGTGCTACACGGCCTACCAGTCGTCGGTGGTGTCGGCCGCGGTGCCCGGCGCCACCGCCACGGTGGAGCCGGTCTCGCTGGCCTCGCCGTCCGGGGTCCAGACCTTCGCCTACCTGACCACGCTGACCATCCCCAACCAGGGGAGCGAGGTGATCGGCCAGGCCTTCATGATCGGGGGCCGGATCCAGTCCACCCTCGAGCCCACCACCGGCGGGGCCGCGGTGCCCTCCGACGCCTTCACCCCGGCCTACAACGCCGTCGCCGGCCGGGTGGGGCTGGCCGCCAACAAGTAGCGAGTCAACCACCAGGAGTCAACCAGCAGGAAGGCAACAGGTAGGGAGTCAACAGGTAGGGACCCGGCCGGGCCCGACACGGTGGCCGGTTCCCGCACCGGGCCCGCGGCATCGGACGGTCAGGCGGCCTCCGGCGTCATCCGGGCGATGGCGGCCAATGCCCGGTAGGCGGCCTCGGCCGGCCCGGTCTCGTCGGGCCGGAGCAGGTTGGCCATGATGCGCAGGATCCAGCTCATCAAGGGCTCGGAGTGGATGCCCGCCCCCACGCACAGCTGCATCAACTCCGGACGGCTGATGACCCGGACGAAGGCCCGGGCCACCCGGTAGTAGAGGCCGTAGGCGTCCTCCAAGCGGGACTCGTACCGGTACAGGGCCTCCACCCCGTCCCCGCGCAGTGCCTCGCCGAGCGACGCCGCCGCCAGCCGGCCGCTCTCGTATCCATAGGCGATGCCCTCGCCGTTGAACGGGTTGATCGATCCGCCGGCGTCGCCCACCACCAGGGTGGTGGCCCCGACCCGCGGACCGACGGCCAGGCCCATGGGCAGCTTTCCCCCGGTGGGGGTGCCGAGTGCGGTGGCCGGGCCCAGCTCCCACTCCGTCGGGGGCGTAGGCCACGAAGTGCTCCATGAGGGTCGACGTGTTGACGCCCTTCCACCGCTTGTCGGTGGAGAGGAGTCCCACCCCCACGTTCACCCGCCCGTCGCCCAGCGGGAAGATCCAGCCGTAGCCGGGGACCACCCCACCGTCGCCGTCCCGGATGTCCAGGTGGGACTCGATGAACGGCTGGTCGTGGCCCGGGGAGGTGTAGTAGCCCCGCAGGGCCATGCCCATGGGCAGGTCGCGGTTCCGGACCGTGCCCAGGGCCCGGCCGAACCTGGAGTTGGCCCCGTCGGCCACCACCACGTACCGGGCCCGGACGGAGCGGGTGGTTCCGGTCGACTTCTCCGTCACCACCGCTCCCACGCAGGAGGGCAAAGCGGTGCCCTCCGGGCCCTGGGCCGGGGCGGATCCGTCGAGGATGGGCTCGAGGGCCTCGGTGCCCTGCCAGACGGAGGCTCCGGCCTTGACGGCGCGCTCGTTCACGATGGCGTCGAGATCGTGGCGGGTCAGGGTGTAGCCGTAGTTGGGGAAGCTCGGGTGTTCCGGCCACGGGAGGTCCAGCACCCGACCGAAGGCGTGGGCCCGGAGCCCGGTGTACCGGTGGGCGCCGGTCAGGGTCCCCTCGATCCCCATGTCGGCGATCTGACGCACCGAACGCGGGGTGAGCCCGTCGCCGCAGGTCTTCTCGCGGGGGAAGACCTTCTTCTCCACCACGGCCACGTCCCAACCCGCCTCGGCCAGCCAGTAGGCGCACGACGACCCGGCCGGCCCGCCGCCGACGACCAGGACGTCGTGGACGTGCCCGGAGCCGTCCGGGCCCCCCGGGCCGGTCCGGGACGACTCGGGGTGGTCGCTCTCGCCGGCCGCGGACACAGGGGGGAGGGGGGGGCTCACGATCCCCAATGGTAGGGGCGTGCGGGCCCGGACGGCACGCCCGGAGGGCACCGGAATCCGGATCCCCTGGCCGGGTCCCACCGATGTGCTTGGACGAAGGGGTGCGTGGTAAAAACAAGTTCCTGTGGACGATTACCTGCCAATACTGATCCTCCTCATCCTGGGCTTCCTGTTCGCCGCACTGTCCTTCGTGGCCTCGGCCCTGATGGCCCCGACGAAGCGGCCCACCGCCGCCAAGACCGCACCCTACGAGTGCGGGATCGTCCCGGCGATCGAGCCCCCCACCCGGTTCCCGGTCCGCTTCTACCTGGTGGCCATGATCTTCATCATCTTCGACATCGAGATCGTCTTCCTCTATCCGTGGGCGGTCATCTTCCGCCAGCTGGGCAGCTTCGGCCTGGTCGAAGTGGTGGTCTTCGCCGTGGTCGTCTTCATCTCCTTCCTCTTCCTGGTGAGCAACGGGGCGCTCAGCTGGGGCCCGGCCAAGCACCTGACGGGCGCCCTGCCGTCGCGCACCTCGGAGTCGACCATCGCTCGCATCGGCGCCGGACCGGGGGGTCCCGGCGGTTCGACCCGACGGGTGGGGATCACCTCGCCCGCCAATCCCACCGGACCAGACGCCCCGACCACCGGAGACCCGGACAGCGCTCCGAGCGGTCCCGGTCGCGCCGCGTAGATCGAGAGAGGCGGCTCCCCATGGGTCTCGAGGACCTGCAGCACAATTTCCTCACCGGTCGCTTGGAGGACCTGGTCAAATGGGCCCGGACCTACTCCATGTGGCCGGCCACCTTCGGGCTGGCCTGCTGCGCCATCGAGATGATGTCGGTGGGGGCTGCCGACTTCGACCTGGCCCGCTTCGGGATGGAGGTGTTCCGGGCCTCGCCCCGGCAGGCCGATCTCATGATCGTGGCCGGCCGGGTCTCCCAGAAGATGGCCCCGGTCCTCCGTCAGGTCTACGACCAGATGATGGAGCCCAAGTGGGTCCTCTCCATGGGCGTGTGCGCCAGCACCGGAGGCATGTTCAACAACTACGCCATCGTCCAGGGCGTGGACCAGATCGTCCCCGTCGATGTCTACGCCCCGGGATGCCCTCCGACTCCCGAGACGCTCATGCACGCCATCCTCACCCTCCACGAGAAGGTGCGGACCAACGAGATCACCCACCGCCGGCCGGTCGAGCCCCGGCCCGCGGTGGACGGACCGGCGGGGGAGACCCTGGCCGAGGACGAGGGGGCCGACACCGACGACGCCCGCACCCACGGCGACGAGTCCACCTCCGGGTGGACCCCCGACCGGCCCGACGCCGTGCATCTCGGCACGCCCAAGCGCAACCCGGTCATCGCCCGAAGCGTGGGCGAGCCCCTGTGAGCCCGGAGCCCGTGGTCCAGGAGCCGTCGGCGGCGAGCCGGAGCGGGGGCGGTGCGTCCCGCACGCCGGGCCGACCGCACCAGGAGGTGGTGTTCCCGACCCGTCAGCAGTATCTGGCCGTGGTGGGGGGGCTGAAGGACGACGGGTTCGAGATGTGCGCTGACCTGTGCGCCGTCGACTACCTGGCCCACCCGGGCCGGCGGCTGCCCGAGGGGGTGGGGCCCGAGCGGTTCGAGGTGGTGGTCGGCCTGCTCTCCCTGAGCCGGGCCCGGCGGGTCCGGGTCCGGGTCCAGGTACCCGAGTCCGAGGCCGAGATCCCCAGCCTCTTCGACCTGTACCCCGGGGTCGAGGCCATGGAGCGTGAGGCGTTCGACCTGTTCGGCGTGGTGTTCACCGGTCATCCCGACATGACCCGGATCCTCATGCCCGAGGACTGGGAGGGCCACCCGCTCCGGAAGGACTACGGCGTGGGCCGGGTACCGGTCCAGTTCAAAGAAGCTCCGGGCCCGAGATGAGCGACGTGACGGCGACCTCCCCGGGCGAGGGCGCCGGGGTCGACCGACCCCGCCCCGACACCGTGCTCGACCCGCCCCTGACGGGGGACAGCTACCTGGCCCCCGACGTCGACGGCGAGGTGGCCGGCCTGAAGGCCGAGACCTCCGAGGGATCCCAGGAGCTCGGTCGGCGCTCGGAGACCGATCCCGGCGAGCTGCGACGCGAGGTGGGCGCGGTCCTCCGGCTCCCCGAGGGCGTGGCCGTCGACCCGTCGGACATCGACATCGAACGGTCCGACGACGAGACCATGATCATCAACATGGGACCACAGCACCCCTCGACCCACGGGGTGCTGCGCCTGATGCTGGAGCTGGACGGGGAGACCGTGCTGCGGACCAAGCCGGTCGTCGGCTACCTCCACACCGGCATGGAGAAGACGGCCGAGGAGCTGACCTACGTCCAGGGGTCGACCAACGTGACCCGGATGGACTACCTGGCCCCGCTCCACAACGAGCTGGTGCTGTCCCTGGCCGTGGAGGCGCTGCTCGGCGTGGAGATGCCGCCGCGTTCCGACTGGATCCGGATGCTGCTGGTCGAGCTCAACCGGGTCTCGTCCCATCTGATGTGGATGGCCACCAACGGGATGGACATCGGGTCGACCTCGATGATGATCTACGGCTTCCGTGAGCGCGAGATGATCCTGGCCTTCTTCGAGAAGACCACCGGACTGCGGATGAACCACAACTTCATCCGACCCGGCGGCACCGCCGCCGACCTCCCCGACGGATGGGAGGACGACGTCTCGATCATCTGCGACACCGTGCTGCCCCGCACCGACGAGTACGACGAGCTGCTCACCGGCCAGCCGGTGTTCCGCCGCCGCTCGGAGGGAATCGGTGGCCTCAGCGCCGAGGAGGCGCTGGCCCTCTCCCTCACCGGCCCCATCCTGCGCTCCACCGGCGTGCCCTGGGATCTGCGCCGGTCCCTGCCCTACCTGCGCTACGAGGAGGTGGAGTTCGACGTCATCGTCGGGACCTACGGGGACAACTTCGACCGGTACTCCATCCGCCTCAACGAGATCCGCGAGTCGATCCGGATCATCCGTCAGATCGTGGAGAAGATGCCGGCCGGCGACTACCGGGTGCAGGACAAGAAGGTGACCCCGCCGCCCCGTGGCCGGATCGACGAGTCGATGGAGGCCCTCATCCATCACTTCAAGGTGTTCACCGAGGGCTTCAAGGTGCCCGAGGGCGAGGTCTACGTGGCCGTCGAGTCGCCCCGGGGCGAGCTGGGCTGCTACCTGGTTTCCGACGGTTCGCCCAAGCCCTACCGCATGCACATCCGGGGGCCCAGTTTCGTGAATCTCCAGGGGCTGCCCCTCATGATGCGCGGCGGCCTGCTGGCCGACGCCGTGGCCGTCTGCTCCTCGGTCGACCCGGTGATGGGGGAGGTGGACCGGTGAGCGACCCGGTCGGTACCACTCCGGTCGCCGCGCCCCGCCGCATCGCCCGGCACGGTTCCGTCCAGCCGAGCCACCTGACGCCCGACCGGCTGGCCCGGGCCCGCGAGCTCATCGCTCTCTACCCCGAGGCCCGCTCGGCCCTCATCCCCCTCTGCCACCTGGCCCAGGAGCAGGACGGGTGGCTCACCCCCGAGGCCATGGGGGACATCGCGGCTCTGGTCGGGGTGACGCCCGCCGAGGTGTTCGGCACCGCCTCCTTCTACGACATGCTCCACACCGAGCCGGTGGGCACCCACGTGGTGGCAGTGTGCACCAACATCGCCTGCCTGTTGGGCGGGGCGGCCGAGCTGTTGGAGCATGCCGAGGCCTCGCTCGGGATCAACACCGGGGGCACCACCGCCGACGGGGTGATCACCCTGGAGGAGGCCGAGTGCCTGGCCGACTGCGATCGGGTCCCCTGCGTCCAGGTCAACCACCGCTTCGTGGGGGCCCAGACCCCGGGGTCCTTCGACACCCTGGTGGCCGACCTGCGGTCCGGGGCCCGGTCCGCCGACATCCCGAGCCACGGCACCCTCAACCGGGTGTCCCGGGCCAACGGATTGGAGGCCGATCCGAGCCGGGTGGCCGAGGAGCGGGCCGCCATGGCCGAGGTCCAGGCCCGCCGGGCCGCCGAGGCCGAGGCGGCCAAGGCCGCCGCCGGCGGCGCCGGGGGAGGGGCCGGCTAGTGGCCATCACCGATCCGCCCAAGATCGTCACCAGCCGGCTGGGCTACGACGACTCCCACACCCTGGAGCGGTACCTGGCCACCGGCGGCTACCAGGGCCTCCGCAAGGCCCTGACCATGACGCCCGAGGCGGTGGCCGCCGAGGTGGACACGGCCAGCCTGCTGGGTCGGGGTGGGGCCGGCTTCCCGGCCGGCCGCAAGTGGGCCATGTTGCGCAAGAACCCGGTGACCTACCTGGTGGTCAACGGGGACGAGAGCGAGCCGGCCACCTTCAAGGACCATCTGCTGGTGGAGCGGGACCCCCACCAGTTGATCGAAGGCGTCGTCATCGCGGCCTACGCCCTGCAGGTCACCCGGGTGTTCGTCTTCGTCCGGGGCGAGTTCGCCCTCGGCCTCGAGCGGGTCCAGGCCGCCCTCAACGACGCCTACGCCCACGGGGCGGTCGGGGCGGACATCTTCGGATCCGGGTTCTCGGTCGACGTGGTGGTCCACCCCGGGGCGGGCGCCTACATCTGCGGGGAGGAGACCGCCCTGCTCGAGTCGCTGGAGGGCAAGCGGGGCTTCCCCCGCATCAAGCCCCCCTACTTCCCCGCCGCCATCGGCCTCTACGGCGAGCCAACCGTGGTGAACAACGTGGAGACCATGTCCAACCTTCCCTGGATCGTGATCCACGGGGGCGCCGCCTTCGCCGCCCTGGGGGAGGGCCGTTCGAGCGGGACCCGGCTCTTCGCCCTGGCCGGCCACGTCAACAATCCCGGCGTCTACGAGCTGGAGATGGTCAAGACCACCTTCAACGACCTGATCAACGCCCCGGTGCTCGGGGGCGGGATCCCCCACGGCAGGGCCTTGAAGGCGTTCATCCCCGGCGGGGTGTCGGCCCCGTGGTTCGGTCCCGACCAGATCGACCTCCCACTGGGCCAGGACGAGGTGGCCGCGGCCGGTTCCATGCTCGGTTCCGGCTCCATCGTGGTCATGGACGACCACACCTGTGCCGTGCGGGCGGCCTGGCGGATCACCAAGTTCTTCTCCCGGGAGTCGTGCGGCCAGTGCACCCCGTGTCGGGAGGGCGCCGGCTGGCTCCAAAAGATCATGGAGCGAATCGAAGGGGGCGAGGGCCGGGAGGAAGACCTCGACCTGCTGCTCGACGCGTGTGACAACATCGCCCCCGGCCTGACCTGGCCACCCCAGCAGACCACCATCTGCGTGCTCGGCCCGTCCATTCCGTCCTCGATCGGCTCGGCCATCGAGATGTTCCGCGACGAGTTCCTGGTGCACATCAAGGAAGGCGGCTGTCCCTATGCCTGAGCCGACCCCCCCGCCGACGGGGACGACGACGGTGAGTGTGGCCAGCGGTGGGCATTCGGTGGCCTCCGAGGCGGCAACCCCACCGGTGGAACAGGTGACCTTCACCCTCGACGGCCGGGAGGTCACCGCCGACAAGGGTTCGATGCTCATCGCCGCGGCCGAGAAGGCTGGGACCTTCATCCCCCGGTTCTGCTACCACCCCCGCATGAAGTCGGTCGGGGTGTGCCGGATGTGCCTGGTCGAGGTGAGCGGCCCGCGGGGCGCCTCCCTGCAGCCCAGCTGCTTCATCGAGGTCCAGGCGGGCGCCGAGGTGGTGACCGACTCCGACAAGGTCAAGAAGGCCCAGGACGGCGTGCTCGAGTTCCTCCTCATCAACCACCCCCTCGACTGTCCGGTCTGCGACAAGGGAGGGGAGTGCCCCCTGCAGGACCAGACGCTGGCCTACGGCCCGGGGGAGACCCGGTTCGTGGAGGAGAAGCGCCACTTCGAGAAGCCCATCGCCATCTCGGAGCTGGTGCTGTTGGACCGCGAGCGCTGCATCCAGTGCAGCCGGTGCACCCGGTTCGCCGACGAGGTGGCCGGCGAGGCCCAGATCGACTTCATCGGCCGCGGTGAGCTGCTCGAGGTCAACACCTTCCCCGAGCTCCCCTTCACCTCCTACTTCTCCGGCAACACCGTCCAGATCTGCCCGGTCGGGGCCCTGACCGCGGCGCCCTACCGGTTCGCGGCCCGGCCCTGGGACCTGGACCAGGTCGAGTCCACCTGCACCACCTGCTCGGTGGGGTGCCGGGTGGCGGTGCAGTCGTCGTCCAACCGGGTGACCCGCCTCCTGGGCATCGATGCCGACCCGGTCAACCACGGTTGGCTCTGCGACAAGGGCCGGTTCGCCTTCGAGGCGCTGCACAGCGAGGGTCGCCTCACCGAGCCCCTGGTGCGCAAGGACGGGGCGTTGGTTCCCGTCTCCTGGCACGAGGCGCTCGGCGCGGTGGCCGACGGGCTCACCCGGGCGGTCGAGACCGGTGGGCCGGAGTCGGTGGGGGTCGTGGGCGGGGCCCGTCTGACCAATGAGGGGGCGTACGCCTGGGCCCGGCTGGCCAAGGGGGTGCTGGGTACCGACTCGGTGGATGCCCAGCTGGGCGACGGCCTTCCCGCCGGGGTGGTGCTGGGCTTGCCGCGGGCCACAGTCGACCAGGCGGCCGCGGCCGACACCGTGATCACCCTCTGCGGGGACCTCCGCGAGGAGGTCCCGATCCTGTTCCTCCGGCTGCGGGCGGCCGTCACGGACGGTGCGGTGGACCTGGTCGAGCTCTCGCCGTCGGCCACCGCCTTGACCCGGTACTCCACCGCCTCCCTCCGCTACCGTCCCGCCGAGGCCGCCGACCTGGTGGCGGCGTTGGTCGACCCGGCCTCGGACCCGCCGGCGGGGACCGACGCCGATGCTCTGGCCCGGGCCCGCCCGCTGGTCGGGGCGGGATCCGTGGTGGTGGTCCTGGGGCGGCCGTCCCTGGCCGAGCACGGCGCACTGGTGGCCGAGGCGGCCCAGCGTCTGGCCCGGGCCCTGCCCAACGCCCGCTTCCTGTCGGCCCTCCGCCGGGGCAACGTGCACGGGGCCCTGGACATGGGCCTGGCCCCCGGGATGTTGCCCGGCCGGGTCGACCTGGACCAGGGCCGGGAGTGGTTCACCGGGGCCTGGGGTTCGGTCCCCGGGCAGCGGGGCCGCGACGCCGCCGGCATCCTGGCCGCGGCGGCCGAGGATCCGGCCGAGGGGCCACGGGTCCGTTCGCTGGTCCTCCTCGGTGCCGATCCCCTCGCCGACTTCCCCGACGCCGGCCTGGCCCGCCGGGCCCTGGACGGGGCCGAGTTCGTGGTGACCGTGGCCTCGGCCCGGGGCTCCGCCACCGAGGCCGCCGACGTGGTCCTGCCCGCGGCCGAGGCCCACGAGCGCCCGGGTACCACCACCAACCTGGAGGGCCGGATCAGCCGGCTCAGCCAGAAGCTGGTGCCGCCCGGCCAGGCCTGGCCGGACTGGATGATCGCCGCCGAGCTGGCCGCCCATCTCGGCGGCGACCTCGGCCTCGACTCGGTCCACGACGTGTGGGACGAGGTGGAGCGGCTGGCTCCGGCCTACCGCGGTGTCACCCGCGCCGTCCTGGACGGCCCCGGCGCGGCGGACGGCGTGGTCGTCCCGCTCGGGGCCACCCCGGTCTCCCTGACCGGTCCCGGCGCGGCGCCGCGCCTCGACCCCATCGCCGTCCCCGGGGTGGAGTCGGTGGAGCGCCAGGGAGCGCCGCCGCGGGCCGGACTGGCCGGGTTCCCGACCGCCACCGTGGGTGTCCCCGCCCCGACGCCGGACCACGACACCGGGTCCCGACCCGGACTCCTGACCGGCCCGATCGAGCTGGATCTGCCCCACGTGGTGCCGAACGACCGGTACTCGTTCCGGCTGGTGGCCACCCGGGTCCTCTACGACCAGGGAGCCGCGGTGGCCGCCGTGCCGGCCCTGGCCGCCCTGGTCCGGGCCTCCCCGCTCCGGGCCCACCCACTGGACCTCGACGAGCTCGGGGTGTCGTCGGGCGGCTCGGTCCGGATCCGCACCGACTCCACCTCTGCCGTCCTGACCGTGGTGGCCGACGACTCCCTGCCCCGCAAGGTGGTGGCGGCCGACTTCAACGTCCCGCTCGACGAGGGGACGGTGGCCCAGCTGATCGACGCCTCGGCCCCGGTGGTGGAGGTCCGGGTGGAGACCCCGTGAGCGGCCTGCTCCCGGTCCTGCACTCCCTCCTCGCCGAGGGCGACCCGCTCTACGGCAACGGGGTGGGCTGGGTGGTGTTCCTCATCGTGCTGATCAAGGTGCTGGTGGTCTTCGGCGCCTTGATGGTGGCGGTCATGTTGATGATCTGGTTCGAGCGCAAGGTCATCTCCGACATGCAGAGCCGGATCGGCCCCAACCGGGCCGGGCCCTTCGGCATCGCCCAGACCCTGGCCGACGGGATCAAGCTGTTCTTCAAGGAGGACCTGATCCCGGACCGGTCCGACCGGCTGGTGTTCAAGCTGGCCCCCTACCTCACCATCATCCCGGCCTTCCTGAGCTTCGCCATCGTCCCCATCGGCGGCGAGGTGACCATCGCCGGCCACACCTTCGAGCTGCAGCTGGCCGACCCTCCCATGGGGATCCTCTTCCTGCTGGCCATGTCGTCCATCGGGGTCTACGGCATCATGCTGGCCGGCTGGTCGTCGGGCTCGAAGTACCCGCTGCTGGGGTCGGTACGGGCCTCGGCCCAGATGATCTCCTATGAGGCGGCCCTGGGGATGACCGTGGTCACCGTGGTGCTGATCACCGGGGCCCTGTCCACCCGGACCATCGTCGAATCCCAGGCCGGCCACCTGTGGCAGTGGAACGTCATCCGGTTGGGCGTGGTGCCCTTCGTCATCTTCTTCGTCGCCATCGTGGCCGAGACCAACCGCCCGCCCTTCGACCTGGTGGAGGCGGACTCCGAACTGGTCGGCGGCTTCGTCACCGAGTACTCGTCCATCCGATTCGCCCTGTTCTTCCTGGCCGAGTTCATGAACACCATCACCATGTCGGCCATCACGGTCACCCTGTTCTTCGGTGGTCCGGACGGACCCGTCCCACACATCCCCCACCTCTACTGGCTGTGGCCGATCCTGTGGTTCCTGGGCAAGACCATCGTCTTCCTGTTCGTCTTCGTGTGGTTGCGGGCCGCCCTGCCCCGACTCCGCTACGACCAGCTGATGGACCTCGGATGGAAGAAGCTGATCCCCCTGTCCCTGGGCTGGCTTCTCATCGTGGCCGGGTTCGTCATCGACGGCTGGTGGGGCCTCGGCATGGCGGTCACCGTGGTGGCGGCGGCCATCGTGATCACCAGGGCCTTCGCCATCGGATCGGAGCGCGAGGAGACCCGGGCCATCGTGCCCCCGGTCGGCGTCCGACTGTGGTCCCGTCCCACCGAGCCCAGCCCGGTTGCCGGTGACCCGGTCTCCCCCTCGACCGAAGGAGACAACTGATGGCTGATTCCGAACCGCCCCGGCAACGGCAGAATTTCCTCGGTGGCTTCAAGCTGACCCTGGAACACCTGGGACGACCGCCGGTCACCCGGCAGTATCCCGAGGAGAAGCGGCCCAAGCAGCCCCGCCAGCACGGGCGGCACGTCCTCAACCGCTACGAGGACGGGATGGAGAAGTGCATCGGGTGCGAGCTGTGTGCCGGCGTGTGCCCGGCCGACTGCATCTACGTGCGCGGGTTGGACAACCCCCCGGACCACCCGGTCTCACCGGGGGAACGGTACGGCTACGTCTACGAGATCAACTTCCTGCGGTGCATCCACTGCGATCTGTGCGTCGAGGCGTGTCCCACCGAGGCCATCACCGAGTCCAAGCTGATGGAGTTCTCCTTCACCAACCGCAACGACGCCATCTACACCAAGGCGGAGCTGCTGGTCGACGACGACGGCAAGCCCAAGCACCTGCCGTGGGAGGACTGGCGGGAGGACGACGACCTGCACACCTCGGGCTGGATGCGGGCCACCTCGCCGGCGGGAGCCGCTGCCTTCGAGGGACAGGTGCAGTGGTCCGGGGAGCTCGGGTTCGGTGTTCGGGCCCCAGAGGCGGGCCAGTCGGTCCACCGTGACGACGCCTCCACCGGCAGCCTCCCCCTCCGGGAGACCCTCGAGCGCCACCTCATCCCCTCCGACCTGCCCGCCGCCAAGCGCGGGCCGCGGGGGGCCGTCGGCCGGATGCTGGAGAAAGCCGAGCGCTTCGCCCCGGGAGCCGGCAAGAAGCACCGGGACCGGGCCGACGCCGAGTACGCCGCCGCCCGGCGGGCCGGGAACGCCGAACGAGACGAGGCGCCGACGGCGGTCATCCCTCAACCGGACGAGGCCTGAGCGTGGCCCTCCTCGGAGCGGTGCTGGCCGCCGCGGCCGGGCCCGGTCACGCCTCGTGGGTGGACGTGGGGACCTTCGCGGTGGCCGCCGCCATCATCCTGTCCGGCGCGGTGGGCGTGGTGGTGGCCCGCAACCCGGTCCACTCGGCCCTGATGCTGGTGATGACCCTGTTCGGGGTGGCCGTTCTGTTCGTGCTGCAGCGGGACCCCTTCCTGGCCGCGGTGCAAGTCATCGTCTACGCCGGCGCCATCGTGGTGCTGTTCCTGTTCGTCATCATGTTCCTGGGCGTCGACCGGGAGGAGAACATCGCCGCCGAGCCGCTGCGCGGTCAGCGGCCGCTGGCCATCGGGCTCATCGTGCTGTCCACCACCGGGGTACTGCTCCTGGGCGAGGTCTCCCGCTGGACCACCGGGGCCCCGCACGTGGCCGGGATCGACGGAGGCCGGCAGTCCAACGTCTACCTGCTGGGCCGCTCGGTGTACACCACCTACCTGTTCCCCTTCGAGGCCACGGCGGCCCTGCTGGTCATCGCCGTGGTGGGGGCGGTGGTCCTGGCCCGCCGCCCGCCGGCGTCGGCCAACCCGGCAGTGGAGGACGACGGCGAGACGACCGGGCCCGCCGACCCACCGCCGGCCGAGCCCGGCGACCCGGCACCGGTGGCCGACCCGGCACCGGTGGCCGAACCGGGCGGGTCCGCCGAACCGGGCGGGTCCGCCGAGCCGGCCGTCACCGCCGATCCCGTCAGCTCGACCGAGGAGGCCCGGTCATGACCATCAGTGCCGGCTGGTACCTCGGCCTCGCCGCCGTCCTGTTCTCCATCGGCGCCCTGGGGGTGCTGGTCCGGCGGAACGTGCTGGTCATGTTGATGTGCGTCGAGCTGA
This sequence comes from uncultured Acidimicrobiaceae bacterium, assembly GCA_963833585.1. Lineage (GTDB taxonomy): Bacteria > Actinomycetota > Acidimicrobiia > Acidimicrobiales > RAAP-2 > Bog-756. Next base: position 434,852 of record CAWHYF010000006.1, on the reverse strand, counting down.
TGCTCAACGCCGCCAACCTGACCTTCGTCACCTTCGCCCGGATGCTGCACGACATCGGGGGCCAGGTCCTGGTGTTCTTCGTGCTGGTGGTGGCGGCCGCCGAAGTGGTGGTCGGGCTGGGACTGGTGGTGGCCATCTTCCGCCGCCGGGCCAACACCACCGCCGACGACCTCCACTTGATGAAGGGCTGACCGGAACGTGCTCCACGTGACCTACCTGATCATCCTGCTGCCCCTGGTCGGCTTCGCCGTCCAGGTGGTGGCCGGCCGCCGCCTCGGGGACCCGGCCGCCGGCGTGGTGGCCACCGCCTTCATCGGGGCCAGCTTCCTGGTCTCGGTGGGCGTCTACCTCGACCTGCTCACCGTCAACGCCCCGGTGCGGACCTACACCCAGAACCTGTATACGTGGATCCCCGTCGACGACCTGCAGGTGCATGCCCGGCTGTTCGTCGACCCGCTGTCCATGACCATGGTGCTGTTCATCACCGGGATCTCCGCCCTCATCCATCTGTACTCCATCGGCTACATGAAGGGGGACCGGGACTATTCGAAGTTCTTCCTCTACATGAACCTCTTCGTGGCCTCCATGCTCATCCTGGTGCTGGGGTCCAACCTGCTGGTGACCTTCGTGGGGTGGGAGGGGGTGGGTACCTGCTCCTACTGGTTGGTGTCGTTCTGGTTCACCCGGGAGTCGGCGGCCAGCGCCGGCAAGAAGGCCTTCGTCTACAACCGGATCGGAGACGTCGGGTTCCTGCTGGCCATCTTCCTGGTCTTCGAGCGGGTCCACTCGCTGGAGTACACCACCATCTTCGCCAACCTGGACCGGATCGGCCCGGGCAACATCACCGCCATCTGCCTGCTGCTGCTGGTCGGCGTGATGGGGAAGTCGGCCCAGATCCCCCTGTTCCCGTGGTTGGCCGACGCCATGGAGGGCCCCACCCCGGTGTCGGCATTGATCCACGCCGCCACCATGGTCACCGCCGGCGTCTACCTGCTGTGCCGGATCAACCCGCTGCTGCACGCCTCGTCGGCCGCCGCGCTGACCGTGGCCATCGTGGGCGGGGTCACCGCCTTCGTGGCCGCCACCATCGCCTGTGCCCAGCAGGACATCAAGAAGGTGCTGGCCTACTCCACCGTTTCGCAGCTCGGCTACATGTTCCTGGCCATCGGGTGCGGGGCCTACGAGGCGGCCATCTTCCTGATGGTGGCCCACGCCTTCTTCAAGGGGCTGCTCTTCCTCGGGGCCGGCTCGGTCATCCACGGTCTCCACGACGAGCAGGACCTGAAGCGCATGGGCGGCCTGCGCCACTACATGCCGCTGACCTTCATCACCTTCGCCATCGGCTGGCTGGCCATCGCCGCCGTGCCGCCCCTGTCGGGGTTCTGGGCCAAGGGCGACGTGTTGGAGAACACCTGGGCCGCCCACCCCGCCCTGTGGGGGTTGGGCCTGGTGACCGCCCTCCTCACCGCCTACTACATGAGCCGGCTCACCGACCTGGCCTTCTTCGGTGGCGAGCGGTTCGCCGACGAGGTGGCCGTGGACGCCACCACCGACATGCCCGACGCCCACCACGCGGTCGGACCCATCGAGCAGCCCCACGAGTCCCCGAGGATCATGGTCATCCCGCTCTGGATCCTGGCCTTCTTCGCCGCCACCGCCGGCGTGCTGGCCCTGTCCAACAATCACGTCTCCCTGGCCAAGTGGATCGATCCCGTCTTCGGGTCCAACTTGTTCGACGACCACCTGAGCTCGGGGGCCCTCTGGACCCTCGGGATCACCGACGCGGTCATCGCGGTCATCGGGGTGTACATCGGTCTGCGACTGTGGACCTCGGTCACCAGCCGTCCCAAACTGGAGATCCCCTTCCTCCGCCACTCGTGGTACATCAACGAGTTCTACGACACGGTGTTCGGCCGGCCCGGGGCCCGGCTGGCCGCCTTCAGCGCCGAGGTGGTCGACCTCAAGGTGATCGACGGCGGGGTGAACGGCGTGGCCACCCTGGTCCGCCGGTCGGGGGCGGTCATCCGGCGCACCCAGACCGGGTACGTCCGGAACTACGTGCTGGGCATCGTGCTCGGCACCGTGCTGCTGCTGGCGTTCATGCTCACCCGGATGTGGTGGGGCTGATGACGTCGCACTTCCCCTTCCTCACCGTCCTGGTGCTGACCCCGGCCGTGGGGGCCGCGGTGGTCGCCCTCATCCCACCCCGGGCCGTGGCCCGCCGCTTCCACGAGGCCATCGGGGCCCTGGTGGGCTTGTTCACCTTGGTCCTGGCCGTGGTGATCGTCGGTCAGTGCAAGGTCCACGACGGCGGCTACCAGCTGGTGTCCGACCACGTGTGGGCCAAGTCCCTGGGCATCCACTGGTCGGTGGGTGTGGACGGGATCTCGCTCTTCCTGGTGGTGATGACGGCCCTCCTGTTCCCGCTGACCATCCTCGGGGCCCGGGGCCGACGCGACCCCCGGGCCTTCGTAGCCTGGATCCTGCTCATGGAGGCGGCCTGCCTCGGGAGCTTCGTCTCGCTCGACCTGGTCCTGTTCTTCCTGTTCTTCGAGCTGACCCTGGTGCCGGCGTACTTCATCATCGGCGGCTGGGGTTACGCCCGCCGGGGCTACGCCGCCATCAAGTTCTTCGTCTACACCTTCGCCGGCTCGGCCTTCCTGCTGGTCGGCATCCTGGCGGTGGCGTTCCTCCACCAGTCCCAGACCGGGGTGCTGACCTTCGAGCTGCCGGCCCTCATGCACACCCACCTGTCGGGCACCGAGGGGGTCCTGCTCTTCCTGGCCTTCACCGCCGCCTTCGCGGTGAAGGCGCCGGTCTTCCCCTTCCACACCTGGTCGCCCGACGCCTACGCCGAGGCTCCCACCGCCGGCGCCGTGCTGCTGGCCGCGGTCATGGCCAAGCTGGGCACCTACGGGATCATCCGGTTCGACCTCAACCTGTTCCCCCAGGCCACCCGGACCCTGGCTCCGTGGTTGCTGACCCTGGCCACCGTCGGCATCATCTACGGGGCGGTGGTGGCCTGCGCCCAGCGGGACCTGAAGCGGCTGCTGGCCTATTCGTCGCTGGCCCAGATCGGGTTCATCGTGCTCGGCACCTTCGCCCTCAACAGCCAGGGGCTGACCGGCGGGGTGCTCCAGATGGTCAACCACGGCCTGATCATCGCCACCCTGTTCATCGTGGTGGGGTGGATCTACGAGCGGCGCAAGACGTGGCAGGTCTCGTCGCTCCGCGGCCTGCAGTCGCCGGCCCCGGTGATGGCCGGGGTGTTCACCGTGGCCATGCTGGCCTCCATCGGGGTCCCCGGGCTCAACGGCTTCGTCGGGGAGTTCCTGGTGCTGATCGGCACCTTCCTGACCCACCGGTGGTGGGCGGTGGCGGCCATCGTGGGAGTGATCGTGGCCGCCATCTACCTGCTGTGGGCCTACCAGCAGGTGTTCCAGGGCAAACCCCGGGAGGTGGACGTGACCAGCACCCGTGACCTCGGGTGGAGCGAACGGTTGATCATCGCCCCGCTCATCGTGCTCATCGTGTTCCTCGGGGTCTATCCCAAACCGGTGCTGGACCGGATCACCCCGGCGGTGAACCGGCTGGTGGTCCACGTCGATCGGGTGACCGACACGCCCGTCCCGTCCAGCCTCCAGTCCGGCCCGGCCCTTCCCCGGACCTCGGCCCCGACCCCGGCGGAAGGAGCACCGTGATGCCCACCCTCCTGGCCGCGGCCACCGCCACGGCACCGGTCATCCACACCCCCCACGTGGACTACCTGAGCATCCTCCCCATGCTGATCATGATCGGCGGCGCGGTGGCGCTGATGGTGGTGTCCTCCCTGTTCCGCAAGATCCTGGGGGTGGGGACCGGGACCCTGGTGGCCTCGGTGACCTCGATCGCCGCCCTGGTGGCGGCCCTGGTCCAGTGGGACCAGGTGGCCACCCACGGGCCCAAGGTCACGGTGGCCGGGGCCATCGCCTTCGACGGGTTCGACGTCTTCATCCAGATCACCGTGGCCATCGCCATGCTGCTCACCGCCCTGGTCGGGGACGGCTACCTGAGGCGGGAGGGGGTGGAAGGACCCGAGTACCACGTACTGGCCATGATGTCGGCCTCCGGGGCGATGATGATGGGGGCGGCCAACGACCTCATCGTGGTGTTCCTGGGACTGGAGATCATGTCCATCGCCCTCTATGTGCTGGCCGCGTTCAACCACAAACGGGCCGAATCGGGCGAGGCGGCCCTCAAGTACTTCGTGTTGGGCGCCTTCTCCTCGGCGGTGTTCGTCTACGGGATCGCGCTCACCTACGGGGCCACCGGCTCGACCAACCTCCCCCAGATCGCCGACTACCTGTCGAAGAACGTGGTCGCCAACAACGGGGTGCTCCTCGGCGGCCTGGCCCTGCTGCTGGTGGGCTTCGGCTTCAAGATCGCCGCGGTGCCCTTCCACATGTGGTCGCCCGATGTCTACCAGGGCTCGCCCTCGCCGGTGACCGGATTCATGGCCGCGGTGGCCAAGGCCGGGGCCTTCGCCGCCCTGCTCCGGGTGTTCGTCTCGTCCTTCGGTACGGTGCGGACCGACTGGCAGCCGATCATCTGGGGCCTGGCCATCCTCAGCCTGGTGGTCGGCGCGGTGGTGGCCCTGCTGCAGAAGGACGTCAAGCGGATGATGGCCTACTCGTCCATCAACCACGTCGGCTTCATCCTGCTCGGGGTGGAGGCGGCCACCACCCGGGGGGTGTCGTCCGCCCTCTACTACCTGTTCACCTACATGTTCCTGACCATCGGCGCCTTCGCCGTGATCACCGTCATGTCCCGGGACGGCGACACCGGCCACCTGATCACCGACTACCGCGGACTGGCCCGACGACAGCCGATGCTGGCGCTGGCCTTCACCGTCCTGCTCCTGGGCCAGGCCGGCGTGCCCTTCACCACCGGATTCCTGGCCAAATTCGGGGTGGTCGGGGCGGTGGTGGCCACCCACGGCTACGTGCTGGCCACCGTCGCCATGGCCTCCGCCGCCATCGCGGTCTTCTTCTATCTGCGGGTGGCCGTGGCCATGTACTCGCCGGTCGGGGCGGTGGCCGACCCGGTGGAGGACGACGTCACCCCGTCCGGTGTGACGGCCGATCCCGCGGCGCGGGCCGACCCCGGGGTCGGTACCGACCGGTCCGACGGGGCCGACCCGGTGACCAGCCTCTCCGTGCTCACCGACGCCCCGCCGGCCGATGACGTCGCCGCCCGCGGTGCCGTGCCGGTTCCGCTGCTCACCACGGTGGCCGTCGGCCTGTGCGTGGCCGTCACCGTGGTGTTCGGGATCGTCCCCGGACCGCTCTTGGACTTCGCCCACCAGGCCACCCTGCTGTTCAGCTGAGGTCGGGCGACACCGGCACGGGTCGGACGGTCCTCACCCCTCCCGACCGGCCCGGGTACTGTCGACCGGGCGGGTGGCCGTCAGCCGACGCGGTGGACGAGGTGAAGGAGCGAACCATGGCCGATCCCCCCAGAGCCCCGGATCAGCGGCCGGTGGGTCGGTCCCCGGCCAAGAAGCGGGAGACCCGGGAGATCGTCCGGGTGGTGGTGGCGGTGGTCGGGCTGATCCTCCTGGTCGCCTTCGTCCTCGACAACAGTCAGACGGTCAAGGTCGGGTTCGTCTTCTTCAGCACCCGGATCAGCCTGATCTGGGTGCTCCTGATCGCCGCGGTGCTCGGTGCGCTGGTGGACCGGCTGGTGATCCTGCTGGGCCAGCGACGGAAGAAGGCCTCGCCCAAGTCGGGACCCTGAGCCGGGTCAGGGTCCGGCCGGCGCCAGCGTCCCGGGCGTGAACAGGGGGGAGGGCCGCTGCAGGAGTTCCCTGAACTCCGCGGCGGAAAGCGGTGGGGAGATCACGAAGCCCTGCCCCCGATCGCAGAGTTCGGCCCGCACCCCCTCCAGTTGGATGGGGTTCTCGATGCCCTCGGCCAGGGTCACCAGTCCCAGGATGCGCCCCAACTCCACCAGGGTGTGGACGAGGGCGGCGGCGTCGGGGGAGCCGTCCATCTCGGCGACGAACGAGCCGTCGATCTTGAGCACGTCCACCGGGAATTGGCGGAGGTAGGCCAACGAGGAGTAGCCGGTCCCGAAGTCGTCGATGGCGATCATCACCCCCAGTTCCTTCAGGCGCCGCAATCGGGTCACCGTGGCCTGGGCGTCGCGCATCAGGGAGGACTCGGTGACCTCGAGCGTCAGTTGGGCCGGGTCGAGCTGGGCCGCCGCCAGGGCGTCGGTTACGTGGTCGACCAGGGCGGTCGACTCGAGCTGCCGCATGGACAGGTTCACCGACATGGCCACCGGGTGGCCCTCGGCCCGCCACCGGGCGGCCTGGCCGCAGGCTTGCCGGAGGACCCACCGCCCGACGTCCACGATCATCCCCGACTCCTCGAGGACCGGGACGAACTGCGTCGGGGCGATGATCCCCTGCGTCGGGTGCCGCCACCGGATGAGGGCCTCGGCGGCCCGGACGGTGCCGTCAACCAGATCGACGATCGGCTGGTAGAGCAGGAAGAACTGACCGGAGGCGGCGGCCGAGTCGAGGTCGGACTTGAGGGCCAGCCGGTCCACGGCCGCGGTGTGCATGGCCGGCCGGAACAGGATCGAGAGGTCCCGCCCCTGGGCCTTGGCCTGGTAGAGGGCCACGTCGGCGTCGCGGAGCAGCTCCTGGGCCGTCTCGCGGGAACCGGTGGCGATGCCGATACTGGCGGTCACCGTGATGGGGAGGTCCTCATAGCCGTCGACCAGGAACGGCTCCTTCAGGGAGTCCCGGATCCGGTCGGCGATGATCTGGGGGCCGTGGTCGAGGGAGACGCCTTCGGCCAGGACCACGAACTCGTCACCGCCCAGACGTCCCACGGTGTCGTTGGCCCGCATCAGGGACACGAAGCGGCCCGCCACCGCCTGGAGCAGGCGGTCGCCGGCCTCGTGTCCGAGGGAGTCGTTGGCATCCTTGAAGTTGTCGAGGTCGATGAAGTACGCCGCCACCGGATGGCCGGAGCGCCGGGAGCGGAGCAGCATCTGCTCGGTCCGGTCGAGGATGAGGGCCCGGTTGGCCAGACCGGTGAGCGGGTCGTGGACGGCCCGGTGGGCCAGCAGGGCCTCGAACTCCTTGCGCTCGGTGATGTCCCGGATGTTGGCCACGTACCCGGCCACCGAAGGCCGGTCCAGCTGGTTGGTGACCACGGCCTCGAGCTCACATGACGATCCGTCCCTGCGCAACATCCGGAACTGGATGAGCACATTCTCCGAGGTCTGCCGGAGCTCGGAGCCGAGCCGATCCCGCACCCGGTCCTGGTCGTCGGGATGGACCAGGTCGGTCGGGCGGAGGCCGATCAGCTCCTCGGGGGCCAGGCCCAGCAGGGTGGTGATGGCCGGGCTCACGTAGGTGCAGATCCCGTCGGCGTCGATGACCAGCGTGGCGTCGGTGGAGTGCTGGATGAGCGAACGGAAGCGGTCCTCGGACAGCCGGGTGGTGGTCTCGGCCAGTTCCTTCTGCTCCATGGTGGCGCCGGCCATCCGGATCACGAAGAACAGCACGAACGCCCCCATGACGGCGAGGGCGTTGGTCTCGGTCAGCGAGAGGAAGGAGGGGAACACCTTCTGCCAGATGCCCGCCTGCCCCAGGGCGATGCCGACCAGGCACCACAGGGAGGTCACCCGCCAGGTCCGTGAGCCGCTGCGGGCCACGTTCTCCAGGGCCAGGAAGGCGTAGGCGCCGCACAGGACCGGCCCCCAGCCCGAGAGGTAGATCACCGAGGTGACCGCGGCGGCCTGCACCGCCACCCGCAGGTGGAGTCGCCCGGGGGTGGGACTGGCGTCGTAGAGGTGGTCGGCCACGATGCTGGCCACCGGGATGGCCACGAAGATGCCCACCCATACCCAGATCGGCTCCTTGGCCACCTCGCCGAACCGCATGAGCAGCAGGATGGCCCCCAGCGCGGCCGGGCCCATCAGATAGGCCAACTTGCTCGGGTCGAGGGAGGAGCGACCTGACGAAACGGACTCCGGCCCGGCCCCGGGGCTGACCGCCGCTCGTGGTTGGCCCTCTGGTAGGACAGGCATGCTCGACGTCCCCGCTCCGGTCTCGACCTGCTTCCAGAGTGGTATCGGCCGCAACACGTGTTGGCTTAAGGGGAGGAGGGAGCGCCACCGTCCCCGGAACCGGCCGTTCTCCCGGCCGTCCTAGGCGACGGCCTGGCGGAAGACCCGGGTGGCCCAGACCAGGGCCAGGCCGCAGAGCGGGACCAGCACGGCGAAGGCCTGCCACACCGCCGGGCTCCCGAGGTGCCCGAAGGCCAGGGCCCGGGCGGCCACCACCAAGTAGTAGAGCGGGTTGAGGTGGGCCAGGACCCGGAGCCACAGGGGGCCGAGGGAGATGGGCAGGAGCACCCCGGCCAGGAGGAGGATGGGCAGGTTGATGCCGTTGATCACGGCGGCGAAGCTGCTGATGTCCTTGGTCACGAGGGCGGTGGCGGTGGAGAAGGCGGCCATCATCCCCGCCAGCAGCCAGAGCAGTACCGCCAGGACCGCCAGCCCGAGCCAGTGCACCCCGAAGCCGAATCCGTAGCCCACCACCACCACCACGGTGTCGAAGACCGTCATCATGACCAGTCCGGACAGGATGGGTCCCACCAGGATGGCGAACCGGCTGGCCGGGGTGACCCGGAACCGCTCGATCAGACCCGACTGCAGCTCGAAGATGGTGCCGAATCCGGCGCTGGACCCACTGGCGAAGGCCAGCAGGGCCAGGATCCCGGGCAGGAAGATCTGGAGCACGCTCCCGGTGGGGAACCCCCGCACGCCGGGGAGGTCGTGCAGCAGCGGGGTGAACAGCACCAGATAGAGGATCGGGGTGGAGAACCCGACGAACAGCCACACCGGATTGCGGAGCATCTGGACGGTGTAGCGGTGGAACAGCAGCCGGGTGTCTCGGACCACGCTCACGCCGCACGCTCCCCGGCCCGGTTGCCGGCGTCCCGGAGGGAGCGGCCGGTCTGGTGGAGGAAGACGTCGTCCAGGGTGGGCTCGGACAGGCTCATCGACCGTACGCCGATACCGGCCCCGTCGAGGAGGCGGAGGATCTGGGGCATGGCCTCGCTCCCGTCCTCGACGTACATCTGGACCTGGTCGTCGGTGCAGGTGAGCTCCCGCACCGAGGCCTGGGCGCCGAGGAGCGCCGAGGCGCGCCCGGCGTCGTCCCCCCCGACCGGAGGGTCACCACCACCGACTCCCCGGCCACCTGCCGTTTGAGCTCGGTGGGGGTCCCCTCGGTCACGATCTCCCCGTGGTCCATGATCACCAGGCGGTCGCAGAGGGCGTCGGCCTCCTCCAGGTAGTGGGTGGTGAGGAAGACGGTGGTGCCCTGGTCCCGCAGTTCCCGGACGTGGTCCCAGAGGTTGGCCCGGTTCTGGGGGTCGAGCCCGGTGCTGGGCTCGTCGAGGAACAGCACCTCGGGCCGGTGCACGATGCCGAGGGCCACGTCGAGCCGACGGCGTTGCCCCCCCGAGTAGGTCCGGACCCGACGGTCGGCGAACTCGCTCAGGTCGAGCAGCCCCATGAGATGCTCGACCCGGGCGGTCGCCGCCACCAGGTCCATGCCGTAGAGACGGCCCTGCAGGATCAGGTTCTCCCGGCCGGTGGCCAGGTCGTCGGCCCCGCCCAGCTGGCTCACGTACCCGATCCGGGCCCGCACCCGGCGGGGGTCGCTCGCCACGTCGTACCCGGCCACCGTGGCCGTGCCGGCGTCGATGGGCAGGAGCGTGGTCAGCATCCGGAGGGTGGTGGTCTTGCCGGCGCCGTTGGGGCCGAGGAAGCCGAAGATCTGACCCCGGCCCACCTCGAAGCTCACCCTCCGGACCGCCATCACCGGGACGGCCCCTCGGCGGGAGGCGAAGGACTTCTCGAGCCCGTCGGTCACGATCACGGGGGCCCCGTGGCCGGGGATCGGCGTAGCCGCGGTCATGACGACACCCCCTCGGTTCCGTCACCGATGGGCGCCGGATGGGGGAGCCACCCCGGTTCGCCGTCTCCGGCATGGAGCGCACTCCAGTCGTTGCCGGCGTGGACGGCCCGCCACCACTCGAGCCCGTCCAGCGTCCCCGACCGGATGGCCGCGGTGAGACGGCGCACGTACCCCAGCTCGGCCTCCCGGAGGACGGTGCGGAACTCGTCCTCGACCCAGAACAGCCGGGGCAGGCCCTGCTTCTCGATCAGTTCACGGGACGCCGCCGACTGGGCCACCTCGAACTCGAGCCGCTGGGCCCGCTCGTCCAGCAGCTCGACCACGTCGTCGGGGGGCAGGGCGGGCAGGAAGGACAGGGCGGCTTCGAAGGCCGGGTAGTCCTTGACCGGGGTGGAGAGGAGGTCGGTGAGCCAGTCGTGGGTCTCGATGCGCCCGGCGTCGGTGAGGTCGTACACGGTGCGCTCGGGGAGCCGGCCGGCCCGCCTGGTCTCCTGCGGCGTGATGAGGCCCCGCTTCTCCAGCGAGGCCACCACGGCGTAGAGCGACCCGTAGTTCAACCGCACGCTCTCGTGCTTGTTGCGCTGCCGAAGGGTGGTGGCGACCTCGTAGGGGTGCATGGGCCGCTCGTAGAGGCAGATGAGCACGGCCAGGGCCAGGGGGTTGGTTCGGTTGCGGGGAGTCATCCATCATCCTTTCGGAGTACTCTGGACAGAGTACTCCAGGGGGAGGGAGCCTGTCCACCCCGCGCCGGCCGGGGCGTCCGGATTCCCCGGGCGGTAGGGGTGCGGGGGTGGGAGGATGGCCCCATGAGGCAGGCCACCCCGACCGAGCGAGCGGAGTTCGGACGGCAGGCCCGGGCCAAGGTGCCCCGGGCGAGCCACGGCACGTGGACCCCGGTTCCCGGCCGGACCGACCCGCTCGAGATCCTGGCCCTCCAGGCCACCACCCGGCTACCCGACCTGGTCCCCATCCGGTACGGGCGGATGGCCGCCTCGGCCTTCGCCTTCTTCCGGGGGGCGGCGGCGGTGATGGCCGCCGACCTGGCCGCCGCCGAGCCGACCGGCCTCGAGGTGCAGCTGTGCGGCGACGCCCACCTTTCCAATTTCGGGGGATTCGCCTCCCCCGAGCGCGAGTTCATCTTCGATGTCAACGACTTCGACGAGACGCTCCCCGGCCCGTTCGAGTGGGATCTCAAGCGACTGGCGGCCAGCCTCGAGATTGCCGGCCGCAGTCGCGGGTTCGACGACGCCACCCGCCGGTCGATGGTGGCCGGGAGCGCCTGCTCCTATCGCCGGGCCATCCGCGAGTTCGCCGGGATGCGGGACCTGGACATCTGGTACACCCACCTCGACGCCAGACTGATCCGCCAGCGCTGGGGCGACCAGGCCAGCCGCAAGCTGATCGAGACCTTCCAACGGCGCATGGCCAAGGCCCAGTCCAAGGACCACCTGGCCGCGCTGGCCAAGCTGACGAACGAGGTCGAGGGCAATCTGCGCTTCGTGGCCAACCCCCCGCTGGTGGTCCCGGCCGAGTCCCTCTTCACCGATGTCAACTCGAGCCAGACCGTGGGCAACCTCTACGAGGCCCTGGCCCAGTACCGCGGCACCCTCTCCGGCGACCGGCAACGCCTGCTGGAGAAGTACGAGTTCACCGACCTGGCCCGCAAGGTGGTCGGGGTGGGGAGCGTGGGCACCCGGTGCTGGGTGGCGCTGTTCGTGGGGCGTGACCACGGCGACCCGCTGTTCCTCCAGATCAAAGAGGCCGAGACCGCGGTGGGGGAGCCCTTCCTCGGACCCAGCGGGTATGGGCACCACGGGCAGCGGGTGGTCGAGGGCCAACGGCTCATGCAGGGGGCCAGCGACATCTTCCTCGGGTGGGACAGCTTCCGGGGCGACGACGGCATCACCCGGGACTTCTACCTGCGCCAGATGTGGGACTGGAAGTTCTCGGCCGACGTGGACACCATGGGCCCCGACGCGCTGGCCATCTACGCCGAGATGTGCGGGTGGACCCTGGCCCGGGCCCACGCCCGCTCGGGGGATCCCATCGCCATGGGGGCCTACCTGGGCGGCGGGGACCGATTCGACCGGGCCATGGTGGACTTCGCCTCGTCCTACGCCGACCAGAACCAGCGGGACTTCGACGCCCTCACCACCGCCATCACCGATGGCGCCGTCCCCGCCGCCAGCGGCGTCTGAGGGCCGCCGCCATCGGGCGGGACCCCCGCGGGCGTCGGGACGCTCAGCCCGCGGGGGGCCGGACCGCCACCGTCCAGTCGATGTCGATGGCGCGATGGGTGAACATGCGGGGACGGCCGACCTGCGCCGGTCGGTCGGTGGTCCACTCCGCCGGCGAGGCCAGGGTGAGGCCGGCCAGCCCGCGCAGGGCCTGGTCGTAACCGGAGCGGATCCAGGCGAACCGTCGCCAGCACTGTTCCCGTTCGTCGGCGGGGACCGGGAGCAGGGGATGGAGCCGGTCCAGGGCGGCGATGTACTCGTCCCGACGCACCGAGATGTCGGGGGCCGGTTCGGCATACCGGGCCACCAGGGCCATCACCCGCTCCGGGGGATCGATGGGCAGCCCGGCCGACCTCCCGATGGTCACCAGGGTGGGGAGGCCGTAGGCCAGGGCCATCATCGGACCTTTGATCTCCTCGGCGGCGCGCTCTTCGGTGCTGAAGTCCGACGCCGACAGCAGGAGGGCGGCGCCGTCGAGCAGCGAGCCCACCGAGGCCACCCAGGCTTCGGCGGGCGCCGCCTCGGGGAAGTAGCACAGGGCGGGGAAGGCGGTATGGGTCTGATCGAGGTCGAGGAGCCAGCTGGCCGAGGTTCTCCACAGCTCGGGATTGTCGAGGGCGCCCAGGAGTTGGAGGTTGGAGAGCAGGTTGACCGGGGAGGGAGGGGTGCCGGCGAAGGGTTTCAGCACGCTGATCCCCTTCTCCCGCTCGTGGTGGGCGGCGTAGATGGTGGGCAGGTAGCTGATCAGGAGGGCCACCAGGCCCAGCCCGATGGTGGCCTCCACGAAGGTGAGCCAGATACGGGCCGTCCCGTCGGGTTCGGCGAACCCCAGCGTGAACAGCGACGACCCGCTGATCTCGAAGGAGCGTTGGGCGGTGTCATGGCTGACGGCCCAGAAGACGAAGGAGAATCCGAAGGTCACCGACAACATCCAGACCAGCGGCAGGCTGACCAGGGCCACCGGGGCGTAGAGGGCCCGAAGGTTGGCCCGGCGGTCGTGGTTCCTCCACCGTCGCACCAGAATCCGGTCGGCCACGGCGAAGACGAACCGGGCGATGCGGGTGTACCCGTTGCGGGGGAGCACCACCGTCTCGAGGGCCGAGATGAGCACGGCGAAGACCAGGACCACTCCGAACAGGGCGGCGGCGATGCGGGCCACGATCATGGGCGGGTGCGGGGAGACCGGTGGTGTCGGGGCCCGGTGATCATGGTGAGGGCGCCGTCCCCGAAGGAGCCACCGCAGGGCCGGTGGGCCCGGTGCCGCGCTTCTTGAGGTCGGCCGGTGTCTCGGGCAGCCAGGCGCTGGCCACGTAGGTCACCACTACCGCCACGATGACCAGCGGCGCCACGCTCAGCCCGTCACTGGACACGAGCAGCGTGGCCAGGAGCGTGGAGGTCATGGGCAGCTTCAGCATCACCGTGGCCATGGCCCCGATGCCCATGGCCACCGCCGGCACCAACGAGAGGCCGGGGAGGTGGGAGGCGGCGACCCCGATGACCCCGCCGGTGAACATGGCGGGGAAGATCGGTCCCCCTCGGAAGCTCGAGAGCGACAGTCCGTAGGCCACGGACTTGCAGGCGGCCAGCAGCACCAGGGCCCCCACCGTCCAGGTCGAGGCGTTGAGGACGACGTCGGGCAGCGCCGACTGACCGGAGAACAGCACGTCGGAGAGGTTGTGGCCGGCCACTTCGACGAAGAGGATGGCCAGGGCGCCCACACCCAGGCCCACCACGGGCATGAGGAGCAGCTTTCGACCTTCGACGACCGGCTGCAGGGACAGGGCCAGCAGCCGGATGGCCGTGCCCAGCACCGCGGCCACCAGGCCGAAGGCTATGGCCCACAGGAACATGGCCCCGGTGGGGTGGCTGAACGGGGGCAGTCCGGGGATGCCCAAGGAGAAGGTGCCGAACCCGGTCAACGAGTCCAGGCCGATGAAGATGAGGGTGCCGATGCCGGCGGCCAGCAGGCCGGGCACCAGCACCAGGCCCAGCAGGGGTCCGCCCAGACCGGACGCCTCCATCAGCAGGAAGGCTCCGACGATGGGTGAGCCGAGCAGGGCACTGATGGCGGCGAAACTGCCGGCCGAGGCGATGACCACCGCCGCGGTGGGCGGGGCGTCCCGCTTGACCAGATGCACCGCCAGAGCACCCAACCCACCGCCGATGGCGATCAAGGGAGCCTCGGGACCGAGGACGACCCCGAGGCTGAGGGTGGCCAGCGAGGCCAGGACGACGCCCGGGAGCTCGGCGGCGGTGGGGGCCCCTCCGCCGGCTTTGAACCCCTCGGCCGGCTTGTGGCCGGAGGTGCCGGGCAGGTACTGGATGGAGGCACCCACCAGCACGCCGGCGACGGCCAGGAGGGGGAGCGGCCACCACACCGGGGTCCCGCGGAAGCCGATCTCCTTGGGCAGGGTGGTGAAGAACCAGTTCTGGAGCAGGGCGACCAGTTTGAGGAAGAAGTAGGCGACGGCCGAGACCGGGACCCCGATGAGGGCGGCCAGGACCAGGATCTGGATGTAGCTGCGCGACCGCAGCAGGGCCATGGGGTCGGCGGCGGCGGCCGCCGGGTCGTTGGGAGCCGCCGACGGCGGCCCGGCCGGAGGCGTCGTGGTCACCGGTCCGTCCCGCCGATCGTCACGGAACCGTTGTCGCCGATGCTCGAGTCGGTGGCCACCTCGGAGGGGATCCAGCTCAGAACGTTCACGGATCTCCTTCCATCGACCGCCGTCCGTGTCGAGGAGACTAGGCGGATACACGCCGCCGGCGGGGGTATCGACGCCTCGGCCGGTTGGGTGGCCGACACCAGCCAATCGGCCTGCTGGCAACAGGGGGTGACATGCCGGCCCGGAATGGGCGCCGGACCAGGCCAGAGGACCGCCGGTCACTGCAATTTCACCCCGGTGCCCACTATGGTGGCTGGTCGTCCCCAACCAAGGAGCACCACCGATCATGCTTGCCTACACGTATCCACTCCTCAGCATCTTCTGGACGATGTTGGAGTTCTTCTTCTTCGTCCTGTGGATCTGGCTGCTCATCTACATCTTCATGGACATCTTCCGGAGTCACGACATAGGCGGTTTCGCCAAGGCCCTGTGGGTCCTGTTCGTGATCATCCTCCCGTTCCTCGGGGTCCTGGTCTACCTGATCGCCCGAGGCGGCAGCATGCACGAACGGGCCGCCAAGCAGGCCGAGTCGCAGCAGAAGGCCTTCGACGACTATGTGAAGCAGACCGCGGGAAGTGGCGGTAGCAGCGCAGACCAGTTGGCCAAGCTGGCCGACCTGAAGGAAAAGGGAGTCCTCACCGACGCCGAGTTCGAGGCGCAGAAGGCCAAGATCCTCAGCTGAGTCGACCTGCCGACCATCGAGGAGCGAGCCGTGCCGCGGCCCGCTCCCCCGACGGCCGCTCCCGGTGCCCGGTGCACCAGGGGCGGCCGTCCTGACGTCCGGGAGGACCCCGGACGTCAGATGTTCCCGGAGGTCCCGGCGTTAGGGGGGGGTCGCCGGTACAGTGGCCCGGTGGCTGATGACGACCAATCGGTTCCCGACGTCGAGGCCCTCCAGCGCAGCGTCGGGGAGCTCCAGGCGGAGAACGAGCGACTGCGGGAGGCCGACGAGGATCGGAAGCCGGACAAGGGGCCACGCTGGCGGCGGATCACCTCGTGGGTGCTCGTGGTCCTGGCCTGCCTCCTCGCCGTGGTCTCGGTGTTCGTGGTGTTCGCCCGCAACCAGCTTCTGAACACCGACGCCTACGTGAGCACGGTGGCGCCGCTGGCCACCAACCCGGCCATCCAGACCCAGGTGGCCACCCGGGTCAGCCAGGGGCTGATCGAGCGGACCGACCTGAAGGCGAGGGTCAAGAGCGCCCTACCGGCCAAGGCCGGGTTCCTGGTCACGCCCATCACCAACGAGGTGCAGAGCGCCACCTACTCCATCGCCCTCAAGCTGGTGCAGTCCCCCAAGTTCGAGCAGCTGTGGGTGGCCGCCAACCGGGCCTCCCACAAGCAGCTGGTGGCGGTGCTGACCGGTACCCAACAGGGTGCGGTCAGCACCAAGAACGGCCGGATCACCATCGACCTGGGAAGGGTCGAGGCCACCGTCAAGAAGGATCTCGACGCCAAGGGGATCACCGTCTTCAACAAGGTCCCGGCGGTCAAGGGCCTCAACTACGTGCTGTTCCAGTCGGACAACCTGGTGCACATCCAGAAGCTGGTGAAGTTCCTCAACAAGCTGGCCGTGGTGCTCCCGATCGTCACCCTGCTCTGCTTCGCCGGCGCCGTGGTGCTGGCCAGGAACCGCCGACGGGGGCTGGTTCGGGTCGGCGTCGGCCTGGCCCTCTCCATGGGGTTGATCCTGGTGGTCATCGCCGTGGGCCGCAACCAGTACCTGGCCGGGGTCAAGCCGCCCCAGTCGCCCGAGGCCTCCTCCGCCGTCATCGACACGGTCACGGCCAATCTGCGCGACGCGGTCCGGCTCATCCTGATCCTGGCCGCCCTGCTGGCCATCGGGGCGCTGGTCGCCGGCAACACCTGGGTCCGGGGCAAGGTCGGGGACATGGGGAAGCCGGGATGGGCCACCGGCGGTCCGGTCCACCGGTTCGTGGCCGCCCACCGGAAGGCGTTGCAGTGGCTGGTCCTGGCCGTCGGCCTGCTGATCCTGGTCATCTGGAGCAACCCCACCACCCTGGTCGCGGTGGTGGTGGTGTTGGTCACCCTGGTGGTGGTGGGCCTGGTGGGACTGTTCGGGCGGGGACCGCGGCCAACGACCGTCGGTCCGAACGGGTCGGGCCAGGAGATCGGACGCGGAGACAGCACCGAAGGGTGAGCACCCCGGAAGGACGCCGGGGGCGACCGGCGGCCCGGGCCTGGTGGAGGGTCATCGAGTCGGTCCATGCCGTGACCTACTTCGCCCCCGAGCCCCTCGAGGCGCTGCGAGCCACCGGGCTGCGGGGCTTCTGGATGGGGTACTTCGCCGCCCGGGTGGCCCCGGTCGGGGCGGTGGGGCCGTCCACCGTGGCCGCCACGTTCTTCAACTTCCACCCCCAGATGGTCGAGCGGTCCATCCCCGATGCCTGGTCGTTCGCCGATCCGGCCGCGGTGTTGGCCGCCCGGCGGACCGGATCCGCCCAGGCACTGCAGCGACTGGATCCCACGGTGGCGGAGCGGGCCCAACGGCTGGTCCCCCTGTTGTCACGTGTGGTGGAGGGGGCCGACGGCTCGGGTCGCGTGCTGTTCACCGCCAACCGCGCCCTCGGGATCCCCGGGTCTCCGGTGGAGCGGCTCTGGCAGGCGTGCACCTCCCTGCGGGAACACCGGGGGGACGGGCATGTGGCCGCCCTGATCGTGGCCGGTCTGGACGGCTGCGAGGCACTGGTCCTCTTCGCCCTGTCCGAGGACCTCCCCACCTCCATGTTCCTGGCCAGCCGGGGCTGGTCGGCCGCGGCGTGGGACGCGGCCCGGGACCGTCTGGCCGATCGAGGCCTGGTCCACCGGGACCGGATCACCCCGGCCGGTCGCGCCGTCCGGTCGGTCGTCGAGGAGACCACCGACCGACTGGCCGACCGGGCGTTCGCCGAACTGGGCGACGAGGACGCCTCCGACGCCTACGAGCAGCTCGCCGCGGTGTCGACGGCGGTGGCCGGCAGCGGGGTCATCCCGTTCCCCAACCCCATGGGACTCCCTCCAGGTCCGGGCTGAGTCACGCGGCCGGGTGGGCCGGGCCGGTGTTGGCCGGCTGCGCCTCGGCCGCCGCCGACCCACCGGCCGGGTCGTCGGTGCCGCTGCCGTCCCACGTCCCGAACGACGAGGCGATGAAGTCCTCGGTCTCCTGCTGGGCGGCGACCATCCGCTTCTCCGCCCCGGCCGCCAGTAGCCGGCCCAGGACCGGGATCTCCCACAGGGACTCGGCCCGCATGATGGCCATCACCACCGGCACCAGATGTTCGGCGGTGTCGAACACCACGTAGCGGGGGAGCCACTCCGGCTCGTACTTGGCGTTGAACCGCCACAGGGACTCGATCTGGGCGAAGCTCGACAGCTTCTTCAGGAACCACCGTTCGGCCCGTTGCATGGTCCCGTCGCCCTTGTCGCCGGAGAGGGTGGAGCGCAGCGTGGCGAAGTTGAGGCTCAGGCCCTCGTAGCCCCGCCCCCGAAGGTGCTCGATGGTCGACACCAGGGCGAAGTCCAACAGCCCGTTGGGGTGGTCGCCCGGGTCGCGGCGCATGAGGTCCAGTGAGTACCCGTGGATGCCCGGGGCCGGGACGAACTGGCACATCGCCGCGGCGGCCCCGTCGGGACCGCGTACCACCGTCAGCAGCAGCCCGGTGTCCCGGGGGTCGAAGACCCGTCCGAGCATCATGGAGAAGCCGCGCTCGTGCTCACCCTGGCGGCTGAGGCTCATCAGCCCGGTGAGCTCCGCCGACAGCTCCGTGTCCAGCCGGGCCGGGTCGTGGAAGCTGACCGTGTAGCCGTACTTCTCGATCCGGTGATGGGCCTGGCGGAGACCCTTCATCGAGCCGCCCGACAGGGTGAAGGACTGGACCCGCACCACGGCCTCGTCGCCCAGGTAGATGTGGTGCATCCCCGAATCGCGGTAGACCGACAGCCACTCCTCGCCGGCGCCCATCACCGACGTGACCCATCCGTGGCTGTCGGCGAATTTCCGGAACGCACCCCAGACCTGGGCCCGCTCGTTGCGCGGACCGATGGGATCGGGCGAGATCAGGCACACCCCGCCGTAGACGGCATAGGCCACCAGGCTGTCCCGGTGGAAGAACCACTGCTTGTCGGACCGCAGGGAGAAGTAGTCGAGCGTGGAGATGCCGTGTCGGCGGACGATGTCCCGGGCCCGGAACTCGGCCGCCCGGCCCGACGTCAGGCGGCGGTCGACCACCGGCCGGGTGAGCAGGAACAGGGCGATGGCCACGATGCTGAGTCCGATGGCCAGCAGGGTGGGGGCCAGGAAGCGGTCGGCCCGATGGGGCAGGGGTATGGTGCGGATCCCCGCCAGCCGCTCGGACACCGCCCAGAGGGCCGTCCAGAACGGGATGTGGGAGTGGTGGTGGTGGCCGATGTGGATGAACAACTCGATGGAGGCCGCGGTCAACAGGGTGATCCCGACGACGCCGACTCCCAGGGCGATGAGGGCCGACCGCAGCGACGACCAGTCCGAGGCCGCCTGGAAGTCGCGGCGGCCGATGAGGAGCAGGGCCAGCACACCGACCGCGAAGAGCGACTCCTCGACGTCGGCGCCGGCGGCCAGGTGGAGGACGATGGTGCCCGCCAGGAGGGCCACCGACACCCGCCAGGCCCGGCGTTGCCCCCGGAGGATGCCCCGGCCCAGGGCGATCAGGGCCAGCCCGGCGATGGCGATCAGCGCTCCGGCGGCCACGCTGGCCCGGAGCGGGAGGACCTGGAGCACGGCGTGGAGCCGCCCCCGGAGCGGGGGGGTGATGGCGTCGAGCAGGTCCACGAAACCGGCGAAGAGAATAGCGGCGGAGGCCCAGCGTCGCACCCGCCGGGTCCGTCGGTGAGCCCTGTTGAGGTCGGGGGCGGCCGGCCACGACTCTCCCATCGGGTAGGAGGCGACCAGCACCGGGTGGATGCTGCCGTGTCGGTGGCCCCGGGTGACCACCCGCTCGATGGTGCTCGGCGAGCGGAGCTCGTTGCTGGCCAGGAGGAGTCGCACGTGGAGCTCGGCCCCGGTCTCCAGCTCCACCCAGCTCACCCACTGGGTCTGGACGAAGACGGGGGGCAGGCCCAACCGGGCCCGCCGCTCCTTCACCACCTCCCCGGTGGCGCCGACGTTGGCGTAGAACCCCAACCCGAGGTGGGTCAACTCCGACTGGAAGGTGGCCGCCGTGATCAGTCCGGCGTACCCCCGTCCCACCAGCCGCCGCCCGGCGTCCCGGGCTGTGTCATTGGCCCCGGCCTCGGCGCGCACCTCCTCCAGTGCACCGCCGCCCAGGATCGACCACATCCGTCGGCTGAGCAGGCCGAGGACCAGCGCCAGCACCACCAGCACCACGAAGGCGACCAGCGAGGCCACCAGGATCTGGTCGACAGGATCGGCCGAGTGGGCGTGGCGGAGGGCGCGGCCCGGTAGCCCCGATCCCAAGTGACCCGAGACCCAGGGGGTGATCGCCACCCGCAGCAGGCCGGCCACGGCGAACGGCACCAGCAGCCACCAGGCGTAGCGGCCCAGCCGGCGGTAGAGGGTGCGGGAGACCACGAAGCGCGACAGCGCCGACGGATCGCTCAGACGGTTGAGGCCGGCCAGCCAAGGCGCCTCCTCATTGGACCGGGCGGCGAGCGACCGCCAACGCCGCCCCGCCGGGGTGGGCCCCATCACCCCGGGCTTGGTGTCGGCCGCCGGATCGAACTCCGTCTCCGTTCCCGAACAGCCCGGGGCGTAGGCGTTCTCCCCCGGCTCCACCCGGACCACCCGGACCCCGGTCGTGGTCTGGAGGTGGAGGTCGATGGGGCCCATCTGCTCGATGCCGTTGGAGGCGATGGCGGCGATCAGTTCGGGGTCCGAGTCGAAGCCGGGCTCGTGTGAGCCGGTCTGGCGCAGGATCCGGCGCTCGTTCACCCCGAGGAACCGCTCGAGTGACTGGCGGAGGACCGGGTGGGCGGCCATCGACCCGTTCGCTTCGGCCAGGGGCGAGCTGCATCCCGACAGATCGAAGAGGTTGCCGGCGATGATCAGGATGCCCGGGCCGTCCCAGGTATCCAGGGCCCGGGCCAACTGTCCGGTCACGGCCAGGGTGGACGGGGTGGCCTCCTGGGTGAGCAGCAGGTCGCTCACCACCATGACTCGTCGGCCCAACGGGACGTCGACGAGGGTGGAGCCGGCCTCCGGGGAGAAGGAGGCCGCCACCGCGGCCTGGCGTCGGTCCGCCCCGTCGACCTGTCCCGACAGTTGTGGGGTCGCAGTCACAGCCCCCCCATCGTAGAGGCCCGCCGCCGGTAGGCTGAGGCACGAGGCCCGGCGACATCCTCCCTGGTCCGGGGGATGCTCCGGACGTCCGGAGGGTCCCGAGAGACCGAGGCGACGCCCAAGCGACAGGAAGCGGGGAACGATGGCAGACCAGACGGCAGGGGAGCCCGACGAGCGGGCCACGCTCGCTCCGCCCACCATCGAGGACTACTTCACCGAGGACCGGGTGTTCCCTCCCTCCGAGTCGTTCCGTAGTCAGGCCGTGATCGCCGACCCTGCCACCTACCAACGGGCCGACTCGGACTGGACCGGGTTCTGGGCCGAGCAGGCCGGCTCCCTCGACTGGTTCTCGGCCTGGCACACGGTGCTCCAGTGGGACCTCCCCTTCGCCCGGTGGTTCGACGGCGGGACCCTGAACGTCTCGTACAACTGCCTCGACCGCCACGTCGCCGCCGGCCGCGGGGACACGGTGGCCTTCCACTGGGAGGGCGAGCCCGGCGACACCCAGACCATCACCTACGGGCAGTTGCTCACCGACGTGTGCCGGTTCGCCAACGTCTTGCGCGGCCTCGGTGTGCGACGGGGCGACCGGGTGGCCGTGTACATGCCCATGATCCCCGAGCTGGTGGTGGCCATGCTGGCCTGCACCCGCATCGGGGCGGTCCACTCGGTGGTGTTCGGGGGCTTCTCCTCCGACGCGCTCCGCGACCGGATCCTCGACGCCCAGGCGCGGGTGGTGCTGACCGCGGACGGGGGTCACCGTCGGGGGCTGGCAGTGGGGCTGAAGGCCAACGTGGACGCGGCGGTGGCGGAGTCGCCCTGCGTCGAGCACGTGGTGGTGGCCCGCCGCATCAGCCTCGACGACGGGGCGTCGGCGCCGGGCATGACCGCCGGGCGGGACCACTGGTGGCACGAGCTGCTGAGCGGGGAGGACCCGGCCGGTGGTGGGCGTCCGCAGGACGAGTGCGCGCCGGAGCACATGGACGCCGAGGACCTCCTGTTCATCCTGTACACCTCGGGAACCACGGCGGCGCCCAAGGGCATCATGCACACCACCGGGGGCTACCTGACCCAGGTGGCGTTCACCCACCGGGCCGTCTTCGACCTCCACCCCGAGCGCGACGTCTACTGGTGCGCCGCCGACATCGGTTGGGTCACCGGCCACAGCTACATCGTCTACGGCCCGCTGGCCAACGGAGCCACCTCGGTGATGTACGAGGGCACACCGGACGTTCCCGACCGGGACCGCTGGTGGTCGATCATCGAGCGCTACGGCGTGACCATCCTCTACTGCGCGCCCACCGCCATCCGGACCTTCATGAAGTGGGGCACCGAGTTCCCCCGACGCCACGACCTCTCCTCGTTGCGGGTGCTGGGCTCGGTGGGCGAGCCCATCAACCCGGAGGCCTGGATGTGGTACTCGACCCACATCGGCGGGGGACACTGCCCCGTCGTGGACACCTGGTGGCAGACCGAGACCGGGGCCATCATGATCGCCCCACTGCCCGGCCTGACCGCCACCAAGCCGGGATCGGCCACCTTCCCGCTGCCCGGCGTCGGCGCCGAGGTGGTGGACGAGTCGGGTCAGCGGGTGGAACGAGGAGGCGGCTACCTGACGCTGACCCGGCCCTGGCCCTCGATGTTGCGGGGCATCTACGGCGACCCCGACCGCTACCGGGACACCTACTGGAGTCGGTTCCCCGACCGCTACTTCGCCGGGGACGGGGCCAAGGTCGACGACGACGGCTACCTGTGGCTGCTGGGCCGGGTGGATGACGTGATGAACGTCTCGGGCCATCGCATCTCGACCACCGAGGTGGAGTCGGCCCTGGTCGACCACCCGATGGTGGCCGAGTCGGCCGTGGTCGGAGCCACCGACCCCACCACCGGCCAGGCCATCGTGGCCTTCGTGACCCTCCGGGCCGATGCCGGTCCTCCCAGCGAGGAGCGGGGCCAGGAGCTCCGGTCGCACGTGGCGGAGAAGATCGGTCCGATCGCCAGGCCGAGGACCGTGGTCTTCACCGACGAGCTGCCCAAGACCCGGAGCGGGAAGATCATGCGCCGTCTGCTACGCGACGTCGCCGAGGGCCGGGTCCTGGGCGACACCACCACCCTGGCCGATCCGGCGGTGGTGGACGAGATCCGGCGCCTGGCGGCGACATCGCCGACTGACGAGTGAGCCCGACCACCGGTCCGGCCAACTGGTCCTGGCACCACGGACCCGTCCTCAGCCCCGGTGAGGCCGTGGTGTTCGACGTCGACGGCGTGTTGTCCGACGCCGTGGGGCGGCAGCACTTCATCGAACGTGGCCGTCGGGACTGGGACGCCTTCTTCGAGGCCTGTGGCGACGACCCCATCATCGGCGAGCTGGTACGGGTGCTCGAGCTGCTCGACCAGCGCCTGCAGGTCGTCCTCCTGACCGGTCGGCCCATGCGGGTCCAGCCCCAGACCCTGGCCTGGCTGGAGCGCTACGGACTGCGGTGGGACCTGTTGGTGATGAGGTCGCGCGGGGACTACTCCCAGGTGACGTGGTTCAAACGGGACAGCGTGGAGGAGCTGCGCTCCTACGGGTTCGACCTCCGACTGGCGTTCGAGGACGACCCCAACAACTTCGCCATGTTCCATGCCGAAGGGATCCCCTGCGTCTACATCCACTCGGGGTACTACGAGTAGCGCGGGTCAGCCGCCGGGGCGGCGCCGGCGTCCGGCCAGGAACCATCCTCCGACGAGGGCCACCGCGGCCAGGGCCAGCGGCGGGATGTCGCCGTAGCGGACGTAGACCGTCCATCCCTCCCGTCGGGCCAGGTCGGCCCGGACCAGCTGGGGCGCCCCGAGGACCGAACGCTCGAGCAGGGTGCCGCGGTTGGTGATGGCGGCGCTGTAGCCGGTCGGGGCGGCCTGGAGCAGGTCCCGCCCCTGTTGGACGGCCTGGACCCTCGAGGCGGCGATCTCCTGGGTGGGTACCTGGGCCGTGGCGTAGGAGGAGGTGTTGGTGGGGACGATGAGCAGCTGGGCGCCGCTCCGTACCGAGGCCCGGCCCCGGTCGGCGTAGAACACCTCGTAGGAGACCATGGCCCCGAGGGGGGCCGCCGGGGTGTCCAGCAGTCCGGACCCGGTGCCGGGGATGGCGTCGAGTGGCACGCTCGACAGGTCTCCCAGATGCGAGAAGAAGCCCCGGAGGGGCACGTACTCGCCGAAGGGGACCCGGTGGACCTTCTCGAACCGGGCCACCAGGGTCCCGTCCGGCCCCCAGGCCACGATCTCGTTGCGGAAGGAGGAGGCCGAGACGGTCTCGGTGACGCCCACCACCAGGGTGGTCCGAAGGGCGCGGGCCAGAGCAGCCAGCTGGGCCTCCTCGGGGGAGTCCGACAGGGGGGTGCCGAGGGACACCACATCCTCGGGCCAGAGCACCAGGCTGGGTGCCGTGCCGCGGTCCTGGTGCCGGAGCACCCGGGTCTCGGCCTGCTGGGCGGCCAGGACCACGGCCGGGTCGATCTGGGACTTGCGGAACCCGCGGGCCCCGCCCCCCTGCACGGCCGCGGTGGAGACCGAACCCACCGGTCCGCCCCCGTCGGGGGCGTGGTCGGCCACCGCCACCAGCGCGGCGAGGACGGCCAGGGCCACCACCCCGGAGGTCACCAGAGGGCCGACGCCGGCCACCGCCCCCGACCACGCCCCGACCCGGGGGCCGGCACCGTCGCGGTCCACCCGGGAGAAGGCCCGGGCCCGGGCCCCGTCCCGCCCGGCCCGGACCGCCACTTCGGTCAGAGCGGCCAGGCCGGCCCCGCCGAGGTACACGGCCAGGGTCAGCCCGAGGGGTCCGCCCAGCCGGGCCACCCCGAGGACCGGACCGCCGGCCTGGCCCAGGAAGACCCCGCCGATGGGGAGGCCCCCGAACGGCCATCGCATCCTCGCCGCCTCGGCCACGGTGAGGGCGGCCGGGAAGGTGAGCATCCGGGCCGCCACCGGTCCGGGGGGGACGGCCAGGCAGGCCACGGCGGTGAACGCCGCTTCCAGTGCCATCAGGACCAGGGCCCCGGGGACGGTGAAGGACCTGGCCCACATCAGTCCGGGAACGTAGAGGCCCACACCGGCCAACCACCCCGCCCACAGGCGGGTCCGCGGCCGCAGGCCCCCCAGACGCCACCAGAGCAGGCCGGCGGCCGGAAAGGCCAGTACCCACCAGCCCCAGGGAGGGAGGCTGAGCGCGAGGCCCACCCCCGACAGGACCGCCGGGAGGGCCACCGCGCCGCGGCGGGGGCGCACCGCGGTGCGGCGGCGCTCGGTCATGGCGATCCGGGACGGCCGCCACCTCGGGGTGTCCGGACGGTCGTCGGTGGGGACCGGGGTGGTCACGACCCCGGCACGGGCGCGGCCCGCCGACCCCGGCCGGGTCCGGGGGGACCGGCCAGCGAGGAACGCACCCGGCGGGCGGCGGACCGGCCACTGCCGACGCAGGCCGGGATGCCCACGCCCCGCAGCGCGGCACCGGCCACCGCCATCCCCGGCAGGCGGGCCAGGTCCTCCTCGACCCGGGCCACCCGGATCAGGTGGCCCACCTCGTACTGGGGGAACGCCCGGTCCCAGCGGGTCACCAGCGTCTCGAGCGGGTCGGCCCGGACGCCCAGGATCAGGCGCAGCTCGCTCAGGACCGTCTGGGTGAGCCGGTCGTCGTCGAGCCCGGCGGCCCGGTCGTCGCCGAACCGTCCCACCGAGGCCCGGATCAGCTCGTCCCCCGGCCGGGCCAGGTGCGGCCACTTCCGGCTGAGAAAGGTGCACCCGGTGATCAGCGCCGGCCGGCCGGCCACGGTGGAGGTACGCGGCACCAGGAATCCGGTGCCACGCGTGGGCCCCACCGATCCCGACGGGAGGGCCAGGGTGACCACCCCCACCGAGGCGTACTCGATGGTGCTCAGGACGCCGGCCGCCACCGGGGCGTGCGGGGCGAGCAGCACCGCGGTGTCCGGAGCCGGGGCCGCCAGGACCAGGCCGTCGACCTGGAGGGTGCCGGCTGGTTCGGGCTCCGACCCGGTCGTCCCGAGGATGAGGGTCCAACCGGACGCGCCGTGGCGACCCCCGGCCTGCCGCTCGACGGCCTGGACCCTCGTGCCGGTCCGACTGGTGACCCCCCGGGCCGTCAGTGCCGCGGCCAGGTGGTCGACGAGGTCCGCCGTGGTGCCGTCCAACGACCAGAACACCGGGGGCGGCCCTCCCTCCGCCGGGGCGGGGGGGGTGGCCCGGGCCCGGGCGGCACCGAGGCGGCGCATGAGACTCCCGGGCTGGTGGGCGGCGGCGAGGAGGACCGGGAAGGTGGCGGCCGCACTCAGCCGATCGGCGTCCCCGGCGTGGATGCCGCCGATGAGGGGGTCGGCCAGTCGCTCCACCACGGCCCGTCCCAGACGCCCCCCGACGATCTCCCCCACCGACCGGTCGCCGAAGGCCGTCCCGGTCGCCAGATGGGGGGAGACCAGGTCCGCCAGCACCCGCACCGACTCCCCCGGGCCGAGGAGCCCCGAGCGCAGGAGCGGCCACCACCGGGTGGGGACCCCGAGGTTGAGACCCTCGGGCATGTCTCGTAGCCGTCCTCGGGCCCAGATGGCCGCACCCGAGGCCCCCACCGGGACCAGTGCGTCGCTCAGGCCGAGTTCGGCGCAGAGCTCGACGGCCTCGGGCCGACGGGCCAGGAAGGCGTCGGCGGCCACGTCGACCCGCCGTCCCGCGAAGGGCTCGGCCCGGACCTTGCCCCCCAGTCGTTCGGCCGACTCGAGCAGGACCACCTCGGGCACCGGACCGTCGGCGTCCGCCCCGGCGGCTCCGCCGACCAGCTCCCACGCCGCCGCCAGTCCGGCGACGCCCCCTCCGACCACCGCCACGAGCGGCCGGGAGCGGGGGGTCGATCCGTTCGACCCGGACGGACCGGTCACCCGCCCGCGGCCCGGCGGACCACCCGGGCCAGGATGGCGAGGAAGCGGGGGTCGGCGTTGAGCGACGGCGTCCGGACGAAGCGCACCCCGACCGACCGGGCCACCTGGTCGGCCTCGATGTCCAGGTCGTAGAGGATCTCGAGGTGGTCGGAGACGAACCCGACCGGACACACCACCACCGCGGTCGCCCCCAGGCCGGCCACCCGGCGGATCTCGTCCAGCAGGTCGGGTCCGATCCACGGGTCGGGGGTCTTCCCCGCGCTCTGCCATGCCACCCCCCAGGTGAGGCTGGGATCGGCGTCCACCGCCAGGAGGGCGGCGACGTCGGCGGCCGACTCGGACACCTGGGCGGGATAGGGGTCGCCCTCGGCCACCACCCGGAGGGGGAGGCTGTGGGCGGTGAAGAACAACGCCACCTCCCGGCGCTCGGCGCCGGACAGGCCGGCCAGACAGGCCGCGGTCCGCTCGGCGAGCAGGGGGGCCAACCCCTCGGCCCGGTGCCAGGAGGGGACGGTGGTCAGGTCCAGGGCCGGGACCGCCGAGGCCGCGGCGGCTTCGGCCCGCCGGAAGTACTCGCCGGAGCCGAGCGACGACTGGTGGGGGGTGAGCACGACGCCGACCACCCGGGCCACGCCGGCGTCGACCAGGGCCGCCACCCCCTCCTCGATGGTGGGCCGGGCGTACTTGGTCCCGTAGCGCACCACGAACCCACCCGGTGCGGCGGCCTCGAGGGCGGACGCCAGCCCCTCCACCTGGGACCGGGTCCGCTGGGTGAGGGGCGAGGTGCCCCCGATGGCCCGGTACCGGCCGACCAGCTCGTCGAGGAGCTCGGGGGTCGGTGGCCGCCCGCGTCGGATGGCGGTGTAGAACGGTTCGATGCCCTCGGGGGTGGCCGGGGTCCCGTGGGCCATGACCAGCACGCCGATCGGTTCGCCCCGGGGGGCCGTCACGGTCGGGTCCCGGTCAAGCGGCCACCACGCCGGCCCGGCCCTCGGCGTGGACCAGTTCCACCACCCGCTCCAGGATCCCCGGGTCGGTCTCGGGCAGGACCCCGTGCCCCAGGTTGAACACGTGTCCCGGTTCGGACCCGGCCGCCCCGAGCACCCGTCGGGTCTCGGACTCGGCCACCGCCCAGGTGCCGAGGCAGAGGGCCGGGTCCAGGTTGCCCTGGACGGCCAGACCCGGACCCACCCGGCGCCGGGCCTCGTCCAGGGGTACCCGCCAGTCGACTCCGATCACCGTCGCGCCGGCGGCGGCCATCGAGGTCAGGAGCTCGCCGGTGCCCACCCCGAAGAGAATGGTGGGGACGCCGGGGTGGCTCCGGGCCAGCTCGGAGAAGAGCCGCTGGGTGGCCGGGAGGACCAGCTCCCGGTAGTGGACGGGCGAGAGGATGCCCACCCAGCTGTCGAACAGCTGGATGGCCGAGGCCCCGGCATCGAGTTGGGAGCGGAGCGAGGCCAGCGCCAGGTCGCCGAGCCGCTCGAGGAGCTCGTGCCAGAGGCCCGGGTCGCCGTGCATCAGGGACTTGACCTTGGCGAAGTTCTTCGACGGCCCACCCTCGACCAGGTAGCTGGCCACCGTGAACGGCCCGCCGGCGAAGCCGATCAGCGGGACGTCGAGCTCGTCGGCCAGCTGACGCACCGCCTCGATGACGTACGGGGTGTCCACCTCGGGCTCGAGCGGCCGCAGGCGTTGCAGGTCACGGCGCCGGGCGAAGGGCTCGGCCACCACCGGTCCGGTGCCGGGGGCCACGTCCACCCCGAAGCCGATGGCCGCCGCCGGTACCACGATGTCGGAGAAGAAGATGGCCGCATCGGTCCCGTAGCGGTCCACCGGTTGCCGGGTCAGGCGGGCGACCAGCTCGGGCTGGGCGATGGCCTCGAGGATGCTGCCCGACCCGCGGGCCGCCCGGTACTCGGGGAGCGACCGGCCGGCCTGGCGCATGAACCACACCGGGAGGTGGTCCACCGGCTGCCTCCGGCAGGCCCGGAGGAACGGCGAGCCGTCGGGTCGGGAGGGGGCGGCACTGCTCACGTCGAGACCCGGTCCGCCGTCAGCGGACGGTCGGACGGGTCGGGGCCGACCCGGGCCGCTCCCGGGCGACCGCCGCCTCGCCCAGCAGTGCAACTCCGGCAGGATCGACCATTCCCCAGAGTCTAGGAGAGCGAATCGTGTCGAATCGGCCGGCACCCCCGTCGCGGCCCGGGCGCACCGGGCATACAATCGAGGGTTCCCCTGAGCCGGACGGGGTAGGGAGATCGGAGGTGGGGGTGCAAGCAGAGCAGCAGGCCGAGCAGGAGTTCGTCGACATGGCCTACGCCCGCCTGGATGCCATGCGGAGCGATGCCAACGCCATGCTGGAGGGAGTGCTCGACCTGGGCCGGGGGGGCACCTTCCAGTCCCGTACCGAGCGGGACGTGATCGTCCGTACCAGCCTGGCCCGCCTGGAGCAGCTGGACATCGGGGACCAGGCCCTCACCTTCGGCCGGATCGACCGGGTGCGCGACGGTGCCGATCAGTCCCACGCCGTCGGGCCCGACGGCGACCGGTCCGACACCGAGACCTTCCACATCGGCCGGCTGGCCATCCACAGCGCCGACCACGATCCCCTGGTGGTCGACTGGCGGGCCCCCATCGCCGAACCGTTCTACCGGGCCACCGGTCGTGATCCCCAGGGGTTGGTCCTCCGCCGCCACCTGGCGCTCGAGGGCCGGCGGGTGGTGGGGGTGGAGGACGAGCGCTTCGTGGCGCCGGGATCGCTGGGCCACTCCGACGATCCGACCGCCGCCGATGGATCGGGGGCCGAGGGCAGCGGGGAGCTGATCGTCGGCGACCTTCCGATCGGTGGACCGGCCGCCCTGCTGGCCGCGCTGGACCGGGCCCGTTCGGGTCGTATGACCGACATCGTCTCCACCATCCAGCGCGAGCAGGACGAGATCATCCGGGCCCCGCTGACCGGGGTGCTGGTGGTGCAAGGGGGACCCGGCACCGGCAAGACGGCGGTGGCGCTCCATCGGGCCGCCTACCTCCTCTACACCCACCGGTTCCCCCTGGAGCGCCAAGGCGTCCTGGTGGTGGGGCCCAACCCCCTGTTCCTCCGCTACATCGAGCAGGTACTTCCCTCGTTGGGGGAGACCGGCGTCACCCTCTCGACCGTCTCGGGACTGGTGCCCGAGATCAGGGCCCAGGAGATCGGACCGGTCGACGTGGCCCGCTTGAAGGGTGATGCCCGCATGGCCAAGGTCGTGGCGCGCGCCGTCCGGACCCGGCAGCGGGCGCTGGCCGACGACGTCGCCGTCCCGTATGGCGCCCTCGTCCTGCGCCTGAGCCGGGAGGACAGCAGGCGGATCGTGGAGACGGTCCGCCGCCGACCCGGCACCCACAACGCCCGTCGGCGCCTCGTCGAGCAGTCCGTGGCCCAGCTGCTGGCCGACCGGGCCCGCCAGACCCAGCAGACCCTCGGGGTGGGCGCCCCGCCCTCGGTGACGGCCTTCCCCGGCTACGAGGACCCCGCCGAGCTGGAGGACGACGAGTTCGACCTCGAGGACTTCACCCGCAAGGTGAAGCGGGTGCCCGAGATGGCCGAAGCCCTGGATCGCATGTGGCCCCGACTCTCACCCCACGAGCTGCTCCACGATCTGTTCGGGGCACCCCCGCTCATCGCCGCTGCCGGCCGCGGGGTCCTGTCCGCCGAGGAGCAGTACCTCCTGCACCGGGCCCGGTCGGGATCCTTCGAGGAGGTGGCCTGGACCCCGGCCGACGCGGCCCTGGTGGACGAGGCCCGGGCCCTCCTCGGACCCCGCGGGGGCAACGCCGACGACGGGGTGCGCAAGTACGGCCACATCGTGGTGGACGAGGTCCAGGACCTCTCTCCCATGCAGCTGCGCATGCTGACCCGTCGGTCGCTCTCGGGTTCGATGACGGTGGTGGGGGACATCGCCCAGGCCACCGCGCCGTGGGCTCCGACCCGTTGGGCGGACATCACCGACCACCTGCCGCGCCGTCGCCCGGTGCGGACGGTCGAGCTGACCGTCAGCTACCGCACCCCCGCCGAGGTGCTGGCCGTGGCCAGCCGGGTCCTGGCCGTGGCGGCCCCGGAGCTGACACCCCCCACGCCGGTCCGCCGCACCCAGGTCGAGCCGAGGATGATCCCGGTCCCCGGCCACGACGACGGTGCGGGACAGGCCGCCACGGTCGGCGATCTGGCCCGCAAGGTGGCCGAGGTGGCCGGGGAGGAGGTGGCGGCGGTGACCCCGGGGCGGGTCGCCATCCTGGCTCCCGAGACGCTGCTCCCCGTCCTGGCCGAGGCCCTGGCCACCGCCGAGCTGCCGGTGGTGGATGCCCGGGACATGCGCAAGGGGGGCCTGTCCGAACCCCTCGTCCTCCTGGCCTCCGACGCCACCAACGGTCTCGAGTTCGACTCGGTCGTGGTGGTGGAGCCCGGGGTCATCGCCGGGGAGACCGCCCGGGGCCTGCGCACCCTGTACGTGGCACTGACCCGGCCCACCCAACGGCTCAGCGTGGTCCATCTGGCGCCGCTCCCGGCGGCCCTCGACGGTCGCTGACCGGGACCGCCCGCCCCACGCACCGGCTCCCGCCGGTCCGGGTCGGCGGGCCGGAGATTGTAGCCGGGAGGAGCCTCCGACCGGTGGCATGGGAACGGGTCGGAGACGGCCGTCTCGGGGGTCCGGTCCGAGTTGGCCTCTCCGGCCGGAGATCGACTAAAACTACGGCGTGACTCAGGCCCTCGCCGCCGAACCGGTGGTCTCCACCCGCCCGCGCCAGCGCCACCGCCCCGACAAGCCCTCCATGCTGGCCGTGGGGGTCATCATCTGGCTGGGCTCCGAGGTGATGTTCTTCTCCTCGTTGTTCGCAGCCTTCTTCACCATCCGAGCCCACGCCTCGGTTTGGCCGCCGGCCGGCGCCCATCTCGACACCATCCGGGCCGGAATCTTCACCCTGGTCCTGGTGTCCTCCAGTTTCACCATGCAGAAGGCGGTCTGGGACCAGGAGCGGGGAGCACGCCGGAGCGCCAAGATCTGGGTGGTCGCCACCATCGTGCTGGGGGCGTTGTTCGTGGCCAACCAATTCTTCGAGTGGGTGGACCTCTCCCACAACCCGGCCACCAACCCCACCCACACCGCCTACGGATCGCTCTTCTACATCATGTCCGGGCTCCACGGCCTCCACGTGACCCTGGGACTGGTGGCGATGATCTTCCTCCTGGGGCGTTTGAAGGGGCCCAAGGGTGACCCGGGGGAGACGCCGGTCTTCCAGGGCGTCAGCTACTACTGGCACTTCGTGGACGTGGTCTGGGTCGGACTCTACGCCTGCCTCTTCCTGCTCAAGTAGATGGGACCCCGGATCCGCAACCTGCTCCGCGCCCGGCTGGTGGCCCCGGCGGCCCTGCTCGGCGCGGTGGCCGTCGTGGGTCTGTTGGTCTTCACCCCGGCGGCGGCCCCGGCCGACTCCACCACCGCCACCTCGATCACCCCGGTCAGTGCCCCGACCACCACCCTGCCCCAGCTGAGCACCACCGCCACCACGGCGGCGCCGGTCAACAACTCACCGGTGACCGCCTCGGGGACCCTCAAGTATGCCGCCCCCTCCAACCAGACCGGGCTGTTCTACGTCTCGCTGCCCAAGGCCTTCGAGGCCCCGGGCGAAGCCCTGTTCGCGGCCAACTGCTCGAGCTGCCACGGCCCCGAGGCCCTCGGCACCACCCGGGCCCCCAACCTCCAGGGCCTGGGGGCGGGCACGGTGGACTTCTGGGTGTCCACCGGCCGGATGCCGCTGGCCAACTCCAGCATCCAGGCCACCCGCAAGCCACCTCGGTTCAACCGGCTCCAGACGCTCGAGATCTCGGCCTGGGTCCAGTCCCTGACCCCGGGCGAAGGCATCGGGGTGCCGGTGGTCAACACCAACCACGCCGACCTGGAGGCCGGCAACACCCTGTTCACCCTCAACTGCGCCGCCTGCCACACCATCACCGGCGCCGGTGACGCACTGGCCGACGGGGCCTACGCCCCCGGTCTGCACCTGGCCACCCCCACCCAGATCGTGGAGGCCATCCGGTCCGGCCCGGGCAACATGCCCCACTTCAGCGAAGGGAACATCACCAACACCGAGGCCCGGGACATCACCGCGTACGTGAACGGGGTCATCCAGCACCCCGCCGACGCCGGCGGGATCGGCCTCGGAGGGATCGGGCCGGTGGGCGAGGGCTTCGTCGGCCTGCTGGTCGGCGTGGGCGTGCTGATGCTCGTCTGCTTCTGGATCGGAGACCGCACGTGAGCGACGACTCCCCCCGACTCGAGGGGCCCCTCCCCCGGCCGCCCTGGACGACCCCCATCTCCAGCCCTACGCCAAACGGCCCGAGGCGGCCCAGGCGGTGGCGGCCGTCGCCATGGTGGTCGGCTTCCTGGGCTTCGTCGGGTTCGGAGTGGCCTACTGGGTGGCGGCCGACACCCAATGGGAGGCCGTCACCCTCGGGGTGGGCCTCTTCGGACTGGGCTTCGGGGTGGCCGCCTGGGGCAAGTACCTGATGCCGCAGGGCCCCTTCGTCGAGGAGCGCCACGAATTCCACTCGACCGAGGCGGAGCGCGAGGCCATGACCGCCGCCGTCACCCAGCGGGGCGGCATGGTGGTCAAGCGCCGCCGGCTGCTCGGGGGACTGTTCGCCCTGGGCTCGACGGTGATGGGTGTGGTCCTGCTCTTCCCCCTGCTGCGGTCGCTCGGACCCAAGCCGGCCAAGGCGGAGGATGCCAACGGTCCCACCGCCACCTCCCTCTACACCACCAACTGGAGGAAGGGAAGCCAGCTGGTCACCGTGGGCGGCCGCCAGGTCAGCGCCGACGACCTCGACACCGGCGGGGTGCTGACCGTGTTCCCCCGGGGCTTCGCCGGCTCCTCGCCCGACCAGGTCATCCTGATCCGTCTGGCCGTGCTGGGCCCGCTCGACCCCCCGTACCCGATCGCCCCTCCGGGGCGAACCGACTGGGGGGTGCAGGGGTATGTGGCCTACTCCAAGCTGTGCACCCACCTCGGGTGCCCGGTCGGGCTCTACCAGGAGCAGACCCAGCAGCTGGTCTGCCCCTGCCACCAGTCGATCTTCAACGTCAACGCCGGTGCCCTGCCCGAGTTCGGCCCCGCCCCGCGGCCGCTGCCCCAGCTGCCCCTGACGGTAGACTCGGCGGGGTACCTGACCGCCAATGGCAGCCTCGACCAGGCCCCCGGGCCCGGATTCTGGGAGCGTCCATGATCGACAAGACCATCGACAAGTCGCTGCGCTGGGTCGACGACCGGTTGGGCGTTGCCAAGGGGGGCCGCACCTTCCTGGACAAGATCTTCCCCGACCACTGGTCGTTCATGCTGGGGGAGATCGCGCTGTACTCGTTCGTGGTCCTCCTGGCCACCGGGGTGTTCCTCTCCCTCTACTACGTACCGTCGGCCCACGAGATCGTCTACCACGGTTCCTACGTCCCCCTCCGGGGCCAGCGGGTCTCCGAGGCCTACGCCTCGTCGGTGGGTCTCTCCTTCGACGTGCGCTCCGGGCTGCTGATGCGCCAGGCCCACCACTGGGCCGCCGACATCTTCCTCGGCTCCATCGCCGTGCACATGGCCCGGGTGTTCTTCACCGGCGCCTTCCGCAAGCCCCGGGAGTTCAACTGGATCGTCGGCGTGACCATGCTGATCCTGGGCATCGTGAACGGGTTCCTCGGCTACTCGCTCCCCGACGACCTGGTCTCGGGCACCGGCATCCGCATCGCCTACTCGATCATCGAGTCCATCCCGGTGGTCGGGAGCTACCTGGCCTTCTTCGTCTTCGGCGGGAACTACCCGGGGAACGGTGTCATCATCCCCAGGTTCTTCATCCTGCACGTCCTCATCGTGCCGTTGATCCTGATCGGGCTGCTGGCCGCCCACCTGGGCCTGCTGGTCAAACAGAAGCACACCCAGTTCCCCGGCAAGGGGAAGACCGAGCACAACGTGGTCGGCTCGCCGATGTTCCCCACCTTCATCGCCAAGACCACCGGCTTCCTCTTCATGACCACCGCGGTCACCTTCCTGCTGGGAGGCTTCGCCCAGATCAACCCGATCTGGCAGTTCGGCCAGTACGAGCCGTACCAGATCTCCTACGCCGTGCAGCCGGACTGGTACATGGGATGGTTGGACGGGGCGCTGCGCATCATGCCCAGCTGGGAGTGGGTGGGCTGGGGCCACACCATCCCACTCGAGGTCTTCCTGCCGGCGGTGATCTTCCCCGGGCTCATCTTCAACATCCTCCTCATCTGGCCCTTCATCGAATCGAGGCACACCAAGGATCTCGCCTACCACAACCTGTTGGACCGGCCCCGCGACCGTCCCAAGCGGACCGCGGCCGGCGCCGCCATGCTCACCCTGCTGGGCATGACCTTCTTCGCCTCGTCGACCGACGTGATGGCCAACTTCTTCCAGGTCCCACTCATCTGGGTGCTCTGGTTCTTCCGCTTCGCCGTGGTGATCGCCCCGATCATCGCCTACTTCCTGGCCTACAAGATCTGCCAGGAGATGCGGGCCGCCGAGGGGGTGGGCAAGCGGAAGCGTGCCGTGGTGGTCTCGAGGTCGGACGACCGGCGAGTACACGACGGTCCCGTCCCCGCCCCGACCCGGGGACGGCACCGAGGAGCTCGACGCCATCCCGGTCCCCACCTACATCGACCTGGTGCCCCCGGAACTGGCCACCGGTGAGGGTGTGCGCCGGGTGATGCGCTGACCGACCCGCCGGTCCGACGCCCGTCGGACCCCGGGCCGACCAGGTCTGGAGATGCCCACGGTCATCTGCGACCGTGGGGGACAGGGCGTACGCTGCGGCCATGACGTGTGGCGCGGATCGGCGGTCGGCCCCGGATCTGTGGGCCGGGTGAGCGAGGGAGCACCGACCTCGACGGTCGACGGCACGGAAGCGACCCCGGCGGTCGTGGACGCCCCGCCCGGGCCCGAGAGCGGGCCCACCCGGGACGGACCGGCCATCGGCGGGCCGATGGGCCCCCGCCGGTTCGCCGTCGCCCTGACGGTGATCACCGTGGTCGGGCTGGGCGTCCGGGTGGCCTACGTGCTGATCGTCACCATCAAGGAGAACAGCCGGGTCTACGACGCCCTCTGGTACGGCGTGACCGGCAACGGCCTGGCCCAGGGACAGTTCTTCCGGGAACCGTTCGGCACCGCGCCGACCGCGGCCCATCCGCCCGGGACCTCCCTCATCATCGGCGCGGTGACCCTTCCCTTCGGGGTCCACCCCGGCTCCGGGCTGCAGCGCCTGACCATGGCCGTTCTCGGGACCGGCGTGGTCCTGTGTGTGGGCCTGCTGGGGCGGGGCGTGGCCGGTCCCTGGGTCGGTCTGGTGGCGGCCGGTCTGGCCGCGCTGGCCCCGAACTTCTGGATCCCCAACGGCATCTTGATGTCGGAGACGCCCGCCATGCTCCTGATGGCCCTGATCCTGTTGGGTGTGGTCCGGCTGCTGCGCTCCCCCACCTGGGCCACCGCCGCCCTCCTCGGCGCCGCGTGTGGGGCGGAAGCCCTGGTCAGAGCGGAGTTGATCCTGTTCGTACCGACCCTCCTGGTGCCGGCGGCCCTGGCCGCCCGGCAGGTGGCCCTGCGCCGCCGGTTCGGGCTCGCCGCGGTCGGGGTGCTGGCCGTCCTGGTCGTCCTGGCCCCCTGGGTGGGCCGGAACCTGGCCACCTTCAAGGACCCCACCTACATCTCCACCGGTGACGGGCTGGCCCTCCTCGGGGCCAACTGTCCCGCGGCCTACAGCGGCCCGGGCCTCGGGGAATGGCACCTCGCCTGCGTGGCCTATCCCAACGCCAACGAAGAATCGGTGAAGTCCTCGCTGGACCAGCACGCCGCCGTCCAGTTCGCCGAACACCATGCCGGCCGGCTGCCGGTGGTGGTGCTGGCCCGGATCGGTCGGCTCTGGGACTTCTTCGAGCCGGCGCAGATGATCAACATCGATGTCAACGAGGGCCGGCCGAAGCCGGCGGCGCGGGCCGGGCTGGTGGTCTACTACGCCCTGCTTCCCCTGGCCCTGGCCGGCGTGGTGATCCTGCGCCGCCGTCGCCTGCGGCAGTGGTTCCTGCTGGTACCGGCGGGGGTGCTCACGGTGGTGGCCGGGCTCGTCTACGGGACCGTCCGGTTCCGCGCCCCCTTCGAGGTCTGCCTGGTGGTCCTGGCCGCCCCGGCGCTGGTCCTGGTGGCCCGATGGCTGGGCCGCACGGTCATGGGGATGGGTCGCCCCGGGCACCACGCCACCCGGGCCCACGCCACCGGTCCCTGAGGACCGACGACCGGTCCGAGCCCGCCCCGCCCCCGACCCCACCTGGCCCGCAGGTCGCCCGACGCTGGCCGGCCGCTGGTCAGAACCCGCCGACCAGGGAGGCTGGGATCCGGTTGGCCGGGAAGGCGATCACCGAGCACAGGCAGGTGTGGGTCACCACCCGCCGATTGAGGGCCCTCAGCCGGGTCAGGTCGGCCGGAGCGAGGCCGGGCACCCCCGCCAGTGCCGCCTTGACGTACTCGCTCCCCAGGTCGCCGACCTGGTCCCCGCGGCCCTCGGCCACGAGCTGGTCGGCCAGTCTGCGCTGCAGCGCCACCAACTCGGCCTGTTGGCGGGCAGGGAGGGGATGGGACACGGCCAGGATCTGGGCCCCGGGCAGCCGGCTGACCACGCTGAACAGTTCGCTCTCCTCCATGACGTACCACACCGAGCCGACCCGGGACGGGCCGGCGGTGCGGTGGTAGCCGAACTGGTACCCGAGCCCCTGGTCCACGTAGACCGGCGCCCCCTCCCGCACCAGTTGGTCGACGAGCGCGGCATGGAGGCCGCCCAGTGGAAAGCCGTGGACCCGCAGGAGCACCGGCCCCCGGGGCTGGCCCTCCCGGTGGAGCTGGTTGAAGATCGACGCCGCCACCGGCTCCATCGAGGTCACCGGCCCGTCGGCCGCGGCCACCGTGCGGGTGAAGCTGACCGAGGCCACCAGGGTGACGGCGGCCAGCACGCAGCCCAGCGCCAACGCGGCCCGATGCCGCCACCGAGGGAGGGCCTCCACCAGCACCACCGTGCTGAG
The DNA here is from genome assembly GCA_963833585.1 of uncultured Acidimicrobiaceae bacterium. GTDB lineage: Bacteria > Actinomycetota > Acidimicrobiia > Acidimicrobiales > RAAP-2 > Bog-756. The sequence continues at coordinate 396,667 of CAWHYF010000006.1, read as the reverse complement.
CACCACCGTGGCCGCCCCGATGGGGATGCGCCAGAGGAACAGGTAGGGGTAGGCCGGGCCGTTCAGGAGGGCCAGGGCCAGCACCCCGCCCGCCACGGCGACGGCCAGCAGCTCGGTGAGCGCCACCAGCTCGGCGCGCTTCCGCCGGCGGGCCACGCCCCAGTCGGCGCCGATCAGCACCACCGGGACCACCAGGAAGGCCACCGGTGACGGTGCGGTCAGCGAGGTGAACGGGCTGGCCGGGTCGGGCCCCCCGAGCCAGGGGGGCCACCACCGGAACTCGGTGGCCAGGTAGCCGAGGGCCGGGTGGATCCCGAGGGCGGGAAGGTGCGCGGTCGGTCCCAGACCCAAGGAGAACTGGACCAGTCGGACCGCGTTGCCCGGCCAGTGGGCCAGCGGTGTCGATCACCAGGGGCACGAACCACAACACCGCCAGCACGATCAGCGGGGCCCGCCACAGGGACCATCGCCGCATCGACCGGCCGGCCCGGTGCTCACCCAGCAGCAGCCGGACGAGGGCCCAGCCGGAGACGGCCAGCACCGGCAGGGCGTAGCCCACGTGGGTCTGCACGAGGAAGGACCCGACGAAGGCCAGCCCGACCAGCCGACGGCCCTGGCCCGACCCCACCAGCCACGCCTGGAGCAGCAGGAGGGTGAAGAAGGGGAAGGGGAGATAGGGGTTCCACAGCTGCTGGAAGATCCACGGCCCGGTGGCCCAGTAGGACAGGGTGACCACGGCCAGCCACGGGACCATCCACCGCAGGCCACCCGACTTCCAGGACAGGCGGGCGATCCAGGCCACGGCCACTCCCTGCAGGAGCACGTTGCCGACCAGGGAGGCCCAGGCCCGCTGGCGCGCCACCCCCGAGAACAGGGCCAACAGGTAGTACATGGTCGGCCCGGGGTGGTTCCAGCCGAACCGGCTCCAGGGCCCGGTGAGCGGGGTGTCCGAGGAGAAGGTCCACACGTCGCGGATGCGCAGGTCCAGGGTGGCCTGGTCCCCCACGGGCACGTAGACCCGACCCCACCGCTGGATCAGGACGGCGAGGATCGGCAGCAGGGCCACCAGGGCGATGGCCACCGCCACCCCCGTCTCCGACCGTACCCACCGGCGCCGCGACCGGTGCGCCGCCCCGCCCCGACGGACGTCGGGGGGTGCCGGGGCCGGCACCTGATCAATGAGCGGCACGGGATCAGCTGGGTGGGGGGCACGGGAGGAGACCGCTCACCGGGTACCCGTTCATCAGGGGGACTGTAGGGGAGGCCCCCGAGACGGTCAATGTCCCCGGGGGGCTCCCCGGGAGGGACCCGGGGCGTGCTCCGAGGCGGTCCGGACGTGATCCGGGACCGGGTGGCGTGCCAGAGTGGGTCACCAGAGGAGGAGGGTGGCCGATGCCCGGTGTCCACGTCGTGACCGACAGCTCATGTGATCTCACGCCCGAGGAGATCGAACCGCTCGACGTCGAGATCGTGCCGTTGACCATCCGGTTCGGGGAGGACGAGTACACCGACCGGTTGGACCTGAGCGTCGGGGAGTTCTACGACCAGATGGCCCGGGCCGACGAGCTCCCCCAGACGGCCTGCCCGTCGCCCGGCGCCTTCGAGCACGCCTTTCGCCGGGCCGGCGACGCCGGAGCCGACGCCGTGGTGTGCCTCACCATCTCGAGCGATCTGTCCAACACCCTGCAGTCGGCGCAGACCGCCGCCAAGGCCTTCGAAGCAGGGCCGGCGGTCCACGTGATCGACAGCCGGACCGTCTCGAGCGGACTGGGCACGCTGGTGCTCGAGGCCGCCGGGGTGGCCACAGGCGGTGGGGACATCGATGCCGTGCTGCAGCTGGTGAACAGGATGGTCCCCCGGACGCACGTGATGGCGGTACTCAACACCCTGGAGAACCTGAAGAAGGGGGGCCGGATCGGCGGGGCCAAGGCCCTGCTGGCATCCATGCTGTCGATCAAGCCGGTGATCGACCTCACCGGCGGCGCGGTCCAGGAGGCCGGCCGGGCCCGCACCCGCACCAAGGCCCTGCGCCTCCTGGCCGACCGCCTCCTGGCCGCCGGGGAGGTCCAGCACGTGGCCGTGATGCACGGGCGGGCCGCCGACATCGACGAGTTCCTGGCCCTGGTGGCCCCGCGTTTCCCCCGTACCGACCTGCGCCTGGGGGAGCTGGGTGCGGTCATCGGGGCCCACGGCGGCGCCGAGATCATCGGCGCCAGCTGGATCGAGGGCTAGGTCCCGGTCCGGTCAGACTGCGCCGCCGCGGCGGCTCTCCATGGTGCCGCCGATGGCGGCCGACAGGAGGAGGGCCCCACCGATCGGGGCCAGCCACAGTCCGAACACGAAGGTCAGCACGGTGAACATGGCCCCCATCCCCAGGATGAACGGCCAGATGCTCGAGCCCGGGAACGACTCGACCGCGCCGGCCCCTTCGGCCATGTCGGCGTCGGGGTCGTCGTCGGGCTGCGGCTTCATCTTGTACGACCACCACAGGTAGTACGAGCCGGGGAGCAGGCCGAGCAGGGTGGAACCCATCAGCATCAAGAAGCCGGCATCCTCGTAGCTGATGAGCCAGTAGACGATCCCGATGATGCCGAAGAAGACGCCGATGCCGGCCAGGAACAGCCCGTCGACCCTCATGAGCCGACCCCCACGGTCTCGCTGTCGTCCACCGGCGTGGCCGGCCGCGCCTTGGCCGGCCGGTGGATGGTCCGGTGCTCCGGGTGGTTGTAGTCCCAGGTGGGCCGCTCGGACCGGATCGGGGGAAGGTGGGAGTAGTTGTGGTGCGGGGGCGGTGACGAGGTGAACCACTCGAGGCCGTGCCCGTCCCAGGGGTTGTCACCGGACGGGACCGGGTGCCGCCAGGACGTCCACAGATTGGCCAGGAAGAACAGGAACGACGCGCCGATGATGAACGCGCCGACCGTCGAGATCACGTTGAGTCCGGTCCACCCGTTGGAGGGCAGGTAGTCGGCCACCCGTCGGGGCATGCCGTACAGGCCCACCAGGTACTGGGGCATGAAGGTGACCCAGAACCCGATGAACAGCCCCCAGAAGTGCAGCTTGCCCAGACGTTCGTCCAGCATCCGGCCGAACATCTTGGGGTACCAGAAGTAGAACCCGGCGAACCCGGCGAACACCGTGGTGCCGATGAGCACCTGGTGGAAGTGGGCCACCACGAAGTAGGTGTCGTGGGTCATGAAGTCCACCGGTGGCGACGCCAGCAGCACGCCGGTCACTCCGCCCATCAGGAAGGCGAAGAGGAAGCCGATCGAGAACAGCATGGGGGTCTGGAAGCTCAGCTGGCCGCCCCACATCGAGCCGATCCAGTTGAAGAACTTGATGCCGGTGGGTACGGCGATCAGGTAGGAGAGCAGGGAGAAGAACGGCAGGAGCACCACCCCGGTGGTGAACATGTGGTGGGCCCACACCCCGGTGGACAGGGCGGCGATGGACATGGTGGCGAACACCATGCCCTTGTACCCGAAGAGGGGTTTGCGGGAGAACACCGGGATGATGTCGGTGACCATACCGAAGTAGGGCAACGCCAGGATGTACACCTCGGGGTGGCCGAAGAACCAGAACAGGTGCTGCCACAACACCGGTACCCCGCCCCCCTCCACGGTGAAGATGTGGGTGCCGAAGTGGCGGTCGCAGAACAGCATCACCACCGCGCCGAACAGCACGGGGAAGGCGATCAGGATCAGGATCCCGGTGACCAGCATGTTCCACGAGAAGATCGGTATCCGGAACATGGTCATGCCCGGGGCCCGGAGATAGAAGATGGTGGCGGCCAGGTTGACCCCGGTGAAGATGGCGGAGAAGCCGGTGAGGGCCAACGCCATCAGCCACAGGTCGGCGCCGGCCCCGGGGGAGTTGATGGCGTTGGACAGCGGGGCGTAGGCCACCCATCCGTAGCTGGCCGCCCCGCCGGCCACCAGGAAGCCCGACATCATCACGATGGAGCCGCTCAGGTACAGCCAGTAGGAGAGGGCGTTCAGGCGGGGGAAGGCCATGTCCGGGGCGCCCACCTGGAGCGGGACGATGTAGTTGGCCAGGCCGCCGAAGGCGAAGGGCCCGGCGAACAGATAGAGCATCAGGCTGCCGTGCATGGTGAACAGCTGGTTGTAGGTCTGGAACGAGACCAGCGACGAGGTGGGATCGGCCAGCTGGGTCCGGATGACCAGGGCCATGATGCCGGCGATGAAGAACAGCACCAGCGAGGTGATCATGTAGCTCTTCCCGATCACCTTGTGGTCGGTGGAGGTCAGCCAGTTGAGCAGGCCGGTGGGGCCTTCGTGGTGACCGTGGTCCCCGTGGTCGGGATGGGCGCCCGGGACGTGCCCGTCGGGTCCGCCGGGTTCCTCGGGGGAGACCAGTTCAGGTGGCTCGATGGTGGTGGTCATGCGGATCCTTTGGCCGAAGAGGGCGAGGGGAGTGCGTCGGAGGGGTAGACGGTGGTGTCACGGGGCGGGATGTTGGAGGCCGACGAGCCGCCCCGCTGCAAGGTGTGGCCCTTGCGCACCTCGGCGCTGGCCCACACGTGGAAGGCCACCGGGCTCACCGCCCGCACGCTGAACAGCATCTCGGAGTGGTAGAGCCCGCAGATCTGGGTGCACTGGCCGTTGTAGGTGCCGGGGTGGATCACGTTGAAATCGAAGAAGTTGGTCACGCCCGGGAGTGCGTAACGGCTGAAGTTGAAGTCCCGCAGGTAGAAGCCGTGGATCACGTCGTCGGACACCAGGGTGATCTGGACGGTCTGGCCCACCGGCACCACCATCTGGGGTCCGTGGTTGTTGGGTCCGTTGGTGGTCTCGCCGGCCACGCCCACGTTGAGGTCGGGGTAGTCGAACCGCCAGCCCCACTGGAAGGCGGTGACCCGGATCTGCACCACCGGCTCCCCGGTGGTCGTGAAGCGGGCTCCGGGGGTCACGGTGGCGTCGACGTTGTTCTCGGTGAGCACGGTGAACACGAACAGCACGGCCACGATGAGGATCGGGATGGCGGTGTAGAGGATCTCGATGGGGACGTTCTCGTGGAACTGGCGCGGCATCTCGTCGGAGCGCTTCCGGTACCGGATCACGGTCCACAGGATCAGGAGGAACACCAGGCCGCCGACGACGATGCCGGTGGTCATCATCGCCGAGTAGAGCTTGAAGGTGTCCTGGCCCTGGGTGGTGGCCCCCCGGCTGGCCCCGTAGGTGGGGTAGAAGGTGCACCCGCCGAGGACGAGCGGTGCGGCCGCGGCCGCACCGGCGGCCCATCGTCCCCAGCGACGCTTCGGGTGCGGTCCGGCGGCCGCCTCTCCGGCGGCGGGCGCGGGCGGGGCATCCCCTCGTGCGGGGCGTGCGGACCGGGTTGTGAATGGGTTCACGGCGATGACACTAGTGGGCACGGGACCAGAAGTAGAAGTTCGGACAGGCCCGTAATTCGGCCCGGCGAACTCCCAGTTCAGCGAGGTGCCCACGACCACCCCACCGCCGGGCTCAGCCGGTGGCTCCGCCGCTCCCGGCGCCGGACTCACGGGCGGCCCACGAGAACACCCCGTGGGCCATGGTGGACGATGCCGCGTCGGCCCGCCGGGTGAAGACGGTCCGCCGGACCTCCTGCACCCCGGGATCGTCGGGGGCGGCCAACCAGGCCAGCTCGGCCAGGTGTCCGGCCAGGCGGAGCGCCCCCTCGGCGGGGTCCTGCGGCGACCCGGGCAGGCCGGCGTCGGCCGGGTCCCGGTCGGGGGCCTCCGCCTGCAGCAGGGCCAGGGCCCGGTCGGCCAGGGCGCCGGCGCCCCCGGCCAGCTGGGCCAGCTCGAGGGCCACCGCCCGTTCGGGCGCCGGCTTGAGGGTGGCCGGATTGCCGTCCCACCATCCGCCGTACAGGCGCCACACGGTGCGGACCACGAACTCGGGCTCGTCGTAGACGGGACGGAGGTAGGGCCGCTCCATCAGGTGGGCCGGGGGAGTCACGGTGTGGACGACCTCGTCGAGCCGCGCCCCCTGGTTCATGAGGGCGAGGGTCTGGTTGACCAGCGACTCCAACAGGTCGGCGGTGTCACCCAGCGCCTGGATCACCCGGGCTTCCCCGACCACCGGGAAGCCGTGCCCGGGCAGGAGCACCCGGGGTCCGCCGCCCGGGCGGTCGTAGAGCGCCAGCATCTGGCGGAGGGCGTCGGCCCACTCGAGCGGATAGCGCTGGACCTTCTGGGGGTTGCCGGCGTTGGGTGAGGCCCAGATGAACAGGTCCCCGCAGCAGAGCACCCTGGAGTCGGGGAACCACGTCCAGGTGTGGTCGTCGGTCTCCCCCCTGGCGTGATGGAGTTCGGCCCGGGTCCCGCCGATGTCGAGGTCGAGGTGGTCCCGGTAGGTGCGGTCGGGGTACCGGTACTCGGTGGGCCACTGGAGGGACTCGATGTCGAACTGCCGCCGGTTGATGATGCCGTTGTAACCGGCGGTCTTGACATACCGGTCGAACCGGGCGGGCAGGGCCTCGTGGGCCACCACCACCGGTTCGGGCCAGCCGGCCTCGGCCGACTCCGCCGCCCACACCGGCACCCCGAAGACATGATCGATGTGGCCGTGGGAGTAGACGGCGGTGTGGAGCCTTCCGGTGTCCCAGGCCCGCAGGGTGCGGTGGATGCCCTCGGCCATGAAGGCGCTCCCGGTGTCCACCAGCACCAGCCCGTCCTCGGTACTCACCGCCGAGACGTTGGCGAAGGACGGCACGAACCCGACGCCGTCGGCCACCTCGGCCATGCCGTCGGACGGACTGAGCGGGTGGACCTCGGTGGTGCTGACCCGGCCGTCCCAGAGCTTCTCGGCCAGGTCCAGGACGTCGGGCGGGTCGGTCAGGTCCGGCACCCCTCAGCCGCCGTCCGGGTCACCGGGGGTCGGTTCCCCGGGTCGGTCCCGGTGGGGGGAGGTGGCCTTGCCGGTGAACCGACCGGCGCCGCGGATGGCCCGCTTCACCTGCGCTTCGGCCTCCGGCCGGTGCCTGGCCACCGCCCGGCGGCCCGACGCCGAGGCCACCCCGGCGGCCCGCCCGGCCCACCGTGCCGCGGTACCGGTGGTGGACGGAGGGGTGGTCCCCCCTGGGTCCCCGGCCGCGGCGCGGGCGGTGGTCTGGCGGGCCACGGTGGCGGTGGCGTCGATGACCATCCGATCGTTGCGGCGGGATGCCGTGCGGCGGGATCGCGGGGACGGTTGCATGTCGGTGAGAGTAGCCAATCGGATCAGGCCCACGGCGGCGAACTCGAGGACGATGATCCCCTCGATGTCCGGCCGCAGGGCGGGGACGACCGGCGAGAGGGCCACCAGCGCGGCGAGGGCGATCAGCAGGGTCAGATGGAGCCAGGGCCGGCACACCCGGATGATCCCGAGCGGACCGTGCGCGGTGACCGCCAGCCCGGTGAAGGCCACGGCCGCGGCGACCATCACCCCGCTGTTGGACACGTGGACCGAGACGTCCACCAGGACGAAGGCCACCACCAGCTCGGCCAACTGGAGGACCCAGAAGGGGATCCAACGCCGGCGCCCGGTCCCGGCCGCCGCCGGAGCCCCCTCCGGTGCGCGCCCCTCGCTCATCGGCCTCGCACCGGTTGCCGCGGCTACGGGGTCGACGAGCCCGGCTGGCCCTCGACGTTGACCTGGACGGCGGGCGGGGTGGCCGGCGGGTTGACGGCGGCCGGCGGGGTGGCCTGAGTCACCGCGGCGCCGCCCTTGCCGTCCTCACTGGAGCCCTCGTCGAGCCCCTTTTTGAACTCCTTCTGGGCCGAGCCCAGGGAGCGGGCCAATTTGGGGATCTGGGTCGATCCGAACAGGACCAGCACCACGACCACCAGGATGATGATGCCGTCTACGCCGAAGATCTCTGAAGGTGGGCCGAAGTGCACGATTGTGTCTCCTTCTCTGGACGGTCGGGACCGCCTGTGGACTGCACGACCAGGTTAGACCTGTCCGGCCTGGCTCGCTGCGCAGCGCCGACGCCCGGCGCTGCTGCGTATTCGGCCCCGCCGACCCGGGCGGATGACCGGTCAGCCGGCCAGGAACACCCCGAGGCACAGGGCGGCCACCGAGGCCACGGCCCCGACCGCCCCCCAGACGGCCGTGGCCCGACGGCTCGAGGCCCGCTGATGGAGGAAGACGGCCACCCCGGCCACCACCACCACGGCGACCTTGGCCACCAGGACCGCCTTCCAGGCCGACGAGGCGTCCTTGACCGTGAGGGACCCGATGTTCCAGAAGCCGGTCACCACGAGCACGGCGTAGGCCGGCCAGAGGAGCCGCGCCAGCGCTCGTCCCACCGCCTTCGGGGCGTCCTCGCCGAAAGCGCGGACGGTGGGCAGCAGGCCGAGCACGGTGAACTGTCCGCCGACCCAGACGGTGGCGGCCAGCACGTGCAGGATCAGTCGGAACCCGCCCAGGCCGTCGGAGAGGGTGGGGACCGAGGAGCCGGCCAGGCTCACCGGCCGGTCCAGTTGGGCTTGCGCTTCTCGGCGAAGGCGATGGGTCCCTCCATGGCGTCGGCCGAACCGAACACCTCGGGCACCGCCGCGTTGTTGATGGCCCAACCCTCGGCGTCGGGCAGCTCACCGGCCACCTTCATCACCCGCTTGGAGGCTCGGACGGCCAGTGGGGCGTTCTCCGCGATGATCCCCGCCAGGGCCAGCGCCTCGTCCATCAGGCGGTCGGCCGGGACCACCCGGTTGATCAGTCCGAGGGCCAGTGCCCGCTGGGCGTCGATGGGGTCCCCGGTCAGCGCCAGCTCGAGGGCGATGGCCGGTGGGAGCCGCTTGGGCAGCCGGATCAGGCCGCCGGCTCCAGCCATCAGGCCCCGCTTCACCTCCGGGATCCCGAACATCGCTTCCTCCACCGCCACCACCAGATCACAGGAGAGCATGATCTCGCACCCACCGGCGAGTGCCGACCCGTTGACCGCGGCGATGAGGGGCTTGGCGAAGTCGCGTTGGGCGATACCACCGAACCCTCCCTTGGCCCCCATGATCTCGCCGGCCTCGCCGGCGGTGAAGGCCTTCAGGTCCATGCCGGCGCTGAAGGCCTTGTCCCCGCTCCCGGTCACGATGACCACCCAGCACTCGTCATCGGCCTCGAGCTCGTCGAAGGCCGCCGCGAAGGCCCGCGACACGGCGCCGTTGATGGCGTTGCGGGCCTCCGGCCGGTTGATGGTCAGTATCTCGATGTGACCCTGGCGTTCACGAAGCAGTTCGGACATGGTGGTCTCCCCCTGAGCGGTCAGCCTGCCGCCAGACGGTAGCGCGCCGGACCGGGACGGACGATCACCGCGCCGCCGACCAGTCCGGGCGGGTCGAGCTGACCCATGGCCCCGGCCTCCTCCTCGTCGGCCGGCGCCAGGGCCATCTGGCGCCCGTCGGGAAGCCGGGCGATCACCGGGGCACCGGCCACCGCGCCCCCGGCGTCCCGGATCACGGTGGCGGCCACCACCGTGGCCCGGGTGGCCTGGTCCACCTCCAGTGCGGTCTCCACGGCCGATCCGTCGATCCGTGCCTGGGCCGCCGCGACCTCCCCGCGATGGAAACCCCCCGGTGGCGGGGTGGAGCCGTAGAGGCCGAGGGCGTGCTTGGTGATGAACCATCCGAGCCCGGTGGCCAGCCCGAGACGATCGGCCTCCCCGTCCCGGAGGAGGTCGGTGAGGGTGGCGATGGCGTGGGTGGTGTAGTTGTTGCCCGGCCCCCCGAAGTAGGGGAGTCCGCCGGTGACGGTCAGCCCTCGCCGGTCGTCGGGGGCGATGCCCAGGGCCTCGGAGGCCAGCTCCACCGCCGAGGGGAAGCACGAGTAGAGGTCGACCAACTCGACGCGGTCGATGCCGACCCGGGGACCGGGGGCCGCGGCGCGCGTCGCTGCCTCCATGAGGGCCGCACCGGCGGCGGCGATGCCGGGGGACCGGCCCAGATCGGGTCGTGCGGCCGGGAACCGGACGTCGGTGGCCTCGGCCCCGGCCCAGACGAAGACGGCCCGGTCGGCCACCCCGGCCCGCCGGGCCGCGGCCAGCGAGCAGACCACCAGGGCCGCGCCCTGGTCCGAGCCGAGGAAGGCCGTCATCAGCTTGGTGTAGGGCTCCGCCACGATGCGGTTGCCCGGCGTGGGGGTGGCGATCTCGTGGGCGGTGCGGGCGGTGGGGAACCAGGCAAAGGGATGGCCGGCCGCCACCGACGTGAAGGGGGCGAAGAGTCGACCCATGGCCTCCCGGTGCCCGCCGGCGTCGTGCCCCGCCCGCCGCGCCACCACGCTCTCGAACAGCGGGTAGACGTGGACCGGGGCCAGGAGTCCGATGGCCGACTCGGCCGGGCCGACGCCCGGGAGGTCGTCACCGACCACCGGGTCGGGCACCAGCTCCGACCGGCCCTCGTCCCGGGGGAGGCCGGCGGCCCGACGGGCCCGGGAGGACCGGATGGCCTCGGCCCCGACGATGATGGCCGCCGACAGCCGGCCCTCGACGATGTCGGTGGCGGCCCGGTTGACCAGCCACTGCGGCGTGTTCCCTCCGATGGTGGACACCTCGCACCGGGCTGTCGGGGTGCCGATCCGCGCCGCCAGCTCGGTGGCCGGGGCCGGTCCCGTCCTGGTCATGACGTCGACCACCGAGAGGCGGTCGACGGCCCCGCGCAGTCCCGGCACGAGGTCCAGCGCCTGCCGGCAGGCCCGCTCCATCAGGTCGACCGGCGTGACCAGGGCGTCCCGCTCGATCGACTGGCCCGAGGCCACCACCACCGGGATCCGTTCGGGGTCGGGGGCCCCGTTCAACGGACGGGGCCGGTCATCGGGGTGGTCGGAGGGAGTCGGTCATCGGGGGCGGAGGGACAGGGCGTCTCGGGCCGCAAGCTACCATCGCCCTCCGATTCGGGTGACCAGTTCCGGCGCGACAGGGAGAGGTGGAGACGTGTCCTCCAGCACACAGCCATCGGAGGCCCCGCAACCGGCCGGCCCGCCCCTTCCCGACGACTTCGTCTTCGGAGTGGCCACTGCCGGCTACCAGATCGAGGGGGGCTTCAACCGCCCGGGCCAACCGGCCAACAACTGGCTTCCCTGGGAGCAGGTCGGGCGGGTCGAGCCCTCCGGGCCGGCGGTGGGCTTCTGGGAGCGACCCGAGGAGGCCCTCGACCGCGCCGCGGCCCTCGGGTGCAACAGCTTCCGGTTGGGGGTGGAGTGGGCCCGGGTGGCGCGAGACCACGGCGTGGTCGACACCGCTGCCCTCGATCGGTACGCGGCGATCGCCCGCGCCTGTGTCGAACGCGGCCTCGAGCCGTTGGTGACCCTCCACCACTTCACCCACCCCGATTGGCTGGGGGACGACTTCTGGCTCCGTCCCGACGCCCCCGACCGCTTCCGGGCCTGGGCGGAGGTGGCGGTGGAGCACCTCGCCCCCTGGGTGCGGTGGTGGGTCACCATCAACGAAGTCAACGTCCTGGCCGTCGGCTCCTGGCTGCTCGGTATGTTCCCGCCAGGGAGGACCCTGGCCTTCGGAGACGCCGCCATCGCCACCGATCATCTGCTCACCGCCCACGTGCTCGGCTACGACACCGTCCACCGCATCCGACCGGACGCCGTGGTCACCACCAACAACAGCTGCCTGAGTGCCTACGCCTTCGACCGCATGCTGACCGACGTGCTGCTGGCGCGGAGCGCGGGCGTCGAGCGGGGCGAGGTGCCCGAGTGGCTGGAGCAGCGGGCCCGGGAGCACGACGCCCTCGTCCCGGCGCCCGGGATCCTGGAGCGGATGGTGCGGCGGTTGGGGGGGGCCACCGCCCCGTACCGGCCCGGCCGGGTCGGCGGCGATGCACCCGGCCCGACCCGGCGACCGCCGGCCCATCGGCGATGGCCGCTTCCCCGCCGGGCGATCGATGCGGTCTACGACAGCCCCCACCCGCGGACGCTCGACGTGCTCGGGATCGACTGGTACGACCCCATGGTGGCCCGGCACTTCCGCCTTCCGGGCCATCGGACCGCCGGTGGGCGCAACCCCTTGCCGACTCGGGAGCTGTGGGACGACGTTCCCGACCCCGGCGGTCTGACCCGGTGGCTCCGGGCCCAACGGGACCTGGCCCCGGGCCTGCCGCTGTGGGTGGTCGAGAACGGGTTGTGCAACCGGGTCCACCGTGGTCAGTCCCTGGCCCGGCTGGACGGATGGGACCGGCCCCGCTACCTCCGTGAGCACCTGGCCGCGGTGGTGGCGGCGGTCGACGACGGCGTACCGGTGGCGGGCTACTGGCACTGGTCCCTGGTCGACAATTACGAGTGGGGATCCTACGAGCCCCGCTTCGGTCTCCACGGCGTCGAGCGGCACCCCGGAGAGGGCGGGGTGCGTTGGCTGGACACCGATTCCCTAGGTGACGATTCGGCCGGTGCCTACCGACGGCTCATCGCCGGGCTGCGGGAGGGCGACCGGTCGGTGCTCCGACCGGGCTGACTCCGGGCCGCAACGGAGTCGGGACCCTACTGCGGGACCGGAGAACCGAGCTGGCCCAGCACGTGCTCGGCCTGCTCCACCATCTGGGCCACGATGCTGGCCGCGGGGATCAGGGTCTGGATGGCCCCCACCCCCTGGCCGGTGGGGTAGCACTCACGGTCGGGGTCGACGCCTGGGGTGCCCTCCCCGCCCCCGAGGTGGAAGGCCCCCTGCTTGATCGACTTCCCCAATTGGGCCGGGAACGGATCGAGTTCGGAGGGGTGCTCGTCGTAGTACCGGGTGAACTCGTTGCGCACCACCCGCATGGTCTTCCCGGAGAAGGCCCGGCTGATGCTGGTGCCGTCCTCCCTGGTCCGGATCAGGGCGTCCTTGTAGCCGGCCACCCCCCGGGCCTCGGGCGTGGCGATGAACCGGGTGCCGACCCAGACGCCGTCTGCCCCGAGGGCCAGGGCGGCCGCCAGGCCCCGACCGTCGAAGATCCCACCCGCCGCCACCACCGGGATGTCTGCGCCGACGGCGTCGACGATCTGGGGGACGAGTGGCATGGTGGCCACCAGTCCGGTGTGGCCGCCGGCCTCGGTGCCCTGGGCCACCACGATGTCGCAGCCGGCGTCCAACGCCCGCCGGGCGTGGTCCACCTTCCCGCACATGTTGACCACCAGCAGGTTGCTCCGATGGCACAGCTCGACCACGTCGGCGGGGACCCCGAGGCCGGCCACGAACACCGACGCACCCCCGGCGATGATCTGTTCGACTTGGCCGACCAGGTCCCCGGGCATGGCGGTGAGCAGGTCGACCCCGAACGGCTTGTCGGTGGCCCCCCTGACCTCGGCGATCTCCGCCACCATCCGTTCGTTGGTCATGGTGGAGGCCCCGAGGCATCCGAAGCCGCCGGCCTCGGACACCGCGGTCACCAGAGGCGCATAGGACACGCCCCCCATGCCGGCCAGCATGACCGGATGGTCGATGCCGAGGACGTCGGTCAGTCTGGTCTTCATGCCTGTCTCCCCGAGGGCGGAACACGATGGTCACCGGCGGCAGCCGGCACGGGCGCCCGGCACGCACCCTACCGGTCACCTCCGCCGGGCCGGTGAAGGTTCACTCGAGGTAGGGGCAGTGCCGGCACCCGGAGTGGCAGCACGCGCCCCGCTCCAGCAGGAACGAGGCGGTGAGGACGAACAGGCCGCTCCTCGGATCGAGATAGCCGGGGTCGCCCCGGGCCAGGGCGGCGGCGTGGGCGGCCAGGATCGCTTCCCGGTCGGGGTGGTCGAGCGGCAGCCGGGTCGGGTGCGGCTCGCCGAGGGGTCGGCCGGCCGCTCGGTCGGGGGACGGCTCGGAGGGCACCGGTGGGCCTCAGCCCAGGTCGGTCGACGCCTGCGCCGGTGGCCGGGGCCGACCCGAGGAGGATCGTGACGGTGACCGCGCCTCGCGGCCCCGCTCCCGACGCCGGCGTTTCCGCTTCGAGTGGGCGTGGCGTGGACGACGGGGCGGCGGGGGCGGGGCGGGCTCCGACGACAGGCCGGTGGTCAGGTCCTCGGGGGCGACGCTGGGGACGAAGTCCCGCTGGCGCACCAGCAGCAGGGAGCCCACGGCTCCCACGATGGCCACGGCGGAGGCGATGGCCATCAGGTGGTCGAAGGTCGTGGTGAACCCGACCTTGTAGGCACTGATCAGGGCGTTCCGGGGCCCGACGGCGGAAATGGAGGCTGCCGCCTGGCGTATCCCTCCGCCGTTGATGGCGTCGCTCAGTCCGCTGCCCCCGTGGGCCAAGACGGCCCGGCCGTCAGGGGTGGCGGCCAGGGCGGCCACCGTGTTGGGACGGATCTGCTGCAGGAGCACCGCCCCGAGCCCAGCGATGCCGGTGGCGATACCGACCTGGCGGAAGGTGCTCGACGAGCCGGTGGCCATACCGCTCCGCTCGGGGGGGACCACGGACACGGTGGCCGAGGCCAGCACCGGGTTGGTGATCCCCACGCCGATCCCGGCGGCCACGAACCCCGGCAGGAGGACGGTCCAGCTGGAGTCGGCCCGGACATGGGACATGAGCTCGCAGCTCAGGGCCACGAAGAACAGGCCCAGGCCGAACAGGTAGCGCGACTGGACCCGGACGGTGAGTTTGCCGGCCACGGGGGCCACCAGGAACGCCAGCATGGTCAGGGGCAGGAACCGGAGTCCGGCGGCGAAGGGTCCGTAGCCCAGCACCTCTTGGAGGTAGAGCGTGAGATACAGGAACATGGCGAAGATCGAGGCGGACAGGGTGAAGGCGGCCAGCGAGACGCCGGTCATGGCCGGCCGCCGGAACAGTGACAGGTCCAGCATGGGCTGGCGCTGGAGCGACTCGGCCACCAGGAACACCACCATCAGGACGGCCGAGCCCAGCAACAGCCCCTCGATGGTCCGGCTGTGCCATCCCTTGGCGTTCCCCTGGACCAGGGCGTAGACCAGCATGAAGAGGGAGACCGAGAAGGTGACGAAGCCGATCCAGTCGATCCGTCTGGCCGTGGGGTCGCGGGAGTCCTGCACCTTGGCCAGGCAGACGGCGATGGCGAAGACGCCCAGGGGCAGGTTGATGAAGAAGATCCAGCGCCATCCGATGCCACTGGTGATGGCGCCGCCCACCAGCGGGCCGACGGCCACGGCGCCGCCCAGGACCGCCCCGTAGACCCCGAAGGCGGTCCCCCGCTCCCGCCCGGTGAAGGCCTGGGCGATCAACGCCAGCGACGTGGCGAACATCACCGCCCCGCCGACGCCCTGCACGGCGCGAGCCAGGTTGAGCATCAGTGGCGTGGTGGACAGCCCACACGCCAGGGACGACAAGGAGAAGATCACCACGCCGGTGGCGTAGACGCGACGCCGACCGACCATGTCGCCGATCACCCCGGCGGTGAGGAGGAACGCCGCCAGGGAGAGGGCGTAGGCGTCGATCACCCACTGGAGATCGGCGAAGGAGGAGTGGAGCGACTTCTGGATGTCCGGCAAGGCCACGTTGACCACGGTGATGTCCAACAGCAACATGAAGGTGCCCGTGCAGACGGCGATGAGCGTCCACCACTTGCGATCCATGACCACCCTCTTCACGTCCGTCGGCCAATTCCGTCGCACGACGTCGACCGGCTCCCCCGGACTCAGCCTCGACCTCGCGCATGTCTAGACCACCGTCGGTAGGCGGGCAAGGGGCGAAATCGCCTGTTCACCCGTGGTGGGGACGCCCCGGCGAGGGTCCGCCGGTCACGCGGTGCCGTAGGTGGTGCTCCGGTCCGCGGCCCGGACCCCGGAGGCGAGGAGCTCGCCGGCCACGGCGGCCAGATCGAGCCGGAGCTCGTCGACCACGGCCAGGTGGCCGGCCTGGACGGTGGCGTGGAGACTGTCCGGAGGGCTCTGGCGGTCGAAGAACCAGCCACCGGTCCGGGCCAGACCGTCGCCCAGGGCGAAGCTGTCGATCCGCCCGTCGTCCGGGTCCCCGCCGAAGGCGAACACCGTGGCGTCGGGGGCGCCCCGTAGGCCCAGTCCGGGCGTATCCGCGATGGCGGCCATGATGGCGGTAGCCGCGCGCTGGGCGTCCTCGGCCAGGCGCAGGTAGCCGTCCTCCCCGAGGTGGTGGAGCACGGCCCAGCCGGCGGCGATGGGTCCGGCCGGTCGGGTGCCCGCCATCGAGGGCGAGCCGTAGAGCCCGCCCAGCCATTCGGTGGTGACGAAGGGCTGGAAACGGGCCAGCTCACGGTCCCGGTACAGGATCACCGAGATGCCCTTGGAGGCGTAGCCGTACTTGTGCAGGTCGGCCGAGATGGAGGTGACCCCGGGGACCGACAGGTCCCACGGTCTGGTGACATGGCCCAGCCGCTGGAGGAAGGGGAGCAGGAACCCACCGAGGCAGGCGTCCACGTGGCAGAGGATGCCGCGGTCCGAGGCCAGCGCGGCCAGCTCGGCCACCGGGTCGATGACACCCTGGGGGTACGAGGGGGCCGAGGCCACCATCAGCACGGTCCGGTCGTCGACGGCGTCGGCCATGGCGTCGACGTCGGCCGAGAAGTCGGCCCGCACCGGGACCCGCCGGGACTCCACGTCGAAGTAGTGGGCGGCCTTCTCGAAGGCGGCGTGGGCGCTGGTGGCCAGGACCATGTTGGGGTGGTCGACGCCCCGGTGCTCCCGCCCCCAGTCCCGGGCGGTCTTGGTCGCCTGCAGCAGGGACTCGGTGCCTCCCGAGGTGAGGTAGCCCCGGATCCCGCCGGCCACCCCGACGGGCAGGCCGTCGCCCCCCAGCAGCCCGGTGGAGATGGAGACGATGTCCTGCTGCATCCGACCCAGGCTGGGGAAGACCGAGGTGTTGAGCGCGTTCTCGGCCGAGTACAGGGTGGCGGCCCGCTCCAACAGCTCGTGGACGCGGTCGCCCGCCGAGTACACCAGGCTGAACACGCGGCCACCCCGCCAGTCCCGGTCGTCGACCCGAAGACCGGCCATGGCCGCCAGCACCTGGTCGGCGTCGGCGCCATGGGTGGGCAGTCGGGCTGCGGTGGATCGCTCGGCCACCGACGCAGCCTACGGGCGCTGGCGTCAGGTCAGGTGATGTCGCGGCGGGTCGGGTGACGCGGCGGGTCAGGTGATGTCGCGGCGGGTCAGGTGATGTCGCGGCGGGTGAGGAGGAGCGAGCCGATGGCGGCGAAGGCGAGACCGTAGAACAGCATCAACAGGGCCCCTTGCCACCAGGTGAACAGGACGAAGTCGTCGGCGCGGTTCCGGGTGAGGTTGGCGGCGGCCTGGGCGGCCCCGGTGGGCACCCACTTGAAGGCGCTGTGGACCAGGGCGACCAGGATGCCCTCGAGGATGATGAACCAGCCCAGCACCACGATGATGGCGGCCACCTGGTTGGTGAGCACCGATCCGACCCCGACCCCGAGGACCGCGAAGAGGGCGAAGACCAGGATGAACCCCGGGGCCACGGCGGGGATCTGGTGCACCATGTCGCTGAAGGATCCGCCCCGGGCCGCCAGGGTCAGACCTCCGCCGATCATGGTGGCCACCAGCATGATCAGGGCCAGGACGGCCCCGAGGACCGCGGCGGTGAGCAGCTTGGCGGCGATCAGTTTGGCCCGGACCGGGGTGACCAGGAACGACGTCGTGACGGTCTTGTGGCGGAACTCGGTGGTGACGATCAGCGTCCCGAGCAGGAGGGCGAGCAGGTAGCCCTGGAACCCCGATCCGACCAGGTTGCGCAGCTGTTGGGTGGTGTGGGGCACGGTGTAGCCCGGCGGCACGGCGCCACCCGGGCCGCTGATGTCCGGCCGGGTCAGGAAGATGACCAGGATGAGCAGGGCGTTGATCAGCAGGGCGATGCCGCCGAGGACCCACGGGACCGCGGTGGTCCGGAGTTTCAACCACTCCGAGCGCATGACGGCGATCATGCCGGGCCCCCGGGGAGGATCGACCCGGCTCCGGGTGGGACCTCCGCCCGGGCCCCCGGGTCGGGGGACCGGCCGCCCATGGTGGTCGGATCGGCGGCGTCGAAGCCGTGGGTGAGGCTGAGGAAGACCTGCTCGAGGCTGCCCCGGTCGTGGACCAGCTCGTACAGGACGATCTGGTGCTGCGCGGCCAGAGGTCCGAACCACTCGGGCGTGGCGCCGTCGATGATCAGGACGTCGTCGGCCGTCTGGCGGTAGTACACCGGCACGGCGTCGAGGACAGCCCGGAGCCGGGCCATCTCCGGGGTCCGGACCTGCAGTCCGGTGCTGGTGCCGGCCTGACTGGCCAGGTCGGCCAGGGTGGTCTGGAGCACCAACCGACCGTGCGAGACGATGACCACGTCGTCGACGGTTTCCTCCATCTCGGAGAGCAGATGGGAGGAGACCAGCACGGCGTGCCCGAGGGAGGCCTGGTGCCGGATGAAGGTGCGGAGCCATTGGATGCCCTGGGGATCGAGGCCGTTGGACGGCTCGTCCAGGATGAGGATCTCGGGGTCACCGAGCAGGGCGGTGGCCAGCTGCAGGCGCTGGCGCATTCCCATCGAGAACTTGCCCACCCGTTGGCGAGCCACATCGGACAGGCCGACCAGGTCCAGGGCCTCGTCCACCCGGCTCAGGGGCAGGCCGGCGCCCAGGGCCACCGCCTTCAGGTGGTCCTCGGCGCGGCGGGAGGGGTGGAAGCTGGTCGCCTCCAGCACCGCTCCGACGTGGTGGATGGGGTGGTCGAGCTCCAGGTAGCGCCGCCCACCGAAGGTGGCGGTGCCCTCGGTGATGGAGACCAGCCCCAGCAGCATCCGGAGGGTGGTCGTCTTGCCCGAGCCGTTGGGCCCGAGGAAGCCGGTGACCCGACCCGCCGCGACCTCGAAGCTGAGCCGGTCCACCGCCCGCAGCGGTCCGAACTGCTTGGACAGCTCGTGTACTTCGATAGCGGACGGCATGCCAGACGGTAGCCCGGCCGTCGCCGGGATCGCCGTCATCCCTCCTGGCTCCGGCGTCAGACCTCCGCGTAGATGTCGGAGGGGAGCAGGAGACCGATGGCCACTACCAGCTCGTCGTGCACCCGCCCCATGTTACTCCAGCCGTTTACCCATCCCACCAGGGCCGAGTACCAGACATGGCCGAGGATGCGGGCCCGGTCGCCCAGGTCGGGTGGCTGGGGCTCACCGATGGCCCGGGTGATGATCCGCTCCATCAGCACCGACACCTGCTGCTGGCACTCCACGGCCGCCGGGTCCGGGGACGCCAGGGCGGTGAAGACCGCCCCCACCAGCTGGGGCTGGCGACCCATGGCCCGCAGGGCCCGGTCGAGGGCCTCGATGACCCGCTCCGCCGCGGTCTCCCCCTGGGCCGGCTGCTGGGCCAGCCGGCTGTCGAGCTGCTCGACCCAGTGGACCAGCGCCGCGGCCAACAGGTGGTCCTTGCTGGTGAAGTAGCGGTACACGGTGCCCATGGCCACGTCGGCCCGGGCCGCCACGTCGCGCATCTGCACCGCCTCGTAGCCCCCGTCGAGTCCCAGCGCCATGGCCGCGTCGACGACCCGCTGGCGCCGTGCCTGCTGGGCTCGCGTCAGGGTGCGCGGCACCGGACCGTTCGCCATGGGTGTTTACCCTACTCGCCAGGGAATTCTCCCTTGTCACCGGGGCTTCGGCCACTACCGGCCCTCGACGGCGTGGGTGACCCGTCCCTCCCCTCCCGGGCTCCCGCCCTCGGTACCATGGGCCGCCATGGTCTCCGCCGAAGATGCCGAGCCGATCGCCACCACCGACGGGCGAGTCCCCGGCCGGCGCGGCCGGGCCACCCGCCAGCGGCTGCTGGAGTGCACGGCCGAACTGCTGGTGGCCACCCCGTGGAGGTCGATCAAGGTCATCGACATCGCCCGCCAGGCCGGCACCTCTCCGGCCACCTTCTACCAGTACTTCGAGAACGTGGAGGCGGCGATCACGGTGCTGGCCGAGGAGCTGGTCGAGGGGGTGGGGGTCCTGGCCGGTGTGGTCGACGGGGACTGGTCGGAGGGGGCCAGCTGGGACACCGCGGTGGCGGTGGTCGAGGAGTTCATGGAGTACTGGGAGCGGAACCGGGCCGTGTTCCGGGTGGTCGAACTGACCACCGTGGAGGGCGACCTGCGGTTCCAGGGGCTCCGGGTGCGGGTGCTCAACGCCGTCACGGTGACCCTGGCGCGGGTCATTGCTTCCCACGCCGAGGCCTCGGGCTCCCCGGCCGGCGACGACCCGATGGCCGCGGCCGGTACCCTCATCGCCATGCTGGCCCAGGTGGCGGGCCACCGCTACGGATTCGAATTCTGGGGCATCCGCACGGCATCGTTGGTGGACAGCCAGGCCCGCCTGCTCCACTGGTCGGTCACCGGTCGTGCGGTCCGGCCCGGGGCCAAGGTGGCGGGGTCGGAGGTGCCGTTGCCCCGGACCGGCCCGGTGGTGGGCGGGGGAGCGGCCTCGGCCCGCACCGCCCAGGTCAAGGCGGCCTCGGCCCACGCCGCCCAGGTCAAGGCGGCCTCGGCCGCGGCATCGAAGGCCCGCAAGGCCGCGGCCAAGTCGGCGGCGAAGTCCAACGGCACGTCGAAGGCCGACCGGTAGGGAGTCGCTTTTCCGGCGCCGTGCCCGGCGCCGATCACGAGTGACGACGATCGTCAGGGAGGGAGGACCACGTGCCGACGACACAGGTCGAGGGAGTCCAGCTGGCCTACGAGGTGATCGGTGACGGCCGACGCGCCTGGGTGGTCACCCCGGGCGGCCGTTTCAGCAAGGACACGCCCGGGATCCGCCAGCTGGCCGAGCGGCTGGCCGACCGCGACGGCCGCGTGCTCATCTGGGACCGTCCGAACACCGGGGCTTCGGACGTGTGCTTCACCGGCCCCTCCGAGTCGGAGATGCAGGCCGACGCGCTGGCCGGGCTGCTGTCGACGCTGGGGTTGGCGCCCGCCATCATCGTGGGCGGCTCCGGGGGGGCGAGGGTGTCGTTGCTGGCCGCGGCCCGCCACCCCGAGACGGCGGCAGGGTTGGCCGTGCTCTGGATCAGCGGCGGGGTCTACGGGTTGTTGCAGCTGGCCCTGGTGTACTGCGGCCCCTCGATCCAGGCAGCGTGGCGGGGGGGGATGGAGGAGGTCGTCGCCCTACCGGAGTGGGCGGAGGTCCTGGAGCGCAACCCGAGGAACCGGCGGCTCTTCCTGGACCAGGACCCGCGCCGCTTCATCACCCTCCTCGAGCAGTGGATGCTGGCCTACGTCCCCAACCCGGCCCAGACCGTGCCGGGCCTGGACGACTCGGCGTACCGGTCCCTGGACCTGCCGAGCCTGGTGTTCCGCAGCGGGGAGAGCGATCCGCACCACACCCGGGGGACTTCGGAGAAGGTCCACTCCCTGTTACCCGGGGCCCGGTTGGCGGAGCCGCCGTGGGGCGACAACGAGTGGAACCTGCGGACCGACGCCGCCCAGCGGGGTACCGGAGCCCTCTTCCAGCACTGGCCTCAGCTGGCCCCCCAACTGCTCGAGTTCGCGGCCGTCGTCCCGGTGGCCCCGGAGGGGGGTCCGGCCTGAAGACGTCGTGATCAGGGGTGGTAGCGCTTGGCGGCGGTCTCGCCCACGATTTCCACTTCACCCCAGGCGCCAGGTCGACCACGTTCTCCTCGGCCACGTGCAGCGGATCGGGGTACAGGCGCGGGGGTGGAGGAAGTCGGTCCCCAACCTGAGGTGGTCCTCACCGACGGCGCCAACTGCGGGGCTCCGCTCGAACCAGCTGGTGGCCCCGGCCACGGCGGGAGGCGTGAGAACGGCAGTTTCTGCGGCGCGGTCCGGAGGCTACGCTCTCGGCCGGAGGGTGGGGGAATTTCGTCATCCCACCAGGGATCGGGCACCAACGGACCTGCGACGGGCGGTCGAGCTGTCGCCGACTCGTTGTCGTAGGATCGCCGACGGCGAGAACGGGGGAGGTCTGGCGTTGATCGGCCTGAGGACCAAGGTTGGCAGCTGGGCCTGCGTGGAGGCGGGAGGCCGGGACCCGACCGGGAGGGGGCGCCACACCCCGACCGGGAGGGGGTGGGCCCCTGGCCGGGCGACACCATGACCCGGTCGGCCACCCCGCTGTCGGAGTCCGCGGCGCTCGACGTCTACCGGACCATGCTGACCATCCGGGTCACCGAGGACCGGATCATCCGGGGCCTCAACTCCGGCGAGCTGCGGATGACCTACTACACGGTCCGGGGCCAGGAGGCCATCCCGGCCGCCATCGGCGCCCACCTGCGCCCCGACGACTACATGGTGACCACCTACCGCGGCCTCCACGACTGCATCGCCAAGGGGGTACCGCTTCCTGACCTGCTCGCCGAGATGTGCGGCAAGCGGTCCGGGACCTCGAAGGGCAAAGGGGGCCCGATGCACCTCTCCGACCCCAGTTCGGGCCTCATGGTCACCAGCGGTGTGGTCGGCGGCGGGCTCCCCATCGCCGTGGGCCTGGCCCTCTCCAGCCAGCTGCGCGGCGACCGGCGGGTCACCGTGGTCAACTTCGGGGACGGCGCCACCAGCATCGGGGCCACCCACGAGGCCTGCAACCTGGCGGCGTTGTGGGCATTGCCTGTGGTGTTCGTATGCCAGAACAACGCCTACGGGGAGCACACCAAGTTCGCCGACTACACCCGGACCGCCAGCCTGGCCGAGCGCTTCGCCGGCTACGGGATGGAGGCCCGCGCCGTGGACGGGAACAGTATTCCCGCCATGAGCGAAGCCGCGGCCACGGCCATCCAACTGGCCCGGTCCGGTGGAGGACCGACCTTCCTCGAGTGCATGACCTACCGACTGGGTGGCCACTCCTTCGGCTCGACCATCGAGTACATGGACCCGGACGAGTTGGCCGGGGCCGAGGCGGCCGAGCCCCTGGGTCGCGCCCGGCAGTGGCTGTGCGACGACCGGGGTGTGGACCCAACGGTCCTGGTGGACATGGAGCGCGAGGTGGCCGACCGGGTGGAGGAGGCCGTCGCCTCCGCCGTGGCGGCCGAGCCCCCTCCGGCCTCGGAGCTGCTCACCGACGTGTTCTCGACCGGGGAGGCCTTGCCATGACCGGCCCTCGGGGGAACCGGGCCGCGCCCTCGACCGACCCCGACCCCTCGACCGACGGCGACCCCGTCTGCACCATGGCCGACGCCGTCAACCAGGCCATCGACATCGCCATGGGTGAGGACCCCGAGGTGTTCGTCCTGGGCGAGGACATCGAGGATCCCATCGGCGGTGTGATGAAGGGGACCCGGGGTCTGTCCACCAAGTACGGCCGGGAGCGGGTCCGCAACACGCCGATCTCCGAGCAGGCCATCGTGGGCGCCGCCATCGGGGCGTCACTGGTGGGTATGCGGCCCATCGCCGAGATCATGCTCATGGACTTCTTCGCCGTGGCCATGGATCAGGTGGCCAACCACGCGGCCAAGCTCCGCTACATGTCCGGAGGTCGTACCCACGTGCCGATGACCATCCGCACCTCGGTGGGTGGTGGTCGCCAGTTCGGCGCCCAGCACTCCCAGTCGTTGGAAGGGTGGCTCATGCAGACTCCCGGGCTCAAGGTGGCGGTGCCGAGCACCCCGGGCGACGCCAAGGGCCTGCTGTACTCGTGCATCTTCGACGACGACCCCTGTGTCCACATGGAGATGCTGACCCTGCTGTTCACCCGGGGCCCCGTCCCCGCCGGCCGGTTCCGGATCCCCCTGGGTGTGGCCGACGTCAAGCGTCGGGGCACCGATGTGACGGTGGTCACCTGGGGTTGGCAGGTGGCCGAGGCCCTGGCGGCGGCGGAGGTGGTCGCCGCCGAGGGGATCGACGTGGAGGTGGTGGACCTGCGGACCCTGGTCCCGCTGGACACCGAGGCCGTGCTGGCCAGCGCCGCCCGCACCCGGCGGGTCCTGGTGGTGCACGCCGCACCCCGGTTCGGGGGTCCGGGGGCCGAGATCGCCTCGCTGGTCGGCCACGAACTCTTCGGGGAGCTCGCCCACCCGGTCGAGCGGCTGGGTTCGACCTACTCCCCGATCCCGTACGCCTCCGAGCTGGAGACCCTCCACTACCCCGGGCGCCACCGCATCGCCGACACCATCCGGAAGATGAGCTGAGTCCGAGGTGAGCGAACCCGGGCCCACCCTGATCATGGTCCCCCAGGCCGGGGTGGCCATGACCGAGGGGACCATCGTGGCCTGGTTGGTGGCCGACGGCGACCCGGTGTCGGTGGGGCAACCCCTCTACACACTGGAGACCGAGAAGGTGGAGATGGACGTGGAGTGCCCGGCCACCGGGGTGCTCCGCATCACCGGGTCGGTCGGTCAGACCTACGCCGTCGGTGCGGTGGTCGGCCGGGTCGAGGGGATCTGACCGCCCGGTCATCGGGCATCCCCGGCACCGGGGGCACGGAGCCCAGGAGGTTCGCCTTGCAGACCATCGGAAGCCACCGACGTGGGGTGGCGGCCACCGCCGCCGCCGACGCCGACCGGGTCGCGGTCATCGACGGCGACCGGCACCTGACCTTCGCCGAGCTCGACCAACGGGCCAACGGGCTGGCCCGCAGGCTGGCCGAGTTGGGCGTGGCACCGGCCGACACGGTCGGCATGCGCCTCGGCAACCGGTTCGAGTGGTTCATCGTCTCCCACGCCATCGCCCGACTGGGCGCCATGTTCGTACCCATCTCGCCGCGCCTCACGCCCGCCGAGGCGGCCTACATCGCCGTCGACTCGCGGATGACGGCCTGCGTGGCGGAGGGAGGGACCGCGGTGGGTCCGGGGGTGGCGATGGTCGACGTGGACGACCGCCACTTCGCGCCGCCCGAGCCGGTCGGGCCCAGCAGCGAATTCCTGAACACCGCCCCCACCCTCATGGGCTACACCTCGGGCACCACCGGACACCCCAAGGCGGTGGAACGCCCCGCCCCCCGTCCCGCCCCGGACGCCACCACCTCGATGGTGGCGGCGTTCTGGGGATACGGTCCCGATACCGTGCAGCTGGTGTGCGGCCCGCTGTACCACACCGCCCCCAGTGCCTATGCCGAGTACGCCCTGTGGGAGGGCGGGACGGCGGTGGTGCAGGACGGCTTCGTCGCCGACCGGTGCCTGGACCTCATCCAGCGACACCGGGTGACCCGGACCCAGATGGTCCCGGCGCACTTCATCCGGCTGCTGGAGGCAGACTGGCCCGCCTACGACCGTTCCAGCATCCGACTGGTGATCCACGCCGCCGCGGCCTGTCCGGTCCCCGTGAAGTGGCAGATCCTGGAGGTGTTCCCGCCCGGCACGGTGTGGGAGCTCTACGGCGCCACCGAGGCGATGGGCACGGTCATCCCCCCCGGCGAGTGGCTGCTGAAACCGGGCA
The DNA here is from genome assembly GCA_963833585.1 of uncultured Acidimicrobiaceae bacterium. Classification (GTDB taxonomy): domain Bacteria; phylum Actinomycetota; class Acidimicrobiia; order Acidimicrobiales; family RAAP-2; genus Bog-756. The sequence goes on along the minus strand of CAWHYF010000006.1, from coordinate 371,431 downwards.
GCGTCGGCCGGCCGTTCCCCGGCCTCGTCGTGTCGGTGCTCCGCCCGGACGGCACCCCGGCCGACCCGGGCGAGGTGGGCACCATCTACCTCAGCCAGTTCGCCGGGGCATCGTTCGCCTACCGCGGTGACCCCGACAAGACCTCGGAGGCCTACCGCGGCGACCTGGTCACCGTCGGCGACCTGGGTCACCTCGACGAACACGGCTACCTGTTCATCGCCGACCGCCGGACGGACCTCATCGTGTGCGGCGGCGTGAACATCTACCCGGCCGAGGTGGAGAGCGCCCTCGCCGCCGACCCCGACGTGGTGGATTCCGCGGTGTTCGGCCTCCCCGATCCCCGCATGGGCCAGCGGGTGCACGCCATCATCGAGCTGCGGCCCGGGGCCGGGGCGGACCCCGATGCCATCCTCGGTCGGCTGGGGGAGCACCTGGCCGGTTTCAAGCAGCCGCGGACCGTCGAATTCGTGGACACCCTGCCCCGTGAGCCCAACGGCAAGATCCTCAAACGCCGGCTGCAGGAGGAACGCTCCCGGTGACACGGGGCCGTCCTACCCGACCGCGGCATCGAGTGCCCGGGGCCCGGGTGTCAGGACCGGTGCCGGGACGGTTGGTTTAGGGTGCAGGAGCGCCGGAGTGCCGGCACGGCGGACGTTGGCCCTCAGTCCGTCTGATCGGGAGGAGCAGGTCGTGGACCGCACGGAGATGGAGACCATCATCTACGAGAAGGACGGCGCCGTGGCCCGCATCGTCCTCAACCTGCCCGAGAAGGCCAACATCCAGACAGCTCAGCAGGTGTGGGACTTCGAGGACGCTCTCAAATGGGCCGATCGCGACGAGGAGGTCAAGGTCCTCATCGTGAAGGCCAACGGCAACGGGTTCTGCGCCGGGCACGCCATCGTCGACCCCGAGGAGATGCCCGAGATCTACCCGACCACCGGGCCGACGCCGGAGCGGACCTGGAAGAAACACAACTACGACCTGTTCCTCTGGCCCCCGCTCAACCTGTGGGAGTTCTCCAAGGCCACCATCGCCCAGGTCCACGGCTACTGCGTGGGCGGCGGGACCGTGTACGGCTATCTGTGCGATCTCACCGTGGCCTCCGATGATGCGTACTTCCAGATGCCGTTGCCGCAGGGGTTCGGCCTCCCCGGGGCCCAGACCCTCATCGAGCCGTGGGTCCTCATGAACTGGAAGCGGGCCTACGAGTACCTGTACCTGGCCCCGACCCTGTCGGCGGAGGAGGCCCACCAGTGGGGCCTGGTCAACCGGGTCGTCGGCCGGGACGACCTGGAGTCCACGGTGGAGGAGATGGCCGCCACCATCGCCCAGATGCCCCTGACCACCATCATGACGGTCAAGGCCGGGGTCAAGCGGGCCTGGGAGCACATGGGAATGCGGGTCCATCTCCAGAGCACCGCCGACTTCACCACGATCGCCAGCGGTGCCACCGACGTACGGGAGTTCATGGCCAAGCGCCGTGGGCTGCGCCCTCGGCAGGTGGCCGAGAAGCAGGCCGAGGCGGCCCGGGACGGGGAAACGGCCGGCTGAGCGGAGCGCGCCCCGGACGGGCCGGGCCCGGACCGATCGATCAGGAGTCGGCGGTGTAGGTGCGCCGGACGAACCGCCAGGTTCCGTCGGCTTTGGTCAACCGGTCGGAGTACTTCCCCGAGGCCGCCACCACCTGGGAGCCCGGCTCGCCGGCCAGGACGTACATCTGCACGTAGGCATCGAGGGTGGCCTCGGTGCCGTCACCACCGATGACCAGGTTGCTGGTCACGTGCCGGGGGGCCCGCACCGTGGAGGGGAAGCCCGCCGCGAACTGGCCCAGTGCGGCCCGTCCTTCGAGCTGGAGAGGGCCGGCATCGAGCACCCCGGACTCGACGAAGGTGTCGGTGTAGGCCGCGGCGTCGCCGTTGTCGATGGCGTGGTTGTACCGCGCCGCCAGGTCCAAGATGGCCAGCTGGTCGTCCGTGGTCAGTCCCATGCTCTCCTCCGTCCGCCGGTTGCGCCGGTACGCATCGGGGTAGCCGCGGGCCACGCCCGGGTGGCGGGTCCGGCCCGGGAACCCGGCGGGCACCGGAGCGCCGACAGACGCCGATGCTATAACTGCCCACGGACGCGACGCGGAGAATTCCGGGGGTGCACAGGATGGCAGACGAGAAACCGGCCGCGTCGCTCGGGGCCCGGGTGGCCGAGCTGGCCCAGCTACCCCACCGTCCCGGAGCGGCCCGCTCCCCGACCGGCAGGTCACCGGCGTCCGAGACGTTCGACGTGGTGGTGGTCGGCAGCGGGGCGGCCGCCCTGGCCGCCACGGCCGGTGCCCTCAGTGTCGGGGCCTCGGTGGTGGTCTGTGAGAAGGGGGCGGTGCACGGGGGCACCACGGCCTGCTCCGGGGGCGTGGCCCACATCTACAACAACAGCCTCATGCGGGAGGCCGGCATCCCCGACCCCCGTCCCGAGGCCCTGGCCTACATGGCCCGGGTCGCCTATCCGGGGGCGTACGACCCCGAGGCTCCCGGCTTCGGCCTGCCGTCGTCCGACTTCGCCCTGCTCGAGACGTACTACGACCGCGGGGCCGAGGTGGTCGACCGCCTGGGGACCATCGGCGCCGCGCACCTGGCCTCCCCCTGGTTGGCCTGGGACGGCCAGCGCTACCCCGACTACTACGAGTTCCCCGAGAACCGGGCGGTGCGCGGCCGGGGCATCCAGGTGGACGCGCCCGGTGGGGGGGCCGGCAACGGAGGGGAGCTGGTCCGGCAGCTGAAGGACTTCGCCGCCCGCCACGGTGTCGAGGTGCGTCTCGGTCACCGGGTGGTGGACCTGGCGGTGGAGGACGGGGCCGTGACCGGCGTGGTGGTGGACGACGGGTCGGCGTGCCGAACCATCCGGGCCCGGGGCGGGGTGGTGTTCGGGTCCGGAGGTTTCGCCCACAGCCCCGAACTGCGGGAGCGGTTCCTGCGGGGCCCCATCGCCGGTGGGTCGGGCGTACCCTCCAACACCGGCGACCTGGTCGACATCGCGGCCGCGGGTGGGGGCACAGTTCGGCGGGATGCACAACGGCTGGTGGGACCAGCAGGTGCTGGAGGCGGTCGACGACTACGCCAACTCGGTGCTCGACGTGTGGGCCATCCCCGGCGACTCCATGGTCCTGGTCAACCGGTTCGGTCGGCGGGGGATCGACGAGAAGCGGGAGTACGAGTCGCGCGGCCGGGTCCACCACCTCTACGCCGACGACGAGTACCTCAACCGGGTCATGTTCATGGTCTACGACCGGCGCACCGCCGAGCGGTACGGGGGACGATACCCCATACCTCCACCCGGATCGGTGGCCGACCACGTGGTCACCGGCCAGGGGGTGATCGGGCTGACCGAAGCCCTGTCCGCTCGGTTGGACGCCCGGACCCGGGCCGAGATGCCCGTCGGGATCTCCCCGGTCCGGCTGGCCCCCGAGTTCGCCGACCGGCTGACCTCGACGCTCCGACGCTTCAACGCCATGGCCCAGACGGGGATCGATGACGAGTTCGGTCGGGGCACCAAGGCGGTGGAGTTCGCCTTCCACGGGCCGCCGGCCCCGGACAACCGGCTCCCCAATTCCACCTTGTACCCCCTCGACCTGGAGGGGCGGCTGTACGCCATCTCTCTGGTGGGGACCACCTTCGACACCGACAGCGGCCCCCGGATCGGGACCGAGGGGCAGATCCTCGGAACCTCGGGTCCCATCGTCGGACTCTACGGGGCCGGGAACTGCGTCGACGGTGTCTTCGGCGAGGGGTACCCGGGCGGGGGGTCCACCATCGGTCCCGGTCTGGTCTTCGGCTTCCTGGGTGGGGCGCACGCCGGCGGCCGTTCACTCCGGGCCGGGAGCCCCCGGTGAAGCTGGCCTATCTGGACCGGCCCACCGGATCGACCGGCGATCCGGTGGTGGTTCTCCACCGCGAAGGCGTCGCCCCCCTCGACGAGGCGTCGAAGGTGGCCGACCGGTTGCCCGCCACCGGCCGGGTGATCCTGCCGTTCGGGGACTACGCCTACTACCCGAGCGGCATGGAGATCGGCGGCCTGTGCTGGTACCGGGTGCTGCCGGGATTCGAGGGGACCGACCCGATCTCGCTGACCAAGGCGGTGGTCCAGGTCGGCGACCTCCTCGACGACCTCGACCTCGCGCACCCCGTCCTCACCGGCTCCGGTCAGGGCGGGGTGGTGGCGCTCGGTGCGGCCCTCCTCGCCCGCCGCGCCGGGACCTCGGTGGTGTGTGTCGACGCCCCCGCGGCCCATGCGGACCTGCTGCCCGCCGCGCTGCTGGCCCCGGACCCGGACGCTCGGATCCTGCTGCTGGCCGGAGCGCCGGATGCCGGTAGCGGACCTGGACGGATACGGGACCTCCTCGACGCCAACGGCATCCAGGCCGACACCTGGTGCTGGTCGGGGGAAGGCTCCCGGGACGAAGGGGACCGGGCCATGGCCGATCACGCGGCGGAGTGGTTGCACGAGGGCTGAGGGGTGGCGCGCCCCGCCGGGGCCTGTTCCGGGGGCCGGGAGGCGATCAACGCAGGGCCACCGGGATGACCGGTGAGCCGAGGGCGTGGGTGAACGGTAGCGGCGTGGCGTCCAGCAGGAACTCGTACCGCCCGTCGGCGGCACAGGCGTCGGCCAGCTCGTCGAGGAACCAATTCTGTCCCTGGGTCATCCCCATCTCCACCAGGTGCAGGGCATGCACCGGCAGCGGGAGGGCGGGGTCCTCGGAGGGATAGACCTCGAGCACCAGGGTGTCGATCGCCACCGCCGCCACGTCGTGGGCGTGGAACCACTCGGCGGTGGCCACGGTCAGCCCCGGGGTCGGCCAGGTGTAGGCGAGCAGGTCGCGCGCCGGTTCGGCCCCGGCCAGTCCCGGCCGCCCGGGCAATGCCAGGTGGGCCATCTGTCCGGTGCGGACCAAGACCACGTCCCCCGACGCCACATCCAGTCGGCCGAGGGCGCAGGCGGCGTCAAGATCGGCCGGAGTGATCGGGTAGCCGGCCTCGAGGATCTCGACCCCCTTGGCCCGCGCCACATCGAGCAGCACCCCCCGGGACACCACCGGACCGACCAGATGGATGCCGAGGCGACCGGCTCCGGACTCGGTGGTGGACGAGGCGAGGAAGCCGTTGTAGAGCCGACCGCCTTCGGGACCGTCGCCGTAGGAGGCGTGCGCCAGGCCGTCCCAGTGGGTGGCGCACTGCAGGGCCATGGTCACCACGTCCTCGGAGAAGGCGATCCACCCCGGCCCCGGGCCGAGGGCCTCGTTGACCGAGACCATGGTCCGGGTGGGGTTGACCCGGCCCGGGACGAAGCCCATCTGGATCCCCTCCTCGGCCGATAGGGGGAGCCCGAGGGCGAAGGCGTCGCCGTCCCGCACCGCGGCCGTGCCGCGGAGTCGGGCCGCCCGGTCGATCAGGTTGAGCGTGCCCAGCTGGTCACCGGCCCCCCAACGCCCCCAGTTGGATACACGGGCCGCCACCTGGGTGAACGACGGGGGAATGGACGGCGGCACCGGGACGGGCATGGCCCAGTTGTACTCGATTGGGGCAACAGTTTTCGCCGGCATGCGCCGATAGGACCGTGAGGGGCGCCAACCGACCGACGAGGTAGTAGCGCCATGACCGCCACACACCAGGGGCTCCTGCGCCCCGGGACCCCACGTGACCGCCGGGTGCACAGCCCGCTCCACTCCTGGACCGCCTTCGGCGCCGCGGTGATCGCCGCGGTCGTGGTCGCGGTCACCGTCTTCTCGGTGATCGAGGGGGTCGAGGCCACCGATCAGGCCGTGGCCGCCACCACGGTGGCTGTCCCCGCGGTCCAGGACCTGTACGCCCAGGACCTGGTGTCGCGCATCAACGCCGAGCGGGCCGCCCGGCTCTCGTTCGGGCTGGTCATCCCGGCGTTGCAGGTCGACCCGGGACTGGCCGCCTACGCCCAGGCGTGGTCGGCCCATTTGGCCTCGACCGGGGTGGTGGCGGATCCGCCTCTGTCCGCCTGCAGTGGGGCCAGCGGCCAGGTGTGCATCATGGCGGCCAATTCCGGCGAGACCGGCAACGGGTACTGGCCCGGTGACGGTTCGGACGGGATGAACGGTCTCTACATGGCCTCGGCCCCGCACCGGCAGAACATGCTGGGCGCCGCCTACTCCGACGTCGGCGTGGGCGTGACCTGCAGCGGCGGTCGGGCCTGGACCGTGGAGGTGTTCGGCTACCCCTCGAGTGACATCCCCGGCGCCGTGGCCCGCCAGAGCGTACAGAACGCGGTGCAGGGTCAGCCGGTGCCGGCCGCCCCGGTGGTGGCCGGCGCGCCCAGCGGGGATCCGGTCTACTGCCCGGGGCAGACCATCGCGGCCAACGGGGCGGTCAGCGCCGCCGGGGGGCAGGTCCCCTATCCCTTCCGGGTGGCGTCGATCGCCGGCGAGCCCAACGTGCCCGCCCCCACGGTGGGAATGGCCGCCACCGCCGACTCCGGCGGGTACTGGCTGGCCCGGTCGGACGGGTCGGTGGCGACCCACGGTGACGCGGTGAGTCACGGTTCGATGAGCGGGTCCCCGCTCAACGCCCCCATCTCCCACATCGTGGCCACGGGGGACGGCCGCGGCTACTGGTTGGTGGCGGCCGACGGGGGCATCTTCACCTTCGGTGACGCCGGTTTCTTCGGCTCCATGGGAGGCAAGCACCTGAACGCCCCGGTGGTGGGCATGGCCCCCACGCCCTCGGGCCACGGCTACTGGCTGGTGGCCTCCGACGGCGGGGTGTTCTCCTTCGGGGACGCCGCCTTCCAAGGTTCGATGGGCGGGCGACACCTCAACGCCCCGGTCGTTGGCATCGCATCGGACGGCGCCACCGGGGGCTACTGGCTGGTGGCCTCCGACGGCGGGGTGTTCTCCTTCGGGGCGCCGTTCTTCGGGTCCACGGGGAGCCTCAACCTCAACCGTCCGGTCAACGGGATGGCCGCGACCGCCGACGGAAGGGGCTACTGGTTCGTGGCCTCTGACGGGGGCATCTTCGCCTTCGGCGACGCCGGTTTCCGCGGCAGCGCCGGCGCCACCCCGCTCAACGCCCCGGTGATGGGGATGACCGGCGACAGCGCCACCGGGGGCTACTGGCTGGTGGCCTCCGACGGCGGGGTGTTCTCCTACGGGGCGCCGTTCTTCGGAGCCGGCTGAGCAGCCGGAGGCCGCCGGATCAGCTGGACCAGATGATCGACTGCATCTCCGAGTAGGCCTCCAGCCCGGTGTCGCCACCGTCCCGTCCGATACCGCTCATCTTGAACCCGCCGAACGGGGCGTCCATGTTGCGCTGGGCGGTGTTGATGCCGACATGCCCCGCCCGAAGTCGCTTGGCCACCCGGAAGGCGCGGGGGGTGTCCCCCGAGAAGACGTAGTCGTAGAGGCCGAACTCCGAGTCGTTGGCGATGGCGATGCCCTCCTCCTCGTCGTCGAAGGGGATGGCCACCACCACCGGCCCGAAGATCTCCTCGCGGGCCACGGTCATGTCGTTGGTCCCGACCACCAGGGTCGGCTCCACGTAGTACCCGGTATCGAGGTGCTCGGGTCGTCCGCCCCCGGCCACCACCTCGCCCTCCTTGCGGCCGGTCTCGATGTAGTCCAGGACCCGTCGCTGCTGCGCGGCCGAGATGAGCGGTCCGACCACGGTAGAGGCCTCGGTGGGATCGCCGACCTTCAGTACGCCGGCGAATTGGGTGAGGCCGCCGACCACCTGGTCGAAGATGCTCCGGTGCACGACGGCCCGGGTGGGTGCGGTGCAGATCTGGCCCGAGTGGAAGGCCCAGACCGAGCCGATGGCCGTGACCACACCCTTGACGTCGGCGTCCTCGAACACCACGGCGGCGCCCTTGCCGCCCAGCTCCATGAGGAGCCGCTTCATGGTCGGGGCCCCGGAGGCCGCGATGCGCTGGCCCACCGCGGTGGAACCGGTGAACGAGACCATGTCCACATCGGGTGACGCGGTGAGGGCCGAGGCCGGTTCGGGTCCCTGCGAGTTGACGATGTTGATCACGCCGGGAGGGAAGCCGACCTCATCGAGCACCCGGGCCATCTCGATGACGGCCAACGGGTCCTGGGGGGCCGGCTTCATGATGACCGTGTTGCCCATGGCCAGGGCCGGGGCCACCTTGCCGGCCATGTTGGTCATCGGGAAGTTGTAGCTGGCGATGGCGGCGACCACGCCGACCGGTTGGCGGTAGGCCAAGGCGCTGATCAGCCCACCGGGGGCCAGCGGAGTCGCCTCGGCGACCACCGGGGGCAACATCGACTCCTGGACGTGGCTGATGTCCCGCGAGTAGCGGTCGAACCGCGCCGCGCTGACCGGAACCTGCATGCGCGAGCCCACCGAGGCCGTGGCGCCGGTCTCGGCGATGACCAGGGGCACCAGTGCGTCGCCCTTGGCCCGGATGGCGGCCGCGGCCCGTTTCAGCAGGGCCAGCCGCTCCTCGACCGGGGTGGCGGCCCAGGCCGGGAAGGCCTCCTTGGCGGCCGCCGCGGCGGCGTGTGCATCATCGACCGAGGCGTTGGGGGCCTGACCCACCACCTGTTCGGTGGCAGGGTTGATGATCTCGTAGGTGCCCGCGCCGGCCTCCACCCACCGACCCCCGATGAGCAGCTGCGTCTCGTCCTTGGTGACCTGAGCACCCATGATGGGTCCCCTTTCGTGCTCGTGGATCGCCGTGGATCCCCCGGCAACCGTGACCGGTGGCGGGTGTGCGGATGGTGGTTGGCGAGGTGAATCTGACGCCTCGTCAGCAGTGTAGGTCCTCGGTGTTCGGACAGCAGATCGGTGGCCCGGGTCCGGGCCGGTCTCCTCCGTCCGATGGCCGGCGGATTCCTCAGACGCCGGCCGGGGCGGGGTCCACCGTGACCGTGTCCCGGCCCGACTTGAGCAGCGCCCCGGGCAGGTTCCCGGTGGGCTTGCCGTCGGCGATGGTCTCGACTCCGTTGACCAGGACCCGCACCACGCCGATGGCATCGGCGATCAGCCGGGGACTCCCCCCCGGAAGGTCGTGGACCAGCGTGGCCGGCTCCGACCCCACCGTCTCGGGGTCGAAGACGAACAGGTCGGCGCACAAGCCCTCTTCGATCCGGCCCCGGTCGTGCAGACCGAACAGGTCGGCCGGGTCACCGGTCATGAACTGGATGGCCCGCTCCAGGGGAACCAACTTCCGCTTCCGGAGGCAGTCCCCCAGGAACGAGGTCGGGTAGTTGGAGCCGCACATCCGGTCGAGGTGGGCGCCGGCGTCCGAACCCCCGACCATGGCCCCGGGGTCGTCCCACACCTCCGTCCGGGCCCGCCAGGAGGCATCGTCCCCGTCGGAGGCCTTCGGCCACAGCACGGTCCGGAGCTCGTCGGCGATCACCAGGTCCAAGAGGGCGTCGAACGGGGGCTTTCCCTGCTCCTCGGCGATGGACCCGACGTCGCGCCAGCTCAGCCCTTGGTTCTCCGGGGCGAAGGTGTCGCCGATGATGTAGTTGGCCCAGTGGGACAGCCGGCGGAACACCCCGGCGGCCTCGGAGTGGGCCAGCTCGTCCAGCTGTCGGCGCACCTCCGGGTCGGACAGCTTCTCGATCCTCTGCTCCACGGGGAGACCCATCACGTCGCCCCAGCCGGGGATCAGGAACAGGGCGCAGTGCGTCCGGAAGCTCATGTTCATCGGGACCAGGGTGGGCATGGTCAGCGCCACGATCCGCCCCCCGGCGGCGGCGGCCCGCGACGAGGCCTCGAGCTGGCGGGTGGTCTTCTCCGGAGTCCGGGAGTCCACGGTGAGCAGGTTCCAGTTGAGGGGGCGACGCGCCGTGGTGGTCATGGCCACCATCAGATCGATCTCTTCGTCGCTGAAGGTGTCCAGGCATCCGTTGGTGATGTACTCGAGGGTGGTCCCGGGGTGCTCACGGACCACGTCGCAGAAGGCCAGCATCTCGCGGCGGTCGGCGTTCCGGGACGAGATGGGATTGCCTTCGCCGTCCGAGTGGGTGCGGGACTGGGAGGACGAGAAGCCGAGACCGCCGGCCTCGATGGACTCGGCCAGCAGGCGGGACATCTCGGCCACCTCGTCGTCGGTGGCCACCTCGCCACCGCGCTCGTCGCCCATCACCCACCGCCGCAGGGCGCAGTGGCCGACCAGGAACCCCGCGTTGACCCCGAGGTTTCCCTCCAGCTTGCCCAGGTACTCGCCGAAGCTGGTCCAGTCCCAGGGGAGACCGTGCTCCAGGGCCACCAGCGGCATGCCCTCCACCTTGGCCATCATCCGCCGGATGTACCCGTGGTCCTCGGCCTTGATGGGGGCCAGGGTGAAGCCGCAGTTGCCGCCGATCACCGTGGTCACGCCGTGGAGGTTCGAGGGGGACGCGGTGGGATCCCAGAACAGCTGGGCGTCATAGTGGGTGTGGGGGTCGATGATGCCCGGCGCCACCACCAGTCCCTCGGCATCGAGCTCGGTGGCTCCCACCTCGTCCACCTGTCCCACCGCCACGATCCTCCCGCCGCGGATGGCGACGTCGGCCCGGCGGCCGGGAGCACCGGTCCCGTCGACGACCAGGCCGTTTCGGATCACGTAGTCGAGCATGTGGGGTTCCCTTCGTGGGTGGCGAGGCGGTCCGATCGGGCCGTCCCCAAGGGGCAGGGCCGGATCGAGAACTGACAGACCGTCAGTTTACGGCACCGGGAGGGAGGTGTCCCCGGGGTCCCACCGGGAGGGCATCGGACCTGGCCGGACCCTTGGCGGTCCTGTTTCGTGGCGAGTGGTCGATGGTAGGTTCCGGGCATTCATCACCACGCTTGGTTCCAGGACAACCTCCTCCCGACCGTCGTCCTCCTGCTCGGCGCGGGGCTCATCGTGCGCTTCGCCCACTGGATGGGGGCCCGCCGCCGCAGCTGGATCGACGCCCAGATCCGGGGTCAGATCGAGTCGGGATCGGTCGCCTCCGAGAACCTGAAACGGTCCCGGGCGGTCAGCGAAGCCCTGGAGTGGACGGTGGTCGCCCTGACCTACTTCATCGCCTCCATCCTGGCCCTCGACCGGCTGGGCATCCCGCTCACCACCTTGGTGGCCCCGGCCACCGTGATCGGCATCGGCCTGGGCTTCGGCGCCCAACAGATGGTCGGTGACCTGCTGGCCGGGTTCTTCCTCTTCGCCGAGCACCAGTTCGGCTTCGGGGATGTGATCCGACTCTCGGTCCCGGGGCAGGGCACCGGCATCACCGGAACCGTGGAGGAGCTCACCCTGCGGGTGACCAAGGTCCGCACGGCCCAGGGCGAGCTGGTCGTCGTGCCCAACAGTGCGCTCCGCCAGGTCACCAATCTGTCGAAGGACTGGTCCCGGGCGGTCATCGACATCCCGGTGCCGGTGACCGAAGACCTCGAGCGGGTCACCGGCATCCTCCGGGAGGTGGAGGCCGAGATGGCCACCGACCCGCACTGGAGCTCCCTGCTCCTCGGCGATCCGGTGGTGGCCGGGGTGGAGACCATCGACGTGGGGTACGTCCAGCTCCGGCTCATCGCCAGGACGCTGCCGGGCCGGCAGTTCGAGGTGGCCCGGGAGATCCGCCTTCGGGCGGCCACCGCACTGCGCTCGGCCGGAGTGAGCTCGCCCCCGATCGGGGACTCGTCCTCATGAGCGACGGAGAGGGTGGCGGCGGGCGGGACGAGGCCGACCACACCGACGACGGGGACGGGGCCGACGGGGACCGCTCCAACGGGACCGGGCACCGCTCGGAGGCGGGACGGCGGGGGCCCTGGGGGCGACGGCGTGCCGCGGGCCGGTCGGGGGACGACGAGGTCCGCCACAGCGCCCTGGTCGGATTCATGTCCGTGCCGGTGCACCGGCGCCTCCCGATCCGTCGCTCCACCCTCTTGATGTTGGTCGCCTTCCTGGGCTTCGGAACGCTGCTCTACCTGTATCCACCGACCGGCACGACCACCGGGACCGGCACGGTCTTCCACACCTCGCAGGGGGACTTCATCGTTCCGGGTGCCACGAAGGTGACGCCGTCCACCACCACGGCAGCGGCGCCCCCGACCTCCCGGCCGGCGCCCTCGACCACCACGACACCTACCGGCACGACGTCTACGTCCACGTCCCTGTCGACCCCCAACCCGTCCTCGTCGACGACCACCGCGACCACCGCCACCGGTCCCTCCGGTGGCGGTGCCGGTTCGTCGGGAACGACCACCACGTCGGTGGGCCTCCCGTTCGGTGGCGGGACCCCGTCCGCCACCAGCTCCACCACCTCCACCACCCGCTGAGCCCCACGACGAACGCCGACGCCGCCGGCCGTCGACCAGCGGCCGCCCCCGGTCAGGGTCGGGTCCACGACCCGGAGGCCGGTGCTAGCGGTCGACCAGGGGCATGACGTCGTGGCCGAAGGCGGCGATCTGGTCGCACTGCTCCTCCACCGAACGGGTGGGGAAGCGGACCTGTACCTGACCCACGCCGGCGGCCCGATAGGGCTGGAGGTACTCGGCGATCCGCTCGGCGGAACCGGTCACCGTACCGGGCGGGAGGTCGCGCCCGGCGGCGGAGCGGTCGACATGGAAGGGGGCGGCGATGGCTCCGATGTCGAGGGAGGCTCCCGGCCGGAATTCCTCCCGCATCCGGTGCAGCTCGGCCAGCAGGTCCGTGTTGGGCCCGAGCGACTGGGGGAGCCAGCCGTCGGCGAACCGGGCTGTCCGGCGCAAGGCGGCGGGGGAGGATCCTCCCACCCAGATGGGCGGGCGGGGGCTCTGTACGGGACGGGGCCTGAGTCCGAGGCCCGACGCCTTCCAGCGTGCTCCGTCGAGCACCGGGTACTCATCGGCCAGACCGGCGGCCAGGCCGACGATGGCCTCGTCGGTGGCCGGGCCCCGGTGGTCGAACTCCGGTCCCAACTGGTCGAACTCCTCGCTGACGTGACCGGCGCCCACACCACAGATGACCCGCCCCCGGGACAGGGCGTCCAGGGTGGCGAACTCCTTCGCCGCCCGGAGCGGGTGCCGCAGGGCCGCCACGTAGATGTGGGAGAGGAGCCGGACGGTCGAGGTGACCCCGGCCAGCCATCCCAGCGTGGCCACCGTGTCGTACCAGGTGGTGCTCATGGCGCCGGCGAGGCGTTCCGGGATGAAGGTGTGGTCGCACACCCCCACGTAGAAGAAGCCGGCCGACTCGCAGGCCAGCGCCACCGCGGCCAGCTCGTCGGGGCCGGCCGTCGTCTCCCAGGGCTGGGTGTAGATGGTGGACTGCGACTGGATGGGCAGTTGCATCCCGAACACCGTGCGTCCGGTGGGGAGTACCGGCACCACGTCGGCGGGCGGTGGGAGGGAGGGGCTCACCGGCTCAGCGTACGTCGCCGGTGGTGACGGGGATGGAGCGGGCCAGCTGCTCGGCGAGCTGGTCGTCGGTCCCGAAGTGGCTGGCCAGCACCCGTGACCGCTTGAACGCCAAGTGGGCGGGGACTTCCCAGGTGAACCCCATTCCGCCGTGTACCTGGATGCACGAGCGGCCGTTGGTCAGCGCCGCCTCGTCGGCCAGGAGCTTGGCCCCTGCCGCCGCCGCGTCGGGGTCGCCGACATCGGGCTGGTCGGCGGTGACCCCGGCCGCCTGGACCGCGCACCGGGCCACTTCGGCCCGGACGGCCATGTCGGCGCAGAGGTGTTTGACCGCCTGGAAGCCGCCGATGGGCCGACCGAACTGCCTCCGCTGCTTGGCGTACTCGACGGCCAGGTCGCAGGTCCAGGCGGCCGCCCCGACCTGCAACGCCGCCGTGAGCAGCACCCCGTCGCGCCTCCACCGGGCGGCCACGTCGGGACCGGCCACCGGTCGGCCACCCGGCAGGTCGCGCACCGTCCAGACCGGGGTGAGCGGGTCCATCGGACGCTGCAGCCGTACCGCGGTGAGGTCGGCGGCCTCGACCGAGCTGACCCCCTGGTCGGACAGGACCAACAGCACGTCGAGGTCGTCGAGACACTCGACGACCACCGGGAGCACGGCGGAGTCACCGGCACGGCGGGACTCGACGAGGCCGACCACCACCGAGCCGTCGTCGGCCCCCTCCACGGTGCCGGCGGCCAGGTGCGAGGCCACCAGCGGCCCGGGGACCAGGGCCCGGCCCAGCTCCTCGAAAACGAGGACCGCCTCGGCCCGGCCCAGACCGACCCCGCCATCGGACTCCGGGCGGCAGAGATTGAACACCCCGGCCTCTCCCAGCTGCCGCCAGCCGCTGCGGTCCACGACCCGGTCGGCCAGCTCGAAGGCGCGGAGGCCTTCGAGGGTGAACCGTCCCTCGCACAGTCGGCGCACACCCTCGGCCAGGTCGGTCTGGAATTCGGTCAGCTCGAAGTCCACGATCGACCTTTCCCCATCGCTGCGGTCCGGCCCCGGGAGGCGGTCACGTCGTGGCCTTCGGTCCGGGCGCTCCGATCGGCTCCTTGGGGAGCCCCAGGATGCGTTCGCCGACGATGTTGCGCTGGATCTGGGAGGTGCCGGCGGCGATGGTCAACGAGATACCCCGCATCCAGTCCTCCACCATGGTGGCCGACGGGAGTGGACCCGATCCGTCGCCGGCCTCGACGTCGTCGGCGGCGAGGCCGGCCCGACCGAGGAGCGAGAGCGAGAACTCGCCGAGCTTGCTGCGGGTCTCGGTGTAGGCCAGCTTGAAGTAGGTGCCCCCAACCCCGGGGATGCCGGTGCGGGCGGCCTGGGAGACGTTGCGTCGGGTGAGGGCCCACAGGGCGTCCAGTTCCGCTCGCAGGTGGCCGGCCTGGCGGCGGACGCCCGGATCGGACCAGGCTCCGGTGCGGCGGGCCAGCGCCACCGTGGCCGACAGGAGCTCGATGGCCTCGAGCAGGTCGCCGACGAACGCCGTGCCCCGCTCGAAACTGAGGGTGACCATGGTCACCCTCCACCCGTCGTTCTCGTCGCCGACGCGGTTGGCCACCGGCACCCGGACCTCGTCCAGGAAGAGCTCGGCAAACTCGGTCGAGCCGGCGATGGTGGTCAGGGGCCGGATCTCCACCCCGGGGGAGTCCATGGGCAGGATCAGCCACGAGATACCACGGTGGCGGCTGTCCTCCGCACCGGTACGCACCAGCAATTCGCAGTGGTCGGCCACCTCGGCGTGCGAGGTCCAGATCTTCGATCCGGTGACGACGTAGTGGTCCCCGTCGCGCACGGCCCGGGTGCGCATCGAGGCCAGGTCACTGCCGGCGTCCGGCTCGGAGAAGCCCTGGCACCAGACCTCGTCCCCCTTCAGGATGGAGGGCAGGTACCGCTGGCGCTGTTCAGGCGACCCCTCGGCGATGATGGTGGGCCCGGCGTGCAGGAGCCCAACGAAGTTCACCCCGACGTAGGGGGCGTGGGCCCGCTCCAGCTCCTCCTTGAACACGAGTTCCTCCACCGGGGAGGACCCGCGGCCCCCGCCCTCGACCGGCCAGTCGACCCCGGCGTAGCCGGCTTCGAACAGGAGGCGTTGCCAGTGGGTGTCGTAGGCGCGTCGGCCCGGCCAGTCGGTGGGAGCGGGCTTCTTGGGCAGACCGGGGAGGGTCTCGGCCAGCCATCGGCGCAGCTCCCTCCGGAACGCCTGTTCGGCGTCGGTGTAGCGGAGATCCACGGGCGTCGGGGGCTAGACCGGGCGGTCCCGGAGCCGCGGCGCGGTCCGGTTCACTTGAAGTCGAGGTCGTAGAGCCTGATGGCGTTGCCGCGGACGATCTTGTAGATCTGCTCCTCGGTGAGGTCCTTCATCTGCTTCTCGGCGATCTGGCGGGTGTTGGGCCAGGTGGAGTCGGAGTGGGGGTAGTCGGATTCGTAGGTGATGTTGTCCACCCCGATGGACTCCACGTTCTTCAGTCCGAAGGCATCGTCGAAGAAGCAGCCGTAGATCTGCCGATGGAAGTAGGTCGACGGCGGCTCGGGGACGATGTCGGCCACCCCGCCCCACCCCCGGTTCTCCTCCCACACATTGTCGGCCCGTTCGAGGATGTAGGGGATCCACCCGATCTGGCCCTCGGCGTAGGCCAGCTTGAGTTCGGGGAAGCGGACCAGCACGCCCGAGAACATGAAGTCCACCATGGAGTAGGTGGCATTCGAGTGGGTCAGGGTCGACCCCACCGCCGGCGGGGCGTCAGCCGATGTCGACGGCATCTTGGACGAGGACCCGATGTGCATGTTGATGACCGTGCCGGTCTCCTCGCATGCCCGGAAGAACGGGTCCCAGTACCGGTCGGGATCGTGTACCGACGGCAGCCCGAGGAAGGGCGGTATCTCGCTGAAGCACACGGCCCGCACGCCGCGCTCGGCATTTCGCCGCACCTCGGCGCCGGCCAGATCGGCGTCCCACAGAGGCACCAGCGTCAACGGGATGAGGCGGCCGCCGGCCTCGGGACCACACCACTCCTCGACCATCCAATCGTTGTACGCCTTCACGCACAGCAGCCCGAGCTCCTTGTCCTGGGCCTCGGTGAAGGTCTGGCCGCAGAAGCGAGGGAACGTGGGGAAGCAGAGCGAGGCCTCGAGGTGGTTGACGTCCATGTCCTCGAGCCGCGGCTTGACGTCGTAGGAGCCGGGGCGCATGTCCTCGTAGGTGACGCCTCGCATGGTCACCTCGTCGCGGGGCACACCCACCGCCGAGTCCACCCGCAGCAGCGGTCGTTTCAGGTCCTCGTAGTACCACCAGTCGGTGGGAAACCCCTCCGACCCCGGCACCACGGTCAGCTTGCCCCCGACGAAGGTGATCTCCCCCATCGGGGCGCGCACGATCCTCGGGCCGACCTCGTGGTACTTCTTCGGGAGGCGGTCCATCCACACCTTGGGTGGTTCCACCACGTGGTCGTCGACGGAGATGATCCAGGGCATGTCGGCCATGGGGCGAGTGTACCGCCTGGTCTGACGGTCCGTCAGGTGCTCGGGGGTTGGGTCGCGGTCGCATCCAGGCACTACGACCCGGCGTCGGAGCGGGGCCGATCGAGTCCGAGTCGGCAAGACTCAGACCATGGCCACACCCCCGTTGGGCCGGATCACCTGGCCGGTCATGAACCGCGAGACGTCCGAGGCCAGGTACAGGACGGCGCCGGCGATGTCCTCGGGCTCACCCACCGAGCGGAGCGGGGCGCCCTTGCGCATCGAGGTCACCAAGGCGTCGGCCATGGTCTCGTCGTAGCTGCCATCGGGCAGCCGGAAGTACCCGGTGGTCATCCCGGTGATCACGAATCCGGGAGCGACGGCGTTGACCCGGACATGCTGCTTGCCCACCTCGATGGCGAGCGACTTGGTCATCTGGACCACCCCGGCCTTGCACAGGGCGTAGCTGGCGATGTTGGGGCTGGGCGTATCGGCGGCGGCCGAGGAACAGTTGATGATGCTGCCTCCTTCGGGCTGGCCGACCATGATCCGCCCGGCGGCCTGGCACCCGAAGAAGACCCCCTTCAGGTTCACGGCCATGATGGTGTCGAGGCTTTCCTCCGACTCGTCGAGGAACGGTCCGCCCAACATGATGCCGGCGATGTTGCACCAGACCTGGATGCCCCCCCGCTCGGCTGCCACCCGCTGGGCCAGGTTCTCGACATCGGTCCGCTTGGACACGTCGAGGGCCACCCCGTCAGCGTCACCTCCGGCGGCGACGATCTCCTCGGCGGTGGCCCGGGCAGTCTCCTCGCGGATGTCAGCGCACACCACCGTCGCCCCGGCCCCGGCCAGGGCCAGGGCGCTGGCCTTGGCGATGCCGCTCCCGGCCCCGGTGACCACGGCCACCTTCCCGTCGACCCGGAATGATTGGATGAGTGTGCTGGCGTCCATGGCGTGTGCGGACCTTCTTCGTGTCGGCGGACGGGCTCACCGGCCCGGCGGGCGCGGCACCCACCACGGGAGACCCTATGGGGTGGCAGTCCGCCCGAACAGTCGACACGCCGGCCACGGCCGCGCTCGGTGAGACCCCGGACCGCTGCGACCAGCGGGACCGGCGCTCAGCGAGCTGACGAGGCCGCCGCCACTCCCTTGCCCCGGGCAGCAGCGGGGCGGCGGTCATCCTCGACCTCGTCTTCGTAGTAATCGTCGTCGTAGTCGACCTCGTCGTAGTCGACCTCGTCGTAGTCGACCTCGGGGTCGAACCCGTCGTCGTCGACCTCGGGGTCGAACCCGCCGTCGTCGAATCCGCCTTCCACCCCACGGGCCTCGACTTCTCGGTCCTCGACGTCGTGGGTCGCGACCACGTCCTCGGCGCCGTCGTCCCCCACCTGAACTCCGCCGGTCTCGACATCGTCAGTCTCGACCTGGTCGGTCTCGACCTCGTCAGCCTCGACATCGTCGGTCTCACTCTCGTCAGCCTCGAGCTCCTCGGTCTCGACCTGGCCGGTCTCGACCTGGCCGGTCTCGACCTCGCCGGTCTCGAGCTGGTCAGCCTCGAGCTGGTCAGCCTCGACCTCCTCGCCGGTCTCGACCTGGCCGGTCTCGAGCTGCTCGGTCTCAACCTGGTCCTCGACTTCGACCATGACCTCATCGACCATGACCTCATTGACCACGGCCTCGTCGCTTTCGACCTCGGCGACCGGGTCCTTGACCTCGGCGGCGACCGGGTCCTTGACCTCGGCCTTCACCTCGGCCTCCACTGGGTCCTCGACTCCACTGCGACGCTTGTTGCGCTCCTTGGTCCGGACCTTCTCGCGCTCTTTCTGGCCAGCACCCCGGATGATCTTGGACCCAGCTTTGAGTGCCTCCGGACTCGGGACCGCGGCCGCCTTCATGGCCTGCGTCAAGGCCTTGGACACGGAGGCCGCGATCCGCTTGTGGCCCTCGTCGTCGGGGTGGATGCCGTCACCGAGGTGTTCGGAGGTGATGATGGCCTCGCCCGCCACCAGGGCGAGCGTCTCGTCGCCCGCCACGATCCGGTCCCGGGTGACGGACTCGATGGCTCGCCGGATGTCGGCCAGTGTGGCCCCGAGCCGGTTGGCCTCGTCCTCGGCGTCGGGTCGGATCATCGGGCTGACCACCACGATCGGCACCTTCGGGTGACCGTCACGGACCACGTCGAGGAAGGCCTTGAATCCCTCGGTGACCATGCCGACACTGTGAGGGACACGCGTCCAGCAGCTGGCACCGTAGGCGATGGAGATGATCTCCGCCGGCAGTGCGGCGATGTGTTCGGCCGACACGATCTCCCCCCGCCCCGCCGAGGCGTACCCCATGTTGGCCAGGTCCAATCCGGACTTGCGGGCGGCGATGGCCGCCCACCCCTGGGCCGGCCCCGAGGCGATCCATCCCTGAGTGACGGAGTCCCCGTAGGCGATCCAGTGGGGCTTCTCGGGGGCTGGACTGATCTCACCCTTCACCGCGGTGAGGGACTGGACGATCGGCTGCATGCCCTCGGGGAGGTAGATGGTGGCCGGCTTGTCCGCGGCGGACGAGCCCAGCGAGAGCCGGATGAGGCCGTCGCCGAGGACCGCCTCCTCCTCGCACACCTTCCGCCCGGCCCGCCACACCGAGAAGGTGATACCGGCGCCGTCGCCCCGGTAGCCGAGGTTGCCCGAGGTGGTGCGGTAGGCGATGTCGATGGCCTCTGCGTCGCCCACCAACTCGAGGCGGACCCCGGCGGGCACCACGGCGGCGTGCCAGGTGTCCGACGGGAGCCGGGCGGTGTCGGCGGGATTGGCCCGCGGGTAAGGAACGTCCCCCGCGGCTGGATACGGCGCCCCCCGGACGAAGGGCTCGGGCTGTGCCGGACGCTGCGTCACCGGTCGTTTGCTTCCATCAGTGTGCCCCTTCAGCAGACGATTACCACTTAAAGTGGTGGTCTGACCACATTACCACCCAGCATGGTTTTTCTGCACCCGAAATCTGCCCGGATCTCGGGTCTTCGGACGCTGCCGTGGACGGCCATTCCGCGGGTGCCGAGGCCGCGGGAACGAGGGCGAGGAAAGAATCCGGTGGATCAGATACTCGTCCAACAGGTGCGATGCATCGGCGTTGTGATCACGCACCAAATGGTCCTTCCCCTCGAGGGGTCGGTTGCGTAGCATGGCCCGGTGCATAGGGGTCGGACCGGGATCGAACCGACCGCCGTTCCCCAGTCACTACGCAGAGTGGTTTCCGGGCCGGTTTCCTCGCGGCGGAACCGGCCGAGGAGACCGAGAAGGGTACCGATCGGCGCCGACCGGTACCCGCGCCTGGCGGCGGTCGTGACCGTGCTCGTGGGCCTCCTGGGCGGTGTCGTGCTGGGCGCCGTCGGGGCGGTGGTCCCCGGAGGCCCCGCCTGGGCGGCGGTCCCTCAGATCGCACCCCACGTCTACCAGGGCGGAGGGGTCATCGGGTTCGGGGACGCCGAGTCGATCAACGCCCCGGTGGGCGCCACGCTCAGCTCGGTCATGGTGGCCATGACGCCCGACCCCGCGGCGACCACCGGATCCCAGGGTTACTGGATGGCCGCCGCCGACGGGGGGGTCTTCGCCCAGGGGAGCGCACCCTTCTACGGCTCCCTCGGGGCGTTGCACCTCAATGGGCCGGTGGTGGGTATGGCTGCCACCCCCGACGGCCGGGGCTACTGGTTGGTGGCCCTGGACGGGGGCATCTTCACCTTCGGGGACGCCGGATTTTACGGCTCCATGGGAGGGAGCCATCTCAACAAGCCGGTGGTGGGCATGGCCCCCACCCCCGACGGCCGGGGCTACTGGTTGGTGGCCCAGGACGGGGGCATCTTCACCTTCGGGGACGCCGGGTTCTACGGCTCCATGGGCAACGTTCGGCTCAACGCCCCGATCACCGGCATGGCCGCCACGGCCTCCGGCCTCGGCTACTGGATGGTGGCTGCCGACGGGGGCATCTTCACCTTCGGGGACGCCCCCTTCCTGGGCTCACTGGGCGGTACGGCGCTCAATGACCCGGTGGTCGACATGGTGAGCACCCCGCACGACCGGGGCTACCTGCTGGTGGCCACCGACGGCGAGGTCTTCCCGTTCGGTTCGGCCGGGTTCTACGGCTCGTTGGCGGGGGGTTACGGTGGCGATCCGACCAATGTGCCGCCGATCGCCGGCATCGCGCTGTCCCCGGACGACCAGGGATACTGGCTGCTGGAGCCGGACGGGTGGTCCTACGGTTTCACCAACCCACCGAGCCCGGCGCCGTCGGGGACCGCCTCGGCCATCGTCTCCATCGCCAACAGCCAGGTCAGCAGCGACCCGGTGCGCGGTAATTTCTGCAACCCCTACGGCCCGTGCGAGCAATGGTGCGCACTGTTCGCCACCTGGGTCTGGCAGCACGCCGGCGTGCCCATCCCCTCGTATCCGTTCACCGGGGACATTTTCGGCTGGGCGGCCAGCAACACCGCCGTGCTCCCCCCCGGCATCCCTCCGCTCCCGGGGGACGCCGTGCTCTACGGCACCGGACCGTTCTCCACTGCCACCTCGGTGCACGTGGGGCTGGTGGTCCAGGTCTGGCCGGACGGCGCCATCGTCACCATCGAGGGCGATGCCGGCCCGGCGCCGAGCGGTTCGCTGGCCGTCGTGGTGAACGGCCCGTACCTTCCCTCGCAGTCGGCCTCCTACAACGGGGTGCCCGTCTACGCCTTCGCCCGACCCTGACCGAAGGTCGACCGGCGTCGGCCGGCTCCGGCCCGTTCAGGCCTCGGCCAGCAGCGATTCCAGGACCAGGGCACGGTGGTCGGCGGCCGAGCCCCACGCCTCGGCCAGGGCCCAGGCCCGCTTGAGGAACAGGTGGAGATCGCACTCCCAGGTGTACCCGATGGCCCCGTGCACCTGCAGCGACACCCGGGCGGCCTCGAGGGCGGACTCCGAGGCGTATGCCTTGGCCACCGAGGCGGCACGCGAGGCGTCCGGCGTGGAGTGGTCCACGGCCCAGGCAGCCCCGTAGACCACCGGCCGGGCGAACTCCAGTCGCACCCGGGCCCCGGCGAGGAGGTGCTTCACGGCCTGGAAGCTCCCGATGGGCTTCCCGAACTGGCGGCGCTCCTTGGCGTACTCCGCGGCGAGGGTGATCATCCGCTCGGAGAGGCCGAGCAGCTCGGCGCCGGTGGCGACCGCCGCCCGGTCGGCCAGGTGGCGGAGGGTCGCCGCCGCCGCCGCCCCGGCCAGGACCCGGGTCCCGGTGGTGGGCCTCCAGTGGGGGATCCCCAGCCGACGGGTGGGATCGAGCGAGGCGATCGGCTCTACGGAGACCGCCCCCGCGTCCACGACGTGGAGCTCGGGCCCCCCCGGGCCGCTCCCCTCCCGGGCCAGGACGAAGAGGTCGGCCCCGGCCGCGCCGGCGACCGGGACCGGCTGGCGGGCGAACGACATGCCGGCCGTGCTGGGGGCTGCCACCGCCGCAGCCACCTGGCCGGCGGCGATGGCTTCCGACCAGGTGGCGGCCGGGCCCCAGGGTGGGTGGCTCCGGCCCCCGGGCTCGGAGCCGCTCATCGTGCCCTCGGCCCCCAGCTCGGCCAGCAGCGGTCCGGCCAGCGCGGTGGTCTCGAGCAGTGGCTCGGGGAGGGCGACCCGCCCGGCCTCCTCGAGCAGCAGGACCAGATCGACCAGACCGAGCCCGAGCCCTCCCTGGGCCTCGGGCACGGTGACCCCGACCACACCGAGTTCAGCCAGCGTGCCCCAGCGGTGACCGCGGGCGGTGGGGCGGTCGAACGCTTCCCGGAGATGTCCGGTGGTGCACTCGTTGGCCAGGACCTGACGCACGGCCTCTCGGAACTCGGTCTGTTGGTCGGAGAAGGCGAAGTGCACGAAGCCCGTACCCGGCTCAGCCGCGAGGCAATCCGAGCATGCGCTCGGCCACCACGTTGCGTTGGATCTCGTTGGTGCCGGCGTAGATCGGACCGGCCAGGGCGAAGAGGTAACCGTCGAGCCAGGACGCGTCGGCGGCGGCCCCGTGCCGCTCGGCGTCCCCCCCGAGCAGGGCCAGCGCAGTGCGGTGGATGGCCAGATCGGTCTCGGACCAGTGGATCTTGTTGGCGCTGGCCTCCGGGCCGACCGATCCGCCGTCCAGCACCCGGCTGGCCGTCCAGAGTGTGTTGAGCCGGTAGGCCTCGGCGTCCATCCAGGCCCGGGCCACGTCATCGGCGTGCCGGGCGGCCCGGGCCGGCTGGTCGGCCAGCTGTCGGGCGTAGAGCGACACCAGTCGAGCGGCGGCCTCGGTGTAGCGGGCCGGACTGCGCAGGCTGAGGCCGCGCTCGGATCCGGCCGTGGCCATGGCGACGCTCCAGCCTTGGCCCACCCCGCCCAGCACCTGCTCGTCGGGGACGAACACGTCCTCGAAGAACAGCTCGGCAAAACCGGTCTCCCGGTCGATCTGGGGGATGGGACGGACCGTCACCCCCGGGGCGTTCATCTCGATGAGGAAGTAGGTCAGCCCCCGGTGGCGTTCCGCCTCGGGATCGGTGCGGAACAGGCCGAAGCACCACTCGGCGAACGCACCTCGCGAGGCCCAGGTCTTCTGGCCGGTCAGCAGCCAGCCGTCGTCGCCCTCGGACCGGACCGCCCGGCTCCGGATGCCGGCGAGGTCGGAACCGGCGTCGGGCTCGGACCACCCTTGGCACCAGATCTCCCGGCCCGAGGCCATGGACGGTAGGAACCGCTCCTGCTGGGCGGGGGTGCCGAACTCGAACATGGTGGGCGCCAGCAGGAACACGCCGTTCTGGCTGACCCGCAGCGGGGCTTCGGCCCGCCAGTACTCCTCCTCGAAGACGAGCCACTCGAGGATGCCCACCCCGCGGCCACCGAACGCCTCGGGCCAGGAGACGACCGACCACCGATCGGCGAACATGGTCTGTTCCCAGCGGCGGTGGGCCTCGAACCCCTCGGCGGTGTCGAGCGAGGGCAGGGACCCGGGCGGTGGGACGTGCCGGGCCAGCCACTGGCGCGCCTCGGCCCGGAAGGCCTCCTGTTCGGCGGTGAAGCGAAGGTCCATCGGTGCGTCCAAGGTCGGATCCCTCGTTCGGGAGCGGGCGGGGACCCGGTCGGTACCGGCAGTCGGCCGGTCACGAGCGGGTAGGGGAAATCTGACACACCGCCAGATTTCCGGCAACCACGGTTGATCGGCCAGAATGGTGGCATGCCCAACGCCGTGATCGTCGATGCCGTCCGCACCCCGGTGGGGAGGAGGAACGGACGGTTGTCCGGCTGGCACGCCGTGGACCTCGCCGCCCAGCCTCTCCGGGCGCTCGTGGAACGGAGCGACCTCGACCCGGCCCTGGTGGAGGACGTGGTCTACGGGTGCACGATGACCGTGGGCGAGCAGGCCATGAACATCGGGCGCAACGCCGCCCTGGCCGCCGGGTTCCCCGACACCGTTCCCGGGACCACCGTGGACCGGCAGTGCGGCTCGGCCCAGCAGGCGGTCCACTTCGCCGCGCAAGCGGTGATGTCCGGAGCCATGGACATCGCCATAGGGGGCGGGGTGGAGTCGATGAGCCGGGTGCCCATCGGGGCCACCACCGACCACGGTCCCGGCGAGGCCTACGGGCCCACCGTCCATGAGCGGTTCGACTTCATCCATCAGGGGCTCAGCGCCGAGGAGATCGCCCGTCGGTGGGGGATCAGCCGGGAGGCCATGGACCGCTACGCCCTCCAGTCGCACGACCGGGCGGCTCAGGCCATCGCCGAGGGCCGCTTCGACAACGAGATCATCCCCCTGGCCACCCGGCGGGCCCGGATCGAGGCCAAGGTGGCGGTGGCCGGTACCGACGAGGGTGACCCGGCCGCCGAGGGACCGCTCACCTTCGACGAGGGGGTCCGGGCCGGCTCGACCTACGAGAAGCTGGCCAGTCTGCCGCCGGCCTTCGCCGAGAACGGACTGATCACCGCGGCCAGCTCGTCGCAGATCTCCGACGGGGCCGCCGCCGTGCTGATCATGTCCGAGGAGCGGGCCGGTCAGCTCGGCCTGGTCCCGAGGGCCCGGTTCCACACCTTCGCCGTGGCCGCCAACGATCCGGTGATCATGCTCACCGCGCCCATCCCGGCGACCACCCTGGTCCTCGAGAAGTCCAAGCTGTCCCTGGACGACATCGACCTCGTCGAGATCAACGAAGCCTTCGCCTCGGTGGTCCTGGCCTGGGCGCAGGACCACCACCCGGACATGGACAAGGTCAACGTGAACGGCGGGGCCATCGCCATCGGCCACCCCACCGGCGGGTCAGGCGCCCGCCTGCTGGCCACCTTGCTCAACGAGATGGAGCGCACCGGCGCCCGCTACGGGCTCCAGACCATGTGCGAGGGCGGCGGCCAGGCCAACGCCACCATCATCGAGCGGCTCGGGTAAGGGGGGGCGGTAGGGCCGGGCTGTCGGCCCGGCCCGGTTCTGGGTGGGTGGAGCTGATCGCGGCAGATCGGACTACCGGGAGGCCGCGGTGTCCGTGGCGCCGCCGGACTCGGCGACATGGTTCCCGCCCACCCCGAGTTCCCCCACCGACCCGGCCACCCCGGGGGCGCCCGCCTCGAGCTCCCCGACCGCCCCGGCGACCTCGGCCCCGCCCGCCCCGAGCTCGCCCCCGGTGTCGTCGACCTCGGTCCAGGTGACGTGCTTGTTGAAGTCGACGCTGTCGGCCTGGGTGGGCCGGGACATCAGGTAGCCCTGGTAGAGGTCACACCCGAGTTCCGCCACCCGCTGCAGCTGCACCGGTCGTTCCACGCCCTCGGCCAGCACGACGAGCCCGAGGGCCTTGGACAGCTGCACGATGGCGGCCACGATGGCCTCGTCGTTCTCGAAGGACCCGAGACCGTCGACGAAGGACTTGTCGATCTTCAGGATCTTCACCGGGAACCGCTTGAGCTGGGCCAGCGAGGAGTAGCCGGTGCCGAAGTCGTCGATGGCCAGTCCCACCCCCATCTCGTGGATGCCGCCCAGCATGGCGATGGACGCCGAGGTGTCGCTCATCAGCATGCTCTCGGTGACCTCCATCACCAGGGCCTCGGGCGGAAGGCCCGAATCGGCCAGGGCCGAGGCGATGGTGTCCAGCAGCTCGGTGTCGCTCAGCTGGTGGGCCGAGAGGTTGACGGTCACGTAGGCGTCCTCGGCCCCGGGGAGGTCGCGGCGCCACCCGGCCATGGTCTGGCACGCCTCGCGGAGCACCCATCGCCCCAGCGAGAAGATGAGGTCGGTCTCCTCGGCGAAGGGGATGAACTCCATCGGGCCGAGCAGTCCCCGCAGCGGGTGGTGCCAGCGCACCAGCGCCTCCATGGCCACGATCCGGTCGTCCTTGACCGAGGCGATGGGTTGGTAGTGCACCGCCAGCTCGTCGTGGTCGATGGAGTGGCGCAGGTCGTCGTAGATCTCGAGCCGGGCCACCGACTTGGCCCGGAGCGACTCGTCGAACACCTCGATCCGGGAACGCCCCTTGTTCTTGGCCTGGAACATGGCCACGTCGGCCTGCTGCAGGATGTCCTGGGCCGACTGGCGGCCGCGCATCACGAAGGCGATGCCCACGCTGCAGGTGACCACCACGTTCCGTCCGGTGGAGAGCTGCACGGGGTCGGAGAGCAGGCGCGAGTACTCGGTGGCCAGGCTGATGGCCACCTCCACGTCGCGGACGTTCCGGCACAGCACCACGAACTCGTCACCGGAGAAGCGGCTCACCACGTCCCCGCCCCGGACGGCCGACTTGAACCGTTGCGCCAGAGCCAGGAGCACCTCGTCGCCGCTGGCATGCCCGAACGAATCGTTGACCAGCTTGAACCGGTCGAGGTCGATGAACAAGACGGCCAGGTTGGTGCCCCGCTGCATCGACACCAGCAGCTCCCGCTCGAGCTCGTCGTTGAAGAGGGAACGGTTGCCCAGCCCGGTCAGCGAGTCGTGGTAGGCCAGCCAGTGGAGCTGCGCCTCGGCCGCCTTCCGATCGGTCACATCGGTGAACGAACACACCACCATGGGGGACTCGTTCTGGCCCGCCCCGGAGAGCAGGCGCGAACTCAGCGACAGCCACTGGCGACGGCCGCTCCCGTCGGTGACCCCGATGATCAGGTCGTCCTGGGACTCGCCGGAAGAGAGGGTGACGGCATGCGGGAAGGACTCCACCGACATGGGATGGCCGTTGGCCTCGATGGCGATGGACGAACCGGTGAAGATCTGGTGGCCCGAGCCGGCGCTCAGCCGGTCCCCGAGTATGCGGCCGGCCGCCTCGTTGTGGGCCGAGACGTTCCCGTGCTCGTCGAAGAGGACGATGCCCTCGCTGAGCGAGGCCACCACGGCCTCGTAGCGCTCCTCGGCGGCCCGCCGTCCCGCCTCCGCCTGGCGGGCGTCGGTCAGCTCGGTGACCACCACCACCCAGCCCGAGGGTTGGGTGTCGTCGTCGATGAGGGGGTCGATGGAGACCAGGACGTCGACCTCGGAGCCGTCCTTGCGGCGGTGGGTGCGCTGGCCGCGCTCCAGCACCGATGCGCTGTCGGTCCGGTTGGCCGTGACCACGGCGGCGATGGACAGCCCGGCCACCTCTTCCTCGGCCCACCCGTAGATCGCCCGTGCGCCCTCGTTCCAGCTCTCGATCCTCCCCTCGGCGTCGATACCGATGATGGCGTCCGAAACGTGGGCCACCAGGCTGGCCCGGTAGCGGTCGGCCGCCTCGGCCGCCTTGCGCTCGGAGGTGTCCCGCATGATGACCTGGTAGGCCGGCTCGCCGGCCCAGCTGGTGCGGATGCTGATGACCTCCATGGTGTGACCCACGCCGTCGTCGGAGACGATCCGGGCCTCGCCGTGTTCGACGAACTGGCCGTCCTCGGTCAGCTGCGCCAGTCGGTCGACCATGCCGGGTACGTCTCCGGGATGGACGAAGTCGGTGATCGGCCGGTCCAGGTGGTCGAGCAGCGTCCCGCCCCCGACCAGCTTGACGGCCGCCCGGTTGCCGAAGACGATCCGGCCGTTCTGGTGCACCACCATGGCGTCGGGGGAGACCTCCGTCAGCAGGCGGTACCGGTCGACCAGGTCGCTGAGCTCCCGACGGAAGGTCTGTTGGGCGGTGACGTCGACCACCACGCCGATGTAGGAGGTCGGCAGCTCGTCGGGCGATCCCGGCTTGGCCCGTCCCGGGATGATGGCCGGCGAGGCCCGCACCACCACCGTGTGGTCTTCGCCGTCCGGTGCGGTCAGGGTCAGTTGGAGATCGAAGTCGGCCAGGGGGGTGCCCACCCGAATGGGATTCAGGATGGGGGCGAGCATGGTCATGCCGATGTCGCCCGAACCGGCGTCGCCGCTGCGGTTCTCCACGGCCGCGGCGTCGCTGACGGAGTCCTGCCAGCTACCTATGTGGACCGAGAAGCCGGTCGTCCCGGGCGGGAATCCGAAGAGCTCTTCGACCGGGGTGGACCACATGACCCGGTCGGTGGTGGTGTCGTAGATCCAGGTGATGGTGGGAAGACCGTCACTGGCCAGGTCGACGTCGTGGGACAGCTCGAAGGTGCGGTCAGCGAGGAGGGCGCCTCGTTCGATGCGGTCGAAGGACATGGTTCGGCTACGGTCCCCAAAGCTGTCGGCAGCAACCATAGGCCTTCATCATCGGCAGGACCAATGAGGACCTTGAGCTGGACCCAGCGTCTCTGAGAGTCGCCGATGACGCCTGGCGCTCAGTACCCGGGCTCAGCGATGACCAGCGCCGAATTGAAGCCCCCGAGCCCGATGGACGACTTGACCATCGGGCCGGGTACCCGGGCTGTGTGACCGTTGACCAGGCGCGGGTGCCCTGGCGCCACCTGGGGGGGAGCAGGGATGAACCCGGTCTGGAAGGCATACAGGGTGGCGAGGATCTCGACACCCGACGCCGCCCCCTGGCAATGGCCGGTCAGGGGCTTGACCGAGAAGACGCCTCGGGCCTCGGGGAAGAGCTCGTCGAGCACCTGCGCTTCGGCCGCATCGCACTGGGCCGTACCCGGTCCGTGTGCATTGAGGTAGGCCACCTCGGACGGGTCCACCCCGGAGCCCTCCATGGTCTGGCGGAAGCACCGGAACACCTGTTCCATGTCGGGGTTGATGCTGACCGCGTTGTAGGCGTCCATGGTCATGGTCCCGCCCATGACCGATCCGTAGGCGCCTCGGTCCTGGTTCGAAAGCACCAGCGCCACAGCCGCCTCGCCGGCGGGGAAGCCCCGGCTCCCCTCCTGGAAGGGGCGACAGGCGTCCAGGGCCGGCGCGTCGGCCACCGCCACCCCGAGATCCCGGAAGCCGCAGATGTTCTTTTCCACCAGCGACAGGTCGCAGTTGAGGAAGATGACGTCGGAGCAGAGGCCCGAGTCGAGCCAAGACTTGGCGGTGATCACGCCGGCGTTGCCGGAGGAGCACATGGCGGACACCGCCATGGTGGGCCCGTGAAACTGGTTCTCGGTCATCAACGTGGAGATCATGGTCGACGGCATCAGGTTGACCCACTCCCGCGGTTCCGCCACGTCGTCGCTGCGATAGAACTCCCGCCACATCTCTACGTCGCCGAGGACGAAACTGTGCACCAGGCCGACGACCGGTCCCGGCTTCCACCCCCGTTCCATGGCGTCGGTGATGGCCTCCCGGGCAGCGAAGCGGGCCGCCTGCATGAACCGGCTGGGCCCGTCGCGGCGGTCCCCCTCCGACTTGACCCGGGCCATATAGGCGGCTGCCGTCCTCGGCGAGTAGGGGAAAGCCGGACGTCAGCTTGACGGCGCTCTCACCGAGCAGAAAACCGTCCCAGATGTGTTTGCGGCCCCAGCCGTAGCCGGTGACGGCACCGACACCGGTGATGTGGGACGGCGTGTCCCTCCCGAACCGGCGAGGGTAGGGGGTGTGCGAGTAGGACTGGACATCTTCCGACATACCGACTCCTCGAGTCATTTGTCCAGCGGTTCCACGAGGTGGACTCATAGATCCTGGGCAGGTATTAGGCAGGTTGCAAATGGCTGGTAGTTCCGTGCTGATTATTGCGCATACCGGTGGGCGGCACAATGGGCAGTTGCCATTTGCAACTTACGCCACGGTCACTTCTGGGCATCGGGGAAGACCTGCCCGCGGCCGATCCTGGGCAACCGAGCGAATAAAGGGGCGGCGTCGGGCGTGCGGTCCAACCATGAAGCCCATCCGCAGAATTCCGATCAATGGCGTGGTCGTACTTCGACCTATGGCGCAGCCCCTCGGCCCCCAGTGGGCGAAGCCAGCCGGTCGAGTACCTCGGTGGCCTGGGCCACGATCCGCCCGATGAGTTCGGCCACCGTGGGCAACTCGGTGATCTCACCCACCACTTGGCCGGTCGGCAGCACGCCGACGTCGGTCCGACCGTCCACCAGGGCCGCCTTGGTCATCATCGGGGCGTTGGCCGCCATGACCACCTGGGGCCACGACAACTCGTTGCCCTGCTTGAGGGCCCGCCCCTCCTTGAGCAGAGCCGGCAGGGTGGTGTCGGTCTCGCGCCGGAAGGCGTGGGCATTGGCCAAGGCCCGGGGCACGTTCCGCAGCCAGCTGGACCGCTCGAGCCGATCGACCATGGCCGTCCGGATGACCCGTTGGGGGGCCCCGTCGACGGCCGTCGAGACCACGGTGCCGGTCACCGGGGTTCCGAGGTAGATCTGCTTGACCTCGTCGGGCACCCGGCTCTCCCGGGTCAGCAGGAACCGGGTGCCCATGGCGATTCCCGAGGCTCCGTAGGCCAAGGCGGCGACCAGTCCACGGCCGTCGAAGAACCCGCCGGCGGCGATGACCTCGACGGTGCCGCCCACCGCGTCGACCACGGCGGGGGTCAACAGGGAGGTGGGGACCGTACCGGTGTGCCCACCGCCTTCGCCACCCTGGGCGATGACCGCGTCGACCCCCCATCCGGCCACCTTCTCGGCGTGCCGCCTGGCACCGATGGTGGGCATCACCACCAAGCCCGCCTCGCGACAACGGGTCACCAGCTCGGGTTGGGGGGCCTGGGCGAAGCTGGCCACCCTCACCCCCTGGTCGATCATCAGCGCCACCCGATCGCCGACGTCGGAGACGTCGGTCCGCATGTTGACGCCGAACGGCCGGTCGGTGCGGGCCCGGACCTCACCCACCGCCGAGACCAGTTCGGGGAAGGTCATGGTGGCCGAGGCCAGGATGCCGAGCCCGCCGGCCTCGGCGGTCGCCGCCACCAGCCGGGGACCGGCCACCCAGCCCATCCCGGTCTGCACGATGGGGTACCGGACGCCCACCAATTCGCAGAAGGGGGTGTGGAGGGCCGGATGGAGCCGTCCGGCCGCGGCCTGGCCGGCCGGGGTCATGATCGGATCTCGCGCTCACGAAGGCCCCGTGGGTCGAGCACGGTCCGGATCAGCTCCAGCTCCTCGGGCGTGGGCTGCCGGGTCTCCGGCACATCGGCCGGGATGGCCAGCTCGAACCCGGTGGCCTGGACGATGTCGTCCACGGTCACGCCGGGATGGACCGAGCGAAGTCGCATGCCGTGACCGGGGGTCTCGAAGTCGAAGACGCCCAGGTTGGAGACCACCCGGCGGATCTCGTGGTACCGGGTGGCCGAGGGCCCGGCCGCCTCGGCCCGGGCGTAGCCCACCCCCGAGACCACGTCGACCTGCTCGACGAAGGAACGGGTCGAGTGCCCGGGCACCCAGTAACTGGTCGTGTGGTTGACGGTGTTGCCCGGGGCGCCCCGCACCCCGATGAGCTGGACCTTGGGTCGGGCCCAGGGGCCGATGGCGCTGATGTTCTGGTTTCCGGTTCGGTCGATCTGGGAGGCCATCATGATCAGGTTGCGCCTCCCGGACCAGACGACGTCGAACACCCTCCGGTAGGGCATGTGGGATTCGAGCAGCACGGTGGTGGGATCGGCCCCGAGGGCCGGCGCCCCTGCCACCAGGGCGGCCTCGCCGTCAGTGAGGACCAGATCGGGGGCGAAGGTCAGCCGGGCCAGGCGGGCCCCGAGGGCCGGTGCGGTGCCGAAGGCGCTGGCCATGACCTCGCCATCTCCCCGGAAGACCTCGGCACAGGCGATGGCGCAGTACTCGGCGCGGGTGACCCCGGATCCCCCGGACCCCTCGATGTCCGATCCCGGCGTGCTCACCGGCCCGCCCGGGTACCGGCTGCCTCGGACACCGAGGCCCTGGCCGTTCGTTCCGCGGCGGCCTGTCCCACGGCCCGCTGGTACTCCCGCTCGCCGAGGGCGAGGAAACGCTCGCCGAAGGCCGCCCACGCGTCCGGGTCCCCGGCCGCGGCCACGTACTCCTTCTGGAACGCCTCGTCCCGGGAGTAGTCGGGGACACAGGCGGTGAAGTGGGCCCCGCCCTCGGTCTCGACCACACCGTCGGTCAGCATCCGGCTGATGCACAGGGTCTGCAGAGGCCCCTCGGAGGCGAACCGGTCGGTGTC
Source organism: uncultured Acidimicrobiaceae bacterium (assembly GCA_963833585.1). GTDB lineage: Bacteria > Actinomycetota > Acidimicrobiia > Acidimicrobiales > RAAP-2 > Bog-756. The sequence goes on along the minus strand of CAWHYF010000006.1, from coordinate 339,151 downwards.
GACGAGCTGCTCGGTGGTGACGAACCGGCGGTCGGCGGCGCCGAGGAAGAGCTCATCGAAGTACGGGTCGGGTCCGAGGATCTGGCCCGACCCCCTGGCGTCGGCCCGATTCACGTGGATCAGCGCGGCGTCCAGACGGAGGGCGGGCACGGCCACCAGTTCCTCCCCGTCGTCGTAGGGCGAGGCCACCGTGCGCAGGGTCGGGTTCACCACCATCACGTCCGATCCCAGGCCGGCCCGGGTGGGGAGGAACGGCACACGCTGCGCCGCAGCCAACAGCCCCAGGTAGAACATGCCCTCGTCCAGCTCCATGCACTCGATGGCTCCCTGCTGGCGAGCCGCCTTGAAGTGGGGGTCGGTGGGGATGGAGTCGAGGGTGACGAATCCGAAGACCACCTTGCTCACCTTGCCGGCCGCACACAGCAGGCCGACATCGGGCCCGCCGTAGGACACCACCGTGAGGTCGGTGAGCCCGCTTCGCAGGATGGCCCGCACCGCCGCCATCGGCTTGCGCCGCGACCCCCAACCGCCGATCCCGATGGTCATCCCACTGCGGAGCTCGCCGACGAGCTCGTCGAGCGTGAGTCGTTTGTCAGCCACGTCAGCCCCTATCTGGTGGTGTCGGCGTCGCGCTTCTCGACGAAGGCGGCGCGCTGTTCGTCGGCCACCCCGGCCACGTGCAGCTCGAAGGTGAAGCCCTGCTCGAACCGGTAGCTCCGCTTGACGTCGACCGGGTCGATACCGTTGAGCGACTCCTTGGCCCGCCGGAGGATGGTCGGGGACTTGGCGGCGATGGACGCGGCGACCTCGCGGGAGGCGGTCACCAACTGGTCCCGGGGGACCACCTTGAGGACCGAGCCGTAGTGGTGGAGCTCGGCGGCGGTGGCCGGCTCGGCGGTGTAGACCATCGACCGCATCCGGTGCTGAGGCACCAGCCGCGAGAGATGGGTGGCTGCGCCGAGGGCCCCCCGGTCCACTTCGGGTAGCCCGAAGGTGGCGTCGTCCGAGGCCACCACGATGTCGGCGTTACCGGCCAGGCCCACTCCGCCGCCGAGGCAGAAGCCGTGCACGGCGGCGATGACCGGCACCTCGCACTCGTAGACCGCGGCGAAGGCGGCGAAGCACCCCCGGTTGGCCCCGATGAGCGCCTCGTCGCCCCGGGCCTGGATCTCCTTGATGTCCACCCCGGCACAGAAACCCCGACCCTCGGCCCGGAGGATCACCACCCGGTTGTCCGGCACACGACCCGCCGCCAGAACTGCCTCGGCCAGGCCGTACCAGCCCGCCACGTCGAGGGCGTTGACCGGGGGATGGTCGATGACCACCTCGGCGACGCCAGAAGCGGTCTGATGGACGGTGATGGGCATGCGCGCTCCGGGACGTGATCTGATACAGCGTCAGGACAGTACCAGTCGGAGGCCGGGAGGCAGCTGTGGACAGCGTCGATTCTGCTCGCGCATCGGTTCGGTTCGACTTCGCCGGGCGGGTGGCCGTCGTCACCGGGGGGACCAGGGGTATCGGCCAGGCCATCAGCGTGGCATTTCTGGCCGCAGGGGCCGACGTGGTGGTGTGCGGACGCCATCCGGTGGCCGAGGACCAGCTCCCCAGCGCCACCGACGAAAGCGGCTCGGTCCGCACCGCCGTCTTCGTCGCCGCTGACGTGCGGGACGCCGAACAGGCCTCGGCGCTGATGGCGGCGGCGGTGGACCGGTTCGGGAGGATCGACACGCTCGTCAACAACGCCGGTGGCTCCCCGCAGGTGGACGCGGCGGTGGCCCCGGCCCGATTCTCGGCGTCGGTGGTGGGCCTGAATCTTCTGGCCCCGCTCTACTGCGCCCAGGCAGCCAACTCGACCATGCAGGAACAGGTCGAGGGAGGATCAATCGTGAACATCGCCTCGGTCAGTGGAATCCGGCCCTCGCCCGGCACGGCGGCCTACGGGGCGGCCAAGGCCGGCCTGATCAACATGACCCAGTCCCTGGCCATCGAGTGGGCTCCGAAGGTCCGGGTCAACACACTCAGCGCCGGCCTGGTGGCCACCGACGGAGCGGAGGACCACTACGGGGGACCCGCGGGCATGGCCCGGGTGGCCGCCACCGTCCCCCTCGGCCGGTTCGCGACCCCCGGAGACGTTGCCGGGCTGTGCCTGTTCCTGGCCTCGCCGCTGGCGGCCTATGTCAGCGGGGCCAACCTGGTGGCCCACGGCGGCGGGGAGTGGCCGGCGTTCCTGGCGGCGGCCGAGGAGCAGGGCGGGGACATCTCCACCTGACCCCTCGGTAGCCGGGACGATCCGAGCCCCTGACCAGGGGAGAAGGGACCCACCGCCCGCCCCGAAACTCCTCAAGTGGAGGCTCCGGGTGGTCGATGATTACAGGGTGCAAACTGAGTTCCTGGCCGCGGTGATCGTGGACGACGGCGGTGGCGCGTGGCCTGTCGGACGGGCCGTCCCGTGCTGACCCAGACGGCCCCGACCTTCACCCTGGCCGGATCGCCCTTCCTCGAGTACCTACCGGTGGTCGACCTCTCCAGTGGCCGGCTGCTCGGCATGGAGGCCTTGGTCCGGTGGCAACACCCGACCAAGGGTCTCATCTCGCCCAACCAGCTGATTCCGTGGGCCGAGGACAACGGGGACATCGGGCCATTGACTCGATGGATCGTGACGGAGGCGTGCGAGCAGGCCTGCAGTTGGTCGCCGAGCATCCAGCTGGGTGTCAACTGCACCATCCACCAGCTCCGCCGGGGTGAGGTCTCCAACTCGGTGGCGGCGGCCCTCGAACAGACCGGCTTCCGGGCCGGACAGATGACGCTCGAGGTCACCGAGGACGCCATCGTGGACCCGTCGGCCTCCGCCGACCTCAAGCGCCTCTCGCAGATGGGCGTGCAGCTGTCGGTGGACGACGCCGGCACCAACTGGTCGTCGTTCGAACCGTTCAAGCGCCACTCGATCAGCACCGTGAAGATCGACGGCTCCTTCATCGCCGGCCTCGAGTCGTCCCAGGGGATCAACCGGCTGGTGGTGGAGACCGTGATCCACATGGCACACTCGCTCGGGATGTCGACCATCGTGGAGGCGGTGGAGACGGCGGCCCAGGTGGAGATCGTACGGTCGTTCAAGGCCGACGCCGCCCAGGGCTTCTTCTTCGCCCGTCCGATGTCGGGCCAGCTGGCCGCCGAGCTGGCCGGCGGACCTGGCGTGCCCCAGTTCTCCCGCACCGAGATCCGGACACTGCTCCAGCCCCAGGATCCCGAGGACACCACCGACGAGGGTCTCGACGGGGCCGGACCGGACGCCGACTCCGTTGGCACCGAGGCGTCCCCGGGGGACCCCGACGGCGAGGGGACCTAAGGCCCCGGGCCAACGGGCTCCGACCAGGGCGGCGGCGACCCTCCCGGCGCCGGGTGAGGGCCCGACCGACCCGAACCGACCCCGACCGGCCCGAACCGACCCCGGACCCGCCCGAATCGACCCGGACCCCGCCATGACCGGGGTCTCGGTAGGCGGATCCCCCGATTTGTTGTATACCTCTGGCCGTGAAACTCGCTGTGCTGAAAGAGTCGCGCCCGGGTGAGGATCGGGTGGCGATCGTCCCCGAGGTCGCTTCGAGGCTGGCCAAGACCGGGGTCGAGGTGGTGGTGGAGTCAGGCGCCGGTGTGGCGGCCCGGTTCGGCGACGACGCCTACCGCGCCGCCGGTGCCACCGTCGTCGAGAGTGCCGCCGCCGCCCTGGCCGGCGCCTCGGTGGTGGCCAGGGTCCAGCCCCCGACCGACGAGGAGGTGGCGGTCCTCCCGGAGGGAGTATCGCTGATCAGCTTCCTTCAGCCGGTGGCCGCCGCCGGCACCGTGCAGGCCCTGGCCGGCCGCGGGGCCACGGTGTACAGCCTGGACCTGCTGCCCCGCATCAGCCGGGCCCAGTCCATGGACGCCCTGTCGTCGCAGGCCACGGTGTCGGGCTACCGCGCCGGCCTGTCAGCTGCCGAGCACCTGGCCAAGTTCTTCCCGATGTTCATGACGGCCGCCGGCACCGTTCCACCGGCCAAAGTGTTGGTCATGGGGGCCGGTGTGGCCGGGCTGCAGGCCATCGCCACCGCCCGACGGTTGGGTGCGGTGGTCCGGGCCTACGACGTCCGGGCGGCGGCCAAGGAAGAGGTGCAGAGTCTCGGGGCCAAGTTCGTGGAGCTCGACCTCGAGACCCAGGACGGCGCCGGCGGGTATGCCAAGGAGCAGTCGGCCGAGTACCTGGCCAGGCAGCAGGAGCTCTTGGCCGCCGAGGTGGCGGCCTCGGACGTCGTGATCACCACGGCCCAGATCCCCGGGCGCCAGGCGCCGGTCCTGGTGACCACGGCCATGGTCGAGGGGATGGGCGAGGGCTCGGTGATCGTGGACATGGCGGCCGACTCGGGGGGGAACTGCGAGTTGTCGGAGCCCGGTCAGGACGTCCACCACCACGGGGTCACGGTGGTGGGGCTCACCAATGCCCCGTCCTCCATGCCCACCCACGCCAGCTTCCTCTACGCCAGGAACGTCGCCAACTTCTTGGGCCTTCTGGTCAAGGACGGACAGTTGTCCCCGGACTTCGAGGACGAGATCGTGGCCGGGACCTGCGTGGTCCGGGCCGGGACCGTGGTCCATGGACCGACGGCCGAGGCCCTGGGGTTGGCCGCACCGGCCCCCGAACCACCCGCGCCGGAGCCGCCGGCACCGGAGACGGCGGAGCCGTCGGCAACCGATGGGGAGACGGAGTCATGAGCACCGGGATTCTCGAGTTTCTGACCGTCTTCATCCTGGCCGCCTTCGTCGGGATCGAGGTCATCAACGCCGTGCCGAGCATCTTGCACACGCCGCTGATGTCGGGGAGCAACGCCATCCACGGCATCGTGCTGGTGGGGACCATCCTGATCATGGGGGAGTCTCACGGGGCGGTGCAGATCACCCTGGCGTTCTTCGCGGTACTGCTGGCGACCCTCAACATCGTCGGCGGGTTCGTGGTCACCGACCGGATGCTGGAGATGTTCAAGGCCAAGCCATCCGAGCGGTCCCCGAAGCCCCGTGACGGGGCCGACGACGAGACGAGCGGCGGCGCCAAGTGACGCTGAATACCTGGATCGACCTGGTCTACCTCCTGGCCGCCATCGGCTTCATCCTGGCCCTGAAGGGGCTCAGCTCCCCCAAGCACGCCCGCAACGGCAACCTCCTGGCGGCGGCCGCGGCGTCAGTGGCGGTGGGGATGACCTTCGCCTACCCACAGGTACGGGCCCACTCGCTGAACCTGATCCTGACCCTGGTGGCGATGGCCCTCGGGGCCGCAATCGCCGTGCCGGCGGCCCGCAAGGTGAAGATGACCGCCATGCCCCAGATGGTGGCCATCTTCAACGGGGTCGGTGGTGGGGCCGCAGCCCTGATCTCCATGGTGTACTTCCTGATCGTGGCCCCCACCAAGCCGGCGGTGTACCACATCGTCGAGGTCCTCTTCGGGGTCCTGGTGGGGTGCGTCTCCTTCGCCGGCAGTGCCATCGCCTTCGCCAAATTGCAGGAGCTGATGACCGGACGTCCGGTGACCTACCCGGCCCAGCAGGTGATCAACGCCATGGTGGGCGTGGCCATCGTGGGCCTGGCCGTGGCCACGGTGGTGACGGCCAGTGTCCCGCTGCTGGTGGCCACGGCATTGCTCTCCCTGGTCCTGGGAGTGATCTTCGTGCTGCCCATCGGCGGTGCCGACGTGCCGGTGCTCATCTCCCTGCTCAACTCCTTCACCGGTCTGGCCGTGGCGGCGTCGGGCTTCACCCTGGACAACAACCTGCTGATCATCGCCGGCACCCTGGTAGGTGCGTCGGGGATCCTGCTCACCCGCATGATGTCCAAGGCCATGGGCCGCTCGTTGGCCAATGTGCTGTTCAGCGCCTTCGGTTCGGTGGTGACCGCAACCGGAGGTGCGGACGGCACGGGTGAGACCCGCACGGTGAGGTCCGGGACGCCCGAGGACATCGGAGTGCTGTTGGCCTACGCCCGCAAGGTCGTGATCATCCCGGGGTACGGACTGGCGGTGGCCCAGGCCCAGCACACGGCGCGTGAGTTGGCCGACCTGCTGATGGAGCGGGGGGTGGAGGTCTTCTACGCCATCCATCCCGTGGCCGGCCGGATGCCCGGCCACATGAACGTGCTCCTCGCCGAGGCCAACGTGCCCTACGACGAGTTGAAGGAGATGGACGAGGCCAATCCGGAGATGGCCACCGCGGACGTGGCCCTCGTGGTCGGAGCCAACGACACGGTCAACCCGGCGGCCAAGAACACCCCGGGGAGCCCGATCTACGGCATGCCGATCGTCCATGCCGACGAGGCCGAGAACATCGTGTTCCTCAAGCGGTCGATGCGGCCAGGCTTCGCCGGCATCGACAACGACCTGCTCTTCGACGACAAGACGACGTTGCTGTTCGGTGACGCCAAGGACACCCTGACCAAGTTGGTGGCCGCGGTCAAGAGCGCGTAGCGCGGGGGCCACGGAGCGCCCACCGCTGACCGCCCCCGTCTGGTGACCGCGGCAGCAGTCAGAATCGCCGCACCGGGTCGTTCTGGTTCAGTCGAGGTGACTGAGCTCCGGAGCGGGGCTCCGGTCCGAGGCCAGTTTGGCAAAGACCATGATTCCCTGGCTGGTGGGCCGGGTCGAGAGCACGGTCACCTGCACGGCGCCCTGGTCGACCATGTGGGTGGCGTCATTGACCACCACCATGTCGCCGTCGGGCAGGTACCCGATGGCCTGACGGGGCTGACGACCCTCGCGGATGAGTTCCACGTCGAGATGTTCCCCGGGCAGGTGTTCGGGACTGAGGCCGTGGGCCACTTCGCGCAGGTCGACCACGGCCACGTCCCAGCGCGCCGCTTCGTCCACGACGGCGCTCGAACACGTGCCGATCCGCAGTCCCACCCGGCGGGCCACCGTCAGCAGCTTGATCACCAGGTCGTCGACCTCGGGAACCTCGTCCCGGGCCAGGTGGACCGGAACGCCGAACTCGCGGAGGGCCTCCACCGACTCCAGACCGCGGCGAGCCCGTCGGGAGCTGACCGGGTCGGGTGCCTCGGCCACCGCCTGAAGGTGGTCGACGACGAACTGGGGGATGACCAGCCCTCCCGGTAGCAGCCCGTTCCGGCCCAGGACCATCAGGTAGCGGTCCATCACCGCGGAGCCGTCGACCAGCAGAGCGTGGCCCTGGGGCGGGACGGACGGAGGGGCGAGAATGCGGGTCAGGCCGGCTGCCGCGATGATCTGTCGCCCCTTGACCGAACCGAGCCTCCACCCCAACGTGGCCAGGACCCATGAGGCCACCGCCATCAACAGCAAGGTGAAGCCCGACCGGGCCAACAGCAGGACGGGCAGCCCGACGACCAGCCCCAGCAGCATCCCGGTGGTGGAGATGATCGAGGCGGCGAAGACCTCACCGGGAGGAGTGTTCCGAAAGAGGAACACGGCATGCTGGAGGCCCCGGTCGGCCAGCCGGCCGGCGACCCCACCGAGCACATAGGTGATGGCCGCCCCGAGCAGGAGCCCGATGACCGGCGCATGGGGGCTCGATTGGGTGTGGCGGCCGATCTCGAAGCCGGCCGCCGATCCGGCCAGGACGAACAGCAGGCGAAAGCCTTCGACGAAGAGCACGGAGCTACCGGCTCGGCCGGCTGCGATGGGAGGAGAACGGCTTCATGGTGACCAGTCTGGTTTCGCCACGGGAACGACGGCCTGCACAGTAATTGTCGGAAGGGGAAGGTAAACCTTTAGTTACACCCCTTTCGGATGGGTTCTGTGCCCATCTACCGTGGCTTGACCGGCGGAAACGGATGCTCTGATCCCTGGCCTAACACCGCTCAGAGTGTTAAATTAGTTACAGACAGTGCGGTTAGCGCACCCCGCCGATGACTACGGCGCCGGCCGCTTCTCCCCGAGAACCCTCCATGAGACCAACCCGCCGTCCACACGATGCTCGACGCCCAGCGGCGGGATCCGTGGTCCACGGGGCCCTGCCCCTCGCCCCGCAGGAGCCGGCGCTGTTCCCAGGCGAGCCCGGCGTTCGGCCGTCCGAATACCCGGCCCTCGAGCCGGCCGCCCCGGTCGACCTCGTCGCCGACGAGGTCGGGCTGGTGGTCGGGGTGGCGGTGGGGTCCCCCAGCGGGTCGCCGCGCCAGGTCCCCTCGCTGATCCCGTGGTCGGCGTTGCGCGGGGCCGGCGTCTCTCATCCGGCCCTGTTGGCCGACGGTACGGTTGGCCGGGTGGTCGAGTTGGTGCTGGTCGACGGATTCGGACCGGGGGGTGCGCAACCGTCTCGCTACGTGGTGCCGACCGCCGAGGTCGCACCGTTCCTTCGTTCCGTCACCGCCAGGTCCGAGGCGGCGACGGAGACCGTCCGGTCGCGATCCGCCGACCGATCGGTGGGTGCCCTGGCCGCCGGAGCGTGGGCCACGGCCACCGGGTGGGCTGCCTCCCTCGGCAACGGTAGCGGGGGTCCCCAAGGACCGGGCCGGCGCCGGGTCGGGCCGGTGGTCGTGGGCCTGATGGCCTTGGTGCTGTTGGCCGGTAGTGGGCGTGCCTTCGAGTCGGCCGCCGGCAGTGCCCCCGACACGGCGGCGGCGGCGCACGCCGTCAATGTCGGCAACGGCTTACAGGCTTCGAGGGTCCACGCCGCGGTCAATCTGCCGGTGGCCACCTCGACTCCGGAGCCGGCACCACCCTCACTGGCCGGGGCGGCGCCGCTGCAGTCGCACGAGGTCTTCGGCTATGCCCCCTACTGGACTCTCCCTCAATCGGCAGGATTCGACGTCAACGACCTGACCACTCTGGCCTACTTCAGCGTGGACGCCAACGCAGACGGAACCCTCAACGAGAGTGGCTCGGGCTGGAATGGGTACGAGAGCCAGGATCTGGTGGACCTGGTCAACCGGTCCCACGCGGCCGGCGACCGGGTGGTGCTCACCGTGACCTGCTTCAGCCAGAGTTCGCTCAACGCCATCACCTCGGATCCCAGTGCCCCGACCCGTCTGTCGGCGGCCCTGATCGCCGCGGTGTCGGCCAAGAACCTCGACGGCGTGAACTTCGACTTCGAGGGGCAGGGCAGCGGGGACCGAACCGGCCTGACCTCGCTGATCACCAAGGTGTCGACTGCGCTGCACGGTGCCAATCCGCACTGGCAGGTGACCATGGCCACCTACGCCAGCGCGGCCTCCGACAGCGCCGGCTTCTACGACGTGGCCGCGCTGGCCCCGGCGGTCGACGGGTTCTTCGTGATGGCCTATGACATGAACAGCCAATCGGTGCCGAGCGCCACCGCCCCTCTGGTGGGTGGGGGATACAACGACACCGAGGCCCTCCAGGAGTTCACCGCGGCCGTACCGGCGAGCAAGGTCATACTCGGTGTTCCCTACTACGGCTATGACTGGCCGACGACCGACGGCACGCGGGCGGCCCAGGCCACCGGGGGCGAGAGCCCGCTCAGCGACGGCGTCATCGACTCCTCGGGCCATCCCACTTACTGGGATCCCTCGACCCAGACACCGTGGACCGCCTACCAGGTGGGGTCCCAATGGCACGAGACGTTCTTCGACGACCCGACCTCCCTGGCCCTGAAGGCCCAGCTGGCCAACTCGTTCCACATCGCCGGAGTCGGCATCTGGGCCCTCGGGATGGATGGCAACAATCCGGCTGACCTTGCCGCGCTGCTCGGCAACGCCCCGGCGGCCAAGGATTTCCAGACCGGACCGACCGTGACCCTCCCGCCGGGGACTGGGTTCGCCTCCACCGCGGTATGGAACGGAGCCACCGTCCCGCTCTCGCCGTTTGCGCCTCCCGCCTCCATCGGGAGCCCGGTGTTCGTCGGGACGGTGAGCTCCTTCACGACCACAGCCCCCGCCCTGGCCTGCTTGCAGACCGGCCCACCGCTCAACGTGTGGACCTTCTCCGGACTCCCCGGCGTCGACGTGGTGGTGGCCCAGCAGCCGGCCGACTGCGCCCAAGGTGTGTTCACCTTCGTGCCCCCGGCACCACCGCCGACCACCACGACGACCACGACCAGCACCACCGTGGCGCCGGGTGCCACCACGACGACGTCGACGAGCACCACGGCACCTGCGAGCACCACCACCACGTCGCCGACCACGACCACCACCACGACGATCGGGCACTGATCCTGCCGGAGGCGCCTCGGGTTCCGGCCCGGAGGTGAGGCGGCTAATCTCGGTCGGATCCAGGGGGTGTAGCTCAGCTGGTAGAGCGCTACGTTCGCAATGTAGAGGCCGACGGTTCGAGTCCGTTCACCTCCACCCGGAAGGCCAGTTCAGGGGCCATAAAGTGGAATCTCCGGAACGCCGATGAGCGCTACGTTCACGGCGTAGCTGGCGACCTTCGACTGAACCGGTGAAGCTGAGAAATCGGCAGGTCAACGGCCAACAGGGCCTCCTGGGTATCGGGAGCGAGATCAAATGGCAGGTGCAGGACTCGACAGGACTCAGATGCCTCATCGGGACCGGAGGTTCCGGCTCTGCTCAGCAGCTGGTCAGGTTCGGAGTTCGGAGCTCAGTGCCCGAGGTCCATGCCAGTATCTCGAGCCCTATTCCTCCGCGCCGATCGTTCCTCCGGCGAACTCAGTTCTAGTGCGCCTACTCGCCACACTTGAACCCGATGCTGGAGCTCTTCGAAGCGAACGTCATCGATGGGGAACTCGTCCCGCCGAAGACGTGGGAAGCGATCCAGCATCTCGGTGAAATCGACTGGACTGAAGCCACGGTCCTCTCGCGTGCCAGTCCGAAGAGACGTGTGAGGCCAAAACGAGGCTCGATGGACATGAGATCGACGTAGTCGCGGGCCTCCGCCCTACCGAACACGGCGAGTACCTTGTCGGCGGCGAGTTCTTCGGATGACAGGAGGTCGAAGCCCGGGCCTGTCTCCGTGGGGAAGAGCCGAGCGTCGCTCGCCAGGTCGACCTCCGTTCGATCGAGTTCGTCAGCGACGACAAAGCGCGTGAATCCGGGGCTGTCGATCAGCCGATCGACTTGGAATCCGGCCTGCTGGAGCGCCGCCTCCGCGGCTGGAACCAAGTGGTCCACTGCATCGGGACTGGTGCCGAAGAAGTCCAGGTCCCGAGTAGCTCGGTCCACGTCGCCACGGACGATCAGTGCGGCACCACCGGCGAGCGCGAAATCCTCGGCTTCTACGAGCCCAACAATGATTCTGGCGACTCGAAGCTGGATGGCACTTAGCACTCCGCCCGCGCCTCATCGTGGCGTAGGAACCATTTCTCCCACGTCCGTCGGACCGTTGGCGGGAGTACGAGCTCATCGAGGAGCTCGGCGAGTTCCTTGGGGTCGACGTAGTGCCGTACGTCCGCCTCGGTGCCCTCACGGATGACCTGCTCGTAGACGCGAAGCCGATCCGCGCGCACGGCCATGTCGTAAGCCACGACTGGATCACTCCATCGCACATGGAACGGTAGCGTGATGGTCCCTGAGGCTGTTGGCTCCCAATCGAACGCCTCGGGGATCGCCACCGGACGAGCTGCAGGTCCGAGCGTCAGACTTCGCGTTCGTGCCATTGCTCCAAGTCTCCGGCGGTAGCTCTGATATCCCTGGTCACGTCGAAGGTGCAGTTGTCGTCCCCAGGACTCGACCGCTGCCCGACCGTGCGCTTCCTTGCCTTTCGGTGCGCTTCACCAACCACTATGGCCTGGAAATTGAGGCGAAGTCCCAGCTCACGGGAGAGCGGCCGCTCCATCGCAACGGAGAGGGTGGGGGTTCGTGTCCCTTCATCTCCGCCGAAACCCCCTTGCGGAACACGGGTTCTGACCCCCACATGGCCCGCCGCCCGGCTGCCGTCTACGGTCGTGGCTCATGCCGGTGGAGTTCCTGTCGATTGAGCTCGTTGAGGAGCGTGGCCGGGCCGCCGCCGAGTTGTGGGCCGGCGAGGGAAACTCACTTGGTGGTGTCGATGACTGAACTGCTGATCGTCAGCAACCCTGACCCCGAGTCACGCTTGCCCTACCTGATGCGGATTCCGCTGGGCGACGGGCTGGTGTTCCGTACGGCTGGAACGTGGCCGCGGACAACGGCGCTGTTCTGTTACCCGGTTGCGATAGACGAGTGGCCCAGTGAGCCCGAGATCGTGGAGCAAGTCCCGGTACGCTCGTGTGTGCGCCGCGGCGCGTCGATCGACCTCGTCCTCGCTCGCGGCAGGGAGAACCGTTCCCAGCTGGTGTTCACCACCGCTCGTGGCCGAGATGCGGTGTTCTGGCAATCTCCACGCACTCGGAAGCAAGCCCGACCGAATGTACGGGTCCCGACCGCTCGCGCTGGTGGCATCGGCGACCTACAGATCATCGTCGACTCCCGGGAGCGTTACGCCTACCGCTTCACCGACCAGCAAGTCCACACCACCAAGCGGTCGCTTCCCTGCGGCGACTACGGCCTGGAACTCGATGGCCAGCTGGTCGCAGCAGTGGAACGCAAATCGCTACCCGACCTCGTCTCCAGCCTGACCAACAGCACGCTGCGTTTCGCCATCGCCGAACTGTCCTCGTTGCCGCTTGCTGCCGTTGTGGTCGAGGAGCGCTACTCGCAGGTCTTCAAGCTCGACCGCATCCGCCCGGCTGTGGTTGCTGACGGACTCGCCGAACTGCAGGTCCGCTGGCCTGGCGTACCGATTGTGTTCTGTGAGACCCGCCCCCTCGCCGAAGAGTGGACCTACCGCTATCTCGCAGCAGCCCACGCCTGGGCGAGGAACGAATCCGCTGCCACCGCCCGGATCGGCGTCGAATCTGCCGATAGGGGCGTGCCTGTTGTAGCCGAACCTCCTACGAGCGAGGTCCGAGCGTGGGCCCGCTCCGTGGGGCTGTCCGTTGCCAGGCAGGGCCGACTACGACCCGAGATCGTCCAGGCCTGGTCCGACGCGCACCGGCCGTAAGAACGTTGTGTTGGGGGCGCTCAGGTCGCCACCAGTTTGCCGCCCCCACGTCCTGCCTGCTTGCGGGTTAGATCGGCGTTCCGGTCGCTTCCCTTGCTTGAGCGGTTCCAAACTAAACTCGGTGTGTCGACCCCCGATCGGCGTCCGGCAATCCCAGGTGGTCGCCATGAACGGCGGGGAAATGAGACGCCGGCTGGGACGGCGAAGTTTGCAACCGGAGCGAAGAGGTAGGGGGTGATCTATCCGTGACCGCCGAGTGGGCTTCGGATCGTCAACGGCAGTGGGAACTCGTCGTACGGCACGCCTTCGGGATATCGGACCGTGTGCCCAACAACGACGCCAGGGAAGCACTCATCGGGAGCTTCCAGGACCGGCTCCGGGACAACGGGTTGCAAAGCCCCACACGGGGGGCGGCAGAGCCGATTGTAGATGCTCTACTGGCGCTGGGGCCGGTCGAGGATCTAGACGACCCGATGTTCAGCACTCGAGAAACGGCCTATCGACTCCTCGAGAAGGGAATGACCGTGGTCGATCCAGAGCGCCTGGTCTTCGACGCGAGGTTTGAATACCCCCCGGAGGTCGTTGCGGCGGCCCAGCAGATTCTGGACCGGGTGCGCCGATACCTGCGCGAGCAGCAGTTCGGCGACTAGTTCGACATTGCCGCAGCATTCCCTTCATCCGAGGTTAAAAAGGTGGCGGGGGCTCTGTAGTCGTGCGGCGTCTGCGGTCGTGGGCATTTTGCATGTCACTTCCGAACATCGGCCAAGGATTCCGGTTGGCCAAAGTATCTGAATCGCCCAGTCTCCAGACTGCTCCGGCTATTGGGTGACCGCCTCGAGGGCGGAAGCTGTTTGACGGTGGCAGACGGCCTCGAACTCCGCGGGTGGGACGTAGCTGTTGTCGTCGGTGATCTCGCCGTGGAGACGACGATGGTGAAATCGGTCGATGCAGCCCATGGTGGCGAACTGGACGTCGTCGAGCCCCGTCGAGGGGCTTTTGGGGTAGATCGGCCCCAGCCAACTACTTGGCGTACGTGCGACGGAGGTTAAGGTTCAGGGTAGAGGACCAGAGGGCATTGGCGGAATACTTAGGGGGCGGGGAACAATTTGACCGGTCGAACGCCCAATGTGAAGACGCCCAGAATCGGATTGAGGGTGCTCGCCCTGATTCTTCTCGTCACCTTGGCCCCGCCGGCGACGGCTGCTGCGGCCGGACCGTCAATCCACCGCACGGGGACGGCGCGCCAAGACACAGGAGTCCGCACGCCATTCAAGGCAACCGGTTTTTTCTCGATGGGCCGCAAGAACGGTCACTCGTTCTTCGTCACCCCGACCGGCGAACCTTTTTACTCCACCGGCATCGACCATGTGGCCATCGATCCCGGCTCCAACACCGACGAGACCACCGGCCAGTGCCCGTGGTGCGAGACCGTCGCCGCCGATTGGTCGAGCACCGCAGCCTGGGCCACGGCGACGGTCTCCGAGTTGCGGTCGTGGGGGTTCAACAGCCTCGGAGCATTCACTGACAACGCGACCTTCGCATCCCAGATGCCCTACAGCGTCCAACTCTCAATGGCCAGTGGCGATGACTGGTTCGCTCCCTCGTTCACCGTCAACGCCGGCAATGTGGCTGCCACAGAAGTGGCGCCGCTGGCCAACGATCCGAATCTCATCGGCTGGTACACCGACAGCGAATTGACCTGGGGACCGGACATCGACAATTCCAACACTGAGCTACAGGACTACCTCGACCTTCCGGCAGGGTCACCTGGCTTGGCCGTGGCCGAGCAGTACATCGGAAATCCCACCGGATTCCTCACCGCCCTCGCCACCCAGTACTTTCAGGTGACGACGGCAGCCATCCGCACGTATGACCCCAACCACCTCATCCTCGGGGTCAAGGCGGAGGGCCAGTACATCCAACCGGAGCTGCTGGAAGCGGCCAGCCACTACATCAACGTGTTCAGCATCGACGACTACGCCCTGAAGCCCGGCTTCGCCCAAATCATCGACGAGCTCTGGCCTGGTTACCTGCCCGTCGTCCCCACCTACTCCAACTTCGAGAAGTACCTCAACGGCACGCCCATCATGGTTGCCGAGTACTCCTTCATCGCCTCGACACCCGAGACCCCGGACACCGTGCCGGGGACCCTGGCCATCGCACCCACCCAGCAGGAGCGGGCCGCCGCCTATGCGAATTTCGTCGGCCCGCTCTATGAGGACGCGCCATGGGTGGTTGGCGACGAGTGGTTTGAGCTGGTGGACGAGCCGGCGGGGGGTCGGTTCGACGGGGAGAACAACAACTTCGGCGTTGTCAACGTGGATAACCAGCCGTACCAGGATCTCGTGACCCAACTGGAGATCATGCATTCCATCGCCCCCGATCGCACTTACCAAACGGGGCCGACATGCGACTCGTGGGCCGACAGCTCCAGCGGAGTGATGTGCACCGCGACGATGCCCCAGATCAACTACCCACTGAGCGTCTTCACCACCTCACTGGCCCCTGCCACCCAGGGCACCAAGTACTCGAACTATGTGATCCCCGTCGGGGGAAGGCCCCACTACACCCTCTCGTTGCCGACCGGGCAGTCGCTGCCCGACGGGCTCAAGCTCAATGCGAAGACCGGGCTCGTCTCCGGAAAGCCGAAGGTGTTTGGCGCCTTCGTGTTCACCGTCGATGCAGTGGACTCGACGAGCCCAACGCCGGAATCGGCATCACAGTCGGTGTCGATCACCATCACGCCGAAGCCCATCACCATCAAGACGACTGACCTGCATGCCACCCAGAGTCATCCGTACTGCCATGACCTGTCGGCCAGCGGGGGCCATGCCCCGTACACCTGGACGGTCACCGGCGGGGCACTGCCGACCGGTCTGACGCTGAACCGCGACGGCTCGTTCACCGGTAGCCCCTCGGTGTTGGGGACGTCCACCTTTACCGTCCATGTGAGCGACGCCTATGCCCCGGTCGACTCGGCCAGTCAGTCGCTCACCATGGAGGTGGCGGCCGGGACCCCTTCCCACCGCACCACCTGCTCCACGAGCTGAACCGGCGAGGGCGGCCCCCCGTTCGGCGCACGCCGTGGCCGGCCCGAGAGCCCATCGGGTTGGATGGACAATACGGGTGACCCGGAGCAGGAGACGCCGATCCGCCCGAATCAGCGCCGGGCGTGGCAGGCGACCTTCAATGTGGCGGCCTGCCCCCACCCGATCCTGCGCTCTAGATGGACTGCGTCGTCCCCCGCGATCCACGCTGGGCAATCGCCGATATGCGTCTCGATCGGGACATCATCCCGGAGCTCGGTCTGGACGGGGAGTCGACGCTTCTTTAGAGCTCACGTAAGGCGTCGGCCAGCGGCTCGAGCACGCCCGGATCCAGGGGCGGTGGGAGGTAGACAATGCCCAGCTCGACGCCGACCTCTGCAAGTGCGGCGGCCTGCTCGGCGGTGGAATCTGCGTCCCCGGCGAATCGGACGTGACTGGAGAGGAGAATCTCCGCAGGGTCGCGGCCGAGGCTCTCGCAGTGCTGATGCAGGACGTCACGTTTGTGGGCGAACTCCGCCGGGGTGCCACCAACGAAGTTCCAGTGCTGGGCGAACCGGGCTGCAGTGCGGAGCGTCCTCCTCTCACCACTGCCACCGACGCAGATCGGCGGGTGGGGACGCTGGAGTGGCTTGGGCTCGTTCCGTGCTTCGATGAGCTGGTAGTACCGGCCGTTGAAGGTCGTCGTCTCCTGCGTGAGGAGCCCGACGATCACCTCGCATGCCTCCTCGAAGCGGTCACTGCGCTGGCTCGGCGTGCCCAGCTCGATCCCGTAGGCCTCTGATTCCTCCTCATTCCACCCGGCCCCGACACCAAGCTCCAGCCGACCACCGGACGTGATGTCGAGGGTGGTTGCCATGTTGGCCAGGATCGCCGGGTGGCGATAGTGGATGCCGGTCACCAGAGTTCCCATCCGCAGGCGGGTCGTCGCCTGAGCCAGCGCCGTCAGGGTGATCCAGCCCTCCATGCAAGGGCCGGCGCTGTCGGAAAAGATCGGATAGAAGTGGTCGAAGGTCCAGCCGGACTCGAACACCTCGATATCGTCGGCCGCCTTCCACACGGCGAGCATGTCGGTCCAGGTCGTATCTTGTGGCGAGGTCTTGAAGGCGAAGCGCATAGGTGCACGCTACGTCCGGTCGGCAAGTTACCGTACAGACCTCCGTCCCCAAGCCAGAAGAGCAGTTGGGGACCCCGAAGGGCTGGTGAGACCGTTTGTGGCCACGGGTGGGCTCCATGACCGCTACCCACACCTCGGCGTCATTTCCGGCCTCGACACCAACGGCTCCCACGGTGGCAACTGGGGCGCCAGGGAGGGGACCCCCGCCACGGGAGCGCCACCGGCGCCCCCGCCGCAGTGGCGCACGGCGATCTACGATTCGGGTTCCGACCCACAACTGGCAGGTACCCATGAGCAGCGACACCGACCCGATCCAGAGCGCCGGGCCCGAGGCCCTCGGCAGGTCAAGGGCGAACTTCGAGTGTCGTGAAATTGCTCCCGGGGTGCACTTTCTGGCCGGATTCGGCAACACCACCATCATCATCGGCACCGAGGGTGTGGCCGTCGTCGACCCAGGGCTCTACACCAACGGCCCCCGTGTGGTCAACGAGCTGCGTGCCCTGACCGACCTTCCTGTTCGCTACGTGATCTACACCCACGGGCACTACGATCACGCCTTCGGCACGCCCGCCCTTCTCCAGGACGCCGCTCAACGGGGGCATCAGCCACCGGACATCGTGGGACACGTCAACGTTGCCAAACGGTTCGAGCGCTACGCGAAAACCTCGGGGCACCTGGCCGGGACCTTCGACTCCCAGTTCGCCATGTGGGGCCCTGGCGGCGGCGACGTGGTCCGGAAGGCTCGGTACTTCCCGCCGACTGTGGCCTATGAGGACCGCCTCCTCCTGGAGGGCTTGGGCGATCTGCCTCTGGAGTGTCGCCATGGGCTCGGTGAGACGGACGACCACACCTGGGTCTGGTTGCCAGGGCTCCGGGTCATCGTGGGCGGCGACTTCATCGTGTCGTCCCTGCCCAACGCCGGCACTCCGTTCCGGGTCCAGCGCTACGTGCTGGAGTGGGCCGAAGCCCTCGAGGAGATGGCTGCGCTCGAGCCGGCCGCCATTGTCTCCGGCCACGGGGGCGTCTTCCGCGACCACGGGGCGGAGATGCTGCTCACGACGGCGAGGGCCCTCCGCTACCTCGATGGCGAGGTGGTCCGCCGTCTCAACGAAGGACAGTGGCAGGAGCAGATCCTGACCGACGTGAAGCTCCCTCCCGACCTTGCCGCCAGCCCGTACCTCCAGCCGCTCTACGGGTGCACCCCATTTCTGGTCCGTGACCTCATGCGCCGGTACATGGGCTGGTACGACGGGAACCCGTCGATGCTGTTTCCCAGCACTCGAGCCCAGATTGCCGCTGAGGTGGTCCTCCTGGCCGGTGGGACCGGACCGTTGCTCGATCGGGCCCGGGCCCTCAGTGCAACTGGGGTCACCGACGACATCCAAAAGGCCCTTCACCTGGTCGACTTCGTGCTGTTCAACGACAGCGGCATGGTGACTGAGGCCCGTGCGCTGAAGGCCGATCTACTCGACGCTCGTTCGAAACAGGAGCGGTCCTTCGTGGCCCACAACATTTTGGCCTCGGCGGCCCTGCTGGAGCGGGAGAACGGGTCGGCCGTCTGAGCCGCGTCTGGGAAACAGGGCCGACGCCGTCGGTGGACCACCCCTGTTGAGACTGTCTATCGCTATCGGTATGCTCGTTGCTGTCATGAGCTGACCAGATGGGAAGAGCCAGAGGGCTCCGGCTCGTGTCGAAAGGAAGTCATCCTTCGACGCGCCGAGGAGCCAGCATGCAACCACCGTCCGTTCCCAAAATCGAGCTGCACGTCCACCTGGAAGCAACGGTCCGTCCGAAGGACCTCTTCGAGATGGCGTCTCGCAACGGGTTCGCCCTCCCTGCACGAGATGAACAGGAGCTTGCCGAGCTCTACCGATTTCGCGACTTCGAGCATTTTCTCGACCTCTGGATGATGACGACGCCGGCCATCCAAAGGTATCGGGATTTCCGGCAGATCGTCGTCGCCTATGCCCAGGAGGCCGCCTCCCACGGAGCCGTGTACATCGAGGGCATTTTCACCCCGATAGAACGGATCAGTGGGGGTGCCTCCTGGGACGAAGTGTTCTCTGGCTTCTGTGATGGTGCCGCCGAAGCGAGGGAGCTATCCGGCGTGGAAGTCCGACTGACGACGGACATTCCTCGTTTCCTCGGCCTGGATGCAGCATTGGAGACGGCTCGCTACGCACTTAAATACCGCGATCGAGGCATCGTCGGGCTCGGACTCGGGGGGCCAGAAGCATCATGTCCTCCTGAGCCGTTCGAGATGGCGTTTCGCCTCGCCAAAGACGGCGGTCTCGGCTCGGTTCCACACGCCGGAGAGGCGGCAGGCCCGGAATCAATTCGAGGTGCTGTGGACGTTCTTCAGGCCGATCGGATCAGACACGGTATCCGGGCCGTCGAGGACGAAGGATTGCTGCAAGAGCTCGCGGCCAGGTCCATCGTCTGTGACGTGTGCCCCATGTCCAACCTGCGTACGCGGGTGGTCGAGTCGGTGGCGTCGCACCCACTTCCTCGTATGTTGGAGGCGGGCGTCCTCTGCTCGATCAGTACCGACGATCCGGCCATGTTCGGGACTGATCTCAGCCGTGACTTCGAAGTCGCTGCCCAACTGGGTTGCTCGCCAGAACAAGCATTCCGAGCCGGAGTGGTCGGCGCACTGTGCGATGCCGAGACGCGCTCACACCTGCAAACCATCCAGGACTCGTACCCTTGGACACCCCAGCCTTCCGAGATCTACTGACCTATGGCTTGACCCCGCACCGGCCTCTCAGGTGGGGTTGGCCACCGAGGGGCAACTCTCTGAGGGCCTCAAGTCCTGGGATCATGTCAGCGCCGGCTGATGAGGACCGATCGCAGTCCGCAGCGTGTCGGTAGCTCCACCTCCAGCGACGATTATCCGCGTCCCGTGACCCAGGCGCAGCTAGGCGACCCGGACGAACTCGTAGGTCAGCCGAATTGAGCCTTCACCAACCGGCCCGGTGCTGAGCAGGCCCATGGCCTTCGTGTGGCGGGTCCGCCACCGAGGCGTTCGCTCTTACTGAGCAGGACCGGGAAGACGACCACCGGATGCACGGTCGACCAGATCGTGTTCCATCAGGATGTGACCGAGCTGATAGCTGGCGTAGACGACGATCTGCCCGTCCAGGTCCCGCTTCAGCTCGGTGACCGGTGCCGAGGGTCCGTCGCCCACTTGTCTCCGGGGTCGTAGGCCATGAACAGGTGCCGCAGACCATCAAGAGAGGCGGTAGATCATCAACAGATGCGATAGATCATCAACAGATGCGATAGACCGTCAACAGCGAGTCGCAGCACCTCCCTGAAGGCCCCAAGGGTCTGGACACCCGTAGACAGACGCAGTACGATACCCAGTATGCTAACCAATGTGAGCTTCCCGTGAGCGTCCGTCACGCTCTGCTGGCGCTTCTGAGTGAGGGCCCCAAATACGGTCTCCAGCTGCGTCAGGAGTTTGAGGCCAGGACGGGCGAGGTCTGGCCCCTCAACGTCGGCCAGGTGTACACCACGCTCCAACGGCTCGAACGCGACGGCTTCGTCGAGTCGGACGACGCAGCAGATGAGGGACCCCAAAAGGCGTTTCGGCTCACGGACGACGGCGATGCCGAAATTGCACGGTGGCTCCGCACGCCCCCCGACCTCAGCTCGCCGCCCCGCGATGAGCTGGTCATCAAGGTCATGGTGGCACTCAGGATGCCTGGAGCCGACGTCCATGAGGTGATCCAGGTGCACCGCCGCTATCTGGTCGAGCTCATGCAGCAGTGGACCCGCCTCAAGGAGGACGAAGCGGATTTCGACCTCGGGTTCGCTCTGGTGGTCGACGCCGAACTGTTTCGCCTAGACGCGCTGATCCGGTGGCTGGATGCCGCCGACGGAAGGATCAAGCGGGCCGCGTCCGAGCCACCTCGACCCGAGTCCTTCCCGATGCCGAAGTTGCGACGGAGAGTGGGGGTGCGGTCATGAGCATGCTCGAGCTGCGGAAAGTCTCCAAGGTCTACGGCGAGGGTGCGGGCCAGGTGCAGGCGCTAGCCGACGTCGACCTGTGGGTCGATGTCGGTTCACTGGTGGCGGTGATGGGGGCCAGTGGATCGGGCAAGAGCACGCTGCTGACCATTGCCGGGAGCCTGGAGGCACCGACCAACGGCGAGGTGGTCGTCGGCGGGGCCGTGCTCTCGAAGATGACCCGGAACGACCAGGCTCGCCTGCGCCGGCGCTCGATCGGGTTTGTGTTTCAGGACTACAACCTGTTGGCCGGGCTGACCGCCGTGGAGAACGTCTCGCTCCCGCTCGAACTCGACGGCGTCTCGGCCAAGAAGGCGCGCACCGCGGGAATGGCCGTCCTCGAGGAGCTCGGGCTCGCCGATCGGGCATCCCACTTCCCCGACGAGCTGTCGGGCGGCGAGCGCCAACGGGTCTCAATTGCCCGCGGCGTCGTGGGTGATCGTCACCTGCTGTTGGCCGACGAGCCGTCCGGGGCCCTCGACTCGACCAACGGCGAAGCGGTGATGCGAATGATTCTCGGGGCCTGCAAACGCGGGATGGCCGCCGTGATCGTCACCCACGATGCGCAGCTGGCCTCGTGGGCCGATCGGGTGGTCTTTCTCCGGGACGGACGCGTGGTGGACCAGACCATGTCGCCGCCGAGCCCAGAGTCGTTGCTCGAGCCTGCACCGCATTCATGACGACGACCCTCGAACGACCGGTCGTCCGGGACCTACCTGCCGACGGCGGCCTCCCAGCACGACGGGCCGTGGTCCGGTGGGCATGGCGCCTGTTCCGGCGGGAGTGGCGCCAACAGCTGCTGATCGTGGCGCTCATCGTGGTGGCCGTCGCCGCCACCATCGTCGGCGCGGCGGTTGCCACTGACACAGTGCAGCCGTCGAATTTCGGTTTCGGCACCGCGCAGGACGCCGCCACGTTCCAAAGGTCGTCGACCCACGTGACGAGCGAGATTGCGCGCCTCCGGCATCGCTTCGGGACCGTCGAGGTCGTCGAGGACGAGACCCTTCCGATCCCTGGCTCCATCAGCACGTATCAACTGCGGGCGGAGAACCCCGCCGGACCCTTTAGCGAGCCGATGCTCGCACTGCTGAGCGGGCGCTATCCGACCGGACCGGACGAGGTCGCAGTGACGGGTGGCGTTGCGTCGGCGTTTCACTTGAAGGTCGGCGACCAATGGCACCAAAACGGCACGGCTCGCCGGGTCGTCGGGACCGTGCAGAACCCCCAGAGCCTGCTCGACGAGTTCGCCCTCGTGGCGCCGGGGGAGGTGAAGGCACCGACGCAGGTCATCGCCCTCTTCGACGCTCCCGGCGTGATGCCAAGCGCCATCGGACCGACGGTCCAGACGCCGGCATCGGTCGCCCAATCGAACGTCCTGAATCCCGAGACCATCTCCATAGCAGCGCTGGTCTTAGGGATGCTGCTCATCGCGCTCGTGTCGGTCGGCGGGTTCACCGTGCTCGCACAACGCCGACTCCGTTCGATCGGGATGCTCGAATCGCTGGGGGCTACCGATCGCCACGTCTCGCTCGTGGTGCGGGCGAACGGAGTGGTCGTCGGCCTCACCGGAGCGGTCGTCGGCTTCGTGTTGAGCCTGGTCGTGTGGCTTGCCTACCGACCGAGGCTTGAACAGAGCTCCCATCACTTGATTGGCGTCTTCGCGTTGCCGTGGATGGTCGTCGGACTTTCGGTGGTGCTCGCCGTCGTTGCTACCTACGTTGCAGCCTCTCGCCCGGCGCGGGCCATCACGAAACTGCCGATCGTGGCGGCGTTGTCAGGGAGGCCCGCTCCGCCGAGGCAGGTCCGCCGATCGGCGATCCCCGGGATCATCTTTCTGGCTGTTGGCTTCCTGCTGCTCGGATACTCCGGGAGCACCAACGGCAACGGAGGAGGGGCGGCCGAACTCCTCTTCGGAATTCTCGCGCTCGTCCCGGGCATGATCCTGCTGGCGCCGTTCTGCCTGTCGCTCGTGGCGAGGATTGCCCGATATGTCCCGATCGCGTCTCGGCTGGCGCTCCGAGACCTTGCCCGCTACCGCGCCCGCTCCGGGTCGGCGCTGGCAGCCATCAGTCTCGGGGTACTCGTCGCGGTCATCGTCTCGCTCGCCGCCGCCTCCCGATATGGAAACGTGCTCGACTACGCGGGCCCCAATCTCTCGTCGAACCAGCTTGCTTTGCACGCCAACACCCCACCTCCGGCCGGAACCATCCTCATCGGTCCGGACGGCAAGCGCACGGTGGCACCGACGCCTTCGACCGCGGGGCCGAGCCCAGCGGAACTCGCGGCGAGCGCGCAACACATCGCCGGAGCTCTGGGTGCGCAAGCGATCGCGCTCGAGTCGCCAAACGCCGAAATCGATCACCCTGGCTCCGGGCGGAGTTGGAGCGGACAGATCTATGTCGCCACGCCGCAGCTGCTCAAGGCATTCGGGATCAAGCAGTCGGAGATCCAACCCGACGCGGACTTCCTGACGGCGAGGCCCGGTCTGTCCGGTGTCTCCGGCCTGTATCTCACCTACGGTGGCAACGGAAGCGGCGGTGGCAACGGCAACGGCGGTGGCAACGGCAACGGCGGTGGCAACGGAAGCGGACAGGAACGTGGTCAAGGCAACTCTTCGCCGGTCTGTTCAGCAGCCACCGACTGTCTCGCCAGCCCCGTCATTCAAGAAGTGAGCGCCCTTCCGGCGGGAACGTCGGCGCCGAACACCGTCATCACCGAACACGCCATGCGCCAGTTCCATCTCCTGGCGAGCACATCAGATTGGTTGGTCCAGGGGACTCAGCCGTTCACCGCGGCGCAGATCAGTGCCGCACAGTCGACCGCCTCCACTGCGCAGCTGTCTGTCGAGTCGAAGAATGACCAACCCACGTCCTATGAGATCATCAATTGGGCGACGGTCTTCGGGATCGTCCTCGCCCTCGGCATCCTCGCCATGTCCGTCGGCCTCATCCGGAGCGAGACGTCGAGCGAACTTCGTACGCTTGCCGCAGCCGGCGCGAGCAACTTCACCCGTCGCAATCTGACGGCGGTTACGGCCGGCGCGCTCGGGGTTCCTGGGGGCACTCGTCGGGACCGTGGTCGGCTACATCGCCCTCATCGGCTGGCTCCGCAGCAACTCTGTCAACGGCGGACTCTCCTCACTCGGGAACGTTCCGGTCATGAACCTCTTCCTGATCCTCGTCGGGATGCCGCTGATCGCGACGATCGTCGGTTGGCTTTTGGCTGGACGGGAGCCGTCCGGCATTGCCTGGCAGCCGATGGAGTGACCGCGTCGTCCTGGTCGCCGCGGCCCAGGAGTCCCGTCCTGCTGAAGTCGGGGCATGCCGACGGACCCGGGAATTCGACGCCGCTGAACCGGCGACCTGGAATTACCCAGAATCTGTTCAGATTGGCAATCTCGTACGGATCAAGCCGGACGGAGAGCCCAGCGTTTGACGTTGAAGCGTTGCCCTTCGGCGATGGGGTGTTCAGAGTCGGAGACGGTCGCAAGAAGATCGAAGCCGGCTTTCTCGGCCACCCGCTCCGAGGCACTATTTCCGATCATCGTCTGCAGCTCGACAACGTGCAGCCCGACATGCTGGAAGGCCCAGTCCGCAACAAGCGTCAATGCCTTCGTGGCCACGCCTTCATTGCGTGCCCATGCAGCCACCCAATAACCAGCCACAGCTTTGCGATCCTTCCAATCGATGGGGCGCAGCCCTACTGCGCCCACGAAATCGTCGGATGGAGCCCTTGTGATGGCGAACTCGGCTCCTTCCCCCCGTTCCCAAAGATCGGCATGTGTCTGGATCCATCCGGACGCGTGTTCCTCTCGGTACGGCCACGGGATTGTCGCTGTCCACCGGGAGATCTCACGGTCTTGACATGCTGCCGTCACGGCCGCGACATCGGCGAACTGAAACGGGCGGACGAGAATCGAGCCCTCCGTCAGCGGAGTCGCAACTCGCGGGAGGGCGGGCACTCAGTCGATGTTAGGACACCTCCGGTGCGACCCCACCAATCGCCACGACTGGTTCGGCGCGGGTAGTCAGGTCACGCGGTGGTTTCTCCGAGCCCCACCGAAATGGTGGTGAGGCCAGATAGCCGGATGCGGGACCCGCCGGGGAGCTGGCGGAGTAGTCTGAAATGTGATATCACCTAGCTATCACATTCAGAAGAGGAGCACACCCATGACAGACACCGAGCCAGCGACACATGCCCAACCCGTGGGGCCGGAGGGAACGTTGGTCGACATCGCTCAGCACCAGGCGCTCACGGCCAACGGCTGGCTGGGGGTGGCAGTGCTGGTCGGATGCGCGGTTGGCATGGTGGTAACGGGCCAACACGACACCGGCTTGTTATGGTTGCCGCTGGTCGTCTTCGTCCTGGTGATTACCTCACTGGTGATTGTGCCGCCGGGGCAAACCTCAGTGGTCCAGTTCTTTGGTCGATACATCGGCACGGTCCGTCGTCCCGGGTTTTGGTGGGTGCTCCCACTGACCCTGCGCCGCCGGGTCAGCATTCGGGTCCGCAACTTCGAGACCAATCATCTCAAAGTCAACGACGCCGACGGAAACCCGGTAGAAATCGCGGCGATCGTGGTCTGGCAGGTCGCCGACACTGCTAAGGCGACGTATGCCGTCGAGAGCTTCAGCAACTTCGTCTCGGTGCAGTCCGAGTCGGCGCTTCGCCATGTCGCGACCACTCATCCCTATGACGACACAACCGCATCCGGGACCTCACTGCGGGGCTCCACCGACGTCGTGGCCGCCCAGCTGGCCCTTGAAGTCGCCGATCGCGTGTCGATTGCCGGCGTGGAAATCGTGGAGGTCCGGATCTCCCATCTCGCCTACGCCTCGGAGATCGCCCAGGCGATGCTGCGCCGCCAGCAAGCCAACGCGGTCGTTGCGGCCCGATCGCGCATCGTAGAAGGCGCGGTCGGCATGGTCGAAATGGCACTGGACCGGCTGACTGAGGACGGCGTGGTCTCCCTCGACGAAGAGCGGACCGCCAACATGGTGAGCAATCTCATGGTGGTGCTCTGTGGTGACCAGCCGCCGTCGCCGATCGTGAACGCCGGTTCGCTCTATTCGTGAGCAAACGCCGGCAGGTCCTGCTCCGAGTCGATCCAGCCGTCCACGACGCCCTCACCCGCTGGGCCAACGATGAGTTCCGAAGCGTCAATGCGCAGGTGGAAATGTTGTTGCGGCGGGCTCTGGCCGACGCCGGGCGGATGCCCAAGCAGGTGTCGCCGCTACCCCGGCGGGGACGGCCCCGGGCCAGCGACTAGAGGGAGACCCCATTGCCTCTGACCGGCCATCAGCCGGAACCAGAGGATCTACCCGCCGACGTTGGGGCGACGAACTCGCCGCCGCCTGCCTGGGGCCCAGCCAGGTGGGACAGCACCACATCAACGTCCTACGGCGTGTACACCAGCAGCACCACTCCACTCTCGAAGCGTTCGAGGTCGACCAGATTCAGGCGGGGACCGCCCTCGATCGATTCGAACAGGTGCTGTCCCGCCCCGACGGCGACCGGTGCGAGCAGCAGGTGGAACTCGTCGATCAGACCGTTCTCCATGAGGGGCGCATCGAGGGGGCCATTCCCGTACTTGAGAAGATTGCCGACCGAACGCTGTTTCAGATCACCCACGAAGGTGGGAATGTCTCCCTCGATCACCGCGGCGTTCCAGTCGAGCTCATGAAGAGTCGTGGACGCCACGTACTTCGGGATCGCGTTCATCCGATCGACGAACGGATCGGACGTCATCGCGGTGTAGGCCGCAGAGAGGCCCTCGTAGGTCTTTCTTCCCAAGAGGAGTGCTTCTGCTCCCTCCAGGGTTCTGCCCGCGTACTCGCGGTGCTGTTCATCCAGGTACGGCAACGCCCAGTCCAACGGGTCGATCTCGCCGCCCAGCGACACGTGGTTGACCTCGATGAGCTTGCTCATGACGGGATCCCAGTACCCTCTCGTCGGCCACGGGGTGGACCGGTGGGTCCGGTCCCTCGGGTGATCTGTAGCGCATCCGGGGTCGACACTCTGAGGTGCTGACGGTGCACCGACCGGGTTGCATCTGCTCGACGTCTATGGCGGACACGATCTGGGCCGAGGCCACCCAGCTTTGTGCAACGTCCTCCGTGGTGCCCGAAATCCATCATTCCCGTCTGGCCAGTTCGACGAGCCCCTCCCCAGACAGATCCGCGTGCGCCTGCTTCCGGCCGCCCATTGCCATCACCACCGAGATCAGCGGTCCCCGCACCTCCGGTCCGTCACCGTGGACCCAGTCGGCATCAGTTGCTTGCAATCGGATGCCTGCGATTCTGCGTTTGGCTCCGATGAGGAGATTTGAGTTCTTCCAGCCGTCTGCCACGGCGACCAGAGCTGCTTCCGGCGTCTGATGCGGCAGATGCAACGGTCGTCTGATGTCCTCGCCGTGCACGACGATCTCACCGAGCATGGCCATTACCGGAGCAGGGGGGTGGTTTGTCGTCGAGGTGCGCGCTTGGAGGCGCCTCACGAGCTCATCAGGGCCGACGGCGGCCAGACGCTTGGCGCCCCGGTCGGTGAATACGTTGAATCTGAAACCGGCGGCAATCATTTCCTTGTAGAAGTTCACCGGCGTCTGTTCGGCAGCGGCAAGCACGTGCCCGGCGGTCTCTTGCACCGACCATCCCTCGCACCAAGACGCCGTTGCCCACTGGTCTTCGGTCAGCGAAGACCACGTTTCCACCATCTGCCTCCGCTCGCCGTGTATGTAGGCCCAGATCTCGCTCGAACGCACGCCAGTCCTCCTTCGGTTTGCGACCCGGCAGGGCCGATTTCCAATGTCACCCTCAATTGACGGTGCCGGAGAGTGCGGATCGACCGTTAGGCCACGGTTTTCTCGAGGTCGGCCGAAGGGCAGGCTGACTTGAACGATTGGCCACCTGTTCGCCGAGGTGAGTGCCTGGCACCCGGCCATGGCGATCCCGTCCTTCACCGGTCCCCGACCACTCGGCCTTCGGGTCGGGTCTCTGATGTCAGCGCCCTTGTCACGAAGGAAAGAGCTGCCTCCAGGAGTGCCTCGTCCACGGCCTCCGGGTCGAGGACCTTCATCAATCCGATGCCGCGGAAGAGCGCCTCGACGATCCGGGCTTCCCGCTTCACCGACTCGAGATCTGGGCGCCCAGGCTTTTCTTCGTAGATGAGCTCAGCGACGGCGGCAATGTTCGCATCGTCGAGTTCGGCGATCTTCTGACGAGCCTCGGGGTGTCTCACGGCGAAGATGGCGAACTCCATGTAGAGGACCGCCCAGGTCTCCGGTGACAACGGCTGGCCGGCTCCATCGAGGATCAGTGGAAGAAAGTCGGTAAGCCGGGCTTCCGCCGGGACCTCCGAAGCGTCCAGCGTCGCCCGCAGTGACGCCAACTCCCTGAGGTAGCTGGATTCGAGCAGCGCGAGGAAGAGGTCTTCTTTGTTCTTGAAATTCGAGTACACGGCGCCCTTGCTGAAACCAGCTGCCGCGGCGACCGCGTCGAGGGATGCGCCGTGGAAGCCGCGCTCTGCGAAGACGTGAGCGGCAGCCGCCAGGAGGTGGTCACGTGTCTGCTGGCGACGTCGCTCCGGGGTCAGGGGTTGGAAGGGAGCGCTCATTTGACTACTGCCCAGCATAGAATATACTTATCAGTATGTGGGATTCTTACAAGGATATGGGGCCGGATGGGTCGGTGGAACCGGTCCCGCCCCTCGCCATCACCACCGAGGGTCTGGTCCGGCGTTTTGGAACCAAGGTCGCCGTGGACGGGGTTGATCTGGCCATCCGGGAAGGGGAGATCTACGGCTTCCTCGGACCCAACGGGGCCGGGAAGTCGAGTCTCGTCCGAGTCTTGTGCACGCTGCTCCGACCCAGCCAAGGTCGCGCCCGGGTGGCCGGCTACGACGTCGCCGAACAACCTGCTCAGGTTCGGGTCCGCATTGGCGTCGCTCTTCAGGAGGCCGCGCTGGATGAACGCCAGACCGGGCGAGAGCTGCTCGTGCTCCAGGGGCGGCTCTATGGGCTCCGGTCGGTCGAGATCAAGCGGCGGCTCGTGGAAGTGCTGGACCTCGTCGACATCGGCCCGGCGATCGACCGCCGCATCGGGACGTACTCGGGCGGAATGAAACGCCGTCTCGATCTGGCCGCAGCCCTCATCCACAATCCGAAGGTCCTCTTCCTCGACGAACCCACCACCGGACTGGATCCGGCGAGCCGGGCGAGCGTCTGGGCCGAGGTGCGGAGGCTCAACATCGAGCTCGGGATGACCATCTTTCTCACCACCCAGTACCTCGAGGAGGCAGACGAACTTGCCGATCGGGTGGGAATCATCTCCGAGGGGCGCCTGGTGGCCGAAGGCTCGCCCGACGATCTGAAACATTCGGTCGGACAGGACGTGATCGTGGCCGAGGTCTGCGGGCACGACCCCGCGGCCTTGTCCCAATTGGAGGGGCTCCCGGGCATCGACAGCGTGTCTGTCGAGGACGGACGGATCAGTATCAGCACCTTCGACGGACCGGCGACCTTGAGTCCGATCGCCCTCTCGCTCGGAGCCTGTCGCCTGGAGGTCAAGAGCCTGACGATGCGGACCCCGACCTTGGACGACGTGTTCGAGGACCTCACCGGAGCGCACATGGAGACGGCTGGCACATGACCGACGCAGTGGTCGTGGGCCGAGAGGCCGGCTTCGTCCGGGACATCGCTTCCATTGCCGGCCGGGCCCTTCGTCAGGTCCTGCGGGAGCCGACGTCGGTGATTCCGGCCGTCTTCGTCCCAGCGTTCTTTTACGCCGTCAACCTCGGTGCCCTCGAAAATGTGACCAAGCAGTCGTCGGGGCTCAACTACAAGGCCTTCCTCATTCCCATGGCGATCGCATTTGCGGTGACGGGAATGTCGCGGGCGCCGACGCTGGTGACCGACATCCAAGGCGGCTACTTCGACCGGTTGTGCATGACGCCGGTCCGTCGGATCGCCTTGCTGCTGGGGCTGATGGCCGCGGATGTCGTGGTGATCATGGTGCTGTGCCTACCGGTGTTGGCAATCGGCTACGGGGTGGGGGTCAGATTTGCCACCGGGCTGGGAGGAATTCTGGTCTTCGTCGGATTCGCAGCACTCTGGGGTCTGGCGTTCACCGGCTTCCCCTATGCCGTCGCCCTCAAGACAGGGAGTCCAGCCGCGGTCAACGCATGTTTCGTGGTCTTCTTTCCGCTCTTCTTCCTGACCGATGCCGTGGTCCCGAAACAAGCACTTACCGGCTGGTTCTCGACCATCGCCACCTACAACCCCATCACCTATCTGCTCGGGGCTCTGAGGAGTCTCATCACCTCCGGTTGGGACGCGGGGAGCCTGCTCGGGGGGCTGGGTGCTCTGGCCGGCATCGGCCTGGTGAGCATGTCTCTGGCCCTCGCCGCGTTCCGGGGTCGAGTACAGCGCGGCGACTGAGCGGAGGTGATGCGGAACTGTCGCCGGGGCACCTTCGTTGCGTCGGAGGGCCGGCGACCTGGTTCCGGGGTGTTCACCCGAAGTGAGGGTGTCCGAATCGCAAGGGTGGGTGACGCAGAATGACCGTCCCCAGGAGCCTGTTCCCAGGGCTGGTCAGTACCACCACGGCAAACCGACCGGAGGCGCGTCCTCGCGCCCTCGAAACCGAGGACTTGCTGAATCGACCGGCGAATTCGAATACGCAGGCCCGTTTGGCGGAGCCGTTCCCGATGCCGAGCGTTTTGGCCAGGAAGGACGAATCCTTGGCAATCGTCCGCACCGTGGTCAGATGTACGCCCACCAATCTGCTCGTCGCTCCTACCGACCTCGTGGCCGCGGGAAGAGCGAGATAGCACGGGCTGTCGGAGGTGCCCAGGTTGCTACGAACCGAGGTGCAACCAGCCAGGAGGAGGATGGCGATCGCACACACCGCCGTCCCCACCTTCCGCCGCGCTCGTCACGGCTCCGGTCCTTCGTCCATCGCGCCGGTCCCCGGTCCCGCTTCGACGGGGGTCAACAGAGCCTGACGCCTCCACCGCCCGGCCCGAACCTCCAAGGCCAGTTCGCCACAGAGGGCCCAACCGACGAGGAGCACGAGCCAGAAGCTGACCAGTCGATAGAGAAGCACCGCATCCACCGTCGCCACCTGGGGCCCACCAAACTCAACCAGGGCGATTGTAATACTGCCTTCCACCGCGCCGAGTCCCCCCGGGGTGATGGGAAGCGCCGCGGCCAGCTGCCCTGCGCCATAGGCCAGCAGCAACCCTTCCCAGGGGATTGGCGAATGGATGGCGGGAAACATCATGGCGAAACATGCGCAGTCGAAGAGCCAATTGGCGGTTCCCCACAGCAGAACCCTGCCGATCTGGGGCCACCGCAGTCGCACCGATGTGATCGAGCCGACGATTCGCTCGATCTGGGCCGATGTATCTCCCCGGGGCCGCCCCGAGACCCTTCGTGAGGCTCGAAGGAGTGCGGAAACGGCGACGAACAGCGGGCGCTCGTAGACGAAGAGCGCCCCCACTCCGATGGCGATCAGCAAGGTGCCGACGATGGCGGGGACGAGGTCGAGGCTCGCCCCTTGGCTGGCGGCTAGGGCCAAGCCCATGGTGGCCACCAAGGTGAGTGAGATCCCCGACGCGACGACGGTGCCGGCGGCCGACCAGCCGGCCAGAGCGTTGCTGGCCCCGAATCGACGAAACCAGCGGAATCCGTAGACAGCCGAGACAGCAGTTCCCCCCGGCAGCGAATTGCCCAGGGCCTGGGCGGCGAAGGTCATCTTCACCAGGGGGACCATCGGAACATCGAGTCCGCCGCTTCTGAGCAACTCCCGTTGCATTCTGGCGAAGCAGATGAAGGACAGCAATTCGGCCACCACGGCCAGCAGGATCCAGCCCCAACTCAGGCGATCCAGGACGTCCGGCAGCCCGGAGAGTTCGTCACCGTGTGAGACCAGGACCCAGGCGGCCAGTCCGACCAGCGCCAGCCCGGCCAGGTACCGGAGAACCGGCCACGCCATGAGGAAGAGCCTGTGGGCCGTCCGCCGGCACCGGGCCATGAGGGATGGTGCTGCATCGCTCCGGCGTCGATCCACCGAGGCGGAGCTCTCCTCAGTGGTCAGGCGTCGACCCGTCTTCGTTCGTGGCTCCACCGTTCCCCCCGGGTCGACCGCGCCTCAGCACGAGACGAGCTTCGCGCGGTTCTGCTCCTCCGGGCGATCACCCGGCCGGCCTGAGCAGCCTGGGTGGCGTCCGTCCCGGTACGCCCAGCTGGTTCCGGGTCGATCCGATGGGGTGTCCAGGCGGCGTCGTGTGCGAGCGAAGGGGTCCGGGCCGCTCAGGGTTTCGGCGCCAGGACCCGGAAGGCGATGGTCGATAGGGCGGCCAGCGCACGATCGCGTCCGGCATCAGTGACGTCGACCTGGAGTACGAGTGCGGAGCGTCCGCTGCGCACCACCCCGGGCTTCGGCCCGAGCCGGCCCGACCGACACGGGGGAGAGAGATGGGACATCGCGCCTTCCCCTTTGTTGAAGGAGGTGCCCGCCCCGCTCCGCCAACTCAGTGCCCTCCCGGGTCATCCTGGGCCAGTCCAGGTCACTCCCAGAACGGGGCCACCGATCCCAAGCCTTCTGCCACGAAGGTCGGAACTTCGCACTTTCCCGATCCGTCGGTCCGAACCGACACGTACACCGTGCTGGCTGTGGCCACTGGCTGGCCGGAGGATCGCACCTCGAATTGAAGCGTGAAGGATGTCCGGCCGAGCCTGGCGAGAGTGACCGCCACCTCGGCGGAGCTCGAAAATGTGAGGGAGCCCTTCCAGTCGATCTCGCTGTGTACCAGCTGCACGTCGAAGCCCCGGGCGATCATGTCGGCGTAGGGCAGACCTCCGTGGAGGAGGAACGCTGTCATGGCGTCGTCCAGATAGGCGAGATACCACATGTTGAAGACCACTCCCTGGTGGTCCACCTCGAGGTACCGGACCGCTATCGGATGGACGAATGGAGTGGGGCTCGGCACGGTCAGCATTGTTGCAGCGGTGCCCACCGGTCGGCCAGGCCAATCCCTCGTCTCCGGCAGGGTCCTCCGGGGCCCACCGGCCGGGTGCCGGAGCGGTCCTCCCCGGTCGGGTCGCTCGACGATGACCTAGGCTGACGGGCGGGTCAAGCCACCCTCCCCAGAGGCCCGGAGGGAGCACGGGACCGCTCGGAGGACGACGTGGAGACCGATTCGCTCGCCCGACAGCTACGAGTGAGGCGTTCGGAGATGATGCTGGCCGAATTGGAGGACGTCGCGTTGCGGCTCTTCGAGCAACGCGGGTTCGCGGAGGTCACGGTGGAGGACATCGCATCGGAGGCCAAGATCTCGGCGCGGACCTTCTACCGTTACCTCCCGACCAAAGAGGACGTCCTGCAGCTCAGAATCGATCATCGGACCAACGCCCTGCGGGTCCGATTGTCGGCGCGTCCCCACGGAGAACCCCCCCTGCAGTCGCTCCGCATCGCGATCCAGCAGGAGGTGGCCACCGAAGACACGGAACTGCTGGGTCGGTGGATCGCGGTCATCGCCGCCTCTCCGACCCTGCTGAGGTCGGTCGTGGGAGGGATCCACCTGAAGTCCCATCAGATGATGGCCGAATTCTTCGGCGCCCGGCTCGGCCTGCCCAGCACCGCACTCGTGCCGAGGGTGCTGGCGGCATCGGCAGGAGGTGTGATCCAGGCCGCGCAGACCTTCTGGTTCCTCAACGGGGGGGACTTGGCCACCACGATCTCCGAGAGCCTCGAGATCCTGGAGCAGGGTGTCGGGACCGCCGGGGGAGCGCCGGTGGTGACGACCGGTTCACCCGAGGATCGAATCTGAGCTCGCCAGGCGCGGGCGCTCAGGCCCGCGCCGGTGTCGTCGTTGACACGACGCGTCGGTACTGACACAATCTGCCAAATCGAGGCGCTGACGGAGGACACCGTGCGACGACGATCGGTCCAGACGAGACGGTCGATGGCCGGAAGGAGTCACGGTCTGGGTACGACGTCACGGTCATCCCTGGGAGCGGATGCGGGGAACCCCGGTCCCCGCGATCCCCGTCGATTCCGGGTGGTACCCGCCTCCCAGACGTCGGTTGCCGGCGGGGCCCCTGCGAAGCCCGGGGGGCGGCTATGAGCGACGAGGGAGTACTCGACCCGTGGGTGGCCGAGTGGATCGCCGCCAACCCGGCCCGGGCCACGCCGTTCGAAGACCTGTCCCCGGAATGGCTGGAGTTGGCACGCGGCCCTTTCGGAGCCCCGCCGACGCGGGAAATGGCCCACGTCTCCGACGAGGAGATCGGGGACGTCCCGGTTCGCATCTACCGGGGTGATGGCCGTCCCGGCGCGTTGATCGTGTACTTTCACGGCGGCGGATTCGTCATCGGCAGCATCGGTCTCATGGACAACGTCGCACGTGAGTTGGGGCACCATGCGGGTGCTGTCGTGCTGTCAGTGGGATATCGGTTGGCGCCGGAGCACCCGTATCCGGCCGGCTTGGATGATTGTGTATCCGTCACACGCTGGGCCCTGGCCAATAGTGGGCAATTCGACCTGCCCCCGTCGGCCGTCGTCGTGGCGGGGGAGAGCGCCGGGGGCAATCTGGCGGCCGCCGTGTCACTCCGACTGCGCGACCACGGCGGTTCGATGCCGGCAGGGCAGGTTCTGATCTACCCCGGTGTGGCCGGGAGCATGACCCATCAATCGACGGTGGATTTCGACGGGCTCATCATCAGTCGTACCGCCGGGGAGCGCTATTGGGCCGCCTACAGCGGCGGGCAGGATCTGGACCGCGAACCCTATGCCGCTCCGTTGAGCGCCCCCTCCCTGAGCGGACTCCCGCCGGCCCAGGTCACACTGGGCGGATGCGACATGCTTCGGGACGAAGGTCGGGCCTACGCTCGTCGCCTGAGCCAGGAGGGCGTGGATGTCGACGAGGTCTGCTTCGCGGGACAACCCCACGGATTCATCAACTTCGACTTCCCCGACGCGGCCCTCGCTCACGAGCACATCGGCCAATGGATCAAACGAACGGCGCTCGTCGCCTGAGGGAGGGCCGAGTCCGGGCGCTGGACCGCGAGCTCCGGCGGCGGGTCGGTGAGGGTCGAAGTCTCATCACAAGGAACCTGAGGGGGAACATGTCGACAGCGAACGTTGGACCCGGTGGTCAGTCGTCAGTACGGCGACTTCGCCGAGTGATCATGACGGCCGTGGCCGTGTTGGTGGCGTCGGCGGGTTGGACGAGCAGTGCCGCCGCTCAGCAGACTCCAGGGTCCACGACGGCTCCCGTCGCCGGGCCTCGAGCGGACCTGTCGCACAAGCTGCAAGGCGGGAACGGGGTCTATCTGGCCGACCCCATCCCCGTCAACCTGCAGCAGCACGGGTACGTCCAGCACGAGTACTTGGCGGCGGGGACTGCGGCCTCCTACCAGGCGACCACTCCGCTGTCTCAGGACGGCCGGTGGAGCTTTGCTCCTGACGGGTCGGCGCCCTATCGAACTCGGATCGTAGTGCGCGAGCCGAGCGACCCCTCGAAGTTCAGCGGCACGGTCGTTGTCGAGTGGCTCAACGTGAGCGGGGGCGTCGACGCCGACGCCGAATGGGCGAGCCTCTACCAGCAGATCATGCGTCAAGGTGATGTGTGGGTGGGGGTTTCGGCCCAGACCATCGGGGTGATGGGTGGTCCGGTCCTCGTGAAGGTCAATGCCCCTGGTTCGGAGAACGCCGGCCGGGGCCTCAAGGCCATCGATCCGGCCCGGTACGGCTCACTCCAGCTCCCAGGCGATGGCTACTCGTTTGACATCTACACCCAGGTCGCCCGGGCTCTGCGTTCGGGCGCGGCCCTCGGCGGATTGAAGCCGAAGCACCTGATCGCCGCGGGCGAATCCCAGTCAGCGTTCGCCCTGGTCACCTACTACAACGGCGTGCAGCCCCTGACCCACGCGTTCGACGGCTTCTTCGTGCACAGTCGAGGTGCGTCGGGGTTGCCGCTGGTCGGGCCCGGTCAATCCGCCGATCTGGCCGGGTCGATCGGCAGATCAGCGTCGATCTTCCGGACCGATCAGAGAGCACCGATCATGGACGTGCAGAGCGAAACCGACATCACCAGCATCCTCGACTCCTACGCGGCGCGGCAGCCGGACAATGACCAGCTTCGAGTCTGGGAGGTCGTGGGCACGTCGCACGCCGACGCCCACCTGTTGGGTTCGGGCGCGAAGTACGTCCAGTGCGGAGTTCCGATCAACGACGGTCCGATGTATCTCGTTGCCCAGGCCGCCTACCACGACCTGACCAGCTGGCTCGACACCGGCAAGGCTCCACCCCACGCCCCTCGCATCGAGGTGGCCCCCGGTACATCACCACAGATCGTCCGCAACACTGACGGCATAGCTCTGGGCGGAGTCCGCACCCCGCCGGTCGACGTCCCGGTCGACGCGTTGTCGGGCGTGCCAGGGCCGAACCCGTCGACCATCTGCTTGCTGCTGGGCTCGAGCAAGCCGCTCCCGGTTTCACAGCTCAAGCACCTCTACCCGTCGCGTGCCGTCTATCTCCAGCAGTACGGAGCAGATGCACAGAAGACGATCAAGGCCGGGTTCGTCCTCGCCGTGGATCGTGCCGCGCTCGAGTCCTTTGCTGAGCCCTCTCGGATTCCAGGATGAGGCCGAGCCGGGGGTAGGGAGAGCCCCAAGGCGGTGGACCACGGTCCGGTCCGGACGTTGCGACCTGGAACTGCCGTTCAGTCGGTCCGGCTGTACGCGGTGGGGCGGTCCTCGAGGATGACCGTCTTGGTCTCCAGGAAGGGCAGCAAGCCCTCGGTTCCTCCCTCGCGACCGATGCCCGACTGCTTGAATCCCCCGAAGGCGATGGAGAAATCGGTGCGGAAGGAGTTGTGTCCCACCGTTCCCGAACGAAGCCGGCCGGCTACCTCTCGGGCCCGGTCGGTATCGTTCGTGAACACGGAGGCGTTGAGCCCGTAGATGGTGTCGTTGGCGATGGCCACGGCGTCGATTTCGTCCTTGGCGGGGATGACGCTCACCACCGGGCCGAAGATCTCGTCGGTGGCGATCGTGGAGGAGTTGTCGACGTTGCTGAAGACGGTCGGTTCCACGAACCAACCCTTGTCCAGGTGGGCAGGACGTCCCCCGCCCGTGGCCAAGGTCGCCCCCTCGGACACACCCTTCTCGATGTACCCGAGCACCCGGTCGCGCTGGCGCCTGACCGCCAGAGGTCCCATCTCCGACTCGGGATCGAACTGGTTCCCCACCCTGACCTGGGAATACGCCCCGACTAAGGCTTCCACCAACTCGTCGTGACGGTGACGTGACACGACGATTCGGGTCAACGAGGAGCAGACCTGGCCGGTCAGCATGCACTCCGCTTTGGCCAATTTCTCCGCGGTGAACCCGAGATCCACATCGTCGAGGACCACGGCAGCCGACTTCCCGCCGAGTTCGAGGGTGCACCGGGCGATCCGCTCACCACAGAGCGACGCGATGCGCCGTCCCGCCGCCGTCGAGCCGGTGAAGGTGATCTTGTCGACCCGAGGGTCGCGGACCAGCAGCTCCGAGACCTTTCGATCGGCGGTCACCACATTGAGGACACCGGGGGGCAGGCCGATCTCCTCGGCAACCTCGGCTACCAGGTAGCCCTCGCCGGGAGCTTCGGGTGACGATTTCAGGATCACCGTGCATCCGGCGATGAGGGCGGGGGCGACCTTGTAGCTGATGAGCCCCAGTGGCCCGTTCCAGGGGATGATGGCCCCGACCACCCCTACCGGTTCCTTCACCACCAGTCCGAAGCCGGACATGCTGGGTTGGGCCTCCTGCTCCCACGCGAACGTGTCCGCCAGGCCGGCGTAGAAGTCGAATGCACCAGCTGCACCGCCCGCCGCGGCGCGCGCCACCCGGTGGAGCACCCCGGACTCACGGGGCCAGATCTGCCCGATCTCGTCAGCCCGTGCCGCCAGACCGGTGCCCAGACCTCGGAGGTACTCAGCCCGCTGGGCATGGGACATCCGAGGCCAAGGTCCCTCGTCAAACGCCTGCCTGGCCGACGCAACGGCCCGCTGCATGTCGGCCTCCTGCGCCTCCGCCACGCTGAAGAAGTGCTCCTCGGTGCCCGAGTCGATGACGTCGATGGTGGCTTGCGATG
The DNA here is from genome assembly GCA_963833585.1 of uncultured Acidimicrobiaceae bacterium. Taxonomy (GTDB): domain Bacteria; phylum Actinomycetota; class Acidimicrobiia; order Acidimicrobiales; family RAAP-2; genus Bog-756. The sequence goes on along the minus strand of CAWHYF010000006.1, from coordinate 300,913 downwards.
ATGGGGCCACCCATTCGCCTCCGATGAAGAACCGGTCGGCGTGTTGGAGGGGTGAGGCCTTGCTGTTGGTCAGGGACATGGGAGCTCCTCTCGTGGTGCCGTCCAGCCCGGCTGGGTGGCCCCGGTTGTCACGTATTGTGACACTTACCGCCGGCCGATCACGTCGTGGCCATAGCGCATCACTGCCTGGTCAGGGTCCCTCTGGAACAGGGCCGAAGGAACCACGATCCGGGTGGCTCCCAGCGCCCCGAGCGCCTCGACGTCCGCGAGCGCTTGGTCGCCGTCCACGGCATAGCTGCTCACGGTGATCTCTATCGACGACGGATCCCGGCCGGCGTCCTCGGCGGCCCGCCGCAACGTGGCGACCAGACCGGGCAACTGGTCGCGCTCCACACCGAACGGGAAGAACCCGTCGCCGACCCGACCCGCCCGCCGGGCGGCAATGTTGCTGTGGCCGCCTATGTGGACGGGGATGGATCTCCCCGGAGGCTGCGGACGCAGGTAGACGTCCCGGAAACGCACCGTCGTACCCTCGAAGGTGGCCCGTTCCTGTGACCACAGGGCGCGCATGGCCGCCACCGCCTCTTCGGTTCGTTCGCCGCGCTTCTCGAAGGGGACGCCGAGCGCCTGGAACTCTTCTTGCAGCCATCCGATGCCGACTCCGAGGGTCACCCGTCCCGAGGAAAGGTAGTCAAGGGTGGCCAACTCCTTGGCCAGGACCAACGGATTCCGCTGGGGGAGGATGAGGATGCCGGTGGCCAGCCGGATCGTAGACGTCTCCCGGGCCAGGTAGGCCAGCCAGATCAAGGGTTCGGGAAATGGTGCGTCTTCGCCCGACGGCAGACGCCCTGAGGGGTCGTAGGGGTACTTCGAACGGTAGCCGGAAGGGACCACGACATGGTCGACGGCCCAGATCGAATCGAAACCCGCCGCCTCGGCCGCTCGGGCCAGGCCGCAGGCACGTTCCGGGTCCACGAAGGGCCCGATGTTGGCGAACGCTATCCCGAACTTCATCTGCTCCACGGGTACGTGATCCTCTCGGTTGGGGCGTCGACATCCTCGCCGAAGAAGCCTGCCGTCCGGGGCAGGTGCCTACCGGATTCGACGGCGCATCTGAGGGGCTGCGGTTGGACATTCAGCCCCGAGCTCCAGGTACGCCACCGGTGTCTCGGCCCGCGACGTGGCCCACGCTCCGTACGGATAGCCATGCTCGGCGAAGCGGATGGGCTCGACCCGGTCCGGGGAGTCGACCGAGCTTGGCGAGACAACCTGCAGGTTCATCAGGCACCGGTCCGGGGGATGAGAGCAGCGGCGCAGTTCGAGACGGTCGACCGGTCGTGGTCGACGCCGACGGCCTGTCCGTTCCGTCTCACCGTGGAGACGTCGTGGTCCGTCTCGTGCAGCACCGGGCAACGGGCCCGGAGGTGTGCCCGACACCGGGCGGGGTACTCGGTCCGGGTGTCCGTCCGGTAGCCGTCGATGGTATCGAGGTCGCTGCGGGTCACCGCTGCTCCAAACGTGGGGTGATTACGTGACTTGCAGTGTAGGAGAGTGACGTATCCGGCGCAACGAGCACCCCACCTCCGAGCCGGGAGTCGGAGGGCACCGTCCTCGGCAGAGGCGGGCCGACCCGCCCAAGGCCGGCGTGACCGACCGGGAGTTCACCGCCAGGGAGCCACCGTCACCAGAGGGTTGAGCGGGATCGGCCGGGCCGCGATGGGACCGTTTGCCCCAGGAAGGGGCCGGCGTCGTCATCGGCCGACCGGGACCTCGACGGCCTGGGCGCCTCGCTCGCGAGTTCGTCGGGTCCGGACCGACCACGCCGCCGACCCGGGAACGGAGTCCAAGCCGTGGTCGGCGGTGTCCCGATGGCTCCTGTGGGATGGATCCGGACCGGTCGGTGCGGCATCACGCCCTACGACGTCGGCCCGGTCACCCGACCCACCGGACCGAGCTGACGGTGAGCCGCGGACCTGTTCGGAGTCGTTCGCTGGCGCCACCTGCCCCAGGACTTCTGGGCCGAAGTCGGCGCCTTCCGATCCCACGCCGGCACACCCAGAAGTTGCGCCGTCTGGCCGCCGGGGACGGGCGACCTGCAGCCGGGGAGCCGAGCGGTGCGTCCCGATCCGGGGGGACTCGACTCCGCCTCAAAACTGCGTCCCGGAACGCGGCCGGAGATCGGCGCACCAGCGATACCATCCCGATGCGCTGGTGAGGATTGTTGATGGAACAAAGAAATACGTTCCCCCCAGCCAGCAAGCAGGCTCTCGGATACTGATATACGGTATTCCCTGGAATGGGCGCTCCCACGGGGGGGCTCTTCGTCTGGACCATTCCCCGACGAGCTCCGGGTTCCGAGAAGGGGGAGCACAGGGTGCTGCAATTCGTGATCGCCGGACTGGTGCTCGGTGGCATCTACGCCATCGCGTCGGCCGGCCTGGTCATCACCTACACCTCGTCGGGAATCCTCAACTTCGCCTTCGGAGCGCTGGCTTTCTTCATAGCCCGCTTCTACTACTACCTCCACACCCAGGAGGGGTGGTCCATCTGGGCGTCGGCCATCGTGGCCGTCGGGATCGCCGCGCCGGCCCTGGGAGTGCTGCTCTACGCCGTCCTCTTCCGTCACCTGCGGTTGGCCTCGCCCCTCATCAAAGTGGTGGCCACCATCGGCCTCTCGGTCGCCATCCCCTCCCTCGCCACCCTGATCTTCGGGTCGGCGGCCATCCAGCAGGCCCCCGGGCTCGCCCCCGAGCCGGTGCACGTCTTCCAGTTCCTGGGGGTGCCCGTCACCCTGGACCAGATCATCGTCTACATCTGTGTCTTGCTCACGGTGGTCATCGGTGCCCTGGTGCTGCGCTTCACCGAGGTCGGACTCAAGGTACGGGCCATGGTCGACTCGCCGGCCATGACCGATCTCTCCGGCACCAACCCCACCACCGTCTCGGTCGGGGTCTGGGCGGTGAGCACGTTCTTCGCCGGCCTGGCCGGGGTGTTGGCCGCCCCCATCATCGGCCTCGAGGCGGCCAATTTCACCCTGTTGATCGCCGCCACCTTCGCCGCCGTCATCGCCGCCCGGCTCCGGAACCTGCCCATCGCCGTCGGGGTGGGGCTGTTGATGGGGGTCGCCACGTCGCTCATCCAGCGCTACCTCCCTCCGGCCAGCAACTGGACCGCCGAGGTCATCGACGCCGTACCGTTCATCGTCATCGCGGTGGTGCTCATCTACAACCTCCTCCGTCGGGGCAGGGTCGGGGACACCGACGGATGGGGGGGAGCCCTCGACCGGGCCATCACCCCTCAAGGCGAGAGCCGGCTGGCCGGTTCGACCACGACGGCGGTGGAGACCGCCTCCCTTGGTCCCGTCGGCCGATACGGCGGCCCGGTGGTCCTGGTGGCCCTGGCCGCCGCGCTGCCCATGATCCTCTCGGGCTACTGGGTGGGCCTGGTCGCTCAGGCCTTTGCCTACGGGGTCATCTTCCTGTCCTGGACCCTGGTCACCGGGGAGGGGGGGATGCTCTGGCTGTGCCAGATCACCTTCGCCGGGGTCGGGGCCCTCACCACGGTGCAGCTGGCCAACCACGCCGGATGGCCGGTCCTGGCCGGCGTGTTCGTAGGCGGTCTGGTGGCCCTGGCCATGGGGGCCATCGTCGGATTCCTCTCCATCCGGCTCGGTGACCTCTATGTGGCTCTGGTCACCCTCACCTTCGGGCTGTTGATCGAGAACCTGGTGTTCACCCTGCCCAGCTTCGTGAACCAGGGCCTCGGCCTCTCGCTCAACCGCCCCGGGTTCGCGGCCTCGGACGGTGCCTTCTCCTACCTGTGCCTGGTGGCCTTCATCATCGTGGCCCTGTTCATCGTCAACTTCCGGCGTTCGACCACCGGCCTCGCCCTCAACGCCGCCCGCTGGAGCGAGGCCGGGGCCCGGACCTCGGGCATCAGCGTGGTGCAGATGAAGGTGATCGCCGGGGCCCTGGCCGCCTTCGTGGCGGGGATCGGCGGTGGCCTGTTGGCCACGGCCCAGACCACCTTCCAACCCAGCGAGTTCGCCACCTTCGCCGGGATCGTCTGGCTGGCGGTCCTGGTCACCATCGGAGTGCGTTCGAACGCCGCGGCCCTGATGGCCGGGCTGACCTTCGTCATGCTCCCCGCCCTCTCCCAGGCCTACCTGCCCACCTGGACGGCCAACGTGCTGCCGGTGCTGTTCGGTCTCGGCGCCATCTCGGCGGCCAAGTACCCCGACGGGGTCCTGGCCGAGCAGAGCCGACGGCTGCGACGGCTGGTGTTGCACCTCACCCCGACCCGTCCCGGCGAGCTACCGCTCACCGACGAGGTCGCCGCCGAGGCGATCGGGGCCCGGTCAGGGGACCGAGCGACCCTCGTCGCGGAACAGGCCTCGTGATGCCGTGGTGAACGACGACCCGGACCGGCCGGACGGTGCCCAGCAGCCGGACACCGCCGTGACACCGGGTGCCACCGTCACCAAGGACCCCCCCGCCGGCGAGCGGGCGCAGGACGAGCAGGTCAGACCGGCCATGGTGGCCAAGGAGATCACCGTCCGGTTCGGCGGGCTCACCGCCCTCGACGCGGTCTCGTTGGAGGTGCCGCCGGGAAGCGTGGTCGGTCTGGTCGGGCCCAACGGGGCCGGCAAGTCGACGCTGCTCGCCGTGCTGTCCGGACTCCTCGCCCCCCGGGACGGAAAGGTATGGCTGCGGGGCGACGACGTGACCAACGCCTCTCCCCGGTCCCGTGCCGCCAGAGGCCTGGCCCGGACCTTCCAGCAACCCGAGCTGTTCATGGGCTTGACCGTGCGGGAACACCTGGTCCTGGCCTACCGGGCCCGCACCTCACCCAGACGCCTCTGGCGGGACATGCTCGACCCCCGTTCGCTGTTGCCGGCGTCTGCGCCCGAGAACGAGCGGGTCGACGGGCTCCTCGAGCTCCTCCGACTGACCCGGGTGGGCAAGGCCCCAGTCGCCGCCCTCCCGCTGGGCATCGCCCGCCTGGTCGAGGTGGGCCGGGCCCTGGCCAGCGATCCCCATGTCCTCCTGCTGGACGAACCCCTCTCGGGACTCGACATCGCGGCGTCGGAGAACCTCCTCTCGGTGTTCCGCCGGATCGTGGCCCAGAGCGAGCACGCCCTCTCCCTGGTCATCGTGGAACACGACGTGGCCGCGGTCCTCGCCCTCTCGGACTCGGTCGTGGTCCTCGACTTCGGGGAGCGGATCGCGGTCGGGAGTCCCGAGCAGATCCGCAGCGATCCCGCGGTGCGGGCCGCCTATCTGGGCGACGGCGAGCCACAGCAGCGATCGCCGGACCAACCCCCCTCGACCGGTGACGGCGGAGTGATCGGGTGACCGCACCCCTCCTCGAAGTCCACGACCTCGATGTCTGCTATGGGCCCTCCCAGGCTCTGTTCGGGGTGTCGTTGGAGGTGGCGCCGGGCACGGTGCTGGCCGTCCTGGGGGTGAACGGGGCCGGCAAGAGCACCTTGGCCCGGGCCGTTTCGGGCCTGGTGGCCCCGACCGGCGGCCGGGTGGTCTTCGAGGGTCGGGACATCACCGGGATGTCCGCGCACACGGTGCGCAAGCTCGGCCTGACCTACGTGCCCGAGGGTCGGGGCATCTTCCCCGGTCTCTCGGTCACCGACAACCTGAGAATGGCCGTGGCCCAGGAGCCCCGCTCCGAGCGGACGGCGGCCATCGAACGGGCCGTCGAGCAGTTCCCGGTCCTCGGGGCACGCAGTTCGCAGCGAGCCGGCAGCCTCTCGGGGGGCGAACAGCAGATGCTGGCCCTGGCCCGGGCCTTCGCCGTGTCCCCCAAGCTGGTCATCGCCGACGAACTGTCCCTCGGCCTCGCACCGCTGATGACCGAGTCGGTGTTCGAGAGTCTCGAGTCGGCCCGTCGGGCCGGGATCACCATCGTGCTGAGCGAGCAGTTCGTGCACCGGGCCCTGGCCATGGCGGACAGTTGTGTGATCCTGACCCGGGGCCATGTGGGCTGGTCCGGACCGGCGTCCAGGGCCGGACAGGAGGTCCTCGACCGGTATCTGGGAGAGGCCGAGGCCCCGACACCAACGGTTGCGGTTGGACCGTTAGAGTGACCGGCGCTCGCCAGGAGAACGCGGACGATCACTCCGGCGGAATCGGATGGGGGAGCCAGGCGTGGGTTCGACGAGGGGAGTTCAAATGAACACACATCAGTGGCGGCCGCCTGGGGCGTTGGGACGCCTCACCCAATCAATGCATTGTCGTCATCAATCAAATGGAGGAACGATGTCCGTAACCCGCACGATGAGCAAGCTGTTGCTGAGCGCTGCCGTGGTCCTGCCACTGGTGGTGGTCGGAGCGACGGCCACCCGGGCGTCGGCGTCGCCGGCCCCGATCACCGTGGCGTACATCACCGACCTCACCGGCCAGGGCGCGTCGCAGAACGGAACCTCTGCCTCCGGCTTCCAGGCCCGGATCGCCCTCCAGAACGCTGAAGGAGGCGTCAACGGCCACCAGCTGGTCCCCCTGGTGATCGACGACCAGACGGATCCCACGGCGATCTCGACCGCGGTGCAGAGCGCCACCTCCAAGGCCTTCGGGATCGTCTCCCAGAGTCCGCTGTTCTTCCTGGCGGCCAAGTACCCCCAGCAGCACGGAGTCCCGGTGACCGGGACCTATGATGACGGACCCGAATGGGGCCAGCATCCCTACACCAACATGTTCGCCTCCGACCTCGGCAGTGTCGACCCGAAGTATCCGGTCAACACGCTGCTCGGGAACTTCATCAAGAGCCACGGCGGCACGGTGATCGGTTCGTACGGGTACAGCATCTCACCCTCGTCGAGCCGGGCGGCCATCAGCACGGCCCAGTCGTTCCAGCGGGCCGGGGGCAAGGTCGGGGTACTGGACACCACCGTCCCCTTCGGTAGCGTGGACTTCACCAGCACCGCCCTGGTGGCGAAGCAGAAGGGCATCAACTCCATGGTGCCCGCCCTCGACAACAACTCCAACTACGCGCTGGCCACGGCGCTGAAGCAGGCCGGCGTGAAGATGAAGGCCGAGGTCTTCGCCACCGGCTTCGAGCCGGACGTGATCAAGTCGCCGGCCTGGAACACCCTGCAGGGTGCCTACTTCCTCTCCCTCTTCCGACCGTTCTCCCTCCCTAATGCCGGCACGCAACAGATGCAGGCCGCCATGGAGAAGTACGCCCACTTCACGAAGACCCAGTTCCCGACGTTCGGACAGTACGAGTCATGGGCGGGAGCCGACCTGATGATCAAGGGCATCCAGATGGCTGGGAAGAACCCGACCCGGGCGGCAGTCATCAAGGATCTGCGGGGCCTCAAGTCCTACAACGCCAACGGCCTGTTGCCCCAGTCGATCAACTACTCGACGATCTTCGGGCACGACTCGCCGGATTGCACGTGGTTCATGAAGGCCGAGGCCAACGGGTTCGTCCCGGTGTCCCCTCAGCCGATCTGCGGGAAGGACATCGCCGGTACGTCTACGGCGACCTCGTCGTAGAGGTACGAGCCGGGGCCGGTACCGGCCCCGGCTCCGATGGTTGCGGCGAAGTGCCATGGTGACCGGATCACCGAGACCCGATCCTGGGACGGCCTCGGTGGTTCGTCGGCCGGAACGGCACCGTGTCACCGACGGGACTCCTCCGGATACCGCATGAACTCCACCAGGTTGCCGTCCGGGTCGCGAACGTACACGCTCGAGGCCGGTACCTGGCGGCCGCCGCGGCGTTCCACCGGTCCCTCGATGATGGTGGCCGCCGCGCCGTCCAGCAGCACTTGCAACGATTCAGCCGATCCTTCCCACACCAGGCAGATGTCGCCGCAGGGGGGCAGCGCCGCGGGGGCGCGGAGCGTGAAGTCGCGGCGGCTCCACATCTCGGTTCGATGAAAGTTGATCATCTGGGTGCCGAGATGGACCTGGAGCAGGTGGGGGGTCTCGGTGACCGGCAGGCCGAGCGAACGGTAGAAGCCCGCCATGGCTTCGCTGTCCTGCATCGGGAGTGCGATGTGGTCGAAACCGGCGATGGTCCCGGCCGGTCCGAGGCCAGCCGGCTCAGACCAGGTGCTCAAACCCGTGGAGCCTTGCACCGGGTGCCGCGGTCGTTCCCGGAGGTGTCGGACACGTCCATTCGGCTGATGCTACTGCAGCGTTCTTGTGACATTGCCCAGCCATGGCGCGCCGAACGTCGCGGCCGACGCCAACTCTCGGTGGGCCGCTCCCGGGTGTGCCCCGGCCCCTTCCATTCTGGAAGAATCTGACGCGATGCAGAGGCACTGTGTGCGCAGGTCGGCCGTTGACTGCCCATACCGGTGATCGGAGGCCGGTCCGCTCTCTTGGGGGGCCGCCGAGGAACGAAGGATGAGAATTCTGCGCCCGTACCGCCAGCTGCCGGAGCCCAGATCGAAGCCGGTACCCGCTCGGAGCGGTCGTCGATCCGGAGTGCGTGACCCAGGGACCTGCATACGGTCACAGTGACTACCCAAGGAAGGATGACGGAAATGGCCGACAGCCCACCGTTCCGCAAGATCAAGGTTTCACAGATCGGCGGTACCGCCGTACTGACCCTCGCCAGCGACAAGGTGAACGCGCTGGATGTGGAGACGTTGCACGAGATCGCCTCGTACGTCCTGGGCTGTGCACGGGACCCGGCCGTTCGTGCCCTGATCCTCACGGGCGACGGACCGGTCTTCTCGGCCGGACTGAATGTGAACGAGGTCCTGGGCCACGAAGAGCGCCACACCGAGACGCTCCTGGAGGCGCTGGACTCGGCCCTCCTGGCCCTCTTCCGGTGTCCCAAGCCGACGGTCGCCGCCGTCAACGGCTCGGCGATCGCCGGCGGCTGCATCCTGGCCTGCACCTGTGACACCCGGCTCATCGCCGACGGAGCGCGGATCGGGGTGACCGAGTTGCGGGTCGGTGTGGCGTTTCCGGTCCTGGCCGTCGAGTTGCTGGTGCACACCTGCGGGCGGCACGCCGAGCAGCTGATGCTCGAGGCCCAGTTGCTGGACGCCGACGAGGCGTGTCGGCGAGGTCTGGTCCACGAGAGCCTGCCGTTGTCCGAGCTGCAAGGGGCGGCCGTCGCCGCCGCCGAGCGGGCGGCCTCACTCGACGCCGGTGCCTACGCCTTGGCCAAGGCCACGTCCAGACGAACGGTGCTCGGGGTCATCGGGGGAGACGAGAGCCGTCTGCTCGACCGCCAGGTCCTCGACCACTGGCAGGACGAGCACACCCGGACCAATCTCGAACGACTGCTCAGGCCCAAGGATTGAGCTGGCCCGAGAGGCGCCCCCGAGAAGCGTTCCCGGGGCAACAGGCAGTGGCTCAGCGCACCGTTCGGAAGAACTTCCGCAGATCGTCGGCGAACAGTTCGGGCTGCTCCATGGCGGCGAAGTGGCCTCCGCGGGGCATCTCCGCCCAATAGGTGAGGTTGAATTGACGCTCGACACCCGAACGCGGCCAGCGCAGGACCTCCTTGGGGTAGCGGGCGACCCCGGTGGGAACGGTGATGAACGGCAGCTTCTCGTTGAGCACGCCGCTCTGATTGCTCTCCCAGTAGAGTCGAGCCGAAGAGGTGGGCGTCTGCGTCACCCAGTACAGCATCACGTTGGTGATCAGCTGGTCCCGGGTGAAGGCGTTCTCCGGGTGACCGTCACAGTCGCTCCAGGCGCGAAACTTCTCGACGATCCAGGCCAGGAGTCCCGCCGGCGAGTCGTTGAGGGCGACACCGACGGTCTGGGGCTTGGTTCCCTGCTCGTTGGCGTAGCCCGACTCGTGGCGCTGGAAGCGTCCCATCCGGGCGAGGTCGGCCTGTTCCTCCTCGGTGAGGGCCCCGGGGTCCTCCGGGCGGGCGCCGACCGGCATGTTGAGATGGATGCCGGCACAGCGCTCCGGATCCAATGCGGCCATCCTGCTCGTCACCTGGGCGCCCCAGTCCCCGCCCTGGGCCCCGTAGCGGGTGTAGTCCAGGCGATCCACGAGGTCGATGAAGGCCCGCGCGATCCGCCGCACATCCCAGCCGCGTGTGCGGGGGGGCTCGGAGAAGCCGTACCCCGGAAGGGAAGGCGCGATGACGTGGAACGCATCCTCGGCCGCGCCACCGTGCGCCTCGGGATCGGTCAGCCTCGGGATGAGGTCGAGGAATTCGAGGACCGAACCGGGCCAGCCGTGCGTGATGATGAGGGGAAAGGCCTCCGGATGGGGTGATCGTGCATGGATGAAGTGGAGCGACTGTCCGTCGATGCGGGTGCGGAAGTGCTCGTACTCGTTCAGGCGGGCTTCATGGGTGCGCCAGTCGTACGAATCGCGCCAGTACGAGACCAGTTCGGCCAGGTAGTCGATGGGCATTCCACCCTCCCATCCGGTGCCGTCGATCTGGTCCGGAAAGCGGGTGCGAGCGAGACGGGTCTGGAGGTCCTCGAGAACCAGGTCGTCGACCCGGATGTGGAACCGCTCCATCGACTCACTCATCGAGCCCCGCTCCGTCCCCATGGTGGGTGCGGACTCCCGGGGAATCGGGACTCGCTCCCGTCCCGACCCCGGTCACCCGACCTCGGCCGACGGTTCTCGGTCGACCATCCGCTCGGCCGGAATGCCGTTCTCATCCCCCATGATGTGACGTTATCACCGGCCTGTCGCCGGCCCGCCGAGCCATGCCCGACAGAACGCCGACCCCCTGACCGGGCGGCCCCGGACGGCGCCGGTCCGGGCGGCGACTACGCGGCGGATCCCCCCGGCCCCATGATCGCCGCGATCGCACCGCCGTCGACGAGCACGTCGGTGCCGGTCATGAACGACGCCGCGTCGGACACCAGGAAGGCCGCCACGGAGGCCACCTCCGCGGGCCTCGCCTCCCGACCCAACGGACTCCCGGCGACCATCGGTGCCATTTCCGGGTGGTTCGAGGCTTCCAGCCGGCCCATCCCGGTGTCGATGATCCCCGGTGACAACGAGAGGAGTCGGGCCCCCTTGGCGCCCCAGAGACCGGCGCGGCGGCGAACCAGCCGGATCACCCCGGCCTTGGACAGGGGATACGCGCTCTGAGGATCGTCGACGTCCACACCGGCGGCCGCGAGGTCGGTGAAGAAGCTCGGCGAGGAAGGACTGTCGAGCACCACCCCCACCTCCGGCGGGACCGTCGCCATGTGCGCGGACATCGAAGAGAAGCACACGGCGGCCGAACCCGGGCGCAGGGCCGGTTCGAACGTAGTGAGCACCCGGTCCATACCGATCAGGTTGACCGCGTAGATGTCGCGACCGCCGGCCATCGACGGTGAAAGTCCGGCGGTGACCACCAGGGCGTCGAGCTCGCCGGTCGCCTCGACCAGGGCGGTGACCTCCTCCTGTCTCCGGATGTCGCAGCCGATGACGCCGGTGTCGTCGCCCCGGCGGTCGGCTCGCAGGACTCCGGTGCCGGCCAGCAGGCCTGCCACCGCAGCACCCATTCCCGATGCCGCGCCGATTACGACGTTCATTGGCCCTCTGCTCCCGAGTCGCGCCCCGACAAGCTGATGCTCTGCCTATCCAGCCCTGTCTTGGGCTTCCTTGTACCGCCGGTGTTGTTCGAGGATGTGCTGGTGGGAGGCACCCCTGGTCGGCACACCAGGGTGGTGGTGGCGACACAGGATGTACGGAGTTCCTTCCAGCACGTGGTGCCCGATTCTCCAACACCCCTTGGTGTGGCAATTGACCTTGCGGACGCCCGTGTACACCCCGACACCGACGGCGCTGATGAGCGTGGCCTCACCGAGGTCAGAACCGAATCCGGACCAGAAGTTGTAGTACAGGTCGGGTCCGCCGTGGAGGGTGCCCGTATGCAACGCCAGCCAGTGCCGTACGGCAGCGAAGAACGCGATGATGAGGGCGACCCCCACGACGAGCAGGACGATGAGCAGGCCGAGCACCGACTTCTTCGTCGGAATGGGATCGGTCGTTGGGTCGTGACCCGCGGTGGCGCCGGCTTCACCCAGAGGCAGCGGGGTCGAGGAGGTAGGGCCCTGGGTGGCCGCGGGGGGATCGGGCGTCATCGCCTCAGCCTACGGGGGGATGGCCGGCCAAGGCGGCTTGGTCCGACCCGTCAGCCGTAGTGTCTGACTCGATCCCATTCCCTCGACCAGGCCCGGGTGAGGTCCGTGCACACGTAGAGGCCATCTCCTGGTGACCACCGTCGACTCGGTGTGGAACGCCCCGCCGGTCGACGTGCCCATGCGATCATCTTCACGGCGGACTACGGAGAGGCGGGGGCGACCAACGAGCTGGGTCGGGCGTCGGGGCTCCCCCCGCGGTCAGCGGGCACAACACCGAGTGGTTCTGGGGCCCGGGCGACGGTTGTGCCACCACCATCGTGGCCGTCGCCCCGGGACCGGTGGATGTGACCGGCTACGCCGGCTTCCTGCGACAGCTGTGCCGACAGGTCCGGACCGCCGCCACGCTCACCAACCGCGCCGGAATCCACAACCAGGAGTGGGATCACTACAACTAACTGAGTCAGTTATTTAAAGGAGGGAGCGGGCGCCGGACCAGGCAGATGCGTGCGGACCGCCCCAGATGCGAGGCGGCCGGACGGTGGCCTCCCGACAGCCACTCACGGTGGAGTGACCGGCCCCGTTGCCCGGCCGCGGCGGCGTCCGGACCCGGACTGATCGGGCGGGCCCCGGTCCCCGTCGACGGGTGGCTAACGTCGGGCGCGTGCCCTCCGAGAGCCACCCCCCCGGCCTGATCCTCTGGACGGGGTGGGACGTCCGTGGCGGAGTCGACGCCGACACTGCGGCGGCGGGGTTCGCCCGGGCCGCGGCATCCGACGCTGACCAGGAGGAGCGTTACGAGCTCCTGGCCGTGGCCGCCCGTGGGTTTCGACCCCCGCGCTTCGTCACCGTCGCCGACCTGGGCGGGTCCCCGGACGACGACCGGGATCGGGTGGAGACCGGTGAACGACCTGACACCGAAGGGCTGCGCCCGACGTGGTCCCTCTGGTACCGGCGGGTCGCAGAGACCCGGGCCCGGGTGGCCACTCCGTTCGCCATCTACCTCCTCGGGGTGAACCCTCCGGCCGACGCCACCGACCAGGAGCTGGATCAGTTCAACGAGTTCTACACCAGTGTCCACCTGCCCGAAGTGGCCGAGCGCCGCCATGCGCTCCGGGCCGAGCGTTACGAGCTGGTGCGCGAGGTCCGTGCCCCCCACCGGGGGGCGCCTCGGTACCTGGCCGTCTACGAGGTCGACCAGCAAGGGGCGAGCCACCGACGGCACACCGGACCGCCCTACGCCAAGGGTCCCGAGGTCTGGCAGCGTCACACCACGCCGTGGCGACTCTGGTACCGGCGTCTCGGGGTCGGGGAACCCACCGGGGGCTGACCCGGTCCGTGGACCCGGTCGGTGGACCGCGGCGGGACACCGCGCCTCCGGAGCGTTCCCCGCCACTTCGGATCCCACTCCCCGGGTAGGTTGCGGTGATGCTGGTCCTCCATCACGTGAACCTCGGGGTGCCGGTCGGCGGGTCCGAGGCCGAGTCCCGTTTCCTGGTCGACCTGCTCGGTTTCCGGCCCGTGGCCGTACCGGAGGGCCGGGGCGGTCGCCCCCGCTGGTTCGAGGCCGAGGACGGCAGGCAGATCCATCTGAGCGAGGATCCCGACCACCGCCCGGCGGCCAGAGCCCACGTGGCCCTGGAATTGGGTGACGACCTGACGGCCCTCGAGGTCCGGCTGGAGGAGACCGGTGTCTCGTTCCGAACCTTCGAGGTGGACGGAGGCCACGTCGCCTTCTGTCAGGATCCGGCCGGGAACCGCTGGGAGCTGCGAGGAACCACTTCCGGCTAGCCCCCCGGTCCCGACGTCAGCGACGTCACCGTGGGTCCTGGGGTCAGTGGTTGGTGTAGCGGGCCTCGCCGCCGTGACGCTGTTGGTGGAGCTGGGACCGGGCGTCGTCGGTCCCGAGGGCCAGCACCTGGGTCCGGGCCTCCAGGTCGATGGCGGCCTCGAGGCTGGGGATCTCCAGGTTCGACCACAGGGTGGCCTTGCCCATCCAGGTGCCGAAGGGGGTGTTGGCCACGATCTGTTCGGCCAGCTGGTACGCCGCTTCCACCACCTCGCCGTCGGGGACCGTCCGGAGCACCAACCCGATGTCTGCGGCCTCCTGGGCATCGACTCGACGTCCGGTCAGCACCAACTCGGCGGCCCGGGTGGCGCCCACCACCCGCTGGAGCAGCCAGCTCAGGCCCATCTCGGCCCCGGACGCCCCGATCTTCACGAAGGCGTCGACGAAGACGGCCGATGCCGCGGCCACCCGGAGGTCGGCACCGAGCGCCAGGGCGTAGCCCGCTCCGGCGGCCGGTCCGTTGACGGCGGCGATGACCGGTTGGGGCATGGCCCGGAGCCTGGGTACCAGCTGGGCGACGAACTTCTGCTCGTACATCCGGGTGTGGGAAGGCCCCACGTCCTTCGGTACCCAGTCCGGGGTGCGGTAGTCGCGCAGGTCGTCCCCTGAGCAGAAGCCGCGGCCGGCCCCGGTGACCACCACCACCCGACAGGTCTCGTCCCGGCCCACCTGCTCCATCAGGTCGAAGAGGTGGGCCATCATCTCGGAAGTGAAGGCGTTGAGACGGTCGGGACGGTTGAGGGTCAACGTGACCACCCCGGGTCGTTCCCGCCCGACCCGGATGTCGTCGTGGCCGGAGCCGGCCGTTGTCCCGGTCATCTTCGCTCGCCTCCTCCGGTGACGGTGGACCACCGTGTTCGACGCCGAGGCTAGTGGCGGGCGGGGTGCTCCGACGGGCGGTCCCTTCGGCGAACGGGTAGGTTCCCAGTCCACCACGACCAGGGGGATTGTCCATGGCCAGTTCGTCGCCGGCATTCACGCTCCGGAGCGAGGATCGCGGCGCCATCCGGATCGTGACCTTCGACCGACCCGAGAAACTCAACGCCTTCACCGCCGACGGATACCGGCAGTTGACCCGGACGCTGGAGCTGGCCGGATCGGACGACCGGGTGGCGGTGTGTGTGCTCACCGGGCGGGGCCGGGCCTTCTCCAGCGGCGTGGACCTGGCCGAGATGGGCCGGCCGGGCGGCCCGGCCGAGCTGGGGTCGAACTTCGACCCCATGTTGGAGGCCCTGGCCCGCTTCCCCAAGCCCCTGGTGGCTGCGGTCAACGGGTTGGCCGTCGGCTTCGGCGCCACCATCCTCCTGCTCTGCGACCTGGTGGTGGTGGACGAAGCGGCCCAGATCACGTTGCCCTTCGTCCGTTTGGGGACGAGTGTCGAGGCCGCCGGGAGCTGGCTGCTGCCCCGGCGGGTGGGCATGCAGCGGGCCACCTGGTTGGTGTTGTCCGGCCAACCGATGGGCGCCGACCAGGCCGTGGCCAGCGGCATGGCGGTGGCCAGGGCCGAGCACGGCCGGTCGCTCGAGCTCGCCCTGTCGATGGCCGCCACCATCGCCGACCACCCGGTCCCGGCCCTGGTGGCGAACAAACGACTCCTCCGGGACGGCTGGGCCGACGCCATCACCGCGGCGTGGGCACGGGAACGCCTCGCCATGTTGGAGCTGGCCGAGGCGGTCGGACCGATCGGCTGGTCGGGCACGGAGTCGAACGGGGAGGGCGGGCCGCGGTAGGGCGCCGCGGGGGGTCCGCGGTCAGGGGCGGCGCGCCGGTGCCCGGTCAGGACCGGGGAACCTCGCTCCAGTCGGCCTCCTTGTCCGTTCGCACGTCCCCGGGTAGTCCGAGCACCCGCTCGGCCAGGATGTTCTTCATGATCTCGGTGGTGCCACCCTCGATGGAGAAGGCCCGGCTCCGCAGGAACGCCTGTTGGGGATGGGCCGACTCCCCGGGTCGCTCCGGTCGACGCATGCGATAGCCAGTGGGGTAGAGGCCTCCCTCCATGCCCATCAGGTCCACCGCGCACCGGTGGACGTCCTGCATGAGCTCGGTTCGGGCCAGCTTCCCGATCGATCCCTCCGGGCCGGGCGTCCCGCCGGCCAGACCGGCGGCGGCGCGGAGGGAGGTCAGGCGCAGGACGTCGGCCCGCACCCACAGGGCCATCACCCGGTCGCGCATCACCTCGGTGCCCCCGCGGCGCAGATAGGTGTCGACCAGGGTCTTGATGACGCCCTCACCCCGCCGGGACACCCCGCCACCGATGGCCACCCGCTCGTTCATGAGGGTGGTGACGGCCACCATCCAGCCGTTCCCGACCGCGCCGAGGCGGTCCGAGTCGGGGACCGGGAGGTCGGTGAGGTAGACCTCGTTGAACTCGGCGTAGCCGGTCATCTGAAACAGTGGCCGCACCTCGACCTCGGAAGCCGCCATGTCCACCACGAAGTAGGTCAGGCCGCGGTGCTTGGGCACATCGGGATCGGTCCGGGCGAGGAGCAGCCCCCACCGGGCCAGATGGCCGAGGGAGGTCCACACCTTCTGCCCGTTCACCAGCCACGTGTCGCCGTCCCGCCGGGCGCTGGTGGCCAGACCGGCCACATCGGAGCCCGCGCCGGGTTCGCTGAACAGCTGGCACCAGATCTCGTCGCCGACGAACAGGGGACGGAGGTGGCGGGCGCACTGCGAGTCGGTGCCGTGGGCGACCAGTGTGGGGGCGGCCATGCCGACACCGATGGGATTGGCGGCGAACGGCGAGGGTGCCCCCGCCTCCTGCAGGAGGAGGGAGACCCGACCCTGCAACGTGCGTGGGAGTCCGAGCCCGCCCGATCCCTCCGGGAAGTGCACGGCCGCCAGGCCCCGGTCGAATTGGGCCCCGAGGAACTCCCGCGGTTCGGTGTCGGCCGGCGGGTGATCACGAAGGAGCCGTCCCACTCGCTCCTCGACCGCCGCCGTGTCGTCGTTTGCGGTCATCGGTGGCCAACCTCTCGGTGAGGGGACGGCGGCGGGATCCGAGGTCCCATCCGCCCCGTCGACAGGTCCGGGCGGGGCGCGACGAAGCTAGCACCGGCCCGGGATCGGGCCGTCGTCGTCCGGGTCGGTTACCGTTCGAGGCCACGATCACCGGGCCACACCAGGACCGTCAGCCGACGGATCCGGAAGCGCACCGGACGGAGGGAGGGGGAGCCGATGAGCGTCGCAACCAGAACCGAGGGCCGCGTCCTCGTGATCTCCATGCAGCGGGAGGCCAAGCGCAACGCCATCGACGCGGCGATGACCGCCGGCATCGACGCCGCCCTCAACCGGCTGGACGACGACGCTTCGCTGTGGGCCGGGGTGCTCACCGGCACGGCCACCGTATTCTCGGCCGGCACCGACTTGGCCGTGGGCCCCGGCCCACCGACCGACCGTGGCGGGCCCTACGGCATCATCCGGCGCAAGCGTCGCCGGCCACTCATCGCCGCCGTCGAAGGTCCGGCCCTGGGTGGTGGCCTGGAGATCGTGCTGGCCTGCGATCTGGTGGTGGCGGCATCGGACGCCCGACTCGGCCTCCCCGAGGTCAGTCGGGGGGTGCTGGCCACCTGCGGGGGGCTGTTCCGGGGGCCCCGGGCCCTTCCGCTCAACCACAGCAATGGGGGGATGGCTGCAGAGGATGGCCCACGGCTCGGCCAGCAGGGCTCGGGCCAGAATCAGTCCAGAGCGGCCGGCATCAGCAGTCTTGATCGGCCAAGCCGGCTCGATATCAGAACGTCACTAAACATGTGGGCGTGTGGACAAGTCTGCCGATGTTAGGCCAGCCGACCGCGATCTTTGATCGCAGCTGAACAGTCCGCTGTCCGGTTGTCAGGGTCACTACTTGCCATCGGAGCCCATCGCGAACTGGCGGCGCCATGCCGGGAGCACACGCCAGAGCCGTCCGACAAGGATCGCCAGCCCAAAGATGCACACGTAGACGAGCGGCAGCAAAGTGCCGCCCACCTCGGTGGCCTTCCCGTTGACGAATGTGAACGTCGCATCGGTGAAGACATAGGCGACACCGTGCCAGTGGAACAGTCCAGTGGCGTGCGGATTGGCCGCGATTACGCCCCCCTTGAAGGCGTCGATTCGGGCATTTGACACCCAGAACATGAACCAGAACCCCGGTAAGAGGACGAAAGTTGCTGCCCACCAGGAAGGTCTCGGTCCGCCGTACTCAGCAATGATGTAATCGGCGGCCATCGTGCGGACGTTGCCCAACCGTCGCAAGGCTTCCTTGGTGCCGACGTCGGCGGAGGCCGCCCGCAGGTTGACTCGCAGCTCGCGACGCTTGGCGACCTGGGAACGCCATGGCAGAGTCTGCAAGTAGCTGTTGAGAGTCCACACAGCCCGCTCGATACGGAGCCGGTCCGTCCAGGTCAGGGTTCCACTCATTTCACACTTCCTTTGTCGGTTGAGCTGGTTGGGTCGGGTAAGGGCGTGACAACACCGGAGTGACCACGTCGGCAAACGAGAGCCAGGCGGACACGCCATCGGCGAGTGCCGCATAACCAGCCTTGGTGGGTCGGTAGTACTTCCGGGCCGGACCCGAACGCGACGAAATCAGCCGGGCGCTGACTCGGGACTCCCGTTCGAGCCTTGCGAGGGCGGGATAGACCGTGCCGTCGGAGATATCGGATAATCCCAGTTGATGCAGGCTCTGAACGACCTCGTACCCGTAGGACTCGCGGTCGGCGAGCAGGCGCAGCAACAACAGCGACAGGACGCCTTTGAGGAGCTGAGGATCGTGAGTCGGGGTCATGCGTTCACACTAAGCCATGTACTATGTATTGTCAAGTACCAAGCTAAACCAGGTCAGGGGTGACTCGCTCAACAACACATCCAAGGCGGCCTTGGGGGAGCAACGGCGTGACGGAGAGGGCTACGCCCGCCGTGAGGCGATTGGAGGGCCGCATCGAGGCGCTCGCCATGTTCAGTTGCTGAGGCTAAGGAGCACTGGTGTAACCGAATCCTCTGGAACCTCGGCGTTCATCCATGGCGGCAGACGATGGGACGAATTCTCAGCTGTTGCCCTGGACCAATATCTGGCGACCTGCGACGCAGTGCTCGCGATGATTGACTGCCCAGAACACATTCGGGTGTGTGGATAACCCCGGTTCCGGCGCCTTCTGGCCGACGGGCAGCAGGCAGGCCGGCGCCCGCAAGGATCCACGGTCGCCCTGACCAGTCAGCAGAGTGACTCCAACGAAGCGGCTGCGATTTCTGCACCGTCGAGTTCGCCGAAGGCCAACAAGAGGGGTATTCGTTGCGGTGATTGCATGCCAGACCCTCTCCGCATCCGTCCAATGTGGCAAGGGCGATGCTCGCGAGTGTCGTCATCACCTACCTCCAACTGCTTAGACGGCCGGGGTTATTGGGAGTTCGGGGTGAGAGCGATGGCCGAAGCTCTGCTGGTCCCGCTTGTCGCGCCCGTAACGAGCCATCTTGTCGGTTAGATCTTTCATCGCGTCGCTTGGGTCCTCTCGGCTTCTTCGAAGCTCGGAACGGGCGATGTGCGGAACTACGAGAATGCATTGGCGTGGTCGATGGCGAACCACTCGTAGACCGGGCCGGGCGGCCAACTACCGTCTGGACGTCCTCCCTGATCCAGTCGGCGTCGCCTTCCGCGGTCATGCTGAAGGCCTGGGCGTTCATCTCAGCGATCCCCTCCGGGACCCCGGCACGGATCATCGTGTCCTTGTCCTCATCGAAGCTCAGCTCCCTTGCCATCCGCGAGTGAGCTCAGGGCAGCCTCCCTCGCCATTCTCGCTGGGCGCCGAACCTTGGCCCCACCGAGCACGGACCGGACGAAGCGGCATCGACAGGAGGGGTCGGCGCACGGTGTCGAGTGCGGCCAAGGGGCGGTCACAGCTCTGAGAGAGCGGGAGTGTGACTGAGGAAAACGGCTTCCAGTCATATCGACCGATCGCCTATCTGGATCAGTGGGAATGGATCCACAAGGCGCAGTGGGGGCCGAGGGCTGCGCCATGTCGGAGTAGCCGATCGCAAGCGTCAGGCCAAGGATCACAAATTTGCGGAGAACGGGGCTACACGCTCAGCCCAACCATCTGAGTCGACCTTCATGAGTCACCATCTTTTGTCGTCGTTCGAGCGGCGACCATTGTTGAGGGCATGCCTAGCGCTTGACCGAGATCCTGTAGCTCTCGATCGGAGAAGCGTCCGTTTAGGAGTTCGCCAAGGGTTGTGTCGTAGGTCTTGGCTACTGCGTCCAGCCTCGCCTCGCCGCCGGTCGTCAGCTGGGCATGAACGACGCGGCGGTCGAGATCGTCCCGCAGACGAATAACGCTTCCGCCGGCTTCCAGTCTTTCAACGAGACGCGTCACACCGGAGCGTGTGAGTCCTAGTCGCACCGCAAGATCGGACATCCAGAGACGCTTCTCAGTAGCAGACGCCAGTGCCCGTAACAGCTCGAAGCCATGACTGTTCAATCCGTGGTCACGTTCGATCGCGTGGTCGAGTTGCTGGGCAACGAATCTGTGAGCCAGGTCGAACTGTTCCCAGAGTGCGACTTCGCTCGAAGACGGTGCCGGCGCTGCTGGACCATTGATGCTCGTATTGTTGCTGCCGAAGTTGCGCTGGCCAGGGTTGGGCATCATGACTCCAGAGGGTGATTTCCGAGGTGCCGTTCGTCGCGTCGGGCACCTGTTAACGAGTGAGCGTGACGCCGTCCGTCGCATCCTTACCTTCCAACGCTGGTTCGCTGGGGCGGTGGAGCCAGAGTGGCGTGGCGGCGTCAGGAACTGCTGATGGCGGCGGCGGCGGCGTTCTGAACGGCTTCGTGCGCTGTGGTTGCCGGCCGGCCGATGAGCTTCACCAGGTCCTCGCTCACGGTGAACAACTCTCCGCGAGCCAGGCCGGCGTCGGCGTCGGCGACGGCGGCAGCCATCTCTGGGGGCAGCCCCGCACCGATCAGGGCACCGGTGTAGTCAGCGACGGACATGTCCTGGTAGGCGATGTGGGTGCCGAGGACGTCGCTGATCGTGGCGGCGAGCTCGGTCAGGGTGAACGGCGTCCCGCCGAGCTCATAGGTCGCTCCGAGGTGCCCGTCCTGCGTCAGTACCGTGGCGGCGGCGGCCGCGTAGTCGCGGCGGCTGGCCGCGCTGACGAGACCGTCGTGCGCGCTGCCCAGCAATGCGTGGTACTGGACGATCATCGGGAGCTGGTCGGTGTAGTTCTCCAAGTACCATCCGTTGCGCAGGATGACGAACGCCGAACCGCTGTCACGCAGGTAGTCCTCGGTGCGGCGATGTTCGTCAGCGAGCGTCATTTGCGCGGTCGAAGCGTTGATCATGCTGGTGTACACGATCCGGGACACACCAGCTCGGGCTGCCGCGTCGATGGCCTTGCGGGCGTTGTTGAACCGCTCCCCGACCGTCGTCGTCGAGACCAGCAGCATCGCGTCGGCGCCCGCAAAGGCGTCCTCGAAGGTGCCCGAGTCGGCGAAGTCCGCGCGCCGCACAATGACCCCGTTCCGTGCGAGGTCGGCGAGTTTGTCAATGTCTCGGCCGGTGGCCACGAGCCGGGCCGGTGGCGTTCCGGTGGCAAGGAGTTGGTCGACGACCAACCGGCCTAGATGGCCTGATGCGCCGGTGATGATAGTGGACATGGGGTTTCCTTTCGATAGGGCAGAGCGGTGTGAGTGAAGATCGTCGGTGACCCGCGGCGGGTATGCCGTGGGATGGCTCAGCCGACGGCAGCCGCGGGAGCGGGGTCGCCGCCGACGGCAGCCGCGGGAGTGGGGTCGCCGCCGACGGCGGCCAACGAGTGCCCGCGGGTGTCCCGTGAGGAGATCAGCACGAAGGCCAGGATCGCACCGGCGACGGCGAAGCCCGCGCCCACCAAGAACGCCTGGTCGAACCCCTTGGTCAGGGCAACGGAGGCGTTGTGGACTCCAGAGTTGAAGAGGCTCTGGGTGCGGCTGTTGGCGATCGACGCGAGGATCGCCAGTCCGAGCGCGCCGCCGATTTGCTGCGCGGTGTTGATCAGACCCGATGCCAGCCCCGCCTCATGCGGCCTGGTCCCCGTGACCGCGGCGATTGTCACGGACACGAAGGCGAACCCGAACCCGGCGGCCGCCAGGAGCGACGGGCCGAGGACGTCAGCGACGTATGAGCCTCCCGGTGCGGGCACTCGCGAGAACCAGACCAGGCCGCCGGCTACGAGCAGCAGCCCGGCGACCAGCGTCGTCCTGAACCCGATCCGCGTGACCACCTGGGACGCGAGTCCAGCTGAGACGATGATTCCGACTGCCAGCGGCAGGTAAGCGATTCCTGTCTTGATCGGCGAGTAGTGCAGGACTTCCTGGAGGTATAGGGAGATGAAGAAGAACATCGAGAAAAGCGACATGCCGAGCAGCAGGCCGACGATGTCCGCGCCCCGTAGGGTCCGCAGGCGGAAGATCGAGAACGGCACGAGCGGCTGGCGCTGGCGGGACTCGATCAGCAGGAAGGCGATCAGCAGGACGATCGCACCGGCGATCAGCAGCAGCGTCTCCGACGATTTCCACCCCACGTTAACGGCGTTGACGATCGCGTAGACCAGCAGCGAGAGGCCCCCTGTGACGGTGACCGCACCCGGAATGTCGAACGTATTGGTGCCATCGTTGGCGCGGCTTTCGACCAGCAGCCGGGGCGCGAGCGCTGCTGCCGCGAGGCCGATCGGGACGTTGACGAACAGGACCCATCTCCAGCTCAGTCCGCTGGTAAGGATGCCGCCGAGCAGGACCCCGGCTGCGCCTCCAGCGCCGGCCACGGCACCCCAGATGCCGAGCGCGCGGTTGCGCTCGGCACCCTCGGAAAAAGTGGTCGTGATGATCGACAGCGCGGCGGGCGAGACGATCGCGGCCCCGAGGCCCTGCGCTGCGCGAGCGGCGATGAGCCATGGCTCCGATTGCGCCAGTCCGCCGGCCAGCGAGGCGAGCGTGAACAGCACGAGGCCGACCATGAACATGCGCCGGCGCCCGAGCAGGTCGGCCATCCGGCCGCCCAGAAGTAGGAAGCCGCCGAAGGTCAGCACGTAAGCGTTCACGACCCACGAAAGGTCCGTGTGCGAGATGTTCAGTGCCCGCCCGATTGATGGCAGCGCCACGTTCACGATCGAGGCGTCGATCACGATCACGAACTGCGTCATCGCGAGCAGGAGCAGGGCGAGGTCCTTCCCGCGGGGGGTGTAGAGGGGGGACGTCTGGGGCTCGGAAAGCGCACTCATTGGAGACCGGCCTCCTGTTGTGAGGTCATGAGTTTCCTTCCCAAGCCGACAGGGCCACAATCACGCCGCAGTCGCCGTACGTCGGACAGCTCCAGGGCGGCCCAGTCGGTTGGGGTGACGGCGAGGTTGGAGAACTTCTCGGCCGGATGCAACAATGTCATCTGAATCTCCTTGTCGGTTGGCACGTTGAGGATGGGCGGGAGGTTGCGGGGGCCGCTGATGCACTGGCCGCGTTGAAGGCGATCGAGGGGTCGCGAGATGGGTCAGGCGCGGATGGTGGTGATCTCGCGGGCGAACTGGTGGCGGCCGATCAGCTTGTAGGCCAGACGAACCGGTGCTGGCACGACCTGCATGAACTTCTGCCGCTCCGCGTCATCGGTCTCCTCGGTGATGTATCCGAGGGTCAGCAGGCGCCGCGTGACCGGGATCGCGCTGATGCCGTGCTTGCCGAGCGCGTCCCATTCGCTCTGGGTGAGCGTGACCGAGACGACCGGGAGCAGCTTCTGCTCCTCCTCATCGAGGTGACCGATCAGTGTCGGCATCGTCGTGTCGATGCAGGCCGCCATCCGCTCGCCGGCGGCGGCGTCCGCGCTCGTCGTCCACGTCGGCAGCTCCGCGTTGATAGCCGAGACGGCGTCGTTGACCTGAGCGTGTTGGGCATCCATTCGGTCCATCAGTTCCGGGTCGAGCACACGTCGCTCGCGGAGCAGAGGAAAGAGCAACAAGTCCTCGCCGGTGTGGTGCGTGTGCAGGAAGTCCAACATCTCCCGGGCGTGGCCGCCGATGATCTTGGATCGCGCAGGGTCATTGGCCGCGGAGCGGAACAGTCGGGGGAGCTGACCGATCTCGCGCCGGATGACGCCGTGGATCAGAACCATCTCGTGGGTGTCGACGCCGGACCCTGCGGTGCTCACCGTGGTTGCTCGATGATGGCGGCGCTCAGGCGGGGTGTTTGCGTGTTCACGGCTGTGTAGGGAACTATTAGCGGTGGTCTCGGGTGTGGTCATTTCGGAGTCCTTTCCGGCGGGTGGAGGGATTAGTGTCACTATGGTCCCCTGTGATGCCCTGGCCAACGGGGGGCGCCCGAAGTGTTAACCGAAGAGTTTTCTCAGCCTGACCGAAGGCCCCCGCTCCTGCTCGAGCGCGAACAGGAGCTCGCCGAGCTTGAGGGGCTGCTGCGGGACGCGTGCACGGGGCGAGGGAGGCTGTCGCTGATCGAGGGGCCGGCGGGGATCGGAAAGACGCGTCTGCTGGAGGAGGTCCGTCGGCGCGCCGGCCTGTCGGAAATGACCGTGCTGGCAGCGCGTGGTGGTGAACTGGAGCGGAACTTTGGGTTCGGGATCGTACGCCAGCTGCTCGAGTCCACCCTGGCAAGGACCGGAGCCGGCGAGCGGGCCGAACTCCTCTCGGGCGCCGCCCGCCTGGCCGAGCCGGTCTTTGGCAGTCCCACCACCGAGCAGGACCTGCCTGCCGACCACGCCCAGGCTCTGCTCCATGGGCTCTACTGGCTAGTGGCCAATCTCGCCGAGGCCTCCCCGCTGCTGCTAGCGGTCGATGACGTCCAGTGGGCGGACGAACCATCCCTGCGGTTCTTGACCTACCTGGCTCGACGCCTCGACGGGGTTCGCGCCGCGATCGCCATCGCCAACCGGACCGGCGAGGCCAAACAACCCCAGGTCCTCGACTCGCTGGTCTTGGAGGCCCGGCCGCCGATCATCCGCCCCAGCCCGCTCAGCGAGGCCGGGGTCGGCCAGGTGGTGCGCGAAGCGTTCGGCCACGGCGCCAGGCCGATGCTCTTCGCCGCCTGCCACCAGGCGACCGGCGGGAACCCGTTCCTGCTCATCGAGCTGCTCGAGGAGCTTCGGCACACCTCGGGCCATTTTGGTGAGATCAGTCCGCCCGCGGTCAGCCGTCTGGGGCCGGAGCGGATCGCGGCGTGCCGTGCTACTGCGCGTCGGCCGCATCGGCCCACAAGCAGCCGCGCTGGTGCGGGCGGTGGCAGTGCTGGGCGTGCAGGCCGAGATCGCAGAGGCGGCAGAGCTCGCCGGGCTCGATCTCGCCCAGACCCGGGCGGCAACCGGCGCCCTGAGCCAAGCCGGGGTCATGGAACCGGGCGAGCCGCTGCGGTTCGTCCACCCGATCGTCCGGACGGCGATCTACGAGGACACCTCCACCGGCGACCGATCCGAGCTACACGCCCGGGCCGCCCGCCTGCTCGCCGATCGAGGAGCCGAGCCCGAGTCGATCGGGCTGCATCTTCTGTCCTGCGATCCAGCGGGGGACCCGGCCAGGGTCGCCACCCTCCGAGATGCAGCTGGCATGGCGCTCTCCCGCGGGGCGCCGGAGGCCGCGGCCCGCTACCTGCGGCGCGCCCTGGCCGAGCCGCCAACTGACGACGAGCGCCCGGGGTTGCTGTTCGAGCTGGGATCGGCCGCCTCCCGAGCCGGAGACGCCCATGGGCTCGAGCTGATGAGAGAGGGCTTCGAGCTGACCAGTGGGCCTCAACGGCGGGCGGCCGCGGGCCTCGCTCTGGGCGCTGCACTTCACTTTGACGCCCGCAGGATGGACGAGTCGATGCTCGTCTGCGAGCGGGCGCTCGAGAGCGCCCCAGAGGCCGACGTGGCTGCTCACATCGAGGCCCTGCTGCTGCAGTCCGGGGCCACCACGCCACCAGGCCGAGCCCGCGTCGCTGAGCGGCTGCGCGAGGTTCGCCTGCGGGCCGCGACGCTGCCCGATGAGATCGCCCCCGTCCTCCTCGTGCCCGCTGCGACCGACACCGTGATAACCGGTGGCCCGGCAACCCAAGCCGCCAGGATTGCGGAGCACGCGCTGGCTGGCGGCGTCCTGCTCCGGGAGCAGATCGAGAAGGACCAGCCGGTGTTCTATCCGCTGCTGTGGGTGCTGATCTACGCCGGCCACCTCAACGTCGTGGAGCCGACGCTCCGCCAAGCCGTCGCTCAGACCCAGGCCCGGGGCACTCCGTTCGGCCTCGCCCTGGCGTCAGCCTTCACCTCCCTCGCCCGACACCGGGTGGGGGAGCTTGGTCCCGCCGAGGCCGCCGCAGACACCTGCATCGAGCTCGCTCCCGAGATCGGTTGGGGCATCACGGTACACATCGCCGCCGCGACCATGGTCTCAGTGCTGGTCGAGCGCGGCGACCTCGAGCGCGCCCAGGCGGTGCTCGACCGGCTGGAAGGAACCTACGATCCCGAGCTGACCACCAGCCAAGTCCTTCGCGAGAGCCGCGCCAAGCTCCACATGGCGAGGGGCGACCCGCAGGCGGCGCTGGACGAGTTGCTCGCCGTCGCTCGCTGGGAGCAGGCCATGAAAATCCCCGGCACGGTCGTCCCGGTACCGTGGCGCTCCGCGGCGGCGCTCGCACACCAAGCGCTCGGCGAAACAGAAACCGCACACGGGCTCGCCGAAGAAGAACTCGTGCTGGCCCAACGATTCGCAGCGCCCAGACCGATCGGCGTCGCCATGCGCATCCTCGGAAGCCTGGACACCGGGGATCAAGGCATCGAGTATCTGGAAGCAGCTGTAGAACCCCTCAGGCAGAGCCAGGATCGACTGGAGCTCGCCCGGGCCCACGTCGAGCTCGGGTCTGCCCTACGACGCCAGAGACGAATCCGAGAGGCCCGCCAGCGGCTGGCAGAGGGCATGGACCTCGCCCAGCAGTGCGGAGCCACAGCTCTTCTCGAGACCGCCCACGCGCAGTTGATCCTCGCCGGCGCACGGCCACGACGCGTAGCGTTGACCGGGATAGAAGCCCTGACGCCCAGCGAACACCGCGCGGCAGAGATGGCCGCCGAAGGAATGACCAACAAGGACATCGCCCAAGCGTTGTTCGTAACCCTGCGAAGCGTTGAGATGCACCTCTCCAATGCCTACCTCAAACTTCAGATCACCTCACGCCGAGGCCTCCCCCGTGCACTCCACGATCGGTGAGCGGGACAAGTTTTTCAGCCCTGCGAGCGCTTGGACCGCATCACGCTGGACGATTCGGATGACACCGTGACGATCCAGGCGGCGCTCGCCTGTTCGACAAAGATCAGACCGCTGTCGCGCTCACCAGCCACTTTGCGCCGTAGCCTTGTGTCATGGAGCCCCGCCTGGCGATGCCCGATGACGCTGCCGAGGTAGTCCGCCTCGCTGGCCTCATGTCCGAGTCGATGGGCATCGATCCGAGTCATGGCTCATAGGCCAAGCATGGAGAGAATGCCGTGAAGAACCACGTCGCAGCCGAGGTTGCTGTCTTTGTCATCGACCACCCAGACCTCGACGGACGCTTCGCCGCCTCCGAGGTCGGACCACGCAAGTCAGTGGGCCGTCCCGCAGGCCGAATGGGCTATGGACACTTCCACAGGCTGCTCCATCAGCAGCACTCGGACGGCCATTAAAGTGAGACGGTGAACCCGACTCTCAGGACCGACGAGATTGTGAATCGAGGTGATACCTGGACGGTAGCGTTCGACCACCTTCGCCCAGTGGTCGTGCTTTCCAGACTCGACAATGACGATCTTCGATGTGTGGTCGCTGTCGAGCCAGCCAACGAAGACATCTCGGGTGTGGCCATGGAGGTTGACCTCGGACTAGACGGCTATGTCGTCCGAGTGGCCTTGCCCAGACCAGGGCAGATCAATTGCACGTGGGTTCTCACCTCGTCGCAAGAGGAGCTGCTTGAAAAGGTGGGGACGGTGAGTTCCGCCACGCTAAACGAAGTCGAGAATCTCATCGTTATGGGTGATGAGGTATCAATGTGAGCGTTGCGGGTGCTCGGGAGTGATCGCGCTGGGACGGGGAGTCCATCGCCGAATGTTGCGAGAGGGAGCTCGATCGAAGGGCCACCTGGCATCTCATAGCCGCCACGTGGTGCCGGATGCTCCCTTTCGCGATCACCGGAACCCACTCATTTACGAGGTGCCCGTATGCCCAACGAGTCGCCTCTGGCGCACCCCCATGCCATCGTCGCAAGGGGAACCCGCTCCAGTAGCGGCCCAGTCTGAGCAGCGAGACCGTCCCGTAAGACCTGCCCGAAGATTCCCGAACTGGTAGGTCGTACGGGTCATCCAATGGCACGGTTCGGACGCCCGTCGCCTCTAACCAGGGTGCCCCAGAGTGCCCAGCTGTCTCACCGTAAACGCAGTATCCCTGACCGTCGCGAACCTCATAAGGACCGCGTTTCGGTGTCCTGAACTGCGGGTTCACCGCCGAGATCGGTGTTTCGGGCGCCCATGACGAGGCATGGGTTTACTGAATGCTCTGGAACGTGGCCAAGGAGTTGGTCCTCACCGGCCGGCCGCTCTCTGCGCAGCGCGCCCTGGGCTTCGGCCTGGTCAACGAGGTCACCGAGCCCGGCGGCGCCGTGGACGGCGCCATCGCCCTGGCCCAGGTGGTCTGTGCCAACGCCCCGGTCTCGGTGGCCGAGAGTCTCCGGGCGCTCGACGAGTACGTCTCGATCGGCGACGAGACCGGCTGGGCGGCGACCGAACGGGCCGTCGCCGTGGTCGTCGCCGGCGAGGACCAGCGGGAGGGCCGGAGGGCCTTCTTCGAGGGGAGGCCCCCTCGCTGGCAGGGCCGGTGAGCCCGGGCGGCGTCCCCCGGCACCCGCGGTCCCGAGCGTGCCATGCTCATCGCCGAGGCCGGGACCTGCCCAGCCGTCTGGAGGCCGTATGCACACCGCCGACGTCGAGTACGACTATCAGGGGACCCGCCTGGTGGGGTTCCTGGCAGTGGACGACGACCGGTCCGGGACCCGGCCCGGCGTGCTGATCGCCCACGACGCCGCCGGCCGGGGCGAACATGTGAAGCAGGTCGCCCGCCGGCTGGCCGAGCTCGGCTACGTCGCCCTGGCCATCGACTACCACGGCGGGGGCACGGTCCTTACCCCCGAGGAGATCGGGGAGCGGTTCGGCGCCCTGGCGGGCGACACCGACCGGATCCGGGGTCTGGCCCGGGCCGGCCTCGACGTGCTGGTGGCCAACGAGCACCTGGCGGCCGGTCGGGTGGCCGCCATCGGCTACTGCTTCGGTGGGACCCTCTCGCTGGAGTTGGCCCGCAGTGGCGCCGACCTCCGGGCCGTGGTCGGGTTCCACTCGGGGCTCTCCACCCAGCGGCCCGAGGACGCCGCGGCCATCACCGCCCGGGTCCTGGTGTGCATCGGGGCCGACGACCCGATCATCCCCCCCGAGCAGCGGCTGGCGTTCGAGGAGGAGATGCGGGGCGCCGGGGTCGACTGGCAGATGCATCTCTACGGCGGTGCCGTCCACAGCTTCACCAACCGCGACGCCGACGGGAGCAACCCGGCCATCCGCTACGACCAGCCCGCCGACGAGCGGTCCTGGCGCGCCATGCGGGGTCTGTTCGACGAGGTCTTCTGACCGCTCCGGGTCCCGGGACGTTCCCTCCGGAGCACCCACCGGTCCTGCAGCACCAGGTCGGTGCTCCTCAGCGGGGTCGGAAGTAGGGCAGCGTCACCCCCCCGTCGCTGGCATGGAATTCGACCGCCACCGCCAGACCGACGGCTGCGGCCCGGTGGTCGCAACCGATCAGGCACGAGAGCATCTGCCAGCCCTCCGCCATGTCGACGATGACCGGCACGTAGGGCACTGCGAACTCGGGTGTCTGGGGGCGGAACACCGCGGTCCAGCTGTAGAGGATGCCCCGACCCGAGCTGGGCTCCCAGTCCATGGAGCGCGAACCGCAGTGGCAGCAGACCAGGGCCGGGGTGTGGGTGGCGCCCCCGCACGGTACGCACCGTTGGAAGAGGAGCTCGTGCCGGTCGATCCCCTCCCAGTAGGGGCGGGAGACCGGCGTGGGGAGCGGAGCCGGGATGGCCCCGCGCTGGGGTGCGAGCCAGGTCATGGCCGCTCCGACCCCAGGAGTAGTACGTCGGTGAACAGGGCTCCGGACCCACCACCCGAGCACAGGGCCACCTCGGCCCCCGGCACCTGGTTGGTGGTGCACTCGCCCCGCACCTGTTGGACCCCCCGGACGGCCCGCTGGAGCAGCTGGGCCTGGGCCCCGGCGTGGCTGAACGACATCAGCCCCCCGTCGGTGGTGATCGGGTACCGGCCGCCAGGGCCGATGGTGCCGTCCATGACAAAGTCACCGCCCTCGCCCTCGGGGCAGAAGCCGTAGGCCTCGAACTGGCGGATGATCTCGAAACTGAACGGGTCGTAGAACTCGCACACATCGACGTCGGCCGGGGTGAGCCCGGCCAGGGCGAAGGCGTGACGGGCCGCCCCCCGACCCACCCAGCCGTTGATCAGGGCGGGCCCGCGCCGGCCACCGAGGTCGAAGGCCGGGGGGGCCTGGTACGCCGGCCCGTAGTGGTCGGTGCTCCCCCCGAGGACGTAGACCGGTGGTTTCGGCCCGTGCCGGGCCGCCTCGGCGCGGGACAGCACCAGGGCGCAGCCGCCCTCAGAGGTCATGGCGCAGTCCAGCAGATGGAAGGGGTCGGCGATCATCCGGCTGTCCAGGATGTCCCGGGGACGGAAGGGCCCCCGCCCGTGGTACACGGCGTCGGGGTTCACATGGCCGTTGTTACGGATGGTGGCGGCCACCGTGGCCAGGGCCTCGGTGGACGTGCCGTAGACCTCCATGTGGCGCCGGGCCACGAGGGCGAATTCGGCCGCCGTGAACATGCCGAATCCGGCCACGAACTCGTGGGTGGGCCGGGTCCAGGGTGCGGTGGACTGGCGCTCGGTGTACATGCCGGCCGAGCCCGAGGTGATCAGCACCGTGGTGGCCACTCCGGCGGCGATGGCCATGGACGCCTCGAGTACCGCGGGGAGGCCGGCACCCGACATGGACCGCCAGACCGGTCCGATCCGGTGCTGGTAGATGAAGTCGGTCGCGCCGCCCTGGCCCACGACGCCGTCGATGTCGTAGGGGGTGAGCCCGGCGTCGGCGACGGCACCCAGGGCCGCCTCCAGGGTGATGGTCCGGCTGTCGTGCCCCTCCAGCACCCGTGCCTGTGCGGTGTTGTGGACCCCGACGACGGCCACGTCTCGGAACGGATGACCGGTCACCTGGTCTCCCGGCCCGAACCCGTCCGGCCGGTCACCATCGGGGTGAGCGGCATCTTCAGAGCCCCACCGGGGCCCGGCCGATGATCCCGAGTTCGGCCAACTCCCGGCGGCGCCCTTCCCCGACACCCAGCGCGGCCAGGACCTCGTCGTTGTGCTGGCCCAGCATCGGCGAGGGGCCCCGCAGCCAAGAGCCCACCGTGTGGACGGAAGCGGGCAGTCCGGGTACCCGGTGGAGCCCGGTGATCGGGTGGTCCTCGAGCTCGAACAACCCGCGGTGCCGGAGCTGGGGGTTGTCCGCCAATCGAGCGGGCGGGATGACCACCGCGGCGGGAACCCCCGCGCCGACGAGTCGTCCGACCAGGTCCTCGGCCCGGGACCCGGTGAAGCACTGCTCCAGCCAGCGGTCCAGCGCATCGTGGTGGGCGAGCCGGCCGGCCCCGTCGTCGAGCCCACCGGCCCCGATGGCCGCCGGTGTCCCGAGCACCGAGCCCAGTCGTCGCCACTGGTCGTCGTCCTCCACCTCGAGGGCCAGCCATCCGCCGTCCGCACACCGGTAGACGCCCTGGGGGGCCGAACCGATGGTGCTCCGGTTTCCGTTGCGCCCCTGGAACTCGCCGGTCAGCTGGTTGGCGATCACCGGCCCGGCCGCGGCGGAGAGGGCCGACTCGACCATGGTGGACTCCACCAGATAGCCGCGCCCGTGTTTCCGGGTGGCGACCAGCGCCACCAATGTGGCGAACGAGGCGTGCAGCCCGGCCACCGGGTCGCCGGCTCCGCCCACCAGGACCGGTGAACCGTCGGCCCACCCGGTGGCGGCGGCCAACCCGGTGAGGGCCTCCATGGTCTGGGCGAATCCGGGACGGTCCCTCCACGGCCCGTCCAGCCCGAAGGCCGGCATCCGGACCAAATTGATCCGGGGGTTGACGCGGTGCAGGTCCTCCCACTCGAGACCGAATTGGGCCAGTACCCGGGGCGTGTAGTTCTCCACCATGACGTGCGCCGAGGCGGCCAGGTCCAGGGCCAGCTCCCGGCCCTCGGGTCGGGTCAGGTCGATGGTGACGCCCCGCTTGTTGGTGTTGACCGCGTGGGCCAACGGCCCCCACTCCCACCACTCCGGATCGCCCGGCGACTTGGCGCTGGAGTAGCGCATGAGGTCAGGTCGGACGGTGGACTCCACTTTGATCACGTCGGCCCCGAGGAAGGCCAGGACCTGGGTGGCGCACGGTCCCGCCCACCACGAGGTGAGGTCGATCACCCGCAGGCCCTCCAGGGGCAGGCTTCCCGCCCCCGGCGTGGGCCGGGCGGACCGGGGCTGCCATCCGACGGCCCCGTCGGCCTGTCGCGGCGGGTCCACCGGCTCGAAGGGCCGGGGCGGCAGACCGTGGAGGCGGTAGGGGACCCTGGGCTGGCGGAACCGCCCCGACGGATGGTCGACCAGGACCTGACGGGCCACGAACTGCTCGAAGGCGGGGATCGAGGTGGCGTCGAGGACCGGGGCCACCGGGATGCGGAGCAGGCCGGCCTCGGCCAGCACCTGGGACGTGGTGCGGGTGGACGTGTACGCCCGCACCATGGTCCAGAACTCCTCCCGGTGCTCGAAGCGGGCCAGCGGTCTGGCGAACCGTTCGTCGCCCGGGAGCTCCGGGTGCCCGATGAGGGTGGCGAAGTCGGCGAACTGCTGGGCGCTGTTGGTGGTGAAGTTGACGTACCCGTCCAGAGTTGGCTCGACGGAGGGCACCTCGATCCTCCTGGTGGCCCCACTCAGGGCCTTCCGCCCGGAACTCCGGGCGAAGTCGGCGAAGACCGAGGGAAAGGTCACCATGCCGACGGCCATGCAATCGAGGACGGCCACGTCGGCATGGTCGCCGGTGCCGTCTCGGGACGCCCGGATCCAGAGGGCGAGAGCGGTGATGGCCGAGTACAAGGAGGCCAGCCACTCGCCCAGGCCTCCTCCGGCGGCCAGCGGTGCCTCGCCGGGAAGGCCGCGGCCTCCGATGGAGCCGCAGTCGGCCTGCATCGTGAATTCGGTACCCGGTCGGCCGGCCCACGGTCCGGTGCGCCCGAAGGCGGAGATGGTCACCACCACGAGGGCCGGCGATCCGGTCCGGGCCGCCTCGACGTCGAAGGTCGCCCCGGCCACGACGATGTCGGCCGCCCCCACCAGTCGGGCGCCCTCGGTTGCGCCCACCGACCGTTTGGAGGTGTCGAGGTACTCGAACAGCCCCGGAGGCCTGGTCGATCCCCGGGGCCCGGCGCCGTCGCGCTCCACCCGGACCACATCGGCGCCGGCGTCGGCCAGGAGCTTGGTGCAGTAGGCGCCGGCCACGCCGCTGGTGAACTCGAGGACCCGGACCCCGCTCAGGACATAGTGGGATCCGGGACCGGAACCCGGCTCGGCTGGCGCAGCTGACACGCCGGCCACCATGCCACGGCGAGCCCGGGGGCCGCGCCGTTGCCTACTATCGGCGCCACGCCGACCCGGCCTGCCACCCGACCCGAGGAGGGCCATGTACCAGCTCCGCTTCTCGATGCGGACCCCCGACGTGGGCCGAACCCCGGTCGAGACGGCCGCGGCCCGGACCGCCGTGTACCAGGCGGCCATCGAGATGGTGGCCTGGGGTGAGCGGCACGGCAGTGTGGCGGCCATCGTGTCCGAGCACCACGCCTCGCCCGACGGCTACCTACCCTCACCGCTGGTGCTGGCCTCGGCCATGGCCGCCCGGACCCAGACCACCCCGATCGTGGTGGCCGCCCTCCTCGGCCTGCTCTACGACCCGGTCCGCCTGGCCGAGGACCTAGCCGTGCTGGACCACGTGAGCTCGGGTCGGGTCCTGTCCGTCCTCGGGATGGGCTACCGCGACGAGGAGTACGAGATGTTCGGTGTCGACCCGGGCTCGCGGGCCGACCGCATGGACGACCTGTTGGCCACCTTGACCCGGGCCTGGACCGGACTGCCCTTCGACCACCCGGGGAGGGGGACGGTCCGGGTCACACCGTTGCCGGCGACGGCCGGCGGGCCGCCGCTGGCCTACGGCGGTCACTCCCGGGCCGCGGCGCGCCGGGCGGCCCGTCACGGCCTCCTGTTCCTGGCCGAGTCGGACGGTGATCATCTCCGACGGGCCTACGAGGAGGAGGCGCGCCGGGTCGGTGTCGACGCCCCGGGATGCCAGCTCCCGCCGCCCGGCACGGCCACCACGGTGTTCGTGGCCGACGACCTCGACGCCGCCTGGGCCGAGCTGGGTCCGCGGATGCTCCAGGAGATCCGCCTGTACCGGGAGTGGAATCGAGCCGCCGGGAAGGCCCGGATCGCTTCCCTGTCCGAGGCCGATTCGGTCGACGACCTCCGGGCCGAGCAAGGCGGGTACCGGATCTACACCTCGGGACAGGCGGCCGAGGTGGTGGCCTCCGGGCAGGTGCTGTCGCTCGAGCCGCTCTGCGGTGGACTACCGCCCGAGCGGGCCTGGCACTACCTCGAGAACGCCGCCTCCGCCTCCGGTCGCTGAGCGCAATCCGCCTCGGCGCCCGAGGTCTCCCCGGCCGGCCCTCGCCGGCGCGACGGTCACACGATCCGGGAGTCCCGGCCCTGCCAGTACGGCTCGCGGAGGTGCCGCTTGAAGAGTTTTCCGCTCGGGTCGCGGGGCAGTTCGTCGACGAACTCGACCGCTCTCGGGCACTTGTAGCGGGACAGGCGGTCGCGGCACCAGGCCAGCAGGTCCGGACCACTGACCGCGTCGGGGCTCTCCAGTTGGACCACGGCCATCAGGGACTCGCCCATCTCCTCATCGGGGATTCCGAACACTGCGGCGTCGACCACCTGGGGGTGGGTGGCCAGCATCTGTTCGGCCTCGCGCGGATAGATGTTGACGCCACCGGAGACCACCATGTCGGCGGCCCGGTCGGTCAGGTAGAGGAAGCCGTCCTGGTCGACGTAGCCGATGTCGCCGAGCGTGCGCCAGCCCCGGTCGTTGACCATCCGGGCCGTCTTCTCGGGATCGTTGTGGTACTCGAACGGGCGACCCCCGGCGAAGTACACCGTGCCGGCCTGTCCCACCGGTAGTTCGGTCCCGTCCTCCCCGACGATGTGGACCTCCTCCAGGGGGCGGCCGACCGAGCCCGGGTGGGTCACCCACTCTTCGGGGCCGATGGCAGTCGACCCCACGTCCTCGGTACCGGCGTAGTACTCGTGGATGATCATGCCCCACCAGTCGAGCATCGCCTGCTTCACCGGCACCGGGCACGGGGCGGCGGCGTGCACCACCCACCGCAGGCTGGAGAGGTCGTAACGGTTGCGCTCCTCCTCGGGCAGTCGGAGCATGCGGGTGAACATGGTGGGCACGAACTGGGCGTGGGTGACCCGGTAGCGCTCGATGGCGGACAGACACTCGGCCGGGTCAAAGGTCTCCATCACCACCACGCTGGCTCCGAGCCGGTGCATGATCATCGAGTACACCAGGGGGGCCGAATGGTAGAGGGGAGCTGGGCAGAGGTAGACAGCCCTCTCGTCGATGCC
This sequence comes from uncultured Acidimicrobiaceae bacterium, assembly GCA_963833585.1. Taxonomy (GTDB): domain Bacteria; phylum Actinomycetota; class Acidimicrobiia; order Acidimicrobiales; family RAAP-2; genus Bog-756. The sequence goes on along the minus strand of CAWHYF010000006.1, from coordinate 265,259 downwards.
CACCCTGGCGATGTTCTGGGCCAGCAGCACCGGGACGGAGTCGGGGTCGCCGGGCGGACCCCCGGAGAGGGTCTTGCGCACCCCTTTGGGTACCCCGGTGGTCCCCGACGAGTAGAGCATCTCGCGCCCTTCGGCCGCATCGGCCACCGGGTCGGCCGACCCCCGGGCCAGCACCTCGTGGTACGGGAGGAATCCTTCGGCCTCGCCGTCGGCCACCACGCAGAGGTCGATCCCGGCCAGATCGAGGGTCGCGGCGGTGGCCGAGAGCTGTCCCGAGATGACCAGCACCCGGGCCTCGCAGTCGTCCAGGATGTGCTGGGCCTCGCTCCGCTGAAGGTGGCTGTTGAGGGCGGTGTAGTACAGCCCGGAACGCTGGGCGGCCCAGGCCGCTTCCAGCAGGGCCGAGCTGTTCTCCATCAACAAGGCGATGTGGTCGCCGGTGGACAGCCCGGCTCGACGCATCACATGGGCCAGCCGGTTGGACCGTTGGTCCAGCTGGCGGTAGGTGGTCACCGCACCGGAGCGGGCCATGATCACCGCGGCGTGGTCCGGGTCCTCGCCGGCGCGGTAGCCGAGCTCGTAAGGGTGGGTCATCGGCGATCGGCTCCGTTCTCAGCGTCCGGTGAAGGCGGCCGGCCGCTTCTCCATGAAGGCAGCCGCCCCCTCGCGGGCGTCGGCGCTGGTGAACACGGCCCGGTTCTGTGCCGGCGTCGCCAGCCCGGCCCCGGCTCCCTGGGCCAGCGCGTCACGCATCAGCTTCTTGGTCAGCTGGACACCGAGGGGCCCGTTGGCGGCCACCTCGGTGGCCAGGGCGGTGGCCGCGTCCAGCAGCTCGTCGGCCGGCACCACCTGGTTGATCAGGCCCATGCCGGCCGCCCGCTCGGCGCCGATCAGCCGACCGGTCAGACCCATCTCCAAGGCCAGGGCCTGGGGGATCCGCAGGGAGAGCAGGGTGCCCCCGCCGGCGGCGTAGAGCCCCCGTTTGACCTCCGGAAGACCGAAGCGGGCATGCTCGGCCGCCACCACCAGGTCGCAGGCCATCACCAGCTCGAGGCCCCCACCCACGGCCGCCCCGTTGACCGCGGCGATCAGGGGCTTCGGGTAGGTGCCTCCCATGAACTGGGCCAGCGCCCCGGCTCCGGGACCCGGCTCGGAGTCCGACTGGTCGCTGAACTCGGAGAGGGCGCTGAGGTCCATCCCGCCGCAGAAGATCCGATCACCGGCCCCGGTGACCACGACGGCCCGGACCGAGTCGTCGTCCAGGAGCTCCGCCAAGGCCCGACCCAACTCGTCCAACAGCTGGGGGTTGAGCGAGTTGCCCGCCTCCGGACGGTTGAGGGTGAGGACCTCGGCCTGGTCGATCCGCTCCCGGATGATGAGCATGGTCCTTCTCCTTCGACTCGGGGAACACGGCGACAGGGGCCTGACGGCCCGCCGACGGCGACATCCGCCGGCGGGAGCGACCGGGTGGTCCGGCGGCGAGGTCAGCATAGGAAATTCTCGACGCCTCCGGCCCCACCGACCGCTCGCCCGTCGCGCCCCCCTGTGCCAGTATGAAAACGCCAGTTCCGGGGAAGCTCTCCTGGGGAAAGGGAGGGGTCATGGACCCACCGTCGGCGTCCGCCAGCCGTGCGTCGCTGAGCCTGATGGATCCGGAGACGGCGGCAAATCCGCAGCCCCTGTTCAAGACCCTCCGTGACACCGTGCCCGTGTTGGCGGTGGGGGGCGGTGTCGTGCTGACCCGGAAGACCGAAGCCGAGGAGGTCTTCCGCCACCCGGAGATCTACTCCTCCAATGCCGACGCGGTGGACATGAAGAACGTGCGGCCCCTCATCCCGCTGCAGATCGACCCCCCGGACCACAAGAAATTCCGCAAGCTGCTCGACCCCATCTTCGCCCCGCGCCAAATGACCCTGATCGAGGACTCGGTGGCCCGGACGGTCAACCGATTGATCGATTCGTTCGTCGACGACGGCAAGGTCGACTTCGCCCGGCAGTTCTCGGTGCCGTTCCCGTCCCAGATCTTCCTCGGCCTGCTCGGACTGCCCTTCGAGGAGCTGCCCCGCTTCCTGGCCATGAAGGATGGGATCATCCGTCCCCACCTGGCCGTCGGCGTCCCGTGGGACAGCCCGGAGATGCACGAGCACCAGCAGAGGACCGCCGACTCCATCTACCGGTACTTCGACCAGTTGCTGGACCAGCGTGAGGCCGAGCGTCAGGACGATCTGCTGAGCCGATTCCTCGATGCCGAGGTCGACGGGGAGCGGCTGACCCGTGAGGACATCCTCGACATCTGCTTCCTCTTCCTCATCGCCGGGCTGGACACGGTCTCGGCCACCTTGGACTGCATCTTCGGCTACCTGGTCACCCATCCGGACCATCGCCGCCAGATCGTCGACGACCCCTCCCTGGTGCCGGCGGCGATCGAGGAGCTGCTCCGCTGGGAGACCCCGGTGCAGGCGGTGGCCCGGGTGGCGATGGAGGACAACGAGCTGGCCGGCTGCCCGGTCAGGAAGGGCGACTCGGTCACCGTGGTGATCGGGTCGGTCAACACCGACGAGGCCGACCTCGAGGATGCCGATGTGGTCCGATTCGACCGCCACACCAACCGGCACGTGGCCTTCGGGGCCGGTGTCCACCGTTGCCTCGGCTCCCACCTCGCCCGCCTGGAACTTCGGGTGGCGGTGGGGGAGTGGCACCGCAGGATCCCCGAGTACTGGCTGGAAGAGGGCGCCACCCTGGTGTACACCCCCGCCATCCGATCCGTCGACCACTTCCCCTTGGTGCTGGTCCCCGCCGCCGGCTGACCGCCGCCGGCCGGTCACCGGCGGGGCGAGCAGCCGCCGGTGTGCCCGCACCGGCCCGCACCGGCTACGGTCCGCTCGACGAGACTGCCGGCCAACGTCCGGAACCGGACCGGGACAGCCCGAGACCACTAGGAACGGAGAGAGACATGAACTGGAGTGAGCGATCCGCCATCGTGACCGGAGGGGCCGGTGGCCTCGGGGCCGCCACCGTGCGCCGACTGAACGGGCTCGGGATGCCGGTGGTGGTGTTCGACCGGGCCCTCGACGCGGGACAGGAGTTGGTGGCCTCACTCGGCCGCGGGGCGGCCGTGGGCGGGGACGTCAACAACGACGACGACGTCAGCGCCGCCATCGAGGCTGCCGCAGGTCTGGCTCCGCTCGGCGTGCTGGTCAACGTGGCCGGAGGCGGCACCGGCGGCCGCACCCTCTCGCGGGACAACACGCCGATGGACATCGAGAGCTTCACGTTCACCCTGACCCTCAACACCGTGGGGACCTTCAACGTCACCCGACTGGCCGCCGCCCGTATGGCCAACAACGACCCGGACGAGCACGGCCAACGAGGCGTCGTGATCAACACGGCCTCCATCGCCGGTTACGAGGGACAGACCGGACAGGTGGCGTACGGGGCGGCCAAAGCGGCCATCCTCGGGATGAGCCTGCCCCTGGCCCGAGACCTGGCCCCCCTCGGCATCCGGGTCTGTGCCATCGCCCCGGGAACCATGGGCACGCCACTGATGGAGAGTGCACCCGAGGAGCTCAAGGCCAAGCTGGTGGAGAACATCGTCTTTCCCCACCGGATGGGGAGGCCCGACGAGTTCGGCCTGCTGGTGGAGAGCATTGTGCTCAACCCCTACCTCAACGGCGAGAACATCCGGCTCGACGGCGCCCTCCGCTTTCCTCCCAAGTAGGGCCCGGCGGCGCACGTCGGTACCGGCGGAAGCTCGGGCTCCTCTGGCCCCCCTGGACCCGATGGGCCCGTCCGGCTTCAGTCCGAGGCGAAGTCGAGCAGGTCCACCGACTTCGTGCCCCGCTTGGCGATGCTGGCCATGTTCCTCGACCGGATGGAGACGTCGTGCCCGGCCGCCTGCTGGCGGAGGGCCCCCACCGTGCAGTGCTCCTTGCCCCCGAGGGCCCCGAAGGGGTCGTAGTGGAAGTGGCGCATGGCGTTCAGGTGGGTGATCCGGTCGATGTCGTGGTCCGAGACCCCCGACAGCCCCTTGGTCAGCGATTCGGGGGCCGTCGGCCAGGTGGAGTCGGAGTGGGGGTAGTCGCACTCCCACATGACGTTGTCCATCTCCAGGAAGTCCCGGCTGGCCACCCCGAACCGGTCGTCGATGAAGCAGGTCAGGATGTTTCGGTTGAACACCTGGCTCGGGAGGGTGTCCCCGAAGTCCTGACCGGTCCAGGCGTGATGGCGGTCGTAGTTGTAGTCCACCCGCTCCAGGAAGTAGGGCACCCAGCCGATGCCCCCTTCGGACAGGGCCACCTTCAGGTCGGGGAACTTGCGCAGTACCGGGGACCACACCAGGTCGGCGGCGGCCTTCACGATGTTCATCGGGGTCAGGGTGATCAGGCAGTCCATGGGGGCGTCGTCCGAGGTCACCACGATCTCCGAGGAGGAGCCGATGTGCATGCACACCACCACGGCATTGTCGCTGCAGGCCTGCCAGAAGGGGTCCCAGTAGTCGGAGTGGACCGAGGGCCAGCCCAGCTTGGAGGGGTTCTCCGAGAAGGTCACCGCGTGGGCGCCCTTGGCCGCGGTGCGCCGGACCTCGGCGGCCAGCACCTCGGGATCCCAGATGGCCGGCAGGGGACAGGGGATGAACCGGCCCGGGTGGGTGCCGCACCACTCGTCGATGTGCCAGTCGTTGTAGGCCCGGACCATGGCCAGGGCCACGTCCTTGTCCTCGGTGCGGGCGAACAGCTGGCCGCAGAACTGGGGGAAGGATGGGAAGCACAACGAGCCCACCACCCCGTTGGCGTCCATGTCCCGTACCCGCTCGTCGATGTCGTAGCAGCCCGGACGGAGCTGCTCAAAGGAGGTGGGCTCGAGGCCGTACTCCTCCCGGGGCCGGCCGGCCACGGCGTTCAGGGCCACGTTGGGCAGGATGTTCCCCTCGTAGAGCCAGGCGTTGGTGCCGTCGGGGTTGGTGATGAATTTCGGGGCCAGGTCCACGTACCGGGCCGGCAAGTGTCCCTCGAACAGGTCGGGGGGCTCGACGACGTGGTCGTCGACGCTCACCATCACCATGTCGCTGATCTCCATCGCGGTTCCCCCGATCTCTTGGCCCCGGCCGAGGCACCAGCCTCGGGTCCAGGACGGCTGCTCTCACGTTAACGAGATCCTGACCCCTACCGATCGGGACCCCGACGGTTGGGTCGCGAGCATGACCGGCGCTTCCGACGCTACAGGGGAATTGTTGTTTCCGGTAACTCAGGAGCGAACCGCCACCGGGACGTGGGAGTAACCGGCGACATTGGCCATGGTCACCCGGCGCAACCCCGCTTCGTCGACGGAGAACCTGGGCCACCGGGCCCGCATCTCCTCGAGGGCGATCCTGCTCTCCATCCGGGCCAGGGCGGCTCCCAGGCAACTGTGGATGCCGTAGCCGAACCCGAGTGCCAGATTGGGCGGCCGGGTGATGTCGAACCTGTCGGGGTCCTCGAACTGCCGCTCGTCCCGGGTGGCCGAACCGGCGATGAGGAGCACGGCCTGGTGGGCGGGGATGGTCACCCCGTGAATGGTCCGCTCCTCCAGCGTGTAGCGGCCGTTGTACTGGCTCGGCGGCAGGTAGCGGAGGATCTCCTCGACCGCGCCGGGGACGCTGGAGGGGTCGTCGAGGACCCGTTGCCACTGTTCGGGGTTCCGGCTGAACAGTACCGCCGCGTTGCCCACCAGCTTGGTCACGGTCTCGGCCCCGGCCCCGGCCAGCAGCGAGAGGAAGCCGGCGATCTCGTCGTCCTCCAGCCTGGTGGCCACGCCGTCTCCCCGGTCCACTGCGACGTCGATCAGCCGGGAGATCATGTCGTCGGCCGGATGCTTCCGGCGCTCCTGGACCAGGTTCCAGAAGTACAGGCCCGACTCGATCTGGGCCTCCTCGGCCTCGGCGGAGGGATGCACGCTGCCCTCCTCCCGGTGGAGCATGCTGTCCAGCCAGTGCCGGATCTGCTGGCGGTCGCCGGCCGGGACCCCGAGCATCTCCGAGATCACCTCCACCGGGAACGGGCCGGACCACTGCTGGACCAGGTCGAACGGGGCGGCGTCACCGATCTCGTCGGCAAAACCCCCGATGACCCTCCGGACCATGGGCTCCAGCTGGTTGATGGCCCTCGGGGTGAACACCCGGCTGACCAGTGAACGCATCCGGTCGTGCTCGGGTGGGTCCATGAAGATGATCATCTTGAACTGGATCGGCTCGGGATCGCTCAGGAGGTGCAGATCGGTGCCGTAGCTGCTGGAGAAGCCGGCGACGTCCCGATGGGCCGCGGACACGTCGTCCCAGCGGCTCAGGGCCCAGAACCCGTACTTCTCGCTTCGGTACACCGGCGCCTCGTCCCGGAGCCGTCGGTAGACGTCGGTCGGGTCGTGGAAGAAGGTGGGGCTGAAGGGGTCGAACTCCAGCGGATCCCCGGTGGCTCTCGCAGCTGCCGTCGTCATCATCGGGCCTCCTCGGTTGGGGATGGGGCGGTGGTGCCGGTCGAACGGTTGCGGCCGTCGCCGGGCTCAGTCCGGGCGCGGCTCCCTCGGCAGTCCGAGCCCCATCTCGCCGACGATGTTGAGGTTGATCTCGCTGGTCCCTCCGGCGATGGTGGTCTGGCAGGAGGCCGCCAGGTTGGTGGCCCACTCCCCGGTGGTGCCCCGCAGACCGAGGACGTCGACGGCCAGTTCGGCCAGGCGCTGTTCGGCCCGGCCCCAGGCCAGCTTGGTCATGCTCCCGTCGGCGCCGGTGGGTTGTCCCGACCGCATGCGGGCCAGCGAACGGTTGGTCATCCACCGCATGCAGGCGATGTCCGAATAGATCCGGACCACCCGGTCACGGATGACCGGATCGGCCAGGGACACCGCCGCCGCCGGCTCCCGCAGCAGGCGGTCGAGCTTCCTGGTCAGGCCGAGGTGGAGTTTGGCCACACCGGCCCGCTCGAAGCTGAGGGTGGTCATGGCCACCGTCCACCCTCCGTGCAGCGGACCGAGCAGGCTGGAGGCCGGTACCCGCACATCGGAGAAGAACAGCTCGGCGAAGGGCTGGTCGCCGGTGATGGTCCGTACCGGCCGGATCTCGATGCCCGGGGTCCGTAGGTCGACCAGCAGCGTCGAGATCCCCTTGTGCTTGGCCGCCTCGGGGTCGGAGCGGACGTAGAGCTGGCACCAGTCGGCCAGGCTCCCGAGGCTGTTCCACGTCTTCTGGCCGTTGATGACGAACTGGTCCCCGTCGGCCACCGCCGAGGTGCGCAAGGAGGCCAGGTCCGACCCGGCGTCGGGCTCCGACATCCCCTGCGACCAGATTTCGTCGCCCCGGAGCATGGGGCGCAGGAAGCGCTGCTGCTGTTCAGGGGTGCCGTAGGCCATGATGGCTGGGGCGATGTTGGACACCCCGATCACGTTCACCGGCCCCGGAGCCGAGGCCGCGTCCATCTCCTCCAGGTAGACCAGCTGCTCGTCGAGGTCCGCACCCCGGCCGCCGTGCTCGACCGGCCAGGCCGGAGCGGCCCATCCGGCGTCGGCCAGCCGACGGTTCCACTCCCGGAGGACCTCGAGGCTGCCACGTTCGGGGCCGCCGACCCCGGCCCGCCGCACCTCGTCGGTGAGCTCGTCGAGGAGCCACCCGCGGAGGGCGGCCCGGAACGTCTCGTTGGCCAGCTCGGCGGCGATGACGTCACTGACCGGGGGGAGCTGGTCCAGGTCGGTCATGGCGGGAATCTCCTTGGCGGGCGGCGGCCCGGACGGGGAGGTCGGGCGAGAATGGGTGTTGTCGTAGCCACAGTAGTATCCCGAGCCCACCCGCATCGACGCGGCGCTCGGGCCGGGCCGCGAAACCCCAGTGTGCGGGCTCACCGGGCTCCGGTCCGGTCATTCCGCCCGGGGTGGCCGCCGACCGCCCCCCGGCCGGAACCGGGCGGGTCCGGAGGGCGGTGACTAGCTTGACTCCGAGATGCGAACCACCGATTCGGGACTCGAGGAAGCGGGGACCTCCGGGACCGAGGCCGCGGCCTGGGCCGCATCGGGCCTGATGGCACTGTCGGGCCGGCCCGACGGTCCCGGGCTCGGGCCGCCGGCGGGCCTGGTCGACAGGGTGCGGGCCTGGGGTGTTGCGGTTCACCGGCTGACCGGTGAGCGGGGCCGACCGGTGGGGATCGACCCGCTGGCCCTGCTGGCCGAGCGGGCCGCCTACCTCGGACTGTCCCGGCAGGGTGCGGTGAGCTGTGGCGGCGCGACCCGGTTGTTGGCGTCGGCCGACGGATGGGTGGCGGTCAGCCTGGCCCGACCGAGCGACTGGGAGGCCGTCGACGCCTGGCTCCAGCCGGACCGACCGCTGGCCGGCGGGGCGTGGGACCGCCTGTCCGCCGAGGTGGCCGGACGGACGACCGCCCGCCTGGTGGAGCGGGCCGCCCTGCTGGGGCTCCCGGTGTCCGGTCTCGGGGAGCGGCGGCCGCGACGCCGACCCGACCGGTGACCGGGCGCCGGGGGTGAGCTCGTGCCGGTCGGGGACCGGACCGCCGTGCCCCGACCTGTCCGACCTCCTCGTGGTGGACCTCTCGTCGCTGTGGGCGGGGCCGCTGGCCGGTGGCCTCCTGCAGCGGGCCGGCGCCCGGGTGGTCAAGGTGGAGTCGGCGTCCCGCCCCGACGGGGCCCGTCAGGGCTCGGCCGGCTTCTACCGTTCGCTGAACGCCGGCAAGCGCTCGCTCACCGTCGACCTCGGGTCCGCCCCGGGGCGCCTGAGGCTGACAGAGACCCTGGCCCGGGCCGACGTGGTCATCTCGGCCTCGAGGCCACGCGCCCTCCACCAGCTCGGAGTGGACCCGATGGGCCTGGTCCGGGATCGGGGACCCAGGGTGTGGCTCTCGATCACCGGGTACGGCGCCGAGGGGCCGGACCGGGATCGGGTGGCCTTCGGGGACGACGCCGCCGCGGCCGGTGGACTGGTGTGCTGGGACGGGCGGGAGCCCTGCTTCTGCGGCGACGCCATCGCCGATCCCCTGGCCGGACTGGCCTCCACGGTGGCAGTCCTCGAGGCCCTCCGGCGAGGGGACCGCTGGATGATCGAGGTGTCGATGGCCGACGTGGCGGCCGGGCTGGCCGGACCCCCCCTCTCCGTGCACGGGCTGGTGGCGGAGGACCCGAGTCCGCCCTCCGTCCGGGGCCGGGGCGGGGTGGCCGATTTCGGGGCCGACACCGACGCCGTGGTCGCCGAGCTCGGCCTGCCGGGCTAGCCGCCCCGAGCGCCGCGTCCGGAGCGTCGGCGCCTGGAGCGCCCGGGCTCGGTCGGCCGGTCCCCGGTAGCATCCCGCCGAAGTCGCGGGTGGGTCGGTGCCCGGCGAGGGAGGATGCCATGGACGGCGAGCGAGGTGGCCGGTTCGAGGGGAAGGTGGCCGTGGTCACCGGAGGCGGGTCGGGCCTGGGGCGGGCCACGTGCATCCGGCTGTCCTCGGAGGGCGCGGCGACCGCGGTCCTCGACCTCGATCCGGAGTCGGCCCGGGCCACCGCCGACCACATCGCCACCGGGGGAGGCGTGGCCCGGCCGGTGGCCGTGGACGTCAGCGATCCTGGCCAGGTGACCGAGGCGGTCGCCGAGGTCGCCTCCGTGCTGGGCCGGCCCGAGGTCCTCGTCAACTGCGCCGGCATCGGGCGGTTCGACCATACGGTCCAGGTGGCCTTCGACACCTGGGCCCGCACCATCGCCGTCAACCTCGGCGGCACCTTCCTGATGTGCCAGGCCGTGCTGCCGCACCTGCTCGACGGCGGCGGGTCGATCGTCAACATCGCCTCCAACAGCGGGCTCCAGGGAGTGCCCTACGCTGCGGCCTACTCCGCCTCCAAGGGCGGAGTGGTGATGCTGACCAGGTCGCTGGCCCTCGAGTTCGCCGGCGCCGGCGTGCGGATCAACGCGGTGGCGCCGGGCGGGATCGTCACCCCGATGCTCGAGGGTTTCGTCCTGCCCGACACCGCCGACCCCACCCGGCTCACCGGCCGCACCCGGCTGGCCCACGCCAGTCCGGAAGAGGTGGCCTCGCTGGTGGCCTATGTCGCCTCCGACGAGGGCCGGTTCATGGTGGGCAGCGTGGTGTCCGTCGACGGTGGGCTGACCGCCTGACCGGACCTGGGGTCACCCGCGGGCCGGATAGTCTTCGCGCCGCCCGAGGGCGGTTGACCGGTTGCGGGCCGAACGGAGGAGACATGGAGGACCAGCCGAGCCCCGCCCACCTGGATGTGGGCCCCGACCACCTACTGACCGCCATGCGGATGCGTCCGGTGGACGACCCCGAGGTGGGCCGGGCCCTCGAGATCGACCTCCGCGACGAAGTGAACAATCCCCACGGGAGCCTGCACGGCGGACTGATGGCCACCCTCATCGAGTGCGGTGCGGCGGGGTGCGCGGTGCGGGCCGCCGGCTCGGAGAACATCGTGGCCTCGGACATGAACATCCGGTTCTTGGGGGTGGTCAAGGTGGGGCCGGCCCGGGTCATCGCCAAGGTGCTCCGGAGGGGGCGACGTGCCGTGGTCGTCCAGGCCGATGTCATCGACGTCGGCGACGGGCGGAAGCTGGTGGCCTCCTCCACCCTCGCCTACACCTTGCTGGACACTCCCTGACGGTGCGCCCTCGTGTAGACCGACCCGGCCGGCCGCCCCTCAGCCGGTGGAGCCGCCGCCGGTCCTTCCGTCGGTGAGCGCCCGGCGGGTGGTGATGACCCACCGCCCCTGGCGGACCCCGTACTCGTCGACGTACCGTCCCCAGTGGTCCAGACCATGGGGCATCAGCACCATGAAGTAGCAGCGTCCGCGGGCGTGGGTGGGGCTGTCCACGTCGATCTGGAGGGTGGCGGTGAAGTGCCGGACGTGGTGGGGCACCGCACGGCCCTCCGAGGCCCGGTCCCAGACGGACTTGGTGCTGGCGAAGATGGTGGCGATGGACTCGGTCCCCTCGTAGCGGCGGACCTCACCGTCGGTGGACACCAATTCCATCACCGCGTCGTCGGCGAAGACCGCCAACATCTGTTCGAACCGTCCGGAGTCGCCGTTGGCGTTGTACCGGGCCACCAGGTCCCGGATGCTCTCGCGGGCGACCAGCTCCCAGAGTTCCATGGTTCCGCCCTACCGGCCGGTCCGGAACTGTGGCATCACCCGATCGGCGAACAGCTCCAACGTTCGAGGGTCCGCCCGGTCGTGGCTGAAGAAGACGAACAAGGAGATGCCCCGGTCGATCTGGTGGGCGATGCGATCGGCCACCATGTCCGGTGTGCCGATGTACCCGCCGGCCTCCATCCCCCAGCCCGGGCCCCCGTAGCGCCGCTCGGCCGTGGCCCGGGCCTCGGCCAGGGACGCCTCGTCGGGCACCAGGACCAGGATCGCCTCATGGGACCGGCGGATCTCGGCGGGGTCTCGGCCGATGGCGGCGCAGTGCTCGTCCAGTGCCCGCTGACGCTCCTCCCACTGCTCGAGCCCGTAGGTGGGGATGCTCCAGACGTCGGCGTACCGGGCCACCAGCGGCAAGGTGAGCCGGGGCCCGATCCCGCCGACATGGATGGGGGGGCGGGGCCGCTGGACCGGGGGTGGCAGATTGGGTAGGTCGTTCACCCGGTAGTGGTCCCCGGCGAAGGTGGTGGGGCCGTCGTGGAACATCCGGGTGACGATCTCGAGCGCCTCTCCCAACCGGGCCGACCGCTCGGCGGCGGTGCCCCACGGCAGCCCGGCCTGGTCGTGCTCGAGCTCGACGGAGCCGCTCCCCATCCCCAACTCGAGCCGTCCCTGCGACAGGACGTCCAGGGTGGTGGCCATCTTGGCCAGCACGGCCGGGTGCCGGAAGTTGTTGCACAGCACGAGATGCCCGACCCGGAGGGTGGAGGTCTGGGCCAACAGGTAGCTGGCCAGGGTCCATCCCTCCAGGGAGGGCCGGTCGGGGAGTCCGGGACCGTAGAGGTGGTCGTAGAGCCACAGCGAGTCGAAGCCCACCGACTCGGCGGCCCGGGCCCGCTCCAGCACCTCCGGGTAGGTGAAGGACACCTGGGGTAGGTAGATCCCGAACTCGACGGGAGGCCCGCCGGTCATGACGGTCGCTCCGGCGCCCACCGGGCCACGGCCAGCGCCGCCAGCCGGTCGCCCCGGCCGATGTCCCGCACCTCGACCCGGGCCAGCCCGTGGCCGAGCGCACTGGCGACGGCACGACCGGGCCCGACCCGGATGGCGGACAGGAAGCGGACGTCGAGATCGACGACCGGACGACCGGTGAGCGACTCGGCCGCGGCCTCGGCCAGCAGGGCCACCACGCCCCCCTGGACCGAGCCCGAGGCCTGCTCGACGAACGGGCGACGCGGCACCTCCGCCACGCCGGGCGCCCGCTCCTCCACGCCGACGGCGTGGGGGAACCCGACGGCCAGGTCGCCGTGGACGTGCATCCCGCCCGGCACCGGCGGGGAGACGTCCTGGACCCGCGGGGAGGCCATGAAGGTGAGGAAACCCGTCGCCACCAGGCGCCCGGTTCCGACCGAACGGAACCGGACTTCGGTGGCCACCGTGCTCCGGCCCTGCTTCAGGACCGTGGCGGTGAGGTCGAGGCGGGACCCGGAGGCCTCGCCCACCACATGAACGGCCATGTCGAGAGTGACGGCCAGGTTAGGGGTGGTGGCGCGCATGGCCGGCACTCCGGCGAAGCAGTCGGCCAGGGTGAGCAGGACCGAGGGCCGGGGGTTGCCGTCCGCGAAGCACATCCCGGGCGCCAGTGTGGCCTGCCCCGAGACCGTCAGGTCGTCGGGGCCGACATCGAAGTCGAAGTCCAGCAGCCCGATGAACGTGCCGACCTCGGCGGCGCCGACCTCGACGGTGCCGGTCCCGGACCGGTCCTCCGGGCGCACCGCGCCCACCCCCTGGTCGAACGGCTCCATGGCGGGACGAGGCTACCCGGGGCCGACCAGCAGGATCGAACCCACTACGTGGCGCTCGGCCGTGGGGCTCAGCGGCCGGATCGGGGGGCGGCGCGGGGCAGGCCCAGGACGCGCTCGGCGATCACGTTGCGCTGGATCTCGTTGGTACCGGCCCAGATGGACGAGGCCTGGTAGTAGAGCCACGATCGCTGCCACTGGCCGTCGCCGGGGTTGTCGTCGGCCGACTTCCACAGCGGGGCGGCGTCGCCCACCACGGCCAGGGCCGTCTCGTGGAACCGCTTGGACATCTCGCTCCAGTAGAGCTTGAGCGCACTGCCCTCGGGACCCGGGTCGAGCCCCCGGGCCAGGCGGCTGACGGTGCGCAGGTTGTGCAGCTGGAACAGCCGGATCTCCACATAGGCCTGCGCCAAGGCGGCCCGGAGCCTCCGGTCGTCGAAGGCGCCGGTCCGTTCGGCCAGATGCAGGAGTTCCTCGAGCAGCTGCATGTGGATGACCAGTTGTCGCGGGTTGGTGCCCCGCTCGTGGGAGAGGGTGGCGTTGGCCACCCGCCAACCTTCGTGCTCCGGCCCGATCAGCTGGTCGTCGGCCACGAACACGTCGGTGAGGAACACCTCGTTGAACTCCGCCTCCCCGGTGAGCTGGACCAGTGGGCGTACCTCGACCCCGGGAGCGTGCATGTCCACCACCAGGTAGGAGATGCCGCGGTGCTTGGAGGCCTCCGGGTCGGTCCGGGCCAGGCAGACCCCCCAGTCGGCGAACTGTGCGTACGAGGTCCAGACCTTCTGCCCGCTGACCCGCCAGCCCCCCTCCACCCGCACGGCCCGGGTGGAGAGACCGGCCAGGTCGCTGCCGGCCCCCGGCTCGCTGAACAGCTGGCACCAGAGGTCCTCGGCCGAGCGGATCCGGGCCAGCCACCGGGACCTCTGCTCCTCGGTGCCGTGCGTCAGCAGGGTGGGTGCGGCCAGGTTGAGACCGATACGGCCGACCATCTCGGGAGCCCGGGCCCGGGCCAGCTCCTCCTGCACGATGAAGTGTTCGGTGGGGCCCGCCCCGCGCCCGCCGTACTCGGTGGGCCAGGCCACGCCCACCCACCCGCCGTCGGCCAGGTCCCGCTGCCAGCCCCGGAGGAAGGCCACCTCCTGGGCCAGGTCCTCGAAGCGGGGCGGGAGACCGTGTCCGTACTCCCAGGGGAGGTTCTCGACCAGCCAGGACCGGACGTCGGCGCGGAACGCCTGCTCGTGCTCGGTCGCGGCCAGCTCCACGGATGCAGCTTGGCATACGTCTCCGTCCTACGATGCGGGGCATGGACTTCGAGCTCTCCGACGACCAGTTGGCCCTGCGCCAGGCGGCGCGCGACCTGTTGGACGACCGGTGCGACCACGACGCGGTCCGTGCTCACCTGGCCGCCGGCGACGCCTACGACCACAAGCTGTGGCAGGCCCTCTGTGACCAGGGGTGGCTGGGGGTTGCCCTCCCCGAGGACCAGGGTGGGCTGGGGCTCGGATGGGTCGAGGCCGCCGTCCTCTGTGAGGAGATCGGACGCCACACCGCGCCGGTGCCCTACCTTCCCAGCCTGGTGGCCCTCACCGTCCTGTCCGAGTCCGGCGGCGTCCCCCGCCGACTGGGTGGCCGACCTGGCGTCGGGGGTGCGGACCGGCTGTGTGGGATGGAGCCACCACCCGACCGCCGGTTCCGCGGCCGGTTCGGCTGACGGATGGTCGGTGACCGGGCGGTTCGGGCCGGTCGAAGGAGCTGCGGTGGCCGATCTGGCCGTGGTGGCCGTCCCGGAGGGCGTCTTCGGTGTGGACCTGGCCCTGGTCGGCCGCCCCCGGCGGGAGCCGGCCATGGATCTCACCCGGGCCCTGTCGTGGCTGGTCCTCGAGGCCGTACCGGCCACCCGGCTCGGCGGCGACGGAACTGGTCGGGAGTCTCCTCGATCACGGGGCCGTCGCCACGTCGTCCGAGATGCTGGGAGGAGCCGACCGGGTCCTCGAGCTGGCCGTGCAGTACGCCAAGGACCGGGTCCAGTTCGACCAGCCCATCGGCAGCTTCCAGGCGGTGAAGCACCGGTGCGCCGACATGGTGGTGGACGTGGAAGGGATGCGGTCGAGCACCTGGTACGCGGCGTGGACCCTGGCCGCGGCCGACCCCGACCGATCGGCGGCCGCCTCCACGGCCAAGGTGTGGTGTTCCGACGCCTCGCGACGGGTCATGGCGTCGGGCCTCCAGGTGCACGGCGGGATCGGCTTCACCTGGGAGCACGACCTCCACCTCTATATGAAACGAGCCCAGTTCGACCGACAGAGCTACGGGGACGCGGCCTTCCACCGCCAGCGTCTCGCCGGACTGCTCCGTACCCGCCTGTCGGCCGGCGACGGCCTGTTCTGAGCCGGACCGTGACGGACGGGAGACCGCGGCTGCGGGTCGCCGACTGGTACCACACCGGTGTGGTGGTCCCCGACCTCGACGCCGGCATGGATCGGATGACCCGGCTGGCCGGCCACCGCTTCATGACCCCGCTCGAGGTGGAGACCCCGATGTGGCAGGCCGGGGTGGGGGCGACGGTGGTGGAACTCCGTTTCGCCTACTCGCTCGAGTCGCCCCACCTCGAATTGATCCAAGCCGTCCCCGGGACGACCTGGTCGGTGGTGCCGGGGCGGGCCCTCCATCACCTGGGGTACTGGGTGGACGACCTGTCCTCCACCTGTCGGGCCCTCGAGGAGCAGGGGCTGGCCCTCGAGATGTGCGGGGGCGACGACCCCGCCACGCCGACCCGGTTCGGCTATCACCTGGGTCCCGACGGGCTGAGGATCGAGGTGGTCGACCGGGCGGTCATCCCCGACTGGCCGGCCTTCCTGGCCGCATTCACGCCACCCCCGGCCTGAGGGCCGCGATCGGAAGCCGCGACGAGGGTCAGTCCGCGGCCAACCGGGCGATGACCGACCGGCGGAGCAACTTGCCGGTGTCGGTGCGGGGGAGCTCGGTCCAGAACTCGACGGTCTCCGGCGTCTTCGACGAACGGAGCCGGGCCCGCACCAGGTCCTGCAGCTCCCCGGCCGTGGCGGACGCCCCCTCCCCGGGGACCACCACCGCCACCAGCCGCTGTCCCCATTGCTCGTCGGGCAGCCCCACCACCACGGCGTCCACCACCCCGTCGTGGGACAGGAGCACGTCCTCGATCTCGGCCGGGGCGATGTTCTCGCCGCCGCGGATGATGGTGTCGTCGGCCCGGCCTTCGATGAAGAGGTAGCCCTCCTGGTCGATCCAGCCCTTGTCCCGGGTCGGGAACCAACCGTCGTCGTCGAGCAGTCGTATTCCGGCGTACTCACCGGAGATCTGCTCGCCCCGGAGGAAGAGGAGGCCGGACTGGCCCGGCGACACCGGCGTGCCGTCCTCCTCCCGCACCTCGAGCTCGATGCCCGGGAGGAGCCGGCCCACCGACTCCAGGCGCCGGCGAACCACCGGATCGTCGGAGGCCAGTGCGTCCCGGTGGTCCTCGGGCCCGAGCAGGGCGATGGTGGAGCTCGTCTCGGTGAGCCCGTAGGCGTTGACGAAGCCGGTGGTGGGGAAGAGCTCGAGGGCCCGGTGGAGGACCGGCGCCGGCATGCGGGCTCCTCCGTAGCTCAGGGACCGAAGACTGGGTACCCCGGCGTCCTCGGCGTCGCGGAGGTGGTCGACGATCCGGGCCAACATGGTCGGCACCACCATGGCCTGGGTGACCTTCTCGTCCCGGACGACGTCCAGCCAGAGGGTCGGGTCGAACCGGTCCAGGTAGATGATCCTGCGCCCGGCGTAGAGATTGGAGAGGAGGTTGGCCACCCCGGCCACGTGGTAGGGCGGCACCGAGACCAGGGAGACGTCATCGGGCTCGGCGCTGCCGAACTCGACGGTGCCGAAGAGGTAGGACATCAGGTGTCGGTGGCGCAGCACTGCGGCCTTGGGCGCCGCGGTGGTCCCGCTGGTGTAGAGGAGCACGCACGGGAGCTCGGGGTCCTGCGGTCCGGGCGCCTCGACCTGACTGCCGGCCAGCGAGTCGAAGAATGCGTCCCGCTCGGCGGACAAGGCCGGGTCGGCCGAGGGCGGGAGCTCCCCCTCGTAGATGAGGAAGGCGCCCGGGTGGGCGTCGATCTGGGCCGCCAGCTGCTCGGCGCCCAGTCGGTAGTTGAGCGGGATGAACGGGATGCCGGCCCCGGCCGCCCCGAACAGGGCCACCGGGTAGGTGGCGTGGTTCCCGCTCAGAAAGATGACCGCGGGGGCCCCGAGCTCGGTGAACCGGGTCGCCGCCGCCCAGGAGCGCTGGGCCAGCTCGGCATGGGTGAGGGACCGGTCCGCCACCGTGACGGCGGTCCGGTCGTCAAAACCGGACTGGGTCATGTCGAGGACCAAGCCGAGATGCATGGGCCTCAGTCCGAGGAGGGGAGGGGCTTGGCCGTCTTGAGCTCCAGCGGCTGGCCGTCGAGGGCCAGGGCGCCCTCACCGGGTTTGGAGCACAGGACCTCGATGGTGCCGGCCGGGTCGACGTACCGCTTGCCCAGGAGCACCGACCCCTCCTGTCCCGCCGCGATCGGGGCCGGGCCGGCCTCCTCGTCCCGTCCGACCATGGGCAGGCCGCCGCTGGTCAGCTCGACCGGGCCTCCCGGGGCCTTGACCACGACCACCTCGGTGGTCCCGACGGCACTCCGCAGCTGGATGCCGGGCTTCAACTCCATGGGCCTTCCCTTCTTCATGACACACTGGCGTTCGGGCGTCCGCTCACCGCGGACTCCCGGACGGTTCCCGATACGGTCCCCGATGCCCGGCTTCGGCGTCCAATCGGCGGTGGACCGACCAGGCCCATCCTCGGCGGTCCGCGGTCGGCGCCCCCGGATGGGACGGCGTGCCCGGGCGGCGTGCTCCCACCGTGCCGGATGGCCTGCGCCTGCCCGCAGAGAGCGCGTCTGCCGGTGGGGGATGTTACACCGAATCGGCGATTTCCGACCGGGGCTGGGGGCGGCCGAGGTCGACGATCTCGTCGACGAGACCCCAGTCCAGGGCGGTCCGGACGTCGAGCGTGGCGCCGGTGAGGGCCAGGTGGGTGGTGCGCTGGCGCCCGATCCGCCGGGGCAGACCGGCCGTACCACCGGCGCCGGGGACCAACCCCATGGCCACCTCGGGGAGTTGGAAGTACGTGTCGGGGTGCGCCACCACGCGACGGGCGAAGGAGGCCAGCTCCACCCCGGCCCCGATGCAGGCCCCGTGGACCCGGACGGTGGTCCGGTCCGAGCACCGGTGCATCCACCGGGCCGCCCCCCGCTCCACCCGGACGGCGTGGGCGGTGGCCGGGTCCGGAGCGGTGCCGAATTCGACCAGGTCGCCTCCACTGCAGAACGAGGGCCCACTGCCGATCAGCTCCACGGCTCGCACCGAGGGGTCCCACGCCGCCACCGCCAGGGCGTCCACCAGCCCGTCCCGCATGGCCGAGTTGTAGGCGTTGTGCACCCGGGGCCGGTCGAGTCGGATGGTCAGGGTTCCACCGTCCCGCATGGCCACCACCGGCTCCCCCTCCTCCGGGACCGCCGGTCGGGTGGTCCGACGGCCCAACCACCCCTGGTGCTCCGGGCCGCCCTGGAGCATCGAGTAGACGAAGGACTCGGCCACCAGGGCGTCGCTCACCGGAGCGCCGGCCGAGAGCCGCATCAGCTGGGCCAGCGCCACCGCGGCCAGGGGTGAGGCCCGGCACGCCACCGCCAATTGCTCGAGGGCCGGGCCGATCTCGGGGCAGGTGACCCAGGGCGCGCCCGCACCGCCGGCCTCGGTGAGCAGGATGTCGAGGTCGGGTGCTCGGTCCGGCAGCGGTCCGTCGGGCGCGATCCCCACCACCACGCAGGGGAGCCGGCCGGCCTCGACGGGAAGGTCGGGACCGTCGTCGAGCTGGACGGCGACGAGCGGCCGGCCGGCGAAGACGCCGACCGCCTCCCGGAGCCCCGAGCGGAGCTCCTCGGAACTGATCACGGGCGGCGCGTCGCCGCCGGGAGCCGGGCCCACGGGATGGGAGCGTAGCGGCGTCGCCAGGTCGCTCGTCGCTCGGGCACCCCTTCGACAGCCTCGAGCCGGCCACCCAGGAGGTCCTGGGCCCGGTGGGCGATGCGGGGCACGAGGACATGGACGCCGCCATCGGGGCCGCCCCGTCTGGCCTTCGACGGGGTCCCCGTGGGTCACCGACCACCGGGATCGGCCGTCAGAACGGGGTCGAGGGCATGAGCCGCCCACCCGGACCGAGACCTGTGCCGGCTCGCTCCCGCCCGCCGAGGACCGCCGGCGGCCACCGGACGGCCCCGGTCACTCCTCGATGGTGATGCAGCGCTCGGGGCAGTTCTGGGCGGCCAACCAGGCCTGGTTCTCGAGACCGTCGGGCACCTCGCCGGCCAGCACCACCCCGTGTCCCTCGTCGTCGCAGTCGAACAGCTCGGGGGCCAGGGTGTAGCACCGGCCGTGTCCGGTGCACAGGTCTGCGTCGAGACGGATCTTCACGCAGGCCAGAGTAGTAGTACGGCTCAGGTGAAGTCGGATCCGCCGTCCACATTGATGTTGGCGCCGGTCATGTAGGTGTTGCGGGCCGAGGCCACGAAGGCGATGACCGGACCGATCTCCTTCGGGTCGCCGGCCCGTTGGAGATGCACCGGATGGCCGAAGTCCCGGACGATGTAGCGCATCACGTCGTAGAGGTCCTCCTCGTCGACATCGGGGAGCGGGCGGAGGGCGCGCTTGAACGACTCGGAGACGTAGGTCCCGGGGCTGACCGTGTTGACCAGGATCCCGTCAGGGGCGAGGGACATCGAGAGGTTCTTGCTCAGGCTGGTGAGTGCGGACTTCGCCGCCGTGTAGGCCACCAGCGAAGAGGACTGCCGCTTGGTCGACATGGCCGAGACGTTCACGATCCGCGCCCAGGGGGCCCGGCGGAGGAGCGGGAGGGCGGCTCGGACCGTGCGGACCGAGCTGAGGGTGAGTCCGTCCAGCACGGAGAGCCATTGGGCATCGGTGTACTCCTCGAACGGCCTCACTCCACCGGAAAAGGGCCCGGCCGCGTTGACCAGGGCGTTGAGGTGTCCCCACCGCTCGCCCACCGCGGCCATGGCCCGATCGACCGAGGCCTGGTCGAGCAGGTCGACCTCGAGGCCCACCGCGTCCGGGGATCCCGCCGCGGCCAGGGCCTCCTCCGCTTCGTCCAGGTCCCGGCGGGTCCGGGCCAGTACGGCCACCCGGGCCCCGTCGGCGGCGAAGCAGTCGGCGGTCGCCCGCCCCATGCCGGCGGTACCTCCGGCCACCACCACGGTGGCGTCAGCCAGTCCTAGGTCCACGGTTCCTCCTCGATTGGTTCGCTCTGGTCGTCGGATGCGGCCGGGATGCGGCAGGGTCGTCGGATGCGGTGGGGTCGACGGCGGCGGCGCACGGCCCGACCGTCGCCACCGACCGGAGCGGGCAGGTCCGGCACCGCACTAGTGCCCCTCTGCGCAGTTCGGCGCCGATGGCTCGGAGGCAGAACCGGAGCACGTGCCGGTGGGCCCGGTCGGGATCGGTCCCGGGAGTCGTCCACTGGCGCTGTGTCTCGCCCCACACCACGTCGTGCAGGGCCCGGGCGTCGCGCTCGGGGTCGACCCCGGAGAAGCTGCCGTCCTGCCGGCCCTGGGCCAACTGCTCGGATGAGCGGGGCCAACATGGAGTCGAAGGCCGCCTCCAGCTGCTCGGGGGCCTGTTCGACGGCCAGCTGGGCCTCGAGGGAGAGGACCCGCATGCTGTCGGCGACCTCATCGTCGAAGGCCAGCTCCAGGCGAGACTCGATCCAGGCCGTGACGGCCTCGGTGGGGCTCCGCGCACCGGCCATCCGGGCCTCCAGGCGGGCCCGCTCCCGCTGGGCCCCCTCGGCGAAGACCGCCAGTACCAGCGCCTCCTTGGACGAGAAGTGCCGGTAGAAGGCCCGGGTCCCGAGGCCCGCCTCGCCCAGGACCTCGTGCACGGTGAAGCCGTCGCCCCCCCGGCGCTCGAGCACGTGGCGGGCCGCCCGGATGAGGGCCTCGGCCTCCGAGCGTCCGTCGGGCGGCCGGGGACCGTCGGCCACCCGGCGCTCAGCGCCGGAGGTCGAACCACGCATCGGTGGGGCCGCCCCCGAGGTCCGTGGCGTCGGCCGGCTGCTCGAGACCCTTCCGGCCGCGGTCACCGCCCGGATCGCCATGTCCGGCACCGCCCGGGTCGCCGGGACCGGCACCGCCCGGATCGCCAGGTCCGGCACCGCCCGGGTCGCCGGGTCCGGTGCGGACCCGGGCGTCCGGTCCGGTGTGGCCGACGTCGAGCGTCACCGCCCGAACCGCCGACTGACGGCCCGGCGGCGCACGTCGAGGGCCTCGGCCCGCTCGCTCGGGGCGAGCCGACGGGTGCCGGCCGGCAGGGCATCACCGATCCGGTCGAACGGCACCACCGTCGTGGCGGGGGTGGGAGCCGTGTCGGTGCGGACGCAGCGCAGGATGATCGGTCCCTCGCTGTGCCCAGCGGTGTCCAGCCAGTTGGCCACCCCCGGATCCTGGTGGGCCACCACCACCCGTACCGCACCGTCGTCGTCCACCACGGCCTGGTGGCCGTTGAGGCTGGACTGGTGGTTGGCGTAGTCGATGGTCTCCCACCAGGCGTTCCCGAGCGAGTAGCTCCAGTAGAGGCCCTCCGGTGGGGTCACTTCGATGACCAGCGCCTCGTCGGGGGCCAGCTTCCAGGACCCGATGACCGGACGGTTCTCGGCCGCCGCCCCCATGGCCGTGCCGTCGAGGGGCGGCAGGAAGGTGTTGGGCTCATCGGGGCGGGAGAAGCTGAGGAAGAAGTTGAGATTGTCCTCCAGGAAGTCGGCCAGGGCGATCACCTGGCGCGCCATCGCCGCCCTCGGGTCGGCCGGCGCCTTGGTGTCGAAGACGGTCGGGCCCGAGAGCGGCTCGATGGACATGGTCACCGGGACCTCGGTGCCCCAGTCGTAGAAGAAGTGGCGGACCACCAGCATGGTGGCGTGACCGTCGAGCCGGAGCCAGTTGCCCTCCTGGGAGTCGGCGGAGAGGACGATCTCGAACTCCCCATCGGGACCGAGGTCGAATTCGTCGATCAGGGCGTTGGTGGTGGAGGCCATCCCGGACATGGCCTGCAGCCCGACATACCGGGCCGAGCCGCGGCTGCCCCAGAGCCGGTACGACTGGCCGGGTCGGAGGGCCGAGCCCACATAGAGGGCGTCGGGGCACTCCATCCCCCACTTGTAGGCGGCATCGGTCCCCGACGGCTTCACCGCGGGCACCCGGTCCAGACCGCGCCGCAGCAGCTCGTCGATGCCCACCCCCAACAGGACGAGCAGGTGCCGAAAGCCGGAGGCCATGTCCACCGGCTCGTGGGGCACCGAGTCGGAGAGCACGGTCTCACCGGTCCGACGGAGGGTGTCGAGGAGGTGGTCCCAGGCCTGACCGGATTCGAGGTCCTGACCGCTCGCGTCGCCGGCGGTGGCCGCTTCGCTGACCGAGAACGGGAGCCAGGGCGGGTTGACGAACGAGCTCACGGGAGCCCGCCCGGTCCCCCGGCGGCGTGCCGATCCCTAGGTCGGTTCATCTGGTCCTCCTCGGTCCGGCGACGTCCCATCGCCCGGTGAAAATGATGTTTTCACAGGTCGCGGCAGCGGTCAAGGTCATTGGCCGGGGGAGCGGGAGCCGGTCTACGGTCCCTCCATGACCCTCCCCCAGGCCGTGGACCCGGAGATGGCGCCGGGGATCGAGGCGTTTGCCATCCCGGACTTCGACGAGGACCTTCTCGCCGTGGTCAGGGATTTCGGGATGCCCGCGGCGCCCCTGTCCGATGCCGTCCGCCGGACCGAGCGGGTGGTGCCCGGCGACCCGCCCATTCCGGTGCGCGTCCACCAACCAGTCACCCTCCGGGGTCCAGCTCCCGGGATTGTCGCCATCCACGGTGGGGGCTTCATCATGGGTGACCGCACCATGTTCGACGCGCTGTTCGACCGCTGGTGCCCGGAGCTCGGGGTCGTCGGGATCTCGGTCGAGTACCGGCTCGCTCCCGAGACCGCCTACCCGGGTCCGCTCGAGGACTGCTACGCGTCGCTGCTCTGGACGGTGGAGCACGCCGACGAGCTCGGCGTCGACCCCACCCGCCTCGGGATCTGCGGCATCGAGCGCGGGAGGCGGCCTGGCGGCGGGTCTGGCCCTCCTGGCTCGGGACCGTGGTGAAGTGGACCTCGCCTTCCAACTGCTCGAGTACCCGATGCTCGACGATCGGCAGATCACACCCTCGAGCCAGCTCGAGGGGCTACCGGTGTGGAGCAGACGATCGAACGCCTTCGGTTGGCGGTCGTACCTCGGCCCGCTGTACGGGACCGACCAGGTCCCCCCGTATGCCGCCGCGGCCCGCGCCGGCGATCTGACCGCGCTCCCGCCGGCCTTCGTGTCGGTGGGATCGGTGGACGGCTTCCGCGACGAGGACATCGACTATGCGCTACGGCTGAACCAGGCCGGGGTGCCGACCGAGCTCCATGTCTATCCCGGTGCTCCGCACGGGTTCCAGCTGGCCGGTGACACCGCCATCTCGCGCCAGTCCTCCCACAACGCCGACGAGTGGATGCGTCGGCAGCTGCGCAACCCGGACTGAGCGTCGCGGGGAGGCAGCCCCGTGTCGGTCCGGGTGATCCCCGACCCTGGCGCGGTGCCGGGCGACGCCCGGTGGACGCCCCCCGCAGGCTCCATCCCCTGCAGGCTCCATCCCCTGCAGACCTCCACCCCGGTGGGTGACGTCGGGACGGCCGTCGCCTTCGGTCAGGTGCCCGTTCCCCGACGGCCGACCCTCAGGCGTCGGCCCGCCGGTTCCTCATTCGGTGGTCCGACGGCGGTAGAGGTGGGCTGCCAGCGGGACGAACACCACCAGGATCACCGCCGACCAGGCCAACGAAGCCTGGATCGGATGCTGCATGGGCCACGCCGCGATGGCGTGGGACGGGTTCGGATTTCCGAAGAGTTGCCGGACCCCGGCGGTGACCGCGCTGACCGGATTCCAGTCGGCGATGGCCTGCAGCCACCCGGGCATACCGCCGGTCGGAACCAGGGCATTGGAGACGATGGCCAGGGGGAAGAGGATGATGAGTCCCACCCCCTGCGCCGACTCGGGCCCTTTGGAGACGATGCCCAGGCACGCGCATCCCCATGCCAGCGCGTAGCTGAAGAGCAGGGCGATGGCGAAGCCGCCGGCGACCGACCAGGCCGACGCGTCGGTCCGCCAGCCGATGGCCAGTCCGGTCAGCGCGACGATGGTCACGCACAAGGTCGCCGACAGGAGGTCGGCGACGGATCGGCCCACCAGGACGGCCGATCTCCACATCGGCAGGGTGCGGAACCGGTCGATGGCTCCGGTGGTGAGGTCACTGCTCAGACCGACTGCGGTCCCCATCGCCGAGGTGGTGAGGTTGAGCAGCATCAGCCCGGCGATGGCGAAGTCCTTGTAGCTGCCTCCCTGGATGGGCACTCCGGACCCGAAGACGTAGATGAACAGCAACGTGAACAGCACCGGCTGCACCGTGACGTCGGAAAGTTGCAGGGGATCCCGGGCGATGTGCAGGAGGTTCCTCCGGGTCAGAACGACCACGTCACGGAATTTCGCACCCAACCACGAGCGGCCGGAAGCCAAAGGAGGTGCCAGCGCCATGGTCACCGCGTGGCTCCTTCCAGCTGCAGGCCGGGGACCTCGACGCCGATGTCGTCCGACGCCGGCCGGCCGGTGAGGGCGAAGAAGACGTCGTCCAGGGACGGCTGGCGCACCTCCACGTCGTCGACCAGCACGCCGGCGTCGTCGAGCGCCCGGACCACCGCGGTGGCGAGCCCGGCTCGGGAGCGCACGGCCGCCTCCAGTTGCCGGCCGTCGTCGCTGACCTGCACCGCACCGTCCACCAGGTGGAGCAGTGCGCTGACGGCGGCGGGGTGCGGGGCGGTGAGCGTGGCGTGCAGACGGGTCCCTCCGGTGGCCTGCTTGAGCTCCGCCGGAGTGCCCTCGGCGATGACCAACCCATGGTCGATGACGGCGATGCGGTCGGCCAACTGGTCGGCCTCCTCGAGGTACTGGGTCGTGAGGAGCAGGGTCGCCCCGTCGGCGACCAGCTCCCGGATGATCTGCCACATCCCGGCCCGACTGGACGGATCGAGCCCGGTGGTGGGTTCGTCGAGGAACAGGACCGGAGGACGGGTGACCAGGCCGGCGGCCAGATCCAACCGCCGCCGCATGCCTCCCGAGTAGCCCTTGAGCACCCGGTCGGCGGCGTCGGTCAGGCCGAATCGGTCGAGGAGCTCGACGGCCCTGGCCTTGGCCTGCGGCCGACGGAGATCACTGAGTTCTCCCACCATGACCAGGTTCTGGCGCCCGGTGAGGGCGTCGTCCAACGTGGCGTCCTGCGCCGTCACTCCGATACATCGTCGGACGTCCGACGCCTGACGCACCACGTCGTGACCGGCCACCGCGGCTCGACCCCCGTCGGGGAGCGCAAGGGTGGTGAGGATTCGCACGGCCGTGGTCTTGCCGGCGCCGTTCGGTCCGAGTACTCCGAGAATCGTGCCGGCGGGCGCCTGGAGACTGACGCCGGCGAGCGCCCGGGTTTCCCCGAAACGCTTGGTAAGTTGGTCGGCCTCGATCATCAGGGTGCTGGCCATCGGTGGGTTCCTATCCGGCTACGCCGCTTACTTGTCGCATGGTAAGTGTGGCACGAGCAACGATCGTCCAGGTCGGGGACGTGGTGGATCCGGAGGGAGCAGGCCCGACGGCGGACGAGCCCGGCGAGCGGAGCCCGACAACGAGGACATCCTGATGGCCATCCCCCTCCGGCTCCACGAATTCGGACGGGAAGCGCTGGATTCGATCAGTCAGACGGACGCCACCCCCGAGGCGTGGGCCGGGCTCCTGGATCGGTGGATCGATCAGAGGCTGGAGAACCGGGCCCTCTTCCTGTTCCATGAGCGGAATCAGGCCGCACTGGAGCATCTGCACAAGGAGCGGCACGAGGCCGACCACGAGGACCTGCAGGTCCGCTTCCGAGAGGCTCTGTCCAATCCGGCGATCGAACTCGAACAAGGGGTGCGGATGGCCAGTGCATGCGGGGCGGTGATGGCCTCGCTGGCGTTGGCCGGCGACGTGTTCTCCGACGTGCCCTCCGACCAGTTGGGCCGACTCCTGCGTGACGCCGTGGGCGACCTGCTCCACGCCCACGGTGCGCCCACCGGCTAGCGACTCGGCGGATCCAACCGCGCCGTGATCAGGGCGACCAGGCGCTGGTCCTGGCCGACATCGTGTACCGCCACCTCGACCAGGTCCGCACCGACGGCGGAGGCGGTGGCCCGACCGGGCCCCACCCGGACCGCGGTGAGGTAGCGGGTGTCGAGGTCGACCACCGGTCGTCCGGACAACGACTCGGCGGCCACCTCACCCAGCAGGGCCACGATGCCGCCCTGGAGGGTGCCGGACGCCTGGGCCACGAACGGAGCCAGGTCGATTTCGCTGACGCCCGGAGCCGGCCGCCGCATGCCGACGTGGTCGGGGAACGGGATGGGCATGGCGCCGTCGGACCGCATCCCGCCCGACAGCGGTGGCGCAAGGTCCTGCGGGCGCGGGGAGGCCATGAAGGTGAGGTGGGAGTGGGCCAGCAACGATCCGTCCGCGGGATCGGTGAAGGTGACCTCACCGGCCACGGTGCGCCGCCCGGGCTTCACGATGGTGACGGTCATGTCCAGCTGGTCCTCGGACGGGGCTCCCACCGTCCGGACCACGATGTCGAGGGTCAGGGCCAGTGCGGGGGCGGTGACCAGGCAGGCGGGAAGCCCGGCCACGCAGTCGGCGATGGTGGCCAGGACCGAGGGGCGGACCAGGGCCGACCCGGGGAACCGCAGGGCATCGGTGACGGTGGCCCGTCCGACCATGGCGCTGCCGTCGGTGGACAGCTCGCAGGTGAAGTCGAGGTCGCCCACGAACATGCCGGCACCGATGGTCGGCGGCCCGTCGACCCCGAGGGACGGCTCCATGGCCGGCGAGGTTACCGGGACCGGAGGGCCCACGGCGGGGCGACCCTCTCCCGGCCGCCGCTCGGTAGGGTGCCGGGATGGTCGAAGGCTCTCCGGTCCCCGTGGTGGTGCCGGGGGTCGACGGGGCCCTGGCGGGACAGCTGTTCGCCCCTCCGGGCCACGACCGCCGGCCGGCAGTCGTGGTGCTGCCCGAGATCGACGGACTCGACAACGGCACCCTCGCCGCCGCCGGTCGACTCGCCGCCGCCGGGTTCGTCGCCCTGGCCCTCGACCTCTACGCCCCCTACGGCGGGGCGCCACCCCTCCGGAGCAGCGCGGCCACCACGGCCTGGTTGGAGCGATTGGACGACCGTCGCCAGCTCTCCGACCTGGCTGGTGCAGTGCGTTGGCTCGGCCGCCGCCCCGGAGTGGACCCCGGCCGCCTGGGCGCCGTGGGCTTCTCGGTCGGGGGTCGTTACGCCATGCTGCTGGCCTCCGAGCCCCACGGGCTCGGTGCGGTGGCGGCGTTCTACTCCCGACCCTGGCCCGGCGGGTCCATCGCCGGGCGGGCCCTGGCCCCGGGGGACCATGTCCTGGCCCTCAGGTCCCCGGTGTACGCGGTGTTCGGGGCCGATGACGAGCTGATCCCGCCCGAGATGGTCAAGCGGTTCGCAGGCCTGCTCACGGACCGACCCGGGGGCGGGCACCAGGTACACGTGGTGCCGGGGCGGCACTACTTCGCCAATCCCTGCCGCACCCGGCGCTACGACCCCGACTCGGCCGAGACGGCCTGGGCGGGCGTTCTGGCGTTTCTCCGGTCCCACCTGCAGACGGGGTCCGACGGCGGCGCGGCGCACTCCTGACCCTCTGGGCGGGTCTGTACCATCACGCACGGCGAGCAGGTGGCCGACGAACCCTTCGCCGCTTTCGACGCCGTGGCCGCCCGACCGATCGGCTCAGGGGCTGAGCACCATCGGCATCCGCACCGCCCCCCGGACCAGTGTCGAGCGCAGGTACTCCACCGGCCCCACCAGGTCGTAGTGGGGGTAGCGGCCCAGCAGCTCCTCGAAGAACACGCGGGCCTCGAGACGGGCCAGGGCCGCGCCCAGGCAGAGGTGCTCCCCGAAGCCGAAGGCCACATGGGTGGGGGACACCGCCCGGTGGACGTCCAGTGTGGCGGCGGTCGGACCGAACACGGTGTCGTCGCGGTTGCCCGAGGCGTACAGCATGATCACGAAGTCACCCGGCCCGATCCGCTCACCGCCCACCTCGACGTCGGTCACCGCCGTCCGGCCGAAGGCCTGGATGGGCGTGACCCACCGGAGCAGCTCCTCGACGGCACCGGGGAGGGTGGAGGGGTCGGTGGCCAGGGCGGCCCGCTGCCCCGGATGTTGGTGCAGCGCCTCCATGCCGCCCGAGATGAGCGTCCGGGTGGTCTCGTTGCCGGCTACCAGCAGAGTCATGCAGAACCCCATGACCTCGGCACGGTTCAGCGGCCGGCCCTCGAGCTCCGCCGAGGTGAGGATCCTCAGCAGGTCGTTGCCCTCGGTGGCCGGGGAGCCGATGTGTGTCATCAGGAACTCCGCCATCTGGCCGAACTCGGCCGCGGTCGCCTGGTCCCCGCCTGCGTCGGGGGCGGCGATGATCGCATCGGACCATCGCCGGAACATCTCCCGGTCCGCGTCGCCCACGCCGAACAGCTCGGCGATCACCACGATGGGGACCACCGAGGCCAGGGCGTCCACCCCGTCCACCGGCCGGTCGGGTGGGGTGGCGTCGAGCACGGACCGGACCGTGTCTCGGATGGTGGGCTCGAGCCGGCCGACGGCCTTCGGGGTGAACTGCCGGTTGACGATGGTGCGGTAGAGGGCGTGGACCGGCGGGTCCAGGTGGAGGATAGAGAAGGTATTCAGGCCGCCGGAGCCGTCCGAGCGCATGGGATCGTTGATCAGGACGCCACGGCCGGATCTGAACCGGCCGGGGTCGCGGCTGATGGCCCGGATGTCGTCGTAGCGGGTCACGGCCCAACTGCCGTCCTCGGTCCGGAAGGCCGGGGCCTCGGCGCGGAGAGCGGCCAACACGTCGAAGTAGTCGGGTCGGAGATAGAACCCGGGCTCGGTCAGGTCGAGCCGGAGTTCGGTGACGGCAACCATGGGTGCTCCCTCGACGTGGCTCGCCCGGGGCGCTTGCCGCTGGCGACCGAGTTTCGTACAGTGTTCAACTCGAGTCAACTGGCGCTCCGCACCGGTGCGCCAAAAGGGAGCTCTATGGCCGCAGCGGCGCTGACCGACCCTGACGCCGACGCCACGGTGGCGGGCAGGGTCCGACCCGGTCCCGGGGCCCCGCTGCGTCCCGCCGACCGGACCCAGGTCGGGACAGCCCCTGGGTCCGGTCCGACCGTGGTGACCACCGGCCCGGAGGCGCCGGCGCGGGGTCGGCCCGGCCGGTGGCGGTACGGAGAGCTCACCCGGGCGGATGTGGTCGAGGCCGCTCTCCGGCTCACCCGGCGAAGCGGTCTGTCCGACCTGAGCATGCGGAAGCTCGCCGTCGAGCTGGGCTGCCCGTCGATGAACGCCTACCACTACGTCCCCAGCAAGCGCGCCCTCCTCGACCTGGTCGGCGATGCCGTACTCCGGGAGCTGGAGGTCCCGGCCGGCGATCTCCCCTGGGACCGCCGTCTCACCGCCCTGTTCCAACAGGGGAGGGCGGTCCTGCTCGGCTATCCCGGGGTGGCCGAGCACCTGCTGCGCCGGGTGGAGGGCCTTCCCAACGAGATCCGGTTGTACCGGGCCATCTCCGACATCCTGGGGGCGGCCGGCTTCGACGGCGCGGTCAGTGACCGGGCCCAACGGGTCCTGGCCTATCTCCTCTTCGGCGCGGTCACCTCCGAACTGGCCACCGCGGCGACCTCCGACGATCCGTCGACCCTGTCCTTCGGTGACGACGACGAAGTCTTCGGTTTCGGCCTCGAGCTGCTGCTCGACGGCCTGCGTCGTCGCCGGAAGGAGTGGGGTGGATCACCGCCGGCGGCCGACTGATCCGGCGGCGGGCGGCGGGCGGACCACCCGGCCCGCCTTGTACGGATCCACCGGTAGCTGTAAGTATTCGACGCCGTGGCCACCCCGCACACCGGCGACGAGCTGGTCCCGCGGGCGGTCCACGGCCACCCCGGGCCCGAGCCGGTCGCCACGATCCCCTGGGCGCGGACCGTCGTCCGGCTGCCCCGGCGTCCGCTGACCGGGAGGGCGAGCTGATGGCCGGACTGACCCACCTGCAGCGTCTGGAGGCCGAGAGCATCCACATCATGCGGGAGACGGTGGCCGAGTCCGAGCGCCCGGTGATGCTGTACTCCATCGGCAAGGACAGCTCGGTCATGCTCCACCTGGCCCGCAAGGCGTTCCACCCCTCGGTGCCGCCCTTCCCACTGCTCCACGTCGACACCACCTGGAAGTTCCGGGCCATGTACGAGATGCGGAGATCGATGGCGACCGCCAGCGGCATGGAGCTGCTGGTCCACCAGAACCCCGAGTGCGTCCGGCTCGGGATCAACCCCTTCGATCACGGCTCGGCGGTCCACACCGACATGTGGAAGACGCAGGGCCTCAAGCAGGCGCTGGATCAGCACGGATTCGACGCCGCCTTCGGGGGCGCCCGCCGCGACGAGGAGAAGTCGCGGGCCAAGGAGCGGATCTTCTCCATCCGGTCGGCCCAGCACCGCTGGGACCCCAAGCAGCAGCGGCCCGAGCTGTGGCGCGCCTACAACGTGCGACACAACCAGGGCGAGTCGCTGCGGGTGTTCCCCCTGTCCAACTGGACCGAGCTCGACATCTGGCAGTACATCGAGCGAGAGCAGATCCCCATCGTTCCCCTGTACCTGGCCGCCCCCCGGCCGGTGGTCGAACGCGACGGCGTCCTCATCATGGTGGACGACGACCGGATGCCCCTCCGGGATGGGGAGGTGCCGGAGTTGCGGAGCATCCGTTTCCGCACGCTCGGCTGCTACCCCCTGACCGGAGCGGTGGAGAGCACTGCGTCCACCCTGACCGCGGTCATCCAGGAGATGCTGCTGGCCACCACCTCGGAGCGGGAGGGCCGGGTCATCGACTTCGACGCCGCCGGGTCGATGGAGAAGAAGAAGCAGGAGGGGTACTTCTGATGTCCCTGGCCCGGGAGTCCCTGATCGCCACCGACATCGACGCCTACCTGGCGCTCCACGAGCACAAGAGCATGCTCCGCTTCATCACCTGTGGGAGCGTCGACGACGGCAAGAGCACCCTCATCGGCCGGTTGCTCTACGAGTCGCACCTGGTCTTCGACGACCACCTGGCCGCCCTGGAGGCCGACTCCAAACAGGTGGGCACCCAGGGGGGTGACCTCGACTTCGCCCTTCTGGTCGACGGCCTGGCCGCCGAGCGCGAGCAAGGCATCACCATCGACGTGGCCTACCGGTTCTTCACCACCGAGCAGCGGAAGTTCATCGTGGCCGACACCCCGGGGCATGAGCAGTACACCCGCAACATGGTCACCGGGGCATCGACCGCCGATGCCGCCGTCATTCTCATCGACGCCCGGAAGGGCGTGCTCACCCAGACCCGCCGACACAGCTATCTGGTGGCGCTCCTCGGTATCGAGCACATCGTGGTGGCGGTGAACAAGCTCGATCTGGTCGACTACTCGGCGGCGGTGTTCGGAGCCATCGAGGCCGACTACCGTGCCTTCGCCGCCGAGATCGGCCTGCGGGAGGTGACCTGCATCCCGCTGTCCGCACTGCAGGGCGACAACATCATCGAGCCCAGTCCCCGCACCCCCTGGTATCAGGGGCCCACCCTCCTCGCCCACCTGGAGTCGATCGACGTGGTGGACCGCCCCGGCGACACTCCGTTCCGGATGCCGGTCCAGTGGGTCAACCGGCCCGACCTCGACTTCCGGGGATTCTCGGGGCTGATCGTCGGGGGAACGGTGCGACCGGGCTCGTCGGTGCGGGCCCTGCCGTCCGGCCGGAGCAGCACGGTGCGACGGATCTCGACCTTCGACGGCGACCTCGACGAGGCCGTCGCCGGACAGGCGGTCACCCTGGTGCTCGATGACGAGATCGACGTGAGCCGGGGCGACGTTCTCTGCGCCGACGACGATCCGGCCGAGATCGCCGACCAATTCGAGGCCCACCTCATCTGGATGCACGGCGAGGACATGCTCCCGGGGCGCCCCTATCTCATCAAACTGGCGACGTCGGTGGCCGGAGCCACCTTCTCCCAACCCAAGTACAAGGTGAACGTCAACACCCTGGAGCATCTGGCGGCGCGGACTCTCGAATTGAACGAGATCGGGGTGTGCACCGTCACCACCGACCGGGCGGTGGCCTTCGACCCCTACTCGTCCAACCGGGACATGGGCGGGTTCGTGATCATCGACCGGCTCACCAACGCCACGGTGGGGGCCGGTCTGCTCCACTTCTCACTGCGCCGGTCCCAGAACGTCCACTGGCAGGCCATCGAGGTCACCGACGGGGCCCGGAGCGCCATGAAGGGCCACGGGTCGGGTGTGGTGTGGTTCACCGGGATCTCCGGTGCGGGCAAGTCGACCATCGCCAACCGGACCGAGCAGCTCCTCCACTCCCGTGGGGTGCACACCTACCTGCTCGACGGGGACAACGTCCGGCACGGCCTCAACCGGGACCTGGGCTTCACCGAGCTGGACCGCATCGAGAACGTCCGGCGGGTCGCCGAGGTGGCTCGGCTGATGGCCGACGCCGGACTGGTGGTCCTGGTGTCCTTCATCTCCCCGTTCCGGGCCGAGCGCCGGCTGGCCCGAGAGCTGGCCGGCGAGGGCCGGTTCTGCGAGGTCCACGTCGACACGCCCCTGGCCGACGCCGAGGCGCGCGACCGGAAGGGGCTCTACCGCAAGGCCCGAAGCGGCCAGCTGACCAACTTCACCGGCATCGACTCGCGCTATGAGGCCCCCGAGGCCCCCGAGGTGCGGATCGACACCACGACCTTCGGCCCCGAGGAGGCCGCCGAGTCGGTCCTCGACCGCCTCCGGGGCATGGGCGTGGTCCCCTGACCGGTCAGCTGGGCGGTGCCACCGGGTGGTCGACGATGTGGGGAAGGACGTCATCGGCGAACCGCCGGATACCGTCGAGGGCGTCCTTGGTGCTGGTCCAAGGCTTGACCAGCACCCGGCCGACTCCGGCCTCGGCATGGCGGCGGAGGTCGTCGAGACCCGATCCCCTGGCCCCGATGGTGATCTCGACCACCCCGTCCCGCCGGGCGTCCTCACGGAGTCGGGCGATCCTGGCCGCATCGGCCGGGATCTGTTCGAGCGAATGGTTCATGGGGATCCAGCCGTCGCCGACGGTGGCGGCGCGTCGTAGGGCGGCAGGCCCGTCGCCGCCGATGTGGAGGGCCGGCCACGGGGACTGCACCGGCTTGGGCTCGAACATCACCGGGCCGAAGTCGAAGAACTCCCCGTGGTGCTCGATCAGGGGCTCGCTCCACAGTCGCTGGCACACCCCGATCGACTCGTCGACGCGCCGGCCCCGGGTGGCGAAGTCGAGGCCGACGGCGTCCCACTCGGCCTCCAGCCAGCTGGCGCCGACACCGAACTCGAGTCTGCCCCTCGACACCACGTCCAGCGTGGCCACGGCCCGGGCCACCACGAAGGGGTGGCGGAGACCGATGTTGTAGACCTGGGTCCCGAAGCGGATCCGGTCGGTCTGGCCGGCCAGGAAGGCCAGATAGGTGAAGACGTCGAAGACGGGCACCTCCGGCGGGATGGGCGGGTGGTCGGATTCGGCGAACGGGCTGCCGTCCAACCGGGCCGGCAGCACCAGGTGCTCGGGCATCCAGACCGACTCGTAACCCAGGCGGTCGGCCTCCCGGGTGAACTCGGTCCACAGGCTGGGCCGGAGCTGGCCCAGCGAGAGTCCGATCTTCATGGTGGCGCCTCCCGGGTCTCGGGGACCGGTGGGCGGGGGACCATCCGGTCGGTGCGGACGTGGCCTACCGGCCGAGCGTGGTGGTGGAGGCCAGCTCCGCGGCGGCGGCCATGGTGTCGAGCACCACATACTCGTAGGCGGCCATGGCGGGGTTGTCGGCCTCCCCGGCGACCACCCGGGCATAGCCGGCCTCCAAGACGATGGCCAGCTTGAACCGGGCCAGGATCACGTAGTAGTCGATCTCGTCCACGCTGCGCCCGCTGACCGTGGCGTAGTGGTCGAGCACCTCGGCGCTGCTGGGCATGCCGGTCGAATCGACATATCCCTTGGTCCGGTCCTCGCCGGGGTCGCTCCACCCCATCATCACCCAGCCGAGGTCGAGCAACGGGTCGCCCACCGTGGACATCTCCCAGTCGACCATGGCCGCCAGGCGGGCCGGGGCGCCGTGGGCGAACATCACGTTGGCGAACTGGTAGTCGCCGTGGATGATGCCCGGCTCCCAGTGGCCGGGCCTGTGGCTGCGGAGCCACTCCGCAGCCACGTCGAGGCCGGGGATGTCGCGGAATTGGACCGCGTTGAGGTGGGCCATCCAGCGGTCCACCTGCCGGTCGTGGAAGCCCTCCGGCTTGCCGAACCCCTCGAGGTCCAGGGCTCTCCAATCCACCCGGGCCAACCGGGCGATGCCGTCCACCAGCTGGATACCCAGTCCGTAGCGGGCCTCCAGATCGCGGTCGAACGGTGCGGGCCAGCCGTCCATGTTCATCGGGGACCACCCGTCGACGAGGCTCATCAGGTAGAAGGAGGATCCCATCACCGAGTCGTCGTCGCAGGCGGCGTAGGCCTCGGGATGGGGCACGTCGGTGCCGTTGAGTGCGTGAAGCACCCGGTACTCGCGCAGCATGGTCTCGTTCCTGCCCTTGGGCACGATCCGGGGCGGGCGACGGAGGACGGCGTGAAAGTCGCCGCGAGCGATCTCGAAGATCTCGTTGGACGCACCGCCGCTGATGAAGGACGAAGTGACCGGCTCCCCCTCGCCCGGCAGGTCCTGGGTGTCCATCCAACGCCCGAGTCGCTCCTCGTCGACCAGTCCGGCGGTACGGATCCGGATGGCCTCATCTTCCTCGGGGGTTCGCTTGGGCATCCGGTCAGGCTCCTTGGTCTTGGTCGTCGGGGTAGGGCTCTTCGAAACTGGTCTCGGTGAGCTCGACCAGGCCGTCGAACAGCTCCACTGGCGGGGGTTGGGTGGGAGGTCGGGGGACCCGGGAGGCCATGATGCCCTCGCGTTGGCGGAGGGCGAACATCGACTCGCGGCGCCCGGAGTAGGCCGGAGGCTGGCCCACCATCCACACGATGCCCTCGGCGGCCACCTCGGAGGGCTCCCAGTTGGAGTGGTCGGCCCCCGGGGTGTTGGCCACGAACCCCTCGGACGCCACGGCCAGGTCGATCCGGAAGCAGTTGACGGCGATCCTGGACGGGGCCAACTGCGCGGCGGCGTCCACGGTGAGCCGCTCGAGTCCGATCTTCGAGATGCCGTAGGCCATGAGCGAAGGGTGGGGGAACATGGCCGCCACCGAGGAGACGTTCACGATCACGCCGCCGCCTCCTTTGCGCATCACCGGTGCGGCCTGGCGGATGGCGATCATGGGGGCCCGCAGGTTGACCTGCATCACCAGGTCGTAGCGGCTGAGCGGGATGTCGAGGTCGCCGATGAAGGTGATGGCGGCGTTGTTCACCAGGATGTCCAGGCGGCCGAACTCCTCGACCGTGCTGGCCACCATGGCCTCCACGTCGGCGTCGACGGCCAGATTGGTGGGTACGGCCAGGCCCCGCCGGCCCGCCGCCTCCACCCGGGCCACGGTCTCGTCGATGGTTCCGGCCGTCCGTTGGGGTTGGGCCGCCGTCGCCCGGGCCGCGCACGCCACATGGCATCCGGCGCGGGCCAGGGCCACTGCCGTGGCGGCGCCGACGCCGCGGCTGGCCCCGGTGACGAGGGCCACCTTCCCGTCGAGATCCTCCATGACCTGGTCTCCTGTTTCCGAACGCCTGGTCCGAAGGTCCTCCGGCCGAGCGGTGCGACGGGTGGGTGCGCCGCGGTCAGACATTATGTATGTTAAATACGTCATGAATCAAGCGCCGCCCGATGCCGCCAGCCCGGCCAGCCGGGGTTCCGGCCTGCGGGCCGCCCACGTCGAGGACACCCGCCGGACCCTGTT
Source organism: uncultured Acidimicrobiaceae bacterium (assembly GCA_963833585.1). Taxonomy (GTDB): domain Bacteria; phylum Actinomycetota; class Acidimicrobiia; order Acidimicrobiales; family RAAP-2; genus Bog-756. Next base: position 229,168 of record CAWHYF010000006.1, on the reverse strand, counting down.
GGACACGGCGCGGCGACTGTTCACCCGAGACGGGTTCCAGGCCACCCGCACCGAGGAGATCGTCCAGCAGGCCGGGCTGACCCGGGGTGCCCTCTACCACCACTTCCGGGACAAGGAGGACCTGTTCCGGGCGGTGTACGAGGAGGTGGCCGACGAGGTGGTGCGGTCGCTCTGGCGCCGTTCGCTCGATCCCGACGCCGGCGCCTGGACCCTCTTCCGGGCCAACAGTGAGGTCTACCTCGAGGCCGCCTCCACCAACGAGTCCTACCGCCAGATCGTGCTGATCGACGGCCCGGCGGTGCTCGGGTGGAAGAACCTGGCCGAGCGCGGTGGGGGTCCCACCGTGAAGATCGCCGACTATCTGCGCGGCGCGGTCGACGAGGGGGTGCTCGAACCCCAACCCGTCGAGCCGCTGGCCCACCTGCTGTCGGCGCTCGGCGCGGGATCGGCCCTCTACGTGGCCCATGCAGACGACCCCGAGGAGGCCAGACGCGAGATCACCGAGTGCTACGAGCGATTTCTTTCCGCCCTCGGGGTGGCCGGCGGTCCGGGGCCGGCCCCGCGCCCACGCGGCCACAACGCAGACGGCCACAACGCCGAGACTCGACATTGACCGCCGACCGGCAGAGCAGACAGAAGGGAAGACCATGGCCTGGGATTTCTCCACCGAGCCCGAGTTCCAAGCGAAGTTGGACTGGGCGCGCCAGTTCGTAGCAGACAAGGTCGAGCCGCTCGACATCCTCTATCCCCACAAGCAGTTCCATCCGCTGGAGGGGGAGCTGCGCCAGTTGGTGGACCCCATGAAGCAGGAGGTGCGGGACCAGGACCTGTGGGCCGCGCACCTCGGTCCCGAGCTGGGGGGCAAGGGGTACGGCCAGGTCAAACTGGCCCTCCTCAACGAGATCCTCGGGGTGTCCGGGTGGGCCCCCATCGTGTTCGGGACCCAGGCCCCCGACACCGGCAACGCCGAGATCATCGCCCACTACGGGACCGATCAGCAGAAGGAGTCCTACCTCCAGCCTCTGCTCGACGGGGAGTGCTTCTCGTGCTACTCGATGACCGAGCCCCAGGCGGGTTCGGACCCACAGCAGTTCACCACCCGGGCGGTCAGGGACGGGGACGAATGGGTGATCAACGGATGGAAGTTCTTCTCCTCCAACGCCCGGACCGCCTCGTTCCTCATCGTCATGGCCGTCACCGATCCCGACGTGAGCATCTACCAGGGCGCCTCGATGTTCCTGGTGCCGACCGACACGCCCGGGGTCAACATGGAGCGCCACGTCGGCCTGGCCGGCGAGTCGGAGGACCAGGCCATGCACGCCCTCATCCACTACGAGGACGTGCGGGTCCCGGCCGAGAACCTGCTGGGCGGGGAGGGCCAGGCCTTTGCCATCGCCCAGACCCGGCTGGGTGGCGGTCGGGTCCACCATGCCATGCGCACCGTGGCCACCTGCCAACGGGCCCTCGACCTGTTGTGTGAGCGGGTACTCAGTCGCGAGACGCAGGGCAGCCTGCTCGCCCGCAAACAGTTCATCCAAGGCGACATCGCCGACTCCTACGCCGAGCTGCAGCAGTTCCGGCTGCTGGTTCTCTACACCGCGTGGGAGATCGACCAGGTGAAGGACTACCGGCGCACCCGCAAGAACATCGCCGCCATCAAGGCGCTGACCCCGAAGGTGGCCCACGACGCGGTGTGGCGCTCCATGCATGCCCACGGGGCCCTCGGGGTGTCCAACGAGATGCCGTTCGGCAGCATGTGGATGATGGCCCCCATCATGAGCGTGGTCGACGGTCCCACCGAGGTCCACAAGGTCACGGTGGCCCGTGAGGTCCTGAAGGACTACGAGCCCTCGCCGGGGCTGTGGCCCACCGCCCATCTCCCGGCCAAACGCGAGGAGGCCCGCCGGAAGCTGGCCGAGCACCTCGAGCACGTCATCGGTAACGCCTGAGTCCCTGGTGCGTGCCGCCCGCTGTCTCGAGTACGGGCCACCCTCCTCGGTGGTGGTCACCGATGTGCCCGACCCGGTGCCGTCGGAGGGTCAGGTGGTGGTGGACGTGGCCGCCGCCGCCGTCAACTTCCCCGACGTGCTGGTGGTGGCCGACCGGTACCAGATCACCATTCCGGTGCCGTTCACCGTGGGCAGCGAGTTCGCCGGCTCCGTGTCGGCGGTCGGTCCCGGCGTCGAGGGGCTGTCGGTCGGGGACCGGGTCATGGGTTCGACCCTGTTCGGGGCGTTCGCCGAGCGGATCGCGGTGGCGGCGGGGTCACTCCAACCGGTCGACCCCGCCGTCGACTTCGCCACGGCGGCGGCCTCAGGTGTGGCCCACTGCACGGCGTACCACGCCCTCCGCAGCGTCGCCCGGGTCCGGCCGGGGGAGTGGGCCGTGGTCCTCGGGGCCGCCGGAGGGGTCGGACTGGCCGCCGTCGAGCTGGGTGCGGCCCTCGGGGCCCGGATGCTGGCGGCGGCGTCCTCCACCGAGAAGGTGGCGCTGTGCCTCGAGCGCGGGGCGGAGGCCGGGGTGGACTACGGGTCCGAGGACCTGAAGGCGCGGATCAAGGAGATCACCGGCGGTGGGGCGCAGGTGGTGGTGGACCCGGTCGGTGGCCCGCTGGCCGAGGAGGCCCTCCGGGCCCTGGGTTGGGGTGGCCGGTTCGTGACGGTCGGGTTCGCCTCGGGGGAGATCCCCCGGATCCCCCTGAACCTGGTGTTGCTGAAGGGGGTGGTGGTCACCGGGTTCACCATGGAGGGGTTCGCCCGTCACCAGGACGAGGACCGGCGGCGGGACCTGGCCGAGCTGGCCGAGCTGGCCCGGACCGGACGCGCCGCGCCCTACATCTCATCGATCTACCCCCTGGATCAGGTGGGCCGGGCCCTGGCCGAGCTGGCCGAACGGCGAGCCATGGGCAAGGTACTCGTGGACCCCACCCGATGAGCACTCCGCACCCGCGCCCTGGCCGGCGTCCCGGGGGCACCGGGTATCGTCGAGCCCCGGGCTCCCCGCCGTGGTCGGGGGCCCGGGCCGAAGAGGGAGCGAGCATGCACCGCGCCATCGACAGCGCCGCCGGGGTGGCGGCGGGGGAGCACGGCCGAGGATGCTGACCCTCCCGGACGCCGCCGGCCCCCACCGTCCGGTTTCCACCACGGTGGCCCGCCGCCCGGGCTCGGTCCGGCGGACCTCCACCATCGACACGGCCCGACCCGACGGACTGCTGGGCGACCTGGTGGTCACGGCCCGGGCCCGGGACCTGCGCACCGGCCTCGACGGGGCGCCCGCGGTGGTCGACGAGGCCCAGATGGCGGCCCGGATCGACGGGGCCACCCGTCAGCTGGTCTCCATCCAGACCCGGCCGCAGGTCCCCGGTCTGGACCGGCTGGTGGGGTGCCTGGTGGGGGCCGGCTTCCGGGCCACGATGGCCCAGGTGATGCCCGATCAGCGGGACGCCGGCACCTTGGCCCATCTGCTCCTGGACGATCTGGTGGGGGCCAGCCTGGTGTCGGGGTACGCCATCCAGCGGGGAGGGGCGCTGGAAGGGACGGGACCCGCGGGTGACGCCGGCCGGCGAGGACCGGACATGTCGGCGATCATGCTGGCCCAGGACGACCTGTGCGCTGGATGGGCCCACGACGCCACGATGATGGTCACCATCCGATCCACCGGCTCGGTCCCCATGCCCAGCGGGCCCCCGGCCCCGGTCCTGGAGCGGGACGACGACCCGTGGGCCTGGCACCGGCTGGACCCACTGGCTCCCCATTCGATGCGCCGCCGCCGCCGGCTCGACGTGGTGGCTCCGGCCCCAGGGGCCGACGGCGAGGATGCCGGCTACCACCTGGACGTCCATTTCCGGGACAGCCATGTGGACGAGCACCGAGTGGAGACCGTGGTGCACGAGTACTCGGTCAGCGGTCGACTGGATGCCACCGGCACGCGGTTCGACGAGGTGGGAGCAAGGGCCGACGTCCTGCCGTGGATGGAGTGTCCCGCGGCCCTCGACAGTGCGTCGCGCCTGGTCGGACTGCCCCTCACCGATGTGCGCGACCGGGTGCGGCGCGAATTCAAGGGCACGTCCACCTGCACCCACCTGAACGACACCCTCCGGTCGTTGGGCGACGTGAGCAGGCTGATCGCCGCCCTGAGGTCGGACCGGTGACGATGCCCCCGGAGCGGTGACGACGGACCGGTCGACGAGTCCGCTCCTGGCCCTCCGGTCGACGGACGAGTTCGACCCCTTGCCACCTACCACCAGCGACGAGCGGGCCGCGGCCCACCTGGCGGAGAACCTCGTCGGCCGGGCCGGGCGGATCGGGCTCGCCCCGGACGAGTACCTGCTCGACCGCCGGGGTACGGCCGCGGCCCTCCGGGCCATCGACCGCGCCCACGGCGGAGGGTTCTACCCGGTGGACCCGGCCGCCGAGCTCGACGCCGCCGCGGCCGAGCAGGCGTTCGGGGGCGATGCCCCGGTGATCGACGTCCAGACCCACTTCGTCGACCCGGGTCGCTGGGACCGGCCGAGTGCCGCACCCCTGGGCGGCTTCCTCGAGATGGTCGACCCGGAGCGCTGGGGTGGCGGGGTGGACCCCCGGCTCATCGACGCCGCCGAGTGGGTCTCCTTGCTCTTCGGGACCAGCGAGACCGCCGTGGCCCTCTTGACCTCCACCCCCGGCGCCGCCGACGACAACGTGCTGACCAATCCGCAGATCGCCGCGGCCCGTGAGGTCGTCGATCGCTACGCCGGGACCGGCCGGGTGCTGACCCACACCATCGTCCACCCCAACCTCGGGCCCGCCGAACTGGAGGAGATGGCCGGATGGCGGGCCCAGCTGGATCCGTCCGGCTGGAAGGTCTACACCCTCCACGGTCCGCCCACCGCGGCCTCGCCCACCGGTGGCTGGTTCCTCGACGACGACGAGGTCGGGCTGCCCTTCCTGGAGCATGTCCGCCGGCTCGGACCCCGGGTGGTGGCCACCCACAAGGGACTGGGCGGCCCGGTCCCCGACGCCTCGGTGGCCGCCGCCTCCCCCCGGGACGTGGGACCAGCGGCCCGGGCCTTTCCCGACATCGACTTCGTGGTCTACCACTCGGGCTATGAGCGGAACCCGCACGGCACCGAGGGCCCCTACGACCCGGCCGGGCAGGGGGTGGACCGACTGGTGGCCAGCGTGGCCGGGGCCGGGATCGGCCCCGGCGGCAACGTCTACGCCGAGCTGGGCAGTACCTGGTTCCTGATGCTGCGTCGTCCCGCCGAGGCTGCGCACGTCCTGGGAAAGTTGTTGGTGGCCCTCGGGCCCGACCGGATCCTGTGGGGCACCGACTCCATCTGGTACGGCTCCCCGCAACCGCTCATCGACGCCTTCCGGGCCTTCGTGATCCCCGAGTCCTTCCAGGAGCGCTACGGCTACCCGGCCCTGAGCCCTGAGACCAAGGAGAAGATCCTCAGCCACAACGCCCGGCAGGTCTACGGGGTCAGCGACGGGGGGCTGGCCTCCGTCCGCGCCGGAACGGGGGCGTGGGTGGGCGGGGCCTCGGTGGCACTCCGGCGGGCCATGCGAGCCGATCCGGACTGAGCTCTCCAGGTCGGACCTTCCTCGATCTCGGTGGTCACGGCGAGTGGGCGCCCAGGGCCCGCCGCAGCCGGTCGATGGCCAGGTCCAGGCAGGGCCGGGCACTGGGGATCACCCCGGCCAGGCTGAGGAACCCGTGGGTCTGGCCGTCGAAGCGGACCAGCTCGGTGGGCACGCCGGCCTCCTCCAGGCGGGCGGCGTAGGCCTCGCCCTCGTCGCGCAGCGGGTCGTACTCGGCCACCAGGACCAGGGCGGGGCAGGCCGAGGCCAGCTGCTCCGCCGACGTGAAGAGGGGGGAGACCCGGGGGTCGGTCCGGTCCCCGTCACCGACGTAGCACCGGACGAACCACCGCATCATCGATGCGGTCAACAGACCGTTGTCGGCGATGGCGTAGGAGTCATGGGTCATGGTGGCGTCGGTGACCGGGTAGGCCAGCAGCTGGAAGACCAGACCCGGCTGGGCCAGGGCGGCCAGGGCGGCCAGGTTCCCGCCGGCCGAGTCCCCGCCCACGGCCACCCGGCCCGGATCGCCCGACCACTCGGTGGCCCGTCGGAGGGTGGAGGAGGTGACCGCCAGGGCGTCGTCGAAGGCCGCCGGGAAGGGGTGCTCGGGGGCCAGACGGTACTCGGGGACCACCACGACGCACCCGGCCCCGGCGGCGAGGTCGCGAGCGGTGTGGAGGGACATCCCGGCACTGCCGATCACCCAGCCGCCGCCGTGGAACCAGACCAGCACCGGCAGCGTCCCGGTGGCGTGCGGTCGGACCACCAGGCAGGGCACCCCCCCGATCTCGACCGAGGTCACCGAGGCCACGTCGGCCCCTCGGTCCGGCGACAGGGCCGCGGCGGCCTCGGTGGTGGCCCGAACCTCGGCCACCGGAAGCGTCTCCATGGGCGGGACCTCAGGGCCGTGCATCAGATCGACGATGGCGGCGACATCGGGCTCGAGCGGCATGGCGTCTCCTGGCTTGGGGGCCGCCTCACCGTAGCGGCGCGGCGGCGAAACCGGTCGGGTGCCGGGTCGTGCAGGCATGGCCGGGACCGTGACAGACTCCCTGCCCGAGGCGCCCTCGTCCCGGCCGGCCCGGGACGTCGTCGTAGGTACCGGACCTCGACCGACCGCATGGGGCCCCGGAAAGCAGGCCCTCTCATGTCGGAGCTGTCTCGGTTGATGGAGGTGCTCGAGCTCGAGCCGGTGGGGGAGGGTCGGTTCCGGGCCCGGAACTTCGAGACCGGCTACGGGAGCGTGGTCTACGGAGGCCAGCTGCTGGCCCAGGCCATCGTGGCGGCCTCGACCATCGACGCCGGGAAGGTCCTCAAGTCGATCCATACCATCTTCGCCCGGGGGGGCGCCCTCGACACGCCACTCGACATCGACGTCGAGGCCATGCACGTGGGCCGGGCCCTGGCCAGTGCCACCGTGACCGTCCGCCAGGGTGATCGGTTGTGCGCCCGGTCGCTCGCCCTCCTGACCGACGTCGAGCCCGACCTGATCCGCCATGCCGCCCAGGCCCCCGAGGTGGGCGCCCCGGAGGATGCCCCGGCCTCGGGGGGTGAGGGCGGGTTCTGGGAGGTCCGGGTGGTCGACGGGGTGGACATCGCCGACCCCGAAGCGGTGGGGCCGGCCGAGCTGTTGGTGTGGGTGCGCTTCCCCGAGGCCGTGGCGACCGGGGCGACCGCCCAGGCCCTCCTGGCCTACGCCACCGACGGCTTCCTGATCGGGACGGCCATGCGTCCCCACCCCGGCATCGGTCAATCGATGTCCCACACCGCCATCTCCACCAGCGTGCTCAGCCACACCCTGACCTTCCACGAGCCGATCGACGCCGCACAGTGGCACCTGTTGGTCCATGAGAGCCCCTTCGCCGGCGGGGGCCGGACCTATGGACGGGCCAACATCTTCAGCGCGGCGGGCCGCCTGGTGGGCTCGTTCGTCCAGGACAACATGGTCCGGTCCTTCCCCGAGGGTCAGCGGCCCGCCGAGGGCGGGCGCTCGAAGTTCTGAACGGACCCGGCTGGCGCGGTCCGATTGCCGGTGTCGCCCACGCGTCCCGTATCATCGGAGGCGGAGTGGACCCAGCTTCCCGGCGGGGCGGGACCGTGGCGACCGAGGGGCGACTGAGGGACTGAGGGACTGAGGGAAGGCAAACGAGGACACGGATGACTTCGGGTATCGGCTCATGGGGGGTCTACCTCCCCTACTGGCGCCTCGAACGCAAGGCCATCGGCCTGGCCCTCGGCAGCCCATCCGGACGCGGGTCGAGATCCGTGGCCTCCTACGACCAGGACACCACCACCCTCGGGGTGGAGGCGGCTCGGGGCGCCCTGGCCGTGCCCGGCGGGTCGACGCCGGAGCGGCTGTACTTCTCCACCCCGGAGCCGGCCTACCAGGACAAGACCAACGCCGGCGTGATCCACGCGGCCCTCGGCCTGCCCCAGCGAACCGGCGCCTACGATCTGGTGGGCTCGGTCCGATCGGGTGCGGCGGCGCTGACCGCGGCCCTCGACGCCGTCCCCCGAGGTCCCAGTCTGGCGGTCATCGCCGAGCTCCGGACCGGCCAGCCCGGCGGGGCCGATGAGCGGGAGTCGGGCGACGGGGCGGTGGCCTTCACCCTGGTCCCCGACGGAGCGGTGGCCGAATTGGTGGGTTCGGCCTCGGCCAGCGAGGAGTTCCTCGACCGTTGGCGGGTCCCGGGTGAGGACAGCTCCCACCAGTGGGAGGAGCGCTTCGGCGAGCAGGCCTATCTGCCCCTGGCCCAGGCCGCCTTCGCCGACGCCCTGAAGGCCGCCGGACTCACGGTGGGGGCCGTCGACCACCTGGCCGTGACCGGCCTGCACCCACGGGCGGTGCGGGCCACCCGCGCCTCGCTCGGGGTGGATGCCGCGGCCCTCGTCCCGGACCACAGCTCGACGGTCGGCAACCTGGGCGCCGCCGAGGTGGGGGTGAGTCTGGCCGACGTGTTGGAGCGGGGCGAGCCGGGCCAGGTGGTGGTGACCCTGCAGTTGGCCGACGGGGCCGACGCCCAGGTCTGGCGCCTCACCGACGCACTGCCCGCCCGACAGGAAGCCCAGCGCCGGGCCGGCGTGGCCACCGTGGCCGACCAGGTGGCCTCGGGACGCACCGACCTGTCCTACGCCGCCTTCCTGACCTGGCGGGGGCAGCTCCACCGCGAGCCACCCCGGCGGCCCGAACCCACCCGGCCCGGGGCGCCCAACATGCTGCGGACCGAGGAGTGGAAGTACGGGTTCGCCGCCAGCCGCTGCCTGGTGTGCGCCTTCCGCCACCTCCCGCCGGCCCGGGTGTGCCTCCGGTGCAAGTCGGTCGACCAGATGGAGACCGAGCGCCTGGCCGACACGCCCGGCACGGTGGCCACCCTGACCATCGACTACCTGGCCTTCAGCCTGAGCCCTCCGACCATCGGAGTGGTGGTGGACTTCGACGGTGGCGGTCGGTACCGCTGCGAGCTCACCGACTCGGACCCCGACGCCGTGTCCATCGGCAGCCGGGTCCGGATGACCTTCCGGCGCTTCTACACCGCCGATGGCATGCACAATTACTTCTGGAAGGCGCGCACGGTGGACGATGGACCGGTCGCGTCGGCCCCGGCGACAGCGACCAGGGAGGTCTAGCCATGGCAAGTCACGGAATCCGAGACCGGGTGGCGATCATCGGCATGGGCTGCACGTCCTTCGGCGAGCTGTGGGACAAGGGCGCCGACGACCTGCTGATCGACGCCACCCAGGAGGCACTGGCCTCGGCTGGGGTGACCATCGACACGATCGACGCCTTCTGGCTCGGGACCCTCGGCGCCGGCAACTCCGGGCTTACCATGTCGCGACCGCTGAAGCTGGACTACAAGCCGGTAACCCGGGTGGAGAACTTCTGCGCCACCGGTTCGGAGGCCCTGCGCAACGCCTGCTACGCCGTGGCCTCCGGAGCGTACGACGTGGCCATGGCCGCCGGGGTGGAGAAGCTCAAAGACTCGGGCTATTCGGGGCTGACCGGCATCCACCAGGTCGGGGACGGCACCCGCGACTCGCTGACCTCGCCGGCCACGTTCTCCTTCCTCGCCCCCTCCTACGCCCACAAGTACGGGGTGGACGAGCGGGAGATGAAGGACGTTCTGACCCGTATCGCCTGGAAGAACCACTACAACGGGGCCCGAAACCCGCGGGCCCAGTTCCAAAAGGAGGTCTCGCTCGAGACCATCTCCAAGTCGCCCCGGGTGGCCGGGGCCCTCGGCGTGTTCGACTGCAGTGGGGTCTCCGACGGTTCCGCCGCGGCCATCGTGTGCCGGGCCGAGGACGCCCACCGCTACACCGATGCGCCCCTCTACGTCAAGGGGCTCAGCTTCGTGGCCGGCCCGGCCGCCGGCCCCATCGACCCCGAGTACGACTACACCACCTTCGAGGAGGTGGTCCGGTCGGCCCGGGACGCCTATCAGCAGGCCGGGGTGACCGACCCGCGCGCCCAGCTGGCCATGGCCGAGGTGCACGACTGCTTCACCCCGACCGAGCTGGTCCTGATGGAGGACATGGGATTCGCCGACCGGGGCACGGCGTGGAAGGAGGTCCTGGCCGGCACCTTCGACCTCGACGGCGACCTGCCGGTGAACCCCGACGGGGGCCTGAAGAGCTTCGGGCATCCCATCGGGGCCTCGGGGCTGCGCATGATGTTCGAGTGCTGGCTGCAGCTGCGCCAGAAGGCTCCCGCCGACCGTCAGATCCGCACCGTGACCGAGGGTGGTCGGACGCTGGGTCTGACCCACAACCTGGGCGGGGGGCCCGGGGAGTGCGTGAGCTTCGTGAGCGTGGTGGGCTCGGAGCTCTCCGCCTGATCCTGTCCGGCCGGCCTCCCTCGCCCCCGGGTTCGGTGCCGCTCGGCCCGATCGGGTGACGGAGCGCCGCCCGCTCAGGTGCGAGCGGAGTCCTGGCTCAGGCCACCGGGCATCACCATCCCCACCGGCTGGAGGTGCTGGCCCAACATCCCGTCGAACTCGTCGGCCAGACTGTTCACGTCCCAGCCACCGGCGCGATCCATCCAGGCGATCTGCTTGGGGTGCTGGAAGAGGGTGAAAGCCCAGTCGGATCGGCCGAACAACTGGCCGTTCACCCCGGCGGCTCGCTCGGAGGCCAGATAGGTGACGATCGGGGTGTTGAGCGCGGGGTCGAGGCTGGCCGGAGGCTCCTCGCCCTCGGCGTACAGGTTGGCGGTCATCCGGGTGGCCCCCGCCGGGGCCATGGCGTTGACGGTGATGCCCGAGCGCCCGAGCTCCAGGGCCCAGACGAAGGTCATCCCCATGACCCCGGCCTTGGCCGCGGCGTAGTTGGTCTGGCCGAAATTGCCGCGCAACCCGGCCGACGAGGTGATGTTGACGATCCGCCCGTAGCCGGCCTCCTTCATCGGGACCGCGGCGTGCCGGGTGCAATTGAAGGTGCCCTTCAGGTGGGTGGCGATGACCGCGTCGAAGTCGTCGGGATCCATCTTGACCAGGGTCCGGTCCCGGACGATCCCGGCATTGTTCACCAGGATGTCGATCTGTCCGAAGGTGTCCAGTGCGGTCTGCACGATCCGACCGGCGGCGTCGAAGTCGGTCACCGACTCGTGGGCCGGGACGGCCCGTCCGCCGTTGCCCACGATCTCGGCGCAGACGTCGCTGGCCGGGTCCTCGCCGAGATCGTCGCCCCGCAGGCCGACTCCGATGTCGTTGACCACCACGGCGGCCCCTTCATCGGCCAGCGCCAGGGCGAATTCGCGGCCGATGCCCCGCCCAGCTCCGGTGACCACGGCCACCCGTCCTTCCAACAGCATCGTCTCTCCCATCGTCCGCACCACCCGGGGTGGGTGGCCGGCTGCCGATACTATTGGCGGAACCACCCCACCGCGCAGTGGGGCCAGAACGTCGAACGAGGTGACGCATGGCAGGAGCCCACGGGGCCGATCCGATGGCCGAGACCGAGGATCAGGCTGCGCTCCGCTTGCTGGCCCGGGAGGTGGCGGTGCGCGAGGTGGCCCCGTCGGCCGCCGCCGGAGACGAGACCGGCGAGTTCCCCCACGACGCGGTGAAGGCCCTCGCCGCGGCCGACCTCTTCCGGGTGACCGTCGGCGAGGAGTGGGGCGGCCTCGGACTGGGGGACGTCGAGGCCTCCATCGTCCTGGAGGAGGTGGCCCGTTTCGACGTCTCCACCGCCATCTGCTGCCAACTGGCCTTCAACGGTCCGCCGCGGGGCATCGAGCACCTGGGGAGCCCGGCCTTGAAGGACCGCTGGCTGCCCCCGGTCGCCGACGGCGAGGCCATCGTGAGCATCGGGATCACCGAGCCCGATGCCGGCTCGGCGGTCCAGGAGATGCGGACGGCGCTGGTCGCCGACGGCCCGGGCCGGTGGCGGCTCAACGGGTACAAGAACTACTCGACCCTGGGCCACATGGCCTCGGGTGTGCTGGTCTGGTGCCGGTGGCCGGGCGGCGAAGGCGCCAAGGGCATCGGTGCGGTGGTCGTCCCCATGGACCGGGAGGGACTCTCGCTCACCGGCCGGCACCGGGGCATGGGCATCCACGCCGCCACCGAGTCGGAGATCGCCTTCGACGGAGTGGAGGTCACCGAGGACGAGGTGCTGGTGGCCGGGGACCCCGGCTCGACCGAGGCCTTCAAACTGCTGCTGTCCCACCTCAACCACGAGCGGTGCGGCAACGCCGCCATGTGCGTAGGTGCGGCCCAGGGGGCCCTCGAGCACGCCGTGCGCTACATGCGCGACCGGGTGGTCGGAGGCCGGCCCATCGCCCAGCTCCAGGGTCTGCAGTGGAAGCTGGCCGACATGGCCACCGCCCTCGAGGGGGCCCGGCTCCTGCTGGCCCGGGCGGTGCGGCTGGCCGGCCCGGGGGGCACCCCGCCGGCCCTGGAGACCGCCATGGCCAAGACCGCGGCCAACCTGGCCGCCAAACTGGTGTGCGACGAAGCCATGCAGATCCACGGCGGCTACGGCTACAGCCGGGAGTACCCGCTCGAGCGGGCCTACCGCGACATCCGGGGCCTGTGCATCGGGGCCGGCACGATCGAGGCCCAACGCAACTACATCGGGGCGGCGGTGGCCCGAGGCGGCACCTCGGCCTCGCCGGGCTGGCGGAACGCACTGCTCGACTGACATCCTGCGTGCGGCCGATGGACCGCAGGCACCGAGATCCGACCCGTGGCGTCCACCGGGGACGCCACAACGGACCGACCCGATGGAGGAGTCGCAATGGCGCGGCAGATCTTCGACGACGAACACGACCAGTTCCGCTCGACCGTTCGGCGGTTCGTGGCCAAGGAGATCCTCCCCCACGTCGACGAGTGGGAGCGGGCCGGCATCGTGGACCGGGACCTCTTCGCCAAGGCGGGCCAGACCGGACTGCTGGGCATGGCCGTCCCCGCCGACCTGGGCGGTGGAGGGGTGGACGACTTCCGGTACAACGTGGTGGTCAACCAGGAGCTCTACGGTTCAGGGTGCAACGGGGTGGGTCTGGGAGTCACCCTCACCAACGACATCGTGCTGCCGTACTTCCTCGCCTACTGCACCGAGGAACAGCGACGGCGGTGGCTGCCGGGGATCGTTTCGGGGGAGCGGATCATCGGCATCGCCATGACCGAACCGGGCATGGGAAGTGACCTGGCTTCGATGACCACCACCGCCATCCGCAGCGGCGACGGGTACGTGGTCAACGGGTCCAAGACCTTCGTCACCAACGGCATCAACGCCGACCTGGTGGTCACGGCGGCGAAGACCGATCCCGCCCAGCAGCACCGTGGGATCAGCCTGGTGGTGCTGGAGCGGGGGATGGACGGCTTCGAGCGGGGCCGCAACCTGGACAAGATCGGACTGCACTCCCAGGACACCGCCGAGCTGTTCTTCCACGACGTGGTGGTCCCGTCCGACAACCTCTTGGGGGTGGAGGGCCAGGGCTTCGCCCACCTGGTCCACAACCTGCCCCAGGAGCGGCTGTCGATGGCGGTGTCCGGAGTGGCGGCGTCCCGCTTCGCTCTCGACCTGACCCTCGAGTACTGCCGGCAGCGGACGGCCTTCGGTCAGTCCATCGGCTCGTTCCAGCACTCGCGGTTCCTACTGGCCGAATTGGCCACCGAGGTCGAGGTGGCGGCGGCGTTCGTCGACGCCTGCGTGGAGGAGTTCGGCCGGGGAGAGCTGCCGCCCGAGCGGGCGGCCATGGCCAAGTGGTGGTGCACCGAGCTCCAGCAGCGGGTGACCGACCGCGGACTGCAGCTCCACGGGGGCTACGGGTACATGAGCGAGTACCCCATCGGCCGGGCCTACGCCGATGCCCGGGTCACCACCATCTACGGGGGGACCACCGAGATCATGAAGGAGATCATCGGGAGGTCCCTCCACCTCTGAGGGGTGCGCAGGTCAGCGCGGCGATCCGGCCCCGAGGGACCGGTGGGCGAAGTCGACCAGGTGGAACATGGCCTCGGCGCTGGGGACCGAGCTGTTGATGAAGTGGGTCCGTACGGTGTACATGGTGTACCCGAAGATCAGCCGGGCATCGCGGGCGGGATCGGGGCTGCAGCCGGTGCCATCGGCCACGGCACCCTCGATCTCCCGCTGGAGCGGGGCCATGATGCTCGCCTGGTTGCGGTCGAACTCCTCGGGGAAGGCGGTGGCGATCCGGCCGAACCCGAGGGTCCAGGGCAGCGACCGACGGGCCGCCGAGGGGTTGACCGTCTGGCGCATGCAGCCTTCGATCCATGCCGCGATCCTGGACAGCGGTTCAGGTCGCTCGGCCATACGGTGTTCGAGGTACTCGACCAGGACGGCGGCCCCCCGGTCCAGGGCCACCAACAGCAACTCGTCCTTGGACTTGAAGTGCCGGTAGAAGGCCTTGGTGGACAGCCCGGCGTACTGGAGAATGTCGCGGACCGAAGGCTCGATGTTGCCGGACTGGGCGGCCACCATCCAGGTGGCCTCGATGAGAAGGTCGACTTCGGACGGCCCCTCATCCGAATCGGTTTCGGGGTCGGGGGCAGGGGGAGGGGCGACGGCCGAGGATTTCGCGTTCACCCGAAAAGCCTACCTGAGCGGGTATTTCCCCTGCCGGGACGGTGGCGCCCGGTGGGCGGTCGGGGTCACGGAGGACCCGCGGTGTCCGGGGCCGGTCGGTAGGATCGGCCCCGCCGGTCCGGTCGTTGGACGAACCTCCGGCCGGCCAGACCCGAAGCGGCGCCGTGCGCCGGAGTGAGGCACCCCCCATGAGCAGTGTGATGCCGCCACCGACCGCGTCGAGTGGCCGGTTGGGCATCGTGAGTGTCGCCTTCGGACTCGACTGCCCCTACCCGGAGGCAGCCAGACGGGCCGCGGCGCTGGGGTTCGATCATCTCGACATCGGACTGGATCGCCAGGTCGACGGAAGCGAGGAGCCCCTGGCCCTCCCGGTCGGGGACCGGGTGGGAGCACGGCCCCGGGCCGACTGCACCTGCCTGCCGCCCCGCGGCTGCACCTGGGACGAAGGGGTCGCCCTCCTGTCGTCGCAGCCTGAGCTCCGGGTCGAGCCGGGACCCCGCTCCCTGTTGGACAACGTGGCGGCCGTCCGGGCCATGTGCGATGCCGTCCCCGGACTGACCATCACCCTCGACACCGGGTGGGCGGTGTGCTGCGGTTACGACCCCCTGGAGGTGGCCGACCTGGCCGGCCACGTGCAGTTGCGCCAGGCGAGACCGGGCCATCCCCAGCTCCATCCCGACCAGCCCGGGGACGTCGATTTCGCCGCCGTCATCGGTGGCCTGGTGGACCGGGGCTATGAGGGCCGGTTCAGCGTCGAGTACTTCGACTTGCCCCACCTGGGCCTGTCCCTGGACGACCCGGTGGGGCACTGCGTGGCTCTGGCCGAGCAGGTGCGCCCTCTGCTGGCGGGGACCGGAGCCCGATGACGCCGGACGGCGGATGGGACCCCCGCCTGTCGGTCAACGCCTTCTCCAGCCGGCACTGGACCCTGGCCGAGGATCTGGCCTGCTACGAGCGCCTGGGTATCGGCCGGGTCAGCGTGCTCCTCCCCAAGCTGGTGGCCGCCGGCGCCGACCGGGCGGTGGCCGAGATCGGCGACCGGGGCCTGACCGTGGACGGGATCCTGCCCGGCTGTAGTTTCGACCTCACCGACGATGCCGGGTGGAACCGGGTGCGCGAGACCATGGTGGAGGCCGTGGAGACCGGGGCCCGTCTGGGGGCCCGCACCCTCCAGACGACCGGGGGCACCGGACGGGGCCGCCCCTTCGAGTGGGCGGTGGAGCGGTTCGCCCGGGCGGTCGAACCGGTGACCCGGGCCGCCCGGGGCTCGGGCGTGTCGGTGGCCCTCGAACCCACCCGGCCCCAGTTCGCCCACGTCGGTCTGGCCCACAGCCTGCGTGACGGCCTCCGGGTGAGCACCCAGCTGGACCTGGGTCTGGTGGTGGACACCGCCCACCTCTGGTGGGAACACGACTTCGGTTCCCTGCTGGCCGAAGCGGGCGGCCGGCTGGCGGTGGTGCAGGTGGCCGACCTCCACTTCGCCGGCCCGGTGCTCGAACGACTCGTCCCCGGTGACGGGGAGCTGCCTTTGGCCGACCTGCTGGCCGCCTGCGCCGCCACCGGGTTCGAGGGACCCTACGAGGTCGAGATCCTGGGCCGGGCCGTCGAGGACGAGGGGTACGAACTGGCCATCGACCGGAGCCTGGCCCATCTCCAGCGGCTGCTCGAGGCCAGCGACCGACCGGGGTGACGGTCCCTCCCCCTCGCCGGGAACCGCTTCCCGGGAGCGGCCCGCGGACGTCGTTGACCTCCCGCGAGGCGGTGCTGGTAAAGTGCTGGAAAACGACTGTTAACCGAGGCACCCCGCGGTGACGCGACCGCCGTGTACCAGAAGGAGCGAAGCCCATGCCGTCACGCAAGCTCGATTACCCGGTCTTCGACGCCGACAACCACATGTACGAGACGCACGGATGCCTTCACCAAGTACCTGCCGAAGGAGTACGCCGGCCTGATCAAGTACGTCCAGGTCGACGGCCGGACCAAGATTGCCGTCAACAACGTCATCAGCGACTACATCCCCAACCCGACCTTCGAAAAAGTGGCCGCCCCCGGGGCGCAGGAGGAGTACTTCCGGAGCGGGAACCCCGATGGAAAGTCCCGCCGGGAGATCCTGGGCCGAGCCATCGTCTCCCCCCCGCCTTCTCCGAGCCGGAGCCGCGGCTGGCCTTGATGGACGAGCTGGGACTGGACCGGGCCCTCATGTGGCCCACCCTGGCGAGCCTGCTCGAGGAGCGCATGCGGGACAACCCCCCCGCGGTTCACGCCGTCGTCCACGCCCTCAACGAGTGGATGCACGAACACTGGACCTTCAACTACGAGAACCGGATGTTCCCGACCCCGATCATCCACCTGGGCATCGTGGACCGGGCCATCGAGGAGCTGGACTGGGTGATGGAGCGGGGCGCCCGCATCCTGCTCATCCGGCCCGCTCCTGCCTGGGGCTACATGGGTCCGCGGTCACCGGCCCTCCGGGAGTTCGACCCGTTCTGGGAGAAGGTGGCCGAGGCCGACCTGCTGGTCGGCATGCATGCCTCCGACAGCGGCTACCAGCGCTATGCCAACGAGTGGGAGGGCATCCGCGACGGTGAGATGACCCCGTTCAAGGGCGGCTCCGGATTCCAGGCCATCACCGGGCACCAGGGTCGACCGATCATCGACACGGTGGCCTCGTTGGTCGGGCACGGACTCTGCTCCCGCTTCCCGAGCCTCAAGTTCACCCCGGTGGAGAACGGGAGCAACTGGGTCCGTCCGCTGCTGGCCGACATGGAGCACGCCTGGGTCCACGCGCCCAACGCCTTTGAGGAGAACCCGGTCGAGGTGTTCAAGCGGAACATCTACGTGCACCCGTTCCACGAGGAGGACCCGAAGGGTCTCATCGACCTCCTGGGGGCGGAGCGGGTGCTGTTCGGCTCGGACTTCCCGCACCCCGAGGGCATGGCCGACCCGATCACCTTCGTGGACGACCTGGAGGGCCTTCCCGACGAAGCGATCCGCAAGGTCATGGGAGGCAACCTGAACCGCCTGATGGGCTTCGACGAAGCGGCCTGACTGGGGGAGCCGGCTCGAGCCGTGCCTCCCGGACTCGGGCTCCACCCCCTGGTCCGGACGAGCAGGGGGTTGGCGAGGGACCGAAGGCGCCTGCTCCCTGCCCTCAGTCCGGGCCGTCCGTTCCCCTGGCCGCCATCACCACGGATCGGGCCTGCTTTCCGCCGGGCGACGTCCCCTTGGCCACACTGATGAGCACCAGCACGATGGTCGGGGCAATACGGGCCAGGGGCTTGTCCGGCCACCTCCGACGGGTCACCAGCCCGACGGCCACCAAGCCCGCCGCCACGATCCAACCTTCGGGAGTGATCGGACTCAGGCCCCAGCCGAACCGACGGGGTCCGAACCAAGCCTTCGTGCCGATGAGCGGTGTGGTGCGCATCCAACCAGTATCCCCTCTGGCACGGGCGGCGTGAAGGGTAGCTTCGGGATGTGAACGAGGAGATCCTCCAGGGCGGGGTAGCCAACGCCGGGTCCGTGGTCAGGGTCGGCCCGCACGTTCTCCGACCATCGAGTCGTCAGACCCCGCTCGTCCACCGGCTGCTCCGTCATGTGCGGGCCAACGGATTCTTGGGGGTGCCCGAACCGATCGGAATCGATCCCGACGGACGCGAGCGTTTGGTGTTCATCGAGGGGGACGTTCCGTGTCCCCCCTTCCCCCGCTGGGCCCAATCGGACCAGGCCCTGGCCTCCACCGCCAGGCTGTTGGCCCGGTTCCATGCCGCCTCGTCCGGATTCGAACTGCCGGAAGATGCGGAGTGGAACCGGGAGTTGAGTGATCCCCGCGGGGGCCCGGCGATCTGTCACAACGACGTGTGCCTGGAGAACGTCGTCTTCCGGGACGGTACGGCGGTGGCGCTCATCGACTTCGATTTCGTCGCCCCGGGTCGTCCCCTGTTCGATCTGTCGCTGATGGCCAAGATGTGCGTGCCCATCGACACGGAGGAGGACGCCGCGGTGTGGGGATGGGCGCCTGCAGACCGGCCGCATCGCCTGTGTGTACTAGCGGAGGGCTACGGACTGCAGGTTCAGCGTTCCACCTTGGTCGAGGTGCTCGATGAGGCCATGCGGGCGAGCGACGGGTTCGTGCGCCGGCGAGTCGAACGAGGGGAGCCTGCCTTCATCCGGATGTGGGAGACGATGGGGGGCCAGGCCCGCTACCGGCGCCGTCGAGAGTGGTTCGCCGAGAACCGGGACCGATTCCTGACCGCGTTGGAGTAGCGCATCGGCCGGCTGATCATCCCGCCCGTGGTGGGTCTCGCCGGTGGCGCGGGCCCCCACGGTTGTCCGACCCGACCGAGCCGTGTGAAGCCTCCTGCGGTCCGTCAGATGACGGTCGTCCGGCGCCCGTGAGGGGCGACCGCCGTCGCGCTCAGGTTCTGTCCGGAGATCGCCGATGACTCAGGCGTGGCCGATCTCACCGATGACGCAGATTCTCACCGCCCGATTCGCCAGGATGGGGACCTGTCCTGCCGTGACCAGACAATTGCCGACCGACGACTCCTGCCAGGTGCTGAATCTCGCTACCACGCGGGCCGCCGCCGCCGCGGCAATCCACTCACTCATGGGCCAGTTCGGAACGGTATTGGAGTCGGGCGAGGAGGTTCTGGGCATCGTCAAGACCGGATTTCTGCGCATGAATCCCGCCGTCCTGCGCGTTCGGTGCATCGATCTAGGTAACGGGACCACATCCGTGGATGTCCGAGCGAGCGCCAAGGAAGGCCTGATCAAGCAGCGGGGCGGCCACCAGGCGGTCCAAGAATTCGTGGCCCGATTTGCGTCGCTGATGCCGGTCGAGTGGATGGCATAACTCCGGGGTCAGCCCCGGGCGACGTTCCCGGAGGCTCGGACCGGGACCGTCGTCGGTCCAGATGGCCATCGACGGTTGGTCAGCCCTGCCCAGTGGGGAGGACACGTCGAGCCAAACCCAGAGCGGCGATCAGACCGACCACCAGAACCAGCACGATGGACACGGTTCCGGCCAGCTCCGCGGGGGACAGCGAGAGGCCAGATGGAACCGTGGCGAAGCAGGCGACGCTGCCCAGAACGACCACCACGCGCCGTGACCACTTGTCCGTGGCCAGGGCCAGGAAGACCATTCCCCACGCTTCGTACCAGGGCCAAATGATCGGTCCGAGGAACACCACGGTCAACAGGCTCCATCCCATCGCTCGGGCCACTCCGATCCGGTCCACGTTGGTCAGCAACACAATCCCCACGATCCCGGCGACGACGAGCGCCACCGTCCGCGAGATCGTCACCAGCGCCTGGGTATCCACGGCTGTTCCGACGAGGTGCAGCCCGTGCGACAGTCCCAACCCCGCGGCACTCGCGGGATCCAGCCATGAGGTGACACCGCCGGCACTCGACAGGTTGAACAACCAGCCCCAGCCGAGTCCTGACGCCAGAGACAGGAGGGCAACGAAGCCTGCGCTGAGTGCCAGGGACCCGGCGAGATAGCCGAGCCGTCGAACCACGGCGACCCTCCTCCCTGGCCAGGTCCATCCGATGTAGACGATTCCGATCAGGGCGGGGATCTTGATGGCGGCAGCCAGGGCGCAAAGGAAAAGACCAGAGATCGGGTGATCGGAGAGGGCAAGGGCCATCCCGGCGACCAGTAGGCCGAGCATGAGAGCGTCGTTGTGTGCCCCCCCGACGAGGTAGAGGAGCACGGCGGGGTTGAGCACCGCCAAGATGAAACCAGCTGAGCCATCGCTCCCCAGGGACGTAGCCAAGGCCGGTATCGAGACTGCGACCAAAACGATCCCGATGACCGCCATGACACGGTACCCCTCGACCGTTGCGAAGACGTCTCTGCCGCCCAGGGCGGCATTCCATCTGGCCAGGTCGAAGAACACCGGACCGTAGGGGGCGTGTCCAGAACGCCACAGTGGATCGGCGAGGTTGAAGAAGGAGGTCCCCTTCAATGTCTGCAACCCGTGGGTGTACGGGCTCAGTCCCCGGCTGACCAGGCGACCCTGGGCCGCATAGGAATAGACGTCCCGGCTGAAGAGCGGTGGAGCCGCCAGCAAGGGGAGAAGCCAGCCGGCCAGCACGGCGTAGAGGTGCCGCAGAGGTCTGCCGGTCGACCTGCGCGTGACCATCAAGAGCAGATACCAACTGGTCAAGAGAACCAGCAGTCCGCCGTAGACCAGGACCAGCCCGATCCATTCCGATTGTCGGGCGCCATCGGCGGAACTGGGCACTCCGAAGATCCAGGACCCCGGGATCTTGGAGGTGAACGACGAGCCCGGCTGGGCCACACCGAGGACCACCAGGGCCAGACCGACAAACCCGCCGACCGATGCTGCCAGGAAGACCTTGGTCTGGATCCCGGAGCAGTCTCTCCGACCAGCCTGTTTTGGATCCGGTGCCATGACGGCCCTCATGGTCGCTCAGTCTCACATCGTGACGCCCGGTCTTGGTGTTCCGGCGATTCTGCCGGGGATCGGAGGGATTCGGACGGCGGCGGAGGCCTACGTTGCCTGGCGTCGGTCGGGCTCATCATCGATTCGGCCGGGAGGGAGTTTGCGCCCGCAGATCAGAAGGGCCAGCGCCTCGCCCGGCCCAGTGACGGGCCGACCGGATCCGAAGCTCCAGTCGATGTCGGTGGCACGCAGACGGAGACCGTCGAGGTCGAAACCGAAGTGCGCGTGGGTTCCGCCGAGCGTGAGATCGTCCAGCACCACCCGAAGGGATTGGTCCGTCGAGCAACGAGCAACGCCGAGGGGCACGGTCATATCCAGACTGTGGATGACCACGTGGTTGAGGGCACCGAGTTGCCCCCCGCCCGGTGGCGTCCAGCCATGCATCGTTTCATCCCGCAGGTCCTCCACAAGCCGCTGCGTCGGCAATCCGGAATCGCGGCTGGCCACACGATTGGACAGCCGGGTGAAGTCTCCGTCGCATTCTCGTAGCTCGGCCAGGAACCGGTCCATGGGATAACGGACCGGCATCGTCAGGTGAGCGACGACTTCACGGACCCGCCAGCCCTCACACAATGATGGCGTGTCCCACCGGGCGTCCGGAAGCTCGTCCAGCAGAGCAGCGAGCGTGAGATAGTCGGCGGTGACAAAGGCCTGCAGATCGTCTTGCGTCGGTGGGGACATCTACGCTCCCGTTTCGTTCCGGAGGCGCCTGGACCCGAGGGCCAGCCCATGGTCACGAAGGCCGCGCCCGAGCGTCATCGGACCGCTCCGGGCCGGCTCTCTGCGCTAGCGTTCGATCTCCGCCCGCTACTCATGAGCAACCCAGTTCCAGCGATGCCTGAGCTCATCGAGCCAACGGGGTAGATCCATCGGACCGTTGCCGTCCATGTCGAACATCCGCAGGCCAGCGTCCCTGACGAGCAGCTCATAGAGGTCTTCTGACGCATCGGCGTGCCATCCGTGCTCAAACGCGATGACCGGCCGGGCACGTCGCAGGGTGTCCATTGCGCCTCGGATGACCAGCCTTTCCGATCCCTCGACGTCGATCTTGACGAAGTCGGGGAGCCACCCGTCGGGCCGGTGATCGTCCAGACGCTCGGTGGCGACGGTGATGGTCTCGGTCCGCACTCCGGCAGGGTAGGCGGGATTCTCCAAGTCGCCGTCCTTCAGGGCGCTGAGACCCTGGTGCCCCGGATCGATGACATGGATGAACTCAACCTCTCCTTCCCGATCGGAGAGCGCCCGCTGCCGGACTTCCACCTCGGGGAACCGACCGACCAGCCGTGCATGCAGGGCTGGTATCGGCTCGTAGGCGATATGGTGACCGCCCGGCGCAACCTCGGCTATCCCGATGAGGAACTTGCCTCGGCTAGCTCCGACGTCCAGCAGATTCGAATTCGGCCGCATTCCAAACCGGAGGAGCAGGCGCAGGTGGTGGTCGTCCTTCCGGTTGCGACGGGCAGCCGCACCACCGGACTGCCCCTGAAGAGCGTCAACCAGGCGGTCCCGGCCCCGAGAGATAGCCGGACGGGCGCCAGCCACCTCAGCCAGTATCCCGAATTCCTTTCGCACACGGGAAGCATAGGTACTCTCCGGGCCACATTCCCAGAGGGCCATTGGATGGCGGGGCCCGGAGAAGGGTCCGGCCTCACCACCGCACTACACCAGCGCCACTACACCGCGGGGCGACCGGCCTTCATGACACCGCCACGGAGACGGCCACGAAAACACCACCACACCACCCCGAGGACGGAGCGGGTTCTATGGGTCCCGCCCTTCGCCGGTCAGGGCTCCGCCGCATCTCCACTCAACACCAGGCGAAAGCAGCGACTACGGGGATCGGCTCTGAACTCGCCGTAGCGAGGGGCCGGCCGGTACCCTGCCGAAACGTACAGCGAGATCGCTTCTGGCTGCTCGGCACCGGTCTCCAGCCACATCTCGTGGTAGCCCGCGGCTGCAGCCAATTCCTCCAGGGTCTGCAGGATCCGACATCCGACGCCCCGTCCTCGGGCCGTGGGATCCACGTACATCCGTTTGATTTCCGCTCGGCCATCGCCGATACGACGGAAGCCCCCGCAGCCGATGGCCTGGCCGTGATCGCGGGCCACGAGAAAGCATCCATCGGGTTGCACGAATCCTTCGGCCGAGATGGGAGACGGTCCCCACGTGCCGTAGCGATCGTCCATTTCGGCCATCAGCCGTCGTTCCAGCCCTTCGGCCTCGGGATCGTTCAAGCCGACGGCCCGGAGCTCCAGGTCGATCGACGCCACTCCGGTTCCTCTACTCCGGGGCGTGGCAGACGGCCTCGACATTATTCCCATCGGGATCTCGAACGAACGCCCCGAAGTAGTCGGGATGGTATTCGGGCCACAGGCGAGGCTCATGGAGAACCTCGGCTCCACAGGTTCTGGCCGCATCGAAGAATTCACGGACCCGGGCCCGGCTCGGAGCGACGAAGGCCAGGTGGGTCTCCCGGACCTCACCTCCCGATCGGGTCGGTGCGATCCAGAAGTCGGCCTTGGGTGCGACGCCGTATCCGATGACGTCACCGAAGTCGGCGACGCGGCCACCCCCGATCGATGCGAGCACGGCGTCGTAGAACCGTGCACTGGCGGCAACGTCACCACACTGAATCGACACGTGATCGAGCATCGGGCGAGGCTAGCTCGGGCCAGGGCAGAGAGCTCGGCCACGGTCCGGACGATGGACCGGCAGGGGTACCGCGGACTCGCCGAGGTGCCGACTCAACCCTGGTCTCGACGGGTGGTTTCAGACGGGGCCGGGTGGGGCGAGTAGGACCATCGATGGGTGGGCTCGCCACCCGACGGATACTCGAGGGTACACACGTCGAACCAGAGGGGAAGGAGGTAGCGCACGTAGAAGGCGTGCTGGGTCACCCGGGGCGACACCAGGTCGTCGAACTCCATGAGCTGGAGCCGGTCATCGTGGGCCTGAAAGGTCCGGCAGTCCCACAGGAGCTGATCCACTTCGGTCCGACGATCGACGAGCAGCCCCAGGTGGTCGAGGCCAGGCGACCGGATCGGATCGTCGGACTCCATCAGGAGGATGAATTGGCCCTCGTCGGGCACCAGCAGGTGGCCCAGCTGGCCGAAGAGCTCGTAGGGCTGGCACCGCCAGCCGAGCACCTCGCCGAAGAAGGAGTCGATATCGGCGCGGGCGGACTCGTCGAGGGCACCCCGGGCGAACGTCAGCTCCATGTGATTGAACCGCATGCTGTCCCCGTGCTGTGCGATGCCCCGGCCGGGCCGGGTCCGATGGCGGTGGACGCCGCCACGCAATCTAGAGCACTGGTGCCGATCACCCCGACGTCCTACGGTGACGGACCCGGCTTCCGCCGGGGTCGGCGAGGGGGAAGGAGCGGCCATGGGCGTTGCGGGTGACCGATCGGAGGGCTCGGCGCCGGGCCACCGGGTCGGCGTGGGGCACACCTTCGACACCCTCGAGTGGAGGGACGTCGAGGTGGAGGGGGCGGACTGGGCCATGGAGATGGAGGTGACCCCCCGGGTGGTCAACAGCTCGGGGGCGCTCCAGGGCGGGCTGCTGGCCACCTTGATCGATATGGCGGCCGGCACCTCTCTGCTGCGGGGCGAATCGGCCTACGGGCGGAGCGCCACCAGCGAACTGCAGGTCAGCTTCCTGAACGGGGCCCGGGTCGGTCCGGTGCGGGCCACCGCCCATGTGCTCCGCCGGGGCCGGAGGAGCGCAGTGGTCCGGGTCGATGTCCACGACCTCGGGGCCGACCGGCTCCACGTGGCCACGGCGACGCTCACCTTCGCGGTCCGGCCGAAGGTGCCCTGAGCCGACCCCGTGCCGGTCGGTCAGGACGGCGGCGGTCCGAACCTCTCCCGGTTGGAGACCATCAGCGACTCGAACGGCGCGGCCAGGAGCGGTCGGACGGGTGCGGTGGTCCAGGTCTCCTCCAGCACCGGGGCGATGCGCCCGGCGACGGTGGTCGGATGGTCGTCGAGGTAGCAGACCGTGATCCGGCGGTCCCCTTCGCTGAACATGGGCCGCCAGATCGACGGGGTGGTGGCGTATGCCCACACTCCGGCCACGCCGGGTACGTCGACCAGCCCCGGCAGGAGGTCAGTGTGAACTCGCCGGCGGTGATCGTCTTGGGCCTCGGCGTCGGTGGGTTCCTCCACGATGAGGAAGATTCCGGTGTGGGGTCGGAAGGGGATCACCTCGGTCGACACCAGGACCCTGGGTGCGGCGATGGTTTCGAGGAGCCGCAGCCCGCCGCGGTACTGGGACGGGAGGGCGTGGGGGAACCGGCCCAATTCGGCCAGGTGCCGCCCGAGGACGAAGAACTCGTCCAGGGTCTCCTCCACCGGCCTCCCCATCAGGTAGCACACCACGTGCTCGACCCGCGACCAGTCCTCGTGTTCGGCAACCCGGGCCTGGCGGCAGTCCGGGGTGGACGCCCACCGCTGGCCGAGCAGCATCCCGGGCAGCTGGTACTGCTCCGGCATGTGGTCCATCTGGTGCCACTCCAGGTAGGGGCGGTCGTCGCCGGTGGGCGAGTGGTGGGACAGGGAGAAGAAGCCGAGCTTGACCCGATTCACGTTGCGATCCCCTTGCTGCTCCGACGGTTGGCGTCCGTTCTAGCCCATCGGATGCGGACCGGGCCCCGGCGGGGGCGGGCGGGCGGTTGGATACACTTCCCTCATGCGAGTGATCGTCGATTTCGACCAGTGTGAATCGAACGCGTTGTGCATGGCCCAGGCGCCGGAGGTGTTCGAGGTCCGCGACGACGACTTCCTGTACGTCCTGCAGGAGGAGCCGCCCGAGGAGCTCCGGGCCAACGTGGTGGCCGCGGCCAGGGCCTGCCCCAAGACAGCCATCACCATCGTCGACTGATCCCGCGCCCGCACCCCGCCCCGGAGTCATCTGATGAGAGAGCAGCGGCGATCCCGTCGGATCGCCATGACCCCCGACGAGCGGGATGCGTTCCTCCTCCGGCAGCGGACCTGCCGGGTGGCCACGGCGGCGACGGAGGGGCCCCACCTCACCGCCCTCTGGTTCGTCTGGGACGGGACCTCGCTCTGGCTGACCTCGATCGTGGCCAGCCAGCGGTGGACCGACCTCGAGCGGGACCCTCGGGTCAGCGTCCTGGTCGACGCCGGTGAGGAGTACACCGAACTCCGTGGTGTGGAGATCCGGGGCCGGGCCGAAGTGGTCGGCGAGGTGCCCCGCAGCGGCCGGCCCCAGGACGAGCTGATCGTGCCGGAACGGTTGTTCGGAGACAAGTACGTGGGTGGTCCCTTCGCCCATGACGGCCGGCACGCCTGGCTACAGGTGGTGCCGGAGAAGATCGTGAGCTGGGACTTCACCAAGCTGGGCCGGGTCTGATCCGAGATCACGACCAGGTGTGGGCCCAGTCGGGGTAGAGACCGCGCTCGAGGGCCACGTCTTGGGCCCGGACCTCGGTGCCCGACAGAGCCCCGGCCTCCGCCGCGGTGGCCAGCCAGGCCACCACGGCGCCGATCAATTCGGGTGGGGCCCAGCCCGACGCGTCGAACCCGAACTCGGCCATGTCGGCTCGGATCCGCTCGGTGGCCACCCCACCGGGGCTCAGGTTGAAGAAGCCGATTCCTGGACCGGGGTGTTCGACGGCCAGGACCCCCACCACCCGCTGGAGGGCGGCTTTGGAGACGGCGTAGCCCATGCCCCACCCGCCCCGGCCGGCCGGGGCGGGTGGGTCGGAGGTGCCGGCCGCCGACGTCAGGTTGATCACCTTCCCGGTCCCCCGCTCGACCATGCCCGGCAGGACCAACTGGATCAGGTGCATCGGCGCCACCACGTTGGCCGTCAGGTGGTGCTGGAGCGTCTCGAGAGGAGTGTCGAGGAACCGGTCCATGTGGCCCGGCCCCACGTACCGGGCGTTGTTGACCAGCACGTCGATCCGGCCCCACCGGTCCAGCACCGCACCGACCAGCGAGGTCAACGAGGTCAGGTCCAACAGGTCGGACGGCCGGGCCAGGACCGTCCCGCCGGCCGCGTCGATGGCCGCGGCCGTGGTGGCCAGAGATCCGGGAAGTGGGCTGGTGTCCGAGGTGGCCACGGTGGAGGAGTGTTCCCGCCTCTCGCCCTCGCGCCGACTGCGGGCGGTGATCGCCACCCGGTGGCCGGAGGCAGCCAGGGCCCGAGCCACCGCGTTGCCGATGCCGCGACTGGCGCCGGTGACCAGGGCCACCGGGGCGTTTCCGGGTTCGGTCATGGACTCATTCTCCACCCTGGTGGCGACGTCGTCGCTCCCGTGACGAACCGCGTGGCCGGGCACCCCACGATACGGTCGTGCTCCGGTACAGAAGGAGCGTGTCCGTGATCGGGAAGCCAGCGTCGAGCAGGGGAGCGGGGACCGAGGTGAGCCGACCGCGGTACGGCGGTCCGGGGTGTCGCCGGTGACCCGCCCCCTCCCTCGGCTCACCCCCGAAGTGGAGTTCTTCTGGACCTCGGGCAGGGACGGCATCCTCCGATTCCGGCGCTGTCTCGAGTGCCAGGCCCTCCAGCACCCGCCCGGGCCGATCTGTCGGACCTGCGGATCGGACCGGTTGGAGGTCACGCCGGTGGCCGGTACCGGTGTGGTGGCGGGGTTCACCGTCAACGAGCACCAGTGGAGTCCCGAGCTCCCGGCCCCCTATGTGGTGGCCATCGTGGCCATCGACGAGGATCCGCGGGTCCGGCTCACTACCAACCTGGTCGACACCGACCCCGACCGGTTGGCGGTGGGGTGCCGGGTGGAGGTGCGTTTCGAGCAGGTGGAGGAGGTCTGGCTCCCGGTGTTCACCCCCCGCTCGGACCGTACGGACCCCGGCCCGGTCCCGGCCGACGAACCGGCCGCCGGACATGTCAGGCCCATGGTGACCGCCGAGAAGTTCGAGGAGAGGGTGGCGTTCACCGGGATCGGGATGTCCCGGATCGGCCGTCGGCTGGGGGTGGACCCGCTCGGCCTCACGGTGGAGGCCTGCCGACGGGCCGTGGCCGACGCCGGTCTGAGCATGAGCGACGTCGACGGCCTGTCCACCTACCCCGGCGGGGGCGCCGCCGGGGGGCACTCCGAAGGGGGCATCACCGCCCTGGAGGAGGTGCTGCGTATCCGGCCCACCTGGTTCAACGGCGCCATGGAGACACCGGGGCAGGGGGGTTCGGTGGTGGCGGCCATGCTGGCCGTGGCGGCCGGGCTGTGCCGGCACGTGCTCTGCTTCCGCACGGTGTGGGAGTCGACCTGGAGCGACCGACTCCGCCGGCAACCTGCTCCTCCCGCGGGCGGGGGCCCGCGGGTCGAGGGCGACTTCATGTCGTGGCGCCACCCCTACGGGGCCATGAGCGCGGCCAACTGGATCGCCATGAACGCCTCCAACCACTTCCACCGCTACGGGACGACCCGGGAGGCGCTGGCCACCATCGCGGTCAACGCCCGACGACACGCCGGACTCAACCCCGACGCCATCTACCGGGACCCGATGTCCCGCGACGACTACTTCGCCGCCCGGATGATCAGCAGCCCCTTCGGCCTCTTCGACTGCGACGTCCCCTGTGACGGCGCCATCGCCGTGGTGGTCTCGTCGGTCGAAACAGCCCGGGACCGACCCCGACCCCCGGTGCTGGTGGAGGCGGTCGGCACGCAGATCATCGACCGGGTCAGCTGGGATCAGGGCACCCTGAGCCACGAGCCTCAGACCGTGGGACCGGCCGCCCACCTCTGGTCCCGGACCTCGCTCGGTCCCGGGGACGTGGATGTCGCCGAGCTGTACGACGGCTTCACCTTCAATTGCCTGAGCTGGATCGAGGCGCTGGGCTTCTGCGGCATCGGCGAAGCCGGAGACTTCCTGGCCGACCCCGACCAGATCACCCTCGGAGGCCACCTGCCCCTCAACACCTTCGGTGGTCAGCTCTCGGCCGGGCGGACCCACGGGTACGGATTCATCCACGAGGCCATCGTCCAGTTGCGGGGGGACGGAGGTGCTCGCCAGGTCGAGGGGGCGGAAGTGGCGGTCGTCAGCACCGGGGGCGGAACGCCGGGAGGCTGCTTCCTCCTGACGACGGCACGGTGAGGCGACGGGGTGGCCGGGCCGTCGCCGGAGCGTCGTGATTCTCGGGATCGGTAGTCTGGCCGGCGACAGGCCGATCGGCGGCCGTCCGTCGGGTGGCCGGACAGTGACGAGGAGAACGCCATGACAGCGGTCGGACTGGGCGAGGGCACGCCATACGGGACCCGCATCCACCAGGTGGCCACCCAGCACCCCGACCGGACCGCGGTGCTGTTCTCGGCGGAAGACGGTGCCGAGCGCTCGGTGACCTGGCGGGAACTGGACGAGCGATCGACGCAGCTGGCCCGGGTCATGGCTGAGCAGGGGGTGGCGGTCGGGGAGTACCTGGCCATCTGTCTCCGGAACTCGCCGGAGCACCTGATGGCCTGTTTCGCCGGGTGGAAGGTGGGGGCGGTGGTCATCCCCATGCGGTGGGACCTCCCGGAGTGGGAGCGGGCCCGGGTGCTCGCCACCATCGGCCCCCGTCTGGTGGTCGATGCCGACCACGCCGGCCTGTTCGAGGAGAGCCTGGGTGCCTCCACCCAGCCGCTCCCTGAGGTGACCCCGCCCCACGGCTGGGGTGTCTGCAGCTCAGGGTCGACCGGGACCCCGAAGGCCATCGTGATCAAGAATCCGGGCGTCTTCTACCCCGGCCTCCCGACCAACACCGTCGTGGAGGGGTACGGACCGCTCACCCGGCCCCAGCGCATCCTGGTTCCCGCGCCGCTGTACCACACCAACGGGTTCACGGCCACGCGGAACCTGATGGCCGGGGACGACATCGTCTTGATGGAGCGGTTCAACGCCACGCGCCTCCTCGACCTGATCGAGCGCCACCGGGTGACCGGTTTCATCGGCGCCACCCCCATGTTGCAACGGGTGGCTCAAGTGGAGGACATCGAGTCACGGGACTTCTCGTCACTCGAATGGGTCCAGCAGGGCGCCTCGCCCCTCCCGGTCTGGCTCGGGCATCGGTGGTGCGAGCTGGTGGGACCGGAGCGGTTCTACATGAGCTACGGAGCCTCGGAGATGCACGGCCTGGTGGTGTGCCGCGGCGACGAGTGGATCAGCCATCCGGGCACCCTCGGGCGGGGGATCAACGACACCGAGATCAAGATCCTGGACGAGGACGGACACGATCTGCAGCCGGGAGAGATCGGGAGCATCTACATGCGCACCCCCACCGGCCCGGCCGCCAGCTACAAGGGGGACGACGTGACCCCCATGCCGCGCACCGACGACGGCTTTGTGACCGTCGGTGACCTCGGATGGCTGGACGGGGACGGCTTCCTGTTCATGGCCGATCGGCGGTCCGACCTGATCGTGACCGGTGCGGTCAACGTGTACCCCGCCGAGGTGGAGGCGGCCTTGAGTGAGCACCCCGGCATCGACGATGTGGTGGTCATCGGGTTGCGGGACCCGGAGTGGGGCCGCCGGGTCCATGCCATCGTCCAGCCGGTGGACTCCTCGGGGCCCACCGCGGAGGAGGTCATCGCCTTCGCCAGGGACCGGCTGGCCTCCTACAAGGTGCCCAAGACGGTGGAGTTCGTGGACCACATCGCCCGCACTGAGGCCATGAAGCTCAACCGGACCGCTCTGGTCCAAGCGCGGGAAGGACCCGAGTCGGGGGAGGATCCGGCCACCCCGGCCGGTGCCCGGGCCTGACCCCGGGGGTCAGAGCCGACCCGACCGACCCGACCCGGTCGTCTTCCCTGGTCGACCCGGGTGCGGCATGGCGGAACCGAGGCCCGAGGTATACCGTGGTCCGGTCGACCCGGGGGTACGAGGTCGGCGACACTGCCCGGCCTTGACGGTCGCGCCCGGCCCGGCGGTCCCCCTCCCTGGGCCGCCACACCACCATCGCACCACGACCACGAGGAGACGGATCAGCGCCATGCCCGAGTATGAGTTCCTGCAGTTCGAACGGCTTGACGAGGGTCGGGTGGTCCGGATCCTCCTGGACCGGCCGGACACCCGCAACGCGCAGAACCGTGGCCTGCTGGTCGAGCTGGACGACGCCTTCCGGGTGGCCGAGGAGGACGACACCGTCCGGGTGGTGATCTTGGGCGGCACCGGGCCGCTCTTCTCCTCGGGCCACGACATGGGTTCAGCCAAGGCCGCCGAGGAGCGCACCAGCCACCCGACCAGCCAGATGAACGGGGCCACCAGGGTGGGGGCCGAGGCCCGCATGCTCCAGGAGTGGCACTACTACTTCCAGAACACCCTCCGGTGGCGGAACCTGCGCAAGATCACCGTCGCCCAGGTCCAGGGCACTGTCTTCGCGGCCGGCCTGATGCTCATGTGGGCGTGCGACCTGATCGTCGGGGCGGAGAACGTGTTGTTTGCCGACGTGGTGGGTACCCGTCTCGGTATGTGCGGGGTCGAATACTTCGGACACCCGTGGGAATTCGGTCCCCGCCGGACCAAGGAGCTGATGCTCACCGGCGACGCCATCGACATCAACGAGGCCCACCGACTGGGCATGGTCTCCAAGATCTTCCCCACCGAGGAGCTCAGCGAGCGGACCCTCGACTACGCCAAGAGGATCGCCGAGCTGCCCACGGTCACCGCGTTGCTCATCAAGGAGTCGGTGAACCAGACCGTGGACAACATGGGCTTCTACAACTCGCTCCAGGCCTGCTTCACCCTGCACCAGTTGAACCACGCCCACTGGGCCGAGGTGCACGAGAACAAGTACCCGGTGGCCTTGCCCGAGGACGGCGTGGCCGACTGGAAGAGCTCGCCACCGGTACGGCTGGCCGTGCCCGACGCGGTGGAGGGACCGGTACCCAGCCGCAAGTAGCCGGGCCCGCTGGGCCGGGCGGGTCAGCCCGCCCGGTGCATCGGTACGCTGGAGTACCC
Source organism: uncultured Acidimicrobiaceae bacterium (assembly GCA_963833585.1). GTDB lineage: Bacteria > Actinomycetota > Acidimicrobiia > Acidimicrobiales > RAAP-2 > Bog-756. The sequence continues at coordinate 197,167 of CAWHYF010000006.1, read as the reverse complement.
GGCCACGTTGGACATCTGGACCCGCCGGCAGTTGGCCTCGTCCACCTCGTACGACGGCCACCGTTTGGCCAGTTCCTCGATGGCCACCCTGCTTTCCATGCGGGCCAGGGCCGCCCCCAGACAACTGTGGATGCCGTAGCCCAGGCCGAGCGCCAGACTGGCCGACCGATCGACCTCGAAGGTGTCGGGTTCGTCGTAGAACCGCTCGTCCCGGGTGGCGGAGCCGGTGACCAGGATGGTGGGGAAGCCGGCCGGCACGGTCACCCCGCCGTAGACCGACTGGCGCACGGAGAAGCGGCCCTGGTACTGGGACGGTGGGTAGTAGCGGAGGACTTCCTCCACCGCGGCCGGAATCCTGGACGGGTCCTCGATGACCTTGCGGTACTGGTCGGGGTACCGGTGGAAGAGGACGGCGGCATTACCCACCAGCTTGGTGACCGTCTCGGCGCCGGCCCCGCCCAGCAGGCCGGTGAAGCCGGCGATCTCGTTGTCGTCGAGCTGGGTCATCTGACCGTCGCCGCGGTCCACTTCGACCTGGGTCAACCTGGAGATCATGTCGTCGCCGGGGTGCTTTCGCTTCTCCCGGGTGAGACCCAGCCAGTAGGTGCCGCTGTCGATCTGAGCCTGCACCCCCTCGGGGGTCGGATCCATCCGCCCCGGCTCGCGGTGGAGGCCGATGTCCAGCCAATGACGGATCTGCTGCCGTTCGCCTTCGGGTACACCGAGCATTCGACAGATGATCTCGACCGGAAAGGGGCCGCTGAAGTCGGCCACCGCGTCGAAGCTCTCGGCGTCGTCGAAGGGAGCCAGGAAGCCCTCGATCACCTCCCGAACCATCGGCTCGAGGGCGCCGACGGCCCGCGGAGTGAACACCCGGCTGACCAGCGAGCGCAGTCGGTCGTGTTCGGGCGGGTCCATCATGATGATGGACCGGTACATCTTGATGATCTCGGGATCGGTGTTGAGGGTGTGCAGATCCACACCGTGGCTGCTGGAGAAGGTCTGCCAGTCCTTGTGGGCGGCGCAGACGTCTTCGTACCGGAACAGGGCCCAGAAGCCGTACTGCTCGTTGAAGTACACCGGGGCCTCGTCCCGCAGGCGCCGGTAGAGATCGTAGGGGTCGTTGAAGTACTGGTCGGAGAACGGATCGAACTCGACAGGGGCCTGACTCGCCACTGTGTCGGACATGATGCCCCCTTCCGGTCGGGCCCTTCAGGGCCGGATACTCTCCCTGTCTGGCATGGTACCGGTCCGAGGTTGCACGGGCCGGGTGCCGGCCCCAGGTTGCCCGGGCGGGTGCCGGCCCGACGACCCCGCAGTCGCCAGCGCCGGCCCCGACGACGACGCGCCAGGCCTGCCGACCGGACCGGCCGCCGGACGGGGGGGCACGCACCAGCAGGCCCCGGGACGGGTGGGCGGATTGCGCCCTGGCGCAGATCGATGGTACGTAGGGGGCCGGGGTGCCCACGTTCGGCCGGTTCCGGCTGGGTGGACGGTGTCGCGCCCGTGCCGTGTAACAGTGTCGTACCGAGAGAAGCGCCCTACCGATGCCGATCAGAACTCGCCCGCCGCGTCGGGGTGGACGAGGGAGGAAGCTGGCCCGATGGACCTCAACCCTTCCGAGGAACAGCAGCAGCTCATCGAGGCCTTCGGCGCGCTCTACGCCAAGGAATCGCCCCCGGAGCGGGTTCGCGCCGCCGAGCCGGTGGGCCATGACCCCGAGCTCTGGCGCCGGCTCTGCGAGGTCGGGGCGCTCGAGATGGCGGTCGGTGAGGAGTCGGGCGGCTGGGGGGCGACCCTGTTGGACCTGGCGCTGGTGGCCGAGCAGCATGGGCGGTTCCTCGGTGCCGCGCCCCTTCTGGAGGCCCAGGTGGCGGCCCGCCTGTTGGCCCGCACCGATGGAGCCGCGGCCCGGTCCCTCCTGGAGTCGAGCGTCTCCGGCGGGACCATCGTCACACTGGCCCTCCACCCCCCTCGGGACGGGACCCTGCTGATGGTGCCTTCCGGCGCGGTGGCCGACACCGTGGTCTACGTGGACGGGGACCGGCTCTTCAGCCACACCACCGACGGAATCCAGAGGTCGATCAGCAACCTCGGCTCCATGCCGGTGGCCGACCTCGAGGTGGGCGCGGGCGGGGCGCCGCTGGCTTCGGGTTCGGCGGTCGGTCCGTCGTTCGAACGGGCCAGGGACGAGTGGATGGTGCTGATGGCCAACGCTCTGGCCGGGATGGGGGCCCGTTCCATCGAGATCGCCGTGGAGTACGTCAAGGAGCGACATGCCTTCGGGGTGCCCATCGGCTCGTTCCAGTCGGTGGCCCACGGCCTGGCTGACGCGGCCACCGCGGTCGACGGTGGTGCCCTGCTGGCCCGGGAGGCGGCCTGGGCTGCCTCCGAGGAGCCGGGGCGGGCTGCCGAGCTGGCCGCGCTGGCCTGTGCCTTCAACGCCGAAGCGGCCCGGGAGGCCAGCTACCGCAGCCTGCACTACCACGGGGGCTACGGGTTCATGCTGGAGTTCGACATCCAGCTCTACTTCCGGCGGGCCAAGGCCTGGCCAGCCCTGTTCGGTGAGCCGGCCGCCCTTTACGCCAGAGCCGAGGGCCACCGCCTGGCCCGGGCCGGTGGGGAGCTCTGAACATGGACTTCCGGTTGGGCGAGCGCAGCGAGATGTTCCGCCAGGAGGCCCGCGCCTTTCTGGACGAGGCCTTCACCGACGAGGTGCGGGAGCACCTCCACCGGACCGGGGTCCACCACAACTGGGACTTCCACCGTGCCTTGGTGGAGCGGGGTTGGCTGGCCCCGGGTTGGCCCGAGGAGTACGGCGGCCAGGGCCGCGACCCCATGGAGATGCTGGCCTTCGCCGAGGAGTTCCAGACCGCCGGGGCCCCCACCTATGGCGTCGGCACCACGCTGATCGTGGCCAACATCATCCGCCACATCGGCACCGACGAGCAGAAGCGCCTGATCCTGCCCCCGGCCCTGGGCGGGCAGATCATCATCGTGCTCGGCCTCACCGAGCCGGAGTCGGGCTCGGACGTGGCCGCGGCCCAGACCCGGGCGGTGCGGGACGGCGACCAGTGGGTGATCAACGGGCAGAAGATGTTCACCACCAACGCCCAGGAGGCCGACTACGCCTTCATGCTGACCAGGACCAGTCCGGACCTCCCCAAGCACCAGGGCCTGACCACCTTCCTGGTCCCCCTCAAGCAGCCCGGGGTCGAGATCCAGCCGGTGTACACCCTCTCGGGGGAGCGGACCAACCTGACCTTCTACTCCGACGTCCGGGTGGACGACGCCCTGCGCCTCGGCGAGGTCGACGGCGGCTGGGACGTCATGGGCGTCATGCTCACCCTCGAGCGGGCCGGGGCCCAGGGTGGCGAGTCGGTCCGTCTGCTGGCTGCCATGGAGGAGTGGGCCCGCACCGCGGTCGACCCCGAGGGCCGGCCGAGGGCCGAGGATCCCGATGTCCGGGCCCGGCTGGGCCGGGCCGCGGCCGAGAACGAGGTCTGCACCCTGCTGGCCCGCCGGTGCGCATGGGTCAACGAGTCGGGCCGCCTGCCCGGGGTCGAGGGCTCGATGGGGAAGCTCTTCTCCTCCGAGGCGCTCACCCGCCAGTCGGCCGATTTCATGGACCTGCTGGGGCCCGACGGGGTGCGGAGCGAGGGTGATCCGACTGCACCGGCCCGAGGGGCGGCCGACTACGCCTTCCGTTTCGCCCTCGGCGCCACCACCTACGGCGGGACCAGCGAGATCCAGCGCAACATCATCGCCCAACGGGGCCTGGGCCTGCCCCGGGGGCGCTGAGGCCGGGTCCCGCCCGGCCGGTGCCGGCCCGTTGGGTGGCCCGTCGGCGCCCCCGGTAGTGTCTGACTTCCGATGAAGCTGTCCACCACGTATCGCGCACCGGGTGCCGACCGCTATCGGCGCCCCGGGGGGCCGTGGGACGTTCCCGTCCTGGACGTGGTCATGGCGCGCCGCCCGGTGGTCGGGGGCGCAGCCGTGGTCGACGGCGCCCGCCGGGTGAGTACCGCCGAACTGGAGGCCATGGTGGCCGGGTTGGCCGGCAGCCTGCGTCGGCTCGGGGTGCGGCGTGGCCAGGTGGTGACCTGGCAACTGCCCAACTGGCTGGAGGCCGTCGTCTTGTTCCGGGCCTGCTGGAGGCTGGGGGCGGTGGCGGCCCCCCTCCATCACCAGGTGGGGGCGACCGAGGTGGCCCACATGGTGGAGGTGCTCGAACCGGCCGTGGCCTTTGCCTCCTGCGACCTTCCGCTGGCCGACAAAGACCGGGTGGTCGTGGTCCGGAGCGACCAGGACGGGTTCACCGGGTTGCTCGGCGGCCCGCCGGTGCGGGTCAGCCCCAGCCGCCCCTCGGATCTGGCCGTGGTGATCTTCACCTCCGGGTCGACGGGAACGCCCAAAGCCGTGCTCCACACCCAGCGGGGCCTGGCCACCAAGGCCCTCACCATGGGCGCGGTCCACGGCCTCTCCGGAGAGGACGTCGTGCTGATGCCGGCCCCGTTGGCCCACGTGTCCGGCCTGCTCAACGCGGTGCTGGTCCCCGGAGCCCACGGCATGCGCGCCGTGCTCATGGAGCGCTGGGATCCCGACCGTGGGCTCGCCCTGGCCGAGGAGGAGCGGGTCAGCTTCATGATCGGGCCCCCGCCCCTGTTCCTGTCCATCCTCGAGCATTCGGCCTTCGAGCCGGCCAAGGTCAAGAGCCTGCGCGTGGTGTCGAGCGGGATGATGGGCGTCAGCCCCGAATTCATCGAGGAGGCGAGCAGCGGACTCGGGGCCATCGTCAAGCGTAGCTACGGCTCGACCGAGGCACCCACCGTGTCCACGTGTACCAACGACGACCCACCCGAGCGATGCCGCGACTCGGACGGACGAGCCGTCGGGGAGGGCGAGATCCAGGTGGTCGATCCGGCCACCCATCGGCGCCGCCGGCCCGGCCGGGTGGGCGAGGTGTGGATCCGGGGTCCGGAACTGTTCGCCGGTTACGCCGAGGCGTCCGAGACCTCGGCGGCGATCCACCGTGGGTGGTTCCGCAGCGGCGACCTGGGGGTGATGGATGCCGAGGGCTGGCTGACCATCACCGGTCGGTTGAAGGACCTGATCATCCGGGGCGGGGAGAACATCGCCGCGGCCGAGGTCGAGCGGGCCCTCGTGCTCCACCCGGACATCGTCCAGGCCGTGGTGGTCGGCTGTCCTGACGAGCGGCTCGGGGAGTCGGTGGCCGCGTTCGTGGTGGCCGGTGCCACCGTCGATGTGGCTGAGTGTCGCCGCTGGTTCGAGGAGCACGGCGTGGCCCGCTTCAAGACCCCGGAAGTGGTGGTCCAAGTGGACCAACTCCCCCTGCTGGCCGCCGGCAAGCCGGACCGAGCCGCCCTCAAGGCCCGCGCCGCCGGTCTGCGGGCGCCACGGTGAGCGCGCTCGGGGCCGGGCGGGGCGGGACGGCCACGGCGGGAGGGACGGGACCGTGGACCTCTCGCTGACCGCGGAGGAGGAGGCCTTCCGCGACGAGGTGCGACGGTGGCTGGAGGCCAACGTGGAACTGCCGGCCCGGTTCCGCTCCCTCGAGGAGGAGTTCGCCTGGGGCCGCGCCTGGCAAGCCCGCATGGCGCGGGACCGGTGGGTCGGGATCCACTGGCCCGAGGAGTACGGCGGGCGGGGTGCGTCCCCGCTCCAGGTGGCCATCTTCAACATGGAGTACGCCCGGTTCCGGGCGCCCCAGCCGGTCAACCGCAACGGCATCAACCATGTGGGGCCGACCATCCTGGCCCACGGTACGGACGCCCAGAAGCAGCGATGGTTGCCCCGCATCCTCGACGCCCAGGAGATCTGGTGCCAGCTGTTCAGCGAGCCGGGCTCGGGCTCGGACCTGGCTTCGCTGACCACCCGGGCCATCCCCACCGACGAGGGTTGGGTGCTCCAGGGACAGAAGGTCTGGACCAGTTACGCCCAGTTCGCCCGTTGGGGGATCGCCCTGGTCCGCACCGATCCCGACGCACCGAAGCACCGAGGTCTCTCCTACCTGGTGGTCGACATGACCGCTCCCGGCATCGAGATCCGACCCCTGGTCACCATCACCGGCGAGTCGGAGTTCAACGAGGTCTTCCTCGACGAGGTGTTCGTCCCCTCCGACTGCCTGGTGGGCGGCCTCAACCGGGGATGGGCGGTAGCCAACACCACCCTGGCCCACGAGCGGGGGACCACCTTCCCGTTCAAGGAGCAGGTGGTCCACGAGGTGTTCCTGGAGGAGCTCTACCGCCTGGCAGAACAGAACGGGTCGTTCGCCGACCCCGATGTGGCTGACGCCCTGGCCGAGGCCTCGGTGAAGCTCCGGGTCTTCCGCCTGCTCAACTGGCGGACCCTCACCCGGCTGACCCGGGGCGGTGAACCGGGCCCCGAGTCGAGCGTGGTGAAGCTGACCTGGACCGACATGTCCCAGACCCTGGCCGAGGCCGCCCTGCTGGTGGTGGGCGACGCCTCCCCGCTGTGGTCGGACGCCACCGACAACCCGATGGACGGCAAGTGGCAGCACCAGTGGCTGTGGTCCAAGGCGGCCACCATCGCCGGGGGGACCAGCGAGATCCAGAAGACCATCATCGGCGAGAGGATCCTCGGCCTGCCCCGGTAGCCGGGCCAGGGCCGGTCCGGCCGGACGCGAACATGCCTTTGTCGATCGGTCGAACAGGTTGGAAAGGCGGCGAGATCTCCTCCGAGGATGCTGGTGGACGTCCCGGGGTGGCCCCGCTAGTTTGCACTCGCAGTACAACCTCGGCGAGGAGCGCGCGTGCGGACCGTCCCACCGTCCATGGCGGAGAAATTGATGGCGGCGGCCGAGCTGTTCGCCGATCGGGGCCTCGACGGCACCAAGACCGAGGACATCGCGGCGGCCACCGGGGTACCGAAGGCCACCATCTACTACTACTTCGAAGGCAAGGAGCAGGTGCTGTCCTTCATCTTCGGGGTCGTGTTGGACGCAGTCCGCGACGCGGTGGCGTCGGCGGTGGCCGGACCCGGGCCGGCCGCCGACCGGCTGCGCGCCGTGATCCGGAACCATCTCCAGGTGTTCGCCACCTTCCCGCACGCCAGTCAGGCCCTCCACTTCGACCTGGGCCGAGCGGCCCGCCTCCCCGAGGTGGCGGCTCGGTCCAATGCCTCGTTCATCGAGCCGGTCGCCACCCTGCTGGCCGAGGGGGAGGAGGACGGGAGCCTCCGTCCGGTGCCGGACCAACGGCTCACCGCGGTGGCCGTCCTCGGTGCCATCAGCACCGCCGCCATCCACGTGACCGCCATCGATGTCGGCCCACCGGTGGAGGCGCTGGAGGCGGTCATCGCGCCGCTGGTGCTGGCGGGCCTGCTGCCGGGGCGGGCCGCGTGAGCCCCACGCCGGGCAGCGGCACCGCCGTGGTGGTGGGAGGCGGATCGGGCATCGGCGCCGCCGTGGTCGAGGCCCACCGGCGCCGTGGCACCCCGGTCACTGTCTGGGACATCGCCGGCCACCCCGACGTGCGGTGCGACGTGGCCGACCCGGATTCGGTCGACGCCGCCCTGGCGGCCACGGTGGAGGCCCGGGGTATCCCCACCTGGACCACCGTCACCGCCGGCGTGGGACACAGCGGGGCACTGCTCGACGTCCCGGTGGACGAGTGGGACCGGGTGATGGCGGTGAACACCCGTGGGCCGTTGCTGGTGCTGCGGGCCGTGGCCCGGGCCCTGCGGGACGCCGACTCGGCCGGCTCGTTGGTGGCCACCTCCAGTGTGAGCGCCCACCTGGTCGACCGAGGCATGGGCACCTACTGCGCCTCGAAGGCGGCACTGAGCATGCTGGTCCGTGTGGCGGCCGTCGAGTGGGCCCCCTACGGCATCCGGGTCAACGCCGTCGGCCCGGGTGTCACCCAGACCCCCATGCTCGGCCGGGCCCCGGCGGGTTCGGGCTGGCTACAGGGTGTGGCCGAGCGCACTCCGCTGGGACGGCTGGGCCAGCCGCCCGACATCGCCGAGACCGCCCTCGGCCTCCACGCCATGGCCTGGGTCACCGGACAGATCGTGGACTGCGACGGCGGCCTCTCCCTCCACAGCCCGATCGACTCCTTTGGTCGCCCGGGGCCAGCGTCGTGACCGGAGAGGGGCGGGTCCCTCGGCGCCGCCGGAGGGGGACTACCCCCGAGGTGGTCATCGTGGGCGGGGGCCTCGGTGGCATCGCCACCGCGGTCAAGCTGCGGCAAGCCGGCATCACGACCTTCACCATCGTCGAACAGTCGGCCGGGCCCGGCGGGACCTGGTGGGACAACCGGTACCCGGGGGCGGAGGTGGACGTGGGCTCGCACCTGTACTCCTTCTCGTTCCAGTCCTTCGACTGGAGCCGGACCCACGCCCGCCAGCCCGAGCTGCACCGCTACATCGAAACGGTGGTGGACCAGTTCGGCCTCCGACCGCACTTCCGGTTCGCCACCAAAGTGGAGCGGGCGGTGTGGGACGAGGCCAGCCACACCTATCGGGTGACCCTGGACCGAGGGGAGGAGATCACCGCCGATGTTCTGGTCAGCGCGGTCGGCCTGCTGAACCACCCCCGCTACCCGGACTGGCCCGGACTGGAGGACTTCGTCGGTCCGTGCTTCCACACCTCCCGGTGGGAGCACGAGCACGATCTGTCGGGCCAACGGGTGGCGGTGGTCGGCACCGGCTCCACCGCGGCCCAGATCGTGCCCGCCATCGCCGGGACGGCGGGTCGGGTCATCCTGTTCCAACGCGAGCCGGGCTGGGTCATCCCCAAGGGGGACCGCGACTTCACCGACGAGGAGCGGGCCGGCTACCGACACTGGTGGGCGCGGCGCCGGGAGCGGATCCGACTCCTGTACCAGTTGGAGCGCAACCAGCTCCGGGGTGACATCCACCGGCCCGGCACCAAACTGAACACCCTGCGGGAGCAGCAGTGTCGGAAGTACATCGCCGCGGTGTTCAAGGACCGACCCGACCTCTCCCGGGCGGTGACGCCGTCCTATCCCTACCCCGGCAAGCGCCCGGTGCTGTGCGGTGACTTCTACCCCGCCCTGCTCCGGCCCGATGTCGAGCTGGTCCCCCGGGCCGTGGTCTCGGTGACCGAGACCGGGGTGGTGGACGCCACCGGGCAGGAGCATCCGGTCGACATCCTGGTGCTGGCGACCGGGTTCCAACCCGCCAACTACTTGGCCACGCTGGACGTCGTCGGCCGCGGGGGAAGGACCCTCCGGGAGGAGTGGGCCGGCGAACCCCGGGCCTTCTTGGGTGTCACCGTCCCCGGATTCCCCAACTTCTTCATGCTGTACGGTCCCAACACCAACGGGGGCGAGATCGTGACCCACCTGGAGCGCCAGGCCGAGTACGCGGTGCGTGCCGTCCGGCGCATGGCCCGGACCGACGTGGTGACCGTCGACGTGAGGCGCTCCTACTACGAGCGCTACAACCGCTGGCTGCAGCGAGCCATGGTCGGCACGGCCTGGACCATGAGCAACAACTACTACAAGTCCGCCTCGGGGAGGATCGTCACCCAGTGGCCCTACGGCTCGGTCCCCTACGGGATCCTGACGAAGGTCCTGGGCCCGCTCTCGCAGATCGTCACCCGGGAGTCGTCCGGCCTCCCGGCCGCGCCGTCCGAGGGCCCACCGCCGACCGCCGGACGGGTGACAACGGGGACGACGGGGACGACGGCGGCTCGATGACCGGTCGTGGTGAGCGGGTGAGCGCCCGAGGGAGCCGGGAGGGTTCGCCGTGTTGGATCTGGTGATACGGGGCGGGACGGTGGTGGACGGGACCGGCGCGATACCCCGCATCGCCGACGTGGCCGTGGAGGACGGGATGATCACCGAGGTGGGTGTGGTCCCCGGCCCGGCGGCCCGGACGCTGGATGCGGAGGGGTTGGTGGTCACCCCGGGCTTCGTGGACGTCCACACCCACTTCGACGGCCAGGTCACCTGGGACCCGTTGTTGAGTCCGTCGTGCTGGCACGGTGTGACCACGGCCATCCTCGGCAACTGCGGGGTGGGGTTCGCCCCGGTCCGTCCGGGCGAGCGAGACTTCCTGGTGGAGTTGATGGAAGGAGTGGAGGACATCCCCGGTACGGCCCTCGCCGAGGGGATCCGGTGGGGATGGGAGTCCTTCCCCGAGTACCTGGACGCGCTGGAGTCCATGCCCCGGGCCATGGACATCGGCGCCCAGGTCCCCCACGCCGCGGTCCGGGCCTACGTGATGGGCCGGCGGGCCGGCGAGGACGCCACCGCCGAGGAGATCGAAGCCATGCGGGCCATCGTGGTCGACTCCCTCCGGGCCGGGGCCCTCGGCTTCTCCACCGGCCGGACCGCCGGGCACCGCGATGTCCACGGCCGACCCGTGCCCGGCACCTTCGCCCCCCAGGAGGAGGTGGCCCGCCTGCTCGACGCGGTGGCCGAGGTGGGGCACGGCGTGGTCGAGATCGTGCCCGCCGGCGTCGGGGGCGTCGAGGCCGGCGATCCCGAGGGAGCCATGGACGTCGAGATGGAGTGGATGCTCCGTTTGGCGTCGGAGACCAAGGTGCCCATGACCTTCCTGGTCCTGCAGAACAATCTCCAGCCCGACGCCTGGCGCACCTGGTTCGAACAGGCCCGGGCGGTCAATGCCGCCGGAGCCACGCTCCGTCCCCAGGTGGCCAGTCGGTGCTTCGGGATGCTGATGGGCCACCAGTCTCGGATGAACCCGTTCCGGTACAGCGCCACCTACGCCGGTCTCGGCCATCTGACCCATGACGCCCGGATGGAGCGGTTGCACGACCCGGAGGTTCGGTCAGCCATCCTCGGCGACCTGGCCGACGGGCTGTCGCGGACCGAGTCCTGGAGCCTCGACCAGCTGACGACCACGACCTTCGAGCACCTCTTCCCGTTGGGTGATCCCCTCGAGTACGAGCCGACCCGCGACCAGAGCGTGGCGGCCCGCGCCGCCCGCGAGGGCCGGGACCCCTGGGAGGTCGCCTACGACCTCCTGCTCGGGGCCGGCGGTCGGGAGTTCCTGCTCCTGCCCCTGCTCAACTACGGCCGCGGTTCCTATGACGGGCTGTTCGAGATGATGAGCGACCCGTTGACCGTGCAGGGCCTGGGGGACGGCGGGGCCCATACCTCCATCATCTGCGACGCCAGCATGACCACCTATCTGCTCACCCACTGGGTCCGGGACCGCACCCGCGGTCCGAGGTTCCCCATCGAGATGGCGGTGCGCCGGCTCACCAGTGACCCGGCCGCCCTCTACGGACTGGACGACCGGGGAACGCTGGCGCCCGGGCTGCGAGCCGACATCAACGTCATCGATTTCGAGAGGCTCGCCCTCCACTATCCCGAGCGGGTCGCCGACCTGCCGGCCGGGGCCACCCGACTGATCCAGAGGTCGGACGGCTACGTGGAGACCATCGTCAGCGGGGAGACGGTGATGGCCGAAGGGGAGAGCACGGGCGCCCGACCCGGCCGGCTGATCAGGGGCGGGTCGGGGTCGACTACCCGGTGAGTGTGGGTCAGGACCGGAGCGGGGCGATGACCGTCTCCCCGTACTGCTCCAGCGCCTCGAGGGCCCGGGTCAAGGAGGTGCCCGGCACACCGGTGCCGGCCCAGGTCACCCCCAGCCCGGCCAGTCGGTCGAGTCCCTCCCGATGGGCGTCGGGATCGAAGCGGAGGTCCCCCGGGGTCCCACCTTCGGGGGTGCCGAAGCAGACGTCGATCTCCGACCGGTCCCGCCCCTCGTCCTCCAGGTAGGTCCACAGCTCCTCCAGCATCGACGTGAGGTCCTCCACCGACTCCAACGCCGGGGTCTTGGTGGTCTTGGACAACGACCGTGGCGCCGGGAAGGGCGTCCACCCGTTGCCGTAACGGGCCACCCGCCGACGGGACAGGCGGCTGTTCCCGCCGATCCAGATCGGGGGCGGCACGGCGGGCTTGGGATTGGCCGTGATCCCCGAGGCGTCGATACCGGGTCCCACATAGCTGAACGCCTCCTGCGTCCACACCCCGCGGAGCACCTCGATGGCCTGGTCGAAGAGAGCGTTCCGTTCCTCGAAGTCGACACCCAGGCCCTTGTACTCGCCCCGCAGGTATCCCGTGGCCACGGCCAGGGTGAACCGCCCCTCGGACAGCAGGTCGATGGTGGCCACCAACTTGGCCACCACGAGGGGGTGGCGGTAGGGGAGCACCACGATGTTGGGGATCAGCCGGATGGTCTCGGTGACGGCGGCGCAGAAGGTCAGGGCGGCGAAGGGGTCCAGGGCGTCGTGGCCCCCGGCCCGCAGCCAGCGGTCGGTGGGGGCGGGATGGTCGGTGAAGCCGATGCCGTCGAAGCCGACCCGCTCGGCGGTCTGGGCGAACCGCAGGATGGCGTCCCGGCTCATCAGTTCCGGACTGGAGGGGTGGGTGACCAGGGGGTACGTGACCGAGAAGCGCATTCCCGGAAGGTAGCACCCGGCACCCGACCCGCCCCGTGGCGCGGGCCCCGTCTCCCGCGTCTGCGGTGTCGCCGGGCGCCCTCCCACGAGGCGCGTGTCAAGCTGACCCGCGTGCGCCGGGCCAGGAGGTCGTCGAGTGGACCTGGCCGAGACCCGGGAGACCCATCTCCTTCACGCCAGGCGGTTCTCGGCCGACCGGGACATCTCGCCCCGGAGCCTCGGCCAACTCCGGGAGTCGGTCATCGACCGCTCCCGGGACCAGCGGGGGTCGAGCTGACCGGGGTCCGGGGCCCGTGAGAGTGGACACCTCGTTGTCCGGGAGCCTGGCCGAGGCGGAGGCGGTCGCCTCCCTCCGGGCGGAGGCCTGACCGGGTCCGGACCGCTCAGCGAGGCGCCGGGGAGACGTCGATGAGCTCGACGGCGACCCCGTTGGGGTCGTGGACCACCGCCATGTCGACCGGGCCGGGGAGCTCGATGCGGGTGGGGGTCCCGCCCAGCCCCAGGCGGTGCAGGCGGTCCAACGTGGCGTCGACCGGCAGGTACACCGAGACCAGGAGGAATCCCACGGCCGGCGCCGGGGGGTGGGGGGCGGCGGGGCCCGCACCGCCTTCGAACTCGACCAGCTCGAGCAGGCCCGACGAGGGGTGGGCGGGGTCACCGAGGAAGACCGAGCGGAGGGAGCGCCGCGGGGCGCGGAACAACGTGGGCCAGTCCCCCTCGAAGCGCTGGTCCATCTGCTCGACGAACCCGAGGCCGTCCCGCCAGAAGCGGAGGCTCCCCTCGATGTCGGCGGTGCAGACGGCGGTGTGGTGGACGTGCACGGTGGTCATCTCCCTGGTTCGTGTGACGTGCGACGTGCGGCGGCCCGGACCGGTTCAGTGGGCCTGGCGCCCGATGCGGCCAGGGCCCGTAGGGCCGCCCGGTCGGGCTTCCCGAGCGAGCGGGTCGGCACGGTCTCCAGCCGGCCCACCCGGTCGGGCCGTTTGAACCGGGCCAACCCCCGGTCCTCGCACCACCGACGGCACTCCTCGACGTCCATGGGCCGGTCGCTGACCACGAAGGCGGCCACCCGCTCGCCCAGGTGGGGATCGGGGTAGCCCACCACGACGGCCTGACGAACGGCCGGATGGGCGTCGAGGACCCGCTCCACCTCGGCGGGGACGATGTTCTCCCCACCCCGGATGATCAGCTCCCTGGCTCGCCCCACGATGGTCAGCCATCCCTCCGGGTCCACGGCGGCCAGGTCGCCGGTCCGGAACCATCCGCGGCGGAAGGCCTCCTTGGTCTGGCCGGGATCGGCGTAGCCCACGAACAGCTCCGGGCCCCGGAGCTCGAGTTCGCCGGTTCCTCCCGGCCCGACGGCCCGACCGGTGACCGGGTCGGCCAGGCGCAGCTCGGCCTGGCCCACCACCCGGCCGTCGGTGTCGCGGGCCCGTTCGGGTGGGTCGTCCCAGGCCCAGGTGGTGACCGTCGGGGCTTCGGTCGAGCCGTAGGTGCGTTTGACCGTGGCACCGAAGGCCTCCCGTGCGGCGTCGACGAATTCGGGGCTGACCGGCATCGATCCACACGAGATGATCCGGAGGCTGGCCACCGTGTCGGGAGTGCATCCGGACGCCTCGGCCATGGCCGAGAAGTAGACCGGCGGCCCGATCATGAAGGTCACCTGCTCGTCCCGGATCCGCGTCAGGGCGCGTTCGGCGTCCCAGCGTTCCATGAGCTCGGTTCGCATGCCGACCGCGGCCGGCAGGAGTACGCCGCTCAGCAGGCCCGAGATGTGGGCCAGAGGTGCCGGCATCAGGACCACGTCGGAAGGACGGAGGCCATGGGCCCGGGCCATGGTGAGCGCCTTGTGGGCGAGGGCGCGGTGGGTGTGGAGCGCGGCCTTGGGCTTCCCGGTCGATCCCGAGGTGAACAGGGCCACCGCCAGGTCAGCCGGCCTCGCCGCCCCGCTGCTGACCGCCGGCGCCTTCAGCAGTGACTCCCAGTCCGGTGTCCCGATACGGGCCTCGAGAGCACCCCGCCGGTCACTCAGGGGGAGGTCGGCGTCGGCCAGGACCAACCTCGGGTCGACCGCCTCCACCATGGCGTCGACCTCGGCCGGGCCGAGCTGGTGGTGGATGGGGACCGCCACCGCGCCGATCCGCCAGCAGGCCCGGAACAGCACCATCACTTCGACCCGGTTGGGCAGCTGCCAGGCCACGGCGTCGCGGCGGCGCACCCCGGCGGCCCGCAACCCTCCGGCCACGGCGGCCACCGTCCGGTCCATCTCCACGGGGCCCAAGCGGGTCGCGGAGTCCGAGGCCACCGAGCCGACGGGCACCGGGGCGGCGCCGGCCAACCGGTCCAGGGTGGGGACGTCCCACGCGCCACCGGGTCGGAGGTAGCGGGCGGCGGCCACCTGCCGGTGGGTGGGTCGCAGGGTCACCGTCAGGTGCCGGTGGTGAGCAGCATGCACCCGCAGGTGTTGCCACCCCCGGCAGCCACCGCCGCCACTCGGGGCCGCCGGGCCAGCTGGCGCTCGCCGCCCTCGCCCCGCAGCTGGACGCACGCCTCGTGCAGGAACCCGTAGCCGTGCAGGCGACCCCCCGACAGCTGCCCGCCCTGGGTGTTGAGGGGGAGCTGGCCGCCGGGCCCGATCCGCGTCCCGCCCTCGACGAACGGGCCGCTCTCCCCGACCGGGCACAGCCCGAGTGCCTCCAGCCACAGCAGCGCGAGGAAGCTGAACCCGTCGTAGAGCTCGGCCACGTCCACGTCGGCCGGGGTCAGGGAGGTCCGCGACCACATCTGGGTGGCGGCGTCGGCCCCGACGGTCCGGGTCAGGTCGCGGAGCTGGTCCCAGCTCGGGCGATCGTGCATGGCGGCGCCCATGGCCTCCACATACACCGGCGTGGAGGCGAGGTCCCCGGCCAGCGAGCGTCGGGAGACGATCACCGCGGTGGCCCCGTCGCAGGGCACGTCACAGTCGAACAGCCGCAGGGGCGTGGTGATCATCCGGGAGGCGAAGTAGTCCTCCATGGACATCGGATCGCGGTAGATGGCGTTGGGGTTGCGGGCGGCGTTGCGCCGGGCGTTCAGGGGTATCTGGGCCAGCTGCTCGGAGGTGGTGCCGTAGCGGTGCATGTGGGCCGAGGCGAACTGGGCCACCCAGCAGGCCGCCGACGCGGCACCGAAGGGGAGTGTCCACTGCTGGGCGCCGGAGGCGTAGAACGGCCCCTGGTCACCGGCCATGCCCACGCTGGCCCGCCCACCGGTGCCCTGGGCGCTGCCCTCCCACACCGAACGGAAGCACAAGACATGGTCGGCCAGGCCGGCCGCCACGGCCAGGCACGCCTTCATCACCGAACCCAACTGGCCCGAGGTCTCGATCCCGCTGTCGTACCAGTCGACCTCCAGGCGCAGGGCGTCGATGACGTCGACGGCCCCGGCTCCCGAGAAGCCGCGGGGCACCGACAGCGGCCCCGGGTAGGTCGACACGCCGTCGATGGCGGCCAGCGGGAGGCCCGCATCGTCCACGGCGGCCAGGCAGGCGTCCAACGTGAGCTCGAGGGGGTCGATCCCGAGACGCCGACCGATGGCCGACTGGCCGATCCCGGTGACGGCGCACTCCTGTTCGGCGGGTCGATCAGCCACGGTCGACGACCACCGATCCGACGGGGGCGAAGAGCGGGAGCCACACGTCGCCGTTGTGGTCCTCGTGGTGCTCGAAGACCACCTGCACCGACATGCCCACCGCCACCTCGTCGGGCTCGCACCGCACCAGGTTGGTGGTGAGCCGGAGGCCGACCTGCTCCACCAGCTCGACGATCCCGATCACGTAGGGGAGCTCGACGCCGGGCACCCACGGGTGGTGGTTCACCGTGAAGCTGGCCACCGTGGCCCGACCGCTGACCGCCTCGGGGGCGAGGTCCTTCGAACGGTCCCGCGGGCACACCGGGCTCGGTGGGTGGAGGTAGTACCCGCAGGTCTGGCAGCGGAGGAGGACCAGGTGCCCGTGGCCACCCCCCTGCCAGAAGTGGCGGTTGCGGTCGGTCAGCTCCGGCAGGATACGGAACGGGGCATCAGCCACGCCGGGTCCTCCGCACCGCCGGTCCGGCCGGGGCCTTCACGCCGCACCGCCGCCGGCCTGGGCGATCACGCCGGCGGCCAGGAGTGCACCGACGGCATCGGGCGCCAGGCCGGCTTCCGTGAGCACCTCGACGGTGTGCTGGCCCAGTGCCGGCGGGGCCCGGTCGAGCCGGACGTCGAGGTCGCCGAGACTCCAGAACGCCCCGACCTGCTCCAGTCGGCCCCACTCGGCGTGGGGATAGGCGGTCACCAGGTCGAGTGACCGCAGGAGGGGGTCGTCGAGGAACGCCTCCCCCTGGTCGAGTCCGGACCGGCTCGCAGGACACCCCAGCCGATGCCAGCGCGGTCACCACGGAGTCGACGGCGGCGGCGGCCACCGCCGGCTCGAGCTCGTCGGGCCCGTCCACCCCGAGGGCCGAGCAGGTGGCGGCCAACTCGCCCTCGTCCCGGGCGCACAGGGCCACCCAGCCGTCGGCCGCGGGATAGAGCCGATGACCGGGCGAGGTGCCCATCTGGCGGTGGTCGACCGTGGCCACCGGCGCCGCCGCCCCGGCCGCGTCGAGGAAGGTCTCGCCGTTGGTCAGCACCCCGCCCGCCGAGCAGTGAAGCCGGTCACTCGCTGCCCGTGCCCGGTCCGGTCGCGGTGGTAGACCGCGAGCAGGGTGGCCACCGTCGAGCCCATGGCACAGAGGTGGTCCATGAACCCGAACCGGAACCACATCGGGTGGTTACCCTCACCACCTCCCAGGACCTCCCATCCCGCACAGGCCTGGAAGAGCTGGTCGTAGCCAGGCCAGTCGGCCCGCGAGCCCTCGGGACCGTAGGAGCTGGTGTGGCAGTAGACGACCTCGGGGTCGACGGCGCGGACGGACTGTCGTAGTCGATGCCCAGCCGGTTGGCGGCGGGCATCCGGAGGTTGTGGTGGACCACGTCGGCCCAGCCGATCAGGGCCTCCAGCGCCGGGCGGGCGGCCGCGGACTTGAGATCCAGGGCCACCCCGCGCTTTCCCCGCTGGCAGGCGGCGAAGACCCGTTGGACGTGCCGCATCTGGTCACCGCCGGTCGCCTCCACCTTGACCACGTCGGCTCCGAGATCGGCGAGGAGCATGGGGCCGAGGGGACCGGCCAGGAAGTTGCCCAGGTCGAGGATCCGCAGCCCCTCCAGAGGCCATCGGACCGTGGGGTCCGGACCCGGTTCCGCGGCGGCGTCCGGCGGCGGCGTCGGGCAGCGCCCCGAACACCTCTTCATTGTGCTGGCCCAGGGCCGGGGCCGGGCCGGTCACCCGGGAGGGGGGCTGGGTGGCGAACGGCGTGCCGGCCTGGGTGAGGGTGCCGTGCTCGGGGTCGGTCACCTCGATCACGTAGCCGTTCAGTCGGGCCTGACCGTCGGCCAGGATGGCTCCGAACGGCGCGGCCGGCTGGGCCGGGATGTCGTGGGCCCAGAAGTCCTCCAGCCACTCGGTGCTGGGGCGGGTGCGGAAGATCTGCCGGTTGGCCCCGAAGTTGGGATAGCCGGGCATGGGAAGTCCGGCGAAGTCCGCGTTGGCCTCGGCCGTCGACTCGTCGCCCATCTCGCCCAACGCCTTCGCCATCAGCGGCGAATCGACGTCGGCGCAGCGCATGAGATGCACCCACACCCCGTCGCCGCACTCGAACAGCGAGGGGACGAGGTCCTTCGGCAGCCCGAACTCGAACATCGGCCCCGGTCGCTCCGCCCGGGCCCAGTGCATCATGGTCGGCAGCAACGCCCCCTGAGCCAGGCTGGTGTGGACCGGACCGCCCGCGGCGCCCCCGCGCTGGCGCTGGACCAGACCGGGCCACGATGCCGATGGTGGCCAGATAGGCGGCGCACCAACTGCCGATGGGGAACCGGAGGAAGACCGGACCGTCCCGGTGGCCCTGTTGCTCGTCGCAGAGGCCGAGCCGGGCGGTGACCAGCAGGTCGTCGACGGCGCCATCGGCACTGGGGTGACCGGCGGGCCATGCCCGCACCGCGCTGTGGATGAGCCAGCGGGTGCCGCTCGGCCAGGGCGGCGTCGGCGAGACCGAGCCGGCCCGCCTCGGTCGGCCCGAAGCCGTGGATGAGGACGTCCGCCCCGGCCAGCAGACGGTCCAGGTCCCGGTGTCCCTCCCCGGTCGCGAGGTCGAGGACCACGCTCCGCTTGGACCGGTTCCAGGTGAGGAAGGCGGGGGAGTGGCGGGTCGGGTCCCCGCCCGGACGCTCCACCTTCACGACCTCGGCGCCGGCCTCGGCCAACAGCAGGGAGGCCACCGGTCCGGCGATCCCCTCCGAGCAGTCGACCACCCGGATCCCGTCCAGGATGCGGGCCGGCCCGGCCGGGCCTCGGGTCCCGCTTCGGTCACCGGGCGGTGGTGCTCCACTCATCGTGTTCCCCTTGGCTCGCTCCGCGGCGCCGGCTCCGTGGTGCCCGATCCCGTCTCCCGTTCGCACCGTGCCGACCGGTGCCCGGAAGGCCGGTACCGCCGGGACCTCGGAGAACAGACGTGCTACCTTGAAACCATACTCTGAGCGAGTCTGTGCGAACCCGAGTGCCGGGCCCACCCGGTCGGCCGCTGGGGAGGGGGTCCACCATGGACGTAGACGATCTGATCCTGGTGAGTGTCGACGACCATGTCGTCGAGCCGCCCAACGTCTTCGAGGGCCGCCTACCGGCCAAGTACGTGGACGCCGCCCCCCAGTTCATCACCCGTGCCGACGGGACCAGCGCCTGGCGGTACGAGGGGGTGGAGATGGGCAACATCGCCCTCAACGCCGTGGCGGGGCGTCCGCCCGATGAATACGGCATGGAGCCGACCTCGTTCGAGGAGATCCGCCCGGGCTGTTACGACATCCACGAGCGGGTGGCGGACATGGATGCCAACGGCGTCCTCGGGTCGCTCTGCTTCCCCTCCTTCCCCCAGTTCTGCGGGCAGACGTTCGCCCGGACCAAGGACAAGGACGTGGCGCTGGCCATGGTGCGGGCCTACAACGACTGGCACATCGACGAGTGGTGCGGCACGTACCCCGGCCGGTTCATCCCGTGCCCCATCCCGGCCATCTGGGATCCCGAGGTGCTGGCCGCCGAGGTCCGGCGCACCGCGGCCAAGGGCGCCCACGCCGTCACCTTCTCCGAGAATCCGTCCAAGCTGGGCTGGCCCAGCATCCACTCCGACCACTGGGACCCGTTCTGGACGGCCTGCGCCGACAACGACGTGACCGTGTGCATGCACATCGGTTCCTCCTCCGAGATCACGATCACCTCGGCCGACGCCCCGGTCGACGTGCTGATCACGGTGACCCCCATCAATATCGTGAAGGCCGCCGCCGACCTCATCTGGTCGCCGGTGCTGCGCAAGTTCCCCACCCTCAAGGTGGCCCTCTCGGAGGGGGGCATCGGTTGGATTCCCTACTTCCTGGAACGCATCGACTACAACTACCAGAAGCACCACGCCTGGACCGGCCAGGACTTCGGGGACCGGCTGCCGAGCGAGGTGTTCAACGAGCACATCATCACCTGCTTCATCGACGACGCGTTCGGTGTGGCCAACCGCGACTATCTCAACATGGACAACGTCACCTGGGAGTGCGACTACCCCCACTCCGACACCACCTGGCCCACCGCGCCCGAGCAGCTCTGGAAGTACATCGGCGAGCTCCCCGAGCACGACATCGACCGCATCACCCACCTGAACGCCATGCGGCACTTCTCCTACGACCCGTTCTCGGTCGTCCCCCAGGAGGAGGGCCACGGTGCGGGCCCTGCGGGCCCGGGCGGCATGGGACGGGACGTGTCGATCCGCGCCACCCGCAAGGGTCCGAAGGTCCCTCACGCCAACCGGGCGGCCGACTTGGGCCAGCTGACCAACAGCTAGGCGGCGAGCGGGACCGTTCGCCGGCCGACCGGCTGGCCAGTCGGTCCGGGCGGCCGCCGTCCTCGTCGGCGTGGTGCTCCGGCTCCGGCGCCGTCGTGGCCCACCGCACCGTTCCGACCAGGGCCGGATGCCGCTCGGGGGCCAGACACCGACCCCGGAGGACCGGGCCACGATTGTCCCCGGTCGCCCGGCGCCGAGTAGAACGAAGGCGAGAAAAGGAATCCGTGTGGACTTACAGTTGAGTGACGACCAAGAGCTCTTCGATGAGACGACGGCCAAATTCCTGGACGCCTCGTGCCCGACCCCGACCGTCCGTGAATGGGCGGAGAAGCAGCCCGGCGGCTTCCCCCGGGAGTGGTGGCGGGAGGGCGCCGAGCTGGGCTGGACCTCCCTCCTCGTCCCCGAGGAGGACGGTGGGGGCAGCGTGTCGGGCCACGGGTTGCTGGACCTGGTGCTGGTGGCCGAGGAGATGGGGCGCCGGGTCTCGCCCGGGACCCTGATCGTGACCAACCTGGTGGCCTCGGCGGTGGCCCGGTCGGGGACCGAGGAGCAGCGGGCCGCCGTGCTGCCGGGGATCATCTCCGGCGATGCCCTGGCCACCTGGTGCTTGGCCGAGCCGGGCGGCCCGTGGTCGGTCGACGGCGTGCACCTGGAGGCCACCCCCACGCCCGACGGGTTCGTGCTGCGCGGGGCGAAGGGGCCCGTCGAGGCCGGCGCCGAGGCCGACCAGCTGCTGGTGGCGGCGCGGGTCGACGGGGCGCCGACCCACTTCCTCGTGCCCCAGGACACGCCGGGTCTCGGCGTGTCCCCGGCCGAGGGGATCGACCTGGTACGGCGGTTCGCGGTGCTCAACTTCGACGAGGTGAGGGTGCCGGCGACGGCGGTCCTCGGATCGGTGGGTGGGGCGGCGGACGAGGTCGAGCGTCTGGCCCGGCTGGCCGTGGCCCTGCAGTGCGCCGAGATGGCCGGGGCCCTCGACCACGTCCTGGCCATGACCGTCGAGTACGCCTTCGACCGGTTCTCGTTCGGCCGCCCCCTGGCGTCGTACCAGGCGCTCAAGCACCGGTTCGCCGACCTGAAGATGATCGTCGAGGCCTGCCTGGCCACCGCCCAGGCGGCGGCCAAGGCGGTGGATGCCGGCTCGCCCCGGGCCGCCGAGCTGACCAGTGCGGCCAAGTCCTACATCGGTGACCACGGCCCCAGGGTCATCCAGGACTGCGTGCAGCTCCACGGCGGGATCGGAGTGACCTGGGACCACGACCTGCACCTCTACCTCCGGCGGGTGGTCCAGGACCGGGCCCTGTTCGGGACGCCCAGCGAGCATCGGGAACGCTTGGCCGTCGGCCTCGGACTCGACCCGGCGGAAGGGCGGACCGACCGGGAGGGGGTCCACCGTGGCTGATCCCCAGGCGTACGGGTCCACGACGGTCACCGCCACCGCCGACGCCGAGGAACTCCATGAGTTCCGACTCCGGGCCCGTGCCTTCCTGGCCGAGGCCATGCCCAGGCTGGACGATCGCAACACCCATCAGCTCATGCAGGCGGACGAGGACGGCGAGCGGGCCCGCCACCTGCAGCGGATCCTGTACGACGGGGGATTCGCCGGGCCTGTGCTTCCCGGTGGCATACGGAGGGAAGGGACTCTCCCGTGCCCACCAGCAGGTGTTCACCCAGGAGTCGGCACCCTACGAGATGCCGATCCTGCTCAACGTCCCGTCCCTGTCCATTCTGGCCCCCACCCTGCTGGACTTCGGGACCGAGGAGCAGAAGCAGCGCCACATCCCGAAGATGATCTCCGGCGAGGAGGTCTGGGTGCAGTTCCTGTCGGAGCCGTCCGGGGGATCGGACCTCGCCGGCCTGGTGACCCGGGCCACCCGCGACGGGGACGTGTTCATCCTCAACGGATCGAAGATCTGGAGCTCGGGTGCCCACCGGTCCGACTACGCCCTCTGCCTGGCCCGGACCGACTACCACGCTCCCAAACACCGAGGTCTGTCCTGCTTCATCGTGAAGATCCACCAGCCGGGGATCGACGTCCGTCGGATCATGATGGTCAACGGATGGAACGAGTTCTGCCAGGAGTTCTTCGACGACGTGGCCATCCCGGCCGAGAACCTGGTGGGCGAAGTCAACGACGGGTGGACGGTGGCTTCCCGCCTGCTCTTCCACGAGCGCGACGCGGTGGCCGGAGGATCGCCCTTCACCAGCGGAGTGGTCGGGGGTCGGGGTGATCACAGCGGAGGCCGCAACGAATTGGTGGAGCTGGTGCGGTCCCTCGGGACAGGCCACGATCCACGCGTGCGCCAGCTGGTGGGCGAGTGCCGGGCCAACGACCTGGTCGGTGCGCAGCTGGTCGGTCGAATCACCACGGGCATGCGGGTCGGGGTGTTCCCCGGCCCGGCCGGTTCCATCCCCCGCCTGTACGGCGCCACCAACAACGAGCGCCGTCGAGACATCGTGCTCGAGGTGGCCGGTGCTCGGGGCGGCGCCTGGCTCCCCGGCGACCCCGTGGCCCGGGAGATGCCGGAGTACCTCATGCGCCAGGGCGGGAGTCTCGGCGGAGGGAGCAACGAGATGCAGCGCAACATCATCTCCGAGCGGGTGCTGGGGATGCCGCGTGAGTACGCCGCCGACAAGGACAAGCCGTTCGACGAGGTACGGCACAACCCTTCGCCGCCCCGCCCGTCGTGAGGGCGAGGGGGCGGTGACCGGCGCCGGGCCACCCCGCCCGCCCCACGGGGACTGGTGCGGCACGCCGTACCTCCGGTTCGAGCGGATCCCGCCGTTCGCCCGCCTGGTGGTGGACCGCCCGGCCTACAAGAACACCCTCACCCCGGCCATGTACTTCGGGATCCGCCACGCCATCGCCCAGGTGAACCGCAGTGCCGACCTGGTCGGCCTGCTGATCGGGGCGGAAGGGGAGACCTTCATCACCGGGGGGGACCTCGGGAATGCCACCGAGGACACCTGGGAGGGGCTGGGTCTCCTCGGGATGGACGTCCTGCCCTTCGACGCCGTCCGCCGGTCGCCGAAGCCGGTGGTGGTGGCGGTCAACGGCTTGTGCCAGGGCGGCGGCCTGATGATCACCTTGTTGGCCGACGTGGCAGTGGCCAGCGAGCGGGCCACCTTCCGGGCCCCCGAGCTGCTCCGGGGCATCGCCGACACCTACTACGCCCAGATCCTGCCCCGCCAGATCGGACCAGCCCGGGCCCGGGACTTTCTCCTGACCGGCCGCCAGATCGACACGGCCACCGCCCTCGACTGGGGGTTGGTGGCCCGCGCCGCCCCTCACGACCGGTTGGAGGACGAGGCCCTGGCGGCCCTGGCCCAGTGCTGCTACGCGGCCCCGGGGCGCGCGCCGAGGTGAAGAAGGCGATGGACGCCTTCTACGGCACTTACGACCGCCAGGCCATGGAGCACAGCCTCGACCTGGTGGAGCGGACCGAAGGCTGGCAGGCCTTCAAGGAGCGCCGGGCCCCGGGGTGGATCCCCGAGACGATCCGTCCCGACGGCCGGCTCTGACCTCCCGGCGCCCCTTCCCCCGACGTCCGGGGGGTCGAGGGAGGTCCGGCGGTCGCGGCGGGGAAGGCCGCCACTGCTTGCGGCGGCGGCCACCCTGGGGCACCATCTTCCCGGGGTGCCGGGGGCCGCGACCACCGTCGACGCCGAATCCCGAGGGGGACCGATGCAGCCAGAGGACCTGATCCTGATCAGCGTCGACGACCACATCGCCGAGCCGGCCGACATGTTCGACGCCCATGTCCCGGCCCGGTACCGGGATCGGGCGCCCCGGGTGGTGGTGGAGGAGACCGGCAGCGAGCAGTGGTACTACGGGGACGTCCGCGGCCGCAATCTCGGGCTCAACGCCGTGGCCGGCAAGAGCCCGGCCTACTTCAATATCGACGCCAGCCGCTACGACGAGATGCGACCGGGCTGTTACGACGTCCACCAGCGGGTCCGCGACATGAGCGCCGGGGGGCAGCTGGCCGGACTCAATTTCCCCAACTGGCCGGGATTCTCCGGCCAGGTGCTGAGCCAGGGGCCGGATCGGTCGGTCAACGACATCATGATCGCCGCCTACAACGACTGGCATGTGGACGAGTGGTGCGGGGCCTATCCCGATCGGTTCATCCCCTGCGGGCTGCTGCCCCTCTACGACGCCGACCGGGCCGCCGCCGAGGTCAGACGGCTGGCGGCCAAGGGGTGCCATGCCGTCACCTTCTCGGAGAACCCCGACGCGTTGGGGATGGCCAGCATCCACAGCCGCTACTGGGATCCGCTGTTCGCCGCCTGTTGCGACGAGGGCACGGTGCTCTGCTGCCACGTGGGCTCGTCGTCCCGGGCCTCCCACACCTCGGCGGACGCCCCGGCCAGCGTGAGCATCTCGCTGTCGTCGGTGGCTTCCATCTTTACGATGGTCGATCTCATCTGGTGCGACGCCTTCTCCCGCTTCCCCGAGCTCCGTTTCTCACTGACCGAAGGCGACATCGGATGGATTCCCTACTTCCTGTGGCGGTCCGAGCACGTGTTCGAGCGGCACGGTGGTTGGACCCGGCACCAGTTCCCCGACGGCATCAGTGGGCCGGCCGAGGTGTTCCGACGGAACATCCTCTGCTGCTTCATCAAGGAGCCGGTGGGTCTGGCCCATCTCGACGCCTTCAACCTCGACAACATCTGCTGGGAGTCCGACTATCCGCACTCGGACGGAATCTGGCCCCAGGCCCCGGAGGTGGTGAGCGCGCTGATGGCCGATCTGGACGATGACCTGATCGATCGCATCACCCACGGGAACGCCATGCGGCACTACCGGTTCGACCCCTTCGCCACCCGTGCCGTGGACCAGTGTCGGGCCGGGGCCCTCCGGGCCGAGGCCACCGATGTCGACCCCGTCACCCATGTCGGCCGACCCGCCGACGACCGAGATCTGGCCGCCTACGCGGCGATCGCCGCCCGGGTGACCGCCGCCGCCAGGACCGGACCGGGCCTGGCCTGACCCGACTCCCGGACGGGCACCGACGTCCGGTGGCCGTCGGTGCCCAACCCGGGTTCAGCCGGCGCTGCCGACCAGAGCCCTGGCCGCGTCGTGATCGGGGACCGGCCGCAGACCCGTGGTGCCGGTCGTCGGGGCCTGGACCCGGACCGGTGGGGCGGGGCTGATGGCCAAGGCCAACAGGAGGACCAGCGGCCCCGTGCTGGGATCGGTCCCGATCCCCGTGAACATCTGGCCGAAGGCCTGGCCGAAGACCCAGTAGTCCAGAGCCAGGGCGGCGCCGACGACCAGGAACGGAGCGTAGTGACGGACGAGCAGCGGCCCGGTGCCGACCACCACCGACACGATCCCGAGCAGGACGGCCAGCGAGCCGCCGTTCGAGCCCACCGCGTGGGAGGCGCCCTGCTCGAGCCGGGCCAGCCACGTCGGCTCCCCCGCGCCGGCGGCGCTGATGGCCCCCGAGACGGTGCCCGGGGCCCGACCCGACGGCAGCAGCCACAAGACACCCGAGCCGGTCCAGTAGAGCGCCCAGGCCCACCGCCCGGCCCAGGGTCCGAGCGGACCCCGGGCCGCCGGGGCTCCGGCCGGTCCGCCCACGATCCGGGGAGGCTTGGACGTCGGCCAGACGAGGACGGACACCATGGCGTAGAGCAGCGCGGCACCGGGCGCCCCGGTCAGGGGGAGCGCCGATCCGGTGAGGAGGCCCCCCATCCCTTCGCCGAGCACCCATACTCCGAGGGCCCATCCGACGGACAGGGCCAGAGCGGGTTTGACCGTGTCCTGGATCAGCAGGCCGATCCCGATGAGCAGCTGCAACCCGGCGAAGAGCGCGTCGACCAGGGCGGGCTGCACCGAGATCAGGTGGGCCATCTGGTCGATGGTCTGTCCCAGGACGGCCGGCTGTCCCATCGCCGAGGGCATGATCACCCCATGGGCAAAGGTCGGGCCGAACAGCTTGGGCTGCAGCTGCAGGAGACCGTCCAACAGCCAGAGCACGCCGAGCGCCGTCCGGACGGTGCGTACGCCGGTCCCGCCGGGTCGTCGGGCTCGCGGGCCGGTCATGACCGGCCGGTCTCGATGATCGGCGCGATCTCGGCCCGGGTCAGGTCGGGCTCGAACTGGTGACCGGCGGCCAGCGACGGGGCGGTCCAGACGTGCAACATGAAGTAGGTGCTGGTGTTGTGGACCCCCGACGTGCACGTGCCGTCGGCGCCCGACCGCCCCACCACCTGATGAGCGGCGGACAGACACAGGTTGTCGTGGGCGTGCCACTGGGTCAGCGGTCCACCGACGTCTGGTCCGGGCTGGCAGGGACCCGGCCCCATGAACATCGCGCCCAGCAGCACCGGCCCGTCGACCGTGTTGGCGTAGACCAGCGCCGAGGGGTGGGCAGGGTCCAGCACCGTGCCCGCCCTGACCGTCTGCCAGTTGGCGTAGTGGACCACGTAGCCCGAGGGGTTGGTGGCCGGTACGTAACCGGCTGTGGTGGCGGCCGAGAGGCTGCCGTACTGCCTCAGTTCGGCGGTGGTCTCCGCCACCAGTTGGTGGGCGGCGGCCTGCTGGGCCGCAGTGGGGGGTCCACTCGGAACGGGGGCCATGACCATACCGTCGGACATCGTGGTGGTGTCGGCCACGTTGGGGCAGATCGCCGAGGCGGTGGTGCCCATGGAGGGCATCGGGGGCGAACTGGCGCCGCCCGTCGAGGCCGAGGTGGGAGGCGTCATGGACCCGGAACCGGGGGGCGGCCCGGACGCCGCCGACGTCGACACCGGGGGCCCGTACACGGCCACGGAGACCAGAGCGATGCCCGCGGCCACGGCCACCACGGCCACCGATGCCCACCACAGGCGGGGCCACAGCGGCAGCGAGGCCCAACGTGCCGTCCATCGATTGCCTGACCGTCCCATGACCCTCTCCCTGCCCGTAGGGCTCGCTCCGGGTCGGAGCCAGCCGGTGGATCCCTGTCTCCGGCAGTGTCGACCCGAGATGTCATGAAACGATGACCAGACGGTGAGGAGTGGGTGACCGGGCGCCCCGACCGGTGGACCATGGCGTCCCATCGCCGCCACACCCGGACCTAGCGCACCGACGGCGCCAGGGCCGGGCGGTCCGACGTCCATCGGCGGACAAACGGTCGAAGACCGCTCCACGCCCAAGTGACGGCCGTGGGGGTACGATCGTCAGCCGGCGCTTGGTGCCCGGCGGTGAGCAGCGGAGGTCCGGTGGCCCTCAATCTGAACGTGGTCGGCATGAACTCCGAACCGGTGGAGCGGTCGTGGACCGCGACCGACTCCCTCCTCTACGCCCTCGGTGTGGGGGCCGGCTCGCTGGCCCCCGACCACGAGCTGGAGTTCACCACCGAGAACTCGGCCGATCGGTCCCAACGGGTGCTGCCCACCTTCGCCACGGTCCTGGGGGGAGGGTCCCCGCGGGGCCTGGAGCTCGGGACCTTCGATCCTGCCCTGCTCCTCCACGGGGAGGAGGGGATCGAGCTGTTCGGCGCCATCCCACCCCATGGGACGGTCAGCTCCTCGGCCACCGTCACCGGGATCTACGACAAAGGCTCCGGTGCCCTGGTGGTCACCGAGTCGACGGCGCGTTACGTGGACACCGGTGGGCCGGCGTGGAAGACCACCAATGGGCTCTTCCTGCGGGGCGAGGGGGGGTTCGGCGGGGAGCGTGGCCCGGCTGCGGGTGCAGCACCCTGGCCGGGCGGTCCTCCCGACCACGTAGTCACCTACGCCACCCGCCCCGACCAGGCGCTGGTCTACCGGCTTTCGGGGGACCGCAACCCGCTCCATTCCGATCCCGTGTTCGCCCGACGGGCCGGATTCGAGCGTCCCATCCTTCACGGCTTGTGCACCTACGGTTTCACCGGCCGGGCCCTCCTGCACGCCCTCTGTGAATCCGACCCCGACCGGTTCCGGTCCATGCACGGCCGGTTCTCCCGACCGACCTACCCCGGGGAGACGTTGACCGTCTCGATGTGGGTGGACGGACCCACCGCCCGGTTCCGCACGGTGAGCGGGCGCGGGGAGACTGTGATCGACCAGGGCGAGTTCCGGTTCGACTGATGCCGTGCCGGGGAGGAGGCGCCGTTAGGTCGCGGGCCTGATGTTCGGATTCAGATGGAAGACGTTGTCAGGGTCGTAGATCGCCTTGATGGCCTGGAGACGCGGGTACTTGGCTCCGTAGGCGCTCCGGATGCGGTCCTCGTCGTACTCGGACATGAAGTTCACGTAACTGCCGACACCCGCCGCGTGGGGGACCAGGGCTGACCAGTAGTCCCGGACCCACTGACGTTCGGCCTCGAACTCCTCGGGGGACGGTGTGGTGGCCGAGATGTTGATGACGTAACCGGTGTCGCGGGACCCACCGAACGCGGTCGCCTCGTCGTCAGCCCGCCGGAAGGCCCCGCCGAAGTTGAAGATCGGCACGAAGGAGAGGGGCGACATCTTCCGGGCCTGGTGCTCGAGGATGGTGTCGATGACACCGTCGGTGAGCTCGTCGAGGTAGACCGCCTTCTCGTAGGAGCACAAACCCCAAGGTGCCGACGCGTCGAACATCTGCTGCAGAGCGACATAGGGGATGGGGGTGACCAGCTCGACCACCGGTTCCAGGGCTGCCGTGATCGGGGCGATCAGCTCGGCGTGCGCCCCCTCGGCACCGAGCCCCACCACAACGAGCCCGAAGACCGGAGTGAGCTGCAGCTCGGCGGGAACAAAGGGTTCCGGGGGGGCGCTGAGGCCGGCCAGGAAGACCTGACCGTCGTCGGGGAGGTCCCGGACGAACTCCCGGGCGAACCGGAACATCGCCGCTCCCTGCTCCGGGCTGAACAGGTACAGCGCCAGCTGCACCATGGGGCCCACCTGGTGCAGAGCGAACTCGAATTCGGTGACGACGCCGAAGTTGCCGCCTCCCCCCCGGATGGCCCAGAAGAGATCGCGGTGCTCGTCGGCGGAGGCGTGAAGCACCCGACCGTCCGCCACGACCACCTCGGCCCCGACGAGATTGTCGGCCGACAGTCCGGCCAGTCGGGACAACCACCCGAACCCTCCCCCGAGGGTCAGGCCGGCCACTCCGGTGTGGCTAATGAATCCGCCCGGCACGGCGAGGCCGTGGGCCTGGGTGGCCGCGTCGAGTTCGGCCCAGGTGGTGCCCCCTCCGCAGGACGCCCTGCGGGCATCCGGGTCCACCCGGACGCCCTTCATGGGGGTTAGGTCGATCATCAGGCCGCCGTCGCACAGGGCGTATCCGGCGTAGTTGTGCCCTCCTCCCCGCACCGAGACCTCGAGACCGGCCTCCCGGGCCAGTGTCATGGCGGCCGCAACGTCGTGGGCGTCCCGGCAGCTGGCCACGACGGCCGGTCGGCGGTCGATCACCCCGTTCCAGATGGCCACGGCCTCGTCGTAGAGCGAGGAACCGGGGAGTGACACCTCCCCGTTGAGCGCGGTGCGCAGTGCTTCCACCCTTTGGGTCTCGATGGCAGTCATGGTTCCGCCTCCCCGGGAGATTGTCGGCATCCAGTAGATCCCGGGGTCCCAGGACTGTCAATCGCCAGGGACCCGGCCGGCGGACGGACCCGTCGGGCAGGCGGTACACGCGCCGTGGTCACGTCTGCTGGTGGATCCATTCGGTCAGATGGGGGGCTTCCGCTCCGATGGTGGTCTCGTCCCCGTGTCCGGTGAGCACCCGGGTGGCCCCCGGCAGCACCAGCAGTCGGTTGCGGATGGACTCGATGATGGTGGGAAAATCGGAGAAGCTGCGGCCCGTGGCCCCAGGCCCTCCTTTGAACAGCGTGTCGCCGGAGAACAGGACCGCGCCGGCCCGGTCGTAGAGGCAGCACCCCCCGGGGGAGTGGCCGGGGGTGTGGAGCACCGACAGTTCGGTGCCCCCGGCCGCCATGGTCATGCCGTCGGACAGTGCGCCGTCCGGGGCCCGGTGGGGGTAGACCACGTCCCACAGCATGCGGTCGTCCGGATGCAGCCAGACCGGCGCGTCCAGCGCCTCGGCGAGCGCGGCGGCGGCGTTGATGTGGTCGTTGTGCCCGTGGGTGGCCACGACGGCGACGGTGCGCCGTCCCGCCACGGCCTCCACAACGGGGCGGTGGTCGTGGGCGGCGTCGATCACCACCACCTCGGAGTCGTCGCCGACGATCCAGATGTTGTTGTCGACCTCGAAGTCCTCCCCGTCGAGGGAGAAGGTCCCCGAGGTCACCACCCGACGGATGGTCACAGGACGACGACCGACCGCAGGACCTCGCCCCGCTCCATCCGGTGGAAGGCCTCCTCGATGTCGGCCAGTCCAATGGTCTCGGTCACGAAGCGACCGAGGTCCAGCCGCCCCTGCAGGTAGAGGTCGACCAGCACGGGGAAATCGCGAGAGGGCAGGCAGTCGCCGTACCAACTGGGCTTCAGACGACCGCCCCGCCCGAAGAAGTCGATCATGGGCAAGTCGATGCGCATGTCGGGGGTGGGCACGCCCACCTGCACCAACGTACCGGCCAGGTCGCGGGCGTAGAAGGCCTGCTCCATGACCTTGGGGTTGCCGACCGCCTCGATGCACACGTCGGCACCGTGGCCGTCGGTGAGGGCCCGCACCGCTTCCACCACGTCCTCCCTGGAAGCGTCCACCACGGCGGTGGCCCCGAACTCGCGGGCCAGGTCCAACTTGCCCGGGTCGAGATCGACGGCGATGACGCTGGCCGCCCCGGCCAGTCTGGCCCCCGCGATGGCGGCGCACCCCACCCCGCCGCAGCCGAACACCGCCACCGAGTCCCCGCGACCCACCTCACCGGTGAGCATGGCCGAGCCGAGTCCGGCCATCACCCCGCAACCCAGTAGGCCAACGGCTTCGGGTCGAGCGGACGGGTCGACCTTGGTGCACTGGCCCGCGGCCACCAGGGTCTTCTCCGCAAAGGCTCCGATGCCGAGGGCGGGAGCGAGGGGCGTCCCATCGGCGAGGGTCATCTTCTGGGTGGCGTTGAACGTGTCGAAGCAGTACCAGGGGCGGCCCCGTCGGCACGAACGACAATGGCCGCAGACGGCTCGCCAGTTGAGGACCACGAAGTCTCCGGGGGCCACCGAGGACACGTCCTCACCGACGGCTTCCACCACACCGGCCGCCTCGTGGCCGAGCAGGAAGGGAAACTCGTCGTTGATGCCGCCCTCCCGGTAGTGGAGGTCGGTGTGGCACACCCCGCAGGCCTGGACCCGCACCACCGCCTCGCCCGGGCCCGGTTCGGGCACCAGGATGGTCACCGTGGCCACCGGCTCCCCCTTGGCCATCGCCACCACGCCTTGGACCTCAGATGCCATGATTCGTCGCTCCTCGGGTCGTCCGCCGGTGGTCGTGCGGACCCCGGCGGAACCTTGCTGGTTCGTTTTGGCCGGCTGATGCCCGACCTCGCCGGGCACCGTATCGGCCTCCCGCCGGCGGTGCCGCATCCCGGCGGATCCTCGGGGCGATCTCCGTCTGACCTGGCCTTTCCAACCCGAAACGGGCCACCCAAAGAAATTCTGAGAAATCCCTACAGTCGGCCGCCGTTGGTGCCGATAGAGAATTGCCGGGGATCCGGGCAGCCTGACACCCACCCCTCCAGTAGACAACCGGCTGCCGTGGACCCGACCCCTGCTAGTTCCGGTCGAGGAGGACCGGGTTTGGGGATTGAATCGTTGGCAGAGCGGAGAGTGATCCCGCCGTCCTCTCCCATCTGACGATTCACGCCGATTCCAACCCCCCGGAATCGGCGCGCCCCCAGACGCCTCGGGAATTGACCGGAGTTCGACGCCCACCGGCGGGTGACCATCGCCGGAGTGGTGCGCGACGGCCAGTCCCCAGGCGAGTTGGGTGATGTGGACGCCCCCGACTTGGCGGTCACCCGGTCAGCCCTCCTCGACGGGTTCGCCGTGCAGATCGCTCCCGGGGCCGGCCGGGGCCTCGGAGGGAGTCGGTGCCGTCCGCCCCTGCGGGTTTGAAGGTATCCGGCCTGGGTAGGTATCTGGGCACGAGGGCGAGCACCGATGCTGGTCCGACGAGAGGACGATCGGAGACCTGCCATGGGAATTGTGGATGATGCCAAGAACAAGGCCGAGGAGCTGAAAGGCAAGACCAAGGAGGCCGCAGGCAAGGCCACCGACAACCGTGACCTCGAATCAGAGGGCAAGGTCGACAAGGCGTCCGGTGACCTCAAGCAGGCCGGCGAGAAGGTCAAGGACATCGTCGGGAAGTAAACCCGGTCCGGTGGCCGACGATCGTCAGCCGGAGTGGGGTGGGTGCGGGCCATCCGGCCCCTAGGGACAGACCCATCCCGCTCCAGGCTGGCTCAGAGGGATCGTCGATGTGGCAGACGCACACCCTTGCGGTCGAGTCGGCCAACCTGCTCACTCGTTGACAATGGCGCATGTATCGATCATAGTCAATGTATCGATACTCGTAAATGTCAGCGGAGGCCCCCCATGTCTCGAGTGCAGCTCGCCCTGAACGTGACCGACATCGACGCCTCGGTGGCGTTCTACACCAAACTCTTCGGGACGGAGCCGGCCAAACGTCGTCCGGGCTATGCCAATTTCGCTATCGCCGAGCCACCGCTCAAGTTGGTCTTGATCGAACGTTCCGGCGGGCGAGCCGGCGGGCCGGGCGGGGCACTCAACCACCTGGGCGTGGAGGTCGGGAGGGCCGACGACGTCGACGCCGCCTCCCACCGCCTGGCCGAGTCCGGCCTCGACCCGAGGGTTCAGGAGTCGACCACCTGCTGCTACGCGGTCCAGCGCAAGGCGTGGGTCAGCGATCCCGACGGCGCAGCATGGGAGGTCTACACCGTGCTGTCCGACGCACCGGACGCCACCGACATCGGCTGCTCGGTCGCGACCTGCGGCCCGGCAGCGGGTCGGCCGACGGTCGACACCACCGGCTCCACGCCGGCCGCGCCCCTGCCCGCCAGGCGCGGCTGAGCCATCCGGCCGGCCCGTCGCCGGGCGAGGCTGACCCGCGGTCGAGGTCCCCCTCAGGCGCCGAGCAACCCACCGCCGGTGACGTCACAGGGTCGACGCCCGAGGAGCGCCACGACGCGGCCCAGGCGGAAATCCCAAGGCCTCGGTGGCGCGCCTCCGGCCGGCCCGGGTGAAGGACCGTCCAACGGCAACGTCCATTCGACCTCCTGCCCATTGGTGTCCTGCAGTCTGCCCGGGCCCGAGATGTGGAAGGATGGCGCCGTCCCAATCGGAAGGGCCGGCGTGTTCACCGAGGTCTTGCTCTGGTAATGGCTATCGACCGTCGGTCCGTCAGGTCCGCCCGCACATTCGCCGCCCTCGAGCGCGCTGCTCGTCCTCGGTACGGTGGGGGTGGTCCTTGGATCTCCCCCGGTCTCGGCCGCTCGGCCTACCACCGCAGACCGAGTTGCCTCCTGTGTCGTGTCGGGCACAGGGGGACCGACCTCGAAGTGGTTCGCCGACTATCGGGCGGTGAGCTCCGGCCGACGTACGCAGATCTACCTGGATGACGCCGGGGTGCGGTCCACCGGAACTCCGGCATCGAACGCCCTGTCTCGTCCCTGGGTGATCTCATGGACCACCTCGGATCTGAAGCAGACAGTCATCCGACGTACCGACGCAGCTCTCGACGGGAGCCACTTCTCCACCGACAAGCTGCAGCTGCTCTCGCCGGACGGAGCGTGCACCCTGTTCCTCTCGGCGGTGGCGCCGCCCGAGCACCGGGTGGCCGTCATCGGGGACAGCATCTTCGCCGACGTCGCCCTGACCGTTTCCCGCCACGCCCTGGGAAGCGACTCGTACGCCCAGACCTGGCAGATCGATGCCGTTCCCGGAAACGGCTGGAACTCAGCCCCCGCTACCTGGCCCGGCTCGGTGGACGGAGGCTGGGTGCTGAGCTCTGACCGGGGGCTGCTCGACAGCCGACCATCGGTACTGGTGGCAGAGCTCGGAGCCGATGACGCCCTTCGAGCCGTCTTCGCCACGGCCACCTCGAAGCCGGCGCTGGCCGGAGAGATCCTGTCCGGCGTCTCGACCGCGGTCAATGAGTTGATCGATGAGGACGCGGCCCGTGTGGCCTGCACGGTGCTCGTCACCGCTCCGTCCTTTCCCATCCAGATTTACGGCGCCGGGGTGCGGTATCTCGAACAGTCGGAGCTGGTCAACTCGGCGATCAGAGCCGAAGCATCGAGGGCGGGAGCCGAGGTCCGGGTGGCGGACTGGGCTGCGCTGTCGGCATCTCACCACGCACCGACGCGGTCCGGCGTCTGGTTCATGCCTGACGACGTGCACCCGAATCGGGCCGGCCAGTTGGCCTTGGTCTCGTTGGTCCACCGCGTGATCCAGACCTGCCCGAGCACCACCACGGGAGGCCCCTGAGGCTCGGGGCCCCGGCCCGGCCGAGCGAGCCAGCCCGGCATGGTGGGCGACGGGTGCCCCGAGGCGCCGGCACCCGACCCCGCCTAGGTCAGGATGGCCTCGATGGCGTCCAGCTCGTCGTCGGCGAAGGCCGGCGCGTCCAGCGCGGCCGCGTTCTGTTCCAGCTGTTCGAGGCTGCTCGCCCCGATCAGCGTCGAGGTCACCCGGGGGTCCCGGCCCGTCCAGGCCAGCGCCATCTGGGCCAGGGACTGACCCCGCTGCCGGGCCACCCGGTCAAGGGCCCGCACTTTCTCCAGCACCTCGTCGGTGACAAAGGCCGGGTCCAGGCTGCTGTCGGGCCGGCTGGCCCGTGAACCCTCGGGGATGCCCTGCAGATAGCGGTCGGTGAGCAGACCCTGGGCCAGAGGGGAGAAGACGATGCACCCCACCTCGAGCTCGCCGAACGTGTCGAGCAGGCCATGCTCGATCCATCGGTTGAACAGGGAGTACGGAGGCTGGTGGATGAGCAGGGGCGTACCCAGCTCGCCCAGGATCCGCGCCGCCTCGACGGTCTGCTCCGGGGGGTAGGAGGAGATGCCGGCGTAGAGAGCCTTGCCTTGTCGCACCGCGGCGTCGAGGGCCCCCATGGTCTCCTCCAGCGGGGTCTCGGGGTCGAACCGGTGGGAGTAGAAGATGTCTACGTACTCCACCCCCATCCGGGCCAGGCTGGCGTCCAGGCTGGCCAGCAGGTACTTGCGCGAACCTCCGTCGCCGTAGGGACCCGGCCACATGTCCCACCCGGCCTTGGTGGAGACCAGCAGCTCGTCACGGTAGGGGGCGAGGGCACCTCGGAGCACCCGGCCCACATTGGTCTCGGCCGACCCGTAGGGCGGCCCGTAGTTGTTGGCCAGGTCGAAGTGGGTGATCCCGAGATCAAAGGCCCGGGTCAGCATGGCTTCGACCTCACCGGGGGGCCGGGCGTCGCCGAAGTTGTGCCACACGCCCAGGGAGATGGCGGGGAGTTTGAGGCCGCTGTTCCCACAGCGGCGGTAGTCCATACGCTCATAGCGATCGTCATCGGCGCGGTAGGTCATGGCGTCACGGTAGATCACCTGCCGCCCGCCGTCCCCTCGATCCGCGTAGGGTGCGGGTCATGCCCCCGTGGACCACCGACGACATCCCCGACCTCAGCGGGCGGACGGTGGTGGTGACCGGAGCCAACAGCGGACTCGGGTTCGAGACCTCGCTGGCGTTGGCCCGAGCCGGCGCCGAGGTGATCCTGGCCTGTCGCGACCAGAACCGGGGCGCCGACGCCTTGGAGCGCATCACCCGGGCGGCCCCGGCCGCCTCGGTGCACCTGGCCCCGCTGGACCTGGCCGATCTGGCCTCGGTGCGGACCTTCGCTTCCGACTTTGTGGATGGGCACGACCATCTCGATGTCCTGATCAACAACGCCGGCGTGATGGCCATCCCCCGCCGGGAGACGGTCGACGGCTTCGAGATGCAGTTCGGCACCAACCATCTCGGCCACTTCACCCTGACCGGGCTGTTGCTCGAGGCGCTGCTGGCCCGGCCGGGGGCCAGGGTGGTGACGGTCTCCAGCTCGGCGGCCCGGGCGGGCCGGATCCGGTTCGACGATCTCCAGGGCACGGGGAAGTACGGCAAATGGTCCGCCTACTCGCAGGCCAAGCTGGCCAACCAGCTCTTCACCCTGGAGCTGGACCGTCGGGCCCGCCGTCAGGGCGCCGACCTGGTCTCGGTGGCCGCCCACCCCGGGTATGCCGCCACCAACCTCCAGGCGGTCGGGCCGCAGATGAGCGGCTCGGGGCTGATGGAGCGCCTCACCGACCTCGGGAACTCCGTCCTGGCCCAGCCGGCCGCGGCCGGAGCCCTCCCCAGCCTGTATGCCGCGGCCGCGCCGGGGGTGCAGGGCGGTCAGTACTTCGGGCCCGACCGGCTCTTCGGGACGCGCGGGCATCCGAAGGAGGTCTCCTTCGTTCGGGCGGCGCAGGATCCCGCCACCGCCCGACGTCTGTGGGAGGTCTCCGAGGAGCTGACCGGCACCCGGTTCGGTGCCCTCGACCCCGACCGCTGAGTGGCCCGGCCGGCCGGTCAGGCCGCCGACTTCTCCAGGATGTGCACCCCGCAGGCCGAGCCCAGTCCGATGACGTGGGTCAGGCCCACCTTGGCCCCTTCGATCTGACGGTCGCCGGCCTCCCCTCGCAGGTGGGTAGCCACCTCCCAGACGTTGGCGATCCCGGTGGCCGCGATGGGGTGGCCCTTGGACTCGAGGCCGCCGGACACATTGACCGGCGTGGTCCCGTCGCGCCAGGTGGCACCGGAGTTGAAGAAGTCGACTGCACCGCCCGGCTCGCAGAGCATCAGGTTGTCGTAGTGGACCAGTTCGGCGGTGGCGAAGCAGTCGTGCAGCTCCACCAGGTCGAGGTCGGAGGGCCCCACGCCGGCCTGTTCGTAGGCCTGGTTGGCGGCGTTGCGGGTGAGGGTGTTGACGTCGGGGAGGATCTGGCACGACTCCTCCCAGGGATCGGTGGTCAACACCGAGGCTGAGATCTTGACCGCCCGGCGCTGCTGTTCCAGCGAGAGGGTCTTGAGCTTGGCCCCGCTCACCACCACCGCGGCGGCGGCCCCGTCGCAGTTGGCCGAACACATCGGCCGGGTGTTGGGGTAGGCGATCATCACGTCGCCCATGATCTGCTCGAGGGTCATCCTCTTGGTGTAGGCGGCCAGCGGGTTGAGGGTGGAGTGGCTGTGGTTCTTCTCGCTGATCTTGGCGAAGAGCTCGAAACTGGTCCCCCCGTACTTGTGGCCGTACTCCATGCCGATCTGGGCGAAGACGCCCGGCATGATCTCGGTACCGATCCGTCCGTCGACGGGGGCCACCGCCCCGTACCGACCGTGCCGGGTCCAGGTGTCCGAGTCCTTGCTGCGGCTGCCGCCGGACAGGAGACCCGCGCCGGAGAGCTTCTCCACTCCGAAGGCCAGTCCCATGTCGGCCTCCCCGGCCTTCACGGCCATGATGGCCACCCGCAGGGCGGTGGCGCCGGTGGCGCAGGCGTTGGCCACGTTGAACACCGGAATGCCGGTCTGGCCCAGCTGTTTTTGGAGTTGCTGGCCGATGCCGGCGTTGGCCTGCATCAGGCTGCCGGCCCCGATGACCCCCATGTCCCTCATCTCGACGCCGGCGTCGGCCAGCGCTCCGCGGACCGCCTCGGAGGCCAGGTCGACCAGGTCCTGGTCGGGGTGCTTGCCGAACTTGGTCATGTGGATGCCCAGGATCCACAGGTCGTCGGTTGCCATGGTCAAACCTCTCTTCCGTCCTGCCGTTCCGGGTCCGCTATGCCGCCACGGGTTCGAAGCCGAACCCGATCGCTTCGGTACCGCCCTCGTCGGTGCCGATGGCCTCGGTGGCCAGCCGGACCCGCATGCCCAGGGTCACGTGCTCGGGATCGGGTTCGATGTTGATCAGATTGGCCCGGACACTGGTGCCGTCGCAGTCGACCAGGGCGGCCACAAAGGGGACCGGGATCCCGGGAGCGGCGAAGCTCACGATGGTGAAGGCCCGGACCTCGCCCTCGGTGGCCACGTCGACCGTCTTGAACTCGGCCCTCCCGCACTGGGCACAGCCGTTGCGCCGGTCGAAGAAGCGGGCGGCGCAGTTGGTGCACTCGTGGGCCGTCAGGTGTGGGTGATCCCCCAGCACCAGGTAGTCCACCAGCGGAATCTGCTGGGCCATGTCCTCCCACTCTCCTCTGTCGCTCGTGCCAACCGTCGCCAGCACCCTACCGGTGGTGGGAAAAGGGACGCTAGTTGGTATTGGGGTGGCACCCGGCCGGCGCCGCGGGTCCGTTGCCATCACCCCGGGCGGGTGATGCGTCCGACAGGTTCAGCTGCGAAGATGTCACCGTGACCCACCGGGCGGCGGTTGCCGCAGCACGCCGCGCCGGTTTCGGTGGGCCGACAACCCGACTCTGAGACGAGGTACCCGCCATGCCCCTCCACAAGCACGTGTCCATCCGGGACGAGCTGCTCGACTCGGTCTTCGCCGGCAAGGACCTCCTGACCGCTCTGCCCTCACACAAGTGCCCCGAGGAAGCCATGCCGCCCGGGGAGGCCTTCCAGGCCATCTCCGACGAGCTCATGCTGGACGGCAACGCTCGCCAGAACCTGGCCACCTTCTGCCAGACGTGGGAGGAGGTGGAGGTCCACGGCCTGATGGACCTCTGCATCAACAAGAACCTGATCGACAAGGACGAGTACCCCCAGACCGCCGAGATCGAGCGGCGGTGCGTGCAGATTCTGGCCGGCCTGTGGAACGCCCCCGAAGGAGGTGGGGCCGTGGGGTGCTCGGCGATCGGGTCCTCCGAGGCCTGCATGCTGGGCGGCATGGCCGCCAAGTGGCGCTGGCGGGCCCGCCGCCAGGCCGAGGGCAAGCCGACCGACAAACCCAATATGGTGTGCGGCCCGGTCCAGGTGGTGTGGCACAAGTTCGCCAAGTACTGGGACATCGAGATGCGGGAGATCCCCATGTCGCCGGGGAAGTACTGCATGGACACGGAGCAGATGCTGGCCCAGGTGGACGAGAACACCATCATGGTGGTCCCCACCTTCGGGGTGACCTACACCGGCTCCTACGAACCCGTTCTCGAGCTCTCCCAGGCCCTGGACAAGCTGGCCGAGGACACCGGGCTGGACATCGACATGCACATCGACGGGGCCAGTGGGGCCTTCCTGGCCCCCTTCTGCGCTCCTGACGTCGTCTGGGACTTCCGTATCCCCCGGGTCAAGTCCATCAGCACCTCGGGTCACAAATTCGGCCTGGCCCCCCTCGGGGTGGGGTGGGTGCTCTGGCGGGACCAGGCGGACCTGCCCGACGACCTGATCTTCCACGTCACCTACCTCGGTGGTGACATGCCGGTGTTCCAGATCAACTTCTCCCGGCCGGCCGGCCAGGTGGTGGCCCAGTACTACAACTTCATCCGGCTGGGGAGGAACGGTTACCGCGACGTCCACAACGCCTGCTACGACACGGCCAAGTTCCTGGCCGACGAGATCGTGAAGCTGGGCCCCTTCGACATCCTCTGCGATGGCAACCCGATCACGGGGATCCCGTCGGTGGCCTGGCGTATCCGGGAGGGGGAGGACCCCGGCTACACCCTCTACGACATCGCCGACCGCCTACGGGTGCGCGGGTGGCAGGTGCCGGCCTACCCGCTGACCGGCTCGGTGTCCGACATCTCCGTCCAGCGGATCCTGGTCCGCCAGGGGGTCAGTCGGGACCTGGCCATCTTGCTGCTCGACGGACATCAAGCAGGCGCTCGCCCACTTCGACAAGCACCCGGTATCGGTGGCCATGACCCGTGAGGAGTCCGGCGGCTTCAGCCACCTCTAGTGAGCGACACGTTGACGCCGGCGTCGGACCTGGGCCGATTCGAGCGATCACATCTGATTGCCACCGGTGTGCGGGCGGTGGCCACGGTCACCGTGTTGTTGGCCGTGTACTTCCTGCTCCCGGTGCCCCATCGGCACGAGTCCCCGGTGCTGCGACTGACGGTGGCGCTGGCCTTCTTCGTGGCCGTTCTGGTCAACGAGATCCGGCTGATCTCGACCCACCGACAGCCGATCCTGCGAGCCACCGTGGCCATGGCCACCGTCATCCCGCTGTTCCTGGTCCTCTTCGCCTGGATCTACGTGACCATGTCCCATGCCGCCCCGAGAGCGTTCAGCGGCGGGCCGCTCACCCAGGGCTCGGCCCTCTACTTCACCGTCACCGTCTTCTCGACGGTGGGATTCGGAGACATCACACCCAAGAGCGACGCGGCCCGTCTGGTGGTCTCGGTCCAGATGCTGGCCGACCTGGCCTTCATCGCCCTGGTCATCCGCCTGATCTTCGGGGCGGTGACCCGGGGGGTGGCCCGGCAGGTTCAGCCGGCCGAACCCAGCCAGACCGACCGGCCACCGGCGACCGAGTAGCCGGGCGATCGCCACCCCGGTTCATTCGTTGGCGGGTCCTTCGCGGTCGCGGAACTCGGCGACCCACTCCTCGGGGACGGCGGTGGGCATCTCCGATCTCGATCGGCGGAGGGACCGGGGGACGACCCAGAAGGTCACCCAGGAGGCCGCCACGCAGAACACCAGCAACAGGATGACGGTCAGCATCGAACCCGACCCGATCAGGTGACCAGGGTGTAGATGCTCTTCCCGACCAACCAGAGGCCCAGGCCCAGGGAGAGGATGATGATCACCTGGTCGGTGTGGGTGTCGATCCAGGTCCGGATACTGGCCAGGATGGCCTGAGCCCGCTCGGGTCGGAACCCGGCATAGATCTCCATGACCAGGTACACGGCTGTGGCGACGAGACAGAACAGGAACAGGGCGATGTAGCTCTCAGCCGAGCTGAGTTTGGCCTCCATGATGGTGGCCACCCCGGCGGCCACCAGACCCCAGGGCTGGGTCAAGGGGGCCAGGCCGATGACCACCCAGGGTGACATGTTGTCGATTCCGGTCTGCCACTTCGGCGGCTTCTTCGGGGGCTTGGGCCGGCCCAGCTTGGCCCGCCGACGGAGGGCGATGATGACCAGCACCACTCCGATGAGGATCTTGACGGCGATGGCGGCCAGCGAGGGGGCCGTGCTGGGCTTGGGAGGTTTGTTGCCGGTGAACACCACGGTCAGGGCGACCACGACGGCCAGCGACAGCAGCCATCCGAAGATGAAGGCCGCACCCTTGCGGACACCGCCCTTGGACATCAGGACCAGGAGGAAGGCCGTCAGCGGGATGGGCTCCAGGGTGATGACCAGGGCGATGAGCAGCAGGTCGAGGATCACGGCATGAGCCCGTGCGCTGGTAACCGCGGCAGGGAGAGGTCAGTCATTACTCTGGCGGAACTTCTTGATGAAGGCCACCACCAGCACGATGGCCAACACCGCGAAGATCACGCCGCCCAGGTAGTACATGGTCGCCCTTCGGTCGTTCGGGTGGGTACGACTCGGCGTGGGCGGTGGGTGGTGGGACCCCGACCGCCCACGTCCGAGAACGAGTCAGGAGAGGATCTT
Organism: uncultured Acidimicrobiaceae bacterium; assembly: GCA_963833585.1. Lineage (GTDB taxonomy): Bacteria > Actinomycetota > Acidimicrobiia > Acidimicrobiales > RAAP-2 > Bog-756. Next base: position 155,381 of record CAWHYF010000006.1, on the reverse strand, counting down.
GGCCTTCTGGGCGTCGAATTCGGCGTCGGTGAGCACGCCTTGCGCCTTCAGATCGGCCAGCTTGGCCAACTGATCGGCGCTGCTTCCGCCCGACGCTCCTGCGGTCTGCTTGACGTAGTCGTCGAAGGCTTTCTGCTGCTGCTGGGCCGCCTGTTCGGCCCGCTCGTGCATCTTGCCACCGCGGGCGATCAGGTAGACGAAGATCCCGAGGAAGGGGAGGACGATCACGAAGATGACCCAGAGCGCCTTGGCCCCGCCGCCCATGTCCCGGCTGCGGAAGATGTCCCCGAAGATCACGATGAGGAGCCAGAACCAGATGAAGAAGACGAACAGTCCCAGCATGGTTCCGAACAGGTCGGCCAGCGGGTAGGTGTAGGCGAGCATCTTCTGGGCCTCCTTGGTGGGTGAATTTCCTGTCCCGTGATCCAACCACACCGGGCTCGTCGAGGTCATCACCCTTCCGGGATGACTTGGACCAGATGATCGAGCGGGGAGCCGGCCCTGGTCACGGGGACAACCAGACCGGTCGCCGGCGACGGGGGGCTAGAGCAGTCCGAGCTGACGGGCCCGGGTGATGGCCTCGTTTCGGTTGGCCGCGTCGAGCTTGCGGTAGATGTGGGCCATGTGGGTCTTGATGGTGTTCACCGAGACGTAGCACCGCTCAGCCAGTTCGGTGTTGGTGAGTCGGCTCGGGAGGTAGGAGAGGATCTCGAGTTCGCGATCGGTAAGCGGGTCGGGCAGGTCGCCTCGCGCCGGATCGAGAGCTTCGCGGGCCCCGACCAGCACGGTGTCCCGGAATTCCGGCGACCCGTCCTTGTGTTCTGCCACCATTCGCACCACGTCCGGGCCGGCCCGGACGAACACCGCGACCAGTCCGTGGAGCGAGGCCAGGTCCATGGCGTCTTTCAGCTGACGCCGGCTGTCCCCGAGATCGCCGTCGGCCAGGGACAGCCAGGCCTGCGCCAACAACCGCTCGACCTCGTACGACGGCCGGCCCGCGCTCGTGGCGGCGGCGCCCTCCAGGATCTTGCGGGCCTGGTCGGGGTGGCCCCGGGCCAGTGCGTTGGCCGCCGCCTCGAAGACCAGGGCCGGTTCCTCCGGCGGCGCCTCCCGGAGCAGGCGGTGGGCCTCGTCGGGGAAGCCGCTGACGCGGAGCAACCTACTTCGCAGGGCGAGCAGGCCGTGCTCCACCACCGGCGGCGGCGGGGCACCGAGCTCGTGACGGGCCGCCACCATGGTGGCTGCCGCCTGGTCGCTCTGGCCCTCCGCGGCCTGGAGTTCGGCCTGCATCAGGCGACAGACCCAGGTCAACGGAGTGCGCCGGTTGGCCTCGGCCCGCAAGGTGCCCTCACCGAGGGCCAGGGCCGCATGCCGCGCCCGACCCCGTTGCAGGGCCACCAGGCTGGTGGCCAGGAAGGCGTCGGCCGTGACCGGATGGGTCAGGATGCCGACATCCCGGGCGACACTCAGGGCTTCGTCGGCCACGGCCTGAGCCCGCTCGAGCCGTCCGACCCAGGCTTCGACCAGACCCAGGGATCCGAGGATGCCGATTCTCCAGGCCGAGTACGCAGACCCGGGCGACGCCAGCCCTTCCTCCATCCATGCCCTTGCCTCCTCCATCCGACCGGCCAGGAAGTGGGCCCGCCCGCCGGAGCCCAGGACCATGGTCTCCAGGGACTGGGGGTCGCTCAGGTTGATCACGACCGGCATGGGGCTCCCGTCGAGGGAACGGAGCATCGCCAGTGCGGCCAGGGCCATCTGCGCCGTGGTGTCGGGGTTGGTGCGGAACTGGGCCATGGTGGCGAGGAAGGCTTGGGCGCAGGCCCGCTCGCCCGGCGTGGCTCCCGGATCGGCCAGCAGACCACGCAGGATGTCCTCGGCGCCGGCCGCCTGACCCTCGGCGCCCTGGAGGAGGCCGAGGAGGAGGCTGACCTCCCTTCGGCCCGTTCGTTTGGTCTCGGGCACCGCGGTGATCCACCGGACGACGGTGGCCATCTGCCCGCGCTCGAAGACCTCGGTTCCTCGGTGCATGATCAGCTCCAGCACCTCGTCCCAGGCCCGGGCGCGCAAGAGGTACTCGATGGCCGGGGCGACCTCCCCCCGATCCAGGTGCCACGCGGCGGCCAGCGCCAGCAGGCGGGCCTCGGCGTCCGGGTCCTCGGCTCGCAGCCGGAATCGAAGCAGGTCCCGGAAGAGATGGTGGAACCGGTACCACTCCCGGTGGCCGTCCAGGGGGAGGAGGAACATCGACTCCCGCTCCAGTTCCTCGAGGACCAGCTGGGCGTCGGGTACCCCGGTCAGGTGGGCCACCAGATCGGCACACATCTCGTCCAGGACCGAACACTCCAGGAGGAAGACCCGTCGCGGCTCCGGCTGGGCCTCGAGCACCTCCTCGCTCAGGTAGTCGGCGATCAGCCGATCACTTCCGCTGAAGTGGGCCACGAACCGGTCCGGGTCCTCGTGGAGCCGGAGCATCATCCCGGCCACCTGCAGCCCGGCGGCCCACCCCTCGGTGCGGTGCACGAGCGCCTCGACCTGGTCCTGACCCAGGGGCTGTCCGGTGATCCGCTCCAGGAGACGGGCCGAGTCTTCCTGGTCGAAGGCCAGCTCGGCCTGGCGGATCTCGGTCAGCCCTCGGCCCAGGCGGTGGCGGCTCCAGGCGAAGGGGGGATCCACCCGGGTCGACAGCACGAGGTGGATATTGGCGGGCAGATGCTCGACAAGTCGGCCCAGATCGGCCAGCAGCTTGGCGTTGGAGAGCTGGTGCAGGTCGTCCAGCACTAGGACGGTCTCGGGCAGTTCGGCCATCAACCCCGTCACCGCCTCCAGGAGGGGCGTCCCCAGCCCGCCGCTGTGGAGGGAGACCAGCGTGCCCAGCTCGGCCGCCTCCGCGTTCACCGTCGCCAGACCCGCCAGGAGTCGCTGAGCGAAGCGGACCGGGTCGTCGTCGGACCTGGTCAGGTCCATCCAGATGACGTCCAAGTCGGGATGGGTGGCCGCCCACTGGGCCAGCAGGACCGACTTTCCGGCTCCCGCCGGCGCCACGACCAGGGTCAACGGCTGCGTCAGCGCCTCGTCCAGTTGGCGCCGGAGCGCCGGCCGGTCGACCGCGTGGGTCGGTGTTACTGCACCTTTCACCATTGCTTCGATTCGCGCTCCGACCGGTAGGGAACCAGTGTGCCACCCGGCCGACGAGGGCTGCCAACTGTCGCCCCCCCAAGACCTGGGAGGTCCGGCGCACGATCACCCTCGGGGGATGACGACAGCAGAATGCCCTCCGCTCACGATGGGAGCACGGCGCGACCAGTCAGCGTGTCAGAAAAACCGCCGGTCTGGACGCCCTTGCCGGCCCGGGGTTGGCCCGGGGAGCTCACCACACCAGGGAAGGTTGCCGTGGGTCCCGAGGCATTTGAAATCGTGGTCAAGGGACGGCTCAGCCCAACGCTGGTCGCGGCCCTCCAGGGTTTCGAGGTCAGCCGGTGCGAGCACGGGATGACCCATCTGGTGGGGTGGGTGCCCGATCAGGCCCGGCTGCACGGCCTCCTCGAACTCCTCCGTGACCTCAACATCGAGTTGGCCTCCGTCAACCCGGCGCCCTTCGACTCCGCCCCGGCCGATCCGGCCGATCCTGCCGTCGACGCCGTGTCCCGACCGACCGGGAAGATCCCATGACCGTTGTCTCCCGATCCAGCCAGTCCAAACTCACCGGCTCCGTCACCACCTCCCGGTCGGACTGATCACGACGGAGGGCCCGATACCCTGGGCGCCGTGCCGGGCTCCTGCTGTGCCCCCAGCCGCGGTCGGCCTTCCGCTCGCCGATCGGCGGTGTCCCCTGCCGGTGGCGCCCACCCGGGCCCGCTGGTGACGGTGCCGGGTGGCCGTTACCGGCTGGGTGACGAGTCGGCGTGGTCCTACCCGGGCGACGGAGAGGCACCGGTGCACCAGGCCGAGTTGGCCTCGTTCGGTATCGACCCCTACGCCGTCGCCAACCGGGAGTTCGCCGAGTTCGTGGCGGCCTCCGGCTGGCAGACCGACGCCGAACGGTTCGAATGGTCCTTCGTGTTCGGCGGCCTGCTGCCGGACGAGTTCCCTCCCACCCGGGGGGTGGAGGGGGCGCCGTGGTGGCGGCAGGTCATGGGGGCGGACTGGCGCCATCCCGAGGGTCCCCAGTCGGACATCGCCGACCGGGCCGACCATCCGGTGGTACATGTCTCGTGGCACGATGCTGCCGCCTACTGCGCCTGGTCGGGTACCCGCCTGCCGAGCGAGGCCGAGTGGGAGGTGGCCGCCCGGGGCGGACTGGACGGCCAGCCCTTCCCATGGGGCGATCAGCTCGAGCCCGGAGGAGCCCACCGGATGAACGTCTTCCAGGGCGAGTTCCCGGGCGGCAACAGCGGAGCCGACGGCTACCTGGGCACGGCGCCGGTCGATGCCTTCGAGCCCAATGGGTACGGCCTGTACAACATGACCGGCAACGTGTGGGAGTGGTGCGCCGACTGGTTGGACGTGGAGTACTACGCATCGGCGCCGATGTCGGCCCCATCCGGCCCCCCGACCGGCGCGGCCCGGGTTCAGCGAGGCGGCTCCTACCTGTGCCATGCCTCCTACTGCCGACGGTACCGGGTGTCGGCCCGTTTCGGGAGTGGACCGGACAGCTCGACGGGCAATGCGGGGTTCAGGGTGGCCGCCGACGCCCCTGACCCGGAGCGCGCCGGCGCCGCTGACCCGGAGCGCGCCGACTGAAATCGCCCGACCAGGGTGATGGTGCCGACCACCGAGAGGCGCGACAGTAGAGCTATGGCTACCCCAGACTCTGCCGCCACCGTCCGTGAGGTTGTCGCCGTCCCGGAGGTTGACCATCTCGAGGCCGGTGAGCGGGCGGCGCTGGGCAAGGCGGCCCGGGCCGCCGTGCCGAGATCGTCCCAGGGGGCGTGGGATCCCGCGGCCAACCGCCCCGACCCGGTGGCGCTCCTCGAGTCCCAGGCCACGACCCGGGTGCAGGAGCTGGTCCCGATCCGCTACGGCCGGATGCTGGTGTCCCCCTTCACCTTCTACCGGGGCGCGGCCCTCATCATGGCATCCGACCTGTCCACCACCCCCCGCTCCGGCATCAACGTCCAGGCGTGTGGCGACGCCCACCTGAGCAACTTCGGAGTCTTCGCCTCGGCCGAGCGCAACCTGGTCTTCGACCTCAACGACTTCGACGAGACCCTGCCCGGGCCGTGGGAGTGGGACCTGAAGCGTCTGGCGGCCAGCCTGGCCATCGCCGGCCGTGACCGCGGGTTCTCGGACCGGGAGCGGTCCACGGTGGTCCTCCAGGCCGCCGAGTCCTATCGCACCGAGATGGCCACGTTGGCCACCATGCGGGACCTCGACGTCTGGTACGCCCGCATGGACATCGAGAAGACGCTGGGCGAGTTGGGCGACCAACTCGGGATGGCCGCCTCCAAGGGCGGTGACAAGGCCCTGGCCAAGGTCAAGTCCCGTGCCGACAAGGCGCTGGCCAAGGCCAAGACCCGAGACAGCATGCAGGCCCTGGAGAAACTGACCCAGGTGGTCGACGGCGAGACCCGGTTCGTGAGCGACCCGCCCTTGCTGGTGCCCATCGAGGAGCTGTACCCCGAGCTCGAGACCCACGCACTGACCGAGACCTTCCACCGACTGCTGCGCAGCTACCGCGCCACACTGCAGAGCGACCGCCAACACCTGCTCGAGCAGTTCCGGTACGTGAGCATCGCCCGCAAGGTGGTCGGGGTGGGCAGTGTGGGCACGCGGGCCTGGGTGATGTTGCTGGTGGGCAGTGACGGCACCGACCCCCTCCTGCTGCAGGCCAAGGAGGCCCAGGCCTCGGTGCTGGAGCAGTTCGTGGGGAAGAGCCACTACGTCAACCAGGGGGAGCGGGTGGTGGCCGGCCAGCACCTCATGCAGGCGTCCAGTGACATCTTCCTGGGGTGGGACCGGGTGGAAGGGCTCGACGGGGTGCAACGGGACTTCTACGTGCGCCAGCTTCGGGACTGGAAGGGCTCGGCCGACACCGACCGGATGGTCCCCGAGAGCATGGCCATCTACGGGCGGCTGTGCGCCTGGACCCTGGCTCGGGCCCACGCCCGGTCCGGCGACCGGATCGCCATCGCCGCCTACCTGGGCTCGGGCAAGACCTTCGACAATGCCATCGCCTCGTTCGCCGAGACCTACGCCGATCAGAACGAGCGGGACTACGACGCTCTCAAGAAGGCGGCGGCCGAGGGCCGCGTGACGGTGGAGAGCGGGCTGTGACGGCTACCCGGTCGCCCGGCGCCGACCGGAGGGTGAGATGAGCGACCCAACCGTCGCTGCGGTCCCCCCGGTGACGGCCGGAGGAGGTGCCGACGGGCCGGTACTGGACCAGCAGAGCGCCGAGCTCATCGGTACCCGGTACCTCATCAAGTTCGAAGAGGACACGCTCCGACACCGGCCACTGTGGATTCGGCTGATCATCGAATTCGTGGGCACCTTCATCCTGGTGACGGTGGCCGCCGGGTCCGGGGTGATCAACCACTACGTCGGGGGAGGGCCCATCAGCCGGACGGCGGCAGTGATCGCGCCAGGCGCGGTGGTGATGGCCATGATCTACGCCCTCGGCCCCCTGTCCGGTCTCCACATCAACCCTGCCGTGACCTTGGCGTTCACCGGTCGGGGGGTATTCAAGGTGGCCTGGGTGCTGCCCTATCTGATCGTCCAGTTCGCCGGGGCCGTCGCCGCCGCCCTGTTCCTCCAGGCCATGTACGGGCACGTGGACTCGGGGGGCAATTACCCGATCGCCAAGCCCGGCGGGGAGTGGCGGTCCCTGGTGATGGAGATGGTGCTGACCGCCATCCTGGTCTCCGTGATCCTCAACACGGCGACGGGTTACCGGAGCATCGGGCACAATGCCGCCCTCGCCGTCGGCTCCACCGTCGCTCTGCTGGGCCTGTTCGCCAGTCCCATCAGCGGAGCCTCGATGAACCCGGCCCGCACCCTCGGGCCTGACATCGTGAGCCTCAACTTCACCGGCTGGTGGATCTATGTGATCGGACCGGTGGTCGGGGCGTTGATCGCCGTGTTGCTGATCGGGCTGGTCCGGGGTCGCCCCGGCCAGGCTGAGCGGGGCGCGGCCGAGGGGGACGAGTTGCCCCTGGAGCGATAGCCACCCGACGCTCGGCGTCCTCCCGACACCGGCCTGAGCCAATCACCCGGACCGGATGAGGACACCGAGCGATCCAACCCCTACTCTGAACCCAGACCAAGGTGAGAGGACGAAACCGCACATGACCACAGGACCAGTCGAATTCATCATCGTGGGATTTCCCGGCAACCAATTCAGCGGCGAGATCGCCCCTGAGCTGATCGCGTTGGTGGAGTCGGGGACCGTTCGCATCCTCGACCTCATCTTCATCGGTAAGGATGCCGACGGCTCCGTGGTCAGCTTCGAGATCGACGACCTCGATGCGTTGCCGGCCTTCGCCGGTCTGGACGCCGACGTCGGCGGGCTCATCAGCCTCGAGGACGTCGAGTACGCCGCCGAGCAGTTGGAGCCCAACTCGTCGGCCGCCCTGCTTCTCTGGGAGGATGTGTGGGCCGCCCCCTTCGCTGCCGCCGTCCGCGACTCGGGAGGCGTGCTGCTCGGAGGAGCCCGCATTCCCCACGAGCTGATCGAGCCCGCACTGTCCGCACTGCCTCCGGCAGTCTGAGCCGTTCCACGTCAGGAGAGACGACATGCTGAGAAGACGACCGATTGCCCGCGCCGCCGTTCGCACCACCGCGGTGGTGGGTACCGCCGCGGTGGTGGGTGGTCACATGGCCAACAAGCAGGCGGCCGCGGCCCAGCAGCAGGCTCAGGCGGCGCCCGAGCCCGCCCCCGCTCCGGCCGCGGCAGCTCCCGATCCCGTCGCCCAGCTCACCCAGCTGGCTGCCCTGCGGGACTCCGGTGCGCTGACCGAGGAGGAGTTCGAGGCGCAGAAGGCCAAAATCCTGGGCTAGGTGCCGGTGGGCCACCCCGGCCCGTCTCGGCGGCGACGAGTGGGGCCACGGTGCAGGTTAGGCTGGCGGCCCGGGCTCGCACCGAGGTGAGCCGATGACCGAGCCGGCTGTCGAACAACCTGCGATCACCCGGCCGAGGGAAGGGGAGGTGAGCCCGACAGTGGCCCCTACCCCGAAAGTGACCGACGAGGTCACGGCCGGTGCGGCAGACGGAGCCGGAATCCCGTCGGGCGTCGACGGCGTCGAGGAAACCCCGCCGACCCGGCGGGCGGTGGTGGCCGTCCAGTTTCGCCGTCTGGCCCGTGCCATCCAGGACGGTGACGACGCCATGGTGGAGTCGGCCATCCTGGCCCTCAGCCAACGGAGTCGGCTCCTGGCCCCGCTGGCCCTGATCGTGGGGGCGTTCTCCATGCTCTTCCAGGGCATCAAGACTCCTGTTCACCAACTGGCGGCTCACCCTGGTGCAGATCCTGCCGGCCATGTGGATCTGGGCGGCCATGCTCGACCTGAAGGCCCACGCCCTCCACGGCAAGGAGTTCCACATCTTCCGTGGTCCGCTGCTGGCCGTCGTGCTCCTGGTGATCGCCGGGTTGACCGCCGGGAGCTTCTACCTCAACGCCGTCTTCGCCTTTGCCATCTCCCGGCCCGGCGCCCCCCAGATCCGTCCGGCGTTCACCGCAGCCCGACGCCACCTGCGCACCATCCTGGCCTGGGGCCTGGTCGTGGGTCTGGCCCTCGGATTCGCCACCATGGTGGTCGACCGCTGGGGCAAGGTGTGGTTCTCGGTGACGCTCGGGCTCGTCGTGGCCGTCATGATGGTGGCCTATGTGGCGGTGCCGGCCCGGCTGATCGGCGTCAAGTCGGAGCGCTCCAGGAGGGACAAGCTGGCCGCCTCTGCCGTCGGTGGTGCCGTCGGTGCCGTGGTGTGTGCCCCGCCCTTCGCCCTCGGCCGGGTGGCCATCCTCCTGCTGGGCTCCCACACCTTCTTCTATCTGGCCATCATCCTGTTGGCCGTGGCCGTCGTCCTGCAGACCGGGGCCACCAGTTCGGTCAAAGCCATCAAGATGAGCGCCAAGCTCACCGTCGGGAGCCCACTGGACAGTCGTCCGGCCGGCGGTTGACCAGCGGCGCCATCGTGTACCTCCGGCCTCGGTGCGACGCACCCTGACCGCATCGAACCGACGGCCTTCCGCGGCACGGGGCCCGGTTCTCCGGTACCGTCGGCCACGTGGAGCGATGCCGTCGGGGGAAGGCGGACCGCCTGCTGGCGGCCGTGGCCGTCCTGGTGGCCCTGGTGGGAACGGCCGACGTGGCCGGGTCCAGTCCGGCGGCGGCCCGATCGTCCGTACCCGGCGTACTCACCGCGCCGGCCAGTCTGGTCGATCCCCTCGCCGGCACCGGAACCGGCCCGGTGGATCCCGGCACCGTCGGGGAGTTCCCGGGCGCTGACGTTCCGTTCGGAATGATCCAGTGGAGCCCGGACACCCAGCCGGGTGGGACCGCCGCAGGCGGTGGCTACGCCTACGGTGACGCCACCCTCAAGGGGTTCAGCCTCACCCACCTCAGCGGCACCGGTTGCCCCAGCTACGGGGACGTCCCCATCCTCCCCACCGTGGGTGCGCTCGGTCCGGATCCTGGGGCCGCCACGGCCTCGTACTCGCACGGGCTCGAGCACGCCGCTCCGGGCCAGTACGGGGTCACGCTCGGCCCGTCCGGGGTGAGGACCGAGTTGGCCGTCACGACCCGCACGGGTCTCTCGCAATTCATCTATCCACCGAGCCGCCAGTCGCAGGTGCTGTTCAAGGTGGCCGACAGCGCCAATCCGGCTACCGCCTCGACCGTGCAGGTCACCGGCCGGCGCCAAGTGTCCGGTTCGGTGACCAGCGGGGGGTTCTGCGGGACAGGTACGCCCTACTCGCTGTACTTCGTGGCCCGGTTCGACCGCCCCTTCGTCTCGGCGGGCAGTTGGAACGGGCCCTCGTTGTCGCCCGGCACCGCCTGTTCCGGCACGGCCTGCGGTGCCTTCGTCACCTTCGATACCCGCGCCGATCCGGTGGTGATGATGAAGGTCGGTATCTCCTTCGTCAGCCTGGCCGACGCCGCCCAGAACCTCACGACCGAGGGCCACGGGTGGTCCCTCGGCCGGGTACGCGCCCAGGCCACCGACCGTTGGAACGCCGTGCTCGGGCGCATCGGCATCGGTGGCGGTTCCGAGGCCCAGCAACGCACCTTCTACACCGCGCTCTACCACTCCCTGATCGATCCCTCGGTGGTCAGCGACGTCAACGGGGCGTATCCGGGGTCCGACGGACAGGTCCACCGTTCCGGGCGGACCCAGTACGCCAACTTCTCGGAGTGGGACGTCTACCGGTCGGAGATCGAGTTGGTGGCGCTGCTCGCCCCGCACCAGGCCTCGGACATGATCCAATCCCTGGTCAACGACGCCGGACAGATCGGATGGCTACCCAAGTGGGCCATCGTCGGAGGTGATGAGTCCCAGATGAACGGGGATTCGGCCGACCCGATCATCGCCGCGGCCTACGCGTTCGGTGTCCGTCACTTCGACGCCCGGGCCGCCCTGGCGGCCATGGTCAAGGGTGCGACCGAGAACGAGACCGGGCACGGGCTGGAGATCGAGCGGCAGTACCTGGACCAGTACCTGGCCCAGCACTACGTGGACGCGCCCTCGCTCGACCTCACCTCCATCGACTACTCCATCGGGGGTTCGGTGACCCTCGAGTACGCCCTCGACGACTTCGCCATCGCCCAGCTGGCCGAGGATCTGCACGACCGCCCGCTGGCGGCGGCCATGATGCAGCGGGCCCACAACTGGGAGTACCTGTTCAATCCGTCCACCGGCTACCTCCAGGCCCGCGGCTCGGACGGCAGCTTCCCCCCGGGCCGGCGTTCGACGCCTCCCAGCTCGAGCCCGGCGGTCAGCTGGGCTTCGAGGAGGGGAACGCCGTCCAGTACACCTGGTCGGTGCCCCAGGACCTCTCGGCGCTGGCCTCCCTGATGGGGGGCGATGCCTCCGCCACGGCCAAGCTGGACGCCTTCTTCGGGTCGCTCAACGCCGGCCGGGACCAGCCGTACGACTGGGCCGGCAACGAGCCGAGTCTCTGGACCCCCTGGGAGTACGACTACTTCGGCGCCCCGGCCAAGGCCCAGGCCACCGTGCGGCGCATCGTCAACGACCTCTACGCCGACGGACCGGTGGACGAGCCCGGCAACGACGACCTCGGGGCCCTCTCCTCGTGGTACGTGTGGGCGGCCATGGGCATCTACCCGGTCACTCCGGGATCCGCCGACCTGGCCCTGGCCAGCCCGCTGTTCCCGGAGATCGTCGTGGACCTGCCCGACGGCAACCGCCTGACCATGCACGCACCGTCGGCTTCGGCCTCCGCCCCCTACATCCACTCCCTGACCGTGAGCGGGGAGGAAGCGCGCCGGGCTCGGGGCCGTCCTGTGGAGGGAGCGTGACACAGCCGGCTCCCGCCGCCGGGATACTGGACCGTGCCCTGGCTGCCGGCATCGGTCCTCCGATCCGGCGGCGACTTGGACCTACGGGCTCAGCGCGGTGCCCGATCCGGACGTGGGGAACCGGTCCGGGGTCGAGCCCGCCCTCCTTCGGCGCCGGTCGGCTCCCGGCGGTGGGATTCTCGGAGCCCAGCGGCGGTACCACCGCACAGGTCGGTCGGGCCGTCACCGTGAGGTGGGCGCGGCCGCGGCGAGTCCGCCGGGGACGGTGGTCATGTGGAGTGCCGCAGGCACCGGTCTCGACGTGTCGCCGGCCCGCGGCCGACTGGTCCTGGCAACCACCGCCAGCGCCGGTCCCCGTGCCGCCGGTTCGGGATGCCCGGCCCCGGCACGGTCCAGCCAGGACGTCTCCATCACCGCGTCCACGACCGGACCCCACCTGGTCACGGTGCGGATGACCGACGGTCACGGCGACCAACTCCCTCCGGTCATGATCGAACTGGCCGTGACCCCCTGATCGACGGTCACCCGGTCGGCTGAGTGGCACCGAGGGGCGCAACAGGGGTTACACGGATCGCTCAAGTGCTGCCGTGATGCCGTCGATGAACCGTTATGGCCCCTGCCCTGCGCCATCCCGTCCGACTACTCGCGTCCCTATTCCTGGCCACCTCGCTCACCGTCCTCGGTCTGGGGCTGGCCGGTTCCCACCAGACCGGCGGCGGCCGCCCCGGCCGCAGGTTGGAACATCGTCAACCCCGCGCCGGCCGATCCCTCGCTGAACCAGATCCTGCTGGGCACGGACTGTGTCAACGCCTGGAGCTGCTGGGCGGTCGGCGGGTCGTTCGACAACTCGGGGAACGGGAATCCTGTGACGCTGGTCGAGCACTGGGACGGCACCTCGTGGACCATCGGATCCGGCGCGGTCCCCGGTGGCACGAACTGCCTCGATCTTCTGGTCGGTCACCTGCGTGAACGTCTCGGACTGCTGGGCGGCCGGCGGCCAGGAGCAAGATGGTTCCACCAGCCCTACGCCCCTGGCGGAGCATTGGGACGGCGTGTCGTGGAGCCGTGGTGCCCACCCCGATCGCCAGCGGGTTCCTCTTCTCGCTGACCTGTGTGAGCAGCAGCAACTGCTGGGGGGCGGGCACCACCGTGGATCCCAGCGGCGGCGGCAACAACCCGCTGAACGGGTTCATGATCCACTGGGACGGGACGACGTGGACCCAGGTGCCCACCGCCCCGTCCGGGCAGACCTACGACCAGTTCAACTCGGTGACCTGCGCCAGCTCGTCCGACTGCTGGACGGTCGGGTTCGCCGGGCCCACCCAGAGCCAGAGTGGCTTCCTGCCCAACGTGGAGCCATACGTCCCCGGAGCCAGCGCCCTCGCCGAGCACTGGGACGGGAGCACATGGTCGGTGGCGGCCTCCCCCTCGGGAGCCCCGGGATCCTCGGGCACCTACCTCGACAGTGTGACGTGCACGGACCCGTCACAGTGCTGGGCGGTCGGGGCCAGTCTCGACGCGTTGGGGGACCCGTCGACGTCGCTGACCGAACGCTGGGACGGGTCGCAGTGGTCCACGGTGGCGAGTGCCGACTCGGCCACCGGTTCCGACCTGCTGACCGAGGTGACCTGCCTCGACGCCTCGAGTTGCTGGGCGGTCGGGGCGGACGGGGTTGAGAGCGGGGCCAACCAGAACAACCAGAACAATCAGACGAACCCCTCCTCCCTGGTCGAGCATTGGAACGGCTCGACCTGGTCCATCGATCCCAGTCCCAACGTCACCACCTTCAGCTATCTGACCGGTGTGACGTGTGTTCGGGGGTCGATGTGCTTCGCTGACGGCTTTGCCATCATCGGCGGCGGGCAGAACGGCGGGGCGATCCAGGCCCTGATGGAGCAGATGGTCCTCCCGCCCGACGGGAACCAGGGCCTGGTGCTGGCGGCCCGGGACGGCGGGGTGTTCACCTTCGGCACCGCCACCTTCCGCGGCTCACTGGGCGGCACCCACCTCAACGCCCCGATCGTCGGCATGGCCGCCACACCCGACGGAGGCGGCTACTGGCTGGTGGCCTCGGACGGCGGGGTGTTCTCCTTCGGCGACCGCCGCCTTCCGCGGCTCACTGGGCGGCACCCACCTCAACGCCCCGATCGTCGGCATGGCCGCCACACCCGACGGAGGCGGCTACTGGCTGGTGGCCTCGGACGGCGGGGTGTTCTCCTTCGGCGACCGCCGCCTTCCGCGGCTCACTGGGCGGCACCCACCTCAACGCCCCGATCGTCGGCATGGCCGCCACACCCGACGGAGGCGGCTACTGGCTGGTGGCCTCGGACGGCGGGGTGTTCTCCTTCGGCACCGCCGCCTTCCGCGGCTCACTGGGCGGCACCCACCTCAACGCCCCGATCGTCGGCATGGCCGCCACACCCGACGGAGGCGGCTACTGGCTGGTGGCCTCGGACGGCGGGGTGTTCGCCTTCGGCGATGCCGCCTACCTGGGCTCCGTCCCCGGCCAAGGGATCGTCCACCACGTGCCGGTGGTCGGCGTGGACACCGCTCCTGACGGACGGGGCTACTGGCTGGTCGGGGCGGACGGAGCCGTCTACTCCTACGGCGACGCCGACTTCCTCGGCTCGCTCAGCGGGGCGCCACTGAGCGCACCGGTGGTGGCTGTCGCCGGCCCGGGCTGAGCCACCCACGACCCACCGCTTCAGGACAGGAACGAGAAGAAGAACAACTGGGTGGCGTAGGCGACCAGGCGGGGGCGGTCCGCACCGTCCTTCCCGCAGTCCCACAGGGCCATGTCAGCCGAGGCGTAGCCGTCGCCGGCGAAGCGGGCACGGTTGTGGGCCAATACCCAGTCCGACCGGCAGTGGTCGAGCAGGTGCACGGTCAGATCCACGCTCGGGGCGAACCACCGTCGGTCCGAGAGTCCGACCTTCTCGCCCACGGCTCCGGGCATGGTGTCGGCCAGGACCACCAGGGCCAGAGGGTCGAGGGTGCCGTCGTCCAGTACCGGGGACCGGTCGAACCGGTACCACATCACCCGCTCGGCGCGGTCGGGGACGTAGGGCTCCCACGGCGGATGGCCTCTGGCCGACCTCCCTTCGACCAGCCGGTCCCAGAACGGCATCGGGGGAAATGCCTCCGCGCCGGGCGGGGGTGGATCGCGGAACGACGGGCAGGCCAGCGGCGGAGGAATCCCTTCGGGAGGCTCGAGGTCGGTGAAGGTGAAGCCCGGGCGGGGCGATCCGAAGATTCCGGTCGTCAGATGGCCGCGGGCCGAACCGGTATTGGCCACCTCGGCCCGGAGGTGAGACATCGATCGGCCCCGGCGCAGCAGCTCCACCTCGATGGCGACCGGGCCGTCGGCCACCTGGGCCACGAAGGTGGTGTGCAGGGTCCGAAGGATCTGGGCGGGATCCTGCAGTTCCTGGGCCATGGCCCGCAACGCCAGGGCGGTCGCCACCCCGCCCTGAGGGAGCGGGTTGAGGTTCCACGCACCGTCGATGGAGCCGGTGAATTGACCCGGTCCCGAGGCGCGCACCGCCGTGGTGTCGAAGAAGGGGTTGGCCACGACCGGAGATGCTCCCCGCCGCCGGTGGGAGGTGTCAACTCTGGTCCCAATTCGGCCAGAATTCCCTTGTTTTCCCAGGTCAGAGTGGGATCGATCTCGGCTATCGTCGACCTCGGGGCATCCGGTATGGCCGCCCCTGCCGGTTCGGTGCCTCGGAGAGTGGAGTGGGTCGATGAACATCGTGGTCAGCAACGTGAAGGGCGGAGTGGGCAAGACCACCACCTCGGTGTACCTGGCTGCGGCGGCGGTGGACCGGGGGTGGGACCCGGTCGCCCTCATCGATGCCGACCGCCAGGCGTCGTCGGCCGAGTGGCTGGAGGAGAGTCCGGTGGAAGGCGTGGACCTGGTCGAGGCGCCCTCCGAGCGCACGGTGACCAGGGCCATGTCCGGCGACGCCGGACTGACCGTCGTGGACACCCCGCCCGGTGACGAGCGGATCGTGCGGGCCGCCCTCGACCGGGCCGATGCCGTGGTGATCCCTACCCGGGCCGGCGGGGTGGAGTACTCGCGGGTGGTGGCCACCCTCGAGATGCTCGGCACCAAGACCCACCACGGGGTGGTGATCTGCGCGGCGCGGCTCGGCACCAACGATCTCGATGCCGCCGTCCAGTGGTGGACGGAGAACGAGGTGCCCATCTGGGGCATCATCCCCGAGCGGGTGGGAATTGCCTCGGGCCCCGAGTCGCGGCTCTACCGAGAGGGTCTCGACGCCTACGACATGGTGCTCAGGAAGGCGCTCCGGAAGCGGTAGGGCGGGACGGCGTACGGTCGTCCCGCTCAGCCGAGATCGCCCGGGCCGGCCGGGACGTCGACGGCATGAGCCTGCAACGCCTCGAGCGGCACGATGTCCAGGCACCGCTCGTGGGTCGAGGCCAGCACCACATAGGCGGCCGCCCCATCGTGGTGGGCGCGGAGCCAGTTGACCGCGGTGACGCACCAGCGGTCGCCCGGGACCAGACCGGGGAAACGGTACTGAGGCATCGGGGTGACCAAGTCGTTGCCGATGGAACGTTGATGATCGAGGAACTCGGCGGTGACCACCGAGCAGATGGTGTGGCTCCCCCGGTCCTCGGGCCCGGTGGTGCAGCAGCCGTCCCGGTAGAAGCCGGTGAGCGGATCGGTGCCGCACGGCTCCAGCTCGCCCCCCAGCACGTTGCGATCGACCATGTCAGAAGTATCGTCCACCCGGACCCGGGCTGACGAGCCCGGACCGACCAGGACCGACCGGGGTCGATCGACGCCGGCGGGAGTAGCCTCGAGAGATGGTCCGGCGCCTCGGAGTGCTGACGGCCCTCCGGCTGGGAAGCCTGGCGGCCCTGCCGGCGGCACCGACTCCGGCCGGCTAACCCCGGACGGTGGGTCGTGACAGGCTTTCCCCGGGCGGCGAGTATTTCGGGCGGACTGTCGATCTGGTGTCCCGGGCTCCGTCAATTGGGCAGTGCCCGTCGGAACGGACGGACATGACCCAGTGCCGTCGGAACGGACGGACATGACCCAGTGCCGTCGGAACGGACGGACATGACCAAGGAGAGTGCCATGCGCTACATGTTGATCATCCACAACGACCCCCAGCTCCACCCGACGCCCGGCAGCCCCGAGTGGGACCAGCTGATGGCCGATTACGGCGAGTTCAGCAAGCAGTTGGTGGACCGGGGCCACACCTTCACGGGCGATCCCCTCAACGACCCGAGCACCGCCACCACCGTTCGCGTCCGGGACGGCAAGACGCTCACCGTCGACGGTCCCTTCGCCGAGACCAAGGAGTGGATGTCGGGCTACTACATCGTGGACTTCGACAGCCTCGACCACGCCCTGGCTGCCGCGGCGATGGTCCCCTCGGCCAAGTACGGGTCGGTCGAGGTCCGTCCCGTCGCGGAGATGTAGCCCTGGGACCGAGAGGAGGCGCCGGCGGGGCCGGCCCGGTGGACGAGACGCTCGAGTCCGTGTACCGGGCCGACCGCAGCCGGGTCCTGGCCCGCCTGATCGGCATCCTCGGCGACTTCGATCTGGCCGAGGACGCACTCCAGGACGCCTGGGTGGCCGCCCTGGCCACCTGGCCCGGCTCGGGGATACCCGACAACCCGGGGGGATGGCTGGTGACCACGGCCCGTCGCAAAGCGGTGGACCGGCTGCGCAGCACCTCAGCGTCTGAGCGGCGGCAGCGGGCCTGGGGTGAACTGGCCATCACCTGGGACCTCGGCGACGGGTCCGACCCGATCCCCGACGACCGGCTCCGACTGATCTTCACCTGTTGCCATCCCGCCCTCAGCCTCGAGGCCCAGGTGGCCCTGACCCTCCGCTCGCTGGGTGGCCTGTCCACCGAGGCGGTGGCCAAGGCCTTCCTCATCTCGGAGACCGCCATGGCCCAACGGGTGGTTCGGGCCAAGAGGAAGATCCGACAGGCCGCCATCGCCTACCGGGTGCCCGACCCCGAGGAGCTACCGGGACGGTTGGACGCGGTGCTGGCGGTGATCACCCTGATCTTCAATGCCGGCTACCTGGCCCCCTCGGGCGCCGAGCTGGTCGACCTGGACCTGTGCGCCGAGGCCGTCCGGCTGTGCGATGTGGTCGTCGAGCTGCTGCCCGACGAGTCCGAACCCTTGGCCCTGGCGGCGATGATGCGCTTCCAGGACGCCCGCCGGGAAGCTCGGGTCGACCCCGATGGTGTCCCGCTGACCCTGGAGGAGCAGGACCGCTCGCGGTGGGACGGGTCCCGCCTGGCCGCGGGACTGACCCTCCTCGACCGGGCTCAACGGGCCGGGGCGCCCGGGCCCTACGGATTGAAGGCGTCCATTGCCGCCCTCCACGTGGCTGCCCCCCGGTCCGACCTGACCGACTGGGGTTCGATCGTCCGTCTCTACGACCAGCTCCTGGTGTGGGAGCCCACCCCGGTGGTGCGGCTCAACCGGGCCGTGGCCGTGGCCATGGCCGACTCGCCCGCCGCCGGCCTGGCCCTGCTGGATCACCCGGACCTGGCCCGGGAGCTCGATGGCTACCACCTCTACGCGGCCACCCGGGCCGACCTGTTCCGGCGGTCGGGACGATCTCGGGAGGCGGCTGAGTGTTACCGGCGGGCCCGGGCCCAGACCAACAACACCGCCGAACACCGGTACATCGACCGACGGCTCGTGGAGCTGGGTGACGCGCCGACCCGGTGATCGGCGGCGCCGGACAGACCTCACTCACGACGGACGGGTGTGGATGGCGCTGAGCCGGACGTGACGCTGCGCCCCGGGTGACGAGCTCGCCGTTCTTCGGTGGATAGGCTCGGCAGGTCATGGTGCCCGATCCCCAGCCGGCTGACGAGGAACCGGACGTGAGGTTCAGCTACGCCAACGAGCGTACTTTCCTGGCCTGGAACCGCACGGCGCTGGCGCTCATCGCCACGGGAGTCGCGGCTACCCAGCTCCTGCCCGAATTCGACGTCGCGGGGGGTCGCCGCATCCTCGGACTACCTCTGATCGCGCTGGGCGCCTTGGTGGCCTTCACCAGCTACCGGCACTGGACCGCCAACGAACGCGCCATGCGACGGGCGCAGCCCCTGCCTCGGTCGCCGATGCCGCTGGTCCTCTCGGTGGGGATTGCCGTGGTGGCGGGCATCGCCGTGGTGCTGGCCCTGCTCGGTTCGAAGTAGAGCGCGTCGGATGGTCGACGACGAGGACCGAGATCTGGACGACAGCGATCCCGGCCTGTCCCGGGAGCGGACCGAACTGGCGTGGAACCGTTCGGGGCTCGCCGTAACGGTCACGGCGGCCATCATCCTGCGACGGCTCTGGCCGCTCTCCGGCGACAAGGTGGTGGTGGCCTCCCTCCTCATTGCCGCCGGGGCCATCGTCTGGGCGGTGGGTATGCGGGTGGGTCGCAGGGCCCGGGTCAGCGCCGACGACCGCGGCCCGCTGACGCCGTCCACATTCCGGGCCTTGACCTTCGGGACCCTGATGCTGGCGGCGGCGGCCCTGGTGATCGCCATCTTCTTCCCGGCCTGATCCCGCGGCGGCCGAGGCCGGTGTGCGGCCATATCACGGCACCACCGCCCCGAAACGATCGGCGGGCGACCGGCGGAGCAACAGGATCCCGCCGAGCGCGGTCGGGATCAGGTCCGGTTGACGAAATCCACGACCACCTGGGCCAGCTCCGTTCCCCTGTCCTCCTGGAGGAAGTGCCCGCCCCCGACGATGGTCGTGTGGGGCTGTCCGGCTGCACCGGGGATCCGGGCCTGGAGGACCCGGTCCGAACCGGCGGTGATGGGATCGTTGTCGGAGAAGGCGGTGAGGAAGGGCTTGTCGAAGGCCTCGAGCACCTTCCAGGCCGCCCGATTGGCCTCGGAGGCGGGATCGTCCGGGGAGATCGGGACCAGGACGGGGAACTGGCGGGCACCTTCGGAGTAGGAGGAATCGGGGAACGGCGCGTCGTAGGCCGCCACCACGTCCGGGGCCAGGTCGGTGACGCACCCGGCGTTGACGATCACACCGGTCGGGAACGGCTCCACCTCCTGGGAGAACTTGAGCCATCCCATGAAGGCCTCGCCGGGATGGGAGTCGCCGGTGGGAAGGAAGGTGTTGGCTGCCACCACCCGGGCGAAGCGGTCGGGGTGCTCGCCGACCAGGCGCAGTCCGATCAGGCCACCCCAGTCCTGGCATACCAGGGTGATCCCGGAGAGGTCGAGCCGGTCGAAGAGGAGCTCGCGCATCCACTCCACATGGCGGGCGAAGCTGTACTCGCGGCGGGGCGTTGGTTTGTCCGACCGACCGAAGCCCACCAGGTCGGGGGCCACCGCCCGGAGTCCGGCCCCCGTGAGCACCGGGATCATGTGCCGGTAGAGGAAGCTCCACGACGGCTCGCCGTGCATCAGGACCACCGGTTCCCCCGCGGCCGGCCCCTCGTCGAGGTAGTGGGCCCGCAGGCTGCCCCCGTCCTGATCATCGAGGCCGGCGTAGTGAGGTTCGAAGGGGAACTGGGGAAGTCCGGCAAAGCGGTCGTCGGGGGTCCGGAGGACCTGCATGGTGGTCACCTCGTCGTGGTCGGCGGGCCAGTCTCGTGCGAAGAAACTGGCATGAAGGGTGTCAATTGATCGTATCAGCCCGGGTCTCCGGCAAATGATGCCGCACGGCGGGTCTCTAGCGCCGGGCGTTCTTGACGAAGTCGTCGGTGCCGTGGCCCGCTTCGAGCCGGGCGCCCCCGTGCCAACTGCCCCGGAGGTGGCGGCGGACGGAGGCCGGTCCGTCAGCCGTGCCCCTCGCCGCCGAGTGCCACAGGTCGGCGTGGTGGAACAGGACGTCGCCCCGTTCCTGGTAGAGGGCGATCTCGCCGGGCACCCGCTCGAATCCGAGCGGTATCCCCTCGGTGCTCCCGAGATGGCTGCCGGGCAGTACACGGAGGAAGCCGTTGGCCGGCGACGTGGGATCGAAGTGGATGGTGAAGGCCACGCCGGGCCACATGTCGAGGTGGGGCCCGGACTGGTGGTCGGTATGCCATCCGATGCGGGAGTAGCCCGACCCCGGATCGGCCCTGGCGTCCTGATAGACCACACCGAACTGCTCGTAGTCGAGCAGCCAGGCCTGGGGCCCGAGGGCCCGGTGGGCCACCTCGACCAGCGTCGGGTGGTGGACCAGTTCGTCGGCCCGCACCGAGGCGGTGGTGGCGAAGCACACGTAGTGAGCGAAGGGCCGGCCGTCGATCACTACGTCGGGTTCGTCGAGGATCACCGTCCCGTGGCGTGGGTCGAGCCGGCCCTCGGCCAGGAGGTGCTGTGCGTCGGCCAGCTCGGCCTCCGCCTCGAGCAGGGCCTCCTCGCCGAACACGTCGCGGAGCGTGGCGAAGCCGTGGGTGGCGAAGTACGCCTCGAATTGGTCGAGCTGGTCGGGCCCGAAGGTACCGGACGGAGACCCACCGGGGTGGAGAGGGAGGTCGGTGGGCCGGAGCCCTGCCCGACCCTGGGGCAGGGAGGTCACCACCCAATGGTAGATCCGGATCCTCCGAACGGGCTCCGAACATCCCGGTCCGGCTAGTTCGGGCGACCGAGTCCCCCGCCGGCCGAGAGGCCGCCCGACCGTCGGTGGCGGGGCTCGGCACCACCGGGAATCCGCCGTACCATGCAGAGATGGATGACGTGACAGGCAGCGATCCTTCCGAAGAGCCGCTGGTCGGCATGAAGCCCCGCAGTTACCAGGTGACCGACGGACCCACCCGGGCCCCGGCCCGGGCCATGCTGCGGGCCGTGGGCATGACCGACGACGACTGGGACAAGCCCCAGATCGGGGTGGCCTCGTCGTGGAATGAGGTCACCCCGTGCAACCTGCCCCTCGACCGCCTGGCCAAGCAGGCCAAGCTCGGGGTGCGGGACGCCGGCGGCTTCCCCCTCGAGTTCGTGACCATCGCCGTTTCCGACGGGATCTCCATGGGCCACGAGGGGATGCGGGCCTCGTTGGTCAGCCGCGAGATCATCGCCGACTCGGTGGAGACCGTCATGCACGCGGAACGGTTCGACGGACTGGTCACTCTGGCCGGATGCGACAAGTCCCTTCCCGGCATGCTGATGGCCGCGGCCCGGCTCAACCTGCCGAGCGTCTTCCTGTACGGCGGTTCCATCCTCCCGGGCCGGGCCGGCGACAAGGCGCTCGACATCACCTCGGTGTTCGAGGCAGTCGGGGCCCATGCCGTCGACGCCCTCTCCGACGAGGAGCTCAGTCTCATCGAGCACAACGCCTGCCCCACGGAGGGGTCGTGCGCCGGCATGTTCACCGCCAACACCATGGCCTCGGTGGCCGAGGCCCTGGGCATGTCACTGCCGGGCAGCTCGTCGGCTCCGGCTGTCGACCGTCGTCGGGACGATGCCGCCTTCGCCTCCGGCCAGGCGGTGGTGGAGCTCCTCCGCCTCGGGATCCGGCCCCGCCAGATCCTGACCAAGGAAGCCTTCGAGAACGCCATCGCCGTGACCATGGCCCTCGGGGGCTCGACCAACGCCGTACTCCACCTGCTGGCCATCGCCAACGAGGCGCGGGTCGAGCTGGAGCTGGACGACTTCAACGCCGTCGCCGCCCGGGTGCCCCACCTGGCCGATACCAAGCCCCACGGGAAGTACCACATGGCCGACATCGATCGGATCGGTGGGGTCCCGGTGGTGATGGCCGAGCTGCTCGAAGCCGGACTGCTCCACGGGAACTGTCTTACCGTCACCGGTAGGACGGTGGCCGAGAACCTGGCCGCCATCGGTCCGCCCGCTCCCGACGGCGACGTGGTCCGTGTCATGAGCAACCCCATCCACGTCCAGGGCGGTATCGCCGTGCTGACCGGGTCCCTGGCCCCGAAAGGGGCGGTGGTCAAAGTGGCCGGACTGGACCAACTCACCTTCGACGGAACGGCGCGGGTCTTCGACGGCGAGGACCAGGCGATGGAGGCCATCCTGGCCGGCGACGTCGTGCCGAACACCGTGGTTGTGATCCGCTACGAGGGCCCGAAGGGCGGCCCGGGTATGCGGGAGATGCTGGCGGTCACCGGTGCCATGAAGGGTGTGGGCCGCGGGGCGGACTGCGCCCTGGTCACCGACGGCAGGTTCTCGGGGGGGACCCACGGGTTCTGCATTGGTCACGTAGCCCCCGAGGCCGTTGACGGTGGCCCCATCGCCCTCGTCGCCGACGGCGACCGCATCGTGGTGGACGTGGCCACCCACACCATCGACCTGGTGGTGCCGGAGGAGGAGCTCCTGCGCCGACGGGGCGACCTGAAGCATCCGGCGCCGCGCTACACCTCCGGGGTGCTGGCCAAGTTCGCCCGCCTGGTCACCGGGGCCGAGCGGGGAGCGATCACGGAGGCGTAATCCGGGCGGAACCTGCGGAGGCCCTCGAGGGAGCGCACCCCCACGTCGTGGAGGGAGTGGACGACGCGGGGGTGCCTCGACCTCCTGGCCCGGCGGGGTGCCTCGGGCCGGGCCACTCCCGTTGTAGCAAGTCTCGGCGACCGGACGGTCACGGCTGGGCGACCTGGCGGTGAACATTCAGTTGCAGCCGTTGCGTCAGGCACCGTCGGGGTAGCCACCCCGGTGGAGGACCATCGGGTAGTGGGGGATTGTCTCGGGGGGGCGGACCCCGGCTCGCCAGCCGTCCGGGTAGGGATGCATTCCACGGAACAGCATCGAGCCGGGACCGGCCGGCTGGACACCGACGACGGTCTCGAGGGAACGCCGCAGCGAGGCCAAGGCCTCGGATCCGTACCGGGCCCGCCAACGCTCCTCAGTGATGGTCAGGACCCGCCCGTACTTGGCCTGGGCGGCTTGTCCCTTGGTCGTGAGGCGGACCACCTTGCCCCGGGACGCCGTGGGGTCGGACACCACCTCGACACAGCCGTGCCGCTCGAGGAAGCCCACCGCCATGGCGTTGGCTTCCTTGGACACGCCGGTTCGCCCGGGCAGGTCCCGGACCCGGACGCCTTCCGGATTGAGCACCCTGAGGGTGTTGGCGCTGATCGGCAGGGAGATCCTCGACTCCGCCTCGAAGGCCAGGGTGAAGGCCACCAGGACCCGGGAGACCAACTCCGGAAGCTCGGAGGAGGCGTCGACCTCCGGAAGAACGGCTTGGACCGGCTCGGGCTCGGTGAGTACGGGGGCGACCTTCCCGTTGCTGGTGGGGTGGATCACCGGCAGGTAGCGGGGCAGCGCCCGGTCGAGCTGACGGCTGAGGGCCTCGAGGGCCCGGTGCAGACGGGTTACGGCGTCGACCCCGAACCGCCCCTGCCACCGCTGTTCGATCTCCCTGGACAGCGGCCGCCAGATGGCCTGGGCCCTCCGCCCCGCCGCCGTCGGCTTCACCACCTCGTCTCCCCGGTTTCGACTCCCTCTGGCCCGTCCGGGGTGAGGGTCGATCGTCACGTATCCCCATCGCTGCAGTCCGACCAGTGAGTCACTGGTGGTCCGGGCTCGCCGGTGGATGGTGTCGACGGGGGTGCCGTCACGGTCGATGAACCGCAGGACGTTGGACCACATGACCTGGGACACCAGCCACGGCGCGTCGGCGGGCGCCCCGGCGGATCTTCCGGCGCTGGTCCGATGGGGCAGCCGGTGCTCGAACTCGTTGTCGAACTCGACGGTGAAGGCCACCAGCACCTGGGAGAGGAGCACCGAGAGGGGAAGCCTGGAGGCCACGGTCCGATCAGCTGCTCGGGCTGTCGAGCTCGGCGACCAGCCGACGTGGGGCAACCACTCGGAATGCGTCCTCGCAGACTTCGGCCACTTCGTCCCAGGCCACCGTGCCGTCCAGCCGGAGGCCGATCCAGCCCCGATGGCCCACGTACGGGGGTCGGAAGAAGTGCTCCGGCTCAGCGGCGACGAGCACCTCCTGTTGGCCAGGACCGGCGGCACACCACAGGTGGGGGAACCCGAGATCGTGGTGACCCTCCATCCAGGCGTAGACGAATGCGGCCCGATCCCCCACGAAGAAGGTCGGAGTCCCGTGGCTCAGCCGCTCGGTGACTGCGGGGAGGGCCAAGCAGATGGCCCGCGTGCGGCTGAGCAGTGCTCGGGGATGACGCGGCACTCGACCATGGTGCCACTGCGGGTGGCGTCGTGCCGATGCCGTCACCGGGTGGCCCCGGGGTCGGGATGGCGACCTCACCGGGCGAGCTCAGGCCAACGCCCGGTCTGGCAGCCCACAGAGGCGCACGGCAGGTGCCAACGGAGCCCGCATGCCGGCCCGGAGCGCGGCGCCTCCCCCCGATGCGGAACTGCGGTTTCGGCATGGACGGCGCTGACCGGCCAGGGGCCGCTTGTCCTGGATCGTGGGACATGTCAAACTACTTCCATGCACAGCCGTCCGTTCGACCTCGACATCCTGGTACTCGTTTCGTAGCGCACACGACGCTCTCTCGCCGTGTGCGCTTTCCGACCTCCCAGACGGGAGGTCGTTTTCATGTCCCGGCACCGATCCGACCGGTGCCCGCACCGACCACCTGCCACCACCCCGAAAAACCGGGGTGTCACCGAGACACCGGCTACGAATCAGACACAAGGAGCACCCCGATGGAACTAACCGGAGCACAAGCCCTGATCAAGGCCTTGGAGATGCAGCAGGTGGAGGTGATGTTCGGCCTTCCCGGCGGCGCCATCCTGCCCGTCTACGACCCGATCATCGACTCGTCCATCCGGCACATCCTGGTGCGCCACGAGCAGGGTGCGGGCCACATGGCCGAGGGGTACGCCCAGGTGACCGGACGTCCCGGCGTGGCCATGGTCACCAGCGGCCCGGGGGCCACCAACATCGTGACTCCGCTGGCCGACGCCTTCATGGACTCCATCCCCCTGGTGGTGGTGACCGGGCAGGTGGCCACCACGGCGATCGGGACCGACGCCTTCCAGGAGAGCGACATCACCGGCATCACCATGGGGATCACCAAGCACAACTGGCTGATCACCGACGGCAAGGACATCCCCCGGGTGGTGGCCGAGGCCTTCCACGTGGCCACCACCGGTCGCCCCGGCCCGGTCCTCATCGACATTCCGAAGGACATCGCCAACTCCCGCATGGAGTGGTACTGGCCCGAGCCCTCCGACCTCGACCTACCCGGCTACCGCCCGATGACCGACGGCGATCCGGTGCAGATCCGGAGGGCCGCAGAGCTGCTGCTGGCCGCGGAGCGGCCGATCATCTACGCCGGCGGCGGGATCCTGAAGGCCCGGGCGGCCGACGCCCTTCGGGAGCTGGCCGAGCGGACCGGCATCCCGGTGGTCACCACCCTGATGGCCCGGGGCTCCTTCCCCGACTCCCACCCCCTCTGCCTGGGCATGCCGGGCATGCACGGGAACTACACGGCAGTGACCGCCATGCAGCGGTCGGATCTGCTGATCGCCCTCGGCTCTCGGTTCGACGACCGGGTCACCGGACGGGTCGACGCCTTCGCCCCCGAGGCCAAGGTGATCCACGTGGACATCGACCCGGCCGAACACAACAAGGTGCGCCGGGCCGACGTGGCCGTCGCCGGCGACTGCCGTCTGGTCATCGAGGAGCTGCTGGTGGCCCTGGCCGATCTGGGCCTGCCCCACTCCGAGGCGACCCGGGGCGGGACTGGTGGGGCCCCGAGCGACGCCGTTGCCGGTGCCCGGGCGACCCCCGGTACCGCGGCCGACTCCCAGCCCAGAGACCGACTCATCCCGTGGCGCTCCCAGCTGAGCGACTGGCAGCGCCGATTCCCCCTGGTCTACGACCAACAGCCCGGGACCGGTGCCCTGAAGCCTCAATTCGTCCTGGAGACCCTGCGGGACGCCACCCCTGACGACACCATCGTCGTCTCGGGGGTGGGCCAGCACCAGATGTTCGCCTCCCAGTGGTGGCAGTTCGACTACCCCTACACCTGGGTCAACTCGGGGGGATTGGGCACGATGGGCTTCGCCGTCCCGGCCGCCATCGGGGCCAAGGTCGGCCGTCCGGACAAGATGGTCTGGGCCGTCGACGGGGACGGCTGCTTCCAGATGACCGCCCAGGAGTTGGTCACGGCCAGTTCGGAGCGGATCCCGGTCAAGATCGCCATCCTCAACAATGCCTACCTGGGCATGGTGCGCCAGTGGCAGGAGATGTTCTACGGGGAGCGTTACTCCGAGGTCTACCTCTCGCCCGATCTCCCCGACTACGTGGGGTGGGCCGAATCGATGGGCTGCGTGGGCATCCGGGTGGAGTCCACCGAGGAGGTGGCCTCGGCCATCGACAAGGCCAACAGCATCGACGACCGGCCGGTGGTCATCGACTTCCGGACCGACGCCTTCGAGAAGGTCTTCCCGATGGTGGCGGCCGGCGACTCCAACGACAACATCGTGGTCGATCCCTCCCTCATCCGGGACGATGCCCGATGAGCGTCTACGGGGCGGACAAGCGCCACCACACCCTGACCGTCCTGGTGGAGAACAAGGCCGGTGTGCTGGCCCGGGTGGCCGGACTGTTCTCCCGGCGGGGCTTCAACATCTTCAGCCTCGCCGTGGCCCCCTCGGACAACGAACGCTTCAGCCGGATCACCATCGTCGTGGACGTGGAGTCGGCTCCCCTCGACCAGATCATGAAGCAGCTGGACAAGCTGATCCCGGTGGTCTCGATCACCGAGCTGGATCCGGCGCTGGCCCGGGAGCGGGAGCTGCTGATGGCCACCCTGGAGGCCGGTCCGGACACCCGGGGCCAGATCATCCAGCTGGTCGGGGTGTTCGAGGGCAAGATCGTCGACGTCGGACACGACCGCCTGACGGTGGCGCTCGAAGGCGCTCCCACCAAGCTGGACGACTTCGAGGACCTCATCCGCACCTACGGGATCGTGGAGATGCAGCGGACCGGCCGCGTGGCGTTGCCTAAGCTGGACCGGTCCGGCGACCACCACCCGCTGTTGCTGGCGGATACCCCCACCGGGCACGACACAGAGAAGGCAGGTTGATCGCAATGGCCACGCTGTACTACGAGAAGGATGCCGATCCGAGTCTCATCGGGAACCGGAAGGTGGCGGTGATCGGTTACGGCTCCCAGGGCCACGCCCACGCCCTCAACCTGTCCGAGAGCGGGGTCGACGTCCGGGTCGGCCTGCGGGAGGGCTCGTCCTCCGGGCAGAAGGCCAGCGAGGCGGGGCTGCGGGTGCTGTCGGTGGCCGACGCCGCCACCGAGGCCGACGTGATCATGATCCTGCTGCCGGACACCGAGCAGGCTTCGGTCTACGAGTCCGAGATCGCCCCCCACCTGAACGCCGGTGACGCATTGTTCTTCGCCCACGGGTTCAACATCCGCTTCGGGCTGATCGACCCGCCGGCGGACGTCGACGTGGCGATGGTGGCCCCGAAGGGTCCGGGGCATCTGGTCCGCCGGACCTATACCGAAGGGGGCGGGGTCCCCTCACTGGTGGCGGTGGCAGCCGACCCTTCGGGCAAGGCCCACGACCTGGCCCTGTCCTACGCTCACGCCATCGGGGCCACGCGGGCCGGCGTGCTCGACACCACCTTCGCCGAGGAGACCGAGACCGACCTGTTCGGCGAGCAGGTGGTGCTGTGCGGGGGCCTGACGGCGCTGGTCGAGGCAGGGTACGAGACCCTGGTCAACGCGGGCTACCAGCCCGAGTCGGCCTACTTCGAATGCCTCCACGAGCTCAAGCTCATCGTCGACCTCATGTACGAGCAGGGGATCTCGGGCATGCGCTTCTCCATCTCGGACACCGCCGAGTACGGCGATCTCACCCGAGGTCCTCGGGTGATCAATGGGGCCGTCCGGGAGGAGATGGTACGGATCCTGGGCGAGATCCAGGACGGCACCTTCGCCCGCGAGTGGGTGGCGGAGAACGCCAACGGGCGACCGAATTACAAGGCGTTGCGACAGGCGGGCTTCGACCACCCCATCGAGAAGGTCGGGGCCGATCTGCGGGACATGATGCCCTTCGTCACGGCTGGCAAGCAGAAGATCCAGGACATTTCGGGCGGTTGATCCCCAGGTGGTGACGGTCCGACCGTTTGGCGAGGACGCGTAACCGTGGGTGAGGCCGGCAACGCCGCCCAGGACCCGTCGACAGGCGTGAGGGTCCCGGGTCTCGAGCCCACCTTCCGCCACCTGGACGACGTTGACATGGGCTGGCAGCGGGTCAAGTCCATCCGCCGATCCGACGGCACCACCGCGTCGGTGTGGGAGAAGTGGCTGGCCTTCTCCCCCGATCCCCAATACCTCTCGCTGTACGCCCGGTGGGATCCGGGCATGGTGATCCGGCGTCACGGCCATTTCAGCCCCCACGTGATCTTCGTGATCAGCGGGGACATGTGGTGCGGGGACCACCACTGCCCGGCCGGCACCCACATCGAGCTGCCGCTCGGGGCGGCGTTCGGGCCGTTCGTGGCCGGGCCCGAGGGCACCGTGTTGATCGAGGTGATGATGGGCGACCCACGGTCGTGGGGCGACCAGCCCGAGGTGTTCCTCCAGGCCCTGGCGTCCCGGGGGGCCGAAGCGCTAGCCGATCCGGCGATCGACCTGCCCGACTGGCTGGTGGACCTCCGGTCCCGTTGGGACGTCGAGGGCGGGGGACCGGCCGACGGTTGACCCCGTTGGCCGACGGACCTCGCCCGCCCATCCCCATCACCACCTGGAGTGACCCTGGGGCCCCGGGTCATCCTCGCCGGGGCGTCCTGCTCCCTGCCGGGATCACCGGGTGACGGGCTGACCCTGGTTCGATCCCCGTCTCGGCGAGATGTCGAAGGCAGAATTCTCCCGCAAAGTGTTCACGAAAACGCGATGAGTAATACCATTGGCGTCGGCATTTTGACCACCAGTACTGTCACTCCCCGTGGCCGTTCCCGCAGGAGAAGCACAGCTCGGGGCAACCGTCGAGGTGGGATCCGAGGTCTACGACCTCCGGTTCTACGGTTCGGACGAAATGGTGGTCCCGGCCTGGTGGGTCGGCATCTTCGACGACTCCGGCGAGCTCCGGCGCACCGAGATCGCGCCCCGGACCGATCTCTCGCCGATCGATCTCACCCTCTGGCTCCGACCGATCGTAGGACTGGACGCCGCCGAGGAGCTGGTCCGTCTGATCGCCGAGGCCGTGGCTCGGAACCGTTCACAGCGAGAGCAGGTCAGCTCCACCCGGTAGCGAGGCGGAACGCCGAGCGGCCGGACCGCCAGCGACCGCTCCGGGTTTGTTCGGGCACCGGCACCACCACCTGCGCAGCCGGGCCCACCAGGTCGGCCGGCGCGGCGATCGGTCGACCGGGGAAGGTCAGGTGCTGTCGAACCCGGTTCCCCGTTCGCCATACCGTCGCGGAAAGTTCATCTTCCGGTCAGCCGTTGGCGGTGTTCATTCCGATCCCGGTCGGCGATACTCGTCGGGATGTCCTGCTCGACGAGAAAACTGGCGCGCCGGCTGGCAACGGCAACGGCGACCACCGCTGGTTGTCTGGCCATGCTCTCGGGCGTCTCCGGCGCGGCGTTCCCGGCCGTCAACGGTGCGATCGTCTTCCAGAGCACCCGCGCCGCCACGGCGTCGGGCTGTCACTTCGGCGGTACCGACGAGCTGTTCGTCAAGCAAGCCACTGGACCGGGCACCGTCGGCCAGCTCGACTGCACGGGGAGCACCGACCGGCACCCCTTCGTCTCGCCCGACGGGAGCAAGGTCATCTTCGCCAGCAACCGGGACGACGGGGTGGACTTCGAACTGTTCACCGTGCCCCTCCTCACCGACGGCACGGCCTCCGGCACCCCGGTCGACGTGTCCCAGAACCTGCCGAACGGGGCCAGTGACGACTACCCGTCCTGGGCGCCCGCCTCCCCGGGCAGCCAGGATCGGATCATCTTCCAGAGCACCCGGGGCGGGGGCCAGCCCGAGCTGTACACCGAGGATCTGAGCAGTCCGGGATCGGTGGCCCCGGTCTTCACCCAGACCCAGACCTTCAGCGACACCGAGCCGGTCTACGACCCGTCCAATGCCAACGAGATCGCCTTCGTGCGGACCTCGGGCAGCGGCACCAGCCAGATCTACACCTACGACTTCGTCACCCACGCGCTGGTCGATGTCTCGGCTTCCGACGGTGACCAGAGCGCCAACGACTCGAAGCCGGACTTCGCTCCGACGCTGGACGGGCACGGCCTGCAGGTCATCGTCTTCCAGTCGGACAGGCCTACGCCCAATGCGACCAACGGTCCCTGTGTCGGCACCCAGCTCTACACCATGACCGACCAGGCCGGATCGCCGATCAAGCCGGTGTTCCAGCAACTGGCCGGCTCGCCGCCCCGGCCCGACGGAGCCCAGATCTGCGCCACGTCCAAGGACTCGCAGACGGTGGCCACCGGTGTCAAGGTGGCTGCGGAGAACCCCGTGTTCTCGCCCGACGGGACCCAGGTGGCCTTCGACCAGCTGGCGTCTCCGGACGGGGCGGGCACCACCCAGGACGTGTTCACGGCCTACTCGGTCCCCTGCCCGGGCGGGGTGGCCCAGACCAGTGCGCTGGTCGACCTCACTCCCAACTTCGCCACCGACCAGGCCCCGAGCTGGGCACCGGTGACTCCTGGCGTCAATACTCCCGAGGCCCCCAGCCCGCTGCTGATGCCCTTGGCCGGTGTCGGTGTGGTGGGCGGCGCCGTCGCACTGAGGCGCCGCCGCCGCCCGGGGTCGTCACGCAGCTTGGCGGGTAGGGGACCCGGGGCGGTCAGCACGGGTGCACCCCACGGCCAGCCCGCCGCCTCCCCCCCGGACGACCCGAGAGATCAGCCGGCGATAGCCCCGACCACGTAGTTGATGCAGGCGCACAGGCACGCGACGTCATCGGGATCGATGGCCGGGAACATGGCGATGCGCAGCTGATTGCGGCCGAGCTTGCGGTAGGGCTCGGTGTCCACGATGCCGTTCTTCCGGAGCACCGCGGCGACGGTGGCAGCGTCGACGGCATCGTCGAAGTCGATGGTCCCCACCACATGGCTCCTGTCCTGGTCCCGGGGGACGAACGGGGTGGTGAAGTCCGAGTTCTCGGCCCAGGTATAGAGGATTTCCGCCGATCGGTCGCACCGGCCGGCTGAGAATTCGAGGCCGCCGTTCTCGTTGAACCACCGGACCTGGTGGTTGAAGAGGAAGATGGTGGCGAGGGCCGGAGTGTTGTAGGTCTGGTCCAACTTGGAGTTCTCCAGGGCGATCGTCAGGTCCATCGAGGAGGGAACCCACCGCTTGGTGGCGGCGATGGCCGCGATCCGGTTCTGGGCCGCGGGGGAGAAGAGGGCCACCCAGAGGCCGCCGTCGGAGCCGAAGCACTTTTGTGGGGCGAAGTAGTAGGCGTCGAACTGGGCCGGGTCGACCCGCAGGCCACCGGCCCCGGACGTGGCGTCCACCGCCACCAGGCCGCCGCCCTCACTGGGCGCGGCCGCTCCGTTCGGGCGGTTGATGGTCATCATCACCCCGGTCGAGGTCTCGTTGTGGGTGAGGGCGTAGAGGTCGACGTCATCCCGGGCCACTGGCTCCGGATGCGTCCCCACCTCGGAGGCGATGATCTCCGGCTCGCCCAGGTGGGGAGCGTCCGTGGCCGCCCCGGCGAACTTGGAGGAGAACTCGCCGAAACTGAGGTGCTGGCTCTTTCGGTCGATCAGTCCGAAGGTGGCGGCGTCCCAGAAGCAGGTGGTGCCTCCGTTGCCCAGCACCACCTCGTACCCGTCGGGGAGGGAGAACAGCTGGGCCAGTCCTTCCCGGAGGCTCCCGACCACCGACTTGACCGTCTTCTGGCGATGGCTGGTCCCGAGGAAGCTGCCCGCTGATGCGGCCAGGTCGGCCACGGCCTCGGGCCGCACCTTGGAGGGCCCCGACCCGAACCGCCCGTCGCCAGGCAGGAGGTTGGCGGGGATGGTGATGTCAGGGGTGTCGGTCACGTATGGAATCATGTCACCATGGCCATCGAGACAGAAACCGGCTCCTTCGGGAGCGCCCCCCCTGGGGCTGAGGGGCCGTGACCGGGCAGCGCATCTCCAAGCGGATCGCGGCGGTCTCCCCCTCGGCAACGCTGGCCGTGGACGCCAAAGCCAAAGCGTTGAAGGCCCAGGGTGAGAGCGTGATCGGCTTCGGCGCGGGTGAGCCCGACTTCCCCACCCCGGAGCACATCGTGGCTGCGGCCGAGGTTGCCTGTCGCGACCCCAAGACCCACAAGTACACGCCGACGGCCGGCCTGCCCGAGCTGCGGGACGCCCTGGCCCTCAAGACCCACCGGGACTCGGGTTTCCAGGTGGACGCCTCGCAGATCCTGGTCACCAACGGGGGAAAACAGGCCATCGCCAACGCCTTTGCCGTGCTCTGCGACCCGGGGGACGAGGTGCTGGTGCTGGCCCCGTACTGGACCACCTATCCGGAGTCGATCGCCCTGGCCGGGGGGGTGCCCGTGGTCATCTCCACCGACACCGCCAGTGGGTTCCGGGTGACCCTGGACCAGCTCGAGGCCGCCACCACCCCACGCACCAAGGTGCTCCTCTTCGTCTCTCCCTCCAACCCCACCGGGGCGGTCTACCCCAAAGAGGAGATCCAGGCCATCGGCCGGTGGGCAGTGGACCGCGGCCTCTGGGTGATCACCGACGAGATCTACGAGCACCTCGTGTACGGAGGGGCTGAGCACCACTCCATGCCGGTTCTGGTGCCTGAACTGGCCGACCGGTGCGTCGTGGTGAACGGAGTGGCCAAGACCTATGCCATGACCGGGTGGCGGGTGGGTTGGATGATCGGCCCGAGCGACGTGGTGACCGCTGCCACCAACCTCCAGTCCCACGAGACCTCGAACGTGGCCAACGTGTCCCAACGCGCCGCCCTGGCCGCGGTGACCGGGGACCTCGAGGCGGTGGCCGTGATGCGGGCCGCCTTCGATCGCCGGCGCCAGACCGTCTTCACCATGCTGAACGAGATCGATGGCGTGACCTGCCTGCTGCCCGAAGGGGCGTTCTACGCCTTCCCCTCGGTGGAGGGTCTGTACGGACGGGACATCAGGGGCCGAACGGCGAACTCCAGCACCGAACTGGCCGAGCTGGCCATCGAGGAGGCCAAGGTGGCGGTGGTGCCCGGTGAGGCCTTCGGCGCTCCCGGCTACTTCCGGATGTCCTATGCCCTGGGGGACGACGACCTGGTCGAAGGAGTGGCCCGTCTGGCCAAGCTGTTCGGCGACGTTTCGTGACCACCGGAAGCGCCGGGCCGGGTTTCGCCATGTCCGCCCACCGCGCCATGTCCGCCCAGAGAAAGGAACCCCATGGGTAGGGTGCTCGTCACCGAGAAACTGGCCCAACCAGGTCTCGACGCCATGTCCGACGCGGGCCACGAGGTCGATGTGCAGCTCGGGCTGTCCCCCGAGGAGCTGGTGGCGGCGGTCGTCGGGGCTCACGCCCTGGTCATCCGTTCCGCCACCACGGTCACCGCCGAGGTGCTGGGGGCCGGCACCGACCTGGTGGTGGTCGGGCGTGCCGGGATCGGACTGGACAACGTGGACGTGGCCGCCGCCACCGAGCGGGGTGTGATGGTGGTCAACGCACCTCAGTCCAACATCCTCTCGGCGGCCGAGCAGGCCATGGCGCTGCTGTTGGCCCAGGCCCGAAACATTCCCCAGGCTCACGCCGCCCTGGTGGCGGGGAAGTGGGAGCGATCCAAATGGGAGGGGGTGGAGCTACACGGGAAGACCCTGGGCGTGGTGGGCCTGGGCCGGGTCGGGGCGCTGGTGGCGCAGCGGGCGCTGGCCTTCGGCATGCGACTGGTGGCCTACGACCCCTTCGTCTCGGCCGACCGGGCCAAGCACATGGGCGTGGAGCTGATGAGCTTGGAAGAGCTGATGGCCAATTCCGACTTCGTCACCGTTCACCTGCCCAAGAACGCCGAGACGCTCGGTCTGGTCGGGAAGGACCTGCTGGCCAAGGCCAAGCCCGGCCTCCGGATCATCAACACCGCCCGGGGCGGGATCGTGGACGAGGAGGCCCTGGCCGAGGCCATCCGCTCCGGCCAGGTGCAAGGGGCCGGGCTTGACGTGTTCGCCAAGGAGCCCACCACCGAATCGCCGCTCTTCGAGCTGTCCTCGGTGGTGGTGTCGCCCCACCTCGGTGCCTCGACGGCGGAGGCCCAGGACAAAGCCGGGGTGACCATCGCCGAGCAGGTCATCCTGGCCCTCAACGGCGATTTCGTGCCCTTCGCCGTCAACGTCGCGGCCACCGACGTCTCCGAGACGGTCCGGCCGTTCATGGGTTTGGCCGAGCAGCTGGGCAAGATCCTTTCGTGCCTGAACGACGGGCTGCCCGACACCCTGGAGATCGAGTACCAGGGGGGGCTGGCCGGGGCCGGCACCGGAATTCTGACCCTCTCCATCCTGAAGGGGATGTTCGGTGCGGCGACCGAGGAGCCGGTGAGCTACGTCAACGCTCCGCAGCTCGCCGCCGAACGGGGCCTCGAGGTGCGGGAGACCTCGACGGTGACGGCCCACGACTTCGTCAATCTGGTCACACTACGCAGCGGCGACCATGCCGTGGCCGGGACTCTGTCGGGACCTCGCTCCGAGCCGCGGTTGGTGATGATGGACGACCACACGGTGGAGGTTCCCCCGGCCCCGCACATGCTGGTGGTGAGGAACGACGACCGGGCCGGCATGATCGGTGTGGTCGGCACCATCCTGGGAGATGCTCACGTGTCGATCTCCTCGATGGCCGTCGGCCCATCGGCCTCCGGCCACACGGCGCTGATGGTGCTCTCCACCGACCAGGAGGTGCCTGGCGACGCCCTGGGCCGCCTGCGTTCGGCGGCCGGCATCAGCGATGTGCATACCGTGGAGTCGTAGGAAGAGGTGTCGATGGGACGTGGTTCGGTGAATCGGTAGGAACCAGGAGGGACGTGTGGCGGTGGCTCGAGCGACGAGGCCGTTTGCAGATGGCCAGCTGGTGACGGTGTTCCGATCCCGGCTGAGGGAGGAGGCCGAACCGGCCTACCGGAGAACGGCGGAGGAGATGCTCGCCGCGGCACGGAGGGTGCCGGGATTCGTCGACTTCAAGACCTTCACCGCCGATGACGGGGAGCGGGTGTCACTGGTCACCTTCGCCACCCCCGAGGCCCATCAGGTGTGGCGGAACGATCCGCGCCATCGTCGGGCGATGGAGGCCGGGCGGGAGCAGTTCTATCGCGAGTACTCCATCCAGGTCGGGGAGTGCACCCATGTGTCGGCGTGGAACCGGAACGGTCACTGAGGCTCGAGGACGATCTCCGGTCGCAGGATCAGTCCCGGCCTCCAGGCTTGATTGGCACGGGGGGCCAGGTGTCCCCCCCGATGGTCGGGGCCACCCCGCTGGGCTCGCGGCGAGCCCTCCGGACCAGCCACCTCACGCCGGCTGCCACCAGGACCAGCAGGGCCAGGGGCTTCAGCCATCGGGTCATGCCGGCCACAGTACCGTTGGTGGGCGGTAGCCGGGCCAGACCGGCACCGGCCCGGTGGGACGATCAGAGCCCGGAGGCCATCCGGCGGCGAATTGCCACCCATCCCCCGAAGATGGCCACCGCGACGAGCGGTAGCACCATGGCATCGGGGACTTCAGGGGTGCTGGTCCCGGGGTCCCCGCCCGGAGGACCGACCAGAAAGGGCGCCGACCACACCCGATGTCCAGGATCATCGAGGTCCCATCCGATGATCAACCGGCAGGTGTGGGTGAGGTCGCATACCGCCCGGTGGCGCGCTGACGCGGGCCCCCACCCGTTCGTCAGCGCCACCAGGGGATAGCCCGAGTAGCTGAATGAGCCGTCCAAGTTGGCCGACACACGTGGCCTCTGTCTGGTGCGCGGATCGCATCGGGGGCGCCATGAGATCGGTCCTCTGGTCGGCGCGGCGCACTCCTCGATGGAGAGGGACCTTCCCGGCTCGAGTATCGCGTTGGGTCCCACCGTCACGGTGACCAGCTGCCCGGTGGAATACGGCCCGAGGGGAGTGATCGAAGCCGACCCCGTCGGGAGTGCCGCCAGCGACGGGTCGGCGGTAGCGGCCAGTGTCGCCAGTACCAGCAGGGTCATGCTGAGGAACACCCACGTCCGGCTGGTGGCGACGGTGGGCACCGCGTGGCCAGTTCCTGCCCGATTGGTCCGACTGCTCATGGCCCGATGCCGATCCGTTCCCCTCAAGCGCCCACTCTGTACCGGGATCCCGTTCCCGACCTTGTCATGAAGTTTGCGCTGCCTCCGCAGGAGTATCCCCTATCGAGGTGATCGAACTGTCACCGACAGGTGAACGTTGGGTGACCTCTCGAGACTGCGGCGGGTAGCGAAGCGGCGTGGCCGTCGGTCGGTGACCCCATGCAAGACCCAATCGCGGCGTCTCTGGACCCGTTTTTGTCAATTGGGCTGCATCGCTTTTCGGTTATTCGATCAATAGTGGATAGTCCCATACGCCGCCGAGACGGACGGATGCTGCCCCATCACGATGGGCTCGACCCAGCCGGAACTCGACCGTGTCTGGCTGCGCCCGACGGCCGGCCTGACTCAAATTGCCGCCCCGAGTGGTTCAAACGGCACACCAAGTAAGCCACTGGACCACCGCGGTCAACAGGCTGGCTTCCCGAGCGACGGGCACAGCCCTGGGGACGGGCGGCAGATCTCACCGAATTTGTGGACCTCAAATGACAAAAACCTCGCCCCCGTGGCACCGCTGTGTCGGCACTGTGACGGTTAGGTAATCCGGAAATGATTTCTGGGTGTCACCAGGGGTTTTGCATTGACTCGGCTGGCGCCTCGTGGGACAACGCTACTGACAGAAGCGAACCACGAACCTGTCGTCCCACCCAACATGATCTTCCGAGACCCCTGAAGGAGTCCCACCTATGTCCATCCGACGAGTCGCCAGAGCGGTAGCTACGACCGCCACCATTGGTGCCGCCTCCGCCATCGGGGTGCTCGCCCTCTCCGGCGCCGCCGGTGCCGACCTGTCCACCGGTCAACAGATCCAGGCCGCCGTACCCCAGACCCCGTTCACGGCCGGCATTCCCTTCGCCAGCGGTCAGCAGATCACCGTGTCGGTACCGGCCAACACGCTCCTGCCCCACGCCACCAACATCCACATTCTCGAGTGTCAGGCCGGGCCCGGTGGCACGCCCCCGACCGGAACCTTCAACTGCGACAACCTCACGCAGTATCCCAACACGGCGGTCGTCGGCACCGACGGATCGATGAACATTTCCGACTTCAATGTGTTCGCGCTGCCGTCCCCGGCCCTCGGGGAGACGGCCTCTAACCCCACCGTGTGTGGTGGTTCCAGCGATCCGTGCATCCTGTACATCGGTCAGGACCAGACCGTGCCGTCCCTCCCTCACGTGTGGTCCCAGGCGTTCCAGGTCGTGATCAAGGATCCGGGCGAATCCGGAACCGTGAATCCTGGCGACGGGACCCCCGAGGTGCCGCTGGCCATCGGACTGCCGCTCGCCGCCGCCGGATTGGTCGGCGGGACCGTCCTGTTCCGTCGGCGCAAGGCGGCACGGGCCTCGGCCTGACCACCCGCGAGTCCACCCAGCCATCTGACCTCACATCGATCAACTTCCAAGGAGAACAACAGGACCATGAGAAAACTCAAGATGGGGCACCGCCTGGCGGTCGCCGGATCGACCGGGGTGGTGGCCGTCATCGCCACCCTGGGCGTCGGAGTGCAGACGGCCACGGCCGCCCCGGCCGATCCCTCTCCCGCTACGGCCCCGCAGTTCTACAACGGGAAGGTCAACGCCATCCGCGACACCGGGTCGGACACCACGTTCTTCGTCATGCAGAAGATCGATGACCTCTACACGTCGGCCGGTCTCTACGGATGCACTCTGAACGTGGGTGGGGAGACCTCCCTCTTCAACAACGCCTTCCTGCCGTCGACGACCAGCAATGCCAGTGACTACTGCCAGTCGGGCGGGAACATCGACACCACCGACACCGCGGACAACTGGGACCGA
This sequence comes from uncultured Acidimicrobiaceae bacterium, assembly GCA_963833585.1. Classification (GTDB taxonomy): domain Bacteria; phylum Actinomycetota; class Acidimicrobiia; order Acidimicrobiales; family RAAP-2; genus Bog-756. Next base: position 116,942 of record CAWHYF010000006.1, on the reverse strand, counting down.
ACCGAGGTGTACACCGGCGTCGACAATGTCGGATCGGGAGCCGGACAGAATCAGTTGTGCGGCAGCTCGGTGGCCAACTCGCCGCTTCCCGTCGATTTCGCCCGGTCGTCGAAGCCGGCCGGGACCGCCTGCACCAACCTGGTCGGCACCGGCTACGCCAAGGACGCGGTTCCGGCCGCCGACTTCCCGGTGGTGAACCCCTCCACCTTCGGTACCGTGGCCAGCACCAGCCCGTACCACACGGTCAACGGCGGCAACATCGGGCCGGTGGCTGCCGGGTGGATACCCGGTGACCCCCTCGGTGGACCCTATTCGGGCACCCCGTTCGCCGATGTCTCCAATGCCGACAACGGCGGAGGGGCCAACTCCACCGCCTACCGGTTGTGGTGTGCCACCGACGCCACCCGCATCACCGACTGGGGTCAGCTGACCAACCTGTCGGCCAGCGGGCCCGGTAACGGTGGCGTGGCCAAGACCGTCGGCAACGGGGCACCCATCGGCATCCCGGTTCGGATCATGGGCGTGAACCCTGCGTCGGGCACCGAAGCCACTTTCGTCAGCTACGTGAACGGGAGCGCGGCGACCAAGTGCTCGACCACCAATGGCAACGCAGCCAACGATCCGAACCCGGCTACGGCTCCGACCCCGAACAGCCCGCACGTGGCCCTGGAGAACAACACCTCGCAGGTCGGCGACTTCGCGGTATCCGACTTTCCCGGTGACACGGCCAGCCAGGCGGTCGAAGTAGCCAGCACCCTCTACTACGCCTCCAACGGGGTGCTGAACACCGTCCCGTTCTCCGGTTCGGTCACGGTCGGTGGCACCACGTTCACGGCATCCAAGGTCACCGAGAACGAGTTGTCACCGAGCACCGTGCGCATCTTGGGCAACAGCTACCCGACGGCTCGGACCCTCTGGAACATCTACAAGTCCGACACCATTCGGGCGTCGACCGGAGGTCTCCTGAACTGGATCTGTGACAGCAACACCGACTTCCAGAAGGCGAAGGACAACTCGACAGGCCTCAATTTCGATGCCGAGCTCACCAGCGACATCGGGTCCTTCGGATTCATCCGTCTGACCGACGTGTCCAGTGTCCCGGCGATCTCGACACCCGCCGACGGCATCGCGGCTCCCAACACCACCTGTGCCTCAGGTCTCAACGGAGGGGGCACGGCGGGTAACGGCATCCCCGCAGTGACCTCGGTGGCCAACGCCAACGGGTAGTCGTCACCACGTCCGTCCGGAACCTCTTCGGACGGAAGAAACTCCCGGACCCGGGGGCCAGACGACCCATCGTCAGGCCCCCGGGTTTGTGGATGTAGAGGGGCAGAGTTCTTGAGTGAACATCAGGTGAACACCGTAACCAAACGTTCCCTTGAGATGGCCGTATGTGGCCATCAGGATTGGGCCGTCGCCCGGCGGCACCAGTTGACGGACAAGACGAGTTCGACCACGAAGGGACACGAGCAGTGAGCAGGTCAAGCCGCTGGGTCGCCGGACGCCGGAGGTGGCGCTCCCTACTCGTGGTGGGCGCCACGGCGCTGTTGTTGGCGTCGGCCGGGCTGGCCCTGACCGGTATCGCCAGTGCCGACCTGACCACCAACCAGCAGGTCGACGCGGCGGTGGCCCAGAGCCCGTTCACCGCAGGGACCCCCTTCTCCAGTGGCCAGCAGATCACCGTCTCGGTGCCGGCCAACACCCTCCTGCCCCACGCCACCAACATTCACATTCTGGAATGCGTGGCCGGACCTGGGGGCGCCCCGCCGACCGGCACCCCCAACTGCGACAACCTGACCCAGTACCCGAACACCGCCGTCGTGGCGAGCGACGGTTCGCTGACGGTCACCGACTTCGACGTCTTCGCCCTTCCGTCGGCCGCGCTCGGTGAGACCGCCTCCAACCCCACCGCCTGTGGCGGCACCACCGCCCCGTGCCTCCTCTACATCGGTCCTGACCAGACCAACTTGGGACTTCCCCACGTCTGGTCGCAGGCCTTCTCGGTGGTGAAGAAGGACGCCGGCGAGCTCGGGACGAGCCCGGGTGATGGCACCATCCCGGCCACGGCCTCCGCTCCCGATGCGGCCCTCTCCACCGCGTCCGCCTCGCCCATCACGGTGGTCGCCAACGGCGCCGACTCGTCGACCGTGACCGCGACGATGCTGGGGAAGAACGCCCAGAACGCCACCGCTCCGATCCCACAGGGCACACCCGTCACGCTCGTCCCGACCGGGGGATCTTCGGTCGTGACCGCTCTCTCGGGGACCACAGACGCCAACGGGGTGGCCACCTTCAAGGTCACCGACACCACGGCTGAAACGGTCACGTATCAGGCCAGCGCGCTCGGCGTCACCGTCACCCAGCAGCCGACCGTGACCTTCCAGGCACCCACGATCTCACCCACGGCATCCAAGGTGGTGGCCTCGCCGGCCAATGTGCCGGCCGACGGCTCGACGCCGTCCACCATCACGGTCACCCTCCGCGATCAGGGGGTGACCGCCAGCCCGGTGGCCAACAAGGCGGTCACCCTGGCCCAGAACGCCGGTGCACACTCCCAGATCACCCCGCTGTCGCCGACGACCGACAGTTCCGGGGAGGCCACCTTCTCGGTGACCGACGCCTCCGCCGAACTGATCACCTACACCGCATCCTCGGGTGGGGTGGCCGTCTCCGCGACCGCCCAGGTCACCTTCGGGACCCTGACTCCCTCGGCGGCCGACTCGACGGTGGTGGCCGGGCAGTCGCCGGCCACCGTCGGAGCCGGTCAGGGAACAACCGTCACCGTGACCCTCCTGACCGCCGCCGGCGCCAGCCCGGTGGCCGGAAAGGTCGTGACCCTGTCCGCGTCTCCGAACGTCACCGCGGTGGTGTCACCGGTGACGGCCAACGCCACCAGCGGGGACGATGGGAAGGTGGTCTTCCAGGTCACCGACAGCGCCGCCGAGACCGTGACCTACACCGCCACCGACAGCACCGACGGGGTCACCCCGTCCCAGACCGCTCAGGTGGCCTTCCAAGTGTCCACGGGGCCGACGGTGTCGGCCTCCCTGTCCTCGGTGGCCATCCAGCCCTCGACGGTGGTGGCCGACGGGACCACCGCGGCCACGTTCTTCGTCACCGTCCGGGACACCAACTCCAACCCATTGCCGGGCAAGGTCGTGACGGTGGCCCCGACCACCACCGATCCCAAGGTCACCGTGACCCCGCTCACTCCGGCCGGGTCCGGCGAGGTCCCCGGGGAGACCGACTCCAACGGTGAGGCCACGTTCCAGATCCGAGACACACTCGCAGAGAGCGTCGCCTTCACCGTCACTGACACCACCGACAGCAACCTGGTCGTCGCACCTGCAGTCGCTCATACGGTGACGTTCGTCGCTGGCCCGGTCGACGGGACCCAGTCGGGCATGACCGCCGCCCCCGCGGCGGTCAACGCCGACGGTGCAGCCGCCTCCACGGTGACCGTGACCCTCAACGACCATTTCGGCAACCCGGTCCAGGGGAAGACGGTCTCCCTCGACCAGGGTCAGGGTCACGCCACCATCCAGGCGGTCTCGGCGGTGACCGACGCCAGCGGGGCGGCGACGTTCAAGGTCACCGACACAACGCCAGAATTCGTCGAGGTGACCGGGTTGGACCAGAGTGACGGCAATCTGCTGGTTTCCACCTCGGTCGAGCTGACCTTCGGTACTCCGCCCCCGATCCTCCCCAATCCTGACGACAGCGCAGTGGTGGTCGACCGCTCGAGCGTCCCGGCCGACGGTCGCACGGCGGCCACGGTGACCGTGCTGCTGTTCGACGCCGACGGGCTTCCGGTGTCGGGCCGGACCGTGGCCCTCAAGCCGTCGGGAGGGTCCTCCCAGGTGAGCGCGGTCTCGGCCAGCAGTGACTCAACGGGCGAGGCCACGTTCGCCGTCACCGATAGCAAGGTGGAGGCGGTCACCTATACGGCAACCGACACCACGGACTCGGTGGCGGTCACCGGCAGTGTGACGGTCTCCTTCAGCGCGGCCACGCCTGTCTCGGCCGCCTCGCTCAGCCACCCGGTCGTGGGCATGGCCGGGACCAACGACGGCGGCGGCTACACGCTGGCGGGCTCCGACGGCGGGGTCTTCACCTTCGGCGACACCTCGTTCCACGGCGGACTGGGGGGCACCCACCTCAACCAGCCCATCGTGGGCACGGCCGCCACCCCCGACGGGGGCGGCTACTGGCTGGTGGCCACCGACGGCGGCCTCTTCTCCTTCGGCGACGCCGCCTTCCTGGGTGGGATGGGGGGCACCCACCTCAATCAGCCCATCGTGGGCATGGCCGCCACCCCCGACGGCCAGGGGTACTGGCTGGTGGCCAGCGACGGCGGCATCTTCTCCTTCGGCGACGCCGCCTTCCACGGTTCGACCGGCGCCATGCACCTCAACCGGCCCATCGTGGGCATGGCCGCCACCCCCGACGGCGGGCGGTTACTGGCTGGTGGCCAGCGACGGCGGCATCTTCTCCTTCGGCGACGCCGCCTTCCACGGTTCGACCGGCGCCATGCACCTCAACCAGCCCATCGTGGGCATGGCCGCCACCCCCGACGGGGGCGGTTACTGGCTGGTGGCCAGCGACGGCGGCATCTTCTCCTTCGGCGACGCCGCCTTCCACGGTTCGACCGGCGCCATGCACCTCAACCAGCCCATCGTGGGCATGGCCGCCACCCCCGACGGGGGCGGTTACTGGCTGGTGGCCTCCGACGGCGGCATCTTCAATCTGGGCGACGCCACCTTCCACGGTTCGGCAGCGTGATGGGCCGGCATCCCCGGCGCCGGGCAACCTGGCGCCGCCGCCCGGGCACCCCGGTGCTGATGGTCCTGGCGGCGCTCACCGCCTCGCTCACCGCCTGCGGTGGGCCGTCGTCCTCGAGCCCGGCCTCCGCGGTCACGGTGGGTGCCACGTCCCGCGGCTGGGTATTCCACGACGGGCAGGCGGTCGCAGTCTCCATGGGTCCCAACCACCTGTTCACGCCCTACAGCCACGTCAACATCATCCAGTGCGCCGACCCGGGCGGGTCCCGGGCCAATCTGCCGACCAAATTCGTCGAATGCGACGAGAACACCATCCAGGGGGACACGGTGGTGGTGAAGGCCGACGGATCGTTCGACGAGAAGGCCTTCACGGTCTTCTCATTGCCCAGCCAGGCCCTCGGCGAGTCGCCGGACGGCTCGCCGGTCTGCAACCAGACCCACCAGTGCGTCCTGCTGATCAGCGAGTACCAGACCGACCTGTCGAAGCCCAAAGCATTCTCCCACTCGTTCACCGTCGTACCGTCCGGTGGGCCGGGGGGATCGCCGTGACCACGTCGTCCCGGTCAGCCCACCTCTCGCCGGTGTTCGGCCCTGCTGCGGCGTCGGCCCTGGTTCTCGCAGTCACCGCGGTCCTGTTCGCCGGGGGGCCCGGAGCCTGGGCGGCCGGGTCAGGGCTGCCGACGGTCTCGCTGACCCCCGGGCCCATCAAGGGCGGATTCGCCGACCAACAGGTGGTCCGGGTCTCCGTCGGACCCAACTCGACGTTCACCCCGAACTCGAGAGTGGTCATTCTCGAGTGTTCCGACCCCGAGGGATCGGCGGCCAACCTGCCGACCAGCCTGACCTCGTGCGACGAGAACACCATCCAACCCGACACCACCGTGGTCCACGCCGACGGGAGCTTCGTCGAGCCCTCGTACACCCTCTACGCCCTCCCGAACCCTCTGTTGGGCGAGCAGGCCAACTGGCAGCCGGTGTGCGATTCGAGTCATCCCTGCGTCCTGTTCGTGGGCGCGGACCAGAACGACTTCTCCAAGGCCAAGACGTTCTCGCCGCCCTTCGCCATGAGCACGACAACATCGGCGGCCTCCTCGGGTGCGCCGGCGACCTCGGCGACGGCCCCGACGGTCGCCCCTTCGGCCCCGGTGTCGGCCGCGGTGTCCCTGTCGCCCACCCAGCTGGCCTTCACCGGTGCTCCCGCCTGGTTGGAGTGCCTGACGGCGGCCGGCGCCCTCCTGGTGGCGCTGGCCTGGGTCGTGGCGTCGGTGGTCCGGAGATCGGCCCGATGACCACCCTGCTCGATGCGCCGGTGGTGCAGGCCACTCCGGTCGAGGACGTCCCCATCGTCATCAACCGGTCGGTCTCGCGCGCCGACCGGATCTTCCGGCTGGTCCTGGTCTCCAGCAGCGCCACGGTGCTGCTCATCCTGGTGGCCGTGGTGGTGTTCCTGACCAAGAACGGCTGGCAGGCGCTGTCCAAGGGCGGCATCCACTTCCTGACCGACCCCACCTGGTCCCCGGACAGCGGTCACTACGGCGCCATGTCCCTGCTGGTCGGGTCCATCGCCATCGCCGTGGTGGCCGTCCTCATCGCCGGCCCCGTCTCGCTGGCTGCGGCCCTGATGATCAACGAGTACGCCCCGGTCCGCATCCGGTCCTTCCTCACCGGAACGGTGGACATGCTGGCCACGGTGCCCAGCATCGTCTACGGCTTCTGGGGCCTGGAGCTGGTGTCGAGCCTCCAGGCCTCCCCGGCCAGGTGGCTGGTGGACCACTTCGGGTTCGTTCCCTTCATCCGTACCCCGACCCCGGGTGAGTTCGTCCAGTCCATCTTCGCCTGCGGCCTGGTGTCGGCCGCCACCATCATCCCGATCATCACCTCGGTCAGCCGCGAGGTCATGTCCCAGGCCCCACGGGACGCCTGCGAGGCGGCCCTGGGACTGGGCGGCACCCGGTGGGGCATGGTGACCGATGTCATCCTGCCCTTCTCCCGAAACGGAATCGTCGGCGCCTTCCTGCTGGGCTTCGGTCGCGGACTGGGCGAGACCATGATCGTGGTGCTGGTCCTGTCCAAGGCCAACCACTTCACCTTCGCCATCATGGGGCCCAACGGGCTGGGGTCCATCGCCAAACAGATCACCGAGGACTTCCCGACCGGATCGACGCTGGCCAAGAGCGCGCTCGATCCTTCTGGGACTGGTGCTCTTCGCCACCACCCTGCTGGTGAACCTCATCGCCCGTTTCATCGTCAACCGTTCCGACGGAGTGAAGCGGTGAGCCCGGTGGTCACCTCTCCGGGCCACCCCCGTGGCGCAGTCCCGCCGGCCGTGGTGTCACCGACCGCCGGAGCCGAGCGCCCTATACGGCCCCGCCGGGTGGACCGTGCCGCCGTCATCGAGGGACTGGGGTCGGCCGCGGCCGCCCTGGCCCTGGTCTGGACGATCTTCACGCTGGCCGGCATCACGGCACCGTTCGGTATGGCGGTGTGCTGGCTGGGCGCCTTCCTCATCATCTACGGGGTGCTGTGCCGGATGCGCTACGGAATCCTGATCGCCAAGGACCGCCTGGCCACCGTGGGCATCTGGACCGGGGCCCTCATCGCCTTCATCACGCTGGCCGCGGTGATCAGCTATGTGTTCATCAAAGGATTCGCCGCAGTGTTCGGCGGGTTCCCGCACTTCTTGGTGGCCGACATGACCCAGCTGGGCGGCAATGCCAAGGTCAGGGATCTCGGAGTGGGTGCTGCCATCGTGGGCACCGTGGAGCAGGTGGGCATCGCCACGGTGATCACCGTGCCACTGGGGATCCTCACGGCCACCTACCTGGCCAGCAACGACGGCCTGTTCGCCCGCACCGTCAGTGCGGTGGTCGACGCCATGACCGGGGCCCCGGCCATCATCGCCGGCCTCTTCGTGTACCTCCTGTGGGTGGTGCCCCACGGGACGACGGGAAAGACCGGCTTCGCGGCGGCGTTGGCGCTGGCGGTGATGATGCTCCCGGTGGTCACCCGGGCGGCACAGGAGGTGGTGGCCATCGTGCCCGGCTCCTACCGCGAGGCGGCCCTGGCCCTCGGCGCTCCGGAGTGGAGGGTGCTCCTGCGGGTCGTCCTGCCGACGGCCCGGGCCGGTCTGATGACGGCGGTCATCCTCGGCATTGCCCGCATCGCCGGGGAGACCGCTCCTGTGCTGTTCAACGCCGGAGGATTCGAGGGGTACAACTGGAACCCTTTCTCCGGACAGCAGGACGACCTGCCATTCCGGGTCTACGAGCTCATCTTCCAACCCGGCACCGTGCCCATCCAGGCGGCCTGGGGCACCTCGCTGGTGCTGATCTTCGTGGTGCTGATCCTCTTCACCCTGGCCCGTCGGCTGGGGGCATCGAAGCCCGGACGGAGAAGCGGCTTCGTCGCCTGGGCCCGCTCCCGGAGAACGGTGGACGCCGAGCCATGACCCGTCCGACCGAGGCCTGCACGGAAGGGGTGTCGACGCCCGTCGTGACCATCCGAACGAACCCCAGAACGTCCGTAGCCGCGGGCGCCGAGCCAAAGGAATCCACCATGTCGAAGCCCACGCTGACCGTCGGTCACCGCGGAGGCTGGCGCCGCCGACGACGGGGAGTGGCCGCCGCCGGCATCGCCGTCCTCGTCGGGATGTCCCTGGGCGCTGGACCAACCGCCGGTGCCGACACCCCGACACCGCTCGCCACCACCGCCACCACCGACCGCGCCGACAACTCCCCCTCCGACCACCGCGCCGACAACTCCCCCTCCGACGACGTCGACCTCCGGGCCGACCGCCCCCGGTGGAGGTTCCATCTTCGTGACCCCGAGAGTCACCACCCAGCTCAACGGGGCCGGCTCCTCCTTCGCCGCGCCGGCCATCGAGGCCTTCACCAGGGCGGTGGCCCAGGCGCCCTACTCCCTGAGCGTGAATTACACCCCCACCAGCTCTGGAGACGGCCGTTTCGAATTTTCCAACAACACCACCAACTACGCCGCCAGTGACATCGCCTACGGCCTCGGGAGCACCGATACGAGCCCCCCGAGCTTTCCCTTCATCTACGTGCCGATCACCGCCGGCGGGATCGCCTTCATGTACAACATCCCCGGGCTGAGCAAGACGCTTCAACTGTCGAGCTACACGGCCTGCGCCCTCCTCACCGGAGGCATCACCAACTGGAACGACCCGGCCCTGGCGGCGGACAATCCGGGCGTCGCCTTCCCCAACCTCACGGTTCGCCCGGTCACCGAGAGCGACTCGGCCGGCACCAACTTCGTGCTCGAGGAGTGGTGCATCAACCAGCAGCCTGCTCTCTGGGCGGCCTTCGCCAACCAGCAGAACCACCAGTCGGGCGGACCCGGGGACGGGGTCGTGATCAGCGCCACCCAGCCCGAGTCGAACTGGCCCGGCCTCCCCGGCGGGTTGGACCAGCAGAACACCAGCGGCGTGGCCGGGAGCATCGCCACCAACGCCGGGACCATCGGTGCCGTTCAGGTCAAGTACGCCAGCGACCTGGGCTTCGGTCCCAACAGCCCGCCGAAGGGGGTGGCGTCGGTGAAGAACGGCTCCGGCAAGTACACCCAGCCGACCCCGGTGAACGTGGCGTCGGCGCTGGCCTACGCCACCCAGAACACCAACGGGACCCACCAACTCAACTTCGGCGGTATCGGACCCAATGTGTACAACCCGTCCACCTACAGCTACCTGCTGGCCAAGACGACGGGATCGGATCCGGCACTGGGCGCCGTCCTCAGCGGCTTCGTCAACTACGCCCTGACCCTGGGCCAGCAGGCCTCGCCGTCCTTCGGCTACGCCTCGCTCGGGCTGTCGCTGGAGAAGTACGGCGTGGACCAGATCAAAGCCAACGTGCCCGGCGCGGTGGCACCCACGGCCGCCGAGCAGAACGCCTACGCCTGCGGTGACCTGACCCCGGCGGAGGTCCAAGCGGGTCAGACCACCCCGACCTGTGGGGTGCTCAACACCGCGGCTCAGGCCGGAGGGGCGGCGGCGGCCGCCGCGGCCGCCGCCGCGGCCCACACAGCCGGTGCCGGCGGTTCGTCCGGCTCGGGTGGTTCGGGAGCGGGCGGTGCCGGCGGGAGCGACGGGAGCGGATCCGGTGTCAACGCCGGCGTGTCCCTCTCGGGTGGCACCGGCCTGGCCTTCACCGGTAGCAATCCGGTACCCCTGGTCGTGCTGGGAACCGTCCTGGTGATGAGTGCGTGGCTGGTCCGGCGCCGTCTCGTGCGGAAGCGCCTTCCCGTCGAGGTGAACGAGTGATCCTGACCCGTCCCTCCGCCCGACGGCGGTCCGTCACAGTGGCGACGGTGGCCGCAGTCCTGATGGCCATGGTGGCGATCTGGACCCCGGCGGGGGCCGGTGCCGACCCCGACCCGTCGACCCTTTCGGGCCAGGGGGGGTCCTTCCTCGAACCGGTGTTGGCCAAGCTCCTGTTGGACGACACCCCCAACCTGAGCCCGTTGTTCGGTGCCTACACCTCCACCGACATCAACTCCGGACTGGCCGCGTTCGTCGGCACGGGCCCCGGACAGTTCGGTGCCGACTATGCAGTGTCCGAGCGACCGCTCACCGCAGCCGAGTCGGCCACGGCCAGGGCTGACGGCAGGTCCTTCGCCTATGTGCCCATCGCCGAGACTCCGGTGGCCATCGCCACGCTGGTGCCCACCGAGACCTGGGCGGCATCGGGATCTCCCACCATCACTTCTTCCGACTTCTGCCAGCACATGCCGCTCACCACCGACCTGCTCGGAGAGATCTTCGGGTTCGACGCCGTCAGTCCCCTCAACCACTGGAACGACCCGAGGATCACCTGCCCTCCCGGTGGCGCCGGGGGTGCACCCCAGATCCCCATCGCCCTGTGGGCCAACCTCGATCCGTCCATGGCCAACAGCGCCCTCATGTCCCTGCTCGACAGCACGCCGAGCTCCAAGGCGTTCTTCGACGCCGGACTGGCCGAGCCGGGCTTCGGCAGCCTCACGACGGACGACACGCCGAGCGAGTTGTGGCCCTACGGCCAGAACACCATCCCCGGGGGCGACCAGCCGCTGATCGGGAAGCTGCTCGCCATCAGCACGCAGACCAACGCACCGAGCCAGACGGCGGCGACCTGGCAGCTCGGGGCCATCGGTCCGATCTCGTCGGTCTGGACCGGGGCCCCGCTGGGCGTCCCCTGGAACCTGATGACCGCGGCCGTCCAGAACGCCGACGGCCAGTTCGTGGTCCCTTCCACTGCGGCGGCGCAGGCCGCGGCCGCCGATGCCACCGTGGCGACCACGTCCGATCCGGCCACCGACAACCTGGTCACCTTTGGTGCCAACCCCGCTGATGCCACGGCCTACAACAACTTCCTGATGGAGGAGAGCTATCTGGTGGTGCCGACCAGCGGACTGACCGGGGCGAAGGCCGAGGCCCTGGCCCAGTTGGTCCGTTTCGCCCTGGGCCCGAAGGGGCAGGCGGACATCGAGGCCTTCGGGGCGGCGCCGGCCACCTCGGCCATGGTCACGGCCGGACTGAAGGTGGCCGTTCAACTGGATGCCGAGGGGGTGTCCGCCGCGTCCCAACCCTCGGTGGCCGGTTCCACGGCCACCACCACGACCACGACCGCTCCGGGCACCGTTGCCGCGACCTCGACGGCGTCGGGGGGGACGGGCGGTACGGGCACCGGGTCGGGCGGGAGCTCGGACTCACCGGGGCTGGCCTTCACCGGTGCGCCGGACCTGATCGCCCTGCTGGTCACCGGCGGGGCGCTTGTTCTGCTGGCGAGCCTGGCCCGTCGGCGGCTGAGACATCGGGGGGTGCGATGACCTCAACCCAGCAGCAGCCGAGTGCCTGGTACCCCGCACCAGCAGCGAACGTCGGCGGCTTCGCGGCGGCGCCGATGCCGGCCGTGGTCCGCTCCGGTCTCCGGGCCACCAATGTGAGTGCGTGGTTCGGAAGCAACAAGGTGCTCGAACGGATCTCCCTGGCGATGGAGCCGGGCAAGGTGACCGCGCTGATCGGACCGTCGGGTTGTGGGAAGTCGACCTTCCTCCGCATCCTCAACCGGATGCACGAACTCATCCCTTCGGCGGCCCTGTCGGGATCGGTTGAGCTGGACGGGATGAACATCTATGGGCCCTCGGTGCGGGTGACCGAGACCAGACTCCACATCGGCATGGTGTTCCAGCGGCCCAATCCGTTCCCGTCCATGACCATCGCCCAGAACGTCCTGGCCGGTCTCCGCCTCGCCGGGACCAAGGTGGCCAATCCCGACGCCCTGGTGAAAGAGTGCCTGCAGCGGGCGGGACTGTGGAACGAGACGAGGAACCGGCTCAATGAAGCCGGGGCCGCCCTCTCGGGCGGTCAGCAGCAACGGCTCTGCATCGCCCGGGCGCTGGCGGTGCGTCCGAAGGTGCTCCTGATGGACGAGCCGTGTTCGGCGCTGGACCCCATCTCCACCGGGGTGATCGAAACGACCATCCGGGAGTTGTGCCACGAGGTGACCGTCGTCATCGTCACCCACAACATGCAGCAGGCTCAACGGGTGTCGGACAACTGCGCCCTCTTCCTGGTGGACGGCGAGGGCATGCCGGGACACATCGTCGAGGCCGGCCCAACCGCTGACCTGTTCGAACGGCCGCGGGATCCACGGACCTCCGACTACGTGCATGGGAGATTCGGGTGAGGTGCCCGGGACGGCCGCAGGCAGTCGAAGGGGACGGCACGCCATGAGTGACGCCATGCTCGGGCCCCCGCTCGCCTCGGGCCGGTCGGCGATCGCCGAACGCCGGATCCGCTGGCAGCAGCGATGGACCGGCGCCTCCCAGCGCACCCGGACCCGCATCCAGGTCGTGGTGCTGCTCGGCTCGGTGCTGGTTGCCTACAACTACTCGCTGAACACGCTGCTGCAGACCGCCGACCAGCAGACGCCGCTGGCCTACATCAGCCTGGTCCCCGCCATCGCCCTGGCCCTGGCGGCGATCCGGGCGAGGCCCCTCAAGCCGGAGCCGCCGATCTACGACCGGCACGTCGACTACACCGTCGGCATCCCGCTCATCGCGGCCGCCATCGCCGTGAACGAGCTCCTCCCTTCCCGCATGTCCACCATGTTCTGGGTCTACCGGATCGACCTGCTCACCCTCCCGATCTTCGTGGCCGGGGCGGTGGCCGTCATCTTCGGGTCCAGGGTCCTCTGGCGTCAGCGGCTGGCCGTGCTGTTCCTCTTCCTGGCATGGCCGTACCCGTATCAGAAGGTGCTCCTCGGCGTCCTCAACGCCTTCACCTCGCTCACCTTGCTGGCCATGCAGAAGATCGCCGTGGCCACCCACCTGGCGAAGCCGGCCGGATCCCTCGACAACACCCTCTTCGTCATCACCCACCACGGTTCCACCTTCGCCCTCAGCGTGGTCTCGGCCTGCTCCGGGGTGAATGGCGTGGTCGGCTTCCTGTTGGTCGGCTCAGCGTTCGCGGCCATCGTGCGCGGCCCGATGGCCAGGAAGGTCCTCTGGCTGGTCGGAGGCATGGTGCTGCTTTGGGTGATCAACCTGGTCCGGATCTCCTTCATCTTCTATGCGGGCAGGCAGTGGGGCGAGAACGTCGCCATCAACGTGTTCCACCCGTTCATCGGGCTGGTCACCTTCAGCCTGGGCGTTCTGGCCATGATCCTCCTCATCAGGCCACTCGGAATGCACATCGCCATCGGCGAGCCGGTCGCTCCGGCATCGGAGGCGCGTTCTGGCCCCGTGCCGGTTCCCTCCCTGTTCGAGGAGCCCGTGGTGGCCAAGGGCCCGACGGCCACGCTGGCGGTCCCGAGGATCACCTTGGCGGTGACCGTCGCGGTGGTGGCCGCACTGGTGATCGGCCTCAGCAACCTGGGGCTCCGCACGTACAACCTGGTGGCCGACGTGGGCGGTCAGGCCAAGCTGGCGGCCTTCATTCAGAGTCCCACCGCACCTCCGGGGTGGCACGTCCAGTACGACACCACCTACGGCTGGGCCAAGCCGCTGTTCGGGGACACCTCGGTGTGGAACCGGTACTACCTGCATGCCAGCGGCCCCGGCCCGCTGCGGACCACCGTGCCGGTGGTCGCCGACGTCATCAACACCCCGGACCTCTCGAGCTTCTCGGCGTACGGCGTCGAGAACTGCTACACATTCCACGGCTACGCCCTGGCCGACGTGGCCCAGGTGTCACTGGTCGGGGGGGTCACCGGGCAGGCCATGTCCTACACCTCCCACCAGTACGGGAGTTGGTCCATCGTCTACTGGATCCTTCCGGTGAAGTTCGGAGGCGGCACCTCCTATCAGCGGGTGGTCCTCTACGTGCAGAACACCGGGCGGGGCGCGGTGGTCAGGGGGTTGACCGCCGGCGATTCGATTCACAACCTGGCCGGCACCCTCAATCCGACTGACCGGACCGACCGGGCCCTGATCAACAACCGGACCTTCCTGGTGGCGTTCGCCAAGGCCCTGATCGACGCGGAGTCGGCTCGGGCCAGTCACAACCGGACATCGATCTCCGCCATCAGCTCATGACGATGTGCTCGCTCCCGCTCCGGTGTCTCGGAGATTCACCGGGATTTCACTTGACCCCGCCGATGGACTGGCGGACGGTGTGGCCGTGACGCCCTCGTGGGATCCCTCCACCGCCACCTACCGGGACGATGACGGCCGGGCGGTACCGCCTCCCGCATGGGAGCCCCTCCCCGCTCCCCCCAACGGGACGAACCTCCCCGGCTCGGCGATGCCGTCGGCGGCGTACCCCGCGGCGGTACCCTCCGCCCCTCCAGGTCAGGCCGCGCCGGTGCCCAGTGTCCCCAGCGACGGTTGGATGTTCCTGGATCCGAACACCTACTCCGACCCCTATGCGCCATCACCGATCTACAGCAGCGGGGTCCAGACCGTGCCGACCAGGCCGTCGACCGGACCCGTCCCTCGTCCACCGGGGGCGCCGGTGGGCTCTTCCGTGCTGCCCCCCGACTGGCCGGTGCCGACCCATGTCCCCGCTCCGGAACCGGCACCTGCTCTTCCTCCGTCCCCGGCTCCGGCTCCGGCTCCGGCTCCGGCAGGGTGGTCGCCGGCAACGCCGACGGTCCCCGTGCCGCCTGTCGGGATGGTCTATCCCGTCGCCGCGCCGCCACCGGTCGGACCCCCGCCGATGGCTGGGACCCCGGTCGAGAGCGAGCGCTCCGTCCCGGAGAAGGGCGACCTCAAGATCAAGGAACGGCGCTCGTGGAAAACGTGGCAGCTGGTGCTGGTAGCCCTCGTCGCCTCCGTCCTGGGCATGTGGTTCAACGGCAGCACGGGGTCGGCATCCGGATCGGGAGGCGCCAGCGGTGGGAGCGGGTACAAGCTGCCACCGCCGACCGGCGCCACGCCCACCACAGCTGCCGGGTCAGCGGGATCGCCGCCCACCACGGCCGCGGCATCCAGCGCCACCACCACCACGGCAGCCGGCGCCTCCACCCCCACCTCCGCTCCGGCCGCCGTGGGTCCGGCCACCGTGCTGGTCCCCGAGACCCAGCAGTCAGGCAATTGGACCAGTCCCGCCTTCACCATCGCCGGCGGCACATGGAACATCGGCTGGGCCTTCCAGTGCGTCCCTGCCCCCACCGGCGGGCCGTCGTTCCAGATCTTCGTCGTCAATGCTGGGGGAACACCCGGGTCCTCACCGGCGGTGACATCATCGGCACCGTCGGGCAACGCCATCACCCCCCAGACCTCCCCCGGGAGTCAGCAGGTAGTGGTGCAGACCACTGCGGCGTGCCGGTGGGCGGTCAAAGTGACCGGATCGAGCTCCTAGGAGCTACGAAGGAGACCGAGGTGATCGAACGCCTTGCGGTCTACGGCGCGGGTGTACCGGGTCCGCGTCCGCCGCCAGAATCCGGCTCCGAGTTGGCTGCCAGCACTGCATCGAGCTCTTCGAAGTAGTCGTAGTTGCGCTTGGTTGCCCGGTGCGGCTTCTGAACAGCGGCGACCCTGACCATGAATCGTTCAGCCGGCGGTAGGGTTCGGGCTCTCGCGGACCGGTTCACGCACCGGACCGCGTCGACGAGCTCGTCGAAGGGCCCGAAGGACTGGGGTGGGTTTGGGTCCTCGAAGGGTTGGCGGCTTCGCCCTTCGACGAGAATTCCCGCGGGCCCTGGCCCTGGAGAGGGCAGGTCGGGACCGAACACCGGATCCGCCATGGGCAACGGCTGGGGGACGATGCGGACCCAGGGGTCCTCGACGAGCGCAGTCTCTCCGGCCGGGAATCTGGAGGTGGCATGATCGACAGGGGTCACCGCGGGCGCATCGACCGCAGTTCTGACCGTGGCCAACGGCCCAGGGTGGAGAAGCGGGCCGACCGGGTCGTTCGGCAGAGCCAGGCCCGCCACCAGACAATGGGCCAGCGCCCTCTCCCGCTGGGACCACGCACCGATCCGAGCGGTAACCCGATCCATGGCCTGCTCGGCCGAGGAGACCATCATCCGTCCGCCTGCCGCGGAGCCACCGCGCGCCAAGGACCGTCGGACCTCCGGATCACCACCATCAGATCGAACCACACCAAAGTGAACGCCGGGTGAACATGGCATGGCCGGAGAACGCCGCCCGCCTGAACTCTCGGTGAATTCGAATTCACAGGGGCATCCTCGCTGTCGAGTGCGGTGACCTGGGTGTTAGCGTTCTGCTGTGAGAACGGCCGTCATGTCCGCGCGGGAGTCCGAACTCCGGCTCCGAGCCAGCATCGCCGGATTGGCCGACCGGGCGCCCGGGGTGTCCGCACGACGGATTCTCACCCGGCGCCAACGTCAGATCGGACTCGTCGTGACCGTCGTGCTCGTCCTCGGATGCATCGTGGACCTCGTGGTCACCGTTTCCATCGTGGTGAGCCTGATCACCATCTTCTACGTGGGCGCCATCATCTACCGACTGGCGCTGTTCCGGGCGTCGAACCGACCGTCGACGACCGAAGTGATCAGCGACGAGGAGGCCCGGGCCGTACCCGACCACGAACTCCCCGTGTACACCGTGATGATCCCGGCGTACCGGGAGCCCGAAGTGATCACCGAGCTGATCCAGCGGGTGTCACAGTTCGAGTACCCACCTGACCGGCTGGACGTCAAGTTGCTGATCGAGGCCGACGACGGAGACACCATCGACGCCATCCACGCCGCCCGTCCCGGCGATCAATTCGAGTTGGTCCTGGTCCCGCCAGCCGAGCCGAGGACGAAGCCCAAGGCCCTCAATTTCGGTCTCACGCTGGCCCGGGGCGAGCTGGTGGCCATCTACGACGCCGAGGACCAACCCGAGCCACTGCAACTGAGGAGGGCGGCGGTGGCCATGGCTCGACTGGACAACGATGTGGCCTGCATCCAGGCCAAGCTCACCTACCACAATCCGATGCAGAACCTGATCACCAAGTGGTTCACGATCGAATACTCACTTTGGTTCTCCTTCTTCCTCCCCGGCCTGGCATCGATGAAGGCGCCGATTCCGCTGGGCGGCACGTCGAACCACTTCCGACGGTCGGTCCTGCAAGCCCTGGGGGCATGGGATCCCTACAATGTCACCGAGGACGCCGACCTCGGCATTCGCATGTTTCGGGAGGGTTACTCCGTACGGGTGCTCGAGTCGAACACCTACGAAGAGGCCAACAGCGACTTCGTCAACTGGATGAAGCAGCGGTCGCGCTGGCTCAAGGGCTACCTTCAGACCTTCGCCGTCCACCTTCGGGAGCCTCGGGAGCTGCGTCGGGAACTCGGGTGGAAGGGCCTCATGCACTTCGCCATGTTCGTGGGGGGAACACCGCTCCTGGCCATCCTCAACCCGATCTTTTGGCTGATGACTCTCCTCTGGTTCGTCGCCCATCCCGCATTCATCCAACAGATCTTCCCGGCGCCCGTCTACTACCTCGGGCTGCTGTCGTGGGCCCTCGGGAACTTTCTCCTGGTGTACGTCACCGTGATGAGCGTCCGGGTGGCCAAGAACGGCGAACTGCTTCTCCCCGCCCTACTGGTCCCTCTCTATTGGGTGATGATGTCGATGGCCGCGGTCAAGGCCCTGAGCCAATTGGTTGGAGCACCCACCTTTTGGGAGAAGACAGTCCACGGGCTCCATCAGGACCGGCCCGCTCAGTCCACCGACGTCGATGTCGCCGCATGACCGCTGACGGGTAGATCGACCGTGTCCTCCACGACGTGGGAGTCCGAGAGAAGCGCACCTGCCCGAATCGATGGCGGGGGCGAGGGCGTCCACCGTCCCGGAGGCCGACTTCGGGATATGGACATGGTGAGACGGTTCGTCTCGGAGGTCCTGCAGGCCACCGAGGGATCAGTGCTCACCGACGACGAGTGGAACACGTTGTGCCGGTGCGAAGACCGGACCGCGACTGACCAGCAGGCCATCGCCAACATCGTTCTCCGGGCCCACGCACTTGGGGGTCCGCTGGAGGAGGACGATGACACCGGACCAGGCGATCGGCCTCCGTCACCCCCACTGGTCGTCCCGGACGGCGTGAGCCGTGCCGGGGCTTCCCGGTCGAGCGAGTGGTTGCCCGTTTCAGCCCCCGGGCCGTGGGGGCTGCCCATTCCTGCCGGCTTCGCATCGGCAACCGTGGAGGGTCGGACGCCTCTGCCTCGGCCCGAGCTCGGGAGCCCCCCATCCATGGTGGGCCCGGTCAGATGGGACCAGCCGGCTGACGCCGTTCTTGAGTCCCCTCCCGGGTCCGGTGAATTTCCACCGGGGCGCCCCCGCGATCAGGATTCTGCCGGGCTCGTGCAGTCGACCCCGCGCCGGAGGCGAGGACGGAATGGCAGCCCGCCGGCGCCCTCGGACGAGCGACGGGCTTCAGCTCGACGAGGAGTGCCCACCCGCACTCCGGGGCGCACTTCGCGTCGGCGGGACCGGCTGCTGGTGGCGACCTCATGGGTCCGCAACATCGGGATCATCATCCTGCTCTTTGTCTCCTGGCAGCTCTGGGGAACAGCCGTCACCCAGCACCATGCCCAGGATGCGCTCAGGAGCCAATTCGACTCCGGACAGCATCACCCCGTCGCCCCGCCCAAGCCGGGCTCCAGCCTCGTGCCGGCAACCGTCCGGTACCCGGATCCGCCGGAGGGGACGGTGATGGCGCACCTCCAGATCCCCAAGATCGCGTTGGACGAGTACGTCGTATCCGGCACCAACGAGGACGATCTGGCCAAGGGACCGGGCCACTATCTCGGCACCGCCATGCCCGGCCAGGCCGGCAATGTCGCAATCGCCGGACACCGGACCACCCATGGTGCCCCGTTCAATCGGCTGGCGGAGCTGTCCACGGGCGACCCGATCTACCTGACCACCGTGGCCGGCCAGCGTCTCACCTACATCGTTTCGGCAGTTCCCGTCCCGGTGTCGCCAAAGGACGTCGGTGTCCTCAACAACTTCGGGGACAACCGACTGACCCTGACCACCTGCAATCCCGAATACCAGGCCATCCAACGTCTGATCGTCGTGGCTGCCTATCTACCGCCCGGCGCCGGCCACCCACCACCGATTGTCAAGGGGCCGGGCAGGCCCTACACGCTCGCTTCCACTGTCACCAGTGGGTGGAACACCGCGACGCTGCCCTTGGTGCTGGTCGAGGTCTCGGCTCTGATCGGCTTGGGACTGGCGTTCCGCAAGCTGACCAAGGCCTACGGGAAGGGCGGCAGGTGGCTGATCCTCGGACCCGTCTGGGTGGCACTCCTCCTGGCCCTGTTCCAGACCTTGGTCAACTTCCTGCCGGCCTCCGTCTGATCCGGTCTGGTCAGGAGGACAGGGCCGACCCTGGGATCGCAGAACGGACGGTTTGGGAAGTGCCGTTCAGCCCGCAACGGGCGGCACGGCCGAGAGGCTCGGCGATACCGGTGTGTCTCCGTAGCCCCCGGCAAGGGCCCGCCGCAGCTGGACCAGTTCGTCGACCAGTATCCGATTGGTATCGGCGAACTCGTCGATGGCCGAGCACAGCTTCGCGACCGCCTCCGGTGCCAGGGAGGGAGCCACCGGTACCGAGATCTCCTCGGCCTGGCGTCGGGCCCTGGCCACGATGGAAGCGGCTTCGACCTGTGCACCGGCAACCACCGAGCGCGCTTGGCGCCTGGCCTCTTCGGCCGTCTCGTCGGCGAATCGTTGGACCTTCAGCATGATGTCGCCGATGGCCACCTCGGGAGATGGGGTGGGCCCGGGTTCAACGTGCAACGTCAACGGCGGCGGGGTCTTCCACCGGCCCGTCCCGGATGGGCCCACGATCACCGGCAGGCCGGTCTCGTCCTCAAACGCGAATCCCATGACTTCGACACCCTCCGGGACATTCTCGGGCGAGAGGTTGCGATCGGTGCCCCAATCCTCCGCGGCCTGACGCCACCACTGTACCGGCTCGGCGATAGCCGGGATAGGGGTGATCCGGTGTAATCCCTGCATGCAGAAGGTAAACGTTGGGTGAACTTGAAGCGCCCTCCTCGTCGGTGCCGCTCCCGTCCCCCATGACCCCCGAGCAGAGCGGAACCGGCAGCGGACCGCCCATCCAGTGCCGGTTTCCTCAAGTCCACCAGTGCAAATTCCGACAATGAACCCATGCCCGTGGCGCGTCCGGTCCCGTCGATCGGCACCGTGCCGGCGCGGCCGGGACGAGTTCCCGAGTTGGGTGTGGTCCCCGACCAGGTGCGCCACCGCCTTCCCGTGTCACTACTCCTCAGGTCTGGCACCATCGTCCTGGTTGTGGCCATCGGGGTGGCGTCGTCGGGCCTAGCCGCGTCCCGAACGTCGGCTCCGCGCCGCTACCCGGTGCCGAAGGCAATCCCTGCTGTATCCGCGAGATCGAAAGGCCTTTCGCACCTACCGTCCGGTATATCGACGACCGGTTCACCAGCCGCGGCTTCCGACCGCGACATCGACGAGTCGGGTCGAACCGGATTCACAGTCGACCTCCACCGCGTCGACGGAGACTTCGACCGCATCATCGACGACGCCGGCTCCACCTGCACAGACCTCCATCATTCGGGCCTCGGGAACCGGGCTTTCCCTCGACGGTGCTCCCTACCACTTCGTCGGAGTAAACGTCTACGAAGCGGCCACCGAATGGGGGACCAATGCCGGATGCGGTGCCGAACTGAGCGACTCCCAACTGAACCAACTCTTCGCGTCGCTTCCGCCCAACTCGCTGGTTCGATTCTGGGCCTTCCAGGCGACGCTGGCCACCAACGTGGGCACCCGCCAGCTGGACTGGGGTCCCATCGACCGCGTGTTCGCAGCCGCCTCAGCTCATCACCAAAGACTCATCGTCGTGATCGGCGGCCAGGGCAGCGGCTGCGACAGCGGGCACTGGCAGGACCCCGGCTGGTACTCCGGAGGCTTTCGCAATGTCTTCGATGATCCATCGACGACGGATGGCAGGGGCCTTTCCCCCCTTTCCTACTGGGCGTATCTCCAAGACCTGGTCAACCGCTACTCGACCTCCCCTTCGCTCGGCATGTGGGAGCCCATGTCAGAGGCCGAGGCGTCGACCTGTCCGACCCAGTACCAACCGACGGGCTGCAGCGGTCACCAGACCTGTCCGGACGAATCCGCCGCCGCGTCGGCACTGCGCTACTTCTTCGATACCGTGGGAACCGAAATTCATAGCCTCGATCCCCGGCACCTCGTCGAGAGTGGACTACTGGGTGGCGGCCAGTGCGGGACTCAGGGATCGGACTATCAGTACGTCTCGGCGAGTCCCGGAATCGACGTGCTCTCCTATCACGACTACTACGGGACCCCCGCGCTGGGCGGGGATCAGTGGAACGGACTGGCTGTCCGATTGAGTCAATCTGCCGCGGTTGGAAAGCCGATCATCGACGGCGAAGCTGGTCTCATGTCCGGAGCAGGTCCCGGGTGCATGAGCGAAAGCGATCGCAACTCGGACTTCACCGCCAAGGAGGATGCGCAACTCGCGGCCGGCAGCAGCGGATTGTTGGTCTGGGACTGGGTGCCCGCCGCCTCGGGTTCGTGCAGCTTCGATGTGGCTCCGACGGATGTGGTGATGCAGCCCGGTGGTGCCATCGGTTGACACCGAGCGGATCTGGGTGCTGGCATCAGATGGCGTCCTGGCGACGGCACGGTTGCCAACCGGCAGGTTGCGTCGACGAACTCGGTGTGTCATTCGGGTGAACTCCAACCGCGTCCAGGTCGATCCCTCACTGAGTGACGGCTCTCTGGAGTCAACCTATGCTCGACCCGTGCTTCCTTCAGGCTGGGGCCGTCTCGGATCCCCGCGGCGGTTCAGGCAGTATCCGGGTGCCATGAAGCGGTCGTTGTCCGCGAACCGGCACGCGACGATCTCTCTCGTTGTCGTCGCGGTCTTGCTTTCGGTCGGAGTCGTACTCCTCACGTCCGATCGGCTCGCCCCCAGCCTCTCGGTCACCGACAGCCCCTATTTGCAAACGTCTGGGACCGAGCTGTATCTCCACGGTGCCCCCTACCGCTTCGTCGGTGTGAATGCCTATGAGATTGCGACCGATTGGGGAACCAACTCGGGGTGCGGCGCCGACCTCAGCCCATCAGAATTGGGCCATCTGTTCTCCTCCCTGCCCAGGAATTCGCTGGTCCGATTCTGGGCGTTCCAAGCGACCATGGCGATCAACGTCCACACCCACCTGATCGATTGGACGCCGCTGGACCGCGTCTTCGCCTCAGCTGCATTCCATCATCAGAGACTGGTCGTGACAATCGGTGACCAGGGAGGGGTGTGCGACGGGAGCCACTGGCAGGACCCATCGTGGTACGAGGGCGGATTCAAGTCAGTATTCAACAGTCCGAGCACGACCGACGGAAAGGGATTGACACCTCTTTCCTACTGGACATACCTGGAGGACATCGTCAGCCGCTATGCCAACTCTCCGGCCGTCGGCATGTGGGAGCCGATCTCCGAGGCCGAGAGCTCTGTCTGCCCGGCTCAGTTCGAGCCTACGGCATGCAGCGGCCACCAAGTCTGTGTCAACGAGACTTCGGCGGCCTCAGCATTGCGACACTTCTTCGACATCGTCGGGACCGAGATCCACACACTCGACCCCAAGCACCCTGTGGAGAGTGGGCTGCTGGGCGGAGGCCAGTGTGGGACACAGGGCCTTGACTACGCGTACGTGTCCGCAAGTCCAGGAATCGACGTGCTCTCGTATCACGACTATTACGGCTCGAATCCGCTCGGGGGAGATCGGTGGAACGGCCTCTCGGTTCGCCTCCGGCAATCCCGGGTCTTGGGTAAGCCCATCATTGCGGGAGAGATCGGACTGAAGGCGGCCCTGTCCGCCTCGTGTCAAAGTCCCCGAGACCGCAACACTGAGTTGAAACGCATTCTCAGCGTCCAGATCGAAGACGGAGCAAGCGGCGGGCTTCTCTGGAATTGGGTGCCAACCCGTCTTTCCGGGTGTAGTTACGACATAGGGCCCACCGATCCGGCGATGGGGACTGCCGGCGTCGTGGGTTCCACCCTTCTTCGCGGTCTCGACGTCTCATGACTCTCAGCAATCGTTTCGGTCCACGTTGCGGCCGGGACGTCGGGGCCGAAGTGAACGCCAGGTGAATTGACGCCGCGGTAACTCTCTGAATCTGAACTCTTGGCAAACAGTTCGACAAGGGACCAAAATACCCTATCTTCCCAGGTCACATGCGGTGATACCGTGATCCGGTGCACGAGTGGCCGGGGGCCGAGGGCGGGGGCCCAGAGAGTTCGGCCACGTCCGAATCGGAGCGCGGATCCGTCGCACCACCAGCACCATGACCCTCCTCTATGAGGCCGAGTCACTCGCCCAACGTCCGGGGCGGCCAATCCGCCGGGTCGCGAGTCCTGAGTATTCGGTGCACCGCCGAGAACCCGCGACCGAGCGCCGCGTCGTGGTGGCGGTCGCCTTCGGCGCGTACTTCACCGTGGCGATGCTCCTCGACTTCAAGTACCACTCGTTCGATCCAGATTCGATTTCTCGAATGGCCAATGGCTTCTATGTCATTCATTCCCGTGATCCCCATCTTGCCGCGGTCGGATTCGTGTGGAACCCCCTCTGGTCCTTCGCCGTGGTGCCTTTGCTGGCCCTCAACACCCTCGTTCCCGTGTTGGCCTCTCACAACGTCGCTGGGACGCTCACATCGGCCCTGGCGATGGCCGGGGCGGTCTATCAACTTCACTCGATCCTGCGGGAATGGGGTCTCCGGCCGATGCCACGGCTGGTCTTGACGGCACTGTTCGCCCTCAACCCGATGATCCTGCTCTTCGGCGGAAATGGGATGAGCGAAGCCGGCTACCTGTTCGGCCTGATGGCGGCGACCCGCTATCTGCTCCGGTGGATGAGAGAGGGTGACCTCACCTCCCTGGTCTACACGGCGACCGCCCTGGGGATTACCTACTTGGATCGAAACGAGTCGGTGGCCGCGGCGGCCTTTGTCGCGCCCCTCGTCCTTTGGTTTGCCATTGTCAGAGCTCCCGGCACCCGGCGCGTCAAGCTGTGGGCAGGACTGACGGATGTGACCATTCTTCTCATCCCCATCGTGACCGCAGTGGTCGGCTGGGCGGCAGCCAGCTACGTCATCACCGGACAGGCCTTCGGTCAGTTCACCTCCAAATATGGAAACTCGGCACAGATCAGCCAGGCGCACTTCCAATCAGGCAACTACGGGACCCGTTGGGCGCACGAGGTTGCTGATCTGGCCCACATCGGCGGGCTACTGCCGCTGATCATCGTGTCGACCACACTCGTGGCGATCAGACGTCGAGACGCTCAGGTGCTTGCCATCGTCGCGGTTCTCGGTGGAGCACTGGCTTTCACGATGGTTGGCTACCTCGACAATTCGATCTTCCCGTGGTTCCGCTTCTACATCGCCGCCATCCCCATGCAGGTGCTGTTGGTAGGCAGCCTGTTCTCCACACGTTCGTCGTCAACCCGACCCGGTGACATCGCCGGCGACCAGAGCAGGCCGAGAACGGAAGGCATGAGGCCCCACCGACGGTACGACGGGGCGGTTGTCTCCATGGCCTGCACCGCACTGGCCATCTGCCTGTTGCTTCCATCGGTGATCGGAACCGGGTTGGGAATGATGAACCCGGTCATTGGTCCCGATGAACTCCAGGACATCGGCTTCATCTTCCACAAACAACCCACATCCGAGGACCGGGGGTGGGGCGCGGCGTACGGAACGGCACTGACGATCAGTCGCTACATCGACGCCAGACACTATCCAAACGGAGACATTGTCGCCGACACCGCGGACAGTTGCCTGCCCAACGTCATCACCAACGTGATGAATCCGAGGGTCTTCGTCATCACCAACGATCGCGACTTTCAAAAGGTGCTGGCCGATCCCCTGACCTTCCATGCTCACTATCTGATGGTGCAGACGGCCGGTGTGACCTCGGCAGACGCCGTCGGCCAGGCCTTTCCGGGCCTGGCCAGCAGCAGCTGGGCCCATCTGGTTCACAAGTTCCCGTCCGCTGGGTATTGCGTTGGGCTGCGCCTGTACCAGGTGACCGGTCATCCCGACGAGGCGGGCTGAATCAGGTTTCAACCGGCCGCATCGCGCCGACGGGGTGGAGATCTAGGACTACCCGCTCCCTCGGCCCCGCTCCACCAGCTTCAATGCCAGCCGCGGACAGCTGCCGATCGCCCGCTCGGCGTGCTGGAGCAACTCCACGGGCACCGCGCCGGCCTGGATGATGGGGAATCCCCAGGGGTCGAGGCTGATCCGCTCGGGAAGGAGCTCGGCACACACCCCGTGGCCGTCACAGGCGATGGGGTCGACCACCAGCGTGAAGCGGGAGAGGCGGGAGTGAGTCACCGTGTACCGCCTGACCCTACGGTCCGGACCCCCGGCGAGGCGGCTCCGGCCCGAGCGGATCCAGCCGGCACCGGCAGGAAGGCCGACGCCGTCCGGTGACACGGTCCCCGCTGGAGATGGAGCTGGGCGTGGCCCTCGAACACCCGCAGTGCGGTCCGCACGAACCGGGCCACGCCGTCGGGATGTGCGCACGCCCCCCGTCCCTCCATCAGGTCGCACACCGACAAGATCGGCCCGAGCCCGCCCCGCCACGACCGGGGCTGGTAGGCCAACATCTCCAGGCCGCGGGCCACGCTGTCCAGGCCGTTGACACACGGCCCGCACTGGCCGGCCTTCTGCCCGTCCATGTACCGCGCCACCCGGCTCACCTCGGCCAGCGGGCAGACGTCGGCCGGCAGTAGGGCCAGTACCCCGGCCCCGAGCGACGAGCCGTTCCGCCGGGCCTCCTCCTCGGTCATCGGCAGGGCCAGCGCCTGGGCAGTCCCCAGCCAGCCGCCGCCGTAGCCGCCGAGCAGGACTCCCTGCACGCCGCGGGCGTCGTCCGCCCCCAGTCCCAGGATCTGGCCCATCGGCGCCCCCAGGGGCACCTCCACGATCCGCGGCTCGGCCCACCGGCCGGTGACGGTGAACAGGGATGTCCCCGGTGAGTCCGCCGTGCCGATCGACCGGAACCATTGGGCGCCGAACCGGGCGATGAGGGCCACGTGGGCCAGCGACTCGGCGTTCTGGATCAGCGTTGGACGGCCGCCCACGCCCTGGTCCCGGACCGTCCGGATCCCGGTGAAGTAGGGCGTCGCCGGCTTTCCTCCGCTGAGGGCATTGACCACCGCCGACTCCTGTCCGGCCAGGTAGCGGTCGGGAGCCACGGCCACCTCGACACCGACCGGGTCGAGCCCGTGCCGCCGCCGTTCGGCGATGGCCTGGTCCATGGCACCCACCGCGTCAGCATGAACGTGCACGAAGACCTGCGAGGCTCCGAGCGTCCGGGCCGCCACCGCGGCACCGTCCAGCACGAGATGGGGGAGTTGGTGCACCAGGAGCCGGTCCTTGCCACTGGCCGGCTCGCCCTCGGCGGCGTTGGCCACGATGACCGGACCCCGTAACCGGGTCGATCGCAGGGAGCGCCACTTGGTGGCGAGGGGGAACCACCCCCCACCCTGACCTCGCAGCCCGCTGCGCTCCAGCTCGTCCAGGAACATTCGGCCCGACCAGTCGGGGACTCCGCCCCACCGGGACAGGTGGTCCCCGAGGGTGACGGTCCGCCCGTCGGGGCCGACCCCCCAGAGGAGTCGTTCGATGCCGGGCGGAGGACTGACGCCGAGGCGTCGCACCGACGTCCGGGCCACCTCGGACGTCACTGCGAGTCCCCGGAAGGAGCCGACCCGGTGGCCGTCCCGGACAGGGCCCCCGAGGCCTGGTCCACCCGCAGCGAGAGGGTGAGATCCATGGCCGTGGGGGACGAGAGGTGGGCCGACACCGTTCCCCCCTCCAGCGCGGTGACCACCCCGCGGGACGAACCGAGGGTCACCGTTCCGGAGGAGAGCGACACACCGCCGCCCTGGGCGGCGTCCCCGACCAGCGTCACCGTCAGCGGGGTGGCGGCGGCGTCCCGGAGGTGCATGGACAGGACGACCTGCACCTGGCCCGACCCCCCGGTGTCGGAGGTGGACTGGGTGCCGGCCACCCCGACGGCGAAGGGCGGGGCCGGGGCCGGGCCGCTCCCCGCCGCAGGCCCGGTGGTCGAGGGTGTGGCGGCGGTGGTCGAACCGCCGGCGGTTACGGCGTTCTTCTGGGCCAGCTGGGCCAGGAGCGCCGACGACGTGCCGGCCCGGTGGGACCAACCCGGGCGGAGCGGGCCGAGGGCGGCGAACACCAGGAGGGCCATACCGGCCACCACGGTCCCCACCGCGGCGCCGGTCCGCTGGCCGGCGGTGAAGGTCCGGCCGGTGGTCAGGCGCCAGACCACCACGGCAAACACCGCGGCGGCACAGGCGACGTCCAGCAGCAGGACCAGGGGAAGAGGGGTGTCGGTGCCGCTGCCCAGGGAGTGGAACAGCGCGATGGGCCAGCACAGGTAGGCCAGCCAGTGGACGAACCTCCACGAGGAGAAGCCGATCCGGTGCCGGAGGGCGCTCGTGATCAGCACCGCCACCAGCAGGTCGAAGCAGAGCGCCCCCAACCCCACGTACAGCGGCCGGTAGGGGGTGCGGAACGGGATGAAGGCGTCGGCGAACCCGATGGGGACGTATCCGTCGCTCACCGTGGTGACCACGTGGACGGCCACGAAACCCACGCACAGGAGGGACAGGTTGCGATGAACGTCCTGGGAGAGGAACCGGGGCCACCGCTCGGTGGTCCATCCCACCGAGGCCACCACGCCGAGGACCACGGTGGCGGTCAGCAGGACCTGGGCCACCAGCCCGGTGGAACGGGTCAGGTACCAGAGGGCCTTGCCGTTGGACCCTGCGCCGATCAGCGCCAGTGACGCGGTCATCGTGCCGCCGGCGCCGGCCGGGGCTCACCCCCGTGATCCGCCGGCCATCCTCCGGTGGTGACGACCAGGCCGTCGGTGCGCACCAGACGGGCCGGGAGCCGGTGCTCCTCGAGCCAGCCCACCGCCTCCTCCCCTTTGACCATCGCCGCGGTGGACGCGGTGTTGGCGTCGACACACGACCCTGCGGCCACCGACACCGTCCGCCAGTGGGGGTCGATGGGCAGACCGGTGTCCGGGTCGATCAGATGGTGGACCCGGTGGTCACCCAGCGTCCAGTGGCGCCGGCCGACACCCGAGGTGGCCAGGCCGCCCGTGGCGATGCTCACCTGCACCGAGGTGGAGGTATCCCCGCAGACGTCGGCGATGCCGACATCGAACCCACCGGCAGGGGCGTTCCGCACGGCCAGGTCGCCGCCCAACGACACCAAGGTGCCGCAGCCCAGCTGGTCGGCGATGGCGGCACAGGCCCGGTCGGCGGCCCAGGCCTTGGCCGTGGCCCCGAGGTCGAGCACCGTGCCGGGCATCGTGCCGATGGCGCGGTGCTCGGAGTCGAGGGCCACCGTCTGCCAACCCGGCACGGCCCGGGCCAGGGGGAGAGAGCCCGGGACCCCGTCGGCCAGTGCCGAGAAGTCGCGGTCGTAGCCGAGACCGCAGAGGGCCGACCCCACGGTGGGGTCGACGGCACCGTCGCTGAGCGCAGCAGCCCGCACCGCCACGCGGACCGCATCGAACAGGTCGTCCGAGACCGGGTGGGCCCGACCGGCCCGGCGGGCCAGGGCCTCCTGGAGTCGGGAGATCTCCGAGTCGGGACGGAACCGGCTGGCCGCCTGCTCCACCCGGTCCAGATGGCGATCGAGGATGGCGCTCGCCGCCGGCAGGACCCGCCGGTCGGTGACCACCAGCTCCACCGAGGTCGACCACCGTGCGGTGCGGTGGACAGCCAGGTGGGTGGCCTCTTGGGCGAGGGCGGTGGACACGGTCAGCTGGAGCCGCTGACGACTGGGGCCTGCTGGCGCGACGGGCCCGGGGGGGAGCTCGGAGGGGTGAGGTCGCTCGGGGACTGGCTGCCGGACGGGCTGGCGCTGCCCGAGGTGCCGCTGTCGGACGGGCTCACCGTCGAGGTGTTCGAGGGGGCGGTGTGTCCCGGGAGGGCCCGACTGATGTAGAACCCGAAGGCCGCCACGGCGGCTGCCGAGGCCACGGCGAGGGTCTTGGTCACCGAGCGGGCCCGCTGGATTCCGAGGTCCCGCCGGCGCCGGACGGCGTGCTCAGGACCGATGGGGCGGCCCGCCATCCGTGGACTGTGCATGGCACCAGCCTAGGGAACGACCATGACGTTCCGATGACGTGAGGTTAAGAAAATCGGAAGAAGTCACCAGGTCAGACGCCATAAGACTGCTCGACAGGTCAGCGCACGGGCTGGGGGGCCGGGCGTGCCGAGGCCTCGGCCGCCGGGCGCCAGGAGACCTCCATCCGGGCCCCGGCCGACGGCGACGTCCCGACCGACCAGGTGCCACCACTGTTCCGTACCACCGCATCGGCGATGGCCAGGCCCAACCCGGTGCCGCCCGGCAGGTCGTCGGCCCGGTGGAAGCGGTCGAAGACCAGCTCCCGGTGGGCCTCGGGGATGCCCGGGCCCGAGTCGTCGACGGTCAGCACCACCCGTCCCCCGTGGAGCGCGACCCCGAGATCGACGGTGCCCCCGGCACCGGCGTAGCGGCAGGCGTTGTCCAGTAGCACGCTGATCAGCCGATCGATCGAGTCGGCGTCGGCTCGGATGGGAAACGCGAGGTGCGGGCCCATGTGTCCGGTCAGCGTGACCGAGGCGGCGTCCGCCACGGCCCGGAACCTGGACAGGCATGACTCGCCCACCTCGCCCACGTCGACCACCTGGTCGGTCCGCTCCTCGGCCGGGTCGGCATCGGCCCGGGCCAGCCACAGGAGGTCCTCGACGATGGACCGGAGCCGGGCGCTCTCCGAGGACACCCGTCGCAGTGTCTCCTGGTAGCTCGCCGCATCCCGCTGCCGCCCGAGGGCCAGGTCCACCTCGGCCTCGATGACGCTGAGGGGTGTGCGCAATTCGTGGGAGGCATCGGCGGTGAATTCCGCCTGGCGCCTCCGGATCTGCTCGATGGGGGCAGAAGCCCGCAACCCGACCAGGAACGAGCCGACGAACGTCACCACCAACAAGAGGGTGCCGAGCACTGCCTCCGCGATGAGCAGCTGGTCGCGCACCACGTTGATCCGTCCGATGCTCTCGCCCGCCACCAGCCAACCCCCGTTGTGGGCGACGGTGTCGAACCGGAAGATGCTGCCCGCCTCGCCCAAGGTCACCGAACCCGTCGTCCAACGGTGGCTGGGAAGGTGGGGGGCGCCGGCGACCAGCGCAGTGGAGGAGCCGCCGGGCCGGACCGCCCACAGGAAGGAGGGGGCGTCGTCGAGATCACCGCTGTGGTTGGTCCCCGACACCGGCGACAGCGGATCGATCGGCGACCGGGAGGCGCTGGCCAGCCGGGTGGCGAGGCGGGCGTCGACCCCCTCGTCGAGATGGCGCACGATGACCAGGTTGGCGGTCAGGGCCAGCAGCACGGCCACCGCCCCGACGATGGCGGTGGCCCCCATGGCCACCTTGGCCGCGTGGACCCCCTGCGCGTCGCGCCGGCGCGACCGGCCCGAGCCGGTCGAAGGGGCCGGTCATCCTTCCACCAACCGGTAGCCGGTCCCGCGCACCGTTTCGATCCGGGCCGAGGCGTCGGCCAGTTTGGCTCGCAGCCGGCCCACGTGGACGTCGATGGTATTGGAGCCCACGGCATCGGCTTCGTCGTCCCACACCTGCAGGGCGATGGTCCGCCGACTGACCACCGCCGGCGCCCGGCGCATGAGCAGCTCGATCAGGCCGGTCTCGATGGTGGTCAGGGCGATCGGTATCCCGCGGAGGCTCACCTGCCGGGTGGCCGGATCGAAGACCAGCTCGCCGCAGACGAGGACCGGGTCGACGGTCAAGGCCGGCCGCCGCTGCAGGGCGGTGATCCTGGCGATCAACTCGGCGAACGAGAATGGCTTCACCAGGTAGTCGTCGGCCCCCCGGTTGAGGCCCTCCACCCGGTCCTCGGTGGCGTCCCGGGCGGTCAACATCAACACCGGCGTGCGGTCGCCGCGGGCCCGCATACCGGTCACCACCTCGAGGCCGCTGGTCCTCGGCATGCGCCAGTCGACGATGGCCACTTCGTACTGGTACGAGCGGAGGTAGGCCATGGCATCGGCCCCGTCGGCCACCGCGTCGACCACATAGCCGTGCTCCTGCAGGCCCCGAACCAGGACCGAACGAAGGCCGAGGTCGTCCTCGGCCACCAGCACTCTCATCGGACGTGCCGGGATGCCGGGGCGATGTGCCCTACCGGTGCGCCCATAGGGACCCCACCGTTGCCCTTCGAGCTGACGGCGGCATGACGACCCGGCCCCCGGTCACCCTGCGTGGGATCGGGTCCGGGGCCGGTCCGGTCGGCGAAACCCCCTGGTGAGGATGATTGACCCGTGGGTCCGCCGGGCATAGCATGGCGGCAGCAGGGCAGTAAGCCGCTCGCCGGTTGAGCGGAGTTGTGGCAGAGCGGCGGACCACTCGGGGAGATCCACACATGCACTGGCCTGGAGGACTGGGACGAGCCATGCAGATCGCGGTGACCCAGCGTGAGGCTTCCCTCCCGCCCCAGGGAGGTTCCCGTCTTCGGGCTCCCGTTCGTGTACCGTTTGTCGCGGTGGGACGGCGCACGACTCAAACAAGCGGTTCCCCCCGACCTGGGGGAGCACCAAGATCGAAGTTGCGAAAGGCGTAGCAAGGGTCGCAACTCCTCATCCACCGGGTCCCCCGACGCTGGCTGCCCCCCTGCCCCTCGTGGTGGTCGGCGCCGGGGACCCGGCGGGCTCTCCCTCACCGGGATCGAGCCCACTGCCCAGCCACCGAGCGCTCAGCGGGTGGTCGGCATCCAGGGGGCACGAGTGGCCTCGTAGGCCCCGATCTCGTCTTCGTAGCGCAGGGTCAGTCCGATGTCGTCCCAACCGTTGAGCAGTCGGGCGCGGGTGAACTCGTCCATCGGGAACTCCGTTTCGATCCCGGCCGAGAGAGCCTCGAGGGTGCCCCGCTCGATGTCGATGGTGATCTGCATGGCCGGTTCGGCGAGGACCGCGTCGAGCAGCAGCCGGCCGGTGAGCGGGTCGACCTGGACCGGCACCAGCCCGGCCTTGGTGCAATTGTTGCGGAAGATGTCCCCGAAGCCCGGAGAGACCACCGCGTCGAACCCGTAGTCCTGCAGGGCCCACACGGCGTGCTCCCGGGATGACCCGGTGCCGAAGTTGGGGCCGGCCACCAGGATGGTGGCCCCGGCGTACTCCTCCCGGTTGAGCACGAAGTCGCGATCGTCCCGCCATTCGGCGAACAGCCCGGCCCCGAAGCCGGTGCGCTCCACCCGCTTCAGCCAGTCGGACGGGATGATCTGGTCGGTGTCGACGTCGGACCGGTCGAGCGGCACCGCTCGCCCGCTGACCAGCTGGACGGCCCGCATCAGTCGAGCTCCTCGGGCGAGGCGAAGTGGCCGGCCACGGCGGTGGCGGCGGCCACGGCGGGGGACACCAGATGGGTCCGCCCACCCCGGCCCTGGCGGCCCTCGAAATTGCGGTTGGAGGTGGAGGCGGCGCGTTCGCCGGGAGCCAGCTTGTCGGGGTTCATGGCCAGGCACATCGAGCAGCCCGGCTGGCGCCATTCGAAGCCGGCCGCCGTGAACACCGAGTCCAGCCCCTCGGACTCGGCTTGGGCCCGTACCCGGTGGGAGCCGGGGACCACCATGGCCCGCATCCCCGGGCGCACCTTCCGGCCCCGCAACACCTCGGCGGCGGCTCGGAGGTCCTCGATGCGGCCGTTGGTGCACGAGCCGATGAACACCGTGTCCACCCCGATGTCGTGGATCGGGGTGCCTGCCACCAGCCCCATGTAGTCGAGGGCGCGATCCGCCGCGTCCTGCTCGGCGTCGTCCTCGATGCCGGCCGGGTCGGGTACGGAACCGTCGATCCGGGTCACCTGGGCCGGATTGGTGCCCCAGGTGACGTACGGCACCAGGGTGGAGGCATCCAGGTGGACCTCTCGGTCGAAGGTGGCTCCGGCATCGGTGGGCAGGGAACGCCAGTCGGCCAACGCCGCCTCCCAGGCCGCCCCCTGGGGAGCGTGGTCACGGCCCTCGAGGTAGGCCAGGGTGACGTCGTCGGGGGCGATCATGCCGGCCCGGGCCCCGGCTTCGATCGACATGTTGCACACCGTCATCCGCCCTTCCATGGACAGGCGGGCGACCGCCGGACCGCGGTACTCGATGATGTGTCCCGACCCGCCCCCGGTCCCGATCTGGCCGATGATGGCCAGCACCAGGTCCTTGGCCGTGACCCCGGTGGGGAGGGCGCCGTCCACGGTCACCGCCATGGAGGCCGGTCGCCGCTGAGGGAGGGTCTGGGTGGCCAGCACGTGCTCCACCTCGCTGGTCCCGATGCCGAAGGCGAGGGCCCCGAAGGCCCCGTGGGTGGAGGTGTGACTGTCGCCGCACACGATGGTCATGCCGGGTTGGGTGAGGCCCTGCTCGGGACCGATGATGTGCACGATGCCCTGGTCGACATGGCCCATGGGGTAGCAGGTGATCCCGAACTCGCTGCAGTTGGCCGCCAGCACCTCGAGCTGCTTGGCGGAGACCGGATCGGCCACCGGGCGGTCGATGTCGAGGGTGGGCACATTGTGGTCGGCGGTGGCGATGGTCAGATCGGGGCGGTGGACGCCCCGGCCGGCCAGGCGGAGCCCGTCGAAGGCCTGGGGCGAGGTGACCTCGTGCACCAGGTGCAGGTCGATGAAGATGATGTCGGGCTCGTCGTCGGTCCCGGTGTGGACGACATGACGGTCCCACACCTTCTCGGACAGGGTGCGGGGGCGGTCGGGCATCTCAGGTCCCAATTTCTACGATGTGGACCTTGAGGGTACCTCCGGGGGCGGCGTACTCCACCGCGTCCCCCGCCACGTGGCCGAGCAGGGCCTGGCCCAGGGGGGAGCCCGGCGACACCACCGTCAGGTCCCCCTGGCGCTCCTCGATGGAGCCCACGAAGAAGGCGGTGGTGTCGCCCTCGCCGTCCCCGTCGTAGCGGAGGGTGACCACCGTGCCGGGCGCCACCCTCCCGTTCGACGTCTGACTGGCGTCCACCACGGTGGCCGTCTTGAGCAGGCGCTGGAGGGTGCGGATCCGCGACTCCATCTTGCCCTGCGCGTCCTTGGCCGCGTGGTAGTCGCCGTTCTCCGACAGGTCCCCGAGGGCCCGGGCCGACTCGATGGCGGCGGCGATCTCGACCCGTCCCCGGGTGGTGAGGTCCTCGAGCTCGGCGGACAGCCGGTCATAGGTGTCCCGGGTCAATTGGGTGTCGGTGGCGTCACTCACGGCTCACCAGGCTACTCGGGCCGTTTCGGACTCAGGACGAGCGGCTGAGGGTGTACCGCTCGGCGTCGAAGCGACGGGTGCGCTGCCGGTAGCGCCAGGTGAAGTCGGGCCACAGGGAGGTGTTGCGACCCGAGGCGTCGAGGTACCAGCTGGAACAGCCCGAGTTCCACACGGTGCCGGCCAGCTGGCGCTGGACCTCGTCGTTGAAGTCCGCCACGGCGGCGGGATCGACCGAGAACGCCTCGATGCGGCGGGCGGCCATGGTCTTCAGGGCGTCGACCACGTAGTTGGCCTGGCTCTCCATCATGAACACCATGGACGAGTGGCCCAGCCCGGTGTTGGGCCCGGTGACGACGAAGAGGTTGGGGAAGCCGGCCACCGTGGTGCCCAGGTAGGCCGATGGGCTCCCCCGCCAGTGCTGGGCCAGCGTCAGCCCGCCGGACCCGTGCACCCGTTCGGCGATGGGGGGCTCGGTGGCGGCGAAGCCGGTTCCCATGATGATGGTGTCGACCTGGGTCTCGGCCCCGTCGGCCGTGACCACCGCATCGGTGGTGATCCGGCTGATCGGCGCGCTGACCAGGTCCACGTTGGGCCGGGTGAGGGCCGGGTAGTAGTCGTTCGACAGCAGGACCCGCTTGCAGCCGAGGGCGTAGTCCGGAGTGAGCCGGGCCCGCAGGTCGGGGTCGGGCACCTGTTCCTCCAGGTGTCTCCGGGCCCCCATCGACGCGTACCGGGCCAGCTGGGGCCGCTTGGCCAACATCACCACCATCAACTCCCGGGTCCAGTAGATCCGGGCCCGGCTGAGCCGCATGGCCAGCCGGGAACGTCGGAACAGCCACCGCTCGGTGGTGGTGAAGGGGCGGTCGGGCCGCGGCATCACCCAGGGCGGGGTGCGCTGGAAGACGGTCAGGTGCCCCACCTCGGGCTGGATCTGGGGCACGAACTGGACGGCCGAGGCCCCGGTGCCGATCACCGCCACCCGCTCGCCGGCCAGGTCGTGGCCGTGATCCCACCGGGCCGAGTGGAACACGGTGCCGGAGAAGCGGTCGAGCCCGTCGATGGCCGGGGTGGAGGGGGTGCTGAGGAATCCCGTGGCCAGCACCAGCAGGTCCCCGGTCACCGTGCCGACGGGGGTCTCCACCCGCCACCGGTGGGCTCCCTCCTCCCAGTGGGCCCCGGTGACCTCGGTGCCGAAACGGATGAGCCGCTTCACGTTGGTGCGGGTGGCCACCCCGCGCAGGTACTCCTCGATCTCCGCCTGCGGAGCGAACGTACGGGTCCACTCGGAATTGGGCTCGGCGGCGAGCGAATAGAGGAGGGAGGGCACGTCGCACTGGCACCCCGGGTAGGTGTTGACGTACCAGGTGCCCCCGAGGTCGTCCTCCTTCTCCAGGACGACCACGTCGTCGACTCCTTCGGCCACCAGCCGGACGGCGAGTCCGACGCCCCCGAAGCCGGCTCCGACGATGACCACCCGGTGGTGGTCCGGAAGGCCGGGTGTCGACGGACCCCGCTCGGCCTCGTGCACCTCGGGGTCCATCCCCTCGATCCTATGCCGACCGGCCCCAATTGCCCCCCTCGCCGCCGGGCGGATGGGGATGCCCTCGGAGCGCGCCCCGTGGGATGATCGGGGGTCTTGGCGCGATCGGGAGGACGTCGGATGGCTGACATCGAAGGAACGTGGGACCCACAGTTCGGGGCGGTGGTGGAGGCTCTCTCCTCGAGTCTCGACGCCGGCACCGATGTGGGGGCCTCGGTGGCGGTGCTGCTGGACGGGCAACCGGTGGTGGACGTCTGGGGCGGTTTCGTCGACGAGGCCCACTCGGCACCGTGGCGGGAGGACACCCTCACCAACGTGTGGTCCACCACCAAGACCATGACCTTCCTCTGCACCCTGATGCTGGCCGATCGCGGTGAGCTCGACTTCCACGCGCCGGTGGCCGAGTACTGGCCGGAATTCGCGGCCGCCGGCAAGGAGCAGGTCCAGGTCCGCCACCTGATGGGCCATACCGCCGGCCTGCCGGGCTGGACCGAGCCGCTCCGGTCCGAGCAGCTGGCCGACTGGGACCGGTGCACCTCGCTCCTGGCCGCCCAGGAGCCCTGGTGGGAGCCGGGCACCGCCTCGGGCTACCACGCCGTGACCCAGGGATACCTGATCGGCGAGGTGGTGCGCCGGATCACCGGAGAGACCATCGGGTCGTGGTTCGCCCGCGAGGTGGCCGCCCCGCTGGGCGCCGACTTCCACATCGGGTTGCCCGCTTCGGAGGACCACCGGGTGGCGTTCGTGATCCCGCCTCCGCCGGTGGACATGGCCGAGCTGAATCCCACCCGGATCGCCATCCGGACCATGACCAATCCGCTCCTCGACGCCACCTATCCCCGCAACGGCTGGTGGCGCCGCGCCGAGATCCCGGCGGCCAACGGCCACGGCAACGCCATGTCGGTGGCCCTGGTCCAGTCGGTCATCGCGGGCAGCGGCGAGGCACGCGGGGTTCGGCTCCTCTCCGAGAAGGGGTGCGAGCCCATCTTCGACGAGCAGGCCCACGGCACGGATCTGGTGCTCGGGTTGGAGAACCGGTTCGGGATGGGCTACGGGCTGCGCCACGGGCTGATGCCCATCGGCCCGCGGGCCTGCTACTGGGGCGGGTACGGCGGTTCGCTGATCGTGATGGACCTCGAGGCCCGGCTCACCGTGTGCTACGTGATGAACCGGATGGACAGCGGACTGCAGGGCGACCTCCGGGGAGGCACCATCATGTTCGCGGCCGCCGCCGCCCTCGCCGAGGGCTGACCGGTCTGCTCGATGGCTGCCACTGGGCGACGAGGTGAGGTCCGGACCGGGTGACGGCCGACACACCCCCGGTCGGGGGGTCCCGGACCCGGTCGTTCCAGGCCCAGTTCGAGGAGCAGCAGCACCAGACCTTCAACTGGAAGGCCCTGGTCAAGCGGCTCATCGTGGTGCTGGTGGCCGGGGTGGCCCTGTACCTGGTGCTGCCCGAGCTCTTCGCCGTGTTCCACTCGTGGCCGCGGCTGGAGACGCTGGACCTGCTGTGGTTCGTACCGGCCCTGGTGGCCGAGGTCGCCCACTTCGCCTGCACCTTCTCCCTCCAGCGCATCGCACTGCGCACCAAGGCCTGGTTCCCGGTGATCACCGCCCAGCTGGCCGGCAACGCCATCTCCCTCATCGTCCCGGGCGGGGCGGCGGCCGGGGCGGCCGTGCAATTCCGGATGCTGGGGGTCAGCGGGATGGACGCCACGGACGCGGTGGGCGGCCTCACCGCCTTCTCGTTCCTGGGCATCGGCGGCCTGCTGGCGCTGCCGGTCTTCGTGCTGCCGGCGGTGCTGTTCGGCTCGCCGGTCCCCCGGGGCCTGGCCACGGCGGCCATCGTCGGCGCCATCGGTTTCGTCCTCTTCGTCGGCCTCGGCGCCTGGGTCATGGTCTTCGACGCCCCGCTGCGCCAGGCCGGGACCTGGGCCCAGGCGGTGCGCAACCGGGTGCTCAGGAAGCGTGCGCCCATCAGCGGGCTGCCCGAACGGCTGATCGAGCAGCGGGACCTGATCCGCGCCGTGCTCGGCCAGCAGTGGTGGCAGGCCACCTTGCTCTCGGCCGGACGCCTGGCCTTCGACTACCTGTGCCTGCTGTTCTCGGTGTTCGCCGTGGGGGCCCATCCCCGGCCGTCTCTCATCCTGCTGGCCTATGCCGTGGCCGGAATCATCGGTCTGGTGCCCATCACCCCCGGCGGGCTCGGGATCGTCGAGGCCAGCCTCAGTGGACTCCTGGTCCTGGCCGGGTTGGACGGCGCCCAGGCGGTGTTGGCCACCCTGGCCTACCGGCTGGCCTCGTACTGGCTTCCGCTGATGTCCGGGCCGTTCGCCTACGCCGTCTTCAAGCACCGCTATCCCAATTCGGGCGCTCCGCCAACCGTGGCCGCCGGGGCCACCTGAGGCCGCCGGGCCCGGGCACCGTCCCGCTCAGGTCAGGTCCACCAGACCCCCTGGTCGGAGGTGGCCCAGCCTTCCGCAGCCTTCCTCGGTGACCAGGAGGGCCAGCTGGTCGGGGTCGATGACATTGGCCCACGCCCGCCGGCCCTCCGGGGTGAGGCAGGCCACCACGGCCCGCTCGGGCGACCCGGTCCTCCCGTAGGCCACCGAGTAGGTCTCGACGGTCACCTCGCCAGCGGCATCGGCGTCCGGCGCGGTCTGGGGGAGGGCTCCCACCGCGGCCTGAGGGTTGGCCCAGGCGAAGTCCCCGGCCTCCTCCACCACCGTGCCCTCGGGGAGCCGCGGCGGCCCGCCGCTCCCCGGGGCGCCCGATCGCGGTGCGGTGCCGTAGATCCCCACACTGTGCTTGGTGGAGTACCAACCGAGGCCGGTGACCAGGCCCCGGGCCCCCGGCTCGGACCGGAGGGCGGCCACCACCGAGGCCACGGCGTGCGTGCCGTAGTTGTTGCCCGGTCCGCCGCTGAAGGTGAGGCCGCCGGTCACGGTCAGGGCCCGCTCCGGGTCGTCGTCGGGAAGCCCCAACTCGTGGGCGGCGATCTGCACCGCCGACGGGAAGCAGGAGTAGAGATCGACCGGTCCCAACTGCTCGACCGTGGTGTCCGCCAGGGCCAGGGCCGACGCCCCGGCCAGCCGGATGGCCGGCGAGGAGTGGAAGTCCAACCGGTGGGAGAGGAACCAGTGGTCGTCGGCGTCCGCTCCGGCCAGGGGGAAGACCCAACGGTCCTCGTCGATGCCCGCCGAACGGGCCGCCCCCACCGAGCACACCATGAGGGCGGCGCCTTGGTCCACCTGCATGTTGGCCGTGAGCAGCTTGGTGTAGGGGTAGGCGATCATCCGGTTGGCCTCGGTGACCTCGGTGATCTGGTCGGCGGTCCGGGCCCGGGGGAGCCAGGCGTAGGGGTTGCCCGACGCCGTCTGGGAGAACCGGGCCCACAGCGCCCCGATCCGGGCCCGCTGGTCCCCCAGGGAGCGGCCGGACTCGGCCCGCAGTGCGTTCTCGAACAGCGGGAAGACATGGATGGGCAGATCGAGGCCCCGCTCCTCTTCGGCGTCCGTGGTGGGCCGCCGGTCGTTCCCGAACACCAGGGGTCGGCGGGTCCCGCCCGGCTGCACCGTCCAGGGCAGCAGGGGTCGGTCACTGTGACGGCGGTGGGCGGCCCGGGTGTAGACGCAGTCCGCCCCGACCAGGACCGCCACCTCCAGCTGGCCCCGGCCGATGGCCAGGGCGGTGGCGTTGACCAGGCTCTGGGGGTTGTTCCCCCCGGTGGTGGTCACCATCAGCTGGGCCGGCTCGATGCCCAGGGCCTCGGAGACCAACAGCCCGGGGTTCTCGTAGTGCCAGCTCAGCGGGTTGGCCACCCGCAGCGACTGGATGCGGCTGAGCAGCCGGCGGCCGGTGGGGGCCGACCCGCCCGGGCCGACGGCGTCGCAGTCCTCCACCGCGGCACGCACCGCGTCCACCATCAGGCCGATGGGCTCGGGCCGCTCGGCCAGCGACCCGCCTGCCTCGGGGTCGGGCCGGTTGGTCACCTGGCCCACGCCGACGATGACCGGGGTGCAGGGGTCGAGCGCCATGGACCCCACGAGCGTACCGTGGCGCCCTCGGCGGCGATTCCCCGTCGGTACACTCGGGTCATGCGGATCGCCGTGGGATCGGATCATGCCGGGTTCGACCTGAAGGCCACGCTGGCCAAGTACCTGGCCGACGCCGGTCACCAGGTCGTCGACCTCGGGACCGACCGGCCCGACGTCTCCGTGGACTACCCGGTCTTCGGCACCGCGGTGGGCCGGGCCGTGGCCGACGGCCGGGTCGACCGCGGGATCTGCGTGTGCGGCACCGGCATCGGGATCGGCATGGCGGCCAACAAGGTGCCCGGTATCCGGGCCGCCGTGGTCCATGACGTCACCACCGCCTCGCTGGCCCGCCGGCACAACGACGCCAACGTCATCTGCCTGGGGGGTCGAATCCTCGGAGCGGCCGAGGCCACCGACGCCGTCGACGCCTTCTTCGCCGCCGAGTTCCAGGATGGCCACCACCAGGCCCGCCTCGACCAGCTCGCCGCCCTCGACGCCGCCCGCTCCGACAGCCCGGAAAGGTCGTAGCCCCACGTGACCACCCCTGCACCCGCCTCGCCCTTCGACGAGTGGCTGACCGGTGATCCCGAGATCTCCCGCCTGCTGGGTGAGGAGGCCGTGCGCCAGTCGACCACCCTGCAGCTCATCGCCTCCGAGAACTTCACCTCGCCCGCGGTGCTGGCCGCCTCGGGCTCGATCCTCACCAACAAGTACGCCGAGGGGTACCCCGGGCGGCGCTACTACGGGGGGAACCAGGTCATCGACCAAGTGGAGGACCTGGCCCGCCAACGCCTGTGCGCGCTGTTCGGGGCGGAACACGCCAACGTCCAGCCCCATGCCGGAGCCAACGCCAACCTCGCCGTCTACCAGGCCCTGCTGGAGCCGGGCGACACCATCCTGGCCATGCGCCTCGACCACGGCGGCCATCTGACCCACGGCTCGCCGGCCAGCATCACCTCCAAGGTGTGGCGTTTCGTCTCCTACGGGGTGTCGGCCGCATCCGACGACCCGGACAAGCCGGGGGAGATCATCGACTTCGACCAGGTGGCCGACGTGGCCCGCCGGGAGCGACCCGCCCTCATCGTGGCCGGCTCCACCGCCTACGCCCGGATCATCGACCCGCTGCCCTTCCGGGAGATCGCCGACTCGGTGGGGGCGCGCTTCATGTTCGACGCCGCCCACCCGGCCGGGCTCATCGCCGGGGGCGTCCACCCCTCGCCGGTGGGGGTGGCCGACGTGGTCACCTTCACCACCCACAAGACGCTGCGGGGCCCGAGGGGCGGGGCCATCCTGTCCACCGCCGAGCTGGCCAAGGCGGTGGACAGCGCGGTCTTCCCCGGCCTGCAGGGAGGCCCGCTCGAGCACGTCATCGCGGCCAAGGCCGTGGCCTTCGCCGAAGCGTCCCAACCCTCCTTCCGCACCTACGCGGCCCAGGTGGTGGCCAACGCCGCCGCCCTCGGCCGGTCCCTCATCGAGCAAGGCTTCCGCCTGGTGTCCGGTGGGACCGAGAACCACCAGGTCCTGGTGGATCTGCGGACCTTTGACGGGGAGCTGACCGGCAAGGAGGCCCAGGAGGTGCTCGACCGGGCCGGCATCACCTGCAACCGGA
Source organism: uncultured Acidimicrobiaceae bacterium (assembly GCA_963833585.1). Taxonomy (GTDB): domain Bacteria; phylum Actinomycetota; class Acidimicrobiia; order Acidimicrobiales; family RAAP-2; genus Bog-756. Next base: position 75,230 of record CAWHYF010000006.1, on the reverse strand, counting down.
ACACCATTCCTGACGACCCCCGCTCGGCCTTCATCACCTCGGGCCTCCGGTTGGGCTCGGCCGCCCAGACCACCGTCGGAATGGGCGAGGCGGAGTTCGCCCTCGTGGGCCGCCTGATCGGCCGAACCCTGCACCGTCGCCACGACGAGGGGGCGCTGGACGCCATCCGGGCCGAGGTGCGCGACCTGTGCGCCGGCTTCCCCCCGTACCCGACCCTGGGCGGGACGTGATCGCAGCGGGACAGGAGCTCGGATGAGCGCTGTCGTACCGCTCAACTGGTACGGCGTCCTGCTGGTGGTGGCGGCCGTGTCGTCCTGGGTCCTGACCTTCCCGGTGCGGCGGATCGCGGTGCAGATCGGTTACACGGCCCAGCCCGACGAGCGGAAGATCCATCAGTCGGTGACCCCGGCGGCAGGCGGAGCGGCCATGTTCGTGGCGATGCTGGTGACCTGGGCCGTGGCCGCCTCGATCCCGGCCCTCGCCCCCCTGTTCCGCGGCTCCTCCGAGCCGCTCGGCCTCATCCTCGGGGCCGCTGCCATCTTCGTGGTGGGACTGATCGACGACTTCCGGGACATGTCGGCCCCGGCCAAGGTGGCCGGTGAGGTGCTGGCCGCCACGATCCTCTACTTCATGGGGGTGACCTGGTTCCAGTTCAAGGTCCCTCTGGCCGGGACGGTCCTCCTGTCCCCGGAGTGGACTCCGCTGCTCACCGCCCTCTGGGTGATCGCCATCACCAACGCCGTCAACCTGATCGACGGGCTGGACGGCCTGGCCGCCGGGGTGGTGGCCATCGCCTCGGGAGCCCTGGCCGTCTACGGACTCCACCTCCAGCACCTGGGGAACCTCCAGGCCGACAACATCGGACCTCTCATCGCGGTGATCACCTGTGGCATCTGCCTGGGGTTCCTGCCCCACAACTTCCACCCGGCCAGGATCTTCATGGGCGACGCCGGCGCCCTGCTGCTCGGACTCCTGATGGCAGCGTCCACCATGCTCATCGGAGGACGCTCGGCGGGAGCCGTGGGGGGCGTGGCCGGCCGCAGCGGCCAGACCTACTTCTTCTTCGCACCCCTGTTCATTCCGTTCTTCATCCTCGGGGTCCCCATCGTGGACATGGCCTTCGCCTTCGTCCGGCGTACCGCCAATCGCACCGGGTTCTCCACGCCGGACAAGAACCACCTCCACCACCGGCTGCTGCGGCTGGGTCACGGGCACCGTCGGAGCGTGCTCATCCTGTGGGCCTGGACGTTGCTGCTGTCCGGCTTCATCCTGTTCCCGCTGTACATCTCCAGCGTGAACGCGGTCATCCCCTTCGGGGCCCTGGCCCTGGGGGTCATCCTCTACACCCTGTTCCATCCGTCCCTGCGTCGAGAGACCGACACCGGGACCGATGCCGCCGACCCTGGACCGCCCGGCGAGGGCCCCGGTTCCGGCGACCCGGTCCTCGAGACTCGCCCCGGGCCCCCTGTTACCGCCGCACCCGGTGGTCCGGCCCCTGGGCCGCGGGAGGCGGGGGACGCACAGCCGGCGGGGACGGACGCCCCGTCACCGACCGGGGTCCCGCTCACCGTGGCCGGTCAGGAGGGCCCGGGCTGAGCCGGTCGGGCCGAGGCCCCCGGTCCGACGCCCTCCCCACCCCCGGGCCGTCCCCGTGGCCGTCGACCCGGATGGCGCCCGGAGGAACAGTGAACAGAGTGTTTCCCACGTTTTGCCGCCACGGCCCCGGAGGTGCGATGATGCTTCCCGTGAATTGCAGGCCGGTTGCCACGTTGGCGGGCATCGAGCGGGCCGGCCACTCGACTGCCACTACCAGCCGAACCACTGCGTGATCTCTGGAACCACTCGTGAAGCTCCACACTCTCAGACACCCTGACGCGGCACGGCCCGACCATGGACGACCCCACCACTGTTCCCGACCCCGGACCGGAACCGCCGCCGGACGCCCCGGATCGGACGGTGCCGGCCGGCGCGGTGGAGTTCCTGACGCTCGGGCTCACGGTGGCCGTGGCCCTGGTGGGGCTGACCGGTCTGGGCTATGGGGTCGACCGGTGGCTCGGCACCAGTCCGTGGTTCACCCTGGTGGGCCTGGTCCTCGGCATCGCCGCCGCCGTACTGATCACCGTGTCCCGAGTGCGACGGCTGCTGTGAGCGGGGCCGCACCGGTCCCGGTAGCCCCTTCCACCCCAGCCGCGGCCCCCGCCCGGGCGGGGGAGTAGCGCAGCCGTGTTCGCCCACTTCGAATTGCCCAACGTGCCCGATGTGGCCAAGCGCACCGTGGCCATGGTGCTGGTGGTGGGGGTGGCCGCCCTGGTGGCCTGCGTCTCCTTTGACAAGCCGCTCCTGGGCCTCGGGGCCTGCATCGGGCTGGGCCTCGGCACCCTCAACTTCCGGATGATCGGTCAATCGGTGGCCCGGGTCAGCGCCAGCGGGGTGCAGAACAAGAGGCGCCCGCTGGCCATCAACACCTTCGGGCGGTTGGCCATCATCACCGTGATCACCCTCGGGCTGATGACGATCTCCCACCAACTCGGCTTCGGCATCCTCGCCGGACTGGCCGTCTTCCAGGTGGTGCTCATCGCCAACGTGGCCCGCTCCATGGCCAAGGCGGGTCCCATGCCCACCATGGACGACGTGATCAACGCCAGTGTGATCGACGAGAACATCGGCCCATCCGCTCCACCGCCGGTGGGATCGGCCGACGACACCCGGGGCGGTGTTTGACACCATGTCGTTGTTCGGTGGCCACCTGGTGAGCACCCCGATGCTCGGTATCGACATCACCCCGGGAGTCCATCCTCAGGTACACCTCGGTCCCCTGACCATCGACATCGACATCGTCTGGGCGACCCTCATCGCCGCCGCCATCGTCATCACCATGGGTCTGATCCTGCGCAAGAAGGCCACCAGTGGCGTGCCGGGCAAGTTCCAGCTCCTCTGGGAGCTGGCCGTCGGCGCGGTGCAGAAGCAGGTCGACGACACCATCGGGCCCCGGGGGGCCAACGTGGTCCCCTTGGCCCTCACCCTGTTCGTGTTCATCTTCACCTGCAACCTGTTCGAAGTGCTGAGCATCGGCAGCACCTACGATTGGCTGCCGGCACCCACCAGTGACGTCAACCTCCCCCTGGCCATGGCGCTCTTCGTGATCGTCCTGGTCCACCGGGCCGCCATCAAGAACCGGGGGGTCGGCGGGTACTTCCGCCACTACTTCACCCGGCCGTTCCCCCCCAAGCTCTTCTTCGTCAACCTGTTCATGAACGGGGTGGAGGAACTGGTCAAGCCGGTCACACTGACCCTCCGTCTGTTCGGCAACCTGTTCGCCGGCGGACTGATGCTCTCCCTGTTGGCCTCGCTGGTCATCTGGAAGCTCGGACCTGCACCGATCGGTGCCGTCCTGTCGGTGCCGTTCACGGTCATCTGGAAGCTGTTCGACATGGCCATCGGCGCCATCCAGGCCTTCATCTTCGCCCTCCTCACCATCCTCTACTTCGACACGGCCATGGCCCCCGACGAGGAGCACGTCAAGGACGGCGAGTACATCGACGCCTAAGTCAGCCTGCGGCCGGGCCGAGCGGTAGTTCCTCGTCCTGTCCGCCACACGATCTCGACAACCTCACCAAAGGAGAAGGAAACAATGGCAGCAGACGCATCGTTGGACAGTGCGATCAAGATCGCCGGTGCCATGGTCGGCGCCGGGCTGGCGCTGGGCGGAGGAGCGGTGGGCGCCTCCATCGGTGACGGCCTCGCCGGTAGCCAGACGATCGCCGGCATCGCCCGCCAGCCCGAGGCCCAGGGCCGACTGACCACCATCATGTTCCTGACGGTGGGTCTGTGCGAGGCCGCCTACTTCATCAACCTGGTCTTCGCCGCCCTGTTCGTCTTCTCCCTGGGCAAGTAGGACCTCCGTGGCGTCCGTGGACCGGCCCGCGACGACCGCACCGTCGGTGCGTCCGCCGGACGGCCCGCGCCCGACCACATCCGACCGAGCGAACGAAGGATGACCGCCGTGACCCTCGCCACCAGTAACTTCCTCGTCCCCAACGGGACGTTCATCGTCGTGCTCCTGGCCTTCATCGTGGTGGTGGCCGTCATCGCCAAGAAGGTTCTCCCGGTGCTGAACAAGGTCCTGACCGAACGGCAGGAGCAGATCCGGGGCGAGCTGGAGGCCGCCGACAAGGCCAAGGCCGACGCCGAGGAGGCCGACGTGGAACGGAGGGCGGCCCTGGAGCAGGCCCGGGCCCACGCCCGCGAGATCGTGGGCCAGGCCAACACCACCGCCGAGCGCCTGGTGGCCACCGCCGAGGAGCGGGCCCGGGAGGTCGAGGCCCGGATCCTCGCCGAGGCCGAGGCCGAGGTGGCCACGGCCCGTCGGGCCGCCGTCGAGGAGGTGACCGCCCGGGTCGGCGAGATCGTCCTGGCCGCCGCCGAGCGGGTCATCGGCCGGGAGATCCGGGCCGCCGACCACCAGGATCTGATCGACGAGGCCATCGCCGCCGTACGGGCGGAGACCACCACCGGGGCCGCCGCGGGTGCCGCCGGGGGCGGTCGGTGATCGTGGCCGCCGGCCGGACCGGGATGGGGGGCTGTCGGTGAACCCTGCCCTCCAAGGCTATCTGGCCGCCATGGAGGAGTCGCTGGCCGAGGCCGGCGCCCTGGAGGAGGCGGCGTCCGAGCTGCAGGCCGTGGCCGAGCTGATCGAGACCCACAACGACCTGGCCCTGGCCATCAACGACGGATCGGTGCCCGTGGCCTCGCGCCGCGCCGTCCTCGACGACCTCCTCCAGGGAAAGGTCCGCCCCGAGGCGCGACGACTGGTCCACCAGGCGGTCACGGTGGTGCCGGCCTCCGAGGTGGAGGCGTCCTTCCGTTGGCTGTCCACCCAGATCCGGATGGCGGTCGGGCGCGGGGCGGCGTCCCCCGATACCGAGGACGAGATCGTCCTCGGCCGTCTGGGCTCTCGCAACCGGGTCTCCGGCTACGCCGCCGCGGTGTTCGAGGAGGTCTCCGTGGAGGACCTCGAGGAGATCGAAGACCAGCTGTTCCGTTTCGCCCGTACCGTGGAGTCCAGCCGGCCACTCCGACATGCCCTCGGGGACCGTGACCTGCCCGTGGCCCTTCGACAGGAGGTCATCGCCGACCTGTTGGGGGACAAGGTGCTCCCGGCCACCCGACGGCTGGCCGCCTACGCCGTGCGGGGCGGGCGGGCCCGGGACATCGTGGCCACCCTGGACGTCCTGGTCGAGGCGGCGGCCCTGGCCCGGGGCTGGCGGGTGGCCCACGTCCAGGCGGCCGACCAGGTTTCCGGGGAGCAGCGCCAGGAGCTCAGTGAGGCCCTGGCCCGCCTGGCCGGCAACCCGGTCGAGCTCCAGGTCACCATCCAGCCCGAGCTCCTGGGTGGCGTGGTCGTGCAGGTCGGCGACCTGCTGGTGGACGGGTCGGCGCGCCACCGTTTGGACGAATTGAAGGAGCACCTCCTCGTCTCCGAGGCGGCCTACCAGATCCCAGAGGGAAGGAAACCAGCCGATGGCTGAATTGACCATCAACGCCGAAGAGATCAGCAATGCTCTCCGGCGGTACGTGGACGAGTACACCCCCGAGGTGGGGACCGAACAGGTGGGACGCATCGTCGAAGTGGGCGACGGGATCGCCCGGATCACCGGCCTGCCCGGCGCGGCCGTCAACGAGATCCTGGAGTTCGAGAGCGGCACCGAGGGTCTGGCCCTCAACCTCGATGAGGAGACCATCGGGGCGGTGATCCTCGGGGACGACACCGGACTCGAGGAGGAGCAGCTGGTCAAGGCCACCGGTCGCATCCTCTCGGTGCGGGTGGGCGATGCGCTGCTGGGGAGGGTGGTCAACGCCCTGGGCGAGCCGCTGGACGGGAAGGGCCCGATCGACACCTCCGAGACCCGCCGCCTCGAGGTGCAGGCTCCCGGGATCGTGCGCCGCCAGCCGGTCTCCGAGCCGCTGCAGACCGGCATCAAGGCCATCGACGCCATGACCCCCATCGGCCGGGGACAGCGGGAGCTGATCATCGGCGACCGCAAGACCGGGAAGACCACGGTGGCGGTGGACACCATCCTCAACCAGAAGGGCCTGGGGGTGAAGTGCATCTACGTGGCCATCGGCCAGAAGGAGTCCTCGGTGGCCCAGACCGTGGCCACCCTGGAGCGGTACGGTGCCCTCGAGTACACCGTGGTGGTGCTGGCCGGGGCCGCCGATCCGGCCCCGTTCAAGTACCTCGCCCCCTACGCCGGCTGCGCCATGGGTGCCCACTGGATGGACCACGGCGAGCACGCCCTCATCGTCTATGACGACCTGTCCAAGCAGGCGGAGGCCTACCGCCAGATGTCCCTCCTCCTCCGGCGCCCCCCGGGTCGTGAGGCCTACCCGGGCGACGTGTTCTACCTGCACAGCCGGCTGCTGGAGCGGGCAGCCAAGCTGTCCGACGCCGAGGGCGGGGGATCGCTGACCGCCCTGCCGATCATCGAGACCAAGGCCGGCGACGTCTCCGCTTACATCCCCACCAACGTGATCTCCATCACCGACGGGCAGGTGTTCCTGGAGTCGGAGCTGTTCTACGCCGGCGTCCGTCCGGCCATCAACGTGGGCATCTCGGTCAGCCGGGTGGGGAGCGCGGCCCAGATCAAGGCCATGAAGGCGGTCTCCGGCACCCTGAAGCTGGACCTGGCCCAGTTCCGGGAGCTCGAGGCCTTCGCCACCTTCGGATCGGAGCTGGACAAGGTGTCCCAGGCCCAGCTGGACCGCGGCTACCGGCTCACCGAGCTGCTGAAGCAGGGCCTGAACCAGCCCGTCCCGGTGGAGGAACAGGTGGCGGTGATCTACGCCGGCTCCGAGGGGTACGTGGACGACGTGCCGGTCTCCGAGGTGCAGCGGTTCGAGTCCGAGCTCCGTAGCTACCTCCGGGCCAACCACGCCGACCTGCTGCAGCACATCCGCGAGTCCGGCACGCTGCCCGAGGGCGACGCCCTGGCCATCGCCCTCAAGACCTTCACCGACACCTTCGACACCGGCCAGGGCGGCTGATCCGTGGCCGGAGGTCAGGAGCGGATCCTCCGTCGACGGATCAGGAGCATCCAGTCGACCAAGAAGATCACCAAGGCCATGGAGCTCATCGCGGCGTCCCAGATCGTACGGGCCCAGGGCCGGATCGCCGCGGCCCAGCCCTACCAGCAGGGCATGGCCCGCATCGTGCTGGAGACGGCCCTCGGCGACCCTGTCGCCGCCGGTCGTCTGCTCGGCACCCCCGAACAGGTCCAGCGGGTGGCGGTGCTCTCGGTGGTGGCCGACCGTGGCCTGTGCGGCGGGTACAACACGTTCGTGTTCCGGGCCACCGAACGCCTGCTGCGCGGCCTCGACTCGGACGGCACCGAATGGCGCCTGTTCACCGTGGGCAAGAAGGCCCAGGGCTACTTCCGTTACCGGGGCCTGGCCGTCGAACAGGCCTTCACCGGGATGAGCGAGCGACCCACCTTCACCGATGCCCGGGCGGTGGCCAGCGCGGTGCTCACCCCGTTCGTCAACGGCGAGGTGGACCAGGTGATGATCGCCACCACCCGTTTCCTGTCGGCCGGCAGCCAGCAGGTGGAAGTACGTCAACTGCTCCCCCTGGTGGATCCCCGGGACACCGCCGAGGCCGCCGAGGGTGAGCCGGCCCCGGCCACCGCCGAGGGGCCCCAGGGCTACACCGAGTTCGAGCCCGACGCCGCCATCCTGCTGGAGTCCTTGGCCCCCCGGGCGGCCGAGACCGAGATCTTCGGCGCCCTGCTGGAGGCGGCGGCCTCGGAGGTCACCGCCCGCCAACGGGCCATGGCCGCCGCCACCGACAACGCCGGTGAATTGATCAAGAAGTACTCGCGGATCATGAACCGGGCCCGCCAGGACAGCATCACCACCGAGATCATGGAGATCGTCGGCGGCGCCGAGGCCCTCCGGGCCGGAGCCGACGACGACGAGGGCGGGCTGGTCATCGAGGCCCGGGTCTGACCGCCGCGCCGGACACGCCAACAACCGAAGGAAAGCACAACATCATGACGACCACCGCACCTCAGCCCACCGAAACCACCACGCTCCCCTCCGGGCGGGTGGTGGCCATCGCCGGGCCGGTCATCGACGTCGAATTCCCTCCTCACGCCCTCCCCGAGATCAACGGCGCCGTCGAGGTGGACGTGACCCTCGAGGGCAACAAGGAGCTCATCGTGGCCGAGGTGGCCCAGCAGATCGGCGACGGCCGCGTGCGGTGCATCTGCCTGAAGGCCACCGACGGCCTGACCCGCGGCGCCGAGGTGCGCAACCTGGGCCACGGTCTCACCGTGCCGGTGGGGGACGCCGTGCTGGGTCACGTGTTCAACGTGCTGGGCCAGCCTCTCGACACCGATTCCATCGGCGAGGCCGAGGACCACTGGGAGATCCACCGCTCGGCCCCGTCCTTCGACACCCTCGAGCCCCGGGCGGTGATGTTCGAGACGGGAATCAAGGTGATCGACCTGCTCGAGCCCTACGTGCAGGGTGGCAAGATCGGCCTGTTCGGCGGGGCCGGCGTGGGCAAGACCGTTCTGATCCAGGAGATGATCAACCGGGTGGCCACCAACCACGGCGGTGTGTCGGTCTTCGCCGGGGTGGGGGAGCGGACCCGCGAGGGCACCGACCTCTGGATCGAGATGCAGGAGTCTGGCGTGATCGAGAAGGCCGCCCTGGTCTACGGCCAGATGGACGAGCCCCCCGGCGTCCGTCTCCGGGTGGCCCTGGCCGCCCTGACCATGGCCGAGTACTTCCGGGACGTGAAGAACCAGGACGTGCTGTTGTTCGTGGACAACATCTTCCGCTTCGTGCAGGCCGGCTCCGAGGTCTCCACCCTGCTCGGCCGGATGCCCTCGGCCGTCGGCTACCAGCCCACGCTGGCCGACGAGATGGGCCAGCTCCAAGAGCGGATCACCTCCACCCGGGGGCGTTCGATCACCTCCCTCCAAGCGGTCTATGTGCCGGCCGACGACTACACCGACCCCGCGCCGTTCACCACCTTCACCCACCTCGACGCCACCACCGAGTTGTCCCGGGACATCGCCTCGCTGGGTATCTACCCAGCCGTCGATCCCCTGTCGTCGACATCGAACATCCTGGCCCCGGAGATCGTCGGGGAGCGCCACTACGACGTGGCCCGTCGGGTCCAGGGTGTCCTCCAGCGGTACAAGGAACTCCAGGACATCATCGCCATCCTCGGGCTCGACGAGCTCTCCGAGGAAGACCGGGTGACCGTGACCCGGGCCCGGAAGATCCAACGCTTCTTGTCCCAGCCGTTCAACGTGGGCGAGGTGTTCACCGGTCTGAAGGGTGTCACCGTCCCGGTCGAGGAGACCGTGGAGAGTTTCGAGGCTCTGGTCAACGGAGAGCTGGACGAGATCCCCGAGCAGGCCTTCCTCAACGTGGGCGGCGCCGAGTCGGTGCTGGCCAAGGCCCATTCCCTCGAGAACGACTGACCGGGTACCGATCGACGTGGCCGACAGCAGCCTGTTCACCATCAACCTGGTCACCCCGGAGCGGGTGCTCGTCTCGGGACTGGCCTCCGAAGTGATCCTGCGTACCGGGGAGGGTGACGTCAGCTTCCTGGCCGGCCACACCCCGCTGGTCGGCACGGTCGAACCCGGCGTGGTCCGGGTGGTGCGGCAGGAGGGCGAGGAGCTGCGGGTGGCGGTCCATGGCGGATTCGTACAGGTCGAGACGCACGTGGTCGGGGGGGAGGACGACCCGGACACCCCGACGTCCCGGGTCACCCTGCTGATCGGGGTGGCCGAGCTGGCCGAGGAGATCGATGTCGACCGGGCCCGGGTGGCGCTGGAGGCGGCCGAGGCTCGGATCGCCGAGCTGGGTGCTGCCGGCCGTCAGACGGCCGGTGCCGCCCCCGGTTCCCCGGACGGGGACCAGCCGGACGCCGAGTGGGCGGAGGCCCAGGCCGAGCTGCGACGGGCCGAGGTGCGTCTGGAGGCGGTCGACGTCACCGCGTCGGCCACCGCCTGAGTCGACGGGCCCACCCCTTGGCGGTCGACGCGGGCAGGTTCCGGCCGGGTGTCCTCGGAGCGTGCCTGGTCATCGGACTCGGTGTGTCAGCCTGCTCGGCGGGTCCGGCCCGGGGTACCAACGAGGCGTCCGCGCCCGGCTGTCCGGGCGCCCGGTCCATCGTCCACCTGGTGCTGAGGGATTCGGTGCCCGTGCCAGTGGTGCGTATTCCCCGCGGGGGTTGTGTGGCGGTGGGCGTGCCGCGTTCTCCCTTCGCCCATCACGCCACCGACCCGACGCAGATCGCTCCGACGGGCCGGCTGGCCCTGGTGTCGGACTCCCTGCTGCCCGACGGAACCCGGACGGCGTACTACACCGCGCTCCGTGGCGGGACGACCACCATAACGTCGACCGTGACCGTCCGAACGGCCCGTTCCGTGCCTCAGTGGAGCGGTCTGGTCATCAGCGCCTGAACGCCCCCCCGGCCTATTTCACACCGGGCGGATCTCCCGTTAGCATCGCCCCCGTAGGGCGGCCCGTGAGGAGCGGACATGGCAGTCGACCAGGGGCAGCAGTGGCTCTCCGATCCAACCGGCCGGCACCAGTTCCGTCTGTACTCGGACGGCCGCGCCACCGAGTGGGTGGCGGACGGGAACGACGTGACCGAGGATCCCCTCCCCAACGATCAGGGAACGCCCCCGGCCGCCGCATCCACCTCGTTCTCCGCGCCGGGGCCGGCCGCCCCGACGCCGGCTCCGGTGGAGACCGGATTCGAGGCGCAGCCGGCCCGACCGGCCGGCTGGTACCGCAACGCCTCGAACCCCGACGAGATCCGTTACTGGGACGGTACCCGGTGGGAGCCGGATCCTCCTGGCCCCGGCGGTCCCCAGGCCTCGCCGTCCCCGGGGCCGGTGGTCCCCGTGCCGGTGACCGACCACGACGTCACGGAGACACCGGGACGCAACGGTGCGGGACCGTCGTGGTCGACCGAGCCGCCCGGGTCGCCCGGATCGACCGAGTCGCCCGGCGTGGCTCCCGCCGCCCCGGGGTCCGACGACGATGGCCGGTTTGAACTGCGGGTCCGACCCGGTCCGGTGGCGGCGGGGCAGGGTGCACCCACAGCGGCGGGTCGCTCCTCGGGGATCCCGGCCGACTGGTATCCCGATCCCTCCGACCGGGCCCGGCTCCGGTACTGGGACGGTGCCGGATGGACCGAGCACGTGCTGGACGAGGCCCCCACCCCCCGGCCCTAGCCCTCGACGCGCCGACTCGCTCGGCGACGGACCCGGCCGATCCCATCGAACCCCCTGGAGCCGACCCCGCGGCCGACCCGGCCGTCGACCGCCGTCGACCGCCGTCGACCGCCGCCGTCGACGCCGACGACTCAGCCGAACTCGATGGCGCTGTACTCGGCCAGCTTGTGGAGCGGGTGTCGGGCCTCGATGAGGCGGACGGTTCCCGATTTCGACCGCATGACCAGGGACTGACTGGTGGCTCCGAACTCGTCGTAGCGGACCCCGTTGAGCAGCTCGCCGTCCGTGATACCAGTGGCGGCGAAAAAGCAGTTGTCCCCCCGCACCAGGTCATCCGTGGTGAGGACGGCGTCGAGGTCGTAGCCGGCGTCCAGGGCGGCCTGCCGCTCCGCATCGTCCCGGGGCCACAGCCGTCCTTGGATCTCGCCCCCCATCGACTTGAGGGCGGCGGCGGCGATGACTCCCTCCGGAGTCCCGCCGATGCCCACCAACAGGTCCACCCCGGTGTCCGGCCACGACGTGGCGATGGCCCCGGCCACGTCGCCGTCGGTGATCAGGCGGATCCGCGCCCCGGTGGCCCGCACCGAGGCGATCAGCTCGGCATGGCGGGGTCGGTCGAGAATGGCCACGGCCAGGTCCCGGACCGAGGTCCCCTTGGACTTGGCCACCGCGGCCAGGTTCTCCTCGATGGACCGGGTGATGTCGATGCTCCCGGCCGAACGGGCCCCCACGGCCAGTTTCTCCATGTACACGCACGGTCCCGGGTCGAACATGGTGCCCTCTTCGGACACGGCGATCACCGCCAGCGCACCACCCCGACCCAGGGCGGTGGGGGTGGTCCCGTCGATCGGGTCCACGGCGATGTCGGCCTTGGGCGGATTGCCGTCACCGATGCGTTCCCCGTTGTAGAGCATGGGGGCGTTGTCCTTCTCACCCTCGCCGATGACGACCACCCCATCCATGGAGATGCTGGACAGGACGATCCGCATGGCGCTGACCGCCGCCCCGTCTGCCCCTTCCTTGTCCCCCCGGCCCATCCACCGCGGACGCGGCCAGGGCGGCGGCCTCGGTGACCCGGACGAGCTCCATGGCCAGGTTGCGGTCAGGGGCCTGAGGTGTCGTCGTCACGGGTCCCGACGATAGTGGCTGGACGAGCCCCTGTTTCGTGCGTCGGGTGCGTCGGGTGGGTCGGCTGGGTCGGGTTGCCCCGGTGCCGCGGCAATCCCGGGCGCCCCGGGTTCTCCGGGGTGGCGATCCGCCGGTGCCCAGGTCGGCCGTGGACGTGGCTCGCCTCCGGACCCACGCGTTGCCGACCCTGGAAGGATGAGCGGGTGCGCCGTCCACCCGCCCAGGTCCGATCCGCCGACTCGTGACCCTCGTCCAGGATGACGACCAGCGGGGGTACCGCCGGGCCTCGCCCGAGGACCTCGACCACGTCACCACCGTGGTGGCGTTGGCGTTCGAGCACGACCCCCTGTGGGGTCGGGCACTGGCGCGCTCGGACGGGCGGGTCGATCACCACGCCGAGTTCTGGCGCATCTTCGTCGACGGGCCGGTGCACCAGGGGACGACCTGGTTGACCCCAGGGGGCGAGGCCACCTCGGTGTGGGTCGGACCGGGGGCCACCGAACTCTCCGCCGGCCAGGAAGCGCAGCTCGAGACGCTGGCCCGTGACCGACTGGGCCCGGGTGCCGCCACCTATCTCGAGCTGCTGAACCGCTTCGAGGCCGCCCATCCCCGCACCGAGCCGCACTACTACCTGTCCCTGCTGGCCACCCACCCCGACCACCGGGGGCACGGCTTCGGGACCACCCTGATGTCGCTCGGACTCGACCGGATCGACGCCGACCACCTCCCGGTCTACCTGGAGTCCTCCAATCCGGTCAACGACCGGCGCTACGAACGACTCGGTTTCGAACAGATCGGTGCCCTCGGCTTCCCGGGCGAGCGTCCGAGCGTGGCCACCATGTGGCGTACGGCACGCTGAGACGCCGTACCGGGGTGACGGCCTGCTCGATCGGCCCCGCGGCCCGATGGGCCGGGGACCGATGCCTGGAACGGCCGGTCGGAGAGGCCATACTGGGGCGGTGGACCGGTTCGTCGTCACACCCAACGGTCCCCTGTCGGGGACCGTGCGGGCCGGGGGGGCCAAGAACTCGGTGCTCAAGCTGATGGCGGCGTGCCTCTTGGCCGAGGGGCGCCACGTGCTCACCAACGTCCCCCTGATCACCGACGTGGACATCATGGGGGAGCTCCTCGGGGCGATGGGCGTCGACGTGCGCCGCGGGGCCACCCCCGACGAGCTGGTGGTGACCACCCCGGCTGACGTGGTGCCCGAGGCCCCCTACGAGTTGGTGGAGAAGATGCGGGCCTCGGTCGTGGTGCTCGGCCCGCTCTTGGCCCGCCACGGTTGGGCCAAGGTCTCCTTGCCCGGCGGGGACGACTTCGGCCCGCGCCCCATCGACATGCACCTGCACGCCCTCACCTCCATGGGTGTGTCGTTCGCCTCCGCCCACGGGTACGTCGAGGGGAGGGTGGAGTCCACCGTGGCCGGGGCGCCGCGCCTGGTGGGGAACCGGGTGGTACTGGAGTACCCCAGCCACACCGGGACCGACAACGTTCTGATGGCCGCCACCCTGGCCAAGGGGACCACCATCATCGAGAACGCCGCCCGTGAGCCCGAGGTGAGCGATCTGGCCGGCTTCCTCAACGCCATGGGGGCCCGCATCACCGGGGCCGGGACGTCCCGCATCGAGGTCGAGGGCGTCGACGCGTTGCACCCGGCCCGGCACGCCGTCATACCCGACCGGCTGGTGGTGGCCACCTTCTTGGTGGCCGCCGGCCTGGCCGGCGGGGAGGTGGTGGTGGAGGACGGTCGGTCCGACCACATGGACATGCTCATCCGCAAGCTCTCCGCCACCGGCATCCGTATCACCCAGGAGCCGGACGGCCTCCGGGCGGTGCGGGACCGCCCCGACCGGCTCCAGTCGGTCGACGTGGCCACCCTGCCCTATCCGGGTTTCGCCACCGACTACAAGCCGCTGCTGGTCACCTTGCTGACGGTGGCCGACGGAGTGGGCATCGTCACCGAGAACCTGTTCTTCGGCCGGTTCCGGTATGTGGAGGAGCTGCGCCGGATGGGGGCCGACATCCGTACCGAGGGCCACCATGCGGTGGTGCGGGGGGTGCCCACCCTCTCGGGGGCCCCGGTCCGGGCCTTCGACGTACGCGCCGGGGCGGCGCTGGTGTTGGCCGGGTTGGTGGCCGACGGGGAGACGGTGATCACCGACGCCCACCACGTCGACCGGGGCTACGAGGACCTCGTCGGCAAGCTGGCCTCGCTCGGCGCCCACGTAGCGCGAGCCTGACTCCCCGGGCCAGGGCCGGATACGCTCGGCACTCCATGCCCGCTCCGCGTCCGTCCGATCCTGCCGCCCTGTTCGAGGCGGCCCGCGGAGGGGACCAGGCGGCGCTGGCCCGCCTCCTGTCACTGGTCGAGCGGGGAGGATCCGACTCCCGGGCCGTGGCCGCCCTGGCCTACACCTGGCCCGGCGACGCCTACACCGTCGGCATCACCGGCGCCCCCGGTTCCGGCAAGTCGACCCTCACCGACCGTCTGGTCACCCTGGCCCGGCGGGTGGGCCTGGACGGCGGGGGACAGGTGGCGGTGCTGGCCGTCGACCCCTCCTCCCCCTACTCCGGGGGTGCCATCCTGGGGGACCGGGTGCGGATGCCCAGCCACGCCCTCGACGACGGGGTGTATATCCGCTCGATGGCCACACGCGGCCACCTGGGTGGCCTGGCCCTGGCCGTGCCCGACGCCGTCCGGGTGCTCTCGTCGGTGGGCATGCCGGTGGTACTGGTCGAGACGGTGGGGGTGGGACAGCAGGAGGTGGAGGTGGCCGCCGCCACCGACACCACCATCGTGGTGGTCAACCCCGGTTGGGGTGACGCCATCCAGGCCAACAAGGCCGGGCTGCTGGAGATCGCCGACCTCTTCGTGATCAACAAGGCGGACCGTCCCGGGGCGAGGGAGACCCGGCGGGACCTCGAACTGATGCTGGACCTCACCGACCTCGGCTCGTGGCGGCCACCCATCGTGGAGACGGTGGCCTCCGCCGGTGGGGAAGGGGTGGAACAGCTGTGGGACACCATCGGGAGGCACCGGGCCCATCTGGTGGAACACGGCGCCCTGGCGTTGCAGCGACGTCAGCGACTGGAGCGCGAGTTCCACCAGATCCTGGTGGCCCGACTGGCCGAGCAGGTCGACGACGTACTGGCCCGGGGAGAGGTGGACGACATCCGGGCGTCGGTGCTGGACGGCGAGCTCGACCCGTACTCGGCCGCCGATCGGGTGTTGGACCGGGTCGTGCCGTCGGAATCGGTCCGGTCGCCGCGGCCGTCGACCACCCCGATGAATTCGTCCGATTGAGGCGGGAAGCTCCCCGTCACGCCCGAACTGCTCAGGTAGCGTGCGCACGTGACTGTTGAATCCTCACCCGGTCCCGCCGCCCTGTCGGTTCCGTTCGCACCACTCGGTGGGCTCACCCATCCGGCCCCCCTCCCCGCGCCGCTGCCCCCACCCGAGGAGGACCCGCTGTGGTTCCAGCGGGCGGTCTTCTACGAGGTGCTCATCCGGGGCTTCTTCGACGGCAACAACGACGGGGTGGGTGACCTCCCCGGCCTCATCGCCAAGTTGGACTACCTGCAGTGGCTCGGCGTGGACTGCCTCTGGCTGCTGCCCTTCTACCCGTCGCCCCTCCGGGACGGCGGCTACGACATAAGCGACTACTTCTCGGTCCACCCCGAGTCGGGCACGGTCGACGACCTGAGGCGGCTGTTGGAGGAGGCCCACGCCCGGGGCATCCGGGTCATCGCCGACCTGGTCATCAACCACACCAGCGACCAGAACCCGTGGTTCGTCGAATCCCGCCAGAGCCGGGACAACCCCAAGGCCGACTGGTACGTCTGGAACGACGACGACCAACGGTGGCCCGAGGCCAGGGTGGTGTTCATCGACGCCGAGCGGTCCAACTGGGCCTACGACCCCCAGCGGGACCAGTACTACTGGCATCGCTTCTACGCCCATCAGCCCGATCTCAACTACGAGAACCCCGAAGTCGCGGACGCCATGCTGGACGTGGTCCGGTACTGGCTGGATCTGGGCCTCGACGGCTTCCGGCTCGATGCGGTGCCCTTCCTGTTCCAGAAGGACGGGACCCCGGGCGAGAACCTGCCCGAGACCCACGCCTTCATCCGCCGAATGCGGGCCGAGCTGGAGGAGAACTATCCCGGCCGGATCCTGCTGGCCGAGGCCAATGGCTGGCCGGCCGACGTGGCCGACTACTTCGGAGACGACGACGAGTGCCACCTGTGCTTCAACTTCCCGCTGATGCCCCGTCTGTTCATGGCGGTCCGACGGGAGCAGAGCTATCCCGATCACCGAGATCCTGGCTCAGACCCCCGAGGCCCCCGGCAGTTCCCAGTGGGCCATCTTCCTGCGCAACCACGACGAGCTGACCCTCGAGATGGTGACCGAGGAGGAGCGCGACTACCTGTTCTCGGAGTACGCCAAGGATCCCCGGATGAAGCGTCACATGGGCATCGGACGCCGTCTGGCCCCACTGCTCGACCGTGATCGCCGTCTCTCCGAGCTGCTCTTCTATCTCTTGTTCACCCTCCGGGGCAGCCCGGTTCTCTACTACGGCGACGAGATCCAGATGGGGGACAATCTCTATCTCGGCGACCGGGACTCGGTGCGCACACCCATGCAGTGGACCCCGGACCGCAACGGCGGCTTCAGCCGGGCCGACTTCGCCCAGCTCTACCTGCCCCCCCTGATGGATCCGGTCTACGGCTATTCGGCGGTCAACGTGGAGGCCCAGCAGCGCAACCCCAGCTCGTTCCTGCACTGGATGCGGAGGATCCTGGCCGTCCGCCGGGAGTTTCCGGTCCTCGGCACCGGTGAGCTGGAGGTGATCTCCTCGGCCAACCCGTCGGTGCTGGCTTTCGTGCGTTCTGCGCCCGACGACGCCCACCGGGGGCCGGTGAACCCGGTGCTGTGCGTCCACAACCTCTCCAAGCTGGCCCAGCCGGCCGAGCTCCATGTGGAGCGGTGGGTGGGACGCCAGCCCATCGAGCTCCTGGGCCGGGTGGCCTTCCCTCTGATCGGCGCCGATCCCTACCGGGTCACCCTGGCCCCCTACGGATCCCAGTGCTTCGAACTGGCCTGACCCGGAGGCATCACCCACGTTCCCAGGCCGATCGGTGCGCCCCAACCGCTCTGCGCTACCGAAGACGGGGCAGTCCGCCGGCCCGTCTCCGCCGGCGGCCCGTCTCCGCCGGCCGGCCGGCTCAGCCGGCGTGGGCCATCGGAACCTGCACGGCCAGCTCCTCGGCGGCCTGCTCGGGGTTCACGATGTTGATCATCACGCCGGTGCCCAATTCGAACCCGGCCACCGTGGTGATCTTGGGCACCACGTGGACGTGCCAGTGGTACGGCTCGGGGGCGCGGTAGGGGGCGGAGTGGAACACCAGGTTGTAGGCCACGTCGCCCACCACGTCCCGCAGGCTGCCCAGGGCCACCTTGAGGGCCCGGCCGACCGCCACGAGGTCGGCGGGTGGACTGTGGTGCAGGTGGGGGCCGTGAGCTCTCGGGATGACCAACATCTCATAGGGCGCTCCACTCCAGAACGGGCAGATGACCAGGACCCGCTCGTCGGCGTAGACCACCCGGTGGCTGACGTTCTCCTCGGCGTCGACGGCAGTGCACAGCAGGCAACGACCGGCGAACCGGGCGAAACCGGCCTGTTCCTCGACCAACTCCCGGGGCACGAAGGACATCCCGAGCAGCTGGCCGTGAGGGTGCTCGATGGAGGCGCCGGCCTCCCGACCGGCGTTCACGATGGCCTGGCTGTAGCGAAGGCCGGGGACCGTCGAGTGCTCCCGGATCCGGTCGCTGATGGCGGTCATCACCGCGGTGGTCTGCTCGTCGCTCAGCATGGACCACGAGTTCTGATGGTCCGGGGAGAGGACGATCACCTCGTGGGTGCCACCGGCCGTGGCTTGGGTGAAGACCGGACCCCGGTTGGTGACGACGAACGGCGCATTCCCCTCGAAGGCGGGGTAGAGATTGGGGACCACCCGCACCAGCCACCGCCCGTCCTCACCCCGAGTCTCGAGCGTCGGGGTCACGTGCTCCTCGTTGCCCGGGCAGAAGGGGCACGGGCGGGAGGTGTCCGCCTGGATCGACGCGGCCCTGGGAGCGAAGGCCTGGGGACGGGTGGCCCGGTCGGTGCTGACCACTACCCATCGGCCGGTCAGGGGGTCGAGGCGGAGCTGATTCATCAGAGGGGCGCGGGGTCCTGGTCGGTCTGGGTTGTCTGTCTGCGCACGGGGCGTGCCACCTCGATCTGATCTTCGACGCCCACCTTCGACCCCGAGGCGGGGCAAAGATGACGGTCCTCTCACTAACGTAGCAATGTCAGGGCCGGAATAGGTGCCAGCCGCCGACGACGGCCACCGTGCGTGGGGTGCCAGAATCCCAACGATGAGCACCCAGGAGCGGTACCTGTTGGCCGTCACCCACGCCCGGGACGCCGGCTACGACCTGGTGCTCCTGGCCCACGTGCTGGCCGCCTTGGTCGGCCTGGGCGCAGTGGTGCTCGCCGGGGGGTACGCCGGAGCGCTCCTCCGGGCCGGCGCAGGGTCAGAGGCGGTCCGCCGCTACTACCGGCCCGGGGTGAATTGGGCCGGTCGAGTCCTCTTCCTGATCCCGGTGCTGGGGTTCGCCCTGGTGGCCATGAGCCGTGGTGACTGGTCGCTCTCCGACGGCTGGATCACCATCGGGCTGGCACTGTGGGCCGCCGTGGCCGTCGTGGCCGAGATGGTCCTGTGGCCGGCGGAGCGACGGCTCCAGGTGGCGGTGGAAGTGGCCGGTGCGGCGGTTGCCGCGCCGGCCCCGCCGTCGGCCGGGCCGGCAGCCGGTTCAACGGTCGGGCCGGCTGCCGACCGCCTCGGACCGGCCCTGGCCGGCGCCGGTGGCCACCCGGTGGGGCCAGATCTCCGCTCCGAGTGCCTCCGGGTCATCGGGATGTCCACCTTTCTCTCGGCGATGCTGGTGGGATCGGCCGTGGTGATGGTGGCCAAGCCCTGAGCGGGTCGGACCTCCTGGCCCGGGCCGAATCTGGCAGGGCACGGACGGCCCCGGTGGGTCGGGCCGTCGACCCGGATCGAACGTCGACTACGTCGGCGTGAACCGGCAGGAGAGGTGCTTGATCCCGTTGATGAAGTTGGAGCGCAGCCGGTCGGGCTCGCCGGTGGCCTCGATGTCGGGCAGTCGCACCAGGAGCTCACGGAGCATCACGTCGATCTCCCGCCGGGCCAGGTGTGCGCCGAGGCAGAAATGCGGCCCCGCCGCTCCGAACCCGAAGTGGGGGTTCGGGTTCCTCCGGACGTCGAAGCGGAACGGGTCGTCGAACGCCGCCTCGTCGCGGTTGGCGGAGTTGTAGAAGAGAAGGACCTTGTCCCCCTCGTGCAGCTCCTGCCCCGAGAGCACGGTGTCCTCGGTGACGGTCCGGCGCATCCAGATGACCGGCGAGGACCACCGCACGATCTCGTCTACGCCGGTGGCGGCGATGCCGATCGGGTCGGCCGCCCAGAGGGCCCGTTGGTCGGGGTGTTCGGTGAGGGCCCACAGGGCGTGGGTGATCGAGTTGCGGGTGGTCTCGTTGCCCGCGGTCAACAGCAGGACGAAGAAGGAGGCCAGCTCGCCGGAGGTCAGGGCCTCCCCGTCGATGTTGGTGGTGATCAGGGCGGTGGTGAGATCGTCGGTGGGGTGGTCGACCCGGTAGGCGCTCAACTCGTTCATCAGGTCGGTGAGCTCTTGACCGGCCTCGATGAAGGCCAGCACCGGGTCGTTCCCCTCGGGGATGTACTCGGGGTCGCCGTTGGAGAGGATGACGTTGGAGCAGCGCAGTACCGTGCCGTACTGAGAGGGCGGCACGCCCATCATGTCGCAGATGATCTCGAGGGGGAACGGGGCGGCGATCTCGGTGGCGAAGTCGCACTCGCCCAGTCCGGCGGCCCGCCCGATGACCCGGTCGGCCACCTGCTCGATGTTCTCCTCGATGCTCTTGATCCGCCGGGGGTTGAAGGCGGCCGAGACGATCCGGCGGAGCCGGGCGTGCCTCGGGTTGTCGGTCGAGATCATCCCGGCGAAGTACTCCACCATCTCGGGGGGCAGGTCGAGGATGCTCACCGCTCCCCGTCCCGAGCAGTAGATCTCCGGGTGCCGGCTGACCTCGGAGACGTCAGCGTGCCGGGTCACCGCACGGTAACCGGGGCCCGGTGGGGGAGCCAGGTCCGAGGTCTCCGTGGCGTCCGGCTCCTCGAAGAACGCCAGCGGCCGTTCGTTGCGCAACCGCAGGAAGGCTCCCTCGCGCTCGCTCCAGGGACGCTCCCAGAAGGCCAGATCGGAGAGGTCGATGTCGTCCAGACCGAGCACGGATTCCGGGATCATGGCTCTTACCTTATCGACGGGCATACCGGTGAGCCCCCGGGGAGCGGCCGGACCATTCGCCGGGTGATGGTCACCGGCGGGGACGCCGCCCGCCTCGGAGGGCGCCCGCCGCGCCTGTCGGGAGCCGGGCACGACTGGGACCGCCTATCCCGACCGCTGCCAACCGGCCCGAAGGGCCGCCCGGGCCTCGTCGACACGTCCCTCCGTCAACCGGGGGAGCACCTGGTCGTCGATCAGGCCGGCCCAGTCCACGGCCTGTGCGGGTCGGCCGGTGGTCAGCAGTTCGGAGCGGGCCTCCTCCAGCAGGGAGGCCATGATCTCGAGCTCGGGGGGGAGGGAGGCGGCGATGCGGTCCCGGAGCCAGCGGGCCAGCGCCGGACTGCCGCCGCCGGTGGACACGGCCACCGTGACCGGACCGCGTCGGAGCACCGCGGGGAGCTTGACCGTCCCGGGCCCCTCGCCGTCCGCGCTGTTCACCGGCACGCCGGCCGCCCGGGCCTCGCCGACCACGGCCCCGTCCACCGTCGGGTCGCCGGTGGCGGTGACCACGAGGCGGTAGCGGGCGGCCTCCCCCCGCCGGTAGGGACGTCGCTCGACGGCGACGACCGAGCCGGCCCCGCCCTCCCCGGCGGATGCCGCCCCGGCCGCCGTGGCGATGGCCGGTACCACCTCGACGGCGACCACCGTCACCCGAGCGCCCGCCTCCAGAAGCGACCGGACCTTCCGGGCGGCCACCGGTCCACCCCCCACCACCAGGCAGGGCTGGCCGCCCAGATCCAACACCACCGGGAAGTCCGGCCCGGTCCGCCCGGACCCGGGCCCGGGCGGCTCGGCCCTGGGTGGGGGGCCCGTCACCGCGAGTGGTCCTGTCGGGACGGGCTGCGGCTCCACACGACGGCCCCATCCGGACCCCATTTCCTACCAGATCGGCCTGGATTCCCGTAAAACTTGATCTGATTACTCATGTATAGTCTCCGTGGTCGGACGTACCCCTCCAGCATGGCCCGAAAAGCCCGGCTGCCAGGTACTTCTCCGATCGAGACGATGTTGGGGCCCCGCCGGGATTGGGCCCGGACGGGACGGATGCGGAATGAGACGACGAATTTGAGCGTTCTTGGTGGGGCTGGTGTTGGACTCAGGAGAAGCGGTGGGAGCACCGGAACAGGCAACTCGCAGGTGCGGGGAGTGGGAATGTGGGCGACACTGTTCACTCCCCCTCTTCGCGACACAGGACAGAGAGGGATGTGAAGGTGAGCATCGTGGCCAGCAAATCTGAACTGACGCAACTGTGCGAGGAGATGGACGAGCAGTCCACGGCCTTTGAGACCGCTCCGGCGGGCCTGGTGGTGTCCTGGGCGGTCGAGCGGTTCGGATCCAAGCTGACGATCGCTTCCTCGTTCCAGGACGCCGTTCTCATCGACATCGCGGTCAAGGTCGATCCCTCCATCGAGGTGGTGTTCCTCGACACCGGCGCCCACTTCCCCGAGACCCTCGAGTACGTGGAGACCATCCGGCAGCGGTACGACCTCAACCTGGTGGTGACCAAGCCGGCGGCCGGTGCGGAGGAGTGGCCGTGCGGGAGCGCCCAGTGCTGCGAGTACCGCAAGGTCCGCCCCATGAAGGAGGCCATGGAGGGCAAGGAGGCCTGGATCACCGGCGTGAAGCGGGTGGACGCCCCGACCCGCCGCGACGCACCCATCGTGGCCTATGACGAAGGTTGGGGCATGGTCAAGGTCAACCCCATCGCCACCTGGACCGAGCAAGACGTGGCCGGGTACGGGGCCGATCACGGGATCCCGGTCCACCCCCTGCTGTCCAAGGGCTACCTGTCGATCGGGTGCGCCCCGACCACCCGTCCGGTGAAGTTCGGCGAGGACCCCCGTGCCGGCCGTTGGTCCGATTCGGACAAGGTCGAGTGCGGGCTGCACGTCTGAGATGACGGCACCCCCCTCTCCTCAGCGCTCCTGAGATGCCCAAAGACCGGGATGAACTCTACGGGCTGAACATCCGCGGGACGGAACGTCCCATGCCCTTCATCAACCCGTACCGGACCGTGGGCGAGCTCAACGAGATCGAGCAGTGGAAGCTCGAACGCCACCCGCTGGAGGTCGCCGACGCCATCATCGACACCTACTCCAAGGAGGGACCGGCCGCCATCGCCAAGGTGCCCGGCGAGCTGGAGCGGATGAAGTGGGCCGGGATCTACCCACAGAAGCAGGGCGGCGACGCCTTCATGATGCGGGTGAAGATCCCCGGCGGGTTCTTGACCGCTCCGCAGATCCGGGAGATCGGCGTGGTGGCCGACGCCTTCGGCGAAGGACCTGACGGCACCGAGTCCAGGGTCTTCGGCTCGCGCTATGCCGACCTCACCACCCGCCAGACCGTCCAGATCCACTGGCTCCGAATCGGGGACATCCCTCGAATCTGGCGTCGGCTGGCCGCGGTCGGGCTGACCACCCTGCAGGCCTGTGGCGACTCGTCCCGCAACGTACTGAGTTGCCCGGTCTCCGGGGTCGACGCCCACGAGGCCTTCAACGCCCTCCCCATCGTCCGGGCCGTCTCGGACTTCTTCACCGGTAACCGCGAGTACGCCAATCTCCCGCGCAAGTTCAAGATCTCGGTCACCGGGTGCGTGGAGGACTGTGCGCAGGCGGAGATCAACGACATCGGACTCTGGCCGGCCCGGTCGACCGACGGAACGCTCGGTTTCAACCTGCTGGCCGGGGGCGGGCTGTCCGATGGTGAGCGGATGGCCTCGGACCTGGACGTGTTCGTGGCCCAGGACCAGGCCGTCGAGGTCGTCCGGGCCATCGCCCAGGTCTTCGGGGAGCTGGGTAACCGTGAGAACCGGGGCCAGGCCCGCATGCGCTACCTGGTCCAGGAGCTGGGTCCCGAGGGCTTCCGGGAGGAGTTGGCCAGACGGGCCCGCTTCGACCTGGTTCCGGCGGGCGAGGACCTGACCAGGCGTTACCGCGGCGATCACGTCGGGGTCCACCCCCAGAAGCAGCCGGGCCTGGTCTACGTGGGGTGCTCCGTCCCGGTGGGGCGGATGAACGGCCTGGAACTCGTGGAGGCGGCCCGACTGGCCGAGACCTACGGTGACGGCACGGTGCGGGTGGGCACCGATCAGAACATCACCTTCACCGGCGTTCCCGAGGACCGGGTCGAGACCCTGTTGGCGGAGGATCTCCTCCAGAAGTACTCGCCCTATCCGGGTCCGTTCACCCGTGGGGTGGTGGCCTGCACCGGGGCGGAGTTCTGCCGGTACGCCATCGTGGAGACCAAGGAGCGGGCGGTGAAGTGGGCCCGGTTCCTCGACGAGCAGCTGGCCGGCGAGCCGGTGGGCGCCGCCCCCGTGCCCGGGGAGCGATCGGGGCCCAAGGAGGACGCCGGGGTGATCCGGATGCACTTCTCGGGCTGCTCGGCCAGCTGTGCCCAACCGCAGATCGCCGATATCGGGTTCCGCGGCGAGGTGGCCCATGTGGGTAACCATCTGTCCGAGGCTGTCGACATCGGCATGGGAGGATCGCTCGGTGCCGGCTCCGGGTTCATCGACTGGATCGAGCACGCCCGGCCGGTCAACGACGTGCCCGACGCGCTGCTTCGGGTGGTGCGTCGGTACCAGTCCGAGCGCCGGGCGGACGAGCCGTTCTTCAACTGGGCCCGGCGGGTCCCCAACGACGACCTGCGCCGGACCCTGTCCGAGGAGGGGACCGGCACCCCGGTGACGCTGGGCACCAAGCCGACCAGGGTTCGGGCGGGGACGGGTTCGGGCGGCCCAGAACCGGGATCGAAATCGAAATCGGAATCGGAATCGGAATCGGCGAGATGAAGGCCTACCGCATACGCGAGGAGATGAACGGGATCGCCGAGCCGCCCGGGAAGACCTGGTTCTGGGAACTGCAGGCCGGCGTCATCGACGCCGAACGGTGTATCCAGTGCGGGACCTGTGTGGCCGTGTGCCCGTCCAACTCCATCGGCGTCGACGAGGACACCGAGCTGCCCGAGCTGATCAAGATGTGCACGGGTTGCTCGTTGTGCTGGGACTTCTGCCCCCGGGGCGGGCTCCGCTACGAGGCCCTGTGGCCACCCTCCACCGTCTCCGGGGACGCCGAGGACGGCGGGGTGACCGGTGGGGGCGCCGTGGTCCGGTCCGATGCCGCCGACAATTACTGGAAGATCACCGGCGGCCCTCCCGGCGACGGACTGGGCGCGGTGATGGACTCCTACGCCGTGCGGGCCGGGGCCCGGCCCGACGGCGCCCAGGACGGGGGCGTGGTCTCGGCCCTGCTGGTCGCGGCGTTGGCCGGCGGGGACATCGACGGTGCTCTGGTCACCCGACCCAGCGACGATCCCGACGAGCCGTGGAAGGGTGTGGCCCACCTGGCCACGACGGCCAAGGAGATCATCGAGGCCGCCGGGAGCTACTACAACCAGACGATGGCCCTGGCCGAGCTGGACCTGTCCAAGTACGACCTACCGCCCAGGCCCAGGATCGCCGTGGTGGGGACGCCGTGTGAGATCCAGGGCATCCGGGCCATGCAGTCACGCCGCTGGCCGACCGGGGCCCACCGGATCGACGCAGTGGTGCTGACCATCGCCCTGCTGTGCACCAAGAGCTTCGACTACCAGGGCCTGATGCTCCAGCTGCTCCAGGAGGACCGGGGCATCGATCTCGAGCGGGTCAGCAAGGTGGACGTCATCCGCGGGCGGATGATCGTGGAGTACCGGGACGGCGAAGTGGCGGTGGACGAGCCCATCAAGAACTTCCACGGCGCGGCCCTGAAGGGGTGCGACGAGTGCGCCGACTTCCTGGGCCGGGGTGCGGAC
Organism: uncultured Acidimicrobiaceae bacterium; assembly: GCA_963833585.1. Classification (GTDB taxonomy): domain Bacteria; phylum Actinomycetota; class Acidimicrobiia; order Acidimicrobiales; family RAAP-2; genus Bog-756. The sequence continues at coordinate 49,616 of CAWHYF010000006.1, read as the reverse complement.
CTCTCGGTGGGCAGCGTGGGCTCGATGGACGGGTGGAGCAGCGTGCTGGTCCGGACCGAACGGGGGCGCAAGGCCCTCGACAACGCCCGAGGCCGGTTGGACTTCCGGGAGCTGGACAACCCGGAGGCGCTGGTCAAGTTGGACGCCTTCGACAAGCGGATCGCTTTCGACAGCCTTCGCCGCCCCTTCGACCCCGACGCCCCGCTGTTCATCGACTACGCCGAGCACGTCTCGGCCTATGCGGACAGCGACCGGGCGCCGGTACTGCCCGACCACTGAACCCCGCGGGGGGTTCCGTCGATCGGTACCGGGCCGGCCGGTGGGAGATGGCCTGCAAGCTTGCAGGGCGTCGAGGGGGCTCGACGCCCTGCCGGAGATGAAGGTTGTGTTCCGATATCGCCCGTTCTCCCAGCTGGGCGAATAATTGGCCAAACTACTGACCGTGGTATGGGTAGGGTGGCCGTTATGACGGTGTTCGAAGTGGAAGGCGGTCCACGGCTGGAGCTTCCGGATGAGCCCGCGGACCTGAAGGAGGGGCTGCGGGACGCGCTCCTCGATGGCCAGGACTGGCGTGCGGGCTTCACCGACGACATCTGCATCGGGCTGTGGTTGTGGCGGTGCTGGCAGCCGGCGCTCGAGCCGGTCGGGATGAGCCGGGAGGACTTCGTCGAGCAGGTCATCGCCAACAAGCGCGAGCTGTGGCTGTGGTTGATGGGTGAGCGCCAGTGGATCCAGTATCTGACCGGCCTGGCCGGTCGGGTGGTCCGTCGGCTGCCGTCCCCCGTGGCCTGACCAGAACCGTCGCCCGGGTCAGTGAGGCCCAACCCGACGGGTGACGCTGGTCGTTCCCTGCGGCTGAATTCCGGTTGGTGCGTGCTCCCGTTGTCGGCTTGCAGCTGGGTGGGGTACTGGCTTCCGGCGGCGGCGGCTGGCGTGGACGTGGTCCGACGGCCAATACTGTGCACCAATCACATCGAGGCCGCTCCGGGGTGGTCACCAGGCCGGCCTGAGAGCGGGCGAGCCCGACAGACCTGACGGTTTGGACAGGCCCGGCGACCGAAGAGAAGTGGGGGACCCGTGCCACGCGTGACCGTTCCGGTGGAGAAGGATCCGTTGGTCTATGTGTGGACGGAGCTCGCCCCACCCATCACCGCGGCGGCAGGGGGATACTCCAACGCCGTCTACGAGCGGTCCTCCCTCTCGCTCCGGGAATTCGAAGCCGCCCGGACGACCATGGCCCGGATCAACCAGTGTGCCATCTGCATCGACTGGCGTACGGCCCGCGACGTACCGAGCCGGGGTGCCGAACCGGGGGAGATCCCCGAAGAATTCTACGAAGCGGTCGGGGTCCGGCGCGACTGGACCGGCCTCAGCGACCGGGAGCGCCTGGCCGCGGAGTTCGCCGAGCGCTATTCCACCGACCACCTGGGGATGGACGACGCCTTCTGGGCCCGCCTCCACGACGGCTACAGCGACGACGAGCTGGTCGATCTGGCCCTGTGCGTGGGCTCGTGGCTGGCACTCGGCCGCTTCAATCAGGTCTTCGACATCGACGGCGCCTGCCGGGTCCCCTCGCCGGGACCGAGTTGATCCGGGTCAGGGCCCGATCGTGGAGAAGATCGTCATCCTGATGTGGGGCGACGGCGACCCCGACGCCGGGAACGTCCTTCGGCAGTGGCTGCTCGAGGAGACCGCGCCCCGGCTCCTGGCCTCCGGTGTGCGAGGGCTGTCGCTGAATGTCCACGACGCTGATGCTGCGCCGGCCCCCTCGCCGGCTCCGCCGCCGGATGGCGAGCATCCCCATGTGGCTCAGGTGTCGGTGTGGTTGGACAGCTATGAACACCGGGGTGAGGCGGAGTCATCCGTCGCCGACCTCGGGCTCCGGTGGGCGTCCTACCTGGTGGTCGAGTCGCTCTACGACGACTACGGGACCACCGAGTACGCCCCGGCCCGGGACTGGCCCGACGGGGACCGTTCACCGGGCGTGTTGACCGTGGCCCTCATCCACCGCCCCGAGGGCCTGGACTACCAGGAGTGGATCACCCGATGGCACGGGACCCAGTCCCCGGTCTCCGGCGAGCTCCAACCGCGGACCCGGTACGTACGCAACGAGGTGGTGCGTCCGTTGAGCGAAGGAGCACCCGAGGTGGGGGGCATCGTGGAGGAGGGGTGGCCGTCCACCGGCCACGTGGCCGACCCCATGCTGTTCTTCAACGCCACCACACCCGAGGAGCTTCAGGCCAACGTGTCCCGCATGATCACCAGCGTGGACGCCTGCCTCGACATGACCCGGCTCCGCAGTTCGACCATGAGTGAGTATCTGGTCAAACCGATCGGCTGACCCCTGGCCTGGACCGGGCGTGTCGGTCGGTCCGGGGATGCTCGACGGGCCGCCGGTGGGAGGGCGGCGGCGGTCCCGGCCGGAGCGGCCATCCCCTACGATCTGGCGTGGCCCGTTCCGTGCCCGCCGGCCGGCCGGCACGACACTTGGAGGAGCACCCGTGGGACTGTCCATCGGCATCGTCGGCCTTCCCAACGTGGGGAAGTCCACCCTGTTCAACGCCCTGACCCGCAACGAGGTCCTGGCGGCCAACTACCCCTTTGCCACCATCGAGCCCAACGTAGGGGTGGTGGCGGTACCCGATCACCGGCTGGACCGGCTGGCCGAACTGTTCGAGTCCAAGGAGATCGTGCCGGCCACCGTGACGTTCGTGGACATCGCCGGCATCGTGAAGGGGGCCTCGGAGGGTGAGGGGCTGGGGAACAAATTCCTGGCTGCCATCCGTGAGAGCGATGCGATCTGCCAGGTGGTCCGGGTCTTCACCGATCCCGACGTGATCCATGTGGACGGGCGCATCGCCCCGGCCGACGACATCGAGACCATCAACACCGAGCTCATCCTGGCCGACCTCCAGACCGTCGAGAACGGGGTGACCCGGTTGGCCAAGGAGTCGCGCAAGCAACCCGAACTGGTCCCGGCTCTCCGGGCCGCGGAGCGGGCCCGCTCCATTCTGGACGAAGGTCGAACCATCGCCTCGGCGGTGGCGGCCGACCAGGTGGACCCGGACCTGTTGGCTGATCTGCACCTGCTGAGCGCCAAGCCGTTCATCTACGTGTTCAACGTCGACGAGGGGGCTCTCGGTGACCAGAGCCTGCGCGATGAGCTGGCTGCCCTGGTGGCTCCGGCCGAGGCGGTGGTGGTGTCCGCCCAGATCGAGGCCGAGGTGGCCGCCCTCGACCCCGCGGACGCCGCTGAACTGCTGGCCGGCTACGGCCAGGAGGAGTCCGGCCTGGTCCAGCTGGTGCACGTGGGGTTCCGCACCCTCGGGCTCCAGACCTTTCTGACCGCCGGGGAGAAGGAGTCCCGGGCCTGGACCATCCACATCGGCGAGACCGCACCCCAGGCGGCCGGCACCATCCACACCGACTTCGAGCGCGGGTTCATCAAGGCCGAGATCGTCAGTTACGACGACTTGATCGAGGCCGGCTCCCTGGCCGCGGTCCGTTCCGCCGGCAAGGCCCGGGTGGAGGGCAAGGAGTACGTGATGCGCGACGGGGACGTCGTCGAATTCCGCTTCAACGTGTAGTGCTGCTCGCCCCGGCCAACACTCTCTCGGACCCTGTGCTTGCGGGGCATCCCCAACGCCACATGGGGGATATCGTGAAGGCAGCATGGATCTCCCCGAGCTACTGGTCGCCGACGCGAGTGAATGGCGAAGATGGTTGGGCGGCCATCATGCCGAGTCACCAGGAGTTTGGCTCGTCCTGGCCAAGAAGGGAACGGCTCGTCCGACGACACTGTCGTACGACGAAGCGCTCGACGAGGCGATCTGCTTCGGCTGGATCGATGGTCAGCTCGGGCGTCGCGACGATGCAACGTTCCGACGACGTTTCACGCCGCGAAGACCCGGTAGCCCGTGGTCTCGGCGGAATGCCGCCAGCGCCGAGCGACTGGCCGCCATCGGTCGAATGCGACGATCAGGGGAAGCCGAGGTGGACAAGGCGAAGGAGGACGGTCGATGGGAGGCCGCCTACGCCGGGCAAGCCAGCGTGGAGGTTCCGGAGGACCTGGCGAACGCTCTGACTGCCAATCCGGCCGCGAAGGCGACGTTCGAGACGCTCACCAGTGCGAATCGGTACTCCGTCCTCTACAGGATCGGCACCGCGAAGAAGGCCGAAACCCGCGCCAGGCGCATCGACCAGTTCGTCGAGATGTTGGCTCGAGGTGAGACCGTCCACCCTCAGGCTCCACGATCATCTGAGTAGAGACGGGGCCATCCGTCGGACATCGACTGCCCCTCCTGTCGAAGCCTCCAGGTCGGGACCGCCAGCGCTCTGGCAGACTCCCGCAGTGGACCGCAGGTCAGTTGAGCGCCGGGGCCCTGCTCCGATCCAGAAATGGCTTCCCTGGTTGTTGGCCGGACTCGGTCTCGTCGGGCTGATCGCAGCCTTCGCAGCAAGTCCAGCCAATGCCCGATCGGCGGCGGCGCAGAACTGGTCGCCGTTCGTGCTGGTGGCCGGGTTACTTCTGATCGGCTTGGTGGCAGACGACGACGGCCTGTTTGCCGCCGCGGGTCACCGGTTGGCCCGACTTTCGTCGTCCGGGGTCATCCTGTTCGCCGGCGCCACCGTGATGATCGCCGTGGTGACCGCCGTCTTGAACCTTGACACGTCAGTCGCCTTCCTCACGCCCGTGCTGGTCTACGCCGCCAGGAGCCGAGGCGAAGGCGAGGCCCCGCTGCTCTATGGCTGCCTACTGCTGTCCAACGCTGGCTCCCTGTTCCTCCCGGGTTCGAACCTGACCAATCTCATCGTCCTCGGGCATGTTCGGCTCACTGGTGCCGCGTTCCTCGCCCGCATGTGGGGACCGGCCCTGGCTGCCCTCGTGGTCACCGCCGGGGTGGTCGCCCTCCTGGAGCGCCGCTCACTGCGGGTCAACAGCCGGGAACTGGCAGATTCGGACGGGATAGGCCTTGGACTCGGATTGCCGGCCGTCATCGCGGCAGCAGCGCTGGTGCTCCTGTTGCGCTCACCCGCACTGCCGGTGCTGGTCGTGGGGGCCATTTCGATCGGGATCCGCCTGGCATCGGGAAAGGACCAGCCCCGCCGCGTGGTCCAGGTACTTGGCGTGCCCGTGCTGGTCGGCTTGTTCGGTGTGGCCGTGGCGCTGGGAACCCTGGGACGAGTGTGGGACGGCCCCTCCATGCTCCTCTCACACCTCGATGTGTGGGGAACAGCTGGGGTTGCGGCCGTGACCTCCGTGCTGGTGAACAACCTACCGGCGGCGTCGCTGCTCGCCGCTCGTACCCCGGACCGCCCGTTTGCGCTTCTCATCGGGCTCAATCTCGGACCCAATCTCTTCGCCACCGGCTCCCTGGCCTGGTTGCTCTGGTTGCGGTCGGCCCGTGCCGCTGGAGCGCAGCCGTCGATTACCAAGGCCAGCCGCATTGGCGTGCTCGCCGTCCCTCTGTCGATGGCGGCTGCTCTTGTCGTGCTCGTGGCCACCGGAGGCAACTAGCCGAGGGTTCGGTGCCTCTCGGAAATCGTCGCATATCCCCGTGGGGGGCCCGCTCCTTCTCTACATTGATGCCCCTGACGGTGCATCCGCACCTCGAGCAGGAGGCTTGAACCGTGAAGGCTCATCGAACGGCGGTGTTGGTGGTGGCGGCAATGCTGGCAGGAGCTGGATTGACCGCGGGAATCACTGAGGCGGTGTCCGTTGGCGCGACAGGAACCAACGTCACCTACTTCGCATGCCTCAAGGCGGGAAAGCTAAACAATGTCGGGACTGTTGTGCCGGCGTGTGCCAGTACGGCCACCCAGATCTCGTGGGAATCGACCGGATTGCAGGGTCCTATCGGACCACAAGGTCCCCAGGGGCCCGTCGGGGCCACTGGACCGCAGGGAGTGAGCTCCGCGCAGTATCAAGGTCAAAATGCGTGGGCGGAAACATTCACCGCGCCCGGTAACGGCATCCCTCACGCGTTTCATGGACTCCCTCAGCACGGAACAGATTTGACCATTACCGAGGTGGATCCGGGTCCACTCGACGGCACCACCTGTTACCTGCAGGGCGTGGTCAACGGCAACAACGTCCAGTACCCCTTCTCGGGCCCCGTAAACGGAGTGGTGTGGACAGTGGAGCTCGACGCCAACCCCGAGGTTGTCTGCAACAACTCAGGCAACCCTCTGACCGTGACCATTACAGCCTCCGGATACGGCAGTTAGCGTTGCTCGCCAAGCGGAGGTCCTGACCCTGCCGACGAGGCGGAATCCCGCCGGTAGGGGCCATCCACGTGAGGGTGCGGCGGGACCTTCCCTGTCAGGTGATCTTGAAGGGGAGACCGCCCGTCGAGGTACCGTTCGGGCGCCGAGATAGGTGCCCGAGTTGGTTACCACCATGCCGCCACTTCGACGACAAGGGTCCGCCAGCCCTTGCCATCGAAGGTTAAGCATCCGCCGAAGCTGACAGTACTCAATGCGACTGAAGGTAGCAACTGTGAATTGCAGGTGTGCAACCGAGTGTTCCTATTGAGAGGCTGGTCCGTGTACGAGTCGGCTGAAAGGCCAGGCTGGACCCAGTGCTGGCCGGTCCAGCGGCCATACCGCCGCCTTGGCCGTGTGCGACGGTGAGCGACCGGGGACCTCCTACCCTGCACGTCTTCAGGTGGCTCCGGAGCTCGGCGTCGTCAATCCGAGGTTGACGGGGGTCATTCGTCAACCTATAGTTGACGAATGACCCCATCGCCGACATTGCAAGCTCTGATCGACGGGGTGAAGGCCGATGCTCCGGGAGACGGGGCACTGGTCGAACTCGCTCAGGCCTCGAGGACCGTGAGTGATCTCGAGCAGGTCGGTGACGCCCTGCTCGGCCATTTCGTCGACCAGTGCCGCCGGAGCGGACACTCCTGGTCAGAGATCAGCAGTGCCCTTGGCGTCAGCAAGCAAGCAGCCCACAAGCGGTTCACCTTCGATGTCCCCACATTCGACCGGTTCACGGACCGAGCGCGGATGGTCCTGAGCCAATCCGAGACAGAGGCTGGCCGTTTGGGGCACGGATTTGTCGGGACCGAGCACATCCTTCTCGCTCTGTTCGAGGTCAGGGAGGGCCTGGCCCTGAGAGTCCTCGATGAGGTCGGCATCTCGAAGTCCATGGTTGACGAGCAGGTCGTGTCGCTGATCAAGCGGGCTCCGGGTTCCGAGGGCGGGAAGCTGCCCTTCACCCCCCGGGCGAAGGCGGTACTTCGTGGCGCCGGGGAGGTGGCCCTGCAGCTGGGCCACAACTACATCGGAACGGAGCACCTACTCCTCGGCTTGTTCGGCGACGAGGAGTCGATCGCCGCCAAGGTCCTCCGGGATCTGGGGGTCAGCTACGGCGTCGTGAGGGATCGGACCCTCGAACTTCTGGCTGGCTACGGCAAGGATTGATCGTCGCCAGTCAGGTGGAACGCCGTAGCCCGCGTCAGGCCTCGGCTCCCACGACCCAGACGCTGGCCGAGATGAGCTTGGGGCCTCCGGGTGGAGGTGTCAGTACGCCCTTTGCTGCTTCGGCTTCCTCCGCGGTGGCGAACACGATCACACCCATACCCTTGCCGTTTCCATCGTGGAGCCATTTTCCCGATTGGAAGCCTGGTTGTGCCTTGGCCGTTGGCACCACGATCTCATGCAACAACTTGTCCGCATCCTCCGGCGATCCAACCAGCTCGACCTGCAGTACAACCGCGTGGGCCATGTCCCCGCCTCCTGTCGTGTACCACCTAGCCGTGGTAGCAGTCCGACCCTACGAGGTTTCCAGCCCCGGTGCGTCGAGATGACGGGCGGTAGGGCAGATCGACCGCGGACCCGACGCCAGCGACCCGGCTCCGTCGAGGGGAGAATCGGCCGGCCTCTGAAAGCTAGGAGGCCAACTGGTCGACGCAGGTGTCCGACCACTCGGAGTTGCACCGCCGGCACCGGTGGGTAATCCCCGCATTCCTCAGCCCGGAGCCCCGAACGACGAGCGTTGGGGTCTCCATCGACCCACACCGGGGACACCGGTAGATCTGCTGATTCATGTCGACCTCCGACAAAGTCGAGCTTCAAGGCGACAGTAGCGCTCTGCCTTGCGCGCCCGCCATGGCGCTACGAGATTGGACGGTGAACCTTTCGCGAACGGTGGAAGCGGTCACCGGTGCATGACACAGAGTGTTCACCTGACTCTCCCGGCGCGCTGCGGAAGACTGACGGAATCGCCCCATTCACGGAGAGGAGATGGCCCAGTGACCGAGGTGCAGCAAGGTGTCGACTGGTGGCTCGCATCAGACGGGATGTGGTATCCCCCCGAACGGCACCCAGACTTCCGGCCACCGGGTCCGGGTTCCGGGATCGCCCCGCCCCTCTCAACCGAGCAGCCCGTCCAGCAGTACGCCTATCAGCCGGCCGCAGGGATCGCTCCGCCTCTCTCAACCGAGCAGCCCGTCCAGCAGTACGCCTATCAGCCGGCCGCAGGGATCGCTCCGCCTCTCTCAACCGAGCAGCCCGTCCAGCAGTACGCCTATCAGCCGGCCGCAGGGATCGCTCCGCCTCTCTCAACCGAGCAGCCCGTCCAGCAGTACGCCTATCAGCCGGCCGCACGGGATCGCTCCGCCCCTCTCAACCGAGCAGCCCGTCCAGCAGTACGCCTATCAGCCTGCTCCGGGGAGCTTTCCTCCCTTGCCCACGGACCAACCGGCACAGCCCTTCACCCACGAGTCGGCCCAAGGGGTGGCTGAGCCACCGGCACGCTACCGGCACCAGGCGCCGCCCCGAAGCTCCGCGCCCGGTCGATTGAATGAGGTTCGCACCGTCACCTATAGGGGTGGCTGGCCCGGTTTGTTCGGTGGCGAGAACCAGCAAAAGGCGCTCGAGCGGGCGCTACCGGAGATCAATGGGGACGGGTTCCGCGTCGTGGCAGTCGTGCGGGACCGCTGGAGTATCTGGAAGCGCATCGGTGTCGTGCTGCTGCTCGTCGTGACGCTGGGTTTCGTCGGAAGAGTTCCCAATGTGCTTCTGATCACGGAGCCAATCCTGGGCACCTGACGGGTGGCAGCGATTCGAGGGGAGGGACTTGCTCGTTCGCACTCCGCGCCGGATCGGGCGGTGCCCCAGGCCAAGGCGTTTTGTCGTGGGCCGCCGAAGAGGGAACCGCTGCGCCTGGGCGCACCAAGGCCCCGAGGGACGCACGGGGCAGTTCGGCGGCGGCCGACGCGGTGCTTCGTCTTCCAGGGTTCGACTTGGGGAGCCGCCGCCGCCGGCTGGGTTCGGTGCCGGCAGCGGAGCTCTACCCATGGTGGCCGGAGGATGTAAGGGAAGTCCGACCTCTCTCCGTTCTACCAGCGCTCAGTAATCGGAAATCAACCGGGCCTCAACGCCTGGGTGAACACTTGGTGACATTCGGCGGTGCCACCACGGTGACCTCACCCGTCCGGGGTGAGGAGGGCCGGGATGCCCTGGTGCGCGCCGGGATGGCCCTCGACGAGCGTGCAGGCCGCTTCGGTGCCGTCTCCCCGCACCAAGGTGACGCCGCACAGCCGGGTCCCTCGGTCGGAACCGTTCTGGGACTTGGCGGCTCCGGCCGCAATCCTGGTCTCGGACTCCTCGAGGATCACCCGGGCCTGCTCTTGGGGGTCGTCGCTGGTCTGCTCGGACGGCGGCCTCCCCTCCGCCCGACTGGAGACGGAGTCCGGCGCCGGCACGCCGTCGAGGTCGTTACGGTCCATCCGTACGGCGTCCGGCGGGCTCGACGGCGGCGGTGGACCAGGGCTGATGCGGGGCAGCTCGGAGTACCGGCCCTTCGGCCACCATCCGCCGTTGGCCTTCGATTCTCCGGGTGAGCCTGAGGTGCTGGGCCTCGTGCCACCTTCGGGTGCGAGAGCGTGGGCGGTCTCGGACGCTGTTGGCCATGGGGTGGTGATGCCCGCCTGACCAACGTTCAAACCTCAGAAGTGCCCAGGAGGAAGCCCTCCGGTCCGGTTGGTCCGGACACCCTCGTCAGGCGCCGGTGGCTGACTCATTGCACCAGTGGCAGATCCGCCGAAGAGGCGGATGAACAGGGAGAACTCGGTTCGATCAAGTTGGGCGCCCGACCTGCCGACTATGAGGGGGTGACCAACGGCCCCGCCAAGACGCCGCTCGACCCCGAAATGGAGACCGCCATCGTGGGGAAGCTCTTCGGCCGGGTGATGGAGCACATCCCGGTTCAATACGAGCGTCAGGCCGGCAAGTGCACCGGTTGCGGGCGCGTCCTGCCGACCATGGCCGATGGTCTGCTCCGTCTCGACGGCGAGCTCGAGTGCATCACCTGCAATCTCACCCGCCGCCACTCGTGAGCTGACCGGACCAGCCTCCGGGACACCGACGCCCGGCCCATCCGGGAATTCCTGGGGGCGCACCGCCGTCAGCCTCTAGAATTCAGCTGTGGCACGACACTCACTCAGAAGCCAGCTCTACCGGGCGGCCCGAGACCTCGGCAACGTCCAGGCGATCAGCCGCGGCCCCGGGTCCTATGCCCGACGGGTGGCCCGCAGGAAGGTCTATCGAACCACCAACGGTGTGACCCGGGACCTGCTCCGCGACCTCGGGCTCTGATCGCCCGGCCGTACGGCGCCGGTCGCCGGCCGTACGGCGCTGCGGCCAGTTGGTGCGAGGAATGCGCACCGTGCACCTAAGGTGCCTCCGATGACCGACTCCATCCCCACGGCAGGGCCGGGAGGCACCGTGCTGCGGCTGGAGCATGTGGACGTCGTCCGCAACGGCACTCCCCTCCTCGACGACGTCACCTGGCACGTGCGCACCGGTGAGCGTTGGGCCTTGCTCGGTCCCAACGGGTCGGGGAAGACCACCCTGTTGAAGGTGGTCGGTTCCTCCCTCTGGCCCACCTCGGGCACGGTGGAGATCCTCGGCGAGCGGTTGGGTCGGGTCGATATGCGCGAGCTGAGGAAGCGGATCGCGTTGGTCAGCGCGTCGGTCAGCCGGACACTGCGTCCCGAACTTCCTGCGCTCGATGCCGTCCTCACCGGGCGACACGCCGCCCTCGAGACGTGGTGGAACGAGTACACCACCGAAGACCGGGCCGAGGCCCGGGCCCTGTTGGGCGACGCCGGCCTCGGCGAGGCCACCTTTGCCGAGCGGGCGTTCGGGCTGCTGTCCGAGGGGGAGCGGCAACAGGTCCTGGTAGCCAGGGCGCTGATGTCCAGCCCCGATTTGTTGTTGATGGACGAGCCGGCGGCGGGACTCGATCTCGGGGCCCGGGAGCGACTCCTCGGCCGGCTGGCCGCGTTGGCGGCGGACCCGACCGTTCCGCCGTTGATACTGGTGACCCACCATCTGGAGGAGATCCCGCCCGGTGTGAGCCACGCCGCCCTGATGCGGGGAGCCCGCCTGGTGGCGGCCGGTCGGGTGGCAGACGTGCTCACCAGCAGGTCCGTGTCCGACGCGTTCGGTGTGGAGGTCACGGTCGAACTTCGAGGTGGCAGGTGGTCGGCCCGGTCCGTCCCCGCACCGTGACGGCCGACGCATGCCGGGGCCCAGCTATGCGGCCGCGCCGTGTCTACCGGCTCAGAGGGTGGTCGGTCGGTTGACGAACCGTCGGGCGGTTGGAGAGTAGAACCATCCGCCTCCGGCCCTGGTCCCCCCGTCAACCGGGACATTGTGCCCGGTGACGAATCCCGCCAGGTCGGAGGCCAGGAAGAGAGCCACCCGGGCCTGGTCCTCGGGCCATCCCACCCGCCCCACCGGGGCCCACGATGCCCACAGGTCGTCGTGGACCTCCGAACCGCCGAGATAGTCCACCTGCGGGGTCTGGGTCAGGTCGGGTCCGATGCCGTTGACCCGGACACCGCGGCGGCCCACGCTCACGGCGAGGCTGGTGGTGAAGTGGGCCGCGGCGGCCTTCATGGCCGCGTACACCGGATCCCCGGGGTAGCCCCTCATCCCCTCCACCGAGTGGATGGTGATGATCGACCCCTTCCCCTGGGCGGTCATCGAGCCGAGGAACGCCCGCGTCACCGCGAACACGTGGAGGAGGTTGACGTCGTACATGGCCTGCCAGGACTCGGGGCTCGACTCTTCGAACCGGACGAGCGGACGGTAGTCACCGACGTTGTTGACCAGTACGTCGATGTGGCCGTGCTCGGCCAGTACGTCGTCGGCCAGGCGGGTCACGTCAGCAGGATCGGTGACGTCAACCACATGAGCACGGGCCGAGGCTCCGAGCTCGCCTACGGCCTCCAGGGATCGCCCGGCCCGATCGGCGTCGATGTCGGCAATCTCCACCGTCGCACCGTGCCGGGCGAACAGGAGGCAGACCGCGGCCCCGATACCGCCACCGCCACCGGTAACGACGGCGACCTTCCCGTCGAGAAGTCGATCCCATCGGTCGATGGGCGCGACATCGGTCGGTCGTTGGGGACTCATGGTCGGCTCTCCTCCGCTGGGCAGGGGACCATTGTGGTGCAGCCGCAGGCGTACCGAGTCGTGGTCGATCGGAAGGAACTGGATCAATGGAGCAGGGAGAGCACCAGTAGAGCCTGGGCCAAATGGTAGGTGACGTGCACCGCCACCGAACCGAAGCGGAGCGGTCGTATGAACCGGTGCCAGGCCAGCAGCGTGTCCGACACCAGGAAGAGTGCCGCCCCGGCCGCCGCCGCCAGGATTCCCACGTTCACCGCCAGGACGACCATGGTGGCGATGGCTGCCACGTAGACGCCGACGGGAGGGATGAGGACCCGCTCGCCTCGTGCCAACAGTGATCGGATGAGCCGCGTCGCCGGGAGCGCCTCTGCCGCGACGACGACCACCGAGGCCACAGCCAGACCCGTGGGCGAGAAGGCGAACGGCGGGACCCCGGGGGGCGATGGAGGCTGCAGCAGTCCCACGATGAACAGCCCGTGGCCGACCAGGAAGGCGGCCAACCCCGGGACGAACAGGTCGGCCGGCAGCATCAGCAGGACGTCGCCGATCAGGCAGCACACCAGGGCCGCCACGAACCACCATCGGCGGTCGACCAGATCGGTGCGGCCGGCCGGAAGCACCCCGGCCGCAATGATCAGCGCGGTCAGCACTGCCGGTTTGGCCACATACTCCAGACGCCGGTGATCACCGGCGACGGCCACCCAGTCGACTCCTGCGGCGACCGCCGCCGCACCCATCAGGATCCAGAAGGCGAGCACCGGGCTGACGCTACTGCCGGCGCCCGATGGAGCGGGCGGTTCATGCGAGGAGTGTGCCGCGCCGAGACAAGGAGGGCTTCTGGCCACCCCGTCGCACGGCCCGGGGGAGACCGCGCCGACCGGGCGACAGGCCGGCCGGGTCGGCAGAGGGACGCCTCCAACCTGCACCTATGGCCGCCATCCACCACTGTCGAATTGCCCGTCGTTACAATTTTTTCCGAGGCAGTACCTTCGAGGAGTTGATGCCAGTGATCCTCGTGATCATCATCATGGTGGCGTGGCTGGTCATCTTGGGGCCCAATTTGTTGAAGCGTCGCTCCCGTACCGTGGCTGGAATCAGCTCCATTTCCCACTTCCACCGTCAGCTACGCGTACTCGAACATTCCGCCCCCCCGCCCCCGGTCACCCCGGCGTACCGCCTCCGGGCCGCCGACGGCTCAGCCGTCGAAATTCCGGGAAGCGACGGCGGCCGGCTCGGCCTCCCACCGAAGCTCTCCGTGGTCGGCGCGGACAAGCTTCCTCGACCGGCCCTGGCCTTCCTGGGAGACGACCCGACGGGCGGAGGTGCAGACGGGCCTGCCGCCGGGTCACCGGTGGCTGGTGGGGGAGTGCTGCCGGCCCTCGCCCGGACTCCGCCGGTGCCGACCGCACCCCGCCTGCCCGATGTCCACGCCCGAAGCCTGGCTCGCCGGCGCCGGCGGGACACCCTCGGGGTGTTGTCGGCGGTCTTCGTGACCACCGCGCTACTCGGCTTCATCCCGGGAGCTGGGATGGCGTGGTTGTTCTCCGTGGTTTCGGGGCTGATCCTCACCGCCTATGTGACCCTGCTGGTACGCATGCGACGCACGGCGGAGGAGCGGGAGCGCAAGCTGCACTACCTCCCTCCCGACACCGCTCACGGCCCCGAAGCAGTCGGGACATCGGTGGGTGCGGTCGGCGCCTTGCCCTTGGGCGTGACCAGGCTCCCGGTCCGGGTCAGCGGCCGCTACGCGCATCCCTCCAACCAGGCAGTGGCGGCGCGCTGAGCCGTCAGGTCTCACCCCTCGCCGGGACGCACCAGGTGGCGACGGGGACCGCAGCGTCTCGCGGAGGACCGCAGCCGGTCCGGCAGGCGCCCCGGTGGGCTTCTGATGGGCCCCCGACCCGGTGCTGGCGTGGTCGAGGCACCGGCCCTGGAGCCGGGCACCTCCCTGCTGGATAGGATGCCGTCATGACCACTGATCTCGTGCAGTCCGACCCGAGCCCCTCCACTGCCGACCGGTCCGGGAGCGACCTCTCCGACCACCCGCTGGGCGAGGCCATGGCCGCCGCGCTCGACGGCCGGCAGTTGCTCAGCCATCCCTTCTATCGGCGGTGGCAAGCCGGGACCCTGGCTCCGGGCGAGCTGTCGGAGTATGCCGTCAACTACCGGGCCTTCGAGGCGGCCCTGCCCGTGGTGCTGGCGGCCGTGGTGGAGCAGCTGTGCAGCCAGGGTGAGACGGAGGCGGCGACCACCGTCGGCCAGAACCTCGATGACGAGCTGGGTCGCCCCGAGCCGCACCTCGCCCTCTTCGATCGATTCGCCGCCGCCCTCGAGCCTGCGACGTCCGCCCATCCCGGACCGGCGGCCCACGCCCTCGTGGCCACCTACGCCGACCTGGTGGCTTCCGGTCCGGTGGCTGCGGTGGCCGGGCTGGCCGCCTACGAGGTCCAAGCCGGGGCCATCGCCAGCACCAAGAGCGAGGGACTGCGTCAGTGGTACGGGATGGACGCCGGCGGGACGGAGTTCTGGGACGTCCACGCCGGTATGGAGGCCGACCACGGTGACTGGGCTCTGGATGCCCTGGCTCTCCTCGGTGCCGATCCGTCCGAGGTGACCGAGGCCGCCCGACGCGGCGCCGAGGCCTGGTGGGCCTTTCTGGACGAGCGGGAGGCCGACGCTCCGATCACGGCGTAGTCGGCTCCGGCGACGGGTGCCCCTCATGGCCTGCGAGGGTCGCCGGCCAGGACACCTCTGATCGAGAGGCCCCCGGTTCGAACCCTCCCCGGTAGGAGCGGGCCTCAGCCGAGTTCCGTGCCGACCACGGAGACGAACGAGACCATCTCGCCGGGGTAGCCGCCCAGGTTGTGGGTGAGGGCCAGGGTCCGGTCGGTGTGGATCTGGCGCTCGGGGGTGGCCTCACCCCGCAGCTGGAGCCATGTCTCGAAGAACATCCGGAGACCCGACGCCCCCACCGGGTGGCCGAAGCTCTTCAACCCGCCGTCGGGATTCACCGGGAGTTCGCCGTCGCGGTCGAAGGTGCCGGCCAGGACCTCCTTCCACGCCGTGCCCCGCTCGGCAAAGCCCAGGTCTTCCATCAACACCAGCTCGGTGGGAGTGAAGCAGTCGTGCACCTCGGCCATCGCCAGCTGGTGGCGGGGGTCGGCAATTCCGGCTTGCTGGTAGGCGTCCTGGGCGGCGCGGACGCACTCGGGGAACCAGGTGTAGTCGTAGTCGGGGTCGATCAGGCCCGAGCCGCTGCCGGCCGAGAACGAGAGAGCCTTGATGAACAGGGGCTTGTCGGTGTACCGATGGGCATCCTCGGCCCGGACCACGATGGCCGCCGCCGCGCCGTCGGCCACACCGGCGCAGTCGAACACCCCGAGGCGACCGGCCACACGGGGGGAGGCGCAGATGGTCTCGGTGGAGACCTCCTTGCGGAACTGGGCCCGGGGGTTCTGGGCCCCGTTCCGGTGGTTCTTCCACGAGATGCGGGCCAGCACCTCGGTCAGCTCGTCCTCACCCACGCCGTACTTCTTGCCGTAGGCCGGGGCCACCATGGAGAACATGGCCGCCGCGGTGAGCGTGCGGGCGGTTCCGTCCCCGGGGATGGGAAAGGCGTTGAGACCCTGGTAGCCGGAGTCCTTCACCTTCTCCGCCCCCACCGCCATGGCCACGTCGTAGGCCCCCGAGGCCACGGCATAGGCGGCGGCACGCAGCGCCTCGGATCCGGTGGTGCAGTAGTTCTCCACCCGGGTGACCGGCTTGCCCTCGAGCTGCAGCGGGCGGGCCAGGGAGATGCCGCTCATGCCGGACTGCGCGGTTCCGAACCAGTAGGCGTCGACGTCCTCCTTGGTCACCCCGGCCGCGGCAAAGGTGTCCTGCGACGCCTCGATGATCAGGTCGTCGAGGCTCTTGTCCCAGTGCTCGGCGAACCGGGTGCATCCCATCCCGACGATGGCCACCCGGTCCTTGATCCCATGCGAACCCATTGTCTCGTCTCCTCTTCGTTCAGATCGGACCCGTGCCGTGTCAGATCGGAGCCGTGCTGCCGGCTCAGTCCGCGGTGCGCCCGCCGGTCCGGACCGGCTTGGCCTTCCAGAAGTAGTCGTGGATGCCGTCCGCGGTGTAGAGCCTGCGGAAGGTCATGGTGACCCTGTCCCCGATGTCGACGGTGGCGGGATCCACGTCGGTCAACTCCAGTGGGAAGCGCCCGCCGCCGTCGAAGTCGAGCACGGCGAAGACGATGGGGGGGCTGGCCGAGTAGGAGAGGTGGTCAATGGTGTAGGTGGCGATGGTGGCCTCGGTGTCGGCCCGATCGACCGGGTCCATCTCGTCGACGGCCCCGCCCTTCATGGAGATGCGGGAGGGCGGCAGATGGACCACCTCGGTGGTGCGGTCCTTCGAGCCCACGAATCCGAACTTCCACTCCTCGTTGCGCCAGGCCGCGGTGGAGGAGACCCGTTGGGGCTCGGGGCGCCGGGGCGGCTCGGGGGTCACCATCCCCCGCCAGCTGAGGAACTTCCCATAGGGAAGGTCGGCGGCGGCGGCGATCTGGTCGGTCACCCGCTCCCGGGCCGACCAGTTCTCGAGTATCCCGGTGGTGCGGAAGACGAGGGCGTCGGCCCCGTCGGCCAGCGCCACGACCGCCAGGACCTCTCCCGGCCCGGACTGCTCGAGCATGGATGCCAGTACCAGGCCGGGGTGGGCGGCGCCGGTCTGGCCCACCGTGGCCGTGAGATCGTCGGCCAGGGCACCGTCCCGGACCCCGAGCTTGCGGCCCAGGGCTTTGACGGCCCGGCCGTGCATGCCGGTGACCGCCACCCGGTCCACCTGCTCGGCGGAGAGCCCCGCCGCCTTCAGGGCCGATTCCCACGCCTGCGTGCCCAGGGGGACGTAGCGGGTCTCACCGAAGCGCTCCTCCCACACCTTGGACCGACGGTCGCCCACCGTCCGCCAGCGGTCCAGGAACTCGTCGCTCACCGAGGCACCGCCGAGGTACTCGGCGATCACGGGGCTGCCCGGGCCGTCGTCCGCCACGAGAACGGCGGCGGCGCCGTCCCCGCCCGAGGTCTCGTCGGCGGAGGTGGGGAGGCCGTCGCGCAGGTCGGACAGGACCACGAGAGTGGTCCCCGTACCGGACGCGCCGAGCGCGGTGCGAAGGGCACCGGTACCCGACCGGAGCGCCCCCCCGAAATCGAAGGCCGCCACGTGGCTCGGTTGACGGAGCGCGGCGTGGACGGTGGTGGCGTTGGTCTTGTCCAGGTACGCCGGGGTCGCGGTGGCGAACCACAGCGCGTCGGGGGCCGCCCCCGGGGCCGATCGGAGGGCCAGCCGGGCCGCCTCCACCCCCATGGTGGTGGTGTCCTCGTCGTGGGAGGCCACCGACCGGGTCCCCTTCCCGCCCCCGGAGCCGAACAGCTGGGCCACTGCTGACCGCTGCAGGCGCCGATACGGGACGTACCCGGCGATGCTGACGATGCCTCTCATCTCGGTGGTGGTCCCTTCGGTTCGGCTGACGGATGGCCTACGGGCGACGCGGGGGAGGTCCCGGGTCCCGACGACTCCGGCCCCGTCCGACGTGCCGCGGTTCCTCGGGTGTCCGGCGCCGCCAGGGGCCTTGCTGGCCCCGGCTGTTCGCTCATCCTATGATGTCCACAGTATCTGACGGTCAGTCAGGAAACCACCGCGGCGTCCGCCGCACCCGGACGATGGAGGCCCGCCATGGATTTCGAGTTCACTCCCGAGCAGCTCGATTTCATCAAGGAGGTCGAGGAGTTCCTCGACGCCAATGACGATCCCGAGGTCTTCGACGTCACCCGGGAGAACATGGCCCAGATCGTGGACACCCCCCTACGGCGCCAGTTCATGGCCAAGGTTGGGGAGCAGGGCTGGCTGGGCATCACCTGGCCCGAGGAGTACGGGGGCAAGGACGGCGAGGGCATCTACGAGTACCTCCTGAACGAGGCTCTGGCCGCCCGGGGCGGACCTCAGATCGGCAAGGGCGTCGGCATCATCGGCAAGACGATCATCAGCCACGGGAGCGAGCGGCTCAAGCAGGAGTTCCTCCCCAAGATCCTCCGCAACGAGGTGGAGTTCGCGGTCGGCTACTCCGAGCCCAACGCCGGGTCCGATGCTGCCTCGATGCAGCTGAAGGCGACCAAGGTGGACGGGGGATGGCGCCTCAACGGTCAGAAGACCTGGACCACGTCGGCCCACTTCGCCGACTGGTACTGGGTGGGCGCCCGCACCGACCCCGAGGCGCCCAAGCACCATGGGATCACGCTCTTCCTGGTGCCGATGGACCACCCCAACATCACCGTCAAGGGCATCTGGACCATGGGGGACGAGCGAACCAACGAGGTGTACCTGGATGACGTCTTCGTGCCCGACGACTACGTGGTCGGTGAGCTCAACAAGGGCTTTCAGTACATCTCGGAAGCCCTCGATCTCGAGCGGTTCACCCTGTTCACCTACTCGCCCATCGCCCAGCGGCTGGATCTGTTGACCGAGTACGTGAAGGGGGCCAGCCGGGACGGCGAGCCGCTGAAGGACGATGCCGTGGTCAGGTCGCAGATAGCCCAGCTGCACACCCAGGCCGAAGTGGCCCGCATGCTGGGTCTCAAGTTCGTGTTCGCCTCCTCGCAGGGCGGCGCCCCCCCCACCTCGGAGGCCTCCGAGTACAAGTTGTTCACCACCGAGTACTCCCGGCGCCTGGCCAACGCCTCGATGGACATCGGCGGTCCCGGCGCCCAGCTGCGGGTGCGGGACGAGGACGCCCCCATGAAGGGCCGGTCCGAGTCGACCTACCGGTACACGGTGATCGACACCATCGGCGGTGGGGCCTCGGAGATCCAGAAGAACATCATCGCCCGCCGCAAACTCGGGCTTCCCAAGAATTTCTGATCCGGCAGCCCGACCGGAACCCCACGTCGACCCCGAACCCGTGACCGAACCGCCCACCGTGTCTGCCGCCGCGCCGCCAACAGGCGAAGGTGTGCGGCGGTCGGGCGGCGGCTCCGACCATGCGCCGCCGGGTGGGCCCGGCGGACCGCTGCGCGGCGTCACCGTGCTGGACCTGGCCTCGGTGGGTCCCGCCGCCCGGTGCACCCGGGTCCTGGCCGACTACGGCGCCACGGTGGTCAAGGTGGGGACGGTGCCGGGGCGGGGCGCCGAGCCCATCCGCCCTCCGTTCTACGCCTACAGCGGTGCCCGGTACCTCCAGCACGCCGCCTTCGACCTGAAGGACCCCGAGGGGCGGGCCGCCTTCCTGACCCTCGTGGCCAAGGCCGACGTGGTGGTGGAGAGCTTCCGACCCGGCGTGATCGATCGCCTGGGCATCGGCTTCGCCGACCTGCAGGCGGTCAACCCGAGGGTCATCCTGTGCTCCACCACCGGGTACGGCCAGCACGGCCCCCACGCCGGTTGGGCCGGCCACGACATCAATTACCTGGCCGTGGGGGGCTACCTGGCCACCACCCAGCCCCGGGGGGATGGCGGACCGCCGGTGCCCGGGGCCACCATCGCCGACGCCGCCGGCGGCGGCCTGCAGGCCGCCCTGGCGGTGATGGCCGCCCTCCTCGGCCGCGGCCGGGAGGGTCCTGGAACCCACCTCGACGTCTCCATCGCCGACGGTGTCCTGTGGATGACCTCCCTGGCCGTTGACGAGCACCTGGCCACCGGGGCCCCGGTCGGGCCGGGCCGGAACATCATCACCGGCCGGTACGCCTGCTACGACACCTACCGGGCCGCGGACGGAGGCTGGCTGGCCGTCGGGGCCATCGAGCCCAAATTCTTCGCCAACCTGTGCCGGCTGCTCGGGTGCGAACGGTGGATCGCCCACCAGCTGGACGACGGGGCACAAGAGGACATCCGGTCCGACTTCCGGGCGGCATTCGCCACCCGGGAACGGGACGCATGGGCGGCCGAGCTGGCCGGGGCGGACACCTGCGTCACCCCGGTGCTCACCGTCGAGGAACTGGTGGACGACGAGCAGTATGTCGCCCGCCACGCCATCGTGGACGCGGTGACGGAACGGTCGGACGGTACCGAACCGACCCGGTTCCGCCAGGTGGGACCGGTGCTGGCCGGGATGACCCAGACCACCGGCCCGGTGGTGACCGGCGATCCCGGCCGCTCCGACACCGATCGCCTCCTGCTGGCGGCCGGGCTGACCGCCGAGCGGATCGCCCAACTACATGACAAGGGGGTGGTGGTGTGAGCGCCATCAAGGAGGCCGACATCGCCGGCCTCATCGGTGTGGAGCAGTACGAGGAGCAGGGCGAGTTCCCGGTCGAACAGGGGTACGTGTGGACCACCTGTTCGTCGGTGGAGAATGGCAACCCCCTGTTCTGGGACGAGCGCGTGGCCGAGGAGGTGACGAGGGGGCCGATCGCCCCGCCCACCATGGTTTCGGTGTGGTTCCGCCCCCACCACTGGGCCCCGAACCGGACCACCCAGGGCCTGCCGCTCCAGACCCACTTCGACCTGAAGGAGGGGCTCGGACTGCCCGAAGCGGTGATGAGCGACAACACCATCATCTTCCATGAGCCGGTCCGGCCCGGCGACCGACTGGTCACCCGTCAGATCCTGCGGTCGGTCAGCGACGAGAAGACCACCCGGCTGGGCACGGGCCGCTTCTGGGTCATCGACGTGGAATATCGCAACCAGCACGGGGAGCTGGTGGCCGTGGAGAGCTACACCGGATTCGGCTACCGCCGGACCGGCGGCGCCAACGCCACCGGCGCCGAGGGCACCGGGCGCCGAGGGCACCGGCGCCGAGGGCACCGGCGCGGCGAACGCCAGCCGCGCCGAGGGCTCGGGGGACCGGTCTTGAGCGCCACCGTGACCCGAAGGTTGCACGACTCGGTTTCGGTGGGCGAGGAGCTTCCCGAGCTGTCCTATCCGGTCACCGCCACCACCGTGGTGCTCGGGGCGCTGGCCGCCCGCGACTGGCGGCCGATGCACCACGACAAGGACTTCGCCGTCAACCGCAACGGCACCCGGGACATCTTCCTCAACACACCCAACCTGGCCAGCTGGTTCGAACGGTTCATCACCGACTGGACCGGACCCTACGGGCGCCTCCAGCGGGTGACCTTCCGGATGCTCGGCTCCATCTTCCCCGGTGACACCATGGTGTTCCGGGGCACCGTGACCGAGACGGGGGTTGACGGGACCGGGTGCGGTTGGGTGGCCATCGACATCTCGGTGTCGGTGGACGGCGACGCCAAGACCACCTGTGCGGCACGAGTCGCCCTCCCGACCACCGACGACGACAACCCCTGGGACCGGAAGGGCGACCGGTGGCAGCCGTGAGTTGCACCTTGATCCTTCCTCCCGACCGCCGCGGCGGGACACCGCTTCGCCCCCGGCGCGGTGGCCGGCGGGGCCTGCCCGCCACGATTCGAAGAACCCGAACAGGAGAGCTGACCATGTTGGACCTGCAATTCAGCCCGGAACAGGAGATGCTGCGCGAGACGGTGCGGGGGGTGTGCGCCGCCACCAGTCCGCTGAGCGTGGTCCGGGAGCTCGAGGACGACCCCATCGGGTACTCACCGGACCTGTGGAAGCAGCTGGGCCACCTCGACCTGATCGGCCTGCAGCTGCCCGAGGAGTTCGGCGGCTCGGGTATGTCGACCGTCGAGAGCGTGGTGGTCTATGAGGAATTCGGGCGCTCACTGGCCCCCTCCCCTCATTTCGTCAGCTCGATCCTGAGCGGAGGGGCCCTGGCCCGGGCCGGCAGCCGGCAACAGAAGGAGGAGTGGCTCCCCCGGATGGTGACCGGCGAGGCCATCTTGACCCCGGCGTGGCTGGAACCGGAGAACGGCTTCGGGTCGAAGGGAGTACAGGTCCGCGCCGTGGCCGAGGGCGGGGGGTTCGTGCTGTCCGGCACCAAGCGCCACGTGGCATTCGCCGGTGCGGCCGACGCGATGGTGGTCCTGGCCCGCACCGGCGACGCCGCCGATGCGGTCGACCTCTTCCTGGTGGACACCGGGGCCCCCGGTGTCACCCTGACCCAGCAGATGTCCATCGCTTCGGACGCCCAGTACCGGGTGGATTTGGACCAGGTCCGGGTGACCGCCGCCGACCGCATCGGGGTGGAGGGGTCAGGCTGGGCCACCTGGGACGCCGTGATGGTCGAAGGGATCATCCTGGCTGCGGCCCAGGCGGTGGGAGGCGCCCAGTACGCCATGGACATCACCGTCCAGTACGCCAAGGACCGCCAGCAGTTCGACAAGCCCCTCGGGGCCTTCCAGGCCCTGGCCCACTACCTGGCCGACGCCGTCACCGCCGTGGACGGGGCCGAGGTGCTGGTCCACGAGGCGGCCTGGGCCCGATCGGAGGGCCGGGACGTGGCCAAGCTGGCCCCGATGGCCAAGCTCTTCGCCTGCCAGACCTTCCGGGACGTGACCGCCACCGCCCAGCAGATCTTCGGCGGCATCGGCTTCACCGTCGAGTTCGACATCCAGCTCTACTTCCGCCGGGCCAAGCAGCTGCAGCTCTCGTGGTGGGACACCCGCTACCTGGAGGAACTGGTGGCGGCGGCGGTCCTCGACACCTGATCGGGGGCGGCCCACCCGCCGAGGGCCGATTTTGGTCCGGACCGGGGGTCATCCTTCCGATCCACCCCAGGGTTGCGCTACGGTCGAATGGGCGATCCCGGAGGGTCGGGGGGCCCAAAGACCAGGGGGAGACGGCATGAGCACGGAGACAGCAGTGCCCGGACAGTCGGCAACCGGGGGCGAGGGAACCTCTGCCCGCAGCCCGTTGTTCCGATTCCTGTTCGTGCACGAGATCGACGAGTATCCGGCCAACGGGAAGAGGACCGGCTACCTGGCCCTCGCCGTCCTGGCCACCATCGTCCTCTACTACACCTATTACACCCAGACCGGGGTCACCCCCAACATCCTGCAGAACTACCACATGTCGTTCAGCTTCTACGTGTGGATCGTGATCATCTCCAACCTGATCGGGGCCTTCGCGTCCCTTCCGGCCAGCAAGACCGACCGGCTGGGCCGAGCCAACGTGATCATCTACGGCCTGCTCGTCATCGGTCTGCTGGTGGCGGTCGGCGTGCCGTTGGCCTCGGGGAAGTGGGGCTTCGCCATCGTCATCTGTGCTCTGGGTCTGGTGGAGGGGGCCATCCTGGTGGCCACGCCGGCCATGGTCCGGGACTTCAGCCCCCAGGTGGGCCGGGCCTCGGCCATGGGCTTCTGGACGGTGGGACCGGTGGCCGGCAGCCTGGTCACCAGCATCGTCGCCGCTAGCACCCTCGACCACTTCCTCAAGCACGCTCCGGTCACCGGGTGGAAGAGCCAGTTCGTCATCTCCGGGGTGACCTCGCTGGTGGTCTTCGTCATCTGCCTCGTCCTGATGAAGGACCTGTCGGCCAAGCTCCGCGACCAGCTGATGGTGTCGGCCCAGGACCAGGCGCTGGTCGAGGCCAAGGCCCGGGGAATCTCCACCGAGGAGGTGCTGCTGGCCACCACCCGGCCCTGGCAGCAGATCCTCAAGTGGGACCTCGCCGCCTCGTCGTTCGGCATCGCCGTCTTCCTGCTGGTGTACTACGCGGCGTCCGGCTTCTTCACGATCTACTACTCGACGGTCTTCGTGAACCCCAACGGCCTCAACTTCTCGGTGGCCCAGGCCAACCATCTGAACGAGTGGTTCTGGGCCGCCGACGCGGTGGCTCTCATCGTGTTCGGCGTGCTCTCCGACCTGCTGAAGGTGCGCAAGCCGTTCATGCTGGTCGGCGCCATCGGGGCCATCGTCACCCTCATCGTCTTCCTCAACCAGACCACGCATCCCCACACCAGCTTCTATACGCTGGTGGGCATCGAGGTCGTGCTGGCCGCCTTCCTCTCGCTGGCCTACGCGCCGTGGATGGCCGGCTACACCGAGATGGTGGAGGCCAAGAACCCGGCCCTGGTCGGTACCGGTTTGGCCCTGTGGGGCTGGATCCTGCGACTGGTGGTAGGCATCTCCTTCATCTTCTTACCGCTGGTCATCACCTCGGTCAGCCCGATCGTGGACAACCAGCCGGTCGCCACCCAGACCATTGCCGGCACGCCCTACAGCGCCCAGACCTTCCTCGCCGCCCATCCGGCATCGGTGGCCTTCGCCCAGGAGCACGCGGCCTTCCTCGGGGTGCTGAGCGAGCCCCAGAACGCCTCGGCCGTGGCCGCCCTGGCCGCCAACAAGAGCGCCGCCAACCTGGCCCGTGTGGCCGGGCTGATCGGGCCGAAGAACACCGCGCTCCTGGTCAAGTACAACGCCCAGCTGACCACCCTGGTGGTGCCGTACCAGAAGGAGCTCAGCTATCTGTCCGAGCATCAGGCTGCCCTCACGGATCTTCAGAACGGTCTGGCCAAATCACCCAAGCAGTGGCAGCACTGGTTCTGGGTCTGCGTCGCGGGCATGGTGGTCTTCATCCCGACCATCTGGCTCAACCGGGGCCGGTGGAATCCGAAGCGGGCCCGCGAGGACGAGGCCGAGCACGAAGAGGATGTCGCCCGCGAGCTGAAGGAGCTGGTCGGAGCCGGCGTCTGAGTCCAGGCCCCGGGCTCGTGTCCCGGGTCGGGTCTCGGTGCTCGGTGCTCGTGCCCCGGTCGGTGCCTGAGGCTCGGTCGAGAGGGCCCTGCCCAGTGTCGGTCGGGAGCGGCGCCGCCCGAGCGGCGCCGGAGGTTCAGGGGCCGGGGGTGATGCAGGCAGCGGCCCCGGGTGTCCGGATCGGCCGGCCGAGGCGCTCTACTGTGTGGCCATGAGCGAACCGCACGATGTGGCGGTGCGGGTCGACGACAAGGGCCGACGTCTCTGGCCCGCGATGGTGGCGGTGGCGGCTCTGGTGGTGCTGGCCGGGTGCGGGGGAGCTGCCTCGGCCGCCCGCTCCGACCATGCGCCGACCACGACGACCCCAACGGTGCCTCCGGCTCGGAGGGTCCCACCGGGCCTGTCCTCGGATCAGCGCACCCTGTCGGTCACCGACACCATCTCTGGGCCGATCTCACCCAAGTCGGTGGCGTCGTCGTCCACCGGGTTGGTCTTCGCCCAGAACATGATGTACCGGCACAGTGTGACGGTGTACAACAGCGCCGGCGCGTTGCTGAAGACCATCCCCGACTCCGTCACGCTCTCCGACTTCGGTATCACGGGTCGACCCGGAGTGACGAAGGGAGCGCCGGTGGAGGCGGCCTTCACGCCGGACTCCCGCTATGCCTACGTCTCCAACTACTCGATGTACGGGTCCGGGTCTGGGCCGGAGGGGAGCGATTCGTGCACGCCGCAGTCGGCTCAAGCCGCCGGCGACACCCCGAGTTTCGTCTACCGGATCGACCTGAAGTCACTGGTCGTTGATCAGGCGATCCAGGTCGGCCTGGTGCCCAAGGTGGTGGCGGTCACGCCTGACGGGAAATATCTGCTGGTCAGCAACTGGTGTTCGTGGACTCTGAGCGTGGTGGACATCGCCACGGCCAAGGAGGTCAAGGAGATCCCCATCGGGCCCTATCCCCGCGGCATCGCGGTGACGCCCGACTCCAAGACGGCCTATGTCGCCGAGATGGGCGCCTCGGCCATCCACCTCATCAACCTGTCCACCCTGACCGATGTGGCCCAGATCGAGGTGGGGCGGGGACCCCGCGCCCTGGTCATGGATCCGACCGGGCACTATCTGTACGCCACCCTCAACCAGGCCGGTGAGGTGGTCAAGATCGATCTGACCGACAACCAGGTGGTGGGCCGGGTGGCGGTGGGCGAGGAACCACGCTCACTGGCCATCGCCACCGACGGCCTGACTCTGTACGTAGTGGACTACGACCAGGACAACGTGAAGGCCCTGCGGGCGGCCGACCTGTCCACCGTCCAGACGATCCCGACCGGGGTCCACCCCATCGGGGTGACCTATGACGACACCACCGGCAATGTCTGGGTCGCCGTGTACACGGGGGACATCCTGGTCCTGTCGGGAGCTTCGCCGCCGTAGTCGCACCTCCGCTCACGGCGGACGTCCGGTGAACGTCACTGTCGACGCAGGGGCGACCGGCCGGCGAGATGGTGAACGGCCGCCCACGCCTCCTGCTGGCCGGACCGGCGCGTCGCCCCGGTCAAAAGAGGGGCGGGCCAGGTCCTGACTCCGGCGGAGTGCCGTGCGGGGGTTGCCGTCTCCGTTTGCGCTTCGGACCTCCGGGGCCCGTGGGATGGTCGGGTGGCTCGAATCGCCACTTCCCGTCCACGTGGGAGAGCACCCAGTGCCGGTAGGTCTTCAGGCCGTGATGGTGCTTGCAGAGTCGGGCGAGGTTGTCGTAGGAGGCCACGCCGCCGTCGGCATAGTCGACCTTCCAGTGGTCCTTCTCGAGACCCAGTCGCTTCCCGCACCCCGGCACCACGCAACACTGGTCTCGCTCATTGATGGCGGCCAACAGAGGGACGGGGATGGATCGCCGAGGGTGGACCACGGTGAGGACATCCTTGCCCCTGGTGATGAACAGATCGAGCAGCGCATGCCCGAGCAGCTCGGTGGCCCACGGTACCGAGACCGGGCCGACGCCGGGGATCTCACACACCTCGTCTCCTTCGACCGCCCCGCGGACCAGGGACTCATAGTTCACTCGGACCGAGACGTGCACCCGGGGCCGTGACGTGCCTCCGTCAGCCGATCCCGGCGCCGCCGGACCTCCACCAGGCCGTCCCGGGGCAGTGGCTGGCCCTGTGCCAACCGCTTCCGCCCCGCCCGGTCCCGGAGCAGCCAGTTCCGGCACGGCGGCCGCCGCACCGGACGTGCCACCCGTCTGCCTCCGCCCTGATCCGCCGGGGAGGATGCCCTCTCCGGTGACCAGCGCCTGGAGCGCATCGGCCCGGTAGGCGCCGACGTCCTCCATCCGACCCTCCCGCCGGGCCTGGTGGAAGTACCGGTCGGTCTGCACCTCGAGCGAAGCCTTCAGGCGGGCCCCGGCCTCCGGAGCGAAGAAGGCCTTGAGCCCGAAGGCTCCGTCGGCGTCGGTGAACGTCCAGCACCGGCGGTTGGCGTGGAGGGCCTTGGCGTGGCGAGCGGCGTCATCGGGCGAGCGACCTTCGGACTTGGCTCGGAGGCAGCGGTCCTTCAGCTGATCGACGCTCTCCGACTCTGCTCGTCTGACCAGCTCGTCCTCGGAGGTGGGGTTGATCTTCACGGCATCGGTGACCAACCTGGCCTGCTCCGAGGTGAGCTTCCCGCCCCGCAGGGCGTCCTCCACGGTGGATTGGGAGGCCAGGGCCTCGCCCACCTTCAACAGGCTTCGGGCCGCTCCCTTGGTGGATCCGGTGATCGCTGACAGCCACTCGTCGGGAGTGCGGTGCCCCGAGAGGAGGTGGACGTTCCCCGACGTGGCCCGGGTGGCCGCAAGTGTCTTCCCGGCGGTGCCCAAACGCACGATCTCCTCGAACACCTCGACCAGGGAGGCGGCATCGGTGACCGAGAAGCGGTCGGGGGCGAAGGTGGCCATGAACGCCGCCAGTCCGTCGCGCGCGAGACAGGAGCTCGTCGGCATCATCGGGGCTGGTGCCCGGGGCTTCGGTGGACGCGACCGCCATAAGCCCATCCAAGCAGAGGGGTGTCACATCGGGACCGGAGGGAGGCGGCCGGGGTCGACCGGGTCCGGAGCCGCCAGGGGTCCGGAGGCGGAGCGTGCGCCACCCGGTGGTGGCGCAGATCTACGGTGGGCCTCGTGGAGTATCTCACCGAGGACCGACCTGGCTTCGCGGTGGTCGACGTTGAGACCACCGGCTTTGTCCCCGAGGAGGCGCGGATCGTCGAGATCGGAGTGGTGGTGCTCGATACCGGGGGTCGGGAAATGGATGCATTCGGCAGCCTGGTCGACCCGGAGTGCGACCCGGGCCCCACCCATGTCCACGGCATCACCCCGTCGATGGTGGAAGGCGCCCCGACCTTCTCCGGGATCCTCCCGTATGTGGCCGCGCTGCTCTCGGGACGAGTGGTGGTGGGCCACAACGTGGACCGATTCGACCTCGCCTTCCTGCGGGCCGAGTGTCTCAGGGTCGGGGGCGACGGGCTGGTCCCGGGCCCGCTGCCCAGCATCGACACGCTGCGGGTGGCCCAACAGCACCTGGGCATGTGGGGTCGGGCCAGCCTGGTCGACTGCTGCTCGCATTTCGGGCTGAGCTGGGAGGAACATCACTACGCCCTGGGGGACGCCCGGGTCACTGCCGCTCTGTTCCGCTCGGTGCGGATGCAGCTCGGGGACGATGCGCTCGGTCTGGACGCGGCGATGGAGTGGGCTCGGGGGACGAGTTGGCTCGGTCGATCCGAGGCTCCGCCCGAGGCGGTAGCACGGAGCTGCGCCCGGTTCATGCTCGCCTGAGCAGCGGCGATGGCCCACCGGGCCGGGCCGCAGGCATCCCCTCCGA
This sequence comes from uncultured Acidimicrobiaceae bacterium, assembly GCA_963833585.1. Classification (GTDB taxonomy): domain Bacteria; phylum Actinomycetota; class Acidimicrobiia; order Acidimicrobiales; family RAAP-2; genus Bog-756. The sequence continues at coordinate 20,789 of CAWHYF010000006.1, read as the reverse complement.
CTGCCGCGTGATCAGACGGTCGGGCTGGTCCTGACCGAGGAGACCGTCTCGGGGGAAGGCAGGGTCTTGGGGGAAGCAGGCGTCGCGGCCGATGGCACGAGCTGGGTGGACTCTGGCCCACCGTCGGATCCGCCGCCGACGGTGGCTCGGTGCCGGGCACTGCCCAGCATCTCGTCAAGGTCACCGGCCTCGTGGGTCCCGGCCACAAGGGGGGACCGGGCCAGGGTGACCACGCCTGCCACCAGCACGGCCAAGGCCGCGACCTCGAGGAAGACCCATCCGCCCGTTCTGAGCTTGTCGTTGAACAGGGTGATCCCGAGGACGATGCTGACCAGGGGGTTGATGGTGACCAAGGTGGTCCGCGAGGCGGTGATGGGCCCGGCGTGCAGGGCGTTCTGCAGCAGGAAGACCGTGCCCAGGCCGCAGACAGCCAGCATGTAGGGCTGGAAGTGGGTGAGCACGTGTCCCCATCCCTGGGTGGTGTAGGTGGTGATGGCCTTGGTCAGGGCCGCCGTGTAGGCGGCGGTCACTGCGGTGGCGGCTCCGAAGGAGGCGGCTCGCCACCAACGGGGACCACGGAGCGCAGCCACGACGAAGCCGGCGATGACGGCCAACAGGATGACCGTCGCCACCAACCACTGGTGGTTGTTCGGGATGGCGTTCCCGCCCTTCGGGGCAGCAACGAGAAAGAACCCTCCGAGTCCGGCCACGATGATCAGGGATCCAAGCCACTCCTTCCAGCCCAGGCGGTAGCGGAACCACACCCCGAGGATGAGGAGCAGGAAGAGCAACTCGGTGGTGAGAACCGGCTGGACCACGCTCAGCTGGCCAAAACGGAGGGCGGTGGCCTGCAGACCGAAGACCACCAGCATGAGGGCGAAGCCGATGAGCCAGATGCCCCGCTTGATGGCGTGGCGCATCAGGGAGAGCCGCATGGTGGTCGACTCCGGCGCCGTCTCCACCCCGATCCGCTGCAGAACCGAGGTGAGGGCGTTCACGAAGGCGGCGCTGGCTGCCAGGACATAGGCCACGCCATGTTGTAGCTCAGAATCCGGTCCCGGTGTCGATCGGGGTGTCGGTGCACCGGCGCCGTTGTCGGCGTCGACTGGGGGTCAGCCCTGCCGGTCCTGCCAGGCCGACCAGGCCCGATACCCCCCGACGAGGTCGCTCACCGACCGGTAGCCGAGGTCGGCCAGGGACTCGGCAGCGAGTGAGGAGGCGTATCCCTCTGAGCAGACCACAACCACCGGGCGGTCGAAACCGGTGGCCTCGGGGAGACGGTGGGCGCCGGTCGGGTCGAGCCGCCATTCGAGTACATTGCGCTCGACCACCACGGCCCCGGCGAGCTCGCCCTCGCAGGAGCGCTGGGAGACCGGACGGATGTCGACCACCAGGCCGCCGGCCGCCACCACCTGGGCCAGGTCCGCCGGCTCGGTCCGTTGGATCCGACGACGGGCCCTCGCCACCAGGTCCTCGGCCGACAGGCTCATCGGCTCACTGTCCCTTTCTTGCGGATCCTTCCCACGACGAATCCGGCACGGTTTCCCCTCACGACGGACTCCTCGCTACCGAGCCCTCTCGACTTACGAGGGGTCGTGGTCGCTCGTGGCATCGAAGGGTCCGACCGGAGGGACCTGCTCGGTGCGGACCCGGTCGAGCCGACCGGTCTGGGACAGCTCGTAGTAACTCATGGTGCTCAGCCGGGGCCCGTAGACGTGCACGCTGACGGCCAGCTCGTCACCACTGTTGAGCAGGTCATGAACGTAGTGAGGCCCGAAACGACGGTGCTCGCCGGCCGCGATCTGACGGGTGCCGATGAGGGCGACGCCGTGCTCGGTGCTGCGCACACTGGTCTCGGAGAGCGAACCGGCGGCTACCACGACCACGCCGCTGGACGGGCCGTGATCGTGGAGCTCGATGTGCCCCCCGGGGGCCAGCCGATGGCCCACGCCTCGAACAGGTCGGTGACCGCCAACAGGACCCACGAGCGTTCCGCGACGACGCGGAGCTCGCTGATGGCCGGGGCCGACACTGCGAACCCCTCGGCGATGGCCAGCAGGTCTACGCGGCGGCGAGCGCCGGATGTGGACGGGGCGAGCGCCCCCGGTCCGGCCGGCAGTCCCTCGACGCGCACGGAGGGGGGAGGGGGGACCCCCGGTCCGGCCGGCAGTCCCTCGGAGCTGTAGGGGGACGTTGTACGAAGAACTGCCGCCGGATCGAGGTAGGCAAACGCCATACCGACACCCTAGACAGCTAAACATGACTAATCAAGTCGATTTTATATGAATGGCAAACGGACCAGTTCTCGGCCGTGGTGGAACGGGTGGTGGAGGGGCCGAGGGGGATCACGAGCGAGCGGTCGACGACCCGATGGGCCGATGGTCGGCGGCTCAGCTGGCGGCAGCGTCGGACGTCGGCTCGGCCTCCAAGTCGTGCTCCATCGACCCGCCGTCGTGGGAGGGGGCGAGGAAGCCGCCTTCGGCATGGGGCGCGGAAGGGCCGTCTTCGGCCATGTGCATCCCGAGCGAGTAGCCCTCGAGGAATACCTCGGCGTCGTGCTGTCTCGGGAAGCGGTCCTCCAACATCCGGAACCGGGGTGAGTGGTTGGGCTCGAGAAGATGGGCCAGCTCGTGGACGATCACCGCGTCGAGGACCCAGTCGGGAGCGACCCTGAGCCGATCGGAGATTCGTATCTCGCGCGTCTGATGGGTGCAGGAGCCCCACCGCTTGTTCTGGTTGGTCGACCACCGGATGGAGGATGGCTCGACACCGTCCAGGTAGCGCCGCCCGAGCGACCGGGCCCGCTGCAACAGAGCCTCGTCGGAGGCGTGGAGATGGGGCCGGTGCCGCATGAGGCGGCGGGTGAGGCTCTCGACCATCACGTCGCGGTCGGTGCCACGCAGGTGGGTCGGCACCACCACGACGATGCGGTCGCCCTCCCAGTGGGCACCGGCGGTCTTCTTCCTCCGCTTGCTCACCCGGACCTCCACGTCAGGGTGGAAGAGGGTGGGGGGCTGTGTGGTGTAGTTGGTCATGGTGGGGACGGTACGACGGGGCTGTGACAGCTTCGGCGGCCCGGCGCGCCCCCCTGTCTAGTCCCTTCTCCGCACCTCCGGGCATCCTCGTGCCGCGAGGGTCGCGGGAGTCGACGGGAGTCGAGCGCACCGTGGGCGCCGCGGGGAGGGCAGTTCCTTGGGGTACAGGACCGGTCTACTCCGGCTGGGGACGACGCCGGCAGACGGCCAGGGCGCCCGCCTCGGAGATCTCGTCGGGTCGCTCGTCGGATGGCGGCCGCCGGGTCCGCGCCACATCGCCCTACCGAGGATGCCGCCCACGACGGGGGAGGTGATGGACACCCAAAGTTGGCTGAGGGCCCAGCTCACCTGGAACACCGCGGTGGAATGGCTCCTGGCCGGATGCACCGAGGTGTTGTCGATGGGGATGGAGATCGGGTGGATGACGGTCCTTTCGGCCGGGGGTGGCGAACGGACCCGTGCCGCCTGTTTCCTGGCCCGGGACCCATGCGGACGGGCGGTGAAAATACTAGGCAGCCAGGTTGGTCGGGACGGGGATCTAGCTTCTGTGCGCCCGCCCGCCGCCCGCCGCTCCCCGCCCGCCCCTCGGCGGTGGGCCGAGTCAGAGGCCCGTGGAGCAGCCGTCGCTTTCGGGACCGGGGAAGACCGAGACCTTCCCCCCGGCGGCGGCAGAGGTGTAGGTGCGCAGGGTGGCCGGGCCGAAGGGGGCGCTGTAGGAGGTCCAGGGATAGCACCCACCCTGGTGGAGCCCGCCGATGACCCCGACCACCACCGATCCGTGCGGGCCGCGCCGGAGCCACGGCGAACCGCTGGTGCCGTCCACGTACGGGTTGCAGTTGAATGCCGGGTAGACGCCTCGGTAGTACACCCGTGCGGTGCAGGTCAACGGCCGGTCGCGGGTCCCGGTGGCGTAGGCGGGCACGGTGACCGAGGTCCCACGTGGAGGAGCGGTCCCGAGGCGGTTGGCCCCGGTGACGGACTGGATCTCCTGGACGCGTCCGTGGACGCGGTGGGGGGCGACCACCAGAAAGGCGAAGTCCAACTGGGGCGACCGGTCGGTGATCCACTTCGGAGAGCCGTAGGCCCCGACCACCGTCCACGAGCCGAACGGCTCCACGCCGGCGTGGTAGCCGGGAGCGAAGGTGTACCCCCTGGCGTCACCGGCGATGCAGTGGGTGGCGGTGACCAGTAGGTTGCCGGACCGGCTCTGGACCACACTGGCCGTGCAGGTGTGGGTGGAGCTCCCGGGAGGGAAGAGCGGGCCCACTGTCGGTGTCCCCCCGAAGGGCCGGGCCGACGGTGTGCCCGGTGGGGGGGAGGTGGCCGGAGAGCTGGCGGCCTGCTCTCCGGGTAGGAGGCCCGCCCCCGCCACCTGGGTGGGGAGGACGCCGGTCCAGGCCAATGGCCATGGCCATGGCCACGCCTGCCGAGCCGATAGCCCTCAGGTTCCCCCTGCGCACGCTGAGACGCTACTCACCGCCGCCGTGGGGCGACGACGACCGGGCCCTCCCCCGTGGTCTGGCCGAGCCACTGGGTCGGGACCTCCCCGAGTCCACATTGGTCACCCTTCCCGACGGCGCGCCATTTGCCGCCCTCGACCAGCCGGAACTCCTGGCGGAGCTGATCGGCGGACAGGTGACGGCCCACCTGGCCGCCCGCTGAGACCCGGGTGCGCCGCAGCCGGCGTCGGTCACGGCCAAGCGCTCCGACCGCGGCGCCAGCCGAATGGGAGCCGTGGCGGCACGACGGTACGATGGAGCTGTGGGCCGCTACTTCTCACGCCGTTGCGTCGGCATGCACCTCACGCTGCTCGTCCTCCTCCCGGTCTTCGCCTGGCTGACCTGGTGGCAGCTGAGCAGGGCGCTCGGCGGCAATACGCTGAGCTGGGCGTACACCTTCGAATGGCCCCTGTTCGCCGGGTACGCCGTCTACATGTGGTGGCAGCTCATCCATGATCAGCCCGCCGCGCTGGCCCATCGGGTCCCGCCGTCGGCCGACGAGCCGGGTTCGGGAGCTGACCAACGGCAGCCCGGTTGGGCCCTCTCCGGCGGCCGGAAGGAGAACGTAGCCATCGCGGCCCGGTCCGCGGTCGAGGAGGGCTCACCGGCCCGCGGGGAGCGCTACGCCGACCAGACCGCGGAGGAGGCGGCCCGGTTGGCCGCGTACAACCGGTACCTGGCCGATCTGAGCGCCGCCGACGCCGAGTCCGCCGCCGGCTCGCGGTGACCACCGAACGGTCGGCGTCGAGGACGAGATGCACGGCGCGCTGATCCGCTACCGGGTGATGGCGTTCGTCGTCGGCACCGCCCTGATCCTCTTGACCCTCATCGTCATCGCCCAGGCATTCGGCGCCGACGTGAAGCGGGAGGCGGAGATCGTGGCCCCGATCCACGGCTACCTCTACATCGTGTACCTGATCACGGCGGCCGACCTGGCGCGACGGGCCCACTGGAGGCTGGGGCGGATCGTGCTGGTGGTGGCGGCCGGCTTCGTCCCCACTCTGGCCTTCTTCGTCGAGCACCGCGTCTACCAGCAGATGCAACAGGAGTTCGCCGCCGAGGCCCTGGTCGGGGAGGCCGGTGCGGACCGGACAGGTGACTCTGCCATCGGGGTCGATGCCGGCCCGACGGGCCGCCGGCCCTGAGCGTCACGTCCCGACCTCACCGAGCGGCGCGGGGACCGGTCGGCACCGATGGGAGGCGGCTCTGGCCGAGGCCGACGCTCGCAGGCGGCCCGCGGCGAGGGTCAGGTCAGCGGGCTCCTCGCAGCAGGGTCCCCGGACGGGCGCCGGTGTCCTCCCCGTGGTCGAAGGTGGTGACTCCGGACTTGATCGTCTCCACGTAGCCGGTGGCGTTTTGGAGGATTCGCCGACCTCGGGCCGGGAGGTCGTCGACCACGGTGGGGTCGCCCAGCTGCAGGTTGTCGTAGTCGATCAGGTTGAGGTCTGCCACCGCCCCGACCTCGATGGTTCCCCGGTCGGTCAGGCCGTAGAGCCGTGCCGTGTCGTGGGTCTGCTTCTTCACGACCCACTCGAGCGGGAGCCGTTCACCCCTGGCCCGGTCGCGGGTCCAGTGGGTCAGCATGAAGGTGGGCTGCCCGGCGTCGCAGATGACGCCGCAGTGGGCTCCGCCATCGGCCAGCCCGGCCGCGGCCCGAGGATGGAGCAGCATCTCGCGTGCCGGTGCGAGGTCCCCGTCGGAGTAGTTGAGGATGGGCACGTACAGGAGACCCTGACCGTCGTTCTCGAGCATGGCGTCATAGGCCACGGCCAGCGGCGTGCGGCCGGTGGCGGCAGCGATACCGGCCAACGACCGCTCCGGACCCGGTTCGTACTCGGGGGGACTGCCGAGCGCGAAGGTGGTGCGGTAGGCCTGCTCCATCCGGGAGGCGTCTCCGGTCGGAACCTGCCAGCCCACCACGGCCTCACGGAACTCCGGTGTCCGCAGGGTCTTCACGAACGCCTCGGGCGGCAGGCCTCTGGCCTTCAGCTCCTGGTAGGCCGGAACCAGGTCGAACAGGCTGTAGGTGGTGAAGTGGCCGGAGAGCAGCCCGGTGGCGCGGCCGGCCACCTGCGGCCACAGGTCGGCGCCCTCGTCCACGGCCCGGAGTGACTCGTCCATCAGTTCTCGCCAGAGGCCCGGCGCCGCGTCCACCTGGAGTAGGGCAAAGGTGACCGGCCGGTGGATGGCGGCCGACAGCCGTCGCATCCAGTCCACCTCTTTCCTGGGTCCCACGATGTCCTCGCCGGCCGAACCCATGGGGGCCAGTTCGAACACCCCGGTGCCCAGCTCACCGAGGGCACTTCCGATGCCGAACAGCTCGTCCTCGGCGGCGAAGGTCCCGGGTACCGGCTCCCCGTCAATGGCGATGTGGGCAAGGGTGCGCGACGTGGAGAACCCCAGGGCCCCAGCCCCGATGGCCTCTTTGACCAACTCCTTCATGGCGGTGATGTCCTCGGCCGTAGCCACCTCGTTGCGGGCCCCGCGTTCCCCCATTACGTAGGAGCGAACCGCACCGTGGGCGATCTGGGTGCCCACGTCCATGGTCCACTTGCGCCCCTCGAGTGCGTCGAGGTACTCGGGAAAGCTCTCCCACTCCCAGTGCATCCCCTCGGACAGCGCGGTGCCCGGGATGTCCTCCACACCCTCCATCAGACCGATCAACCACTCGTGGCGGTCGGGTCGGGCCGGGGCGAAGCCCACCCCGCAGTTGCCGGTGACGATGGTGGTCACGCCGTGCCAGCTGCTCGGGGCCAGTACCTCGTCCCAGGTGGCCTGGCCGTCGTAGTGGGTGTGGATGTCCACCCAGCCGGGAGTGACCAGCAATCCATCGGCGTCGACGGTCCGGTTGGCCTCCTCGCCGGCGAAGGAGCCGACACCGGTGATCCGTCCCCGGTCCACGGTGATGTCCGCCACCCTGGCCGGAGCCCCGGTCCCGTCCACGACCGTTCCTCCTCGAATGACGAGGTCATGCATGTTCGGATCCCCCTTCGAAGGCTGTCCTGTGATGCTTCCACGGTGGCCTTCGCAGCGCAACGACACGGGGCCGTGGCCGCGGCATCGGTTGGCGGATGGGGCTCACTGGTCTCGCGGGGGCCAGCGTTGTCAGCGAGGAGGGATGGAGTACGTGACCTGGGCCTTGGCCACCATCTTGTCGTGGCCCACCGAGTACAAGGCCACCTCGGCCACGCCCAGGCGCTGACCCAACTTGAGCAGGGTGGCCTCGGCCACCACGTCGACCAGGTCCGGTTTGCGCAGGAAGTCGATGTGGAGGCTGGTGGTCACCGACAACGCCACCGGTCCGATCTGACCCACGATGACCATCCAGGCGGCGAGGTCGGCCAGGGTCATCAGGGTCGGGCCGGACACCGTGCCGCCGGGTCGGCTGTGGTTCACCCCAATGGTCTGACGCAGACGGGCGGTGGTCGGGGTGATGGACTCGAGGACGTACGGAAGACTCGTGCCCGGGAAGGACCCGTCGAGCATCTCCTGGAGCTCGGTGACGGTCATGGCCGGGGACGGGGGCGCTCCGGGGCCCGCGGGTGAGCCGGTCGAGCCTGGAGGGTCGGTCGGGCCGGAGGCGTGGGTCATGAAGGGGGAGCGTAGTCATCGGGGCGGACCGGTCCCGTTGTCGGGCAGACTGGTGGCCCGCCGGGGTGCGAGCGTCCGGGCGGGCCGTCGGGCAAGGGATCTGGCGGTCCAGAGCCGACGTGGGGTGATGAGTGGTGGACGAGACCGTGGAGCTGGACACCGAGACTCGGGTGGCCGTCGAACTGGCCAACGAGGCCGGCGACCTTCTGGTCGACCTGCGGTCGGGCTCCCTGACCGGCAAGGAGTTGGGCAAGGAGGGCGACCGTCGATCGCACCGTCTCCTGATGGCCCGGCTGGATGAACGGTTCCCCGAGGACCGGGTCCGTTCGGAGGAGGCCGACCAGTCCGATGTGCTCGGTCCGCAATCGGGAAGAGTGTGGATCGTCGACCCCCTGGACGGCACGCGCGAATACTCCGAGGGCCGGGAGGACTGGGCCGTACACGTGGCGCTGGCCGTCGACGGCCGTCCCGTGGTGGGGGCGGTGGCGCTGCCCGCCATGGGCATGGTCCTCAGCACCGGGAGCCCGCCTGACCTGACTCCGGCGCGTGCCGTTCCCCGCATCGTGGTGAGCCGCACCCGGCCGCCTGAGTTCGTGCCGGTCGTTGCGGAGCGGTTGGGGGCCGAGACCGTGCCCATGGGATCGGCGGGAGCCAAGATCGCGGCGGTGATCCGTGGCGCGGCCGAAGTGTACGTCCACGCCGGTGGCCAGTACGAGTGGGACTCCGCGGCTCCGGTGGCGGTCGCCATTGCCATGGGCCTCCACGCCACCCGGCTGGACGGTTCGCCGCTGTGCTATTCCCAGCCCGACCCGTGGCTGCCCGATCTGGTGGTCTGCCATCCGGACCTGGCCGTGGCGGTCATGGCCGTCCTGGCCGAGGCCGGTGTGACCGGGGAGCCATCGGGGACGAGGCCGTAGATGGAGACCGCGAGCAGGGAACGAGCCGGTGAGTGAGCCGGTGACGAGGGTCGCCAGTGGAGAGGCGGACGGTCCGGCGTCCTCGGTCTTCGCTCCGGCCCGCCTGGGGCCGCTCACATTGAAGAACCGGATCATCAAGTCGGCCACGTTCGAGGGTGCCACCCCCAAGGGTGCGGTGACCGACGACTTGGTGGCCTTCCACTCGCGGGTGGCCTCGGGCGGCGTGGCCATGACCACCGTGGCGTACCTGGCCGTGTCGCCCGAGGGCCGGACCGACCGCCACTGCGTGCTCCTGAGCGACGACAACGTGACCGACCTGAAGCGGGTCACCGACGCCGTGCACGACGCCGGGGCGGCGGCCTCGGCTCAGATCGGGCACGCCGGCCCGGTGGCCAATGCCCGCTCCAACGGACACCCGTCGCTGGCCCCCAGCCGCCGGATGAACGCGGGCGGGGGGATGACCCGGGCCGCCTCCGACCAGGACATCGCCCGGATCACCGAGGAGTACGGCCACGGTGCCTCCCGAGCCGTCGAGGCCGGATTCGACTGCATCGAGATCCACCTCGGGCACAACTACCTGTTGAGTGCGTTCTTGAGCCCCAAGCTGAATCGTCGGAGCGACCGCTGGGGCGGGAGCCTGGCCAACCGGGCCCGCTTCCCGCTCCAGGTGGTCCAGGCGGTGAGGGACGCGGTGGGGGACCGGGCTGCGGTCACGGCCAAGCTCAACATGGCCGACGGGGTGGACGGCGGCTTCTGGCTGGAGGAGAGCATCGAGTTCGGTCGCATGCTGGAGGCCGGTGGGGCCCTCGACGCCCTCGAGCTCACCGGCGGGAGCTCCTTGTCCAACCCGATGTTCCTGTTCCGGGGCGAAGCCCCCCGGGTGGAGTTCGCCGCCACGCTCCCTACGCCGTTGCGGGCCGGGTTCCGAGTGGTGGGTTCGCGGTTCCTCCAGGAGTATCCCTTCGAGGAGGCGTATTTCCTCCCGTATGCCCGCCAATTCCTCGATGCTCTTTCGCTGCCCTTGATCCTGCTGGGGGGGATCAACCGGCTGGAGACCGTCGAGCGGGCGCTGGCCGAGGGTTTCGCCTTCGTGGCCATGGCCCGGGCCCTGCTGCGGGAGCCTGAGCTGATCGCCCGGTGGGAGCAGGGCTCCACCGACGACGGGCTGTGCATCCACTGCAACAAGTGCATGCCGACGATCTACTCGGGAACCCGCTGCGTGCTGATCCCGGATCCGAAGGGCTGACGCCCCACGTCCCCACGCCGTCACGGCGGTCTCAGAGGCGGACGATGTTGACCGGATCGGGTGTGCTGAGCTCGCGCAGGTTCCCGCGGCGCAGGACCAGTCCGGCGACGACGGCGCCGGCCACGAAGATGCCCGACGACCACAGGAACGCGGTGGTGTAGCTGTGCAGGGCGGCGATCCTGAGGTTCTCCGGCGTGAGGGCCCGGCCCACCAGGTAGGCCGAGGCGGCCCCTGCGGCCAGGGTGTTGAGCAAGGCGGTACCGATGGATCCCCCGACCTGTTGACTGGTGTTCAACGTCGCCGATCCGACGCCTGCGTCATGGGGTGCGAGCCCCAGGGTGCCGGTGCTGAACGAGGGGGCCAGACTGAGCCCGAACCCGAAGCCCAACAGGACGATGAAGGGAAGGACCTGGGTGACGTAGGAGCCGTGCAGACTGACCAGATGCAGCTCGTAGAGGGCGGCCGCCGCCATCAGGAGCCCGATGGGCACGATGGGCTTCGGCCCGAACCTGGGCAGGAAGAAACGGTTGGAGACCTGGGCCATGGAGGCGAGGGCGGCCACCATGGGCAGGAAGGCCACCCCCGTCTTCACCGGACTGTAACCCAGCGTCCCCTGCAGGTAGTAGGTGAGGAACAAGAACACCCCGAAGATCCCGATGCTGGCGAACAGCATGGCCAGCATCGATCCTCCGCGGGTGCGGCTGAGGACGACATGGGGTGGAAGGAGCGGGAACCGAGTTCGCAGCTCCAGGGCGGCGAAGACGCCCAGCAGTACCACACCGAGGGCCAGGAACCCGAGGGTGAAGGGATTGCTCCACGCGGTGGTCTCGGCGTGGGAAAATCCGAAGACCAGCGAGAACAGGCCACCCGTGACCAGGGCCAAGCCAGGTAGGTCGAGCGGATCGTGGTCGGCAGCCCGGTCGTTCTTCAGCCACAGGAGAGCGCCCACGGTGGCGACGGCGGCGAAGGCCAGGTTGACGAAGAGTGTCCACCGCCATGACGCGTACGAAGTGAGGATCCCGCCGAGCAGGAGGCCCAGTGCCCCGCCGGCACCGGCGATTCCGCCGTAGATGCCGAAGGCCTTGCCTCGCTCGCCGGGGTCGCTGAAGGTGGTGGTGAGGAGCGCCAGCACGGAGGGGGCCAGGAGTGCGCCGAAGGCGCCTTGCACGGTTCGGGCCACGACCAGCATGGGAAAGTTGACCGCTGCCCCGCCGATGGCCGAGGCCACCGCGAAGCCCACCAGGCCGACGATGAGCGCTCGCTTGCGGCCGACGATGTCGCCGATGCGGCCGCCGAGGAGGAGGAGGCTTCCGAAGGCGAGCGAGTACGCCGTCACGATCCACTGCCGATCGGCGTTGGAGAAGCCCAGGTCGTGCTGGGCCGTGGGGAGGGCGATGTTCACGATGGTGTTGTCGAGGATGACCATCAATTGGGCCACGCCCAGCACGGCCAGGATCCACCACCGCATGGAGTGGTTGGACTCGCCCTCGGTCATTGCCAGTTCGTCGGGTGGCGCCAGGGTGGTTGCCGTGGTCATGGTGGCCTCCGTGGGATCAAGCGGAGCCGATATCTCCGCTTAGTCGGCTACTCTACGCGTATATGGAGGTATCAACTCCGCTTACCGCGGGATATTCCCGAAGAGGGCATGGGACGGTGGAAGGATCATCGCCATGAAGGAGACCGAGTCCGAACCGTGCCGGCCGTTGCGGGCTGACGCGGCCCGCAACCGGGAACGGATCCTGGAGGCGGCGGCGGAGGTGTTTGCGGAGCGCGGCCTTGACGCCACCCTCGACGACGTGGCGCAGAAGGCCGGACTCGGCGTCGGCACGGTCTATCGGCGATTCGCCTCCAAAGAGGACCTGGTCGAGGCCCTGTTCGAGAAGACCATCCACGAGGTGGTCGCCGTGGCCGAGGAGGCGGCGGCCAAGGAGGACTCCTGGGAAGGGCTGGTCTGGTTCCTGGAGCGGGCCACCGAGATGCAGGCCAAGGACCTCGGACTGCGCGATGTCATACTGCACGGTGGAACGGGGCAGGACCGGGTGTCACTGGCCCGCAGCAAGATCGTCTCCCCGGTCACCCATCTGGTGGAGCGGGCCCAGCAGGACGGCCACCTTCGCCCGGATTTCCTGCCCACTGACATCCCGATCATCGAGCTCATGGTCAGTTCAGTGGCCGCCTACACCAGTTCGGTGGCGCCGGATCTCTGGCGGCGGTACCTCTCCATCGTCCTCGATGGACTCGTCGTCCGACGAGTCGGGCTACGCGAGCTGGCCCCGGGCCCGTCCGCAGCCGTCATCGAGTCGACGCTCCACACTCACAAGCTGCGGAAGATCTGAGTTCGTCCCAGGTCGGCCGGCGGGGGCAGGCGGTCGGCGTCCCGACGGCGGACTTCAGTCGGAGTCAATGTCAGGATCGGGGTCGCCGGTCGTGATCGGTGCATCGAGGTCCCAACCCTCCTGCCCGTCGGCACGTCGGGCCAGGGTGGGTGAGCCGACACCGTCCGGATCGTCGATCCCGCCGTCCAGGGTGGCGATCGCTTCGGGGTCGTCGAGCGCCGCGCCGGCCTCCTCCAGCTCACGCTCGTCCACTTGGAGGGTGGGGTCGAGGGAGGGGTCGAGCTCCACGGCTTCGAGGAAGTCTGGATCGAGGGCGGTCTTCTCGTCGAACGCCTCGTCACCCTGCTCGAAGGGGTCGGAGCCGGAGGGCTCGTCGGGTGACCATTCGTCGTTAGGGCACATACTGACCTCATGTCACTTTCCAGGTTGGTGATCGTCGCCGCCGAGCCTACCGACCCGGCAGGGCCACGCCGGGCCGAGAATGGGGAACGGGAGATCAAATTCGCCGTCCTGGCCGGACGCTCCCTCAACGCACGCCGGGATCCTGAGGTTCGGCTGGCCGCCGGGCGGTCTGGTGGTCTCGACGAGGCGCAGCGCAACCAACGGAATTAGCAACTAAAGGAATTGATGGAATGGCGTGCCCAGGACGCATCCGTCCTGCCGGCCAGGGTGGACTTGGAATTGGGACCGTGCCGTCCCTAGTTCTACGTTCCTCAGCGGTCATCAGCCGTTCGGCTCCTTCGTGTGCCGGATGAGGAGGCGTAAGGTTGGGGCGAACCGTTCTGTGGGTTGCACGGCGACGGTGACGCTTGTAGATCCTGCCCACGTAGCTCAGGGGATAGAGCACTCGTTTCCTAAATGAGGTGTCGCTGGTTCGATTCCAGCCGTGGGCACTGTTTGTGTGTAGAAGGGGGAGAGAGGGAGACGCGCACCCAGGCGACCCCAAAACCGCCGCGGACGGGACGCGCAAGCCCGGGACCAGGGAGGCAGCGAGGAGGCGCCGAGGCGGGAGCAGGGAGGCCGCCGAGAGGCCGCCGGCCGGCGGGCGCCACCCGAACGGGGAGGGCAGGGAGGGCGGCGGGCGGGGGGAGCCTTCATCTCTCGGCGCCAGATCTGACGGTATCGACGTTTAACACTGCTCATAGTCAAGGCGAATGTAATGGCGACGACGTTCGGTGGGTCACCTTGACGACAGATGGAGCGACTCCGAGGGTTCAAACTTATTAATAGATCCTCGGATCGCCATCCTGGTTATCCGATGCTTATGAGGAGTCAAGATGAACAAGCGAGTTCGCAAGACCCTACTTGCCGCGAGCATCGGTGTCGTTGGTATCGCCGGCTGCTCAATCGGGATCTCGGGCACGGCCCATGCCGAAGGAACAGTCCCCCTTTTGATCATTCCTCAGCAAACCGCCTGGTCAGGGTTCTCCCAGTTCGGACTGGGTTCGCGGAATTTCACCGTGTCCATCACTGGTGCGAGCGCGAACGATATCGCCTCTGAAGGCGTGTGGTTCGGAGGGCAGGATCTCGCAACCCATGTTTGGTACGGGGGCTGGACGGCAACCAATAGTGCTGGAGCAACCGTCGCCACCATCGGCGCTATCCCGCAATCGAGTTGCGGCCATACCTTTCGGTTTGACGCTACCGACTGGAACAATGGCCAAGGACCTCCGACAGACGCACCAGAAGTTGCTGGAGTGGTCGACAACTGCGGACCGATGCTCGGTCAATCGCCCAATCCAGTTCCACAGCCGGTCTTCGGCAACGGATTCACTCCCGGCGCCAAGGTGATACTCACAGATCGGATAAGCGGAGTAACCCAAAAAGTAACCGCCAGCTCCTTTACGGTTCGTCATCACGCTACCTTGCCAATGATCATCCCGGCCGGAGATATCGCGGCGACCTTTGCCCCTGCCAACTGCAGTGCTGTGTCAGCTGCCTACACGTCGACGCCGAACGTGACGGTTACCGCCGTGAGGACGCAGTGTTTCGGCTTCTAGCGGTCTTCATGGTGTTGGCCGCTGAGAGGTGCAGGCTCGGACCACGGTGGAACCGTTCACATACCGTGCGGTCTGCCCCGGCCTGAATGCGATGCTTGGACGAAGGAGCGTCCACGATACATGGACGGCTTCACAGAGCGGCTCGAAAGAGTGGCTGGGACCCTCATCGAGTTGGAGCTGCCGGACTGGCTCGTCCATACGGCAGCGTCACCTGCTTCCAGGCTCGGTGGACTATCTGTGTCAGCCGCGTCCTCGTTCACAAAGTACCGATTGCCATAGGCGCTCCTGCGATCATCCATCTCCAAGCCCGCAGGATGTAGTTAGACGCCAGGAAGTCGTTTCAGATTCTCAATGTTGGAAGTAACTGCGCCGGCCGGTCTCAGACGTCGCTGCCGGCCTAAAGGTAGAAGGAAGCCCTCGCAGTCCGGACAGCTGTGGCGTTGTCCTCCGGCAGGGGCCGCTGGGTGAGTGCTCCTCCCACGGGCTCGAGAGGACTCCGCCGCAGTGAGGGCACCCGACCACGTTTTCGAGCTACAACGTTCAGAGGGTGGTTGGCGCCCGGCGGGCTCAGTTGCCTTCGTGACCGACGACCTGGACCACGAGCGGACGCGATGGCCGGGAGGGATGAAGCCGGCTTACGCGCTAACAGAATCCCCATCCGAATGGGTCGTTTCCAGCGACGAGGACATCTGGGCCGGAGATCGATCCATTGGGTTCGGTCACGTTGCCATCCCAATAGCCATCGGCACTGGCCCACGAGCCCTTGAACGAGAAGAAGATGGGGAAAGACACGTTAACGAACTTGATTTTGATCGACGTAGCAGTCCCAGTCCATCTCCCCGCATCCCTCTGATCATCGGAGAAGATCTTTGATGCTCCGAATGAAATGACCGAACAGAACTTCTTGCTGTCATTGTCGACCTCGTAAAAAGTCCACGTACTCTCCGCAGTCACCGGCGTTCCTGCGACTTTGGCGTGCAATGGCTGGAGCCTGTGAGAGGGTGCTGCTCCAGCAGGATTCGTACCGGAAATGGTGAGGGTGCCCAAGGCGATGAGTACCGCGCCAAGAAGCATCAATCGTTTCACAACCGTTCTCCTTTGAGTGAGGAGGGCTCTGTGAGCAGTAAGGCCCGCCATTGGCAATGGCGTCCCGCCACGCCCCAAGCCAATGCACTCAGGATGAACGTTGCAATCCGCCTTGTAACTGCATTCCACCGTTAGCCCCCCGCCAGGCAGCTAAACCCGATTCATCGGGAATGTCAACTGGCGTTTTCATCTGGCGGAGGAAATCATCAGAATCGGCGATTTGCCCGATCCTTCGGGCAACGCCGCACCTTTGGTCGACTGCCAGCGATCGTTGTCCCATTTCGCATGATTGGTAGGGGTGTGGCGACAGGAGGTCGGGCCGTTGAGTAGGGACCTCCTGTCGCCCAACTCGGGAAGAAGCTATGGCGTTTGGAGGGCCTCCTGCTTTTGAATCATTGCCGCGGCCGACTGCGGCTGACCTGCAAGGGCCGGAACGGCGGACGCAGGAACTTGGTAGCCGGTAACTGTAGTTTGCCAGTTGAGACGCGTACCGGGAGCAAAACCGCACAATGCATCCCCTGCCGGGATCGAGTACCCAGGATCATACGGCAACAGCGTCTCACCGTTGCCGGTGCCACTTGCATGGTCAAAGAGCGTGAGAAATGAGGTGCAGCTCGGGTCTCCGACGAAGAACAACGCAGTCCAAAAGATTGGCGGTTGGCCCTGGTCAAGGGTCGTTAGGCGGAGCGACTTCACGATTAATGCGTTTCCGTTGCTAGGTTCCGCTAGCAGCACCGGGTTGGCGGTTCCGCTGATTGTGCCAGAAGGATTGTTGTAGTAGTTGGAAGGTGAAGCTTCCGTTGTCAACAGCTGCTGAGCTGCTGTTACATCGGCCTGGTTACCACTCGTGCCTTCGATGCCGGTGAACTTCAGAGCGGCTTTGGCGGCCGCCGTACCGGTCGGCAGAGCCAGAAATATCATTGCCCCGACGACAAGCCAGACAACTCCTGGAATGTTCTTCCCCTTGGTCATTCTTTCTCCTTGGTAGAGCACCACTGTTGAGGGTCGCCCGGAGCCATCCGGAATTCTGGGGCAACCCTCACGGACGGCTCGATTAACCGTTACCCGATCACCACATCGAATCAGTCGGCATGTTCAGACTCACCGGTGCCCAGTACTCGATGTCGCTTTGAACGGAGATCGACTTGAGACCTCTTTTGCCCTCACACTTTGCGACGAGTGACGCTGTGGGCACTGTGCTCTCGAACACGCCTCCGTCATGCTTGTCGTAAGGCGATGAGAATGAGCCAGTAGCGGTGCTGATTTTCCCACCGGTTGGGCCGGGGAATCCAATGAGCAGGCTGGGAGTATCCTCATCGTTTGACACAGCCTCCAGGCTGTTGATGGCTATCTCACTGGCGCCTGAGCTCAGCTTCTCGGAAGCCTTCCATTTGATCGCCAGCGTGCCGTTTCCCAGGAACTCATCGGGGAGCGAACTGCACTGATTGCCCGCAGCGTGGTGGCCGCTAATACTCAAAACGCCGGTTCCGCCCAGCATCTGCAGATCGGTGTTCGTCGTGCACTCACCAAACTTCAGACGCGACGTGATGGTCGTGGTGCCGGCCGCCTCGTTGCTGGTGAGGGGAGGGCTGAACTTTATGGCGCCGGTGAGGGTGGAACAGGCGACCTCCGCGTTGGTAACCTCGATCGAACCTGCTGCGGCCGCCGGTCCGCCATTGACCACGACCATGCTGAGGGGAATGGCCGTGACGGCCATGCAGCTAACTAAGGTGCCAAATCTCCGGCGCGCGAATTTTCTGAATTTGGGATCGTTTTCACAGGAGCCTCACCTTCCGCCTAAGGAGGCTCCGCAGTTCGGAGATCCTCCGCCGCCAAGAACTGTACGCCTTTTTGCCGGCGCCTGCTCGGCCCCGAATCGTGGTGGGCTCCAAGACCGAGCCGGCCAGTGGTGCACCTGCGGACTTGGTTGACATCGTGGTCCGTCGGGCGCAAGATGCCTCCGAGCGGGCATAGAGAGTAGGCGGATTCCTATGGCGAGCAGCGTCCACATTTCGAAGCCGATTCTGCGCGGCAAAGCGTGGCGGGCAATCACTGCTGCGTTCCTCGTGCTCGTGGGCTTAACGGTATCGGTGGGAACTGCCTCGGCCACCCGACCGCCGAAAGCTAAGGCAGTTCAGACCTCTGCGGTAGGTGGAATCCTCACCCTGACGGAAACTGGCAGCCACTTCGCACCTTATGCCGACATTCGAGTCGATGCGCTGGTCGTCCAGACCAACACCACTGAGTACGGATGGGCCACGGCGGATGGCACGGGCAGTTTCTCCACAACGGTTCAGATACCCCTTGGGGTGCTCACGGTCAACTGCACCAGGAGGACTTGTCGAGACACCGGCACAGTCCGAGTGGATGCATTCCAATATGCTCCAACTCCACAACTGACGTCAGCGCCGCAAACGCTGACGCTGAAGACCTCGCCGGAACTGACTGCTGTTCAAGTCCCCGACGATCAGAGCGGGTATTTCAATGTTCAGGTCGATGGGTCAGGATTCACTCCGGGAGCTTTCGTCGGGTCCGATCTCTATGAAGTTGGGGGTGTCATTTCTGTGGGCGAATCTCCTGTCTTTGGGCCGGTTCAACCAGATGGCACCTTTGTCCTAGACCTCGAGGGGAACCGCCAACTACTCAGTGGTATTTGCTGCACCCTCACCGGCACCTTCTCGGTGGTTGTATCCACAGTCAGTGGGCCGCCCTACACCGCCCAGACGCCAGTAGATATTACGGAGATAGAAATCGGCTAATCGACCCAGGCTCTCATGGTCAAGGATGACGATCCAAGCAGTGGGTTACCGGCGTGGCGCAGAGGCTCGGATGAGAGATAAGTCACAGACGAAAGGTGGAGACGTGGAAGGTACGGGAAAGCGACTAGTAGTGCAGCTGGCAAGTGCACTTCTGCTGTTCGTGGTGGCGATTGGAGTTACAGCGGCCACGGCCGGAGCATCGTCACCCGCAAGCTTGAACGCGACGCGTCCGCCGCAGGCTTGTGTCACCGCCACAGGGCACGTACCTGTTCAACAACAGCTTCGGCGGCGGTTACGCGGTTCCGACTCTCAACAGTGACTCCACGCTGTCGCTGGGCTCGTGCCATGGAGTGTGGATAATCCAGAAGAATCTTTGTTTCGATGTCAGTCGATCAGACCTCATGCGATCCGAGCCTGCCCGTGGGCTTGTGGATCTACATAGGGAAGCTCAAGAAGCACGGAATAGCAGGACCCGCAGAACGGCGTTTCGATGGGCACGTTCACGACGGGGGTTGATTTCACGGCCGTTCGTTAGATTCGGAACGGCACCTTCACTCAACTGACTCCGGTGGGTGGGCCGGCACGCCCACCCACACCGCACCATGATGACCCTCCTTCCATCCCACTCGAAGGGAAGACCATGGGATACCTGCTCATGACCCATCCAATGGTGTGTCATCCCCCACGGCCGACCAGACCTCCATCAAACCGTTACCACCCTCAACGGCAAGAAGAAGGTCAAGACCAAGACGACGGCCCAGGCCACGATTCCCCTCGATGTCACTTGATCAACCAGCCGCCGAGCGATGACAGACAGTGGGTCCGATCGGAGTCTTCGCCAAGAGGCGGGATGGCATCCGTGCCGTTTGACCACAGCCAACAATTGCCTTGCGATATGGGGCACTCGCCGGTTGCCCACACGGTTGTGACCGCAGGTAAAGGGTGTTAGGCATTCTCCAGGCGGGTGTGAACGGAGTAGCGACACCCTTAAGCGGAAAGGTGTTGGCCCATGGGGATGAATTTCGAAAAGGCCCACGGTGCCCTGCCGCTGGCCGGGTCACTCCTGTTGGGCGGTGCAATGAGCGCCGTAGTGATCGGCAGTGCTCTTCCCGTGTCGGTAGCAACCGTCGTCCAGACGATCGATGTGGGTACGAATCCAACCGGTGTCTCGGCAGACGGCACCCACGTCTGGGTGACTAACACTTGGACAATACCGTGACCGAGCTGAACGCCTTCGATGGATCGGTGGTCCGGACCATCGGCGTCGGCCGCGAGTCCCTATGGCGTCTCCTCGGACGGTTCCTACGTGTGAGTGGCGAACTCCGGCGACGGAACGGTGACCGAGTTGAACGCCTTCGACGGTTCGGTGGTCCGGACCATCGGCGTCGGCCGGGAGCTCCGAGGCCATCTGTCAGACGGCAACTACGTCTGGGTAACGAACTCCGGCAACAATGGGTTGGGACGGGACCGAACTGAACTCCTTCGGACGGCTCCGTGGTCAGGACCATCGGCGTCGGCGACGATCCCTCTGGCATCTCGGCGGACGGTATTACGTCTGGGTGGCGAACTCGAGCCGACAATACGGTCATCCGAGCTGTACGCATACGACGGCTCTCCGGCCCATACCATCGGTGTCGGGATAGCTCCCGTCGGCATCTCGTCGGACGGCACCCACGTCTGGGTCACTAGCCTCGACGTGACCCTGACTGAGCTAAACGCCTCGGACGGCTCGGTGGTCCAAACCATCGGCAACTGTTGCAGTTCCTTTGCCATCTCGTCGGACGGCGCCCACGTCTGGGCGGCGAACTTGTCCGGCGAATCGGTCACCGAGCTGAACGCCTCAAATGGCTCCATTGCCCAGACCATCAGTGTGGCCCAAAGGCGGACCTAGAAGCGTCTCGTTGGACGGCACCTACGTCTGGGTGGCGAACGGGGACCAGGACTCAGTGAGCGAGATCGCGGGCGAGGTTTCGCGGTTTCGATACACCCTCTCTTCCGGCTGCGACCCGGGTGCTCGGCTTTGGCCCTGTCGAGTTGACGCCGGCCAACGTGAATCCCAGCACCGGTCCCTACGTCACGACCTTCAAGTGGAAGAAGGTGACCCTGCCCAAAGGGCTGAAGCTGTCCTCTGCCGGAGTGCTGTCAGGGACTCCAAGTGCCAAGCTGGCTGCCCGGCCCAAGTTCGGTCACGGTCCAGGCGACCGAAACAGTGACCACGCTCAACGGTAAGAAGAAGGTGAAGACTAAGACGACGGTCCAGGCCACCACTCCTCTGACGATCACCTGAGTCTGCTGGGGCATTTATCCACACGCCCGAATG
>CAWHYF010000005.1:5000-1302207 GCA_963833585.1 uncultured Acidimicrobiaceae bacterium | reverse complement strand
AAGGAGGACAGGAGGCCCGGGACCGGACAGAAGCGCACACCGAAGCTGACGGGTGCCCGCTACGGGGAGCGGGGGGCGTGTGGGGGGTGCGTCCGGTCAGAAGGACACACCGGGTGACGTGTGGGTCAGGCAGGGGTGCGTCCGTCCGGCAGGCTCGCGCTCGCGATAGTTGCCTGTCCATGAACGACACCTTGATGGCACTCCTTTGCCTACTGGCCAGCGATAGGCGAGGATTGCCGAATGGCTGTTGTGGGCGGACCTCCCGGCGATGCCTCTCGGCTGTTCGGACTTGAACGAGGGCGTCTCTTGAAGCTCTTGAACTCGCTCGACCCGACCGACTGGTCCCAGGAGACGGCGTGTCCCGGATGGAGTGTTCTTGGGCTGGTAAGGCATCTGGTCAACGGTGATCTCGGCATGCTGTCACGTGATCGAGACAACTTCCTGGGGACTCGGCCACCCGATGGTTCAGATGAGTCCGAGTTCATCGTGTGGCTGGACGAACTGATGCAGGAATGGGTCTCAGCCACCAGGGGACTGAGCCCCAGAGTGGCGATCGATCTGCTGACCTGGAGCGGACCACAGTTGGGGGAGCACTTCGCCGCCCAGGACCCAATGGAACGAACGGCCCAGGTTCAGTGGGCCGGACCCGAACCGTCCCCCCTCTGGTTGAACCACGTGCGGGAGCTGTCGGAGTTCTGGATCCATTGCCAGCAGCTCCTCGATGCACTGGGCCAGACTCCCGACCTCCGTAGCGACATTCTCGGGCCAGTCTTCGACGGGTTGCGGTGGGCCTATCCGTACCGCCTGTCCACAGTCAGACGACCACCCGGAGACAGCGTGACCATCGATATCTCGGGCACCGTGACCATCAAGTGGCACCTCGTTGCCTCGGAGCGGGAATGGGCCTTTGTCACCGAACCTGGCAGAACGGTGGCCACACTTACCATGAGCACGGATGAAGCCTGGAGATTGCTAACAAACAACCTGACGCCACAGCGGCAGGCAGCCCTCACAACGTCGGGCGATGCTCAGGTACTGGAAGTGCTGTGCAGCACTCGTGCCATCATCGGAGCGCCCAAGTAGGGATCGCCCCTATCACCGGTTCAAGGGGCCATTGCCGGGCGGGAGGGCCTACGGTTATCACCATGAGACGAGGCGACAACCAACCTGGTCGAATCCTCTTTCTCAATGGCGGATCGAGTGCGGGCAAGACGACGCTTGGGCGCAATCTCCAATCCGTATTGCCCGATCCGTGGTTACTTCTCGGAATCGACCTTTTGATCTGGACCTTGCCCCCTGAGATGATCAACGATCCTGAGGGTCTGTCGGTAAACGAGGGCGTGATCACTCGCGGAGAGCTCTTTATGTCGCTCTACGCTGGTTTCCAGATGGCCGTGGCCGCTCTGGCACGCAGTGGCGTCAACGTGCTGCTTGACGACCTGACACTTGATGGGGTCGACGATCAGCACAGATGGAACAACGCTCTCCACGGGTTGGATGTGATTTGGGTAGGCGTGCGGTGCGCTCCGGAGATCGCTGCCGAAAGGGAAGCCGGGCGAGGAAGCCGGCTTCCCGGCACTGCTCGTCATCAGGCAGAGTCGGTGCACCAAGGAGTGCGCTATGACTTTGAAGTCGATACAGGCGTACTTGATCCAGGCGAAGAACTGCGCGTCGTCGCAAAATGGCTTGAACGGACGTGGTCCATCCCCATCTCCCCACAATCCAATCAACAGTCGACGCTTCCTCCCATTTCAGCGTGGACGTCAGAAGGAGCCAGCCGTCCTCCTCCATGGGAACGCTGAACGAGCGATCCGGGCAACCAAGTCTGGGGTGATCCAGAATGCCGGTTATGTGCGTCCGAAAGGGGCTCGATGCTAAAGGGTGACGGGATCGTCCTCAGATCAAAAGGCTGAGGGCTGGGTCTTTGCTCAAGCAGCTGAGCCTCCCTCGACTCTCAGCTCATGCAGCTGAGGCAGATTGGCGGTGCCACGTCGCCCGAGCCTCGGAGATCGGTGGTTCCTCAGGAATGTCGCCTGCCCCCTGCGCAGCCACGATCATGCATCCACCTCTGACCCCCGCTCTTCCCGAACACCGCTGGACCAAAGACGAAATCCCATTCTCCTGGAGAGGGATCAGGCTGCTTTGGTGGTCTTGCCAGTCACTTTCCCGACGTAAGTCCCCACCGATTCTCCATCAACCAAGGCCTGGGCGGTTTGACTTCTGAACCCACCAACCACGCCCTTTCTGGTCAAATCAATGACGACGTCGTGGGTTTCACCGGTGCCGACAGAAAACTCGTACCGTCGAGTCCTGTGAAGTGAGAATTGGCGCCAATCCTGAGCGACGCTCTTGCCGTCAACTTCGATCCTCACCTGGCCAAACACTTGGTCGAATTGGAAATGCAACTGGTGCTTTTCTTTGTCGCCTACCTCGATGGTGAATTCCACTTCGCCTCCTAGATCGCAATGACGGTCTCTGTCGCATCGACCGAATTGCAGGACGAGTTGAGCCGCAACGAAGGTCGGTCGGCCTTGATGTATCCCTGAACACCGGGTCGGAGGCGATCATCACCTGCCACCCAACGGCACTTCGAGCGACCGCAAGACAGGCAAACCAAGATGTAAGGGAACTGTAAACTTGGTTGACAATCGAAGTTTCTGATCCAATACTCAAAGCATGCGATTCGCATCCATCTCGAAGCGCCAGGGGACGCTGATCGCTTTGGCATCCGTGTTGGTCTCGGCCTTGGTGATCGCAGACTGGGGCACTACTGCGGCCGCCCGACGGTGGCAATGAGTCCATGCACGTCATCGATTACGTCATCTACAGCCTGTGGATCGCTTTCTGGTTGGCATGGCTGGTAGCTGGCTTGAGCGCCAAGCGGGCGGCTCAGTCGCGAATGGGACAGTTCCTCGGCTTGAGGATCGCCGTATTTGTCATTGTGTACTTGATTATTCGCTTCGGGGTTCTGAAAGGTCACCACGCCACCGCGAGCAGCCCCGTGCTCCAGGGCATCGGAATGGCGCTGTTCTTGATCGGATTGGGGCTGGCCGTGTGGGCGCGAGTCCATCTAGGGCGGAACTGGGGTACCCCGATGTCTGAGAAAATGGATGCCGAGCTAATCACGACTGGTCCATACCGGTGCATCCGGAACCCCATCTACTCGGGAATCATCCTCGCAGCTATCGGAACGTCAATAGCTATCAGCTGGTATTGGCTCGTCGCAGTCGTCTTGATGGGCGCCTATTTCGTCCACAGCGCAAACGTCGAGGAACAAACCATGCAGCGTCTCTTTCCCAACACCTATCCGGAATATAAGCGCTCAACCAATAAGCTGATCCCCTTTATTTTCTAAGTCGTCGGTTGGTCAGCAATTAGCGTGGGTCTCCAACCTGCCCCAGATCAACGGGTCGGGGCGCGTTATTGAGGGAGGTCTGCTTGCCCCGGCTAACCGCCCACGAACGGCACGAGTAGGGCAGGCGATCATGTCATCATTCATGAAGAGCCGCTACGGAGGTGACGATGCATGGCCCATGCCGCTGTGATTCAGGTGAAGATCGACTCAGACTCAGATCGCCAGCATAGACATTCGATTCTCAATGACTTCGTAATACCGGAGGCCAGAGCATTACCTGGCTTTCAGAAGGGGATGTGGATGAATGACGGCAGCGGAACCGGCACCTGCATCGTCGTCTTTGACACCGAAGAGAACGCTGCGGCTGCAATCGCCCCGCTGACACCGGCGGGGGGTCCACCAGTCATCCGCAGCGACGTTCACGAGGTCGAGGCCGAGGCGTAGCTCCGAACAAAGGGTGTCTCTGACCACCGGCTGTGTGTCGCGTTATCCAGCCGTTCGGGGTAGCCGGTGCTCGCTGACGCGAGCGTGTTAGTGGGCACCCTGTTGTCGCAGTATTGGTGGTCCTTCGACGAACAGGAAGAAGGACCATGGCCAATCTCGACTCACACTGAGGGATGGTGACGAATCACCGAACCGCTCTTCGATGAAGCCGAAGTCCCAGCCGCAGCATTCCTGGCCAGGTACAGCGGCCGAACACTGGACGCATATTGCTACGACCTCAGGACCTACTTCCAGTGGGCACCGATGTCCGTCTGGCGGTCTTGGAGGCCAAGCGCGCCCACGTCGAACTCTATCGGGCGTCTCTGGAGGAGCTGAACCTTGCTCCGCCAACCATCGACCGCCGCCTGTCCACGGTTTGCGGCTTCTACCGGTTCGCACATAGAGACGGTCGGATAGCCGCCAACGTCCATCCCTCCGAAGGCCGGGGACTCGACCGCCAGGAGCTGAGCACGTTCTTGTTCACGGCGGATCGCTTCGACCTGGACCACTCCGGGTGATCGAAGCCGCCTCTACTTCACTTTGGTCGTTGAGGCATTGTCTGGCCCAAATCCATCGCAAACGATAGGTCCGCAATACCCCGCAAAGCTATAGACCGCCACTACGTCTTGGGGGTACGAGGAGTACGCCGGGTCGGTGGCGATGATGGCGCAATCCCCATAGGTGGAGCAGATGTTCTCATTGAGTGCGGGGACGTGGACTGCTCCCCTTCCACCACCGCTAGCCGTGATAGTGGCGGAGGTGGTTGGGTCGCAATCGCCACTTGAGTCGCAGACTTCGACACCGACCGGGTCGCCCGAAGGAAACCCGGTGATATGCACGGAGACCTTTTGGGCCCAGTAGTAGCCCTCGCCGCCCTCATTGGGAGTCAAGAACACCGTGAGCGGCTTGAAGGTCACCTCCTCGGCGAGAGTGGTCGCACCGTTGTCTGTTGCCTCGATGTAACAGACAGACGCTTCCAGGCAACCGACGGGGGCTTGTGGATTCATCGGCGCGTACTCGAGCGACCACGACCCACTCTTCGACGTCACTCGGATAGCCGATGTCCCCGCACGAGGCGTTCGGCAAGGATGGATCGGACGAACACAGTTCGACTCGGACGTTGAGGTCACTGGTCGGCCAGTGCTTCCCGCTGATGTGAGCGACCCGGTTGCCCACAAGATTGGCCGATGGGCCGACCTTCAAGGTAGGAGCGCTGGTGACACCGGCCCGAGCAACCGGCGCTGCTACTGCGGTCTGGCTCATGCCCACTGAGAACATGACGAGCACGGCCAACGGAATGACGAAGGAGAAAGGTCGACCCCTTCGGCATACCTTTGACCGGACCAGTTCAGCGGCAGTCATCGTGAGTGCACTCATCACTCCACACCCTGACGCCCCTCAACGGACGTTCTAATCCTGCGCCGGTTCCTCGATCTCGTCAACCCTGATCAGTTGCGGAGGCAAGACTCGCCCATAAGGCATCCTCTTGGGTCAGTGGTGTCCAGTGAGCCCTATTTTCCGTGGGCAACTCCCAGGCACAATGGAATCATGGCAACGACCGACCACCTCCCGAGCGAAGTCGAGATTCGGGAATGGCCTCCTTTCACCGAGGAGTACCCGCTGAGACTCCTGGCAAGTGCCTGCCTGCGAGGTGTCCGCTGCGGAGTTGATGGGAGCTCATACGGCGCTCCTTTCGCTCACACGGAATCCCTCTTTCAACTTCCCAATGTCCAGGTCGTTACCTTCTGCCCCGAGGAGTTCGCGTTCGGGACTCCACGGGCCACTCCCGATATCCACGGAGGAGATGGGTTCGATGTCCTCGATGGCAGAGCCCGGGTCCTGAGTGACACGGGAGCGGATTGGACCGAGTCCATGCTCGATGCCGCCCACGCCATGTTGACGAAGGCCCAGGCCGCCGACGTGCGTCTGGCGCTCCTTACAGACACAAGTGCGGCGTGTGGATCTGAGGTCATCTATCGAGGGGCTCGCATGCAGGGCCATCGTCAGGCCGGTCAGGGCGTCTGTGCTGCCCTCTTGATCCGGCATGGCATCAGGGTGCTCAGCCAGCGCGATTACCGCACGCTCGACCGCATTCTGAGCAAGCTGGACCCGATTCACCAATCGAACCCAGACGCCCGAGATCACCATGAGACCAAGTGGTATCTGGATAGCTTCGGACCGGCGAAGGGTTAAGCGTCCCCGATCGCCGGGTCGGCGGCGCCTATTGGCCTGCCGCTGATCGGCACATTCGGGCTTGTGGATAACCCCTACGGATTAACCGTGAGCGTCAGTTCCTGGGTCGCCTGAGTCTTGTGCGAGTGGTTCGCCCCCAGACACTTGACGATGATGGTGTAGGTCCCCGCCCGCTTGGGCGTGCCCGAGATGAGGCCAGTCCTCGACAGAGTCACTTGCCACGGCAAGCCACCCCGGCCCTTCGGCCTGTACTTGTTCCAGGTGTATGGCCCCGTGCCGCCGCTGGCCTGAAGCTGGAAGGAGTAGGGCACCCCCACCGTGGCCACCGGGAGCGACGTGGTCGTGATCGCCAGTGGACCGTTGGCGATGGCGAGTTCGGTCACCGTCTTACCGCGGTTGTTCGCCACCCAGACGTGGCTGCCGTCCGAGGAGACACCGATCGGAAAGCTGCCCACCCCGATGGTCTGGACGACCGCCCCGGTCGGTGCGTCCAGTTCGGTCACCGTGTTCTCGAGGACGTTCGCCACCCAGACGTAGGTGCCGTCCGAGGAGACGGCGTAAGGATAGCTGCCCACCCCGATGGTCTGGACGACCGCCCCGGTCGAGGTGTCCAGCTCGGTGACCGTGTTGTCCTTGTCGTTCGCCACCCAGACGTGGGTGCCGTCCGAGGAGACGCCGTTGGGCCGGTTGCCCACCCCGATGGTCTGGACGACCGCGCCGGTCGCGGCGTCCAGCTCCGTGACCGTGTTGTCGGCGCTGTTCGCCACCCAGACGTGGGTGCCGTCGGAGGAGACACCGATGGGCGTGTTGCCCACCCCGATGGTCTGGACGACCGCCCCGGTCGCGGCGTCCAGCTCGGTGACCGTGTTGTCGAAGACGTTCGTCACCCAGACGTGGGCGCCGTTCGAGGAGACGGCGTCGGGACCGAGGCCCACCCCGATGGTCTGAACGACTGCCCCGGTCGCGGCATCCAGCTCGGTGACCGTGTTGTCGGCGTTGTTCGCCACCCAGACGTGGATGCCGTCGGAGGAGACACCGATGGGCTCGTTGCCCACCCCGATGGTCTGGACGACCGCTCCGGTCGCGGCGTCCAGCTCGCTGACCGTGTTGTCGATGCCGTTCGATACCCAGACGTGGGTACCGTCCGAGGAGACACTCTGGGGAGCGTTGCCCACGCCGATGGTCTGGACGACCGTGGTCGCCGATGCCACAGTCGCACCGCCGACTACCACTGCGATGAGCGCACCACCGAACAGAAGTGACCCTGCCAACGCCGCCTGCACCGCGCTCCGACAACGAGTGGCCATGACTAACCTTCCCTTGTCAAGGGTGCTTCAGGCACCCGCCTAAGATTGGATAACAGATTCGGTCGGTGATGACAACTCTCATTGCGAGCTGTGACTTTTTGGGTTCTCAGTGTGGTGGGTCTTCCGGAGGCCCTCTCGGGATGCTCCCAAAACGCCGGGACGGTGACCATCAGCAGATCTGAGATCATTGGTGAGTGGCCACTCTCGGGAAGCAGGGATTAGCCCAGCCTGCAGATGCCCTCCAAATACCTGTGACACTGACCATGCGGGCACCATAGGCACGACCTACGACCCTGACCGTTGCCGCTGTATTCCGGTGTATTGCCACATACGACTCAATCTCGGAATGGACGAGAGACACCAGATTGCCCATGGCGACGTTCGGATCGTCGACATGCAATCCCCACCGGGCATTTGGGTATGCCGTCAGCGCTGGAGCAGCCCTTTCTCTTTCGACAATGAGCACGTGCGCCCCGTTGCTGGTCTCGCACGATCCGGTGTACTGACCGTCGTATTCAACCCACGGGGTCGAAACCACAGGTGGATGGCGCATGAGGACGCCTTCCGTGGAGCTTCCGGCCACTTCTTCGGTAGGAAGCTGTGTCCGATACATTGAGATCAGCCGGCCATGGCCGCCCCCGATGTCAGACGGATTCGTGCACAATGATTCAGCTTTGTGACCGTCAATGACGATCGCTGGGTTCACCTTTCCAAACATTGTGTTGGACGGAGGGGGTTCCGAGAAGGCGTTGAAGTCGACAACACAACCAGTCTGAGTTTCCGATTCACAGGGACCAATCGTCGCGAACGGTCCAAGCCCAGTTTGGGTCACGGGAAGGTCCAGTCCCGTGATGATGGCCGACACCAGAAGCGTTCGGACGGCCGGGAGCTGGTCTATTCGGTCGATTAAGAGCGTTGCTTCGCCCGATCCCTCCGAATGGCCAATGAGCACAATCCCCCGTCCATCGTTGTAGTGCGCAAGGTAGTCATTCCAGGCGCTCATCACGCTGTGCTCTGCCACCTCTTGGGCCGTGTGGCTCGTCGGATCGAGACCAGTGTCTTCTCGGTACATGGGGGCAAATACCCGGCAGTCTTGTGAGAATGGAGATGCTTCGAGTTCAGCGATGGCCGTCTCCTGGGGATCAACGTGGAGGTTGGCGTTGGGAGAGCGCTGTTCACTCACATTGGGATACAGATAGAAGCAGTCCACCGGGGGGTCTGTTGCCGGTTTGTAGTCGACGATGTGCCGTGTGCCCTTGGAGTCGATGACTGTGGTCGTGAGCGGTGCGGTGCAGGGGTCGTTGCTCTGACCAGGACGACAGAGCCACGTCGTTCCGGCGGAATCGGGCTTTGGAGGTGACGCACCTGCCGCCATCGAAGGGACAACCCCACCGACCCAGCAGCTCAGAGCGACGAGTCCCATGCCAACAAGTGGTCGGAAGTGCTTCCCGGTGTCCCGCCATGCCACCTCGCAATTTTGTCAGATTTGGCACCGGACAGCCCGATCCTAGGTGTTGACTGTGTGAAACAGGGAGTCCCCGACCACCGGGCCGGTGGGACGCTTCGGCAGCGGCACGATCACCGTGATCAGCTTGCCGTATGAGAGACGAGACGGCGGGGTCGGCCTCAAAGATTGTTTACCAGTGAAGTGTGATTGCAAGGGTGGCATCGTGGCCCTCGGCAAACACGGTAAGCGCTTGTGGTCAAGGACGGGCAACTCGGAATCGGAGAGTTCAGTCTCACCCGCGGCATCGCACTTGGTGAGGTGGCGAGTGTTGAAGTCAATGAGCGACAGGTCGGGGGCTCAGACGAGCAAACCTTGGTGTCTCCTGGGATGAGTCCCGGCATCGCACGTCGGCCTGGTGGCCGACCGGCGTCTCGTCGGCCTTCTGACCGGCGTCTCGTCCTAGGCAGGTCACCGAGATCACTGTTGTGACAAGGGACGGCCAGGAAGGGCTTTGGAAGGTCGAGCGCCGTGGGGGCGATTGGGCGAGGGACAAGCTTGCTCCGGTCCTGAAGTCGGCAGGTATCGCACTCTGACGGTTCTCCGGGGTGCAGCTCGCCTGGGTATGCCTGACCGCCGGGAGCGGGGCGCGAGCTGAGCAAGCGACGGCAGAGGTACTTATCGACCATGATGGGGAAATGGGATCCGAAGGCAGCAAACCTCGCAAACCACGGCGCAGAATGGCAAAGGTGCCCAAGTATGAGGAACCCAATCGAGCCGAAGGATTTACCGGCGGGTCATTTGGCCGCTCCGGGCATGGCTCGGACGGCCACCACGCTGGGAAACCGGGGCGGGCCGGATCCTACTTGCTGAAGCTCCTCGGGAAGCCCCCGAAGGCCTAGTTGCGGGTATCCCGTCGCCGACTGGGTGGGACACCCAGGCTGCCTAGACCGGCCTTGGTGATACCCCTCAGACAACCCGCCGAGGGCCTAACCGTCGGACCGATGATGCGGGGCGGTCCAGTGAAATGTCCGCTATGGGGTGAGAGCGCCGACCAGACCTTCCAGATCCCGCACCGTGACCGTCAAGGCTGAATGGCCCTTCCGGCTGAGCAACGACGGCACCTTCTCCTTGAAATGGACACAGACCCCGGCGTGGTTGTTCGTGCCGAAGGAGAGGCCGTCGTCCACCCACGACATGCGGGCTCCGATGGCGGTCCACCACCGGTAGTCGGCGGTGACGTGCGCATCATCGACATTGGACATCGGAGTTGAAAGATGGAACCAGCCAAAAGTCGCCAAAAATAGGCCCTCTTCGTCCACGGTCACGCCATCGGTCTTGGCTCGCAGACCGAACGGGATGAGGACTGGAATGAACCTTCGGTCAACTGCATACAGGTATCGGTCAGCCATCACGGTTCCTCTCGGCTCGCCGACAAGCTACCCGTTGTACGGAGTGACAAAACTTCGTGACCTGGTGTCAGGTCGAGCTGTAGGCCAAAGGGAGCCAGAACTGCGATTCGCCGGCCTGTGTCTCGTCGCTCGACAGGCTGTTCAACCCAGGGCCTCCCTGTATGGCGATCGCCTCCATCGACTCGGCGCCGTCATTGCGCACGTTGTCCACGCCCTTCCCGACTGGGTGGTGGACGAGGGTCCACTCGATAGTGGGAACCAACAAGGTTAGCCCGATGGTCGCTTGCACCCGCTCCCGGGACACGGGTAGCGAGGCACCCAGCTCGGAGAGCATCTCGGCAGCAGTGCCTCCTTGGTGCAGAATCCCAAGCAGGCGTAGTGCCGATGAAGCTGTGGCTGAGCAACCGGGCCTCCTACTGAGCCAGTACGAGGACTTGTCTGGCCCACTTGGTGAAGCGCTCAAACATGCTCTGAGCCCCGCACCTGGTGCAAGCACCCCGCACTGGTGCGGCCCGCCCACTGTTCGACCCGATCGAGAAGAGTGGTTTCCTGCTGCTGGGCAGCACAGGTCGGCTAACACCATCAAAATGGGGTGGACGGAAAAGGAGGGGTGTGAGATGGCGTCAACCTCATACGAACGGATCTCGGCCAGATATGAGAAGGAACGTGGCGGAGATAGAAGAGCAACGTCAATCACTGCCGCAATCCGCCCTTGGCTAAACCCGGGCGAGCCAGTCCTCGACATTGGTGCAGGTACCGGGATCGTCGCCAAGATCCTGGTTGAAGGGGGCATTCCGGTAATCGGCGTTGACATTTCCTTTGGCATGCTGTCCCAGGCCCACAATCGGCTGCCTGGCCGAGTCCTGTTGGCTGATGCACAGAAGGTTCCCTTCACCGGTCAATACTTTGATGCGGTCACCTTTGTGTGGAGCCTTCAGCACATTGGGGATCCGGTCGCAGCTGTGCGTGAGGCTCGCCGAGTACTCCGGGCCGACGGTCGTGTGGTGGTCGTTTCGGCCACCCCCGAGAACGTTCCCGACGATGTTCAGGCACTATTTCGACGCCTCGACTCACTGTCCCCGATGCGTCCACCTGATTGGATTGAACGGACCGCCAGAGGCGCAGGATTGAATCTGACGGCAAGAGCCCAGATCGAGATCGGTGTCGAGCGTTCACCTCTTGAACTCGTCCGGCAGATCGAGGAGCGCCTGTATGCGCCACTGTGGGATCTCGACGACGAACGGTGGAGTGCCGTTGTGGACCCCATTCTGGATGAACTGCGGAGCTTGGACGGACCAAATCGAAAGCGTCACTCGACATTGCGAAGTCCCGTACTCACGTTCATGCCGTAGCCACCTCTGGCGACGCCGACGTCTGGCTTCCCTGAACAGGAGATGGGAGTCGTCGATCTCGATGAACTGGGTTGGCGTTTCTGTGATCGTAACTTCAGGAACCCGTCAGGCTGAGTGCCTCGCAGATCGCCCTGCGAGAAGGCGCATGGAGAGATACCGATCCACTACGAGCCCGGTACCCAGGCGCTACTCCACACGCCTCGCTTGATCAAGCTCGGGCCGACCTTCGAGGCATTCAGTGACCACCGGTAGAGGTCAGTGACGATGCCAGCTCCGTTGGGCAAGCTCCTCTGCCTGAGGATGGCCACATTGCTCGCAGAGTTTGTGGCCGAGTCGATTTGCCACCGCCCGCTACTGCCAGGAGGTGTGGCCGACGGCCCAGAGAGCACCGAAAGTCGCTTGACCACTTGACCAGTGGCGACGTTCATCACGATGGGCTGGGACCCGCCGCCCTGATCAAGGACCTCCAAGGCCTGGGTGTTGTCCACGTAGCCGACCCAGTAGGCATTCGGCAGGAGTGGGATCGGTTGGGTGACATCGAGTGATCGGTTTGGGCTGTAAATCGGAACCGACCAGGCACCGTTGGTCCACGAGGTCCTGGTGGGGGTTGAGGTAGCGAACGCCACTGACTGGGAGTCGGGTGCCCACGAAAGGCCACTGATTTCGGGACCGTCGGTGGAGTAGCTCCACGTTGTACTGACTCCAGTGGCAAGGTTCATAACCACGATTGATGCCGGGGCATTCGTCAGTGCCGTCCAGGTCAAATAGGCCAAGAGTTTCCCGTTTGGACTGACCACCGGAGTGTGTCCGTCGGCGACAAACGTGCTTCGACCGCCGGAGACGGGTACCCTCCAAATCTGCTCACTCGGTTCACCCCCGGCTCGACCAGCATGGTCGAAGTACACGGCGCCGGAAGGACTCACGCTCGCCTGGATGGGGCCATCGAAGTTTCCCGCAGCAGCACTCAGGTTCCGCAGCACCTCACCAGTGGTTGAGGAAATAACTTGAAGGTCCTGTGCCGGTGCGTTCACGATCACCATCTGTTTGGGATAAGGATGAACGGTTCCGACGGGGGTTGGCAGGCGGCTGAGTCTCCGAGTCGAAGCGCTCCTCCCCGCCGCTCTCCCGAAGAACACGATGGCCAAGCTGGCGAGGATCACCATGACGACGACGCCGAAGATTCCGGCGATCAACCACCTCCGCCTGCGTCGTCGCCTGGCCTCACGAAATAGCAACTCGGGATCGATCCCCGAGGACACTGCGGCGGGTGCATCAAGGAGTGTCATGGAGACCTCGTATTCCAAGGTTCATAGGACTACTATGCATAGCACCATGTTTGATGTCAACATCGACCGCTCTGAGGCGGTGCCACTCCACGACCAAGTAGCCGCCGAGATCCGTCGGGCCATCGCTGACGGTGAGGCTGGCCCGGGGGAGAGGCTCCCGCTGGCCAAGGACATGGCGGCTGTGCTGGGGGTCAACAAGAACACCGTGCTGAGGGCGCTCCGCATCCTCCGGGACGAGGGGCTGCTCGATTTCCAGCGGGGAAGGGGTATCACCGTGGCGGGGACCCCCGAGCGCAGCGCAGTGGTCAAGAGGGTCAGGGACCTGGTCGACTTCTGTCGCACCCAGGGCTACCGGCCGGACGAGGTGATCCAGATCATCGAAGGGCTCCCGTGATCGCCCTAGCGGAAGGGAACGACTGCCAGTGAGCCTTCTCGATGGACGACAACACTGGTGAGAAATCTTCCCAGGACGGTCGGTGCCCGGATCGTGTTTACCAATGCCCTCGATGGCTGGATGGTGAACGCCAACGAGTCTGTGGGTGGGGCCTGGAGGAGGGTTCGTTGTTCCAGACAGCGGACGGTGGTGTCTCCTGGCACCAGGCTGAAACGTTATGGTCGCGACGATCGTCTAGTGGGCGTCGGGTTGCTCCCGATTGGATTGACTGCTTCGCGGATATGGAATTGTGATGCTCGGGAAGGTTCGGTGCCGGCCGAGGTCCAGATACACCACCGGATTGCTGCTTGGCTTGATGATCGTCCTGGCAGCTTGCGGAAGCACCAGTGCAAGTCCAAATGCTTCGGTTCGTCGTGGCGTGATTACCGGTACTGCTGATATGTGCAGCGGCGCTCCAGGGGAGCCGCCTCACAATGTCCAAACGCGACTTCTCGAAGGGAAGCGCCTCGTCGGTCGTGAGACCTTCCTCGGAAGCCACATCTTCCGGTTCTCGGTGATCCCAGGCCGATACACGGTCACTTCAGACCAGTCATATGCCACGCCAGTCCAGGTCACCGTGCAGCCCGGCGAGGCAGTTCATGTTGACGTGTACTCGGCTTGCGATTGAGCGCCACGGCCTAAGACCGATGGAGGCGGTGGGTTCGGAAAGACCATGAATGGTCTCATGCCGGGTAGCGGCCCGGATTCCGGCAGTAACGGCGAGGTAGCCGATGGCCGTGGGGATGTCTAAGCGGTTCTCTCCCACACGGAAATGTGCTTGCCGCTCTCGCTGGTGAAGGCCTGGCGATCCCAGTCGCCCCAGCGCTCCCGCAGGGTCATGCCGGCTAGGCGGGCCATGAGGTCGAGCTCGGCCGGCCACAGGTAACGGTGGTGCGACGAGAACGACGCGAGCCGATCACCGTTCAACCAGTAATGGTGGGAGGTGACCCGTTGTGCGGCCACGTCGTACTCGTCGAATCCCAGGCGCTCGGAGGTCGCCGTAAAGGCGCGGATGTGCTCACCGGGGACGAGTTTTTGCAGCTCGGGGATCCACAGCTCAATCACGAAGCAGCCACCCGGATCGAGGTGTTCGGCCACGTTCTTGAAGCATTCGACCTGCTCGTCCTGGTTCAACAGGTTCGAGATGGTGTTGAAGACCAGGAAGGCCAACGTGAAACCCCCCTCCACCTTGGCGGTGGCGAAGTCGCCCACGGTCACCCCGACACGATCGGCTCCCGTCTTGGTTTTGAGCTGGGCGACCATGTCAGCCGAGATCTCGATGCCGTGCACGTCGATGCCGCGTTGGCTAAGCGGCAGCCCGACCCTGCCGGTGCCTATCCCCAGCTCAAGGGCGCGACCCCCGCCCACCCTTTCATTGAGGTCAGCCAGGAAGTCGATGGCGGGGTCGAGTACCGCCGGGTCATACATCTCGGTCGACGTCGCGTCGTAGGACTCGGCAATCCGACCGACGAACACGTTCTGGGGCACGAACGCATTGTGCCAGCACAGCGGCGATGATGCTCGGCTGGTCCCGATTGGCGAGGCGATGGTTCGGTCAGGTCATCGCCGGCAGGCCAGTCCTATCAAGCCAGTGCCGCCTGGGGCTGTCCCAATTCTTCACATACTGAGGCCTATTTGGACCGCCACAAAAAGTGCTGGTCGGTGGCAGTTCGCCGGCACGCAGACCCCGGGAGATAATGCCCTCCGAGCCGGTGGTCGGGGATACTCTGGGGGTGTCCACGAGAGATGCTGTGCGAGTGGCGCTTCACGGTGAGCTTCGAATTCGAGATCGTCCTGCGGGAGCCCGGGAAACCTGCCGCAGAGTCCTTCGAGCTCTCTCGAGCTGGTTTGGCATTCCGGCATCGATTGACAACTAGTGACAGAGGTTGTTAGTTGACTGCGAGCAGCTCCCGCGTCCCAATGCAGATAACGCGACTCCGAGCCGGTGCTGTGGGGCACCCTCCTCGGCCATACCGAGTCGTCTCGCCTCGTGGGCTAAGGGTTGATCGTGAGCGTCAGCGACTGTATCGCCTGGGTCTTGTGTGAGTGGCTGGAGTCCAAACACTTCACCGTGATGGTGAAGGTGCCAGCGCGCTTTGGAGTACCTGAGATAAGGCCGCTCTTGGAGAGGGTTACACCGAGGGGTAGCGTGCCCATTGCTTTCGGCGGATACTTGTTCCAGGTATACGGCGGCGTGCCACCCACGGACTCGAGCTGAACCGAGTAGGGCAACCCGACGGTGCCGGGGGGCAGGGACGTTGTGGTGATGGTGAGAGAAGCAGTGGGCGCGTTCACTATCGCATAGCCCGACTCGGAAGTTGGTTCCGGACCCAAGCTGTCGGGGATGCTTCCGGAAGGCAGCGAAACCGTCACCGGCGTACTGCTGCACGGGATCGAGAAGGGGCAGGTTTCAGGTCCCGTGTTGTTGCCATTGCCCAACTCGCCGAACTCGTTGCGTCCCCAGGCATACAGATGTCCGTCGGAGCCAATGGTGTATCCGTCACCACTCCCCCCGGCGATGACCTCGGGCGTGACGCCCGAGGGGAGTGAGACCTGAACGGGGGTACCACTTGTTCCGCCACTTGTTCCGGTGCCCAACCCGCCGAACCCGTTATCTCCCCAAGCGTAGAGATGTCCGTTGGATCCCTTGGCGTACGCACGAGAAAGGCCCCCAGCGATGGCCGTCGGGGTGACCCCCGAGGGAAGCGAAACCACTACCGGCGTGGTGCTGATGCCGCCGCTGGTGCCGTTGCCAAGTTCGCCTTCGCCGTTGAAGCCCCAGGCATACAGGTGTCCGTCGGAGCCAATGGTGTATCCGTCACCACTCCCCCCGGCGATGACCTCGGGCGTGACGCCCGAGGGGAGCGAGACCGGCACCGGTGTAGTACTGCACGGGGTCATAGCCAGGCAGATCTCAGGTCCCGTGTCGCTGCCGTTGCCCAACTCGCCAACGTCGTTGCGTCCCCAGGCATAGAGGTGCTTGTCGGAGCCAATGGCGTAGGCGGTCCCACCACCTGCGGCGATGGCCTTCGGGGTGACGCCCGAAGGGAGCGAGACCTGAACAGGGGTATTACTCAGTTCTCCGACGGTGCCGTTGCCCAGGTCGCCATCAAAGTCGGCGCCCCAGGCATAGAGGTGCCCGTCAGAGCCAATGGCGTATCCGGTGTGACCGCTCCCGGCGATAGCCGTCGGGCTCACGCCAGACGGGAGCGAAACCACCACGGGCGTAGTGCTGTTGAAGGCTCCGCTGGTGCCGTTGCCAAGCTCGCCCGAAGTGCCTGACCCCCAGGCGTACAGGTTCTCGTCCGAGCCGATGGCAAACGCGACATCGAAGCTTCCGGCGATGGCTTTGGGGGTCACGCCAGAGGGAAGCGCAACCACTACCGGCGTGGTGCTGATGCCGCCGCTGGTGCCGTTGCCCAGCTGGCCGGAGTCGTTTTCGCCCCACGCGAAGAGTCTGACGGAATGCCCGGCCACCGGCGCCGGAGCGGCACCCGTGACTTGCAGCAGAGCTGTCGTCCCCAGCCCCACAAGGGCTGCCGCCATGCAAAGCTTGGTCAACGAGGTAATCGTCCGATTAACCATGACCAACCTCCGTCCAGTCGATCAAGCCACAACTGAAATGGGCCCAATGCTGGAACTCGTGCTGTGGTCAGCCCCTTATTTTGACCCTACGCCTTTGCCATCCTGTGTCAAGCGACTTGTCCAACCCCTTTCCGGCGAGTTTAGCCGTTCACCAAACGGCTGGCCCGGGCGCACGGCGTTTCTCGCGCCAAAGTAGATCTTCACTAGTAGCCTCGTTTGCCGTGTCAGAGACGCGGGTCGATTACGTGTTGTTCGACCTCGGAGGGGTCCTCATCGAGCTTGGTGATCTGGAAATCCTCCAAGATCGAACCGGATTCGGTGGCGACCGAGCGGATTGGCTGGGGCATTTGGACCCGTGGCTTGCGCGATTTGAAACGGGCCGGTGCTCGGCCACCGATTTCGCAAGTGGTGTCGTCGCCGACTGGGGGGTAGAAATCACGCCGGACCAGTTTCTCGAGGTCCTGATGGACTGGGCGATCGGCCCGTATCCGGGGACGAGCGAACTTCTCACCGAGCTACAGAACACCGTCGGCATCGGGTGCTTGAGCAATATCAACGTGATGCACTGGCAAGATCAGTCTGAGCGGTGGCCGGTGCTTACCACGTTTGACGATCACTTCCTGTCTTTTGAACTCGGTGTGCGGAAGCCCGATCGTGCGGTCTTTCAAGCCGTCGCCGACCGATTGCGGCTCCGCCCGGAGCGGATTCTGTTCATGGACGATGTGGCGGTGAACGTTGATGCAGCTCGTGCGTTCGGGTTCCATGCCGAACAAGTCAGGGGCGTTGATGGAGCGATCAGTGTGCTCCAAGATGTGGGCCTGGTCACCCGGACGACCTAAGCGTTCAAGTCAGGCGGATCCGCCTTCTGACGTGACGGACACTAGTGATGTCGGCTGACCTCCGACACGAGGAGTGCGTGTTCCTACGCCACATGTGCCGGTGTGGTCAAGTAATAACGTTCGGGCGCCGCCTCGCCGGTCCGCCGGTCCACCCCTTGCCGGGCCGCCGTCGGCCGTCGCCGCTCCTCTGCCGCGCCCCTGTCCTCCGCCCCTTGTCCACCTTCCGGCCGCTCTCCCGTCCTCTCGCTCCCTTTGTGTCACGGTGCTGGATCTCTATTCCGTGATCGATAGACAGCGCTGGCAAGGCGGACAGGCGTGGGCGGAAAACGCGCCGCGTCCCGTACAATGAGGCCCAGACGCATCCAATGCGATCCAGGTTGGAATTTGTTCGGCGGTTCCTCGGCGACCTCAACGGGAGATTCGGTTGCAGCGTGTTGGGGACAGCGATCATTCGACACAGCCCACAGGCACCCGGGTGAATGACACAGTAAAACCGCTCCATGGCCTCGACAGCCCCCCTGTACGCTCGGCATGTGAATAGCGACGGTCATCTGACCCCCCAGGACGAATTGGCCAACTTTCGGGCCGTCACCGACAGCACGCTGGGCCGCCTCGATGTTGAGGACCTGCTCATCGAATTATTGGAGCGTGTGCGCAGAATCGTCGACGCCGACACCGCGGCCGTTCTGCTTCTTGACAAAGACTCTGGTGATCTCGTGGCCCGGGCAGCGTGCGGCATCGAGGAGGAGGTCCGCGAGGGCGTCCGTGTTCCGGTCGGTATCGGCTTTGCCGGACGCATCGCTCGGTCAAAGCAGCCGGTGTTGCTGGATCGGGTCGATTCGACCACGGTAACCAACCCGATCCTCTGGGAGAAGGGGATCCGCACCATGCTGGGAGTACCGCTCCTAGTAGCAGACGACGAACTGATCGGCGTGCTCCACGTGGGCAGGCTTCATCCCGACCCATTCCACGATGCCGATGCCGAACTCCTGCAAGTGGTCGCTGAACGGCTC
Organism: uncultured Acidimicrobiaceae bacterium; assembly: GCA_963833585.1. Taxonomy (GTDB): domain Bacteria; phylum Actinomycetota; class Acidimicrobiia; order Acidimicrobiales; family RAAP-2; genus Bog-756. Next base: position 1,283,505 of record CAWHYF010000005.1, on the reverse strand, counting down.
GCCGGGGCGATCCAGGCTCGGCAGTTGGCGGTGGATCGAGTGGCAACCGCACTCCTGGAGCGCAGCCTGCTGCCTGGGCGGCTGCCCAAGTGTCCGGGCTTGGAGTTCGCCACCCGCTACCTCACCCCCGAGGAGCTCGTCGGCGGCGATTGGTACGACGTCTTTACCGTCCCATCTGGTGAGCTGTGGGTTGTGGCTGGCGACGTCGCTGGCAAGGGCCTCCGTGCGGCAGTGGTGATGGGTAGGGTGCGAAGCTCGTTGCGTTCCTACGCCTTGCTCAGCAATGACCCTGCCGAGGTCCTGGAGTTGACCAGTCGTAAGGTCCAGCACTTCGAAATGGAGACCATGGTGACCGCCGTATGTGCCACCTCCTCCTTCCCCTACCACGAGTTTCGAATCGCTACGGCCGGTCATCCCCCTCCCCTTCTAGTTCCGGTCGATGGGCCGGGGGCTTTCGTTGGCTTGCGGATCGGACCGCCGCTCGGAGTCCCCAGTGAGGTTGCTCGTTCGTCAACGGCGGTGCAGTTTCCCGAGGGCGGCGTAATGGTGCTGTACACCGATGGCCTGATCGAACGCAGGGGAGAGATACTCGACGAAGGTATGGAACGACTTCGCGGCGTCCTCACTGCCGATAGCGCCGCTAGTGCCGAAGCCGTGTGTCGGCGCCTCACACGAGTAGTGGTGGAGCACGGAGTCGAAGATGACGTCGCCATCGTGGCCGTCCGCCGGTCCCACACATCGGTCCCGTAGGTGACGCCCTATGACCAATCGAGATCCCCCTTGACCCCCTTGGGACTACGTGCCAGTAGCCGGTCTGCCAGATGGTCCTGGCAATGGCCTCGACCGTGTACGGCCAGCTCCCCCAAGACCCGGTCCAGAGGTTGGACCGGGCGGCTCCCCGCCGCGTGGGCTTGCCGGGGTGTCAGATCTGGTCGGCGGCACGTGACGCGGTCAGGCCTCGGGCAGCGTTCACGATCCCGACATGGGTGAAGGCTTGGGGAAAGTTCCCGAGCAAGCGCCGGTGGCCCGGGTCATACTCCTCGGAGATGAGGCCGACGTCGTTCACAAGGGCGGCAACCCGTCTGAAGGTGGCCGTTGCCTCGTCAATCCGGCCCATCAAACGTAGGCAGCCGATGAGCCAAAGGGTGCACGGGAGAAACATTCCCTCTCGGCCCGGCAACCCGTCCACCCCCGATTCGTTCTGATATCGGAGGACGAACCCGTCCTCAGTAAGGTGCTCTTGGATGGTCTCGACAGTCCGGACAACTCGTTCGTCGCGTGCGGGGAGGAAACCAACTATCGGCATCATCAGTAGGCTGGCGTCGAGTTCGGCTGCTCCATAGGACTGGGTGAATGCCCCGACATCATCGTTCCACCCCTTCTCGCAGACTTCGACATGGATCGCGTCTCGGATGGCCCGCCACTTGTCGGCAGGTCCCTCCAAACCGTGGACTTCGACCCCGCGAACAGCGCGGTCGAAAGCAACCCAGGCCATGACCTTGGAGTGGGTGAACTTCCGACGAGGACCACGGACCTCCCAGATTCCGTCGTCAGGATCGGACCAGTGGTCGACGAGGAATCGCATTATCGCCACTTGAATCTGCCAGATGACCACGTGCACATCAATGCCATGGGAGCGAGCCCGGTCGATGGCATTCATGAGCTCCCCGTAGACATCGAGTTGGAACTGACCGGAGGCGGCATTGCCGATCCGCACCGGTGAAGACCGCTCATATCCGGGGAGCCAGTCGACCTCCAGTTCGGTCAGGCGACGCTCGCCAGCCGGTCCATACATGATCTGCAATTGATCGGGATCGCCAGCGGCGACGCGTCCCAGCCATGCCAACCAGCTCTCTGCCTCTTCACGCAAGCCCGATTCGATCAGGGCCTCGAGCGTGAACGCGGCGTCACGAATCCAGCAATAGCGGTAGTCCCAATTGCGGACGCCCCCAACGGATTCGGGAAGCGATGTCGTTGCCGCGGCCACGATCCCGCCCGTCGGCCCGTAGGTCAGTCCCTTCAAGGTAATGAGCGACCGCAACGCGAGCTCGTCCCATTCGCCGTGCACCGGCAGAATGTCGGCGCACCAATCCTCCCAAAACTTCATCGTCTCATCGAGCGCCCTCGCAGTATCAAGAACGTATGGGGGATCCTCGTGGGACCGGTACCAGGCGAGGACAAAAGGCACCACGTCTCCGGTTTGGACCTGAAATCTTGCCTCATGACGCATCTTGACGCCTTCGAGCTCGATGGGGGAGTCGAGTACGAGGGCATTCGGTCCGGCAATGGCGCTGAGACCGCGATCTGTTTGCCGGACCCACGGAATGTCATGCCCGTATTCGAGCCGCATAACCAGCTCGGTCCGCATGTGTACCTCGCCTTCAACACACCGCACGATTCGGACGACCCTCGGATGATGATGCCGGGGAGGCATGAAGTCGATAACCTGCACGACACCGGTTCCCGTGGTGATCTCGGTCTCGAGCACCATCGATCTGCTCCGATATCGACGCACGTGGGAGGTGACCGGTTGGTCTGCGAGCAACTGCCAGTGACCGTGCTCATTCTCTCCGAGCAATTTGGCGAAACAGCTCCCTGAGTCAAAGCGAGGAAGGCAAAGCCAATCGATGGAACCATTCCGTCCGACGAGCGCGGCAGTTTCGGTATCGCCGATCATCGCGTAGTCCTCGATGGGCTGAGCCACTGTCCGCAACCTTAGATTGAAGGGTCACAAATAACCGGGTGCGCCTCGTCGTCTCCAGGGATCGGTCGTAGCTTGCAATCATGATCGGACCAGGATCGGGCCGTCAACCGGGACACTCGACCCCGTTCTCGACCCTTCAGGAGAACAAGGAAGTGGTCGATAACTCCGTGATGAAGGTACGAGTACTTGTTCTCGTAGCGACGGTTACCGTATTGCTGGGGGGACCACTGGCGGCTTCCGCCCATGCCGCGACCAGCCAGGGTTGCGCTGGCTCCATTTCCTCAACCGGTAGTCAGAACCCTTCCGTCGACAAGGTCACACTCCCCGGACCCGGTGGGACCAGTGCGAATCCATTCCGGCTCTACTGGGCAGACACTGTCGCCTGGACCGGGCAGACCTATGCGCCGATCACGGACGGCACCTGGCGACTCACCGTGCACAATGCCTCATGGCTCTTCGCCTTGGGTGAGCTCGTGACGGGTCATCTCCATGGACTGACCGGCACCTTCAGCGGCCAGAGCGGTACTTCGTTCGCCAACTCGTTCACGCCCAGCTCCATCGAGCCGGTCACCCTTCCCGGCAAGTACGAGGTCGACTTCATCGTGACCGGCAACGGCGGAGTGATTTGCACGGGAACGCTATCGGTGAGAGTGATGGACTCTCCCGGTCACAACCCATTCTGGTGGTTGGCATTGGTATTGATCATCGCTGGACTGGCCGTGGTCTTTGTATTCGGCATCTCGAAGTTGACCCGACCCGTCAGTGTCCGAACGAATGATCAGCGGGAAAGGATCAGGCACACCAGAGCGAGGCACGTCTTTGCCAATACCCTGGGCGGCCTCCTCCTCGGCATCGGCGTGAGCCTGATGACGACTCTCTATGGCGTGGTCGCCTGGAGCACGGCGATGCCGGACCTCGTCATCGTCCTTGGCTTCGTACTCGGTCTCGGACTTGGCCTCCTGCCGGTTCGAACAGTAGGAGGGCTGACCGAAATGAGAGCAAGCCAGACTGCCCCTCGCTTCCCTGCCCCTAAGACCTCCGTGTAGAACGCAACTGAGGAGTCGGCTTTTACCCCATGACGCCAAGACCGCCGGATCGGTGGGACGCGTGCATTCGAACCGGCCGCCCTACCGGGTCGTATTCCTGAGTCGACGGGCCAATCACGCGCTATCACCAGTGGGGCCGTACTTCGTCTGTCCGCATATCGCCTTACGTCCGCATCGGCGATCGCAGCCTGTTGGCTGTCGCTCGGCTCCGAACCACGAAAGGCGAGCAGCTGCCTTCATTATCCCAATGCTGCGGATTCGCGCCGGATCTGTGCCATCAGCGACGATTGAACTCAAGGCAGTCGGGTGCCGCTCGGGTGGCACTGACGACGGTTGCACACGCCGCAACGTAGGCGCGTTGGTCGGGGCTTTCCACGACGTGTCCGGCAATGGCGAGAGGGTGCAGGCGCTAGCGGTAGTAACAGCTTGGGGAGGCTGTCAGGCTTGGAGGGTTGCCGGCCTTTGGCGGGGTGCAATCGGTGCCGTCCGGGCGACGATGTGTGGTGCGTCAAGTGGTGGGGTAGTGATGTCATGTGGTGATGTGCCTTGCCGTCGCAGCCGGACTCTTGTGTTTGAGCGTCATCATTCGAGTCATCAGGTTCGCCCTGGTGCTGGTTCTCGTCGCTTTGGTTGTGGACCTTTTGACGGGCCACGGACCTGTGACTGCGACTGCCCTGGTTCACCTTCTGTAGGAGCCGCGGTTGGCGGCGATGAGCTGGGCGATGCTTGGCCATGACCGACGCCGCCGGGAGTGCCGCCGGTGGGTGAGCCGGCGGGGAGGTGGGGGAGCTGGAGTCTGTCGCTCCTGGTCGCGACGCCCGTGGTCGCCTTGACCGGCGAGCCCCCGGCTTCCTCCGGAAAGGCCCGCTGCGGCCAGGGGCCCACTGCTGACCGTACGGAATGGGACCTTGGTGCTACCACGAAGCCGACCACAAGCTAGCCACCTTGGCGATCCGCCCTAGGACCGTCACAATAGGGAAAAACCGAGGTGAGGAGGACGTCGTTGCGGGCGGTCGGGGTGGTGTTTTGGGCACAGCTGCGCCACCGATGGCGATCCTGGCTGGCCATCGCGATCCTGATCAGCCTCGTTGGTGGAGCGGTCATGGCCGCCGTAGCCGCCGGGCGGCGCACGGAATCAGCCTTCCCAGCCTTTCTCGCCGCCAGGGGCTTCGACGCTGAGGTGTATTCCCTTCAGCCCCTGCCCAAGATCTCCCGGCTTCCTGGGGTCGCCGAAGTGACAGCGGCTTTTGGCCCCGACAATGGTCAGCCGATCTGCGCGTGTACGCACCCGATCAACCCCTCGACCTTCGGTGTGCTGGTTCTTCCCACCCGGGGAAGACCGGCTTTCAATCTCGTTTCGGGCCGCCTCCCGGATCCATCGAACCCCGACGAAGTGGTGGCCTCGTACACTCTCCAACAGGACGAGGGAGTGCAGTTGGGAACCGTCATCCGCGTTCCCTTCTACGCTCCGTCGCAACTGTCGGCCTACAGTTTCGCGACGGGCCCCCCGCCCCAACCCACGGGACCGACGGTGGGCTTGCGGGTGGTCGGGTTCGAAGCCACTGAGTTCGATTTCCCTTCGGGCGCAACCCCGCAGTACAACCTGTACGCCTCACAAGCCTTTGCCCGCAAGCTGTTGCCACGCATGGCAACCGGCTACGCGTACTTCGTTCGCCTCGGTCGCGGCGCGGCCGACCTACCCCGATTCAACGCCGCCGCCAGCGGTTACGGCGGGACGATCTTCACGCAGAATGAGGATGCCCAGGTCGCATCGGTCGAAGCGTCGATCCGCCCCCAGGCCATCGGGTGGTGGCTGCTGGCGCCGCTGGCCGCATTGGTTGGGCTGGCCGTCATCGGGCAGGCGCTGGGCCGACAGAGCATTGCCGAGAGTGAGGACTTCCCTACGATGGTCGCCCTCGGGATCGAGCGACGCCAGTTGATCCTGCTCGGCACTGCACGCAACCTGGTAGTCGGGTTGGCCGGAGCGATCGGCGCCGTCGTGATCGCCACGATGCTTTCACCGATCGCTCCACTCGGCGAGGCGCGTATCGCCGACACCTCGAACGGAATCAACTTCGACGCGCTCGTGCTGACGATCGGTGCGCTCGCCACCGCGATCGTGGTGATCGCCCTCGGCCTCTGGCCCTCGGTACGCGCGGCACGAGCTTCCCGCTCGAGCGACCGGATCGTCGAAGTTGCGCCCTCCAAGGTGGCTGGTCGTCTCTGGACGGTCGGCGCACCGCCGAGCATCGTGATCGGTGTCCGGAACGCGCTGGAGCGAAGGAGCGGCGGGGCCAGCGTTCCAGTGGGCAGCGCCTTGCTGGCCACCGTGCTGGCGGTGATCGCGCTGTGCGGGACGGCGGTGTTCGGCGCGAGCCTCTCGCATCTCACGGCCACCCCCACATTGTACGGGGACCCTTTCCAGCTCAATATCTCGAACCCCAACAGCGGAGGGACGCCGGATCCGGTGCTGTTGAAAAGTCTCGAACAGGACCGGGCCATCACCGGGATCACACAGGGAATCGCCCTGCCGGCCATTTCGATCAACAAGGTGGTGGTCGGTGCCATCGCCGGAAGGGCCGTCCGAGGTCCGCTCCTCCTGTCCACGGTGGCCGGGTCTCCCCCCAGCGCCACTGGAGAAGTCGGCCTCGGCGCGACGACGATGCGTCAGGTAGGTGCCCATGTCGGGTCAATCGTCCACGTCACGCTGTCGTCGGCCTCGGGTACTAGGCGAACGGTGCCGTTCCGGGTGGTGGCCCAGATGTCCTTGCCGGTGCTGGGCAACGCGGTAAGTCTGGGCACCGGCGCAATGTTCACGTTGGCTGGCTACGAGGATGCCGCGTGTCCCCCGGGCGCCAACCGAGCGGCCTGCCAGCGACGGGTATCGGAGTCAACCAATGGCGGGATGCTGGCCAGTGTCGTGCCTGGTCCAAAGGGACAGGCAGCAATCAACCATTACTTCGACGCCTACCGGTCGGTCACCGCACTTGCGGTCGCTCCAACTTCGCTCATCAACTTTGGCGAAGCAGTCAACTTTCCGCTCATATTCGGCGCCATGTTGGTCCTGTTCGGAGCAGCCACGTTGTTCCATCTGCTCATTGTCAGTGTCTCGCGGCGTCGACGAGAGGTGGGTCTGTTGAAGGTACTGGGCTTCGTAAACGGCCAAGTTGTCGCTACCGTGGCATGGCAGGCGATGACCTTGGCGGTGGCTGGACTAGTGATCGGTGTCCCATTGGGGATCGTGGTCGGCCGAGGTGTGTGGCATGTATTCGCGAACAATCTTGGCGCTGTACCGGTCGCTGTCGTGCCGACGTGGCTTGTGTGCCTCCTGGTGGGAGGGGTAGTGGTCGTGGCAAACCTCATCGCCGTCGTACCGGCGATGGTTGCGACGCGGTCCAAGCCCCGGGATCTCTTGCGAGATACCTAAGCCGGTCCGGCCGACCGTGTGAGTCGGGTGGGTTGCTGTCGACCGGAGTTGTCCCGGTGAGCCGGGTGCTCCAGGGCTGCCCTGTGGCCCCGAGGTTGGCGGTGGCAGCTGAGGTCGAGCATGGAGCGCCGTTTGTGTCGGGGGGACCCGCGATCCCGGGCGGAAGCAATGCCAGGCGCCGATCTCGGGATCCCTGTGCCCGTTGGCCGCACGCTGTGAGACATGGAGGTCAATCGAGGGATTGCAACCTACCGGGCATGGCACAGCAAACACCCGGTCTCATGTCTCGCCATCTAAGATCTGCCTGGTGGGTCCTCTCCACTCGCACCAGCGGTCGTCTTGGGGGCGAACTATTGCCCTCGCCCTGGGCTTCCTGGTCGCACTGTCACTCGCTGGCTTTGCCGGATCGGTAGTCGGTCCTCATTTCAAGGCCGCATCGACGGCATCGACAACGTCCACGCTTCCGTCGTCGACCACCACGTCGACCCTGGCACGGGCGAGGGTGAGAGTTCTGGTCGCAAACGGCACGCAGGAGCCCAACGCCGCTGGTCACTTCGCCCAGCAGCTCCAGGGACAGGGGTGGAGCATGGCGGTTCCGCAAAACACCACGTCGGCAGCGTCGACGACCTCTGTCTACTACGCCCCTGCACAGCAGCAGGCGGCGTTACTGGTCGCCTCCGAGCTCGGGGTACCGGCTACGGCGGTCCAATTGCTGACCGCGGCGGCACCGGTGGCGAATGCCACCGGACTTGACGTCGTCGTCGTCATCGGGCCTGATCTCGCCGGCACCGGGTTCGCGGCCACCACACCCCCGACCACCTGAGGAACCTCGATCTTGGGCGAGTTGTGGCGCCCGCACCGGCCTTGGGCTGCCCGGGCAACACCGTGTCCGATGCGACGGTGAGCTCCGAGTCGAGGTTGGTCGGGTCGGGAACAGTCGTCGGCCGGCCCGAGGAGCATTGTCCGTTCCTTGGCGTTGCCGGTCAGTCGGCGGCCGTCGGAACCCGTCGCGCGCCTCTTGATCGTCTGTGGTCGACGGGCGGCCCGTGGATCGAAAGGGCTGGTCGGCGCGATACTGCGCCGGTGGCAGAGGTGAACAACGCCGTCTGGGTCGAGCTGGCGGGCTCCCGCACCGGGTCGGTCGTAGACGCGCTGTGTCAACTGGGCGAAGCAGATCTCCTGACCCCCTCGGAGCTGCCCGGGTGGAGTCGCCTCACCATCGCCTGTCACCTCAGATATGGAGCGGAGACCCTCCTCAGGATGACCCGGCTGGCAATCGCCGGTGAACCTGTGGCCTACTATCCCGAGGGGCGAGCGTCCCAGCGGCCCCGGACACTTCACCCAAGACCGGGTGAGCGACCGACGGAGGTCATCGAGTCCCTCGCCTCCCTCAGTGATCAGCTACGGCGAGATTGGCTCTCGCTTGGCGATGGTCAGTGGCGTGCCAGCGTCACAGAGCCAGAAGGCAATCCAGACTTGGGCACCGTTCCACTTGAAACGCTGCTCATGCTGCGGCTCACTGAGGTGGAGGTTCACGGATCAGATCTTGGGTTGGGGCTCGACGACTGGGACGAGGCCTTCGTCCGCTGCGTCTTGCCCGTGCGACTCGATTGGCTCAACAGCCGCCGAGCCAATCACCGAGCATTCGATGCGGAACTGGAAGGATCGTGGTTGCTGGTGGCAAGCGACGGACCTTCCTACCGGGTCAGTGTCTCCGGTCCCTTGGTGGAGTCTCGACCATCGGCCAGAACCGGGAAGGCGACTGCAGTCATAGAAGGTGCGAGCCGGGATGTCTTGGCCCTGCTCCTCGGTCGGCCGACCCGGTCGCCGTTGACGACGACCGGTGACGGAGACTTTGCCCGGCTGTTTGCCGACGCCTTTCCCGGTCCATGAGTGGGAAGGCTCATGAATCCACCCTCCCAGCTTCCCGCCGGCACCCCGCGAGTGGTGCCGGCACCACGACACTTTGAGACAATGACGGCCTACACTACGAGGAGGAACTCCATGCCTGCATCCTTCGAGGCCGCGGCGGATCTGGCTGCTGCTCTCCAGCGTGCCGCCGATGCGCACGGCCACCACGAGGCAAAGATCGGGCACCCCGGCAGGGCCTGGCCGGACTGGTCCGCGGGGTACATGGTCCAAGAGGCGGGGCCCTCGGGCCAGGCCAGGCCATGGGCTGCGACGGACCGACAGCAACATCGGGCTCAGGTATGAGTCATCCGCTCCCCGAGCCCCTCCTCCGTAAGATCTACCGCTTGGAGGCCACCCTCGACCAGCCGCTGGACTTCGGTGACGTCGTTCAAGGGCGCCGGCGCATCGTCCCCCTCATTGGCGGGACGTTCACCGGCCCGGAGATGAGCGGCGCGCTCCTCTCAGCCGCCAGTGCCGACTGGCAGATCATTCTTCCCGACGGCACGGCCGTCGGAGACATTCGCTACACGTTGCAGACTGACCGGGGTGATCTGATCTACGTCCGATCACGAAGCATCCGCCACGGTAGCACCGAGGTCCTCGCCCGCTTGGGGCGCGGGGAAGACGTTGACCCGTCGGAGTACACGTTCCGCGCCTCCACCCACCTCGAGACGGGAGCTCCTCACCTGGAGTGGCTGAACAAGGGGGTATTCATCAGTGTGGGTGGCCGCTCAGCCTCGGGCGTTGTCTATGAGACCTACCTGGTCGCATGAGACCGACGCCCGTCGACCAGCGGAGCCCACGGGTTTCTCTTCCCCAGACAGAAACGGATTTGCCTCATCAGTTCCACCGACCGGTCAGCGAGGAAGGTGAACGTCCTGATACCCCCACGCACCTCGTGTGGGGTGCGTGGGGAGGTCGACGCCAGGTGGACCATCCGCGGCACAACCGGCCGGTCTTGCGCGGGAAGGCCCTGGTTGATCGGTCAGGCCGAAACCGGGCTTTCCTCACCCCGGAGATCCGGCATGGCTGAAGCAAGCAAGGTGGCGATCGTCACCGGCGCGTCACAGGGCATAGGTGCAGGTGTGGTGGAGGGGTTCCGCCAGGCCGGATATTCCGTGGGAGGGACCTCCCGGTCAATCGGGCCCGTCGATGCGTCCGACTTTCTCACCGTACAGGGTGACATCGCCGAGGTTGAGACTGCCCAACGAGTGGTGGACCAGGTGCTCGATCGATTCGGCCGGATCGACAGTCTGATCAACAATGCGGGAGTGTTCATAAGCAAGCCTTTTACCGAGTACAGCGTCGACGACTATGTGGCGATAACCAACGTGAACCTGGCCGGGTTCTTCCATATCACTCAACGCGTGATCACGCAGATGGTCCTGCAAGGCACGGGCCACATCGTCAACATCACCACCAGCCTGGTCGATCATGCCGACAGCCAGCAACCCTCCGCCCTGACGTCACTGACCAAGGGTGGTCTGGCTGCCGTGACCCGATCACTGGCCACCGAATATGGGTCTCGCGGCGTCCGAGTCAACGCCATCGCTCCTGGCACAATCCGAACCCCGGCGCACGACCCCGCGTCCTATCGGGGGTTGGCAGCCGGTGATCCCCTCGGCCGGCTCGGGGAGATCGGCGACATCGTCGACGCCATCCTCTATCTCGAACGGGCGACATTCGTCACGGGTGAGGTCTTGCACGTCGACGGGGGCCGATCCATTGGGCACTGACGTTCGTCCGTGGTTCGGCCGGAGGCACGGAACGGCACCATCGCGCCACGGGGGACCTCCACCCGTTTTCGCTTCCTGGGTCAGCGTCGGTGGAGGGACCGGCCTTCGGCACAGCAAGGCGATGGTCCAAGGAATCCGGTGTGCCCGGCAATCAACTGCCCTCGGCGGATGCGGGCAAGGGGTTGGGCCCCTACCGGTCAGAGGTCGGCACTACCCGCGTCTGCGGCTATGCGGCGGACGATCTTGGCGGCAGGTTCGGCTCTCAAGCGGCGCCAGCCGGTCCCCGCCCAGAGATTGGGCACGCTGTCGTCGCCGGCCAGGGTGGCGGCGACGCGAAGCGGCCGGGTGAGATGGTGCACCTCAGGGTAGGCCGCCGGGGCCTGCCCTTCGTGTTCCAGCGCGAATCGGTTGGCCAGACCGCGGCCAAAGCGCCCGCTGTACGCACGGGTGATCACCGTGTCGGGGTAACGCTGACTCAACAGGGCGTGTCGATAGTGACGGGACGTCCCCGCCTCTGGGGTGCACAACAACGCCGTACCGACCTGGACGGCAATCGCACCGGCTCGTAGCACCGCTGCCATATCGTGCCCGGTCATGATTCCCCCACTGGCGATCATGGGCACCCCCGTCGCCGCACGGATCTCCGGCAGAACCGACGACAACGGCTTCTGATTGGCGGCCAGGTCGGCGAAGCTTCCTTGGTGCCCCCCGGCCTCGGTGCCCTGCACGGTAAGGAGGTCAGCACCGACGCTGGCAGCAGTCTGCGCTTCGAACGCGGAGGTCACCGTGACTGTGACCTGTATGTCGGCCCGGTGCAGCCGATCGACGATCTCCGAGGTCGGACAGCCGAAGGTGAAGCTGACCATATGTACGCGCTTCGATTCGACCACCTCCAACTTGGCGGCGTAGGCATCGTCCTCCCAGCGTGGTTGGCCCAGTGCCACACCAAGGCGATCGGCCTCGGTCTGGAGCGCGGCGCCATAGGCCACAACCTCGCCGAGATCTCCGGGCTTAGACGGGACGAACAGATTGACTCCAAACGGCCCGCCAGTAAGCACGCCAGTCGCCGCAATGGCCTGCTCGAGACCCTCGGCGGACAAATAGCCGGCAGCAACGAAGCCGTATCCGCCGGCGTCGGTGACCGCAGCGGTGAGGGCGGGGGTCGACGGGCCACCTGCCATCGGTGCCTGAACGATCGGCAACTCACTCGGAAGGCCCATGGACAAAGAGTCTCACTCATTCCCGGCGGCGCACGGGACAGGACGCCCACAAATTCTGTCTACCCGAGCGTGTCAGCGGTGATGAGCCGCAGTCCTCCGTCGTACGTCGTTGACCTCAGGAGGTCTGCATGGTCGTCGTTCCAGCGGCCCGATTCCAGGTCGGACGCCAGGGCCGCCATTGCCTCCCCGACCATGAGATCCGGCAAATCGGCGAAACTCGAGCAGCACGCCCGGACCGACGGGTCAAGAAAGGCATGGGGTCGACGCCAGTAGGCAAGCGTGAACCCGTCGTGGCACTGAGGGGGAACCGGCACGACCTCAATGTGTCCGCCCCCCAACCTGGACGCGATAACTGATGGTGCCAAGGGTCGTTGCGAGCGGCCAGTGGTTGCCTCCGGGAGGTACTCCGCGAAGAGCCAGAACGTGTCGTGCACCTCTGGATCGAAGGTGAGCACTACCACGCGGCGGGCTACGCGGACCACCTCACGGAGCCCTCTATCGAGATCAGACCAGTGGTGGACGGTCAGGAGCGCGGTGGCCGCATCAAAGGCTCCGTCGGGGAAGGGCAAGGTCTCTGCGGTTCCCTGTACGACGGGCGCACTCCCGCGTGGCCGTTGGCCGATCATCACCGCGGATGGCTCTACGCCGACCGTCAGCGGCGAGCAGGACTCGTAGGATCCGGTCCCGGCTCCCACATTGAGGACCCGTTGGGCGCCACCCAGCGCCACTTGGACCGCCGAAAGAATGTCCGGGTCGGACCGGCGGTGGATCGAATACCCGATTCCGAGCCGGTCGTACGCTTCGGGCACCGAGAACCCTAGAGGTTGGTTTCATCGGTTGGAACAGGGGGCAGCGTCGGTGAACCCCGCAGGTCCATTGTTTCGTCCTCCTCGAGGGCATCACAGCCGATCGTGTAAGAGGTCATCGAGAGCGAACCCATGGCACAGCCATCGACCAACACGCTGGCGGTCTCTCCCACCGCGGACGCGAGCCCAGCGAGGTAGAGCAGCGGGATGAAGTGATCAGGTGTCGGCGATGCCAAGGCGAAGGCGGCGTGGTCCTTGAGCATCGGAAGATCGGCGGGAGCCCGACTCATGATGGCAGTCGCCTCATCGTCGAAGGACCTCGCCCAATCGAAGCCGGAATCCGGACGCCCCCAGTCGATGCGTCCGAGATTGTGCACCACATTCCCACTTCCGATGATCAACACCTCGCTGTCCCGCAAGGTCGATAGTGCGGCGCCGAGCTCGAGGTGGTACTCGAACGGCTTGATCGCGTTGATCGAGAGCTGTACGACCGGGACGTCGGCCTCCGGAAAGGCATGCACCAGCACGGACCAGGTTCCATGATCCAGACCCCAGCTATCGGTGTCCATTCCCACCCATGTGGGTCTGACGATGTCGGCGATCTCCTCAGCGAGGTCGGGATGGCCCGGTGCCTCGTAACGCATGGCGGCGAGTTCATCGGGAAAGCCGTAGAAGTCGTGGATGGTCCTGGGACGGTCCATCGCCGTGACCGCTGACGCGTTGATGTACCAGTGGGCAGAGATGACCACGATCGCTCGGGGACGAGGTACCCCGGCCCCGAATGCCCTCCAGGCCTCGGTGTAGCGATTGTGGTCAAGGGCGTTCATCGGACTCCCGTGACCGAGAAAAGCCGCAGGCATCCTTGTCATGGACCGGTGCCAACCGTCGGGAGTCGCTGTGGCTCGCCCGACCCACCCCACGTGGGTTTGCAGCTCATCGTGCGTCGCGTCGAATGTCCCTTTCCAGGTGAGGTCCGTCGTCGATCGTGTGCGGCAGGCTCAGTCTCGTACCCCAACGCGGTGATGTCCAGGCATCGACGGCCCGGAATCCGTCGGGATCGCCCGGCACGACGGGAATGGGCCAGCCGATGTCGGACCTCAACCCTTACACCCTGGGCTTCGGGCCACGTGACTCATGGGTAACCGGGTGAAGCCCATAGCCTTTCACTGTGCCACCGCCAATGAAGCTTCGGATTGACATCTGGTACGACCAATGAGCGTGGGCTCGGGGTGTGCCATTCGGGGCTGGGGGTCCGCTCTCCCCGAGCGGGTTGTCTCCAATCACGACATTGCGGGCATTCTCGACACGACCGATGAGTGGATCGTGGAGCGATCGGGCATCAGGTCCCGACGAGCCGCTGCCGGATATTTCGGGCCGAGACCGGAAGGCGTCGGTACGGAGGCGGTACTCGGCACCACCGGCCGGCTTGCGCAGGCGGCGGGCTCCAGGGCTCTCCAGGCGGCCCGCATCGATCCGGACGACATCGACATGCTGGTGCTGTGCACTTCTACACCGGACAAGCAGCTGCCCTCCACGTCGGCGATGGTCGCCGCAGAACTCGGGATCCGTCGGGGCGCCATGGACCTGAACGCCGCATGTGCAGGATTCATGTACGGGCTGATCACCTCGGTGTGCCTCATTTCGGGTGGGATGCATCGCGTGCTTCTCGTCGGAGCTGAGACGATGACTCGGGCAGTAGATTGGTCGGACCGAACCTCCGCCTTTCTGTTTGGTGATGGGGCAGCGGCGGTGGTGCTCGAATCGACACCAGGAGCGGGCTCCATGCTCGGGTGGGATCTGGGAACCGACGGAAGGCACGCTCACCTGCTGTTCGCCAACCACGGTTCTTCGATCATCATGAATGGGCCCGAGATCTTCCGGAACGCGGTGAAGGTCTCAGTGGCGTCGGCCCGGCTGTCGATGGATCGTTCCGGAGTCCAACCCTCGCAGATCGACCTGTTTGTGCCGCATCAAGCCAACGCTCGGATCATGGAAGCGGTCGCGGTCCGCTTGGGGATCGGTAACGACCGGATCGCCTCCGTGATTGAGTCCACCGGAAACACCTCGGCCGCCTCCATCCCTTTGGCGCTGTCCCGTGCGGCCGAATGTGGGCGACTGGTGCCCGGGAGCCTCGTCCTGTTCGCCGGGTTCGGGGCTGGGCTCTCCTGGGGCTCAGCCGTATGGCGATGGCAAGCATGCCAGGGGTAGCACGGGTTCGCCGGAGAGCGGTGCGGGCGAAATCAGCCTTGGGCAAGCCGAGGTTGCGCGGGCGTCGGGACCCGGGCGGCAGAGGCGGTGCGGTCCCGGCAGGGATGACCGCTTCGCCACGCCCTCGCTCATAAGCTGAACCCGTGGAACCGATGCCCGAAGAGTGGAGTCGAGCAGTCGCGGTCGTCGCCCACCCCGATGACCTCGAATACGGGGCGGCCAGCGCGGTGGCACGATGGACGGATCAGGGTAAGCAGGTGGTCTATGTGTTGGTCACCAGCGGTGAGGCAGGGATCGACGGCATGGACCCGGTGACCGCCGGCCCGCTACGGGAAGAAGAGGAGCGCCGGAGTGCCGAAGTAGTGGGGGTCGAGTCGGTGGAATTCCTCGGTCATGCCGACGGCCTCATCGAACCGGGATTGGTGCTCCGCCGGGACATTGCCTCAGCGTTTCGTCGGTGGCGACCGGAAGTGGTGCTGACCATGAACTTCGACCTGACCTGGGGCGACGGCGGAGGAGTGAACCATTCCGACCACCGGGTCACCGGGCTGACGGTCCTCGACGCCTGTCGCGCGACGCGGCAAATCGTTGGATCTACACCGATGCGGGGGATCCATGGAGTGGCATCAGATACGTGTATGTCGCCGGGGCGAACGAGGCCACCCATTTCGTCGACATCGGGGCGACCATCGACCGGGGGGTTGCTTCCCTGCGCCAGCACCGAGCCTACATCGAAGGACTTGGGACCGACTTCGACCCCGACGAGTTCTTGCGGTCCATGGCCGAGTACGCGGCGGTGGCCACGGAGTACAAGTACGCGGCGACCTTTCGGCGATACACGGTGGGGTGACACGTCTTCCGGGTCCGCGGATCGGCCCCATCTCGGTGGACGGAGATCCACAGCTAGAGGCCCGTCCTCCCGTCGATCGCCTCTCGCAGCAGGTCGGCATGACCGCAGTGCCGCGCGTACTCCTCAATCAGGTGGATGGCGATGAATCTGACGCTGACCGGCTTTCCGAACATCTCGCACCAGACTTCCTCGTCGAGGGAGCGATCTGAGGCAATGGAGCGGGAGGTATCGCAGGCGGCGTAGAACCTCCGCACCGCCGCATCCGCCGGGATGGAACGAAGCTGCCGGAAGTCGGAGTCGGTCCCTCCTCCGTAGAGGGGCTCCCTGGTCCGACCCATGATGCACTCCTCGAACCAGTAGCGCTCCACTTCGGTCATGTGTCGGAGGAGTCCGAGGAGGGTGAGGGGTGAGGGCTCAACGGCTGCCCGGACGAGTTGATCGTCGGACAGCCTCTGACACTTGGTGAGCAGCGTATTTCGATAGAAGTCGATCATCGCCCAAGTGATGTCGGACTCGGTCCCCGTCAATGGTGCAAATTTCCGCTCGACCTTCTCGACCGCGGCCATGAGCCCAGAGTACGTCGGGCCGGGGCGTCGGGTTGGCCCCAGGCGGCAAACGGATGAGCCGCCATGCCAGGCCACCCAGGTCCTACGCTGGTGGCGTGGAGTCCGCCAGACATGCTGGGTTCGATCATGTCACGGTGGTCGTCTCCGACCTGGATCGGGCCAAGCGGTTCTTCGGACTGCTCGGGTTCGAGGAGACCGCCTCGACGGTCGTTTCCGGCGAACAGATGTCCCGGTACATGGGTATTCCCGACTGGGAGGCCGACCACGTCACCCTGGCGCTGGCCGACGTCGGCACCCACCAGGAGGTGCAGCTTCTACGCTTCCACCATCCGCACCTGGCCGACAATTCTGCGGAGTCGAATCTGGCTCGTTTGGGGTTCAACCATGTCTGTTTCGCCGTCGACGACCTGGATGACGCACTTGCCCGATTCGCCGCCGCGGGGGTTCGGACTCGAAATGCGGTCATGGAGTTCCACGACCGAAGACTCGTCTTCCTGGTCGGGCCCGAGGACATCACCATCGAACTCGCCCAGTGGACCACGACCGAGCACGACCCGTAGGGGGTGCTGACGGCGGTCCCGGGCGACGCGGCCCGGACGAAACCCAGTGCCCGGACCGGAGGTGTGGAGCCTTCTCTCCCCTTGCTCGTTGTGGCCACCCAGTCTGGTCGACCACGCTCGCCAACGGCAGGAGGGCGGCCGCAATGGAAGGGGTCATCCGGCCCGCGTGCTCCGTCATCGCTGACCTGACATCGGGTAGCGTGCCAACGATTCGCATCGATGGCTGTTGATGCAACGGTGCTTGGGCCGACCGTCCCGCCGAGTTGCTCCCGCCAGGGGGCTGACGTACCGGACTGGCCGCCGGCCCGATCACCGGGACGTGGCCGGGCATCGCTGCACAACCAAGGGAGGGTCATGACCGGGTCGCTCGTGTTCTTTGGAATCCTCGGGATCGTCACCACGGCGGCGGCGTTCGTGGTCAACCGGCGCCTGTTCACCGGAGGACGGACCGGACGAGTCACCGTCCTCGAGGGCCTCTACTACCTCTTCGGGGTGGCCTCACTCGGTCTCGGGTGGTACTTCAACGTCCGCTACGTCCACCTCTACGGGCACCGGGCCACCTATGTCGGGTACACGAAGGCGCTCTTCACCAACTGGGCCTCGGATTCGGCCGCCCAGGACTACATCATGGTCAACCTGGTCCTGCTCCCACTGTGGACGATCGTGGACGGTCGGCGCCGGCACCTTCGGGCCCCGTGGCTCTTCTTTGTGATGAGCCTGTTCACGAGCCTGGCGTTCTCCATGGCGTTCTATCTGGCCTTCGTCGAGCGTCAGCTCCGGTTCAACCGGTCGGAAGCCGTCGAGCCCGTGACGGCCACTCCGACGTTGCGGCCCGAGATCCAAGCTTGAGGTCGCCAGCTGGCCGACCGGGGTCACCATCGATACCGCTTCAGGTCGACCCTCCCGTCACGGACCACGACGCCCTCCTCGGCGAGGAGGCGCCCCTGTTCGGCGGCCAGACCCGCCACCAGCCGGCCGCTGGCGGGCAGCACCCGGTGCCAAGGCATGGGCTGGCCACCCCGGGCCAGCACCGCGCCCACCTGACGGGGCGATTTGAGCCCGAGCTCCCGGGCGATGGCCCCGTACGTGGTCACGTAGCCTTCGGGAACGCCCCGGACCGCTCCGACCACCAGGTCTTCCACCGACGGCCCGCCCCGCGTCACCAAAAGCGCCCCTCCCCGGAACGAACCCGTGTCCTTGTCCCACCGACCATCACGGCATCCAGTGTGTCATCCGCGGCGCCCTCGTCCCCATTGTGTCGACAGAGCTAGGGTCGGAGTCTGCCCTAGCTCCCAGGAGGTCCCATGCCGCCTGATCGTGTGTCTGCCACCCGGCGCATCGCCGCTCCGGCCGGGGACCTGTTCCGGATCGTGACGACTCCTTCGGGTCACGTGGCCATCGACGGTTCGGGAATGCTCGTCGCCGCTCCTGGCGAGGGCGACCAGCCCCTGACTGAGGTGGGTGCGACCTTCGACATGGACATGGACCGCCAGCCCCTGGGGGACATACCCAACCTCAAGGAGTACCAAGTCCGCAACACCGTCACCCGGATCATCCCCGACCGCCTGGTGGAGTGGACCATCGGCTTCGGTGACCACCCACCGTTCGGCCACGTGTACGGATGGCAGCTCGAACCGGTCGACGAGACCGAGACCGACGTGACCAACTACTGCGACTGGTCGAAGGCCACCGACGACATGCGTTCCGGGGTGGCCTGGCCGGTGGTACCGGCCGCCATGCTCGAGCAATCGGTCGAGAACCTTGAGCGGATCGCCACCAGTCGGTGACCGGACCTCGATGCGGGCGGTCGACGTGCGGTGCCGGACCGAGCACGAGCCCACATGAGCGCTTCGATCGGTAGGTCGGCCGGTTCGAGGGCGAGCCCGAGGTCACGGTCCGGACGCCCGGCCCTTCCTCGGGGCAAGGGCCGTGGAGGCCAAACGGCAGATGTTGCGGTGGGGGCCTCAGGTCTGGGATCGGATCTTGGCTCTCCGGACGGTGGGTTGGCGCTGCATCCGGAGCCGGATGAGTGCCCGAGTCCCGATGGTGACGGTACCGATCTGATGAGCTCCATCGTGCCGCCGAGGCTTGCCACACCGCTGCCACTCGCCGGCCGCGAACATCTCCCAGCGGCACCTCTGATCGGCAATGTTGCGTTCCGGCATCCCCGTTCTTACCTGACGCATTCATCTCCCGGCAAGCACGAGCGCCTGGTGGGCGGGTTTGACCAGGCGGTTCGGACGGGTCACGGGTCCGCGAGAGTCTCCATTTCTCCCCACGGAGCTCCTCGCCAGGCGGTGGCCACAGCTAGCCGGCTTCCTCCACGCAGTTGAACATCCAGCGGACGCCATACCGGTCGGCGCAGGTCCCCCAGTAGGCGCCCCAGGGCATGTCCTGCAGCCCGAAGAGATCGCTGCCACCCTCCGCGAGCTCGCCGAAGAGTCGGTCGGTCTCGCCTCGATCGTCCAGTTCGAGATTGATCGTCATCTGATTGCCCGTCCTCAACCGGTGACCTCGGGACTCGAGCATGTCGGTGGCCATGAGCACGTGGCCCGCCAGGATCGGCAATTCGATGTGCATCACCATGTTCTTCTCATCGTCGGAGAGCGGCTTCATGGTTGGGTCGCTCGGCATGTCCCCCATGCGGGAGATGGGCCCGAGGAAGTCGGTGCCGAAGACCGATCGGTAGAAGTGGAAGGCCTCCTCGGTCTGCCCCATGAAGTTCAGATACGTGCTCACCCGGTTCATACTGTGTCCTTTCGATGGGATGGGGAGATGCCCCGACTGGCGGTGGGGAGATCCGTGCTCGGCGCGTGCCTCCCCGGTCGCGTCTCCTCGGCTGTCCAGGGTAGGACGAAGTGCGGCAGGCAAAGTCATCGCCGGCTTGTCGGCCGTCGACTTGCGGTGCGGTGGTTCTCGATAGTGCCTCCGATGGCTCCCAGCCTTCGACCAGACTGGCACCCATGACCATCGTCATCCGTGACTTCCGGCCAGCGGACATGACCGTCGTCGAGCAGGTCTTCCGAAGGGCGTCGCTCTGGAACGAGCGAGATCGCGCCCTGCTCCAGGACCACCCCGAAGCCCTGGTGGTCTCGGACCGTGGGCCGGACGAGGGTCGGATGCGGGTCGCGGTCGACCGGCACGACCGGGTGATCGGCTTCGCCACCTGCTTGATCTCGGGGGAGACGGCAGAGCTCGAGGACCTCTTCGTGGATCCGGACTGGATGCGGCAGGGCATCGGAGCTGCGCTGGTGCTCGATGCATCGGAGCGGCTGCGGGCTTCGGGCGTCGCCCGGCTGGAAGTCACGGCCAATCCCCACGCCATGGACTTCTACGAGTACATGGGATTCGTGGGCGTCGGGACCGTCGACACCGACTTCTACCCGGCACTCCGGATGCGAAGGCCGACCGGAGGACGGTGAACGGAGACGCCGTTCAGCCGACCCGCTTCCTGATCGCGACCCGCACCGCACTGAGAGTGGCGGGTTCTCCTTGCCTGGCGCCCCCGAGGAAAGACCCGTGGATCCCGATGGAGAGAATGGCCCTCTGGCCCGGGGTGAGCGGCCCGAACTCGGCCTCCAGCTCCGGAGCGTGCTCAGCCAGGAACTCTCCGGCGTCCCTCACCGACCGGTACTCCCTGCGGTCCCCCTCGGAAGTGAAGGTGAAGCGCCAGCGACCGACCTGCCGGGCGACGGGGTCGTTGGCCGCCCCCGGGAAACTGACCCCAGTGGCTGCGAAGACTCGACAGTCATAGACCCGGCAGGTCCGTGGCCGGTGGTCGTAGATCGAACATCGCTCGTCGACGAGCATCGGGCAGCGGCCGTTCTCGTCATAGCCCATCAGGACGTGCCCATCGGGCAAGCCCGGTGCGGGAAACAGGAGTTCGTCCGGCACATGGTCCAAAGTGTCCGCCTCGTCCGGTTCGATGTGGACGAACTGCGATGACGAACAACAGGCCGTGCACCCGCCGCACGGTACTTGGGATCCGTGTCCCCCGGCCAGGGCGTCGCTGATCGACGACAGCCAACTCGAGAACTCACCGGCGTCCAGGGTCCCCTGGGTCGAGCCAGGGCCCTCGGCGGCCCCCCGGGCTGGCGGTGCTCCGTTCATGTCAGGCCGCTGGTGGGTCGTCGTCGACCGTGATGGCCAGGGCCGTCAGCAGCCCAAGGGCCACCGGCATGATCTGGGGGGTGTCGATGACCGCACCGGCGAGGGCAGCCCAACCCTTCAGTCCGACGAGGGAGGAGTGATGGAATATGGACCCGGCCAGGTCCGCCTTGGTGATGTCGGCGCCAGTCATGTCACAGCCGTCAAAACGCGCTCCTGGTAGTCGGGAGGCGTAGAAGTCGCAGCCGGTGAGGTCGACATCTTGGAAGAGGGTTGCGACCGCCTCCGACATCCGGAAGTTGACCCCGTCGAGGCGACAGTCGACGAAGGCGACATCCCGGAGGCGGCTTCGGGCCAGGTTCGCCCCGGACAGTCGACAATCCCTGATCTCCACCCTGGTCAGCGTCGATCCGTCGAGATCGGCCCCCGACAGGTCCGAGTTGATGATGACCACGTCGGTGAGGCGCCAGTCGGTGAACGCACTTCCGGTGAGCCGCGCGTCGGAGATCCGGCTGGCCTCGATGGATCCCGCCCGACAGGTCGCCGCCACGAATTCGCCGATCAGCTGCACCTCAGAAACGAGGTCGAGGTCCTCTCCCAGCCGTCCCGCGCTGATCCGTTCGAGTCCGTTGGCGACCCGGGGGAGGCACGTGCGACGACTCGTCGGTCACTCACGGGGCAAAGGGTATCGGTCCCACCCTCGGGTCCGTTGGGGTCTCCTTCGGCCTACCGGTGGAACGGCCACCGGGTGGCGCCCCCCGGCTCGATGGTTGCGACCGCCCTCGACCGGCGCACCGCGATCCGATAGACCGTCCACGGGGGAGTTTCGGCTGACGGGACGCTGCACTCGGCGGTAGTGCCCGACCCGTCTCGTCGACTCGAACCGGCCAACCCCCCACCCCATGCCCCGGCGGGCGTGGACACCCTGGTGGGGCCGGTGATCCTCACGGCGTCGCCTCCGATCACCAGATCGAACCCCCGAGGTGGCACCGCTGCTACCGGGCCAGGGAGGCCATCCGACCGAACAGCTCGGGGAATGACGGACGCAGGTACCCGGGCTCGAGGACGGTCCAGATGGTTTCGACGTTGATGGCCAGTCGCTCCTGGTTCCGCCACGACCCGAACGGCGTGCCACTCAGCTCCCGGTGCAGGTCGAAGGCTGCCTCGACCGACGTCATACCCGCCGAGTGACGGTGGCGGGTCCCCTCGTCCACGACGCGCAGGTACTCCGCCACTGCTCGGACGCCTGCGGCGTCGGTCAGCGGCCCGTGGCCGGGAACGATGACCGACGGGTCCAACGCCACGATCCGCTCGCACGCCTCGATCCACCGGTCCACCGGCCCGGTCCACATGATCGGGGTGCCTCCGATGAACAGGATGTCCCCGGCGAAGACCACACCCCGGTCCGGCACCCAGGCGATGACGTCCCCCTCCGTATGGGCCGGCCCGACCTCGATCAGGTCGACGGTCCGCCCGGCGCCGATATCGATCCGGTCGAGTCCCGAGAACGTCCTTGTCGGTGGGGTCAGCTCGATGTCAACGAAGTCGAAGACCCCGAACGCCTGGCGGATGTATCGTCCCGTCTCCGGCGGCAGCCGCTCTGCCAGGTCCATCAGGGCAGCCAGCGCCCGGGGCGGGACGTCGTCCATCTCGACGGCGGCGGCCGAGGACGCCACGATCTCCACCCCGGGCGCGGCCACGAGCTGGTTCCCATAGCAGTGGTCACCATTGGCGTGGGTATTGACCACCGTGCGGATCGGTCGCGACGCGGTGACCACTTCCATGGCCTCGAGCATCCGGCGGGTGAGCGGCAGGTCAAAGAGAGTGTCGACGAGGACGCAGGCGCCGTCGCCTTCGACGAGGCCGGCATTGCTCCACCCCCATCCTCCGTCCGGCTGGAGGTAGGCATGCACCCCCTCGGCCACCTGGTGCAGACCGGTGGTGTAGGGAGTCGTCACGAGCCCCGACCGGTGGCGAGCCCGCCCAGAACGAGCCGGCCCGTGGAACGACACCGATCCCGTGGGTTCTGGGCGGCCCCGGGCATCAACGTGCCCTCCGGGCCACCCGCTCGGGGTCGTCAATCACGATCCGTCCCCGAGACAGCGTGAGGAGCCCGTCGTCCTTGGCCTGGCCCAGCACCCGATTCACCGTCTGCCGGGTGGTGCCGGCCATCGAGGCCAGGTCGTCCTGGGTCAGCGGGATCGAATGTGACGCGTGGTGGACGTAGATCTCGGCGAGGTAGTGCAGCCGACGCATGACCCTGGTCTCCGCCGGGAGGTAGAGGGCCTCCAGAAGAGCTTGTGAGGTCGCACGCAACCGGGCGTCGAGCATCTTGGCCACCACCATGGCGACGTCGGGATGGTTCTTCCACAACTCCTCGAATTCCACCCGGTGGAAGCGCATGGTCTCAGTCCGTTCCAGGGCCACCACCGTCGCTGATCGCACCGATCCTTCGTCGATGAGCGCCTGCTCGCCGAATACATCCCCGGGCCGCAGGACATCGAGGGTGACCAGGTCGCCCGACGGTCCGGTCACCCGCACTGCCACCGTGCCGCTCTCGATGAGGTGGGCACTGTCTCCGGTGTCACCCTCGTGGAAGACGAATCCGCCCTTGGGGAACCGCTGCCGTCGGCACCGAGAGAGCAGCGCCCTCCGGTCAGCCTCGGTCAACGAGCTCAACAGTCGCCACTCCACCGCTGATCCTCCTTGCCCCGTTGCCGTCCGGAAACCCAGGGGATCCTACCCAGGGTCGAGCCCGGGCCGCCCCTCTGTCGGCACCTTGACGCTGACAGTGTCATCCGGCTGACAGACCGGCTGCCCGTCGGGGCGCACAATGGATTTGTCCTACCAGTACCCACCGAGGAGGTCATTGTGACCAACATCCGTCTCAGAATCGAAGACGCAGTCCCCGGGATGGGGCTCGGCTCCGTCGGCCACTCCCTCTTCGCCGGGACCACCTCACTCGACCACAAGGGGTCGTCGAACACCCAGGTCGCCTACCGGATGGCCAGGGTCACCGCCGCCAGGGTCGAGACGATCTGATCGAATTCGTGGCGTGGGAGGCGGCCCGAGGCCGCCCGACCACGTCGCCCGAATCCTCCAGGCAGGGGCAGGCGGAGCCCCTGCCCCGAGGTCGCCAGCGGACGTCTCGCGGGCGGCGGGCCCCTGCCCCGGGGTCGCCAGCGCGGACAAGCTCTCCGGGCAGGGGCAGGCGGAGCCCCTGCCCCGGGGTCGCCAGGTCCGGAGGTCATGGCCACCGGATCGGCACCGGCCGCTCGGGGTTCGTCGTATCGATGACGATGTCGGCCGCCGCCACCGGATCGTCCCGCTCCAGGTAGAGGGCGAACCCCCGGGCCCGCCGGTGGTTGCGGTCGGATTCCGCACCCTCGGCTGGTACCTGGCTCGCGGGGAGTCCCTGGCCGACCCGGCGTAGGCGCTCCTCCTCGCTGATGGTGAGTTCCACCCGGAGGCTCCAGTCTTCCCGTATTCCTTTCCGGAGCAGGAGTTGCCCCTCCATGATGACCACGGCGTCGTCCGGTACCTCCTCGAAGTGGGGATCCACCGGGGCGTCAGGTCCCGGATCGTGGATCTTCGGGATGATCCGCCGCTCCCCCCGAGCCAGCGGCTCGAGGACCAGCTGTCGGATGGCGGCGACGTCGACGGTGTCCTCCAGGAACCCCTCGGGCGAGTCGTTGCCCCTCCGATCCCGGATCCGGCGGGGGCGGAGGAACTCGTGGCTATGGAGCCGGACCACGGTGCGGCCCCGGGTTCGGATCGCCGCAGCCAACCGATCGGCCACGACCGCCGTCCCGGATCCGTCGGGGCCGTCGATGGCAACCGTGGACGGTCGGCGGCGATCCAGGGCGTCGAGCTCGGTAGCCAGCTCCTTGGCGAGTTCGAGTGGATCCATGGACGGGCTTTCGTTGGCTGGGACCGACGTGCCACCGCGGCTGCCGGATCGGTCGCCCCTGGTGGAGGAGCCCCTCGGGGGATTGTCCCCGATCAGGGCCACCGGCACGGAATGGAGACGCCGGACGTGGTGGGGCAACCACGTCCGGCGCGGTGGTGAGGTCTTCCTGGTCTCGGATGTGTGGAAGTACCTTACGCAGGTGGTCCGCTGGGTTCGCTCCGCACTCCTCGCCGTCCTCCACAGGGGTACCCCCCACCCGACGCCCGATGGCCGGCGATTGGGCTCGTGGCAGTGGTCCCGCCCCTGGTCGGCAAGGCCCGACCTCGACCTTAACCGAGGGGCTGTCGGTCCCGTGCTCACAGAATCCTCACACTTTCTGCACAGATTTCCAAGGTTGGGATGCCACAATCGCCCGACAGTCCCCCAGAAGGAGTCCAGATCGTGTTGAGGAAGTGCATCGCCCCCGCCGTTCTCGCCGGTGCCGTGCTGATTGGCGCCGGGACGGCCGGTGCCGCGTCGGCGGCCGCGCCACCCACCGCCCCCGCGCCACCGCCACCGCCAAGACGGGTCACCACGCCCTCAGGAGCTGGATCCGGGCTCACCGGCGCAAGATCCGCGCCGCGGCCGTGGCCATCAGCGCCAAGACCATCGGCGTGACCCCCCAGGCCCTGGTGGCCGAGTTGAAGACGGGCAAGTCGGTGGCCGAGGTGGCCGGCGAGCACGGGGTGGGTGCGCAGAGTGTGGTCAACGCCCTCGTCGGCGCGGCCGATACCCGCATCGACACGGCCCTGACCAATCACAAGCTGACCCCGGCCCAGGCCACCGCCATCAAGACCGCGCTGCCGGCACGCGTGACCAAGGCCGTCAACCACGTCTTCTGACGACCCGTCCCCCCGGGCTCAAGGTTCAGGGAGGTCCGGGGGACCGCTCCGGGCGTAGCAGCGGCCGTGCGGGTGCCGTGCCCGGCCACGGTGCCCTACCATGACCGCCGTGCCATCTGATCTGATGAACGCGGCGATCTACCGGGGCGATGGTCGGATCGAGGTGGACCGGGTGCCGGTGCCCGAGCCCGGCCCCGGTGAGGTGCTGGTCGAGGTGACCGCCTGCGGGATCTGCGGCTCCGACCTCCACCTGGTGTTGGAGCGGTACGCCAGACCAGGCGCCATCCTGGGACACGAGTGGTCAGGGATCGTCGTGAGCGGCAGCCAGGTCGGATCGGAGCGCTCCCCGGGAGACCGGGTCGTCTCCAACTCGTCCCCGGGCTGCGGGACCTGCCGGCCCTGCCGCCGTGGCCGTCCGTCGGTCTGCCTGCGGCGGGCGACCTCGGACATGCGGGACATGCGGGGCGCCTTCGCCCGGTACTTGGTGGTGCCGGCGGCGAGCACCCTCCCCGTCCCCGACTCCTTGGACATGCGGACTGCCGCCCTGGCCGAGCCGACGGCCATCGCCCTGCACGCCGTGGAGCTGGCCGGGGTCGGGCCCGGCGACCGGGTCTTGGTCACCGGGGGCGGGCCGGTCGGCCTTCTCATCGTCTCGGTCCTCGTGGCCCAGGGGATCGGGGACATCACCGTGAGCGAGCCATCGGCGATTCGTCGGGAGCGGGCCATGGCGGTCGGCGCCTCCCGCACCGTCCGGCCCGAGGAGCTGGCCGAGCCCCCGGCCGCGGGGGTGGTGGCCGATCCGGTCGATGTGGCGTTCGAGTGTTCAGGCCGCCCGTCCGCCGGGGAAGCCGCCCTCGGCGTGCTGGACCGAGCCGGGACGCTGGTCTTCGTCGGCACCGGACCGGTGCCGGTGCCGGTGAACCACAACCGGATGATCATCCTCGAGCTCGAGGTGGTGGGGGCGTACAACTACAGCGCCGCAGGGTTTCAGCCCGCCGTCGACCTCCTGACCGCCGGGGCGTTGCCCGTCGACCTGCTGATCGAGGCCGACGATGTGCCCCTCGACGGGGTGATGGCGGCCATGGTGCAGCTGTCGAGGGGTGAGGTGCCTGCCAAGGTGCTCGTCAACCCGGAGGCGTCCTGACCATGCCCGATCCCGTGCGCCCGGTCCTCAACCACCTGGCCATCAGCGTGGATGCCCAGATCCTCGACGACGCCGGCCGCGCCGCGCTGCTCGACTTCTTCGGCGAGGTGTTCGGCTGGGTGGAAGGGGACAACAGGACCGAGTCGGGGAATCCCCTCATCCTCTACACCGGCGAGCTGCGCCAGTTCCTGTACCTGCTCCCCGCCTCGGGGGAATTCCTCCGTGCCCCTCGCCTGGACCATTTCGGACTGGAGGTCGCCTCACGCGACGAGCTGGTGGCCATCCTGGACCGGGCCAAGGCCTACCGGGAAAAGGACGACCGGGTCACCATCATCGACCTCGACGAGATGGTCACTCACGGATCCACCTCGGACTACACCCTGACCAACGCTTACATCGGGTTCCTGATCCCCCTGATGATCGAACTCCAGCACATCACCGAGCGGCTGACGGCCTGAGACCGCCCGGCCAGGAGGCGAGGGAGATCGAGAGGTCAGGGTCGGATGTCGAAAGCCACCTCGATGGCGTCGGAGTGGTCATGGGCGCCCCAGGGCGATGAAGGCGTCCCGCCTAGCGGATCAGGAGAGCCAACACCAGGCCCACCGGCAGGAAGAACCAGCCCCACCGCACGCCGATCATCACCAGTCCGGAGCGGTAGCCGTACAGGACGGCCTGCTGGGGCGGATTGAACGCCGGCGGCCCGAGGGCCGAGAGCACGGCGATGACCGCCACCGCCGTCGAGCCGGTGAGGACGGCGATCGCCCCCAGGTAGACCACCCGGATGGAGGTGAGGAGCAGCCACCGGTGGCGGTCGTCAGGGGTCGGGACCACCGAGGCGTTGTGGGGATGGAACACCGAACCGGTGTACAGCGCGGCGCCGACGAAGGCCAGCAGGGGTCCGGCGATGACCAGCACCCAGTGGGAAGCCGACGGCGCCGGCCCGCTCAGATGCAGCAGCAGCCCCACCGCCACCGCCACCAGCATCGACTGGTCGAGCCAGCTGGTGGAGTGCCGCTGGGGAAACGGGGCCTCCCTGCGCATCAGGTGGATGCACACCGCGTTGGGCACGGCATACACCGCGTTGGTCAGCGCCGCGATCAGGCTGGCTGACGGCCCCACCAGCGCCCCACCGATGGGGAGGACCCAGAAGGTGGAGTTGGGGAAGGCGGCCCATCCCTCCAGCTGGGACTGACCGGTGGTCCGTCCTCCGCGCACCAGGAACGCCACCCCCAACAGCACGCCTCCCACGCCGGCGATGACGATGGGGGCCACGATCTGGCGAGGTGCGGTCAGGCGCCAGGCCGAGAACAGTCCCAGCAGCGCCGCGGTGGCCACCAGTTGCATCCGGAGATAGATCGGCCAGCCCCGGCGCAGCCGGGGCCCACCACGGTGGACCACCAGACCGGTCAGTGCGCCGATGGCGTAGGCGCCGAAGGTGAGGGCCAGGCTCAAGCGAAGACCGTATCCCGAGGGCGGACACCACGGGAGGGCCGGCTCAGGGGGCTCGAGCCTCGTCCACCGTGAGCTCGGCGGCCGGGTCGGCCTCGAGCCGCTCGTCGGGGATGGGCGAGCCGCTCCGCACCGAGTACCCGTACGTCCCCTGCTCGATCCGGTGCTCGCGCCCGATGGATGGCGGCCAGTCGCCCCCGCAATCCGGCGGCCACGGCGTCGTCGGATTGCTCCGCGGTCTGACGCTCGGCCGGATCGGCCAGCTCCCCGCCCTGATCGGCTTCGGTGCGGTCGTCGAGGCCGGCGGCCTCGGTTTCGGCCAGCAGGCGCTCCACCCGGTCTCGCTCCTCCTGCAGGCGGACCCGGGCCCGTTCGTACTCCATCGTCCCTCCCGATCACGGTGACGGCCTCCCGTGCCGCCGGGCTCCGTCCCGAACCGACGGTAACCCATCGGGTGGGCCGGCCCGGACCAGGACAGGTTTTTACCCCCGGAGCCGACCTATGTGACCATGGGCCCATGGATCCCGAGCGAGTGGTGTTCGAAGGCTTCGAGGGGATGCACCTGGTGGCGGACGTACGGGGGGATCCCGGCGACTGGCCCGTGCTGTTCCTCCACGGCGGGGGTCAGACCAGGCACGCCTGGGGCCGGACCGCCGAGAACGTGGCCGGCCACGGATGGCGGGCCGTGGCCCTCGATCTGCGTGGACACGGCGAGAGCGACTGGGCTCCCAACGGGGACTACTCCTTCACCGCCTTCTGCGCTGACTGTGTGGCCGTAGCCGACGCCCTGGGCCGGCCCCCGGTGCTGGTCGGCGCCTCCCTCGGGGGGATGTCGGCCATGTTGGCCGAGGGGACCAGTGACCGGGTGGTCTCCAGCGGCCTGGTGCTCGTGGACATCACCCCGAAGACCAACGACGAGGGCATCCAGCGCATCGCCACCTTCATGCAGTCGGGGGTGGACGGCTTCGACACCCTGGAGGACGCCGCCGCGGCCATTGCCGCCTACACCCCCAACCGGAGCAGGGCGGTGAACCCGGCCGGTCTGATGAAGGTGCTCCGGGAGCGGGACGGACGCTGGTACTGGCACTGGGATCCGAAGTTCATCTTCCAGGACCGGACCGAGCGGGTGCCCGACCGGCTCTTCGGCCTCTTGGACGTGGCGATGAGCAACATCCACGTGCCCACCATGCTGGTACACGGGCTGCTGAGCGATGTGGTGACCCAGGAGGGCGTGGACGATCTGGTGGCCCGGATCCCCGACGCCACCGTGGTGGCGGTGGACGGAGCGGCCCACATGATCGCCGGCGATCGCAACGACGTCTTCTCGGATGCCGTGATCAGCTTCCTGGACGAACGGGTCCGACCCACCCTGTCGTGATCGGGTGAGGGCGGCCTCCGATCCAGGATCCGGCGGTCCCGACCCTCAGCGGAGGTCCTGGGCGGCCCGGCCGGAGTAGGACGGGAGGTCGAGGTAGCTACGGATCCCCGGCGCCGCGGCCACGACGGCCGGCACGGCGCTCACGCAGTGGGTGGCGGTGGCCACGACGCCCGGATTGCGCACCAGGCCCGCCTCGATGGAGGCCGGGTGCCAACCGTGGAAGGTCACCCGGCTGGTCGGGTCGCCGGTCACCTCCACCTCGAAGCGCTCACCTTGGGGCCCGAAGGTCCAGGCCGGGTCGAGATGCTGCTGACCCATGAACCAGTTGGTCCGCACGCTGATCACCGGCGTCCCCCTCACCGTCGCCTCCCAGCAGAACTTCTGGGCTGCGATGCGTCCCGGCGCGATGGGCCCGATGGGGGAGTCGATGGGTGCGGTGGCCACGGCCACCTCGTGGCTCACCTGCAGCTGGGGGTCGAGCCCGAATCCGAGGGCGTGCCCGACCATGGCCACCGACTGGCCGAAGCCGTCCCCGAGGATGGTCGGCATCATGCTCGACGCCGCCTCCTCGGGAGTTTTTCCGAACAGCATGATGTCGCCCACCACCCCCGGGGCGCCGTAGCTGCGGATGTCCGAGAACTCCTCCGCCCGGACATGGGTGATGGACTGGGACAGGGCCGAGACGGCCAGGGGGAACCGCTCGGTGATGCCGCCCGGGTGGATGCCGGTGCCGTGGACGGTCGCCTGCCCCTCGCGGCATGCCGCCTCGATGCGTGACTCGTCCCGACCACCCGGGAAGAACCAATTGAGGGGTGTCACCACGTTCTTTCCCGAAGCGAGCAGACGGACCACCACCTCCGGGTCGGCCATGATCGGCGCGTAGATCACGCAGTCGGCCGCCAGGTCCACCAGCCGGGCCACGTCGTCGGTGGCCGTCACCCCCAGGGGCTGGAGCCCGCACAGCTCGCCCACGTCGTGCCCGGCCTTGCCCGCGCTGTGCACCCAGCACCCCACCAGCTCCAGATCGGGATGGGCCACGACACCGGCCACGGCGGCTCGGCCCACCCCACCGGTGGCCCATTGGATGACACGGATCGCCACGGACGTCCCCTCGGCTCGGCACCCATCGCCGGACGGCGTTTGGGACCCCCAGGATAGGAGGACCCCCGCGCTCCGGCGAAGGATCCGGGGGACGGGCGGGGCGGCTGTGGTGGCCTAAATCGTGGGGATTGTGTCATTGACGCCACCTCCCAGGTGGTCCAGGCTGACCGGGATGAGCACGCGCAACGTGGTCGTGGTGGCCTATCCGGGGATGCAGTCGCTCGACGCGGTCGGACCGTTCGAGGTCTTCGCCGGGGCCACCCGGGTCGCCGCCGCCGGAGCCGGAGGGTACGACGTTTCGCTGGTCTCGTCCGACGGCGGCGCGGTGCGGACCGGGAGCGGGATGGTCCTCGGCACCGAACGGCTGCCCCGTCCCGTCCGGCGGATCGACACCCTGGTGCTGCCCGGAGGCGACCGGGCCCGGGCCGCCTGCGCCGACGCCCCCCTGGTGGCCTGGATCGCCGCCGCCGCCGGTCGGAGCCGCCGGGTGGCCACGGTGTGCACGGGCGCCTTCCTGGCCGCCGAAGCCGGCCTGTTGGGTGGCCGGCGGGTCACCACCCACTGGGCCTCGGCCGAACAGCTGGCCCGCGAGCACCCGACTCTGGAGGTGGACGCCGATCCGATCTACCTCCGCGACGGGAAGTTCTGGACCAGCGCCGGCGTGACCGCCGGCATCGATCTGGCCTTGGCTCTGGTGGAGGAGGACCTCGGCACCGAGGTGGCCCAGACCGTGGCCCGGTGGCTGGTCATGTTCCTCCATCGTCCGGGGGGCCAGACCCAATTCGCCTCCCCGGTGTGGGTACCCCGAGCCGAACGGTCCGCCGTCCGGGCGGTGCAGACCCTGGTGGAGTCGGCTCCGGCCCGGGACCATCGGCTGCCTGCCCTGGCGGCCGCGGCGGCCATGAGCGTGCGCCACTTCACCCGGGTGTTCTCCGAGCAGGTGGGGGAGACTCCGGGCCGGTTCGTGGAGCGGGTGCGCCTCGAGGCCGCCCGCCGGGAGTTGGAGACCACCACCGACACCCTGGAGGCGGTGGCGGCCCGGTGCGGGTTCGGATCCGCCGAGACCCTCCGGCGGACCTTCCAGCGCCGCGTGGGAGTCAGCCCCGACGGCTACCGACGCCGTTTCACCGTCCGGCACGAGGGGAGACCGGCATGACCGACGACCTCCGGGTGGCCATTCCCTTGTTCCCCCGGTTCACCGCCCTCGACGCCGTCGGACCCTACGAGGTGCTCCAGCGCATCCCCACCATCGACGTCACCTTCATCGGCCACCGGCGGGGCGAGGTCCGGAGCGACAACGGACTCCTCGGGGTCACCGTCGACGCCACCTTCGAGGAGTGCCCCGAGCCCGACATCGTGGTGTTCCCGGGGGGCATCGGAACCCGGGCCCTCCAAGACGACCGACGCGTGCTCGAGTGGCTACGCCACGCCCACGACCGGAGCCGGATGACCACGTCGGTCTGCACCGGCTCCCTGGTGCTGGGAGCCGCCGGCCTCCTGGAGGGGCTCACCGCCACCACCCACTGGGCCAGTTACGCCGAACTGGCCGCCTTCGGGGCCACCCCGACCGCCCAGCGGGTGGTCGAGCACCCGGGTCACCGGATCATCACCGCCGCCGGGGTGTCGAGCGGGATCGACATGGCCCTGCGCCTGCTGGAGGTGCTGATCGACCGCACTGCGGCCCAGGCCGCCCAGCTGATGATCGAATACGACCCCCAGCCGCCGGTGGACAGCGGCACGGTGGCCAAGGCCGACGACGTCGTCGTGAGTCGAGTGATCGAGTACGCCCGACTCCGCCAGTAGCCGGGCCGCCCCCATGGTCGAGGTGAGGGGCGCCGACCACCTCGCAGTACAGTGGAGGGGTCGAGTGGGCGGTTGGCCCGGAGGTCGTCACCGGCAGGAGAGGCAGTGGTCGTGCGACGAAGGATGATGAACGGCAAGGTCCATCGGGCCCGGGTCACCGACGCCGACCTCAGCTACGTGGGCTCCATCTCGATCGATCCGGTGCTGATGAAGGCGGCCGACATCGTCCCCGGCGAGCAGGTGTCGGTGTACAACCTCAACAACGGCGCCCGGTTCGAGACCTACGCCATCGAGGGGACCGACGGTCAGATCTGCCTCAACGGAGCGGCCGCCAGGCTGGCCCAGGTCGGCGACCTGGTGATCATCGTGACCTTCGTCGACGTCGAGGACGACGAGATCGCCTCCCACCACCCGTCGGTCATCGTGGTCGACGAAGACAACCGCCCCGTCGAGGTGCCCTGACCTGTTCCCGGCCGGCGGAACCGGTACCGGCCGAGGGGTTCAGTCGTCGCCTGCGGCCAGCTCGGCCCGGGACGGACCCTGGTGCAGGACCTTGGCGAAGGTCGACGTGAACCCGTCCATGTCGGCGCACCTCTGCATCTCGGTGACGATGGCGGCCATCCGGCGCTCGAGCCGCCGCGGGCCGATCTCGTCCAACCACTGGGGGACGGTCGGCCGGAACGGCGCGTCGCCCGGCGGTCGACGGAGCTCCCGGCCAACGTCGGCGTCGATGGCGTCGTAGACGAAGAGCATCACGTACGTCGCCCATCCGATCGACCGACGGCGCGGGGAGTCCGCGTCGTCCAGGCGGGCCAGCTGCGCCCAGAACTCCTTCGGAAAGTACGAGGCCCATCGGCCGATGTCCTCGGCGATGAACGCCTGCAGGGAGCGCCGGGCCGACTGGCGGACCCGCACCTTGGCGTACCCGGTGGCTTCGTCGATCAGACCCACCATCCCGACGGCGGCGGCGTCCCGGACGAGGGCCTCGGCCGTCTCCGCCGCCCGCGCCGGCTGCTTCTTGAGGGGCCCGGCGGCCCTCGCCGCCAGGAGCACCCCGGCCAGGGAAACGACCGTCGAGGCCTCGTAGCCGACCTCGACCCCGGGGCGACCGGGCACCCGGAAGGGAACGGTCGGCACGCCCGCCACCGGTCGCTGATCCTCAGGGAGCTTGCCGAGCACCCGGTCCATTCCGCCGGAACCGGTGCCACCGGTGAACGCCTCCACCACTCCTTCGTCACCCAACACCCGGCGCCCGTCGCTCAACACGTGACCCTCGAGGCGGATACCGGCGAGGGTCAACGGCCCCCGGAACAGGGACCGGGCCATGGCTGCGCCCGGGACGATCCCGGGGGCGGCAGGGGGCGGCCCCTTCCCGGACTTGGCCCAGCGGGCCCGCACGGCGCGTCGGGCGATCTCGGTACGCTCGGCCGGCGTCAGGGCCCGGGCCCGGGCCCGTCCGCCCTTCCTGGCCCCGAGCCTTCCCAATTCCCGCCCGGCGCGGCTGGCGCTCCTCTGTCCCTCGGCCATCGCGGGGCCCCTCCCGTTGTCTCCGTACCACCGGCGCCGAGTCGGTCGCCGCTCCTCCAGGATAGAGCGTGCCCGGGCAAGTAGTAAACCCGCCCGGGCAAGTATTCGGCGGTTCACCGAGCTCTCGCCGCGGGTCCGACGAGCCCGGCGTGGTGACGCCGACGCCGCGGGAACGGGGAGTGTCAACCGAGCGGGCCTCCACGTTCTCCGGGCCACCGCCGCCGCCGGGTGGTCACGGTTCAGGGCGCCATCACCCGGAGGCTCGAACGCGGTGGGTGACCTCTGGGAGGCAATGTCCCCGGCGCCCTTCCGATGCCGGGGGGCCGTCGTTATACTTCGGAAGGTTCGTCGCTTCCACGGGGTGGGGGGTGGCCCGGTAGCCGCCAATGCACGCACGGCGCCTCGGGTTGGGGAGGACGAGGAAACCACCCAGACGGTCGTCCGATGGCATCGGGGTCGATGAAGGGGCGCTTGACGTTGAAGAGTTGGGCTCAGGGGATGAAGCAGTGGCTCCGCTGGCTGGTCGGTGACAGCCCCCTGCCCGACAAGCGGGCCCGCACGATGCTCGGTTCCACACTGGCCGTCCTGGTGGTCGTGTCGCTCGGCGCGGGGCTCGCCCGCCACGACGCCCATCCGACCACCTCGTCGGCCAGCGAGGCCAGGGCCCGGGGCACCTCCGGTACCCAGACCACCCCGACCTCCGCTCCCAGGGGCGGGGCGGCGGCGTTCGGCGCCAAGACGCCCGCCACGGCGACCAGCTCGGCCTCGGTCGCGCCGGGCGGCCCGACCTCGCCACCGGCCCACCCGGCGAGCACCGTCCCACCGGTGACCAGCCGGGCCAAGCGGGTCCACGCCGGACACGCCCGGCGCCATCCGACCACCGGGACCACCACGCCCACCAGCATCGCGGGCACTCCGCCGGGGTCGCCGTTCCGCACCGCCTCGGAGGCCGGGTCCGGTGGCCCGCTGGCCCCGGCCGTCAGGCCGCCGGCTTCGCCCTTGGCGGCGGCGATCATCGCTGACGCCCGGGCGCAGACGGCGACGCCCCCCCCGGCGTGGGCGCCCCCCACACCCCCCACGCCGCCCACGGCGGTCAGGGCGGGCATCGGCCACGCCTCGTCCCGGATCACCTGGTCGGCGCCGACGGCGTCGGGGACCGGCCCGGTCTCTGGGTACGGCGTCTACCTGTCCACCACTCCCGGGGGAGAGGGCGTCGTCCCGGTCAACCCCACCCTGATCTCGGGGCGGTCCTACACCGTCACCGACCTCCGGCCCGGCACCGCCTACTACTTCGTGGTGCGGGCGGTCAGTGCCGCCGGTCTGTCCGCCGCCTCGGCGGAGGTGTCCTCCACGCCGACCGCCGCCCGGCCGGTGCCCGGTGGCATGGCGACCCCGGTCACCGGGGTGGCCTCGGACCCGGGGGCTACCGGGTACTGGCTGGTGGACGACACCGGTGCCGTGTCGCCCCACGGCTGGGCGGTCAACTACGGATCGGCCGCCACCCTCATGCTGAACGCCCCGGTGGTGGGACTGGCGCCCACGGCCGACGGCAAGGGGTACTGGGAGGTGGCCAGCGACGGCGGGGTCTTCGCCTTCGGCGACGCCACCTTCTACGGCGGCATGGGCGGTAGGAGTCTCAACGCCCCGGTGGTGGGACTGGCGCCCACGGCCGACGGCAAGGGGTACTGGGAGGTGGCCAGCGACGGCGGGGTCTTCGCCTTCGGCGACGCCACCTTCTACGGCAGCACCGGCGGTCAGAGGCTGGGCGCCCCGGTGGTGGGCCTCACCGTGAGCCACGACGGCAAGGGGTACTGGGAGGTGGCCAGCGACGGCGGGGTCTTCGCCTTCGGCGACGCCACCTTCTACGGCGGCATGGGCGGCCAGAAGCTGAACGCTCCGGTGGTGGCCATGGCCGCCGCCCCCGACGGCCGGGGGTACTGGCTGGTGGGAAGCGACGGCGGGGTCTTCACCTTCGGGTCGGCGCCGTTCCACGGTGGAGCGGGCCAGGTCCCGTTCGGCGCACCCGTGATCGGGATGGCGGTCAACGCCTCCACCGGCGGCTACTGGCTGGCCGGGTGGGACGGCGGGGTCTTCTCCTACGGCACCCCCTTCCTCGGCGCCGGCTGATCGACCACCCAGGGTGGCCGCGGTGGTCGAGGACCCCGGGACCCACCCGACCCCGTCCGCTCCCTCCACCTCACCTGCCGAACGACCGCCCGGCCCGAGGGCACTCTACTTGCCCGGGCAGGAAATCGTCGAGACGCCGGGAAACATACTTGCCCGGGAAAGCGGATGGCGGCGAGGATCGGCTCCCGTCGCCGGGGCCCGCGAGATGGTGGCCGTCGGTACGCTGGTGCCGGTGAAATTCCCGATGAGCCGAGAGGGCGAGATACCGAGCGTGCGTTTCCCGGGGGGCAGTCCGGGAGACGGCCACTTCCGAATGAACGGACCGGGAGTGAACGGTTGCTCAGCCGCCGATCACCCGGTCCAGGGTGCGGGCGTGCCAGGTGTCCCGGCCGGAACGCTCCTCGGCCCGGTCGGCGCTGGCCGCCAGCCGAAGCCCGGCGTTGATCCCGAGGAACCGCAGCGGCTCGGGCTCCCACCGGGGTGAGCGGTGGTCCACCCAGGCCAGGGCGGTCAGCCCGGTGTCCCGGCGGAGGATCAGATCGCGTAGGGTCCGGCCGGCCAGGTTGGTGGTCGACACGCCGTCACCCACGTAGCCGCCGGCCCAGGCCACACCGGTGGCTACGTCCAGCCCCACTGAGGTGAACCAGTCCCGGGCGATCCCGAGTGGTCCGCCCCACCGATGGGTGATCGCCGCGTCGCTCAGTGCCGGGAACAGGTCGACCAGTGTGTGGCGCAGTGCCTCGTGGACGCCGACGTCCCGGTCGTAGTCGGACCGGATCCGCGACCCGAAGTGGTAGGGCGCCCCACGCCCGCCGAAGGCCATCCGCCCGTCCTCGGTGCGTTGGCCATAGATGACCAGGTGCCGGTGGTCGGCGAAGGTCTCCCGCCGGGCCAGTCCGGCCTGGTCCCAGAACGCCTCCCCGAGGGGCTCGGTGGCGATCATCAGCGAGTACACCGGCGCCAGGGCGCGTTCCTCGCCGCGCAGGGTCCGGGTGTACCCCTCGGTAGCCCGGACCACGGTGGCGGCCCGGACGGTCCCGCCCACGGTGTCGACGGCGCCAGGCCGGAGGGAGCGGGCCTCGGTCCGCTCGTAGATGGTGACCCCCCTGCGTTCCACGGCCCGGGCCAACCCGCGGACCAGCCGGGCCGGGTCCAGCGCCGCGCAGTGGGGCGTGTAGGTCCCTCCCAGCACGTTGGTGGCCCGGGCCAGCGACGAGGCCTCCGCCGCGCCGAGGAACCGGAGGTCCTCCTCCCCGACGCCGGCCATCCGGGCCTGGTCCACCTCCTGGCGGGCCCGGTCGAGCTGGACCCCGGTGCGGGCCAGGACCACCGTCCCCCCGTGGGCGAACCCGCACTCGATGGGCTCGGCCACCACCACCCTGCCCACCTCGGCGACGGTGTCGATCATGGCCCGGCGCATGGCGGCGCCGGCCCCCGGGCCCCCCACCCGGTCCAGCCGGGTCTCGGGCACGGCGAACAGGGCCGAGCACCAGCCGCCGTTGCGGCCGGACGCCCCGAATCCCACCACCTCCCGTTCGATGACCGCGATGCGCAGGGACGGTTCGGCCTCGGCCAGGTAGTAAGCGGTCCACAGTCCGGTGAAGCCGCCGCCGACCACGGCCACGTCGACCTCGAGCTCGCCGTCCAGGGCCTCCCGCCCGACGAGGGGGTCGGGCAGGCCGTCCCACCACAGGGAGAGTCGGCGATACTCCTCGGCCGAGGACGGGCTCAGAGCTGTTTCCACGCCTCGGTCAGCACCGACCGCAGGATGGAGGTCATCACCTCGAACTCCTCGGGTCCACAGGTGAGCGGGGGAGCGAGCTGTACCACCGGGTCCCCCCGGTCGTCGGCCCGGCAGATCAGCCCGGCCTCGTAGAGGGCACCGGAGAGGAAGCCGCGCAGCAGCCGTTCGGCCTCGTCGTCGTCGAAGGTCTCTCGGGTGTCCTTGTCCTTGACCATCTCGATCCCGTAGAAGTAGCCGGCCCCCCGGACGTCGCCCACGATGGGCAGGTCGCGGAGCGTCTCGAGGGACGCCCTGAACTCGGCCTCGTGCTGGCGCACGTGCTCCAGCAGTCCCTCCTTCTCGAAGACGTCCAGATTGGCCAGCGCCACCGCGGCGCTGACCGGGTGACCGCCGAAGGTCACCCCGTGGAGGAAGCTCTCGCCGGCGAGGAACGGCTCCACCAGCCGGTCGCTGACCGCCATGGCCCCCAGGGGGGAGTAGCCGCTGGTGAGGCCCTTGGCCATCGTCACGATGTCCGGTTCGTACCCGTAACGCTCCGCCCCGAAGTAGTGACCCAGGCGGCCAAAGGCGCAGATCACCTCGTCGGACACCATGAGGACCCCGTACCGGTCGCAGATCTCGCGCACCCGCTGGAAGTAGCCGGGAGGAGGGGGGAAGCAGCCACCGGCGTTCTGGACCGGCTCGAGGAAGACGGCGGCGACGGTCTCGGGCCCCTCGAACAGTATGGCCTGCTCGATGGCATCGGCCGCCCACCGGCCGAAGGCCTCGAGGTCATCGGCGAAGTACGGGGCGCGGTAGAAGTTGGTGTTGGGCACCTTGACCGCGCCGGGCACCAGGGGTTCGAAGGGCGACCGGATCTCGGTCACTCCGGTGATCGACAGCGCCCCCATGGTGGCCCCGTGGTAGGCGATGTTCCGGCTGACCACCTTCTTGCGCTCCGGCTGTCCGGTGATGGCGAAGTACTGGCGGGCCAGCTTCCACGCCGACTCCACGGCCTCGGACCCGCCGGTCGTGAAGAAGATGCGATTGCAGTCGCCGGGGGTGAGCTCGGCCAGGCGGTCGGCCAGCTCGATGGCCGTCGGATGGGCGTAGCTCCAGATGGGGAAGTAGGCCAGGGTCTTGGCCTGCCGGGCCGCGGCCTCGGCCAGTTCGGTGCGACCGTGCCCGACCTGGCTGGTGAACAGACCGGAAAGGCCGTCCAGGTAGCGCTTTCCGTACTGGTCGTACACCCACACTCCTTCGCCGCGCACGATCACCGGGACCGGACTCGACTCCGACATCCGTGTGAAGTGCATCCACAGGTGCCGGTGGGCGTTCTCTTGCATCGTGAAGTTCGAAATGTCGCTCATCTGGTCCCCCAGGTATAGGTCTGCTTGGTCAACTTCAGGTACATGAACGTCTCGGTGTCCCGGACGCCGGGGATGGTGCGGATGGTTCCGTTGAGCAGTTCGAGCAGGGTGTCCTCGTCCTCGGTCACCAGCTCGACCAGTATGTCGAAGGAGCCGGTGCACAGGACCACGTAGTCGATGTCGTCCACCGCGGCCAGGCGCTCGGCCACCACCCGGGTGTCGCCGTCGGCCCGGATCCCCACCATGGCCTGGCAACGGAACCCGATCTGGAGCGGGTCGGTGACCGCCACGATCTGCATGATCCCCGCCTCACGCATCTTCTGGACCCGCTGTCGCACGGCCGCCTCGGACAGCCCCACCGCCTCGGCGATGGCGCCGTAGGTCCGGCGGCCGTCCTGCTGGAGCTCTTCGACGATGGCCTTGTTGATGTCGTCCAGCAGCCCGATGGGCCCTGGCGCCACCCCCGGCGTGCTCACCGCGGACCGGCGGCTTCCCGGTTCGACGGGCGGCGACAGCCGCCGGACGGGTCAGCGTGGTGATCGGGCATGCCGCCCCAGTTATAGCAGTTCGAGCGGAATTAGGAGAAAAGTTCGAGGGAATCCGAAGCTAGAGGGAAGTTCACTCCAGAAAACCCTTGTCTGGCGGCGATTCTTCGGTAACTATGACCACGGACGCACTAGTGGGGCGAGGGCCGGCCGGCCCTCGGAGTGCACCACCGAAGGACCGTGGGAGAAATTGGGGGAGGGTGAATGAGCAGTCTGTCGAACTTCGTGGGCGGGAAGTACGTCGGGACCCGCGACGGCCGGACGTACCCGTTGGTCGATCCCAGCACCGGCGAGGAGTACCTCGAGGCCCCCTGGTCCGGCCCCGCCGACGTCGATGCGGCCTTCGCCGCCGCCGCCGGGGCCTTCCCCGAGTGGCGGGACGCCACCCCCTCGGCACGCGGCCTGGCCCTGTTCCGCATCGCCGATGCCCTGGAGGCCCGGGCCGAGGACCTGGTCCGGGTGGAGGCCGCCAACACCGGCAAGCCGGTGGCGGTGACCCTGTCCGAGGAGATTCCCCCCTTGGTCGACCAGATCCGTTTCTTTGCCGGGGCCGCCCGTCACCTCGAGGGGAAGGCTGCCGGCGAGTACATGGCCGACCACACCTCCTTCATCCGGCGTGAACCCATCGGGGTCTGCGCCGCGGTGACCCCGTGGAACTACCCGATGATGATGGCGGTCTGGAAGTGGGCCCCGGCACTTGCGGCGGGCAACACCATGGTGCTCAAGCCGTCCGACACCACTCCGGCCTCGACCCTCCTCATGGCGGAGATCATGTCCGAGTTCCTCCCCGACGGCGCCTTCAACGTGGTCTGTGGCGACCGGGACACCGGCAGACTCCTGGTGGACCACCCCACGCCGTCCATGGTGTCCATCACCGGCAGCGTCCGGGCCGGCATGGAAGTGGCCAAGGCCGCCGCCGCCGACCTGAAGCGGGTCCATCTCGAGCTGGGCGGCAAGGCCCCGGTGATGGTGTTCGACGACGCCGACCTCGCCGCCGCCGCCGAGGGCATCGCCATCGCCGGCTATTTCAACGCCGGCCAGGACTGCACGGCGGCCACCCGGGTGCTGGCCGGCCCGTCGGTCCACGACGACTTCGTGGCGGCGCTGGCCGACCAGGCCCGGTCCCAGACGGTGGGGGGGCTCGACGTGCCGGACGCCGACTACGGCCCGCTCAACAGCGCGGCGCAGCTGGCCCGCCTCACCGGCTACCTCGACCGCCTCCCCTCCCACGCCGAGGTGGTTACCGGGGGTTCACCGGTCGGTGCCCGCGGCTTCTGCTTCGCCCCCACGGTCATCGCCGGGCTGGAGCAGACCGACGAGGTCATCCAGGAGGAGCTGTTCGGTCCGGCCATCACCGTCCAGCGCTTCTCCGACGAGGAGCAGGCGCTGGCCTGGGCCAACGGGGTCGAGTACGGGCTGGCCTCCAGCGTGTGGACCAAGGACCACGCCCGAGCCATGCGCATGGCCAAGGGCCTCGACTTCGGCTGCGTGTGGATCAACACCCACATCCCCATCGTGGCCGAGATGCCCCACGGGGGCTTCAAGCACTCCGGCTACGGGAAGGACCTCTCGTCCTACGGCTTCGAGGAGTACACCCGCATCAAACACGTCATGAGCTACATCGGTGGCTGAAGGTCCACCGGCAGAGGCCAGATCATCGGGCACGATGTACGTCTGACACCGGTCATGGCCTTCTCAACGATCCGATGGTGAGCAAGATCCGAATACGAGCAAGGAGACGCCGTTGAGCACGATCACGGAACCCATGGCCGAGGCAACCCCGTTGGCGGACAAGGGTCTCAAGGCGGGTGCCCTGGGGCTCATCTCCAGCACGGTGGTGGGAGTGGCGTCTACCGCACCGGCCTACAGCCTGGCCGCCACCCTCGGCTTCGTGGTGGTGGCCATCGGCCTGCAGGCGCCGATCGTCACCGTCATCGCCTTCATCCCCATGCTGTTCATCGCCTACGGGTACAAGGAGATGAACAACGCCGACCCCGACTGTGGCACCACCTTCACCTGGGGGACCAGGGCCTTCGGACCCAAGACCGGTTGGCTGGGCGGCTGGGCCATCGTCGCCGCCGACGTCCTGGTCATGGCCAGCCTGGCCCAGGTGGCCGGACAGTATGTGTTCCTGCTGTTCAACGCCAACGGGATCGGTTCGGACCCGAGCAGTGGCTGGGTCCTGTTGGTCGGGATCATGTGGATCGTCGTCATGACCGCCATCTGCTATGTCGGCATCGAGGTGTCGGCCAATTTCCAGAAGGCGTTGCTGGGAATCGAACTGACCATGCTGTTGGTGCTGTCGGTGTGGATGCTGGTCAAGGTGGGGAACGGCACGGCCCCGGTCGGGCACCTCACCCCTGCACTGAGCTGGTTCAACCCGTTCAAGATCCCCTCGGCATCGGCATTCATCAACGGTGTCCTGTTGATGCTGTTCATCTACTGGGGTTGGGACACCACGGTCTCGGTCAATGAGGAGACGGCCAACCCGAAGACCGTTCCGGGTCGGGCCGCCGTACTCTCCACGCTCGTCCTCCTGGTCACCTACGTGCTGGTTGTGCTCTCGACGCAGTCCTACGCCGGCATCGGCAGCACGGGCATCGGATTGGGGAACCCGGCCAATCAGAACGACGTGTTCTATGCGCTCGGACACTCCGTGTTCGGGACCTCCGGATTCGGGAGCTTCCTGTTCCACCTGCTGCTGCTGATGGTGCTGAGCTCGGCCGCCGCCTCCACGCAGACCACCATTCTGCCCACGGCACGCACCACCCTGGCCATGGGGGTGTACAAGGCCATCCCCCGCGCCTTCTCCCGGATCCACCGGCGCTTCCTCACGCCCACGGTGTCGACCCTGGCCATGGGGGGCGTGTCGATCGTGCTGTACGTGATCCTGAACTACGTGTCGGCGGGCACCGTCATCGCCGACGCCGTGTCGGCCCTGGGTGTGATGATCGCCT
This sequence comes from uncultured Acidimicrobiaceae bacterium, assembly GCA_963833585.1. Classification (GTDB taxonomy): domain Bacteria; phylum Actinomycetota; class Acidimicrobiia; order Acidimicrobiales; family RAAP-2; genus Bog-756. The sequence continues at coordinate 1,240,449 of CAWHYF010000005.1, read as the reverse complement.
TCTACTACGGCCTCACCGGACTGTCCTGTGTCTGGTACTACCGTGCCACGCTCACCGAGAGCTCCCGCAACCTCTGGCTGCGGGGCATCCTTCCCCTCCTGGGCGGCATCATGCTCTGGGCCGCCCTGGGCTACAACCTCTTCTTCTACTGGAAGCCAGTGAACAGCTACACCACGTGGCAGATGACCTTCTGGCCAAACTGGCACATCGGGGGCGTGTTCCTGATCGACTTCTTCGCCCTGCTCCTCGGTCTGGTGTTGATGTTCGTCTATGCCGCGGTCCGTCCGCCGTTCTTCCGTGGGGAGACCCTCAACAAATCCACCAAGACGCTGGTTCCGGAGGATCTCGGGACCGAGGTCGGCCTGTTCGGGATCCGTGAGGACGATGACATCCCCATCCCCTAGCTCCGCCGCCCCACCAACCCTGGCCCCCCTGGCGGTCATGGGACCGAGCCACCCGCCCCACTTCCGGGCCGCCGGCGGGTGGCGGCCGTGATCGTCGGCGTGCCCAAGGAGGTCAAGGATGACGAGTACCGGGTGGCCATCACCCCGGCGGGGGTGCGCGAGCTCACCTCGGCCGGCCACTCGGTCCTGGTCGAGAGGGAGGCCGGGATGGGTTCGTCCATCCCGGACACCGACTTCGTCGCCACCGGGGCGAAGATCGTCGACGACCCCGACGAGGTGTGGGCGACCTCCGACCTGATCCTCGGAGTGAAGGAGCCCGTCCCCGAGGAGTACCCGCGCCTCGGACTCCGGAAGGACCAGGTCCTGTTCACCTACCTCCACCTGGCGGCCTCGCCGGCCTGCACCGAGGCCCTGCTGGCGGCGGGAAACACCGCCATCGCCTATGAGACGGTGCGCCTTCCGGACCACTCGCTCCCCCTGCTCACGCCCATGAGCGAGGTGGCCGGCCGGATGGCGCCCCTCATGGGCGCCCACCACCTCATGCGGCCGGGAGGCGGGCGGGGGGTCCTGGTCTGTGGCGTGCCCGGCGTACGTTGCGCCAAGGTGGTCATCCTCGGTGCCGGTGTGGCCGGCATGGCCGCCGCCACCCTGGCCGTGGGGATGCACGCCGAGGTCTACATCCTCGACCGGAACCTCGAGCGCCTCCGCCAGGTCGACCACCACTTCCGGGGGGCCCTCGAGACGGTGGCCTCGAGCACCCACGCCATCGAGGAGACCTGCGTGGACGCCGACATCGTCATCGGTGCCGTTCTGGTGGTGGGGGCCAAGGCCCCCAAGCTGGTGTCGGACGACCTGGTGGCCCGGATGCGGGACGGCTCGGTGCTGGTGGACATCTCGGTGGACCAGGGTGGCTGTTTCGAGTCCACACGACCCACCACCCACTCCGACCCGGTCTTCGAGGTCAACGGATCGCTCTTCTACTGCGTGGCCAACATGCCCGGCGCGGTCCCCCACTCGTCGACCCATGCGCTGGTCAATGCCACGCTTCCCTACGTGCTGGAGATCGCCAACCACGGGTGGCGCCAGGCCGTCCGGTCGGACCCCTCCCTGGCCGAGGGGGTCAACGTGGTGAACAGGTCGGTGGTCTACGAGCCGGTGGCCGCGGCGCACGGGATGGACGCGGTGCCGCTCGCCTCCTTCCTCGACTGATCGGCCCGGCGCGCCGTGCCCGGCTCATGGTGGTCCGAGCTGGCGCCAGGGCGTGGTGCCGGGGGCCATGCGCCCCTCCCGCAGGTGGTCGGGCATCCCGACGCCGGGACGGAGGGCGGGATCGGCCACCGGGTCGAGCCGCACCACTCGCAGCGGGACCTCCCCGGCCCACACCTCGAGCTCGCCGTCGGGCCCGTCCCCATCGCCGGGCGGCCCCTCGCTCACCTTGACCGAGGCCTCGTCGAGATCCAGCCGGAGCACCGTGGTGGACGCCAGCTCCCTGGAGGAGGGAAAGCGGGCGTAGGCCCACTGGCCCGGGGCGACGTGCTCGCTGATGGCCCGCAGGCCGGCCAGCTTCTCCTCCTCGTCGGTGAGCACGTCGAGGACGCCGAACACCATGGCGCAGCGATAGTTGATGGAGTGGTTGAAGACCGACCGGGCCAGCACCAGTCCGTCGACCAGCGTCACCGTCACGCACGCGGGCGGGGGAGCCTTGGCCGCCCGCAGGCTCCGGCTGGCCACCGAGCCGTGCAGGTACAGGGCGTCCCCGTCGCGTCCGTAGCTGGTGGGTACCACCAGGGGGCCACCGTCCACCTCGATACCCAGGTGGCACACGAAGCCGGCGTCGAGGACGGCGTGGAGGTCGTCCCTCCGGTGGGAGCCCTGCTCCGGCAGCCGGCGGAGCCGGGTCCGCTCGGTGGCGGGCCCGTCGTTCGCATCGGTCGGGTCGGGCACGCCGTGATTCTGTCACGGGGTCACCCCCGGTCCCATCAGGAGCGGTGCCGGCGCCGCGCTACGCCGCGCCACCCGTTCGCCGGCAAGGGAGTGTGAGGACATGAACAGGATCGGATCGTCCGTGGACGGGGGCGGGGCGCGGACCTCGCCGGTGTTCGACCCGGCCTCGGGTCGGGTGACCGGGACGGTGGTCCTGGCCTCGGCCCCCGATGTGGACCTGGCCGTGAGCCGCGCCCAAACCGCAGCCACCGGGTGGCGGGACACGTCGCTCACCGCCCGTACCCGCATCCTCTTCGCCTTCCGCCAGCTGGCCGACCGGCACCGCGACGACCTGGCCCGGCTGATCACCGCCGAGCACGGCAAGGTCCTGGAGGACGCCCGCGGCGAAGTGGCCCGCGGGATCGAGGTGGTCGAGTTCGCCTGCGGCATCCCGCACCTGCTCAAGGGGGACTTCTCCGAGGATGTCTCCAACGGCGTGGACGCCTCCTCGGTCCGGCAGCCCCTGGGCGTGGTGGCGGGCATCACGCCCTTCAACTTCCCGGTGATGGTCCCCATGTGGATGTACCCGGTGTCCATGGCCTGCGGCAACGCCTTCATCCTCAAGCCCTCCGAGCGGGACCCCTCACCGTCGTTGCTGATCGCCGACCTCTGGCGGGAGGCGGGCCTACCCGAGGACGTGTTCACCGTGGTCCACGGGGACTCGGTGGCGGTCGACGCCCTGCTCGACCACCCCGGGGTGGCCGCGGTGTCGTTCGTGGGCTCGACCCCGGTGGCCCGCCACGTGTTCGAACGGGCCACGGCGGCCGGCAAACGCTGCCAGGCGCTGGGCGGGGCCAAGAACCACGCCGTGGTCCTCCCCGACGCCGACGTCGGGGCCGCCGCCGACGCCCTCACCGCCGCAGGGTACGGCTCGGCCGGCGAGCGCTGCATGGCCATCTCCGCCGTGGTGGCGGTGGGGGACGCCGACCCCCTGGTCCGCGCCCTGTCGGCGCGGGCCGCCGCCCTCACCACCGGCCCGGGCACCGACCCCGGCTCGGACATGGGGCCCCTGATCACCGCGGCCCACCGGGACCGGGTGGCCGGCTATGTGGGATCGGCCCAGTCGGAGGGGGCCGAGGTGGTCCTGGACGGTCGAGAGGTGAAGGTGCCCGGCCGGGACCAGGGCTTCTTCCTGGGGCCGACCCTGGTCGACCACGTGACGCCGAGCATGCAGGTCTACCGCCACGAGATCTTCGGGCCGGTGCTCTCGGTCCTGCGGGTCGCCACGTTGGACGAGGCCATCCAGGTGGTCAACGCCAACCCCTACGGGAACGGGACGGCCATCTTCACCCGGGACGGCTACGCGGCCCGGCGCTTCCGCCGGGACGTGCAGGTGGGCATGGTCGGGGTCAACGTGGCCATCCCCGTGCCGATGGCCTACTACTCCTTCGGCGGCTGGAAGGACTCCCTCTTCGGCGACGCCCACGTCCACGGTATGGAGGGGGTCCGGTTCAACACCCGCCTCAAGTCGGTGACCACCCGTTGGCCCGACCCGCCACCGCCCGGGTCGCCGACCGGAGGCCCACCGGCCGCGGTCGAGCTCCACTTCCCGTCGGGCGACGACCGCTGAGCCCGTGCGGCCCGGGACGTCCGGCGGCCCAGCGGCCGGTAGCCTCGACCCGGTGAGTCCACCCTTCCCCGTCGGGGCCACCTCGCGGCTGATCGACGTCGACGGCCCGGTCCACCTCTTCGACATGGGTGGGCCGGACGACGGTCCCCTCCTGGTGGGCCTCCACGGGCTGGGCGGATCCCACCTCAACTGGACGGCCGTCGGGCCCCACCTGACCGGCCGCACGAGGGTGGTGGCGCTCGATCTGCTGGGCCACGGACTCACGCCCACCGCCGGCCGCACCCCGGACATGGAGGGCCACCGCCGACTGGTGAGCGGCGCGCTCCAGGTCCTCGCCGAGGAGTTCCGGATGCCGGGACCGGCGATCATCATGGGCAACTCCATGGGTGGACTGGTGGCCGCCCTCCAGGCGGCCGAGCAGCCGGACACCGTGGCCGGCCTGGTCCTGATCGACCCGGCGCTGCCCACCTCCCGTCTGGGTCTCGTCCACCCCCGGGTGGTGACCAACTTCCTGCTGTGCGCACTGCCTGGAGTGGGGGAGACCTACCTCACCCAACGCCGGCAGCGGAGCACCGCCGAACAGACGGTCCGGCGCGTGCTGGGCGTCTGCTGCGCGGACGCGTCACGGGTGCCCGTCGAGGTGGTGGACGCCCACGTGGAGCTGACCGAACGGTTGGACCGCGCCCGGGCCGACGCGGCCTACCTGCGTTCGGCCCGCTCCCTCACCGGGTTGGTGGCCCGGCCCGGGGACACGATGACCCGTCTGGCGCGCCTGACCCAGCCCACCCTGCTGCTCCACGGCGCCCGCGACGTGCTGGTCCCGCTGAGCTCCGCCCGACGGATGAGCGCCGCCCACCCCGACTGGCGGTTCGAGGTGGCACCCGACATCGGCCACGTCCCCATGCTGGAGGCACCGGAGTGGACCGCCCGGGTCGTCGGCGAGTGGCTCGACGGCGGGTCGCAGGGCCCGGTGGCCCCCGGTCCCTCCCGGGACTCGGCCACCCCACCGGCGACGATCAGTTGACCTGCCGATCCCGGCCCTCCCAGTAGGGGGCCCGGAGCCGGAACTTCTGGAGCTTGCCGGTGGCGGTACGGGGCAGTTCCTCCCGCAGCTCCACCCGCTTCGGGCACTTGTACCCGGCCAGGGCCGACCGGCAGTGGTCGATGACCCGTTCCTCGGTCAGCTCGACGCCGTCGGCCGGCACCACCAGGGCGATGACCATCTCGCCCCACCGGTCGTCGGGGATCCCGATCACCGCCACTTCGGCCACCCCTTCCAGCGAGAAGATGGCGTCCTCCACCTCGATGGACGAGACGTTCTCCCCGCCGGAGATGATGACGTCCTTCTTCCGGTCGAGGATGCTGAGGTGCCCGTCCTCGTCGATGGTCCCTCCGTCACCGGTGTGGAACCAACCGCCGGCCAGCGCCGCTCCGGTCTCCTCGGGTTGGTCCCAGTACCCCTGCATCACCGTGTTGCTCCGGACCAGTACCTCACCCTGGTCGTCGACCCGCACCGAAGTACCGACGGCCGGGGCCCCGGCCCGCATGAGTTGCCGGGCACGGTGGGCGACATCATGGTCATCCCATTCCGCCCGGCTCCGGTTGATGGTCAGGAGCGGTGACGTTTCGGTGAGCCCGTAGATCTGGTTGAACTGCCAGCCGAGCTCGGTCTCGACCCGCTCGATGGTCCGGCTCGGTGGCGGGGCGCCGGCCACCACGATGCGGGTCCGGTCCCGGCCGGGAACCGGCCCGTCCCAGTGGGCGGCGGCGTCGAGGGCCGCGTTGACCACGGCCGGGGCGGCGCACAGCAGGCTGACCCGGTGCCGTTCCACCCGGCGGAGGATCTCGGACCCGTCCACCTTGCGCAGCGCGACCTGGGGGCAGCCCATGGCCACGGTGGCCCAGGGCATCCCCCATCCGTTGGCGTGGAACATGGGCAGGGTGTGCAGGTAGACGTCGCGGTCGTCGAGGCCCATGTGCCAGCCGAAGAGGCAGGCGTTGACCCAGCAGTTGCGGTGGGTCAGCTGCACGCCCTTGGGCCGGGCGGTGGTACCGGAGGTGTAGTTGACGGTGGCGGTGGCCTCCTCGTCGCCCGCCCACGGTGCCGGCTCGGCGCCGTCGTCGGGGAACAGGACCTCGTCGGACTGGCTTCCCAGGACGAAGCGGTGGGGGACCTCGATGCCGGTGAGCGCGGCCTCGATCTCGGGATCGAGCAGGAGGACCGAGGCCCCCGAGTGTCTCACGATGTACTCGATCTCGGCCGGGGCCAGCCGGAAGTTGATCGGGACCAGGGAGCGGCCCCAGCCGCACACTCCGAAGAACGAGGTGAGCAGCCGGGAGGAATTGTGGGAGACGATGGCCACTCGTTCGCCCGGCCCGACCCTCAGGCGGTCCAGGCCCACGGCCTGGGACCGCGCCCGGACCGCCATCTGTGCGAACGTCAGCGGTCCCCACGGTTCGGCCGGCTGGTCCGGCTCGTCGATCAGCCCGATCCGCTCGGGGTAGGCCACCTCGGCCCGGTCCAGGAAATCCCGGACATTGAAGGCAACGATCATCGGTCCCCCCGTTCGGTCCGAACCTGCCGCGGTCCCACCGTGGCGTCCCCATTGAATCAAATGGCCACCGGGTGGCGCGGCGTGCCCCGGAGCGATGGGTCGGGTGGGCCCGGCCGGCACGGCGGTGGCACCGGCGGGGGACCATCCCGACGCCGGTGGAAGGGACCGGCCCGGCCAGGCTCTCTCCGATCCCGTCGGCGTGGCGGTGTGGATAGTGTGCGGCCATGCCCGCACCCCGCGTCGCCGTCGGTCCCCAGCGCGCCTCGTTCGCCACCGATGCGGTGGCGGCCGGCGGTGGCACGGTGGTCGGCCTCGGTGAGGCGCCCGACGCCCTGGTCTGGCTGGACCCGATGGAGGTGGTGGCGCTGGCCGACCTGGTGGCCGGGTCGCCGAGCCTTCGGTGGGTGCAGCTGCCCTTCGCCGGGGTGGAGAAGGTGCTGGCCTTCGGGCTGCTCGACCACGAGCATCTGTGGACCTGCGCCAAGGGCTCCTACGCCGAGCCGGTGGCCGAGCACGCCCTGACGCTCTCGCTGGCCGGGCTCCGGCACCTCCGGACGCGTAGCCTGGCCCGTTCGTGGGGGAAGGCCGCCGGCACCAGCCTCTACGACCAGAAGGTGACCATCCTCGGGGGAGGGGGGATCACCTCGAAGCTGCTCGAACAGCTGGCCCCCTTCCGGGTCGAGGCCACCGTGGTGCGGAGGAAGGCCGACCCCATGCCGGGCGCGGCGCGGACCGTTCCCACCGGTGCCCTCGCCGACGTGCTCCCGGGATCCCTGGTGGTCTACCTGGCCCTGGCTCTCACCCCCGAGACGACCGGCATCATCGGCGACAGGGAACTAGGACGCATGGACGAGACGGCCTGGCTGGTCAACGTGGCCCGGGGGGCGCACGTCGACACCGAGGCGCTGGTGGCCGCCCTGACCTCGGGCTCCATCGCCGGGGCCGCCCTCGATGTCACCGACCCCGAGCCGCTGCCCGACGGGCACCCCCTCTGGGACCTTCCCAACTGCATCATCACGCCCCACACGGCCGACACCATCGAGATGATCCGGCCCCTGCTGGCCGATCGCATCCGCACCAACGTGGCCCGGTTCGCCGCCGGTGAGCCACTGGAGGGGCTGGTCGACCCGGACGCCGGGTACTGACCTGCCGACCAAGGGCCGGCCGGCGTCAGAAACGGTTGCCGCTCCGGTGGGAAAACCCTGTTCAGAGGGGTGTCATACCCCTGGATGATGATGACTGGGACATGGAAACCATCACCGGACCACCCCCACCAGGAGGCTGCACCATGCCGTTCCCCACCGTCCCGGTCTCGCTGCCCAGCGTCAGGCCACGGCTCGGAGCAGCTCCCCCCGAGGCGTTCACCATCGACTGCGGCGAGTGCGTGCACCAGCACACCTCGGTGTGCGACGACTGCGTCGTGACCTTCATCGTCGGCCGCCAACCGGACGACGCCGTGGTGGTCGACGTCGAGGAGGCCCGAGCGGTGCGGCTGCTGGAGCAGGCCGGGCTGGTCCCCGGGGTGCGCCACACCCGCGACGCCAGTTGAGCGGTCGACGGGGCAGGACCGGTGCGCCGGTTCGGGGTCGGGCCCGTGCGACCATGGAGCCGTGCCCCGAGCCGAGGTCCCCCAGTCGCCCGCACCGGTCCGGCCCGCCGAAGACGCCGAGCTGAGCGAGGCGCTGGTCCGCATGGGCCGGGGTGCCGGCCTGCATTCGGTGGGGGTGGCCCCGGCCGGCGTCTTCGAGGAGACCCGCCGGGACCTGCACCATCGCAAGGCTGACGGGCTGCATGCCGGGATGCAGTTCACCTACCGAAATCCCGACCGCTCGACCGACCCGGGGCGCATCCTGCCCGGTGCCCGATCACTGGTGGTCGGGGCCTGGAGCTACCGGCGCTCGGACCCCGAACCGACATCCGCCCCGGAAGCGGCAGACCCGGCCCGTCCCACCGGAGCAGTGGCCCGGTACGCCCGGTCCGACCACTACGCATCGCTCCGCCGCGCCCTCGGTGTGGTGGCCGGGCACCTGCGGGGCCTGGGCTGGCGGGCCACCGTGGTCAGCGACGACAACGCCCTGGTCGACCGGGCTGCCGCCCATCGGGCCGGTCTCGGCTGGTTCGGGAGGAACTCCCTGCTCCTCCTGCCCGGCGCCGGATCGTGGTTCGTCCTGGGGTCGGTGGTCACCGATGCTCCCCTCCGTCCCACCCTCCCGGGCGCCCCTCCCGCCCATGCCGACGGGTGCGGAAGCTGCCACCGCTGCCTCTCGGCCTGTCCGACCGGGGCCCTGGTGGCCCCGGGGGTCCTCGACGCCCGACGGTGCCTGGCCTGGTTGGTACAGGCCCCGGGGGCCTTCCCCGAGGAGTTCCGGGCGGCGCTGGGGGGCCGCATCTACGGGTGCGACGAGTGTCAGCAGGTCTGTCCCGTGAACAAGACGGCCGACCGACGTCACCCACCTGCCCCCCCGTCCCGGTCGGCCCCGGCCGAGGTCGATCGGGTCGACCTGCTCGGGCTGCTCGAGGCCACCGACGAGCAGCTGCTGGCGGCGCACGGACGGTGGTACATCGCCGAACGCGACCCGCGCTACCTGCGGCGCAACGCCCTGGTCGCCCTGGGCAACGTCGGGGACGGGCACCACCCCGGCACGGTGCAGGCCCTCCGGCGCTGGCTGGACGCCGGGGACCCGCTGCTGGCCGAGCACGCCGCCTGGGCCGCCCGGCGGTTGGGCCGGGACGATCTGGTGGCCCCCGGCCGGTGACCCACCTCCTGGTCACGAACGACTTCCCCCCCAAGGTGGGGGGGATCCAGGCCTACCTGTGGGAGCTGTGGTCGCGGCTCGACCCCGACTCCTTCGTGGTCCTCACCGCCAGCTCCCATCCCGGTGCCGACGCCTTCGACCGGGCCCAGGCCGAGCGCGGCATCCGCATCGAGCGGGTCGCCGGACGGGTGCTGGCGCCCACCCCCCGCCTGGCCCGGCGGATCCGCGACACGGCCCGTCGGGCCGGGGCCGGCCTCGTGGTGCTGGACCCGGTGTTCCCGCTCGGCCTGCTCGGCCCGCACCTCGGACTGCCCTACGCCGTCCTCCTCCACGGCGCCGAGGTGGCCATCCCGGGACGGCTGCCGGTCAGCCGTCAGCTGGTGTCCCGCGTCCTCCGCCACAGCGTGTTGGCCATCTCCGCGGGCGGGTACCCGGCGGCCGAGGCCGCCCGGGCCGTTCGGAGGCGGGGCATGCCGCCGGTGGCCGAGATCCCACCGGGGGTGGACCTCGGACGGTTCCGTCCCCTCGACCTCGACGAGCGCGCCGCAGTCCGCGCCGACCTCGGTCTGCCGGCCGACGGCCCGCTGGTGGTGAGCGTCAGCCGTCTCGTCCCCCGCAAGGGGATGGACGTGCTCATCGACGCGGCCGTCCGGTTGCGGCCCGAGCGGCCCGGCCTCACCGTGGCCATCGCCGGACGTGGCCGGGACACCGACCGACTGGCCGGCCGGATCGCCGAGTACTCGGCCCCGGTCCGCCTCCTCGGCGGGGTGTCCGACGCCGACCTTCCCCGTCTGGTCGGGGCCGCCGATGTCTTCGCCATGCTGTGCCGCAACCGGTGGCTGGGCCTCGAGCAGGAGGGATTCGGCATCGTGTTCCTCGAGGCGGCCGCCACCGGTGTCCCCCAGGTGGCGGGGCGGTCGGGCGGCGCCGGTGAGGCCGTGGAGGACGGGGTCACCGGACGGGTGCTCCGCAAGTCCACCGACGTGGCGGCCGTGGCGCAGGCCATTGCCGAGCTCCTGGACGATCAGGACCGCCGGATCGAGATGGGCCAGGCGTCCCGGCGACGGGCCGAGGGATCCTTCGACTATGACAAACTCGCCCCTAGGCTGGCCGCATCGCTCGCCGACGTGGAAGGCTGAAGCGCCGTCCGGCCCCACGCCTGGCCGGCAGACCGATCGATGAGGAGGGCTGATCGTGGCGGAACAAGCCACTGAGCGAATGGTGGTGTCGGCGTCCCCGGCACGCTGTTTCGAGGTCAGCTCCGACATCGAGGCCTACCCCCAGTGGGCGGCCGACATCAAGGAGGTGACCATCGAGTCCCGCGACGAGCTGGGTCGGCCCGAGCTGGTCACCTTCCGGGCCGCGGCCTTCGGACGCAGCACCAGTTACACCCTGGCCTACGACTACCGCGAGGCTCCCGAGGTGCTGTCCTGGGTGCAGACCCGGGGCGACATCACCTCCAAGTTGGACGGCCGGTACGTCTTCGCCCCGAACGGCGACGGCGGCACCGAGGTCACCTACCACCTCGAGGTGGAGATGAAGGTCCCGCTCCCCGGCTTCATCAAGATGAGGGCCCAGAGCCGGATCATGTCGATCGCCCTGCGTGAGCTGAAGGCCCGGGTCGAATCGACCGGGTGATCCGGTGACCCGAGCGCCCCGCGGACCTCTCGTCGGGGTCCGACCCCCCGGTCGCTCCACGCCGGCCGGAAGGGCCGGATCCTCCCGGTGCGGGTAGGCATCACCCTGCCCCAGTTCCAGGACGAAGCCGACTCGGCCCTCGAGGTGGCGCGCCGGGCCGAGTCCCTCGGCATCGACGGCGTGTTCTGCTTCGATCACCTCTGGCCCCTGGGACAGCCCGACCGTCCCGCCCTCGCCTCCGCCCCCCTCCTCGGGGCCCTGGCCGCCTCCACCTCCACCATCACCCTCGGGACGCTGGTGGCCCGGATCGGCCTCCTTCCCGACGAGGTGCTGGTGGCGGTGCTGTCCAGCCAGGCCACCATCAGCGGGAACCGGATGATCGCCGGTATCGGCACCGGGGACCATCTGAGCCGGCCGGAGAACGAGGCCTTTGGCATCCCCTTCGGGCCGGCCTCCGAACGTCGGGCCCGCCTGGCCGCGGTGGCCGGGGCGGTGCGGGACCTCGGCCTCCCGGTGTGGATCGGAGGCGGGCAGCCCAAGACCGTGGAGGTGGCTCGCACCCTCTCGGTGGCGGTGAACCTGTGGGAGGGCGGGGCGACCAGGGTGGCCGACCTCACGTCCTCGGGCCTCGAGGTGACCTGGGGTGGCCCGGTGGGGGAGACGGTCGAGGCGGCCAGCCGGCGCCTGGCCACCCTGGCCGAGGCCGGAGCCACCTGGGCGGTGTGCGCGTGGCCCAACTCGCTCGAGGTGGTGGCCGAGGCGGCCGAAGCGGTCCGGGCCACCGGCTGAGGCGGGGACCGGGATTCGGTGGCCGGGGTGGCGGGCCGGCTCGGGGTGTCGAGACGGGGCGGGGGCCGGCAGTAACCTTGGCCGATGGAGTTCCGCCGGATCAACAGCCTCCCGCCGTACGTCTTCGCCACCATCAACGAGCTCCGCGATGTCGGCCGCAAGAGCGGCCGGGACGTGATCGACCTCGGATTCGGCAATCCCGATCTTCCCTCGCCGGACGTGGCCGTGGAGAAGCTGGCCGAGGCCGGACGCAACCCGCGGAACCACCGGTACTCGGCCAGCCGGGGCATCCCGAAGATCCGCCAGGCCATCTGCGACCTGTACCTCCGCAAGTTCGAGGTGGAGCTGGACCCCGACTCCGAGGTGGTCACCACCATCGGGGCGAAGGAAGGGCTCTCCCACCTGATGTGGGTGCTGGTCGGCCCGGGCGACACGGCCCTGGTCCCCGCGCCTTCCTACCCCATCCACATCTACGCCCCGCTCTTCGCCGGAGCCGATGTGCGCCATGTCCGGCTGGATGCTCCCGGTGCCGAGAACGGTGGGAGCCCGGGTGAGGCGTTCTTCGACAACCTGAGAGAGGCGTGGGAGTCTGCGTGGCCCAAGCCCCGGGTGGTGGTGCTCTCCTTCCCCCACAACCCCACCACCGAATGCGTCGACCTGGCCTGGATGACCCGCCTGGTGGAGTTCGCCAGGGAGCGCGAGATCGTGCTGGTCCACGATTTCGCCTACGCCGACATCGCCTTCGACGGGTATTCGCCACCGTCGATCCTCCAGGTCCCGGGGGCCCGGGACGTAGCTGTCGAGCTGTACACCTTGACCAAGTCCTTCTCCATGGCCGGTTGGCGGGTGGGGTTCCTGGTCGGCAACGCCGCCATCGTCCAGGCCCTCACCAAGCTCAAGAGTTACCTCGACTACGGGACGTTCCAACCCATCCAGATCGCCGCCATCGTGGCCATGAACGAGGCGCCCGACTACCCCAAGGTCATCAACGAGACCTACCAGGCCCGACGCGACGCCCTGTGCGAGGGGTTGAACCGGATCGGTTGGGAGATCACCCCGCCGCGGGGGACCATGTTCGTCTGGGCCCCGATTCCGGAGCCGTACCGGGACATGGGATCGCTGGAGTTCTCCAAGTACCTGGTCACCGAGGCCGACGTGGCCACCTCACCGGGGGTGGGCTTCGGTCCCGGCGGCGACGGCCACGTGAGGTTCGCCCTCATCGAGAACGAGCAGCGGATCGGCCAGGGCATTCGCAGCCTGCGTCGCTCCCTCACCCGGCTGCGCTGACCCGATCGGGCGGCGCCGAATCCGGCTGGCACCCACGGCCTCCTCGGCGTGGTCGAGGCTCAGGGGAGGCCGGCCCCGCCCACCTCGACGCGGGTTTGTTCGATCCGGCCCGTCCGTGACCCCCGTACCTCTGACTCGGTGCTGGTCGGCGCGGTGACCAGAAAGAGCGTCCTCCGGTCTTCGCCCCCGAGCATGCAGGCGAAGCAGTTCTGGGTGGTGGTGACCCGGCTGACCGTCTCGCCCCCTTCCGCCACCAGGATGCACTCCGAGGTCATGGCGTTGGACACCCACACCCGACCCTCCGCATCCAGACAGATCCCGTCGGGCGCGCACCACGGCAGCTCGGCCCACACCCGGCGACCGCTGAGCGACCCGTCGTCCCCGATGTCGAAGGCGGTGAGCCGGCCGGCGAGGGTCTCGGCCACGATCAGGGTCCGCCCGTCCGGGGTGACGACCGTCCCGTTGGGGAAGGACAGCTCGTGGGTGGCCGGGTAGGTCGATCCGTCGGGATCCACCCGGATCAACGCGGTGGTCGGCGGGCCCGGGGGCCGCACCAATGCCCCGAGGCCCCGTTCCTCCACGAACCTGTCGAGATCGAACCCGAAGTTGCCCACATAGGCCCGCCCGAACCGGTCGACCACCATGTCATTGCCGTGGAAGGTGGCCAAGGGGTTGAGGTCGGCGTGCTGCACCAGGGACCCGTCGGCCTCGAGACGCAGTACCGTGCGGGGCCGGCGAGCGACCACCAGCAGCCGGCCGTCGGGCAGCCACCCCAGCCCGGCCGGCTCCCCGGGGACCTCGAGTTCCACCCGGACGTCGGCGTCCGACCCCGTCGAGGCCACCACCCCGTCGTAGAAGTCCGAGAACCACAGGCGCCCTTGGTGCCAGCGGGGGCATTCGCCGAACCGCAGCCCGTCGAGGAACGGCCGGGTCTCGGTCACCGGGAGCCCGGTCACGCGATCCGCCTGGCCCCGCCGGCCTGGGCCTGACCGGGCGCCGCGGACGACCCGGCGGCCAGGTAACCCTGCCGGCAGAAGGCGATGGCAGCTTCGGCCACCCGGTCGGCGTCCTGGCCCTGTCCGAGCACCAGCGCCCGGGCCAGCTGGGAGGTGACCCCCAGGATGGCCAGGGTGAGCACCTCGGGATCCTCGCCTCGGAGCAGTCCGGCGGTGATGCCCGCGCTGACGTGGGGGAGGGCGTCGGCCACGGTCTGGTCGTCCCCCAGGCGGACGATCGGGGCGAAGCGCTCCTCGGTGCGGGCGAACTCCATCAAGGTGAAGAGGTGCCGATGACCGGAGAGCCAGCGCATCGAGGCGCGGATGCCCCACTCGATGCGTCGGGCCGGATCGGGTTCGCCGGCGATGGCGTCCCGTTGGGCCAGGCGCATGGAGCGCAAGGCCTCGGTGAGGATCTCCGACAGGAGCTGGTCCTTCGAGTCGAAGTACCAGTAGAAGACGCCCTTGCCCACGCCCAGGGCCTCCACCACGCTGGTCACCGAGGTGGCGTGGTAGCCCTCGGAGGCGAACCGGTGGGCGGCGACGTCCATCAACTCCTGGCGGCGTCGGGCGCCCTTGGGTGTGAGACGGCGGGCCATGGTCGCAGAAACGCTAGGAGTCCGGACCGCGGGGGTCAACGGGCCGCGGGGTGGACGACCGTCGGGCCTGGACGATCTCGGCCCCGCCGAAGGAGGCTCGCATCTGGGTGGCCGAAGAGGAGAACAGGGCGCGCCTGGGTAGTCCGAGGGAACGGAGCTCGTCGGCCACGGGGTGGTCACCCAGTACCAGCGAGGCCCCGCCCACCCGGCCGCCGATCCCCTCGGCCGAGGTGGTCCACAGGGTGCGTCGCAGGACCCCGTCGGCGAAGGAGTAGCTCGGTGGGGCCTGGGACGGGAGGTGCAGCCGCCCACCGGCCGCCACCGTCAGAGTCAGGACGTGGACCCCGCCGTCAACCAGTCGCACCGTGGTGCCGGTGCCCGCGGTTCCCCGTCCCCTCCGCCCGGCGTGCCTCGGCTCGTCGATGTCGATTGAGGTCACCCACTTCGGGAAGCCCCAGATGTCCCTGCCGGCGGCGCAGGTGAACTCCTGGTCCACGGGCAGCCGGTGGATGTAGGCGCCGACGGCACCGGCGAAGAACTCCCGGGTTCGCTGAGCGCCCGATGCGAGCGGGGGTGCGTCGTGGGGCCGGACCACGAAGCTCACCGCCACCTCGTGGTACGGGTCCAGGTCGGTATCGTCGTAGCGGCACACGGCCAGGGCCATCAGGGCCCGGCGGGGAACCGGTCCGGTGACCTCGAGGCCGGTGGGATCCACTATCCGTTGGGCGGCTCGGGCCGGGACCAGGTACTGCACGCCCCACTGGGCCGCCCGGCGCACCTCGACCGGGAGCCCGACGGTGCGCCCCATGACCGTCCAGGAGCGCGTCCCTCCGGATCCGCCGCTTCCGTGACCAGGAGCGGGATCCACGGAGGCCGAGGTCAGCGCGGTCATGGGATGCAGTACAGCACATGCGGCGATACCGTGGCACGTGGCCTACTGGATCCTCAAAGTGGTGCTCAGCCCCATCTTCTTCCTGCTCTGGCGGGTCCGGGTCGAGGGCAGGGAGCACATCCCGGCCCACGGCCCGGCGGTGCTGGCCGCCAATCACCAGTCGTTCTGCGACTCGTTCTTCCTTCCTCTGGTGTTGCGCCGCCGGGTGACCTATGTGGCCAAGGCCGAGTACTTCGACAGCTGGAAGACCGCCTGGTTCTTCCGTGCCGCCGGACAGATCCCGATGAGCCGGAGCGGAGGGGACGCCTCGCAGCGGGCCCTGGACACCGCCACCGAGGTCCTCAACGGCGGCGATCTCCTCGGCATCTACCCCGAGGGGACGCGTGCCCCCGACCCCCGGCTCCACAAGGGCCACACCGGCGTGGCCCGCCTCTCCCTCCGGTGCGACGTGCCGATCATCCCGGTCGGGATCGTGGGTACCCGGGCGGTCCAGCCCCCGGGAAGCCGCGTGATGCGACCCTTCCACGCCGTGACCGTCCGGTTCGGGCCGCCGTTGACCTATCGCCACGACGGCCAGATCATCGTCACCGGCCAGTGTTGTGAGCCGGCCGTTCCCGGGTCCGGGCCGGAGAGCCGGGACCTGGACCAGGCCGAGCTCCGTTGTCTCACCGACGCCCTGATGAAGGAGATCTCCCGGCTCTCGGGTCAGGAGTACGTGGACCGCTACGCCAGCCGGGCCAAGGCCAGTTGAGGCACGGCTCGAGATTGTCACCGGACACGGCGCACGGAACAGGGCCCAGAGACCGCGCCGACGCGGCCGCGCCGACGGGACACAGCCGCAGGACGGGGCGCACCGGACACCGCGAGACGGCTGACCGGGTACCGGGCTGCTCCGGCCGTCCGGTCGGATCGGGCTCCCCGATGTCGTAACCGACCCGAAACAGACGGAAACAGTGCGGACACAGTCTCGGCCTAGCCTGAGGACGTGTTCAACTATCTGATCAGGGTGCAGCTCCCCGATCGGCCCGGCGCCCTCGGGGCGGTGGCCAGCCGGATCGGCTCGGTCGGCGGGGACGTGGTCTCGATCGAGATCCTCCAACGCGATCACGATGTGGTGGTGGACGAGCTCGGGGTGGGTCTCGGCGGCGATCACTTGATCGACCTGCTCCGGGACGAGATCCTCGAGGTCGACGGGGTGGTGATCGAGTCGGTGCGCCCGGTGGAGGGAGCCCTGCCCGATCGCCACACCGAGCTGCTCGAGGTGGCCACCGAGCTGTTCAGGCAGTCCACGTCGGCCGGCCTGCTCGAACACCTCACCGCGCGGGTGTGTCGGAGCCTGGCCGCCACCTTCGCCGCCGTGCTCGACACCGATGCCTGGAAGAGGGTGGCGTCCTACGGGAGCCTCCCGGTGCCCGACGAGTTGACGGCCATGGCCCTCCAGGCCATGAGCCCCCCACCTCACTCGCTGGAGGTGAGCGGTTCGGTGGCCACCGCCCTCCTGGTCTCCGCCGACCTGATCCTGGTGGTGGGGCGAGCTGAGCCGGTCCTCCGGGATCGTGAGCGACAGTGGATCTCGATCATGGCCGAGCTGGCCGATCACGGATGGCAGCAGCTGGGCTGAGCACCGGATCGGGGACCCGGTTGACCTAGTGGAGATGGTCCTCGGTCTCCCCGGCCCAGTGGCGGGAACGGTCGACGGCCCGGAGCCACGCTCGCCGGGCCGGCTCGGTGTCCACCGCGCCGACCTGGGGCGTGAACGACCGGTCCTCGGTCCACAGCCCGGACAGCTCGTCGAGGGATCCCCACAGTCCTTCGGCCAGGCCGGCCAGGGTGGCGGCTCCGATGGCGGTGGTCTCCACCGACTGCGGCCGGACCACCTCGAGCTGGACCTGGTCGGCGACCACCTCCAACAGGAGGTCCATGGCCGATGCACCGCCATCGACCCGCAGGACCGAGGGCGAGGTGGGGCTGGCGGCCATGGCCTCGACCACGTCGCGCACCTGGAATCCCATCGCCTCCACCATGGCCCGGGCCAGATGGGCCCGCCCCAGACCGCGGCTGAGGCCGAGGACGGTGCCGCGGGCGCCCGGATCCCAGTGGGGGCTTCCGAGCCCGGTGAAGGCGGGGACCACCACCACGCCCTCACTGGTCTCGACCGAGCGGGCCAGGGGTTCGAGATCGCCGGACCGCTCGATGATACCCAGGCCGTCCCGGAGCCACTGCACACCGGCCCCGGACACGAAGACCGATCCCTCGAGGGCGTAGGCCAACGAGGAACGGCCGGGCGACGGCCCCCCATCGGCGCCCAGGGCCACCTCGCCATCGGTTCCGAGGTCCCAGGCCAGCGTGGTGACCAGGCCGTCGATCGGTTCGGGGCAGTGCGGCCCGGCGTTCATCAGGACGAAGCTGCCGGTACCGAAGGTGACCTTGGTCATGCCGCGGTCGAAGCACGCCTGGCCGAACAGGGCGGCGTGCTGATCGCCCGCCATCCCGCTGATCGGGACCCCGCGGAGGGCCGAGTCGCCCCCGAGCGCCCCGGCCGAGACCGTTCCGAACCGCCCGCAGGACGGACGCACCTCGGGAAGGGTGGCGACCGGCACGCCGAAGAGGTCGGCCAGTTCGGCTGACCACCTCCGCACCACGATGTCGAACAGCAGGGTGCGGGACGCGTTGGTGGCATCGGTGGCGAAGACCCCGCCGTCGGATCCACCGGTCAGGTTCCACAGGACCCAGGAATCAACGGTCCCGAAGGACAATCCGCCACCGCCACCGTCCGGGGCGCGGGTCGGGAGGTCGCCCTGGTCGAGGAGCCACCGCATCTTGGTGGCGGAGAAGTACGGATCGAGCACCAGTCCGGTCCGCTCCCGGACCAGCGGGAGGTGGCCGGCCTCGCTGAGCTCCCGACAGGCGGCGGCGGTGCGGCGGTCCTGCCAGACGATGGCCCGGTGGAGTGGAGCACCCGAGCGCCGATCCCAGGACACCACGGTCTCCCGCTGGTTGGTGATGCCGATCGACCTGGCGACCCGCCGGTGATCGGCCAGTCGACCGGCCACCTCTGCCAGGGTCGACCGGACGGACTCCCAGATCTCGGTGGGATCGTGCTCGACCCAACCGGGACGGGGGTAGTACTGGGTGAGCTCGCGGTAGGCGACGTCCACCACCCTGGCCCGGTCGTCCACCACCAGCGCCCTGACCCCGCTGGTCCCGGCGTCCACGGCGATGGACACGGGGGAGCGGGACGCCATACTCGGACTGTAGTGAGCCCGGGCGCCCAGGATCGCGGGAACGGTCGGCGGGGCGTTAGCTGCCAGCAATCATTTGCAATTCTTAGCGAGCAGCCTCTCAACAGGGAGTACGCGCTCCGCGATCCGGCGGAACCCACAGGAATTCGTTGACAGGGGTGTAACTACGCTGCTGTAATAGACCCACTATCTCGTACCTCGGGGGAGGGTCCACCACCATATATTGTGTTTATGCCGTAACTTGGCTGGATATGTCGGATTCAGGCACGATGTCTGGCACCAGGCGTTCGGGTCTCGGCGATTCCGGCTCAGGGGTCCGGTCTCCAGCCTGGTCCGCCCCGGCGGGACGGTGCACCGGAGCAGCCGGGAGCGGGACAGCCCCTAGCCGGCGGTGACCGACCGTCCCGTCCGAAGCCCAGCCACCGCAGCCCGACCGACAGCCAAGAGCCACCGACAGCACCAGATCCCCGGAGCCAGCCCCGGTTACAACCACCGAGCATCATCCCTCGCACCAGCCACCACCCAGAAAGAGGTTCACCCAATGGCCATTGCCCCTCATCGCGTCGGCCTCGGCATTCGCCGTCACTTCACCACCGCCGGTGTCCATCCCTACGACCAGATCGAATGGGAGCGACGCGACGCCCGGATCACCAACTACCGGGACGGGTCAGTGGCCTTCGAGCAGCTCAACGTGGAGGTGCCGGCGACCTGGAGCCTCAACGCCACCAACATCCTGGCCCAGAAGTACTTCCGGGGGACGCCGAACACCCCCGAGCGCGAGTCGTCGCTGCGCCAGGTGGCCGACCGGGTGGTCGACACCGTCACCGCCTGGGGGACGAAGGACGGCTACTTCGCCGACGACGAGGAGGCGGAGACCTTCCGGGACGAGCTGAAGTACCTGATCGTCCACCAGATGGCCGCCTTCAACTCCCCGGTGTGGTTCAACATCGGCGTGGCCGGCGTTCCCCAGCAGGGGTCGGCCTGCTTCATCCTGTCGGTCGAGGACACCATGGACTCCATTCTCAACTGGTACACGGAGGAGGGTGTGATCTTCAAGGGCGGCTCGGGGGCCGGCGTGAACCTCTCCCGTATCCGCTCGTCGCACGAGCTGCTGAAGGGAGGGGGCACGGCGTCCGGCCCGGTGAGCTTCATGCGGGGCGCCGACTCGTCGGCCGGGACCATCAAGTCCGGCGGTAAGACCAGGCGGGCGGCCAAGATGGTCATCCTCGACGCCGATCACCCCGACATCGAGGATTTCATCTGGTGCAAAGCCATCGAGGAGCGCAAGGCCCGTGTACTGCGCGACGCCGGCTTCGACATGGACCTGGACGGCAAGGATGCCATCAGCCTGCAGTACCAGAACGCCAACAACTCGGTGCGGGTCACCGACGAGTTCATGGACGCCGTGGTGTCGGGGGACGAGTGGGCCCTCACCAGCCGAGGCGACGGGGCGCCCATCCGCTCGGTGCCGGCGCGCGACCTGTTCCGCCAGTTCGCCCAGGCCGCCTGGGAGTGCGCCGATCCCGGCATGCAGTTCGATTCCACCATCAACAAGTGGCACACGGCCTCCAACACCGGACGGATCAACGGGTCCAACCCGTGCTCGGAGTACATGCACCTCGACAACTCGGCCTGCAACCTGGCCAGTTTCAACCTGATGACGTATCTGCGGGACGACTCGTCCTTCGACGTGGAGGCGTTCCGGGCCTCGGTCGAGGTGGTCTTCACGGCCCAGGAGATCATCGTGGGCAACGCCGACTACCCCACCGAGAAGATCGCCGAGAACTCGCGTCGCTTCCGCGAGCTGGGTATCGGGTACGCCAACCTCGGTGCCCTGCTGATGGCCCAAGGGCTCCCCTATGACTCCGACCAGGGCCGCGCCTGGGCGGCCGCCATCACCGCCCTGATGACCGGTCATGCCTATGCCACCTCGGCCCGCACCGCGGCACGGATGGGACCGTTCGCCGGCTACCACGAGAACGTCGAGCCGATGCTCAACGTGCTGCGGATGCACCGCGACGCGGTGGCGGTCATCGACGAGGAGGAGGTGCCCACCGAGCTGCTGTCCGCGGCCCAGGAGGCCTGGGAGTCGGCGGTCGAGCTGGGCGGGCAGTACGGCGTGCGCAACTCGCAGGCCAGCGTGCTGGCCCCCACCGGGACCATCGGCCTGCTGATGGACTGCGACACCACCGGGGTGGAGCCCGATCTCGGGTTGGTGAAGACCAAGAAGCTGGTCGGCGGGGGCACCATGTCCATCGTCAACCAGACCGTGCCCCGTGCCCTCACCCGGCTGGGTTACTCGCCGGACCAGGTGGACGAGATCATCGCCTACATCGACCTGCACAAGTCCATCGTGGGCGCTCCCTACCTGGCGCCGGAGCACCTGGCCGTGTTCGCCTGTTCGATGGGGGACAACACCATCCACTACCTCGGCCACGTCCGGATGATGGGGGCGGTCCAGCCCTTCATCTCGGGGGCCATCTCGAAGACGGTCAACCTCCCCGAGGACGTGACGGTGGAGGACGTCGAGCAACTGCACATCGACGCTTGGCGGATGGGCATCAAGGCGGTGGCCGTCTACCGCGACAACTGCAAGGTGGCCCAGCCCCTCTCCACCACCAAGAAAGCGGGAACGGCCGGCACGCCAGGAGGCGCGGCACCCGAGGACGCCCCGGCGGCGTCCGAGGCCGAGGCCCACGCCCGTGAGCTGAGCGAGAAGATCGCCGGCCTGGAGGCCGCACTGGCCCACGAGCAGTCACGCCCCGCCGACACCATGTTCATCGGTGCGGTCCGCGAGCGTCTCCCCCGTCGTCGGAAGTCCTCCACCTTCGCCTTCCGGGTGGCCGACTGCGAGGGCTACGTCACCGTGGGGGAGTACGAGGACGGTCGTCCCGGTGAGGTGTTCATGAAGGTCTCCAAGCAGGGATCGACCCTGGCCGGGATCATGGACGCCTTCTCCATCTCGGTGAGCCTGGGGCTCCAGCACGGCGTACCGTTGGCCACCTACGTGCGCAAGTACACCAACATGCGCTTCGAGCCGGCCGGCATCACCGACGACCCCGACCTTCGTATCGCCACCAGCCTGGTCGACTACATCTTCCGCCGGCTGGCCGTCGACTACCTGCCCCTCGACGAGCGGGCCGAGCTCGGCGTGCTCTCCACCGCCGAGCGGATGCAGCCCACCCTGCCGGGAGTGGAGGAGACGGCCACCGCGTCCAGCGGTGTCGTCGAGGCCGAGCCGGTCGATGCGGTGACCGCCACCGTGATCGACGGCAGTGCCGACGAGGGTGCGGCCTCGCCGGTCGACGGTCCGCCGGTCGACGCCGGGCACCCCACCGGTCACCCGGCCCCGGTGCCACAGGTCGGCTCGCCGGTGCCGTTGGCCCGGGCCGAGCCCCGTGACGCTCCCTACTGCTACCAGTGCGGGAATGCCATGCAACGGGCCGGCTCGTGCTACGTGTGCGGGAGCTGCGGCACCACCAGCGGGTGCTCCTAGTCAGGGCCGGTACGGCCGCCGCGACCCGGTCGCCGGCCACGGAGACCACGTCGATCGCCGGGTCGGCACCACTGTCCCTCCCCGGACCACTCGGACCCCGGGCGTGGGGACGCTGCCCCCGCCATCGTCGAGCCTGCTGCCCCACCCACTCGACCCCGTGACCGAGCCTCCGGCCGGGGGCGGCCACGCCGCCGCGGCCAGCGGTGACCCACATCGTGACCGATCGGTGGAGCGACTGGCCGACTACGTCTACGGGTCCATCTCGACCCTGGTGGCGATCGCCGGCCTCACGTTCGAAACCAACCCCGGCGCCCTGACCACCGCGGGTGTGGTGGTGGTGGGAGCGGTGGCCATCTGGCTCGCCCACACCCTGTCCCGGTTGGTCATCCTGCGGTCCTGGAGGGATCTCGAGCTGCGCCGCGCCCATGTCCGGCGGGAGCTCCGGGGGTCATGGCCCATCGTGAGCGCGGCGATCCCGGCGACCATCGTGTTCATCCTCGCCGGAGCCCACGTGTGGTCAATCAAGACGGCGTTCACCCTGGCCGAGGTGGTGGGTGTCCTGGCCCTGGCCGTGGTCGGCGTGGGTACGACCGGGGGTCAGGGGCGCCCGCCCATCCGGAGGGTGCTCTACATCGTCTCCCTCGTACTGGTCGGCGTGCTCATCGTGCTGCTGGAACTGCTGGTCCACCTGCTCTAGGGGGGGGTTCTCGGCGGCGGTTGACCGCCGGGCCCCGCGGCCGGAGACTGAAGGGGTGTCTTGCCGCGAGGTCGATGGGTATCTGGACGCCCTGGATGAGCCCGAGCGCTCCACCCTCCGCCGTCTGCGGGACTCCATTGCCGAGATCCTCCCCGAGGCCGAGCAGTGCATGAGCTACGGACTGCCGGCGTTCCGGGTGCGCGGCAAGGTGGTGGCCGGGTTCGCCGCCTTCAAGCACCATCTCAGCTACCTGCCCCACAGCGGTTCGGTACTGGGGGAGCTGGCCGACGAACTCACGGGCTACCAGTCGACCAAGAGCTCCCTCCACTTCCCGGTCGACGTCCCCCTTCCCCGTCCTCTGGTGGAGCGGCTGATCGAAGTACGCATGGAGCAGGCCTTTCCGGAGTAGGGGGGCCTGCCCCCCGGTCCTGCCCTCGGACCGGCGCCGTCCGGTTACGCTGGTCACCAGCCAGGCAATCGATGAGGTCTCGGAGGGAGTCCCATGGACGAGGACCAGAACCCTCGGAGGTCAGCGCCGGCGGGCGAGTTCGTCTCCGAAGAGGAGCTCACCGCGTTGGCGTTGGCGGCCGACCCGGACGCACCCATCGAGGCCGACGCCGTGCCCTTGGCCCAGTATCTGGGCGATCATGCCGGGCTCCTGCCGGACTGGTACATGCCGGTGCCGATGGCCCGGACGGGACGGCCCTGGCGCATCCCGGTGGTGCTGGCCATCGTGGCCGCCTTCGTGATCATCGAGGCCTTCGGCCTGTGCAGCACCTTCGGACAGCTCGTCCCGGCCTGAGCCGGCACCCCCAAAAGGCCTCGTAGAAGACCTTTTCGCGCAGCACGTGTGGGCCAGTTCACCCAGAGTGGTGGCCCATCCATTTTGTCACCGGGCGCGTTGCCTAAGGCGTCGGCAACCCTGCAGTATGGATTCACGGGCAGCGGTCCTCAAGCGGGACCGAGGCTCGAGTTTTGGGTGAACGCAGAGGCGTGTGCCTCTACGGGAAGAAGGGCAACCATTATGTGGGCAAGACGACTGATTGTGGGCGCCAGCCTGGCTGCGGCCTCGATGGCCATGGTGCCGGGAGTCGCCGGCGCCGATCCGGCCCCGGGCTGCGTCCCGGCCGGTTCGGTCACCGAGCCGAGCAACTGCGTGGTCACACCGACGGCCGGTGGCCACGTCACCGACCCCGTGGTGACCCACACCGCACCGGTGGTGAAGACGGCATCGACCACCTCGAGCCTTCCCTTCACGGGGGCCGACGTGGCCGAATTGGCGGTCATCGGCGCCGGGGCCGTGCTGGCGGGTGGAGTGCTCACGCGCCGCCGCCGCCGGGCCATCGCCTGATCGGGGCGATCGGGCGGTGACCGGTCTGCATCGCTGAGCGGAGCGGACCTCGTCGGGGCCGTGGTTCCCAATGGGGCCCGCACTGGGCGGTGCGGGCCGCCAGCTCAGTAGCTGGCCGGCAGCAGGGGCGCCACGGCTTGGAAGAAGAAGAACGCCACCACGA
This sequence comes from uncultured Acidimicrobiaceae bacterium, assembly GCA_963833585.1. GTDB lineage: Bacteria > Actinomycetota > Acidimicrobiia > Acidimicrobiales > RAAP-2 > Bog-756. The sequence continues at coordinate 1,216,032 of CAWHYF010000005.1, read as the reverse complement.
GCCAGACCAGGGTCCCGGCCAGCACGGTGACGGCCCGCCACGCCCGGTGGGTCCGGAGGGCCAGCGCCCAGACCCCGGTGGCCAGGGCCGCCACCACCACTCCCCACGCGATGGCCGGCGACCAGTTCTTGGTCGGCGGCGCCGGGGCCGGTGGCTTGGCGTGGTGCGAGGTGACCGCCACCGGGGTGATGGTGGGGTGGGCCAGCTCGCTGGCCACCAGCAGGGCGTGGACCACCAGGCGCTGGCTGGCGCTGTAGCGGGGATTGCAGGTGGTGAGGGTCAGCTGGGGGGTCGGGGTGGGATCCACCACCGACACATCGGTGGGGAGGACCACCTGGCTGCTGAGGACGCGGTAGAGGAAGGTTCCCTGCAGGGTGGTGATGAAGATCAGGTCGCCCGGTACCAGGGCGTCGAGGCTGTAGAAGGGATGGAGGTAGGTGGTGCGGTGGCCGGCGATGGCGGCGTTGCCGGCCTCGCCCGGCAGCGGGGTGGTCGGGTAGTGGCCAGGACCCATGGCCAGCTGGGCCTCGTCGGTGCCCTCGACGACCGTCATGGCCAGGTTGATCTTGGGGATCTGAATGGTCCCGACCGGACTCCCGATGGCGGGGTCGGCGATCGGTGGGGCCACCTGGGCGGCGGGAGCGGACGTCCCGTGGGCCGGCGCCGGAATGGTCTTGGCCGGATGGGAGTCCGACTTCTTCTGGGCCGCCTCGAACTGGGCGGTGAGGGCCGACTGGTTGCGGGCCGTGATCAGTCCGGTGCCCCACAGCAGGTAGGGGATGAACAGCAGGATGAGGATGCCAGCGACCAGCACTACCCGCCCGACTGCCACCCGGATGGTCGTGAATGACACGCTGGGATGCTAGCGGCCCCCCGCCCCGGCACCCGGGCGCCCCGTCCCGGCCGACGTCCGAAGGGACCGGCCGGCCACCCCGTCGGCAACCGGTCTGCGGCCTCATTGACCAGGGAAGGGGCCTTCTGTCCGGTACGATCGAGGACCGAGACGCTTGTCCGCTGCGTCGATCCGTGAGGCCCGGGCCCGCCCCGCGCCGCGCCGTGCCGACGCCTGGAGTCATCGAGTGGTTGCCGTGAGCGAGAGAGTCGGTTGGCGGCGTCGCACCTGGCTGATCATCGCCGGCGTCGTGGTGGTCATCGTGGTCTGGGGAGCCCTTCTCGGCGTCAAGACCTGGTCTGCCTACCGCCATGACCGGAACGGCCTCGACCGGTTGGAGCAGGTCAAGGCCAACCTGAACCCGGGGCAGCTGACCACGGCCGGTTCCGTCCACCTGCTCGACGCGGCCAGGGCCGAGTTCGCCAGCGCCCAGTCCGATCTGTCCTCACCCCTGTTCACGCCGGTGACCTTCGTGCCGGTGATCGGGCGTCAGGTCCGGTCGGTGCGGGCGCTGAGCACCGCCGCCGTCCGGGTCTCCGAGGTGGGGGCTTCGTTCCTGACCCAGGTCCATGGCGTGCTGGACCAGCCTCACACCGCCGGGCCCCAGCGGGTGGCGTCCCTACGGCAGCTCTCGGTAATCGCCGCCTCGGCCCAGCACCAGCTGGCCTCCATCGACACCGGTCCCTCGCAGGCCCTGATCGGCCCACTGAGGTCGAAGCATGACGAGTTCGTCAACCAGCTCGACGACGCCCGTCTCCGGCTGACCAGGGCCGCCGGAGTGTCAGCGGCGGTGGCCTCCATCCTGCAAGGACCCCAGACCTATGTGGTGCTGGCCTCGAACAATGCCGAAATGCGGTCGGGATCGGGCGCGTTCCTGGACGTGGGTGTGGCCACCACGTCGGACGGGTCGGTCCAGCTGGGCGATCTGAGCCCCTCCGGCCAGCGGACGCTTCCGGAGGGGGCCGTCCCGGTCACCGGGGACTTCGCGCGGAACTGGGGTTGGCTACACCCGACACTGGACATGCGCAACCTCGGTTGGACCCCCCAGTTCGATGTGACCGCGCCGTTGGCCGCGTCCATGTGGACCAAGCTCACCGGCCAGCCGGTGGACGGGGTGCTCTCCCTCGACGTGGCCGGTCTCCGGCAACTCCTCGAGGCCACGGGCCCGGTCCAGGCCGACGGTCAGATCGTGAACGCCGGGAACGTCGAGCAGTTCCTCCTCCACGATCAGTACAACGGGCTGACCGACGACGCCGCCGGGGACAGCTCCCGCCAGGACGCCCTGGGCTCCCTGACCGGGGCCGTGCTGCGTCAGCTCCAGGGCCAGAACCTCGACATCAAGGCGCTGTCCCAGGCGGTGTCCTCGGCCGTGGCCGGCCGGCATCTGATGATCTGGTCGAAGAACCCGGCCGACCAGGCGGCGTGGGTGGTCAGCGGGGTCAGTGGCAGCCTCACCCCGCGATCGGTGGACGTGTCGGTCATCAACCTCGGCGGCAACAAGCTGGACCAGTACCTGCCGGTGCACGTGACCGTGACCACCGCCCGTTCCGGTCCCGACACCATGGTCACGCTGACCACCCGGATGGACAACGCCACCCCCGCCGGCCAGTCGCAGTTCATCGCCGGGCCGTTCCCCGGCGAGCCGGTCAGCTACGGCGGCTACCGCGGGCTGATCTCCGCCAACCTGCCGGGCCGGGCCTCGGGGATCACCCTGACCGGGGCCGGTCCCCTGGCCGTCAAGGGGGCCGAAGGTCCGACGTGGGTGGTCGCCGCCCCGGTGACCATTCCGCAAGGTGGCTCCTCGACGGTGGTGACCCGGTTCCGGATGCCCGGCAGTCACGGGTCGATGACCCTGGTGCCCTCGGCCCGCATCCCCGCCGAGCAGTGGACCACGGAGGGGGGAGCGTCCTTCGACGACAGCGCGCCCGCCACCATCACGTGGTGACCGCAGGCGGGCCCGGCGGCGGGCCGGGCCTCCGGGTGCTCCGGATCTCCAAGAGCGGCGTCGTGACAGCGTGGCGGGAACGGGAGCGTCTGCTGCGGGCCCGGGGCGCCGACCTCACACTGGTGACCGCGGTCCGGTGGGAGGAGGGCGGCTCCATGGTGCCGTTCACCGCCGACGGTGACGACTTCGTGGTGACGGTCGGGACCGTCGGGCGCCACCCGAACCTCTTCGTGTTCGGCCCCGTCGGGTTGTGGCGGGCCCTCGGCTCCGCCCGGTGGGACCTCATCGACATGCACGAGGAGCCCTTCGGCTTGGCGGTGGCGGAGGTGCTCCTCCTGTGTTGGCTGCGGGGAGTGCGCACCCCGTTCGTGGTGTCTTCGGCCCAGAACATCGAGAAGCGCTATCCGCCACCCTTCCGCTGGTTCGAGCGGTGGTCACTGCGCCGAGCGGCCGGCGCCTACACCTGCAACCGGGCGGCGGGGGAGATCCTCCGACGCAAGGGTCTCGACCCGGAGCCGGTGCTGCTCCCGCTCGGGGTGGATGTGCAACGGTTCCAGCCGGAGGATCGGGCGCCTCCGGCGGAGCACCTCCGGGTGGGCTTCGTCGGTCGGCTCATCCCGCACAAGGGAGTCGACGTGCTGTTGGAGGCGGTGGCCGGTGACGCCAGGATGAGCGTCGACATCTTCGGGGCCGGGCCGGAGGCCGACCGCCTGGCCGGTGAGGCGGCCCGGCTGGGGGCAGCCGACCGGGTGGTGTTCCACGGGCACGTGGACGAGGAGTCCGTCCCCCGCACCTACCGGAGGTTCGACGTACTGGCCGTGCCGTCGGTGCCCATGCCCGGATGGCTGGAGCAGTTCGGGCGGGTGGTGGTGGAGGCGCAGGCCTCGGGCATCCCGGTGGTGGCCAGTGCCAGCGGGGCCCTGCCCGACGTGGTGGGGGATTCCGGCCTCCTCGTGCCACCCCGCGATCCCGACGCCCTCCGCGCCGCGCTGGGACGCCTGCTCGACGAACCCGGGCTCTGGTCGGACCTGCGGGAGAGCGGGCTCGCCGGAGCCCACCGCTACTCCTGGGAGAGTGTGGCGGAGACCCAGATGGCCCTGTACCTTGCGGCGGTGGGGGAGCCCGGCCCTCCCTGAGTCAGGGAACGGGTGCCGATGCGGCCATCTGCGTATGGGGACCGTTGGTCCCCCAGCCGGCCACCTCGCGATAGACCTCCTCCAAGCGGTCGACGTGCCGGGGGAGCGAGTAGCGCGACTGCTGACGTCGGCGCAGGGCCGCCCCGACCGTGTGTCGCAGTCCGGGGTCGCCGCCCAGCCGGGCCAGCGCCGCTCCCGCCGCAGGCGCGTCGCCGGGCGGGAAGAGCAGTCCGTCCTCGCCGACGGTCTCCCGGTGGCCCCCGCCCGCGGCCGCCACCACCGGGAGTCCGTGGGCCATGGCCTCGACCACGGACAGTCCGAAGCCGTCGAGATGCCCCGGAGCGAGGAAGACGGAGGCCCCGGCCAGCAGCCGGTCGGTGTCGGCCACCTGACCGCTGAACACCGTGCTGGCGGCTACGCCCAGCTCCTCGGCCCTGCGTTCGAGCGCCGGTTGCAGGGCCCCCGTACCGGCGATCTCCAACCGCCATCCCTCCCCACCCAGTCCGCTCTCGGCGAAGGCGGCCAGCCCCAGTTCGGGAGCCTTCTCGGCTTCGAGGCGCTGGAGCATCACGATGGTGGGTGCCTCCAGCGGAGCCTGGGGTCGCACCGGCACGCCGTTGGGGATGACCAGGGCCGGGCCGGAGATGGAGTCGGCCACGAACTGGCTGATGGCGATGTCGCGGACGATGGAGCGACTGGTCACGGCGGCCAGGGAACGGGCCAGCCGGCTCGATCCCCGATCCTGGGCGAAATGCCGGGTGGCCACGATGCGGGACCGGTGGAGGGGCCTCGACAGCCATGCCGCGCCCTCGGCGGCCGTCATGTGGGCATGGACGATGTCGACACCGTGGTCGGTTGCCAGCGCCCAGGCCGCCGCCAGGAGGCCGTCGGCCGGCCGGCTGGTCACGGCGTCGGGAAGTTCAGCGCGCATCCGCCGCTGGTCACCCCCGACGGTGACCACCCGGTGACCCCGCGCCGCGAGCTCCCCGGCCACCTGGCAGACGTAGCGCTCCACACCGGCGAACGCATCCGTCACCACCACGTGGGCGATGCGGAGCGGCCGGTCCGGACCGGTCACGTGCTTCGGGCCTCGACCCGGCAGGGGCCCTGCCGGTAGAGGTGGAACCGGGCGGCTGCGGCGCGGCCCCGCGGTCTGGGCAGGACCACGGCGCGGATCAGGGCCCCGCTCATGGCCCCGGCCCGGTAGACCTGCCATCCCGGGCTCCCGTAGTACTTGCGCAGATAGCGCTCGTGCGACGCATGGAAGTGGATCTCCCGGGTCGTGGGGTCACCGTCGGTCCCGGCCCCCTCGTGCAGGGCGATCACGTCGGGACAGATGGTGACGCTCCACCCGAGCCCATGGGCGCGGCGCTGCCAGTCGGTCTCCTCGGCGTAGAGGAAGAAGCGCTCGTCGAACGGCCCCACCTCGGCCAGCGCCCCGGCGTGCAGCAGCAGGACCGATCCGATCACGAAGTCGGTCCTCCGCCGGAGCCTTCCGAGCCCCACCGCCTCGACCCAGGCACCGAGCGGGGTCGGGAACGGCCACCCCACCCTGGCCGCCGCCCCTTCGGCCCGATCCAGCTGAGCCGGAGCCACACAGGCGGTTCCGGAGGCGGCGTGCAGACACCGCTGCAACTCGACCACGTCCTGGGCGGAGATCTGGGCATCGGGGTTCAGCAGGAGTACGTCGTCGGCCGGGCGGTCGAGTTGGGCCAGTCCCAGGTTGACCCCGCCGGCAAACCCGAGGTTGTGTCCGGGATCCACGTAGGTGGCGCCGTGACGCTCGGACAGCTCCCGGATCTTCTCCTGGGACGAGTTGTCCACCACCCACACCGGGAACTCGCCACCGAGGGCCCCCAGGCAGGCGTCGAGCAGTCCGGGCGCGCCGTAGGCGACCACCACCACGTTGACCGAGGAGGTCATCATCGGATGCCGGCCTCCGGGAGTCGGGTGGGAGCGGGGAACGACCCGCACGCCAGGGTGGAGGCGGCCCGGTCTCGAACCATGGCCCCTCCGGTCATTGCTTGTAGGCGTAGGCCTGGTACGAACTGGCCGAGGCGCGCCGCACCCGGTTGAGGGCGACCCCGAGCACCCGGCAGTTGGTCGACTCCAGACGCTGGACCGTGCGGTCGAGCTCGCCCCGGTCGGTCTTGCCCTCGGCCGCCACCACCACGGCACCCCGGGTGAACGTGCCGATGATGGCCGTGTCCGGCACCACCAGGACCGGTGGGGTATCGATCAGGACCACGTCGGCCAGCAGGCGAAGCTGATCGATCACCGGCTGCATGCCCGGGCTGCCGAACAGCTCACTCGGATTGTCGAGCTGGATCCCGGCCGGGAGGATCTGGAGTCCCCAGATCCCACTGTCCACCAGGTGGGCGGCGACCGACGAGGGATCGGTCTCCGGGGAGGGGCCCGCGGTGTGCCGACCCCGTTCCGGCCCGGAGTTGGTTGGGAACCGGTCGTAGCCGCCCAGCGGCGATCCCGCCGTCGCCCGGAGATCGGACGGCCGGCGGCTCGGTTCGGGGGTCTTCCAGTTGGAGCGGATGAGATCGGCCAGGCCGGGGTGCCCGCCCAGGGGGAGGCCGAAGATCTCCTCGATGCGGGGTCGGCGAAAGTCCGCCGAGACCACGATGACCTTGCTGCCGCTCATGGCCCAGGCCGCCGCCAGGTTGGCGGCGACGAAGGTCTTGCCGTCGCCGGGTTGGGGGCTGGTCAGGGTGATCAGCGGACAGGGCGCGTCATCCAGGATCACCCGCAGACTGGTCCGGAGCTCACGGATGGCCTCGGCCATCTGTGACTGGGGGGCCTGCACCATGGCGATCGTCACCTCCCCCGATCGCACCTCACCGTCCTGGGGGAGCTCAGCCAGGATGGGGGCGTCGGTGATCCCGGCGAGGTCGGGACTGGTCCGGAGTCGGGTGTCCAGCTGTTCCCGGGCCAGTGCGATGCCGCAGCCGGCCAGGAGGCCGGCGATGAAGCCGATGGCCAGCAGCTTCGACCGGCCGATCCCCGAGGGTGCCCCGGGGAACCCGGCGGTCACCTGCACGCTGGCGTAGGGCTCGCCGAACTGCACACTGGTCAGCTGGGACTGCAGCGAGCTGAGGGTGGTGGTGAGGCCGGTGATCTGGGCGGTGATCACCGCGTTGGTGCCCGAGGGGTCGCTCTTCTGGAGGGTGGCGATCTGGTTCTGGAGCGTGCCCAGCTCGGTGTTGAGCTTGTCGATCTGGGCCTGCACCAGCGCTTGGATCTGGTCGACGTAGGCCTGCGAGTAGGCCTTGGCCACCGCTTGGGCCCTGGCCGGATCGGCGTCGGTGGCGGTGACGTCCAGCTGACCGGTGGTCGGATCGACGGTACCGGTCACGCCGGCCGCCACGCCGCGGGCGTCGGTGTCGCCCAGGATCTTGGCCGCCCGCATCTGGACGTCGGTGCTTCCCAGCTCCTGGACCGGATCAGGGAGGGTGACCGGCGAATTCTGGCCTCCCGACGCCGTGGTGCTGATGCCGTTCTCCTGGATCATGGCGGTGGACTGGTACTTCGGGGTCTGCACCTTCGAGTAGGCGAACGCCGCCACCACGGCGACCACGATGCTGACCAGGATGGTCAGGCGTCGACGCCACAGGACCGACAGGAATTGGCGGAAGGTCAACGGTCGCTCACTTCTGCGGGAGCCGGCCGGGGCCGAGGAGTGGGCAGAGTGGTACCGCCGGTGCGAGGCACCCCGATCCGGAGCTGACCTTCGCTTCGTCCTGTGTGTGGGATGCCATATCCGTTCCTTGGTGCCGGTGACCAGGGCTCCGGGGCGTCATGTCACGGCGATACGACGTGGAGCAGCGGTCGTAGAAAGCGTCGTCACAGTCGTGGGTCACCTTGAGCCACAATCGGGGGGCCCGGTGCCTGGCGCGCCGGCCCGGCGCGCAGCTCAAGTTGGCCGGTGGTGACAGCCGATGGATCAATGGTCCAATGAGCGAGCCCCCGAGGATTCCATGAGTCAGATCCCCAAGTTCGGGCTGGACCGGCTCCTCCGCCGCGGCTCAGGGGCGCACGAACGGCATCGCGGGGTGAAGCTGGCCGGGGCCTGGACCGTCGTGGTGCTGGTGGCCGTGGCCGTAGGGGTGGCGGCCAACGGCAGTGAGCGCCTGGCGCTGGCTGTCGGCGGGTCCCTCCTGGTCTTCGGCCTCTACGTGGCCGACCCGGTCCTGCTGGCGGTGCTCGTCCTCCCCGGTTCGCTCCTCCTGCAGCGGGTGGGGGGATCCAGCACCAATCTGAGCGTCGCCGATCTGATGGTCTTCATCGGTGGCGTGGTCTGCCTGTTCCACGTCCGCTGGAGCGAGGCCGTCTTCCTCCGCCAGTTCTTCCGCGGCATCGTCTGGTACCAGGCCGTGCTGATCATCGTGGTGGTGGCCAATCCCAACCGCTACGACATCGTCGAGTGGTGCCACCGGCTGTCCTATCTGGCGGCGAGCGTCCTGGTCGGATGGGTGGTGGCCACCAACAACCGGACCAGTCAGGCCATCCGCTTGTTCCTCTGGGGATCGTCGATCCTGGCCGTGGTGGCCATGGAGCATGCCGTCAGCACCCATTTCCTCCCGGCCCAATGGGGCGTGTACCAGAAGAACTCCATCGGTGCGGTGCTGTGGGTGGCCGTGCTGGTGGCCCAGCTCAGGCCGCAGTGGGTGGGACTGGGGAAGGGGGAGGCCCGGATCTGCGAGCTCCTCTGTATCGGCGGGCTGCTGGCCTCGCAGTCGAGACAGGCCGCCATCTCGCTCATCCTGGCCATCGCCGTGGCCACCCTCCTCAATCCGGAGGTCCGGCGGCAGTCCAAATTCATGCTGCTCGGGTGCGTCCCTCTGATCGTCGCCCTCTACTACAGCTTCTCCCTGGCGGCACGGAACAACCCCAAGTTCAACTCGGTGTCCATCCGGCTCGGCCAGTTCAGCGACGCCATCCACGTGTGGCGCCAGAGCCCGGTGCTCGGCGAAGGGATGCACTTCTTCAGCCTGCCCCAGTATGTCGCCGTCACCACGCCGCCCAACGTCCTGATCGACAACCTGGCGTCCACCGGCATCGTCGGTTCGTTGGCCTTCTTCTACCTGGTCTTCATGACCATGCGCACCATGGCCCGGCTCCCCCGTGCCGTCGGGACCCTGGGACTGGTGGTCCTGCTGGGCCACTACGTCGACGGGCTGTTCGACATCTTCTGGATCGGGGCGAGCATGATCCCCCCATTCGTGATCGCCGGCATGTCGCTCGGAATGGCCGACGCCGGGGGCCTGGACGGGCCCCTGCCCTCGTCGGGGCAGAAGGTCCCGGCCGTGGTGGGACGCGGATCGTCTGGGTCGCGGCCGGGTCGCGCGACTCGACCATGCCGCCAGATGGGCCAGGACCGTCCTGGCGGCACCGTTCCGAACGGCGCTCGGAACCAGTCCCGCGCCCCAGCCCCGGTGAGCGCGCCCCGACCCCGCCTCCTGTTCAACGCCCTCCCCCTCGAGGCTCGGGGCGGCGGGGTCAGCACCTACATCCGGGAGCTGCTCGGCGCCCTCCGCTCCGAGGTCGACGCGGAGTTGGTGGCGGCCGTCCGTCCCGGCGGCGCGGGCGAACTGCCGCCCGGGATCGGCGCCCACGTGGTCCGGGAGTCGCGCGGGGTGACCCGCGCCCTGACCGGGGGATTGGGTTTCGGTCCGGCCGACCTGTTCCACGGCCTGGACGTCGATCTGCCGCTGCGCCAGGCCATCCCGGCGGTCTCGACGGTCCACGACATGGCGATCTTCGACACCCCGTGGGCCTTTCCCCGCCTGCGGGTGGCCGGCGAGCGGCTCCTGGTCCGCCACGCCCTTCGCCGCGCCGACGTGATCGTGGCCGTATCGGCCTTCACCGCCGAGCGGATCAGCGCGCTGGTGGGCAAGTCGTCGCTGATCGTCCATTCGGCTCCCGCGCCCGGCATGCAACCTCCCGGGGCAGATGACGTGGCCCGGGTCCGGGCGGCGTACGGCCTGCCCGAGTGTTTCGTGCTCCACGTGGGCAACATCGAGCCTCGCAAGGACTTGGCCACCCTGGCCGATGCCTGCCGGCGGGTGGCCGTGCCCCTGGTCGTGACCGGTCACAGCCTGTGGCGGCACCAGGCACCCGACGACGTGGTGGAGATCGGGCACGTACCGACCGCGGACCTCCCGTCGCTCTACGGGGCGGCCACCCTGGTCGGCTACGCCTCCCGGTACGAGGGATTCGGGCTGCCGCCCCTCGAGGCCATGGCCTGCGGTGCACCCGTGGTCAGCACGCCGGTGCCCTCGGTGGTCGAGGTGGTCGGGGACGGGGCGGCCATCTTCCGGCCCGGGGATGCGGAGGGACTGGCGCAGACCTTGCGGGACCTGTTGGCCGACGAGGCCCGCCGCCGCGATCTCGCCCGGGTCGGCGCCGAGCGGGTCCGGCGCCTCAGCTGGCCGGAGACGGCCCGGGGCACGGCGGCGGCCTACCGGTCACTGGGACTGTCCATCTGATCACGCCGTCCTTCTGATCACGCCGTCCTGGGCCACGGGGGCTTCAGCCCGGGGTCGGTCGTGCCGATACCGGTGGGTGCTGTCGGTCAGGGGCATCGTGCGGAGGAGGGCGGAGGGGCAGCGGTCGGTCCAGCTGGTGACCGCCTCGGATCTGCTGGCGCGTCCCGACGTAGTGCCGGCGGCCCCGGTGCCCGGGGGTGAGGACCCGGTTCCCGCCTCCCTGCTGACCGACCTGTACGCCAACCGGTTGATCATCACCGACGACTACGTGGGACCGGAGCGCCGACCCATCACCAGAGACTCGGAGGACGGGGGCCCGGAGCAGCCGACCCGGCCGTCCCGGTTCCCCCGTCACCCCCGCCGCTCCGGCGGCGCACCGTCGTTGCGGCCGTGGCACCTGGTGGCCGCGGTCGCGCTCACGACGCTCATCGTGGCCCCGCTCACCCTGGAGCTCACCCGGCCACCCGCCCCGGGGACCCCGCCGCGGCCGAGCCCGGCGGCCACCGCCACCGCCCGCGCCACGGCCCCGCACCCGGGCGCAGCCACCCCCAAGGACACCGGCCCTCCCGGCAACCACTGACGGCCGCGGCCCTCCCGGGGGAACCGCCCCCGGTGCCGACCCGCCCCTGGCCAAGGCGCAGCTGCCCCCGAGGCGGTCGACCGACGGCTTCAGGTCGGTGCGGAATCTGCCGATCAAATGACATGGCGTCCACCGTGACGGAAGCGAATTCCGCCCCTGTAGCAGGTGCGGCCCCGGCGCGTCCGCGGGCCTGGGCCGACGCACCCGCGGTGCCCTCCGCCATGCCGTCCACCGGGGAGTCGCTCCCCTCCGACGCCCTGGCGGTGCTGGACGATCCTTCGCTCGTCCTCTCGGACGGCTACATCGGACCCGACCGGCGCACCGGCGGGCTCTGGGCCGGGCTGCGCCGGGCCACCTTCTCGCAGCGTCGCTCCCTGCTCCGGCTGGAGGCGGCAGTGGCGGCCCTGGTGGCCGCAGTGGTGCTGGCGTCCGTGCTGTTGGTCGGCTCGGGTGTGCCCCCCCGATCCGGGGCCGAGTCCGCCGACACCGGGGCACGGGTCCACGCCACGGTTCCGGCGCCCACCGCCGTGACCACGCCGCCGGTCACCACCTCCCCCGCCACCACCCCGTCAACCGCCACCACCGGCCCCGCGGCCACCACCGCGGCACCGACCGCGCCCCCGACCCCGGCGGCAGCGGCTGCCCCCCCGACCACGGCCGCCCCCTCGGCGCCTCCGGCGGCCACCGACTCGCTGACGCCCGACCAGATGGGGGCCCAAGCCCTGGCCCTGGTCCGCTACCCCTGGCAGAGCATTCCGGGCTACACCATCCAGTTCGAGCCCATCTCGGCCGCCCCGTCGCCCGGCTTCTACGGCAACACCACCTTCACCTGGGGTCAGACCGGCGGCACGTCGGTGCTCTACGTCTATCCGGGCGAGACCGTGGAGCATCTGGCCGGCATCACCGCCTTCGAGATCGCCCACGAGGTGGACGCGGCCGCCGTCGAGCCCCAGGGCGGTGAGGCCCAGATCGAGAACATCCTGGGTATCCATCCGGCCAGTTGGGCCCCGAATTGCGACTGCGCCGAGCAGGGCTTTCTCTCCGGCTGGTACGCGGCGGCCTTCTCCAACTACTGGTCGCCGGGTGTGGGGAACTGGAGCCAGCTGGCTCCGCTCCCGACGGGGTCGACCCTGGCCGCGGTCGAGCCGTGGATGAACCCGACCATCCCGTGAGATCGCCCATGTGCCCCATTCTCTGCTCCGAGGTAGTGCCGTCCGCCAGGGCGAGCCGGGGCTTCGGCGCGGCCGGGGCCGGACCGGAGGGGCGACCGTGACCCGGATCGCACTCCTCCCCAGTGCCTATCCGCCGGCGGTGGGCGGCGTCGAGGAACTGACGCGTCACCTGGCACTGACCCTGGTGGACGCCGGAGACGACGTGGAGATCTGGACCCTCCACGGAAACGATGCCAAGCCCGAGACCGTCGAGGTCCGCGACGGCCTGATCGTGCGTCGGTTCCCCATGCCGCTCCCCGGGGGGAGGTGGTCGTCGATCTACCGCTCGGCCACCATCGGGCCCCGGACCCTGTTCTCCTTGCGCAACGCCGTCCATGCGTTCCGACCCGACGTGCTGCACGTCGTGTGCTTCGGTCCCAACGGCGCCTACGCCACGGCGTTGGCCCGCTTCGCCCGATTGCCGCTGGTGGTCACCCTGCAGGGCGAGACGATGATGGACGACTCGGACATCTTCGAGAAGTCCTGGACCCTTCGGAAGGCGCTCCGCCGGGGCATCCGGTCGGCCGCCGTGGTGACCGGGTGCTCGTCCTTCACCTTGGCCGACGCCGAGCAGCGGTTCGGCCTCACCCCCGATGGCGGCGTCGTCATCGTCAACGGAGTCGACGTGGCCGGAGCCCATTCCGGGTCGGCGGCCGACCCCGACGACGACCACCGCGGCGCTGGCCCCGAGCCGCCCGGTCTCGGGGATCCGCCGACCCAGCCGGCTCCCTCGGCCGCCCTCGTCCTCCCGGAGCGTCCCTACGTCCTCGCCCTGGGTCGGGTGGTGGGGAAGAAGGGCTTCGACCTCCTGCTCGCGGCGTACGCCGCCACCGATCGGGCACGGGACTCGGTCGACCTGGTCATCGGAGGGGCAGGCTCGGCCCTCGGGGATCTCCGGGCGCTGGCCGACGAGCTCGGCATCGCCGACCGGGTGCACTTCCCGGGCCGCCTGAGCCGACAGCAGGTAGGGACGGTCATGGCCGGAGCCGAGGTCTTCGTGATGCCCAGTCGGCTCGAGCCGTTCGGCATCGTGGTCCTCGAGGGATGGCGTGCGGGGGTGGCGACCATGGCCACCACCCGGGGCGGCCCACCGGAGTTTGTGCGAGACGGGGTGGACGGGGTGTTGATCGACCCCTTCGACACCGCCGGGTTCGCCGCGGCCCTGGAGCAGGTGGTGACCGACGACGACCTTCGCCACTCCCTGGCCGCCGCCGGTGCGACCCGGGTGGAGGAGTTCGCCTGGCCGCGGGTGGCCGACCGGTACCGGGCCGTGTACGAGTCGGTGGTCGGGGCCGGATCGACCTCCGTGCCGGTGGATGGCGGTCTCCGGGTGCCGAAGCAGGGGGAGTCGGTCCTGTGAGCACCATGGCCCCACCCGTGCCGGTCGCCGTCTCCCACCACCTGGCGGAGAGGCTGGGTTCCGACACCCTCGACCGGGTGGCGCGGGCCTGGTCGGCCGACCCGATCGGGAGCGCCGCCCCCGCCGCCATCGGGCCATCCGATGTGGTCCGGGTCGGTGTGGACCTGGTCCCGGTGGTCGAGGTGGCCGCGGCGGTGGAGCGGCTGGGCCGCCGCTACCTCCACCGGGTCTTCACCGCCCATGAACGGGCCTGTGCCCGGAGCGGCCCTGGCACGGCGACCCGGTACTCGGCGGAGCGCCTGGCCGCCCGGTTCGCGGCGAAGGAGGCCGCAGTCAAGGTTCTGCGCCCGGTGGGCGTCAGACCCGAGTGGCGGAGCATCGAGGTTCGTCGGGTGGAGGGTGGCTGGGTTGAGCTGCGGCTGAGCGGACTGGCCGCCGCCCTGGCCGCCGAGGCGGGCATCACCGCCCTGGCGGTGAGCCTGACCCACGAACCCATGATGGCCGCGGCGTGTGTCGTCGGAATGAGAACGGGCGGTGCGCCGGCATGGAGCCGGACACCGTCCCCTGACCGGAGAGGGAAGTAGGCATGGACGAGACCATTCGAGAGGTGCTCACCGAGCACGGTCGCCTGGCCGTGGACGCGGGCGCCATCGACGAGAACGCGGATCTCTTTGCCGCCGGGATGACCTCGCACGCCAGTGTGAACGTGATGCTGGCCCTGGAGGACGCCTTCGACATCGAATTCTCCGAGAAGATGCTCAGGAAGTCGACGTTCGAGTCGATCGCCGCCATCCGGGCCGGCGTGACCGAGATGCAGGACGGGTGAACCAGCCATGACCACCACCATTCGCGAGACCCCGGCGGTCTCCGACGCCAGCGACCTTGTCGCCATGATGTCCCGCATCGCCGATCAGGTGGCCGCTCCGGCCGCCGACGAGGTGGACGTCCAGGGCCGGTTCCCGGCGGAGACCATCAGCGCCCTCCGAGCCGAGGGCCTCCTCTCGGCCCTGATCCCGAGGTCGATGGGTGGGATGGGCGCCAGCTACTCCGACCTGTCCCGGGGCCTGGTGGCGCTGGGCCGCCAGTGCGCCTCGAGTGCCATGGTCACCGCCATGCACCACATCCAGGTGGCCTGTCTGGTCCGGCACGGCCGGAACGACCTGCTGCGCCACTACCAGGTGGAGCTGGTCGACCGACAGTACCTGTTGGCCTCGGCCACCACCGAGGTGGGCACCGGCGGTGACGTCGGATCGAGCGTGTGCGCCGTGGACGTGGCCGGCGGCACCTTCCACCTCGAGAAGCAGGCCCCGGTCATCAGCTACGGTCGCTTCGCCGACGGTATCCTGGTGACGGCCCGTCGGTCGGCCGACAGCCCGGAGAACGACCAGGTCTTGGCGCTGTGCCGGCCGCCCGAGCTGGAGCTGGAGCAGGTCGGGGAGTGGAACGCCCTCGGCTTCCGCGGCACCTGCAGCCCCGGGTTCATCCTCCGGGCCAGCGGGGACGCCAGCGCCATCCTCGACGATCCCTATGCCGACGTGTCCACCCAGACGATGCTCCCCGTGGCCCACCTGTTGTGGAGCTCCCTGTGGCTGGGGATCGCCACGTCGGCCACGGACCGGGCCCGCCGATTCGTCCAGGCCGAGGCGCGGTCCGGCGCCCCGGCATGACGCCCGCAGCCGCCCTCCGCCTGGCCGACACCACGGCGCTCCTCCAGCAGTTCACCGACCTGGTGCGCGGAGCGGTGGGTCGATTCGAGGAGATCCAGGACGATCCCGACCGTCTCTCGGCGCTGGGCTTCGCCATCGCCATGAACTCGCTCAAGGTGTCGGCGTCGACCTTGGTGGTCGACATCGTGCGCCAGTGCATGGTCATCTGCGGGTTGGCCTCCTACCGGATGGACACGCCCTACAGCCTGGGTCGCCACCTGCGGGACTCGATCGGAGCGTCGCTGATGGTCAACAACGACCGGATCATGGGCAACAACGCCCAGATGCTCCTGGTCCACCGGGGCGAGTGAGGAGAGACCGATGAGTCCGACCATCAGCGAGGACACCGTGGCGCCGGCCGCCACCGAAGCGTCCGGGACCGCCGAGCAGGGGGACGCCGCCCCGTGGGCACCCTTCCGTCGGCAGCTGCTGGACGCCGGGCTGCTCATCCCTACCGGCGTGGACGGCGTCTACGGCCGGTCCGGAACCTACGAGGACATCGCCGGCGCCATGGACCGCCTGGTCCTGCAGGTCGGTGCCGACCAGGCCGCCACCTCGGTGCGGTTCCCCCCGGTCATGCCGTGGGCCACCTTCGAGAAGAACGGATACCTCGAGTCCTTCCCCGATCAGATGGGCTCGGTCCACACCTTCCGGGGCGACGAGCGGGATCACGCCGAGCTGCTGCGCCGGACCGAGGCCCACGAGGACCGGGGAACCATGCTCGAGACCACCGACCTGGTCCTGTGCCCGGCGGTGTGCCATCCCCTCTATCCGACCATGGGGGGCGTCCTGCCCGAGGGTGGCCGGCGTGTCGAGGTCTATGGGTACTGCTTCCGGCGCGAGCCCAGCACCGACCCGTTCCGGATGCAGTCCTTCCGACAGCACGACTACGTGTTCCTGGGGACTCCCGACGAGGCCCGGGCCCACCGCGACCTCTGGATCGAACGGGGGCTCGAGGTGCTGACCGGTCTGGGTCTGGAGGTGGCCTCGGTGGTGGCCAACGACCCGTTCTTCGGCCGGCCCGGCCGCATGCTGGCCGCCAACCAGCGCATGGAGGAGCTCAAGTACGAGATCGTCACGCCGGTGTACGCCATCGAGCGGGAGACGGCCATCTCCTCGTCGAACTGCCACCTGGACCACTTCGGCCGTCCCTTCGGGATCGAGACGGCCGACGGTGAGGTGGCCCACACCGCCTGCTTCGGCTTCGGCATCGACCGGATCACCCTGGCCCTCCTCCACCGGCACGGCCCCGATCCGGACCGGTGGCCCGGGGCGGTCCACCGCCGACTGTGGCCCTGAGCCGACCACCGACCGTCGAACCCATGACCATCGCCCTCCTCCCCATCTCCGCCGAGCGGTACCAGCCCCACGGGCTGCACGCCGTCGAACGGAATTGGACCGAGACCAACTGCTACGTCGACGTCTGGATCGAGGTGCTCAACGCCCTGGGCCTGGACCCGCTGGCCGCCGCCGCCTTCACCCTCAGCGCCGACTTCGAGGGCGACCAGTGGGCCTTCTTCAAGTTCCCCCCCGAGGACCTGCGCACGCTGTTCGGCCTGGACGTGTCGGAGCTCAACGTGTGGCGGCCGGTGGTCGACCATGTGGACGAACAGCTCGGGATGGGTCGCCTGTGCACTGTCGAAGTGGACTCGTGGTTCCTCCCCGACACCCGGGGTGTCTCCTACGGCATCGCCCACGTGAAGAGCACCATCGTCCCCCAGATGCTCGATCGGGCCCACCGGCGTCTGGGCTACTTCCACAACGCCGGCTACTTCGAGTTGGCGGGCGACGACTTCGACGGCGTCTTCCGACTGGGCGCCCATGCCGATCCGGTCGCACTCCCGCCCTACGTGGAGGTCATCCGACTGGACCGCATCCGCCGGGACGACCCCGACCTGGTGGCGCGGGTCGTGGCCCTCACCGGTGAGCACCTGGCCCGCCGGCCCGGCGACAACCCGATCACCCGACTGGGCCGGCGCCTGGCCGATGACCTCGCGTGGCTCGCAACGCAGGATCTCGACACGTTCCACCTCTACTCCTTCGGGATATGCCGCCAGTGCGGCGCCACCGCCGAGCTGGCGGCCGATTTCGTGGCGTGGCTGAACCTCCGGGACCGCCCCGGCACCGAGTCCGCCGGAGCGGCCTTCACCGAGCTGGCCGCCGGGGCCAAGTCCCTGCAGTTCGCCCTGGCCCGCGTGGTGCGAGGCCGCCAGGTCGACCTGACCGGCATCCTCGAGCCCATGGAGGAGCACTGGGCCTCGGGCATGGCCACCCTGGCCGACCGCTATGGGACCTGACACCGACCTGCTCGACGGCGTCGAGTGGGCGTGCGCCCCGACGTCTCCGTGCGCCGCCGCCGGCCCCGACGGGCTGGTCACGCTTCCCCTCCAGTGGTTACCGGCTCCGGTCCCCGGGACGGCGGCCGGGGCCCGTCGCGCCGCCGGGGCACCCGAGGCGACCTCCGCCGAGCTCGACGGCGAGGACTGGTGGTTCCGCTGTCAGTTCGCGGGGCCCGTTGACGGCGGGAGCCTCGACGAGCCCGGGGCCAGCGGTGGGTGGCTGCTGGAGCTCGAGGGACTGGCCACTCTGGCCGACGTGTGGCTGAACGGCGAGCACCTGGCCCACTCCGAGTCCATGTTCGTGCCCCTCCGCCTGCGCATCGGTTCGGTGAGGGAGTGGAACCAGTTGGCGATTCGCTTCGCCGCCCTCACCCCGCGGCTGGCCGACAAGCGGCCTCGACCGCGCTGGAAGACCAACGGTGCCGTCCACCAGAACCTCCGGTGGATCCGGACCACCCTGCTGGGACGACAGCCCGGCTGGGCGGTCACCCCGGCCCCGGTCGGCCCCTGGCGGCCGGTCCGACTGGTCCCATGGTCGTCCCACCGGGTGCTCGGTCGACGGGTGACGGCGAGCTGCGAGACCGACGGGGACGGGACCACCACCGGCACCATCTCGGTGGAGCTCACCCTGACCTCCTCCGACCACCCGTCACCGGGGGACGCCACGTTGCACGTCGGGGGAGAGGCCGTGCCACTCCGAGTCGAGCCCGACGACGGTCGCCTCCACATCTCCGGCTCCGCCACGATCGCCGGTGTCGAGCGGTGGTGGCCCCACACCCACGGCGCCCAGCCGCTCTACCCGGTATCCGTGGAGGTGGGATCGGACCGCCTCGACCTCGGGGAGGTGGGGTTCTGTACCGTCCGGACCGACACCTCCGACGGTGGTTTCACCCTGTCGGTGAACGGCACGCCGGTGTTCTGCCGGGGTGGGTGCTGGTACCCGATCGACCCGGTGGCGTTCACCGCGTCGCACGACGAGCTCGTCGGGACCCTCACCCTCCTCCGGGACGCCGGGATGAACCTGGTCCGGATCCCGGGGGGGACCGTCTACGAAGACGACGCCTTCTTCGCCCTCTGTGACCGTCTCGGCCTGATGGTCTGGCAGGACGCCATGCTGGCCTTCCTCGACCCACCCGACGAACCGGAGTTCGTGGCCACCGTGGTGGACGAGCTGACCGGGGTGCTGGCCGCCGCCGCCGCCCACCCGTCGTTGAGCGTGGTCTGCGGCGGCCAGGAGCTGGCGGAGCAGCCGGCCATGTTCGGCCTCTCCCGCGACCGGTGGTCCAGCCGACTGGCCGACGAGGTCATCCGCGACCTCTCCGGGCGGCTGGCCCCGGGCATCCCGTACGTGACCTCGTCTCCCGGCGGTGGGTCGCTGCCGTTCCAGATGGATCGCGGCGTGTGCCACTACACCGGGGTGGGGGTCTTCCTCCGGCCGCTCGATGACCTGCGCCGGTCCGACGTCCGATTCGTCAGTGAGGGACTGGCCTTCGCCGTCCCACCCGAGCGGGACGCCGTGGATGCCTGCGGCGGGGCCCGCCTGGCCGGTCACGATCCGAGTTGGAAGCAGGCCATCCATCACGACACCGGCGGCTCGTGGGACCTCGAAGACGTGCGCAACCACTACGTGGAGCTGCTCTTCGGGGAGGACCCGGCCGTGCTGCGCCGCACCGACCCCGAGCGCGCCCTCGACCTGGGCCGGGCCGCCGTCGTCCAGGTGATGGCCGAGGCCATGGCCGAGTGGCGACGGACCGACTCGCGCTGTGCCGGCCTGGTGCTGGTGGGGCTGCGCGATCTGCGGGCCGGGGCCGGGTGGGGGGTGCTCGACGCTCTGGGTGCCCCCAAGGCTCCCTGGTACGGACTGGCCCGGGCCTCCCGGCCGGTCGGCCTGCTCCTGACCGATGAGGGGCTCAACGGTCTGGCGGTCCACCTGGTCAACGACGGCGGGGACGACCTGGTCGGAGAGGTGGAGGTCGAGGTGTACTCCGCCGACCATTGCCTCGACCGGGGAGCGGCCCGCGTGGAGGTTCCGGCCCGGGGTGGCGCCCGTCTGCCCGCCGAGGACCTCTTCGACGGCTTCCGCGACCTGACCTACGCCTATCGATTCGGCCCCCGCACCACCGAGCTGATCGTGGCCCGGCTGCGGGGGACCGGGGGTGCCGTCCTGGCCACCACCACCTTCCTGCCGGACGGCCCGAATCGTCCAGTCCATGGCGAAGTCGGACTTCAGGCCTCCCTCGAACCGGTCGATGAGGAGACATGGTCCCTGTCGATCTCGACGCGACGATTCGCCCAATTCGTCTCGATCGACGTACCCGGGTTCCGGCCCGACGACTCGTGGTTCCACCTGGAGCCCGGGGGTTCGGCCGTGCTCGGACTGCACCGTCGGGTTCCGGGCCCCGGTCAGCCGAGAGGCCAGGTGAGGGCGCTCAACTCGGCCGAGTCGGCGCGGGTCGCTCCCTAGCGTCGGCCATGCCCACCGAGCCCTCCGAGCGGTGGGACCGGTGGGAATCGGGCGGTACCCCGGAGATGGTCGGAGGGCGGGATCGTCGTGCCTGAGCCGGCCAAGGGTGCGACGAGTGACGGCACCAGCGGAACCAGCGGGGTCGACGAGACCCACGGAGCCAACGGGGCCGGCGACCGTCCGTTGAGCCCCGACTCGGGAAGGAGCCGGCGGTCCGGCATGGCAATCCTCGATCCCGACCTCCATCTGCAGTTGCCGGCGCTGGAGGAGGAGACGGCCCCCGTCCCCACCCGGTACCCGCAGCCGGGCGAGCGCAGCGGGGTGGTGGCCCGGGTCCGCCGGCACATGCTCCGGCGCCTGATGGTGGCCGACGTGATCGGGCTGGCCTTCGCCGCCTTGGTCGGCCCACTGATCGTTGCAATCCTCTCCCACGGCCCGACCGGGGCGGCCGACCGGAGCGCCCGGATCTACGTCATCGACCTGGCCATGATCCCGGTGTTCATCGCCGTCTTCGCCCTCTACGGTCTGTACCGAGGGACCACCCGCCGCATCTCGACCAGCGTGTTCTCGGACCTCCGCAGCATCGTCCACGGTCTGATGATCAGCGGGTTGGCCTACGCGGTGGTGGCCTACGCCGCGCTCCGGGCCCTCGGTCCGACGACGCACCAGGTGACGGCCGGGCAGATCGCCGCCATGTGCCTGGTGGCCGTGATCACCGTACCCTTGGCCCGGGTAGGGGCGTTCGGCCTGCTGGGCCGGGCCTCCGACGGTTCCGTGCCGGTGATCGTGGTGGGAACCGGGAAGCTGGCCCAGACCGTGGCCAGCCACCTGCGGGCCCATGCCACGGTGCAGTTCGTCGGATTCGTGGACGACAACCCCCTCGGGCACAACGATGTCATCGGCGAGCTCGACCAATTGCCGGAGCTGTGCCGTCAGTACCAGGTGGCCCGGGTGGTGGTCTGTTTCTCCCGGACCCATCCGGAGCGAACCACCGAGATGCTCAAGACCTTGAGTGGCCAGGTGGGTGTCTCCATCGTCCCCCGGTACTACGAGCTGATCACCGGCCGGTCCCATGTCGAGGACCTCTCCGGTCTGCCCATGCTCGACATCGCACCGGCATCGCTGAGTGCCGGCTCCCGCTTCCTCAAGCGGAGCTTCGACATCGTGGTGTCGTCCCTGGTGCTGTTGGCCGTGTCCCCGGCCATCGCGGTGATGGCCTGCCTGATCAAAGCCACCAGCGCCGGGCCGGTGTTCTTCCGACAGCTACGCACCGGCCGGGACGAGCAGCCCTTCTCCATGATGAAGTTCCGAACCATGTACCACGACGCCGAGGCCCGGCGTCACGAGGTCGAGCACCTGAACGAGATGGACGGCCCGCTGTTCAAGGTGAGCGAGGACCCCCGGGTCACCCGGGTGGGTCGCTTCCTCCGTCGGACCAGTCTCGACGAGATCCCTCAGCTGTTCAACGTGTGGAAGGGGGACATGTCCCTGGTGGGACCCCGGCCCTTCGTGGTGTCCGAGGCCATGGAGATCGAGGGCTGGGCCCGCAAGCGGTTCGAGGCCCGGCCGGGCATGACCGGCCTGTGGCAGGTGTCGGGACGCAACGAGCTCTCCCATCTCGAGCTGTGCCGACTCGACTACCTCTATGTGGCCTCCTGGTCGTTCTGGTGGGATATGCAGATCCTCTGGCAGACCCCGGCCACCGTGCTCCGGGGCCGGGGTGCCTCCTGACCCTGCCTCCGGCCGCCCCGGTCAGGGGCCCCGGGCCTCTTCGGCCACCACCTCGCCGATCCTCTCGGTGAACCGTTCCACCGAATAGCGCTCGGCGTGGGACCTCAGCACCTCGGAGCTCCACCGGGTCTCCGACAGGAGGTCCACCGCCTCGGCGATCGGACCCGGCTCGGGACGGTCGAGGAACACCCCGGTGGCCCCCTCCACGATGGTGTCCAGGAACCCGCCCCAGCGCAGCGCGGCGGTGGGCTTACCGAAGCTCGCCGCCTCCACCGGGGTGAGCCCGAAGTCCTCGTGTGAGGCGGCCACCAGTCCGGCGCAGGACCGGTACAGCCAGCGGAGCGAGGCGTCGTCCACCTGACCCAGCACCGTCACGTTGGGCGGCGCCGCGGCCCGGATCGGGCCGGCCAGCGGCCCTGACCCCACCACCACCAGGCGACGGTCGGGCCGGAGCCGGAAGGCCTCGCTGACCGCATCGACGTTCTTGTAGGGGAGGAGCCTCGAGACGCAGAGGAAGAACCCGGGCGCCAGCCCCTCGATTTCGGTGGCCGGACCGTCCGGATCGACCTCGACGGGTGGTGGGACGATCTCGGCGTCGATCCCGTAGAGGTCGGCCACTCGCCCCCGGACCGCCGTGGAGTTGACCAGATAGCGGTGGGCGCTGCCCGCGGCCCTCTGGTCCCACCGACGGAGCGACGGTGCCAGGAGCGAGACCAGGGTCTTCGACAGGGTGGAGGAGCCATGGAGGTATCGATCGGTCTGGTACAACCAGCGGGCCGGGGTGTGACAGTAGACGATCTTCCGGCCGGTGACCTTCGCCCCGTGGGCCCAGCCGCTCGATGAGCAGATGGCCACGTCGGCATCCACGGTGAGCCCGGAGAAGGCGGGTGCCAGCACCGGGAGGGCCAGCCGGTGTCGGGACCGCAGCACGCCGATTCGATCGATGGCCAGGGGGCGGACGTCCAGTCCGGCGAAGTCGGGGAAGGTGGCGTCGGCGTCGTAGAGCGACGTGTGCAACGGCGCGTCGGGATAGGCGGCGGCCAGGGAGAGGACCACCCGTTCGGCTCCTCCCCGCTGGGTCAGGTAGTCGTGGACCAGCGCGACGGGGACGGTCGCGCTCACGCGAAGGCGGCGCCCACGGCTGCGGTGTCGAGGAGGGTGTCGACCGAGACCACCTTGCCGTCGGCCAGCCGCCAGATCTGGACCTCCTCCATGTCCACCCCGCGGCCTTTCGGGCTGGTGAAGGCCACATGGAGCCAGGTGATCACCAGGTCCCCATCGGACAGCGTCGCCTTCAGCGTGAAGTCGGAGAACGTGACCTGGGCCAGTTCGGCGAAGAAGTCCGGGAGGCTCCGCTTTCCCTCGTAGACCCGGAACCATGGGGCCGCCTCACGGTCGGCGGCGTTGACCGCCCACCTGACGTCCTTGGCCACGAGGCCCATGACGGCGAGAAGGTCTCCACGCCCGAGGGCGTCGGTGACCGTCCTGACGATGTCGGTGTTGGTTGGCACCACTCGCTCCTGTCGATCGATCAGCGCGGACGAACCGGTGTCGGCGCCGCCGCCAGCCGTCCAGCAGGCCTCGTCCCGGGCCGAGCGTATGCGCCGAGACCGCTCAGCGCGGCGATGGGGCCGCACCTTGGCGGGACGGGGGCCCGGTCCGAGGGTTCGAGGGCGCATCACCGACGACGGGTACACTCGCCACGTTCACGTCCTCTTCGTCTGCACCGCCAACATCTGTCGTTCCCCGATGGCGGCCGCCCTCTTCGCCGAGCAGACCGAGCACCTGTCCGACCCGGTCAGGGTGTCGTCGGCCGGGATCAGCGCCACCGGGGACCTGGCCGGCCGGGGCGTCCCGGACGAGGTGCTGGAAGTAATGGCCCCCCTCGGGATCGATCTCCGCCACCACCGGAGTCAGTCCCTCTCCCAACCCATGGTGGAGGCCGTCGACCTGATCGTGGGTATGGCGCGACGCCACGTGCAGGAGACGGTCCTCCTGGACCCGCCCAGCTGGCCCAAGTCGTTCATGCTGAAGGAGCTGGTGCGCCGGGGCGGCGAGGTGGGACCCCGTCGTCCCGACCAGGGCCTCCGGTCGTGGATCGACTCGGCCCACGGCGACCGGACCCGAAGGGAATTGGCCCACCGGTCGTCGGCGGACGAGGTGGACGACCCGTACGGGCGGTCGTTGGCCGAGTACCGGTCCACCGCCCGGGAGCTGACCGACCTCACCTCCCGCCTGGTCCTCCTGTTGTGGCCCGACGAGGGTTCCGACCGGGACGAGATGACCCGCCGTTGACCCGGCGCCGCGCCGGCCATGGGGCAACGGAGTGCGTCGCGATCGCCTGGCTGGATGTGCGGACCCGGGGGCCACGCGCGAACATGGCGTGGTGGTCGAAGGTTGCCGGATCAGAGAGCTCCCTGACGGCGGCCGGGAGTTCGTCCTGGACGACTCCACGCTCTCCTTCATACGGATCGACCATCAGTCGAGGCTCCGGTTCGGACGGACCGAGGTGATGATCGGGGGCCCCTTCGTGCTTCAGGCGGGTGGGACGGAGCACCATCTGAGCCCCCAGCGCTGGGATGCCCTCGGCCCGTTGGTGGCGCTCTACCCGAGCTCGCTGCGATGGCTCTGGACGTCGGCCGGGGGTCAGCTGACGCTGGTGTTCCAGCACGGGGTGGTCCTGACCGTGCCCCCCGATCCCACCAGCACGGCCTGGTCGGTGGGGAACGTCTACGCCCAGACCGCCGGTGGCGGTCCGTCGCCGGCGGTCTGACGGCCGGTCGTCGGATCCCCGGTCAGTCGGACAGCAACTCGGGGTGCCGAGTCTGCACCATCCTCCGCATGCCGTCCCGCCAATGGACCGAGGTGGGACCGACCAGCTCGTGCATCCGGTCCAGGTCGATCTGCACACTGTCGATGGTGTGCTCGGTGGGGGCGAAGCGGGCTGCGATCCCGGTGAGTTCGGAGAAGTAGCCGCACCACTCCTCGATGCTGACGGCGTCGTCACCACCCCAGTTGACGGTGGTGGCCGGGGCGGTGGCCGCCCCGAGGAGCCCCGGGACCATGGCCACGATGTCGTCCTGGTGGAGGGGGTGGTAGACGCTGGGGGCGTCCAGGTGCACCGGGATCTCGCTCCCGTTGATCATCATCTCGAGGTGGATGGCCGGCCAGCCGCCCCCCGCCCCGTAGGGAACCGACAGCCGTGCGACCGTGGTGGGGAGCCCGAAGCGTTCCGCCGCCCACCGGGCGGTGGCCTCGGCGGCGATCTTGGAGATGCTGTACGTGCGGAGGAAGGGCCACACCCCGTGGTTGTCGCCCAGCGGATCGTCCTCGGCGAAGACGTGGTGGCCCCAGGGTTTGTACACCCCTGTGGTCGAGCAGTGGAGGAAGGCGGTGGCGTCCTGGTGGTGCTCCATCAGCCAGGCCAGGCCGCCACTGTTGGCCTGGAGGTCGAGGTTCCAGTCGTTGGTCTTGGACACCGCGAAGTTGACCACGTAGTCGGCGTCCCGGGGCAGGCCGGCCACGTCGCCCCCGGCCAGGTCGATCGGGACGCAGCGGATGCCGGCCTCCTCGAGGCGGACCCGGGCGGCCCGGTCGGTGAAGCGGGCCGCCCCCACCACCTGGTTCTCGGCGGCCAGGGCCCGAGCCACCGGCTCGGCCACCTGACCGGTCACGCCGGTCACGACGATGGTCTTCCCTCGGAGGGGGGCGGCGGGCATGGAGGAGGCTCCTTGTGGACGGCTGGACGGCGGGGAAGGGCCGGTGGGCGGCGGTTCCCGGCGCCCACGACTGTCGGGAGATTGTAGGCAGGTCCGGCCGGGCCGTCCGCCGGATCGCCCCCGTGGGGAGGCACCCCACCTCCCGAGACCCACCCCCGAACCGGGGCCCGGCGGTGGACACCGCGGCTCCGACTGAGCCATACTGTCAGTTCCGCCTGTTTTCGCCGGGGGGCCGCATTCTCCCAGGTCACCGGATGGTACGCCAGGCGATTCGATCAGTGAGCCCAACCGCGATTTTAGGAAGTGACGTTTCCATGAGTGCCACCTGGCGCAAGCACGCAGCCTGCCGGGGCATCGATCCTGACGTGTTCTACCCGATCTCCGACGAGGAGGCCGGTGAGGCCAAGGCCATCTGCGATCAGTGCGCCGTGCGCGAGTCGTGCCTCGAGCACGCCCTGGCCAACCGGGAGCGTGAAGGGGTCTGGGGCGGCACCACGGAGCGGGAGCGCCGCCGGATCCACCGGCAGCGTCGCAAGTCCGCCTGAGCACCTCTGCGCTCGACCGGGACCAGCGTGGCCGGTAGCAGGGCCGGTCGATGACGGGTGCCGATCCTGTTTCCCCCTCCCAGAACGCCGGTGGGGGCCGCGGGGGCGTCGCCGCCCCGGACCCACGAGTGGCGCCGGTGGCCGAGGCAGTGCGCCATCATCGGGTCTCCGACCAGCGCGAGGCGCGGTCCCGGTGGTTCATCCTGGGCGAGCTGGACCGGTTGGACCGGCCCTTCGACGAGGAAGCCGACCTCACCCACGTCACGGCGTCCGCCATCGTGGTGGGCAGGAGAGGGGTGATCCTGCACCGGCATCGCCGGCTGCATCGGTGGCTGCAGCCGGGCGGACACGTGGAGGCGGGGGAGTACCCTGCCGAAGCCGCCCGCCGCGAGTGTCGGGAGGAGACGGGCCTGCCGGGGAGCCATCCCGTGGGCGGACCTACCCTGATCCATCTGGACGTCCACGACGCCGCCCGGGGTCACCTCCATCTCGACCTTCGCTACCTGCTGTGGGCCCCGGACCTGCCGCCGGCCCCGGGTCCGACCGAGAGCCAGGAGGTGGATTGGTTCAGCTGGGAAGCAGCCCTGGACGTTGCCGACGAAGCGCTGGCCGGGGGACTGGTATCGGCCCGTAGGCTGATCCGGGCCCCGGGGGCCGGCGAGACCGATGGCCGGTTCCACCACCGAGAGGATCTGTGATGGCCGAGCCGTTCGACACCCTGATGCAGGTCCAGGAGCACGACACCACCCTCGATCAGCTGCGCCGTCGAAGGGACTCGCTGCCCGAGCGGGCCGCGCTGGCCGACGTGGACCGGCGCCGCGCCCAGCTGGATGGGTCGGTGGCCCAGGTGCAGGCCCAGGTGGACGACCTGGCCGGTCGGCAGGGCAACCTCGAACAGCACATCGCGGCCACGGCCAAGCGCCGCCACGAGATCGAGCAGCGCA
Organism: uncultured Acidimicrobiaceae bacterium; assembly: GCA_963833585.1. GTDB lineage: Bacteria > Actinomycetota > Acidimicrobiia > Acidimicrobiales > RAAP-2 > Bog-756. The sequence goes on along the minus strand of CAWHYF010000005.1, from coordinate 1,188,963 downwards.
TGGAGTCCGGCGCGGTCTCGGCCTCGAGAGACCTGCAGGCCATGGACCACGAGGTCCACCAGTTGGCCGATCGACAGTCGCACCTGGAGGAGGAGGAGCTGGTCCTGCTCGAGGAGCAGGAGCCGCTCGACAGCCGGCTGGGCCAGGACCGGGCCGCCCTGGCCGCCCTGGCCGCCGAAGCCGAGCGCCTGGCCGCCACCATCGCCGAGTCGGAGAGCGCAATCGACGAGGCCATCATCGCCGAGACCGCGGTCCGGGACGGCCTCGCCCCCGCCCTTCCGGCCGACCTGGCCCAGCGGTACGAGGTGCTGCGGTCCCGCCTCGGGGGCGTCGGAGCAGCCCGTCTGGTCGGGGACCGCTGCGACGGGTGCCACCTGACCCTCCCCTCGGTGGACGTGGAACGGATCCGCCACCTCCCGCCCGAGGAGTTCTCCTCCTGCCCGCAGTGCGACCGGATCCTGGTGCACTGAGCCATGACGCCGGTGTGAGGTTCCGATGTTGATCCTGGTCCGGCACGGGGAGTCCACCGGGAACGCCGAGGGGCTCCTCCTCGGCCGGATCGACGCGCCGCTCACCGACCGTGGTTCGGCCCAGGCGCGCCAAGTGGGCCCGGTGGTCATCGGCGCCACCCGGCTGATCTCCAGCCCCCTCCGGCGGGCCCGGGACACGGCCGAGGCATTGGGGACGGGGCTGCCGGTGGAGATCGACGAACGCTGGATCGAGGTCGACTACGGCGAGTACGACGGCCGTCCGCTGGGCGCGGTGCCCGACGAGGTGTGGACCCGGTGGCGGTCGGACCCCGATTTCCGGCCACCGGGCGGTGAGAGCCTGCGCGAGGCCGGAGCCAGGGTGCGTTCGGCCTGTGAGGAGCTGTTCGGGCCGGAGGAGGGCGAGGCGCGCGGCGGCGCGGTCGTGGTGGTCAGCCACGTGTCGCCCATCAAGGCCGCCACCTGCTGGGCCCTCGGTCTCCCGGACCAGGGGGCGTGGCGCCTCTATCTGGCCACCGCGTCGGTGACCCGCATCACCTGGGGCGCCAACGGCCCGGTGTTGGCCCAGTTCAATCAGACGCCCTGGTCCGACGGGAGCTGACTCAGCGCAACAGTCGGGCGATGGCGAAGTGCATGATCCGCTCGGCCTGCGCCGCCGAGTGCCCGCCGCTGAACCGGAGCGAGCTCCAACTCTGCCATCCGGCCAGGGCTTCAAGGGTACCCAGGACCATGCGGACCGGGGTCTCGTGCCTCCGGATCTCGGGGCCGAGCGTTCGGGCCAGCTGGAACCGGAGCAGGTGCCGCTGCCGGTCGAGTACCTCGATCAACTGGGGGCTGGTCGGAACCCGGGCCGAGGACGCTCGCAGGACCGGTCCGACCGCTTCGAACAGACGTCGCCTCTGGCCGGTGATGACCCGGATCCGCGGTTCAGCGGGACCCACCGGGGGGATGATGGTGATCAGCGATCCATAGCGAGAGACCTGCCGGTCGGCTGCGGCGATGAACAGGTCGTCGAGCCGGGGGAAGTGGTTGTACACCGTCCGTACGGCCACGTCGGCCCGCCCGGCGACCAGCCGGCCGGTGGGACTGGGGTTGCCGGCGTCGATCAGGGCGATCATCGCCTCCAGGAGGACGTCGCGGGTATGGCTGCCGCGGGCCACCCGTCGGTCGCCGGAAACGTCGGGTCGCGCCGACTCGGATCCCTTGTCGCGGTCCTCGCCGGGCACCGCCCACGCGCCAGTCATCGCCCATCTGCCCTTTCGACTCTGACCCGTCCAGGTTAGCGAGATGGGGCCGATTTGATGGGTTTCAGGGCTTAAGTACTACCTAAAAAGTTGTTGAAGTTCTCTTAGACGACTTCATTGGAAGGGTCGGTCTTCGGACCGTCGGGCAGACGGTCGGTCAGCAGCCGGCCTCCCTGGACCACCGCCAGCAAGTTGTCCCGGTCGGCCAGCAGGGAGAGGTCGGCGACCGGGTCGCCGTCCACCACCACCAGGTCGGCCAGTTTTCCCTCGGTGACGGTGCCCAGCTCGTGGCCCCGGCCCATCAGCTCGGCGCCGTGCTTGGTGGCCCAACGCAGGACGTCCAGAGCCGGTATCCCGATCTCGTCCGCGTAGTAGGCAAGCTCCTCGCCGTAGTGGCCATGGGGGAGCCCGATGGCCCCGTAGTCGTCGCCCAACACCAGCCGGACGCCGGCGGCATTGGCTCGGGGGAGCACGGCAGCCATGGCCTCGAGGTCCTCCTTCATGCTGTCGGTGAACCCGAGCGAGGCACCGCCCATCGACTGGAGCAAGCGGGCCGGGAACAGCATGGACGGGACCAGCGGCGTCCCGGAGGCCACCAGCCGCTCGATGCATTCGTCGTCGAGGCCGTCGCCGTGGTCGATCACGTCGATGCCGAGGTCGAGGGCCATGTGGATGGCCTCTCGATTGGCGATGTGGCCGCGCACCTTGGCGCCGCGGAGATGCGCGGCGTCGATTCCCGCAGCCAGCTCCTCCCGGGACATCTCCAGCGCCTCCTTGGGCCCGATGGTCCCGTGTCCCCCGGTGACGAACATCTTGACGATCTCGGCACCCTCCTTGATCTCGGCGCGCACCGACCGGCGGAACTCGTCAGGCCCGTCGCTGGGGCGGATGGCTCCGAGCGCCCCGACCTGCCAATGGGGCGGATAACTCCGGTCGCCGGCGTGACCGGTGGTACTCACGTCGCGACTGCACGGGACCAGGCGCGGACCCGGGATCAGCTTCCGCTCGATGGCCACCTTCATGGAGGCGTCGATGGCGAACGGGGCTCCGGCCGAGACCGCACTGGTGAACCCACTCTCCACCAGGAGCCCGAGGCTGTTGACGGCCCGGACGGCCTGGAGGGCCATCGGTTCCTCGAGCCCGAACGGGGCCGGTGAGGAGCCGAGGTTGTGGTACGTGGCGTGGAAGTGGCAGTTGACCATCCCCGGCATAATCGTTCGGCCGGCGAGATCGACCTGCCGGTCACCGGGACGGGAATCGGCGAAGGGGCCGGAGCCCACCGCGACGATGCGGTCGTCGTGCACCACCACGTGGCCGTCGGGGAGGACGGTGCCGTCGCCGTCGACCACGCGGGCCGCCGTGAACACCAGCCTGGTCACGGCTCCACCACCACCTTGATGGCTCCCGACCCGGGGTCGGCGGCGACCCGGAAGGCCTCCGCCGCGTCCGCCAGGGGGAAGCGGTGGGTGATCACCGCGCCAGGGAGGTCGGGGGTGGTGTCGAGGAGTCGGACCGCCTCCTCGAACTCCGAGCCCTGGTGGGAGTGGCCGTAGGTGAAGGCCGGGACCAGGATGGCCTCTTTGATGAGGAGGCCCATTCCGACGGACACCGGGTCCCAGTAGTTGGCGAGTACCCCGACCGTGCCGCCCGGACGCACCCGCTCGGTGGCCTGGTCCATCGAGCCCTGGGTGCCGGCCGCGTCGAGCACCACGTCGTATCCGGTGCCGACGGTCCGGCCGGCACCGAGCCGTTCGGCCGCTCCGAGCCGCTCCGGCCGGTGGCCCAGCACGTCGACGGATGCGCCCGAGCCGAGGGCGGCGGCCACCGAGCACAGGCCGATCGGCCCGGCGCCGATCACCAACACCTGGGTACCGGGGTCCACGCCGGCCCGATGGACGCCGTGCAGGGCCACGGCGAGGGGCTCGACCAGGCAGGCGGCGCTCAGGGGGAGGCTGGGTGGGAGGGGCGTGGCGCAGCTCGGGTCGACCCACGCCACGTCGGCCAGACCGCCGTCGAGGCTGGTTCCGTAGAGGGACCCGAAGACCTCGGTGCATTGTTGCGGCTGTCCGGCCCGGCACCGGTCACACCGACCGCAGCGCACCGCGGGGAGCACCGCCACCGGCGAGCCGTCGTCGAGCCTGCCGCAGAACTCGTGTCCCAGGGTCACCGGGGAGGGACCGAAGGACACCATGTGCAGGTCGGATCCACAGATGCCCGAGCTGGTCACCGAGACCCGGACTCCGGTGTCCGGTGGGTCGGGCAGGTCCACCAGCTTGATCCCCGCTGCGGTGTTCCTCACCCCGCGCATCGGCCTAGCCTCCCGTCACCGGTTGGGGCGCGCTGACGGTCAGGACACGGGCGCCGGCCGCGACGGTGCGCCGCACCCGGTCGGTCACCATTGGTGCTCGTCGGGCCGGGCCCGGTGGGCCGGGAAGGCCCCCTCGGCCCTCGGAGAACCGGAAGTGGTGGGACCGATCGACCTCCTCCGGCCACCAGTATTGAACGCATCCGGGGTCAGCCTGCTGCGGACGGTCACTGCTCGGAGTAGGGCCACGGTCTCGGCCCGCTCTTCGGGGGGAAGTCCGGATGGCCGGTCAGGGCATGCACGCTCGGTCCCCGTTCCCTCGACGACAGGAGGTCCGGCCCACCCGGTCACCTCCCCTTACGGGTCGGCAATCTAACAGGCGCCGGTGGTGGGGTCCCGGTCCGTTCGAACGGGGTGAGGCCAGGCTGCCGAGCGAACGGATGATACGTAGGTGCCGGGGAGCAACCGCCTGGCGGAAAGCGGTTGCTCAACCCGACGCACCCCAGTGTAGGGAGGCGGAGAGGATCGTCAGGTCGGCCGGGGGATCCCAGGGACCCGGGGTGTCAGGCCTTGTCGCGCACCTCTTGGGCATACCGGGCGGCCAACTGTCGTGAGAATCCCCAGTGCCGACCGATCTGCGCGATGGCCATGCCCTCATCGAGGGCGACGGCGGTGAGGGCCAATCGGGCGCTGTGCCGGTGGCGCTCGAAGTCGGCCATCGTGTCGGTGAGCTCTTGGCGGCCGGCGCGGGCCCCGCTGGCCGCCAGCACTTCGTCGATTGATTCGTCTCGCTCGAGCATTCGGGCCGTTCTCCGGTAGGCGGTCTCCTTCACCCGGAGGTCGGTGCGGAGACGTTTGGCGGATTCGAGAAGATCCTCGATCTCCTGGAGGGCGGCTCGGCGCTCGGTGTTCACGACCAAATCCTAAGCGCTACCACCGATTCGGCGCGGCGCGGTACACCGTCCCAGCCGGCCGGGGACCGGTCCCGCGGTGCCGGGGCACAACGGCGATTGCGCAACCAATGTTGTCAAATTGCTAAAGCTGACCGTCCGACGTCCCGAAGCACTAGGAGTGAGACGTAGCGCACATCGGCGTGGCACCGAAGCGCCCTCCGGCCGGGTAGTGATGACGATGGCGGTACTCGCCGCCGCCGGAAGCAGCCTGGGCCTGGCCCTGGCCGTGGTGACCCTGGGCCTCGGGTTCCGACCCGTGTTGTCCGGAAGCATGCGCCCGACCTTCCAACCTGGCGCGGTGGTGGTCACCGAAGAGGTCCCGGTGCGATCGATCCACCCCGGCACGATCATCGTGTTCTCCCCCCCCGGCGAGCGCGCCGAGTATGCCCACCGGGTGACGTCGGTGTCCGGACCGGCCAGTCATCCGGACATCACCACCAAGGGGGACGCCAATCCCGCTCCCGACCCGTGGCACGTCCGACTGGCATCCGCCCGGGTGCCCGTCGTGGTGGCGTCCCTGCCGTGGGTGGGTCGTCTCATGGTCGGCGTGTCGGGGCCGGTCCACCTCATCCTGATGCTGGTCGGCGGCCTGACCGTCGGGGTCTACGGCACCCGTCGGATCCTCCGGCCAACGTCGCGCCCACCGACGGTGGGGAGCCACATCGGGGCCGCCCTGTAGGCCCCTCCCACCGGACCGCCGGTCAAACCCATCGTCTCCGTCCCTGGAGGATGGACGAGCTCCCGGGTCCTACCGGTCGATCTCAACTCCACCAACTCCGCCGATCCACCGGCACGCGTGGCTCGCTGAGTCCCATCCCCACAGCCGCCGCCGTCACGTCCACATCGATAGATCCGTAACCCGTATCCATAGACAAGGAGCACGTCATGCCGCAGCATCGTCACACCCGTCGGACCAAGCCCGCGCGGACCGGGAGGATGGTCCTGGCCGGTCTGTTCGCCGCCTCGGTGGGCCTCCTCACCACGGCGGGGGTCTACGCCGGGCTGTCTGGGGTGGCCACCGGCTCGGAGGCGGTGACCTCCGGTACCCTCAATCTCACCCTGAGCCCCGACGTGGGCGCCGGCTTCTCCAACTTTGTCGCCAAGATGGCCCCGGGGGACACCGACAACGTCTACGTCGACCTGAACAACACCGGGACCCTGGCCTCGGCCGCCGGGATGACCCTCTGGGTGGCGGGAACCCCGGCCAACGCCCTGACCAACGGCACTGCCACCGGCGAGGGCTTGACGGTCACGGCGACCCAGTGCTCGGTGGCCTGGACGCTGGCCACCGGAGTGTGCTCGGGTACGACCACGCCGATACTGGCCGCCACCCAGGTCAGCGCCATGAACGCGGCGGGAGCAGCGGTGGCCCTGTCCAACATCCCATCGCTGGCGGCCGCCACCGGACAGGTGGCCCACGTGCAGGTGAGCTTGGGTCTGGTGGGCAGCGAGACCTCGACCAACGGCGTGGCACCCAGCCCGACCATCCAAGGTCTGTCCACCACCCTCGCCTACACCTTCACCGAGCAGCAGCGGACCGGCATCGCCACCAACCAGTAGCCCCGCGGCCCTCGCCGCAGGAACGGTCCGGATCGGACCGGACGCGGAGTTCGTCTCCCACCGTCCGGTCCGACCGGCCGTCCGGTGGGCGGCGGCGTCGACCTCCGACCCAGCGGCCACCTTCCGGAGCCCCACGCATGCCCCATCGTCCCCATGTCGAAGAACGAGGCCGAGTGGCCATCCGCCGCCCTCGGTCCCAGCTGAGACCGACCGGTGGGGATGCGGGGTTCGCCGATGAAGCTGGCAGACGGCTCCGCTCCCTGCTGCGTCGCATCGTGGACCGGGTGGCGGCCGGAGCGGTCATCCTGACCGTCGCCGTGGGCGCGGCGCCGAACGCGGCGTCCGCCACGGGGGCCAGGGCCGGTGTGGTCGCCTCGTCGTCGCTGACCTCGGCCAAGTGGGGGGCCACGGTCACGCCGACGCCGCTGACCTTCGCCGCCGCCGCATCCCAGTCGGCCACCGTCACCAACGTGGGAACCATCGCCCTGGTGGGCATCGGCTACAAGGTGACCATCTCCAACCCGACCACCGGATCGCCCACCTTCACCCTGCACGTCTGCGCGGTGGCATGGTCGAGCGGAAAATGCAGTGGAGGGAGCGGGACACCGGTCGGAGGCACATTTGCCAAGAACACCACCACCAACGTCACCTCGTCGGTGGTCCCCCCGGTGGAGGGATCGGTCTACCTCGAAGCCACCGCGGCGTCGGTCGGATCGTCGGTGACCATGACACTCGCCACGTCGATCTCCTCCTCCACCCAGCTCCGCGCCCGGCTGGCCACCAACCAGTGACCTCGCCGGTCGGGAACAACCGGCCGGTCGTCGAAGTTGAAGGGTGGGACGTGTGAACGAGGAGAAGGGAGCTCCGGATGCCGACCGAGCTGATCAAGCCGCTCTACACGGCAGAGGCAACCGCGATCGGAGGCCGGGCAGGTCATGTTCGAAGTGAGGACGGCTACCTCGATCTGGATCTGCGGCCACCGACCGAATTGGGTGGTCCCGGGGACGCCTCCAACCCCGAAGCGCTGTTCGCCGCGGGCTATGCCGCCTGCTTCCAGAGCGCGTTGGCCGTGGTGGCGCGACGCCACAAGGTCAGTGTGGAGGCGTCCACGGTCACCAGCAAGGTGACCATCGGGACCATCGAGGGTGGGGCCTTCGGCTTGGCCGTCCATTTGGATGTGCACATTCCCCACGTGGATCCGGTCATGACCACCACCCTGATCGAGGCCGCCCACCAGGTGTGCCCCTACAGCAACGCCACCCGGGGAAACATCGAGGTGAAGTTGGTCGCCGTCTGACCGCCACCGGCCGACCCCCGGCGTGTGGGGCCGATACCCAAGAACCCGACTCCGGTACCCGACACTCGGACACCGGTTGAGCAGCTCCCGCTCGGAATCAAGGGGCCGGATGGCGGCGGGGATGAGCATGAGCACCAGGCCGACAACGAGGTCGACCGATCTAGAGGGCGCCGCCATCGGGCCAGTGGGCCACAAGGTCATCTGCCATCCGACCGAGCCGGTCGAGCCGTCGGCTTGATCCGGTGAACGTTGATCAGATCACGATTGACCTCGGGGGCCGGATTCCCCACCATGGTCGACATGAGCCGGGTCGCCGCGACGTTGTTGGAGCAGCTCCGAACGGCTCTGTCCCTCGATGGTCCGAGGAGCCCGGTCACCTTGGGGCGAGGCGGTTCGCTGGCCTCGGCGTTCTCCGTGAGTGATCTGGCTCAGGCTTCGATCGGATCCGCCGGTGCGGCGTTGTCCGAACTGGTGGGAGCGCTCGACGGAGCGGGGCTGCCACCGGTCCGCGTCCACCGGGACCTGGCCTCGGCCTGGTTCGCGGCGTCGCTCCGGCCGCTCGACTTCGAACTGCCCCCGGCGTGGGACGCACTGGCCGGTGACTACGCCACCCGGGACGGGTGGATCAAGCTGCACACCAACGCTCCCCGCCACCGAACGGCGGTCCTCGACGCACTGGGGGTGTCCCCCTCCCGAGCCGAGGTGGCCCGCGCCACGAGGGGCTGGAAGGGCGCCGAGCTCGAATCGGCGGTGGTGGCCGCCGGGGGCGCGGCGGCGACCATGAGAACCCATGGGGAGTGGCTGGACCACCCGCAGGGTCGAGCCGTCTCTGCTGAGCCCTTGATGGCCCGCCAGCCGGTGCCCGGCGGCCGGCCCGGCGTCTCGGAGTGGAAGGGCACCTCCGACCGACCGCTCCTCGGGGTCCGGGTTCTCGATCTCACCCGGGTGTTGGCCGGTCCCGTCGCCACACGACTGCTGGCGGGATGGGGCGCCGACGTCCTCCGGATCGACCCTCCCGGATGGGACGAGCCGGCCCTCGCCCCGGAGGTCACCCTGGGAAAGCACTGCGCCCGCCTGAACCTTCGCACACCCGCCGGTCGTGACCGGCTGCTGACCCTTCTGGGCTCGGCGGACATCATGGTCCACGGGTACCGCTCGGATGCCCTGGAGCGACTGGGCCTCGGGGCGGACGCACGGTCCGAATGTCGTCCAGGACTGGTCGACGTGAGCTTGGATGCCTACGGGTGGAGCGGGCCGTGGTCCACCCGGAGGGGGTTCGACAGCCTCGTGCAGATGAGCACGGGGATCGCCGAGACCGGTCGCCGGGCGGCCGGGGTCGACCGCCCGGTGCCCCTGCCGGTACAGGCCCTGGACCATGCCACCGGTTATCTGCTGGCGGGCGCCGCCATCACCGGCCTGGCCCGCCGCCTCACCGACGGCACCGGGAGCCGTTGGCGAACGTCGTTGGCCAGAGTGGCTTCACTGCTCGTCGAGGCGGGCCGGGACCCCGGCCCGGCGGGCAACGACCCGCTCGAGACGGCGTGGGCGGGCGGACCCATCGAACGGACGACGTGGGGACGGGCTCGGCGGATCCCTCCACCCCTGGTGGTTGACGGAGCACCGCTCCGCTGGACTCGACCGGCACGACCCCTGGGCTCGGACGCCGCGGCCTGGGCCGGGTGAGCGCCGGGTCGGTCGCGCCGACCGAGGGTGCCGGCGAGCATGGCGGGGGTGGTCCGGTCAGTACCTGCGATGGTTGCTGAGGGCGGCGAAGGTATTGCCGATCATCCCGATGAGTCCGTCGATCTCCTGGTTGATGACCCTCAGGTTGGGCCCCCCGGGGTTGTCAGCTTCGAGTTCGAACAGACGGGCCAGCACCCGGGTGGAGCGCAGTGTCCGACGCAGGCGGTCGTCGATCTCGGCCCGTGGGCACTGGTTGTCGGCCAGCCACAGCTGGACGTCGCGAGCGGCCGAGCCCAGCTGATCGCTTGCCGCCAGGAGCGCCGACGACCCGTTGCCGGCGGCCTTCTCGGCGCCGGTCAACGTGGACAGCATCCGCTGGGATATCGCGGAAACCTCGGCCTCCCACTGCTCGATCTCCTCGAATCGGGTCACGTGATCCGCTTCCCTTCGGTCAAGCCCCCTCCAAGAAGCTAGGTCGGTGGATCGCCGCCGTCTAGGAGAAAGTTGCAACCGAGGGTAGCTATCTACGGGACAGGGGTGTCGACGGCAGTGGCACCGGACCCTCGTGGCTAGCCTGGCAAGATGTTCGCTTTGGTGCGTGGCGTACCCGAAACGGCCCAGGTCCGACCGCCTCTTGGGAGGGGGTTCGGTGCCGCTCTCCCGGCCAGGATTCGGTGTTCCGCGGCCGCCGGGTTTCGCCGCCACCCAGGACGAGCAGGTGGATTGGTTGGTGGGCGAGCTCGAACGCAGCGATGGTCCAATCGATCTCATCGGCCATGGCGAGCCTGGTCGCCGACGACGGCTCCGGGTCAGCTGTTCTGTCCCACCGACGACCCTTTCGGCGGCGTGGGGTATTCCCGTGCCATAGGCCGGATGCCGGGCGCCCGGCACGAAATGCTGGACGGGCTCGGCCACTGGTGGCCGCGGCAGGGACCCGAGGCCGCGGCCAGACTCCGTCGGGATTTCATCGACCGCGTTCCATGAGCCCGGACCGAGCCGGTCGCGACCAGCCCGCTCCTTCCCGGCCCACCGAAGGCACGGGGTGGCAGCGCTACCTCGGCCCGGTGGTGCTCGCCCCGCGACGACGAACATGGTTCAGGCTTCTACTGTTGGCGTGGGTGGCGGCGGCCGCCGGCGCTCTCGTCGCTGGGCGGTATGACATCGTATGGCTCCCGCTGGTGGGGATCGTCACGTCCGGGATGCTCCTGCTCCGGGATTGGGCCGGTCGTCGCCACCAGCGGTGAGCCCCGGCCGAGCCCCGGCCGGGGCATGGGCGCCCGGCGGTCGCAGCTGTCAGGCAGGCAGCCGGTGGATGCGGAGCTGGACCCTTCTCATCTGTGAGCGCAAGGTCAGCCCCCGGAGCGTGTAGTAGTCGACTCCCAGATAGGCCATCACCGCCCGGTCGTACGATGCGCCGGGATCGGTCCGGTCGAGTGCCCAATCGATGAACTGGTCCGAGGTGGTGCCGACGGCCGCCGCCGCCAAGGGGACCGAGTGGCCCTGCTCGGCGAGGGACTGGGTCAGGGCCTCGCCGAGGGTCAGGAGTCGCTCGGGGATGGCCCCGGCTACCCTCGGTTCGGGTGGCGGCACGTAGGCCGATGGTGGTTCGAACCCGTCCACGTGGTGTCGGGCCCACTCGTCGTACTCCGGGACCTGGCCGGGTCGGGCCGTCGGTCGACCGGCCACTCCCGGCTCCCACCAGATGATCCTCTTCCGACGCTTCATCATTACCCCCCGTCTGTTGCCGCTCGGTTTTCCTGTGCCTGATGTGGCGCATCAGTCGGCGGCAGCGGTGTTGCCCGCGTGAGTCCCTGCGATCTGTCATCTCAATCAAGATGGGAGGGCCTGTCAACGCCCGGAGAGGTGTTGTGCCCTCAAGCCGCACCGGTTGTGATATTCCCGCCACTCGGGGTGTCTGAACGGGCGTGAGGGCGACCATCCGCCACTCCTCCCGGACCCTGGCTGGGCCGGGTGGGTCGAACGGTCATCCGCCCCGCTCGGCTCGGATCCCAACCCCCGTGTCCGGAACGGCCAGGGAACGTCGGCCCGGACGCGGGGTCACCACGGGGCCCCGGGTGGTCCCGACCCGAAGGCCCACGGCGGCATCCGACAGCCACCGGACCGGGTCTCGTCATCCGTAGGCGGAGGGTGGCGGATCACGCACCGGAGGCGGTGGGTTCCACCGGCTCCAGGATCCAGGGGGGCCCGGTCACCCGAGCGGCACCAGGGGCGGGCCACAGAGGTCCGATGACCAGTGCGTCCCGATCGCGGGCCCACCGGAGCTCGAGTTCCAGGGCATCCATCGCTCTGACGGCGTCGTGATGCAGGGACGGTTGGACCCCGGCGGTCGCCTGGAGGGGGCTGACCGCGAGATGGCCGATGAACACGGCATCATCCCCGATCCGCAGGACCAGGTGTCCAGGCGAATGACCACCGACCTGCTCGGCCGCGACCCCGGGTGCGACCGACCGGGGAGCGGACAGTCCTTCGACCACCCCCTGACGTGTCAATTCGGCAAGGACCGGGGCGCCCCCCAGGCCGGGATTCGACCCGATGTGGGCTAGCTCGTCGGTGCTGAGCAACACCTTCGCGTTGGGGAAGAACGGAGACCACCGGTCGTCGCCGCCGACGACGGCGGTCATCCCGATGCCGTCGAGGTGGCTCAGAACCACTGAATCCACACGGTCGACGGCGAAGCCGGCGTCGGCCAGCGCCGTGACGACCTCCTCCTGGTGCAGTACGGCGGCGGGACCGGTGCGCAGGAAGGCGTCCGCCGCCCCACACGGGTCAACGACGAGTGTCCGATCTCCGGCCTCGATCACCCAGACCGCCTGACCAATCAGGACCTGGCCGGCGGGCGTGGCCCAGGTCGGGCTGGCCCACGGTACGGCGGCGACCTGGCGGCTCGTGAATCCGATCACACCGGGGTCGAGGGGTACGTCGAAATATCCCACCCGGGTCAGTCGGACCCCGCCCAGATCGATACTCGTCATTTCGGAATTATGCCCCCGGGAGGTGAGGGTCGCAGGACCACCCCGATGTGGCGGGGCCCAACGATCGGGTCGGATGTCGGTCGGATCGGGCCGCCTGGTCGTCACCCCGTAGCATCGTCGCGTGCCGGACCATCGACCCGATGAGGGGCGGGAGCGGGATCGGACCGATCAAGTCGGCCGGCGGGGCCCCGTTCGGGAGGCGCCCGTCACATGACAGGGCCGCTGGTCATCGTGACCGGCCCGCCGGGTGCGGGGAAGACGACGGTGGGTCGACTCCTGGCGGCCCACGTGCCCCGATCGGTGTGCATCGAATCTGACTGGTTCTGGACCACCATCGTCAACGGACACCTCCCGCCGTGGGAGGGGGCGGCGGACGGCCAGAACCGGGCCGTCATCCGCGCCACCATTGCCGCTGCCACCCGAATGGCCGGCGGCGGGTATTTCACCGTTGTCGAAGGCATCTTCGGGCCCTGGTATCTGGACCTGGTCCGCGACGAAACGGAACGAGCCGTTGTGACCGCTGACTACCTCGTGCTGAGGCCCTCCCTCGAGACCTGCCTCGCACGAGCCACCGGGAGGCTGGGCCACGAGAGGACCGCCGGCCACCCCGCGCTGACCGCCGAAGGTCCGATCCGTCTGCTGTGGCACGCCTTCGAGCACCTCGGCCAGTACGAGCGATGCGTTCTGGACAATACTGATCTGGATTCCGGTGAGACGACCGGCCTGCTCATGGAGTGGTTGGCGGATGGAGGACGAGACCTCGGGATCTCGTAGCTGGACGTGAGACAAGCTTGGTAGGGGACGTGAATCAGTTCGACCTCGTGATCTTCGATTGTGACGGGGTGCTCGTCGACAGTGAACGGTTGGCGGTTCGGACCGAGGTCCGCATCCTCGAGCGTCTCGGCTGGCCCCTCACCGAATCCGAGGTCATCGACCGCTTCGTGGGGCGGTCGGCGCAGTACATGCAGTCCGAGATCGAGCGCAAGATCGGGCGGGCCGTCAACTGGGGGGTCGAGTTCGAGCCCTGGTACCGGCAGGCGTACGAGAGCGAGCTGGAGCCGGTGGTGGGGATCGAGGACGCCCTGGACCGGATCGAACTGCCGGTCTGCGTGGCATCGAGCGGAAGCCACGAGAAGATGGCCTTCACTCTGGGCCTCACCGGGCTGTTCGACCGTTTCGCTGGGAAGATCTTCAGTGTTGACGAAGTCGAACACGGCAAGCCGGCCCCGGACATCTTCCTGCACGCGGCCGAGCGGATGGGGGCCGATCCCGTTCGGTGCGCGGTCGTCGAGGACAGCGCATCGGGGGTCAGCGCGGGCGTCGCCGCCGGGATGACCGTCTTCGGATTCGCCGGCGGCGTGACCGCGGCGAAGAAACTGACCAGAGAAGGCGTCTCGGTCTTCTCCCACATGACTGTCCTGCCGGACCTGCTCGCCTGAGGGCCCCGTGGTCGGGAACGACGCCGCCTCGACCGCCGACCTGCTCGAAGGGACCGGTGATCGCCAACTGGCCCCGGAGGTCGAAGGTGTCAACTGGCCCGCGTCCTCGCATGCGTAACGGGGAACATCGTCCTCTGGCCACCCTGAGGACCAGCTGACCCCGGTCGCTACGCTGGTCCCATGGAGCGGGCGATCGTCGGATTCCATGCCGACCCGGACGGCGAGTGGGTGGCCGAGCTCTCCTGCGGGCATGATCAGCACGTCCGGCACCGGCCCCCGTTTCAGGATCGGGGGTGGGTGGTGGACGAGGCCGGTCGCGACGGACGGATCGGAGGGCCCCTCGACTGCCCCCTCTGCGAGCGCACCCAGCTGCCCCGAGCACTCCGCTTCGTTCGATCGAGCCCGCGCTGGGATGAAGTGAGCCTTCCGCCCGGTCTGCTCGGATCTCACCGGATGGCCGAAGGGACGTGGGGGAGGCTCACCGTGACCGAGGGGCAGCTGCGGTTCAGGGCCGCCACCACGCCCAGCCGCGACGTTGTCCTCGTTGCTTCCGGAGTTCAGGACATTCCCCCGGGGGTGGTCCACGAGGTGCAGCCTCTCGGGACGGTCCGGTTCACGATCGACTTCTTCGCCGTGGACCGGAGTCCCGGTGCCGAGGCCGCACCATCGGCGGAGGTGATCCTGCCGCCGGCAGGGTCGGATCTCGAACAGGGCGGTGATCCGGCCTGCTGGGCGGGTCAGGTCTGTCCGGAATGCGGGTCCTTCCTCGTCGGGGGGCCGCATCGGCACGAATGCGGTCGGTGACGGGAGCCCCCGTGCTGGCCACCGCCTGGTCGGAGCAGCTCGGGCTCCGGGCCCCGGTTCTGAACGCCCCGATGGGTGGAGTGGCAGGGGGCGAGCTGGCTGCGGCGGTGTCCGCCGCCGGTGGCCTGGGAATGATCGGGGTGGGGAGCGCCGGGTCGGTGGATCTCATCGAGCGGGAGGTTCCCCGGGTCCGGGCCAACGAGCTTCCGTTTGGTATCGGACTCCTCGACTGGGCGCTGCAGCGGGAACCGGCCCTCCTGGAGGCGGCGATGGCCGCGTCACCCCGTCTGATCTCGGTCAGCTTCGGCGAACGGTGGACCTGGGTCGAGCAAGTGCGATCGGTCGGGTCACTCGCGGTCACCCAGATCTGCACCGTGGAAGAGGCGCGCCGAGCCCAAGACGCCGGAATCGATGTGGTGGTTGCGAGGGGAGCCGAGGGCGGAGGTCACGGGGATCCCAGGCTCGGCACGCTGCCCCTCCTCGACGGTGTACTCGAAGCGGTGTCGCTCCCTGTACTGGCCTCGGGCGGGATCGCCTCGCCACGCGGCCTGGCCGCTGTCCTGGCCGCCGGGGCGTCGGGCGCCTGGATCGGAACCGGGTTCGCCGCGTGCTTGGAGTCGCTGACGTCGGAGGCGGCCCGGCTGGCCCTCCTCGAGGCGGACGAGACCGTCGTCACCAGGATCTTTGACATCGCCCTGGGGTATGGGTGGCCGGCGAGATTTCCCGAGCGCATCCTCAAGGGCAGCCTGTCGGAGGAGTGGGTCGGTCGGGAGCGTGAGGTTGCCGAGGAATGGTCCGTGAGGGCGACGCTGGCGGACTCGCTGCGAGCCCAGCCCGGACCCACCGGTCCGGTGGATGCTGGACAGGGTGTGGGAATGCTCACCGAGGTCCGAGGCGCTGGAGACGTCATCGAGTGGCTCTGCTCCGGTGCCTCCACCCTGCTGGGGGGTGGTCCCGGTGAGTCGGGGAACGCGATCCGTGAGTCGGGCCCGGTGACGCTGCGGGACCAGTCCATCCGGGGGTACCTGGCGGCGCTGGGTCGACGCCGAACCGCTCCCACCGGTGGCGCGGCTGCGGCACTGTCCGCGGCCCAGGCGTCGGCCCTGGTGGCGATGGTGGCCCGGTCCACCGCCCACACCTCCGGGGGCGTTGTTCCTGTCCCGCCGGACGCAGGCGCGTCGGTGGTTGCCGCGTGCGAGGAGTTGGTCGCCGAATCGATGGACCTGATGGAGGAGGACGCAGCATCGGTCGACGCCCTGATGTCTGCACTGTCGCTCCCGGGGGGGTCGTCGGGCCTGGACGCAGCCCGATCCAAGGCGCTCCAGGACGCACAGGCGGCCGCCATCGGACCCCAGTTGGGCATCCTCGGGCTCGCCGCTCGCCTGGTCGGACTGATGGAGGATCTCGCCCCCTCGGTCGCCTCGGGGATCCGTGTGGACCTGGCCGCGGCGGCCGAAATCACGGGAGCTGCCCTCTCGGTCGCACGCCTCAATGTGGAAGCGAACGCCGAGTCCGTGTCGGATGCCGACCGGCTTCGCCAGCTGCAGGACGCCCTCGTCGGCGGTGATCGGGCCATGATCCGCATCCGAGATCTGGTCGATCGGATCTCCGGTCGGCAATAACGCGGGGTTGGGCCGGCTCCCCCCGATTCGACCCGGGCGGGTCCGAGTGGTTCTAGCGGCGTCGAAGATAGCCCCGAGGGTTGAACGACACGAGGAACCGTTCACCAATCGGATCGATCGAGAAGTCGGGAGCTCCGGGCAGGAATGCGTCCAGTGCCTCCATCGGGCCGGGACCAAAGTTGGCATGAACCGGGTGCCCGTTCAGCATCGTGTCCTCGACGATGAGGAGCTGTCCTGGACTCACCAGTGAGGCGTATGCATGGAGCTCGCCCAGCACGTGCTCGCAGCTGTGATCGGAGTCCAGGATGACCATGACCTTGGACCCTTCGGGTATCAGAGCGGTCACTTTGGAAATGATCTCTGGGTCGGTGGAGGAACCCTTCACGTAGGTGATTCGTGGATGGTCCTGGCGTCCGGAGTAGCCGGGCACCTCGATCTTCCAATCATCGATGTCAACCGTGATGACTGATCCCGAACCGAGGAGATCCAGGATTCCCGCCATATAGAGCGCGCTACCGCCAAAGGCCGTACCGCATTCGATGATGATGTCCGGCCGGTCGGTGAACAGGATCTCCTGGTAGAGCCACAGGTCCATGGGGATCTTCTGAACGGGAACTCCCATCCAGTGGGTCTCCTTCCAGGTCGCGCCCCGATCGACGCGGTCTCCCTTGTCGTAGTACAGCCTCAGGAAGTCCGAACTCACGTCGGCTTCCGAGGGCTGGTCCGTCCGGCCTCGTCGTCTCATGGTGGTGAGGCTATCCAACGTGGCGCCGGACTAGTGACGCTGCGTCCGGGGCAGCACGGTTGCCGGGGAGGCTCCTGCCAAGGGCCTGCTGATGTGATGGTCGACGAAGGTCCCACGTCGACCCAAATGTACCGAAGCGTCTGCCGAGAAGTCTCAACCAGGGCAATTTCGGGCTAGAGGTCGCCGTCGCAGTAGTCGAGTGTCACTTCTGCCAAGGTGATCAATGGCCTGTCCACAAACCCTCCTCGAGTAGGCCCGAGATCAGCATAAGGGCGCCCAAGTGGTCGAGGCATCCCCCAACAATGACAGTGGTCTTTCGGATCCACCTCCGGGATGGCCCGGCTACCCGGCGATCGGGGGCACCCTCAACACATCAGACGTGTGCGAACACTTCACGGACGGTTAGGTCAAGTTGGGTGACGCCTGGCATCGGCGGCACCGGATACTTTGCAGCCTCTTCCGCATGCTGCTTGGTCTCAAAGACCAGGACGGACGTTCCAATGCCCTCGATCGGTTCCAGCCAGTAGCCACACACGATGCCGGGTGCGCGAGAGACGAGGGCTTCTCTCGCTTCCGGCAGGAGCAGGCGGGCTTCTTCCGGATTCTCAACTCTTACGTTGGTCACGATTGCGTACATGGGCCTCCTCTTCGGATCCATCTCCCGGAGGCTAGATGTTGACGCAGCGAAGTGTCGCGGTCCCGGCCACAGGTGCCAGGCGTTCCAGATCCCTCTTGGCTCAGACGTATGCTCGGGCCGTGGGTGCGTCTTTCAAACGCATATATACCTGTGGGGGTCGCCAGGGAGCGGTCGTGGAGATTCACCCAACCGCACAACCGCTGGTAGTGCAACTCTCGAAGCTCCCAAGCGAAGGCCACTAGTTGGCGTGTCCGGTGAATGTGGCTGGCTCCGAAGGGTCATGGGCACGAACCAGCCAGCCGTGCCATCCCAGTGACAATCACGACCGGGACCGCCGTCAAGGTGGACGAGACAGACGGAAAACGCATGTGGCGATGGAGTTCTCTGGAACCTGGAAGGTGCCTATGACTGTCAGGTCGGTAGGAGCTTCGTACACAGCCGTTGACGATCAATTCTATTCGACTTCGCCATTCCCTGAGGACGGAGACAGGGCATATCCGGCCTTCGGGGGCAGGCCTCCACTACGAGGCTTTCTGCCAAACCGAGACGTGGCTCCTGCTATCGCTCGTGAAAGGCTCCCGGTTCCAGTCACTCCAGCGCTCCCGCAATGTCATTCCTGCGAGTCGCGCCATGAGGTCCAGCTCGGAGGGCCAGACGTAGCGAAACGGCGCTGAGAAGGTCTCAAGTTGTCCATCGAACTTCCAGTAGTGGTGGGAGTTCAAAGCCTGTGTCGCGACCTCGTACTCATCGAAGCCGAGATGCGTCGAAGTCACCGTAAATGCACGAACGGTTTCACCGGGCGGCAGGCATTGGAGGTCGGGAACCACGACCTCAATCACGAAGCACCCCCCGGTTGCCAGATGCTCAGCTACGTTGCGGAAGCACTCGACCTGCTCGTCTTGCGTGGTCAGATTCATGATCGTGTTACGTACGAGATAGGCGAGAGTGAACGTTCCGTCCACCGTTGTGGTGGCGAACTCGCCGATCGTCACAGGGATGCCGTCCGATCCCGGTTGCGCCTGCAGCTCCGCAATCATGGCTGGCGACAGGTCGATCCCATGCACGCCAACGCCCCGCTGACTGAGCGGCAATGCGAGGCGACCGGTCCCGATTCCGAGTTCAAGAGCAGGGCCGGTTCCTGCTAGATCGGCGATGAAGCTTACGGCCGCGTCAACGAAGGCGGGCTCAAAGATCTCCGGCCATCTGACCGCGTCGCTTTTCGCGATCTGCGCGTCGAAGTAGTTCTCGGCATGGGTCTCATTTTCACATGAGGATCCATGCTCCACATGTGCCGGTCAAGGGCGGCGCATATCCGGTGTTCGGGACATTCAACGGCCCGAGGAGTCACGGAGACCGGGAGCATTGTGGGCATTGTGGCCTCTCGGCGTATCAACGGTGGACCCACCCTGGCCTTGGGTCTACCATTGCCATACACACCAAAGTGCTCCAGGAAGTTCTTGGTTCCACCGGTGTCGGAGGGCGCCATGCCGTCATTCCGCGGGACCAGATGGTTCGGTTGTTGTCTCCTGCTTGGAGTTGCGCCTGTATTTGCGCTGGTGGCGTTGGTCCCAGCGGACTCGGCGGCAGCCCGAGTACCGAGCCGCTGCAGCGCTCCGCCCCAAGCAGGTGCGGACTACGCGAATTGCAATCTCACTGGCGTCAACTTCAGCGGTGCCAACCTGATGAACGCGAACTTCAAGAATGCGACGCTGGCGGATGCCAATCTCGCCGGTGCCGACCTTTCTGGAGCCACGCTGACCAATGTCGTCTCCGGAGGTATCACCGGGAGCCCGGCCTCGCTGCCATCGAATTGGGTTCTCGTCGACGGCTACCTGGTCGGCCCCCAGGCCAATCTGACCAGCGCCAATCTCAGCGGCGCCAATCTCGTGGGCGCCAACCTATATAAAGCCAACCTCACCGGCGCCCACCTCTCGGGCGCCAACCTCTCGGGCGCCAACCTCGAACTGGTGGTCTTGACGTCCGCGAACCTGGCCGGTGCCAACCTCTCTGGTGCCACGCTGACCAAAGTCGTCGCCGGAGGTATCACCGGGACCCCGGCCTCGCTGCCGTCGAATTGGGTTCTCGTCGACGGCTACCTGGTCGGCCCCCAGGCCGATCTGAGCAGCGCCAATCTCGGCGGCGCCAATCTTATGGGCGCCGACCTCTACAGAGCCAACCTCACCAGCGCCAACCTCACCAGCGCCAACCTGACGGATGCCACTGTCAAGGGCTCCGAACTGCAAGGCACGGTCCTCGCTGGTGCCACCCTCACCGGTGTCGTCTCGGGCGGATCCATCACAGGAACCCCCGCCTCCCTGCCGTCGGAGTGGGCGCTGGTGGGGGCACACGTCCGCTATCTGGTTGGCCCGACGGCCAATCTCACCAGCGCCGATCTCTATGGCGCCAATCTTGCGGGCACCGACCTCGCCGATGCCAACCTGTCCAGCGCCAACCTGACCTACGCCAACCTGTCTGGTGCCAACCTGTCCGGTGCCAACCTGACTGGTGTCATCTGGTCGTACACCACCTGCCCGGATGGGACGAACAGTAACAATGATGGGAACACCTGCGTCAATAACCTTGGTTGACCGAGCTTGCATCGCCCGGATGGAGATACCGGACCTCCCTCGACCGACGACATGCCGCTGTGGGTCCCCCTTGGGCTAACCGCTATCGGTGCCCTGTTTGTCCTCTGGGGTCTGTTCATGAGGGCGGGCACTTGGAGAGCACCTGGTTTCTAGGCGCTTTCCTAGTCTCAGATGGAGTAGCTCCTCAGTCCTACCAGCTGATGGCTTTCGGTCCGGCGGTCTCGTAACCTCTGGACAGCTTCACCCATCCACATCTCCACACGCCCGGAAGTGCCGTTCATGGGCGGTTAGCGGCGCGGCAAGCGCACGACCCTCGATAACACGACCCGAGCCGGTGGTCGGAGACTCTGGGGGTGTCCACGAGGGATGCTGTGCGAGTGGCGCTTCACGGTGACCTTCGAATTCGAGATCGTCCTGCGGGAGCGGGGGAAACCTGCCGCAAAATCCTTGGAGCTCTCCCGAGCTGGTTTGGCATTCCGGCATCGATTGAGAACTACGTCGCTGTAGCCGATCGGTCGCCCACGGGTCATCGCCTCGCTGGGAAGCAGGGAGGTAGGGCTGCTCACCCTGATTAGACACAGCCCCTATGCCGCCGAGGTATTCGTAATGGGTGTCTTGCTGGACTTCCATCGCCAAGGCATCGGCCAGGCGCTTCATCAGTATGCCGAAGGCATACTGGCCGCCGATGGCGTGGAGTTTCTTCAGGTCAAGACGCTCGCTCCGAGCAAGCCCGATGCCGGATACGAGAACACCTGAGCCTTCTATTTCAGTTGCGGCTTTCGCCCACTCGAAGAGTTCTCCGATCTCTGGGACCCTGACAACCCGGCTCTGCAGATGATCAAGATCGTCCCGGGATTGGGAGTGTAACGACCCGTACCCGACAGCGAGGATTGGCGTAGCTCGCTGACGAACGACCATCGCGGGGCCGAACTACAGGCGGCGGTTATCACCTGCCATCAAACGGCACATCGAAGGCATGCCCCTCTTTGGATATGGGCGGCGGGTGGGGGGCATTTCCAGAGCTCAGGCCGGCGCGCCGATCCTTCCACGGGCGCCTCCGAGTCATCCTTCGACCGGGTTCATACCTCTCCGCAGCTCATTAGAGCTATCCTTGGACCGGGTCGCTACTGGCGTCTGGGTGGAGTACCACCGGGGACCGACCCGTCGGCAGCCTGCCGAATAGAGCCGTGCGCCTGGGCGAAGACTCGATGTCGTCCGAAGGAGCGCGTGGTGCCCAATCCAGTCGTAGCGAGTGCCTATCGATCGGCGTTGGAGGTGATCTCTGCCGCCGAACCAGATGTGGCAGCGGCCATCGTGGGTGAGCTGGAGTCCCAACGGCGACAACTGAAGCTCATCGCTTCAGAGAACTACGCCTCACCGGCCGTCCTGCTGGCCATGGGTAACTGGCTGTCCGACAAGTATGCCGAGGGCACTCCGGGCCATCGCTTCTATGCCGGATGCGAGATGGTTGACCGGATCGAGACATTGGCCACCGACCACGCCAAAGTACTGTTCAGCGCCGATCACGCATACGTCCAGCCTCATTCGGGGATCGACGCCAACCTGGTTGCTTACTGGGCCATCCTTGCCCACCGAGTCGAGCAGCCTTTCCTCAACGAGGCTGGGGCGGCTCACGTCAACGACCTTGACTCCGTGAGCTGGGATCAACTGCGCAACGAACTGCACTCCCAGCGCATGATGGGCATGGCTCTCGACGCCGGTGGGCACCTCACCCATGGGTTCCGACCCAATATTTCCGGAAAGCTCTTTGACCAGGCTAGTTACGGGGTCGATTCCGCTTCCGGACTCCTCGACTACGGCGCCATCGCGGCCCAGGTGAGAGAGTTCCGTCCGCTGGTGCTCGTGGCGGGGTACTCGGCCTACCCCCGGAATCCCAATTTCGCCATCTTGGCTGAGATCGCCCACGACGTCGGCGCCACTTTCATGGTCGACATGGCCCATTTCGCCGGACTAGTGGCCGGGAAAGTGCTGGTCGGTGACCTCGATCCGGTGCCCCACGCCGATGTCGTGACCTCCACCACCCACAAGTCACTGCGCGGACCTCGGGGCGGACTGGTCCTCTGCACCGAGGAGTACGCACCCTACGTAGACAAGGGATGCCCTATGGTCCTCGGTGGCCCGCTGCCTCACGTGATGGCCGCCAAGGCCGTTGCCTTGTCTGAAGCTCGCCAGCCTTCGTTCGCTGCCTACGCCGTCCAGATCGTAGAGAATGCAGGTGCTCTGGCGGAAGGTCTGATGCGGCGAGGTGCACGGCTCGTCACTGGGGGGACTGACAACCATCTAGTGCTCCTGGACGTGGCTTCCAGCTTCGGACTCACCGGCCGTCAAGCTGAGGCTGCCCTGCTTGACGCAGGGGTGGTCACCAATCGCAACTCATTGCCAGGTGACACCAACGGCGCTTGGTACACCTCGGGAATTCGACTTGGCACACCGGCACTGACCACGCTGGGATTTAGGCCAGATGAGATCGACGAAGTCGCCGACGTCATAGTCACTGCCCTGAGAGCCACGACACCGGCGTCATCCACAGCCAAGGCGAAGTACGAGATCGATCCCCTCATCGCCCACGCCTGCGAAGACCGGTGTTTCAGTCTGCTCGACCGCCACCGCCTCTATGCGGACATCGAACTGTAAATGACTTGCGCAGAGAGTACGGACCATTCAGTGATGTTTCCGAATCAAGAGGGCGTTGCTGCACCAGCAACCTCAACTCGGACAGAAGGTCGCCCAGATCCAGCGAGCAGCCCATCGCCCTGGGATGGCCTAAACGCCGGCTCGGCGGCAGTTATCGCCTGCCACCCAACGGCTGTGTCCTCAATCGGTCATTGCAACGCCGCCGTGATTGGCGAACGATGAGTTCACCGATCAGGAGGTGTCGACATGGCCGGTTCTCGGAAGAGGACACGGAAGACGATCTGGGACATGCGGGAGGCCGGAGTTCCCGTCAAACGCATCGCCAAGCATCTGGACAGACAGAACTCCTCGCTGCGGAGATTCATCGCTGACCACGGAGGGACCAGGCCGACGGCTCGTGAACGCTCCGAACTGCGGCTGTCGTTGGCCGAGCGGGAAGAGATCTCGAGAGGGTTGGCCGCTGGCCTCTCCATCCGAGGCATCGCCGCAGGGTTAGAGCGATCGCCCTCGACCGTGTGTCGTGAGGTGAATGCCAACGGTGGCCGACGAAGGTACCGGGCCCTGGTGGCCGACAAGGGGGCCATGAAGAGGGCGCTGCGTCCCAAGCGGACCAAGATCGCTCAGTGCCGACGGCTTCGCTCGACGGTGGAACGGAAGCTGGAGGCCTTGTGGTCTCCCCAACAGATCGCCGCGTGGTTGGCTGAGACCTACCCCGACCACCCGGAGATGCAGGTGTCTCACGAGACCATCTACCAGTCCCTCTTCGTTCAGGGACGTGGTGCGCTGCGAAAAGAGCTGCATACGTGCCTGAGAACGGGCAGAGCCATGCGGAGGGCCAAGGCCTTCACGAAGGGCGGGGTCGGCCAGGGCCAAATCCGCAACATGGTGATGATCTCCGAGCGGCCGGCGGAAGTCGAGGACCGGGCCGTCCCCGGTCACTGGGACGGCGATCTCATCTTCGGCCGGAAGATGACCGCCATCGGCACCCTGGTCGAGCGGCACAGCCGCTACGTCATCCTCCTGAAGCTCCCCACCGGACACGGGGCGGAGTCGGTCAGGAAAGCCATGACCAAACGGATACTCACCCTCCCCGCCCAGGTCCGCCGGTCCGTCACCTGGGACCAAGGCAAGGAGATGGCCCAGCACGTTGAGTTCACTGTCGACACCGGTGTGCAGATCTACTTCTGCGATCCGAAGAGCCCGTGGCAGCGAGGAAGCAATGAGAACACCAACGGACTCCTCCGTCAGTACTTGCCCAAGTCGGCTGACCTCTCGCAGTGCTCACAACGGGAACTCGACGCCATTGCCCGCTCGCTCAACACTCGCCCTCGACAGACCCTCGGATGGATGACACCATCGAAGGCGTTCGCCGACGCCGTTGCGTTGACCGCTTGAGGACACAGCACATTAGTGACAGGTTGAGGGTCCTTCGAGCAGCTCCCGAGTCAGCCCTCTGTTCGCACACGTCCTTGTGTTCTAAAAGGGCAGAGGCGGATGACGATCATCCCACGGCTGCGCTTGTTCGAGTTGGGTTGCCAGTTGCAACAGGTGGTCCTCACGCCCTTGGTTGGCGACAAGCTGGATGCCTATCGGCAGCCCATCGGAGTCCGAGGCCGCAGGCAACGAGATCGCCGGCTGCCCTGTGATGTTAAAGGGCGTGGTGAAGACGCTGTAGAGCATGCTTCGCGTTGCTCCCTGCAAGGGGGCGTCTCGACTCGGAGCGAGCCAGCCCAGCACGGGTGGAGGTGCAGCCACCGTAGGTGTGAGCAAGACGTCGAATCCTTCTGCCCACCAGTTGAGTACCCCAACTCTGAATCGGTGCAAAGTCTCCAGCGCTGCCAAGTAGACGGGCGCTGTGATTACATGACCGAGCTCAGCCATCGTCCAGTTGTCAGCATTTACATCATGCGGGCCAAGTTCGCGGCCCAGGCGCTCTCCCCAGGCATCAAGGGCGCGGGAAACGGTCGTGAATGTCATTGTGGCCATCGGTTCGGTCAGCTCGAAGTCGTCGAGCGGTGAGGAGCCGACCGGTTCCACTTCGTGGCCCAATTCGGCCAAGAGTGCCCCCGTTGCCTCAACTGCTGCTCTGATCTCAGCCGCGACCTCCAGATCAGGTCCGCCGTACCCTGCAAGAACTGCTGTTGAGATTCGGATACGTAGGCGCTCGGGTTTGGTCGCTGCGAAACCTGAATACGGGGAAGACGGTCCTTCGGCATCGTGTAGTTCGCCGGGGGCCCGACCCCTCAGGACATCGAGAAGGGCTGCCGTGTCCCGGACCGTGCGGGTGAGAACAGACTGAACGGCAAATCCGCCCGGCAGTTCGGGTGCAGGTCCCCATGGGATTCGTCCGCGGCTTGGTTTCAGCCCAACCAGGCCGCACATTGCGGCCGGGATGCGGATCGAGCCCCCGCCATCGTTGCCATGTGCGACGGCAACCATTCCTGAGGCGACAGCCGCCGCAGAGCCGCCACTTGAACCTCCCGGGGATCGGTCAAGATGCCAAGGATTGTGAGTCGGTCCGTAGGCCTCAGGTTCGGTCGTAGGGGATACTCCGAGCTCTGGGACATTCGTCTTTCCAATGACAACAAATCCTGCCTGACGTAGGCGTCGAACCACATAGCTGTCTTCGGTGGCCCGCCAATGCGCGTCTTGCAAGAAGGTCGTACCTTCGTGATAAGGGTCACCGGCTGATGTCGCCCCGATGTCCTTCAGCAGAATGGGGACTCCAGAAAAGGGCCCGCCCTCCGGCACGCTGGCCCGCGCCTTATCGAAGAGTGGATGGATGACGGCATTGAGGTAGGGATTCAGGCGCTCAGCGCGCTCGATGGCCGACTGGAGGATCTCCGCCGGCCCAATCTCCTTGCTCTTAAGCAGTGCCGCCAATTCCGTGGCGTCAAGCCACTCGTCATCGACAGGGCCTACCGGCATGGACATTAGTATAATGATCGTTAAATTAATTCTCACGGAGGTAGCATGGCGCGACCGGTAGATCCTCAACGGCGCCGGCAGCTCCTAGCGGGGGCCATCGACTACGTAACAGCCCATGGGCTTAGCGGGTTGTCGCTTCGCCCTCTGGCGGAGGCGCTGGACGTCGATCCGCCGCTGCTCTTGTACCACTTCGGAAACAAAGAACAACTAATCATCCAGATCCTGAGCAGCGTCCGAGACCGCCAGCGTGAGGTCTCGAGAGAAATGCAAGACCTCAATCGACCTCCTAGCTTTCGGACAATTTGGAATCGATTTACTGACCTGCGCAACGAACGCCTGTACCGATTGTTCTTTGAGTGCTACGCCCTGGCCCTGAGTGAGCCAACCGTGTTCAGTGATTTCCTGGACCATGTGGTCGATGATTGGCTAGCCGAGCTGAATCCTGAGCTCGGATCTGAGCGCGCCACACTCGCGATTGCTGCGGCTCGGGGTCTGCTCCTTGATCTGCTTGCGACTGGAGATCGAGATCGTGTTGCTGCAGCTGCCGAGCTACTTGGCCCGCTGCTCCACTTATCGTCAGATGCTGGGTGATGTGGGACTGCCGTGGCGGCAGCACGGTGCCCCCGACTACCGGGTAGGCGGCGGTTATCACCTGCCACCTACCGGCACCTCGGGGCTACCTCAGCCCTTCCCCTATTCCCGGTTGCGGGCCATCCACCGAGACTCCGAACGCTGACCCAACCGGTAGTTGTTATTCAGTTCGAAGCACAAAAGCGGCGGGTGTGTGCGATGCGGTACGTGCTGGAATTGCTGCTACGAGATTGGCGAGTATCAATGTGCCTACCGCGACTAACAGAAGTGACGCGGGCACTGTGGGCTGGGGCACGGCATTGATACTTTGAGCGAACTCGATCCACAGTTGTCGTCCAGCAATAATGCCGATGGGCACTCCGAAGAGCACAGCAATCGCGGCAATCACTGAAGCCTGCCAGGAAACCATGACGGCCAACTGCCGTGCAGTGAAGCCGAGAGTCTTTAGCAAGGCAATGTCTCGCCTTCGTCGCCGGACGGATGCGATCAACGTAAGAGCCAGGGCCGCTGTTGCGCCGAGGGCGAGACCCGCGGCGAGGATGACGGGTGTCGCTCCCGTGGATTGGTAATTGACGATCTCGGCTGGGTGTTGGACGCCCAAGACTTCGACACTGTCTCCAGTAGTATTCGGGTCGCCCTCGAATACCTTGTCGGCGAGTTGGGCCACGCGGTGCATGTCCACCCTCCCTCCAGCAGAGCCGACGTTGTCCCGTAGGCTTACGAAGACCATTCCCGGTCCGTTGAGGTTGGGGTCGGGCTGCTGGGTGGCACGCGCGATCGCTGGACTCACGTATTCGGAGACAATGGCTCCGGTGCCCATCGAGGGATGTTCGGCGAAGTTCCCCGAACCACCGATCGCGGGCAGGGTGGCAGTTCCGACTATGACCAGCTTGAAAGGCGGGAGATAGAGCGGGGCGGTCGATGGACTACCGAAGGAACCAACGACTGTGTCGCCGAGGTGTTTGTGCAGAAGCGAGAGCGTGGTGGCGCCCAATACGATTTGATTGTTGCCGTCGACGGCGTGTCCGGACAGGATCGGCGGAGCGACCGCAGCATGGTTGGCACCCAAAAGGATAGGGACCGTCTGGCCATCGATTTGGACAGAGAGAGGGTGATATCCGGACCAAGCCAAGACGTCATGGTCGTGGTTGAGCGCGGTCAACGCTGCTGGGGGGACATCGTTCTCCGAGCTAAGGGCGTAGTTCCAGTTCCATCCGTACAGCGAAGGTCGTGAGACCAATGTGTGCAGTCCACTGCTGAAGGTGAGTGTGGCGGTCACGATGGCCACGGCGATTGCGGCGCCGATGAGGACGGATCGAGCGGGGACTGCGGAACGGCCCTGACCCGGGCTGAGCGCGAAACGGAGACCGATGACACCAGAAGCCGACAATCCTGAAGAGGTGGCAACCTGTACCAGCTTCGAGTCCGGAGGAGGACCAGGCCGGGCTCTGACGGCGAGGCGTTGGGGCGAAGATCGGTAGGCAATCGCTACCGCACTGCCTCCTAGTCCAATGATCAGTACCAACAAACCAAGTCCTAGGACCGTCCAGTCGAAGGCGACGCCTGGCGGGTGGTAGACGGCTCGGATCGGTCCGAGCGGCGACAGCCGCGTAAGCAAGACCCCAACCACAACCGCGAGCACCGACCCCACCACGATCGCGATAAGGATGCCGATCACCCGATCAGCAATGGTGGTGGCTGGAGTGGCACCGAGTGCCCGGAGTACCTGGACATCGTCATCAGCAGCATGCAGTTGCCGAGAAATGGTGAGAAGGGCGATGGCCAACGCCGCGAGAGCGGCGATCGCCCCAAACACACCGAGGGCGATCGACTCTGGCTTGACCGCTCGCTCGAACTTGGTCTCTGTGAGCGCAGTCACGCTGAAGTTGGCGTCACTCCCGCTCGGCAGCAGGTGGATGAGAGCCTGCTCCACCGCGGGAATGTCGCGGTTGCCGTGCGCGAGCTGCATCCCGTACCAGGTGCCCTGGACAAGGTTGTGGGCAATCAGCGTGGAGGTCACCGCCGGAGTGAACAGGATGTCAGTCGGGAGCCGATCCGTGTCATCTTCAACCACCTGGTTGTTGAAGACCACGATCCCGACAAGTTTCATGCCGATCCTGCGTTCCGGCGCCACTAGCGGCGTACCGAAACCCGGGGATGTGAACTGAGTTGAGGTGTAGATCCCCATGGGGACCACGTCACCAACGTGGATCCCTAGGAGCTGTGCTCCCAATGCAGTGGTGACGAATTCATCGGCACGCTTCGGATTGGCCATCCGACCGACCACCGGTGTGGCTCGGTCCTCATTGAAGTAGAGGTTATCGACGCTTCCCACCGAGTTCAGTGGTGCGGTCAGGTTCGGAGCCCCGTTTGCTTCCATTGGAATGATCTGGGCCCCTGCCCAACTTTCGACCAGCTTCACTTCGGGAAGATGTGCGATCTCACCCGTCAACTTCGGCGAATAGTTGCTCGCCGCGGACATCTGGGTGATGCCATAGGTAGACATCGTCAGGTCCGACGCGTTCGTGGCGGCAAGGAACGCGGGATACGCCGACTGCGTCCGCCGAGCAGCCGCGATGGACCCCATCGCAATACCGCCCATCAGTCCTATCAGAATGACGAGGCTCAGATAGGAGCCCCGTTGGCGGGCGAAGGTAGTGCGCGAGCGATACCGCACAACCCTTGCCTCACTAGATCTCACGCTTCCTCCCGCGTTCCCGCCTGACACGCTGGCTATTGCCCCGACCTCAGTAAGCCTGAACCTCTCCGGCGCTCCGATAAAGGATGGCAGGCTCCCCGCCGGCTGGTGCTACCACCACGATTCTCGGCTCCTAACGATCCAGTCGGGGGTGACCCACAACGCCGGCTCAGGGCGCGTTATCGAGGGTCGTGTGCTTGCCCGCTGCTAGCCGCCCATGAACGGTACCTAGGGGCGAGCCCTACTGGCATCTCGTCATACTGATCTCTTAGCGCTGACCTTGCACCCACGGCTGTGCCGCTCGTGAGGTCGATCCGCCCCACCGTGCGAACCTGGTCATCTGTGCCCGATTGCCATCCGGAGAGAGGCATGAAAGAGTGGTCACTAGGGGGGAATGCGAAGGGGGATCGGAATGCTTCTACCCGGGGGGGACGGAGGGTTCCGACCCAAACGAATCTCTCAGCTTCGCGCTGCTTTCATCGTCGCGCTCATGCTCGGCGCGGCCACGCTGCTACCTGGTGTTGCGGCAGGGGCGGCAACGGCCATCACCCTGTACGTCTCGAACGGATCGACCGGGACAACCTGCACGATTTCCGACCAGTGCGGATCGGTAAGTGAGGCCGTTAACGTCGCGACGAGCGGCTCCTACAACGGAGACGACGTCACCATCCAGGTAGCCGCAGGTACCTACGGCGCTCCGGGGAGCGGGGATGACCCGAGTTTTGACGCTTCCTCCCTCCACTCCCTTACGATCGCTGGGGCGGGTGCTTCGTTGACAACCGTTGACGGTGGCTTTGCTGGATCCGTCTTTACGGTCCTCAACGGCACCGTCACCATCATGGGGCTCACCATCACGGACGGAGGTGGGGGGCTTGGCGGCGGTGGCATTTCGATCGCTGGCGGCACGATCACGATCGAGAACGACACCATCAGCAACGACAGGTCCACCCAATCTGGAGGTGGTATTTCCGATACCGGCGCCGGGACCGTCCTGGTCGAAAATGACACGCTGACCAACGATTTGGCGAATGGCAAGGGCGGTGGGATAGCCGCGTATGCAGGGGCTGGTCACCTCACCATCTTCAACGACACCCTGAATGCGGACACGGCAGAGGTTGGTGGGTCCGTGTATCTGGCCGGCAATGCGTCGGGTTCCCTCGCTGACGACACAGTGGCGAACGGTGATGCGCAAGGCGGTTCGCAGTATGGTGCCGGAGTCACCGTGGATCAGTTGGCGTCGGCCACGCTCTCCAGCTCGATCTTCGAGGATTCAAGTTGCGGCACCTTCGGTCCGATCACCGACGGTGGCTACAACGTGGAGACCGGTCCCGACACGTGCGGGTTCCAGACCAGCTCCACGAATGTCGTGCTTTCGAGTTCGACTGTCCCCGGGCTTGCCGATTCGCTCGCCGCCAATGTGTCGTTGGGTCCGGAGACCTTCGCCCTTGCACCTGGCGATTCGACCACAAGTCCGGCCTTCGAAAGGGTGCCGGCTTCGGTCTGCACTCTCATGACCGATGAGCGTGGTGTTCCGCGACCGGGCATAGCCGGCCAGAACTGTGACGCCGGTGCTTATGAGTACGACCCGGCCAGGGACGTAGCCATCACAACTGCCTCGCTGCCGAACGGATCCGTCTATTCCAAGACCAGCAAGGTCATCTACTCGGCGACGCTCCAGGCCGTAGGGGGCAATCCCCCCTACAAATGGTCATTGCCTCCTGGGTACTCCAGTCACTTGCCACCGGGCCTGAAGCTGAGGAAATCGACCGGATTGATCTTCGGCAAGGCAACGACGCCTGGGACCTACTACTTCACCGTCCAGGCCATCGACGAGAAGACTAGAACCAAGCCTCACACCCAGAACTTTGCAACGGCCGATCTGTCAATCACCATTGGGTAGCTGACACAAAGTCGGTCGGAGGCGCCATACCTCTAGCCCTTCCGACCAAGAGTCACCCCAGGCCCGGACGGGGTTTCCTCGTAGGTCAAATGCGTGCCCACAACAATGCCGGTTATGCGCCAGGCCGAAGCAGGTGGCGGAACCCGCTCGACCGGCCCGGGTTCAGCCAGTATCTACGGGTGACCTGAGAGTGGCCTGCCTGTGACTGGCGATTAAGGCGCTGGCCCGACCTGCGGATAGACCTCCAATGCGACCAGCATGCATGGTGGCGACGCTGGTGGCCCTTCTGCTGGGCGTCGGCCTGTCTGCCTGCAATGGGCTCCGGGTTGACGGTGAACGCGCCACCCAGGGACCGAGCAATCTGGGCTCGGGATCTGGTTACCTCGTGCGTCGTGAACGGATCGACCGTATCTGTCTCCGGGGTCTTTCGGCATGGAGAGGGCGGCGCGCCCGTGGCTGGGTCCGTATCCATTCAGATTGTGGACGGATCAGGTGCGGTACTGGGAAGCGATGATTAGATCGCCGGGTCACCATTTACGTCAGGCTCAGTGAACTGGACCGTCGGGGTTCCTCTTACCGGCGGTCAGCCATCTGCCTGCAACGTCAAGACGATAGTGCTACCGCCCCCCGGCTCCCTTCCCTAGTCGGGTATCACCTAACGCCGGCTCGGTGGCGCTTCTGGCCTGCCCTCCACCGGCACCCTCGGGGCAGCGGCTGGTCGACCCAGGAAGCTAGTCCGATCAGGGCTCCACGACCGGCTGGTCCATCGAGATCGAACTCAAACGTCAGATCGGATGCTAAGAACGCCGATTCGTATTCGGCCAATGAGAACAGGGTCAACCTATGGGTGGCGTCCCGCCGAGTGGTGGGATTGAGCCTGCAATCCTCGGCGGCGATCAGTCAGAGGGCGTGAGCTCTTTGACGGATGCATCGTCATTATCCACGACGCGGTAGAGCTTGGCCATAGAGGATTCGGAGAAGTACCTCCGTTCGGCCGAGACCCACTCGTCGTGGACATCGAGAAGGACGGCTCCACCGAGTCTGATGACCGATGCCTCATTGGGGAAGATGCCCACGACCCGGCACCTCCGCTTCAGCTCCTTGTTGAGCCGCTCGAGCGGATTGGTCGACCAGATCTGGCGCCAGTGCTCGGTCGGGAAAGCGGTGAAGGCGAGGACCTCCTCCATCGAGGAGGCTTCTGGCCTGAGGGGCTCGATTGTGAACGGTGTTACGAACCCACGCCGATTCGCCGGCGTAGTCCTTGAAGCTATAGACCAGATCGTAGAGGTGGGCTGACTTGTCGAACATTGCTCAAAAGTCTGGCAGGCGAGGGGAGGGCATCGCGTCCCTGCCCCCGAACACCGGGAGCGTGTCGGTTATTGACCGCGGATGAAAGCCTTCCCGGGGAAGCCGCAGTTGGACCAAGGCACATGACGCCCCTTACCATCGCGGAATGCCGTCGCTCTACGAATTCGCCGGTGGCGAGGAGGCACTGCATCGCCTCGAAGACACGTTCTACACCAGCGTCCTCAAAGATCCCCTACTTCAGCCGCTCTTCGGGGCTGGGCAGCCTCAGCACGTCGATCATCTCACTGCCTTTACTGCTGAATCCTTCGGCGGTCCAGATCGATTCACTCGGGAACTTGGATTCGCTCATCTGATCAATGTCCACCGACATCTTCGGATCACCGAAGAGCAGCGACAGAGGTTCGTTGAGCTGTACATGGCAGCGATTAATACAGCAGGCCTGCCAGACGATGAGGACTTCCGTGAAGCCGTCCGATCACACGTTGAGTTCGGCTCAAAAGTGGCGATGCAGAACTCACTTGCGGAGACGGATGAGGATCTTCACCCACTGCGTGAGGTTCCTCGGTGGACGTGGTCGCGCGACGACTAGGAACGACGGAACTGCCCAGACCGCCGGGTCAGTGGGACAGGAGTCAGCTCCCGGGTGGGCGGTAGGTCGCATTCTTGACGGCGGCTACGGTCTCGTCGACCTCGGCGGCCGTCAGTAGCGCCACCGTTCGTGCCGTGGCTCCTCCTCCGATGTTCACTGCCAGCGACCCGGCGGCGGCTGAGCTGTTGTTCGGGAGGTCAATCGTGACATAGGCATCCGTATCCCCGAGGGCAAAGTAGAAGGATTCGACCTTGCCGCCGAGACTCTCGACTAGTGCGGTGGCGGCGGCCACCCGAGCTGTACCGCCTTCGGCTCCGAGGCCCTTGACACCGTCAAGGGTGTAGTTCACTTCGAGCAAATACTTCGGCATTGCGTCTCCTTTGGAGAATGGAGTCTCGACCGTACTCGCATTGTCCGTGGAACGTCGGGGTATCCCACATCGCCGGGTCGCTGGGACACCCCGCCCGGATCTCGTCAAGATCAGTGGTGATGAACGAGGAAGACGGTTAGGGACGCAATCACGGGGACCCCGACGAATAGGCCCAGAGCTACCCATACTGCCACCTTGCCCCAGCGGCGACGGCTCAGACCACGGGAGACGTGTCCTCAGCGTGCGACGGTTTTCTTCGCCAAGGAGACCCGATGAAGCTGGACCCCTTCATCGAGGCGGAGAAGATTGCAGGCCACAGCGTCACCAAGACCTGTGGCCTGTTCGAGGTCTCCCGCTCCGCCTACTACCTGCGCAGTACCGGCGAACCCTCTGTCCGGTCGGTCACCGACGCCGAGCTGACCGAGAAGATCAAGGCCATCCACGTCGAGTCCAAGGGCACCTATGGCTCCCCGAGAGTCCACCAAGAACTCGTCCACCACCAGGTGGTGTGCGTACGGCGACGGGTGACCAGGCTCATGCGGGTGGCCCCTCTCGAGGGCAGGTGCAAGAAGCGGTGGCGGAAGACCACCATCGCCAACCCCGAGGCCGAAGTGGCCAAGGACCTCATCCAGCGCCAGTTCGGGCACTGCGAGGAGATCGACCGCCGCTATGTCGGGGACATCACCTACATCGCCACCTGGGAGAGCTGGGCTACTGAACTCACCGAAGCGCTCGACGGTTCCTGCCGGGCTGAAGGGGTCGTACTCAGGCTCCGCCACACTGGCAGCCTACTGTGGGCACGCCGTTCGCTCACGGTCTGTGGCTTCTACCGGTTCGCCCACATCGACGGGCGAGTGGCCACCAACCCGGCCCAGTATGTCCGCCGGCCCAAGGTCCACCCCTCAGAGGGCCGCGGGCTCGACCGCCGAGAGTTCGGCACCTTCCTCTACACTGCTGAGCGCTTCGACCAGGATCATGCGGCACTTGCGGTTCTGCTGGGCCTCAACGGTCTGCGAGTGAGTGAAGCGTGCGGCACCAACGTCGAGAACCTGGGCCTCGATCACGGGCACCGGACCCTGCGTATCCTTGGCAAAGGCAATAAGCCGGCGGTCGTCCCCCTGGTCCCGAGGGCGTCCCGGACCATCGACCTGGCCTCTCCATCTACAACGTCCTCACCGTGGCCAGTGCCTATCGCCACACCGGACGGACCGACGTGACGACCGTGACCAAGCTCACCTTGCGCACCCTGGCCCGACGGGCCTTCTCGCTCGAAGAAGAGGTCAAAGAGATCGACCGACTGTTGAAGACCCTCGTCGCCGAGACGGCCCCGGAGCTGAACGCCGTCGACGGAGTGGGCACCGACGTGGCCTCGGCCATCCTGGTGGCCGCCGGCGACAATCCGGGGCGCCTGAAGAGCGAGCCGACCTTCGCCAAGCTCTGTGGGGTCTCGCCCCCTCGACGCCTCGAGCGGCAAGCAGCAGCGCCACCGGCTCAACCGCAGCGGGGACCGCCAAGCCAACTCGGCCCTGTGGCACATCGTGTTCACCCGGATGGTCGACGACCCGAGAACCAAGCACTACATCGAGCGCCGGATGAAGGAAGGGCGGACCAAGAAGGAGGCGATCCGCTGCCTCAAGCGCTACGTCGCTCGGGAGGTGTTCGCCGCGCTCCCACGCTCACAGTTCGCCCTTGACAGTCCATAGGAGCATCGTTCGGGGTCACTTCCGAACATCAGCGACGACAGACCTACGCCTGATAACCGACAGGCCACTGTTGAAGGGCCCACATATTTCCGTCGGGATCGCTGAAATATGAGTAGAGCACGCCACCCATGTCCTCAATATCGCTCAGGGCGATTCCACGCTCCTTGAGGGCTCCATGCGACGCAGCCATGTCCTCCACCACCAGATGGAGACCCTTGAGCGATCCAGGGGTCATATCGGTGATTGGGCCCATCCCCGTGCCAAAGACAATGGCGCAGCTCGACCCTGGAGGTGTGAGCTGCACGACACGCATCGAGTCCGTGACCTGAGTATCGTGTAGATTCCCGAAGCCGACTTGCTCGTAAAACGACTTTGCCCGATCGACATCGGAAATCGGAATGGGTATCAGTTCCAGCCGCATGTCAGGCACTGCAGGAATCGTTGTCACTGAATCGACCTCCTAGGTCAGCAAAAACTGCGCTCCGTATTCTGACGCATGACAGTGGCAGAACTCATCGGCGATCATCAATAGGATCAACTCGACGAGCCGAACAGCCACGGGTGATAACCGCCGACCAACCGGCGTTGGGGGGCAGGGCAAACCCCTCCACCGCAAACACTAGAGGCGGATGCGCCGATGGATCACCGCGCAGCCCGCAGCATGAAGGTGATCGGTGGGCACGCCCCTGCCTGCGCCGTGCCTGTCTCCTCGAATCCATGACGCCTGTAGAAGGTGAGAGTGCGTGGGTTCGGGGTCTCGAGGTACGCGGGCAGATGGCTCTTATCGACGATTTCGAGGCATTGCTCCATCAACTCGCCGCCGAGTCCTCCACCTTGGAGGACCGAGTCAACGCCGAACCACGGGAGATACCAGTGCGGGTACGTGGGATGAGCAGTGTCCATTTGTTCGAGAACAGCCAAGCTGTCCCCGTGCTTACCCGACGAGACGGTGGCTTTGAGCACAACACCGATGGCATCGCCGTCCGGCTCCGCTCCAGGGGGTAGCCAGAGGGCAACAGCGGAGAAGTCGCCAAGACGCCACACGGTCTGTTCGTCGAATGCCCTACCGCCGAACGCCGCCAAGAACTTGGGGAAGTGCCTCAGATACTCGGGTAACTCGGGATAGAGCCAGCGCTCAACCGGATCATCCGTGAATGCCGAGACCAGGGTTTGATAGGCCATCTCCTCCTCGGCCTTGGGTACCGGCGCAGTTGACAAACCACTCATTGTGCACAGGCTATGACCCCCTCGGAACTCCCGCCTACTTGCCAATCCACCGGTCTGTGACCGGGACCTTTCTTGGCTCCCGCCACTATCCCCGAGGTGCTGGTCGGTGGCAGGCGATAACCGCCGCCGACCCGTTGATCGGGGCACCCGATTCTCCGGCCGAGTCTTCCTACGTGGCTAGCTATAGACCGACTCCTCGGAGGAGTGCCTGTGTAAAACCACTCATTTCATTGTCTGGTAGATCGTTCGGATCCCACCATTTTGCGTCAGACGTCTCGTCGCCATCGGGCCTAGGGGTGCCGGCGAGCACCGTGGCATCAAACACCGTCGATACGTACGACGTCTGATCCCCGTTGGGGTATGTGATGCGGAACTCCGGGCCACCAAGCACAGCCAGGATTGGACCGAGTCGAAGCGTCACCCTAGCCTCTTCTTGTGCCTCTCGAAGTACAGCTTGCTGCGGTGATTCGTCAGGCTCGATTGCGCCCCCGATTGCCGCCCACTGTCCGGTATGGACGATTCGTACCAGAAGGATTTTGCCGTTGTCGTCCCTTGGGAGCACAGCGGCACCGGCAAGGACAAGGAGTTCGTGTCCAACGAATTGCCGGAGTCGACTTATGTGAGGAGCAATCCCCATGAATTGCAACCTACCGTGCCTGGTCGTTTCGGTCGATGGAGTTGACCCAGTCCCGGCGTTTAGGGACGCCGCCGGTCAGGCCGTCGCCTGTTGGCCCTGGGGCCCTTCCTGTTCTCACTAGGAATCCGGACGGCCAATTGTCGGAGCCACCTGCTTCCGATTCCAGTTGACCCATAGGTGCGCACGTTGTCTCGAGTCTCGATTCGTACCGAACCTGAGAAGCCTCCCTCGAACGCGGTGGACTTCACTTCGTCAAGGCTTATCGAACTTTCAATTCTTGAATGGGTGAATCTCGCAAGTCCGAAGATGGAGGCGAAGTAGGGCGAACGGATCGTCATAATCCTCCGATCCGACAGTACGAGGCGACATGTGAACTCCTGTCCCGTAGCCAGAATCGGTGCTACCGCCACAATCGATTCGCCATCTTCAAGTTCGTCAATCTTCCACACTCGCTCCACCTCCCGCAGATGGCTGCAGTTCCGATGAGTTCGTTTCGTGGTTCCGGATTCCGATTTACCACCGAGAGTACCGGAGTGTGACACCATCCCGGTGTTAGGGGCAGGTGACTTTGACTGCCGTCCGAGCCGATGTTCTGGCTCGCTGTAGAGTGTCGCGCAGTGGGACGAGAATCCAGGCAGGAGCGGATTGATAGCGTCCTCCACCCGGGGGAAGGGATCGTTGCCCAAACTAACTGTGAACCAGGAGAGTGGGCAGGTCAAGGCGGAACTGCGTTGGTGGTGGCCATCACGAATGAACGACTTCTCATGTTCAGAGCAACGTGGTTCCTCAACAGGAATAGCGGCGAACTGCTCCGAGAAATCGGCTTGGACAGAGTTGTGACCGTCGACTCGAAGACCTCTTACATTGTGCTTGGCATACCAGTTGTTCGGACCCAGCTGGAGTGTGATGACGGACAAGTTGTGCAGATTGCAAGTGGGGCTATCGCTTTTCGACAGGCACGCTCAGTCGCGAAGGCCTTAACCGACCGCATTGGACGAACACCACCGAGTGCATCTGAAGCTTCACCGAAGTAGCGCCCACTCCCGGCGTTCTGGGATACCCCGATTCCCCCTCGACTCATTGCAAGATGGGTAAATGGGTCAACTCCAAAGCGACACCATTGGGTCAAAGCGTACGTTCTTCGTTCTACTAGGCCTTGCATGCATCATCGTTGGCGTTCTCGGGCCCCTTGTACAGCGAGGCGGCTGGGTGTGGACTGAGATGTTCGTCCCCGTTGGTTTGGCATTGCTCCTCATGTGGATATTCCGTGTCCGCCGGTCCGCCACGATCGACCTTGACGCTCAAGGAATCCTTGTTCGAGGCGTCTTCATTGACCACCGGGTGGGTTGGGGCGATATCGAGGCGTTTGAGGTGAGGAGGAAGTCCGGAGACGGAATGACTTTCTACCGCCCGACGATTTGCTTAGTCAATGGCAAGAGCCTTTGGATCTACGGATTCACGTCTCTCAAATATGAGAAAGCCGAAGCAACCGTCATCAGATTGAACGGCGAACTGAGACAGCGTCTGAAGAGGGTTATCAAGCCGACGCCGCGCAGGCTTGACTCTGCGGAGGGTCCGCCTCGCTTGCCCCGTCAAGATGAATGAAGGCGAGATCAGAGGTTGACGGGCGGGAAGTGTCCCGCCGACCCGGCGTTGTGCTCCTCTGTTCTACAGGTTCACCGCACGCTCGTGCACCAAGGCCATGCCTTCCCCTTTCAACTCATCGAGGCCAGCGACCCTCCCACTCATAGCGAGGACAAATCCCTCAATAGGTCCGTTGACCTTCTTGCCCTCCCCGGAGGACCAATCACTGTCGGTGGCTGTCACCCGAACATCAGCAAAGAGCTTGTGGCCGACAAAGTATCGACTGGACAAAAGCACCTTCACCATCACGGTGAAGTGTTTGGACTCCAGTCACTCACAGAAGACCCCGGCGACACAGACGCTGACGCTCACGATCAACCCTTAGCCCAAAGAGGCGAGACGACTCGCTGATGGCCGAGGAGGATGCCCCACAACGCCGGGAAGGTGGCGCTTTGGCCTGCCCTCAACTGGAAGGTCGAGGGCATGCCCCACTTGGATATGGGCCACGCGGTAGAGGGCATTTGCAGAGCCCTGAGTGCCGCTCCGTAAGTGGATCAGCTTCCGCTCATCCACGTCCCGCACTCGGGAGTCGGGGAGACGAGTTTGAATCCGGAGGACTCCGCCCGTAGATACCACCTGCAGTCCGGGGATGCCGAATGCCCGAACACCGTCGAGTAGTCGATTGACACGGGATCGATCCCGTTCGCACTGTAGGACTTGATGGCCCGCAGATCTTTGATGACGTTGGACCGCGTCGGATTACTTCCTGCCAGCTCCAGGCCCTGGATCATCAGGTCGGCCCCGACCCACGCCTCGTATTCCGCAAAGGTCGGAAACTGGCCATTCGTCCAGTGGGCATACTTCTTCATAGCGGCGTCCATAGCCTCGGTACCCGCGTTGGGCGCGGAGAACGGCCGGAACATCGAGGCGAAATACGTCCCTTGGAGACTGTGCCACGCAGGCGACGACACCACGTCCTGCTGGTACCCGGTCGGAAGAAGGGTGACCTTCGGGTTGACACCCTCCTGCTGGAATGCGGTAACGAGCGCGTCGTTGGACTGGTTACCCATGTCGGGATACACGGCATCGACCTGCTTCTGCTTTGCCACAATCGCATCACCGGTGAAGTCGACTGAGGCAAGGGGAACGGTCGTATTGAGCACGCCGGTGGTGCCGCCCGCATGCTCGAACGACTTCGACGCATTTACCGCACCGACCTTCGACGTGCCGCCGATGGGATAGCCGTACGTACCGAGAATCGTGCCCCCGTGCTGCTTCATGAACTTGCCTGGCAACGTGCTCGCAGGCTGTGTCGGATCGACGCTGCCCGTGTCGGCAGCGAACATGTTGGTGTACGGCTGCTGACCCCACTCAGGTCCATCGACGGAGCCCCCGGTGACAGGGACGCCTTGTTGCTGGGGGATCTTGGCACCGCTGAAGAACAGCGGGCTCTCCGCCACGATTCCGAACGCGCCCTTCGAGAGAGCGCTCTGGATGCCCAGGGTCGGTTGGGTGGTCTGGTCGTCGACGACGAT
This sequence comes from uncultured Acidimicrobiaceae bacterium, assembly GCA_963833585.1. Lineage (GTDB taxonomy): Bacteria > Actinomycetota > Acidimicrobiia > Acidimicrobiales > RAAP-2 > Bog-756. The sequence continues at coordinate 1,148,880 of CAWHYF010000005.1, read as the reverse complement.
TCCCTTGATCATGTGACCGTTGACGCCCCCCATGGCGTTCTGGTCGTCGATCCGTGCATTGAACGCATCGGGGCCAGGGACGAACTGATCCGCTCCCGGCCCGGTCAACGAGGTCACCAACGCGATCGTGATGGGAGTCTTCCCGCCGCTCGACCCGCCCGTTGAGGCGGTGGTCGACGAAGATGTCGCCGAGTTTGACGAGCAGCCGGCGAGGATCAACACCGTCCCGATGCTCAACCCACCGAGCACCCGGAGACGACGGCCTCGTCGAAATCCCGTCGGCTGACCGTCTGCAGTCGTGCTTCGCCGCGTGAGCCAGATGTGGCGCGATGTCGTGATGTTCATCCATCCTCCCCATTCAGACAGCTGTCCGCTGGGCACAAGTCACCCTTGTCACACTGAGCTGGTGCCTGCTTACCGTTGCCAGGTGGCTCGTCACCATATCAGAAAAACACCCATTTATTGGTCCGACCGGTCGTTACAGAAACGGTGCATCCGGAGGTTCGGGTGAAGCCCCTGGGGGTCGCCCTAAACACCGGAACTTGGGCCACAATTAGCGCGGGGACTTGTGGTGCCAGATAGCTTCTGGTCCCAGAGGGTTGCCAGCCAAAAGACGCGGCATTCGCTGCCTTCACGAGGTGCCGAAAAGACATGCCAGAGTTCCCTGCGATCACTCACGTGGCGCTAACGGTTACGAGCCTCGAACGGAGTGTGCCTTGGTACAAGGCTCTGTTCGGCTCGGACCCGATCCTTGACGAGGACGCAGGTCCCTTCAAGCGTGTCGCTTGGCTTACGAGCGACACGATCGTCGGTCTAACTCAGTTCCCTGATTTGAACAGCACTCAGCCGTTCAACGAGCGCCGGCCGGGTCTCGATCATCTGGCTTTCGGCTGTGCCAACCGCGATGAGTTGAAAGCGTGGGAAATCCGCCTGAACGAGCTCGGCATCCCCAACGGTGGCATCGTGGACGCACCTTCCTACTCGGCATTGTCATTTCGAGACCCCGACAACATCGCACTCGAGTTCTTCGCACCTCGGGGCTAGGACGGGCGGAGTATCCGACTGCTATCCGATGCGGCACGGCCATCCCCTACCACCGGGTCGGGGTGTCACTTCCAGACCGCGGCCCGGGGCAACACCAGCCGAGCCGCGGTGATCAGGACGGTCTCGAAGTTCATGACGAACGAGCCGCCGTGATCGTCGATGGCGGCGCCGATGCCTTCGAACAGGCGCCCTCGAACTGTTGGTTCGAGGGCGTTGTGATCGCTCCGTGACACGAGCTGGTCCAGCCACTCATCCCGCTGGTAGGCCCGCGTCCAGGGGAACCACTTCTCTGTCGGCGCACCAAGGCCGGGTACAGCTGAGATGGCGTCGATCTCCGAGTCGAGTCCGGTCTTCACGTCGGATGACCGGCTGGCCGCGTACCCCAGAAACAGACGGTGACCGCCGGGCGGCACGACTCTCGCGTACAGATCCTCGAGAGCATCGGCCAGATCATCGGGCTGACACCCCGCGTTCCAGATCAAACAGAGCTTGCCGCCCGGCCGCAGCACAGAGGCCGCTTTGGCGGTGGCGATAGGGAGGTCGAGCCAGTGCCAGGCTTGCGCCGAGGTCACCCGGTCGAAGGTGCGACCAGCCGCGTCCCAGGCTTCGAAGGCAGCGATCTCCACGTCGACCCCATGACCGCGGGCGATCTCCGCCATTCGCGGAGCGAGTTCCACCCCCAGCACCTTGGCGCCACGCTGGGCAATCTGCCGTGAAGCGATCCCGGTGCCACAACCCACGTCGAGAACGTCCAGGCCCGCAGGTACCGGACCGAGCAGCTCGTCGATCACCGCATCGGGATAGGTCGGCCGGAACCGGTCATACGCCTCAGCTTGCTGGTCGAACAACCTCGAACGCTGCAGGGCCAGAGGGCGCGCTGCCAAACGGTCGCTTTCGCTGGCTTCCACAGTCGCCAGCCTGCCCCAGATCGCCGGGTCAATGGCGGTTCTCTACCCGTGATTAGGGCACTTCCAGGCCAGGACGTGGCGCTTCCCGGGGCCGTCGTCCTTGAACTCCGTCGACACCTCCGAGACCACCAGGCCGGTGGTGTCTGGTTCAGGGCGGCCGAGGCGTCCCCTTGATGCGCCGGGACGCCTTCTACGTCTCGGCGCGGCGGCCGGCTCTCCGTGGGGCCGGGATGGCTGAGGACCGGTTCCGGTTCCACAGTCTGCGCCACTTCGCAACAAGCTCGATGCTGGCCGAGGGGGCGCCCGATCACAACCGTCGCCGGACACCTCGGCGACACGGTGGAAGCGGTCCAACGGGTCTACGCCCACTGGCTCCGTGACGATCGGGACGTGCCCGCTGTCGTCCTCGACCGGGTGCTCGCTCCCGAAGTCCTACGACACCGCCTCTGAGGCGCCCGGATAGTCCGATTGTGCCCCAGTTGCGCCCCTTGAACCCTTCTCGGATCGGGGGTGGCGGTCAGACCTCCAGGTCAGAGGCGTTGGTGACGGTGAGCCGGCCTGTAGGCGGGATTCTGTTCCCCCTCGAACGAGGGTTCGGTGGCCATCCATCTACGCGGTCTACCTGGGGGATGTGCTCCTGTCGGAGCACCGGACGGGCCGTCCCTTCCCCCTGTTCGACCTTGCTCCGGGTGGGGTTTGCCGAGCCGACCGGGTCACCCCGGCCGCTGGTGCGCTCTTACCGCACCGTTTCACCCTTACCTGTGCGTAGCCCCGGAGGGCGACGCCATCGGCGGTCTGTTCTCTGTGGCACTTTCCTGCAGGTCGCCCCGACTGGCCGTTAACCAGCACCCTGCCCTGTGGAGTCCCGACCTTCCTCGACCCGAGCCCGACGGAGGGTCTCCGCGGGACGGACCGCGACCACCCGGCCGGCTCACCGTCATCTCCATCGTCCCACACACCGCCCGCTCCGCAACCCGGCACGGCCCGGAGCGTGGTTTCTGGCCGCTGCTCAGGCACGACCGGGCACGGGCAACCCGCCGGCGATCAGCACCAATCCGGGCCTGGGCAAGGGAGCTACTCAGGCGACCGGGACCTCGACCGCCCCGTCGCCGGACTCGGCGGCGGCGTCGTCGGACGATGGTTCGGACGTCACCGGGCACGACAGCAGGACTTTGGATGCGGCCGCGAAGATCAGGAACTCGATCATCACGCAGCGGGCCTGCATGCTGACCACGCTGTCCCCGATTCCGCCGAACACGGAAGCCGGAAAGGCGGCCACCAGGACCGCGCCGACCAGCAGGGCTCGCGCTGGACGGTCGTCGGCCGAGGCCATCATCATCCCTCCCGGGATCAAGAGCAGGAGGTAGTGGTTCTCGGCCAGCGGCCCGGCCAGGAACACCGCGCTCAAGACCAGGGCGCCGAGTGAGCCCACCACCAGCCGTGAAGGTGGGGTGGACGCCCTCACCACCCGGGCGATGCCCAGGACTGCCACCACGATCACCAGGATCCGGGCCACGACGATCAGCAGGGTGGGAACGTGGTGGGTCAGCCCCAACTGGACGATCGAGGTGTTGAACACCGCCCGCCGCCCGATCAGACTCGATCCTCCACCCACCCTCTTGGCCACGTCGACGACGGATCCGACGCCGTCGACCAGCGGGAGGCACAGGAGCAGGCCGACCAAGGCAACCCCGAGAGCCTGCGCCACCGTCCGCCACCGCCGGAGCACCAGGGGCAGGACGATCAGGGGCAGGAGCACCGGCTTGAGTAACAGGCTGAGTCCGAGGAGGACTGCCCCGGCTCTCCACCGCCCCTCACCCCATCGGTACAGGACGAAGGCGCACGGGAGGAGGAGGAGCACGCTGGCGTTGTCCAGCCAGAGCAGCGAGCCGACCAGGTCGCCCCTGAGGAGCAACCCGGCCAGCGCCGCGCTCTCCAACAGCTGCCAGCGCACCGGGCGGAGGCAGCCCCGGAGCAGCCACACGGTCAGACCGATGGCGGCGACTTCGAAGTAGGTGAAGAGCAGCACCACCGAGTGGAACGACGCCCAGGAGATCAGCCAGCCGAGCAGAGCCGCCGGGGGCGGGTAGACGAATTCGGGGACCGAATAGAGGGGCCGGCCGGCGCGCAACGCCAGTCCCGCCCCCCGGAGGGGCTCGAGGTCGAGTCCGGTCGAACCGTTCGACAGCGTCAGATGGGCTCGCCAGACCGCCACCACGACCACCGCCAGCCAGGCCGCCGTGCCCAGGGCCACAGGCGCCGTCGGTCCGCGCCGTCGGTCGGGTCGGTCGGGGACCACCTGGGTGCTCGTCACTTCTCCACCGTCCGTCCCCGCCATCGTCCCGTGTTCCTCCGATGAGCATCGGCTCGACACCGTGTCCCCTTGAACGGGGCGTTGGGCCGCTTTCGCCCGGTGTCCACTCCGCCAGGTCACTTGGGGGAGCCGGATTTCGGCCGCCGGGCGGTGGCCCCGTGGTCCCCCGGCTCGGGAAGCCCCGGTCGGCCCGTTCAGCGTGGCTCCGGGCGTCGGTCCGGCTCAGCTCATCCGGTGGCTCCTGCCAGGTCCGTCGAGACCGTCACAGTGGGGTTCTAGTGTGGCGCCGTGGCCGTCCGCTCACCTTCCGCCCGGCTGGGACCGCAGTCCTCCGATCCCGACTCGCTCTCGATCGGCGACCTCTACCTCCGGATCGACGCGGCCCTGAAGGGTGCACTTCCGGGCGACCTGTGGGTGTCCGGCGAGGTCCGGTCCATCAATGTCAGCTCCCGTGGGCACTGCTACCTCGAGCTGGTCGATCCCCGTAACGCCCGGGACCATGGGACCCCTGTCCTGAAAGTGGTCTGCTGGTCGAGCCGCTGGACCAGGGTGCGCACCACGCTCGACCGGCTGGGGATCGTCCTCGATTCGGGACTGGTGGTCCGGGTGCGCGGCGAGGTCCAGCTCTACAAGCCCCGGGGGGACATCAATTTCATCCTCTCCGAGCTCGACACCGAGGCGCTGCTGGGCAAGGTCGCCGCCGAACGGGCCCGCCTGATCAAGGCCCTGGTCGACGAGGACCTCTTCGACCGCAACCGGCGCATCCCCGTCCCCGGGCTTCCGCTTCGGATCGGGCTGGTGGCCAGCCCCGGCACCGAAGGCTTCGCCGACTTCATGGGCCGTCTGGAGGCTTCGGGCATGGCCTTCACGGTGGAGGTGGTCCCGACCGAGGTACAGGGGCGCAAAGCGGCGGCGTCGATCGCGTCGGCCATCCGGCGGCTCCAGCCCCGGGGTTGTGACCTGATCGCGGTGGTCCGGGGCGGCGGGTCCAAGGCCGACCTGGCCGCCTTCGACGGAGAGCCGGTGGCGCGGGCCATCGCCACCTGCGACGTCCCGGTGTGGACCGGCATCGGCCATACGGGGGATCAGTCGGTCGCCGACGAGGTGGCCAACCGGTCCTTCATCACACCGACCGAGTGCGGGCAGGAGCTGTCGCAGCTGGCGGTGGAGTTCTGGCGGGCCGGCATCGAAGCCGGGCAGTTGGCCGGCCGTCTGGCCGGGGATCTGCTGGACCGGTCCGAGCGGTCGCTCGACCGGCATCGGCACGGGATGGTCACCGGAGCCCGGCGTCAGCTCGACCGCCACGCCGACCGGCTGGTGCACCGGGCCCACACCCTGCGCGGCACGGCACGGGGCCAGGTCGATACCCACGAACGCCACCTCGGCGCCCGGGGAAGCCACTTGGCCCGCTCGGCGCTCCGGTCCCTCGATGTCGGCCGGAGCTCGCTGGAGCTGCGTAGCCGTCGCCTGGTGGCCTCGCCGTCCCGACGCCTCGAGATGGAGGACCTCAGGGTGGCGCAGTGGCGGCGTCTGCTCGGCGCCTACGACTACCGGCGCCAACTCGAACGGGGTTACTCGGTGACCCGGGACTCGTCGGGGCGGGTGGTCCGCTCGGCCTCCGAACTTCCCCCGGGGTCCCGGATGCTCACCCGGTTGGCCGACGGCGAGTTGGCGTCGATCGTCTCCGACCACACCCACCCGACCCACCCATCCGACGACGAAGGGAAGCAGTGATGGCGACGACACCAGGAAGCGGCACCAGCCCGACCGGGGGCGGGTCGGAGGTGGCCGAGCTGACCTACTCGGAGGCCGGAGCCCAACTGGACACCATTATCGAAGAGTTCGAGACGGGCGTGGTCGACGTCGACCGACTGGTCGAGCGCCTGGAGCGGGCCACCGACATCGTGGACGAGCTGGATAGGCGGCTCCGTCGTACCCGCATGCGGGTCGAGGAGCTGGTTCCCCGGCTCGAGTCCATCGGGCAGGACGAGCCGGTCGTGGACGACGAACTGGTGGACGAGCTGGAGGACCAGCTGGAGGACGAGGCCGACCCGCTGGAGGAGGACGCCCGTGAGCCGGACGGACCGACCCCCGGGCTCTTCTGAGGGTCATCCAGGCGGAGCGTCGGGCCCGGGGCCCGGTCAGTGGATGTTGCGATCGCTCTGGTCCCAGTACGACCGGCGCAGTTCGCGCTTCAGGATCTTGCCCGAGGGGTTCCGGGGCAGGACGTCGACGAAATCGATGGAGGTCGGGCACTTGTAGTGGGCCAGCCGGTCTCGGGTGGCGGCGATGATGTCCGCCTCGAGCGCACGGTCGTCCGCCACGGCGCCATCGGCTTTGACCACGATGCCCTTGACCGTCTCCCCCCACCGGTCATCGGGGACGCCGATCACCGCGGCGTCGGCCACCTCGGGATGGGCCAGCAGGGCGTTCTCCACCTCGGCGGGATACACGTTCTCCCCACCGGACACGATCATGTCCTTGATGCGGTCGTGGAGGAACAGGTAACCCTCGGCATCGAGCCACCCGGCATCCCCGGTGCGGAGCCACCCGTCCCCGGTGAGGGCCGCCGACGTCTCCTCGGGCTTGTTCCAATAGCCCAGCATGTTCTGGTCCGAGCGGGTCCACACCTCGCCCACGGTTCCCACCGGTTGGTCCCGACCCGACTCGGTGTCGACGATCCGCAGCTCGATGTGCTCGAAGGGTCGCCCGGCCGACCGCAGGAGGTGGCTGCGGGGACCGTCGGGATCGTGGTCGCCCGGCATCAGCGAGGTGATGGCCCCCGACGTCTCGGTGAGCCCGTAGACCTGGGCGAAGTCGCAGCCCAGGGCGGACATCGAGCGGACCAGCACATCCTCGCTGATCGGCGAGGCGCCGTAGAAGACGGTCCGCAGCGAGCTGACGTCGGTGCTGGCCAGGGTCGGGGTGGACAACAGGAACATCAGCACCGCCGGGACCACGAAGGTCTCGGTGATCCGGTGCTGTTCGATGATCCGGAGGGCCTCGGCGGGGTCGACGTCCTTCAGGACCACCGAGTGGCCCCCTCGGGACATTCCGCACAAGGCCCACCCGGTACCCCCGATGTGGAACAGGGGCATGGCCACCAGCGACACCGTGTCCGCCCCGATGTGGAAGACCCGTTCGGCCTCGGTGAGGATGGCCGAGATGTTGCGCCCCGAGATCACCGCCCCCTTGGGCAGCCCGGTGGTACCCGAGGTGTAGAGCTGCACGACGGCGTCGTCCGGGCCCGGATCGAAGCCGGGGTCGTCGCGCTCGACTACCCCGTCTGCGTCCCGCCACTCGGACCACTGCTCGAGGGGCACCCACCGGTCCACCCCGTCCACCAGGGTGGCCACCTCCTTGACGGTGGCGGCGTAGTCCGATCCGTAGAACAGGATGGGGGCGCCGGCGTCCTCCACCACGGCGGCGATCTCGGCGGGCGCCAGGCGCCAGTTCACGGCCACGCTGACCGCCCCCAACAGAGCGCAGCCGAACAGCACCTCGAAGTACTCGATCCCGTTGCGGTCGAGGAACGCCACCCGGTCACCCGGACCCACCCCCGACCGGCTCAGCTCATGGCTGACCCGCCGGGCCCGGCGGTACACCTCGGCCCAACTCAGGGTGGTGTCACCCTCGGTCAGCATGGGGGCGTCCGGAGTGTCACGGGCCCACTGCCGGATCATGCCCGAGGCGGTGCGGAGCCCCGACGTTCGGGGTCCGGGGCCCCCTTCGGTGTGCTCCGTGGTCACGGTTCCCCCTTCGTGCCGCCCAGATCCGGTCGACCGATGCTACTCCGACCGATCCGGGGTCCCCCGGCCCGGGGGGCGCCCGCTCGGCGGTGGGGTCGGCACCACCGCCCGTAGAGTGGAGCTCGTGACCCCGACCATCGAGCCACCCTCCGACCAGGACCGCCTGTACTTCCGCCAGCTGCTGGCCGGCCGGGACTTCGCCGTCGACGACCAGGTGGCCCGGCAGATGGTCAACTTCGTCTACCTGGTGGGCGACCGGGTGACCGGGGAGGCCGTCGTCATCGACCCGGCCTACGGCATCGACGAACTGTTGGCGATGGTCCAGGCCGACGGCCTGACCTGCGTCGGGGCCCTGGCCACCCACTTCCATCCGGACCACGTGGGCGGCGACATGATGGGGTGGGGCATCGAGGGGGTGACCCGGCTCCTCGAGGTCCAGCCGGTCCCGATCCACGTACAGGCCGACGAGGCCCCCTGGATGGTGCGGGCCACCGGGGTCGGGAGCGGGGACCTGGCCACCCACCACAGCGGGGACGTGGTCCAGGTGGGCGAGATCCCGATCACCCTGGTCCACACCCCGGGGCACACCCCCGGCAGCCAGTGCTTCCTGGTCGACGGCCGGCTGGTTGCCGGTGACACCCTGTTCCTCGAGGGGTGCGGCCGGACCGACCTGCCCGGGGGCGACCCCGAGGCGATGTACGAGTCGCTCACCACCCGCCTGGCCCACGTGCCGGACGACACCGTGCTGTATCCCGGTCACCTCTACTCGCCCGAACCCTCGGCCACCATGGGGGACACCCGGGCCCGCAACTACGTGTTCCGCCTGCGCACCCCCGAGCAGTGGATGACCATGTTCGGCGGATGATCGACCGGCCCGATCGGCGCCCCTCCGCCCGCCACGGTGCGGCCGGGAGGCCCGCCGGGTGGGGGAGAGCCCAGAACCGCTCCGACCCCGGAGCCTACGATGACGGGCCATGAGTGACGCCCTCACCCCTGATGCCACCGTCGTCGTGGTCGGAGCCTCCTTGGCCGGCCTCCGGGCTGCTGAGGAGATCCGGCACGAGGGACATGCGGGCCCGGTGATCATCGTGGGGGACGAGATCCACGCCCCCTACGACCGTCCGCCACTGTCCAAGCAGCTGATGGCCGGCACCTGGGACGTGGCCCGCATCCACCATCACGCGCCGGACGTCCTCGACACCCTGGGACTGGAATTCCGGTTGGGCCGGGCCGCCACCGCCCTCGACCTCGACGCCCGGACGGTGGCCCACAGCGACGGGTCCGAGCTGCGCTACGACGGCCTGATCGTGGCCACCGGCGCCGCCGCCCGTGCCCTGCCCGGCACCGAAGGGCTCCCCGGGGTGCACACCCTCCGCACCCTCGACGACTGCATGGCCATCCGCCGCGACCTGGCTTCCGCCGGGGACCGGCCGAGGGTGGTGGTCATCGGGGCCGGGTTCATCGGGTCCGAGGTGGCCGCCACCTGCCGGGGCCTGGGTGCCGAGGTCACCGTGGTCGAGGCGCTGCCCACCCCCTTGGGCCGGGTCCTGGGCGAGGAGATGGGGGCCGCCTGTGCCGCCCTGCACCGGGCCGAGGGGGTGGACGTGCGGACCGGGGTGGGCGTGGACCGGTTGTCCTCCGGCACCGCCGGTGGGACGCCGGTGGTGGTCCACCTGGCCGACGGATCCGATCTCGAGGCCGACGTGGTGGTGGTGGGGATCGGCGTGTCGCCCTCGGTCGGCTGGCTGGAGGACTCGGGTCTCACGCTCGAGGACGGTGTGGTCTGCAGCGAGACCCTGTTCGCCGCCGACCGCGTGGTGGCGGCGGGGGACGTGGCCCGGTGGACCCATCGCGGACTCGGCGACCAGCTTCGGGTGGAGCACTGGACCAACGCCGCCGAGGGCGGGGCCGCCGCGGCCCGCAACCTCCTGTCGGGGTCGGCGGCCTCGGCGGCGTACGACCCCGTCCCGTTCTTCTGGTCCGATCAGTACTCGACCAAGATCCAGATGATCGGGTTGCCCGGCCCCGAGGACGAGGTGGTGGTGGTGGAGGGCTCGGTGGAGGCCCGCAAGCTGGTGGCCCTGTACCGGCGCGGCGACAAGCTGCGGGCCGCCCTGGCCTTCAGCCGGCCCCGGCAACTCATGGCCTACCGGCCGCTACTGGCCGCCGGAGCCTCGTTCGACGAGGCCCTGGCGCTGACCCGTTCCTGAGCCGGCCGGTTGCCGGGCCCGCCCGAGCGGCCCCGCCGACCGTGGGAGGCGAACCGCCGGGTGAACCCCAGGGCCGTGGCGATCTGGTCGGCGGCGGGCTCGATCCCGCCGTAGGTGGACCGCTCCACCAGGGTGGAGGCGAAGGACAGCCCGTCGGCCGCGGCCGGTTCCGCGACGGCCAGGCGGTCGCCGTAGGCCGAGAGGGTCTCGTCCGCACGCCGTCGCAGGCCCCGACGGGCGCCGCCCCGTTCGAGGTCGGCGGCCACCTGGTGGGCCCAGGTCGGGGGGCGCAGGCGACGCCGGCGGCGGACGATCAGGACCACGGTCACCGCCGTGGCCGCCAGGCCGATCGGGACCCAGGGCAGGTGGGCCAGCAGGTGGCCGGCGCTGTGGGCCAGCACCGACCCCGGCGAGGGGTTGGCCAGCGGGACCACGGCCGTGGGATCGAAGTTCTGCCAGCCGTAGCCCGGGAACCACACCTGCACCCAGGCGTGAGCGTCCTTGGCCTGGACGTCGTAGAGGTCGGTGATCGGGTTGTACGAGCCGGGCACGTAGCCCACCGTCTCCCGCGCCGGGATGCCCAGCGACCGGAGCATCACCACGGTGGCGGTGGAGATCTGCTCGCAGAAGCCCTGGCGGCTCCCGAACAGGAAGCTGGTCACGGCGTCGGCGCCCGGAGCCAGGGGCGGGATGTCGGTGGTGTAGCGGACGTGGGTGGACATCCAGGACTCGAGGGCCTCGACCTTGTCGTAGGTGTGGGGGTCGGGATCGCCGGCGGCACCGATCCTGCCGGTGATCTGCCGGGCCAGGCCCGCCACCCTGGGGTAGGCGTGGGGCAGCTGGAGGTACCGCTCCCGGTCGGAGTTGGAGAGGGTGGCGGAGTGGGGCAGCGGGCTGCCGGGCTGGGGCAGGGTGGCCTGCCGCAGCTGTTCGGGGGTGGCGCTGATGTCGTCGGAGACCACCGTGTAGACGGTTCCCGCACCCATCGAGCTGGTCGACACGATGGTCCCGTCGCCGGTCAGGAAGAGCGAGCGCGACTGGATGTAGACCCGCTGTGCGTTGTCGGCGTGGAACACGAGGTTCGGGCCGGACTGGGCCAGGTAGAAGGTCTGGATGTCGGCGGCCCCGACGGCCAACGGGGCTTGCTGGTCGGACTGGAGGGGGATCTCGAAGGGTGATCCGAAGTCCAGTCTGGCCAGGTGTGGGCCGCTGGCGGGGTTCTGGGCCTGGAGCCAGCTCTGGCCGTTCCAGTAGTCGTAGGTCTGGCCCACCCAGAAGTTGGGTCGGCTGGCCCGGACCCGGAGCACCACCTCGTTGCCCAGCGAGGCCCGGGCGCCGGTGTCCAGGGAGTTGGCGAAGCCGAGGAACCCCCCGACCCCGGTGCGCCCGGAGGAGCTGGCGGCGTGGGCAGGGAGGGAGGCCGACCCGTCGGTGAGGTTGCTCGGGGAGTCCACCGGCGACGAGTTGGCGGCGGAGGAGGGGAAGATCAACGAGGCCGACACCTTGGGAGCCGGGAGGAAGGAGACCAGGAGTACGGCCACCACCGCCGCCACCAACCCGGTGGCGCCGAGGGTGGCCCACGGCACCCCCCGGGCCCCGGCCATGGACTGCCACATGGCCACCAGGCCCCACACGCCACAGGCGAGCCACGCCACCACGTAGATCCCCAGGGTCAGGTCGACCGACTGGGCCGCCGCCACGGCCATCAGGGCGGCTGAACCGGCCAGCGAATAGGCCACGTCGCGTCGGGCCGGGACATCGAAGGCGTGGGTGCACAGCACCCAGGCGAAGAGGACGGCCAGAGGTCCCTCGACCGTCGAGATGTCACCGGGGGTGGCGTTGTGGCTGACCGTGGTGATGAACCAGACGAACCCGCCGACCGCGCACACGGCGAGGATGGGCTTGACCGCCGGCCACGGCCGCTCTCGTCGCCAGTAGGCCGAGCGCGTTGCCCCCCGCGGTGGCGGCGATCCCGAAGACGGCCACGGCCGCGCTCGAGCTCCCCCTGGCTCCAGCAGGCCCCGATGGCGATGATCACGGTGGCGGCCGAGGCCACCCGGAACGGGACGGAGTGCTCGGGGGGTCCCGGCCGGTTGGCCTGGACGACCCGTTGCCAGAGGGTCACCGCCGGCCCCGCCGGCTGCCGGGGACGTCGTCCACCGGTGGGGGCGGCCCGGCGACGGCCCGGGCCAGACGTCGGCCGAGGTCGACCCGGTCCCGCACCATCCGCACGTGGCGGCCATCGGCTTCGAGGGTGGCGAGCACAACGGGTTGGCCTCGGGCCAGGTATCTGGACACCACCCCCATCACCCGCTCCGACGCTGCCTCCGCCTCGACCGGGTCGGCGGGCAAGGTCACCTCGACCACCACCGACTCCTCGGTCTGACGCTCTCGCTCCCGGACCATGAGCACTCCGACGTGGGAGGTGGCCGGCCAGTGGACCGACCGCCTCGAGTCCCCGGTCTGGAACGGTCGCACCCCCCGGGGCTCGCCGGCCCCGGACGGAGTCCGCCACGGCGACTCACCGACTGAGTCGTCGGGCCGCGAGTCGGACGGCCCCGGCGTCCCGAGCCGTGGCGCCACGTGCAGGGGCCGGGGCAGGGGCACCTCGATCTCCTTCGCCCACCACAGCAGGCCGAACGGGGCACAGGAGGCCACCTCGAGGGCGATCGCCTCCACCACGCCGCGTCGGTCCGGGGTGATCGTGGTCATCACCTCCCTGGATCCTCGGGTCGGTCCCTTGGCGCCGGTGACCGGTCCGACCGGGTAGCGCGGCCGGATCCGGATCGGACCATTGGCCGTCAGGGTGAGCTCCACCGGCCGACCGGCCTCGCTGTCCGAGGGCACCGAGGTGCACACCACCCGGGCCCGACGGGTGGGGAAGAGCGGAGCCATCAGCCCGGTGAACAGGACCGCGGCCAGCAGGGCACCGACCGCCTGGACCCACCCCGACCCGCTCGAGTGGGCCACGCCGCCCCAGGCCAGGACGGCGACCAGGCTCCCGGCCACCGGAGCGGGCCAGGCCACCGGATGGACCCGGCTCCGTAGCCGCCGGCCCCCCGGCGTCAGCGCGGCTGACCGCCGCCGCCGGTCCCGGCGCCCCCCGGCGCCCCAGGAGAGCGCCATGCCGGCACTCAGGGCCACCACGCCCACCAGGGCTCCCGCCAGCACCACATGGGGGCCGAAGAAGGTCCGGACCAGCACCACGCCACCCACGCCGGCCACGATGCCGGCGACCGCCGTGGAGAACCCGCGCCAGCCCGCCGCCGACCGTTCCGGGTCCGTTCGGGTCACGTCGGGGGGACGGGTGTGTCCGCGAGGATCCGACCGACCAGGGCCGGGCCGTCCCCGCCGCTCCCCTCGGCGATCAACCGGTGGGCCAGGCAGGCCACGGTCACCGCCTGGACGTCCTGGGGGGTCACGTAGCCCCTGCCGGTGAGCACCGCATAGGCCTGGGCCGAGCGGATGAGGGAGATGGCGGCCCGGGGACTGGCCCCCAGCCGGACCGTCCCCGCGGTTCGGGTCGCCCGGACCAGGGCGACGGCGTACTCGGCCACCGCCGTCACCACGCGCACCGAGGCGGTGGCGGCGATGGCCCGCTTCCACCGGATGGGGTCCGATACCGGTGCGAGGCTGTCGAGGGCATACCGGCCCCCGCTGTGGAGGACCAGCTGGGTCTCGATCTCGGCGTCGGGGTAGCCAATCGTGGTGGACAGCCCGAAGCGGTCCAGCTGGCTCTCGACCAGGGGGTAGGTGCCGAGCTGCCCGACGGGGTTCTGCGTCCCGATGACCAGGTGGGGCCGGGGGAGGGGCCACGAGTCGCCGTCGAGGGACACCTGCTGTTCCTCCATGGCTTCGAGGAGCGCCGACTGGGTGCGGGGCGGGGTCCGGTTGAGCTCGTCGAGGAGGACCACGTGTCCGAAGACCGGCCCGGGCCGGAAGTCCCAGGTCTGGGTGTCGGGCGAGAACACCGTGACCCCGGTCACGTCGGAGGGCAGGAGGTCGGGGTGGCCCTGGACCCGGGCCAGCTGCACCCCGAGCGCCGTGGCCAGTGCCCGGGCCAGCACGGTCTTGCCCACACCCGGAACGTCTTCGATGAGCAGGTGGTTGCCGGACATGGCCGCCACCACCGCGATGGTCACGGCTCGCGGGGTCCCGAGGAGGACTTGCGACAGGGAGTGGTGGAGCGAACGGGCCGTGGTCACCGCCTCGTCGATGGCGGCTTGGGGGTCGCCCGGTGGAGAGGACCCCGGGACGGGGACCATCGGCTCGGCCCCCACTGCCTCGATGCCCGTACTCATGGTGTCCCCTGCTTCCCCGGCATCGGCGCGTCCCAGCGACGTCACTGCCGAGCGTGGTTACCCACCCACCCTAGGCGTTTCCTGGGTGACTCATCAATGGACCCGCTCGGGGAGCTGGCTCCCCGGACGGACCGGCGGCGTGGCGCGGCGGACTCAGAATTCAAGGGCGGAGAGCTCGGGAATGGTGCCTTCGGATCGGCCCCGGGCGTCGAGCCAGCGGGCCCGGCGGGCGGCGCGTTGCTCGTCGGAGACCTGGGGGTCCACCACCTGGCGGGGGGACCAGGCCGCGGCCACCTCGGTCTCGTCGGCCCAGGCCCCGGTGGTCATGCCGGCCAGATAGGCGGCGCCGAGGGTGGTGGCCTCGAGCACCGGGGCGATCTCGATGCTCCGGCCGCAGGCGTCGGCCAGCGCCTGGACGAAGACCGGGTTGTCCGACATGCCCCCGTCGACCCGCAAGGAGGCGACCGGCAGCCCCGAGTCGGACTCGGCCGCCTCCAGCAGGTCGGCGCCCCGGTGCGCCACCCCGTCGAGCACGGCCCGCACCAGTTCGGGCCGCCCGCTGCCCCGGGTCAGACCGACGAAGGTGCCGCGAGCCCCGAAGTCCCAGACCGGCGTGCCCAGCCCGAGCAGGGCGGGGACGAACCAGACGTCGCCGGTGTCCCCACACCGGGACGCCACCTCGGCCGAGTGGGCGGCGGTCTCGATGATGCCGAGATCGTCCCGTAGCCATTCCACGCAGGTGCCGGCAGACAGCATGATGGCCTCGACGCCCCAGGTGATCTCCCCGCCCCGCCTCCAGGCGATGATGGGAATGGTCCCCGCCGGTCCCCGGGCCGCCTGGGGGGGCCGGTCCCGCCCGACGCACTGGTCGAGCATCCCGCCGGTGCCGAAGGTGGCCTTGGCCTGCCCCGGTCGGGTGCAGCCCTGGCCGATGAGGGAGGCCTGCTGGTCGCCGGCCAGGCCGGCGATGACCGGCCGTCCCGCCAGGATCTCGGCCGGTCCGATCTCCCCCGACGAGTCGACGATGGTCGGGAGGAGGGGTTCAGGGATCCGAAGGGCCGCCAGTACCTGGTGGTTCCACCCCGTGCCGTCGCCGCGGATCAGGCCGGTCACCCCGGCGTTGGAGGCGTCGGTCACGTGCAGCAGACCGCCCGACAGGGTCCAGGCCACCCAGGTGTCGACGGTGCCGAAGGCCAGCTCGCCCCGCTCGGACCGGGACCGGTCCGGATCGGCCTGGTCCAAGAGGGCGGCCACCTTGGTGGCCGAGGCGTTGGGTGCCACCCAGATGCCCTGGCCCTGGAGCTCCAGGCAGGTTCCCACCGTCCGGAGGTCCTGCCAGCCGAGTCCCGGGCCCACCGGGACGCCGGAGGCCCGGTCCCACACGATGGTGGAGGCCCGCTGGTTGGCGATGCCCACGGCGTCGACCGGCCCCCCTTCCGCCAGGGAGGCCGACGCCACGTCCACCACCGCGGCGGCCATGGCGGCGGCGTCGAACTCCACCAGGCCGGGGAACGGAGTGTCCGGCAGCACCTGGATGTGATGGATGCACTCGACGGTCCCGTCGGGGCGCACGACCGCCCCTCGCACCCCCGACGTGCCGACATCCACCACTAGCACGCTCATGGCCAGGACGCCGGTCCGAACGGGCCGACCAGGCCGAGCTTGCCGGGATTGAGGATCCCGTGGGGGTCGAGGGCGTTCTTGAGGGAGACCAGTACCTCGAAGCCCGATCCGAGGGCGGCCGGGAGGAATCGGGCCCGGTTGAGGCCGATGCCGTGATGGTGGCTGATGGCCCCTCCGGCGTCCATGGTGGCCTGGGTGACCCGGTCCCAGGCCCGGCGGTAGTACCGGTCGACCCACTGGGAGCGGGCCACGGAGTCGTCCGCCAGCTCCTCGGGCGGACGACCGGCAAAGGTGAAGTACAGGCAGGCGCCGTCGGGGTAGGCGTGGGACTGGTGGGACGAGGCCACCAGCGTGCCGTCGACGCCGCCGAGCGCGTCGAGGACCGACCGGTAGAGGCCGGGCAGCGCCCGCCACCGGGCCGAGACCTCGACGGTGTCCACCACGATGCCCCCGCGCCAGAGGGGCGCCAGGGCGGAGACGTCGTTGCGGTGCCCGAGCCACCGGTCGACCAGCGCCACGTCCAGCTGGTCGGTGCCGGTGCACTCCTCGTCCACCACCACCAGGCCGGCCTCCACCAGGCCGGGATCGGCCTCGTCCAGGACGATCAGCACGTTGGTGTCGGGCCGATCGAAGGAGCGGCCCGACTCGGTGGCGTCGTAGAGGCGCAGCACCGCGGGAGTGGCCCCGCGCCGCAGGATGCGGCGGCAGGCGTCGAGGCCTTCTCCAAAGGTGGCGAAGCCGAACGCCCGTCGCCCCTCGCCCTCGGGCACCGGACGGACCCGGAACCGGCCCTCGGTGATCACCCCGAGCGTGCCTTCGCTGCCGACGAACACCTGGGTCAAGTCGGGGCCGGTGGCCGACCGGGGGCCGCACCCGCCGGTCCGGACCACCCGCCCATCGGCCAGGACCACCTCGAGGCCGAGCACCATGTCCTCGATCTTGCCGTACCGGTTGGAGTACTGGCCGGCCCCCCGGCACGCCAGCCACCCGCCCACGGTGGACAGATCCATGGACTGGGGCCAGTGGCCCAGGGTGACACCGTGGCCGTTCCGCAGGCCCGACTCCACCTCCGGGCCGAAGGTCCCGGCCCGGAGATCGGCGACGAGCGATCCGGTGTCGACCTCACCGAGACCGGCCAGGCCGCAGAGGTCGAGGGCCACCCCGCCGAACAGCGGGACCGACGCGCCGCACACCCCGCTCCTCCCGCCCGCCGGGGTGACCGGCACCCGGGCCTGGTCACAGAGGGCCAGGACCGCGGCCACCTGCCCGGTGTCGGTGGGTCTGGCCACCACCGCCGGCCGGGCCGGCACCTGCCCGGCGACGGCCCACCCGATGGCCAGCGGCCACCAGTCCCGACCGGACTCGGCCCGGTCCTCGTCCAGGACCGAGATCGAGGCGCAGGCGCCCGACAGTCGCTCGAGGAGGGCATCGTTCACGTCCACCCGTTCGCCAGCCAGATGGTCGGCCACCTGGTCCGGGGGGGCGTCGATCCCGGTCACCGGTGTGGGTCGGGTCACCCGGTCTCCCCGGCGCGACCGGATCCTGACCCCCGACGGGCCGTACCGACCGGCCCCGGTCCCGACCCCGGATCCAGTCCGGCCTGGGCCAGTGCACGGTGGCACCTGGCGGCGTACTCGGCGGCCTCGGTCTCGATGCGCTCGTCGTCCCACCCCAGTTCGGGGCCGATCAAGTGGGCCACCCGGTGGGCGGCGCGGGCCGACGCCCGGGCGTCCCGCAGCGAGGCCCGGGTGCGCCGGTCGAGCACGTCGGCCACCGACCCGGCCATCTCCCGGCGCACCGCGTAGAGGGCCTCGACCGCCAGATAGTGCAGCCCCTCGACCAGGGGGTCGAGCAGCTCGGACCGTCCCTCGGCCAACGCCAGCACCTCGGGGGTTTCCGAACCGAACCGGCCGGCCAGGTGGGTGGCCGCGGCGGTGGCCACGTCGGCCGGCGCCTCCGGCGCGCCGGTGGCTCCGGTGGGGCGGGCGGGCACCCGGGCCGAATTCCCCGAGCCCCGCAGCCGCAGGTCGCGGGTGACGCAGCGGAGCGACCGCCGCCCCAGGGCCGACACCACCACGTCCACGGTGTCCTCGGCCATCTTGCGGTAGGTGGTCAGTTTCCCCCCGGTGACGGTGACCAGCCCCGACGTCGACCGGGTGACGGTGTGGCGTCGCGACAGATCCGCGGTCCGCTGGCTCGGGGCGTGTTTCCCCGCCACCGGAGCCAGCAGGGGACGCAGCCCGGACCACACCCCGGTGATGTCGTCCCGTCCGATGGGCCGGGTGGTCACGGCGTTGGCCGCCCCCAGGATGTAGTCGATGTCCTCGGGCAGGCAGGTCGGGTCGTCGAGGGGCCCGTCATACTGGGTGTCAGTGGTACCGAGGTAGACCTGGTCCCCCCAGGACACGACGAAGATGGACCGGTGGTCCTCCCTCACCGGGATGACCGCGGCGATGTCGCAGGGGAACGCCTCGTTGGGCACGGTGACGTGGATCCCCTTGGCCGGACGGATGGAGTGCGGGTCATGGCGCTCGTCCAGGGCCCGCACCTCGTCGGACCACACCCCGGTGGCGTTGACCACCACCGAGGCCCGGATCTCGAAGGGCTCCGACCCGATCGGGGCCACCCGGGCCCCGCAGACCCGACCGTCGTCCCCGGTGACCAGGTCGGTGACCGGGAGATGGTTGGCCGCCACGGCACCGTGGTCGAGTACCGCGGTGCGGGCCACGGCGAGGGTCAGGCGGGCGTCGTCGGCCCGGGCGTCCCAGTACAGGAAGCCGGCCGCCAGGTGATCGGCCTGCAGCGTGGGCATGTGCTTCAGCGCCTGCTCCCGGGAGACCTTCTCGTGGCGGCGGCCGATACGCATCCCGCCGGTGAGGTCGTAGAGCCACAGGGCGGTCAGGTAGACCCGTGCCACGCTCCGGTTGACCATTCCGTCCTTGCCGAACAGGGGGATGAGGAAGGGGAGGGGTGTGACCAGGTGGGGAGCGTTCTCCAGGAGCCGTTGGCGTTCGGCCAGGTTCTCGTACACCAGGCGGTACTCGCGCTGTTGCAGGTAGCGGAGCCCGCCGTGGATCAGCTTGGACGACTTGGACGAGGTGCCCGAGGCGAAGTCGTCCTTCTCCACCAGGGCGGTGCGGAGCCCGCGACTGGCGGCGTCGAGGGCCACTCCGGACCCGGTGATACCTCCCCCCACCACCAGCACGTCGAAGGGTTCGGCGGCCAGTCGAGCCAGTGCCTCGGTTCGATCGAACCGGCCGGCCCGGAACTCGTCGGCGCGGGCTGGCGGGGGCATGGCCAAAGCCTGCCACAGGTGGGCGGACCGGCCGGTGCGACCTGGGTCGACTACTCGGCGATCCCGAACCGGCACCGGGATGACTGTCGGCGCCGATTGCCAGATATCTACAATGATTGTTGAAAAACAATGATTGGTGATAAGCTGTTGGCGATGCGGACCCCCGACGAACTGACGGAGCGCTTCCGAGCCACCGGCCGCAAGGTGACCGCCCAACGCCAGTGCATCTTCCGGGTGCTCCAGGGCGACGTGACCCACCCCTCCGCCGAGACGGTCCACGCCCTGGCCAGTCGCCAGATGGAGACGATCTCGCTCAAGACCGTCTACCAGACCCTCTACGACTTGGCCGAGCTGGGCGAGCTCGCCACCCTGGACGTGGGTACCGGGATGACCCGCTTCGACCCCAACGTGGACGACCCTCATCACCATCTGGTCTGCCGCTCCTGTGGCAGTGTGCGCGACCTGGTCGCCACCTTCCCCGCCCTCCGGATCCCCAAGGGGGCCGATCTCGGATTCGATGTGGGCTCGGCCGAGATCGTCTTCCGGGGCCTCTGCCCCGAGTGTCAGCCCCTGTCCCGTCGGGCACCGTCCCGCTCCGGGACGTGACCTGGGCGGGGGACCCCGATGTCAGCAGCAGCAACCCACCGGCGGAAGCCTCCACCGGTATGACAGCCATGAAAGGAACACCGTGACGGAACTCAAGAACAGCAAGACCGAGGCCAACCTCAAGGAAGCCTTCGCCGGTGAGAGCCAGGCCAACCGCCGGTACCTGTACTTCGCCCAGAAAGCCGACGTGGAGGGCTACCCCGACGTCGCCGCGCTCTTCCGCTCGGTCGCCGAGGGGGAGACCGGTCACGCCTTCGGCCATTTCGACTTCCTCCGGCAGGTGGGGGACCCGGTGACCGGCGTTCCGGTCGGTCCGACCTCGGACAACCTCAAGTCGGCCATCGAGGGGGAGACCTACGAGTACTCCGAGATGTACCCCGGCTTCGCCAAGACCGCCCGCCAGGAGGGCTTCGACGAGATCGCCGAATGGTTGGAGACCCTGGCCCGGGCCGAGAAGAGCCATGCCGGACGGTTCAGCGAGGGCCTGGCCTCACTGTCCTGACCCGAGACGGCGGGCGCCGGTGGCGTCGCTCGGACGAACCGGACCCAGGGGCACCCTGGGCCCGGCTCGTCCCGCCCCTCCAGCTCGGCGTGCCGCCGGCGACCGATCCGCCCCTCGGACCGGGCCGGCTCCACGACCAGGCCCGTATCAGGAGGAAAGCACCGTGACCGCGTCCCGACCGCTCACCCTCGAGGACATCGCCGACCAACGCGCCTACGAGCGGGAGCGTGACGGGTTCCGGGACCAGGTCATCGCGGTCAAGAAGCTCCGACGTATCAGCGTGGGTCCCGTCGTGACCCTCACCTTCGAAAACCGACTGACCATGCGGTTCCAGGTGCAGGAGATGGCCCGGGCCGAGAAGATGTTCTCGGACCAGCAGATCCAGCACGAGCTCGACGTGTACAACCGACTGCTCCCCGCCCCCGGGGAGCTGTCCGCCACCCTGTTCCTCGAATTGACCACCGAGGAGGAGCTGCGCACCTGGCTGCCCCGGCTGGTCGGAGTGCAGCGGTCCTGCGAGCTCCGCATCGGAGGAGGTCCCGCACCCGACGTCATCGTGTCCACGCCCGAGGAGGAGCACGAGGCGCACATGCACCGCGAGGCGACCACGTCGGCCGTCCACTACGTGCGGTTCCGTTTCACCGCCCGACAGGTTGACGGGTTTGCCGCAGGGCCGGTGGCCCTGACCGTCAACCATCCCGAGTATCCCGAGGGGCTACCGGGCACCACCCTCAGCGAGGCCACCCGCGCCGAGCTCGTGGCCGATCTGACCGGCACCTGAGAACCGCCACCGGCTCGGTCCCGGTGCCCGACCCACGCTCAACGACCGGTGAACCGGGGCGGTCGTCGCTGGAGGGAGGCGGCCACCCCTTGGCGGAAGTCGTCGGTGTGCATCAGGGCCACCTGTTCCTCCAGCTCGTGTTCCACTGCAGCGGCGAACTCGTCGCGCAGGTCCCGGCGCAGGGTGGACCGGATGGCGCGCACGGCCAGTGGTGCCGACCCGGCGATCTCGGCGGCCAACTGGTGGGCTGCGGCACGGGGGTCGGCGTCCAGCCGGTCGCACAGCCCGATGCGGAGGGCCTCGTTGCCGTCGATACGCCGACCGGTGGCGAGGAGTTCGAGGGCGCGTTGGGGTCCGACCGCCCGGGGCAGGGTGACCGAGATCCCGAAGCCTTGATGGAGGCCGAGCCGGGCGAAGTTGGCGGCGTACCGGCTGTCGGGGGCGCCCACCCGGAAGTCGCCGGCCAGCGCCAGCCCGAGGCCGCCGCCGATGGCGGCCCCCTGGACCGCCACCACGACCGGGAGGGGTGCGTCGATCAGGGCCCGCGCCGACCCGTACAGCTTGCGCAGGTCCTCGGGGACCGGTGCCGCGGTGCGGCCGAAGTCGAGGCCGGCGCAGAAGTGGCGGCCTTCCGAGCACAGGACCACGGCCCGCCCCTCGAGCTCTGCGGCCCGGGAGACGGCCTCGACCAGACTCCCCAGGATTCCGGCGTCGAAGTAGTTGGCCGGCGGGCGGTGGAGTTCGACCTCCGCCACGTGGGCATCGCCGATGGTCAGCGTGACGTCGCCGAATCTCTCGGTCATCGTCCGCGGCCCGGCCTTTCGTCCGCCGGACGCCCCGACCTGGCCCGTACCTCCGTCAGCACCTCCTCGGTGTGTTGACCGCTGAGCGCGGCGTGCCGCCGAACCGTGGGGCCGGCCATCCGGGAGAACCGGACCGGCTGGGGGAGGACCTTGTAGCGACCCGCCACCGGATGACGGTCCTCGTCCAGGCCGTCCACCAGCTGGTCCAGCGTGGGGACCGGTGAGGCCGGCACGTCCGAGGTCTGGCACAATTCCAGCCACTCGGCGGTGGGCCGCTGGATCAGGATCTCCGCCACCAACGAGTAGAGCTCGTCGGCGTGATCGAGCCGGGAGCGAGCGGTCCGGAGGCGCGGGTCGGATGCCAGGTCCTCGCGGCCGCCGGCACGGAACAGTCGCTCGAAGTTGTCTCGGGTGTAAGGGAGCACGCTGATCCACCCGTCCGAGGTCCGCTGGGGACGCCGCTCCGAGTTGAGGATGCGTTGGTACCCCGGCGGGCCCTGAGGCGGTCGGGCGGTGGCCGCACCGGCGTGCTCGACCAGGGTGAAGGCGGTCATGACGTCGACCATCGGTATCTCCAACTGCTGACCTTCGCCGGTCCGCTCCCGGTGGAACAGGGCGGCCATCACGGCGTAGGCGATGGTCAGCCCGCTCACCTTGTCGGCCATGAGGGTAGGGGCGAACAGTGGCTCACCACCGAACCGGCGGAAGGCGTCCGGCAGCCCGGTGGCCGCCTGGATCACGTCGTCATAGGCGGGTGCGTCCGCCGCCTCGGAGTCGCTCGGGTAGCCCTGGGCCTGGCAGTAGACGATGTCGGGCCGGGCCGAGGCCACGTCGGGATAGGTCAGCCGGAGCCGGGCCAGCGTGCCGGGGCGCAGGTTGGTGACCCAGACGTCGGCGGTGGCCGCGACCTCCAACACCGCCGACCGCCCGGCCTCGGATTTCAGGTCGAGCACCATGTTGCGCTTGTTCCGCAGGAGGTTGAGGGCCACCCCGGACAGTCCGGCGTGGGGACCGGCGGTCATGACCCGGCTCAGGGATCCCCGGGGATCCTCGACGGTGATGACGTCCGCCCCGAGGTCACCGAGGATCTGCGTGGCCAGAGGGCCCATCACGATCGACGTGAGGTCGACGACCCGCACGCCGGCGAGCGGCCCACTGCTGCGTTCCGCCATCGTGTCCTTCCTGCCGGTCGGCGCCCATTCGGGCCCGGTCGTCACTATCCCCCGGATCCGGCGCGCGGCGCGGCGCCGGTGGAGGTCACCACGGGGTCCCGACGACGACGGCCGGCCAGCCGTCTGACCGGCCGCTCCCGACGGGTCAGGGGTACGCCAGATGCACGGCGGCCTCGGGCGTGTTGATGCGGAAGGTCAGGCTCTCCTCGATGTAGAGCTCCACGGACCCGGCATTGCTGGAGCGGTAGCCGAGCGAGAAGTCCTCGCCGATGGTGAGCTCGAAGTCACCGCCCCGCTGGCTCAGCACCACCGCCCCATCCACCGCCGGCGCCCAGACCACGGGTCCGTCGAGGATCTGGCGGAGGTGCTCGAACACCGGGTAGCCGCCGTGCTCGGTGGACTCGGTGACGCCGGTGAAGCACCGGGCCCCGAGGGCGATGGCGTACGGACCAGCGATGTCAGCGGCCCTCAGTGCCGCCACCGCCTGGGCCGCGTGCTCGGGATAACGGTCGTAGTCGTCGCTGATCCTCACCGCCGCATGGGGAGAGGCGGTGATGATGCCCGACACGCCGCCCTGGTCGAATCCGTGGAACACCACGTGGTCCTCGGCCTGGGCCGCCACCCGCCCCGCCGCGATGACCGGCTGGAGGTCGAGGTCGGTGGCCCCCCGGTCGGCCGCGGCCAGCTCGACCCGATCGAGGGTGAACGGGGAGCGCAGTTCGACCAGGGGCAGCACCTTCCGGCGGGCCACCTCGACGCCTTCCAGCGGGCCTCCGTCGACGGCCTCGATCCGCCCCACGTCCACCGCGGAGAATTCCCAGCCCTGCGGACCGGTGAAGTCGACCAGTCGCCTGGCCGCCAGATAGTGCTTCAACGAGCGGCTCGCCTCGTCGTCGATCTGCTTCCACGCCCCCTCGGTGATCGGGGCCAGCTCACGCATCAGATGGTTCAAGGGAAGATCCTGCTTTCGCTTCGTAGGCTGCCTATACCCAGGCTGTCACGTCTGGAACCGAGGGCGAGGGCCTGACGGGCCAGGGGATTGGGGGTCGGGGGGCCGACACGGGTCATGGTGTTGCGGTCGATGTGGGAGAAGGGCTCGTCGCGGTCGGGGATCTCCAGCACCCCCTCTTCCTCGTAGGCCCAGGTGCGGTCGGGGTGGTGGGTGACACGCATCCGATAGCTGAGCGTCCGGAAGGCCCGGTCGAGGAAGGGATTGGAGAGGATCCCGTAGACTTCGGAGCCGACTCCGGCCCGGACCTCGAACTCCGTGGCATCGGGCTCGGCTCTCCCGCCGGCCAGCAGGACCTGCCCGCGGGGGATCCCGAGGGTGAGCGTCACCGTGTTGGTGGCCGGCTCCCAGAGCCAGTAGCCGACCTGGTCGTGGAAGGTCTCCACGTCCCCGGGTTTGACGATGTGGGTGTGGTAGCGGAGGCCGTAGAACAGCTGGGGACCGTTGGTCTGGCGATCGATGGGTTGGAGCTCACAGTGCTCGACGAACCTGTTCCGCTCGGTGCCGCCCAGATCGGGATGGGCGTCGTCCCCCACGGCGCCTTCCCAGACGCCCGCCATGGCGGTGAGGGGACCGAGGTTGGCCAGGGTGTCGGGGTCGCCGTCGGGCTCGGTATAGAGGTCGTCCCCGTAGGGTTCCATTCCGGTCCAACTCATCGGGGGCCGCTTCCTCCGTCCGTCGCTGCCTGAGCCGCGGCGCTCGTCGACCGGCCCGACGGCGCCGACCGCCATGGCCCGAGCCCACGGTGGTGGACAGTGTAGGTCGGTGCGGTCGTGCCGAGCGGGGCCCGGGGCGGTGACAGGTCCCGGCCGGGGGCCCGGCCCGGCGGACTGGGTCGGTGACAAGGTCCCGGCCAGGGGCCCGGGGCGGTGGGGAGCAAGGTGACAGCTCCATCCTGGGAGGGCCGCCTGACCGAGGCGGCCCGGCCGGGACGGGCTCACCGTCGGCCGGACCCGCACTGCGGTGCACGAACAAGGGACACGGCCATGACCACGGCAACCACCACCACCATCACCGGCAACCTGACCCGCGATCCGGAGATCCGCTACACCCGAGACGGACAGGCCACCACCACGCTCGGTGTGGCCGTCAACCGGCGCTGGCAGAACCGTGAGAGCCACGAGTGGGAGGAGTCGACGTCCTTCTTCGACGTGGTGACCTGGCGCGACCTGGCGGAAAACGTGGCCCTCAGCCTCACCCGGGGGATGCGGGTGGTCGTCACCGGCCGGCTCGAGCAGCGTAGCTGGGAGACCGACGATGGGGACCGTCGGTTCAAGGTGGAGATCGTGGCCGACGAGGTCGGGGCCAGCCTCCGCTTCGCCACCGTCGACGTCCACAAGGTGCTCCGGCCCGCGGCCGAGGGCGCGCCCCTGGCCCCCGAGGCGGCCGGCGATGAGGACGCTCTGGAGACTCCGGCCTGATGGCGGCGCCGTCCCCCACGACCGCGATCACCCCGGCCGAGGGGGAGAGCGCGGGGGCCACCACCCGACCCGGGCGGCCCACCCCGTTCCGACCCTGTGTCTGGCTGACCAAGCAGGAGGCGTTCGACGCCTGTCAGGCGCTGGCGGATGCGGACCGGGTGCTGGTCGCCGCCGGCACCATCTACGAGGCCCGGGTTCTCGGCGACCTGTTCGAACTGCTCGAGGACCGGATGACCCGCCCCGCGCCGGTCCCGGCCCCCCCGTCCGAGGCACCGGCTCCGCGCCGACGGATGTCCCGCCCACGGCCCGGAGGATCCGGGACCTACGACGATTCGGGCTCGTACTCGATGGAGAGCGAATTCACGCAGTAGCGCTGGCCGGTCGGCGCCGGCCCGTCGGGGAAGACGTGCCCGAGGTGACCCCCACAGCGGGCGCAGGTGATCTCGGTCCGGGTCATGCCGAAGCTCCGGTCCTTGTGCTCCTCGATGACCCCGTCGTCGAGGGCCCGGTAGAAGCTCGGCCAACCCGATCCCGATTCGAACTTGGTGTCGCTGGGGAACAGGGCCGCCCCGCATCCGGCGCAGGTGAACGTGCCGCTGCCCTCCACGTGGAGCAGTTCGCCGGACCAAGCCGGTTCGGTCCCCTTCTGGCGTAGTACGGCGTACTGCTCCGGCGTCAGGCGCGCCCGCCACTCCTCGTCGCTCATCGTCACGCGGCCCCCGGTGTCGGTGCCGATCTTCTCGCCCATGCTGTCTCCTCCTCGATCCTCCGGCCCTGACTGGAGCGGCTGCACATTAACGATCATCGAGGTCAACCCCGTCGCCGACCGGACTGTTCCCGGGCCGCGACCCCGGCGGGCGGTGCCCGCCAGCCCCGGCTGGACGGGAAGGCCGGTTTGCTAACGTCGCGCCAGATCTGGGCGGTCCCGCCGCCGGTGCCCGACCTCGGTCAGCCGACGGTGGCGGCGCCCGATCCCCCGACATCGACTCCACAGGACGCCCACGCCGCCATGGACCTCAAAGACCGACCCGAGGACGAGGCCTTCCGCAAGGAGGTCCGGGCCTGGTTGTCGGACCACGTCACCGGGGAGTTCGCCGCCCTGGGCGGCCGCGGCGGATCGGGGGACGAGACCTACGGGTTCGAGACCAGGCTCGAGTGGGAGAAGGTGCTGGCCGCGGACGGATGGACCGGCATCGGGTGGCCGGTGGAGTACGGGGGTCGGGGCGCTTCCGTTGCCCACCAGGTCATCTTCAACGAGGAGTACGTGCGGGCCAAGGCCCCCGGTCGGGTCAGCGTCCTCGGCGAAGGTCTCCTCGGGCCGACCCTGATCCAGTACGGGACCGCCGAGCAGCGGGACCGCTTCCTCCCGCCCATCCTGGCCGGCACCGAGCTGTGGTGCCAGGGGTACTCGGAGCCCGACGCCGGCAGCGACCTGGCCAACGTCCAGACCAAGGCCCGGCCCGACGGGGACGGGTGGGTGATCACCGGGCAGAAGGTCTGGACCTCGCTGGCCCACCAGGCCGACTGGTGCTTCGTGCTGTGTCGGACCGAGGAGGGCTCGGTCCGACACCACGGGCTCTCCTATCTCCTGGTCCCCATGGACCAGCCCGGCGTGGAGATCCGTCCCATCACCCAGCTCACCCGGACCTCGGAGTTCAACGAGGTCTTCTTCGACCGGGCCCGGGCCCGGAGCGACCACGTGGTGGGAGGGGTGGGTGCGGGATGGAAGGTGGCCTTGGCCACCCTGGCCTTCGAACGGGGCGTCGGCCTGCTCGGGCACCAGCTCTCCTTTCGGAGGGAGCTCGACCGTCTCCTCGACCTCGCTCGGGCCAACCGGACGGCATCCGACCCGGTGGTCCGCCAGCGGCTGGCCCGCTCCTATGCCGAGCTGGAGATCCTGCGCTTCAACACCCTGCGCAGCTTGTCGGGCTACGACGGACCGGTGGCGCCACCCGAGGCCTCGATCATCAAGTTGTACTGGGCCAGTTGGCACCGGCGGCTCGGCGAGCTGGCCATCGACGTGCAGGGCCCGGCCGGCCTGGTGGCCGAGGGGTTCCCCTACGAGCTCGACGAGTTCCAGCGCACCTTCCTCTTCAGCCGGTCCGAGACCATCTACGGCGGCTCCAACGAGATCCAGAAGAACATCATCGGCGAGCGGGTCCTCGGCCTGCCGCCCGAGCCCAAGGGGACCTGACCCATGACCGACGCTGCTCCGGACGCCTCCGTCCCGGCGCCACGCCCCCTCCCGGTGCCGCCTTCCGGCCACGGGCTGTTGTCCGGCAAGGTGGTGGTGATCACTGCCGCGGCCGGCACCGGCATCGGCTTTGCCACGGCCACACGGTGTGTCGAGGAGGGGGCGACCGTGGTCATCTCCGATGCGCACGAGCGGCGGCTCGGCGAAGCCGCCGACGCCCTGGCGGCCATGGAGGAATTGGGCGGGGAGCGGCCCTTGGCCGTGCCCTGCGACGTCACCGACGAGTCACAGGTGCAGCAGCTCTACGATGCCGCAGTCGGGCGATATGGCCGTTTCGATGTGGCCGTCAACAATGCCGGGCTGGGCGGCCGGGTCGACGTGGTGGACATGACCGACGAACAATGGGGGCTGGTCCTCGACGTCACCCTCACCGGCACCTTCCGGTGCTCCCGGGCCGCCCTCCGCCACTTCTACGCCCGGGGTGAGGGCGGGGTGATCGTCAACAACGCCTCGGTGCTCGGATGGAGGGCGCAGGCCGGCCAGAGCCACTACGCCGCGGCCAAGGCCGGGGTGATGGCGCTGACCAGGTGCAGCGCAATCGAAGCCGCCCCCCACGGCGTACGGATCAACGCCGTCTCGCCCAGCCTGGCCGTCCACCCGTTCCTCAACCGGGTCATGCCCGACGAGGAGTTGGCCGAGCTGAGCCGGCGCGAGCTCTTCGGCCGGGGCGCCGAAGTGTGGGAGGTGGCCAGTGTCATCGCCTTTCTGGCCAGCGAGTACGCCACGTTCATGTCCGGCGAGGTGGTCTCCGTCAGCAGCCAGCATCCCTAGTCGCATTGGTCTCGTTCCCGGCCGGGCGGAAGGGGCCATGCACTACCCTGACGACGTGTCAGATGTCACCGATCCCCGTGGGGACCTCCAGTGGGGGACCATCCCCGGACTGGTGGAGGATGCCGCGGCCCGCTTCGGTGACGCCGAGGCCGTGGTCGACGTGCACGGCCCACGGGGGACCACGACGCGTCTCACCTTCGACCAGCTGGCCGAGCAGGTGGCCACGGCCACCCGGGCGGTGGTGGCCAACGGCATCGAGCGCGGGGACCGTGTGGCCATCTGGGCCCCGAATTGTGCCGAGTGGGTGATCGCCGCCCTCGGTGCGGTGGGAGCCGGCGCGCTCCTGGTCCCCCTGAACACCCGCTTCAAGGGGTCCGAGGCCGCGTACATCCTGCGCCAGTCGGGGGCCCGGATCCTGTTCACCGTGGAGGGCTTCCTCGGGACCGACTACCCCCGCCTGCTGGACCAGGCGGTGGCGGCGGGGGAGCCGGTGCCGGATCTCGAGCGTGTGGTGGTGCTGCGGACCGACGACGACGCCCCGAGGTCCCCGACGGCCAAGGGCGATCCCGTGGTGGAGTGGGAGGTGTTCCTCCAGGAGGGAGGCACCTGCTCCGCCGACGTGGCCGCCGGCCGTACCGCCTCGATCACCGCCGGGGACCTCTCCGACCTGGTGTTCACGTCGGGCACCACGGGGAACCCCAAGGGGGCCATGAGCACCCACGGTCAGACGCTGCGAACCTTCGCCACCTGGGCCGAGGTGGTCGGGCTCCGCCAGGGTGACCGGTACCTGATCGTCAACCCGTTCTTCCACACCTTCGGCTACAAAGCGGGCATCCTGGCCTGCCTGATGGTCGGGGCCACCATGGTGCCCGAGCCCGTCTTCGACGTCGGCCGGGTGGTGGAGCGGATCGAGCAGCAGCAGGTCACGGTGCTTCCCGGGCCGCCGACCATCTTCCAGTCCATACTCGACCATCCCGACCGGAAGAGCTTCGACCTGGGCTCGCTGCGCCTGGTGGTCACCGGAGCCGCGCAGGTTCCGGTGGAGTTGGTCAAAGGTCTGTGGTCCGAGCTGGGCATCGAGACCGTGCTGACCGCCTACGGCCTCACCGAGGCGTGCGGGACGGTGACCATGTGCCGTCGCGGCGATTCGGCCGAGGTCATCGCCGGTACCTCCGGCCGGGCCATCCCCGACGTGGAGGTCCGGATCATCGGAACCGACGGGACCGAGGTCCCGCAGGGGGAGGCCGGCGAGGTGGTGGTGCGGGGCTACAACGTGATGCGCGGCTACTTCAATGATCCCGAGTCCTCCGAGGATACGGTCGGGCCCGACGGCTGGCTCCACACCGGCGACATCGGGGTCATGGACGAGTCCGGGAACGTGTCCATCACCGACCGGCTGAAGGACATGTACGTGAGTGGCGGCTTCAACGTCTACCCGGCCGAGGTCGAGACGGTGCTCCGAGGCCATCCGGCGGTCGGTCAGGTGGCGGTGATCGGGGTGCCCGACCGACGGATGGGCGAGGTGGGACTGGCCCTGGTGGTCCCGGCGGCGGGACCACCGACGGGAGACGGGGACGATCTCGTCGAGTGGTCCAGGGAGCGTCTGGCCAATTTCAAGGTGCCCCGGTCGGTGCAGTGGGTGGACGCCCTGCCGGTGAATGCCGGGGGCAAGGTGCTCAAACGCGAACTTCGGGACCGCTACCTGCCCGCCCACGGCGCCACGTGAGGGCCGGCCCCGGCCGGCCCGACGGCGGGCCGTCAGGATCGACGAGCAAGAATCGACGAGAGAGAGGGGTGCCATGCGAGGCATCGTCTACACCGGTGACGAAGCGGAGGTAACCGACCAGCTGGGTGTGCGCGACCCGGGGCCGAACGAGGTCCGGGTGGCCATCGGCGCGGCCGGGGTGTGTCACAGCGACCTGTCCGTCATCAACGGGACCATCCCCTGGAAGGCGCCGTCGGTCCTCGGGCACGAGGGCGCGGGCGTGGTCGAATCGGTGGGATCGGAGGTGACGTCGGTGAAGCCGGGTGATCATGTGGTCATCGCCACCCTGGCCAGCTGCGGGACCTGCCGGGCCTGCAGCACCGGGCACCCCACCTGGTGCATCAAGACTCTGGGCAATGTGTCGGCGCCCTTCACCTTCCGGGGGGAGCCGGCCTCGAACTTCGCCGGGACGTCGGTGTTCACCGAGCAGACGGTGATCCAGGAGGTCCAGGCGGTGAAGATCAGCAAGGACGTCCCCATGACCTCGGCCTGCCTGATCGGCTGTGGCGTCCTCACCGGGGTGGGCTCGGTGCTCAACCGGGCCAAGGTCCAGGCCGGCGAGACGGCGGCGGTCTTCGGCGTGGGCGGGGTCGGTCTCAACGTGATCCAGGGGCTCCGTATCGCCGGGGCCAGCCGGATCGTGGCGATCGACACCCTGGCCTCCAAGGAGGGGTTGGCCCGCCAGTTCGGGGCCACCCATTTCGTCGACGCCTCGGCCACCGACGCGGTGGCCGCCATCCGTGAGCTGGTGCCCCCGGGCCCGGACCGTCTGTCGGGGGCCCTCGGCTGGACCGGCGGTGTCACCTGGTCCTTCGATTGCGTCGGCCACCCCGCCGTACTGCGAAACGCCCTCGATGTCCTGGACTGGGGCGGCAACGCCCTGGCCATCGGCATCCCGCCCCAGGGCACCGAGGTCTCGGTGGATGTCAACGCTCTGGCCTATGTGGACCGGGGCCTCCTGGGCTGCCGGTACGGCTCGTCCCGTCCGCACCACGACATCCCGCTGATGGTGGAGCTGTACCTGTCGGGCCAGCTGATGCTCGACGAGCTGGTCACCGAGGAGCGACCCCTCGAGGGATTCCGGGAGATCGTGGCGGACATGGAGGCCGGCAAGCTGGCCCGCGGCGTCCTGACCTTCTCCTAGTCCCCGACGCCGACCCGGAGCTGGCCGGAGCCGCCCGGCCGGAGCCGCCCTGTGCGCCGGAGCCGCCCTGTGCGCCCGGAGCCGCCCTGTGCGCCGGAGCCGCCCTGTGCGCCGGAGCCGCCCTGTGCGCCGGAGCCGCCCTGTTACAGTCCTCCCCGGTATGACGGTGCGTCAGATTGAGGGGGAGTTCGAGTCGCTCACCGAGGTGCTGGGCGCCGCCGCGGCGGTCAACGGCGACGTCGAGGCCTACGTCGAACCGGCCACCGCGGTCTCGCCGCGACGCTCGATGTCCTTTGCCCAGTGGGACCGGGCCGCCGACGGCGTGGCCGGGCTGTTCGAACGGCACGGGGTGGTGCGGGGCTCGGTGGTCTGCCTCCTGCTCCCGAGCTCCATCGACTACATGGTCTGCTACGCGGCCGCGGCCCGGCTGGGCGCGGTCACCTCGGGAATCAACCTCCGTCTGGGGGTACCCGAGACCCGCTCCATCCTCGAGCGCACCCGTCCCACCGTCACGGTGGTGGAGGACGGCGACGAGACCGACCGGGGGCCGGCCGGCGCCCTGCTCGCCCGCTCGGCGGTGCGGGGGGCCGTGGGCGACCCGCCACCGGCCACCCGGCCCGCTC
Source organism: uncultured Acidimicrobiaceae bacterium (assembly GCA_963833585.1). Classification (GTDB taxonomy): domain Bacteria; phylum Actinomycetota; class Acidimicrobiia; order Acidimicrobiales; family RAAP-2; genus Bog-756. Next base: position 1,116,585 of record CAWHYF010000005.1, on the reverse strand, counting down.
TCGACCGGAGCGATCCGGTGGCGGTGGTGTGGACCAGTGGCACCACCGGCCTCCCCAAGGGAGCGGTCTTCGACCACGGGAGCCTGGCCGCGGTGGCGGCCGGCACCGACGTTCTCTCCGAGCCGGGGGACCGGCGGCTCTCCCCGCTTCCCTTCGCTCACGTGGGGTCGATGACCCGACCGTGGGACGAGATCGCCAACGGGATCACCACCGTGATCACCCCCACCCCCTGGCGGGCCTCCGACGCCATCGGGATCATGGCCCACGAGCGGATCACCGTGGCCCAAGGGGTGCCGACCCAGTGGGCCCTGGTGCTGGCCCACCCCGAGCTGGCCACGGCTGACGTCTCCTCCCTCCGGATCGCCGGTACCGGTGCGTCCCGGGTGCCGGCTGAACTGGTGACGGCCATGCGCCGGCGCCTCGGGGTTCCCGTCGTGGTTCGCTACACGTCGACCGAGGCCTCCCTCGGGACCGGCACGGTCCCCGGTGATCCCGACGAGGTGGTTGCCACCACGGTCGGCCGGCCGGTGCCCGGCGTGCTCATGGCCATCACCGACGACACCGGCCGGACGGTGCCGGTCGGTGAAGTGGGCCGGGTCCGGTTCCGCTCCGACGCGGTGATGCGGGGCTACTGGGGCGGCCCCACCACCGGGCCGGGCGCCGACGGCGTGGTCTACGACCGCTCGGCCACCGAGGCGGTGCTGGCCGATGGATGGCTCACCACCGGCGACTTCGGATACACGGACCCCGACGGCTGTCTCCATCTGGTAGGCCGGGCCCACGAGCTCTACATCCGGGGCGGGTACAACGTGTACCCGGCGGAGGTGGAGACGGTACTGGGAGGTCACCCCGACGTGGCCCAGGTGGCGGTGGTCGGCGCGCCCGACCCGGTATTGGGGGAACTCGGGGTGGCCTTCGTGGTCGTCGAAGCCGGCCGGGCGCCCGATGAGGCCGGGCTGCTGGCGGCGCTCCGTGCGTTGGCCCAGTCGTCCCTGGCCGACTACAAGGCCCCTGATCGGCTGGTGGTGGTGGACGACCTTCCCCTCACCTCGATGATGAAGGTGGACAAGGTGTGCCTGGCCCACCGGGCCGAGCGGGTCGTGGCGGCCGACCCCGGACCCACCCGAGCCGCGGGCCGTGGTGACCGGCCACCCCCTGACCGACTACCAGCGAACGGAGCGCGCGCCTGATGACCGGACGATCCTCAACCGCCCCGCACGACCTGACCGATGACACCGAGACCTCCACCCGACCGCCGTGGTCGGCCCCGGGATCATGAGCGACTTCGCCGAGCGCCTGGCCGAGCGGACGGCAGCGCGGGGCTGGGTGGGCGGGACCTCGTTGTGGCAGGTGATCGAACGCCGGGCCGAGGCCTCGCCGGACGCCATCCTGGCCCACGAGGACACCGGCGCCGAGCTGACCTTTCGCCAGTACCGCGACCGCTGTCTCCGGGCCGCCGCCGGTCTCCACCACCACCACGGCGTCGGCCCCGGCGTCGGGGTGAGCTGGGAGCTGCCCACCTGGAACGAGTCGCTGGTGCTGGTGGGGGCCCTGGCCCGCCTGGGTGCCCGGCAGAACCCCCTGATCCCCATCTACCGCGGTCGCGAGGTCGGATTCATCACCGAACAGAGTGACGCCCGGCTGCTGGTCGTGCCCACCGTCTACCGGGGCTTCGACTACGAGGCCATGGCCCGGGAGATCGCCGCCGGGCGGACCGGGCTCTCGGTGCTGGTCGTCGACCGGGACCTCCCCGACGACGACCCCGACGGCCTGCCCGAGCCGGAGACACCTCCGGAGACGGCAGCCGGGGCCCCGGTTCGGTGGCTGTTCTACACCTCGGGCACCACCGCCGATCCCAAGGGTGCGCCGCACACCGATCTCACAGTGATGGCCTCGGCCCTGGCCATGGCCGAGTGCCTCGACATCCGGTCCGACGACATCTCGGCTCTCATCTTCCCCTTCACCCACATCGGAGGGATCGGCTGGTTGATGGCCGCCCTGTTCACCGGTTGCACCCTCCTGACCACCGAGGCCTTCGACCCCGCCACCACGCCGGCCTTCCTGGCCGCCAACGGGGTGACACTGGCCGGCTCGGGCACCCCGTTCCACATGGCCTACCTGGCCGCGCAACGGTCCAAGGGCGGGGACCCCCTCTTCCCCCATATCCGTTCCTACCCCGGCGGGGGCGCCCCCAAGCCGCCGCAGCTCCACCACGACCTGAAGCGCGAGGTGGGTGGGATCGGGATCGTGTCCGGCTACGGACTCACCGAAGCCCCGATCGTAGTCATGGCCACCACCCACGATCCGGACGAGAAGTTGGCCGAGACCGAGGGGCGACCCACTCCCGGCGTGGAGCTCATCGTGGTGAGACTGGACGGACAGCGGGCCGGCCCGGGCGAGGAAGGGGAGATCCGTCTCAAGGGCCCCCAGGTCATCCGGGGCTACCTGGACTCCTCCCTCGACCCCGACGCCTTCGATGACGACGGCTATTTCCGGAGTGGCGATCTCGGCATCGTGGACGACGACGGCTATGTGACCATCACCGGCCGCCTGAAGGACGTGATCATCCGCAACGGCGAGAACATCTCGGCCAAGGAGGTGGAGGACCTCCTGTACGCCCACCCCGCCGTGGCCGACGTGGCGGTGATCGGGCTGCCCGACCCGAAGACCGGGGAGCGGGCCTGCGCGGTGGTGGCGGTCGACGGGGGCCGAACCCTCCCCTTCGAGGTCATGGTGGAGTATCTGAAGGAGCAGGGCCTCCGGGTCCAGGCCATCCCGGAACAGCTCGAGGTGGTCGACGTCGTGCCCCGGAACCCGGCCGGCAAGATCCTGAAGCACACGCTGCGAGATCGGTTCGCACCGTCACCACCGACCAGGAGGCCCACATGAGTCCCATCCAACGGGTCACCCTCGGCCGGGGCGGTGACGAGCACGACGCCGCCGACGCCGCCATCACCTCGTTGACCGGCAGCCGCTTCACCGACCGGGTGGCCCTGGTGACCGGTGCGGGATCGGGCATCGGGCGGGCGGTGGCCATTCGGTTGGCCCGGGAGGGTGCTCGGGTGGCCGCCCTCGACGTGGCCGAGGACAACCTCGCCGCCACCGTGGACACCATCGGGGCTGACGGTGGGACGGCCGTCGGGTTCCTCTGCGATGTGACCTCCGAGTCCTCGGTGTCCGACACCGTGGCCGCCCTCAGCGAGCGGCTCGGGGCCCCCCGGGTGGTCTGCAACGTGGCCGGGATCGGCGGCTTCTACCACTCCGCCGACATGCCCCTGGACCGGTGGAACGCCATCTTGGCCGTGAACCTGACCGGGCCCTTCCTGATCTGCCGGGCCACCCTGCCCGCCCTGCTGGACCACGGGGGGGCCATCGTGAACGTGGCCTCCAACACGGCGCTGATGGGCCAGGCCTACTCCGCCGCCTACTGTGCCTCCAAGGCCGGACTCCTCATGTTCTCCAAGGCCTTGGCGGCCGAGTACCTCTCCCGCGGGGTGCGGATCAACGTGGTGGCCCCCGGAGGGGTGGACACCCCGCTGATCGGGACCTTCGAGCTGCCCGAGGGGGCGGACTTCAAGGAGCTGAGCAAGATCATGACGCCGATGGGATTCTCCACGCCGGCCGAGATCGCCGCCTCGGTGGCGTTCCTGGCCTCCGACGAGTCCTCGTACACGACCGGCGCCGTGCTCTCGGTCGACGGGGGACTGACCATCTGATCCCCCATCAGGTCCGGGCACCCCCCAGGACGGCGCGTGGCACACTGGGAGGAGGCGAAGGACCCGCGCCGGCCGGGCCGCCCGAGGAGCGCGATGACCGACATGCCGGTAGCAGGGTGGGACAACGACTTCGACGTGCTCAGCCCGGAGTACGTGCAGGACCCCTACCCGATCTGGGATCGGTTGCGGCGGACCTGCCCGGTGGCCCACACCGAGCGCCGGGGGAGCACCTGGCTCCCGACCCGGTACCGGGACGTGGTGGACCTCGCCCACGACGTCGAGCACTTCAGCTCCGCCCAGATCGCCGTCATCCCGTTTCCCGGCCCGCCCCCCGACGAGCCACTCCTGGCCTACGGTCTGCCCCCCATCTCGGCCGACCCGCCCCTGCACACCTGGACCCGGCGCCTGCTCCTGCCGTGGTTCTCCCACCAGCGGGTGGAGGCGTACGAGCCGATGACCCGGGCCCTGTGCGCCGAGCTGGTCGCATCGGTGGTGGAGGCGGGGGAGGCCGATGGCGCCGGCGAGTACGCCCAACAGATCCCGGTGCGGGTCATCGCCGGCATCCTCGGGGTGCCCGCCTCGCTGTCGGACACCTTCACCGGGTGGGTGCGGGACGTGCTCGAGTTCGCCGACGACCCGGTGAAGCGGGCCCGGGGGGTGACCGGTCTGATCGGCTTCTTCGTCGAGGAGGTGGCCCGACGCCGCCGGGAGCCGGGCGACGATCTGCTGAGCGACCTCCTGCACACCGAGTTCGAGGGGCAGCCGGTGGACGAGCAGTTGGTCCTCGGCGTGGCGGCCCTCGTGCTCATCGCCGGCGTCGACACCACCTGGAGCGCCATCGGATCCTCCCTGTGGCACCTCGCCACCCATCCCGAGGACCGGGTCCGTCTGGCCACCGACCCCGAGGCCATGCCGTTGGCCGTCGAAGAGCTGCTTCGGGCGTACTCGCCGGTGACCATGGCCCGGGTGGTCACCGAGGACATCGAGTTCGCCGGCTGCCCGATGCGGGAGGGCGACAAGGTGCTGATGAACTTTCCCGCCGCCAACCGCGACCCCGAGGTGTTCGAGGAGCCCGACCGGGTGGTGCTCGACCGGGAGCTGAACCGCCACGTGGCGTTCGGGTCAGGCATCCACCGGTGCGCCGGTTCGAACCTGGCCCGCATGGAGTTGCGGGTGGCCCTGGAGGAGTGGCTTCGACGCATCCCCGAGTTCCACCTGGCCGAAGGGGCCGACGTGACCTGGGCCGGCGGGCAGGTGCGGGGACCTCGCCGGCTGCCGGTGGTGTTCCCGTGAGGATCCGGGTGGACCCGGACCGGTGCCAGGGGCACGCCCGCTGCTACGGGCTGGCCCCCCAGCTGTTCGAGGTCGACGAGTACGGGATGGCCACAGTGGTGGGGGACGGGTCGGTCCCGGCCGAGCTCGAGGGCAAGGCCCGACTGGCCATCGCCAACTGCCCCGAGTACGCCGTCGAGGAGGTCGAGGGCTGACCGAGATCGCGGGGGTCCCGGGCCGCCGGGCCCCCGACGGTCGGTCGAGTCCGCCCGAGGTCGGCGGTGCCGGATCGGTCGACCGGGTTCCGGTGACGGTCGTCCGGCCCGCTCAGCTGAGCCGTTCGACGATCATCGCCATGCCCTGGCCGCCGCCCACGCACATCGACTCGAGACCGATGGTCTTGCCGGTGTCGTCGAGGGCGTTCAGGAGGGTGGTCATGATCCGGGCGCCGGTCTGACCGAAGGGGTGGCCGAGGGCGATGGCACCGCCCTTGACGTTCAGCTTGTCGTAGGGGATACCGAGCTCCTTGGCCGAGGGCACCACCTGGGCGGCGAAGGCCTCGTTGATCTCGACCAGGTCGATGTCGTCGATGGTCATGCCGGCCCGGCCCAGCACCTGGCGGATGGCGTCGACCGGGCCGAGGCCCATGATCTCGGGGTTGAGACCGGACACCCCGCTGGCCACGATGCGGGCGAGCGGGGTGATGCCGAGCTCCCGGGCCCTGGTGTCGCTCATGACGATGACGGCGGCCGCCCCGTCGTTCAACGGGCAGGCGTTGCCGGCGGTGATGGTGCCGCCCTCACGGAAGACGGGCCGGAGTGCGGCCAGGCCCTCCAGGGTGGTCCCCGGCCGGGGGCCGTCGTCCTTGGCGACGACGGTGCCGTTCGGGGTGGTCACCGGGATGATCTCCCGCTCGAAGAACCCGGCCTCCTGGGCCGCCACCGCCCGGGTCTGGGACTGGACGGCGAACTCGTCCTGCTCCTGACGGGACACGTGCTTGTACTCGGCCACGTTCTCGGCGGTCTGGCCCATGGCGATGTAGACGTCGGGGAAGGCCCCGGCCAGCGGCGTCCAGGGCTCACCGGCCGCCGGAGTCCGAGCCGCGGTGCGGGCCTCGGCGTCGGCGAACAGCGGGTTGTGCGGCCCGGTATCGGCGGCGCCGTACTGGTACCGGCTGACCGTCTCCACGCCGGCCGCGACGAAGACGTCCCCTTCGCCGGCCCGGATGGCGTGGGCCGCCATCCGGATGGTCTGGAGGGAGGAGGAGCAGTAGCGGTTGACGGTCACACCCGGCACGTCGGGCAGCCCGGCCAGGACCGCGGCCACCCGGCCGACGTTGTAGCCCGCTTCGCCGCCCGGCTGGCCCGACCCCATGATCACGTCCTCCACCGTCTGGGGGTCGAGCTGGGGCACCTTGGACAACACCTCGCGGACGACCAGGGCGGCCAGGTCGTCGGGGCGACAGTCGACCAGTGATCCCTTGTTGGCCCGCCCGATCGGGGTCCGGCCTGTGGCGACGATGACGGCTTCGGGCATGTGATGCTCCTCGAGACTCGGCGGCGGGGCCGCAGGTGTGGGCGAGACGGTGTTGCACGGTGCCGGGGGCGGAGTCCGGAGGACCGCCGCCCCAATAACTTACCGGGCGGTAACTCTAGCGTGGTGGGGGCCCGGACCCCGCCAGCGAGCAGGCTACATGGCCGGGCGGTCGGCCCCGTTCCCGCCGGTGGCGCCCGGTACCGGTGGAATGTAACGTGTTCTAGGCGTGGGCACGTCGGGGCGTGCGCACCGGGTGGTGCCCGCCCGTCGGGACCGACGGTGGGGGACCATCGGCGAGGTGGGTCCGGGACGCCGCCGCTTGTCACCAGCCGTACCGGTGGCGCCCTCCGGGCAGCCACCCGAGTTCGCACGACCGGGAGGGACCCCATGGAGATCGGCTACACCGAGGAGCACCAGGCGTTGCGGAACCGCCTGCGTGAGTACTACGCCAGGCTCCTCACTCCCGAGGTGGAGGCCCAACTGGCCGACAGCCACGGGATCGGTCCCCACATGCGCCGGGTGGTCAAGCAGATGGCCGCGGACGGATGGCTGGGCATCGGATGGCCCACCGAGTACGGGGGCCAGGGGCTCGGACCCATCGAGCAGTACATCTTCTTCGACGAGTCCATGCGGGCGGGGGCCCCGGTGCCCATGCTGACCATCAACACCGTCGGGCCGACCATCATGGACTTCGGGACGGCGGAGCAGAAGGACTTCTTCCTGCCCAGGATCCTGGCCGGGGACATCCACTTCTGCATCGGGTACACCGAACCGGAGTCCGGCACCGACCTGGCCTCGTTGCAGACCCGGGCGGTGCGCGACGGGGACGAGTACGTCATAAACGGTCAGAAGATCTACACCTCACTGGCCGGGGGAGCCGACTACATCTGGCTGGCCACCCGCACCGACCCCGAGGCGGCCAAGCACAAGGGCATCTCGATGTTCATCGTGCCCATGGACACCCCGGGGATCAAGGTGGTCCCCATGCACCTGCTCGGGGACCACAACATCAACTACACCTTCTACGAGGACGTGCGGGTCCCGGCCACCAACCTGGTCGGGGGTGAGAACCAGGGATGGACCCTGATCACCAACCAGCTCAACCACGAGCGGGTCACCCTGTGCTCCTCGGGCATCATCGAACGGGCCCTCGACGACGTCCGGGCGTGGGCCCAGGACACCAAGCTGGCTGACGGTCGGCGGGTCGTGGACCAGGAATGGGTGCAGATCCATCTGGCCCGGGTGTACGCCCGCCTCGAGTTCCTCAAACTGATCAACTGGAAGGTGGCCTGGACCGCCACCCAGGGCCACCTCGACGTCGCCGACGCCTCGACCACCAAGGTGTTCGGCACCGAGTTCTACATGGAGGCCTTCAAGCTGCTGTTGGAAGTGGTGGGTCAGGCTGGCTACCTGACCCGGGGTACCCCCGACGCCGTGTTGGCCGGCCGCCTCGAGATGTATGCCCGCAGCCTGGTCATCCTGACCTTCGGCGGAGGCACCAACGAGATCCAACGCGACCTCATCGCCATCTTCGGCCTGGGTCTGCCGCGGTCCCTTCGTTAGCCACCGGGCCGCCGACCACGCCACCACGTCAGCACTACGAGCGAGACAGAAGAGGACACGCTAACCATGGACTTCTCCTTCAGCGAAGAGCAAGAGGCCGTACGCGAGCTCGCCGAACGGATCTTCACCGACCTGGCCACGCCGGAGCGACTGCGTCAGTTCGAGGCCGAACCGGAGGGTGACCGGTTCGACCGGAAGCTCTGGGGCGAGTTGGCCGCCGCCGGACTCCTGGGGATCGCCCTGCCCGAGGACGTCGGCGGCGCCGGGCTGGGCTTCCTGGAGACCGGCCTGTTGGCCGAGACCACCGGCCGGTGCGCGGCCTACGTCCCCACCGTGGAGACCCTGGCGGCCGCGGCCGCGGCGATCGCCCAATTCGGCACCGAGGACCAGCGCCGTCGGTGGCTCCCCGGTGTGGTGTCGGGCGAGACCGTCCTCACCACCGCCCTCGTCGAGCTGGGCGGTGTCCCCTCGCTCCCGACGGTGGTGGCCGAGCGGGACGGCGACGGTTGGGCCCTCTCCGGTTCGAAGGCCTGCGTCCCGTCCGGCATGATCGCCGACGCCGTCCTGGTGCCGGCCCGGGTGGAGCCCGGGGCGGTAGCCGTGTTCATCGTGGACACGTCGGCTGCCGGTGTGGATCGGGAGCGCCAGGTGGCCAACACGGGACAGTCCGAGTCCATCGTGACCCTGTCGGCCACGCCGGTGGGGGCGGGGGCCCTGTTGGGATCGGTGGACGGCGGTCCGGCCGTCGTCGAGTGGCTGGTCCAACGGACCACGGCGGCCCTGGCCCTGGTTCAGGCCGGTGCGGCGGCGGCCTCGCTGGCCCTGGTGGCCGAGTACACCAAGACCAGGGAGCAGTTCGGCAAGCCCATCGCCACCTTCCAGGCCGTGGGTCAGCGGGCCGCGGACGCCTACGTCGACACCGAGGCCATCCGCCTCACCGCCTGGCAGGCCGCCTGGCGGATCGATCAGGGCCTGCCGGCCGAGAAGGAGGTGGCCATCGCCAAGTTCTGGGCGGCGGACGGCGGCCAGCGGGTCGTCCATGCCGCGGTGCACCTCCACGGCGGGGTCGGCGTCGACCGCGAGTACCCGTTGCACCGGTACTTCCTCATGACCAAGCACATCGAACTGACCCTGGGCGGTGCCACCGAGCAGCTGCTCCAGCTCGGCGCGGCACTGGCCGCCGAACCGGTCTGAGTCTCGGCCACCGCGGACCCGCGGGCGGTCCGGAACCCGGCCCGGCCCGCCCCCCGGCACGGGAATGCGGTGCCCGGACCCCGGTAGGATCGGGTCCGCCGTGCAGGTCGAGTCAATGGGCGGTTCCGATGGTGGGTCCGAAGGTCGAACAGCAACGATCGGTGCCTCCGTGGTGATGGGTCGCCGTCCCGACGTGCCCCATGCGTCGTGGCCCATCGCCGCCACGGACCTGATCGGACTGGGGGCCCAGCTGTCGGTGGCCCTGGGTCGGGTACCGTTCCGGTATCCATGGTCGGGCGAGGGGAGCCTTCCCCACAACGTCGCCGTGAGCGTGACCCGTGAGACCATCCGCTCCTTCATGGGCTACCTGACCGCTCTGCCGATCGACGAGTTCCGGTCCGTCGAGCTGGTCCTCGACGACCTCTGCGGCGTGGCGCTCACACCGCTGGTGCGGAGGTTCGGGGTCGACCAGGAGGCGGGGGACGTGGCTGGAGTCCCGGGCTTCTGGTACCGACCCCGGGGCCCGGTGCCCACCGGCACCGTGATCTACCTGCACGGCGGGGGGTACGTGGGGACCTCACCCCGCATGTACGCGGTGTTCGTGGCCTGGCTGTGCCGCCGCACGGGCTGCGAGATCTTCGTGGCCGACATCCGCCTGGCCCCCGAATTCCCGTTCCCGGCGGGCCTGGAGGACGCCGTGCTGGTACTGGAGGCCCTGCTGGTCGGCGGCACCGACCCCGCCCGTCTGTTCGTGGCCGGCGACTCCAGTGGCGGGGGACTGGTCGCCTCCCTCATGTACTCGGTGCAACGGGTCCACCACCGACCCGTGGCCGGCGTCCTCCTGTTCTCGCCGGAGCTGGACCTCCTCCTCGATGAGCCTTCCATCGCCGAGAACGCCGACCGGGACATCCTGCCCTGGAACATCCCGACCTCGGCCTACCTGCACGGGCGGGACCCCGGGTCGGCCCCGATCTCCGGCGTGGACCAGGACGTGTCCGGATGGCCACCCACCTTTGTCTGCTTCGGCCGCGACGAGATGTTCCGGGATGCCATCCGCTCCTTTGTCGGCCATCTGCAGGTCGCCGGCGTGGAGGTCGTCGCCGTCGAGGAGCCCGGGATGTTCCACGTCTACCCCATCCTCATGCCCTGGGCCGAGGGCAGCCGGAGGACGTTCCAGGCCGTCGGGGAGTTCGTCCGGACCCATCTGCCCGAGGCCGCCCCGGAGCCGGCGTCCACCGGGCCGGCCGAGGCGGCCGTCTCCTGAGGGCCGTCGCCGTGTGGTCCACGACGGGGAGCCGCCATCGCGCCGGTGCCGGCGTGGTGTGCCACTCTCGTTCCCCTACGGAGGGGGAGGCCCCATGACGCCAACACCGAGGTCATCGCCATGACCCATTCGTTCTCCCATCTCGGCATCTGCGTCTCGGACCTGGAACGGTCGGTCCGCTTCTACTGCGAGGGGCTGGGCTTCGAGCCGGTGGCCACCCACCAGGTGGGAGCGGAGTTCGCCGCGCTGATGGAGGTGCCGGGGGTCGACCTGGAGTCACGCATGCTGTCGCGTGACGGTGTGACCATCGAGCTCCTGGGCTTCCGGTCGCCGGCCACCATCGGCGACACGGCCCGCCGTCCCATGAACCAGCTCGGACTGACCCACCTCTCGATCCGGGTCGACGAGGTCGACGGGCTCGCTTCCACCATCGAGGCCCTGGGCGGAACCGTGGTGCCCACCACCCGCACCACCTTCGACGGGGCGGGGTACCGACTCGACTTCCTGTACTGCACCGACCCCGACGGGGTGCGCATCGAGCTGATGGAATTGCCGGGCTGACCCCGCGCCACCCCCGGCGGCCACGATGATGACCGCGGGGGCGGGGTCCGGTACCGTGATGCGGTGACCTCTGGCCCGAACCCCGTCGCGGACATCGATCCTGCCGCGGCCAGGCTGCTCGTCGGGACCGGGGCCTTCCTCCTCGATGTGCGCGAGGACGAGGAGTGGAGCGCCGGACACGCCTCAGACGCCGTGCACATCCCGATGGGATCGCTCGCCGACCGGGTTGCCGAGATCCCGGCCGACCGGACCGTGGTGTGCATCTGCCGGGTCGGGGGACGATCGGGGGCGGCGGCCGCAGCACTGATCGGAGCCGGATACGACGTCCGCAACGTGGAGGGGGGCATGCTGGCCTGGGAGGCGGCCGGTTATCCGGTGATCAGCGGGTCCGGCGGCCCGGGCCGGATCGTCTGATCCCGCTTCCACCCGGGGAACGATGACCGTCTACCTCGACGACTGGCGGCAGCCGGCCCGGCTGGGCCCGGTGGACGACCGGTGGTCGCACCTGGTGGCCGACAGCGACGAGGAGCTCCATGCCTTCGCGGTGCGGTTGGGCATGCGGCGGGAGTGGTTCCAGCACAAGGAGGGCCGACCGCACCAGGCCCACTACGACGTGCCGGAGCGGGCCCGCCAGGAGGCCCTCGCTCTCGGTGCGGTGCCGGTGACCTGGCGCCAGGTGGGCCGGATGATGCGAGCGCGACGCACCGGTGGCGGCACGGCGGACGGTGGGACCGGTCCCCGCCCGGTCGAGTGAGGGGCTGTCGGTGACCGGGAGGCCCCCTGCGACCCGATCAGTGGACCCCCGGACGCCGGTGTTGGTCGGCGTGGGAACGGCCGGTGCCGACGCCGAACCCGCCGAGTCGATGGTGCTGGCCCTGGAGGCGGCCGGGGTCGACGCCGGGCCGCCCGGGATCCTCGGCCGGCTCGACCACATCTCCGTTCCCCAGGGGAGTTGGGGGTACCCGGACCCCGCCCGCCTGGTCGCCGACCGGGTCGGCGCCACCCTCGCCCGCACCCACCTGACGGAGCTGGGGATTCCCCAGCAGAGCCTGATCAACGAGGCACTGGCCGCCATCGCCTCGGGGTCGTCCACGGTGGCCGCGGTGGTGGGCGGGGAGGCCAAGCGGTGGACCCGCGATCTCGAGCGCGCCGGCCGGACCGCGGTCGAGACCGCCCAGACCGGGGTGTCCCCTGACGTGACCCGGCGGCGGGAGGGACCCCTCATGGAGCCGGTCGAGGTGGCTCACCGCCTCTGGGACCCGGTCCAGCAGTACGCCATGATCGAGAATGCCCTCCGGGCGGCGGAAGGTCGGTCCCTGACCCAGCACCGTGACGAGGTGGCCGAGCTGTGGGCCCGCTTCAACCGGGCGGCCGGCTCCAATCCCGAAGCCGCGTTCCCCGACCCTCGCGACGCCCACGAGATCGCCACACCGTCCCCGTCCAACCGGCCTCTGTCCTTCCCGTACAACAAGTGGCACTCCACCCAATGGACCGTCAACCAGGCGGCGGCCCTGTTGTTCTGCTCAGCGGGCACGGCCGCGCAGCTCGGGGTGCCCACCGATCGTTGGGTCTTCCCACTGGTCGGACTGGAGTCGGGCCATGCGGTGTCCCTCCTCCGGCGCTCGGCCCCCCACACCTGGCCGGCCATGGCACTGCTCGGGGAGGCCGCGGCCGGCCGCATCGGCCGGCCGGTGGCCGAGGCCGAGCTCATCGAGGTGTACAGCTGCTTCCCGGCCGCGGTCCGGGTGCAACAGCGGATGCTCGGCCTGGCGCCCTCCTCGACGCCCACGGTGACCGGGGGGATGGCGTTCGCCGGTGGGCCGTTCAACAACTTCGTGCTCCAATCGATGGTCCCGGTGATCCGGGCCCTGCGCGCCGAACCCGGCTCGCTCGGCGTGGTCACCACCGTGAGCGGCCTCCTGACCAAACCGGGTCTCGGGGTGTGGTCGGCCCGGCCCGACAGCCGCCCCCCGCTCCTCGCCGACCTGGGGGGAGCGTCGGCATCGGCCACCGGGGTCCTCGACGTGGTCGAGACCCTCGGTGGCTACCAGGGCGAGGCCACCGTGGCCACCTACACCGTCACCTTCGACGGGATGGTGCCGGTCCGTACCGTGGCGGTGTGCGACACCGACGACGGGCGGCGTTGCGTGGCCGTCGCCGAGGACCCCGAGCTGGCGGCCCATGCGGTGGGGACCGAGCTGATCGGATCCCGGGTGCGCCTGGACCGCGGCGGCCTGGTCCTTCTCTGACCGCCCGGACCTCCGGCCGGCCCGGCAGCCGCCCGGGGTGGGCCGTCGACGAGGGTATCGAAACCGCGGGGAGCGGGGGTAGCGTGGTGCCGGGGCAGATGACGTGGGGCGATCGACGACAGTGCGGGTCACGGTAGCGGTGGTGTCGGCCGTGGCCGCCGGGGGCCTGTCCCTGGTGGCACTCCAGGGGCCGGCCGCCGCGGGTACGCCGCTGCCCGGCGCCGCCGGCTGCCCGATGTTCCCGAGCGACAACGTGTGGAACACGGACGTCTCGGGGCTGCCGGTCGACTCCCACAGCGCGGCCTGGCTGGCCAGTATGAACAGTGCCTCCAGCCACCTGCACCCGGACTTCGGCCCCTCGGGTGACCCGAACAACCCCTACGGGATGCCCTACACCGTGGTCTCCCCGTCCCACCCGCTGGTCACCCCGACCTTCCTCTACGGATCGGAGAGCGATCCGGGGCCCTATCCGTTCGGCACCGACACCCCCATCGAGGGCGGGTCCCAGTCGACGGGCGACCGCCACGCGCTCATGGTGGACCCGGCCACCTGCACGCTCTACGAGCTGGACAACGCCCGGACCAACGGGGCGTCAGCCACGGCGGACTCCGGAGCGGTCTGGAACCTCCGCTCGAATGCCCTCCGGCCCTCCGGCTGGACGTCAGCCGACGCCGCGGGGCTACCCATCCTGCCCGGACTGGTGCGCTACGACGAGGTGCTGTCGGGCTCGATCACCCACGCCATCCGGATGACCGCCCAGGTCACCGACACCTCGTTCGTCTGGCCGGCGCGTCACGAGGCCGGCAGCTCGAGCAATCCGTCCCTGCCGCCCATGGGGGCCCGCTTCCGGCTCCGGGCCGGCTTCGACATCTCGGGCTACTCGCCCCAGGCCCAGGTGGTCCTGCGGGCCATGCAGCACTACGGGCTGATCCTGGCCGACAACGGATCCAACTGGTACTTCGGGGGCACCGCCGACCCCGGGTGGCCGGTCGCCCTCGTCGACCAGCTCAAGCAGGTACCGGCCAGCGCTTTCGAGGCGGTGGACGAATCGTCGTTGATGGTCGATCCGAATTCCGGACAGGCCCGCCAGACCGGTGGCCCGCAGCCGTGCACCCCGGGAGACGGCTATCGCATGGCGGCCGCCGACGGCGGCGTGTTCGCCTTCTGCCAGCCGTTCCTCGGCTCGATGGGTGGGTCCCACCTCAACGCCCCCATCGTGGGGATGGCGTCCACTCCCGACGGCGGCGGCTACTGGCTGGTGGCCTCGGACGGCGGCATCTTCTCCTTCGGCGACGCCCGGTTCGACGGCTCGACCGGAGCCCTGCACCTCAACGCCCCCATCGTGGGGATGGCGTCCACCCCCGACGGCGGCGGCTACTGGCTGGTGGCCTCGGACGGCGGCATCTTCTCCTTCGGCGACGCCCGGTTCGACGGCTCGACCGGAGCCCTGCACCTCAACGCCCCCATCGTGGGGATGGCGTCCACCCCCGACGGCGGCGGCTACTGGCTGGTGGCCTCGGACGGCGGCATCTTCTCCTTCGGCGACGCCCGGTTCGACGGCTCGACCGGAGCCCTGCACCTCAACGCCCCCATCGTGGGGATGGCGTCCACCCCCGACGGCGGCGGCTACTGGCTGGTGGCCTCGGACGGCGGCATCTTCTCCTTCGGCGACGCCCGGTTCGACGGCTCGACCGGAGCCCTGCACCTCAACGCCCCCATCGTGGGGATGGCGTCCACCCCCGACGGCGGCGGCTACTGGCTGGTGGCCTCGGACGGCGGCATCTTCTCCTTCGGCGACGCCCGGTTCGACGGCTCGATGGGGGCGGTCCGGCTGGCGGCACCGGTGGTGGCCCTCAGCGGATGAGGGGGGTGGCATCCCGGCCGCTGATCGGTCTCCGAAGAACCGGGGATGGTGGGGCCGGGGCGGTAACGTCTGCGGCGTCACCCGACGGCGGAGTGGCACCGTCCCCGCCGTCACCGGAGGACGAGCAACCAGGATCGGAGCGCACCATGGTAGGTCGGCGTTGGACCGTGATAGCCGTGGCGGCGGGCTCGTTGGCCCTGGCCGGCTGCTCGGGCACCTCGAGCACGGGCACGTCGAGCACCACCACGACACACCCGACGGCCACGACAGCCGGTCCCGGGGCCACCTCGACCTCCCCGGCGTCTTCGGCCCTGGCCGCCAACCTCCCGGTGTCCGACCAGCTCCGGACCCAGCTGGTGGCCGCCGCCGCCGGCCTGCAGGACATCCCCGTCGTCCAGTTCACCGGACTTGCCCCCGGACTCACCTACTACGGGCTGGACAAGTCCACCGGCATCCACTGGGCGGCCGCCCGGTTGGAGGCCGCTCCGGTACCCGACAACGCCAATCCCTCCCAGGCCCAGGTCTCGACCCAGGACGCCGGCTCGTACTACGTGTTCCAGCAACCCTCCGGCAGTCCGTGGACGGCCTACGCCGCCGGCAACACCGGACCCGGCACCAAGTGCCCGGTGACCATCCCGCCGGCGGTGCTCCAGGTCTGGGGATGGCCCGCCGGCAGTTGCCGACCCAACGGCGTGTGACCGGGTCGCCCGGACCGGTCAGGCCGGACCTCCGGGCCCGGCAGGGGCGGGGGGAGGGTCGCTGCTCGGGACCCCGTCGTCGAGCACGTGGTCGGTCCACCCGGTGCCGGACCAGTAGCGCTGCTCGTGCCGGACGAAGGGGTCCCGGAACCAGCCGGCGGGCATGCCGACCGACGGGCCGCCGGCACCGGGCGGTCCGGCCGGCGGGGGCTGACCGGGTGGCCTCGGGGGGCCGGTGCCGGTGAACGGGCGGGGTGAGCCCGGGCCGGCCGGTGGCCCACGGCGTCGGCGTTGGGAGGACAGATAGCGGACGAGGAACATGCCGCCGAATGCCACGACCGGGATCCACGATGCGTGGCCATAGCTCATGGACGCAGTGTACGGGCCTCTCGCCGTTCTCGGGCGTCGACCCCGCCCGTGCCGCGGGCCCCTCGGTCACCGACGGTCAGTGGCCGGGACCGGATGAGGCCTGGTCCAGGCGGCGGATGATCCGGGCCGGGCTGCCCGCCGCCACCACCCCGGAGGGGAGGTCGCGGGTGACGACGGATCCGGCGCCCACCACACTGTCCTCCCCGATGGAGACCCCGGCCAACACGATGGCGCCGCCTCCGAGCCAGACGTTGTGGCCCACGGCGATGGGGCCGGCCGCCTCCCACCCGTCGCGGCGGAGGCCAGGGTCGAGCGGGTGGGTCGGAGCGAGCAACTGGACGTTCGGCCCGATCTGGACGTGGTCGCCGATGGTGATGCGGGCGGCGTCCAGGGCCACCAGCCCGAAGTTGACGAAGGTGTGCTCGCCGATTTCGAGGTGCACCCCGTAGTCACAGGCCAGAGGGGGTCGTATCACGCTGCCGCGCCCGAAGCGGCCCAGCAGCTCGGTGAGGATCGCCCGACGTCCGTCGGGATCGTCGACCGCCGAGCGGTTGAAGCGGTCGACCAGGCCGACCGCCCGGTGGTGGGCGGCGACGACCTCGGGATCGTCGGAACGGTAGAGATCGCCGGCCGCCATGCGCTCGAACTGGGACCGGTCGTCGTCGGGCGACGGGGCATCGGGCACCGTGACAGCGTGCCACTCCCGGTCACCCGACGTCGGCCGGTCCCGACCGTGCCGGCTGCGGCGCT
Organism: uncultured Acidimicrobiaceae bacterium; assembly: GCA_963833585.1. GTDB lineage: Bacteria > Actinomycetota > Acidimicrobiia > Acidimicrobiales > RAAP-2 > Bog-756. Next base: position 1,099,549 of record CAWHYF010000005.1, on the reverse strand, counting down.
CAGCCCATGGTCCTGGCGCCGTCGATGGCCTCCCGGATGATGTCGGCGTGCCCGGCGTGCTGCGCCGTCTCGGCGATGATGTGTACGAACACCCGGCGGGCCGAGCGATGTGCGCCGGGCTCGAACCACGGTGCCTCCGGCAGCGGATGGGAGGCGTCCAGGGACGGCAGGGAGAGGAGCAATTCGTCGGTGGCCCGGGCCACCTCCTCGTAGCGGGCCAGCAATCCGGCCAGGGTCTCGCCGTCCAGCATGCGGAACCCGGCGGCATGCGCCTCGTAGGCCGCCTCGTCGGCGGATCCGATGGACTCGGGCCCCTCCACGATGAAACGGGCCCAACCCTCCTCCATCAGCGCCACGTGCTTGATGATCCCCCCCAGGCACAGCTCGCTGACGGTGGGTGTCGTCCGGGCCTGCTCATCGGTCAGGCCGCCGACCGTGACACGGAGGAATTCCCGGTGCTTGGCCAGGGAGTCCTGGAGATCGCGGCGTTCGAGGTCGGTCACGGTGAGGGCGTCGGTGGGCATGGGAGTTTCCCTTCGTCGGAGGTAGATGTCTTCAGAAGCCACCGTACGACCCATAGTGGTCAGATGCTGTCCTAAATAGGGGAATACTGGGGGATGTGGCCAATCCGAGTGAGCGGACCCTGCGACTGCTGTCGCTGCTGCAGGCCCGGCGGTACTGGTCGGGGGCCGAGTTGGCCGGGCGGCTCGAGGTCTCGGCCCGGACCCTGCGCCGGGACATCGACCGCCTGCGGGATCTGGGCTACCCGGTGGAAGCCCAGCGCGGGGTGGACGGCGGCTACCAACTGGCGGCCGGGGCGGTCCTGCCCCCCCTGGTCCTGGACGACGAGGAGGCGGTGGCCATCGGCGTCGGCCTCCATTCCGCCATCCAGTCGGGCACGGTGATCGGCATCGAGGAGTCCTCGGTACGGGCACTGGGCAAGGTGGTCCAGGTCATGCCGTCGAGGCTGCGGCGACGGATCGACGCCTTGGCCGCCATGACCGTGCCCGCTCCCTGGGGGGGCCCCGCCCCCGGGGTCGACGCCGGCGTCCTGGTCTCCCTGGCCCAGGCCTGCCGGGACGGTGAGCGCCTGGCCTTCACCTACACCGCCCGGGACGGTGAGCGGTCCTCCCGGGAGGTCGATCCCCATCGACTGGTGCTGCTCGGGAGTCGTTGGTACCTGGTGGCCTGGGATCTCTCCCGATTCGATTGGCGGACCTTTCGCCTGGACCGCCTGGCCGAGCCCCGAACCACCGGGGCCCGCGCCCATCCCCGCCAACCACCGGGCGGGGACGCCGCCGAATTCGTGAGATCCAGTATCGGGAACCTGCCGGCGCGGCACCAGGTGGAGGTGCGCATCTCGGCCCCGGCCGAGGTGGTCCGTCAACGCATCGGCCGCTGGGGGTCGCTCGACGACCTGGGTGACGGCCGGTGCGTCCTGAGGATGGCGGCCGACTCCCTCGAGTGGCCGACGTTGGCACTGAGCCACGTGGAAGCGGAGTTCGAGGTGCTGTCCCCTCCGGCGCTGACCGACTACCTCCGGGGATGGAGCGACCGGATCGACCGCGCCCTCGATCCGGGTGGGAAGGCGTGACGGACTCCCGTACGCTGAGCCGATGGCTTCCACCATTCGGGTCGGCCAGCCGGCCGACATCGATCCGGTCCTCCGGCTCTGGGACCGGGCCGGAGCGCGGCCCACGCACACCGACGACGCCGACGGGCTCCGTGCCCTGATCGAGCACGAGGGGTCCGCGCTGCTGGTGGCAGAGGACCGAGAGGTCCTCGTCGGGTCGGTCATCGCCGGATGGGACGGCTGGAGGGGATCGGTCTACCGGCTGGCCGTGGATCCGGCCCACCGACGCCGGGGTCTGGGGGGCCGACTGGTCGCCGCCGCCGAATCGCACCTGCGGGGGGCGGGAGCGGTCCGGCTGGCCGCCGTCGTGGTGCAGACGGACTCGCCCGCCACCGGATTCTGGACGGCCAGCGGGTGGGGGCGGCAGGACCACCGCCTCCGATTCGTCAAGGGTTGACACCGGGCCGCGGCTTGGAGCTCGTGGTGGGCGGCCCGCCATTCAATCCGGCGTCGGACCGACGGGACTGACTCAGGAGTGGAGTGCGGCGCACACCGCCGCGCCGTCCGCCGCCCGGAGCTGGGCGAACACCGGAGTGACCGGGTTGTCGTTGAGCTGCTCGTTGACGATGACCACCACCGAGCGGGTCCCGCCCGCCGTGGCGGCGGCGAAGAGGGTGTAGCCGGGAAAATTGCCGGTATGGCCGTAGACCGTCCCGCAGCCGGTCCGGTACCGGAAGACGGCCAACCCGGCGGAGTTGGTACCCGGCCCGGGGGGACCAGAGCTGCCCGGCACGAACTGGAACTGCTTGGCCCTGGTGGCCCGATCGGTCAACGTTCCCCGGACGTAGGCCCTCATGAATCGATTGAGCTCGGCGGGGGTGGAGAGCATGCCCCCCGACGCCCAGGCCAGACCGGGATTCAGGAAGGTGCTCACGTCCTCGGGTGCCTTGCCGGGGACGACGTCGTATCCGTGGACGTACGGCTCAGTCAGGTTCGGGGTGTCGGGCAGCGTGGTCGAGGCCAGGTGCAGCGGGTCGGTCACCTCGTCGGCCAGCGCCGACTCGTACGAGGCGTGGGTGGCGGCCTCGATCATCAGGCCGGCCACGATGTTGTCGGAGTCCGAGTAGTCGTAGCGGGATCCCGGGGTGAACACCGGGCGCTGGTCGGTCACGTAGCTCAGGAGCTGCATCGGGCTGAGCACGGCGTGCGGGTCGGCCTTCAAGACCTCCAGGAAGTCGTCGTTCTTGATGTAGTCCGGCAGCCCGCTGGTGTGGTGGAGCAGCTCGGCCAGGGTGATCGACCCCCAGGATCTGGGCAGGGAGGGGAGGAGCTTTCTGATGGTGTCGCCGAGGCTCATCCTCTTCTGGGCGACCAGGGCCAGGGCCACGGCTCCGTTGAAGGCCTTGGAGACACTGGCGATCCGGACCGTGTCGTCGGCCGAGATGGGCTGGCGGCTGGCGACATTTCCAACCCCGGCCGTGACCGTCCGGGCCCGGCTCCCCACCTGGACCAGGGCGATGGCCCCCGGGGGCCCGCCGGGCATCGACACCAGCTTCTGGAGGGAGACGGTCAGTGCGGACGAGCGGTTGTCGTGGCGGGAGCGATCGGGATGTGAGGCGCCCGCAGCCGGGGCCATCGCCAACAGGCACGACGCCAGCAGTCCCGCCACTGCTGCCGTCCGACCAGGACCCGCTCGCCGGAGCATGTGGGGAGAGTAGCGGCACCGCCGAGCCTTTGTCGAAGGCGCCCACCCGCACGAACCGTTCCGCCCGGCCGGGCCATGGCCGGAGCGGCATGACCGAGTGCACCCACCCTCTACAGTCGGACCATGGGCCAACCCCGCCCGGCCGCCGCCCGGCCCCTGATCGCGGTGTTCACGGTCAGCGGGATCGCCCACTTCGCCCTGCCCCAGTTCTTCGAGGGGATCATGCCCCGACTCCTGCCCGTCCGGACCCACCGGGCCCTCATCTACGCCAGCGGGATGGCCGAGTTGGCCTGCGCCATCGGTCTGGCCCGGCGGTCGCGGTGGGCCTCGCCGGCCAGCATCGCCGTTCTCGGGGCGGTGTTCCCGGCCAACGTGCAGATGGCCCTCGATGTCGGGACGGGCCGTCACCCCGGCGCCATGGACAAGGCGTTGGTGGCCTGGGGCCGGCTGCCGTTACAGGTGGTGATGGTGTGGATGGCCAGGCAGGCACGACCGGTGGGCAGGGCCGTGGTCCCGGACCGTCCGATCGAGGCGGGCTGAGTCACGGTGCACGAGACCGAAGGTGATCTCGTCGCCATGCAGCAGCTGCTGGATCGGAGCATCGGGGCGGCCGGTGGCCATCTGCTCGAGATCATCACGCCGGAGCGGCGGCTGGGTGCCGCGGCGGTGTGCGCTCGACTCACCGGCATGCGCTTGCTGGCCCTGGCCACGGTGACGGCGGACGGCCGACCGCTGGTGGGACCGGTGGACGGCATGTTCTACCGGGGTGCCTTCCACTTCAGCTCGTCCCCGGACTCCGTGCGCATCGGTCATCTTCGAGCTCGTCCCCAGGTAAGTGCCACCCACCTGCCCGGCGAGTCCTTCGCCGTCACCGTGCACGGCGACGCAACGCTGCTCGACCTGCAGGAGCCGTCGAACGCCGGCTTTCGCCGGGTGGTACTGGATCACTACGTGCCCCAGTACGGTGCCGAATGGGAGTCGTTCCTGGACGCCAACGTGTCGGTCCGGATCGACGCCCGACGCATGTACGTCTTCTCCACGGGATGAACGCCGGGCCCTCGCCTACGGTGGGTACGCCCGGGACCAGACCGTCCCGGTCCACGACGACGACCGGGGGTTCACGATGACCGATACCGCATTCTGGTTGGGCGAGGTGCAGGGCCAGCTGGACACCGCCCAATCGGTGTTGGACGGAGTCAGTCGGGGCCTGGTGGTGGCGGAGGCCGTGGAGGCGACGGCGGAACGTGCCGCCCCCGTCCTCCGGAAGGTGCTGACCGTGCTGGTGGTGGTGGGAGTCGGCTTCGTGGTGTACCGGGTGGTGTCCGGTCGCCACCGCCCGGATCCCGCCCGCCGAGAGGAGGACGGGACCGGCCAACCGGAAGACCCCGCCCCCTCCTGACCGTCACCGGGCCAAGTGGGGCCGGTCGCCTGTCAGCGGTCGGGCCCCCACGTACCCACCTGACGGCGTCGACACGAGCGGGTGCGCCCGGCCCGCTGCTAGGCCACCGAGCGGACCGGCAACTGGGCCAGACTCTGGATGGTCCGGGCGCAGGCCCTGGCCGCCTCGACCCCCTTGACCGTGAAGTGCTCGGCGAAGAACGTGGCGTGCTCCTCGTGATTGTGGAAGTGGTGGGGGGTGAGGACGGCCGAGATGACCGGCACGTCGCTGTGCAGCTGCACCCGCATCAGCCCGTTGATCACCGCTTCGGCCACGAAGTCGTGCCGGTAGATACCTCCGTCGATGACCAAGCCGGCGCCGACGATCGCCGCGTACTGCCCGCTGGCGGCCAGTCGCTGGGCGTGTAGGGGGATCTCAAAGGCTCCGGGCACCCGGAAGAGGTCGATCCGGCTGCGGTCGACACCGAGGGCCCCGATCTCCTCCAGGAACGAGTCGCGACACCGGTCGACAATCTCCTCGTGCCAGGTGGACTGGACGAAGGCCAGCCGCTCGCCGCGGCTCGGCTGTGGGTTGCTCATACGTTCCTCCCGTGTCGCTCGCAGAGAGCCTAGAACGGACCGCCACGAGCGCGCCGGGTCCAACGGGCCACGGACCGCCGCCGCCGGGGCCGAGTCGGTGGGGCTACCGTAGACCCATGGGCATACCACTGGAAGACGCATTCGCCTTCGCGGGAACCCGTACCCAAGGGACCCTGGTCACCCTCCGGTCCGACGGGCGTCCGCAGCTCTCCAACATCCTGTACCTCGCCGGCCCGGACCACACGGCCAGGATCTCGGTGACCGACAGCCGGGCCAAGACCGCCAACCTGCGCCGGGATCCCCGGGCCGCACTCCACGTCACCAGCAAGGACTTCTGGTCCTATGTGGTCCTCGACGGCGTGGTGGAGCTGTCCCCGGTGGCCGCCACCGTCCACGATCGGGTGGTCGAGGAGCTGGTGGCCATGTACCGCCAGGCCCAGGGCGAGCATCCCGATTGGGTCGAGTTCCGTCGGGCCATGGTGGACCAGGGCCGCCTGGTGGCCACCCTGACCGCCACCGACGCCTACGGGCAGGTCCAGGGGTGAACCGTCCCGGTTCGGCGGGACGGCCGATCGGCCGGGTCTAACCGGAAGGTCGGGTGGCGGAGGGGCCGTCGGTGCCGCCCCGGGACTCCGTCCAGGCCCGCTCCAGGACCCCGAGGAGGACGTCGGCTCCCTGGGCCCCGGCCACCCCGTAGGTCTCGTCGATGACGAAGAACGGCACCCCACTGGCGCCCAGGGCCGAGGCCCGCGCCTCGTCGGCCCGTACCTCGGCGCCGAAGGCCTCGCCGGACAGGGTGCGATCCGCCTCGATCGGGTCCAGACCCACGTCGACGGCCAGCTCGGAGAGGGTGGCGGGGTCTCCGACCGATCGGCCATCGGTGAAGTACGCCGCCAGCAGCCGTTCCTTCATGGCGTCTCCCAGGCCGTAGGTCTCGGCCAGGTGGATCAGGCGATGGGCGTCGAAGGTGTTGCCGGGCCGGACGCGGTCGAGGTGATACTCGAGACCCACATCGGCCGCCAGCGTGGTCATCCGGCGGTTGGCCGCCCGGGCCTGCTCCAGGGACATCCCATACTTGCGCTCGAGAATCCGGTCCATGCTCAGACCAACCTCTCGGGGCGACGTCGGGTCGAGCTCGTAGCTCCTCCACGACACGGTCACCCGGTCGGCATGGGGGAACCGGCGGAGGGCCTCCTCGAATTGCCGCTTCCCCACGTAGCACCATGGGCAGACCACGTCCGACCAGATCTCCACCTCCATCCCCGCTCCTCCACTTCATCCGCACCATGGCAACCGCTTGCTCGGACGGTCCAACCGGTCCCGGGACCCTGGTATTCCGGTCCCGCTCCCCGGTAGCGTCAGACAATGGTCCTCGAGCACGCCATGATCACCATCCGGCCCGGCACGACGGAGGCGTTCGAGGCCGCGCTGGCCCGGGCCCGCCAGGTCATCGGTGCGGCACCGGGCTTCGTCTCCCTCCGGCTGCACCGTGGCATCGAGGGGCCGGAGCAGTACCTGCTCCTGGTGGAGTGGGCCACCCTCGACGATCATCTGGTCGGCTTCCGCCAGTCCGACGCCTTCGGTGCGTGGCGGGCCCTCATCGGTCCGTTCTTCGAGTCACCGCCCGAGGTCGTGCACTTCGAACTGCCTCCGGTGACCGTGCAGGACCCGCCCCCGGACGGACCGGACTGATGGGGTTGCTCGACGGGCATCGGGCCGTGGTCACCGGAGCCGGATCCGGGATCGGCCGGGCCACCTGTCTGCGGCTCCGCGCCGAAGGGGCCGCCGTGGCCGCACTGGACATCGACCCGGTCTCCGCCGAACGGGTGGCCGGGGAGGTCGACGGTCCGGCGGTGGTCGCCGATATGGGCGACCGGGACGCAGTGGACGCCGCCCTGGCACGAGCGGTACAGCAACTGGAAGGTCTCACCCTCCTGGTCAACAACGCCGGGGTCGGCCTGGCCCGGCCGTTCCACCGGCACAGCGACCGAGCCTACGACCGGGTGGTCGACGCCTCCATGCGCGGCACCTTTCACGGGATCAGGGCCGCGGCCCCGGTGATCGTGTCCGGAGGAGGGGGTGCCATCGTGAACGTGTCGTCCATCAGCGGCCTGCGGCCCACCCGAGGGGAGGCGGCCTACTCGGCGGCCAAGGCGGCGGTGATCGCCCTGACCAAGTCGGCCGCGCTGGAGTACGGACCCTCGGTGCGGGTGAACTGCGTCTCCCCGGGCATGATCGACACGCCCTTCACCGCCCCGTTCCTCGACAAAGCGGCGGTTCGTTCCGGCATCGCACATCGCACCCCGTTGGGTCGGGTGGGCGCGGCGTCCGAGGTGGCCTCGGTGATCGCCTTCCTCTGTTCGGAGTGGTCCTCCTACATCACGGGGGTCAATGTCCCGGTGGACGGGGGGAGCCTGCTGCCCAGCTCGCAGGTGGAGGAGCCGCTCGGGGACCTGGTGGGCCGCCAGGCGGAACCGCGGTGAGCGCGGTGTTGACCGCGGAGGCCCGCCAGGTGGTGGCGTCGGGCCGCCTGGCCCACTTGGTCACCGTGGACCCCGACGGCAGCCCCCAGGTCACCTTGGTCTGGGTCGGGCTGGAGGGCGACCGGATCGTGTCGGCCCACATGGGCGCGTGGCGTAAGGTCCGGAACATCCGGCGCGATCCGCGGGTCTCGCTGTCCATCGAGGCCACGGGGCGCACCGAGAACGGGCTGGACCACTACTTGGTGGTCCGGGGTCACGCCGAGGTGGTCGAGGGTGGCGCCGCTCCGCTCCTCCAGCGCCTGGCTCACGTCTACCTGGGGCCCGACGTGGTGTTCCCGGGAGTGGACGACCCGACGCTCGGCTACGTGGTGCGGATCACTCCGGACCGGGTCGGCGGCGTCGGCCCCTGGGCGCCCTGAACCCACGGCGGAGGATCGGACGCCTCACGCCTCGTCCCCGAGCGCCCTCGCCGCCGAGAGATGAGCGGCCAGCTCGTGGAGCGGGGTCCGGGCGTTGAGCCCGCTGGTCGAGGGCATCACGTAGGCCGGTCGGCCACCGATGCCCTCCGGCTGCGGACCGGCCACGGCCCTCCGGTTGACCACATCGCGCCATCCGGACAGTCCGGTGAAGCAGACCGCCCCGGGCCGGAGCCACTCGACCATCCGCTCCACACGGGCGAATCCGGCACGGTACTCCTCGCTGCTCACCTCGGCGGCCGTCCGGGTCGGGCGCTTCACGAAGTCGGTCATGCCCACCCCGTGGTCGACCAGCGCGGACCGGGCGTCGCGGTCGCGCTCCACGATGCCGGCCGCCAGGGCCGCGGTCCAGAACCGGTTGCCGGGGCGGGCGTATCCCACCCCGGCGTCAGCCGAATACCACGACGGATTGACCCCGCAGATCAGGAGCCGCATGCCGGCCCCCACGCTGTCCGCCAGGGTCCGGGCCCGCACCGCCCGGAGCCGGAGCTCGTCGCCGGACACCGCCAGGGAGCCCTGCTCCACCGCGAATCCGGCCCCGGTGACCACGTCCACCAGCTGGTCAGGCCCCCATGCGGCGAAGAAGCGCCCCCGGACGTCGTCGCCGGGGAGGTCGTCACCCTCATAGGTCCCTTCCAGGACCTGGATCTCGAACGGGCTGCCCACCGCCAGCACCCGGTGCAGGTCCCACAGCGCCAGGGGGAGGCGGTGCCGGGGGACGTGCAGGTGGGTCATCCACGACCACGCCCCGCCCAGGCATTCCCGGCCGAAGGGCAGATGTTCGACGTCGCCCTGCACGTAGAGGGCGCCGGGGATCTCGGACCGACAGGTAGCGAGCATGGCGGCCGAGGCGTCGAAGGCCACCACCGGGGAGCCCAGATGGGGAAGGTACCGCCCGGCCCCGCAGCCCACGTCGATCCGCAGGCCGGGGCCCACCCGTTCGGCGAAGGCCTCGGCCTCGGCCCGGCGACCGGCCCGGGCATGGGTCGCCGCCCACTCGAGGCCCCGTCGGTCGTAGATCTCGACGGTGGCCCGGTCCATGCGGGGATCCTAGAGAGTCGTCGGCCTCAGGGTTCGAAGCGGTAGCCCATGCCCGGTTCGGTCCGGAAGTGCCGGGGGCGGGAATGGTCCTCTTCGAGCTTGCGGCGGACCCGGCCCATCAGCACCCGAAGGTACTCCGTCTCGGTCTCATACCCGGGTCCCCAGACGTCCTGGAGCAGCTGCCGCTGGGAGACCAGGCGGCCCGGGTTGCGAACCAGGACCTCGACGATGCCCCACTCCTTCGGAGTCAGGTGCACCTCCTCACCGGCCCGGGTGACTCGCTTCTCGGCCAGGTCGACGGTGAACTCCTCGGTCTCCACCCGGGGGTCCTCGCTGGCGACCGTCGTGCGCCGGAGGGTGGCCCGGAGGCGGGCCAGCAGCTCGTCCATGCCGAAGGGCTTGGTCACGTAGTCGTCGGCTCCGGCGTCGAGGGCCTCCACCTTGCTCACGCTCTGGTGCCGAGCGGAGACGATGATGATGGGTACCGAACTCCAAGCCCGGATCCGGCGAACCACCTCCACGCCGTCGATGCCCGGGAGTCCCAGGTCCAACAGGACGATGTCCGGGCGCCGGCGGGCCGCGAGTTCCAGGCCCTCCTCGCCGTTCCTCGCCAAGGCGACCTGGTACCCCCGGGCGGCCAAGCTGATGGACAGGGCCTGCAGGAGGGAAGCGTCGTCGTCGCAGACCAGCACGGTGCCCGTCGCCTCTCCGGTCTTGGTGGGGTCGGGTGTCGGGGTTGGTTGGCCGACCATCGCTACGGGGTCGCCGATGACGGTGCCGGTTGACCGTCCGTGTCGCCGGCTGGAGCCACGGGGCGTGCCCGCTCGACGGCCCCGGCCCCGTCGGAGGACCCCGGTGTGTGTTCGCCCGAGGCGGGGTCATCGATGACCGGATCCCCGGCTCCGCCTATGGTGATCCGGATCACCATCGTGCATCCGCCGCCGGGGGTGTCCTCGATGTCGAGCTGCCCGCCCACCGCCTCGACGAAGCCGCGTGCCACCGCCAGTCCCAGACCGACGCCGGCGCGGGTCTCCGAGTCGCCCAGGCGCTGGAACGGCTCGAAGACCCGGTCGCGGTCGGCCGGGGAGATCCCCGGGCCCCGGTCGATGACCCGGATGTCCACTCGCCCGGCCACCTGGCCGGCCTCGATCCGGAGCCCCTTCCCGCCGGCGTGCACGAGCGCGTTGTCGACCAGGTTGGCCACGGCCCGCTCGAGGAGCACCGGGTCGGTTCGGACGGGCGGGACCGACGGCGGGATGTCGACCGCCAGTGGCCCGGCCCGGGGCCCGAGACTGTCCACTGCGGCACCTACCAGCTCGTGCAGATCGGTGCTCTGGTCGAGCACCTCCATGGCCCCGGTCTGCAGGCGGCTCATGTCCAGGAGGTTCTCCACCAGACTGTTCAGGCGATCCGACTCCTCGTCGATGGTCCGGAGCAGCGTGCGGGTCTCGTCGGGCCCGAAGGTCAACTGCTCGGAGAGCAGGCTGGAGGAGGCGGCTTTGATGGAGGCGAGTGGCGTGCGTAGGTCGTGGCTGACCGCGGCCAGCAGGGCCGAACGCAGGTTGTTGGCCCGAGCCGCCGAGTCGGCTCTGGCCGCCTCGGCATGGAGGCGGTCGCTCTGGAGAGCGGTCGCCATCTGAGCGGCAAAGGCGGACAGGATCTCGCGATCCTCCGCCGTCAATCCCGGACCGCGTAGGGCCAGCAGCTCCCGCTCGGTCAACGGCAGGACCAGCGTGGCGTCCTCCGGGGTCAGCGGGGGCTGCCCGCCGGCGGCACCTACCGATTCCCACGGTCCGGCCGGGGGCTCGGAGGACCCGGGCGGGGCATCGCCGTCGACCCGTCCGGTGGCGGATCGCAGCACGGTCACCCCTTGGAGTCGGAAGGCGGTGAGCAGCTCCTCCAGGAGGGCGGGGAGCGGATTGCCCTCGGGCGCCACCATGCGGCCGGCCACCCGGGCCAGCATCCGGGCGTCGGTCCGGGCCTGGTTGGCGGTGGCTGTCTTCCGGGCCGACAGGTCCACCAAGAGGCTGACCACCCCCGCGGTGACCAGGAACATCAACAGGGCCAGGATGTCCCGGGTGTCGGCGATGGTGAAGGTGTGGATCGGCGGCGCGAAGTAGTAGTTGGACAGGAGAAATCCGACGACCGCGGCCACCGCGGCAGTCACGACCCCGCCGGTGGCCGCCACCACCACCACCAGAACGAGGTACGAGCTGAGGGCCGTGGCCAGGCTGTCACCGGACCGGCCCGCCGTCAGGATCAGGGTGAGGAGGGGGAAGCCGACGGCGCCGATGACCAGCGCTGCCACCCGGCGCCGGAACGGCAGCGGAGCCAGCCAGTGGCGGCGGTACCGGCCACCCGGCATCCGCCCGACACCCGGCCCCCGACCTCCCACCGACTCGGCCTCGGCCTCGGCGCCGGCGTCGGCGTCGGCGCCGGAGGGAGAGTCCGGCTGAAGCTCGGGCTCGGTGGCGATGACGTGGACGTCGAGCGACCCCCCGGCCGCCCGGATGACCGAGTTGATGACCGAGCCCCGGACGAACTCGTACAGGCGGCTCCGGTGGGTGGCGCCCATGACCAGCTGGGTGGCGTTCTCGGCCCGGGCCACCTGGACCAGTGCCGGGGCCACGTCGGCTCCGACGACCTCGACGAAGCGGCCGCCGAGATCGTCCAGAAGGGCGCGGTTCTGCACCAGGCCCTGGGAGCCCGGTCCGGTCAGGGCGTCGTCGGTCCGGACGTGGACCCCGACCAGCTCCGCCTTGATCCGCATGGCCATGCGGGCAGCCCGTCGGATGAGCACCCCGCTGCCGCGGGAGCCGGTGAGCGAGACCACCACGCGCTCTTTGGTCTCCCACGGCCCGGCAATGTTGTGCCGCTCCCGATAGTCGTTGAGCTCCTCGTCCACCCGGTCGGCCACCCAGAGCAGGGCCAGCTCCCGCAACGCGGTCAGATTGCCGGTCCGGAAGTAGTTGCCGAGCGCGACGTCGATGCGCTCGGGGGGATAGACGTTGCCGTGGGCCAGGCGCCGCCGCAGCGCCTCGGGCGCCATGTCCACCAGCTCCAACTGGTCGGCGGACCGGACCACCGGATCGGGGACCGTCTCCTGCTGGGTCACCCCGGTGATCCGCTCGACCACGTCGTTGAGCGACTCGAGGTGCTGAAGGTTCACGGTGGAGATCACATTGATCCCCGCATCGAGCAGGTCCTCGACGTCCTGCCACCGTTTGGCATGGGCGGACCCCGGGGCGTTGGTGTGGGCCAGCTCGTCGACCAGCACGAGTTCGGGCTGGCGCCGCAGCAGACCCTCCAGGTCCATCTCCTCCAACCTCTGGCCGCGGTACTCGGTCACCCGTCGGGGGAAGATCTCCAGGTCCCGGATCTGAGCATCCGTCTGGGGGCGTCCGTGGTCCTGCACCCAGCCGATGACGACGTCGGTGCCCCGTTCCTTCCGCCGCCAGCCCTCGTTGAGCATGGCGTAGGTCTTTCCGACCCCCGGAGCGGCGCCGAGATACAGCCGCAGCTTCCCGCGTGCCACCGGTTCGCCCGCCGCCCCTAGGTCGGTTCGCCCGAGGTCTCGACCACCGGCGCGCTGCGCAAGCTGTAACCCACCCCCGGTGCGGTGTGGATGAGCGTTCCCGAGCTGTCGTGCAGCTTCTGCCGGAGTCGGTGGACGTAGGCATGGAGGTACTGCGCCTCCCGTCCGTAGCCGGTGCCCCACACCGCGCCCAGGATCATCTGGTGGGTGCAGGTGCGTCCGGCATGACGTCCCAGATAGGCGAGGACCTCGAACTCCTTGGCCGTCAGGTCGACCGATTTCCCGTCGAGCGCCGCCTCGTGATGCACCAGGTCGAGTCGAAGGGAGCCGAGGGTGAGCGTCGCGGTGGGCGGGTGGGCGGCATCCGGCGACCGGTGACGGATGGCCGTCCGGATGCGGGCCTCGAGCTCGGCCATCCCGAAAGGCTTGGTGACGTAGTCGTCGGCCCCGCCGTTGAGGGCGGCCACCTTCCTGTCCTCGGCGCCACTGGCCGAGAGGATGATGATGGGCACCTCGCTCCACTCCCGGATCGACCGGCACACCGACTGGCCGTCGATATCGGGGAGTCCGAGATCGAGGACCACGATGTCCGGCGTGGTCAGCGCGGTCTGGGAGATGCCCTGCTCGCCGTTGGAGGCGGTGACCACGTCGTGCCCGCAGGCCTTGAGGCCGAGGCGCAGGGCCCGCAGCAGGGATGGATCGTCGTCGATGACGAGCACTTTCGCCACCGGGGCTAGTCCCCCGACCGGGTAGCCCGAGCGACGGCCGCGGCGTCGGGATCGAGACCGCCGACGCCGGCCGGTGGCAACGTGAACACGAACCGGGCCCCGCCGCCGGTCACATCCTCGACCCAGACCCGTTCGCCGTGGGCTTCGACGAACGTCTTGGCGATGTTGAGTCCGAGACCGGCGCGTCCACCGGTGTCGAAGCGGGTGAAGCGGTCGAACACGACGTCATGCTCCTCGGGTGGGACGCCGGGTCCCCGGTCGGCGACCGAGACAGCCACCCGGTCCCGTCGGAACTCGCCCGACACCGTGATCACCGTGCCGGGTGGTGCGTGACGATGGGCATTGTCCAAGAGGTTAGCCAGGACCTGGCCGATCAGAAGCGGGTCTACGTCGACCTTGGGGAGCGCGTCGGGGATCCGCACCTCCACGGTCCGCTCGCCGAGGGCGGAGCGCAGATCGGTCAACGACTCGCGCACCAGGTGGTCGACGGCGGCAGGAGCCCGATGGACGTCGAGCACCCCGGCGTCGTAGCGGGACATGTCCAGCAGGCTGGTCACCAGTCGGGTGAGACGGTCGGTCTCCAGGTCGATGAGACTGTGGAGTTCGGCGACATCGTCGGCGCCGAGCGGGGTGACCGGGTTCAGCAGTGTCGAGGAGGCCACCTTCATGGTGGCCAGCGGGGTCCGGAGGTCATGGGAGACCGCGCCCATGAGGGCCCGGCGGAGCCGGTCGCCCTCCTCGAGCAGCTCCGATCGCATGGCCCGCTCGCGCAGCTGGGCTCGTTCCAGGGCCAGGGCGGCGTGGTTGGCGAATGTACCCAGCAGAGCCCGGTCGGCGGGGCTGGTCGGAGCTCCCCGCAGGGCCAGGATCCCGACGGGCCGGCCGGAGGCGGTCAGGGCCACGGTCCGCAGACGGTCGGGCGACCCGGTGGCCGTGCCCAGACTCACCGGTACCCCTGAACCCGCGTCGAGCTGGTGGATCTCGGCCGGTGACAGCCGCTCGCCGTCCGAGGCGGCGATCTCGAGGCGCTCCCCGTCCGGCACCAGCAGGGCAACTCCGGGGATGTCGAAGGCGGTTCGCACCGCCCGGACGATGGTCCGGAGCAGATCCTCGACCGTGCTCTCCTCGACCAGGAGCTCAGACAGCTCGAAGAGCCGGCGGGTCTCGCTGGCCAGCCGCTGGGCGTCGGTGCGGGCGCGCTGGAGGTTGGCCACCACCCGGGACACCAGCAGCATGACCAGCACGTAGACGGCCAGGGCCACCCACTCCTGGGCCGACCCGACCCCGAGCTCCCCGTAGGGGCGGGTGAAGGCGTAGTCGTAGACCACGAAGCCGGCAATGGCCGAGGCCATGCCGGCGGCGAACCCGCCCACGATGACCCCGGCCACCACGGGGAGCACCAGCACCAGTCCCGTTGTGGCCAGGTTCAGGTGGGGCCGGAAGGGGAGCATGGCCGCGCCCAGCCCCACCGACGCCGCCACCCCCACCACCGTTCCGACCAGGCTCCTGCGCACCTCCCCATTGTCGTCCGGATCGGGCCTCCCCAGCGCGTCTCCTGGCCCTTGTTGAGAATTTATTCAGACCCGGCGTCGGTCGTTCAGAACCTGTTAAGGACACCGGGCGGATACTGGCTCCATGGCTGACTTCCTCGTCGCACTGGGCATCATCGGCTTCGCCGTCGTGATGCTCGGCCTCATCTGGGCCCTGGACCGGGTATGACCGTCACCCAGGGTCTCCTCCTCGGCGTCGCCGTCCTGATGTTCCTCTATCTGGGCTACGCCATGTTCAAGCCCGAGAAGTTCTAGATGGGTTTCACCTGGACCATCGTCACCCTGGTGGTGGCGCTGGCCCTCACGTGGCGCTACCTCGGCTCCTACATGGCGGCGGTGTTCGAGGGACGGGTGCACTTCCTCGGGTGGGCCGAGCGGCCGGTCTACCGGCTCCTGGGCACCGGACCCGAGCAGGAGCAGACCTGGACCCGGTACGCGGGCGCCATGGTCATCTTCTCGGCGGTGTCAATCGTCTTCACGTACGTCATCATCCGGATCCAGGGATCGCTGCCCCTCAACCCGCAGCACCTCGGAGCGGTCCCTCAGGCGCTCAGCTTCAACACCGCCAGCTCGTTCAGCACCAACACCAACTGGCAGAACTACGGCGGCGAGACGACCATGTCCTACTTCTCGCAGATCGGCGCGCTCACCGTCCAGCAGTTCGTGACCCCAGCCGTGGGCATCGCGGTGGCCATCGTGGTGGTCCGGGGATTCTCCCGCAAGAACTCGCCGACGGTCGGGAACTTCTGGGTCGACATCACCCGATGCCTGCTCTACATCCTGTTGCCGATCGCCTTCATCGCCGGGATCGTCTTCGTGGGCCAGGGAGCCGTGCAGACCCTGCTCGGCCCGGTGGATGTACACAACGCCCTCAACGGTGTCACCCAGACGATCCCCCGAGGGCCCATCGGCTTCATGGAGGCGATCAAACAGCTGGGCACCAACGGCGGCGGCTTCCTCAACGCCAACTCCGCCACGACGTTCGAGAACCCCACCGGCCTGACCAACTGGCTCTCCATCTATCTCCTGCTGGCCATCCCCTTCGCCCTCACCTACACGTTCGGCAAGATGGTGGGCAGCATCAAGCACGGCGCCGCCCTGCTGGCCGCCATGGTCATCATCTTCGGGATCTGGGTCGGCGGGGCCAGCGTGGCCGAGCACCAGCAGAACCCGGCAGTGGTCGCGGCCGGTGTCCACTCCAACGTGGGCAACACCGAGGGCAAGGAGTCACGGTTCGGGGACACCTCGACCGCCCTGTTCGGAGTGGCCTCCACCAGCACCTCGACGGGGTCGGCCGATGCCTCCTACGACTCGTTCACCCCCATGGGGGGCTTCTTCCTCCTCACCGGGATGATGCTCGGGGAGGTGACCCCCGGGGGCACGGGGAGCGGGCTCTACACCATCCTGATCTACGCCATCATCGCCGTGTTCATCGGCGGGCTGATGATCGGGCGAACACCGGAGTACCTGGGGAAGAAGATCCAGGCCAAGGAGGTGAAACTCGCCGGCCTCGGTGCCCTGGTCATGCCGATCATCGTGCTGGCCTTCACCGCCGTGGCGGTGTCGGTCCACGCCGGACGGATCGCCCCGCTCAACTCCGGGCCCCACGGGTTCAGTGAGATCCTGTATGCCCTCACCTCGCCGGGGAACAACAACGGATCGGCCTTCGGCGGGCTCACCGGCAACTCTCCCTTCTACAACGTCATCGGCGGGATCGACATGCTGCTGGGCCGCTTCGGCATCATGATCCCCGCTCTGGCCCTGGGCGGGGTGCTGGCGGCCAAGAACGTGGTGCCGGAGTCACTCGGCACCTTCCGTACCGACAACGGCATGTTCGTCGGCCTGACCATCGGGGTGATCGTGATCATCGGCGGACTCACCTTCTTCCCGGCCATCTCGCTCGGCCCCATCGTCGAGCAGCTGAGCCATGGACAGTTCTTCTGATGACCATGACCGACACCCAGACCCAGCCCGAACCCCTCCCGGGATCCGAAGCACACGGTGTGGCCGAGGCGCGCGGCCTGTTCGACGGAGAGATCCTGCGCCAGGCCCTCGTGGATTCGGTCGTCAAGCTCAATCCGGCCCAGCAGATCCGGAACCCGGTCATGTTCGTGGTCCTGGTGGGCACGGTCATCACGTTCATCGAGGCCATCGCCCATCCCGGTATCTTCACCTGGTCCATCACCATCTGGCTCTTCCTCACGGTCATCTTCGCCAACTTCGCCGAGGCCATGGCGGAAGGGAGGGGCAAGGCCCAGGCCGACACCCTGCGCAAGATGCGGTCCGAGACCGAGGCCCGCCGGCTCCGGCCCGACGGGTCCGAGGAAGCGGTGCCGGCGGCCTCCCTGTCCCGGGGTGACCTGGTGGTGTGCGAGGCCAACGACCTCATCCCGTCGGACGGGGAGATCACGGAGGGCATCGCCTCCGTCGACGAGTCGGCCATCACCGGCGAGTCGGCCCCGGTCATCCGCGAGTCCGGCGGCGACCGTTCGGCGGTCACCGGTGGTACCCGCGTCCTGTCCGACCGCATCGTGGTGCGCATCACCGCCGAGCGGGGCCAGACCTTCATCGACCGGATGATCGCGTTGGTCGAGGGGGCCAACCGGCAGAAGACCCCCAACGAAATCGCCTTGACCATCCTGCTGGCCGTGCTCACCATCATCTTCATCCCGGTGGTGGTCTCCCTGCAGGCCTTCGGGCGCTTCGCGGGAGCCAGCGTCTCGGTGGTGGTGCTGGTGGCCCTCCTGGTCTGCCTCATCCCGACCACCATCGGAGCGCTCCTCTCAGCCATCGGCATCGCCGGCATGGACCGCCTCGTCCAGCGCAATGTGTTGGCCATGAGCGGCCGGGCCGTCGAGGCGGCCGGCGACGTCCAGACCCTCCTCTTGGACAAGACCGGCACCATCACCCTCGGCAACCGGATGGCGTCCGAGTTCGTCCCGGTGGGCGGCCATACGGAACGCCAGGTGGCGGACGCTGCCCAGCTCGCCTCCCTGGCCGACGAGACGCCTGAGGGGCGTTCCATCGTGGTGCTGGCCAAGGAGCGGTTCAACATCCGGGAGCGCCAGCTCGAGGGGGACCACACCTTCGTGCCCTTCACCGCCCAGACCCGCATGTCCGGCCTGGACGTCGACGGCCGCCAGATCCGAAAGGGGGCGGCCGAGTCGGTCAAGCACTGGACCGCTGAGCTGGGGGGTGCGGTCCCCGGCGATCTCGACGGGATCGTGGAGGGCATCTCCCGGCTCGGCTCCACGCCGCTGGTGGTGGCCGACGGGCGCGAGATCCTCGGAGTCATCGAATTGAAGGACGTGGTCAAGCAAGGCATCCGGGAGAAGTTCGCGGAGATGCGCGCCATGGGCATCCGAACGGTGATGATCACCGGGGACAACCCCCTCACCGCGGCGGCCATCGCCCAGGAGGCCGGAGTCGACGACTACCTGGCCGAGGCCACTCCCGAGGCCAAGATGGCCCTGATCCAGGATGAACAGGAGGGCGGGAAGCTGGTGGCCATGACCGGGGACGGTACCAACGACGCTCCGGCCCTGGCCCAGGCCGACGTGGGTGTGGCCATGAACACCGGGACCACGGCGGCCAAGGAGGCCGGCAACATGGTCGATCTCGACTCCAACCCGACCAAGCTCATCGACGTGGTGGAGATCGGGAAGCAGCTGCTCATCACCCGGGGCTCGCTGACCACGTTCTCCATCGCCAACGATGTAGCCAAGTACTTCGCCATCATCCCGGCCTTGTTCGTGGTCACCTATCCCCAGATCAAGGCCCTCAACATCCTGCACCTGCACAGCCCGCAGAGCGCTGTCCTCTCGGCGGTGATCTTCAATGCCCTGGTCATTGTGGCCCTCATCCCGTTGGCCCTCCGCGGCGTCAAGTTCCGGGCGGCGGGATCGGCGTCCATCCTCCGCCGCAACGTCTGGATCTACGGGGTGGGTGGGATCATCGTCCCCTTCTTCTTCATCAAGCTCATCGACATGATCCTCGTCGCCCTGCACGCCTACTGATGGGGGCCTCCTGATGCTGGTACACCTCCGCCGCTCGCTGATCATGGCAGCCATCTGCCTGATCTTCTTCGGCTTCGTCTATGCCTTCGCCGGTACCGGTGTGGCCCAGGTGCTCTTCAAGCACCAGGCTGACGGATCGATCACCGCCAACGGGTCGACCCTGATCGGGCAGAACTGGTCGACGACCAAGTGGTTCCACGGTCGACCCGATGACACCGGCCCGTACGCCGCCGATCCCAAGTCGACCCCGCCGGTGGCCGGTGGGGACAACCCGCTGGTGGCCAACGGCAACAGTGGTGAGTCCGGCGCCCAGAACCTCGGTCCCCGCTCCAAGGTCCTGCTGTCCAACACCCAGGCCCTGGCCGCCTACTGGAACAAGCTGGGAGTCGACCCCACCCCCGACCTGGTCACGACGTCGGGGAGCGGCTACGACCCCGACATCACCCCGCAGGACGCCCTGGTCCAGATCCCCATGGTGTCCCGGGCCACCGGTATTCCCCCCGCCCGCCTCCGCTCACTGATCGCCGGTCAGACCCATGGTGCCCAATTCGGCTTCTTGGGGAGTAGCTACGTCGTCGTCCTGGAGCTCAACGAGGCGCTCGCCGCCCTGCGGTGACCGGTGTCGACGACCACATCTCCGGGGTCATCCCGAGGTCGACGGGCGGACGGCCGACATCCCTGGGATGCCGAGGGCCCCGCCCGAGCTGCCACTTCCGACGGTGATCGGGTCACCGTACGAACCGGGGGGCCGGCTCAGGTCCTCAGTCCCGGCTCTGGAGGGAGTGGGCCGAGCCAGGCGGCTCGATCGCCAGGGCTGCACCAACCTGGTCGGCGAGGGCGACGGCCACCACCAGTTGTTCGGTGGTTACCGCCCGGCCCGGCGTGGGGCTGAGCAGGAAATGGCCGAGGAGCCAACCGCCACTGCGGACCGGGAGGTCGACGGTCCGGGTCGGAAGGCCGAGATCGCCGGTGTTCCACACCTCCTGGCCCACCACCACCTGGCCGCTCGGGGTCACCCGTGCCGCCATTGGCGCGAGTTGGCTCCCGATGAACCGGCAGGCCCGCAACGAAAGGAGGTCGGTCAGCTCGGTGGTGGCGGCCGCCACCACGACATCGGAGTCGGTTCCGCGGGCGGTGAGTTCGGTCACCCCGTGGAGCTGGGCCACCCGGTGACGGGTGGACGTGGCGGCATCCCGGTGGCTCCGGCCCCTCGCCGCCAGCTGGCCCACGGCGAGGCCCACCACCAGGAGGAGTAGTTCGGTGACGAAGTCCGAGTGGCGGGAGATCCGGAGCGAACCGTAGGGCCGGGTCAGCAAGACGTCGAAGGCGAGCGCCGAGGCCACCGCGGCCAGGAAGGCGGCCGCCCGGCGGCCGGTGCCCGACACGGCCACAATGACCAGCACGAGCACCAGCGCGCTGTCCGCGGTGTCCAACCGGGTGCGCCAGGGGACCAGTGCTGCGGCCACGGCGATCGGGCCGAGGATCGCCGCCAGCACCATCCAGGCGTCGCCGCTGACCATCCGCTGACGCCGTCCGTCGCCCGGCTGACCCTGGTGATGACGTCGAGCGTCCAGCTGCGCAACTGTTCCCACCCGACCACTCTCACACCACCGAACCCCGGCGGAAAGGCGGCTTTCCGAAATTTTTACGCCTCGGGTCCGGTTTTTCCCGAGTCTGGTTCGTCGGGTCCGATTTCGGTGCTACGACTTTCGATGATGAGCACGCCCAAGGCTGCCCCCATCGAGGGCGAGCACCCGATCGCCATGGTGTCGACGACCAGCACGTCCGGCTACCGGGGCGAGCTCCGAGCCGGTCGCCACCGGTTCGTGGCCGACGAAGGGCCCGAGGTGGGAGGGGACGACGAGGGTCCCAATCCGTACCAGTTGCTGCTGGCCGGCCTGGTCCAGTGCACGGCGGCCACACTGCGCATGTACGCCAACCGGAAGGGGTGGGCGCTCGGTGAGGTGAAGGTCCGGGCCCGGCTGCTCCGAACCGGGGACGGTGCCACCAAGGTGGAACGCATCGAGCGCACCATCACGGTGAGCGGTGACCTGTCGGCCGAGCAGAAGCGGCGACTGGCCGAGATCGCCGACCGGACGCCGGTGACCCGCACCCTCCTCGGGTCGCTGACCATCGACACCACCCTGACCTGAGCGCCCGGTCGTGCCCGCCTTCCGGTGGTGGTTGACTGCTGACCATGACCGCCTGCCCCACGCTGTTGACCGAACGGCTGATACTCCGCCCCTTCGAGGAGTCCGACCTCGACGCCTACACCGAGCTCCTCACCACGCCCGAGCTGCGCCACTCCTTCCGGCTGTCCGAGTCCTTCTCCCGGCGTGACGCCTGGTTGGGCATGGCCCAGTGGCGGGGCCAATGGGAGTTGCGGGGCTCGGGACAGTTCGCGCTGGAGGAGCGGGCCTCCGGTCGGTTCGTGGGCCGGGCCGGCCTCCATCGCCCCGAATCCGTGGACTGGCCCGGCCTCGAGGTGGGTTGGGCCCTCCACCCCGACTCCTGGGGCCAGGGCTACGCCACCGAGGCCGGTGCGGCCTCGCTCGCCTACGCCTTCGGGGTGATGGGGGCGACCGAGGTGTTCAGCGTGATCCTGCCGTCGAACCACCGGTCGCAGCGGGTGGCCCGTC
Organism: uncultured Acidimicrobiaceae bacterium; assembly: GCA_963833585.1. Classification (GTDB taxonomy): domain Bacteria; phylum Actinomycetota; class Acidimicrobiia; order Acidimicrobiales; family RAAP-2; genus Bog-756. The sequence goes on along the minus strand of CAWHYF010000005.1, from coordinate 1,077,826 downwards.
GGCTGGGGCTGGCGCTGGTGGAGGAGCGGCTGCTGGCCTCCTTGCCCGAGGAGCCCCACGCCATCTGGCGGATCGACCGCCGGCAATGGGAGAGCTCGCCGTTGAGCCGGGGCCGGGACGGGACGGGACCGCTGCTCTGACCGGGACCGTCGGAGGTTCAGCGCAACGCCATGCCCCCGTCCACCAACACCACCTCGCCGGTGACGTAGGCCGATCGGGCCAGGCCCACGATGAGCTCCGCCACGTCCTCGGGAGTGGCGGTGCGGCGGAGCGGCGACTGGGTGGCGACGAACTCACGAACCGCGTCCCAGGTCGCCGTCCAGGGGGTGTCCACCAGGCCCGGGGCCACCGCGTTCACCCGGATGTCCGGCCCGAGCGCGTTGGCCAGCAACCTGGTCATGTGGCTGACGGCCGCCTTCGAGCAGGCGTAGGGGATCGAGCTGCCCACGGGTCGCTCGCCGGCCAGCGAGGAGACGTTGACCACCTGTCCTCGTCCGGACGCCCGGAGGTGCTCGACGGCGGCCACGGTGACCTGCCAGGTGCCCACCACGTTGACCTCGAAGAGCCGACGCCACACCTCGGCGGAGGCGGCCTCGAGGTCGTGATGTGGGATGACCTCGGTGGTCCCGGCGTTGTTGACCAGCACGTCGAGGCGTCCGTGGCGTCGGACCACCTCGTCCACCATCCGCCGGACCTGGTCCCCGTCGGCCACGTCGGCCCGGAGGTAACTGGCATCGGGCAGCTCGGCGGCCAAAGCCCCCCCGGCCGTCACCGACGAGGTGGAATTGACCACCACGGTGGCCCCGAGGGACGCGAACCGGCGGGCGGTGGCCGCCCCGATGCCGGACGACGAGCCGGTGACCAGCACCACCTGCCCCCGGAAGTCCTCGTGGTGGGAGTCGGGTGGAGCCGGGGTGGGGGCGACCATGGGACGAGTGTAGGACCCGGCTGGCGTACCTTTTCAGTGTGCGACCGTTGACTGTTTCCCTGTGCGACCGTTCCCTGTGCGACCGGTGAGCCCGGTGGAGAGGAGCCCGTCGGTTGGGGGCCACCGTTCGACGGCCACCGGTCCGATGGTGGGTGGCGGGGTGGTCGATCGGACCCCGGGTCTCCCGGATGCCCTCACCCTGGTGGTGGAGGTCGAGGGCGGAGGCCGACTCACCCACCCGGTGGACGGACCGGCCCGGCGTTCGGGCGACGGCTGGGCGTGAGCCCGATGGCCGCGCCGGACGGAGTGGTGCGGGTGAGTCCGTCGCTGTCGGTTCCGATGTCCGAGTTGCAACTGAGGTTCAGTCCGAGCGGGGGCCCCGGTGGCCAGCACGCCAACAAGGTGAATACCCGGGTGGAGCTGCGGTTCGACATCAGCGGGTCACCGTCCCTCGGTCCCCGCCAGCGGGCCCGGTTGCTCGAGCGGCTCGGTCCCGAACTGCGGGTGGTGGTGGACGACGAGCGCTCGCAGATCCGTAACCGGCAACTGGCGGTGGAGCGCTTCCGCCACCGCCTGTCCGACGCCCTCCAGGTGGAGAAGCCACGGCGGCCGACCCGGCCCTCCCGGGGGGCCAAGGAACGCCGCCTGGCGGCCAAGCGGCAGCTGTCGGAGCGGAAGCGGAACCGGCGGCCGGACTTCGACGACTAGCGGCGCCCGACCGGTCAGCCCACCTTGCGATCGGTGCCGGCCGGGAGGTTCCACGCCTCGTCGAGGAACGCCGCGATCTGGTCGGTGAGCCGTTCGGGGTGGACCCGGAGCTCGAGCACCGAGTTGGCCTGGACCAGCTGACCCCGGGGGAGCCGGCGGGCCAGTTGCTCGGCGTCGTGGAACGGGTGGATCCGGTCCACCTGGTGGCCGATGACCAGGGCCGGGACGGCCATGGCCGACCGTTGGCTCACCGTCGGGGCGATGGGACCGGCCAGGATCCCGTGGAGCACCGCGGCCGTCTCGGTGGGGTCGTTGGCCAGGGTGTTCATGACGCTGTCCACCGGGCCGTTGCCGGTCCGGGGCAGCCGTCGGAACAGCGACGCCGTGCGACGCACCACCGGCCGGGCGAAGTGCACGGCCAGCAGCATCGGGATGAAGGTGATGGCCGCCGCCGGCACGGCCCACTCGAGCACCGGCATCTCGATCACCAGCCCCTGGACCCGATCGGGGGCCAGGGCCGCCACCAACAGGCTCACGTTGCCGCCGAGGGACACGCCGCCCACCACGGCCCGGCCGATTCCCAGGTGGTCCAAGAGGGCCACCACGTGCTCGGCGTAGGTGTCCATGCGGTGGTACGAGGCCCGCTTGGGCTTCTCGGACAGGCCGTGGCCCGGCAGGTCCAGGAGGACCACCCGGAATCCCCGGCCGGCCAGGTCGACCGCCAGGCGCCGGTTCATGTTGGAGTCCATGAGGATCCCGTGCATGAACACGAGGACCCGCGGGCCGTGTCCGTGGATCTCGTAATAGAGCCGTAGGCCGCCGGTGTCGAACATTCCGACCTCGTAGGGGGGGGTGGCCGGGACCGACGGGCCGGACGGCGCGGTCGCCGAGCCCGATTGCGGTCCCCTATCCGTCGGTTCCGACGGTGCCCCGGTGGCGGTCATCCGGCCAACGGTACGCCTCGGGGCGGCGATGTGCCAGAACCGGCAGCTCAGACCGCACCTTCCGTACCTGGGCCATCGCCACCTCGGCCACCACCACGCCGGGCCCGGGCTCGGCCCGTTCGGCCACCACCGTGCCCCAGGGATCCACCACCATGGTGTGGCCGTGGCAGGCGGGCATCCCAGGGGGGAGCACACCGACCTGCCCCGCCCCGATGACGTAGGCCTCGTTCTCGACCGCCCGCGCCCTGAGCAGGAGCTCCCAATGGGCAGGTCCGGTCGTGGCGGTAAAGGCCGCCGGCACCACCAACACCGTGGCCCCGAGGAGGGTCATGATCCGGAAGGGCTCGGGGAATCGCAGGTCGTAACAGATCGAGAGACCCAGGACCAGAGGCAGCCCCTCCGCCGGGGTCACCGGCACCGGGGCCACGGTCAGCGCACTCCCCGGGGCCATGGTGGCCGATTCGGCGAAGCGGGTGCCTGCCAGGGCCACGTCGAACAGGTGGATCTTGCGGTAGAGGGCGGTCACCCCGCCGTCGGGGCCGATCAGGCAGCAGGTGTTGAACAGCCGGTCGCCGACGGCGTGGGTCGGGTCGGGGCGTTCCGGGAAGGTGCCGGCCACCAGGTGGATCCCGTGGCGTCGGGCCAGCGCCGACCCCCAGGTCACGGTCGGGCCGTCCAGGGGCTCGGCCTGGTCCTGCAGGACCGACGGGCTCCCGGCCACCGAGAAGTACTCGGGCAGCACCACCAGCTCGGCACCGGCCCCGACCGCCTCGTTCACCAGGACCTCCGCCGCGTCGAGATTGCGCTGCCGGTCGGGTCCCGCCGTGGTCTGGATGGCTCCGACGCGCATGTCACAGGCTAGGCCCCCGATCGGGCACAATGACCACGACCCTCGCCGGGCCCACCGTCCGGCGAGGTGGCCCGAAACGAGAGGTCGTCGTGTCCTTCGAAGACTCCGACGTCGTCCGCAGCGCCATCCGGGTGGAGGGCTTCCGCGACGACGAGTTCAACTATCAGCTGATCCGGGCCCTCGGAGTCGCCGACTACGGGGGGTCGACGGTCGGGGAGTGCCTGACGGTCGCCGCCGAAATCGCGGACGGCAGCCCCACCAGCTGGGCCGGGGCCTTCGAGCGTCTGGGCCAGCGGGTCGAGGACCGGGCCCGGGCATGTCTGGCGGCCGGCCACCGGGTCAGCGGCCGGGACCACTACCTCCGGGCCTCCACCTACTACCGGACCGCCGAGTACTACGCCGGTGGGCTCGGCGGGCGGTCCCACGGAACCGGGGAGCGGAGCCGTTCGTGCTTCGCCACGGCCGCAAGTCTCCTCGAACCGCCGGTGGAGCTCCTGGAGGTGCCATTCGAGGCCGGGTCACTCCCCGGCTACCTGGTGCGTCCGGCCGGCGAGGGACGGGGGCCCCGGCCCACTCTGGTCGGCGTGGGCGGGTTCGACTCCAGCGCCGAGGAGCTCTACTTCCATCTCGGTGCGCCCGGTGCCGAGCGCGGCTGGAACGCCTTCGTGTTCGACGGGCCCGGTCAGCCGGGGTGCATGCGCAACAACCCGACCATGACCTTCCGGCCCGACTACGAGGTCCCCCTGGCCGCGGTGCTGGATACCCTGGCCCGGCGGGACGACGTCGACGAGGGCCGGATGGTGCTGGTCGGCCAGAGCTTCGGTTCCTACTTCGCGGCTCGCAGCGCGGCCACCGACCCCCGGGTGCGGGCCCTGGTGGCCGACCCTCCGGTGGTGGACATGGGGCGCTACATGGAGGCCTGGGTCGGAACGGATGTGTTCCACATGACCCGGGACATCCGTCCCGAGGACGTCATCGGCGTCCCCGAGGACCTGATGCCCCGCCAGATGCAGTGGGGGATCGCCGCCATCTGTGAGCGCTTCGGGGTGCCCTCCTTCCACGCCTGGCGCGACGCCATCGGCGGCTACCGGTTGGGACCGCTGGTCTCGGCCATCCGGTGCCCGGTGCTGGCTCTGGTCGGGGACCGGGAGGGGGTCGAGCCGTTGGCCCAATTCGACCGGCTGGTGGCCGAGGCGGAGGGCCCGGTCACCGCCGTCCGATTCACCGCCGAGGATGGAGCCTCGACCCACTGCCAGTCCGACAACATCCGGCTCTCAGCCCAGGTGACCTTCGACTGGTTGGACCAACAGGTGCGGAACTGACCCTGCTCCGACTGGCGGGCGGGGCTGACCCGACCGGCCGGGGCTCAGAGGCCCAGGCGGCGGGAACAGGCCGGCCACTGGCCCCAGCCGCTCCGCGCCTGGAGCTCCACCGCAGCCTGGTCCTGGACCGCGGGGGGCGCCTGGCTGGGCAGACCGCTCAGCCCCAGTCCGTGCCAGGTGGCGGCGGAGAACTGATATGCCCCGTAGTACCCGTTGCCGGTGTCGGTGGCGTAGTTGCCGCCCGACTCGCACTGGCGGAGTTCGGCCCACACGCCACCGAGGGGGCTGCCCGGCGCCAGCGGCGGGGTCGGGGGCGAGGCCGGGGCCGGGGCCGGGACGGTGGCCGGGGCCGGGACGGTGGCCGGGACTGGGACCGTGCTCGGGACGGTGGCCGGGACCGGGACCGTGGCCGGGACGGTGGTGGGGACCGGGACGACGGGGACGGTGGGGACGGTGGCCGGACCAGGGAGGTCCAAGGAGGCCAGCGAGACGACGGTGGCGCCGACGACCAGCGAGCGGTAGGCCGGTTGGGCCAGGAGCGGCGTTCGAGACGCGGTCGATCCTGCCGCCCCGGCCGGGGGAGGACTCCACGAGAGGAGGGCCCCAACGGCCAGGGCCGCCAGGGGTAGGGCGAAGCGGGTGGAGCGGTGCGTGCGCATAGCGTGCGTTACCTCAAAGTCGCGGAAGCCCGGAGGGCTTCGAGGTTGGCTTCGGAATGCGGGCGACCGTCATGGGATGCATTCGTCTCGCGAACCGGTGCCGGGAAGGGCAGTCGGATCTGGACCACGACGGGTCCGAACGAGGTGCAGACGGGGAACCCTGGTCAGGTCAGCGTCGGGCGCCTCCCAGCCGGCAGGGTGTCGTGAGGACGGTGAGGGGTCATAGGTGGTCGACGCAGGCGGCGGTCGTCGGCTCCCGCGGGAGGCGGCCTGGCTTGGCGCCAGTAGGGCCACGCCGACTCGGGAGCGTTCCCGCCCGGCGGCCGTGTTCCGGCCCCCCGTGACCCCGACTGCCCGTAGGTGATCGAGTTACACCACTGTAGTGAGGGATTACAACGGAAGGCAATTCGGCGGTCCGAACCGTGCCTGGGGCGTTGACCTGGGCCGCTGCCCGACTCAAGGGGGCGATTGATCAGGGAAGGCTGCCCGGCGGGCCCGGTGGGTGGCCAGTGCGGCCGCGAGGGCTGCTCCGGCGCCCTCGGAGAGATCCTCGCGGACGCCGGTGAGAGGGGTCACGGTGGCCCATCCCTCGGCCAGGAGGGCGGCATCGGACTCCGGCTCCAGCTCGGCCTGCTCCGCGAGCCGGTCGGTTCCCACACCGGCACCCCGCAAGGTCAGGGTGATGGCCCGCGAGGTGGTGTCGACGGGATTGCCGGGTACGGGATCGGGTGTGTGCTCGGGGCGCACCGCCCGGATCAGGCCCACCCTCCCGAGCGTCCCGTGGCGGAGGCCGCGCAACCGTTCCGTGGTGACCGCCGGGACGTTCAGGTTGAGGACGGTGGAGGGTGGGGCCTCGCCCAGGATCGGCACCATCCCGACGGCGAGGTTCACGGGGGTCTCCCACGGCACCGGGTCGTCGCCCCAGGCGATGCTGACGGCCAGGCCGCGAAGCCCGAATTGGGCGCCGGTGAGCGTGGCCCCGACCGTGCCCGAGTGGAGGGCCGACCGGCCGGCGTTGACGCCGTGGTTGATCCCCGAGACCACCAGGTCGGGGCGCGGTCCGAATCCCTCGATGCAGGCCACGATCACCGCCAGCGCCGGGGGACCGTCGATACCGTAGGTGGGCACCTGGGCCAGCCCCGGGATGTCCACCTGCTCGTAGGGGATCGACTCCCGCTCGTAGACGCGGCCGACGGCTGCGGCCGCCCCGCTGTGGTCCTCGAGCGGCGCCACCACCACCAGGTCGTGCCGGTGGCCGAGGGCCACGGACAGGCCGCGGGCCAGGGCGGCGATGCCCGGAGCGAAGACGCCGTCGTCGTTGGTGATCAGGATGCGCATGACAGGGATCCCCTCGGATGGCGACCGGCCCACGCCGGCATCCGAGGCCCCGGTTCGGCGGTCCGTCGGGCCTCGCCGGCCCCATGGCCTACCATACCGGTCGACGCAGGCCGGCCACCGTTCGCTGCCATCCACCCGACCCGCCCCCACGCCACCATGACCCCCCGTCCACCTGCCGAAGACCAACGTCCGGCGGAGACCACCACCGCCACCGGCGACCAATGGGTCATCGGCCACGGGCACCAGCGGGCGGTGATCACCGAGATCGGGGCCACGCTCCGCTCGTTCACCGTCGAGGACCGTCCGGTCATCGACGGGTTCGGGCCCACCCAGTGGAGTCAGGGGGGACGGGGGCAGGTCCTCGCCCCGTGGCCCAACCGTCTCGGCGACGGCCGCTACTCCTTCCAGGGGGTGGAGGCCCAGGCCCCGCTGGACGAACCGGAACGCCACAACGCCATCCACGGCTTGGTCCGTTGGCGGCCCTGGCGGATGGTGGGCCGGGCCCAGAACCGGGTCAGCATGGCCTGCGAGCTCCGACCCTTCCCGGCCTATCCTTTCGCCCTCCGGCTGACCATCGAGTACCGGTTGGGCCGGGACGGGCTGGTCGTGGTGACCGAGGCCGAGAATCTGGGTGACGCCGACCTGCCCTTCGGGTTGGGCTTCCATCCCTATCTGACCGCCGGGACCCCGACGGTGGACCAGATCCGACTCACCGTTCCGGCCGAACGTCGTCTGCTCACCGACGACCGCGGTCTGCCCACGACCAGCGTCTCGGTCGCCAACAGCGAATTCGACTTCAACCGGGGCCGGATCATCGGGGTGACCAGGCTCGACACCGCCTATGCCGGCCTGCGTCGCGACGCCGACGGCAAGGCCCGGGTGGAATTGGACCATCCCGACGGGGCCCACGGGGCCACCCTGTGGGCGGACGAGCGGTTCGGGTATCTCATGGTCTTCACCGGAGACACCCTGGACCCGCCGGCCCGACGCACGGCACTGGCCGTCGAGCCCATGACCTGCCCACCCGACGCCCTGCGGTCCGGGACCGATCTCACCGTCCTCCGGCCCGGATCCCGGTGGACCGGGTCGTGGGGCATCACGCCCCGCTGACGGGGGCGATTGAGATGGATCCGGTCGAGATCACCCGGTCACTCACCCGGGCCGGATGCGTCGCCGCCGGAGAGGAGACCGAGGAGCTCCTGGCCGCGGCCCGCGACACCGGCCATCTCCGGGCCATGGTGCAGCGCCGGCTGACCGGGGAACCACTGGCCTGGATCACCGGGCGCACCCGCTTCTGCGGCCTGGAGGTGTTCGTCGAACCCGGGGTGTACGTCCCCCGGTGGCAGTCCGAGCGGCTGGCCCGGTTGGCGGCCCACCTGCTGCCCGACCACGGAACCGGGGTCGACCTGTGCACCGGGTCGGGGGCGGTGGCCATGGTCATGCAGGCGGCCCGGCCCGGTGCCCGGGTGGTGGCCACCGAGATCGATCCGGCCGCCGTGTGCTGCGCCCGCGCCAATGGTGTCGTCGTCCACGCGGGTCACCTGGACCGGCCCCTTCCGCCAGAGTTGGCCACCGCGGTCGACGTGATGACCGGCGTCCTCCCCTACGTCCCGACCGACGCCCTCCGCCTGTTGCCGCGCGACGTCCTGGCGTACGAGCCGCGGGCCGCCCTCGATGGGGGGGAGGGCGGACTCGAGCTGGTCGCCGCCGCGGTCACCGGCAGCCGACAGTGGGTCCGGCCGGGGGGATGGTTGGTCCTCGAGGCGGGATGGGACCAGGTCCAGGCGGTATGCACGTTGCTCGACCGGTCCGGGTACGTCGGCGCCGAGGTGCTCACCGATCCCGACGGCGACCCGAGTGGGGTCTACGGCCGGCGGGTCGGGTAGCGGTGGCGGCCCCCCGGCCCTGATCGAGACACCGCCGTCACAGCTCGGAGCGCGACCAGTCGACCGCCCGAGGTCCCGGATCCGGACCCCCCACGTCGATCTGGATGTCCACGTGGGAGCCGAGGCCGATGGCCCGGGGGTCACCCGCGTAGCGCTTCCCGTCCACGAACACGGTCAGGGTCCCGTGGGCCGGCCCGACCCGACCGGCTGCCAGGGGCTGACCCCAGATGTCGAAGAACTGGCCGAGCGTGTAGGTGCTGGCGGTGGGGGACTCGATGTGGATCACCCCGTCCTGGGCGTGGACGTGCAGCCAGTAGTAGCACTGACTGGCCCCGTAGAACGCGCCGGCGGTCGTCGTCTCGGGTACGGGCGACACGATGCCGATGCCGGGCGGCAGTGGGCGGAGCTCTCCGTTGACGTAGATGCTCAGATGGGTGTGGACGTGGTAGGCCACCTGCTCGGACGAGTCGCACTGGATCCCATCCACGGTCTGACCCATGGCGGAGGTCGACTGCGGCGCCAACGGGGGGCCGGTCTCCAGCGGGATCCCCTCGGGGCCGAGGGGAGCGGAGGCGGTGGAGGGCGTGACCGGTGCGGGGCCGTGGCTGGAGAGGGCCACGACCACCACCACCAGGGCCACGGCGGCCAGCACCGCGCCGATGAGGAGGCCCCAGCCCCGGCGGGACACGGAGCGGGCGGGGGACGGGTCGGCGCCGTCGTGGCGCGGGACGTCGGTGGGTGGGCGAGGGGACATCGGAGCTCCTTGCGGGGTGACCCGGCCGGCTGCCGGCCGGGATGCGGATTCGATGGAAGGATGGCCCCACCGACCTGTGGCCGGTGGGGGAGACGGCGACCAGCCCCGGGCTCACCGTGGTGACGGTGGCTCCGGGGGCATCGTTCAGGTGGTGCCGGGCCCGATCCGGGGGGGTGGGAGCTGGGTGGTGGCGAAGCCGGTGGCCAGCCGGCCGGCCCGGTGGCGTCGCCGGAGTCGCCGGCGACCGGCGGTGATGCGTGTCACCACCGTGACCGTCCCCGCCAGGACGGCGATGGCGGTGGCACCGACCGCTCCCCGCGGCACGACCGGGCTGCACTGCTGGGAGGACTGGCAGACTCCGGCCACCGGGGTCGGCCCGGACCGGGACACCGGGGCCGCCCGTTGCGGGATGGGGCCGGCCGAGTCGGCCACGGCGAGGGATGTCACCACCGCGGCCAGCAGGATGACGGCCACGCCCACGCTCGCCGGTAGCCGCTGCCGCACCCGGCCACCGTACCGTCCGCCGCCGCCGACCGGTGGTCGCCGACCGGGTCAGGTGCCGGGGGCGAACGAGTACCGGGCGCCCGGCCAGTAGGTGTGCGGGGCGAAGCGAACCGGGTGAGGGCCCCCGGGCAGCGTCACCGTCAGCGACCCGGTGATCGGGGGACCGCTGATCGGGGCCGGGAGGACCGCCGACCCGTTCCGGGCCCCGGCCTGCCGGCCGGCCAGGCGGGCCGCGCTGCCGTCCGGGAGTCCGGACACCACCACATCAGGTTGGCAGACGCTCGAGTAGCCGTCGTACGCCACGGAGTAGGGGGTGTGACGGGCCTGGACCTCCAGGTAGGGCTGGAACGGGGGAGCGATGCCGAGCTGGAGGATGTAGGCGTAGTAGAAGGGCGAGCCGTTGACCCAGACGGCGAGGGTGTTGTCGCCGTTGGTCTGTATCGCCACTTGGAGGGCTCCGGTCGACCAGGGCACCTGCTTCAAGACGTGCTCCGTCGCCCGGCTCAGGTGACCCTGGGAGTAGCCCACCGTCAGGTTCCGCTGCCCGCTGGGGGAGACGTTCTCGGCCACGAAGACGTAGTTGATCTCACCGGTGGTGGCGGTACCGCCGGTCTGCACCGCCATCACCAGCTCCCCGATGGCCTGCGGGGAGGGGGCGGTGACCGGAGGAGGTGACGCCGCCGAGAACTGGAAGGCACAGGAGGCCGGGATGGTCCCCGTAGTGGTCAGGAACCACCCGCGGAAGTCCCCGGTGGCCTGGCGCACGCCCACGTGGAGCTGTCCTCCCCGGGCCACCGCGATCCCGTTGGAGGCACCGGCGCTCCCGTTGGCCTCCCATCCCACGTAGGGGGGGAGGGCCAGTGAGGTGCTGCCCTGAATGGGTCGTCCCGGACCGCTCGGTTGGGAGAAGGTCACGTTCTGGTAGTCGGTGAGCTGCCCGCCGCCCGGACCGCTCCCGCCGGTGGCGAGGGGTGGCGCGCTCGACAGGAGGGTGGCCCCCCCGGTGCCGCGCGACCGAGAGCACCTGATCGATGGCGCCCTGGGCCGATGATGTGGTGTGCACCACCAGCCCGATGGCCAGCACCATGGCCACGGGCGGGAAGGCGGCGACCATTCGGCGTCCCCACGAAGGACGGCCGTGCCAGTTCCAATGGACGGCGTGGCGCTCCCGCCCGCCTCCCTCGGCACCGCCTCGTTCGTCGTCGGCCGGGTCCCACGACTCGCCGAGCTCAGGGGGAGGCGTGTACCCGGGCGGCGCGTGCACCGGTACCCCGGCGGAGGTACCGGACCCAGCGGACGGGCCGGGCGCCTCCTTCCGCCGGTTCCGACCCGGCCGGTCGGGTTCAGAAGGAGGCATAGAAGGACTCCTCGCCGGCCGCCAGAGCCCGATAGGAAGCCAATCCGGTCACCAGGGCGTACACCGTGCTCCCGGCCAGGAGCCCCCACGAGCCGAGCGTGAGGTCCCCGCCCCGCACCATCACGGCGGTCACGGCGGCGCAGGTCACGGCGCCCGCCACCGCCCCGATCACCGCGGCCCGGGGCTTGCCCAGGAAGAACAGGTACTGGCTGGAGAGCATGCCGACCGGCACGATGGCGAAGCCGAACGAGGCCACCTCGAGAGCCGTCAGCCCCCCCGGCGACCGGACCGAGGCGGTCAGCGTGTCCGGGAGGACGTGCAGGAGGAACCAGGGCAGGAGCCAGGCCACCAGACCGGACGCCACCGCCAGTACCGTGATGGCCAGTACCCATTCCCGCCGGAGGGTGGCCCGTGCCTCCCGCCAGCAGTCCAGCGGGTGGCTGTCGAGCAACGGCCGGAGTCGACGGCCGAACCGCTCGATGGAGGCGTAGACCAGGCCGAGCAAGAGCACCAGTTCCAACAGGGCCAGATCGACGGACCCTTCGTAGGTCGACGGATAGACGTACTGGTCGACGCCGAGGCTGTGGCCGTAGGAGAAGCCCACGATGACCGGTCCCACCAGGATCAGTACGAAGTAGGCCATGCCGTAGACGGCATAGGGGGCGGTGTGCCACAGCACGACCCGGAGCTCGGGAGGCTTGACGACGGCCAGGGTGTCGCCCCTCCCGGCCGGGGTCTCGGTCCGCATGGCCAGGTAGCTGGCGGCCATGACCACCATGGCCCCGGAACCGACGGCCAGACCCAGGAGCTGGGCGTGGCGGAATCCGGGTGAGCTGCCGGCGAACAGCCGGGCGCGTGACCAGTGTGACCACGAGGGCCACGCCGGTGGCGAGGGCCAGCGTGTAGAAGCGCCGCAGCATGTACAGGGGCGCGGCACTGAGCAGGAAGGCGAAGATGGCCACGGCGAACTCGGCGAACAACTCCCCGAGGTGCAGCCCGTAGAACGGGACGATGTAGAACGTGTAGACGAGGGCGATGGTCAGTGACGCCGCCGCCACGCTGTAGATGAGGAACCGGGACACGGTCCAGCGCACCAGTGGGTAGTTCTTCTGGAGGAGGTAGAAGGTCCCCTTTCGTCCGATCATCTGGGAACAGCCCCCGGCCAACACCGCGGCGAGGAAGAAGGCCAGGGACACCATCGCCGCAGCCTGTGGCGTGGCGTCGAGCGAGGACCACAGCGCCACTCGACCGAAGAACAGGACCACCACCGACATGATCCAGGGAACTCCGTACCACGAGCCGGCCACGTAGTCGTCGGCGAACCTCCGCCAGCTCCGGCGGCGCTCGGGGGCCTCTTTGACCTGGGGGAGGTAGTAGAGGTACGTGAGCTCGTAGACGGCGGTGGCGAGATCGAACACGGAGTCGAAGCCGAGGGCCTCGGCCCCGCGTGCCGGTGTAGCCCATCGACTCCAGCGCCACCGCCACGTCGCGGAGGTTGCGCGGCTCGGGGTTCCGGTCGAGCACCCGGCGCGCTTCGACGTGCAGGTCGTCGTAGACCGTCGAGTGCCGGCGCAGTTCGTCGAGGTCGCGGGCCACCCGGTCGCTGGGCCGGACCGGCGGGGCGTCAGTGGTGGGGGGCACGGGACCGAACCTCGTCGTACAGCCATCGGTAGCCGTCGAGGAACACGTCGAGGGTGTAGGACTCCAGCATGGCCCGGCGGCCGAGTTCGCCCAGCTCGGCCAGACCGGCCGCGATCGGACGCCATGGCACAGATGGCGTCGGCCAGTTCGAGCGGACGGCCGGGAGGGACCAGGCGCCCGTAGGGGGGCTTGATCACCTCGGGGACCCCGCCCACCTCGGTGGCCACCATGGGACGTCCGGCCATCAAACCCTCGACGGCGGCGAAGGGGAATCCTTCCGAGATGCTGGAGAGGACGGCGATGTCTCCCTCGTTGAGGGCCTGGCCGACGTCAGCGGTCGGGCCGCGGAAGATGCACGACGACCCCAGCTCCAACTGCTCGGCGAGGGCATAGCAGCTGCGGGCATAGCCGGCGTCGCTCTCGGGACCGTGGATCTGGAGCCGGACCCCGGGAATCCGGGTCCGCACGATGGCGAAGGCGCGGAGCAGGGTGTGAATGTCCTTCAACCGTTCGAGTCGGGCCACCGCCACCAGGGTCAGGGGGTCGGTCCCGCTACCGGCCGGCCGGGTGAGTGGGAAGTGGTCAGGATCCACTCCGTTGGGCATCGGGTGGATCTTGGTCTCGTCGACGCCCAGTCTCATCTCCCAGGTGGCGTTGAAACGGGCCACCGGTGCCACCAGGTCGGCTCTCGAGTAGGCCATGGCGACCACGGCGGCGTAGAAGTTGGAGAGGAAGACCCGATAGGGGCTGTTGGTCCGGTTGCGGCCCAACGCCAGCAGCCGTTCGCGGTAGTAGACCCCGTGCTCGGTGAGGAGGAAGGGGACGCCCCACCGCTCCCGAAGCACCACTCCGGGGATGGCGCAGAAGGCGGCGGCCGAGGCATGGACCACCTGGGGGAGGTCGGTCGGGTAGTCCAGCGGGGCCAGGTACCGGTAGACCGAGCGGGCCAGGTCGATGGCCTCGTAGGTGGTCAGGCGCTGGTACAGGGGATGGGTGGCCAGGGTGTCCCGGAACAGGCGCCAGGTCCGACTGTCCCGCATGGCCTGCTTGAGGCTGTAGCGATCGGCGTACACCGAGAGGGCGCACAGGGCCGCCACCAGGTCGTCGGGTCCCCCTTCGCCCAGGGCCACCGAGACCACCAGCTGGGCGTAGGCCGGCAGGAACTCCTCGTCGAAGTGGCGTCCGGGCCGGCGCAGGCGCCGGGCGATCCATCCGGGGCGCGGGTTGAACTCGGCGTTGTCCTCGGTACCCCACAGGGGGACCTGGACGACGTGGACCAGATTGGGGGGCGGCTCGTACCGTACGGCCAGGGAGGTGTTGGCCACCACGGAGTACACGACGAATTGCTTCTCGGACAGACCGGAGACCAGCTGGTGGGCCCAGGTGCTCACGCCTCCGGTGACGTAGGGGTAGGTGCCCTCGGTGGTCAACAGGACGTCGATGTCGGACATCACGCCGCCGGCCGGAGGGGGCTCCGCCGGGTGGACCTCCGGCGGGAACGCTAGGACGGGGGTGACCACGGCACGAGTCAGGCCACGCGGCGGGCCGGCCGGGGATGCCGGAGGCGGCGCAGCCAGCCGCCGGGGCCGGCCGGGGTGCCGGTGAGCGGGACGGTGGCGTCGTCGCCGGCATCCGGCGACGGAACCGGCGCCTCGGTTGGGCGGGCGGCAGCCTCGGAGGTCGGTCGGGTGGTGGCGCGCCGCTCGATGCGGAGCCCGACATCGGCCGGGCGGTGACTGGACGGTGTCGCCGCCGCCCTCGGCCATCAGATCGTCGTCGGCCCGCAGCACCGATTCGATGGCTTGGGCCCGGCGGAGGCCCTTGGAGGCGACCTTGAGGTTCTCCACGCTGATGAAGCACTTGGCCGCCATCACCGCGGCCTCCCTGATGAACGGGAGCGGAGTCCGGTCGTCCTCGGTGACCCGGAGGTACTCCCGTCCGGCCAGCCGCATCCAGTGGTCGGAGGCGTCGGTGTTGCCCATCTGTTGTGCGGCCAGCGCGGCCTGGCGGTAGGCGATGGCGGCCCGTTGGGGCGCGGCCTCCACGGTGCGTTGGGCCTCTTCGAGGAAGAGCGATTCGGCCCGCTGGAACTCGCCGGCATGGAAGGCTCCGATGGCCGCCTCGAACAGGGTGGTCTCCCCGTCGTCGATCTCGAGGTTGATGTCCACCCGCTGGTCGGCAGTTCCGGCGGGGAGCGGGTGCTCCGGTGCCGGTCCGTTTCGACCGGCGGCAGCTCCCAGACGGGGCCATTCCGGGGCCTGGACCAGGGTCTCGGCGCGAGAGGCGGTGGTGTCGGCCCCCTCGGGTGACACGTCGTTCGACAGTGCCCCCGCCTCCAGCAGGAGCGGCCCGGGTCCCGCGGGGGACTCGAGGCGGTTCTGGTCCATAGGTCACAGGTCGACCCACGGCAACCAATACTTGAGCCATTGCCTGCACTCACCTGCAGGTTTTTCGGGGGTCATCGGAGGCCGGCGGCGTCCAGAGCCGATCCGACCTGTGCACCCGACCCCGCGCGACAATCAGCGGGTGAACGGGTGGGGAGCATCGGTCTACGGCGATCCGTGCCGGGAGTGCGGCTTCCGGTGGACGACCACGCTGGACCAGGCCCGGAAGGCCGTGGGGGAGATTCCGGCCGTCTACGGCGGGCTGCTGGACGGGGCCAGTGGTGACGAACGGCACCCGGGTCTCGAGTGGTCGGTGCGTGAGTACGTGTGCCACGTGGCCGACAACCTGAGGATCTGGGCCGAGCGGCTCATGGGTGTCGTCGGGGGGGCCACTGCGGCGGTGGGTGGTTACGACGAACACCGCCTGTCCGAGGCGCGTGGCTACCGCGGCATCGCCCTGCCCGCGGCCCGGTGGTCCCTGGGCCGCTCGGTCGACGACTGGCTGGACGCCGTCGCCCGGTCGGACGAGGAAGGCGTGGTGCTGGTCCATCCCGAGCGCGGTGCCTTGACCCTGGCCGACGTGGCCGTCTCCAACGCCCACGACGCCGAACACCATCGGTGGGACCTCGTGCGGTCGCTGGGGCGTTGATCTGGGAAGGATCGAGCGGCGGGATCGAGGACGCCCGGGTCCGGGCTCAGCCCAGCTGGGCCGGGGCTCGGCTGGCGATTTGTTCGAACACCTCCGGGTCAGTGGCGAAGACCGAGTCGGCCACCGGCCAGTGGATCACCACCTCGCTGATGCCCGCCTCCTGGTAGCGGCCGGCCCACTCGAGAAAGGCGTCCAGCGAGTCGAGCGGACGCTCCGGGGTGAGCCCCTGGAGCAACACCCGGTCGAGCGAACCGGGGTCCCGGCCCACGGCGGCACAGGCGGAGTCAAGCTTTTCCATCTGGGCTCGGACGACGTCCAGGGTCGCCGTGGGGGTCAGACCTTCCGAGCCGCGGGATCCCCGTAGGTGACCCACCCCTGACCCACCTCTGCCGCCAGCCGGAGGCCGCGGGGCCCGGTGGCGGCGATCAGGAACGGGATCCGGGGACGCTGGATGCAGTCCGGGATGGTCCGGGCTTCGACGGCGGCGTAGTGGGGGCCGTGCTCGGTGGTCGTCGAATGGGTCAGGAGGTGATCGAGCAGTCGGACGAACTCGCCGAACCGGTCCGCCCGCTCGCCGGGAGTCCAGGCCGCCTGTCCCAGTGCTGTGGCGTCGAAACCGGTGCCACCGGATCCGATGCCGGCGGTGAGCCGGCCTCCAGAAATGTGGTCCAGCGTCAACAGCTCCTTGGCCAGGGTCACCGGCCCGCGGAAATTGGGCGAGGACACCAGCGTGCCGATTCTCATCCGCTCGGTGGCGGTGGCCGCGGCGGCCAACGTGGGGATGGCGGCGAACCAGGGACGGTCGCGAAAGCTCTGCCAGGTGAGGTGGTCGTAGGTGTAGGCGGCGTGGAATCCGAGGTCTTCGGCCCGGCGCCACACCGTCCGTCCGTCGTTCCATCCGTAGATCGGGAGGATGACCGTGCTGAGGCGCATGACGGCGAAGTTAGCGGTGAATCCCGTCTCTCGTTTCGGAACAACCATGGGGTGACGGCACCGGCCACCGGCACCGGCCACCGGGTCCCGGGGGAACCTCCCGAGATCGACGACGACCACCGGTCCCACCGGAACGGGGCCGGTGGGCGGAACCAGGGGGGCCCAGGCGATCCCACCCCCGGTCCTAGTCTGGCCGGGATGGCTGGACCGACCCGGCGCCGAGGGCTGACTGCACCCCGTTGGTGGGAGGAGGTGGGCCACTGGGTGGAGCTGCGCCCGGAGCGGCGTACGGAGAGCCCCGAGGTTCGCCTGGCTCTGGCCGAGCGCCGCCTGGCCACCAGCCTCGACAAGCGAGGGCCCTCCTCCTGGCGGAGCCTGCAGGCCATGGAGGCCGTGGCCAAGGGTCGGGAGGCCCTCGGTGGCTACGCCGATGCGCTGCCCCTCCGGAGGACGGTGGTCAAGAGTCGGCGCCACGAGTTGGGTGCCGAGCACGAACTGACCCTCGCCGCCGAGGCGCGCCTCGCGGTGACCCTGATCGAGCTGAAGCAGGCCGGTCGGGCCCAACCCCTCCTGGACCACGTGCGTGACGGGCTGACGGCGGCCAAGGGACCGGACGACCCGATGGTGCTGGCCGTCACCGAACGACTGGCCGACGTCCAACTGACGTTGGGAGCGTTCCACGAGGTTCGTCGGCTCCTCGTGCCGGTCAAGGCGCAGTACGAGCAGCGGGGGGACGAGGTCCGGGCGTCCGCCGTCGCCATCAGGCTGGCCAGGTCCCTTATCGGCGACGGTCGGTACGGCGAAGCGTCCGAGTTGTTGCGTACCGCGGTCGAGGTCCGAGGTCGGCTGCTCGGACCCGACGACCCAGAGACCCTCACCTCCCTGCGGAACCTGGCCTCCGCCCTGGTGTGGTCGCAGGAGTATGCCGAAGCGAGCATCGTGGCGAGGAACTTCCTGGCCGCCACGGTCCGGGCGGAGGGTCCCGGAAATGCCAAGACGATGGAGGCCGAGCGCCTGGTCCGGGAGATCGACAATCGCCTGGGGGAACGGTGACGGGCCGACCCCTTCGGCACCCTCGGATGCTTCCGGCGTCCGGGGCCCGCACTCCGGGCCCGCCGCCGGCGGAGGCTCCCCTCGGTCGGAGAACCGGACGGCTAAGTTTCGCGTCATGTCTGACAGCCGGACCGACCTGTGGCGGGTGCTCGGGAAGGCCGCCCACCTGTGGGCACGACCGGATCTCCTGGAGGTGCAGGATGACTGGTGGGTCGCCTACAGCGGGCAACGCAACGTCAACTACAACCTGGCCTGCTGCCGCTCGCCCGTCCTCGATGTTCTGGCCGACTGTTGCCTGCAGCCGACCCTCGATCTCAAGAAGCCGGCCATCATCATGCTGTCAGGGCCCGGGTTGGCGACGGCGCAGCGGCTGGTCGAGAGCGGGTGGGTGACGGTCGGATCGCTGCCGCTCATGGTGCTGGCTGAGCCGGTCCCGATCGGACCACCCGCCGAGGAGGCCAGGCCCCTGACGTACGAGGAGCTGTCCCCGGCCCGAGATCTCCTGAGTGAGTGCTATGGGCTCGATGACGCCACGGCGGCGGCCGCCATCCCCGACGCGGTGGCAGAGGGGAGGGAGCTCTCGGCCTGGGCCCTTCATGACGGCGGGAGGATGGTCTCGTGTGTCACCAGTGCCCTCCAGGACGGTCTGGTGGTCATCTGGTCGATGGCCACCCGCACCGACGGCCAGCGCCGCGGCTACGGGCGTCAACTGCTCGAAGCCATGCTGACCCAGCAATTCGCAGACGGGGCCGAGGGGTCCCTGCTCCATTCCTCGGTGGCCGGCGAAGCGCTCTACCGCCGGCTCGGGTTCACCGTGGTCGAGTATCTGCAGCTCTGGTCGCGGCCGCGGTGGGTCCTGAGTGCCGGATGAGCAGAGGTCACGCCGAACGCGGGGTGGCTTCCGATCCGGGGGTTGCAGGAGGTCGGCCGAGCCCGGCGTCGGCCAGCAGTCTGCGCTCGTCGAGCTTGCCGGAGGGGGTCAGTGGGAGTTCGTCGACCAGCTCGATCCGGTCGGGGAGCATGGTGTCGGGAAGGTGCCGGCGGGCCCGGCTGCGCAGCTCCGCGGCCGGGCGCGTGCCGTCGGTCGTGACGAAGGCGGCGATCGCCACCTCCCCGTCATGGTCGAAGACGACGCACGCCGCCGCCGATACTCCGTCCAGCGAGTGGAGGACGTCGGCCACTTCGATCAACGAGATCCGGACCCCGAACCGCTTGATCACCCGGTCCGCCCGGTCGACGTACACATACTGGCCGTCGCCGTCCCGGTAGACGAGGTCACCGGTCCGGTAGACGGTCCGACCCGGGACTCGATCGCTGCGCAGCACGGCGTCGGTGAGGGCCGGCGCTCCCCAATAGCCCATCATCAGCTGGTCCCCACCGATGTACAACTCACCCACTTTGAGGGATTCGTCCACCGGGCACCCTTCCTCGTCCAGGAGGTGGAAGGTGACCCCGGGGTGTGGGCATCCGATCGGAACCGCTCCCCCCGACAACCGCGCCGGCGTGAGCTCGACGTGGGTCACGGCGATGGTGGTCTCGGTGGGGCCGTACCGGTTGAAGAGTCGGAGCTGGGGCACGGCGTCCCGGGTCGATCTGATCGTGGCCAGTGAGGTGGCCTCACCCCCGAGGGCCACGATGGACAGTGCAGACCCGTTCAACTTGTCCACCTGAGGGCTGGCCAGCAGCAGCTTGAGGTAGCTGGGGGAGAAACCGGTGTAGGTGATGTCCTCCTTCAGGACGGCGTTGAAGAACGTCCGCGGGAACAGCAGTGACTCGCGGGGACGGATGACGACGGTCCCGCCGACTGCCAGGGTGGGGAACAGCGTGGCGAAGGAACCGTCGAAGTAGAACGGGGACACGCAGAGCGTCCGGGTGGTGGCGTCGAGGCCGAGGGCCCCCAGCGTGGAGTCCACGGCGGCTGCAAAGGCCCGACGGCCGATGAGCACGCCCTTGGGCGATCCGGTGGTCCCGGAGGTATAGATGGCATAGGCCGCACGATCTGACGTGGGCTCGGACCCCACCGGACGGCCACCGGGGTCAGACGTCACCACCGAGAACGGCACCCACCGCCCCAGTTGGCCGGCGCCGTCCGGCTGGGCCGGACCCTGGTGGTCGTCACCGGTCACCACCAGGACGGGAGTGCAATCGGCGAGAATGCCCGCCAGCCGGGCGTCCGGGTCGGTCACCGCCAACGGGACGAAGATGGCCCCGATCCGGAGCGCGGCCAACGCGGCCACCACGAACTCCACGGAGTTGGGGAGGTGGAGGGCGACACGGTCACCGGCCCGGACCCCTGCGGCGGCCAGACCGTTGGCAAACCCCTCCACCTCGTCGACCAACTCGCCGTAGGTCACCCGGCGATCGAGGTCGGCCACCGCCGGGTGGTCCGGACGTCGTTGGGCGCGCTGGAGGACTCGGGTCAGGACGTCAGGGGTGCTCATCGGACGGCTGCGCGGCGTGGCGCCATCTGGCTTCCCCGGACCAGTTGGCCGGGGAGCTCCCCGGTCGGGGTGCCGTCATCGAAGGTCACCGCGCCGCGCTTGACGGTCCACCGATACCCCTTCCCGTCCTGGAGGAGTCGGCGTCCGCCGGCGGGGAGGTCGGTGACGATGCGGGGGAGTCCGCATTCGAGACCCTGGAGGTCGATGACGTTGAGGTCGGCGAGGAGTCCGGGAGCCACCGCCCCGCGGTCGGACCAACCGAAGTGAGCGGCCGGCCGACGGGTCATCTGATGGACCACCGTCTCGACCGGCAGGCCGTTCCCCCCCTCGAAGTCGCGGGCCCACATCGAGAGGTACGTCGTGGTCATGCTCCCGTCACAGATCTGGCCGCAGTGAGCGCCGGCGTCGGACAGCCCGAACATGGCCACTGGCGAGGTGATCATGGCGCGGACGGCATCGAGGTTCCGATCGGCGAAGTTGAACAGCGGTGTGTAGATCAGCTGTCGCCCGTCCCCCTGGAGCTGAATGTCGTAGGCCAGCCCTCGCGGGTCGACCCCGGTCCGTCGGGCGGTGGCGCCCAACGACTGGGACGGATCGAAGTTGTAGTTCACCGGTTCCTCGAGGACGTACATGTCGTCGAACCGCCCGAAGAAGGCATTGCCGGCGAAGACGTCGGGCCCGGTGGTCAGGGAGGCGTGCCCGTCCAAGATCTTCTGCCGGCGTTCGGGGTCTCGCAGCGCCGCCACCCGGTCGGCGAGCGGGAGTCCGGCGATCCTGGCATAGGCGCGCGCCGGGGTGAAGACGTTGGCGGACGCCTCCAGGCCCAGCAGCACCCCGATCGGCCGGGGCGCGACCTGCGCTTTGACATCGAACCCCTCGCCGCTGAGGCGGACCGCCAGGGCCATCAGGTCGCGCCACCGGTCCGGCGCGGCAATGTCTTGTTGGACGGTGTAGCTGACCGGGCGTCGGCTGGCCCGGACGAACCGCTCGACCAGGGCGAATTCGGCCTCAGCGAAGGTGTCGTCAGTGGAGCGGTAGCTGTCACTCAGAAACTGGAAGACGCCCGTTCCGGCGGAGCGCAGCGTGGAGGCCAGGGCCATCAGCTCCGGTTCCCGGGCCCGCAAGGTGCCGAGGTTCTCGCCGGTGCTGGTGCGGTGCCGCTCGGTACGCGAGGTCGTCACACCGAGGGCACCGGCCTCCAATCCCAGTCGGAGCAGCGAGGCCATCGTTTCGAGCTGTTGGTCGTCCGGGTGCTCGGAGGGGTCGGCCCCCCGCTCGCCCATGACGAAGGCACGTAGTGCAGCATGGGGTACGTGGGTACCGACATCGATGGTGCGTGGTTGACGCTCGAGAACGTCAAGGTACTCCGGGAAGGACTCCCACCCCCATCGCAATCCCTCGTGGAGTGCCGTCCCGGGGATGTCCTCGACTCCCTCCATGGTGGCGATGAGCCAATCGTGACGATCGGGCTGGGCCGGAGCGAAGCCCACCCCACAGTTCCCCATGACCACCGTGGTGACCCCGTGCTGGGAGGAAGGCGCCAGCTGTGGGTCCCACGTGGCCTGGCCGTCATAGTGGGTGTGCGGATCGACGAACCCCGGCGTCACCAAGAGGCCCTCGGCATCGAGCTCACGACGACCGCGGCTGACACCCCGGCCCACCTCGGTGATCAGCCCTCCGGTGACGGCGACGTCCGCCCGGCGAAGTGGGCCTCCGGTGCCGTCGGCCAGGACGCCGTTGCGGATGACGAGGTCAGCGGTCATGCCGTCCCTACCCGAATCAGCCGGCCAGGGCCCAGCGGCGCAGCGGCTTCCGGGCGTCCGTCAACGCCGCGTACTGGGTGTCCGACAACTCGAGGGCCCCGGCGGCGCAGTTCTCCTCCAGGTGGTCGAGCGAGGAAGTTCCCGGAATGGGGAGCATCACCGGCGAGCGCCGGAGGAGCCAGGCCAGGGAGACCTGGGAGACGGTCGCCCGAAGCTCCCGGGCGACGGCGTCGAGGGGTCCGCCCTCACGGGAGAGCTTGCCGCTGCCCAACGGGAACCATGGGATGAAGCCGATCTGACTGGCTTCGCAGTAGTCGACGACATCGTCCGCGCTCCGCTGGCCGATGTTGTAGTGGTTCTGCACCGAGGCGATCGGAACGATGTCCCGGGCGTGCTGAATGGCGGACACGCCGACCTCCGACAGTCCGACCTCGGTGACCAGGCCCGCGTCACGCAGGTCCTTCAGCGCTCCGAACTGGTCCTCGACCGGCACCCGGGGATCGATCCGGTGCAGCTGGAACAGGTCGATGTGGTCGACGCCCAGACGCTTGAGGCTCGCCTCGCACTGGCTCCTGAGGTACTCGGGACGGCCGCACTCCTGCCACTCGCCGGGGCCGGGGCGCAGATAGCCGGCCTTGGTGGCGACCGTGACCCCGGCCGGGTAGGGATACAGCGCGTCCCGGACGAGCGCCTCGGCGACGTCGGGCCCGTAGGAGTCCGCCGTATCGATGAGGTTCACACCACGTTCCACGGCCCGGCGGAGCACCTGAATGGCATTGGCCGGGTCGGCGGGTGGACCCCAGACGCCCGGACCCGTCAACTGCATGGTTCCGAAGCCCATCCGACGCACGTCGAGCGAGCCGATCCGCAGTGTTTGGGAAGATCCCACCGTCGCCCCTCTCTTAGTGGTCGTGGCGGCAAACGACATCAGCCACCACGAAACTCCCTGCCCTCAGGGTCGACCCATTCTACTGACAAGCAAACGTTTTCGATAGACCCTTGTGTAAGCGTCTCCCGACCACATAGCGTGGTTGGATCCGCACAAGTTGGCGGTGGTTTTACTGCAGGGGTGAAGAAGGGGCGGCAGTAAATATGATGCGCTCGCGTGCATTTGCATCGGCAGTTTCAGGGTCCTGGCGTTGTGGCGCCGGAGGCACCCGCTGGCGCGGTCCGGGATGATCGAGTTCGCCATCGTCGGCTTCGGCTCCTGGGGATTGTGCGTCCTCGAGCGGATCGTGGCCGAAGCGCGCCGCACCAACCGGCTCGTCCGGGTCCACGTGGTCGAGCCCGGCCGGTTGGGTGGAGGGGTGTACGCCAAGGGCCAGCCGGACTATCTGGTGCTCAACAATCCGTGTGGCCAGTTGTCCCTGTTCGTGTCCCCCGATGGCCGGGACGATCTCCCGTATGCCGTCGGTCTGTACGAATGGGCCGTTGACCAGGGCTATCGATGGTCCGGCCATGAGTGCCGGATCGACTCGGCGGGAACGCCCATCCAGGCCACGGACTATCTCCCAAGACGGCTGATGGGCGAGTATCTGGTCTGGCTCTATGAGACGCTCCTGGAGCACGCCCCGGTCAACCTGGAGGTCGTGCGGCACTACGCCTCGGCCGTCGATATCGAACAGAGCGGTGGTGGCCGTGAGGCGGTGGTGCTCGACAACGGCCGGACCCTGTGCGTGAACCACGTGGTGCTGACCTCGGGCCATACGTGGAACGAGGAGTCCGGCCCCACCCCCGGCGGAGTGCGCTACCTCCGCCCCTACCCGGTCGAGCACTTCGACCAGCACGTAGCCCCCGGCGCACCGATCGCCGTGGCCGGCATGGGTCTGGTCGGCTTCGACCTGTTGACC
This sequence comes from uncultured Acidimicrobiaceae bacterium, assembly GCA_963833585.1. Taxonomy (GTDB): domain Bacteria; phylum Actinomycetota; class Acidimicrobiia; order Acidimicrobiales; family RAAP-2; genus Bog-756. Next base: position 1,053,862 of record CAWHYF010000005.1, on the reverse strand, counting down.
GCCCTGACCGTGGGGCGGGGTGGGACGTACCAGGGCTCGGGCGACCACAAGGGTTATGTGCCGAGCGGCCGGGAGCCGTCGATCTACCTGTACTCCCGTTCCGGGATCCCCTACTGCGCCAAGTCGGCCCACGGCGTCGACTCCTACGGCGACTACCGACCCATCGTGTGCACGCCGAAGGAAATCGCGGCGCTGACCAATCCCGGAGGCTCCCCGGTCCGTCGACAGGTCGACTTCCGACACGATCTGCTCCCCCTGCTCTTCGCCGAGATGCAGGCCCGCTTCCTGACCCATGCGGCCCTCCTGAAGGGAGGAGAAGGCGAATCGTCCGATGTCCGGCGCCGTCTGACCTACGGGTGGATGGACGGGGGCTTCGACACCGTCGTGGAATGGTACGAGCCGGTCTACGGGCGATTCGACCCGGCCACCCATGTGTTTGCCGGCTCCGGTCGCCGCTACCGCTCGGGCGACGACTTCCAGGCTCAGGTCTACGACATGATCGAGACCGATCTCGACGAGGCGCTGGCCATCGGCGGGAGCCCGGTCAAGGCGGCCCTCGAGGTGACGCGCATCCTGCGGGACCAGTTGCGCTCGGTCATCGAGTTCGGAGGTCTCACGCTCGAGTCCCACACCGACTTCCAGGCCAACATCCGGGGACGGATCAACCGCCTGGAGGCTGGTCCTCCGCCGCTCCGGTCCCAACAGCTGCTGGCGCTGTTCGATGCGGGGGTGGTCCGAGCTCCCTTCGGGCCCAACCCGGACGTGCGGGCAGCTGCCGGTGGGGGCATCACCGTGCGCTCCACCGAACTCGACGAGGTGGCCACGGCCACGGTGGGAGGGATCATCCGGGGCCACCTCGATCTCCCCTCGCTGGCCCGGTCCAGTTCACCCCTGCTCAACAAGCTCTACGCCCGTGGGCGTCTGACCCAGATGAGTTACGGAGAAACCCCGGTGGGCAGCGTGGCCATCAGTGAGGACTTCCACCCCTTCGACTCCGAAGGCCGGGTCCAGCCCAGTCTCTCCCTCCTCGGGGTATTGACCGAGGGGGCGCGCTACTTCACCCACTACCTGCCCTCCCCCCGGAGCAGGATCCGGGCCGTGCGGGACGCCCAGGAGTGCGTCCAGGCTGTCCTCAGCTGAACGCAGGGGCCGGCCGAACGGGCCAGGGTCGTCCTCAGCCGGCGGCGCGGGCCAGGGCCTGATCGAGGTCCTCGATCAGATCGTCGATGTGCTCGAGCCCGATGGAGAGCCGGATGGTCTCCGGTCGGATCCCGGCGGCCCGGCGCTCAGGCTCACTCAGTTGGCGGTGGGTGGTCGACGCGGGGTGTATGGCCAGCGACTTGGCGTCTCCCAGATTCAACAGTCGTTTGAAGAGCTGGAGCGAGTCGAAGAAGGCCAGTCCGGCGGCGTAGCCCCCGCTGGCGCCGAAGGTGAGAATGGACGGCACGCGCCCGTGGAGGTAGCGCTGGGCCAGCTGGTGGTAGGGGTGGTCGGCGAAGCCGCAGAAGCTCACCCACTCCACCCGGGGGTCATCGGCCAGGAACTGGGCGACGGCCCGGGCGTTGACTTCGTGCCGGTCGAGCCGGACGGCCAGGGTCTCCAGGCCCTGCAGGAGCTGGAAGGAGGCCAGCGGGGACAGGGTGGCCCCGGTGTTGCGCAGCTGGACGGAACGGGCGCGCACGGTGAAGGGCCGGTCGGGAAAGTCCCGGGCGAAGACCACGTCGTGGAAGGCCGGCTCGGGCAGGTTGAACATGGGGAAGCGCTCGGCGTGTTCGGTCCATGGGAAGCACCCGCCATCCACGATCACCCCTCCGAGCGTGGTGCCGTGACCACCGACGAACTTGGTCAGGGAGTGCACGACCACGTCGGCGCCGTGTTGAATGGGCTTGACCAGGAGAGGGGTGGCGACGGTGTTGTCCACGATGAGGGGGACGCCGGCCGTGTGGGCCACCTCGGCCACCGCCTCGAGGTCCACCACGTTTCCAGCCGGATTCCCGATGGACTCGCAGAACACCGCCCGGGTTCGATCATCGATCAGCGTGGCGATCGACTCGGCCCGGTCGTCGGGCGCGAACCTGACGTCGATGCCCAGAGTGGGCAGGACGTGGGCGAAGTACGTGAAGGTGGCACCGTAGAGCTGGGGGGCCACCACGACGTTCGAACCGGCCATGGCCACCGTGAGAATGGAGCAGCTGACGGCGGCCATCCCCGAGGCCAGGACCAGCGCGGCCGACCCTCCTTCCAGCGCCGCCATGCGCTGCTCGAGGACGTCGTTGGTGGGATTGTTGATCCGGTTGTAGTGGAAGCCGGGCACCTCGAGGTCCAGCACCGCACCGGCATGTTCGGCGTCGATGAAGTCGTGGGCCACGGTCTGATAGATGGGAACGGCGACGGCCCGGGTGTTGTCCGGCGCATAGCCGCCGTGGATGGCGATGGTCTCGTCGTGCACGAGTCAGTGGCCCTTGATCGGGGCGGTCGCCAGCCAGTTGGCGTAGAGCCGGTTGGCGCCCCTCTGCCACGGCCGTCGAGCCCGGTTTCCAACGGCCCGGAACGGGAAGGACTCGATGAGACCCGGACGACGATCCCCGTCCAGGATCCGTCGCTGCAACTCCACGAGGTCACCCCAGTCGCGGCGCGAAGCGCACCGCAGGGGGAGGACCGGCAGCTCGTCCCGCTCCCCGAGCACGAATCGGCGGGCGTCGCGCTGGTATTCACGCAGCAGGCTGGTGGCACCGTATTCGGGATGGGCCTGCATGAGGACCACCGCCGAGCGGCGAACCGTCCGGGTGGCGACACTCCAGCCGGCCTCGCCCGAGTACAGCGGGAGGTCGTAGCCGGCGGCGCGCATCGTGGCGATGGGGACGTTGTTCCGCCGCGAGTGGGGGAGTGGGATCGACCGACCCAGACCCTCGGCGAGCGGGCTGCCCGGGTCGGTCTGCTGGACGAAGACCCCGGTGCACTTGGTGGCCAGCGGGAGGCGCTCGATGCCGTCGAAGACCGCGAGGGCAGCATGGGCCGACATGCACGACAGGAGCATGGTCGACACGTGCTCGCTGGCCCAGGACAGCAACCACGCCAGGTCGGTCCAGTACGGCTCGTCCTGGATCCGGCGCTCGACCGGGTTGGCCCCGGTGACAATCAGCACGTCCGGTGGATGGCGTTCCAGTTCCTCGAGGGGAGAGTAGCTGGCGGCGATCCGGCCGCTGATCGCGGCACGGCGGGGAATACCGGGCAGGGTGAACAGCCGCACCCGGAGGGGCTGACGACCAGATCCGGCGTTGAGGAGCTCTACGAACTGCCCCTCGGTCTCCTCGAAGGCACCGTCGGGCATGTTGTTGACCAGGGCGCAGGTCCAACCCGATCCCTCCCGGCCGGGGGCCGCCGAGACGGGAGCCTCCGGTGACCCGATTGACAGTACGACCATGGCTCTCTATCGGCAGATACCAGTGTCTCCCTGAGGGGGCTGCTCGGTCCGAACTGGTCCGGGCGGGGTGGCCGGGGCGGCAGTCAGAGCAGATCCCGCTTCAGAAGCACCCGGTTGGTGCCGATCCTTAGCGCAACAGATCAGCGATCCCACCGACCCTCCGTTCACCGCGCTCCACCGGAGCCGGCTGGCCGGCTGGTCGTGGGCCATCCGGGGCTACGGCCATACGAAGGGATCAATCGCCATGTCGGTCGAAATCATCGGGATGGTCGGAACGAGGGACGCCTCGGAGATCAAGGGTCCCCTGGTCGACGGCCCGGTGGTGGATTGGATGGATGGGCCAGTCATCGATCCGGGGTACCTGGTCGACATCTCCCGGGCCCACGAAAGCGCCGGTTTCGACCGAGTGCTGGTGGGCTACGGGGCCGTCGCGCCCGAAGGCTGGGCCGTGGCCGCGTCGGTGCTCCACCACACCGAGCGCCTCAAGGTACTGGTGGCCCACCGTCCCGGATTCGTCCAGCCGGCTCTGCTGGCACGGAAAGCCGCCACCTTGGACCACCTCACCGGGGGCGGCCGGATCGCCATCCACTTCATCACCGGCGGCGACGAGGCTGACCAGCACCGGGAAGGCGACTTCGTCGCCCACGATGCCCGCTACCGGCGCACCGGTGAGGTCATGTCGATCGTCCGAAGGATCTGGGAGGAGGGCGCTCCGTTCGACTACGACGGGGAGTACTTTCGCTATGAAGGCGCCTTCAGCTCGGTCAAGCCGGTGACACCGGGCGGGATTCCCCTCTACTTCGCCGGGGCCTCACCCGCCGCGATCGAAGTCGGAGCCGTGAACGCCGACGTCTACGCCTTCTGGGGCGAGCCACGGGCGGCCGTGGCCCAGCGGATGGCGTCCATCGACTCGGTGGCGGAGCGAGCCGGAAGAAAGCTCCGGTACAGCATCTCGCTGCGCCCGATCATCGCCGACACCGAGGACGATGCGTGGGAGAAGGCTGAGGGGATCGCCAAGCTGACGGCCGAGCGCATCGAGCTGGCCAAGCAACGGATGGCCGGCAACGAGGAGGCGTACCTTGGTCTCGGGGGCAAGAGCAACGCCACGCTCTCCGTCGGACGGGACACCGGGGGTACCACCTCGATCGGCCGCAAACGCCTCATCGAGATGTCGGCGGAACGCGAGGTCCACGATGAACGACTGTGGATGAAGGTGGCCAATCTGACCGGGGCGGCGGGGAATTCGACGGCACTGGTCGGCACGCCGGAGCAGGTGGCCGAGGCCATGCTCCGTTACTGCGACCTGGGGATCACCACGCTGCTCCTCAAGGGATTCGACCCGGTCCCCGACGCCATCGAGTTCGGCAAGGAGTTGATTCCCCTGGTACGGGAGGGCGCCGGCGCTTCGCTGCGGCGATTGAGCACTCACGACGTGAGCTGACCGGCGCCTTGGGTGGCCGGGCCGATCCCCGGCGAGTGCTGCTGATGGGGGCCTACCCATCCCGGTTTCGGGGTCTCGCGGCCTTCAGGCGCTGGTCGGGAGACGCTGATACCGTCTTCGGCGGGACGGCGGGACGGCGGGACGAAATAAGGAGAAGAGCCGATGGCTGTGTTCAATGGCGCGTTCCCGATCCTTCCCGGCAAGGAGCAAGAAGGCAGGGACTTCGCGGCCGCCTGCCTGGGTGAGCGGCGGAAGGGGTTCGAGGCGCTGCAGACGACGTCCGGCGTTACCCGGGAGACATGGGCTCTGCAGGAGACCCCAATGGGAAGTTTCATGTTGGTGTGGTTCGAGGCGCCCGACATCGGCAGAGCGTTCACGGACCTCGCCACCATCAGCAACGACTTCAACACTTGGTTCCTGGGCCGAGTCAAGGATGTGACCGGCGTCGACCTGGGCGTTCCACCGGAAGGCCCGCCCCCCGAGGTGTTGGTCGACTGGACCGGCTGAAGGAACGGGCTTGGTGGTACGAGGTGTGGTGGGCCCCCGGGGTCAGTGGAACCGCCTTCGGGTGAATTCGTGAGGATGAGCGGCTGGGATCGGGGTCCCTCCGGGGAGTGATTGGCCTCATTCAGGCTTGAGCGACACCCATCTCGTGGGATCCGGGAGAGGCACGTCTCCGTAACCGTTGGAGCGGGCTTCGCTGACCCCCAACTCGAACAGGACGTAGCGATCCTCGGGCCGGTAGGTGGCTGCTGCGATGGCGACGCCGCGGAGCTCCGGGTCGTCGATCACTGTGCCCTGGCCGCTGACCCAGAACTCGCCTCCGGTCCCGAAGGTGTCGGCCACCCCGTTGTGGAGTGAGTACCAGGTCCGGTGGCGCAAGTCGAAACCCTTGGGCGAGGTCGGCTCCATGAACACGAAGAGGTGTCCGCTGCCGATGATCGGCGAGACGGGGTGGACTCGAGGTGTGGCCGCGCCCCGAAGGGTTGCCAGGTAGGCCGGCGCGGTGCTCAGGCGTTTCCCGCCGAAGACGGCGAGCTCGGGAGCCGCGTGTTCAAGGTCGCCCCAACTCGGCACGTGTCCATTCTGGCACCTCACTCGCACGTAGCCCGCCCGGCCGTCGCCGACCTCAGGCCGAACTCGAACACCTCGAGGCTGCCCCACCCGCTGACCAGCACTAGCCTCCCGAGGGCGACCAACCGTCACTGGGTGGGGGATCTATGACGACAAGCTGGTTGATCAGGCCGACCCGTCCTGGTGATCGGGAGGCAATAGTGGGTGTGGTCCGGGAGGCCTTCTCAAGCCCAGGTCGCGATGGTCAGGGGGAGATCGACATCGTCCTCGACACATGGCGGCTCGATGCGGCCGTGACGGGGCTGGACCTGGTTGCGACCGACGACGGACAGGTTGTCGGCCATGTTCTCGGAGCCTACGGGCGGCTCGGGGGACGCGAGGTCGCCGGAGTGGCCCCGTTGGCCGTTGCTCCTCACCGCCAGGGCGAGGGCATCGGGTCAGCCCTCATGGGCGAGGTGCTTCGTCGAGCCGAACAGATCGGAGAGCCGCTCCTGGTTCTGCTCGGATCGCCCGAGTACTACCGACGGTTCGGCTTCGAGGCCGCCGGTCCACTCGGCATCGACTACGCACCGGTCGGTCCAGGAGATCCACATTTCCTGGTGCGCAAGCTTCCGACCCACCGCCCCGAGCTGCGAGGCGCCTTCCGGTACTGCTGGGAGTTGGCGTCCGGCTGACAGTCAGTCGCGTTCCTGGTGGGCCAGCAGCGGGAAGAAGTGCGCCGCCACCTCTTTGATGCCGCCGACGATGAGACGGGGTGTCAGCGTGGCGTGGGGATCGTCGAGGCCCGTGGGGAGCTTGACGGCCAGCTCCCTGGCCCGGGCGATGAGACCGTGGCCGATGCCCTTCCCGAGGGTGCTCAGGCCCTGGCTCACGATGGCGTGGTCGCTCATCCAGCCGGGCACCGGTAGGGCCGTGATGGTGGCCCAGGTCTGCGGGTCACGGGGCGACTCGAGGGAGAAGACGTGGTCGAAGGGGCGGGCTGCGGCGTCCCGTTGGGTGAAGGTGTCCCCCAGTCCCCAGACCTTGCGGAGTGTGGCGATCAGTGACGTGTGGCGGTACTCCTCGTTGTAGACGGCACCGGACTCCACCCAGGGTGACACGATGACGGCCGGGACCCGATAGCCCGAGCGGTCGAAGGCGAAGCCGCACTCGCCGGGCGGTGCGGCCGGGTCGGGCGGGGGCACCGGACCGGGGGGCACGTGGTCGTAGGTCCCACCCGGCTCGTCCCAGCCGATCAGGAGGGCCGTGTTCCAGACGTTGGTCCCTGCCTCTGACGTGGCCGACCGGTAGGCGTCGTACACCCTGACCAAGAAGGCCTCCCCGGCGAGCACGGACGACGGACCGTCCACCTCCACGTCCATGTTGGCCCGGAACGATCGACCCATGGCCGGGTGGTAGTCCCCATGCCCGGCCAGCATGTTGGGCTCGATGAGCGAGAAGTCGGGGAGGGTGCCGTCCGCCGCGTCCCGCTCGAACTCGGCGAACGGCACGAAGTGGGTGGCTAGGCGGTGCTTCAGCCGGGGGTAGTGGACGAGACCGGTGAGCGACACCGGCATGGGCTCCATCACATAGACCTTCCAGGTCTTGCCGTGCGCCTCCATCCGCTCGAACAGGGTCTCGGCGTCGTTCTCGGTGAACCACTTCTTCACCGGGGAGTTGACGACGATGCCCGACGAGGTGGCTGCCGTCCAGAAGGAGCGGTTCATGAAGGTCTGCGACGGGACCTCGCAGAACCAGTGGTCGAAGACTCCGAAGTCCCGGGCGATGCCGTTCAGCACCGGGAGCTGCTCGGGGGTGTACCCGGTCATGATGTGGGCGTACTCGGCGGGGGTGGGCTGTCGACCGACCTCGCCGGTGAAGGTGCTGATGTAGTCGGTGACGAACCCGTCCATCGTGGGTGTCGACCCGGGCGGGGGCACGTTCCAGGGAGCGGTCGCCGCGTCGCCGATCTTGCCCCGGTTCTGTTCGTCGAGGCTGTTGAAGAGCTGCGTGTTGGTATGGAAGTACTCCTCCCCTGAGTCTGGGTCGGGAGAGTCCATGTCGGTGGCGACGGTGTAGTGAACCACCTTCTGGTCGGCACCGTGCTCGGCCCACGACGGAATGGGGTTGGTCAGGTCCTTGCCGATGACGCCGTCGAAGGTCTTCCCGTCCTCGGGTCCGTAGAGGTGTCCGAGCACGTTGTCGAGGGAGCGGTTCTCGAACAGGACCACGACGATGTGGTCGAGCGCCTGCGACCGGTCTGGGGAAGCCATGGATGACGTCGTCCTCTCTGCCACCGGACCCGGAACCTGGTGACACGGTCCCCGGGCCGGACCGACCATGACGGTACAACGAACTCCCGAGACTCGACCAAGGTGACCGGCCGACGGCGCCGAGTCGGGCAGCCGACGGCCTGACGCCAGGGAACGGGGACGGTCGCTCCTCAGGCCGGCGGGCTGCCGCCGGCCCCAAGGTGGGCAGCCGCGCCGACAGACCTGGCGCGGGGCCCGAGACCCTGCGAAGGAGATTCGTGAGGCGCTCACCTCCGTAGGCCGCCACTGGCCCTGATGAGGGAGGTCCATCCCCTACGGGCGACCGCCAACGTTGGTTGGTGGCCCCGCCGAGGTGTACTGCGTGCCCTCAGGATCCGTGGCCCAGTCCGGCGGGGCTCCCCAGTGGTCGGAGTACACCAGCTCGGAGAGTGGCCGGCGCCGCACCGGACCGTGTCGTCCCGCTGGTTTGCCTATCGTGATGGTTCCAGCCAAGAAGACATCGTCTGGGATGCCGAGGAGTTGGCGCAGCTCGGATTCGACGGGGTGGTGCATTCCTGTGAAGGCGCCACCGTACCCAAGGGCACGGGCTGACAGAAGGAGGTTCTGACAGGCCGGGTAGATCGAGGCGCCTTCCATCGGTGTGGGTGCTCGGTAGCGAATCAAGCAGGGGAGCACGAGCACCGGAACGTCCGGAAACCTCTCCACATAATGCTGCATGGTGCGGGCCATGCGAGCCTTCGGAGATGAGCTGTCCGCACCACTGCCCTGGTCGTAGCCGTCGGCACCCCGCTTGGCGCCCCAGAGTTGCTTGGCCCCTTCGGCAACAATGCGTTTGGCCGTCTTTGCTCTTGGACCGTCAGTGAGCACGATGAATCGAAACGGCTGACGATTGGATCCGCTCGGCGCTCTGGTGGCCGAAAAGAGCATGACCCGCAGCGCCGCCTCCGGAACCGGCTCCTTTGTATAACGGCGGATGGTTCGAGTTGTCGCGAGTCCCTCGAGAAGACCGACCTGATCGGGGGGAAGCGCGGGTCGGCGAGCCGGAGGCACTGGATCGGGAGGATCGGACATGTGGACAGCCTCCTCCATTACTGGACGGTCACCAACCCAGCCCGGACCAGTTCGGCTCGAGCCCTCACTCTGGTCGGGGCGGGATGGGTGCGAGCGCCTTGGCCAAGAGGCGCATTGCATTCTGACTGGTGCGCCTGTGCAGTAACGGGTGATGCTTGTCAGATCCGTAACGGTTGAAGATTGACACTCCGATTCAATATTTCTAGTGGACTTCGGCTCGCTTCTTCCGCACCACCCCCTTCGATGTGCGCAGCACGGTCTTGATCAGTTCGTTGCCTGACCAGACCTCGAGGAGTTTCTCGGTCACCCGGACATCGACGATCTCGCCGCTCCGGTGCTTGCCTGCGCTGAGCACTTGGTTGGACACCGAGATGGTGCCCACTGTGGAGACGGTCCGGGAGACCCAGTCGTCACCTGAGCGATCCTCTCGGAGTCGGCTCAGATCGAGCGGTGGCATCGGGGAGTCCTCGTCGCGCCCCACATAGAAACGCTCGGCCGGGGTCAGCATTCCGAGGCTCTGGTGGGGTCGGTCCTTGTTGTACTCCTCGACCCAGGTATCGAGAGCCTTCTGGGCGAGGCGCAGGCTGGGGAAGATCTGCCCGGCCAGGAACTCCTGTCGGAAGGTCCGGTGGAACCGCTCTACTTTCCCCGTGGTCGTGGGGGACGCCGGGGCGGTGAGGCGGTGCTTGATCCCGTTCTCCCGGCAGATCTTGTCGAAGAGCACCTCGGTGGGCTTCAGGCCAAATCGGTTGGTGAAGACCTTCCCGTTGTCGGTGAGGATCTCCTCGGGCACCCCATGGTGCTCCAGGGCCTGCCCGAAGAAGCCACAGACCGGTCGGGCGGTGGCCCGGACCATGATGCCGGCGCAGACACAGAACCGGGAGTGGTCGTCCACCCCGGTGAGCACCTTGCACTCCGTGCCGTCCTCCAAGAGGACGCCGCCCACCACGTCCATCTGCCAGAGCTCCATGGGCCGTCCCCGTTCCCAGCGTTTGTAGGTGGGGAGCTTCTTCCGCATGGACTTGGGCTCGATCAGGTCATGGCGGACCAGGGCCCGATAGACGGCCATGTGGGAGGGGACGTCCTTCTTCCGTTCCCGCTCCAGTTGGTGGACCAGCCGGATGGGGCCCCATCTCGGGTGTTGTCGTCGCATCTCGAGGATGCGGGCCTCGATCACCGGAGCGATCTGGTGGGGGCACGATCTCGGCCGGTGGGACTGCTCGGCCAGCGCCTCCAGTCCACCATCCTCATAGCGTTTCAGCCACGAATAGACACTCTGTCGGCTCACGCCATAGGCCTCGGCCACCTCGGTGACGGTGAGGCCATCTCGAATGACGCCTAGGACGGCGTCGTAACGCTGTTGCACCTTGCTCAGCTCCATGAACACTCGGCCCACCTCCTCTCGCTGCAAACAGCGGAGGCTGATGGGGCCGGAGTGTCAAGGATCAGCCGTTATTACGACAGAGATCAGGCGTTACCGTGTCCAAGATCAGCCGTTATCGATCCGTCAAGGATCAGGCGTGGTCTTACACTGACTGGTGCGCCCCCCGGGATTTGAACCCGGAACCTGCGGATTAAGAGTCCGTTGCTCTGCCGTTGAGCTAGAGGCGCTTGCGTATCACCGTACTGCCCTGGGCTCGGCCGGAGCGCAGGAACTCCCGGGGGCAGGAGGGTGACCGACGGGGCTCGAACCCGCGACCTCCGGGGCCACATCCCGGCGCTCTGCCAACTGAGCTACGGCCACCAAGGAGCCTCTAGTGTGGCACAGTCCGGTGGGGGAGCGAACAGGAGCGGTAACGTTGCCCGTCCAGCCCCTGTAGCTCAACTGGATAGAGCAGGTGGTTTCTACCCATCAGGTTGCGGGTTCGACTCCTGCCGGGGGCGCGGGTCTCGGGCTGCCGTCGTCCCTCCACTTGGAGGGGTCCCCGTACTTGACCGTCCCACCCGAGTTGACGGGACGGAACGCCGCGGGTGGTCGCGGATGTCCCGACCAACCACACGTCGACCCACCGTCGGGAATCGGGTGCAGCCGCCATGCCCTCGGCACCCACCGACCGACTCCCGCCGGCTGCCGTTGTGATGATGGGTGCTCCGGCCACGGCAGATGACCCGCCCGCTCGCTGGCGATGCCTACTGTCGAAGATACCGCCGATACCGCCGATACCGGAGTCCCACCGGGAGCAGGCACCAAGCCGACAGCAGCAGACAGGCGAATCCGCCGACCAAGAAGTCGAGGATCGGTGCTCCGGTGAAGGCGAGGGCCGACGGAGTGGCGCTGGCGGGGGTGGAGGTCGAGGAGCCGGTAGAGGTAGCACCCGTTGGAACGAGGGGTGCTGCCACTCCGCTGGTGTTGTTCGCGACTTCGGTCGCGGCAGCTGCCGACAGAGCCACGGGCGGAGCAGGCGTGCAGGGTTGCGAGATGGTGTGGGCGTACCCGATCTCCCGTCGGATCGGGGGCCCCACGATGGCACTGGCATGGATCACCCCACAGGTGGTGGGATAGGCCACGGTCAGCACTCCCGACGTTCCGGCCGCCGCTCCCACGATTGTGTTGGCGTCCCCCTGGGTGACCAGCAGTGCCCATCGACAGCTGATCGTCCCGTGGGTCGTCCGACACGCCGGCGACGGCGTCGGCACCACGAGCGTCACACTGTTGGTGCCCCAGTGGATCTTGGCAAACTTGTCCGCCCCGGCCGGGGCCGGCACCGCGCACACGGCCGCCAATATCGCCATCACCACGAAAGCCACGATGCCGACACGCTTCATGAGGCACCCCCAGGAGCGACCGGCCCCAGGCTACCGGCTTCGTCGGCCGCCCGCCCCCGTCGAGGCCCGGGGCCCCGCCGACCCGAGGGGCAGGCCGGCTGGTCGGTAGCCCACCCCCGACCTGACCGGGGAGGATCCGAGTCACGCCTCGACCCCTGACCGAGACCGGGGGTGGGGCGACTGGCAGCCCAGACCCGGATGGCGGCCCTGCGGGTGCCACCGACACCCCGGTCCCGATCCGTCCGGGGTTGATCAGGGGCCGTCGGCCGGCCGCCGCCCGTGGTGGTCACGGTCGGGTCCCGGCCCTCGCCGTGACTCCGGCCGGCGGGCGTAGACTTCCCCGGGTGACCGACGTGCTGGCCGTGGCCAACCAGAAGGGGGGCGTGGCCAAGACCACCACCGTGCAGTCCCTCGGCGTGGCCTCGGCGGAGTTCGGACGCCGCACATTGGTGGTCGATCTCGACCCGCAGGCCTGCTTGACGTACTCTCTGGGCTTCGATCCCGACGCCCTCGACCGCTCGCTCCACGACGTCTTCGTCCGACGCGATGCGGTGGCTGACGTGGCCCTTCCCGTTCCCGGCGTGGCCCTGCTCGACGTGCTGCCGGCCACCATCGACCTGGCCGGGTCAGAGGTCCACCTCCTCACCCGCACCGGCCGCGAGCACGTGCTGGAGCGGGCCCTCGAGCCCGTGCTCGGGCAGTACGACCTGATCCTGATCGACTGTCCCCCCTCGCTGGGCGTCCTCACCATCAATGGGCTCACTGCGGCCAATGCCGTACTGATCCCCCTGCAGTGCGAGGCCCTCTCCCACCGCGGGGTGGGCCAGCTGCTGGAGACCATCGAGGACGTGCGGGCCTTCGCCAACAGCGAGCTCAGCGTCCGGGGCATCATCGCCACCATGTACGACGACCGCACGCGGCATTCCCGGCACATCATCGAGGAGGTGGAGTCCCGCTACGGGATCCCGGTGCTGCAGCCGCCGGTCCGCAAATCGATCCGATTCGCCGAGGCCCCGGCCCGGGGGAAGTCCATCCTCCAGCACGCCCCAACCTCGCCAGGGGCGCTCGCCTATCGCCAGCTGGCTCGTACGCTTCTCGACATGACCGTGGTGGCTGGCACCGTCGGCTAGTGGCGAACGGACCGGACCCGCTGGGAAAACGTGCCCTGTACTGGATGCCGGTGGAGGAACAGACCACCGAAGGAGACGGCTACCGGTCCCGTCGGGGGCCGTCGGCCGGGGCCGATCGGGTCCAGCCGGGTCCGGAGCGCCGTCATGCACGGGCCACCGGGAAGCACGCACTGTTCTCCGCCGCCACTCCCGCCGGTGACGAGGAAGGCCCGGAGGCATCGGCCACCGATCCCGTGCCGGCCCGAGGCATCTTCACCGTGGCGTGCTCCTCGTGCGGCTCGGTGACCCGGGTCGGGATCCTCGACTTCCTCTGGCTCCAGTTCCCGTTCGGGGCCTGGCTCCCGCGGCGGGTGTTCGACCGGTGGATGACCTGTCCGACGTGCCGTCGTCGCACCTGGACCAGCGTGACCCTCACCCGGTGATCCCACCGCGGGGAGTCGGCCGGGAGGCCGGGTCGGCCTCGGGGCCGGCAAACCGCCGGTGAGATGGTGAGGGTGGCGGCGTTCGGCACGATGCACCTGGTGGTCACCGCCACCGCGTCGAATGCCGATCCCGGTGGGGTCACCGGCTGGCTGCTCCATTTCCACGGCCCTACGGCGTACGCCCTGGTGGGGTTCCTGGCCTTCGCCGAGGCGGCGCTGCTCGTCGGCTTCTTCATTCCGGGGGAGACGGCGGTCGTCATCGGCGGGGTACTGGCCGGGTTGGGGGCGGTCAACCTCGGGGCGATGATCGTGGTGGTCGTGGTCTGTGCCATCGTCGGCGACTCGGTGGGGTTCGAGGTCGGCAAGCGGGCCGGCCCGTACCTTCTCGAGCGCCGGCCGCTCAAGGGGAATGCCGGCGTGCGCCGGACCATGGGCATGCTCGAGCACTACGGCGGCCCGGCGGTGTTCCTGGGTCGGTTCGTGGCCTTTGCCCGGGCGCTGATCCCCGGTCTGGCCGGGATGAGCGGCCTCCGGTACCGGGTGTTCCTCTTCTACAACGCCCTCGGTGGCCTGATCTGGGGCGTGGGGTACACCCTGCTCGGGTACGTCGTCGGGGTGTCGTTCGAGCGGATCCTGAGGGAGGTCGGCCTCTGGTCCCTCGCCGTGGTGGGCGCCGTCGTGGTGGTGGCCGTCGTGGTCCGCACGGTCCTGAAACGACGGGGGCGGCGACGGCTGGCCCTCGAGTTCGCCGACGGGCCCGCCGACCCGGAGCCGAAAAGGGCGGATGTAGGGGCCGACGGGGACGAGGCGGACCGGACCAGCGGGAGGCCGGGACCGGTCTGATCCGCCCCGCTCAGCCCGTCTGGGGATGGGTGGGAGTGGTCCCGTTGGCCAGCAGGTTGTCGAACCCGTCGGGGATGGACAGCAGCCCTGCCGCAGTGCCGGGCACGTCGGTGATCCCGTACTGCCAGACGATGGAGTTGGTGGTGGGGTCGATCACCACCATCCGGTCGCGGTAGTCGTCATTGACCATGATTAGCCCGTTGTCGAAGCGTTCGGCCAGTGACGGTTTCTTCAGGGCTGCCGTCTCCACTCAGGGCGTCGTACGACCAGGTCACCCGGCCCTGACGGGTGAACTCCAGGATGCGTCCCTCGGCCGGAGGGTCGTAGTCGGTCATCAGGTACAGGTCGGAGCCCAGCTGCTGGGGGTCTGAGGGGTAGTTCACCGTGGGCAGGTGCACCGTCCAGACCAGGGTGCCCTTCTGGGTGTACTCGTCGACCCACGAGCCGTCGATCTCCGAAACCAGGACGTCCCCGTTCGCCAGTGGGGTGTCCCCGTTGGGGTAGGCGACGGAGGTGGGGGGATCGTGGACGTCGGCCCCGTTGCCGATCTGGTTCAGCACCTGGCCCGCCTGCGAGATGAACAGGATCCGATTGTTCGACGCGTCGGCCACCGTGATCACCCCGGACTTGAGCAGGTAGGCGTCGTCGGGCTGGTCCAGGTATCCGGCGCCGGCCCCCGGCACGCCGGAGTGGCCGTACTGCCAGAGGGTCCTCCCCGAGGGGTAGCCGATCTGGACGATGGTGTGGTTGTCCTCCTGGTTGGAGATGATCCCGGTGCCCCCCTTGACGAAGAAGGCGTCGTCAGGGAAGTAGAAGCCGCCCGGTGGCGGCGGCATGGTCGCCGACGGGTACTGCCACACCTGGTTGCGGGCGGCGTCCAGGGCTATCAGCCGGTTGTTGCCACGGTCGGCGATCAGCAGCGTGCCCACATAGGGGGAACCGGAACCGGGCGTGCCGGCCGGCCCGCCGTACGGGCTCGGCCGCAGCGAGATCACCGACCGGAGGGAGCCCGAGGCCACCCCGGCCTGGTCGTTGCCGCTCTGGGAGGTGACCTCGCCCCCCACCAGGTACCCGACGGCCCGGCGGCCCGATCCGACCGTGGCGTAGCCGGCGAATGCCGTGGCCTGGGGGAGGAGCCCGGCGTGGAGCACCTGGCCCGAGGACGGGACGAAGGCGGTGATCTGGGTCAGGGTGGGACCGTCCGGGCTCTGGCCTCCGGCCACGTAGATGGTGCCGTCGATGAGACTGGCGGCCGCGCCGTAGAGAGGCTGGGGGAGGTGGCCCACCACGGTGGCCCGGTGGGTGGTGGGGTCGATCCGCTGGATGGCGTCGGTGGCCGTGGTGGTGGAACCGTGCGGACGGGGTCTCCCCGCCGAACGCGTAGACCACGCCGTTGGCGGCCACCACCGCCGGGTACCGCACCGGGACCGGGAGCCTGGCCACCGTGGGGAAGTGGACGCCGTCGGTGGTGGCGAGCACCCCGGGGAGGTAGGTGGTGCCGTCGTAGCCGCCCACCAGGTAGGCGGTGGTGGAGGCCCTTGTTCCCCTGTCCGCGGCGCACGGTGGCCACGGCCAGGTCGGACCGGGGCTGGGGCAGCCGGCCCACCACCGTGCCGGTGCTCCCGGTGGCCGGTGGGATGGTCGGGGCGGTGACGGCCTGGACGGTGGCCACCGTGTTCGGGGATCCGCCCCCGAAGAGGTACGTGGTCCGGCCGATGGTCGCGGCGGCGGCGTCGTGGGTCGGCGTGGCCAGTCCGGCGGTGGCGGCCACGACCCCGGCGGCCGGATCGATGGTGGAGACAGCCGTGAGCGAGGCGCCTGCCGGGGTGATGCCGCCGAGGGTGGTCAGTCCGGCGCCGTTGTCCACCATCGCCTCGCGGGACAGGGGGCTGGCCAGGGGCCAGGCCTCGACCCCGGCTTCGATGGACGGTGGTCCCGACCGATGGGCCCGGTGGCCGGTGGCACCGCCGGTCCCGACGCCGGCGCTGGTGGAGCTGCCGCCCGCCGGACCCGGGGGGTGTGCACCGGTGGAGGCGGTGGTGGCCGGGCCTCCGTTGCACGACACCACCACGATGCCGGTGATGACCAGGATGACCAGGACGGCGACACCGGCGGCCCGTTGCCGCTGTCGCCGGATGCGGCGGGCCCGCTCGGCCTGGCGATCGCCGGGCATCAGGGCGCGGTCACGAAGAATCGGGCCGGTTCGGTCCCCTCACGCCGGATCCGGTCGTGCAGCTCGAGCAGGATGCAGTGGGCCAGGGTCTCCCCGTTGGCCTGCCGCTGCATGAACGGAGGGATCTCGTCCCAGGGCCGGGACCAGCGCAGCCGGAGGGTGATCTCCCAGGCGGTGGACCCCGGGTGTTCGACCAGCACCTTCTCCATCTCGTCGAGACGGTCGGCGTGGTGGTCCATGATCTCCTGCAGCCGGCCCGGAAGGTCGGCAAACCGGTATTCGTGGGCCGGGAGGACCTCCTCGGTGGGCAGATCCTCCAGCTTGGCCAGGGACGCCAGGAAGTCCCCCAAGGGGTTGGCCACCTGCTGGGTGTGGGCGGAGATGTTCGGAGTGATGCGGGGCAGGACGTGGTCGCCGGAGATCAGCAGCTTGCGGTCCTCGCTGTAGAAGCAGACGTGACCGGGGGAGTGGCCGGGGGTCCAGATGGTGCGGAGCGACCAACCGGGCAGATCGATGGCCGCCCCGTCCTCGAACAGGACATCGGGCACGGCCATGGTGACCATCGACTTCACCGCCATGGACGAGGCGGCCAGGTCGGGGAGCTTGTCGTCGGGTACCCCGGCGTTGGAGAGGAAGCGGGACATGTTGGCCACGAGCTCGTCGGTGTCTCCGTAGCGGGCCTCGAGCATCACCGCGTCGGCCGGGTGCAGCCCGATCCACGCCCCGGAGGCCTCCCGGACCCGGCCGGCCAGGCCGTAGTGGTCCGGATGGATGTGGGTGACCATGACCGCCCGGACGTCGGACATGCTGCCACCGGCGGCGGCCAGCCCGTCGTTGAGGGCGGTCCAGGCCACCTCGGTGTTCCAGCCGGCGTCGACCAGGGCCACCCCGCCCCCCCGCAGCTCCAGGGCGTAGACCAGGACGTAGCGGAGCGGATTGTCAGGGATCGGGACCGGGATGGACCACAGTCCGGGCCGCACCTCTTCGACCGGTGGCATGACCATCTGGTCCCAGGCCGCCTTCTGTGCTGTGCCGGTGACGACGACCACGAGAGGCACGGTACACGGCACGGCGGCCCACCAGATTCACCCCCCACCGGTCCCGTCGGGCACCTCGCCGGGGCCCGGTACCGGGTCCTCGGCCCGCCTTGTCGCCCCCACGGGGGGCAAATCCTTGAAGTAACCAGGGCGATTGCCTACCATGCGTGCCAGCAACCAGGCCTTGGTCGTCGGCGATGGGGTCACGAGCACCGAGTAGGACGAGGAGTCATGGCCGATCAGCGCGGGGAGGGCATCGTGGAGCACCGGCCGACCGGCCGGGGCGGCGGCACCGACCTCCTGGCTCGGTCCACACCCCGCCGCTCCCGGGCGGCCCGTACGGACGGGTCCCGATGATCACCTACGCCAACTGGCGGCATCGTTGTGCGGGGTTCGTGACGCTCTGGCCCGAGCCCTACCTCGAGGTCGACAGCTCCGGCACCATCATGGAATGGAATCCCCGGGCCGAAGAGGTGTTCGGCTGGCAGCGCCAAGACGTGGTCGGGCGTGCGGCGACCGAGACGGTGCTCCCGGTGGACGGAGAGGACGGGGTCGGGTCCCGGCCTCCCTCGCTGCTCGATCCCCTGGGAGTCGGGACCGGCAACGGACAGGGCCGCCGCTTCGAGCTGCTCCACCTGGAGGGTCACCGCATCCCGGTCGAGGGGCAGCTGGTCGTGACCGGCCAGGGGTCGTCCCGCTGTGTGGCGGGCTTCGTCCGCCCGGTCGTGGCCACCTCGTCGGCCGCCCCCGACCGGGCGCCCGGTCCGTGGCGGGACCGGGCTCGTGTGGAGGACCTGCTGACCGGGCTGCCCAACCGGGTCCACTTCGGCGAACGGCTGGCCGCGGCGGTGACCGACTCCCGGGGGATACCTGGCTCGGTGGCCGTGGTGCTGATCGACCTCGACCGGTTCAAGACCATCAACAACACGATGGGTCACGACTTCGGCGACCTGGTGCTGGCCTCGGTGGCGGCCCGCATGCTGCGGGTGGCCGGCGATGCGGAGCTGGTGGCCCGCTTCGGCGGCGACGAGTTCCTGGCCCTGTTCCAGAACGGGGCCGGCACCGCCCACATCAACGCGTCGGCGTTCATCGAGCGGGTCAGGGCGGCACTGGCCGAGCCGTTCATGGTGGAGGGGACCGAGGTGTTCTTGGACGCCTCGGTGGGGGTGGCCCTCAACACCTTCGGCGTGGACGACACCGCCGAGCTGCTGGCCAACGCCGAGGCGGCCATGTATCAGGCCAAGGTCAGGGGCGGCTCAGGGGCCGAGACCTTCGGCGAGCCGATGCGGATCGAGGTCCTGGACCGGATGTCCACCGAGCACTCCCTCCACCGTGCGCTGGAGCGGAGTGAGCTCATGCTCCACTACCAACCGGTGGTGGAGCTGGAGGGGGTCACCACCGTGGGGGTCGAGGCCCTGGTCCGCTGGCAGCACCCGGCCCAGGGCCTGGTGGCACCCTACCGATTCATCCCGGTGGCCGAGGAGAGCGGCCTGATCATTCCCATCGGTGCCTGGGTACTGGAGGAGGCCTGCCACCAGCTCCAGGATTGGCAGCGCCCGGCCCGACCCGGCCCGCACGGTTCCATCGAGGTGAACCTGTCGGCCCGCCAGATCGACGACCCCCGCATCGTCCGGACCGTGGAGCAGATCCTGGCCCGGACCGGTCTGTCGCCCCAGCATCTGACCCTGGAGATCACCGAGAGCGCGCTGATGAAGAACGCCGCCTCGGCCCTCTCGGTGCTCTCGGCCCTGAAGGAGCTCGGAGTCCAACTGGCCATCGACGACTTCGGGACCGGCTACTCGTCCCTGACCTACCTCCAGCGTTTCCCCCTCGACATCCTCAAAGTGGACCGTTCCTTCGTGGAGGAGCTGGGGGTGAGTGTCGAGGGCGAGGAGATCGTATCGGCGGTCATCAACCTGGCCCACGCCCTCGGACTTCGGGTGGTGGCCGAGGGGGTGGAGACCACACTCCAACTGGAGGTGCTCCAGGCCTTCGAGTGCGATCTGGCCCAGGGCTACCTGTTCTCGGAGCCGCTCCCCGCCGGCGAGATCGCCACCAGCTTCGGTCTCCCGCTCAGCGCCTGACCGCTGGAGGGACGTGTGGTCGGGACGGCGGGATTTGAACCCGCGACCTCCTGCTCCCAAAGCAGGCGCGCTGCCAAGCTGCGCTACGTCCCGTGGTGCCGGTCCCGACCGCCGACCTACTCGCTACCGCGCCCAGCGTAGGCCACGGCGCGCCCGGGCTTTTCCCCCGATGCACCGTTGCCGGTAGCGTCACGCCGATGCCCACTGTGCGAGTCGCCGTCTTCGACCTCGGCAGCAGCTCGTTTCACCTGATGGTGGTGGACGCCACCCGCGACGGCCTGCTGACCCCGGTGCTCAGGAGGCGTTCCTTCCTCCATCTCGGCACCGAGGTGGCCCGCACCGGGGGAGTGCCGGCCGACCGGGCCGCCTCGGCCGTCCGCACGGTGCGCCGGCTCCGGGCTTCCGCCGATGCCGCCGGCGCCGACGTGGTGGTGGCACTGGCCACCGCCGCCCTGCGTGATGCGGCCAACGGGACCAAGCTTCTCGCTCGCTTCGAGCAGGTGCTCGGCAGCCCCGTCACCCTGCTGTCGGGGGAGGAGGAGGCCCGCTTGTGCTTCCTCGGTCAGCGGGCCGGTGTCTGGGTCGGTACCGAGCCGGTCCTGGGGCTGGATCTCGGCGGCGGGAGCCTGGAGGCGGGCGTCGGCACCATCGACCAGGTCTCCGCCGTGGCCAGCGTGGCGCTCGGCACGGCCCGGCTCCGGGGCGAGCTGGGTACCGGCGAGCTGCTCTCCCCGGCCGACCGGGTGGCGGTGACCGAGGTCACCCTGGCCCGGTCGGAGCCCATCGCCGCCATGCTGGCCCGTCACCCCGCCGCCGGGGCCCGGGTCATCGCCAGCGGCGGGACGGTCCGGGCCCTGGCCCGCCTGGCGGTGGTGCTGCACCGACCGCTCGGGCCCCATGGCTCGTCCTCGTCGGTCCAGGTGAACCAGATCGAGATCCCGGCCGGACAGCTCCACCAGCTGGCCGACCGCCTCTCCACGCTCGACCTGGACGCCCGACTGGCACTGCCGGGGATCCATGCCCGGCGGGCCCCACTGCTCCCGGTCGGGGCGGTGGTCCTCTCCACCTTGGTCGAGCATCTGGGTCTCCAGCGGCTCGTGGTGAGCGACTGGGGCTTGCGTGAAGGTACCGTCATCAGCGCCCTCTCGCTCCGGACGGACCGGAACGACCTGCCGGCCTGATCCCGGGGTCCGGTCGGCCCCTCAGGCCTTCTTGCCCAGGATCCGGTTCATCCCCGTCCCGCAGACCGGGCACTTGCCTTTGGCCGAACGACGCCCGTTGGCCATCTCGACCTCTTCGCCTTCGAACTGCCGCTTCTCCCGGCATTTCACGCAGTATCCCTCGTACGACGCCATGGCTCCTCCTCAACGATTCGCTGGTCTCGATCCTGTGATCGGATGGACCGAACGTATCGGCCCGCGCCCAGGGAAGGGGGGATAGGTCCCTCTTCTGCTAACTAAAGTTAGCACTCCGGCCCCATTCTGGTCAGGCCGGATCGTCCCCGAGCGGGGTCGGGGCCTCGCCGGAGGAGATGTCGGCCATCATGGACTCGATGTCCTTGGCCGGCAGCGGCGGGCTGAAGTAGTAGCCCTGGGCGGTGGTGCAGCCACGCTGAAGCAGCACCCGGCTCTGCATCGACGTCTCGACCCCCTCGGCCACACAGTCCAGTCCCAGCCGGGCGGCCATGGAGATGATGGCCGAGACCAGGGAGTTGTTGTCGGCGTCGGGCCCGAGTACCTGGACGAAGGACTGGTCGATCTTGAGGGTGCTGACCGGAAAGGTCCCGATCCGGTTGAGTGACGAGTTCCCGGTCCCGAAGTCGTCGATGGTGAACCGCACCCCGAGCCGGCGCAGCCGCTCGATGGTCTCACGGGCTGGGCCGGTCTTGTCCAGCACGACCCGCTCGGTGATCTCGAGCTCGAGCAGGGAGGGGTCAATCCCGGTCTCCATCAGGGCCTGGTGGATGTTGTCGAACAGCAGGGGATTGGACAGGTCCCGTGACGCCAGGTTCACCGACAGCCGCAAGGGCGCCAGGCCTTCATTGAGCCAGAGGCGCGCCTGCCGCAACGTCTGCTGGAGGACCCAGGTGTCCAGGGCCACGATCACGTCGGTCCGCTCGGCCATGGAGATGAACGAGGACGGCTCGAGGACCCCCAGCGAGGGATGATTCCAGCGGATGAGGGCCTCCACCCCGACCACCTCGGCGGTGCGGAGGTCGATGTACGGCTGGTACAGGAGGAAGAACTCCCCGTGTTCGAGGGCGTGGACCAGGTCGGCATAGAGGGTGTCCTCGTCGACGGCGTACCGGCCGTGGGCCGAGGTGACCAGTGATCCCGAGTACATCTGGAAGGCGTTGCGGCCCCGGTCCTTGGCCCGGTACATGGCCTCGTCGGCCCGACTGAGCAGCTCGTCGTAGGAGTCGCCGTGGTCGGGGGCCATGGCGATCCCGATGGAGGCCGAGGTCTCCACCTCCTGCCCGAGAAGCTCGAACGGGGCGCCCAGGGCCTCCAAGGAACGCTGGGCCAGCTGGTCGATGGCGAGCTGGTCGGCCAGGCCGGGGAGCAGGATGGCGAACTCGTCCCCGCCGACCCGGGCCACCGTGTCCTGGGCACGGACCGTCTCCACCAGACGTTGGCTCACCTGACGGATGAGGTCGTCGCCGGCGGCGTGACCGAGGGTGTCGTTGACCGTCTTGAAGTGGTCGAGGTCCACGAAGAACATGCACACCGGCTCTCCCACCCGCCGGGAGCGGATCAGCTCCTGTTCCACCCGGTCCTCGAAGAGCCTCCGGTTGGGCAGCCCGGTGAGGGCGTCGTGCCAGGCCATGTGGGAGACCTTCTGCAACAGCTCCAGGTTCTGGATCGCGGTGGCGGCCTGGTCGGCCACACCGGACAGCCGCTCATGGAGGTCGGGATCGTGGATCGAGGGGGCCGGGGCCTCGGTCCCGAAATTGGCGGCGATGACCCCGAGGAACTCGCCGGCGGCGAACAGCGGCGCCACCACCGAGGCGGCCGTGCCCGAGCGGTGCAGCAGGTTTCGCAGGAAGGGGTCGTCGGTGGACGAGTCGAGCACCATCACCTCGCGGTGGTGGACCAGGCGCTCGATCTCGGGGGCGTCGGCCCGGATGGTCAGCGGTTCGCCGGTGCCGGGCTCGCGGTCCTCGGCCTCCTCCCCGTAGCCTTCGTTCGGGCCGGGTGCCGGACGGACCGGGATGATCGGACCCCGGAAGGCGTGGGGGGACTCCGGGCCGGCGGTGCGGGCCCGGGGCACCAGCCGACGACCGGGGCCGTCCCACAGGTACACCGTGGACTGGTCGCAGTTGGTCAGTTCGGGGACGGTGTCCGCCAGCAGTTGGACCAGCTCGGTCAGGGTGGTCACCCGGGACAGGGACTCGGAGAAGGACAGGAGGGTCCGAGCCGTGGCGTCGCTCCGCTTGGCCTCGGTCAGGACGCTGAAGATGTCGAGCGCGGTGGCGGCGTACTCGGCGTAGAGGTGCAGCACCCGCGACTCCCACGGGGAGAGCGGCGACCCGGCGGGGGGAAACTCGACCAGCCGGCCGTAACGGCGCCGGGACGAAGTGATGTCCACCACCAGGCAGCTGTCGTCGTCACCGGGATGGTCGCGCCAGAGGTCGGCGGCCAACCGCTGGGCCTCCCTGGCCTCGAGGCCCCGGTGATGGAGCTGGATGGGTGTCCCCGGCCTGACTCGGACCATCAAGAGGAAGCGGTGGGCCGAGACCACGGCGTCGGCACGGGCGGCGATCTGGGTGAGGAGGGACTCGGCGTCGTCGTCGAGTAGCTCGAGCGACGTGGCAAAGGCCCCTTCCACCAGCACGCTCATACGGTCCAGCTGTTCTCGGAGCTCGGCCTTGGACTGACCGGCGTAGTTGCCTCCCGGGCTCCCGCGGCGCTCCGGAGCCGTCCCGGGAGGTTCGGCCACCCCACCCGAGGTGACGTTCACCGGCTCGACCGGGTGGCCCGCGGTCTCCGGCACCCCGGGACGGTCCTCGGCCAGCTCGCTCTCGGTGACCTCCCAGGTGACGGCGTAGAGGCACCGCCGCCCGCCCCGGGCGCTGCACTCGGTCTCGGTGATGAGGGCGCGCTCCGCGTCGAACAGCACCGGGATCTGGGACAACAGTCCCCGGGTCATCTCGCAGAGGTGGGCGTGTCGGCGCTCCCGGTGGGGAATCACCTCCACCAGGGCATGGTCGACGGCGAGCTCCAGGGTGGTGGCGGTCGAGGTGGTCTCGAATCGGTTGATCACCGTCCCCACCTGTTGCAGCACCGCCCGGGTCGAGCCCAGGGCCCGCAGTCGGTCGGCGAACGCCCGTGCGTCCGGCGTGAACAGGAGGGCCTCGCCGACGTGGAGCCCGACGCCGGTGTCGCCGGTGACCAGGGCGGCCGCGTTCAGCAGGGCCACGCCCTGGGTCAGCGAGCTCCACCGGGAGGGGTCGGCGAGCTCGGAGAAGGGACGGTGCTCCCCGGCCAGGGCCAGGACCTGGGCCACGCCGGCCTCGCCCCGGTGGGCGTGGACCATTCCGATGAGGACGTGCACCGCGGCACCCGAGACGTCGCGACCGGTGCCGGTCTCGTGCCTCACGTCTGCCACGTCAATTGACATTGCTGGTCATTCACCCCTCGGCAACGAGCTCCGCGCCTCGAAAACGGCCGCTCGCTCCCCCTTATCTTCGACCGATCCGGAGGGTTTCTTAACCGCTCAAATTGCCCGGGCGACGCAGGATTGCGACGGGGTGCAGGCCCCCGGGGACGGGTGGAGTCTGCCGCCCGCACCGCCCGGGGCCGGCTCGGACGGCGGTGTCTAGAATCGCCCCATGACCATCTACGAACCGCAACTCCATTCACTCGCCGGCCAGCCGACTTCCCTGGGTGACTATCGGGGCAGGGCCCTCCTGGTGGTCAACGTGGCCTCCAAGTGCGGACTCACCCCACAGTACGAGGGCCTGGAGCGGCTGCAGAAGACCTACGGCGACAAGGGCTTCACCGTCCTCGGCTTCCCGTGCAACCAATTCGGCGGGCAGGAGCCCGGCACCTCCGAGGAGATCGCCACGTTCTGCTCGGCCACCTACGGTGTGACCTTCCCCATGTTCGAGAAGGTGGAGGTCAACGGCGACAACCGCCATCCGGTCTACGAGGAGCTGACCGCCTTCCCCGACCCGGAGGGCGAGGCCGGGGACATCCAGTGGAACTTCGAGAAGTTCCTCATCTCCCCGGACGGGGAGATCGTCCAGCGGTTCCGCCCCATGGTGGATCCCGAGGCTCCCGAATTGACCGACGCCATCGAGGCCAACCTGCCGGCCTGACGGTCGGCCGTCGGCCCTACGGGAAGGGGAGAACATGCCTGGTCCGTCCGCCACGGGTGAACCCGTCACCGAGGAGCTGACCGAGGTGTGGGCGTCGGTCGTCACCGCCTGCGAGCAGTTGGACGCCGGAGCATGGGACCGACCCACCGACTGTCCGGGGTGGTCGGTGAAGGACAACCTGGCCCATCTGATCGGGATCGAGCGGACGCTGCTGGGTGATCCGTCGCCGCCGGCGCTCGCCGCGGTGCCGGGGCATGTACGGAACTCCTTCGGCGAGATCAACGAGGCCTGGGTGGAGGCCCGGCGGTCGGTGCCCGGGTCGGAGGTGCTGGCGGAGTTCGTGGACACCACCAACCGGAGGATCGATGCCCTGGTCGCCATGACCCCCGCGGAGTTCGACACGGTGGGTTGGAGTCCGGTGGGCGACGTCCCCTATCGGGAATTCATGGTCACACGGGTCCTCGACAGCTGGGCCCACGAGCAGGACATCCGACGGGCCCTCGACCGGCCCGGGGGGCGCAACGGGGCTGGCGAGCGAGTGATGCTCGACCGCTGCGAGCAGACCATGCCCTATGTGGTGGGCAAGAAGGCGGCTGCCGCGGACGGCACGACGGTGCTGTTCGCCATCAACGGGGTGATGGGTCGCCGGGTGCTGGTGCAGATGGACGGCGGCCGCGCCTCGCTGGGCCCGGTGCCACCGGCGGAGCCGCCGACCGTGGTGCTGACCATGGATCAAGAGGCGTTCTGGCGACGGTGCTGCGGGCGGGTGGGGGCCGAGGAGCTCCGGTCCGAGGGCTCGGTGGCCATCGAGGGTGACGACGACCTCGGCCGACGGGTCCTGGCCGGCATGGCGTTCATGATCTGACCGGACCGACCGCCGGACCGGCGCCGTGCCGGCCGGCGCGGAGAGTGGGGCGCCCGGGGACCGGTACACTGACCTATTCGTATGCGAGCCACTGCTGCGCCCGAGGAGGGCAACAAGGTCCGTCTGTCCGTCGAGATCGACGAGGCCGAGATCGACAAGGCCCTGGACCAGGTGATGCGCCGCCTTTCCCGGGAGGTCCGGGTCCCGGGCTTCCGGCCCGGCAAGGTGCCCCGGCGGGTCATCGAGGCCCGCATGGGCGGCGCCACCGCCCTGCGGGGTGAAGCGCTCCGGGAGGCGCTCCCCGACTTCTACGCCCGCGCCGTCAGCGACACCGAGGTCGACCCCATCGACCAGCCGGAGATCGACATCACCTCCGGCGACGAGTCCGGGCCGGTCGCTTTCGACGCCGTGGTGCTGGTCCGTCCGACCGTGGCCATCCCCGGCTACCAAGGGCTGGTGGTGACGTTGCCCAGCCTGGAGGTCACCGAGGAGGAGGTCACCTCGCAGATCGACCGACTCCGGGCCACCTCGGGGGAGTTGGTCGAGGTGTCCCGTCCGGCCCAGGACGGTGACCAGTTGACCATCGACATCCAGGGCACCCGCTCCGAGGGGGGACCGGCCGGTGATGACGGCGACCTCCAGGCCGAGGACCTCCTCTACGAGCTGGGCAGCGGCACCGTGGTCCCCGAACTCGACGAACAGCTGCGGGGGGCCAAGACCGGCGACATCCTCACGTTCGACACCACGGTGGAGGCGCTGGACCAGCCGGTCTCCTTCCGGGTGCTGGTGAAGGACGTGAAGGAGCTCCGGCTCCCCGAGGTGACCGACGAATGGGCGACCGAGGCCTCCGAGTTCGAGACGGCCGACGAACTGATCGCCGATGTGACCGAACGGATGCGCCAACGGCACGTGGTCCAGGCCCAGATGGCGTTGCAGCAGAAGACGGCCGAAGCGCTGGTGGAGTTGGTCACCGAGGAGATCCCCGAGCAGCTGGTCCTGGAGGAGCTCCGCGAGCGGATTCACGACCTCAACCACCGGCTGGACGCCCAGGGCATGAGCCTCGGCCAGTTCCTCGGGGCCACCGGGCGAGACGAGCAGGAGTTCCTGGACGAGCTGCGCGTCGGGGCCCTCCAGAGCGTCAAGGTCGACCTGGCCCTCCGGGCCCTGGTGGAAGCCGAGGAGGTCGAGGTCACCGATGAGGAGCTCGACGAGGAACTGACCGCCATGGGCGAGCGCCTCGAAATGGACGCCAACGAGGTGCGCGACCAGTTGGAACGGGCCGGACGCCTCCCGGCGGTACGCTCGGATCGACGCAAGGCCAAAGCCATGCGGTGGTTGGTCGACAATGTCGAATTGGTCGACGAGGAGGGCAACCCCGTGTCACGGGATGACCTGTTGGTGAACCAGGGTGAGGAGGAGTCCGAGTGAGTGCCACAGAGGGAGTGAGAACGATGGACGCACAGGCCTACAGCGTGCCCTGGGTGGTGGAGTCCACCAGCCGGGGCGAGCGCAACTACGACCTGTACTCGAGACTTCTGCGCGAGCGGATCATCTTCCTCGGTACACCGATCAACGACACGGTGGCCAACTTGGTCTGTGCCCAGCTCCTCTTCCTCGAGTCGGAGGAGGCGGACAAGGACATCCACCTCTACATCAATTCGCCCGGTGGCGACATCACCGCCCTCTTCGCCATCTACGACACCATGAAGTACATCAAGCCGGACATGTCGACCTTCTGTTTCGGCCAGGCCGCCTCGGCGGCGGCGGTCCTGCTCGGCGCCGGTACCACTGGTAAGCGCTTCGCCCTGCCCCACGCCCGGATCCTCTTGCACCAGCCCTTCGGCGGCGTCGAGGGCCAGGCCAGCGACATCGAGTTGCAGGCCAAGGAGATCCTCCGCATGCGGGACCTCCTGAACGGGATGCTGGCCCACGACACCGGCCAGAGCGCCGAGCGGGTCAGCAAGGACACCGACCGGGACTTCATCATGACGGCCGAGGAGGCCGTGGCCTACGGGTTGATCGACGAAGTGATCACGGCCCGGGACTCACTGCCCAT
Source organism: uncultured Acidimicrobiaceae bacterium (assembly GCA_963833585.1). Lineage (GTDB taxonomy): Bacteria > Actinomycetota > Acidimicrobiia > Acidimicrobiales > RAAP-2 > Bog-756. Next base: position 1,025,904 of record CAWHYF010000005.1, on the reverse strand, counting down.
GGAGGCCATGGGCGCGGCGTAGCCGCCCGGGGGGGTCGGGGTGGCCAGGACCGTCCTACCGTGGGCCAGCCGCTAGGGTTGGGACACTGCCTCGGACGGCCCACCCGGGCCCACCGAGTGCCGGGGGACGGCATGGGGAGTGCCGGAGCCGGTGACCAGCGGAGCACCACGCACCACTGAGCGGCACAGGGCGAGTAGCACAGTTGACCGGTACGGATGACCAACAGGGACCACTGACAGAAGGACACGAGGAACCGACGTGGCGAAGTTCGGAGACGGTGGCGATCTGGTGAAGTGCAGCTTCTGCGGCAAGTCGCAGAAGCAGGTGAAGAAGTTGATCGCCGGCCCCGGCGTCTACATCTGCGATGAGTGCATCGAGCTGTGCAACGACATCATCGCCGAGGAGCTGGCCGACACGACCGAGCTGTCCTTCGAGGAGCTGCCCAAGCCCAAGGAGATCTTCGAGTTCCTGAACGACTACGTCATCGGTCAGGAGTACGCCAAGAAGATCCTGTCGGTGGCGGTCTACAACCACTACAAGCGGGTGCAGGCCGGGAGCAACGGCTCCCATGACAACGAGGTCGAGCTGGCCAAGTCGAACATCCTCCTGCTGGGACCGACCGGATGCGGCAAGACGCTGCTGGCCCAGACCCTGGCCCGCATGCTCAACGTGCCCTTCGCCATCGCCGACGCCACCGCGCTGACCGAAGCCGGTTACGTGGGGGAAGACGTGGAGAACATCCTCCTCAAACTGATCCAGGCGGCCGACTACGACGTGAAACGGGCGGAGACCGGCATCATCTACATCGACGAGATCGACAAGATCGCCCGGAAGTCCGAGAACCCCTCGATCACCCGGGATGTATCCGGAGAGGGCGTCCAGCAGGCGCTCCTGAAGATCCTGGAAGGCACCACGGCCTCGGTACCACCCCAGGGGGGAAGGAAGCATCCCCACCAGGAGTTCATCCAGATCGACACCACCAACATCCTGTTCATCTGCGGCGGCGCCTTCGCCGGCATCGACACGATCATCGAGAACCGGATCGGACGCAAGGGAATGGGTTTCCGGGCCGAGGTGCGCAAGGCAGCCGAGCGAGACGACTCGGAGCTCCTGCGACACGTGCTCCCCGAGGACCTGATGAAGTTCGGGCTGATCCCCGAGTTCATCGGCCGCCTCCCGGTGGTGAGCGCGGTCTCCCACCTCTACAAGGACGCGCTGATCCAGATCCTGGTGGAGCCCAAGAACGCGCTCACCCGGCAGTACAAGCGAACCTTCGAGCTGGACCACATCGAACTGGAGCTGACCGACGACGCCCTCGAGGCGGTGGCCGAGCAGGCGTTGCTGCGAGGCACCGGTGCCCGGGGCCTCCGGGCCATTCTCGAAGAGGTGCTCCTGGAAGTCATGTACGACCTGCCCAGTCGCACCGACATCTCCAAGTGCGTCGTGGACCGGGCGGTGGTCTTGGACAAGGTCCACCCCACCCTGGTCCCCCTGAACAGCCCTCCGGCCAAGGCCACCCGGAGCCGCAGAGCCGCCTCCTGAGGGTCCGGCGCCCGGCTCTGTCGCCGGTCGACGCAATGGCCGTCCTGCCCCCACCGTGAACTTCGACGATCTCCCCGAGGCCCTGGCCTGGCTGGACTCCCACATCGACTTCGAGTCGGCCATGCCCAGCCGGCGGGCGTTGCCCACCCTCGACCGGATGCGGGCGCTGACCCGTCTCCTCGGTGAGCCCCAGCAGGCATACCCCTCCGTGCACATCACCGGGACCAACGGCAAAGGCTCCACCGCCGCCATGGTGACCGCCCTGCTGGGAGCCCAGGGACTGACCGTCGGCACCTACACCAGCCCCAACCTGAGCCGGGTCAACGAGCGCCTGTCCCGCAACGGCCAGCCCATCGAGGACGCCGAATTCCTCGAGGAATTGGAGGCGCTGTCCCGCCTGGAGTCGATGATGGAGGACCCTCCCACGCGGTTCGAGCTCCTCACCGCGGCGGCATTGGCCTGGTTCGCGGACGAGGCGGTCGACGTGGCGGTGGTGGAGGTGGGTCTCGGGGGCCGGTGGGACTGCACCAACGTGGTCGACGGCGACGTGGCGGTCCTGACCAACGTGAGCTTCGATCACACCGAGGTCCTGGGTCCCACGCTCGAGGACATCGCCCGGGACAAGTCGGGCATCTTCAAGTCGGGGAGCCGGGTGGTGATCGGTGAGTCGGATCCGACCCTGGTGACCCAACTGCGCCGGGCGGCCGGGGCCGCCGGTGCCGCCGAGGTCTGGGTGCGGGGCTCGGAGTTCGCCTGCACCTCCAATCGGTTGGCGGTGGGCGGGCGCCTCATCGACGTCCGGACCCCCGCCACGGCCTACGGGGAGCTCCTGGTCCCGCTGCACGGGGCCCACCAGGGGGAGAACGCTTCGGCGGCGTTGGCGGCGGTCGAGGCGTTCTTCGGCTCACCCCTCCGGGACGACGTCGTCGACGAGGCCTTCGGCGGGCTGCGGGTCCCGGGCCGTCTCGAAGTGGTCGGACGTCATCCACTGGTGGTGGTGGACGGGGCCCACAACGTCGCCGGCATGCTGGTCCTGGCCCGATCACTGGTGGAGGAGTTCACCGTCGAGGGGGAGGCCCAGGCCGTGGTGGGCATGCTCTCGGGTCGCGATCCGGCCGCCATGCTGGAGGCGCTGCTGGCCGCCGGCATCCGGTCGGTGGTGGCCTGCGCCCCGGACTCTCCCCGTGCCCTGCCGGCGGAGCGGGTGGCCGAGGCCGCCGTCGGTCTGGGCATGACCGTGGCGGTGGCCGCGTCACCCGGTGACGCGGTACGCCTGGCCGTGGGCCGAGCCGGACCCGATGACCGGGTGGTGGTCTGCGGATCGCTCTACGTGGTGGCGGACGCCCGTCGCCTCCTGGTCCACGACACGGTCTGAACCGGCCGACCGGTCGGGCCCGATGACCCGGTGCGGCGGCCTCCGGCGGGTCGGCTAGCCTGCCTCGCTGGTGGGACGAACATTGGTCATCTGTAAGCCCGACGCCGTCGAACGCGGTCTGGTGGGCGAGATCCTCGGCCGGCTCGAGCGCAAGGGCCTGACCCTGGCGGCGGCGGAACACCGGCAGATCACCGCCGACGTGGCGGCGGCCCACTACGACGAGCACCGGGGCAAGCCGTTCTTCGACGAGCTGGTGGCCTTCATCACCCGCTCACCGGTGCTGGTCCTGGTGGTCGAAGGACCCGATGACACCTACAAGGTGGTGCGCACCCTGATGGGCGCCACCAACCCGGTCGATGCCGCACCCGGCACCATCCGGGGTGACCTGGCCCTCGAGATGGGGGAGAACCTCATCCACGGCTCGGACTCCCCCGAGTCAGCTGCCAGGGAGATCGAGCTGTTCTTCCCCGGCCTGTCCTGAGGCCGGGGAACCGGTTCACGACCCCTCAGGGGGTCCCTCCGGGCCGGATATGTTCTGACCAGGCGATCCGGGCGGCGATCCGGCCGGCAGGCCCCGGGGCCGACCTTGTGCCGACCTCCCGATTCCCGTAGCCTGAGGGCAGGTGCCTACCGGCCCGGCCAACCCGGTCGGCGGCATCCGCAGGTAGCGCGGAGCGCCTCGCTCGCATTCGCCCTGTCCTGACCGACCATCCCACGGAGGAGTGCATCCCTGATGCGCGACAATGGTTTCTCACTGCTAGGCCGGGATATGGCGGTGGATCTCGGAACCGCCAATACCCTGGTGTACGTACGCGGCCGGGGCATCGTGCTCAACGAGCCTTCGGTGGTGGCGGTCAACGTGAAGGACGGCCGACCCCTGGCCGTAGGGGCCGAGGCCAAGCGGATGATCGGCCGCACGCCGAGCCACATCCAGGCCATCCGCCCCCTGAAGGACGGGGTCATCGCCGACTTCGAGATCTGCGAGAAGATGCTCCGCTACTTCATCCACCGCGTCCACCAGCGTCGCTTCGCCAAGCCCCGCATGGTCATCTGCGTCCCCTCGGGGATCACCGGAGTGGAGCAGCGGGCCGTGATGGAGGCGGCCGAGTACGCGGGTGCCCGCAAGGCCTACATCATCGAGGAGCCCATGGCTGCGGCCATCGGCGCCGGCCTTCCGGTCCACGAGCCCACCGGCAACATGGTGGTCGACATCGGGGGAGGCACCACCGAGGTGGCGGTGATCTCCCTCGGCGGGATCGTCACCAGCCAGTCCATCCGCATCGGCGGCGACGAGCTGGACGAGGCCATCGTCTCCTTCGTGAAGAAGGAGTACAGCCTGGCCCTCGGCGAGCGGACGGCGGAGGAGATCAAGATCGCCCTGGGTTCGGCCTACGAGCTGGAAGAAGAGCTGCACGCGGAGATCCGGGGCCGTGATCTGGTGACCGGTCTCCCCAAGACCGTGGTCATCTCCACCCAGGAGATCCGCAAAGCCATCGACGAGCCGGTCTCGGCCATCGTCGACGCCGTCAAGGTCACCCTCGATCGCACCCCCCCGGAGCTGGCCGCCGACATCATGGAACAGGGCATCGTCCTGACCGGAGGCGGCGCCCTCCTCCACGGCTTGGACAGCCGACTGACCCAGGAGACCGGGATGCCGATCGTCGTGGCCCGGGATCCCCTCAACTGCGTCGCCATCGGCAGTGGGCAGTGCCTCGAGGAGTTCGAGGCTCTGAAGCAGGTCCTCATCACCTCCTCGGCGCGCTGAACGCCCGGGGGTCTCGTCTCCTGTGGCGACGTCGCGGCGATCCCGCCGCCCCCGCACCACGCTGCTGATCCTGGTCCTGGCCTCGATCACCATCATCACCCTCGACGCCCGCGGCGGCTTCCACCGGGTCACCTCCGGCCTGCGGACCGTGGCCTCGGACGCCTTCTCCCCGGTGCGGTCGGGGGTGGACGACGTGATCGAGCCGGTGGGAAGCTTCCTCGCCGGTGCCGTGCACTACGGTGCCGTCCGCCAGCAGAACCAGAAGCTCCAGGCCGAGATCGACCAGCTGCGCTCGCAACGGACCGCCGAGGTCGACACCGAGCAGCGGCTGAAGCAGCTGAGCGCGCTGTCCCACCTCCCCTTCGTGGGCAACCTGGAGACCGTGCCGGCCGAGGTGACCAACTACGGAACCAGTGACTTCGCCGCCACCGTGGACATCAGCGTGGGTCGGGACGACGGGGTCCAGCTCAACATGCCGGTGGTGGGGATGGGGGGTCTGATCGGCCAGGTGGTGCAAGCCAACCACTCGACGTCCACGGTCCGCCTGATCACCGACGGACAGTCCCAGGTCGGCGTGCGCTACGGGCCAGGGGCCAACTCCCTGGCAGTGATCAGCGGCCACGGCCCGGGCAAGCCCCTGAGCGCCAGCCTGGTCCCCCCCAACACCCCGCTCGCCGTCGGGCAGACCTTCATCACCAGCGGGCTGCCCAATGCCGAGTTCCCCGGTGACATCCCGGTGGCCACGGTGGTCTCGACCAGCAACGGGGCCACCGCCTCCCAGGAGTCGGTGGTTCTCGAGCCCCGCGCCGACCTCAGCCACCTTCGGTACGTGTCGGTCCTGCTGTACGGGCCGTCCTCGTGAGCCGGGACCGCGCCGGCGCCCCCGGGGGGCGCGGATGACCGTGCGCGAGGCCACCCGGGTGACCCTGGTGGTCGCCCTCTTCCTCACGGTGCAGCAGACGGTGATGCTGGACCTCCGGGTGGGGTGGGTCCATCCCGACATCATGGTCCTCCTGCCCATCGTCGCCGGCCTGGTGGGCGGACCGGGCAGCGGTGCCTCGATGGGTTTCGGGGCGGGCCTGGTGGCCGACCTGTTCCTGCCCACCCCCTTCGGCCTGTCGGCCCTGGTCGGCTGCCTGATCGGCTTCACCGTGGGGGTGACCACCCTGGCCCTGGACCGCACGGCCTGGTGGCTGCCGTCGGTCGCCGCCTTCGGGGCCAGCGCCCTCTACGAGGTCATCTACGCCGTGCTGGGCTCGGTCCTGGGCCAGCCCCAGATGATCCACGTGGACCTGACCCGGGTGGTGGTGGTGGTCTCGGTGGTCAACGCCGTGCTGGCCCTCCCGGCCCTCCGCCTGGTGGGTTGGGCCCTGCCGACCGCTTCCACCGAGGGCGTGCCCACCTCGACGGTCTCCACGGGGATCCTGCGGTGAACGGTCACGGCCGCCGCGTACCCAATCCGGCCGGTCTTTGGGATACTGGAGCGCCGTGAGCCGATCCCTTCGCCACCCCTTCAAGGGCTCGCGCCTCTACGTCCGGTCCGAGAAGGACCGGGTCTCCCGGCGGAGGACGCCGAGACAGCCGAGAATGCGCCAGAGCCGGTTCAGCATGGAGACCATGCTGGACGCGCCGGACACCAGCGAGTCCCGGCCCGGACTCCGGCTCCGGATCGCCGGCGTGGTGGTGGCCGGCCTGTTCGCCCTGTTGGGGCTGCGGCTGTGGGCGCTGACCGTGCTCCAGGGCCCCGCCGCGGCGCAGGCCGTCTCGGTCGACCAACTCCGCGACGTGCCCATCGAGCCCACCCGGGGCCTCATCCTCGACCGTTCGGGGAATCCGCTGGTGGGCAACCAACCGGTGGAGCAGATCACCCTCTCCCGCTCGGCGGCCCAGGACCACCCCGAGGTCATCGGACGGCTGGCCACCCTCATCGGTCAGACCGTCCAGCAGGTCCAGGCCACCGTGGCCGACCAGCGCTACAGCCCGTACAAGCCGGTACCGGTCCTGACCGGGGGCAGCTCACCGGCCGAGCAGCAACAGATCCTGGCCGACATCCTCTACATCAGCGAGCACCAGGACGACTTCCCGGGCGTCTCCTCCGTCCAGACCACCGAACGGACCTATCCCCAAGGGGAACTGCCCGGCCCGGCCTCCATGGGCTACCCCGCCTCGCAAGTCCTCGGCTACGTGGGCACCATCAACGCCGCCGAGCTCCAGTCCCGGGCGGCCCAGGGCTATCAGGCGGGTGACGCCTTCGGCCAGTCCGGCCTCGAGTACCAGTACGAGACGGAGCTGCGAGGCACCCCGGGCACCGACCGGATCGAGGTCACCCCGTCGGGGAAGGTGGCGGGAACGGTCAGGACCACCCCGGCCGGACCCGGCGACAACCTGGTCACCAACATCGACACCAACCTCCAGCAGGTGGCCGACAACGCCCTCGCCACCCAGATCACCAACCTGCGGCGGGTGCGCGATCCCCAGTGCAACAACAACACCGGGTGCTATCCCGCCGCGACCGGCGGGGCGGTCGTCGTGATGAACCCCCAGACCGGTGCGGTGTACGCCATGTCCTCATACCCCACCTACAACCCGGCCGTATGGGTGGGAGGGATCACCACCGCCCAGTACGCCGCCCTCTCCGACCCGGCCAATAACGTTCCCCTCCTCAACCGGGCCATCGCCGGGCAGTACATCCCCGGGTCCACCTTCAAGCTCAACACGGCCACCGCCGCCCTCAACGCCGGGTTGATCAGCCCCACCTTCTCCTACTACGACAGCGGCAGCTTCAAGACCCCGGACTGCCAGTACAACAGCACCACCTGCATCTTCCACAACAGCACCGGTGACCCGACCGGCACCTACAACGTCACCTCGGCCCTCACCGTGTCGAGCGACGACTTCTTCTACAATCTCGGCTACCTGTTCTATGCCAAGGCCGCCCAGTTCGGAGCGACCCCCATCCAGGACACCGCGGCCAGCTACGGCCTGGGCCAACTGACCGGGATCGACCTGCCCGGCGAGGTCCAGGGCCGGGTGGACAGCCAGCCCGAGCGGGTCAAGCTGCACGCCGAGAACCCCAAGGCCTTCCCCAACTCCACGTGGTACACCGGGGACAACATCGAGATGGCCTTCGGTCAGGGCGGGACCTACATCACCCCCATCGAGCAGGCCGTGGCGTATTCGACCTTCGCCAACGGGGGCACCCGGTACGCACCCCAGGTGGGGGCGGCCCTGGTCTCCCCGTCGGGTCAGGTGGTCAAGAAGTTCGACCCCCAGGTGGTGGGCCACGTCCCCATCTCGCCGGCCAACTACCAGGCTCTGCTCGCCGGATTCAAGGGTGTGGTGAACACCCAGGGCGGCACCGCGTACGGCGTGCCCGGCCTGGCCAGCTTCCCGGGGGGCCTGGCCGGCAAGACCGGGACCGCCGACACCGAGCCGGGTAAGGAGCCGACCGCCTGGTTCGTCGGATGGGGGCCGACGGCCACCGCCGCCCAGTACGTGGTGGTCTGTGTGATCGACCAGGCCGGCTACGGGGCCACCGCATCGGCCCCGGTGGTGGCCACGGTCTTCGACTACCTGGCCACGCACCCGATCGGTCCGGCGGCCGTCCCCCCGGTCCAGAAGGTGTACCAGGCCACCACCGGGGTGGCCCTGCCCGCCCCCTCCACTCCGGCCACCTCGCCCGGGAGCGGCTCGACCACGTCCACCACCAACGCCAGCGGGGCCTCGTCCGCCTCGGGGTGACGTCGCGGCCGACGCCCGGTCCGACCCTTCGGTCGCCTGCCCCTAGGATGGCGAAGGAGATGCAGTCCCTCTGGCCACGGGTTGAGCCCCTCTTGTCCCAGGTCACCAAGCCGGCCCGCTACATCGGCGGGGAGCTGGGTGCCCAGGCTCCCGAGCACGGCGGCGGCTCGGTGGCGTGGCTGCTGGTCTACCCGGACACCTACGAGATCGGCCTGCCCAACCAGGGGCTCCAGATCCTCTACGAGATCCTCAACGAACGGGCCGATGCCGTGGCCGAGCGGGCCTACGCCCCGTGGGTGGACATGGAGGCGGCCATGCGTTCGGCCGGGGTGCCCCTCTTCTCGCTCGAGAACCACCTCGCCGCCGGGTCCTTCGACGTCCTGGCCTTCAACCTCTCGGCCGAACTGGTCTACACCAACGTCCTCAATCTGATCGACCTGGCCGGCCTGGCCGTGCGCGCCGCCGACCGACGCTTCGACGATCCCCTGGTGGTGGCGGGGGGCCACTGCGCCTTCAACCCCGAGCCGCTGGCCGACTTCGTGGACTGCTTCGTCCTCGGGGACGGGGAAGAGGCGGTGGGCGAGATCAACGACGTGCTGGCGGACTGGAAGGTTCGGGCGGGCTCGGGGACACCCGACCGACTGGCCCTGCTCCGGGGCCTGGCCCGCCTGGACGGGGTCTACGTGCCGGCCTGCTACCAGGCCGAGTTCTCCCCCGAGCCGCCCCCGGGCCCCGGTCCGGCCCTGCCCCGGCTGGTCGGCACCACCCCCCGGTTCGAAGACGTACCCGATCGGGTGGAGAAGCGGACCATCGTCGACCTGGCCGACTGGCCCTACCCCAAGCGCCAGCTGGTGCCGCTGATCGAGGTGGTCCACGACCGCCTCAACGTCGAGCTGTTCCGCGGCTGCACCCGGGGGTGCCGCTTCTGCCAGGCCGGGATGATCACCCGCCCGGTTCGCGAGCGTCCCGCCGAGCAGGTCCGGACCATGGTCATGGACGGCCTGGCCCGCACCGGGTACGACGAGGTGGCCCTGACCTCGCTGTCCAGCGCCGACTACTCCGGCATCGAGGGCACGGTGACCTCGATCATCGACGATCCTTCGTGTTCCGGCCAGGTGTCGGTCAGCCTGCCGAGTCTGCGGGTGGACGCCTTCACCGTGGGCACCGCCGCCCAGATCCAGCGGGTCCGGAGGACCGGGCTCACCTTCGCCCCGGAGGGCGGCACCTGGCGGATGCGCCAGGTGATCAACAAGCTGATCCGGGAGGAGGATCTCTACGCCGCGGTGGATGCCGCCTTCTCCCAGGGCTGGAAGCGGGTCAAGCTGTACTTCCTGATCGGGCTCCCGACCGAGACCGATGAGGACACCCTCGGCATCGTGGCCCTGGCCAAGCAGTGCGTGGCCATCGGAAAGCGCTATCACAAGGGGGTCACGGTGACCGCGTCGGTGGGCGGGTTCGTGCCCAAGGTCCAGACCCCGTTCCAGTGGTTCGGCCAGAACACCATCGAGGAGCTGACCCGCAAGGTCCACCTGCTCCGCGACGCCGCCCGGCCGGTGCGGGGACTCACCATCCGCTGGCACGACCCCAAGGCCACCGCCGCCGAAGGCATCGTGAGCCGGGGGGACCGGCGGATGGGGGCGGTCATCGAGCAGGTCTGGCGCCGGGGCGGGACCTTCCAGGAGTGGAGCGAGTACTTCGACCTGGCGCTCTGGACCGAGGCCCTGGCCGACCAGGGGATGTCGCTGGAGGACACGGTCTACCGCCACCGGACCGAGGACGAGGCCCTGCCCTGGGACCACCTCTCGGCCGGCCTCCACCGCGACTTCCTGTGGCAGGACTGGCTGGACGCCCTGGCCCAGCACGGGCTCCCGGACTGCCGGTGGACCCCTTGCTACGACTGTGGCGCCTGCACCGGCTTCGGCGTCGAACACGTGGTGGCCTCGGCGGTCCCGCCGGCCGGTGGGAGCCAGGGCACGGGCCAGGATCTCTCAACCGCGGGCCAGGTGCCGGTACGATTTCTCTCCACGGCGCCATCGGGTGCCGTTCCGGCCCCCGGGCCGGACCGGGAAGCCGACGTCCGAGCGGTGGCGCGAGTGGGAGAGGGGACCGACTGAGATGCGAATTCGCTTCCGTTTCGCCAAGCTCGGCAAGATCCGGTTCACCAGCCAGCGGGACACGGCCCGGATGTGGGAGCGGGCCCTGCGGCGGGCCCAGCTCCCGTTGGCCTACACCGAGGGGTTCTCCCCCCGCCCCCAGCTGAGCTTCGGACTGGCCCTACCCACCGGGTGCGAGTCCCGGGCCGAGTATCTCGACGTGGTCCTCGACGCCAGCCGGGCGGAGGCGGCCGAGGTGGATCTGGAGGCGCTGCCCGCCCGTTTGACCGGCCTCCTGCCGGAGGGCATCGAGGTGGCGCGGGCGGCTCCGGTGGAGCGCGGCGGCGGCTCCTTGCAGCAGCAAGTGACCTCGTGCTCGTGGTCCATGTGGTTCTCGGGGATGTCCCGAGGTGAGCTGGCCGACCGGGTGGCGTGCCTGCTGGCCGCGGCCTCGGTCCCGATCGCCCGCGAGCGGAAGGGCCGCCACGAGGTCGACGACCTGCGGCCATCCGTCCTGGCGTTGGCGGTGGACCCGGAGCCGTCGACCGGTGACCGACCGGCGGGTGGGCCCTCGTTGGCGGTGACGGCCGAACTGGCCTGCCAGCCCCGAGGGGTGCGCCCCGTCGAACTGGTACGGGGCCTGATCGCGGTGGCCGACCCGGTGGACGGGGACGGAGTGGAGGGTGCGCCGGCCGGAGACGGTCCGGGCGCGGGGGTGCCGGTCCTGGACCGGGCCTGCAGAACACAACAGTGGATCGAGCGCGACGGCCGACGGGAGGAGCCCCTCGCCATACGGGGGGCCGTTTCCGCCGCCGACCGCGCCGTGCACGCCCTCGAGCGTGCCTCATGAGCAGTATCGGAAGGGAATTCGATGTCAGACGGAGCAACCGGGCAACCGGTGGAGGTCCCGGCGGATGCGCCGGGGTCGTCGACCGCGCCCACAGCCAACGACGCGGCGGCCGAAGCGACCGGGACCAGGGGGTCCGCCCCCCGGGCTGACGCCCGGGCCGACGCCGCTGCCCCCACCGGCGGGCCGGTCGGCGAGGAGCCGGCCGCGGGACCGGACAGGGGTGCGCACCGGGGGAGACGGGCCGAACCGGCGGCGGCGCGGGTCGCGGGGCGGTCGTGGCCGGGCTCGCCCGGCCGGGGATGCCCCGGCCCCGTCGGACCCGGGTCCGGAGGCGGCAGTGGCCGCCGAACCGATGGTCTCGACCGAGGCCCTAGGGACCGGCGCCAGCGATCCTCCGACCCCGCCCCGTGCCGTCCCCGAGCGCCCGAAGATCGGCGACAGCCGACCGGCGCGGCCCCCGGGGGCCTCGTCCGGCGCCGCCGGGGCCCAAACGTCGGGTGAGGGCGTCCGGTCCGGCGGTGGAGGTAGGAACCCGGGCCGGACCGGCGGGGGGGACGGTCCCGCCAACGGGGCGGCACCGGGGACCGGTCGGCCGCCGGCACCGACCGGGGAGCCACCGCCAACGGCGCGGCGGCCGGCACCGGGCCCGGCGGCGGCAGGAGCGGGTCGTCCGGAAAGCCGCGGGCCGAGACCGGGGCGAAGACCGAGGGCCGCCGGGGTGGCCGGGAGCGCCGGGGCAAGGCGGTCGGGCGGTACATGATCTGCGTGCACGTCCGTCCCGAAATGACCCAGATCGCCCTCCTCGAGGGTCGGACCCTGGTCGAGCACTACATCTCCCGGGCCTCCGACGACGCCACCCAGATCGACGGCAACATCTACCGGGGCCGGGTTCAGAACGTGCTGCCGGGGATGGAGGCGGCCTTCATCGACATCGGCACCCCGAAGAACGCGGTCCTGTACCACGGAGACGTGCGCTACGACACCGACGACGTGGAGTCGCCCTCCTCGGGCCAACCCCGGATCGAACAGCTGCTGCGTCCGGGTCAGACCATCCTGTGTCAGGTGACCAAGAACCCCATCGGGGCCAAGGGCGCCCGGCTCACCCAGGAGGTCTCGCTCCCCGGCCGGTTCGTGGTCCTGGTCCCCAACAGCACCGCCTACGGCATCTCCAAGCGGCTGGAGGACAGCGAGCGCAAGCGCCTGCGGCGGATCGTCGACGCGGTGCGGCCGGAGGGACACGGGCTGATCGTCCGCACGGCGGCGGCCGGAGCCAGCGCCGAGGAGCTGGGCAACGACGTGGCTCGTCTGGTGGAGCAGTGGGAGAGCATCGCCTCCCAGGCCACCAAGGGTCAGGGGGCCGCCCTGCTCTACCGGGAGCCGGCCATCGCGGTGCGGGTCATCCGGGAGGAGCTGAACCGTGAGTACCGGGCCGTGGTCATCGACGACCTGGCCCTCTACGAGCAGGTCCGCGACTACGTGGGGGCGGTCAACCCGGAGCTGGCCGACCGGGTGGAGTACTTCGACCCGGAGGCCGAGGCCCTCCCGGTGTTCGAGCGGTACCACGTCCACGAGCAGCTGCACAAGGCCCTGGACCGCAAGGTGTTCCTTCCCTCGGGGGGTTCCCTGGTCATCGATCGCACCGAGGCGCTCACCGTCATCGACGTCAACACCGGCAAGAACGTGGGTACCACCAACCTGGAGGAGACGGTCTACCGGAACAACCTGGAAGCCGCCGAGGAGGTGGCGCGCCAGCTCCGGCTCCGGGACATCGGTGGGATCATCGTCATCGACTTCATCGACATGGAGATCCGGGAGAACCGGGACAAGGTGGGCTCGGCCTTGCGCTCGGCCCTGGCCCGGGACAAGACCCGCACGCAGGTCTTCGACATCTCCGAGCTGGGGCTGGTGGAGATGACCCGCAAGCGGGTGTCCGAAGGCCTGATCGAGTCCATGTCCACCACCTGCGAGGTCTGCGGGGGCCGCGGCATCGTGTTCGACGACCCCGAGCTCTGATCCGGCTGTAGTAGAGTTGCACCCCTATGTACGCCGTGATCAAAACCGGAGGTAAGCAGGAGCGGGTGGCCGAAGGCCAGACCCTCCGGGTCGAGCTGCTGGGACAGGCCCTGGGAGCCGAGGTGACCTTCGCTCCGGTGCTGGTGGTCGACGGTGACACCGTCCTGGCCACCCCGACCCAGCTGGCCGGGACCTCCGTCACGGCCACCGTGGTGGGGGAGGAGCTCGGGCCCAAGGTCCGGGGGTTCACCTACAAGAACAAGTCGAACCAGTCCACCCGGTGGGGACACCGTCAGCGGTACTCGACCATCGCCATCACGGCGATCAGCGCGGCCGGCTAGTCCTCACCGTCGGCGAACGATCGAGACACAAGGAGCAGGCTGATGTCGAAGACCAAAGGTGGCGGTTCGACCCGCAATGGGCGCGATTCGAACGCCCAGCGCTTGGGCGTGAAGAGGTTCGGGGGCAACGAGGTCCGGGCCGGGGCCATCCTGGTCCGTCAGCGCGGCACCAAGTTCCATCCAGGCGTCAATGTGGGCCTGGGGGGCGACGACACGTTGTTCGCCCTGGCCGACGGCACCGTGCAGTTCTCCAGCCGCAAGGGCCGGAAGCTGGTCGAGGTGGTAACCCCCGCCTGACCCCCAACACGGAGAATTCATCCGGGGACCCGTTCGGGGGGCCGAACGGGACGGTACGATCCCCGATCATGGCCGGCCCCGACACCCTGACTGCGGGCACGCCCCACCCCGAGCCCACCCGGGCCCTGGCCTTCGAAGGATGCGTCAACTTCCGGGACCTGGGCGGCTACCGCACCACCGACGGTCTCCGGACCGGGTGGCGCCGGCTGTTCCGGGCCGACGGCCTGCACCGGCTGACCGAAGCCGATCGGGACCAGCTGGTCGGCCTCGGGGTGGCCACGGTGATCGACCTGCGCACGGTGGACGAGGCCCGGGAGCGGGGTCGCTTCCCGGTGGTCGACGTACCCGTCCGGTACGTCGACCTGCCCCTGTTCGACGTGCTTCCCACCCCCGAGGAGCTGCCGTCCTGGTCCGAGGCGTCGTATGTGGCCGCCCGCTACCACCAGATGGTCTCGGAGGGAGGTCCCGCCCTGAGCGGGGCGTTCGCCGCCCTGGCCGCAGGAGGGTCCCTGCCGGCGGTCTTCCACTGCAGCGCCGGCAAGGACCGGACCGGCGTGCTCTCGGCCCTGGTCCTGGCCTTCCTCGGGGTGCCCGACGAGACCATCGTGGCGGACTACACCCTCAGCGCCCCGGCCATGGAGCGGCTCCTCGACCGACTGAAGGCGGAGTACCCGGACTCGGTCGAGGAGGTCATGCACTATGCGCCCTCCGTCCTCCAGGTGCTGCCCGAGACCATGGAGGAGTTCCTGGCCTCGCTCCGTTCCGACTACGGCAGCTACGCCGCCCTCGCCGAGTCCCTCGGGGTCACCGACGCCGTGAGCGTCCTGCGCCGCACGGTCCTGGTCGAGGGCTGATCCCCTCGGCACCCGGGCCGGCGACGGTCCGTCAGTAGGATCGACCCATGTCCGGCTTCGTCGACGAGGCGCAACTCCACGTGAAGGCCGGGGACGGTGGCGCCGGCGCAGTGGCCTTCCGCCGAGAGGCCCACGTGGACAAAGGCGGCCCGGACGGCGGCGACGGCGGCCGGGGCGGCAACGTCTGGCTGGTGGCCAGTCACAATCAGTCCTCTCTGCTGGGCTTCCGCGACCATCCCCACCGGCGGGCCGGCGACGGTGGGCACGGTGGCGGCAAGAAGAAGCACGGGGCCCGGGGCGCGGACCTCGAGGTCCCGGTCCCGGTGGGGACCCGGGCCAGGGACGCCGGCGGGGTCGTGCTGGTGGACCTGCTCAATGCCGGTGATCGATGGCTGGCCGGCGAGGGCGGACGGGGGGGACGGGGCAACGCCAGCTTCCTGACCAACCGGCGGAGGGCGCCGGCCTTCGCCGAGCAGGGGGAGAAGGGCCATGAGCAGTGGTACGACCTCGAGCTGGCCCTGGTGGCCGACGTGGCCCTGGTGGGCCTGCCCAACGTGGGCAAGAGCACCTTGATCTCGCGCATCTCCGCGGCGAAGCCCAAGATCGCCGACTACCCGTTCACCACCCTCGAGCCCCATCTGGGTGTGGTCCGGACCGGAGACCAGTCCGACTTCACGGTGGCCGACATCCCCGGGCTGGTGGAGGGGGCGGCCGACGGCAGGGGCCTCGGGCACCGGTTCCTCCGCCACATCACCCGGGCCCGGGTGCTGGTCCTACTGGTGGAGCTGGAACCGGTCACCGAGGTGGCCCCTTCCGAACAGCTACGGGTGCTCCTCCACGAGCTGGCCCGTTACCGGCCGGAGCTACTCGACCGTCCCCGGATCGTGGTGGGATCCAAGGCCGACATGGTCGGTGGCGGGGGAGCCGACATGGTCGGTGGCGGGGGAGACCCGGTGGTGGCCGGGGCGTTCGCCCCGGACCTGGTGATCTCGGCCGTCACCGGCCATGGCGTCCGGGACCTGGTGGGTCGGCTCACCCAGTTGGTGTCGGAGGTCCGCGCCCGCCAGCCCGAGGAGGAGTCGACCATCGTCATCCACCGTCCCCTGCCCGAGGGGTTCGCGGTGGAGCGCCTCGCTCCGGGACAGTTCCGAGTGGTGGGACGGGTGGCCGAGCGGGCCGTGGCCCTGAACGACCTGACCACCGACGAGGCCGCAGACTACGTACAGGGCCGCCTCCGCCGGATCGGGGTGGACCGGGCCCTGGCCCGGGCCGGGGCCCACGACGGGGACGAGGTCCACATCGGTGAGCTGTCCTTCGTCTGGTATCGGGACCAACCCGAGTTCACCGGGCCGCCGGCATCCCGGCGCAAGCGGTCGTGAGCACGTCGCGCGCCGCCTCCGGGCCGGTGGTGGTCAAGATCGGGTCCTCGTCGGTCACCACGCCCGTCGGTCGGGTGGACACGGCCGCCATCCAGAAGCTGGCCGGCGAGGTGGCCGCAGCTCGCGCCTCGGGCCGTCGGGTGGTGGTGGTCACCTCGGGTGCCATCGCCGCCGGGTGGAGCACGTTGGCCCCGGATCAGCGCCGCCCCTCGGATCCGGCCACCCTCCAGGCGGTGGCGGCCGTCGGCCAACACCGCCTCATGCAGGTGTGGAGCGATTCACTCGAGCGACACGGGCTCACGGCCGGCCAGGTCCTGTTGGCCCCCCTCGACTTCGCCCACCGCAGCCAGTACCTCCACGCCCGTCAGACCCTCACCCGCCTGTTGGAGCTGGGCGTGGTTCCGGTGGTCAACGAGAACGACGCCGTGGCCGACGAGGAGATCCGGTTCGGCGACAACGACCGGCTGGCCGCCCTGGTGGCGCACCTGGTCCGTGCCGAGGTGCTGGTGCTGTTGACCGACACCGCCGGACTGCTCACCGAGGATCCCCGCCGGACCGGGGGCGGCTCCCTCATCGAGGAGGTGGTCGAGATCGACCACGAGCTCGAGCGAATTGCGGGGGGACCGGGCTCGGAGGCGGGCAGCGGGGGGATGGCGTCCAAGCTGGCCGCGGCCAAGATGGCGGTGTGGTCGGGGGTGGAGGCGGTGATCGCCGATGCCACCCGGCCCGGGGTGCTGGTCGCCGTACTGGAGTCGGTCTCCGGGGTGGGCACCCGCTTCCGTCCACGGGAGAGCCGCCTGTCGGCCCGCAAGCTCTGGATCGCCTTCGCCGTGGGGGCCTCGGGCACCATCGTGGTCGATGCCGGTGCCCGGCGGGCCCTCGTGGAGCGAGGCCGGTCCCTGCTGCCGGCCGGAGTGCTCTCCACCCGAGGGGAGTTCGCCGTCGACGACGCCGTGGAGATCGCCGACCCCGACGGGCGGGTGTTCGCCAAGGGGTTGGTGGGTCAATCGGCCCCGGTGGTGGACCGATGGGCCGGTCGGCGCTCGGACGAACTGCCCGACCACATGACCCCCGAGGTGGTCCACCGGGACGACCTGGTGGTGCTGGAGTAGGCGTGACCTGGGCCGGTCGCCGCCACCGGCGGCCCGGCAAGTACGCTGACACGGTGCAATCGAGCCCATCCATCAGCCTGAACGAGCTCGGTCGGCGGGCCGTGACCGCCGGCCGGCAGGTGGCCGCGACCTCGTCGGCCTCCCGTAACGAAGCCCTGCACCGGGCGGCCGACCTCCTGGTGGAGCGGACCGGTGCCGTCCTGGCGGCCAACGCCACCGACCTCGGGCGGGCCGAGTCGGCCGGAGCCGATACCACCGCCCTCGACCGGCTCCGCCTCGATTCCGGCCGGGTCGACGCCATGGCCACCGGCCTGCGCCACGTGGCGGCCCTGCCCGACCCGGTGGGCGAAGTGGTGGACGGCTGGGTGCGGCCCAACGGCCTCCGGGTGGCGCGGGTGCGGGTCCCCCTCGGCGTGGTGGGGATCATCTACGAGAACCGTCCCAACGTGACCAGTGACGCCGCCGGACTGTGTCTGAAGGCCGGCAACGCCGTCATGCTGCGGGGCTCGTCGTCGGCCATCACCACCAACCTGGCCGTGGCCGGAATCCTGCGGGACGGCCTGGACAAGGCCGGGGTGCCGGTCGACGCAGTGACCCTGGTGGAGGACACCAGCCGGGAATCGGCGGTCTCGTTCATGCGGCTCGAGGGCCTCATCGACTGCCTGATCCCCCGGGGCGGCCCCTCCCTGTTGGCATCGGTGCTCGAGCACGCCACCGTGCCCTATGTCCTCGACGGGGCCGGCAACTGCCACGTCTACGTGGACCGGGGCGCCGACCTCTCCATGGCCGAATCGATCGTGGTGAACGCCAAGACGCAACGACCGGGGGTGTGCAACAGCGCCGAGACGGTGCTGGTCCACCGGGAGGTGGCCGAGGCCTTCCTCCCCCGGCTGTCGACCTCGCTGGCCGGGGTGACCATCCGCGGTGACGCGGCCACCCGCCAGGTGCTCCCGGATGTCGACCCGGCCACCGACGAGGACTTCGCCACCGAGTTCCTCGACCTCGTCCTGAGCGTGGCCGTGGTCGACGACCTCGATGCGGCCCTCGACCACATCGCCCGATTCGGCTCGGGACACTCCGAGGCCATCGTCACCGGTGACCTGGCCGCCGCCGACCGGTTCACCACCGAAGTGGACGCGGCGGCCGTCCTGGTCAACGCCTCCACCCGCTTCATCGACGGTGAGGAGCTCGGCCTCGGGGCCGAGATCGGGATCTCCACCCAGAAGCTCCACGCCCGGGGTCCGATGGGACTGCGGGAGCTGACCTCGGTCAAGTACGTGGTCCACGGATCCGGGCAGGTGCGGTCATGACCGGGGTGGCGGACCCGGTCGACGGGCGGGGAGCGAGCGCCGAGATCACCTCCGGTTTCCCGGTGGCCGGCGCCCCGCGGTTCGACTCCATCGACGCCGTGCGCCAAGGACTGGCCCGGGTGGACTACCTGGCCGACGACGGCATCTCGGGGGTGGTGTTCCTGGCCGACCGACTGGCCAAGCCGGTCCTGGTGGAGGGACCGGCCGGCACCGGCAAGACCGAGCTGGCCAAATCGGTGGCCCGGCTCACCGGCAGCCGGTTGATCCGGCTGCAGTGCTACGAAGGACTCGACGAGTCCAAGGCCCTCTACGAGTGGAATTACAAGAAGCAGCTGCTGCGCATCCAGGCCGACTCGGGGCAGTCGTGGGAGCAGCTGGAGGAGGACATCTTCGCCGAGGAGTTCCTGCTGGCCCGACCCCTGCTGGAGGCCATCCGGTCGCCCGAGCCGGTGGTCCTGCTGGTGGACGAGGTCGATCGGGTGGAGCTGGAGACCGAGGCGCTGCTGCTGGAGATCCTCTCGGAATACCAGGTGTCCATCCCGGAACTGGGAACGGTACGGGCCACCCAGATCCCGCTGGTCTTCCTCACCTCCAACAACACCCGCGAGCTGTCCGAGGCCCTCAAGCGGCGCTGCCTGTACCTGCACATCGACTATCCCCAGCTCGACCGGGAGCGCGCCATCATCGAGACCCGGGTGCCGGGGATCAGCCAGTCGCTGGCCGACCAGGTGGCCCGCATCGTGCGCTCCCTCCGCACCTTGGACCTGAAGAAGGACCCGTCGGTGTCGGAGACCTTGGACTGGGCCCGCACCCTGGTGGTCCTCGGGGTGGAGTCGATCGATGTCGACCAGGCCCGGGACACCTTGCACATCCTGCTCAAGTACCAGACCGACATCGAGCGCGCCGCCAAGGAGCTGGCCGGGGTGGAGTCGCCCGACTGAGGTCGGGGGACACGCCATGCTCGATCTCCTCACCGGGTTCGTGGGCGAGCTGCGCGCCGCAGGCATCCCGGTCTCTCTGACCGAGCACCTCGACGCCGCCGAGGCGCTGCGCCATGTCCCCATCGACGACCGCGAGGCACTCAAGTACACCCTCGGAGCCAGCCTGGTGAAGTCGTCGGCGCACTGGCGGGCCTACGAGACGGCCTTTGAGATCTACTTCTCCCTGCGGGGCCCCGAGTACCGGATCGACGAGGACCAGGACCCGTCGGGCCGGCCGGAGACGGACGACACCGGCCAGATGAACGGCCAGGGCGACCAGCGGGGCCAGGGCCGAGGTCGGGGGAGCGGTGGCGGGGAGGGCATGACCCCCGAGGAGCTGGCCGACCTGTTGTACAAGGCCTTGCTCGGGGCCAACGGCGCCATGGTGGCCGCGGTGGCCCGGCAGGCGGTGAGCCGGTACGCCGGGATGGAGGCCGGGCGTCCGGTGGGCGGGACCTACTACCTGTACCGGACCTTGCGGAACCTCGACCTCGACGGCGTCATGGAGCGGCTCATGTCCGAGGCCCGGGCGTCGACCCGCGCCCTCAACGAGGAGACCGACGCCGGCGCCCCGCCGGTCACGCTCACCACCTTGGAGGAGCGGTTGCTGCGGGACGAATTCCAGGCCCGCATCGACCAGCTGCGGGCCGAGATCGAGAACGAGATCCGACGGCGGCTGGTCGCCGACCGCGGGAGTGAGGCCCTGGCCAAGTCGTTGCGCAAGCCGTTGCCCGAGGACATCGATGTCATGCACGCCACCCGGGAGGAGTTGGTGGCCCTCCGCAAGGCACTGGTCCCCTTGTCCCGCAAGCTGGCCGTCCGGCTGGCCCGCAAGCGCCGGCACGGCCGGAAGGGCCCGCTCGACTTCCGATCCACGGTGCGCCACAGCCTCTCCACCGGAGGGGTGCCGGTCGAGCCCAAATTCCGCTACCCTCGCCCGTCCAAGCCGGAGATCGTGGTCATCGCCGACATCTCGGGTTCGGTGGCCAGTTTCGCCCGGTTCACCCTGCACCTGGTCCACGCCATCAGCTCCCAGTTCTCCAAGGTGCGCAGCTTCGTGTTCATCGACGGGATCGACGAGGTCACCCGGTTCTTCGACCGGGTCGACGATCCGGCCGAGGCGGTGCACCGGATCAACACCGAGGCCGACGTCATCTGGGTGGACGGACACTCCGACTACGGGCACGCCTTCAACGTGTTCTGGGAGCGATGGGGCGAGGAGATCACCCCGCGGACGAGCGTCCTCCTGCTGGGGGACGCCCGCAACAACTATCACTCGTCCCAGGCCTGGGTCATCAAGGAGCTCCAGACTCGGGCCCGGCACGTCTACTGGCTCAATCCCGAGCCCCGGGCCTACTGGGACTCGGGCGACTCCATCGTCGGGGAGTACGCCGTCCACTGCGACGACGTGGTCGAGTGCCGTACGCTCCGGCAACTGGAGCGCTTCGTGGGGGAGTTGGCGTGAGCGCCGGAGCGGGTGGGTTCGACGGCATGGCCGGCGCAGGGACGAGCGGCGTGGCGGTCGGCGCCGGCCGGTCCAGCCCCGTCCCGGCCGGCATCCGGACCATCGCGGCGCGTTCTCCGGACGCCACCCGGATCGTCCTGGTCCGCCACGGTGAGGCGGTGTGCAACGTCTCGGGGGTGTGCGGGGGGCCCATCGGCTGTGAAGGCCTGACCGAGGTGGGCCGCCGGCAGGTGGGACTCCTGCGGGAGCGCCTGGCCTTCACCGGCGAACTGGCCGGCACCGACGCCCTCTACGCCAGTGTGCTGCCCCGGGCCCTCGAGACGGCCGAGTTGCTGGCCCCGGCCCTGGTGGGGGGAGCCGCCACCGGCGATCGATCCCGGCCCCCCGAGCCGGTGGCCGAGTGCGCGTTGTGCGAGCTCCATCCCGGGGACGCCGACGGCCTGGCGTGGGGTGAGTACACCGAGCGGTTCGGGACCCTCGACTGGGACACCGACCCCCACCAGCCCATCGCCCCCCGCGGCGAGAGCTGGGTCGGTTTTGTGCAGCGGGTGGCCGGCGCCCTCGACACCCTGGCCGCACGCCACGTCGGCCAGCTGGTGGTGGTGGCCTGTCACGCCGGGGTGATCGAGGCGTCCCTGCTGGCCAAGGTCCCGGTGGCCGGGGGCCTGGAGGGAGCCCGGCTCCAACTCCGGACCCGACACGCCTCCATGACCTGCTGGGAGGTGGACGACGACCGCTGGGGCCTGCTCGGCTACAACGACGCCACCCACCTGGCCGCGCCGCACCCGGTCGGCTGACCACCACCGGGGCCCACCGGCGTGGGGTCTCAGCAGGCGTAGTCGTCGTCGTAGTTGGTGTTCATCCCCCCATAGGGGGTGGCGAAGCTCGGCGAGCTGTACTGGACCATCTGCACCGGACCGGCCGGGAGGCCCGAGTACTGCGACTTCACGCCCTGGCAGGTGGTGACGGGGTTGGGTCCCCACGACGCGGCCCAGTAGGCGACGGCGGGGGTGTAATTGCCGACGATGCTCTTCCACAGTCCGGGACTGGCGTAGATGCCCACGCCATTCAGGCCGGCGAAGTGCAACCCGTCGATGGCTCCCGCCACCAGGGCCGAGCTCGCCGCGGTCTGGTTCTTCAGCGAGTCGTCCTCCACGTCGAGCCACCAGGCCACCGAGGTGTTGATGCCAGCCGCCTGGGCCTTGGCGAACGCATCCACCGCGGTGTTGAAACCGAAATTGCAGGCCGGTTGGGAGCCGGTGAAGGCGCAGGCGGCGTCGGCCGAAGTCGGGTCGACCCCGTTGGTCAGGTAGATGTACAAGTTGAGTCCGCCTCCGGCCCATTGGGCCTCGGGCACCAGGCAGCGGTTGACCGCACCCTTGGACGAGCCGACCACCTCGACCACGCCGATGGTGTGCGGTGCCGGGGGGAGGCCCGAGGCGGTGCCCGGGCACTGGAAGTTGGAGATGTCGTAGCCGAACGACCCCGACGGGAACGAAGAGCCGGTGAAGTTACCGGTCCCGGTGGCCTGGGCCATGCCCACGATGGGCCGGTTGAGTACCTGGGGAGCGGAGCCCCAGTAGGTGGCGTCGCCGTAGGCCGTCACCGCCCCGTTGTTGTTGGCGAACCAGTAGCCGCCGCTGTCCGCGGTGCCGGTGACGGCGACGATGGGCCGGCTCTGGGGGACGCTGCCCAACGAGCCGTAGAACACCGCGTCGCCGAAGGCGAACACCCCGCCGTCGGAGGCGGTGAACCAGTACCCCCCTCCGTCCTGGGTCGGGGTCATGCCCACGATGGGCTTGTTGAGATGGATGTTGCCGGTCGACCCGAAGAAGTGGGCGTCTCCGAACGAGAAGATGCCGCCGTCCGCGGCCACCAGCCAGTAACCGCCCCCGTCCGGGGTGGCGGCCATCCCCACGATGGGCTGGTTGAGGTGTTGACTGCCCATGGACCCGAAGAAGGGGGCGCTGCCGAACGAGAAGATCCCCCCGTCCGACGCCACCAGCCAGTACCCCGAACTGTTGGGGGCGGCGGCCATGCCCACCACCGGCCGGTTGAGGTGGATGTTGCCGGTGGAGCCGTAGAACGGCGCATTGCCGAAGCTGAAGATCCCCCCGTCCGACGCCACCAGCCAGTACCCGGTGCTGTTGGCCGAGGCGGCCATCCCCACGATGGGCTGGTTGAGGTGGATGTTGCCGGCCGAGCCGTAGAACGGGGCGCCGCCGAAGCTGAAGATCCCCCCA
This sequence comes from uncultured Acidimicrobiaceae bacterium, assembly GCA_963833585.1. GTDB lineage: Bacteria > Actinomycetota > Acidimicrobiia > Acidimicrobiales > RAAP-2 > Bog-756. The sequence continues at coordinate 1,002,543 of CAWHYF010000005.1, read as the reverse complement.
TCCGACGCCACCAGCCAGTAGGCCGACACCGCGGTGGTGTGGGCCGTCGGCGGCGCGGCGGAGGCGGTGGCCGCCCGGGCGACCATCGGGGCCGCCACGGTCAGGACCACGGCCGCCAACACGGCCACCCCCCGCCGTCCGAGGCGCCCACCCCGGCCGGTCGAGCAGGCGGACGAGGGGCGCGGCACGGGTGAGGACGGCATGGTGAAGGGCATCTCCGGGGATCGACGTCGTGGGGCCACTCAACACGGCACGTCGGTGGTGGGAGGCCGAGGCAGCGGCATCCCGGTGGCCCCGGAACCCACCCAGTCTCGTTGCTCGGGAGGGGCAGGTCAATGACCTCCAACGCCCGGGCGGTCGGCGCCAGGCCCCGGGGTCAGCCTCGGAGCAGCTCGGCGACGGCGAAGGCCAGGTCCAGGGACTGGCGGGCGTTCAGACGAGGATCGCAGGTGGTGGTGTACCGCTGGTGGAGCTGGTCCTCCAGGACGTCCTCGACCCCGCCCAGGCATTCGGTCACGTCATCGCCGGTCAGCTCCACGTGCACGCCCCCGGGCCAGGTGCCGACGTCCCGATGGGCCAGGAAGAACCCTCGGAGCTCGCCGATGATGTCGTCGAAGCGCCGGGTCTTCTGGCCCCCCTCGGCGGTGAAGGTGTTGCCGTGCATGGGGTCGCAGACCCAGACCACCGGGTGACCCTCGTCCGCCACCGCCCGGAGCAGCGGAGGCAGCCCGACCTCCACCCGGTCCACCCCCAAACGGGTGATCAAGGTCAACCGCCCGGGGATGCGGTTCGGATTGAGGCGCTCGCACAAGGCGGTCACCTCCTCGGCGGTGGCCGGCGGTCCGATCTTCACCCCGACCGGGTTCTGGATGCCCGACAGGAACTCACAGTGGGCGCCGCCGAGCTGGCGGGTCCGCTCGCCCACCCACAGCATGTGGGCCGAACAGTCGTACCATTCGTCGGTCAGCGAGTCCCGCCGGGTCAGGGCCTCTTCGTAGTCGAGGATCAGGGCCTCGTGGCTGGTCCAGAAATCGACCTCGTGGAGGGTGTCCTCTGCGGTCAGGTTGATGCCGCAAGCGGCCATGAACCGCAGGGCCCGGTCGATGCCTTCGGCGATGTCCTCGAACTGCTGGCCCTCGGTGGAGGACGCTACGAACTCCTGGTTCCACTGATGGATCTGGTTGAGGTCGGCGAATCCGCCCTTGGTGAAGGCCCGTAGCAGGTTGAGGGTGGAGACGGACTGCTGGTAGGCGGTCACCAGTCGGCGGGGGTCGGGCACGCGGGCCGACCGCTCGGGCAGGTCGTCGTTGACCATGTGACCCCGGAAGGAATCGAGGACCTGGTCACCGACCCGCTCGGTGGGCGAGCTGCGGGGCTTGGCGAACTGCCCGGCGATGCGGCCGAGCTTGACCACGGGTACGCCGGCGCCGTAAGTGAGCACCACGGCCATCTGGAGGATGACCTTGAGCTTGTCGCGGATGGCGTCGGCGCTGAACTCGGTGAAGGATTCGGCGCAGTCCCCGGCCTGGAGGACGAAGGCTCGACCCTGGGCCGCCTCACCCAGGGCCTGGGTCAGGTGCCGGGCCTCGCCTGCGAACACCAGGGGCGGGAGCCCGGCCAGCTGGGTGTGGACCCGCTTCAGCTCGCCGTCGTCGGGCCACACCGGCTGTTGAGCGGCCGGCCGCAACCGCCACGAATCGGGTGCCCACGGGGTCATCGACAGGTCCTGTGCCACGCCACCAGCGTAAGGCCTTCCGCCCTAGGCTCGGGCCATGCCCCCGTTCCGGTTCGGTGTCCAGCTGTCCAAGGTCGAGACTGCCGACGGCTGGCGGGCCACCGCCCGGCGGATCGAGGACCTCGGGTATTCCACCCTGTTCATCCCCGATCACTTCGACGACCAGTTCGGTCCGCTGGTGGCGATGACGGTGGCGGCGGAGGCCACCACCACCCTGCGGGTCGGCTCGCTCGTGTTCGGCAATGACTACCGGCACCCGGTGGTGCTGGCCAAGGAGGTGGCCACCCTCGACGTGTTCTCGGGGGGACGGGTGGAATTCGGACTGGGCGCCGGATGGATGACCAGCGACTACCAGCAGTCGGGGATACCGGCCGACCCCGCCGGTATCCGGATCTCCCGCATGGCCGAGAGCCTGGCGGTGTGCAAGGCCCTCTGGGCCGGCGGAGAGGTCACCTACCAGGGCGAGTACTACCAGCTCGCCGCAGCCGTGGGGTCGCCTGCACCCGTCCAACGACCCCATCCACCGGTGATCATCGGTGGTGGCGGGCAGCGGGTGCTCGGCATCGCGGCCCGCGAAGCCGACATCGTCGGGGTCAATCCGAGCCTGGCTGCCGGCTACATCGGCCCCGAGGTCCTCGAGACCACCTCGGCGCAGTACTACCACCAACGCATCGAATGGATCCGGCGGGCGGCCGGGGCGCGGTTCGACCAGCTCGAGCTGCAGGTCTTGACGTTCTTGGTCCAGGTGGTGCCGGATCGCCACGACGCCGTGGCCCGCCTGGCCGGCGCCCTGTCGGTCAAGCCCGACCAGATCAGCGGCTCACCGATCGCGTTGATCGGCACGACCGATGAGATCGCCGAGACCCTCCGGCAGCGGCGTGAGGAGTTCGGCTTCTCCTACGTGGTGGTGCACGAGGCCGAGATGGAGGCGCTCGCGCCGGTGGTGGACGCCCTGGCCGGGACCTAGGGGTGGCGGCCCGCGGTCCGCGCATCGGCCTCTTCGGGGGCACCTTCGATCCCATCCATACCGCCCACCTGGAGCTGGCCGAAGCGGTCCGGGTGTCCCTCCATCTGGACCGCATGCTGCTGGTGGTGGCCAATCGGCCCTGGCAGAAGGAGGGTGGTCGCCCGGTCACCCCGGCCGAGGACCGCTTCGCCATGGTCGAGGCGGCCGCGGTCGGCTGGCCCGGCCTGGTGCCCAGCCGGACCGAACTCGACCGGGGCGGCCCCTCCTACACCATCGATACGGTCCGGCAGCTCCTGCGGGGGGAGCCCGGGGCGGAGCTGATCCTGGTGGTCGGGGCCGACGTGGTCCCCGGCCTCACCACCTGGCACGACGAGCCGGCCCTGCGGGATCTGGTCACGCTGGCCATTGTGGGCCGACCCGGGGCGCCCCTGACCGAGCCCCCTCCGGGCTGGAGGGCGGTGACCGTCCCGGTGGCCCCGCTCGATGTGTCCAGCACCGAGCTGCGGCGGCGCCTGGAGCAGGGCCAGCCGGTGGACGGCCTGGTGCCCGAGGCCGTGATCCGTTGCATCCGCCAGCGAGGTCTGTACGCTACGGGCAGATGAGCGTGCGGCCAACGCAGACCAAGTCCGGGTACCCCAGACGGTCGAGGCAGCCGTATCCGTCGGCCGGCTCCGAACCCGCCGGCGAGCCGGACCGCATCCCCGACGCCGGACTGGGCGGGGGATCGGTCGGCACGGAGCATCCGGAGGAACGGCCCGCCGAACCGACCCTGCCGGTCTCGAGAGCCGACCGAAAGACCCAGCGGGAGGCCCGGCGGATCCGTCGCAACCTGGCCCTGGCCTGTGGGCTGGTGGTGGCGGTGTGCCTGGTCCTCACTATCCTGATCGTGAACATGGCTCGCACCCGCCCCTACGGCCTGGCCGCCCTGCCCCGGTCCGACCCGTCGGCCGCGGGACCGCTCCCGGTTCCCACCCATCCGGCCATCCCCAACCGAGCCGCCCCGGCGGCTGAAGGAGGCAACCGTTGACATCACTCAGTGCCGCACCTGTCGCCGGTCACGATGATCCCACCGTCCCCGATGAGTCGCTGGTGGCGGCGCGTGCCGCCGATGCGAAGTCGGGGGAGGCCACGGCCATCCTGGCCATGGGCGAGCTCCTCGGCCTGACCGACGCCTTCGTGATCACCAGCGGGCGGAACTCACGGCAGGTGAAGACCATCGTCGACGAGGTGGAGCGTCAGGTCGGTGCGTCGGGAGGTCGGAAGCCGGTCCGGGTGGAGGGGCTCGACGACGCCCGGTGGGTGCTGATGGACTACGGGGACTTCCTCGTACACGTGTTCCTCGACGAGGCGCGGGAGTTCTACGACCTCGAGCACCTGTGGGCCGACGCCCCCCGGGTGGCATGGGTGGCGGGCTCGCCGGCCTGAGTCGGTCGGTCAGGCCACGGGGGCCTGGGGCTGGTAGGAGGTCCGGTCGACCGGACCGGCGACGGTGGCGCCGCTGGCGGTCGGAACCCCGATCGGGCGGCCGGCGATCTGGAACTGGACCGAGGTGACACCGGGTTGCTGGGTGGCGGTGAAGACCACCTGGGCGATGGCCAGGGTCTGGTTGGCCCCGACCACCTCGACGGGATTGGTGGTGAAGTCGACCGTGGCCACGCCGTCGCTCACCTTGGCCGACACCTGGGTCTTCGTCCCGGTGAGGAAGGTGGTGAGCCCGGTCGCCGACTCGGTGGCGGTCGGACCCTCGAGGAGTGCGCCCAGGACCTCGGTGAGGGTGGTGTTGATGGTCTTCGGGACCGCGATGTCCCGGGTGACCGGCGCCAGGGTCTGGGTCGGCGCCGCCAGGAAGATCAGCTCGGGTACGCCCACCGCCGGCGGGACACCCGATCCCACGGTGGTCGGTGTGGCCGGACTGAGCAGCTGCAGGGGGACATTGTTCTTGTTGATGGCCGTCGGGCCACCGGCGGGGATGCCGCAGGCGGCCAGGCTCACCGCCACGGTCACGCCCAGGACCATGGTTCCCGACCACCGGCGGGGGCGGCGCCGACCGGTCATGCCAGGCCCCGCCCGGTGTCTCCCGGCGAGAGGGGCAGCTCGATCACGAAGCGCGAGCCGCGGACCGGGGCGTCCTCGATCCAGATGGACCCGCCGTGCAGCCGGACGTGCTCGGCCACCAGGGACAGGCCCAGACCGGTACCCTCGCTCGACTCCCGCCGCCCGGCCCGGCTGCCCCGGTAGAAGCGTTCGAACAGGTGGTGGCGGTCGGGCGGGGGTACGCCGGGACCCTGGTCCTCGACGATGACCCGGATGCTCCGAGCCGGAACGCCGACCTCGGGGTACCGGGCCACCACCACCCGGGTCACACCGCCGGCGTACAGCGTGGCGTTCTCGACCAGATTGGCCATCACCCGCTCGAAGCGGCGTTTGTCCACCCGGAGGCGGAGTCCCTCGACCCCGGGCTCGATCTCCACCGGGAAGACCACCGGCGCCCGGTGGCCGTCCTCCCCGACCGGGGCCGAGGCCCCGACCGCCCGGCTGACCAGTTCCCCCGGGTCGACCTCGTCGAGGGAGAGCTCGGCCGATCCGGCATCGAACCGGGAGATCTCCAGGAGGTCGTCCACCATCCGGGTGAAGCGTTTCAGGTCCCCGTCCAGCAGGTCGAGCGCGCTGCGGGCCCGGACGCTCAGCTCGTCACGGTGTCCCTCGAGCACCCCCACCGTGGCCGACAGCGTGGTGAGCGGGGACCGGAGCTCGTGGCTCACGTCGGAGGTGAAGCGGGCCTCCCGCTCGATTCGTTCCTGGAGGTTCCCGGTCATCCGGTTGAAGGCCGAGGCCAGCTCCTGGAGGTCCACGTCGTCACCGGCCTCGACCCGGGTGTCCAGCTGCCCGCCGGCGATGGCCACGGCGGCCTCGGTGACCCCGGTCAGCGGTCGCAGCGCCCGGCCGCTAGCCCACCGCCCGAGCGCGGCACCGGCCAAGGTGGTGACCAGGGCCGCGGCGGCCAGGGCGAAGGCCAGGGTCCGGAGGGTGCTGGCCAGCTCGTCGAGCGAGAAGACCTCGAAGTACGCGGCGTGCTCGGCCGGGAGGGGCACGCCGATCACGATCTGAGGGGTGTCGCCGAGGGAGAAGAACTGGTAGGCGGGCGTCCCGTCGAGCACCATCGACCGGAGCTGCTGCGGGATGGCGCTCTGGCCCACCGAGATCGACGTTTCGTACCACTTGCCCCCGGTGTGGAGGACGGACAGGGAGCCGGGCAGGGTGTCCACCGAGCCGATGAGCTGGCCGGCCTGAGGTCCCGAGGAGCGCAGCGCGTTCCGGATGAGCGAAGCGTTGGCGAAGGCCTGGCGCTGGTCGGCGCCCTGCCGCTCGTTCAGGAAGCTCTGCCGGGCGGCGAAGTAGGTGATGCCGGCCATGATCGTCGACAGCGCGAAGGCCCCGATGGCGAAGGTCGCCGTCACCCGGGCCCGTAGACCGAGGTTGCGGGACAGCCGGGTGCGATGCCGCCGGGTGGTCGGCGTCTCCAGGGTCATCGGCTGGTTGGCCGATGACGGTGCGGGGTCGCGGCCGGCCGCCGGGGCCGGTTCCGCCCGGGACACCGGTCAGACCGCCAGCTTGTAGCCCATGCCCCGGACCGTCAGGATGAACCGGGGGTTGGCCGGGTCCGGCTCCACCTTGGTGCGCAGCCGCCGCACGTGGACGTCGACCAACCGACCGTCCCCGAAGTAGTCGTAGCCCCACACCTCTTCCAGCAGGTGCTCACGGCTCAGGACCTTGCCGGGGTGCTCGGCCAGCTCACACAGCAGCCGGAACTCGGTGCGGGTGCAGTGGACCTCCTCCTCGCCCCGACGCACCACTCCGGCGTCAGGCTCGATCCGGACGTCTCCGAAGCTGAGCAGCGAGCCGTCCGCCTCGTCCGGCCGGGAGCGGCGGAGCAGGGCCCGGATGCGGGCGGCCAGCTCCTTGGCCACGAAGGGCTTGGTCACGTAGTCGTCGGCCCCGGCCTCCAGCCCGGCCACCACATCGTGGGTGTCGGACCGGGCGGTGACCATGATGATCGGGACGGTGCTCTGGTGGCGCAGCGTGCGGCAGGCCTCGAAGCCGTCGATGCCCGGCAGCATCAGATCGATGAGGACCAGCTCGAAGGGGTCCTCGGCGAAGCGGCCGACCGCGTCCTCGCCGCTGGCGACGTCCTCCACCGTGTACCCCTCGTCCTCGAGGGCCAGGCGCATCGAGGACCGGATCCGCTCGTCGTCCTCGACGATCAGGATGCGGCTCATCCTCCGATCATGGCACGACCGCCCCGGCCTCCGGCAGCAGGCGGTCGTGACCGGTCAGGAGTTCAGCCAGATCTGGGTGGGCCAGATCGACCCGCCGATGAGCGGGAAGGCCTTGCCGCCGGCCGGGGTGGACGGGTTGGCGAAGTTCTCCACCTTGGGCTGGGCGGCGACGGACCAGGTGCTCCGGTCGAACCACACATAGGGGATGTCCTTGCCCATCAGCTTGCTCACCTCCTGGTAGGCGGCGGAGCGGTCGGCCTGAGAGGGGGACTGGCGCCCCTTCAGCAGCGCGGTCTGCATGTCGGGGTCGGTGTTGCGGGCCATGTTGATGGCGAACACCGGCGTGTTGGCGTTAGTGGGGCTCCAGAAGATGTAGTTGAGGTCGGGGTCGACCGCACCGAACTGGCGCCAGACCTGGGCCTCGAATGATCCGAGGAGGGCGGTGTTGATGATGTCGGCCTGCTGGACCGGGGCCAGGGTGACTTTCATCCCCACCGTCTGGAGCTGCTGTTGAAGGTACTCGGCGATCCGGGTGGTGTTGGGGTCGGGGACGTGGTTGAGGGAGACCGCCACCGGCTGACCGGTCTCCTGGGCCACCTGGCTCACCAACGACTTGGCTTTCTCCACGCTGTAGGCCGGGTAGTTGTTGTCGGCCACATAGTACGGGGAGCCGGGGACGAACGGACCGTTGGAGGTGGCGTTCACCCCCTTGTCGATGACGGCCACGTACTGGGCCGAACTCACCGCGTAGGCCGTGGCCTGGCGCAGTTTGAGGTTGTTGAACGGGGGCTTGGACAGGTTGAGCAGGATGCAGCCCATGTCCGGCTCGCCGGCCACGTTCTTCGAATCGTCGATGTACGCCAGGGACGTGTTGCTACGCAGCTGGCTGATCACGTCGGGAGTGTCGCTGTGCATGATGTCGATGGCGCCCGAGGTCAGGCTGGCCAGGATCTGTTCGGTGTCGGTGATCGGCTTGTAGGTGATGGAGTCCAGATACGGGAAGCCCGGCCGCCAGTAGTGGGGGTTCTTGGTCGCCGTGAAGTGGTCGTTGGGGTTCCAAGACTGGAAGACGAACGGACCTGTCCCCACCGGGTTGGTCTGGCTGCCACTGGCCAGCCAGGTGGGCTCGGCGATGAAGGCGAATTGACCGCCGATACCGCCGGTCAGGTAGTAGTCGAACGGTACCCAGGGGGACTTCATGCTCACCGTGACCACCAACGGACTGGTCACGGTGACGCTGGACACGTTGACCAGTGCCGGACCGGTGAGGGCCGAGGCCTTCTGGGCGTTGAAGTTCGCCGCCACCGCGGCGGCGTCACAGGGGGCGCCGTTGTGGAAGACCAGGTTGGGCCGCATGGTGATGGTCCACACCGTGTAGTCGCTGTTGGGGGTGACCGACTGGGCCAGATAGGGCTGGGGGGTGCCGCTGGCGCTCAGGATCATCAGCGGGTCGAACACCGTGCGGGCGTACATGATCCCCACCTCGTCGAACGTGCCCATCGTCGTGGAGAAGCCCTTCTCCTCGGCGTCCACCCCGAAGATCAGCGAACCGCCCTTCTTGGGGGTGGCCGTGGAGACGCCGTTCGGATGGGAGCCGGTGTCGGACCCCGATCCCGAAGTCGTGCTCGAGCTCGAGTCCGATCCCGAGCTGCAAGCCGCCAGGAGGCCGCCCGACGTACCCACGACGGCGATGCCGGCGCCGGTGGCCGCACCCCGGGCCAGGAATGAGCGGCGGTCGATTCGATCAGTCATGATCCCCCTTGGGTCCGGACCCCGAAGCGGTATGGCTCCGGGCCTCATCACACGCTGCTGCGCTGTCCCGCACGCCACATCCGCCCGACAGGGGCCGGAGGCCAGATGACCCCCCGGTAACCGTCGGGTTCCCAGCGTGCTGCCATGACGATAGCCCTCGGTCCCCGGCGATGGGTGCCTGACCGCCACCGCCGCCGTCGGGAGTCGACGACGGGTCCGGCGGGGGTACCCGCCGCAACCTGCCGGGGCCGGTACTGTTCTCCCGTGCCCTGGGAGATCGACGCCTACCGCCGCTCGGTGGGCGGCCTGTCCCCGGCCTCGGTCCGGGCGTACTCCACCGACGTCGGCCGGTTCGCAGACTGGGCCGAGCGGCGGGGCGCGGTCGGTCCGGCCGACGTGGACCGGATCGTCCTGCGTCGCTACCTGGCCTTCCTGGCCACCCGTCGGTACTCCAAGGCCACCATCGCCCGGACGGCGGCCTCCCTCCGCTCGTACTTCGTCTGGTGCGCCAAACGGGGCCTGGTGGACGCCGACCCCTCCACCCGGCTGTCCGCTCCGGCCCGCGATTCCCGCCTGCCCCGGGTGCTCGGCCACGCCGAGTTGCACGACCTGCTCGAGCCGGTCCCGGGCCCGGGGAGCGGCCAGCCCACCGAGGTCGACCGCCGGGACGACGCCGTCTTGGAGCTGCTCTACGGCAGCGGCCTCCGGGTGGCGGAGCTCTGCGGTCTGGACCTCCCGGACCTCGATCTGAGCCGCCGTACGGTCACGGTCATCGGCAAGGGCGCCAAACAGCGCCAGGTCCTCATCCACGACCGATGCGGCGCCGCCCTCGAGGCCTGGCTCCACGGGCCGCGGGCGGCGATGGCCGCCGACGGGAGTCCCCCGGAGGCCCTGTTCTACAACCGGCGGGGGAATCGACTGGGGCCCCGGGACGTCCGGCGTCTCCTCGACCGTCGCTCGCCCGTCCCGACCCACCCGCACGCCCTGCGCCACACCTTCGCCACCCACCTGCTGGACGGGGGCGCCGACCTGCGGGTCGTGCAGGAACTTCTCGGTCACGCCAGCCTCCAGACCACACAGGTCTACACTCATGTAAGCAAGGAGCGGCTGCTGACCGTCTATTCGGGAACCCATCCACGGGCCTAAGGGGACAATTGGCTACGAAATTGGACACGGCGGGACACGGCATCGACGGGCTGTGGGCCGAGTACAAGAAGACGGGCAACCGTGCGCTGCGGGACCAACTCATCGTGCACTACGCCCCGGTGGTCAAGTATGTGGCCGGGCGGGTGTCGGTGGGCCTGCCCCGACACGTGGACGAGGCCGACCTCGCCAGCTACGGGATCATCGGTCTGATCGACGCCATCGAACGCTTCGAACCCCAGCGCAACATCAAGTTCGAGACCTACGCCATTCCCCGCATCAAGGGGGCCATCATCGACGAGCTGCGCTCGATCGACTGGGTGCCCAGGTCGGTCCGGGCCAAGGCCCGGGCGGTGGAGCAGTCCTACTCCAAACTGGAGGCCACCCTCCACCGGACGCCCACCGACGCCGAGGTGGCCGCCGATCTCGAGATGACCGACGCCGAGTTCCAGACCGCCCTGCGGAAGATCTCCTTCGTCGGCGTGGTCGCCTTGGACGAGGTGTTCCGGGGCGGGGACCGCTCGGACCGGTCCACCCTCGGGGAGACCCTTCCCGACAGCACCGCCGGCCCCATGGACACCTTCGAGGTCAAGGAGACCAAGGAGGCCCTGATCCAGGCGGTCAGCCAGATGGCCGAGCGCGAGAAGACGGTGCTCACCCTGTACTACTACGAAGGTCTGACCCTGGCGGAGATCGGTGACATCCTCGGGGTCACCGAGTCCCGGGTGTGTCAGATCCACACCAAGGCCGTACTCCAGCTCCGGGCCAAACTCGCCGATCGTCCCGAGGCGGCCGGCCGGCGGCCCGCAACCGCCAAGGCCAAGTCCGCCAGCGGAACCGGCAGCGGCGGCAAGGCCGCAGCCGGTTCGGGCCGCGGGTCCAAGGCGGCGGCCGCCGGCGGAGCCGAGGCCACGAGCGGTACCCCCGGGGTCAAGGCGCCCAAACGAGTCTCCACCTCGGCGACCGGCTGACCGTCGGGTCCGGTCCGCGCCTACCGGGTGGAGCGCAAGGTGTCGCCGGACTAGCATGGAGGGGCCTCGTCAACCGGCGAGGCGCACGAGCGGTATCGAAGCCGTACCCGGCCGCGTCCACGGTCGCCCCCAGCCAGGGGTGTTGTGGTCGGGAGAACCAACCGTCACAAGGAGCAGTCACATGGCCGTCGTCACCATGAAGCAGTTGCTGGGCGCGGGCGTCCACTTCGGGCACCAGACCCGCCGGTGGAACCCCAAGATGCGTCGGTTCATCCTCGGGGAGCGGAACGGGATCTACCTGATCGACCTCCGCCAGACCATGAAGGGCATCGAGGAGTCCTACGGGTACATCCGTGACCTGGTGGCGGCCGGCGGGACCATCCTCTTCGTGGGCACGAAGAAGCAGACCCAGGGACCGGTGGCCACCTATGCCGAGGCCTGTGGCATGCCCTATGTCAACGAGCGCTGGCTGGGCGGGATGCTGACCAACTTCCAGACCGTCTCGACCCGGGTCAAGCGGATGAAGGAGTTCGAGGCCATGCAGACGGCCGGCGACTTCGAGGCCATGCCGAAGAAGGAGGCATTGCGTCACACCCGGGAGCTGGAGAAGCTGCAACGGAACCTGGGTGGCATCCGTGGGCTCGACAAGCTGCCCGACGCCATCTTCGTGATCGACACCAAGAAGGAGCACATCGCGGTGACCGAGGCCAACAAGCTCGGCCTGCCGGTGGTGGCGGTGGTGGATACCAACTGCGATCCGGACGTGATCACCCATGTCATCCCTGGGAACGACGATGCCATCCGGTCGGGGGCCCTGCTGTGCCGGGTCGTGGCCGACGCCGTCGTCGAGGGCCGGTTCATCGCCCAGCAGCGGCCGGCCCCGCCGGCCACCGGGGCTCCCGCGTCGTCCGCTCCGATTCCGCCGCCCCCGGCCGCGCCCGCCCGTGACGCCGCGGCTCCGGCCGCGGATGCCGAGCCGGCCGAACCAGCTCCCGCCGCCACCGAGGCCCCGGCTGGTGCCCCCACCGAGGCCCCGGCTGGTGCCCCCACCGAGGCCCCGGCTGGTGCCCCCACCGAGGCCCCGGCTGGTGCCCCCACCGAGGCCCCTGTTACGCAGCCCGCTGCTGTCGAGCCGGCTGCTGCCGAGCCGGCTGCCGTCGACGCCCCTGCCCCTGTGGATCCCGCGGCCCCCGGGGCTCCGGCCGACGCGCCGACCACGACCGAGGAGGCCTGACCGTGCCCGACTTCACTGCCAAGGACGTCCAGAAGCTACGCCAGCTCACCGGGGTGGGCATGCTCGACGCAAAACGGGCGCTCGACGAGAACGGGGGGGACATGGACAAGTCCAGCCGGTGGCTCCGTGAGCAGGGCCTGGCCAGCCAGGCCAAGCGGGCCGACCGTGAGGCCTCCGAGGGTGCGGTGGCCGTGGGCCACGCCGAAGGGGTGGTCTCGATCGTGCAGCTCCGCTCGGAGACCGACTTCGTGGCCAAGTCCGACCAGTTCGTGGCCCTGGTTTCCTCCCTGGCCGACCTGGTGGCCGCCGAGGGGGAGGGTGCCGTCGACGAACGGGCCGACGACATCGACAACCTGAAGATCACCCTGAAGGAGAACATCTCGGTGGGTCAGGTGGTTCGGCTCGAGGCCCCTGCGGACGGAGGCGTGGTGGACTCGTACCTGCACCTGCAGGCCGGTCGGGGTGTGAACGCCGTGGTCGTGGCTCTGCAGGGTGGCTCGGCCGAACTGGCCCACGAGATCGCCGCCCACATCGCCTTCGCCCGGCCCACCTACGTCACCCGGGACCAGGTCCCCGAGGCCGAGGTGGCCGCGGAACGGGAGACGGTGGAGAAGATCGCCCGCAACGAGGGCAAACCTGAAGCCGCTCTGTCCAAGATCGTCGAGGGGCGCCTCGGCGGCTGGTACAAGGAGCGGGTCCTCCTCGACCAGGCCTACATCAAGGACGAGAAGCAGACCATCGCCCAGCTGCTCGGCCCGGCCTCGGTGACGCGTTTCGCCCAGGTCGTCGTCGGCGACTGAGGCCGCGGTGGGTGACCGACGGCGTATCGTCCTGAAGATGTCCGGGGAGGCCCTGGCCTCTTCGGCCTCCGACGAGACCATCGACGCCACCGTGGTGGAGCAGCTGGCCGTGGAGATCGCCCAGACCCGTGAGGATCTGCACCTCGAGCTGGCCGTGATGGTCGGCGGAGGGAACATCTGGCGGGGGACCACCGGCGCAGGAGCGGGGATGGACCGGGCCACCTCGGACACCATGGGCATGCTGGGCACGGTCATCAACGCCCTGGCCCTGCAGGACGCCCTCGAGCACCACGGGCAGCCCACCCGGGTGCTGTCGGCGGTGCAGATGGCCGAGGTGGCCGAGCCCTACATCCGCCGTCGGGCCATAAGGCACCTGGAGAAGGGCCGGGTGGTGGTGTTCGCCGCCGGGATGGGGAACCCGTACTTCACGACCGACACCTCGGCGGCCCTCCGGGCCGCCGAGATCGAAGCGGAGCTGTTGTGCAAGGGCACCCACGGCGGGGTGGACGGTGTCTACAGCGCCGATCCACGGGTCGACCCCGAGGCCACCCGGTACGACGAGGTCTCGTTCATGGAGGTGGTGTCGAAGGATCTGCGGGTGATGGACCTGACCGCCATCACCTTCTGCATGGACAACGGCCTCCCGATCCGTGTCTTCGACCTGATGGAGCCGGGCAATATCAAGCGGGCGCTCGGCGGCGAGTCCATCGGCACCCTGGTCCGATGAACTACCAGGTGGTGGCGTCATCCGAGTGGGGTCCGACCCTGCTGGCTACGCTGGATCTCTGATGGACGACGACCTGATCGCGCTGGTGGTGGGCGACACCAGAGAGCACATGGCCAAGGCCGTGGACCACGCGCAGGCAGAGTTCGGATCCATCCGGACCGGGCGAGCCACGCCGGCCCTGGTCGAGCACCTGAAGATCGACTACTACGGGACGGAGACCGAACTCCGCCAACTGGCCGGGTTCAGCGTCCCCGAGGCCAGGCTCCTGGTGGTCTCCCCCTACGACAAGAGTTCCCTGGGTGCCATCGAGAAGGCGCTGCAGACCTCCGACCTGGGGATCACCCCGTCCAACGACGGTCAGGTGATCCGTCTGTCGTTCCCCATTCCCACCGAGCAGCGCCGCAAAGAGCTGGTCAAGGTGGTCAAACAGAAGGCCGAGGAGGGGCGGGTCACCGTGCGGAACCTGCGCCGGTCGGCCCGGCACGAACTCGACGCCATGCAGAAGGACGGCGACCTCTCCACCGATGAGCTGGAGCGGGTGGAGAAGGACCTCGACAAGCTCACCCAGGACCAGGTGGCCGCCATCGACCGGCTCCTCGCCCACAAGGAGCAGGAACTCCTCGAGATCTGACGCCGGCGGGCCAGGTCCGCCGGCGGATGGAAGGAAACGACTGACGTGGACGACGTCCCAGAGGGAGAGGATGACGAGACCCGGACCGACCTTCCCGTGACGCGCCGCGACGCCGGCGGGGCGGTCACCGGCCCGGCCACCGACCGGGTGAAGATCGTCGGGGCCGAGCCCGCCGGCGAGGTCACCGGTGAGCTCCCCGTGGTCCGGGACGAGGTCGAGCCCCAATCCGACGACGGCGGGGACCCGGAGATGGCGATGCCCGGGCAGAGCCTGTTCGACCAGCCGTCGGTCCACGTCACCGACCAACCCGCCGATCCCGGGGAGTCGGTCACGGTGGTCGAGCCGGTGCGACCGGGGGAGACCGCGGTACCGAGCGGGTCGGCCCCGCCGACCGAGCTGCCCCATTGGACCGAGCCGCCCACCGGCCAGGTGCCGGCGGTGCTGTCGCGTGACACCGGGGACGAGCCCACCAACCCGGGGATCGTCGCCCCGACCTGGCGCGAAGAGGATGCCGACTGGGTGGCGCACGACGAGGAGTTCGAGCCGGCCATGTTCGCCGACGACGAGGTGGCCCTGGGCTCGCTCGACGAGACCGACGACACGGCGCCCGAACGTCGGCCGTGGGAGTTCGATCTCAACTCGGGGTCCGCCTCCGCCACCGGCCAGACCCGAAAGGTCGCCCCGCGGTCCGACCAGGATGCCCCGGCCGTCCCCGAGCCCGTCACCGGTGCCAAGCAGCCGGGAGGACCGGACCCGGCTTCCCCGGCCCCGGCCCGTGCCGTGGAGGCGGAGCCGCGTAGGACCGGCGGACCTGACGACCGCCCCGAGCCGACCACCGTCGTCCCTGCGGTGGTCGCTGCCGCGGTGGCGGCCGAAAGCCGGAGCGGGGCCGCCGACCGGACCCTGCCGGTGACGCCCGATCGGGGCGTCGACGACGAGGCGTCGATCAAGCCTGTCCCCACCGGCACCACCCGCGTGGGACGCGCCCGTCGGGCCGGCCTGCTGCCGGCCCGGATGCGCGCCAAGCGCCCCGAGGACGTCGAGGTGCCGATCGAGCCACCGTTGGCCGCGGTGCCGCCGGGGGCGTCGGTGACCGATGTGCCCGGCGCCGGCCGCAAGAAGGTGGGGGTGGCCGGTCTGGCCGCGGCCGACCGCACGGCCGAGCGGGCCGCCGACCAGTCGCCCGGTCCCACCGATCCCGGTTCCGGTCCGGAGGCGGCGGAGCTGACGGCGGCCGCGGCCTCGGGGACCGGCTGGCGTCGCCGGTTGCTCCGGCGGACCGAAACCCCCGACCCGTCGCCAGCACCAGGCACGACCGATCCGGCACCACCGACGGGTGGTGGGCCGCCGGTGCGGCGTCGCCCCCGTCCGAAGACGGACGATCCCGCCCGGCCAGGGGGAAGCTCCATCGGCATCCGGGTGGGCACCGGCATCGCGGTCGCCGTGGTGGCCCTCTTGGCCTTCAAGCTGGGCACGGTGCCCTCCCTGGTCCTGAGCGCCGTGGTGGTGACGTTCGCCGCCGGCGAGTGCTTCGGGGTCCTGCGGGGGGCCGGCTACCACCCGGCCAGTTTGCTGGGCCTGGTCGGCACGGTGTCCCTGATGGTGGGGGCCTACACCAAGGGAGTCGCCGCCCTTCCCCTGGTGCTGGTGCTGATCACGGTGTTCACCCTCATCTGGTACCTGTTCGGCATCGAACAGGGTTCGCCGGTGGCGGGGACCGCCGCCACCCTGCTCACCGTGGGGTGGGTGTCGCTGCTCGGCGCCTATGCCGGCCTCCTCCTGTCGCCATCGGCCTTCCCCGACCGTCACGGCATCGCCTTCCTCCTCGGGGCCATCATCGCCACCGTGGCCAACGATGTGGGGGCCCTGGTGATCGGGGGGTGGCTGGGGAGCCGGCCGCTCGCCCCGAGGATCAGCCCCAACAAGACGTGGGAGGGGCTGTTCGGTGGCGCCGTCTTCTCCATCCTGTTCTCGACGGTGGTGGTGGGGTCCATCCACCCCTGGAGCGCCTCCAATGCCGCCCTCCTCGGGGTGGTGGTAGCGGTGGTGGCGCCCATCGGCGACCTGTGCGAGTCCCTACTCAAGCGGGACCTCGGGCTGAAGGACATGGGTCGGCTCCTCCCGGGCCACGGGGGGGTGCTCGACCGGGTCGACGCCCTCTTGTTCGTGCTCCCCGCCACCTACTACCTGGTCCGCGCCCTCAACATTGCCTGAACTTCGGGCAGGCTAGAGGGATGACCACCGCCACCAGGGGCACCGAGCCCATCGGTCGACGCCACCCAGGCGGCCCGGTGACGGTGAGCCTGATCGGGTCCACCGGGTCGATCGGGACCCAGGCCATCGAGGTGGTGGAGGCGTGCCCCGAACGGTTCGACGTGGTGGCGCTCGGGGCGCATCGGTCGGTCGACCAGCTGGTGGCTCAGGCGGACCGCCTCCACCCGTCGGTGGTCGCCATCGCCGATCCGGCGCGGGCCGGCGAACTGGCTGAACGGCTGGCACCCGGGGTGGAGGTGGTGGTGGGCACCGAGGGACTGGCCCACATTGCCACCCTGGCCCAGGTGGCGGTCAACGGTGTGGTGGGCTTCGCCGGGCTACCGGTCACCTTGGCCGCCCTCGAGGCCGGCCGCCGCCTGGCCCTGGCCAACAAGGAGTCGATCATCGCCGGTGCGCCGCTGGTCCGGCGGTCACGATGTGCGCCGGGAGCCGAGCTGATCCCCGTCGACTCGGAGCACTGCGCCATCCACCAGTGCCTGCGGGCCGGCGACGCCGGAGCCGTGGCCCGGCTCCTGCTCACCGCCTCGGGCGGACCGTTCCGAGGCAAGACGCCGGGAGAGCTGGCTGCGGTGGGGGTGGCCGACGCCCTGGCCCATCCGACCTGGTCGATGGGTCCGAAGATCACGGTGGACTCCTCCACGCTGATGAACAAGGGGCTCGAGGTCATCGAGGCCCACGAGCTGTTCGGCATCCCCTACGACGCCATCGACGTCGTCGTCCACCCCCAGTCGATCGTCCACTCCATGGTGGAGTTCGTGGACGGGGCGGCGGTGGCCCAGCTGTCCCTTCCCGACATGCGTCTCCCCATCGGCTACGCGCTGAGCTTCCCAGACCGTCTGCCGACGGCGTACGGCGCCATCGACTGGACAAAACTGACGTCCCTGGAGTTCGAGGAGCCCGACTTCACCGTCTTTCCCTGCCTGGAGCTGGCCTATCGGGCCGGTCGCCGGGGGGATCTGGCCCCGGCGTGGCTGAATGCGGCCAACGAGGTGGCGGTGGCGGCCTTCCTGGCCGAACGGATCAGATGGCCGTCCATCGCCGAGGTGGTGGAGGGGACCCTCGACTGCTACGAGGCCCCCGTCGCCTCCGGCACCGATCCCGTCCGGACCGTCGAGGACGTGCTGGAGGCCGATGCCGCCGCCCGGCGGGTGGCCGAGCGGGTCGTGGCCGGCCGGGAGGCGGCGTGAGCACCACCGAGTCCCGCGTGTTCCCATCCGCCCCGGGTCCGGACGATCCGGCCCCGGGTCCTCCCCTGTTCCCGACGGCGATGAACAAGTCGCCCCGGAGGCTGGCCGGCGAGCTGGCCGCCGCCATCGCCGTCATCGTGGTGTTGGCCGTCATCACCGGTTACGTGGACCTGCTCATCGTGGTGGTCTCCATCATCGTCATCGTCATGCTCCACGAGTTCGGCCACTTCGTGACGGCCAAGCGGAGCGGCATGAAGGTCACCGAGTACTTCGTCGGCTTCGGGCCCCGACTCTGGTCGTTCCGGCGAGGGGAGACCGAATACGGGATCAAGGCGCTCCCCCTCGGCGGTTACGTGAAGATTCCCGGGATGACCAACCTGGAGGAGGTGGACCCGGCCGACCAGGGTCGCCTCTATCGGGACAAGCCGTTTCACTCCCGGCTGGCCGTGGCGGTGGCCGGCTCGACCGTCCACTTCCTGCTGGCCTTCATGCTGCTGTGGGTCCTGCTGGCCTTCGTCGGGGTGCCCAATTCCAGCCAGGTCCAGATCCAGGGGCTGAACCCGGTGGGTGGGCGGCCCAGCCCCGCCGCGGTGGGCGGGATCCGGCCCGGTGACGTGGTGGTGTCGGTCGACGGGAAGCCCGTCGGCGGGAACGTGGCCACCCTGACCGCAGCCATCCACGACCACCCGGAACGCCCGGTGACGGTGGTGGTGGTCCGAAACGGCGCCCGGCGGACGCTGACGGTCACCCCCGCCAACGGCCGGACGCTCCACGAGAAGGACTCCGTGCCTCCGCCCGGTACCGCACCCTACGGGCTCATCGGCGTCAGCCTGGGCTCACCCGTCCAGACCAGGTCGCCCGTGGCCGCCCTCACCTCCACCGGCTCCGAGCTGGGCAGTGTGGCCTGGGCGTCGGTGACCGGCATCGGGCACCTCTTTTCCCCGAGCAGCGTGAGCCAGCGGTTCGCCCAGGTGACCAGCGCCAAGGCGGCCAACCAGGCGGCGGCGGACGGCACCCGGGCCCAGTCCATCGTGGGGATCGGCCAGACCGCCACCGACGCCCTCCACGCCGGGATCGGCGACTACCTGTACATCCTCATCGTCATCAACATCTTCTTCGGGGTGTTCAACCTGTTCCCGATGCTGCCGCTGGACGGGGGGCACGTGGCCATCGCGGTGTACGAGAAGATCCGGACCGGGCGACGCAAGGTCCTCTACCACGCCGACGTGGCCAAACTGATGCCCTTCACCTGGTTGTTCATGATGTTCCTGGCCATCCTCATCGTTCCGGCCTTCCTGACCGACATCCTCCACCCCATGTCCAACCCCTTCGGCTGACCCCCGCAGCCGACCGGGGGCGGCCCAGCCCTCGCCGGTAGCATGGGTGCATGGGACGCACGGCCTGGACCACCACGGAGCGGAAGCCGACCCGACGGATCAGCGTGGGTGGCGTCGAGGTCGGGGGCGGTGCACCGGTCACGGTGCAGTCGATGACCACCACCAAGACGGCCGACGCCGAGGCCACCCTCACCCAGATCTACGCCCTGGCCGCGGCCGGGGCCGATCTGGTGCGGTGCACCTGCAACGAGGAGGCGGCCGCCGAGGGCCTGGCCCGCATCGTGCCCCGGTCACCGGTGCCGGTCATCGCCGACATCCACTTCCATCACGAGATGGCCCTGGCCGCGCTGGAGGCCGGGGTGCAGGGACTCCGTCTCAACCCCGGCAACCTGCGCAAGGCCCACGAGATCAAGCAGGTGGCCTCGGAGGCCAAGGACCGGGGCGTACCCATCCGCATCGGGGTGAACGCCGGGTCGCTCCACCCCGAGCTGTACAAACGCTTCGGCGGGGCGACTCCCGAAGCCCTGGTGGAGTCGGCGCGGATGGAGTTGGCCTACTTCGCCGAGGTGGGGTTCGAGGACGTGAAGATCTCGGTCAAGGCCTCCTCGGTCCCCCTGATGATCGAGTCCTACCGACTGGCCTCGGAGACGTTCGACCACCCGCTCCATCTGGGGGTGACCGAGGCCGGGCCGCCCCCGGCCGGCCTGCTGAAAGGTACGGCCGGCATCGCCACGCTGTTGGCCGAGGGGATCGGGGACACCATCCGGTACTCGCTCACCGCCGACCCGGTGGAGGAGGCCCGAGCCGGCCGCCAGCTGTTGGAGGCCCTGGGTCTCCGGGAGCGCAAGGGACTGGACCTCATCGCCTGCCCCAGCTGCGGCCGGGCCGAGATCGACGTGATCGCCGTGGCCAAGGCGGCCCAGGAGGCGTTGGAGGACCGCAACCTGCCCATCCAGGTGGCGGTGATGGGGTGCGTGGTCAACGGGCCCGGTGAGGCCCGGGAGGCCGATCTCGGCATCGCCGCCGGTCGCCGGCGCGGCCACCTGTTCATCAAGGGGAAGATCGTCCGGGTGGTTCCCGAGGACGAGATGGTGGCGGCCCTGGTGGCCGAGGCGGAGCAGCTGGTGGCCGAGGGGGTCGAGGCCCGGCTGGCGGCGGCCGACGCCGGTGCCGAGGCCGAGGCCGAGGCCGACCGGCAGGCCCTCCTCGACGCCAAGGGGGACGACGCCAACGCCTCGGAGACCAAGGTGGAGATGATCCGCAAGAAGTACGGACCCGAGTCGGACCCGGGCTGACGACGGCCGCCGGGCGGGCGGTCGGCGAACAGTAGGATCGCCGACCATGCGTATGTCCCGGCTCCTGGTCCGCACCCTGCGAGAGGCGCCGGCCGACGCCGAGGTGGTCAGTCATCAGCTGCTGGTTCGGGCCGGGTACGTGCGCCGGCTGGCCTCGGGGGTGTACACCTTCCTCCCTCTCGGGCTCCGGGTGCTGGCCCGGGTGGAGCGGGTCATCCGGGAGGAGCTGGACGCCGCCGGCTGTCAGGAGCTGCTGCTCCCCGTTCTCCATCCGATCGAACTGTGGGAGCAGTCCGGGCGCGCCGCCTTGTTCGGGAACGACGCCCTGCCGGCCATGACCGTGGACGCCCGAGGCGGGACCTTCGTCCTCGGACCCACTCATGAGGAGGTGGTCACCGTCACCGTCGGGGCCGAGGTCGAGTCCTACCGGCAGCTGCCGCTCACCGTCTACCAGATCCAGGTCAAGTTCCGTGACGAGGCCCGGCCGCGGTTCGGCCTGCTGCGCACCCGTGAGCTGATCATGGCCGACGCCTACTCCTTCGATGTGGACAAGGAGGCCATGCAGGCCTCCTATCAGACGGTGTTCGACGCCTACCTGCGGATCTTCGCCCGGCTGGGTCTGTCGGTGACCCCGGTCGAGGCGCAGTCCGGGGCCATCGGCGGGGACGTGAACCACGAGTTCATGGTGCCCTCCGTGGCCGGCGAGGACCACTTCGTATCCTGTCCCTCCTGTGGGTACGCCGCCAACGTCGAGGCGGCCACCCGGGCGGTCCCGAGGGTGGCCGCGGGCGGCACCGAGGTGGCCGACGCCGGTCCCGTGGTCGATCACCACACTCCGGACCGGCCGGGCATCACCGAGGTGGTGTCGTTCTTCGCCGACCCAGGGGTCGGTCCGGCCGACCTGCTGAAGTGCGTGGCCACCGTCGATGACCAGGGACGGGCCACCGTGCTGCTCGTGCCCGGTGACCGCGAGGCCCGGTTGCCCGCTGGGTGGCGGCTCTTCGACGACACCGACTTCGCCGTCCACCCCTGGCTGGTCAAGGGGTTCATCGGTCCCACCGGACAGCAGGATCACGACATCCGGGTGGTGGCCGACGTTTCGGTGGCCCGGCCCGGCCCGTGGATCACCGGCGCCAACCGGCCGGACCACCACCTGTCGGGGGTGGTGCTCGAGCGCGACTTCACCGTCGACGCCTGGGGATCCTTCGTGCAGGTGGCGGCGGGGGACGACTGCCCCCGGTGCGGGGCCGCCGTCCATCTGGTGCGTTCGGTCGAGGCCGCCCACACCTTCCAGCTCGGGCTCAAGTACTCCGAGGTCATGCCGGGCGCCACCGTCGTGGCCGAGGACGGCAGCGAGACCCCGTTCTCGATGGGGTGCTACGGCATGGGGGTGAGCCGCCTGCTGGCGGTGGTGGCCGAGGAGCACCACGACGAACGGGGGCTGACCTGGCCACTCGAGGCCGCGCCCTACCGGGCCCATCTGGTGGCGCTCGGCGCGGGGCGGTCCGCCGAGGTGGCCGAGGCCGCCGACCGGCTGTACCAGCGCCTGGTGGAGGGGGGGGTCGAGGTGCTCTACGACGACCGGGACGTGTCGCCCGGGGTCAAGTTCGCCGACGCCGACCTGCTGGGCATCCCGGTCCGGCTCCTGGTGGGGGCCAAGGGCCTCTCCCGGGGAGTGGTGGAGTGGCGGTCCCGGGCCACCGGCGACGAGCGGGAGCTCCCGGTCGACAGCCCGGTGTCGGAGCTGGTCGCCGGCTGACGAACGGTCCGCCCGCCCCGGTGTCGACCGCAATTGGCGGTGAAACCGCACGTCAGGGCGCCCGCGGTCGGAAGCCGTCGCTGCTATACTTTTAGATCTGCCGTTCGGTTGGAGTGAAGTGACGCTGAGGGAAGCGTGGGCGGACAGCCCACGCTTTTGTTTTGGTCCGAAACGCTCCTGCGGGGCGGCTGCGCAGACTGAGCGACGACCACCCCGCCCGCCCTGCCGTGCGCAGCAGAGAGCAGTGAAGAGACATGACGTACGACGTGACCGAGACCACCGAGCACCGAACGGAGCGACCGCCGATGACCGAGGAACTGTTCACCCAGCTCCAGCCGGTCATTGCCGCGGCCGGCCTCGAGTTGGTCGACGTGGAACTGCGGTCGGGCGTCCTGCTGGTGACGGTGGACGGTGAGGGAGGGGTCGACCTCGAGGCCCTGACCGCCGCCAACCGGGCGGTGTCCTCGGTGCTGGACGAGGTGGACCCCATCCCCGGCCGGTACACCCTCGAGGTCTCCAGCCCCGGGGTGGAGCGGACCCTGCGGACCCCGGCCCACTTCATCAAGGCCATCGGCGAGACGGTGACGGTCAAGACCCGACCCCAGGTACCCGGGGACCGACGTCTCCGCGGCACCCTGACGGCCGCCGACGCGGACGGACTGACCCTGGCAGTGGAGGGTGCGGACGGCGGGGTCCGTCTGTCCTACTCGGACATCGACAAGGCGCGCACGGTCTTCGTCTGGGGGCCGGAGCGGGGCGGACGAGGGGGAGGGGCCGATTCCGGCCGGGCGGGCGCGCCCACCACCCCACGATCGGCGAAGTCGGCCACCAAGAAGAGGAAGCAGGTCGTAACCCCATGAGCAAGACGAATTTCGAATTCCTCGACGCCCTCGGTCAGATCGCCCGTGACAAGGGGATCTCGGTGGAGACCCTGCTCGACGCCCTGGCCAACGCCCTGGTGGCCGCCTACAAGCGCCGGCCCGACGCCGCCGAGGAGGCCGTGGTCACCATCGATCCCGAGTCGGGGGAGATCCGCGTCTACGGCCAGGAGCTCGACGAGGACGGCAACGTCACCCGCGAGTGGGACGACACCCCTGACGACTTCGGCCGGATCGCCGCCCAGACGGCCAAGCAGGTGATCCTGCAGCGGATCCGAGAGGTGGAGCGGGATCTCAAGTACGAGGAGTATGCGGGGCGGGAGGGCGACATCGTGACCGGTATCGTCCAGCAGACCGACAACCGCTACACCCTGCTCGACCTGGGCAAGGTGGAGGCCCTGCTGCCGCAGGCGGAGCAGGTGTCCTACGAGCGCTACGAGCACGGGGCCCGGCTGAAGGCCTACATCGTCGAGGTGCGCAAGACCACCAAAGGACCCCAGATCGTGGTCAGCCGCAGCCACCCGGGCCTGATCAAGCGCCTCTTCGAGCTCGAAGTCCCCGAGATCTCCTCCGGAGCGGTCGAGATCAAGGCCGCCGCCCGGGAGCCGGGCCACCGCACCAAGATCGCCGTGTGGTCGAACGACCCCAACGTGGACCCGGTCGGAGCCTGCGTGGGGGCCCGCGGCTCGCGGGTGCGGATGGTCACCAACGAGCTCCGTGGCGAGCGGGTCGACGTGGTCCCCTTCTCCGACGACCCGGTCGAGTTGATCCAGTCGGCACTGGCCCCGGCCCGGGTGCGGGAGGTGCGGCTCAACGACGACACCGGCACGGCCACGGTGATCGTGAGCGACTACCAGCTGTCGCTGGCCATCGGTAAGGAGGGTCAGAACGCCCGCCTGGCCGCCCGGCTCACCGGGTGGCGGATCGACATCAAGAGCGAGACCCAACTGGCCGAGGAGGAGTCGGGCTACGCCGGCGAGGAGTGGGCCGAGGGCGAGTGGATCCAGAACGAGGCGGGGGAGATGGTGTGGCAGCCGGCCGAAGGGGGAACGGCGGTCTCCGCCGCAGAGTGGTCCCAGGGCGCCGAGGGCGCGGACCCGGTGGCCGAGGACGCCACGGTGGGGGGTACCGGCACGCCGCCGGAGGGTGCGGACCCGGTGGCGGCCGACGGCGGCCCCGCCGACGCGTCGCCGGATGTCACCAGGGAGGTGGCACCCGCCGAACCTGTGCCGGCGCCCGATCCGGTGGAGGCCTCGGTGTCCTCGCAGGGCGAGGAGGGACAGGCATAGCGCCGATTCGAACGTGCATCGGATGCCGACGATCCGGCCCGGTGGCCGGCCTGGTCCGGGTGGTCCGGCTCGAGGGCGGGGCCTTGGCGGTGGGCCGTGGCCGACCCGGCCGGGGCGCGTGGTTGTGCCGGGACTCCCCGGGTTGCATCGACCTGGCCCAGCGCCGGCGAGCGTTCGAACGGGCGCTACGCGGACCGGTCGACCTCCGACAGGTGGCCGAGATCCGGACTGCGCTGCGGACCGGGTCCCCGGTCCCGACCCGGGGGGCCTAGGAGAGTCCGGTCCTGTGATGTGCGAGGATAGAGGGTCGTATGTGCGTATCGGCACCTACGACGTGAAGGAAGGGCAGTAACAGCCGTTGCCGAAGAAGATCCGCGTCTACGAGCTCGCTCATGAGCTCGGACTGACCAACAAAGAGGCACTCGACCTCTGCCTGTCCCTCGGGATGGGCGTCAAGAGCCATTCGTCGTCCATCGAGGACGCGCAGGCCGACCGCGCCCGCCGGAAGGCTGACCGGGAGGGCCTCCGCCGTCCGGTGCAGCCCGAGGAGCCGGCCGCCCCCACCAAGAAGGCCGCCGCCACCAAGAAGACCGCCGCCAAGAAGACCGCGGCCGACACGTCGCCCGAACCCGCGCCGTCGACCGCGGTGTCGCCGACCACCGAGCCGGCCGCCACCCCGACCGGCGACGACGGGCCGGCAGGGCCCGCGCCCGGGAGCCCGTCCACCCCGCCGATCAAGCGTTCCGGAGCCCGACTGGTGACCAGCCGCCCGGCGTCCGAACAGGTGGCTCCGGCCCCCGCCCCGCCCCGGTCACCCGCCCCCACGCCGGCCGCCCCCCGCCCGTCCGCCCCGGTGGCCCCGGCGGCCCGGCTCACCCCTCCGACGCCGGCCCAGCCGGCCAAGCCCCCGGTCGCGCCCGCCGCCGCCCCGGCCCCCGCCCAGCCCGCCGCGGCACCCCCCTCGGCCCCGGCCGCGTCGGCCCCGACGACGACGCCGGCCCCTCCGACGCCGCCGCCCTCGGCCCCGGTGCGCCCTCCCACCAGCGCCTCAGGGCGGGCCATCCCCCCGCCTCCCGGTGGTCCACCCCGGTCGGTGACCGGGAAGCCGATTCCGCCCCCCCCAGGGGCCGGTGGACGTCGCACGGCCCCCGGCGGTACCTCTCGGCCTGGTGGTCCCGGCGGATTCGCCGGCCGCTCCGGCGGACCGGGCGGGCCAAGTGGTCGACCCGGTGGCGCCACCCGCAGCGGCGGACCCGGAGGTGGCGGCGGCTACGGCGGCCGCCCCGGTGGGTCCAGCGGCGGTTACGGCGGCCGACCGGGTGGGGGACCGGGCGGCGGCCCGGGTGGCGGTCCCGGTGGGCCGGGAGGTCCCGGAGGGCGTGGCGGGCCCGGTGTGGGTCGAGGGCGACCCAACCAGCGCCGTCCCCGCCGTCGGCGCCGCAACCTCGAGGAGCTCGAGCCGACCCAGCTGACCGCCTACGCCCCGTCCACGGCTCCGGTGCCCGACCAGGAGGTCATCATCGAGCGCGGCTCCACCGCCCGTGATCTCGGCCCCAAGCTCAACCGGTCGGCCGGTGACGTGATCCGCTTCCTGCTCCTGCAGGGGGAGATGGTGACAGCCACCCAGTCGCTGACCGACGACATGATCGATCTGTTCGCCGCGGAGCTGGGGGCCGACGTGCGCCTGGTCGATCCGGGCGAGGAGCGCGAGGCCGAACTCCTGGCCAAATTCTTCGACGACGACGACGAGGAGGAGGACGAGGCCGACCTGCGGCCCCGCCCGCCGGTGGTCACCGTCATGGGACACGTCGATCACGGGAAGACCCTGCTGCTGGACAAGATCCGCTCCGCCAACGTGGTGGCCGGCGAGGCCGGCGGCATCACCCAGCACATCGGGGCCTATCAGGTGGAGTGGAACGGTCACCCGATCACCTTCATCGACACCCCGGGCCACGAGGCGTTCACCGCCATGCGGGCACGGGGCGCGGAGGTCACCGACATCGTGGTGTTGGTGGTGGCGGCCGACGACGGGGTGATGCCCCAGACCGTCGAGGCCATCGACCACGCCAAGGCCGCCGATGTGCCCATCGTGGTGGCCGTCAACAAGATCGACCGAGAGGAGGCCGACCCCAACCGGGTGCTCCAGCAGCTCTCCGAACAGGGGCTGGTCCCCGAGGCCTGGGGCGGGGACACCATTACCGTCGAGGTCTCCGCCCTGCAGAGTCTGGGCATCGACGACCTGCTGGAGCAGATCGTCCTGGTGGCCGAGGTGGAGGAGCTGGTGGCCTCGCCGGAAGGTCGCGCCCGAGGCGTGGTCCTCGAGGCCGAGCTCGAGATCGGGCGGGGTCCGGTGGCCTCGGTCATCGTGGAGCGCGGCACCCTGCGGGTGGGCGATCCCATCGTGGCCGGGGCGGCGTGGGGCAAGGTCAAGGCCCTGGTCGACGATCACGGCGAGCAGATCAAGGAGGCCCCTCCCTCGACCCCGGTCCAGGTGCTGGGCTTCTCCGATCCCCCCGAGGCCGGTGACGAGTTCCGGGTGGCCCCCGAGCTGGCCCAGGCCCGCACCATCGGCGAGGCGCGGGCCCACCGCTACCGGGTGGCCGGGCACGTCCCGGCCGCCACCTCGGCACTGGGCGGAGCCAAGCTGGAGGACCTGTTCGAGCAGATCCAACGGGGGGAGACCGCCACGCTCAACCTGATCCTCAAGGCCGACGTGCGCGGCTCCCTGGAGGCGGTCACCGAGAGCCTTCGCAAGCTGGAGCGGGACGACGTCAAGTTGAGCTTCGTCCATCGGGGTGTGGGCGGGATCACCGAGTCCGACGTGGAGCTGGCCCAGGCCTCGGCGGCCACGATGATCGGGTTCAACGTCCGTCCCGACCGCCGGGCGCGGGAGATGGCAGCCAAGGCCGGGGTCGAGATCCGGCTGTACGAGATCATCTACAAGCTCCTCGAAGACCTCGAGGCGGCCATGCTCGGCCTCCTCTCCCCGGTCTTCGAGGAGGTGGTCACCGGCGAGGCCGAGGTTCGCCAGGTGTTCCGGGTGCCGCGGATCGGCGCCATCGCCGGCTGCTACGTGCGGGAGGGTGTCATCACCCGGGGTTCCAAGGTCCGCTTCCTGCGCGACGGTGTGGTCATCTGGAAGGGGGCGATCACCTCCCTGCGACGGTTCAAGGACGACGCCCGCGAGGTGCAGGCCGGCTTCGAGTGCGGGATCGGCCTCTCCGACTACCAGGACCTCAAAGAGGGCGACGTCATCGAGACCTACGACGAGCGGGAGATCCCCCGCACCTAGTGGCGTTGGCCGCCGGGTGCCGGTGGCCCGTCGTGGTGAGCAGTGGGAGTGGAGGAACCGTGTCAGCGCGTCGGCATGACCAACGGGGGGCCGCCCCCTACGCCCGGTCGCTGCGGGTCAACCAGGTGGTCCGCCAGGTGTTGGCCGAAGAGCTCGAACGGCTGGCCGATGCCGACGAGCGGCTCCGATTGGTCACGGTGACCGCCGTGGACACGGCACCCGACCTGCGCCACGCCACGGTGTACCTGAGCTCGATGAGCGAAGCCTCGGGGGAGGCCCTGGCCGAGCGCCGGGCCCAGCTGCAGCGGGTCCTGGGCCGGCAGGTCCGGATGAAGCGGACTCCCCAGCTGGAGTTCGCCGTCGACCCCGCCGTCGTGGCCGGGGGACGGGTTGAGGACGTGCTGCGACGGATCCGGGAGCGAGAGGACCCCGGTGGGCCCGGCGGGAGTGGCGACCCCGGCGGAACCGCGCCATGAGTCCGCCGGCCACCGACGGGGTGACCGGGCTGGTGGTGGTGGACAAGGAGGCCGGATGGACCTCCCACGACGTGGTGGCCCGGTGCCGCCGGATCTTCGGCCAGCGACGGGTCGGGCACGCCGGCACCCTCGACCCGGATGCCACCGGTGTCCTGCTGGTGGGCCTCGGGCGCGCCACCCGTCTCCTCCGCTTCCTGACGGCCCTGTCCAAGAGCTATGAGGGCGAGGTGGTGCTGGGTACCGCCACCTCCACCTTGGACGCATCCGGCGAGACCACCGGGACGTGGGACATGGAGGCGGTGGGTCTGGCCGAGGTTCGGACCGCCGCCTCGTCCCTGACCGGGGCCATCGAGCAGGTGCCCCCCATGGTGTCCGCCCTGAAGGTGGGGGGCCGCCGCCTCCACGCCCTGGCCCGTGAGGGCGTCGAGGTGGACCGGGCGCCCCGGCCGGTGACCGTCCACCGCTTCGAGGTGGCTCCGGGTCTGGCGCCCGGTGTCTTCCGGGTGGAGGTGGAGTGTTCGTCGGGCACCTACATCCGGGTACTGGCGGCCGATCTGGGCACCGCCCTCGGAGGTGGGGCCCACCTCCGCAACCTCCGGCGCACCCGGATCGGATCCTTCACCGTGGAGGACGCCCGGTTGGTCGACGAGCTGACCCCGGCGGTGGTGCTCTCCCCGGCCCAGGCCCTCCGGGACCTGGACCAGGTGGTGGTGACCGCCGACGTCCAACAGCACATCGCCCGAGGCCTGGCGCTCGATCGGGTGCCCCTCGGCGTGACCGGGGACGGCCCGTGGGGCCTGGTGGACGAGGGCCATCGCCTGCTGGCGGTGTACGAGGCCACCGAGACCGACCGGATCCGCCCGGCCGTGGTCCTGGAGGCGGCCGGATGACCATGGCCCGGGCCGTGACCGGCGGCGGCCCCTCGCCCCGCTCGGGTCGGCGCGGCCCCGACGGTAACCTTCCCCGATGATGGACATCGTCACCGACCTCGCCACCTGTGTCCCCCCGGAAGGCGGCTCCGCGGTGACCATCGGCGCCTACGACGGTGTCCACCGGGGCCATCGGGCCCTCCTGACCGAGCTGGCCGACCGGGCCCGGTCCGACGGCCTGACCACCGCTGTGGTGACCTTCGACCGTCACCCGGCCACCGTGGTTCGTCCCGAATCCGCGCCCCTGCTGCTCTGCGACCTCGACCAGAAGCTCGAGCTCCTGGAGGCGGCCGGGGTGGACCGGACCGTCGTGGTCCGTTTCGATGCCGAGCGGGCCAACGAGACGGCCGAGGAGTTCGTGGAGACCATCCTGGTGGACGCTCTGGGGGCGCGGCTGGTGGTGGTGGGCGAGGACTTCCACTTCGGTCACGGGCGCAAGGGCAACGTGGCCCTCCTGGCCGAGATGGGGGCGACGGCCGGGTTCGAGGTGGACGGGGTGTCCCTCCAGTCCGACCATGGGGGGGGCGGGAGCCCCCGTGAGCCGATCTCGTCCACCCGGATCCGCAGCCTGGTGGCCGGGGGCCGGGTCGAGGACGCCGCCGAGTTGCTGGGACGGCCCCACCAGGTCCGGGGGGTGGTGGTCCACGGCGACCACCGGGGCGGGACCGAGCTGGGATTCCCGACCGCCAACGTGAGGGTGCCGGCCGGAATCTGCCTGCCGGGCACCGGGATCTACGCCGGCTGGTTCGAGCGGCCCGACCGGTCTCGGTGGCCGACGGCCATCTCGGTGGGTCGGCGGCCGACCTTCTACGGGCCCCACGGCGACCTGCTGGTCGAGGCCCACCTGCTCGATTTCGACGGCGACCTCTACGGGGAGGAGGCCCGAGTGTCGTTCGTGTCCCATCTGCGGGACGAGGTGGCCTTCGACTCGGTGGCCGCCCTGGTCGCCCAGATGGGTCGGGACGTCGAGGTCACCCGGGAGCGGTTGGGGTCCGGGGCCTGATCGGCGTTCCCGCCGGGCTCACCCGGCCGGGGCGTCCCCCAGCAGTTCACTGCGGAGCTGGCGCTTCAGGACCTTGCCGGCCGGATTGCGGGGGAGGGGCTCGGACCGGAACCAGAAGCGGGAGGGGACGTTGAACGCCGCCAGCCGCTCGCCCACGAATCGGGCCAACTCGTCTGCCCCCACCTCTTCGCCGGGGCGGAGCACCACCACCGCCCCCACCTCCTCGCCGAGGACCGGGTGGGGCACTCCGATGACGGCACAGTCGGCCACTGCGGGATGCTCGAACAGGGCCGCCTCCACTTCGACGCAGTAGACGTTCTCGCCACCCCGGATGATCATGTCCTTGGCCCGGTCCACGATATGGACGAACCCCTCCTGGTCGATGCGGGCCACGTCGCCGGTGTGGAGCCAGCCTCGGGTGAAGGTACG
Source organism: uncultured Acidimicrobiaceae bacterium (assembly GCA_963833585.1). Classification (GTDB taxonomy): domain Bacteria; phylum Actinomycetota; class Acidimicrobiia; order Acidimicrobiales; family RAAP-2; genus Bog-756. The sequence goes on along the minus strand of CAWHYF010000005.1, from coordinate 972,158 downwards.
AGCGGTATCCTCGGGACGGTTCCAGTAGCCCCGGACCACGTTGGGGCCCTTGATCCACAGCTCCCCGGTCCGATCGGGGTCGGGCGGCTGGCCGGCGGGAGGCTGCTCCCCGTCGTACTCCTCGGGCACCACGGCCACGTCGCACACGGGCGCCGGCGGCCCCACGCTGTCGGGCTTGCGGACGTAGTCGTCCCCGGCGTTCATGGTGGTCATGGCCGAGGTCTCGGTGAGGCCGTAGCCGTTTCCCGGTGCCCCACCCGGGAAGTGCTCCTTGATCCGGCGCACCAGATCGGGCGGGCAGGGTGCCCCGCCGTAGGAGATCGACTTGACCGAGGAGGTGTCCCGTTGGGAGAAGGACGGCGAGTCGATGACCTGCATGACCATGGCCGGTACGCCCCCGAAGATGGTGATCCGCTCCCGCTCGATCAGCTCGAGGGCCCGCTCCGGATCGAAATGGTGCATCATGACCAGCTTGCCCCCGGCCGCGGTGTTGGAGACCAGGACGGCGTGGCATCCGGTGGCGTGGAACAACGGCACGGACAGCAGGTTGGCGTTCTGGCCCCCGCGGCTCACGTCGGCCACCGGACCGCTGCGCCGCAGCGCCCCGACGGTGGAGACGAAGTACAGGTTCATCAGGTTGGAGACGCTGTTGCGGTGGGTCCCGACGGCACCCTTGGGACGACCGGTGGTGCCCGAGGTGTAGAAGATGGTGGCGTCGTCCTCGGGGTCGATGGCCACTCCGGGCAGGGTGGCCACGTCGGGTAGGGCCGCGGTCAGCTCGGTGAACGGGATGATCGGCACCGGCTCCCCGCCCGGCCGCCCGCCCTCGGAGCTCTCCGCCGCCCGCCGTCCGCCGCCGGGGTCTGGCTCCTCGGAGACCACCACCATGGCCCGCAGGTCAGGGGTCTCCCCCAGATGGGGGAGGATCCGTTCCCGCCGCTCCTCGTCGGTGAAGGCCACGGTGGACCCAGAGTCGCCGAGGCCGTAGGCCAACTCGGCCCCGGTCCACCAGGCGTTGAGGGGCACCACGACCGCTCCGGCGGCGATGGAGGCCCAGAAGGCCATCACCCACTCGGGAAGATTGCGCATGGCGATGGCGACGCGGTCGCCGGGCCGAATCCCGAAGCGGTCGATCAGGGTGCGGGCCAGCCCGGCGGCGATGCGGAAGTGCTCGGCGAAGGAGACCCGCTCGTCCTCGTAGACCAGGAAGGTCTTGTCCCCGTGGAGGGAGGAGAGCTCGAGCACCGATCGAAGGGTGGCCGGGGCGGACTTCCAGGTGCGGGTGGGGACGCCCCGGATGGTCAGCGTCTCCATCTCGAAGCCCTGACCCGGCGCGGTCAGCGTGGCGGTGGCCTCGGCCAGAGTGGGGGCGGAGGGCGTCTCAGGCTGCGGCTCGGGCGGCAGGGCCACGGGTGCTCCTCTCCGGTCCCGAGGCTCGCCGGTGACCAGGTCGAATGGTGGTGGACGACGTGGCCGGCACTAGCCGGTGGCCACGTCGGTGAAGAGGTGGGTGCGGTAGTAGGCCAGCTCGGCCACGCTTTCACGGATGTCGTCCATGGCCCGGTGTCCGCCGGCCTTGGTGGGCGCTCCCTCCATCAGCTCGGGGAACCAGCGCAGCCCGAGCTCCTTGACCGTCGAGACGTCCACCGATCGGTAGTGGAGGTACTCCTCGACCACGGGTAGCTGGGCGGCCAGGAAGCGTCGGTCGGTCCCGATGGAGTTGCCGGCCAGGGGCACGGTCCGGGCCTTGGGCACGTGGGTACGGATGAAGGCCAGGGTGGCGTCGCCGGCCTCCTCGAGGGAGACGGTCGAGGCCATCACATCCGCCAGAAGGCCGCTCTTGGTGTGCATCGTCCGCACGAAGTCGTCCATGGCCTGGAGCTGCGCCTCGGTGGCCGACACCACCAGGTCGGGGCCTTCGGCCACCACCTCCAGATCGTCGTCGGTGATCAACGTGGCGATCTCGACCACCACATGACGCTCGACGTCCAGTCCGGTCATCTCGAGATCCATCCATACGAGCACGCCGGTGACCCTATCCCGTAGGGCCGCGGTCTCCGATCTGATGGTGTGTCAGTAGGCGCGGAGCCGCCGCCCGCCGCCGATGGCCTCCCCGCCCGGCGGGACGGATGGGACGAGCTCGCCGGGGGGACCGGAACAGGGGTAGCGTCCCGGCGGGGAGAAAGTGGAGGAGACCGGTGACCCCGGCAGCACAAGACGGCATCGACGGGACGTCGGGCGAGATGGTTCTCGTCCCGACCGCGGCTATCAGCATCGAGGTCCCGGTGGTGCGGCTCGACCCCGACCTCCCGCTCCCCGGCTACGCCCGCGAGGGTGACGCCGGTGCCGACCTGGTGGCCCGGACGGCGGTGACGCTGGTCCCGGGAGGGGGGCGTGCGCTGGTGCCGACCGGGGTGGCCCTGGCCATTCCGGCGGGCTACGCCGGCTTCGTCCAGCCCCGGAGCGGTCTGGCCCTCCGACACGGGGTGACCTGCCTGAACACCCCCGGCTTGATCGACGCCGGCTACCGCGACGAACTGGCCGTCCTGCTGGTCAACACCGACCCGGAGACGTCCTACCGGGTCGAGCGGGGGGACCGGATCGCCCAGCTGGTCATCCAGCGGGTGGAGACGGCAGCCTTCGTCGAGGCGGACCAGCTGGCCGCCACCGAGCGGGGGCTCGGCGGCTTCGGGTCGACGGGGCGGTAGGGCGTGGAGCGATTGAGCGGGCTCGACGGGGCGTTCCTCTCGCTGGAGTCACCCACCACCCATCTCCAGATACTCGGCGCCCTGGTCTTCGACCCCGACGGGGTGGAGGGGGGCCTGGACTTCGGGACCGTCCGGAACCTCATCGCCGACCGCCTGGCCCTGGTCCCGCCCTTCCGGAAGCGGATGATCGAGGTCCCGTTCGGACTGCAGCATCCGGCCATGGTCGATGATCCCGACTTCGACCTCGACTATCACGTCCGACGGGTCTGCCTCCCGGAGCCGGGGGGGCGGGGGGAGCTGGCCACCCTGGTGGCAGAGCTGGCGTCCCGACCGCTGGACCGTCGGCGGCCCCTGTGGGAGTTCCACGTGGTCGAGGGCCTGGAGTTCGGGCGCCTGGCCATCGTGCCCAAGGTGCACCACTCGATCATCGACGGGGTATCCGGGGCCCAGGTCATGGCGGCGTTCTTCGATCTGACGCCGGTGCCGGCCCCCGTCCCGCTGTTCGGCCGGACCGCCCCGGCCGACCAGGCGGACGGGTCGACCGGCCCTCCGGCCGCCGACCCGGATCGGCGGTGGTCCCCGGACCCGCTGCCGGGTGAGATCCAGCAGTGGCGGGAAGTGCTGGGGTCGCTCCCCGGCCACGCCGACGCCCTGGTCCGGACGGTGTCGCGGAGCCTCCGGACGGCGCGGTCCCTGAGCAGTCGGAACAAAGAGGAAACCGGGCCGCTGCCGCCCGGCCTCTTCGAAGCGCCCCGGACATCGATCAACCGGGCCATCTCACCCCACCGACGGGTGGCGCTGGTCGAACTGCCGCTCTCCGAGGTTCGGCGGGTCCGCCAGGCGTTCGGCGGTACGACCAACGACGTGGTGCTGGCGGTGACGGCGGGGGCGCTGCGCTCCTTCTTCGGCTCCCGGGGGGAAGAACCGGAGAGCTCCTTGGTGGGGATGGTGCCCATCTCGGTGCGGACCGATGACGAGGGCGGCACCTTGGGCAACCGGGTATCGGCCATGTTGGTGTCCCTGGCCACGGGAGTGGTCGATCCGGCGGTCCGACTGCGTCGCATCCAAGAGGAGACCCGCCGGGCCAAGGAACAGAGCCGAGTCGTGGACGCCGCGGTGTTCGCCGGTTGGGCCCAGGCGCTGGTGCCCTCGGTGGCCAACCGGCTGACCCGCCTGGTCACCAACCTGCGCCTGTTCGATCATGTGGCTCCGCTGTTCAACCTCATCGTGTCCAACGTGCCGGGACCCGACTTCCCGCTCTATCTGGCCGGGGCTCCGATGGTGGCCATGTATCCGCTGGGCCCGATCGTCGAGGGGGTCGGGATGAACGTGACGGTCTTCTCCTACCTCGACACCCTCTACGTCGGAGTGCAGGGGTGCCGGGTGCTGGCCCCGGACCTCGACGTGATGACCGGGGGCATGGAGCGCTCGCTCGCCGAGTTGGTGGGCGCGGCCAACCGCCGGAACCGGCCGGTGCCGTGGTGGCACGCCGAACTTCCTGCGTAGCCCTCGTGCCGGGCTCGGTGACCCCCGGTGAGCGGCAGCCTCGATCACCGCCGGCGGTGGCGGGGGAGTGGTGCCCGCACAGGAGCCCCGGGCTGGTCAACTGCTAGAGTGTGGGACCCACGCGGACGTGGCTCAGTTGGTAGAGCATCACCTTGCCAAGGTGAGGGTCGCGGGTTCGAATCCCGTCGTCCGCTCGAAACATCACCCCAGTTCACAGCCCTTAAATGGCAGTCCGAATTGTTGGTGAAATCTTTGAGATCGTCGCCTCTGTCCGCACCTGGTCCCCTTCATCTACTCGGCAAAGCAGGTGAGAGAGAGGGTGTTCCCATCCGGGTCTTTGAACCAAGCAACTTGATCCCCGCCAGGAGTCGTCCAGATCCCCCGCTCATCCTGGTCCATGCCTTCATATCTGATGCAGTCGATCCCTCGGCTCTTTAGGCCGTCGATCGACGCCCCCATGTCGGGTACCTGCCAACCGGCGATGGTGAAGGGCTGAGGCTGAAGGTCATCAACTTGGGCGAGGCGCAACATGGTTCCCCCTGCGTCAAGCTCCACGGCGTACGGCCCTGCCTCTCTGACCAGTAGGCCGAGCAACCCCCCATAGAAGGACTTCGCAGCGCTGAGGTCCCTCACGGGAATGAAAGCCATGAGGGGACGTTCACCGAGCACCTGCCGATCGTATCGATTGGCGGATCCGTACGTTCCCCAAAGAACCAAGGTAGGTCACCGAGCAGGCGATCTGGGGCAGGGGGCCTGAGGGCGGGAACGGTCCGGCGCTCCTCACTAGTGTTGGCTGATGCTCATCATCGCTGGACATCTGGAGGTTGATCCGACCGACCGTGCAGCGTTTCTTGCTGCCAACGCGGATGTAGTTGGCCGAGCCCGTCAAGCGACGGGATGCCTCGACTTCGTACAGGCGGCGGATCCGATTGACGACCGGCGGATCAACATCTTCGAGCGCTGGGATGGAGAGGACCATCTGCTCGCCTTCCGGGGTGCCGGGCAGCCTGCGACCGATTCTCCCCCAATCCGTTCGGCAGCTGTCAAGCGATATGTCATCTCGAGGATCGAAGATCCCTGACTTTTCTCGGCGTTTCTCCGTCACGAACGTGACAGGCTCCCGCTGTTCAGGGGCAGTCCAGTGCCTGGCGAGGGGTACACCCTCAAGACGGCGGTGGAATCAAGATCGTGCTAAGCAAAGAACGTGGCGGGTGCGCTGGCACCCCTGGCGGAGCGGTTGACCAATGCACCATCGGAGTGGGGAATACTCCCCTCGGCGTCTCATCGGACGGCATCCACGTCTGGGTGGCGAACTTCAGGCAACGTGACTGAGCTGAATGCCTCCACCGGGGTGGTCGTCCAAACCATCGGCGTGGGCAATCGTCCCGACAGCATTTCGTCGGATGGAACCCACGTCTGGGTCGCGAACGAAAACGACGGCACAGTGACCGAGCTGAACGCCTCGACCGGGGCGGTCGTCGGGACCATCGACGTGGGTAGCCTTCCCCAAGCCGTCTCCTCCGATGGCACCCACGTCTGGGTGGCGAACCAAAACGACAATACGGTGACCGAGCTGAACGCCTCGACCGGAGCCGTCGTCGGGACCATCGGCGTGGGCACTAGTCCCAATGCCGTCTCCTCCGATGGCACCCACGTCTGGGTGGTGAACCAAAACGACAATACGGTGACCGAGCTGAACGCCTCGACCGGAGCCGTCGTCGGGACCATCGGCGTGGGCACTAGTCCCAATGCCGTCTCCTCCGATGGCACCCACGTCTGGGTGGCGAACGGCGGCCAGACAGTGACCGAGCTGAACGCCTCGACCGGAGCCGTCGTCGGGACCATCGGCCTGGGCTTCACTCCCGTTGCCATATCCTCTGACGGGACCCACGTCTGGGTGACGGACTACAGCGACAACACGGTGACCGACCTGAACGCCTCGACCGGGGCGGTCGTCGGGACCATCGACGTGGGCGACGGACCGTGGGGTATCTCTTCAGACGGCACCCACGTCTGGGTGGTGAACCAAAACGACAACACGGTGTCGGAGATCGCCATCGCAAACGGTCCGATTCAGATCACGACCGCATCGTTGCCCGATGCCACGGTCGGACAGCCCTACTCCTTCCAACTCCAGGCGTTGGGTGGCACCCCGCCCTATACGATCAACAAGTACGGACCGAAGGGAATGGGTGACCCAGCGCTCTGGCGCTAGGAAGGTGACTCCGGAGCGAGTGACCGGGTCTCCGTGAACTGATAAGCGGATCGGCTATCGGGGTCCGGTCACGAGTAGCGAGGGCGCGCAACGCTCGCCCGGAGGGCGACGGAGGTGGGCGTGGGTGCACGGCCTGCAGGTCTCGGGCCCTCCGGGAAGGACCCCAAACGGAGCCCAAGGACCCCAAACGGACCCCTTACAATCGCATTTGACTAGTCCTGACTCAACCTTTCCGTCCCTCAAAATACCTGTTCAAGTGGGGTACAGCGTGGAAAAGCCCGGTCAGCGCCTTGCCCATGATCACCTTGCCAAGGTGAGGCTCGCGGTTCGAATCCCGTCGTCCGCTCCAGTTCACAGCCCTCAACGCCACATCCGGGAATTGCCTAGATCCCGCCGATGCCTTGGCCGATCAGTACGACGCCGAACACAACGAATAAGACCGACATGACGGTGGCGTTGTTCTGTCTGAGCCAATCGTTCCAGCTCTGAAGCACTGCAGGTGCCCTGTCTCCGAGTGAAAGCATCACGACGATGGGGGCAAATACACCGAGCACAGCAACCAACACGTAGATGGCCCCTGCAACCGCCTGCTGTGCTGTGGTCAGCCCTCCAGCCGCGATGGCGGCGGCGCTCGCCAGGCCAACGACGACGTTCTTCGGATTCAATGCGCCAAGCATCGCACCAGCGCCGAGCGCCTTGATCGAGGAGTAGCTGGCGATGCCATCCATCCACTTCGGCAATGAACCCTGGTCTCCGGCTCTCGGTCGACCACGGAACTTCTTCACCGCTGCCAACAACAGGTACACCCCAAGAGCCAGCTTCAGTGTTCCCGACCAGGTCGAATGATCATCATCCGTGGACAGGTTGACCGCACTCCCGAGGGAGATGAGCAGCACGAGGATCGAGGCGACGCCCCCTACGAATCCCGCCAGGAAGTTCAGTGCATTCTTCAGAGGCTTGCTGGTGAAGAGCAGGAGAATTGCCGGGATGATGTTCAGAGGTGAAATCGTCACGACGAGGGCAAGGGGAAGAATCTCCCCGATGACCACCTTCAGCACATGCCGCTCGTGACCTCGTTGACCATCAGGCGCACAAACTAGCCCTTACCGTTCCCCACCCGACAACACCGGGCGGCGGCGTCAATGGCGAGAGGCGAGGGAGCGGCGACCCGAGGCCCGGAACCCCGTGACCGAACCAAAGAAGGTCAGGGCGTCATCGGCACTCTGGAGATCCGCGCTCCATCGGACTGCCTCTTCTTCGGAGATCGCACCTGCCGTGATGGCGAGCTCGCCTGCCCGGACCATGCCAAAGGCGCGGTATGCGCTTGGAAGGTCGGTGTACGTCACAACTCCGGCGCCCAACTCGATGTCGGTGAAGCCATGCGCGGTCAAGAGCCCGCGCAGGCGTCTGCCCAAGGCAGACTGCCGATGCCGACCGACATGGACTGCGAGGATTCGCCTGGTGATCTCGGGCTCTCCACCATTGATGATCAAGGTGCCCCAATCGGGTTCGAGGAGGGCCACGCGCCCCCCGGGGCCAAGGACCCGTGCCATCTCGGCTACGGCTGCATCGGGGTCATTGATGTGCTGAAGCGTGCGCTCGCAGCGACATGCGTCGAACGTAGCGTTGCCGAATGGGAGGTGGGTCGCATCTGCGGTCTGAAAGCCGACGCCTTGGCGATGACCATGGCGCCTCCTCGCCTCTTCGATCATGGTTGCCGAGAGATCGACACCCCCAGCCCAACCCTCGGGTGTGACCAGCTCCGCCATAGCGATGACGTCCTCGCCGGTCCCGCATCCGACATCGAGCGCCCGCATTCCGGGCTCAAGACCCAGGACGTCGAAGCTCCATCCCTTGGCCGCCACGATGGAGGGAGCCCTTCGAGCGGCATCGAGGTAATCGATCAGCTGGCTGCCTGCACCCGAGGCGTCAACATCACCGAAAGAGGACCGGGAAGGTGGTAGTTCCGCCATACGACGTATTCTCCCAGAGCTTCGGGCTGCCGGTGATGCTGAGTTGAACGACCCGCCCCCGAATGCCGGTTGGGTGGGGCTGGCTAGCGCTAGCCGTCTGTGGCTGCTCCAGACCGCCGGCCCGGTGGCGGCTATCACCTGTCACCGACCGGCACAACGGTGGCAGGTGCCGGAACTCCCCGGCACGCACGAAAATCGGACAGAATCGACGACGTGCATGGCACGATTGAAAGCGCGACTGGGCGGACCTGAGTGGCCAGAGTCAGGGTGGGGGAGGCTGACGGCACGCGTTCGCGGAACTGCCCGGCACGCACGCGAGATGGAGAGCAGCAGCCGGACACAAAGAACTCGCGACGTCGGACGGTCGGATGCTGGCCACTCTGTGGCCGCGCGTCGAGCCAGTCGTAGAGGGCCGTAGCTACGAGGTACGTCGCTCCTGTCACCGCCCAAGGCTCTCAGTTATGAGTGAGTCGTCAGAGAGGCTCGCGATCGACGTGAGGGGGGTGACCCGCGTCTATCCCGGCCAAGTCAACGCCCTGGCGGGAGTCGATCTCACGGTCGACTACGGAGAGACGGTGGCCATCATCGGCCCGTCGGGCTGCGGAAAGTCAACGCTGCTCCATCTTCTGGCCGCGATCGATTCGCCCAGCTCAGGTTCGGTGAGCGTAGCGGGATGTGACTTGGCCAAGGTGCGCGACCTGAGCGGCTACCGTCGCAACGAAGTCGGTCTGGTTTTCCAGTTCCATGACCTGTTGCCACAGCTGTCGGCTCTGGCAAATGTTGAGATCCCGATGTTCGGTACCCGGCTGTCAAAGCGTTTGCGGGACGCCCGAGCGCGTGAACTGCTCGCCCAAGTCGACCTCGGCGACTGCGAGCACCGCCTTCCGACCGAGCTTTCCGGTGGCGAGCGTCAACGAGTCGCCATCGCTCGCGCCCTGGCCAACGACCCGAAGATCCTCCTAGCCGATGAGCCGACGGGCAGCCTCGACTCCGCATCGACGGCCCGCTTCTTGGATCTTCTCGATCGGCTTGGTGGTGAAGGGATGACCATCGTCATGGTGACGCATGCGTCGGATGTCGCCGCCCACGCCGGCCGCATCATCGAGATGCGCGACGGAATCATCGTGGATGAAGGCACGGCGAGCGAGCTCTTCACAGATAGACCCAGCCGGGCTTCATAAGCCTGAGCTTCACAGGGCGGCACCGACCACCTGCTCGTCCGCCCGTGGCGGCCTCCGGCAACCGCCATCGAGCTGGCGAATTTCGCTCGGATGGCGGTTCCAGGGGTCCACGCGGACCACGGCGCTGATGGAGAGGAAGTTCGACCAGCGCTCCAGCCAAGAGGGACCTGCCGCAGCCTGAGCCACCCCCGTGGCCTACCGAGAGAGAGTGCCATCCGCATTTGCCCGTCACGGGTCGCGAAACAGGGCAAGGCAACCACGGTCGTACATGGGCATGTGTCCTGGTCAGACCGATGTTGCGCCAGTCAGGTCATTGACTTTGAAAAAAAACACAGGTCCCACTAGGCCGCCTGTGCTGCGTCCGGAACCGCACCGTCAGCCCTGATCGCAACGGCATACAGCTAGCCAGCCCCTGAAGCCTGCTCCAGCTAAGATTTGGGCGACCGCAGTCGACGTGTGGGGGAGGCGGCAAGATGACCTATCGCAAACTGATCCTGATGACGGTATTCCTCTTGTCCAGTGTCGGTATCGGAGTTTTCGCGACGACCAGTTCGGCTTCGGCGTCGGCAGGTCCGACCGGCACCGGCACACTGACATGCTCGGTCGGCGGATCTGTGGTCTTCACCCCGCCGCTCAGCCAGTTCGGGCAGCTCCCCAACGGTCCAGGTGACAACCGCGAAGTTGCGTTCTTCTCACTCGGGTTGACGAATTGCACGGGTCCTGGCTCCAACACCCCTCAGCCGAACCCAACTGACGCGACGATGAATGGGAAAGGCAAGGTGCACATCAAGGACGAGATATTTCCATTCATGGGCCACAACATGAAAGTGATCGGTGCCTGCGGACTGGGAGACTTCGCTCCGACCGGGACCCTCACGAACAACGAGAGTTGGACGGGTGGGGCTCCGGTTTCGAAGTCGCACACCAAGCTCAGCGTGAGCGTCGATGGCGGCGACATCAACGGCACCTCCACGAAGTCGTACTCCGGTAGTGCATCGGGCACCCTGAACCTCACGGCCGATTCCTCGAACGAGTTCAACTCCGTCTGCTTCGGGGGGACCGGCTCCATTTCGGAGCTGGCATTCGATGCGTCAACGAGCACCTTGACCATCGGACAGCCGGCGACCTAAAGGCGGACGGGCTCGTCCGACATGGGTGACATTCATTCGCAGCGACAAGACGTCAAGCCGCCTCCTTTTCTTCCACGACACCCTCTTGCCGGCCGCCTGTGGGGCTGGGTTGGCTCTGGTTTCATAGGTGCAGGTAGAGGGATTGCCTCACCACTTTGCCAAGATGAGGGTCGCAGATTCGGATCCCGCCCTCCACTTCAGGGGTCCAGGTAGTGGCAGTGCGGTGGGCCACGGCGGGTTCAGCGGCGCCACACGGACCACGGGTCCGACACTAGGGCTGCGGTTCCGGAGGCGAAGGCAGGACGAAGCGTTCGACAGCCTCGGCAAAACCCTCTTTCTCGTTGGTCTCGGTCACCCGACGGGCGGCTCGTTGCACCTGAAAGTCGGCGTTTCCCATGGCGATGCTCAGGCCTGAGTGGGCGAACATCAAGACGTCATTGGGCATGTCTCCGATCGTGGCGATCTCACCCGTGGGCAGGTTGTATTTCTGTGCCAGATACCTGGCCACGGCGCCCTTGTTGGCGTCGGGGTGGGTGACGTCCAGGTAATACGGTTGGGACGGCGCCGCCGTGACGTGGTTCCCGAAGCGCTCGTGGGCCGCTGCTGAAGCCTTCGACACCGCGTCGTGGTCGTCGCTCACGCCCACGACCTTTGCCACTTGGCCAGTGAGACCTTCGATACTCGTCATGACCTTGGGTTCGAACTTCACCGTCCATGCCTCACGGTCCACGTGTGGTCCCTTCCGGTCGGGGACGTACCAGTCAGCACCCCGGTAGAGCCAAACACTCAGGTCGAAGGAGGCCATGAGCGAGGCGATGGGACCGACCAGGTGCTCGGGGACGACGCGCTGTTCGATGACGGTCATGTCGCGGCCGACGAGGAGTCCCCCGTTGAAGGCAGCGATGGGCGTCTGAAGGTCGAGCGGTTCGACGAGCATGGCCATACCTCGGGGAGGGCGCCCGCTCGTAATGGCGAAGAGGATGCCGGCATCGCGCAGGCGATGCACTGCGGCGATCGTCCGGTCAGTGAGGACCTTGTCCTGGGTCACGAGGGTACCGTCCACGTCGGCCAGCATCAGGCGAATGGGCGGAAGGGTCACGACGCGGCCTCTGTCTGGCCGCTTGTGGCCCGGATCGACCAGGGATCAGCTTCGTCACCGAGGAGGCGACCGAAGATCGACGGGCTGTCGAAGCGGGGACAGCACGACCAGTCGATCGAGCGGCTCCGGCTCACCAGCGCCACGCTGAGGTTACGAGGACGGCGAACCTGTCGCCAGAAATTCCACGCAGTCGATGTGCCGATCGGCTCAATTGCTCGGAGGTTGCGGCCCAAAGCTCGAAGCCATCGATCGGAGTTCTGTTGTCTTGTGTTCACCGGGCAGCGTTACGTGAAGAACCGGTCCGCCGCCGCTTGATCCTCGAAGAAGACTCTGATATCCGACAGAAGGTCGTCAGGATCGGATTCGAGGAGGTACAGGTGATGACCACGATAGATCCTGCCGCCGTTCTGAGCCTGGGCGTACTGGAGGGCAGTGATGTGGGTCTCGCCCACCATCCAATCCATCCACTTCAGGACCTCAAATGTGCCCTTCGAGTAATCGACCAACATGGCGATGTGTCGTCTTACCTCGTCGATTCCGTGGAACACGCCGGCGAGCTTGTGGTTCCCCGGGACGGTGTAGACAACGTTCGGCGAGAGCAGCGGCTCCCCATTTTCGAGGGGGGTCAGCGAGTAGTTCACAAAGAACTGCTTCGCATTGAGCAGTCGCTGAGGCTCTGGCGGTCGCGTCATTTTCGCGATCTTAGAGCAGTTTCCGGCATTTCGAGCTGGCAGCGCTGGTCCCGACCGGGGCCTGTCCGTATGTTCTCGTCGACCGGCCGTCTTGGCCCTTCAACTCTTGCCTGCCCCTGGGCCGACGGGTCGAGTTGGCCATCGTCGACGTGGTCGGTGACCGAATGTGCGCACCCTGGTGCACGAGGTACGAGCTTCGTGATTTGCGCACCACCAAGATCGACCACGCGGTTGATTCGCAAGGCCACTGGCCGCTCATCAGGACGCTCGAAGAATGGCGGTCGTGCCGTCCGTGTTTGGAAGGCTGCAGGCGGAGGGCCTGGAGCAGCTCAAATTGCCGAGCTGGGATGTGCGGATTCGAATCCGTCATCCGCTCAACAGAAGTGCAGGTGTGACGGGGCATGTGGTGGAGTTGGACACTCGAGTATCTGACCGGGCGGGGCAACCACTGAACCAGAAGGGGAATGGTCGCCCGGGTCGCGAAAGGCCCAACTACCAGGAGTGGGCCGTCGTCGACAGGATCGAACTGTTGCCAGAAGTCTGCGAACCGTCGCCATCGAGGGCCGCCAGATCGCAGTCGTGCTGGTGCCGGCGAGAAGCACTTCTGTGGATTGGGCATGCGTGTGGTAGGGATACCCTGGTTACGTGTACCTGATTGGCGCCAATGCTGACTCGACTGGTGGTCTCCTGCCGTTCCTGTCGGACGAGGGGTCATGGTTCGCGTCCCACCAGAAGGCGGGCCCCAGTGACGAACATGGACGAGTGCGGGTCGTTGCGGTCACTCGAAGGTGCCGAGCGAGCTGCTTCCTTCGGCGAAGGTACCTGTAGGGACAGGGGCCTGACTCCCATTGCCAAGGTGAGGGTCGCGGAGTCGAATCCCGTCGTCCGCGGCCAGATTCGGTGCGGGATTGGATGCCTACATGGCGGTGTTGACGAGGTCGGGCAGAACCGATATTTGGGCTTCTGTGCGCGCCGGCCCTTCCAGTCTGGTCGGAGGGAGGCTCTGGTATGTGCGCCGCCGACCGGACCCTGAGCGGAGACTCAGACTTGCCATCCGTCCCGCCCGAGGATGCGATCGGCATCCCGGGCGCAGCCAACAGGGGCAGCATTGGACCAGGAGTCCTTACCGCACTGGCCGTCGTGGGCTTCGCCATTCCGGTGGTCGCCTACTTCTGGTTTGTTCACCGCTACGGCGTCAATGCCATCTGGCTTGATCAATGGGAGGACATCAACGTAATTGGCCATCCCACACTGGGAAATCTATGGGCGCTCCACAATGAGAATCGGATCTTCTTCCCAAATCTCATCGTGCTCGTTCTCGCCAGCACCACACACTTCAACATCCACACGGAAGAGTACGTGAGCGGAGCAATGCTCGTCGCCGCGGTGGGATTGATCATCCTGGCGCACAAACGGCGCTCGCCTTCGACCCCCTGGCTCTACTACTGCCCGGTGGTCTTCGTCATGCTGTCGTTGGTCCAATTTCAGAATTCGCTCTGGGGCTTCCAGATGGCCTGGTACTTGGTGCTTCTGGCGCTGGCCGGCACGCTGTTTCTCCTGGACCGAGTCACCCTGACGAAGACCCTTCTACTGGGGGCGATCGCCGCAGCCGTCATCGGAACCTTCTCCTCCCTGCAGGGCCTCTTGATATGGCCAGCCGGTCTCGTACTTCTCTACGCCCGACGCCGATCCCGAGGACAGACGGCGGTCTGGATCGCCGCGGCGCTCGTAGCCGGTGTCGTGTACTTCTACCATGCAAGCTCGGTCGTCAGGGGAGGTGGTGACTATGTCATCGTCCACCCGGTCAAGGCACTGGAGTTCTTCTTCGGTGCTGCCGGCGACATCGTCGGGGAGGGACTCCCCGCGACTGGACACAACCAGGGCATCATTGCGCTCGGAGCCGTCGTCGTTGCCGTGGGGTTTTGGACAGGGATCAGCTATGGCCTTCGACGGAGCGACGGCGGAAGCCCGCTGGGTGTTGCACTGATCTGCTTCGGAATACTATTTGCGGCGGTGACCACGGCGGGACGTGCCTCCAACGGACTCGGCGCCGCGGGTGCATCTCGGTACACGACGTTCGATCTCTTGATACTGATCGGCTGCTTTCTGGCCATCCTCGACCGAGGCTCGCAGCGGACGGGGGCGAAGGGCGCTGCGTGGGGAGTTTGGACGATCGTCAGCATCGTCATCCTCCTCGTGCTCGCCCTCGGGACCAGAAACGGACTCGCCAATGCGGCGCGATGGCATCAGACCAGTTCCGAGGCAGCCGATGTGACCGTTAATATCGAAGAGGTGCCCGACAGCGTGGTCCGGGCTGCCCTGTACCCGGTGGGTGGCGGAAGGATTGGATTCATTCGGCACGCGGCGCAGATAGCCAAGTCTCGTCACCTCAGTGTGTTCGCGTCGGGCGCCGCTGCCCGCAGCGCCCGAGACCAGCCTCTGATCGAGTCCCTACCAGCATCGGTCGTGCTACGTCCGCGCTATGGAGCGAAGCTGAGTGGAGACGAGCTGCTGGCTGCGACCGCACGAGAGACCTTCGGCCCCTTCGAAATCGGCGTGGCAAAGGTCGACTTCCAACTCACCGGCGGGTACCTGGGACGCGTGGTCGTCGGTGACGCTCGATTCACGCGCTATGGATGGCTCGACCTGTGGAATACCGCCTCCGTTGCCAATGGGTCATATGTTCTTCAAAGCGCCGCCACCAATTCGGAAGGGAAGACCACCGATAGCGTTGGCGTTGCCGTGATCGTGGACAACCACTAGCGCCACAGTCTGTGTAGTCGGCAGGGCTCGAGGGATCAGTGGTTCACGCCACCGGACACATGGAACGGGGGTGTGGGGGGTACCTCCACCGACTCCGCGGTGAGGCGGAGGCCGCTCCGGCACCCTCCAGGTCCGATCCCGCCCCCATCGACAGTGGGTCCGCTCCCGGCCTAGGTTTGCCGCGGTGAAGCCACCGGGTCCACTGCTGGCGTCGGGGCGCGATTCCGACATCTTCGAGTGTGGAGGCGGACTGGTGCTCCGTCGCTCACGCGCCGGAAAATCGATGGTGATCGAGGCCCGGACCATGGAATATGTGCGTGGGCTTGGATTCCCCGTTCCCGCCGTCCACGAAGTGAGCGATGACGGGACGGATCTTGTCATGGAGCGTATCGACGGGGTCTCGATGCGGGAGGTCGTGAATAGGCGGCCCTGGACCCTCCGCCGGCAAGGCGCGGTGCTGGCCGATCTCCATGAACGGCTACACGAGATCCCCGCTCCGAGCTGGCTCCGGGATGCGCCGTGCGGAGGCGGCGACCGCCTCATCCATCTCGACCTTCACCCGCTCAACGTGATGCTCACCGCGAACGGACCCGTTGTCATCGACTGGCCCAACGCATCCCGCGGTGATGGCAACACCGACGTCGCTCTGACCTGGGTACTGCTGGCCGCCGGAGGCATTTCTCCGGACCGGATCAAGTCGACGGTGGAGGGATGGGGCCGGTCGATCTTGATCTCCGCCTTGATGAGACGATTCGATGGGTCGGCAATCCGGGCACAGCTTCCGTCTGTCGTCGAGTGGAAGTCGGCTGATCCCCACATGGTCGAATCGGAGCGAGTAGCAATGCGGCGACTGGTCCAGAACGAAACGTGACCCCTCGCTCGGTCGACCCAGCCAATGGCTTCTCCAGTTCCGACGCTCGTGCTCTCGACATCGGAAGGTCGGAGACGGGATTCTGGTGCCGACCACCCACCGGCGCCAGGGTCCCGCAGAGGTGGCGGGGGTCGACTGGTCCTCGACGAAATCAACCTGGACACGCAACTGGTGGCCGACTACGACGCGTGTATCGCCGAGTCGGGTGCCCGGTAGTCCGGCCGGACCCCACCGAAGTCGGGGTTCACGTTGCGTCGCAGCCGACGCCGCGAGCCAACGATGAAGCAGGGTCGCGGGTTCAGATCACCCAAGGCAGAGCCCCCGGTCCCCCAGAACCGCCGATGACGGTCAGTGGACGAGGAGGCGGTGGCGCT
Source organism: uncultured Acidimicrobiaceae bacterium (assembly GCA_963833585.1). GTDB lineage: Bacteria > Actinomycetota > Acidimicrobiia > Acidimicrobiales > RAAP-2 > Bog-756. The sequence continues at coordinate 955,646 of CAWHYF010000005.1, read as the reverse complement.
GAATGACGACCTCGGGAGGAATCTCGTCGTAGGCGTCGATCCACCGGCAGCAGACAGCGCAGTAGACACTGGTGTGTTCGCCGGACGTCGCGACGGAGCCATCGGGAGGTAGGAGATCCCGCCCTGCCTTCGACTCGACCTGGGCGAGGATGGCGTCGGCCCTTGCGGTAGGTGAAGTCCGTTCGGTCATGCCACACTCCCGGTTCCCTCGCTGGTCCACCTCTAGTACAACGACCAAAGGCCCATGAATCTTGAGCCGGCCCGTCTCACGGGGGAGAAGATGCCAGTGCCTGCCACAGGCAGTTCAGCGAGAATTGGGCGAGACCTTCCTCTCCACGCCGGTGGGGGAGGGGAACAACTCGTCAGAGAACACCTGGTAGGTGTTCCCGCCCCGAAGTTTGGCTGCATACATCGCGGAGTCCGCCTGGCTGAGGAGGTGACCGTTCGTAAGCCCGGGATGGGCGTGGGAGATGCCGATGCTCATGCTGGTCGTAATCTCGGTGCCGCCCAACCGGACCGGTCGATTGGTCTCATTGAGGATTCGGTCGGCGATGGCGGTCACCTCGTCTCTGACCCCCACATCTTCCAGGAGGATCCCGAACTCATCCCCTCCGAGACGGGCCGCGGTGTCGCTGCTGCGAAGGCAGTTCCGCAGTCTCTTCGCGGTGGTTCGGAGCAATTGATCTCCGGCCGGATGCCCGAGCACGTCGTTGACCGGCTTGAAGCGATCCATATCCAGAAACATTACCGAGAAGGTCCCGCCCGAACGGTCGAGGCGGTCCGCCGCGTGCTCCATCCGGTCTTGGAACAGGACGCGGTTACCGAGGCCCGTGAGCGAGTCGTGGAATGCTTGATACGAGAGCCGCTCCTCGAGGCGCTTCCGATCGGTCATGTCCCGGAACGTCCAGACCCGTCCCACAACTTCATTGTCGACCCTCTGGAGCTTGGATCGTGCCTCGAAGACTCTGCCGTCCTTGAAGTCCAGGATGTCATAGCTGTCGTCACCGTCGTTGGTGACGATGTCGATCAGTCGTTGAACCACGGCGTCAGAATTGGACATCTGGTCGTGGATGAAGGTAATCGCCGATTCGACGTTCCTCTTTTCCATGACGGACTGCGGAAACCTCCACATGCGGGTGAACTGGCGGTTGAAGCTGGTGAAGTACCCGGAGTTGTCCATGACCAAGATGCCGTCGGCAGTTGCATCCAGTGTTGCGGTTACCAACGATAGCGACTTCCGCTGTTCTCGCTCGGCTTGCAGCCGGAGACTCACGTCGTGTCCCGAAACAATGAAGCCGCCGATGGTCGGGTCATCCAACAGGTTCACGAAGGCAAGTTCGAACGGCACCGACCCCTGGCCGTCATGCCGGATCATGGAGACCGTCGTGGTGACGGGATTGGACGAAGGGGCGCCCAGCATCGCACTCTCGAGGGCGAGGGCCAGAAGGGGCCGGTCGCCTTCTGCGACGAACTCTTCGAGGGGGCGACCGGTGACCCACTCGGGGTCGTGACCCAGGCTCCGGGTCAGAGCTCCCGATGCCGATTGCACTACACCATCGCTCCCGATGAGCATCGTCAGCGTCGGGGAGTTCTGTACCAGAGTGAGGGATTGAGAGGCTCGATCAGTCGCGAGCTCGAAGCGCCGACGGTCGGTGAGATCGCGCAGGGTCAGCAGCACGCCCCCTTCCTCGGGCCAATCCACCACCGTGCCGACCAACTCGACGAGTCGCCAACCCGATGACGTGCGGACTCTGATCTCGATGAGCGATCCCCGGGCTTTGGACTGGACGCTCTCCAAAGACCGCAGCACGAGCTCCAGATCGTCCGGATGGACGAAATCGACGCTCGAGGCACCGCGTGACTCCTCCAAGGACTGACCGAACAGGTCCTCAGCGGCACGGTTGCCCCACTGAACTTCTCCCGAGGCGTCGACCACCAGTGCTGCGTCGGGCAGGCTCATGAGCAGAAGCGCGGAGGCTGACCCGTCGTCGATCGAGTAGGACGGGTCCATTGGCGCTGCGGGGTTGATGCGTTCCACCTGGAGTTCTATCGGCACCGGAGCAATTGAGCTTGAATGGAGCGGCGGGACGGCCAGAAGGCTTGATCCCGGTCCAGCCCCGCACCGCCGGCGGGGGTCGAACCCCCACCGCCCCGCCGGCCGAGAGGGCAGCCCGGACCTCCGGCCCAGCTCAGGGCAGGATCAGGTGCACGTCGCCGAATTCGTGCCAGCGGTAGCCCTCGGCCAGGCCCATCCGGTAGGAGTCGCGGAGCAGTTCCCGTCCGATGAACGCCTCGAGCATCAGGAGGTGGGAAGAAGCCGGTTCATGCCATCCGGTGAGAAGGCCGTCGGTGACCTCAACCCCCCGTTCGGGCGACACGACTCGGTCCGTCCAGCCGTCATAGGCGTGGGCCAGCCCGTCGTTGCCGACCGACGTCTCGAGGCCGCGCACCACAGTCGTGCCCACGGCGATCACACGGTGGCCGGCGCGGTGGGCGGTGTTCACCCGGTCGGCGGTCGACTCGGGAACACGCACCCGCTCGGGGTACGGAAGCTCATCGGCCTCGAGGGAGGCAACCCCGGTGTGGAGGACGAGCGGGGTCACCCCAACTCCCTTGGCGGCCAGTCGGGTGACTACCTCGGGCGTGAAAGGCCGACCCGCGCTCGGCATCTCGGCACTGCCGGGCTCGGTGGCGTAGACGTTCTGGTACATCTCGATCGGCCACGGCCGTTCGACGTAGGGGTAACGGATGGGACGGCCGTGGACCGCCAGCCAGCTCAGCGTGCGGATGCCTAGTTGGAGCCGGGCCACCCACAGGCGCCCACCGTGACCATACGGTTCGTCGAGGGTGAGGGTGCCCCCTCCGGCCAAGGTCCAAGGGCGGGACGGGAGCGGTCCGTCCCAACGCTCGGTCGTGCGGCCACGCAGGCGCCGTGGCTCGACCACCCATCGGGCCTCCTCGAGCTGGGTGGACAGATGAACGGCGAGCGCGGTGCCGTCATCTGCTGTGGCGTCGACGGCCGCGGGAATGGTGCCCGATGTGTTGATCACCACGAGATCACCCGGGTCGAGGAACCGAGGGAGCATGGAGAACGTGCTCGGAACGAGCGATCCGTCGCTCTTGTTGGTGACCAGCATGCGCACGGCATCTCGGGTCAGGCCACGGGCCTCGGGTGGTTCTGAAGCCTCGAGGGCGGCCGGCAGGTCATAGGTGAACCGCTCCACAGTTGGGGCGAGAGCGCTCATGACTGCGCCCAGTCATCGGCACGGTAGCGACCACTGGGGGCACCCGATTCGAGCAACCGACGGAAAGCCGGTACGACCGACTCAGGCTCGGGCCGGTCGGAGATGTCTTCACCCGGGAAGGCGTCCTGGTGCATCTCGGTGCGCATGTCGCCCGGGTCGAACCAGTAGACGTGCAGCTCCGGTCGCTCGGCGGCCAGGACATGGTGGAGCTGGTCGAGGGCAGCCTTGGACGACCCGTAGCCGCCCCAGCCTTCATAGGCTTCAACCGCCGCGTCGGACGAGATGGACACCACGGTGCCGGAGACCCGCCGAAGCAGGGGCAGGGCGAGCTGGACCAAGGCAAGGGGGGCGAAGACATTGACCTGGTAGACGCCCACAAGGGCGTCCAGCGGGTAGACCTCGAGCCCGGGTAGCGGGCTCGGCCCGAGGGTACTGGCGTTATTGACGACCAGGTCCAGTCCGCCGAGCCCAGCGGCCGCTTCCACCAGCGCGGCAAGGTGGCCGCCATCGGTGACGTCGCCGGCGATTGCAGCCACGCCCACCCCCAACGCCTGCAACGACTGGCCTACCTCCTCCAACGCTGGGGCCTGGCGCCCGTCAATGACCAGGTTCCATCCGTCCTTGGCCAGATCGGTGACAAGGGCCCGCCCAAACCCCCGTGAAGCCCCGGTGACGATGGCTACTGGCATTCGATCCTCCTTCACTCCGGCGCCCCTTCGAACGCCTGTAGGCAGGTTAAGGGTTAAAGTAATGTTTAAGTCAAGGGATTTTTGAGGCGAAAGGTGGGTCGGGGGACATGGACGACATCCTCACCATCGGAGAAGTGGCCCGACGGAGCGGACTGGCCGCATCGGCCATTCGGTTCTATCAGGGTCAGGGGCTCATTTACGCCGAGCGTTCGCCGAGCGGACAGCGTCGATTCCGGCGCGACGTTCTCCGCCGCATCGCCTTCATCCGGATCGCCCAACGAGTGGGGCTGAGTCTCGACGAGATCCGAGCCGCTCTCGCCGAGCTGCCGGTCGACCGGGCCCCGAACCGGCGGGACTGGGAGCGGCTGACCAGCGGTTGGCGCGAGCGCCTGGATCAGAGGATTGCGCTGCTCGAAGCCCTGCGCCGCGGATTGACGAGCTGCATCGGCTGCGGTTGCCTGTCCCTACGCACCTGCGCGCTGTCCAACCCGGATGACGTGGCGTCGGGGCTCGGATCGGGTCCCCAATATCTGCTCGGCGACTGACGGCGTCGGGCTCTGGACGCCGGTGCTGGGTCACATGATTGCCCGCCGCAGCCGGATGGGCTGTACCGGCGCGACGACCGTCGGAACGGTGACACCCGACGGCGCTGGGGTTCGCCGTGTCCAGAAGGTCGCGGGGTCACGAGCTACGCACTAGGGACGGACGCTTGTGAACCTGCCCGGCGACATCGACCGGAGGTGGGCGGAAGCCGCCGACCCCACCGGCTCAGTATCGGCCGGCCGGCGGTGAGAACAGCAAACCTGGCTCTCAAGTTCGGCCTTGAGCTCGCCGCGGTGGCGGCCTTTGCGATCTGGGGTGCAGCCGCGGGCGGGGCGGCAGGGGTGGCGCTGGCCATCGTCAGTCCGGCGATGATGGCCGTGTGGACCCTCTTCGCCGCGCCCCGCTCGTCGAGGAGGCTGGTCCCCGCCGCCCGGATTCCTCTTGAACTGTCGATCTTCACCCTCGCCGCCATCGGGCTGGTTGCCGCCGGCTACGAGGGCGTTGCGGTGGCCTTCGGCGTACTGGCAGTGTTTGAACGCGCTGCTGCTCACCGTGTTCGGTCAGTGGGAGGGCTGATTCCTCGAGCGGGGCCGGCCCCGGGACGCCGAACCAACCAGACCACCGACCCGATCGTGGTCCACCACGGGGTCGGGGGGTCGACCTTCCGCCGCCGTTCGCACCGTCACACCCCTGGGGCCGCCCTCACCCTGGCTCGGTGCCGTTGGCCCGGAGCGACCCGAGCTGCGACAATCAGCACATGCGTCGAGGGTGGAGAATGGCGTTGCTGGCGCTGATCCTGGTCGCCGTCACCGGGGTGGGTACCGGCTATCAGGGGGTGGCGGATGCAGCCCGTGGGCATCGGTTGCATGCCGCGGTCCCCGCCACGGACGGGGGACCGGCGGGGACGTTCGACTGCCCGTTCAACCTCACCACCGACGCCTTCACCGGCGCCTATGGCACTGCGTCCGAGATCGGATGGCAAGGCAACGGTCAAGGCGTCGTCACCTGCCTGGGTGGGACCTTCGTCATCCAAGATGGCATCAACCAGGCACTGGGTTTCGGCATCTATACCGGTACGCCCACGACGTGGTCGGATGTCGACGGCTACCTTCCCGCGCAGGTGACCACGTTCCGGCGGCCCGGCGTCGTCGTCTCCATCACCGAGTTCGGGGACAGAGTGGTTCTCGACGGCCGTGCCTATGTCGCGGTGTACAGCCGGGTGGCGGTTCAGAATGTGACCGACCGGGTGGTGCCGGCGGACCCGCAACCCTCACCGGCCCTGGTGCCGCTCAACTCGGCTCCGAACCAGGTGAAGCCCCACCGCCTCGTCGTCCACGACTATGTGGTTGCCGCCGACCGGTTCGGGAACGACTATCCCTGGCCCAGCACTCAGACCTTGGCAACGGCGGGGGGCTTCGGTCGCCACTATGCGCACATGAGTCATTTCTGGAACAAGCAACTCTCCGGGATCACCCAGATCAGCGTTCCCGATCCGTCACTCGAGGACGCCTACCGGAGCGGGTTCATCTACACCCAGATCGCCCGGAGTGGAAACCATCTGAACACCGGCGTCAATGGCTACGAGAGCGAGTTCAGCCATGATGTCATCGGAATCCTGACCAACCTGTTCACCCAAGGAGACTTCGCCGGCGCTCACGCCCTCCTTCTCGAGGCTCGGGGCGTCGTCGGGGCCCAGGGACAGTACAACGACGGTCTTTGGACGTACTCGCTCCCCTGGGCCATCTATCTGATGAAGACCGGCGATCGGGGCTTCATCAAGCGGAATTTCACCGCCGAGGGCCCGTTGGGGACCACGCAACCCAGCATCGAGGACTCCGCCCACTCCATCGCCACCGACCGAACCGGGCCGTCGGGGATCATGGAAGCGACCAATGACATCGACTTCCAGGGCTATTGGACCACCGATGACTATGCGGCCCTGCTCGGGCTGGCTGCTTACCGCTATCTGGCCCAGAGCATCGGGGACCGTGCCCAGGCGGCCTGGGCGGCACAGCAGTACGGCGATCTCCTGGCGGCAACCGACAGGACGCTCGACGCAACCATCGGCCGCTATGGATTGAGTTACCTGCCTTGCTCCATGCTCGAGCCCAACAACGCCAATACCTGCGCCAACCCGGAGGACGCCAACTGGGCCTCACCGTTCGGCCGCTGGGCCTGGGACGGCTACCTCCTCGGAGCGACCCTCCGGGGCCCCGGTATCGCGATGATCGACGCCACGTACGGCTACGGTTTCCAGCGCCTCCAGGGTCTGCTTCCCGCCAACACCTTCGGAGGATATCCGGACGACTACTACTCGAGCGGCTACAACGCCGGCTACGGGAATGCGGGACTGGCCGGCACCACCTACCGAGACCAGGGCATCCTCAGCTATGAGTTCATGATCGACAACAGCCAGAGTGGGCCGTACTCCTGGTGGGAGAGTTCCACCGGCCCGTCGGCGAGTACTCCGTGGATCGGAGTCCACCCGGCGGCCGGACAAGGCTCCTCTCCTCATGCGTGGGGAATGGCCCAGGCGAACAACGTGTTGTTGGACTCCCTGGTGGCGCAACGATCGGATGGAGCCCTGATCGTGGGCCGAGGCGTCCCCGCCCAGTGGTTGGGAGCTCGCTCGCCGATTACCGTCTCCAACTTCCCCACCACCGGTGGCAGGAGGCTGAACCTCACGATCTCCGCCAACGGGCGGGCCGTGTCCCTGCATCTGAGTGGCCAGCTGCCGTCGGGACGGGTTCTCTTTCAGCTGCCCTCCTTCGTCCACAACATTGCATCCACCTCGTCGGGGACGAGTAGCTCCAGCACCGGCACCATCGCGTTGGCTCCAGGCTCGAGGGGCGTCACCGTCCAGCTCCGCACCATGCCGACCTGACCCGATGGTCTCGCCACGGGTGCCTTCGAAGGCCCCTGCCGCGTCGTGCGCCATGGGAGACGTGGTCGTCCGGTCCATACGCCTCGACCGGCTGAATCCGATGCACCCACCGACGAGGTCGGCTGCCCGGTCGCCCCGCATTGTTGCGTTCCGTGTTGTCGTCACCACGTTGCGCGGTGCGCCCTATCCAAGAGCTACGGGGCGGGTCAAGATGGGTGTCTCGCCATCGACGCGGATCGCACGTGAGTACCGAAGGTATTCCGGGTAACCAGATGAGGACGGCACGAACGGGGGTCGGTCGGGACGGGCAGGCTATCGACTAGGGGCAACGCTGGAGGGCAGCCAGTGAACGCGTTTCGCGAGTGGGAGTCGGGTATCACACCGGTCCTTCACGGGGCCATGGCGGTGCTGAACGCCTGCGACCGCGTCTGCGAGGCGCAATGGACCACGGCGGTGGTGGCCCACGCCGACCAGATCCAGGCGGCAGCCCGGACGGTCGAGGCCTGGCTCGAGGAGCACCAGTGCCCCCATGCCGATCTGGACTTCCTCCTGGCCGCGATGGCCAGGTCCTACTCGTACCTGGCCGGCAGCCTGATGGAGATGGTCACGGCGGACACCGCGGGCGCCTGGGGCGAGCTGGAGCGGGATCTCAAGGGCGTCCACGGGTCGGTGGCCCGGGTACTGACGGCGATGTACCGAGAGTCACTTCGTCAGGTCTGACGCTCACCGGGGAGGCCGGGGTGTCTCTCGTGATCCCGGGGTACTCCCTGGCGTCGAACGCGGACACGAAGCCACGGACCGGCTTGGGGAGCTGGACCCAGAGCCGTCCCGCCGGCCTGGCGTCGGCCGGACTGACCAGGGTGATCATCAACGAGCAGGGGCCAACGGCGACGGAGCGGATGCGTGGCTCCGGGCCCATCACCGCTGACAGGTAGAGCGCCACGGCACACGACCGGTTGTCCCGGGGGACACCTTGCACGCCGGTGTTCTCCAACTGCTCGGCCACCTCATCCGGGGTGGTGCCGAGGGCGGCCAGCAGGCCTCTCGTCGTCTTCTTGATCTGTCGCAGGTGACTCATCTGCTCTCCCCGGTCGCGGAACCATGGTAATCCTCCTCGGGCCGAGGTTGACGGGTGGTGCGACGCCGGTCACGGAGACCGGGGAACGGCCCCGTCGGGGTCGTTGACGGTGTCCATGCCCGAATGGGCTGGGTTCCCCGGCGCCGTCTCCACCGCATCGGCCAGGGGCGTACCGAGAATGTCGTCCACACAGGCCCGGCTCCCGGCCAGGTAGCTCCATTCGAAGTCGGTATCCGTGGACAGGCACCATGATCGGTCATCGGGCCACCAGAAGCCGGGGTCGTTGGAGAAATGCCGGTAGGCGCCGAGCGGTCCACGCAGCAGGTAGTAGTTCCTCATCGGATGGATCACCTTGGGTACCGGGGGACCGAACGCCCGCTCGCTCAGGTCCCCGAATCCCTCCCAGAGGAGGAACCACCCCTGTGCCGAGCTGGTGTGGCGGGAGAGCACCGGCAGCATCACCTCCAACTGCTCCGGGCTGAGTGAGACGGAGCACCGACCGGCGTCGTCGTCGCCGTAGCTGATGGTCTCGCGTTCCATCAGCGCGTGCACCGTCTTGCCGTTTCGCCGGGCCGTATCGGTCCACCGGGAGTGGGTCTCGAACCATTCGCCGTACGGATCGATTCCGGTACGGGCGAATGGGAAGAAGATCCGGGCATAGGCTTCGTAGCCCGCAGGGGCGCTCATCCCGACCGCGTACGAGCCCGGCACCAGACGGGGCCCCAGCCAGTCGGCCGGGACCAGATCGTGCTCGACCGCCAGGTCGGGGAACCGACCCGGATCCCACCAGTGGAGGGACCGCCACGCCTCGTCCTCGTCGTTCGACCTGGTTGCTCCCGGCGGGAGCAGGGGGGCAATTCCCGGGAGGATCGCCGTCGACGAAGGCGCATGGCTGAACCGTACTGGTCGCACCGCGTCGGCGCCGGCGCTAGTCCTGTCCCGCCTGGGCCCACCCGGCCGCCTCGAGCACGTGGTACCCGCAGTTGTAGCCGGGAATGAAGGTGATCCCGGGTCCGCCGTGGCAGCCGGCCCCGCACAGATACAGGCCCTCGACGGGGATGGGGTCGTCCGGCCATCCCCGTGGACCGGGTCGGAACGGCCCCATGAACTCGGGCTGCAGGAGACCGTGGGTGAAGTCTCCGCCGCTGCACCCGAACATCAGCTCGTAGGTGTAGGCGGGATAATTGATCTGGCGCTCGATCAGCTCGGGGAAGTTGGGGGCCCTGGTGGCGATGGTGGCCACGATCCGCTCGGCCATCTCGTCCCGAAGGCGAGCCCGCTCGGCGTTGTCGCTGCCGATCGGGGCGTAGAAGGCGAACGTGCTGGCGGCGTGCTTCCCCGGAGGGGCCATCGCCGGATCGCGGAGGGTGCCGATGGCCAGATTGCACGACGGCGACCGGGGCACCAGCCCCCGTCGACATCCTTCGAAGTCCAGTTGCATCTGCTCGGCGGTGCCGAAGAACGTCACGTTCTGGCGGAGGTCCCCGTGGTTCAGCACCTCATAGGGGCCCACGTACTCCGGGAGGCCCCCGAGGGCGAAGTGCATCTGGAAGTAGACGGCCCGGTGGTCGATGGCGTCGACCCGTCGGGTGAAGGCGTCGGGCAGCGAACCCGGAGCGAGGAGCTGGGTGAAGGTGGCCGTCGGATCCAGATTGGACACCACGATCGGCGCGCTGACGATCTCGCCGCTCCCGAGGTCCACGCCACGGACCCGACCGTCCGCTACCACGATCTCCGACACCTTCACGTGCCGGCGGAGTTCGCCACCGTGCTGCTCGAACTGCCGGAGTAGGTGATCGGACAGGGTGCCGATCCCTCCCCGGACCTTGGCCATGGTGGCGCCGGTGGGGGAGGCGAGGGCAAACGCCAAGCACAGTGCACTTCCGGGGGAGTAGGGCCCACGGTAGGTGGAGTTGACCGACAGGAAGGCCAGCATGCTTCGGACCTGGGCGTGCAACTCCCGGTCCGGGAGGTACTGGTCGATCACGTCCATCACGCTTCCGAACATGGCGGTCCGGATGGCCTGGCGCTCCTTCTCGTTCGACGCACAGGCCCACATCTCGTCGAGCGACTTGGGGGGCACTCGAACGTCGAAACGACCGATGGCCCGGGCGGGGGCCTCGGCCCACGCCGCGACCTCGGCCATGCCCAGGACCGCTTCGAGCCCTGCCGCCTGGTTGAGGTGGTCGACCAGGCGCTCGGGGTCGCTGTAGAGGAGAAGGGGCGCCTGGCCGTCCGGCCCGATGGCCGCGGACTGCACCTCAGGCTCGTAGATGGGGCAGGAGGCGAAGTCGAGATCGTCGAAGATCTCCGTAGGAATCGGGAACTGGATGGATCCAGCCAGTTCGAATTGGTAGCCCCGCACCAGTTCGTTGGTCGAGGCCATTCCCCCGATGAAGTGGTTCTTCTCGACGCAGAGGACCCGCATCCCGCCCCGGGCCATGACCGCGGCCGCAGTCAGGCCATTGTGCCCTGCTCCGATCACGATGGCGTCGTAGTCCGGCATCCGGGTCACCGTAGTGCAGCCCGACCGGTCAGAGGTCCTGGAAGAACGAGGGTGCCATGCTCATCCACCGCCGAGGGGGTCACTGCCGATGGCAGACTGCCGGGGTGGATGTCCCCATCAGCGGGCGGTGCGACGCCCCGTTCTCCGGAGTGCGGGAGGAGTTCGTCCGCAACTTCGCCGAGCGCGGGGAGGTGGGGGCGGCGGTGAGCATCCTCGTCGACCACCATGTCGTAGTGGACCTGGTCGGGGGGTGGGCCGACGAGCCCCGGCAGCGGCCCTGGCGCCCGGACACCTTGGTTGACGTGTACTCGGTCGGTAAGGCCGTGGTGGCGCTGCTGGCCCTCCAACTCGTCGACCAGGGTCGGATCGACCTCGATGACCCGATCAGCTCGGTGTGGCCGGCGTTCGGCGCCGGGGGCAAGGACCGGGCCACTCTGCGCCAGGCGCTCTGTCACCGGGCCGGGGTGCCCGCCATCCGCCAGCCGATGACCGACGACGATCTGTGGGATTGGGACCGGATGTGCGGGGCGCTGGCGGCCACCGAGCCCTGGTGGGAGCCGGGCACCCGGCACGCCTACCACACCAACACCTACGGCCACCTGGTGGGTGAGATCGTCCGTCGGCTCAGTGGGCAGACCTGCGGGGACCGGCTCCGCGCCGTCGCCGACCCACTCGGTGCCGACATGTGGTTCGGTGTGCCGCCGACGGAACAGGCCCGGTGCGCCGACGTGGTCTGGGCCGGTGCCCGGTCAATGGCCGACGTCGATCTGGGCGCCCTGGTCGGCGACGAGCGGATGGTCATGACCAGCTACTTCAATCCGCCGGGCTACTCGTCGCTGGGCGTCGTCAACACGACGGCGTGGCGGACGGCGGAGATCCCGTCCACCAACGGTCACGCCACCGCACTGGCGATCGCCCGCCTCTATGACGCTCTGCTCCAGCCGGGCCGGCTCCTCTCCACCGAGCTGCTGGCCGAGGCCACGACACCCCAGTCCGAGGGCTACTGCCCGGTGCTGGGCGAGCAGGTCACCTTCGGACTGGGCTTCAAACCCACCACGCCCCGGCGGCCGTTCGGACCCAACCGGGGCAGCTTCGGACACTTCGGGACCGGGGGCGCGGTGGGGTTCGCCGACCCGGAATCCGGGGTTGCCTTCGGGTACGTGATGAATCAGGTGATCCCCCGATGGCAGAGCTCCCGCAACCGGGCCCTCATGGACGCGCTGTACCACGCGCTCTGAGGTCACCGGTGACCGCCGCGGCAGGGCCGGAGCAGATTTCCTGCTCCGGCCCTGCCGGTGATGCTGTGAGTATTGGTCGCCGGGCGACGTCGAGAGACGATTACCAGCCGGTGGCGGCGATGATCGGCGCATTGAGGTGCGAACCGCTCATGCCCCCGTCGTTGGGAGCGTCCCCGAAGTTGGCAACTGCGCCGTTGGCCGTGGCCACCCAGTAGCCCAGGCCGCTCTGCGTGGCGAAGATGGCGGTGGCCGGGTTGAGGGCGGAGGTACTGCCCTGCGCTCCACCCAGGGTGATGGCGTCGCCGAAGGGGAGGACGGTCCCGTCGGCCAGGAGGATCCAGTAGCCGTTCCCGTCGTGGGTGCGGACCGCCGAGGTGACCGGGGAGCCCACGTTGCCGCCGGGTGCCCCGAGGAACGGAGCGTCACCGAAGGCATACACGTGGCCGGTGGCCGTGACCAGCCAGTAGCCGTTACCACTGGCGTCGGGCATCACGGCCACAGCCGCTCCCGCGCATCCACCGATGGCCGGACACGATCCGGCGAACACTGCGTCCCCGAAGGCGAACACGCCACCGTCGGCCGCCACCATGAAGTAACCATGGCCGGTCGCCGACGGGACCATGCCCACGACCGGTGCGGCCAGCTTGCGCCCGGCGCCCGGGTAGCCGGCCGGCAGGATGCCGAGGCCGGGGATGGAGCCGTAGAATCCGGCGTCACCGAAGGCGAAGATCCCGCCGTCGGATGCGTCCAGCCAGTAGCCCTGGCGGGACGAGGTCGGCGTGATGCCGACCACCGGCCGACTCAGCGGCATGGAGCCGGTGGAACCGAAGAACGTGGCCGAGCCGAAGGTGAAGATGCCTCCGTCCCCGCCCACCAGCCAGTAGCCGTGGTCCGCGGGCGTCGGCGAGTTGGTCGGTGGTGGGGTGGTCACCGGCGCGGCCACGTTGGTCTCGTTGAAACTGGCCGTCAGGGTGCCACTGGTGGCCGTCACCGTGAAGGCCCCGGCTGTGCCGTTGGCCGTCAGTGAGGTGGCGGTGGGTACGGTGGCCACACCGGTGGTGCCCGTCGGGACGGTGATGGTGGCCGGTCCGCCCGCGCCGAAGGTGGCGGCGGCCCCGGTCGGGCCGGGAACCACGGTGAACACCACCGGGACCCCAGATTGGAGTACGGCCACGGCCGGCGTTCCGGCCCCCTTCAGACTGGCGCCGAGGTGGGTGGTGAAGGCCGTACCCACCTGGGTGCTCTGATTGTTGCCCCCGGAGGCCACCAGCTGGGTGGCCGTCCCGATGGTGAAGGGGGCGCTGCTCACCGGCGTGGTGTCCACCGAGGTGTTCACGGCGATCGACGTGTTGCCGGCCGCAGGATTGGTGACACCGCTCACCGTCACCGTCACGATCGAGTTGGCCGCCACTGCCGCCAGCGGCGTGGAGCCGATGGTCGGCATGAGAACGGGCACGTCCAATTGCTCACCGCCGGCCACCGCGGTGATGTTGGTCACGATCCCGGTGTGGCCCTGGGCATCGACGGTATAGGAGCCGGCCGTGGTCGGAAGGCTGCCGCTCAAGCCGGTCAGGGTGATGGTGCTGGCCGTGGGCGGGACCTGCAGGCCTCCGGTGGCCCGGAAGGCCACGGTGTAGGTGGCCGAGGCGCCAGGTGCGTACGACGACGCGCTCGCCGACACCGTCGTCACCGCGGTAGCCGCCGACGCCGCCGTCGCCGTCCCCAGCACGGAGGCGGCCACCGCTGCGGCGATGGCCACGATCTTCATGGTTCGTGTGCTTCGCATGGATACTCCTGTTCCGACCGAGCATCCATCGAGGACACCCCTGCCAATGTTGATGATGGTTCTTCGCAAAATCCGACGGAAAACAGCGACCTCAGTCCGCGGTGACCGGTTCACGGTCCGTGAGGGAAGACGCGCCGTCAACCACGCTGATGTGGTGACGGCGGTCTCCGGGCATCTCCGACGGAAGTTTCATCTGACGCCGATATCCCCTGGTTGAGCGGCCGGAACTCCATCCCAGCCCTCTCGGAGAATCCCACGTCAGGCGATTCCCACCTCAATGCCCCTTGCCCCACGACTGCACCCCTGCCCGTTGCTAATTGCCCCAAGTTGCCGTCAATTCGAAACTATGGCACACCAGTGGACTGCGCAATAGGTCGCCCCGCTATCTTTCTGCGATCCGTAAATAACTCACATATAGTGCTCATGTCACCACGCAATGCGTTCCGGCCCCGAAGGGTCTCAGGGGGTGGTCCGTCGGCCACGGCACGGATCGGGGTCCGATGGCGTGGGCGTCGAGGTCCGAGGAGTGCTCCCAGCTCGTCCTGCCGGGCTGGATAGATTGACCGGGTGACCGGGTTGCGCGGGGAGACGATGGGTTGGCTGCGAGCCGCCGTGGGCGTCGGCCTCGTCGTTGCGCCCGGCCGGTTCCTCCGCCTCTCGGGCCGGGAGACCCCTTCGGCGGTGTCGGTGCTGCTCATGCGCACCATCGGCATCCGCGACCTGGTGATCGGCGCGGGCACGGTGATGGCCGCCCGGCGGGGGTCCGACGGCGACCTGCGGCGGTGGACCTCGGCCGGACTGGCCAGCGACTCCCTCGACGTACTGGCCAGCCTTATCGGCGCGCCCTCGATCGGGGGGGCCGAGGCGGCCGGTGCCGCCGGTGCCGCCCTGGTCTTCACGCTCGGGGACGTGGTGGTGCTGGGACGGCCAGGGGACCGGGCCGGGGGGATCGGCGCCAACGGGGGGATCCGTTGACCTCCCGACAGGCGACCGAGGCGGAGGTCGACACCTGGCGCGAGCACGGGTGGGTGCTCCTTGACGGACTGGTGGGGACGGAGGAGATCGACGCCGCCGCTGCCGATCTCCACCTGGCCTTTCCGACCAGCTCCGACTACCACGCCGATCCCGAGGGCGTGACCCGCCGGTGGCGGGGCTCGGCGGCCGATCCCACCGAGGTGTTCACCTGGCCGGCCGACGGCCCCGGCTTCCGCGGCGAGCAACACCGCTGGATGGCCGCGTTCCCCTTCGCGGGAACGGGTGCCCTCAACCGACTGTGTGTGCATCCGTCGGTCGTGGACTTCGCCGAGCGGGCTCTGGGCAGCAACGACATCCGCCTCTACCAGGCCCACGCCAGTGCGAAGTACTCCGGTCTGACCAACTACGAGCAGCCCATGCACATCGATCGCAACCACTCGTGGCTGCCGGCCGGGAGCGGGTCACCGTGGTGGAACCTCGAGGGGTTCCTCTACCTGTCCGACGTCGACGAGCACGACAACCCCACCCGGATGGTCTCCGTGCGGGACTCCTCGCATCTCGGCGAGGCTCGGCCGGTGGTCATGCCGGACACCGAACCGGGTGTCTACCGGGCCGAGGCCCGGGCCGACGGGATCCGCGGGTCGTATCTGGCCTATCGGTCGGACGTCTACCACCGCGGTGCCCCGTTCGAATCAGAGCGGACCGCCCGCTTCATACTGGCCCTGGCCTTCAAGCACGCCGGACACGACTGGATCGGGTACGACCAGGCCCATTCCGACTCCACGGGCGTCGAGTGGATCACCTTCGCCCAACGTGCCACGCCCAGGGAGCTGGCCCTGTTCGGGTTTCCCCTGCCGGGTCATCCGATCTGGACCGAGGAGCTGCTGGCCGAGTTGGCCGTCCGCTACCCGCGTCTCGACCTCGGGCCTTGGCGGGACCAGCTCCCGCCCGGCCCCGCCTGACCGGGCTCGGCGCCCACCGGCGCCGGCCCGCCCGCTCAGTAGGAGCCGACCGCGATGCCGTCGACGAACGTGGTGCAGGTCTGGGTGCGGAGGCCGCCCACCACCCGCCGGCGCGACTGCTCGATGGCCACCGTGTGGCGCTCGCCGGTTCCCACCGGGAATTCGTACCGGTCGGTGGTGCGGAGCGAGAACAGCTTGACCCGGTGCAGCACCAGCCGATCGTCCACCCAGATGCGCAGTCCACCCAGGGTCTGGTTGAAGCGGTACCTGACCGAGTGCCGCTCGCCGTCCCCGACCTCGAACTCGAACTCGTTGGTCTTCCAGATGTGCATGCTCCTGTGCCCTCTCACTCTGCGCCGGTGTGGCGGGTGGACTACCTTGGGCCCTATCGGCGCGCCGGCGCCCGTCCTGAAGGCCGGCATGATGACGGCCCGGAGCCTCCGGTCCGAATCGCCGAGGGGCCCGGGTGAGCCATTCGGGCTGGTCAAAGGGGCCAATAGCCGTCGCCGAACCGGGTGTCCGGGGTGGCCGGCGGTCAAGGGGCCGGAGCGTCCTGCCGATAGCGGGACGGTCGATCCGAGGGGGGAATCGTGACCAATCAGGGAACGGTCAAGCGTGTGGCAGCCGTAGTGGCCGCACTGGTGGTGGTCGCGGGTTCGGTGGTGGTGGCGGTGGTCGGTCCCGCGCCCGAGGCCGCCACCCCGGTGGTCCGGGCCGCATTCACCTACCCGTGGTACCCGAACGCCTGGAACCAGTCCGGGGTCGACCCGTTCACCAACTACCAGCCGTCGGCCGGCTACTACTCCTCGGCCGACCCGGCCGTCATCTCCCGCCAGATCGCCGCCATGCAATACGGCCACCTGGACGCCGGGATCTCCTCGTGGTGGGGGCAGGGGTCCCAGGAAGACACCGTGGTGCCGGCCGAATTGGCCGCGGCGAACGGGACCGGATTCAAGTGGTCCCTGTACTACGAGCCCGAGGGTTACGGAAACCCCAGCGTCAGCCAGATCCAGAGTGACCTGAGCTACATCAAGGACCGTTACGCCGGAAACCCCAACTACCTGACCATCGGCGGCCGACCGGTCATCTTCGTCTACGCCGATCCGGCTGACGGCTGCGGCATGGCCCAGCGCTGGAGCCAGGCCAACGCCGCCGAGGGGTTCTACACCGTCCTCAAGGTGTTCAGCGGCTATACCGCCTGCGCCGGGGACGCGAGCTCGTGGCATCAGTACGCCCCGTCCAGCGCGGAGGACCACCAGGCGGGGTACTCCTTCTCGATCTCCCCTGGGTTCTACAAGAGCGGCGAGCCCGCCCCCCGGCTGGGTCGGAACCTGGGCACCTGGTCCCAGAACGTCCACGACATGGTGGCCAGCAACGAGTCGTTGCAACTGGTCACCACCTTCAACGAGTGGGGCGAGGGCACGGCAGTGGAGTCGGCCACGGCCTGGGCCAGTCCGAGCGGGTACGGCAGCTACCTCGACGTGATGCACGCCGAGATCCCCGCCCCCTCCTCGCCCGGCACCGGGACCACGACCACCACGGGCGGAACCACCCTGTCCGCGCCGACCACCATCTCGGGTGTGGCCACGGCCGGCACCTACGTCTGGGCCGGCGCCGCCAACGCCAACTACAACGGGGCCAACCCCCTGGTGGCGTCCTTCCGCTCGTACCGGAGCCTCCTCCAGTTCGCCCCGGTGGTGCCGGCCGGTGCCTCCATCCTCAGTGCCTCATTGACCCTCGACCCGCTGTCCGGTCGGAACGGATCCTTCGTGGTGCAGTCCGAAGCGCAGTTCGACCCGAGCAGGGTGACGTGGGCCACCCAGCCCCCCCGGACCGGGACGGTGCTCGGGATCTCGAGCGCGCCCGGAGCCGAATGCGCCCCTGACCGTCCCGCTGGCCGGGCTGGTGGCCTCCTCGCCGATCAACCTGGCGGTGTCCTTCACCACCCCGGGGGTCGTCGGTCGCTTCGCCGGTCCCGGCACCCCGAACGCACCGGTCATCACCATCCAGTACGCCATGCCGGGAGCCGGGGTCCCGGCCGTCACCGGGGCCGGTGCCAAGATCACCACGACGACCCCCACCCCGCCGACGTCGACCACCACCACCACCACGTCGGCCGCGCCGACCACCACCACGACGGCCGCGCGGGTCGGCCGGCGCCTACTGCGGCACCCGGTCCGGCCCTCCGGCCACCTCGAAGGTCATGGTGATCTGGGAGGAGAACCACAGCGCCAGCGCCATCACCCCGTCGGCCGCGCCCCATATCAGCGCCTACGCCTCCAACTGCGGTCTCGCCACCGACTACCAGTCCCTGACCCATCCGAGTCTGCCCAACTACCTGGCCGCCACGTCGGGCCTCAGCTATGCCAGCTCGCCCTGGAACGGTGACTGCCAGGCCAGCTCGGCCGGGTGTACCACCGGCAACGAGAACCTCTACGACCAGGTCGGTCCGAGCGGTTGGAAGTCCTACGCCGAGTCGATGACCACCGCCTGCCAGACGTCGAGCAGCGGCGAGTACGTGAGCCGGCACAACCCGGCGGTGTACTACACCGACCTGGGATCGAGTTGCGCCACCAACGACGTTCCGCTGGGCACCACCTCCAGCGGCGCGCTGCTGTCCGACGTCGAGGCCGGGACCCTGCCGACCATCACGACGGTGACCCCGAACCTGATCGACGACATGCACGACGGGACCGTGGCTCAGGGCGACGCCTGGTTGGCCCAGTGGATCCCGTTGATCACGTCCGGGCCGGACTACCGGAGCGGGCACCTGGCCATCGTCATCGCCTGGGACGAGGGTTCGGGGAGTGGCAACGTGGCGTCGACGGTCGACGGGATCGTGCTCTCGCCCTATGTGGTTCCTGGCACGACGAGCGGGACCATCTTCACGCACTACAGCCTGCTGAAGGCCGAAGAGGACGTGGCCGGCGTGCCCGAGCTGGCCAACGCGGCCGCGGCCACCAGCCTGCGCTCGGCGTTCGGCTTCTGAACGCCGACCCGGCTCCTAGGTTCCGGTGAGCTTGGAGACCACCGGACCCAACGCCTCCCAGCTGTCCGCTTCGATGGACCAGTAGGAGATGCCGTACTCCTGTCGCCTCCACTCGAGCTCCTCGACCATCTCGTCCAGGGTGCCCAGCAGGGCGAGGGGGATGTGGAGCGCGTCGGCAGGGCTGATCCCGAAGTGGGGGGCCATGGCCTCGGCCATCCCGGCCGCCTCGTCGGTGATCATCACGAAACCGATCAAGGCGTTGAGCTCGAGGTCCGCGAAGCGGTCCCCGGCCGCCTCGCGGACCCAGGCCACCTTCTCGCGGGTGCGCTCGGGCGAGCCGTTCGGCGCGGTCTCCGGGCCCCCCGTGCCCTCTCGGAGGTTGACATTGATACTGACGATGTCGGCGTGGCGGGCGGCGAAGGAGAGGACCCGTTTGCCGCCGCCCCCGATGGTCAGGGGAGGCCCGGGCAGTTGCACCGGTCGGGGCCGGAGGTGGTGCCCGGCGATCTGGTAGTAGGTGCCATCGAACGAGAAGGGCCCGTCGGTCCGGAGGAGTCCCTGCACCACCCGGACCGCCTCCTCGAATCGCTCGACCCGGACCCGAGGGGGATCGTAGGCCATCCCGGCCTCGTGGTAGTCGGTGCGCATCCATCCGGCGCCGAGGCTCATCTCGAACCGACCCTCGCTGAGCACGTCGATGGTGGCGGCCTCCTTGGCCAGCACCACCGGGTGCCGGTAGTCGTTCCCGAACACCAGGGAGCCCATTCGGAGGGTGGACGTGGCTGCGGCCACCGCGACGAGGGCCGGCACCGGGGCCAACTGGTCGCCGAAGTGGTCGGGCATCAACAGGGCCGAATAACCCAGGTCCTCGGCGCGTCGGGCCTGATCGGCCCAGGCCTGGGCCGAACCGTCCGACGTGGTGCTGAGCTGGGCGGCGAATCGGAATCTGTGGTCATGAGGCATGGCCTCATCCTGCCCCACCGCCCGCCAGCCCGCCGGCCCGCTGGCTTGGGGCACCGGGGGCGGGGTCGGACCGGGGTCGGGGGTGCCGCGGCGGCCGTGGCGGGACCCACCCGACGCCGCCGGCGCCGGAGGCCGGGCAGACGGCGCGGACCGGACGGACCCACCGTCGCGGACCGGGGACCTACGCTCCGGCCCATGGTGCCAACGCCCATCCCGACCCCGACGAGTCGGTCGAGTCGTCGGAGGACCTCCACGCCCCGCTCCGATGTGCACCACACCGTCCAGGCCGTGTCGAGCTGATGGACTGGGAAGTGTCGGGCTGATGGACGGGGAATCGGGACGAGGACGCGACGCCGGGTTCCGGGTCTTCACCCGGGACCAGTGGGGCGAGCTGACCGTCGAGGAGACCGACCCTCGTCGATCGACACCGCGTTCGGGTGCCGATGGGGAGGTGGTCGATTCCCGGGAGGTGGCCGACATCTACGTCCCCTTGGCCCGGTGGATCGAGGACCGGGTGGCGAGTGGGGAACGACCCCTCCCGCCGGGTGGCCCGGACGACGGTGATCGGGATCACCGGCAGCGTGGCCGCCGGGAAGAGCACCATCGCTCGGGAGCTGGTCCGACTCCTGGGACGGGGCCCTGGCCGCCCGGCGGTGGACCTCCTCACCACCGACGGTTTCCTCTTTCCCAACCGGACGCTGGAGGAGCGAGGGCTCCTCGCTCGCAAAGGGTTCCCCGAGACCTACGACCACCCCGCCCTGATCGCTGCGCTCGAGGCCGTCCGCTCCGGCCGGCCGGAGGTGGGCGTCCCGGTCTACTCGCATCAGACCTACGACATCGTCCCGGGGGCGGTGCAGTGGATCAGGGCGCCCGACCTGCTGGTGGTGGAGGGACTCACCGTGTTGCAGGGCGGTCCCGGCGGCGGGGGTGAGGTGGGTCCGGCCCCGGAGGGCCTCATCGACCTGGCCCTCTACGTGGACGCCGCCGAGGAGGACCTGAGCCGTTGGCTTACCGACCGGTTGCTCGCCCTCCGTGCCTCGGGGGCCGGCGCCTCGAGCGACTTCCTCCGTTGGCTCTCGACGCTCACGGTGTCCGAGACCCGTCAGCTGGCCGCCTCGGCGTGGACCGAGGTCAACCTGGTCAACCTGCGGGAGCATGTGGCGCCGACCCGGGGCCGAGCCGACCTGATCCTGGAGAAGGGCGCCGATCACCGGGTCCGTCGGATCCTGGTTCGCTCCGGTGCCGGCCCCGGGGACTAGCTAATGCTTCGGAGGGGGCGGTACCGGCGCACAGCCGAGCAGATCCACCCCGTCGCGGGTGAATTCCGCACTCCGATCGGGTCCCGAGATCAGGGTGCGAACGCCCCGGGCGAACTGGGGATCGCTCCAGTCCCACAGCCTGGACGGATGGGTGTCCACGGCGGTGGGGACATTGTTCCAGCACCACGCGGAGCGCAGGATGGCCCCCTCGGCGTTGACGCCCACGCTCCAGACCAGGGCGGCCACGGTCAGGCCCACCACCACCCCGCGCCACGGCCGGCTCGGGGTCGTGGCTGCGCCGGCGCCGGCCTCCGCCACGGGGTGAGCCACCGAACCGTCCTCGGAGGGGGGATGCCGCCACCCCGCCACCCATCGGGCGAGCACCTCGACGGCGGGCAGTGCCAGCACCACGAAGATCGGCATCAGGTCGGTGAAGAAGCGCGGTCCGTAGGAGTCACCGCCCCACCAGTGCTTGAAGGCGGAGACGACGATCCAATGGAGGATGGGGATCACCGCCAGTGCCTTCCAGAACGCCGTGAGCTCGCCGGCCCGCCAGCGCACCACCACCCCGGCCACCGACAGGACCACCAGGGGGCAGAAGATGAACAGACCCCGAGCCGGGCTGACCAGGTTGCCGGCCAGGGCCACGGCCATGGTCCGGGACACGTCGAAGGACTGCCCCCCGGTGTAGTACGGACTCAACGGCTGGTGGTAGACGGCGAGGTTCACCGCCACCAGTACCACCAGTGGGGGGAGGGCACCCAGTACGACCGCCATCAGGTGCCGGCGCTGGGCCACCACCATCCAGACGGCGATGACGATGATGACGATGGAGTCGGTCGGGCGCATGGCGTAGCTGGCCGCGAAGGCCGCACCCATTCCCATCCAGCCCCGCTGCCCCGACTGGGCTCGCAGGGCGCACAGCAGCCCGACGGCGATACAGAGCATGGACGGTCCGTGCTGCCACATGGCCCGGCTGGCCGTGGACCATGCCGGCGTGGCCAGGGCGAAGGCCAGCGCCACGGCCAGTGACCATCGACGGCGCCGGGTGGCGGGGTGCAGGCGGAGCACCCGCAGGGCGATGAAGTACACCACCACGGTCGCCGCGGCCACCACGGTGGCCATCGACACCACCTGCAGCCCCCAGTCGTACCCCGACCGGACCATGGCCACGCTCCCCTCGGTGAGACCGAGTCTGTGGGCCACGTCGTCCGCCACCACCCAGGGCACGGCGAAGAGCGAGACGGCCCAGGGGAAGAGCGGGTAGGTGTGGCCGTTGACGACGGTCACGGCGTAGCCCGGGTTGCGCAGGGGCTGGAAGCGGTCCAGGCTGAGCGAGCGGTAGTGGACCATGCTGACCGCGACGCTGACCGCCCGGACGGGATCGGCCGTCATCCCGCTGGGGCTGAACATGTCGATGGCGAACACCACCGCGGCCAGGACCGAGGCGATGATCCGGTTGCCGCCGACCGGTTCGGCCAGATGGGCGTCGGCCACGAGGGCCACCGGCCCGACCTCGGCGGCGGTCATGGGACGGTGGGATTCCTGCCGCAGGCCGTCGACACGGGGCACCGGCGGAACTTACCAGTGGCCTCCGGGTCCGGACCGGCATCCTCGGCCCACCAGGGTCTGGTCAGTGGCGGGCCCGGACGCCACCGGAGGCGGCGGCCCGGCCGAGCAACTCCTCGTACTTGGTGAGGAGGTGCTCCCACCCGTACTCGCGCTCGGCGTACCGGCGACCGTTCCGCCCCAGCCCGTCCGCCAGTGCGGGAGAACCGGCCAACAGGTCGACGGCCGCCTCGAACTCGGCGTACCCCGAGTACCAGACACCGCCGCCACTGCGTCGCACCTGGCCCACCAGGACCTCGGTGCGGCCCTGGGCCACCACCGGCCGGCCCTGGGCCCATGCTTCGGTGAGGACCATCGAGAAGCTCTCGAAGAACGACGGCTGGGCCAGCGCCAACGCCCCGGCCAGGCCGTCGGTCCGGACGCCGTCTTCGACGAACCCGGTGTAGACGATGTCGGGGTGGGACAACCGGTCCTCCGCCGGACCGATCAGCACCAACGCCAGCGGCCCCGGGTTCCGCTGCTTGTAGGCCGTGAAGAACTGTAGGAGCTCCTCGGACCCCTTGCCGGCTTCCACCCGACCCACGAACACCAGGTAGGGACGGTCGTCCACACCGAATTGGTCCCGGAACCGCGATCCGTCGCCGGGCCGGTCGAGGTCGACCCCGATCCCGATCACCTCGCCGCGCCGCGGTGCGCCCCGGCGGACCAGCAAGTCGCGCTCCTCCTCGGTGAACCAGACGAAGCGGTCGGGGAGGGCGAACAGGTCGTCGTACACCGGCAGCCAGAAGGCCGGCTCGTCGTGGGCGGTGGCGTGGAGGACGGTGGGCGCCCGGCCCGAGGTCACCGGCAGGCCCTCCCACGTCGGGGTGTAGAGGTAGGAGAAGTGGACGACCACGTCGAAGCCCGAGGACCGCTCGGACAGCCAGGGGACCAGGTCGGGCAGCTCGGGACCCTGCAGGCGTCGCCACGCCTCCTGTCGGGACCGGGGCGCCATGGCGCCGCTCCACAGGACCTCCACCGTCTCGGACTCGAAGGCCCGATTGTCCCGGGCCCCGGTTCCGTCGAAGCGATGGACCGTCACCCCGTCCACGTCGACCATCCCGGGGGGGTAGACGTCGGCCCAGTCCTGTGCGCTCTGGGCGCGGCTGGTCGCCACCTCCACGTGGTGCCCCCGGGCCGCCAGCCGTGTGGCGAACTGGCGACAGCAGAGCTCGGCGCCTCCCGCCACCTCCTCGCCGTACCGCTGCACGACGAACAGGATCCGGCGGGGGTCGGCGAAGGTCCGTGGTGCGGCCGCCCGCCCGGTCAGGTCCTGCCATCGGCCCACCAGCCGACGCAGCCTGGCACGCCGTCCGCCGGAGGAGAACTGGGGCCGCGAGCCACCGGGACCGGCCCGTACCGCGGCCATGGTGCGGCCGTGCGCGTCCAACCCTTCCTCCAGGCCGGGCGGATAGTGGCCCTCCCTCCGGCGCTGCTCGACGGTGGACCGGATCCGCGTTCGCAGGGCCTCGGCCCCGGGGGCGGGTGGGAGGCCCCACCCCGGGTCAGCCACGGTCATCCATCCAGGTGCCGCCCGGCTCCGAACGGGCGGTCGTCCCACGACACATCGACCCCGGCCCAGCGGGCCCATATCCCGCTCGGGCTCACCTCGGACCGGCGGGAGAGGCAGGCTCGGGTGGCCAGCGCCCAGGGCAGGCGGGCGAGCATGCCGCGCCGGATGCCGTGGTCAGGGCCGTCGGCGACCCGCCTCCAGGTCTCCCGGGCCATCACGTCGCTCGGGGCGTTGCGGACCAGGCAGAGCAGGCGGTTGCGTTCGCCCAGGATCCTGACCCTGTCCCCGAGGGTCTGGACCGAGGTCACCGAGCGCCGGTGGGAGACCTCGGCGTCGGGGAGATAGACCATCCGGAGACCCTGCCGGCGGGCCCGCCAGCTCCAGTCGGTGTCCTCGTAGTAGGCGAAGTACGGCTCGGCGAACAGGCCCACCCGGTCGAGGGTCTCGGCCCGCACCACCATGGCCGTCCCACTGACCCCGAAGGTCTCCCTGGTCTCGTCCCACCGTCCGTCGTCGGGACACTCGAGGCCGCGGTCTCCCGAGTAGCCGTCGGCCCGGAGGAACAGCCCGGCGTTGTTGACCAGTCGGCAGACCGCACTGACCGGCTCCTCGGTCCCGTTGACCGTGACCGAGGTGGCCCCTCCCGGCCCGGGGAGGGGGACGAAGTACGGCTTGCCCGGCCGGGTCCACCGCCAGCGGGTCGCCTGTCCGTCGATGACGCCCGACTCCAGGCGGTGCACCCCGGGCCCGACCACCCGGTCGAGCACCTCGACCCCGTCGTGGCGGACCGAGGTGAGTTGGCGCCCGAGGGGTCGGGCGTCGGCCGGGGCGTACCAGGCCTCTTCGTTCGGGACCATCTGGCCGTACCACCCCTCGAGGAGGACCTTCGGGGTGACCGCCCCGACCGACGGGTCGGACAGCGCGGCCTCGGCGGAGGCCAGCCAGGAGGCCCCGGCCACCGCGTCGTCGTTGAGCAGGGCCACCACCTCGCCCGAGGCCTGGCGGATCCCCTGGTTGGCCCCGCCGGCGAAGCCCCGGTTCTCCCGGTTGCGGACCACGGTGGCCCCGAGACGCCGGCCGACCTCGGACACCTCGGACCCGGCCGAGCCGTTGTCCACCACCACCACCTGGTCGGCCTGGTCTCGAACCGACCGGAGGCAGGGCTCCAACCAGTCCCCGGACCGCAGCGACACCACCACCACCGAACGGCTCACGACGGGCCGGGCCGGGCCACCATCGGGGCGGCCAGGCCCAGTACGTCGAGCAGCTGGCGGGCCCCCCGGCCGAAGCCCCGGGCCGCCACGAAGGCCAGGCCCTCGGCGGCCCGCCCGGCCCGCTGTTCGGGGTGCTGGAGCAGTCCGGTCACCACGTCGGCCACTGCCGCCGGAGTGGCGTCCGGCGGCACCTTGGCCACGAACTCGGGCAGTTGTCCGGCCGGCCCGACGTCGGTGACGACGGTCACCACGCCGTGGGAGAGACAGTCGGCCACCGCTCCGGAGGTCTCGCCGTTGGTACCGGCCCGGAGCTGCACCGCCACCGACGCCCGACGCAGCCATCGCTCGTACTCCTCGTCGTCGACCGCACCGGTGAAGACCACCGCCTCGGCCACCCCGAGACGTACCGCCAGGGCGTGGTACCGCTCCAGCAGGGCGGGGTCGACCGGGCCCACGAAGGTCAATTCGGTCGTCTCGTCGGATCGGTGGACGAGGGCGAAGGCCGCCAGCAGGAGTTCGGGTTGCTTGACCGCGTTGACCAGTCCGAAGGTACACACCAGCCCGGGCTGCTCGTCGGCCGGCGGGCGCGGTGCCACCGGCGGGTAGGCATAGGGACAGACCACGATGCGACCCCGGTCCTCGGGCCGGGCATCGCGGCGGGCCAGACCGGCGGCGAAGTCGGAGGTGACGATGAACGGGTCGGCCAGCCCGATGAGTTCTCGGGCCAGGTAGACGTCGTGGGCCTCGGCTTCGGCGGGCTGGAGCCAGCCGTCCGTGATCCACCCCTCGTCGGCTTCGTCGTAGAGCGAGGTGACCACGGCGGCGTTGCCCTCGGGGACCGCACCCCGGGCCGCACCGTGTCGGTAGAGCCCGTTCAGCCGGACGTCGTGGGCCAGCACCGCGGCGGGGACCCGACACCGGCGGACCAGGGCCAGGGCCCCGGCGTGGTGCTCGCTGTTCCCCACCGAGGCGATCACCGCGTCGTACCCGCCCCGGGCCGGGTCCACCACCGGAAGCGACCGGGCCGGATAGGAGGCAAATTCGGGGTCGGCGGGGGTCTCGGCCGCCGTGTCGCCGTCGAGGAACAACTCCACCTCGGCACGGTCGGCGAGGGCCCGGGCCAGGCGGCGCGAGTAGGACGCCACGCCAGTGGTGGCCGGCGGCCACGGGGTGACCAGGGCCACCCGCGGTCGCCGGGGCCAGGCAGCCGGGGGACGCGGTCCGCTCCGGTCCGGTCCATCGGCGAGGGACCGGTACACGGTCGCCGCCCGTTCGGACACGTCGGACCAGGTGGACCGGGGACGGGTTGACCAGGACACCAGACGCTGACGGAACGACGGGTCGAGCAGGCCGCGTACCACGGCTCCCCCAATGGAGCGCTCGTCCGACGGGTCGAACGTGGCCTCGGGGTCCACCAGCTCCGCCAGCGCAGAGTTGCCCGAGGCCACCACCGGAGCCCCGCAGGCCATGGCCTCGGCCACCGGCAGTCCGTACCCCTCGTAGAGCGACGGGAACACCACCAGGGCGGCACTGCGGTACAGATGGACCAACGCGGTGTCCGACACCAGCCCGGTCAGGTACAGCTGGTGGCTGGAGAGTCCGAGTCCCCGCCCGAGCACCTCGAAGTGATTGCGCTCCAGCGGGGACAACCGACACACCAGGACCAGTTGGTAACGGCTCCGAACCTCCTCGGGGAGCCCGGCAAAGGCCCGGATCAGTTTGTCCATGTTCTTCCGGGGCTCGACGGCACCGTTGTAGACCACCGTCCGCTCCCCCAGCCCCGGCAGCAGGTCCCGGGCCGACTCGGCCTCGTGGGCCGGGTCGCCGCCGGGTCGGAACAGGTCGGAGCAGGCCGCCCCGACCACCGTGATCCGGTTGTCGGGGACACCCAGGTGGTCGGCCACGTCGTCGGCCGCCGACCTCGACAGGGTCATCACGTGGTCGGCAGCCCGCACCAGTTCCCGTCGGGCGCGGTAGCGATGGCGGGTCCCCGGGTCGACGAGGTAGGTGTCGGGGAACAGCTCGGGGATGAGGTCGTACACCGTGACCACCAGCCGCCGGCCGCTCCGTGACACCTCCCGCGGCCAGATGGACCGTACCGGGGTGGCGATGTCGAAGGGCGACAGGGCGTGGAACACGCCGCCGGGCCGGCTCCAGTCCGGCTGGTCGGTGACCACACCGGCCAGGGCCTCCGGCAGGCCGGTCAACGGGGCGAGGTCCGGGCGGATCAGCACCCGGTCCACCATCTCGGGAACCGTCTCCACCAGGGAAGCGGCGAAGTCCACGGCGTAGCGCGCCACCCCGCGCTCCCGGTAGGTCGGGCTCTGGGCAGCTTGGAGATCCAGGACCAGCGGTGGGTCCGGTACCGCAGGGGTCAACGGGGCGGTTCCGGCTCGGCCGTGGTCCGACCCAGGCGGCCCAGTTCGCCCTGGAGCGCCTCGGTCTCGGCGCTCAGCCGGGTGAGGCTCCGACCGATGGCTTCGGCCACCTGGTCGTTGGCGTCAGCCAGGTCGCCCAGGAGGCGGGTGAGATCGCGGTGGACCTCCTCGAAGCGGGCCACCAGGCCGATCGAGGCGTTCTCGACCTCCTGGGCCACCACCCGCCGGACCGGATCCACGAAGAGCCTGTCGTGCAAGGAGCGCACGAACCCTCCCGTAGCCATGGCCCGCATCGTACCTGGCGCCCGTGGCCCGGGTGGGACCGCGTCGGGCGGCGACGGGACGGTCCGGATCCCCTCCCTACAGCCGGAACTGTGCGAAGAAGTCCCATAGCTGGGCCGTGGCGTCGACCTGGTCGCCCGTGGTTCCGGCCGGGGTACCACCGGTGCCGCGGACCGGACTTCCGGGCCAGGCGTGTCCGCCGCCGAGCACGATGGTGAATTGGACGGCGACCCCCGGTGGACAGCGGTAGCGGCGCAGGACGACCCCGTCGTCCGCCGCGGTGTCGACCGCGCTCGGGCGGCACCCGTCCTTGACCGCCCAGCCCTGCACGGTGGCAGGCACACCCGGGCCGTCCAGCCGCGCCGGTTCGGTGGCGGTGGACGGCGGGGCCACCGGTTCGTCCGGGCCCAGCAAGGTGGTCAACGACGGAGAGTCCACCCCGCCGTTGAAGTACAAGATGGGATCGTCCGTACCGTGGAAGGCGATGATCGGGACCGGCCGCGCCGGATCGCAGGGCACCGGGAGCTCCAGACCCGACACCGCGCCGATGGCGGTGATCCGCTGGGACAGGGTGCAGGCCAGCTGGGAGGCCATGACCGCCCCGTCGGAGAAGCCGGTGGCGTAGACCCGCGAGGTGTCGATGCACTGGGTCGCCTCCACGTGGTCGAGGAGGGTGGTGACAAATCCGAGGTCCGGGTTGGACGGGCCGGGGTCGGTGGTGTCCCAGTGGACCGGGTCGCCGGTTCCACTGGGGGTGACCACGACGAAGCCGTCCTGCTGCCCGAGACTGCCGAACCGAGAGGTCTCCGATTGCAGCGACGCCGCCTCGGCCACGCCGTGGAAGTCGAGGACCAACGGCCGGGGCGCCAGGCCCGGGAATGCCCCGCCGCCTCCGGAGGGACTGGGCGTACCCGGGGCCGGTGTGGTCAGCAGGTACCAGCGGGGGGTTCCTCCGACCACCAGGCCCTGGAGCTGATCGGTGACCGCCGGGCCTCCGGGAAGGTTGCAGCCGCTCGAGGGTACCGGGGTGCTGGCCTCGGCGGCCAGGTGGGTGGCCGCGGCCGCCGTCGACGGCGAAGGGCCGGCCGCGCCGGTCTCCGTGTAGGCGGCGCCCACGCCCACTGCCGCCACCGCGAGCACCGCCACCGCGCCCCACCGTCTTGGTCTCCCCCCTCGCACGAAGACAAGCGAACCACACAGAATTCCCGGTTAGCCAGGGCCGAACTCTCTCCGTGGTCGAGTCACTGCTGAACGGGACCGGGCGGTCTTCCGTCGAGACCTCGAGGGCCACCCCGGGACGGGCCCGGCCGGGACCCTGCCGTCCACCGTCGTCGCCTCGCCGGCCGCGGCTTGTTACGCTTCCGACATGCAGTACTCGACGGCCGGCGCGTCAGGGTGTTGACGCTGACTGCGCTCACCGGGATCCGGATCTTCTTCGGATCGGTGATCTGGTTCATCGTGTGGATCCTGGTGATGGCGTGGATCTACAACATCGCCAAGCGCAAGGGCCGTCACGCCTTCGGCTGGCTCATCCTGGGCTTCTTCTTCTGGCTGATCGCGTTGGTCGTGGTGGCCCTCCTCCCGTCCAAGCGGACCACCGAGTACTACCAAGGCCGGTGATCCATGAGGCCGAGGGCCTCATCGATCACGACAGGCCGATCCGTTCCAACAGGTCGGTCGGCGCACTGATCGATCGCAGTGCCTCGGCCAGCGCCTCCTCCAGGGTGGCCTCGCTCCGTTCGCCGGCCCGGTTCTCCACCTCTCCGGGGTCCGTCTCGGTGTCGAACAGGTGCGAGGTGTTCGGCGGCTCGAACCCGGCCCAGAACGGGAGGCGGTCCCCGGGGCCGAACGGCTGGTGGATCACCGGTACCGAGGTGCCCGGCATGGTGCGGAGGGTGGCCCGCCCGTCGGGGCGGGGCAGTCGGAGCTCGGGGTAGGGCGCCACCGGCATGGTGGACCACCGGTTCGACCACACCGAGAGGGGGAAGTTCTCGCCCTGGCATCCTCGGAGGTAGCGGTACCGCCCGTCGGTGACTCCCACGTGCCGGCCCCAGTACCCGAAGAGGGCGAACTCGCGCACCGTGTCCGACACCCCCTCCACCAGGGGGAGGAGCGAACGTCCGTGGGTGGGATGGTCGACCGGCGCCCCGAACAGGTCGGCGATGGTGGCGTGCAGGTCCACCGAGGTGGTCAGGGCCGGGATGTCACGGTGGGGCCGACCCGGCCACCGGATGATGAGGGGGATGCTGCCCAGCTCGCGGTAGACCGGCGCGGCCGGCTTTCCGAACAGATCGTGTTCGCCCAGGTAGTGGCCGTGGTCGGTACAGAGGATGACCCCGGTGGTCTCGGCCAGCCCGGCCTGGTCGATGGCGTCCAGCAGGCGCCCGAACCAGTGGTCGATCATGGTCAGCTTGGCGCCGTAGTTGGCCCGCAGGTGTCGCGCCCGGTCCGGGGTCAGGGCGCCGCTGGACACGGCGTCGATCAGGTACGGCGGCCAGATGGCCAGGCCCTCCTCCCAGTCGTCGTTGTAGAGCGAGGCATAGGGCAGCGGTGTGTCGAACGGCTCGTGAGGGTCGAACTCGTCGACCATCAGGAAGAACCGATCGTGGGACGGGGCCGAGCTCCGGATCCACTCGGCGGCGGTGGCCATGGTGCGGGGCCCGGGGAAGTCCTCCTCCGAACGGAAGTAGGTACGCGCGTCGTCGTAGCGGTGATGGTAGGCGGGCCGCTCGACCGGCAGGGCCGGGGCCCCGGCCCAGGTGGGGTCAGGTGTGGTCCGCCACGGATCGTTCTCGTGGCCCCGCACGTACTCCCATCCGGTGAAGTCGGTGTGGTAGTTCTCACCACCGGTCTCGAACAGGTGCGGGTGATCGGAGACCAGCATGGTGGTGACGCCCTGGTGGCGCAGGGACCGGGTGATGGCGTCCTCCCAGATCTCGATCGAGCCCCACGGGCGCCACGGGAAGTCGAGGGCACCGACCAGGATGTCGTGCCGGGCGGGCATGCAGGGGAGGGAACCCGCATGATGGCCGGAGAACAACAGGGCGTCACGGGCGAACGCAGCCAGTCGGGGTGTGCCGAACTCGGTGCCGCCGTAGGCCTCGAGCAGGTGCCGGTTCAGGCTGTCGAGGACCACCACGACCAGGTTCCTCGGACGCTGCTGGGACATGTGCGCCTCCTCGGCGTCGGACCGGCCCGGTCGGCGGGCGGGGACGGTCTCCGGCGGTGCTCGGCACCCGGGTGCGGGTGCCCCCCGACGCTAGGTCAGCGTGGGGCCGGCGACCTCGGCCGGCGGCGAACCTGACCCGACCGGGGGTCGAGCGCCCCCTGTTCGGCCCCGTGGACGTGGACTCGGGCCTCTGTCGAGGTCAGGGCGGTGCGCTTCACTCCAGCCAACGGAGGGCCAGGACCGCGATGTCGTCGTCGGTCGATTCCACCGTCATCGTCTCGATGACGGTGGTCAACAGGTCATCGAGGGGCCGACCGTCGCCGGGGATGGCTTGCCGTAGGCGCTCCAGGCCGACATCGAGGCTCTCGCCACGTCGCTCGACGAGGCCGTCGGTGAACGCCAGCAGGGTGGAACGGCGAGGCGTCGACAGGGTGACGGTGTCGTAGACCGCCTCCGGAACGCCTACGGGTACTCCGACCTTCGTCGTCACGAATTCGCTACCGTCCGGGCTGATCATCAGCGGGTTGAGATGGCCGGCATTGGCCAGGGCGACCTCATGGGTGGCGAGGTCTGCGATGCCGACGAGCACCGTGGCGATATGTCCGTCGATCAGGGACAGGACCTGGGTGGAACACTTCTCCAGGACCTCCGCCGGCGAGTTGCCCTCGACGACCAGGGTCCGGATGGTGAACCGCAGAGCGGCCATCACGCTGGCGGCTTTGATGCCGTGACCGGAGACGTCGCCGATCACGAACCCGAAGTGGGTGTCGTCGAGGGTCACGACGCTGTACCAGTCACCCCCGATGTCGACTCCGTGGGGCCCCGGCACGTACCGGACCCCGATTTCCATACCGGGGATCTCCGGATCGGCTTGGGGGAGGAGGGATCGCTGCAGGGTCTCGGCATTGGTGCGCTGTTCTCGGTAGAGCTCATCGAGCCGTCCGTACAGGCCTCGGATCTGGGCGGCGTCACGCTCGGCCTCCTGACGCCTGCGTACCAGCCACTGGGTCACCCACGCCGCGAAGCCGGTCACCAGCAGTCCGAGGACGGCGAAGATCCAGGGCAGCCGGGCGGGCAGGCTGCCGCCGAGCTGACCTACCGGGGCGGTGACCAGGGTCAGTGCGGTGTCGCCGAACGGGACGGTGATCCGCTCCGTCCCGGAGGTGGGGAGTGCTTGGAAGCTGGTGGTCAACAGCTTGGCCGGCGACGACGTCGGCCCGAGGAAGATGGCGTAGTGGAGGTCGGCGAAGGCCGAGTTGTTGGCCACGGCGGAACGCCGGTCCGCGGGAACGGTGTGTTCGGCGAACACCACGTAGCGCGGGTCGGGTCCGGCCAGCGCATAGGCATAGTCGAGGCGGGGCGGTTTCCTACTCAGCTGACCGGACACGACGAAGGTCTTGGCGTTCAGGGCCCGAGTGCCCAGGGCCTCCGCGGTGGCGGGGTCGACCAGCGCTCCGACGTGGGCCACTTCGGTGAGCACTCCTCCCCGGACCTGCCAGAGCGAGGCCGCGGTGAACTGGCCCTTCCCGCCGATCAGGGGTGTCATCAGCTGGACGAACTGCCCCGGATCGCCACCGGTCGCCGCGGCCACCTGCGCCGCGGTGGTGAGCGGGGTCTGGGTGCTCGGTATGGCGGCGAGGAGCACGGTCCCCGCTTGCTGGGTCTGAACGCGCAGTAGCCGCTGCTCAGTGCGGTGATCGAGGTCCCAGGCCGTCCAGGTCACTGCGGCGGTGATCAGCAGCCCGACCGTCAGCACGATGATGGTGGCGCCGCCGAACCGGCGGGACCCGGATGCCGCCGCGGCGCCGTCCTCGGGGCCGCCGAGGTCTGGGAGTGACGCCGGTCCGGCCTGCGAAGTCTCGACCACGTGGTCTCCTGAAGGCCGTCAAGGCCCGCCTGTTCCTGACGGGCATCCGGGTGCGCTGGCCTCAATCTACCGGTGACCTCCGATCGTGCGCCGACTGGTGCGGCCTCAGTCGCCGGGGGACCTCCCGGGTGCGGGCGTGCCGGTCAGGTGGTGGCCACGCCCGTGCCGGCCGGTGAAATTGTCGGGTTGCATGACCAATTGTCGGGTTTGTGTGGCTCCAGGTGCCATGCTGGCCTGGCCAGATCCAGTCGGTGCATGCCCGAGAGACCCGGGGTGAGGGTGGAAGTACAGGACGAAAGTGCCGCGACCGTCACCGGATCCCGGGCCGATCCCTTGGCGCCGGTTCTGGCCATCTCCGGCGAGCTCGACCTGGCCAGCGTGGACGCGGTCAGAAAGGGCATCGAGCCGTATCTGTCGGCCCGTCCGGACCGGGTGGTCTTCGACCTCTCCGGCCTGGGGTTCATGGACAGCTCCGGAATCGCCCTGTTGGTGCAGGTGGCGAACCGGGTCGACCGGGTGGAACTGACCGGTGTCTCGCCCATCGTCCGGAAGGTGTTGGAGGCCACCGGTCTCGATGCCGCGTTCGGATGGGGCCGATGAAGCGCAGCCGCGTCTTTGACGCATCTCCGGCGTCGGTGGCGGCCAGCAGGCGATTCGTCCAGCACGCTGTCACCGACCTGGCCCCCGATCTCCAGAGCTCGGCGATCCTGATGGTGTCCGAGTTGGCCACCAACGCCCTGACCCACGCGTCGAGCGGATTCGAGGTCAGGGTGGACCGCGGCGAGCGCCACGTGCGGGTGGAGGTGGTCGACCGCGGCGAGGGGCGGCCGTCACTCAGGCGGCCTACGACCCGTGAACCCCACGGGAGGGGACTGCAGATCGTCAGGGAGCTGGCCGACGAGTGGGGGGTGGTGGAGAGCCCGGGCCCGGGGAAGGCCGTCTGGTTTCTGATCAGCCTGGCCGGCGACGGGGGCTCGACGGCCCGGGGTGACCGCGACCTCCAGGTGCCGGCGGGTGCCGAGTCGGCCCCAGGGCCGGTCGTCGCGACCGGTCCTGGGGCCGAAGCCGGACGGGACTCCTCCGGGGGAGAAACCTCGGAAGGACCGCGGTGCCGCCAGAGGTGCCGCCGGGGAAGGTGCCGAGGCCACGGTCGACGAGCTGCCGCGCCGGCTCGGTACCAGGCCCTCCGCCCCCGGGCCCCCACCCCCTGACCGGCCTGGTCACACGCCGACCACGGGCACCACCCGGATGAGTGCCGATGCATCGCCTGGCTCCCGTTGGGCGTACAGTGTGGAGGTCACCCTCGGTCCGGATCGGTCGGGCACCTCGTGTCTGGCCGTCCATCTCGGCTGACGGGTTCCGTCGTCGCCCCGACACGTGCAGCGGTCGACGGGTGCCCTGACCGTTCACCACCCGCCTGCTGGCGCCGACCGAGAGACCCATCATGGACACGACATTGGAGGCTCCGCAGCTGGCGGTTTCCCGACGCGAGGACTTCGCTGAACTCTCGCGCCGGGTGCGAGAGAGCGGACTCCTGGGCCGGCGCCGTGGTTACTACTTGGCCAAGATCGGCACGTCGGTTGGAGCGCTGTGCGCCATCGGCGTGGCCGTGGTGCTCCTCGGGGACAGCTGGTGGGTACTCGCCGTGGCGGCGGCCTTGGCCTTCGTGCTCGCCCAGATGGGTTTCATCGGTCACGATGCCGGGCACCGCCAGATCTGTGCCCAACGCCGCGGCAACGACCTGATCGGCCTGGTGGTCGCCAACCTCTTCGTCGGGTTCAGCTTCGGCTGGTGGCTCACCAAGCACAATCGTCACCACGCCCACACCAATCGCCCCGACAAGGATCCCGATCTGGTGCCGGGAGCTCTGGTGTACACACCGGACCAGGCCAGGGGACGGGGAGCCTTCGGACGGCGGTTCGCCCGCTCTCAGATGGTGCTGCTGGTGCCGCTGCTGTTCCTCGAGGCGCTGAATCTCCACGTTGCGAGCGCCATCTCCCTGTGGCGTCGTCGGGACCGGGGTGCCCTCACGGAGGTGGCGCTGCTGGTCGTCCACGGCCTCCTCTTCTTCGTGACTCCGTTCTTGGTCCTCTCACCGCTGCGGGCCGCAGGATTCATCCTGGTCACCCAGGCACTGTTCGGCTTCTACCTCGGCGTGAGTTTCATCACCAACCACGTGGGCATGCCCACCCTGGTCGGTACCGACGAACTCGGCTTCCTGCGCCGCCAGGTGCTCACGTCGAGGAATCTGTCCGGACCGTCGTTCACCGGGTTCCTCTTCGGTGGGCTGGACACCCAGATCGAGCACCATCTCTTCCCGTCCATGCCCCGAGCCAACCTGCGCCGGGCGCGGAAGCTGGTCCGCCCGTTCTGTGTCGAGCATCGGATCGCGTATGCCGAACAGAGTCCCTGGCGTGCCTACCGCGAGGTGTTGGTCCACCTCCGACGGGCGGGAACGGGGCGCCCGATCTCGGTG
This sequence comes from uncultured Acidimicrobiaceae bacterium, assembly GCA_963833585.1. Classification (GTDB taxonomy): domain Bacteria; phylum Actinomycetota; class Acidimicrobiia; order Acidimicrobiales; family RAAP-2; genus Bog-756. The sequence continues at coordinate 920,022 of CAWHYF010000005.1, read as the reverse complement.
ATCGACTGAGCGGATCCGACCCGCGGCGACCAGTCCTGGTATGGTCCCCGAGCAGCAGCAAGAAAGGCAGCACCTCGGGGAAGCCGGTCGAAGTCCGGCGCTGGTCCGCAACCGTAGGTGGTGGGTGGAGACGCCCACCACGAGCCGGGATACCGATGCGATGCCTGGTTGAGTCCACCCGTCGAGAACTGCGGCAGGGACTCGGTCGGTCACGGACCCGTCGTGGTGCCGTGGGGCTTCCGGGTCACTGTCCGGAAGTGAGGATCCACGCCATGTCCCTGAAACGCTCACTGGCGACGGCAGCCCTGGGGATCTGCCTGACGATGGGGATCGCCGCGGTACCGTCGATCGCCGGCGCCACCAACTCGTCGGTATCGACCCCGACCCCGTTTCCCCAACCCTCCTCGGCCCGAGCGGGCGCCTCCTGGCTGGCCGGTCAGCTGAGCCCCTCGGGGTACATCCCCGGCAACACTCCCGGCCAGGCCAATCTCTCCTTCACCGCCAACACCGTTCTGGCCCTGGCTGCCGCGGGCGTCGATCTGCAACGGGCGGCCACCGCGCTCGGGTATCTCGAAGCACACGTCAACGAGTACGTCACGGTCTCGGGGGCCGACGGCGCCAGCCAACTGGCGCTGCTCATCCTCGATGCCCACGCGCTGGGTGCCGACCCGCACGCCTTCGGAGGCACCGACCTGGTCAGCCGACTGATGGCCACCGAGCAGCCGTCGGGACTGTACGGCACCCAGGATCCCACCTTCGACGGCTCGTTCCGGCAGGGACTGGCGCTCGCCGCGCTGGCCGCCGTGGGGGTGACGGGCCAGGCCCAGGTGGGACAGGCCACCGCTTGGCTGCTGGCGCAACAGTGCCCTTCGAACGGCGGCTGGTCGAGCGACGTCGCCCTCAACCCGTGCACCGGTGACCCCAACTCCTTCCAGGGTGCGGACACCAACTCGACGGCGCTGGCCGTCGAGGGACTCGAGGCCCAGGGCGCCCTCGGCGCCTCGCCGGCGGCCATGGCCCTGGCCTATCTCACGGCCACCCAGGACGGCGACGGGGGATGGGGGTTCTACGCCAATCCCACCGTCGTTCCCGGTCCCACCGATCCCGACTCCACCGCCCTGGTCATCCAGGCCCTGGTGGCTTTGAAGGAGGCTCCCAACGCCGCCCCGTTCGTCAGAGCGTCGGGTGACCCGGTGTCCGCCCTGGCCTCGTTCCAACTCATTGCAGGGGTCGACGCCGGCGCCTTCCAGTTCACCCTGGGTGGAGGCGCCGATCTCACGGCCACCTTCCAGTCGGTGGCAGCCCTGGCCGGCGCGGTCGACCCGGTCGAGGTCCCACAGGGGTACCGGTTGGTGGCCAGTGACGGGGGCATCTTCACCTATGGGGACGCCACCTTCGAGGGCTCCCACGGCGGCTCCCACCTCAACGCCCCCATCGTGGGCATGGCCGCCACCCCGGACGGGGCGGGCTACTGGTTGGTGGCCAGTGACGGGGGCATCTTCACCTATGGGGACGCCACCTTCGAGGGCTCCCACGGCGGCTCCCACCTCAACGCCCCCATCGTGGGCATGGCCGCCACCCCGGACGGGGCGGGCTACTGGTTGGTGGCCAGTGACGGGGGCATCTTCACCTATGGGGACGCCACCTTCGAGGGCTCCCACGGCGGCTCCCACCTCAACGCCCCCATCGTGGGCATGGCCGCCACCCCGGACGGGGCGGGCTACTGGTTGGTGGCCAGTGACGGGGGCATCTTCACCTACGGGGACGCCACCTTCGAGGGCTCCCACGGCGGCTCCCACCTCAACGCCCCCATCGTGGGCATGGCCGCCACCCCGGACGGGGCGGGCTACTGGTTGGTGGCCAGTGACGGGGGCATCTTCACCTACGGGGACGCCACCTTCGAGGGCTCCCACGGCGGCTCCCACCTCAACGCCCCCATCGTGGGCATGGCCGCCACCCCGGACGGGGCGGGCTACTGGTTGGTGGCCAGTGACGGGGGCATCTTCACCTACGGGGACGCCACCTTCGAGGGCTCCCACGGCGGCTCCCACCTCAACGCCCCCATCGTGGGCATGGCCGCCGGCGCGGCGCAGGCGGGCTGATGGCCGGCGGCCCGGTCGCCGTCCGGGGACTGGTCCGGGCCCTGCTCTTCGTCGGGGCGGCCTCCGCCGCCCTGGCGGTGGCCGGGCCCGACGCCCTGTCGCCGTTCAAGGATGCCGCTGCGGCCGCCACCGAGGTGAGCGTGGCCTTCGTCGTCGACTTCGGCGGCCTGGGGCCACCGGTGGTGGGATGCGTCCAGGTCCCGTCGAACGACAACGGCTACGAGGCGCTAGGTGCGTTCACCGCTCAACACGGTGAGGTCGCGCCGATCTACAACAACACCGGTCTGCTGTGCTCCATCAACAATCTCCCAGGGAATGCCCCTACGGTGTGCGGACAACAGGTCCCCGGTGGGTACGACTACTGGTCCTACTGGCACGGCACCACCGGCACCTGGGCCTACGCCACGACCGGTGCCTTCTCGACGGTCCAGAGCGGCGACGTCGAGGGGTGGCGCTTCGAGACCGCCGGGCAGTCCAACCCCAGCGATCCGCCCCCGGCCCCGGCGCCGAGCTACTCCGGAATCTGCGGGTCGGTGGAGTCGACGCCGTCGACCCTGACCCCGGTCACGACGGCGGCTCCGGCCCCACCCGTCCCGATGCCGCCGGCCGCCGGGAGCGGGGCCCCTACGTCGAGGAGCGTCACCGGCACCGCAGGATCGACCCCGCCGACCAGTGGTGCGGTCGGCGGACCGTCGTCATCGACCGTGACCGCCTCGACGGCGCCGCCGCCGGCCGCCGCCAACCACTCCACCGGTACGACGTCACCGACATCGGCCGGCTCGGGAGCGGAGGCCCAGTCGCTCCGTGCCGACCCCACCGCTGACGGCCGGGCCGGCTCGGGGAGCGGCGCCGTCCCGGGCCTGATCGGCGCCGGGCTGGTGGTGGCACTGGCCGTCGGCGCCGTCCTCGGCTGGCGCCGTCGCGCCCGGACGCCGTGAGCGGTCGGCCCGCGGCCGCCGGACGTCGGAGCCTGCACCCGGCCGCCTGGTGGCTGTGGGCCGGCAGTCTGGCCGGCGCGGCCACACGGACGACCAACCCGATCCTCCTGGCCCTGATCGCCGCAGTGGCCGCGTTCGTGGTCTCGGCCCGACGGACTGCGGCCCCCTGGTCCCGGTCGATCGCCTTCTTCTTCCGGTTGGGCATGGTGGTGATCGTGGTGCGGGTGATGGTGCAGGTGGTGTTCGGCAACCGACTACCCGGCCACGTCCTGTTCACCCTGCCCCAGGTGCCCCTGCCGTCGTGGGCCGCTGGCGTCAGCATCGGGGGTCCGGTCACCGCCGAGTCGGTCATCCAGGCGGCGGTCGAGGGTCTGCGGCTGGCCGTCATCCTCGTCTGTTTCGGGGCAGCCAACTCCCTGGCCAGCCCCTACCGTCTCCTGCGCTGCCTACCGGCCATCCTCTACGAGGCCGGCGTGGCGGTCACGGTGTCCCTGGCCTTCGCTCCCGAGGTGGTCATGGCCATCGCCGAGGTGCGTGACGCTCGCCGGCTCCGGGGTAGGCCGACCCGAGGGCTGGCCGGGCTCCGGGGCATGGCCATCCCGGTGCTGGAGAGTGCGCTGGACCGATCCCTGCAGCTGGCGTCGTCGATGGACGCCCGGGGCTACGGACGGAGGGTGGAGGTGCCTTCGGGGACTCGGCGGCTCGCGGCCGGATCGACGGCCTCCGGGCTGCTGCTGGTCCTCGTCGGCGTGTACGGCCTGCTGGACGCGGGCTCCCTCCCGGCCGGTGGTCTGCCCTTCGTGGCGGTCGGCGCCGTGCTGGTGGGGGTGGGGATGGCCGTCGGCGGCCGACGGACCGCCCGGACCCGCTACCGGCCCGACGTCTGGTGGATCGCCGAGTGGCTGGTGGTCGGATCCGGGGTGGTGGCCCTGTCCAGCCTGATCGTGGTCGGGATTCTCGGTGTGCCCGGCCTGCAGCTCACCGTGGTGCCCCTCCAGGTGCCCCCACTCCCGATTCTCGCCCTGGCCGGGATCCTTGTCGGTCTGACCCCCGCCGTCGCCGCTCCCGCACCACCGACGCGTGTCGGCCCCGGGCCGTACCTCTGCTCGGGTCGACCCGCCCGCGGTCGCCGGGTCCACGGTGGAGCGGACCCCGGCATGATCCGGTTCTCCGATCTGACCTTCACCTACGAAGGGGCCGACCACCCCACCCTGCAGCATGTCGAGCTCACGATCGACGAGGGAGAGTTCTGCCTGGTGGTGGGGGAGACCGGCTCGGGCAAGACCACCTTCCTCCGAACCATCAACGGGCTCGTGCCCCACTTCACCGGGGGCCACGTGTCCGGCGACGTCAGCGTCGACGGTCGCTCCACCCGGGACTATCCGCCCCGGGAGCTCGCCGACCTGGTGGGCGTGGTGGGCCAGAATCCAGCGTCGAGCTTCGTCACCGACACCGTCGAGGACGAACTGGCCTACACCATGGAGAACCTGGGCGTCCGACCGGACGCCATGCGCCGCCGGGTCGAGGACACCCTCGATCTGCTGGGGCTGCACGAGCTCCGCAACCGCTCCCTCGGCACCCTGTCGGGCGGCCAGCAGCAGCGGGTGGCCATCGGGGCCGTGTTGAGCGCCTCCCCGCGCGTGCTGGTCCTCGATGAACCCACTTCCGCCCTCGATCCGGCGGCCGCCGAGGAGGTGCTGGCCTCCCTGACCCGACTGGTGCATGACGTGGGGATGACCGTGGTCCTGGCCGAGCACCGGCTCGAACGGGTCATCCCCTTTGCCGACCGGGTCGTTCTGGTCCCGGGGCAGGGAGAGCGCCTCGTGGTCGGGTCGACCGCCGAGGTCATGACCAGCTCCCCCGTCGCGCCTCCGTTGGTCGAGCTGGCCCGGCTGGCCGGCTGGACTCCGATACCCCTGTCGGTGCGGGACGCCCGACGCCTCGCCGGGCCGCTCCGCCGCAGACTGGCCGCGGCCCCACCCTTCGAGTCGGATGGGTTGACCGGAACGCCTCCCGACCCGGTCGTCCGGACCGACGCCCTCAGGATGGCCTACGGCCCGGTGATGGCGCTCGACGGAGTGACCATCGAACTAGGTGCCGGTGAGGTGGTGGCGTTGATGGGCCGCAACGGGTCAGGCAAGTCCACCCTGCTGGCCCAGCTGGCCGGGCTGCGTCGGCCGTCGGCCGGACGGGTCACCGTCCACGGCCAGCCGCCGACCGGGCTGACGGCCCGCAAGCTGATCACGGTGGTCGGACTCGTGCCCCAGGATGCCGGGGCACTGCTCTACGGGGCGTCGGTGGCAGACGAGACCACCGCCGCCGACCGGGAGACGGGTCTCGATCCCGGCACCACGGCCGCCATGCTGGAACAGGTCCTGCCCGGGATGCCCCGGGACCGGCATCCCCGCGACCTGTCCGAGGGCCAGCGGCTGGCCCTGGCCCTGGCCATCGTCCTGGCCCCGGCGCCGTCGGTGGTGCTCCTGGACGAGCCCACCCGCGGGCTGGACTATCCCAGCAAGGCGCGACTGGTGGGGCTGCTCCGGAAGCTGGCGGCCGGTGGGAAGACCGTGGTGGTCGCCACCCACGACGTGGAGCTGGTGGCACAGGTGGCCACCCGGGCGGTGGTGCTCGCCGAGGGCGAGGTGGTGGCCGACGGGCCGGCCCGTGACGTGGTGTGCCACTCGCCGGTCTTCGCACCCCAGGTGGCCAAGGTCCTGGCCCCTGAGCCCTGGCTGACCGTGGACGAGGTCCGCGTCACGCTCGGAGGAGCGGCCGGTGCGTACTAGGGAACCGTCCCACCACCAGGCCGTTCGACTGAGACCCGGGGCCTCGGCCCTCCTGGCCGTGACCTCCCTGATCGGCCTGGCCGCCTTCTGCTGGCCGCTGATCGTCCACGGCCACGCCGTCGCCGGCCAGGCCCACGCCGCCGACGCACCGTGGGTGTTCGTGGCCGTTCTGCCGCTCCTGCTGGCAGTGGTGCTGGGCGAGATGGCCGAGGGGTCGCTCGACGCCAAGGCCATCGCCCTCCTCGGGATCCTGGCCGCCTGCGGGGCGGCGCTACGCATCCCCAGTCCCGGGGTGGCCGGCTTCGAGCCGGTGTTCTTCCTACTGATCCCAGCCGGCCGTGTCTTCGGGAAGGGCTTCGGTTTCGTCCTGGGCGCGGTGACCATCGCCGCCTCCGCGCTGATCACCGGCGGGATCGGTCCGTGGCTTCCCTTCCAGATGTTCGGTGCGGCCTGGATGGGATTCGGAGCGGGCTGCCTGCCGCCGGCCAAGGGCCGAACCGAACTCCTGTTGTTGGCCGGCTACACCGCCGTCGCCTCCGTGCTCTATGGCACGCTGCTCAACCTGTGGTTCTGGCCCTTTGGTGCCGGCACCTCGACCAGCTTCTCGTTCTCGCCCGGAGCCGGCGCACTGACCAACCTGCACAGCTTCGTATTCTTCGACCTCACCACCTCCCTCGGGTTCGACCTCACCCGGGCTGCGACCAACTGCGTGCTGGTCCTGCTCCTGGGACGACCGGTGATGGCGGCGCTGCGCCGGGCCTCGCGCCGGGCCGCCTTCGATGCCCCGGTGACCTACCACTGAGCCCTCCGACCCCGATGCCGGGCTCAGCCCACCGCCGGCGGCTCCCACGACAACCAGACGATGGTGGCGTCGTCGCGGAGCCGTCGATCCTGGAAGTCGAGGACACCATTGATGGTGGTCCGCAGGATGACGTCGGACGGAACACGTGACGCCGAAGCGCGCTCGATGATGTCGACGAATCGGTCCAGCCCGAACGGCTCACCGCCGGGGGCCCTTCCTTCGACGACGCCGTCGGTGTAGAAGATCACCGAGTCCCCGGGCTCAAGTTCCTCCTCGGCTTGCTCCAGGAGCGGACTACCCAGCCCCCAGGGCAGGGACGGGCGACAGGGGAGGGTGGCGACCACCCGGCCGCGGCGCAGGTGGAGCGGGAGGGGATGGCCGGCGTTGACCCAGGTGAGACGGCCCGAGTGCACGTCGAGTTGCACCAACTGGCCGGTGACGAAGCGGTTGCCGTGGAAGGCGTCGGCCAGCGTGCGATCCAGACGCTCGTGGACCACACCGAGGGGCTGCCCTTCCCGTCGGTCGTGCCGGTAGCTCCCCATGGCCAGGCTCGAGATCAGGCTGGAGTCGAGCCCGTGGCCCATGGCATCCATGATGGCGACATCGACGGCGAAGCCGTTGGCAGAATGATCGAAGCAGTCCCCGCCCACGTCGTAGGCCGGCTCGAGCACTCCGCAGGAGGACACTTCGGGGGTCGTGAGCCGGAGCGGCGGCAGGAGGTCCCACTGGATGCTGGCGGGAAGACTCATGGCTTTGCGGCGCCGGACCAAATTGAACAGGTCGGTGTACCGGGCGGCGATGGCGATGGCTGCCCCTGCCAGCATGCCGAGCTCCTCGCTGCGGGAGCGAACCTCCTCGTCCACCTCACCGTCCACCGTGAAGGCGAGCACCCCGGTGCAGTCCGACCCCTCGAGCACGGGCACACAGACCCGCGAGGCTCCGCCCGCCCGCTGATGCACCAGGCGCCGCTCGACGAAGGCCCGACCCTCGAGCGTTCCTGTGGCGGCCACGCCGATGGGGGAGTCCACGTGGGCCCCCCGATCCGGCACCGGGAACAGGGTGGACTGTTCGAAGTCGATGAGGTAGGCGGTCAGGTCGTACGCCCCCACCCGTCGGGCCAGCCGGGCCAGTCCGTCGGTGACGTCCGACGGGGCCAGGTCGTGCAGGGCCCGAAGGGTCGAGCCGAATTCGGGAGGGTCCACGGTCAGACCACCGCCGGCCCGAGCCATCCCCGGTATCGCCATCGGGACCGGTACACCCAGAAGATGTCCCACCCGGTCGCACCCGGGCGCCGTTGCCAGGTCGGTCGACAACGAACGGTGCGCGGCGGTCGGCTCACCTCACGAGGGTAGCGGGGAGACACCGGTGCCGTCCGACGGAGGCGCCGGTCGTCGTTCCGCCCGTCGCTAGGCCAGTGGCATCCGAAACCACACTTTCTTCCCCCGGGTTTCGTAGGCCACACCCCAGGCGCTCGCCAGAGCGTCGACGATCTTCAGCCCCCGGCCGTGCTCAGCCGTGGGTTCGAGTCCGCCCGGTGCGGGTATGGGTCGTCGGCCACCGTCCGACACCCCGACGGTGACCGTGGCCCCGTCCCAGTCGAGGGCCAGGGTCAGCGGCGGACAGCCGTACTGCACGGCGTTGGCCACAAGCTCGTCGGTGAGCAGGGCCGCCACCTCGACCCGCTCGGCCGGGTAGGCGGCCAGCGCGGCCCGGACCTCGTCCCGGCTGATCGGCGCCGCCCGCGGGCACTGGACCAGCGGCACGACGCGGCGCATCATCGCCTAGGACCTGGTTCTTCGGCGCGACGAGCCCCGGGAGCCACCTGGCCCCCTCCCGAGCGGCCCCGGTTCAGCGGCCATCCACCGCACGCTCGAGCTGAGCCTTGTTCATCCTGGACCGGCCGGGGATCCCCTTGTGGCGTGCCTCCTGGTACAACTGGTCTCGGGTCCTCCCCCCGGAGCCTTTGTAGGACCGCAGCCCGCCCCTGCGGCCCGAGGAGAGGTCTCGGAGCGACGTCGGTGACGCTTGAGCGGCCTCGCCACTGCGGGCCCGGGACTTGTTGACCGTCCGGGCCGCAATCTCCTCCGCCGTGCCGCTGGGGGTCCCGCGCTCGGCCAGGCCCGCCCGGATGTGCTCGTACTGCCGTTCGCGCTTCTGGGTCCAGCGCTGTGGTGGCACCGTCGGCTCCTTTCTCCCTAGGCCGTCCGGCCTCGTCTCGCCCATCTACTGCCCTCCTGGGGCCTCGCATTGCTCATTACCCAATGCGGCAGCGATCCATACCTTCCCGACGCCGATCCATACCTTCCCCGACACGGTGCGAGCACCGCGGTGGTTTTGTGGAGCGCGGGGCCGGGTAGAGCCCTCGGCGATGGCGCAGGTTGCTGAGTCGACGATCCGGGCCGCGGACGACCCGGGTCGGGACGAGACCGAGGAGCAGCGGGAGGACCGCAATCTCAGTGAACTGCTCCAGGAGCTCCGGGTGGCCAGCATCGGGGTGCAGGTGCTGTTCGGGTTCCTCCTCTCCTTGCCCTTCAGCGCCCGTTTCCGCGTGCTCGATCCGTCCCAGCGCGGTCTGTACCTGGCGACCGTCCTGCTGACCGTGCTGGCCATCGCCGAGCTCTCGGCGCCGGTGGCCTATCACCGGATGGTGTTTCGCCAGCACAAGAAGGCCCGACTGGTGCGCACGGCGAATGTGCTGGCCCTGTGTGGGCTGGCGACGGTGGCCCTCTCGCTCACCGGCGCGGTGCTGTTGGTGGCATCGGTGGTCACCCCAGGCTCTGACACCCCCCTGATCGGCGCCGGCTCGGCCGCCTTCTTCCTCGGGCTGTGGTTGGTACTCCCGCTCCACAGCCGGGAGGGTTCCGCACCCCGCTGAGCGCCCGGCCGCCATGGGCCGCCCAAGGGGTGGAACGAACATGTGTTCGACTACACTGGACGGCGATGACATCGTGGCAACGGTCGCTGTTCGACCCCGGTGAGTCGGCAGATCTGGATCCGGAGGTGCGAGGTCTGTCCCGGACGGAATTGGCCGGCGGGGCATGGGTCGACCATCTCCCCGGGTGGATCCGGCGACACGACCTCCTCTTCGACGAACTGGTCGGAGCCATCGATTGGCGGGCTGAGCAGCGCTTGATGTACGAGCGCCGGGTGGACGTGCCCCGCCTGGTGGCCGTCTACCCGGAGGGCGAGGCGCTGCCGCACCCACTCCTGGTCCGGGCGCGTGACGTGCTGGATGCTCGCTACGGCGACCTGGGTGCCGGACGGATCGCCTCGGTCGGCACCTGTCTCTACCGGGATGGCCGGGACAGCGTGGCCTGGCACGGGGACCGCATCGCCCCGGGGACGACCCGGGACACGCTGGTGGCCATCGTCGGCCTCGGTCAGCCACGCCGATTTCTCCTGCGACCGGCCGGCGGAGGACCCTCGGTCCGATTCGACCACGGTGCCGGAGACCTGCTGATCATGGGTGGCCGGTGTCAACAGGCCTGGGAGCACTGTGTGCCGAAGACCACCGGACCTGCTGGTCCGCGTCTGAGCATCCAGTTTCGGAGCGCCGGTGCCGGCTGAGCACGGCAATCCGGAACGGAGCGGACCATGAGCGATCACCGTCCCCCAGGTTTGCCGCCACCAGTGTTGGGAAAGGGTCTCGATCGTGCGACCGTCGGAGGAGATCGAGTGGGTGGGGGGAACTCCCCAGGATCTCCTCGAAGCTCTGGAGCAGGATCATGCTGAGATCGATCGGCAGGCCACGGGGCTGATCTCCAGCCCGGGGGCTGATCTCGTCCCGCGGTTCTGGCGCTATGGCGACCGGCTCGTTCGGCACGAAGTGGCCGAAGAGGCGGTGGTGTATCCGGTCCTGGTCACGCTGCCCCGGGGTGCCGAGGCGGCCAATGCCCTCCTCCAGGAGCAAAGCGCACTGGAGGCGGCTCTGTCCGCAGCAGAGGACTTGGCGGGTGGGTCGGAGGCCGCCATGGCCGCGCTCGACGTCGTGATCGGCTCCACGCGCGCCCACCAGCGGGCTGAGGAACGGTGGGTATGGCCCCTGCTCACCGAGCATCTCTCCCCGGCCGATCGGCGCGAACTGGTTCGGGGCTACGCGGCGGTGAGGGACACTCCCCCCATGCTGACCTATCACCCCGAAGCCGGTCCCACCATCGTGGGCCGATTCTCGGCCCTGGCCACCTGGTTGCGCGACTCGTCGGCGGCGGCCTCTCGGGGCCCCTGATCCCGCCGACGTCCGGGAGTGAGGCGACAATCGTCGTTGAGGTGGCCCATGGACACCAGTACCCTGGCCACCAGGTGCGATGGCAGGAGGATGCATGGCCGAGAGCGCGGGACTACACGAGTCGGAGGACAAGCTTGCCTCCTCCACCATCGATCGGCACCGGGCGGTGGTCTCCATTCAGGAGGAGCTGGAGGCCGTCGACTGGTACGACCAACGGGTGGACGCCACCGACGACGCCGAGCTCGCCTCCGTTCTGGCCCACAATCGAGACGAGGAGAAGGAGCATGCCGCCATGACCCTCGAGTGGCTTCGCCGGAACGATACGGTGCTCGATCGGCATCTTCGCACCTATCTGTTCACCTCGAGCCCCATCGTGGGTCTGGAAGCCGCTTCCGAAGCGGGCCCTCCGTCCGCCGAGCGCGGGCTCGGTGGGGGTTCGTTGGACATCGGGGACCTTCGCCCGCAGCCGGGTTGATCACCGGCTGCGGATCTGTGGGGCGACGCTCCGACGTCCCTCCCAGCCGCCCGTTCATGGGGCCCCGGGACTCCGGGCGGGAGCGCACCCGGTATCCTGTGTAGCTCCAGGCTCATGGTCCCCGTCGATCATGGGCCGTAGTGGCAACGTCCAGGGTTTCACCCGTCGGACCTGGGTCGGGGTCATTGTCCCCGTATGCCCTGGGCCGAGCGCCGGTTCGAGGAGAAGTCGAAGGAGAGTGATGCTGTGAAGGACGCGTTCCGCGGAGCCGAGAGATCCACGCCTGCTCCCGAGGTGCTCCCGGTGGGGGGCGAACTCGATGTGGCCACCGCGCCGGAGCTGCGCTCCCGGCTGGAGGAGGCGATGGACCGGTCCCAGGGATCCTTGGTGGTGGACCTGTTGGATGTGACCTTCATCGACTCGACAGCACTCGGCGTGCTCATAGCCGTCGGCAAGGAGTGCGAGAGCCGCGGCATCTCGTTGCGTCTTGTCATTACGGAGCAACGCATCCTCAAGGTCTTCGAGATCACCGGGTTGAGCGACGTGTTCGCGATCCACCCAACGGTCGACGACGCTTCGAGCCGGGGCCAGTCATGACGAAGCTGGGAGCGGGCCGTCGGGGTGGTCATGTCTGACGTCGTCGAACTGAGCATCCCTGTGCAAGCCGATCTGGTGATCTTGGCCCGCCTGGCCGCAACCACCGTGGCGTCCCGGGCCGGATTCGACGTCGAGGAGGTCGAGGACCTCCGGCTGGCGGTCGACGAGCTCTGCCTGTTGACCGTGGGCGGCAACCACCAAGGCCGCCTGTTGGTCACCTTCGCCACTGACCCGGATCGGATCGAGATCTCGTGCTCCCTATTGCCCTCGTCCGACCACGCCGATCCCGACTTCACCGAACATTCCTCTGACGATCTGTCACTGCGGATTCTCGAGGCCCTGGTCGATGAGTACGGCGACGATTCGAGGGGTGGGATGCGGCGGACCTGGTTGCGCAAGAGGCGCACCCGGCAAAAGGCCTGATGGCCGTCTCGGGGCATCCGAAGCGCGAGACGAGCCAGCAATTCGCCGAACTGGCGCGGACCGGCGACCCGCGGCTCCGCAACGAGTTGGTCGAGGCCCACCTCGGCCTGGCCCACCAACTGGCCCGCCGCTTCACCAACCGGGGTGAGACCTACGACGACCTGGTCCAGGTGGCCTCACTGGCCCTGGTCAAGTCGGTCGACCGGTTCGACCCGGAGCGTGGGGTGGAGTTCAGCACGTTCGCCACCCGTACGGTCATCGGCGAATTGAAGCGCCATTTCCGCGACAAGGGATGGGCCATCCGCGCCCCCCGTCGGGTGCAGGAGCTCTACCTCGAGTTGGGGCCGGCCATGGAGTCGCTCGGCCAGGAACTCGGACGGCCGCCCACGGTGAGCGAGCTGGCCGCCTCCATCGGCGCCTCCGAGGAAGCGGTGCTCGAGGCCATGGAGGCCGGCCAGAGTTACCGCGCAACCTCCATCGATGCCCCCGGACCGCAGGAGAGCACCATCGGCTCCCGCCTGGGTGAGGTCGACCCCGGATTCTCGGGCACCGAGGACCGGATGTTGCTGGCGATCTCGATGGCCGATCTACCCGATCGCCAACGGACGATCCTCCAGCTCCGCTTCGTCGAGGGACTGACCCAGTCAGAGATCGCGGTGCGGGTAGGCGTCAGTCAGATGCATGTCTCTCGGTTGCTGGCGGCCAGCCTCGAGCAATTGCGGGCGGCCTTCTCCGTCGACCGTCTGCCGTCGTCCGGTCCCGATCCCCACCGGTAGAGAGGCCGGCTCCCCGCGCCTTCACCCTGGCCGGTCGCCCAGCCGGCCAGCAATCTCTCGCTTCTCGGACCGCCCGGCAGGGACCAGCCCGACACCCTCGCGGCCCGCACCGAGGAGGAAGGATCAAGCGGTGGCGGGGTGCCCAGGTCGGAAGTCCGGGGCGTTCTGGACGGTGAGCAGGCCGCGTCCTGTTCCGGCCCCGCCGGCCACCGGCCGTACCAGAAGGGCCTCGTGGTCGCCGACGCTCCACCGGTCCACGACCGTGCCCTCCCACCACGTCGCGCACTCGCCCAGCACGGGAGCGCCGGTGATGCCGGACCGCCAGTCGCACTGGGCGAACTTGTCGACCGTGTCGCCCGACGCTTCTGCGAACAGGGAGGCCACCTCCAACTGATCCTCACCGATCAGGTGGAGGGCGATGGCGTCGGAGTGCTCCGAGACGAAGTAGGTGTGGTTGACCTTGGAGATGCAGACCAGGAATCGGGGCGGTGCGATGCTGCACTGGGTGACGAAGCCCGCCACACAGCCGCTCGGTCCACCCCGGGCGGAGGCGGTGGTTACGATGTGGAGGGGGTAGTCGGCGCGCTCGCCGTAGGCGTCCATGGCGGCGTCAATGGCCTCCACCTCGGCCGCTGCCCCGACCGCGCCCTCGTCAACGCCCATCCCCATCCTCTCGGACGACCACCGGCCACCGGACACCCATGGGGTCAGTGGGCCACGGTCCGAACCGCGTCTCGGGCCCGGTCGACCACCCCGGCCACGGTATGGGAGACGATGGCTGCAGGAGGCACGTCAGGGCTGCGTGGATGCGGTCGGCTGGGGGCAAAGTGGCGTGCCCGCTCGAGCGCGGCTCCGAGTTCCAGGAGCTGCGCTCGGGAGGTGGCGCGTCGCAGGGCAGGAAAGAGGTCTCCCTCCTCTTGGCGGACATGGTGACGGACGTTCTCCGCCAGCACCGAGACCTTGGCTACGAATCGCTCGTCGGTGGGGTCGAGGTCGAGCAGTTCGTCGAGCTCCCACTTGACCACATGGTGCTCCTCCAGAGCCTCGAGTACCTGGGCCAGGTCCCCGGGGGTCTGCTCCCGAGCCGCCGGGTAGAGCACCTCCTCCTCGATGGCGGCGTGCTGGGAAAGGGCGGTGATCATCCGGTCGACCAACTTCCGCCTGGTCTTGTAGGCGGTGTCACCGGTCCGCTCGAACTCCTTGAACAACTTCTCCACGTCCCGGTGGTCGGCTTTGAGCACCGCGATGGCGTCCCGCGCCGTGGCGGTGTGGGAACGGCGGGTCGTGCCAGAGGGCGCCCGACCATTGGTCGGCCTCGGCTTGGTGGCCCGGCTGCGCCGGGTCGCTACTTCGGTCTTGGTGGGGGGCATGGAGTTCTCCTGATCGTCCGACTCGGTTTCGCGTACCATCCCTACCCCCCTGCGGTGGGGGCAAACGCCGGCCGTCGCCACGCCGTCTCCCTCGCGGTCGGACTGCTCGGCGTTGTGCCGTTCTGCCCGCCGGCTGGCCGCCCGGCGTCCCGATCGGCGATCTCGCCCGTACTCTGCGATTCCCGCACCTCACCGCGGGCCCGGCCGGTCCACCGGAGCAGCCGGCACCTCTAGTCTCGGACCGTGCCCGACCCTGCCCCGACCCTCCAGTCGTCCAACGACCCGCGGGCTCCGTTTGCCCCGGGATCGGTGTCCTTGCGGCTCTACCCCCACAACGATCTGTCGGCGCCCGACGTGGTGACCGAGCTCTGTGCGCAGGCCGGCCTGGCGCTCGAGGGGGGTTTCGACGGGGTCATGACCAGCGAGCACCACGGCGGCTTCCCCGGTTACCTGCCCAATCCGCAACAGATGGCGTCGTTCATCCTCGACGATCACCCCGTGGGTTGGGCGGCGGCCTCCCCGCTCCTCCTCCCGCTTCGGGCCACGGCCCTGGTGGCCGAAGAGACCGCCTGGTTGGCCGCCCGGCATCCCGGCCGGGTGGGTCTGGGCGTGGCCGCCGGCGCGCTCCCGTTGGACTTCGAGGTGATGGGAGTCGACCAGGCCGGGGCCACGGCCCGGTTCGCCACCGAGCTCCCCGGGCTGGTGGCCATGTTGCGGGGTCGCCAGCTCGGTCCGCTCGACGGGGATCCCGCCCTGACCCGGTGCGCCGAACACCCGGTCCCCGTCCTCAGCGCGGCGGTGTCGCTCGGGGCGGCCCGCCGGGCCGCCGCGGCCGGGGCCGGCCTTTTGATGGAAGGGATGTCGGCGGTCGAACGACTGGTCCGAGTGACCGGGGCCTACGACGAAGCCGGCGGTGCGGGGGCCAAGGTCCTGATCCGCCGGGTGTGGCTCGGGCCGATCCGAGGCGATCTGGTCGACCGTCAGCGCCGCGTCTACGACGCCGTCACCGGCGACCCGTCCGCCTTCGGCGCCGACCAGACCGTCGCCGGCGACGACGCCAACGTGCTCACGGCCCGCCTGATCGAGGCGGTCCACCGGTCCGGTGCCAGCTCGCTCGACCTGCGGGTCCACCTCCCCGGGATGTCGCCGGCCACGGTCCGGGATCAGATCACCGGCCTGGCCGAGGAGGTGGTTCCGAACCTGCGGGGGCAGCTCCGAACAGGGGACCCCGGGCGGGAGTAGACGGGGCTCGTCCCCGAGCCTCGCCGTGGCCCAATCCCGGCTCATCGCCGGCGACGGCCGGACGCCGCTCCTCGGCCCGGGTCGGCTACCGGTTCGCCCCGGGCCCCCGGTTGACCCGGCGCGGGGGAAGCCCCACACTGAGGGGCGGCCCACGGCGGGCCGGAGGGGGTTGATGCCATGGGACAGTGGAGCAGGACCGAGCTCGAAGCGGCCTTCGTCGACTACCAGCGCAAGGCGGCCGCCGCCGGCGCCTCGGGGGACTGGAGGGAGTGGGCCGATCAGTTCACCGAGGACGCCACCTACCTGGAACACCACTATGGGGAATTCCAGGGCCGGGAGGCCATCCACCGATGGATCAGCTCGACGATGGCCGAATACCCGGGCAAGGACATGCCTGAGTTCCCCATCGAGTGGTACGTGATCGACGAGGACCGGGGCTGGGTGGTCTGTCAGGTCTGGAACCGAATGCGGGATCCCGGCGACGGCTCCCTCCACCAGGAGTACAACTTCACCCTGCTCAAATACGCCGGCGACGGACAGTGGTCGTACGAGGAGGACATCTACAACCCCATGCGGTTCGGGGCCATGGTCGCCGGGTGGGAGGCGGCGCGCACCACGGCCGACCACTAGCGTCCCGGACCGGCGCCGGAACCGGGACGACCACCGGCCTTCCCCGGAGGGGCGGGCCGCACTACGGTGCAGGCGTGGAACAGCGGCGACTGGGACGGACCGGCCATCGTTCGTCATTGGCCATCCTGGGGGGAGCGGCCTTCTGGGACGCAGACCCCGATACCGCAGCCTCCGCCTTTTCTGCTGCGCTCGATGCCGGGGTCAACCACCTGGACGTGGCGCCCCAGTACGGCCGGGCCGAAGCGCTCCTCGGGCCGTGCATCCCCGCCGTCCGGGACCGTCTCTTCGTGGCCTGCAAGACCCTCCGCCATTCCGCCGACGGGGTGCGGGCCCAGCTGGAGGAGTCCCTCCGTCGGCTCCGCTGCGATCATTTCGACCTCTACCAGCTGCATGCCGTGACCGACCTCGAGGAGCTCGACGCCCGGTCCGGCGCGGTGGCGGCCATTCTGACCGCCCGGGACGAGGGGCTGTGCCGGTGGGTGGGCATCACCGGCCACGACCTGTCCGCTCCGGCCGCACACCTCGAGGCCCTCCGTCGCTTCGATCTGGACACCGTGATGTTCCCGGTCAACCCTCAGCTGTGGTCCGACCCGAGCTACCGCAGGGATGCCGAAGCGCTCCTGGCCTACGCCGGCGACCACGACATCGGGGTGATGGCCATCAAGGCGGCGGCGGCCCGGCCGTGGGCCGGCCGCGACCGCACCTCGGGGACCTGGTACGAGCCGTACATCTCGTCCGCGGAAGTGGCCCGGGGCGTCGACTTCGTGCTCTCCACCCCCGGGGTGCACGCCTTCTGCACGCCGGGGGACACCGCCGTGCTCAGGACGGCCCTGCTGGCCGCGGACGCCCACACCCCGATGAGCCCGGAGGCCCGGGCCGCGGCGGTCCGGGCCGCGGCCGGGGAGCCCAGCATCTTCCCCATGCCGACGGCGTGAGCCCGGGGGCGGACCCGACGGACGGGCCGCGGGTGCCTCCCGCGGGAACCCGGCTTGCGGTCGCCGCCCCGGTCCAGGGCACGGTGGTGCTGATCCCGAAGGGGGTGGGCGAGCCGGTGGCCGAGGGCTCGCCGCTCCTCGTTCTCGAGTCGATGAAGATGGAGCACGTGGTGCCGTCTCCGGTGACCGGTGTCGTGTGTTCCCTGGCCGTGGAGGTGGGTGGGCTGGTGACCGCAGGGGACCGGCTGGCCGAGGTCGAGGCGACCGGTGGCCCCGGGTCGTTGGCCGCCGGCCACCCCGAGCCCGACCTCGACGCCGTGCGGCCCGACCTCGAAGAGGTCCTGGCGCGTCAGCGGGCCACCCTGGACGTGGCGCGTCCTGAGGTGACGGAGGGGCGCCACCGCCGCGGTCGGCGGACCGCCCGTGAGAACATCGACGATCTCTGCGACCCGGGGAGCTTCACCGAGTACGGCTCGCTGGCCATCGCCGCCCAGCGCGGCCGGCGGCCCCTGGCTGAGCTGATCGAGCGCACGCCGGCCGACGGGCTGGTGGCCGGGGTGGGACGGGTCAACGGCGCCGTCTTCGACGACCGACGCTCCCGTTGCGCCGCGCTCGCCTACGACTACACCGTGTTGGCCGGGACCCAGGGAGCCCAGAACCACCGCAAGAAGGACCGGCTCTTCGAGCTCATCCATCGGCTCAGACTGCCGGTGGTCCTGTTCGCCGAGGGGGGTGGAGGCCGTCCAGGGGACACCGACTACCCCGTCGTCACCGGTCTGGACACCACGGCCTTCGCCGAGTTCGGCGCGCTGAGTGGCCTGGTCCCGTTGGTCGGTGTGGTGTCCGGGTTCTGCTTTGCCGGCAACGCCGCCCTCCTCGGCTGCTGCGACGTGATCATCGCCACCCCGGGTACCTCCATCGGCATGGGTGGCCCGGCCATGATCGAGGGCGGTGGCCTCGGGTCGGTGCGGCCCGAGGACATCGGCCCGCTCGACGTCCAGGTGGGCAACGGCGTGGTGGACCTGGTGGCCGAGGACGAGGCCGACGCCGTCCGCACCGCCCGTCGGTACCTGTCCTACTTCCAGGGTCCGATGGAGGCGTGGACCTGCGCCGATCAGCGCCTGCTGCGGTCAGCCGTCCCCGAGGAGCGGCTCCGGGTCTACGACGTCCGCCGTCTGGTGGCCACCCTGGCGGACACCGACTCGGTGCTGGAGCTCCGCCGCGGTTTCGGGGCGGGCATGGTCACGGCGCTGGTCCGGGTGGAGGGCCGTCCCCTAGGGGTCGTGGCCAACAACCCGGTCCACCTCGGCGGTGCCATCGACCGGGACGGCGCCGACAAGGCGGCGCGGTTCCTCCAGCTCTGCGACGCCCATGACGTCCCGGTCCTCTTCCTCTGTGACACCCCCGGGTTCATGGTGGGTCCGGAGGCCGAACGGACCGCCCAGGTCCGGCACTTCAGCCGGCTCTTCGTGACCGGGGCCAGCCTGACCGTCCCGTTCTTCACCATCGTCCTGCGCAAGGGCTACGGATTGGGGGCACAGGCCATGGCCGGGGGGAGCTTCCGGTCCCCGATCTTCGTCGTGTCGTGGCCCAGCGGCGAGTTCGGGGGCATGGGGCTGGAGGGGGCGGTGCGCCTCGGCTTCCGCCGGGAGCTCGAAGCCGTGGAGGACCCGGTCCAGCGGGAGGCCTTGTTCGCCTCCATGGTCGACCGGGCCTACCACCACGGCCGGGCGGTCAACGTGGCGTCGGCCTTCGAGATCGATGACGTCATCGACCCCGCCGACTCCCGGCGCCGGATCGTGGAGGCCCTGCGGGCCGCTCCTCCGCCTCCGGCACGGACCGGCAAGAAGCGGAGCTGCGTCGACACCTGGTGACCGGTCCGACCCAGCCCTGGATCCGGTGGCTCAGGGGCGCTCGTCCGGGCCGGGCCGGTCCACCTGGTCCCGGCGGTAGATGACCACCGGCGAGTGCGCGTGGGACGCGCAATGCTGACTCACCGATCCGAGGAGCATCCCGGCGAAGGCGCCGTGGCCTCGGCTGCCCACCACCAGCAGGTCGACACGGCGGGACCCCTCGATCAGGGCCTCGGCCGGGTGGCCCTCGACGATTCGGACCCGGACCGGGACGGTCGGATGATCGTCGGCCAGGGTCCGTGCGATCCCCTCGAGCATGGTCCGGGCGTCGCCGGCGGGGTCGTACTCGTCCGGCAGGGGACCGGAGGGGCCGAGAGGGACGGGCCACTGCCAGGTGATGAGCGCCTCCACCGAGCCACCGGTGACGGAGGCCAGCTGACAGGCCCAGTCCAGGGCGTCCACCGAGGTGTCGGAGCCGTCCACCCCGACCAGGATGGTGTCGATGGTGGCGCCGGTCTTGGCCACGAAGCCTCTCCTCTCCTGTTCCCGTCGGTCCCGCAGGCGTCAGCGGATGCGGGCCCCTCCACCATGCCACGACCGGCCCTGCCCCGCACTCAGATCTCCCGGGCGAGGACCTCCCGTCGTCGGGACAGCACCTCATCCAGCTGTTCCAGCCCCGGGCCTCCCGTGGAGGGCGCATCCACCGGCCCGGCCGAGTCGACCAGGGCCGCCAGGGTGGCGGTCACCGAGCGGCGGAGGGCGTCGAGCTCATAGCCACCTTCGAGGAACAGGAGCAGCCGCCCGGGGGCGGGGGCGTAGGCGGCGACAGTCCTCGCCAACTCGGCGAAGTCGCCGGCGGTGAGGGCCAGATCGGCCAGCGGGTCGTCGCGGTGGGCGTCGAATCCGGCCGACACCAGTACCCATGTCGGTGCGAACTCGGATACGGCCGGTGTGACCAGGCGCTCGAAGGCCTGCCGGAGGACGTCGCCGGTGGCCCCGGGGGGCAGCGGCACGTTGAGGGTTGCACCCCGGGCCTTCGGCCCCCCCACGTCGGAGGCCCGGCCGGTGCCCGGGTAGCAGGGCCACTGGTGGATCGACACGTACAGGACCTCGGGTTCGTCCCAGAAGAGGGCCTCGGTTCCGTTGCCGTGGTGGACGTCCCAGTCCACAATGAGGACCCGCTCGCCCGCCGCCACCAGCTCGGCTGCCGCCACGGCCACGTTGTTGATCAGGCAGAAGCCCATGGACTGGTCGGCCACGGCGTGATGGCCGGGGGGGCGGGCCACCACGAAACCGAGGTCGGCGCGGCCACGACGGAGCTCGTCCACGGCCACCAGTCCGGCACCGGCGGCGCGGGTGGCGATCTCCCACGACTCAGCGGTGGCGTAGGTGTCGGCGTCGAGCGATCCACCGCCCTGGCGGCAGAATCGCGCCAGACGCTCGAGATGGGGACCGGTGTGGACCCTCCCGAGTTCCTCGGGACCGGCGACCCGCGCCGGTACCACCAACAGGTCGTCTTCGAGGTGGAGATCGGCCACACCTTGCATCACCGCTGCCACCCGGCTCGGTCGTTCGGGGTGGCCGGAGTGGACGTGACCGTCCCCACCCTCCTCGTCGCCCCCGACCGGGCCCACCACCATCAACACCGGGGTGGCCGCCCTTCGTCCCCGAGCTCCCTCCGGTGATGGTCGATCACGTGCTCTCCCGGTCGTCGTTCCATGGCACGGGCCCCCGGGTCCGAGGTGGGTGCCCACCCAGAGTCTGCCCCACGGCACGCCCCCCGGGGGAGGGCGGCCCACGGCGCACCGGGCCGGCGCCGGTGTCGTCTCGGCATCGGGTCACCGGGAGGCGCCGGGGGGGACGCGTAGAGTGAGCCGATGTTCCCGTGGCGACCGGCGGAAGGGCGAGTGTGACGTCGTCGTCGGTGGCCACCCTGGTCTTGATCGCGGTGGCGGCGGTCCTGGCGCCCATCCTCTCCGAGCTCACCGGCTCGATCGCCATTCCCGAGATCGTGATCCAGATCGGGCTGGGAATCCTGATGGGTCCCTATGTGCTGGGGATCGCCCACATCAGCGGCGTCGTCACCGGGCTCTCCGATCTCGGACTGACCTTCCTCATCTTCCTGGCCGGCTACGAGCTGGATCTCCAGCGGATCCGCGGCCGGCCCCTGCGACTGGCCACCACCGGGTGGGCCATCTCGCTGGTCATCGGTCTGGCCACCGCGTTCGCCCTGGTGCACGAGGGACTGGCCCGGGACACGGTGGTGGTGGGCCTGGCCCTGACCACGACGGCCCTCGGCACGCTGGTCCCCATGCTCCGGGACGCCCATGTCTTCGACACCCGGTTCGGCTCCTACATCGCGGCGATCGGTACCGTGGGGGAGTTCGGGCCCATCGTGGCGGTGGCCCTCCTCCTGACCAAGAAGGAGCCGCTCTTGACCTCGGCACTCCTGCTGGCGTTCATCGCCGTGGCGGTGGCCACCGTCCTGCTGGCGGCCCGGACCCAGCCGCCGCGGCTGGTGGCCATCCTCAGCCGCCACATGGAGTCCAGCGCCCAACTCCCGGTCCGGGTGTCGCTCCTGCTCATCGTGCTGCTGGTCCTGTTGGCCGAGACACTGGGCCTCGACGTGCTCCTCGGGGCGTTCGCCGCCGGCATCGTCGTCCGCCTGTTCTCGGCCGGCGGGGAGATCGCCGCCGTGCGAGGCAAGCTGGAGGCCATCGGATTCGGGTTTCTGATCCCCATCTTCTTCGTGGTGAGCGGGATCGAGTTCGACCTCCATGTCTTCATCGCCGATCCGAGCTCCCTCTGGCGGGTGGGACTGTTCCTGGTCCTCATGCTGGTGGCCCGGGGTGCACCGGTGTTCCTCCTCTACCGCAGGGTCCTGAGGCCGCCCGAGCAGTTCCCGATGGCCCTCCTCTCGGCAACCGGGCTGCCCCTCATCGTGGTGATCACCAGCATCGCCGTGGCCGAAGGGAAGATGGTCCCGCTCAACGCAGCCTCCCTGGTGGCGGCGGGCATGCTCTCGGTGCTGCTGTTCCCGGCCTTCGGGCTGTGGCGGATGCGGGTGGCGGGTCTGGCCGTCGCCATCACCGAAGAGGGGGCCGATCCCGACTCCGAGGGCGCCTCCCGGGGCACCGAGGGGCCGGACGCCTCCTCCGGATGAGCCGTCCCGGCGGGACGGCGCTACGGGGTCGGACGCTGGACCGAGAACCAGTCCCGGGCGTCGAGGTAGGAGGAGAACGCCCTGGCGATGGTGTCCATGTCCTCGGCCCGCTTGGGTCGCTGGACCTCGTAGACGTGGGGGAACTCGAGCCATCCGGTCACCAGGCGCCACAGGCGCACGGCCGCCTCCCCGACCGGCGGGTCGACCAGCACCGGCCCGAACAGCGCCTGCCCGTCCTCGAACACCAGCGTCGGCACCCCGAATCCACCCTTCGACACCACCAGGTCATGCTCGGCGTGGACCTCGTCGCCGGTGGACGGATCGTCGATCGCCGCCCGCACCCAGCCCGGGTCGAGCCCCATCTCGGTCAACAGGGTCTCGGCCACATCCGGTCGGTGCGGCTTGCGACCTTCTTCATGCAGCGCCCGGCCGGCCACCAGGTACCAGTGGTCCAGGAGGGCGGGGTCCTGGCGGCGCAGATAGGCGCCGATCCGCATCATCGACCAGCCGTAGGACCACTCCCGCTCCCAGGGGTGCTTCTTCCCCTCGACCCGGTTGATCTCCTCGAGACTGAAGAACCGCCACCGGACGTCGAGGTCCAGACGGTCCCGGACCTCCCGCATCCACAGTGAGGTCTGGTAGGCGTACGGGCACATGATGTCGAAGTGGAAGTCGACCGAGCGGGGCGACTCGTTGGTGGTCAGACTGGTCAAAGGGACACCTCCCGGATCTGGTCGGTGTCCCGGGTCACCGACCCCTGCACCGTACTCCTGTCCTCGGGACCCTCCGCGGGCGGGCAGGTCGACGGAGGTCCACGGTCGGCGAGACCCGGTTGGACCACGGCTCAGAAGTGCCCGAGCACCGGATGCGGCACGTAGGGCTCCTCGAGCATCGCCACCTCGCTGTCGGTCAGGGTCAGATCTACGGCGGCCAGGGCGTCGGCCAGGTGTGACGGCTTGGTGGCGCCGATGATCGGAGCGGTCACGCCGGCCTTCCCGAGCAGCCAGGCCAGAGCCACCTGGGCCGGGGACACCTGGCGCTCGGCGGCCACCTCGGCCACCCGGTCCACCACGTCGAAGTCGGTGGGTTGACTGTAGAGGTAGTCGGTGAATCCGTCGGTATCGGAACGGGTGGTCCGGCGCTCGCCTTGGCGACCGCGGTTGCCGGCCAGGACCCCGCGCGCCAGCGGACTCCACGGGATGACCCCCACGCCTTGATGGACGCACTGGGGGATCATCTCCCTCTCCTCCTCCCGATAGATCAGGTTGTAGTGGGGCTGCATGGACACGAACCGCGTACCGTGGTGGAGATCGGCGGCGTGCTGGGCCTCGGCGAACTGCCAGGCGTGCATGCTGCTGGCGCCGATGTAGCGGGCCTTGCCGGCTCGGACCACGTCGTGCAGAGCCTCCATGGTCTCCTCGATCGGGGTCCTGGGGTCCCAGCGGTGGATCTGATAGAGGTCGACGTAGTCCATGCCCATGCGTGACAGGGATGCATCGATGCCGGCCATGATGTGCTTCCGGGACAGGCCGCCACCGTTCTCACCCGGTCCGACCGGCATGTACACCTTGGTGGCCACGACCATCTCGTCGCGGCTGAGGTACTTGGGCAGCAGTCGACCGGTGGCCACCTCGCTGGCGCCGCCTGAGTAGGCATCAGCCGTGTCGAAGAAGGTGATGCCTCCTTCGACGGCCGCCCGCACGATGGGATCGGCCTGGTCCTCGTCCAGCACCCAGGGGCGATCGCTGTCGTTCCCGAAGCTCATCATCCCGAGGCACACTCGGGACACCCGGAGCCCGGTCTTTCCCAAATTCACAGATTGCACGGCTACCTCCACGACTCGACCGCGCCACCGCTCCCGACGCGGTGGTCGGTGGACGACCCTAGGCGCCCGAACGGCGCACCGTGGCGCCCGGGCCCGGTCCCCTCCCACCGCTCCCAGGCAGGGTCCGTCCACCGGTCACCCCGTCTTGAACAGGCATTTCTCCGTGGCAGTCTCTCAGAAACCTCACAGGTGGCTGTTGCCTGGCGTAAATGTTTGCTGGTTTGGATGGCCCGGCCGACTCGTTACGGGCGGGCGCGACTGCTGCGTGGCCGAAGCGCTCCACCAGGGGGTGAGCGGGTGACGGGACACCAAGCGAGGCGATTGTGGTATCCAAGCTGAAGAAGTGGTTCACGAAGAGGACCGCCATCGTCGCCGCGGTGGTGATCGTATTGGCCGGTGCCGGCGTCGGGATCTGGTCGGCCACCAGCAGCTCCGGTGCCTCGCCGCTCATCACCGCGACGACGTCGGTCCAGACCGTCTCGACCGGGACGATCACCCAGACGGTCTCCGCCTCGGGGACCGTCGAGCCCGCGGCACAGGCCAGCCTCAATTTCGCACAGTCCGGGCGGGTCACCGCTGTCGATGTGGCGGCGGGCCAGACCGTGACTGCGGGGCAGGCCCTCGCCACCATTGACGACTCTTCGCTGAGCGCGTCCTTGGCCCAAGCCCAGGCCTCCCTGGCCAACGATCAGGCGCAACTTTCCTCTGATCAGTCCGACGGGGCCTCTGCGGCCCAGATCGCCTCCGACGAGGCCAGCGTGGATGTGGCCGAGACACAGGTCACCAGCGCGCAGAACGCATTGGCGGAGGCCACGCTGACCTCCACGATGGCCGGAACCGTGGCCTCGGTCAACTTGACCGTCGGTCAGCAGGTGACCGGCTCATCCGCTTCTGGCTCTTCGGGAACCAACTCCCCGAGCGCGGCCTCGGGATCGGGGACCGGATCCACCGGCTCGTCCGGCGGGAGCTCCTTCGCCGGAACCGGGTCCGGGTCGGGGACCTCCGCGGCCACGTCGTCTTCGTCGTAGCTCCTCGACGGCTCAGGTCGTCGTGGTGTCCACGGGCTCGTACATCGTCAACACCAGCGTCGACAGCTCCCAGGTCAACCAGTTGAAGGTGGGCGACCAGGCCACGGTCACTGTCTCCGGCTCGACCACTCCCATCTACGGAACCGTCGGGTCGATCAGCCTCCTGGCCACCACTTCCTCCGGGGTGGCCAGCTTCCCGGTGGTGATCGACGTGACCGGGAGCCCGACCGGCCTCTACGGCGGTTCGACGGCCACGGTCTCCATCGTCACCGAGGAATTGCAGGGCGTCATCGTGGTGCCCACCGCCGCCATCCAGTACAGCGGTACCGGCACCACCGTGTCCCTGGATTCCCGAGGCCAGAAGGTCGGTCGGACGGTGACCATCGGTGCCGCCTCCGATGGCGACACCCAGGTCACCAGTGGGCTCTCGGTCGGAGACAAGATCTACGTGACCGAGGTCACCTTCCACGGCGGCGCGGGCGCCGGGAGCGGCCGGGCCGGCATCTTCGGGCGGTCCGGGGCCGGCGGCTTCGGCGGGGGCGGGCCCGGGGGCGGGGGCGGTTTCGGCGGTGGCGGGGGTTTCGGAGGGTGACCGGACCAGAGGGCGTCGGCGAAGGACCCATGGAGAGCACCCTGGAGACGGCCGAGGTCTGGATGGAGCACACCGGCCGGCATCCGGCGGTCCACGGGGACATCGAACCGAGCGTCCCCCCGGCCGTCATCGAGGTGCGCGACGTCCGCAAGATCTACGCCACGGGAGCAGTGGAGGTGGAGGCCCTGCGGGGCGTCTCGTTCGACATCGAGGCCGGGGAGTACGTGGCCATCATGGGACCCTCCGGATCCGGCAAGTCGACCCTCATGCACATCCTGGGTTGCCTCGACGTCCCCACGTCGGGCCGGTTCCGCCTGGCCGGCGAGGACGTCAGCTCGATGTCCGAGGAGGAGCTGGCCCACGTGCGTAACCGCCAGATCGGGTTCGTCTTCCAACAGTTCAACCTGCTGGCCTCCCTCCCCGCCTGGCGCAATGTCGAGCTCCCCTTGATCTACGCCGGCCTCGATCGGCGGGTCCGCCGGGACCGGTCCATGGCGGCCTTGGAACGCGTGGGTCTGTCCGACCGGGTCGAGCACCGACCCGGTGAGCTCTCCGGAGGCCAGCAACAGCGGGTGGCCGTGGCCCGGGCCCTCGTCACCGATCCCGCTCTCATCCTGGCCGACGAGCCCACCGGCAACCTCGACTCGGTCTCGGCCCGTGAGGTACTCGACCTGTTGGACGAGCTTCACAACAGCGGCCGCACCATCGTGCTCATCACCCACGATGCCGATGTGGCGCGCTCCGCCGAGCGGATCATGCGGATCTTGGACGGGGCAGTGTCTGACGCGGTGATGGCCGCCCACGGCACACCCGCCCCCGACCGTGCAAACAGTGTCCCGGGCACCGACGGAAGTGAACCCCGGTGAACGTCCTCGAAACCTTCCGGACCGCCGTCGAGGCCGTCGTCACGCGGCGACTCCGGTCCGGACTGACCGTGCTGGGCATCATGATCGGCATCGCCGCCGTCGTGCTCACGGTGGGTCTGGGCGAGGGGGCCCAGCAGCAGGTCACCTCCGAGATCACCGCACTCGGCTCCAACCTCCTGACCGTCTCACCGGGGAGCACCACCTCCAGCTCGGGCATCCGAGGTGGCTTCGGCTCCGCCTCCACCCTCACCGTCGGTGACGCCACCGCCCTGGCGTCGAGGACCGTGGCGCCAGACATCGACGCCGTGGCCCCGACCACCTCGCAGTCGGAGACACTGGTGGCCGGCACGACCAACTGGACCACCACCGTGGTCGGGACCGTTCCCTCATGGCTGACGGTCCGGAGTAGATCCATGACCGAAGGCCGGTTCGTGGCCGGCCACGACGTATCCATACGGGCCGACGTGGTCGTGCTGGGCTCCACCACCGCCGAGGAGCTGTTCGGGGTCCGGGATGCCATCGGGCAGTCCGTGACCATCGGCGGGGTCCCGATGTCGGTCATCGGCGTGCTCAACACCGTGGGCTCGTCGGGAGGGTCCTCCTCGTCGACCACCGCCGACCAGGACGACCAGGCCATCGTTCCCATCACCACGGCCTCCACCCAGCTCTTGGGGGGGAGCGACCGGAACTCGGTGGGGGAGATCCTGCTCCAGTCCACGTCTTCCTCGACCCTGTCGGCCGCCTATCAGGAGGCCGACGCCGAGCTCACCAGCCTGCACGCCATCACCAGGGCGTCCGACGCCGACTTCACCATCACCCCGGAGACCTCACTGGTCAGCACCGCCACTTCCGTGGACCAGACCCTGACCGTCCTCCTGGGTGGGATCGCCGGGATCTCACTGTTGGTGGGTGGCATCGGTGTCATGAACATCATGCTGGTCTCGGTGACCGAACGGATCCGCGAGATCGGCCTCCGCAAGGCCCTTGGGGCAACTCCCCGTGTCATCCGCCGACAGTTCCTGGTCGAAGCGTCGGTCCTCGGTCTGGCCGGCGGCCTCCTGGGTGCCGGACTGGGCCTGTTGATGGCCTGGATCCTGCCCCACTTCATCTCCGATCCGATCGCCATCTCACCGGTGGCGATGGCGGCGGCCATCGTCGTCGCCGTCGGTATCGGCGTGGCCTTCGGTGTGTACCCCGCCGGACGTGCCGCCAAGCTCCCACCTATCGATGCCCTGCGCAGCGAATGAATGTCCTCTTCGCCGTAGGCGAACTCAATAAGGAAGGCCTGTGATCATGCCCCAGCTCTCGATCGAATCCCGTCAACACCCCGAGTCCCACTCCTTCCGGAGTTCCGCCCGGTTTCGCCGGGCGGCAGCCCTCTCCGGTCTCGGACTGGCCGCCATCGCCCTGGCCGCGTGTGGATCGTCCTCGTCGGCCTCGACGACCTCCACCGCCACGCCTTCGTCCGGCGCCAGCAGGGGGAGTGGTGGGGCCAGGACGTTCCCCGGCGCCTCCGGCACCATTGCGGCCATCGACGGCTCGTCGCTCGAGGTGCAGAACCCCACGACGGGCCAGACCACCGTGTCGTACGCCCCGACCACCACGTTCGATCAGACCGTGACCGGCACGGCGTCGTCCGTGACCGTGGGCTCCTGCATCTCCGCGTTCGGCAAGCCGACCTCGGGCTCGTCCACCAGATCAGCCTTCGGCAGCCCGGTGACGGCCACGACGGTATCCATCTCCCAACCCACCTCGGGAACGTGCGCCGGCGGGTTCGGCGGCGCTGGCGGCTTTCCCCGGAGAGGGGCCGGCGGAACGGGCCGGCCCCCGGGCGGTGGCGAGTTCCCGCGGGGCGGCGGGGCCGCCGGCGGCTCGGGCGCCGCAGGAGGCCGCGCCCGGTTCTCCGGGCAGTTCGCGGCGGCTTCGGGCTCGGTCACCGCGGTGAGCGGCTCCGCCGTGATGGTCAGTGAGACCAACCCCACCACCAAGAAGACGACCGGCGTGGTGGTCACGCTGACCTCCGCCACCACCTTCACCGAGCGGCAGACGGCCACGGCCTCCGATCTGGCCGTCGGGAAGTGCGCCTCGGCGGTGGGCACTGCCGACTCCACCGGTGCCGTGGCCGCCCGATCGATCACCATCTCCACCGCCGGCCCCACCGGGTGCACAACCGGGTTCCGGGGCTTCCGGGGCGGCTTTGGCAATGCCGGTGGTGGGGGTGGGGCTCCGGGACCCTCGGCCGGTGCTTGATCCGGCGCCATCGGAACCCGACCCCGACCCCACGGCCGGGGCGGTTGCCGTCAGCGACCTCGAGTCCGTCGGTCCCGACGCGGTGGCCCTCGGATCGACGGACGGCGCCACGGCGCCGCGGGTGCCATCGGGCCCGGGATGGTTCTCTCCCTTCCGGGCCATCGTGGTGGTGGTGATCGTGGTGGCGGCGCTGGTGGCCTGGGATCTCACCCGCAGCTCGACCCCGGCCTACCGGACCACCGAGGTGGGGACGGGCACCGTCGAGGACACCCTTGATTCGGTCGGGACCATCACACCGGTCAACCAGGCCAATCTCAACTTCAACGTCTCCGGGACGGTCAGCGACGTCGATGTGACGGTGGGCCAGACAGTGGGCGCCGGCCAGACACTGGCCTCACTCGACGCCGCCGACCTCAACGCCGCCGTGCTGTCGGCCCAGGCGTCATTGGCCTCGGCCCAGGCCTCCGTGGCCAGCGCCGAGGCCAGTGAAACGGCGACCGCGACGACATCCACGTCGACCACGTCCCATGCTGCTCCCACCACGACCACCGTCCCCGCGGGTTCGGGACGAGGATCGGGCTCGTCACCCGATAGCTCCTCCGTCGCCAGGTTGCAGGCCGAACTGACTTCGGACCAGACCCAACTGGACACCGATTCGGTCCTGGCCGGCACGGCTCTCCAGGATGCGACCTCGGTCTGTGCCTCGTCGTCCTCGACCACGTCGACCACCACTTCGACCACCGCCCCAGCCTCAGGCGGCAACGGCGCCCCCTCCTGCTCGGCGGCCCTGACCCAGGCCACGCAGGCCCAGGCCCGAGTGGCTGCAGACGTGAAGCAGGTCGAACAGGACGAGAAGGCCGTCGCCGCCGCCATCGACGCCACGTCAGGTTCGTCGGCGGCGCCTGCCACGACACCGTCCATCTCTGGGGGATCCAGCTCCGGACCGGGGGCGTCCTCGGGGACCTCGAGCAGCGCCACCGGGAGCGGCACGACGGGCCCCACCGGAACGGCCAGCTCCAACGACGCCGCCGGGCTCTCGACCAGGAAGGCCACGCCCCAGCAGGTGGCCGTGGACCAGGCTGCGGTGGACACGGCTCAGGCCAAACTCACCGATGCCCAGGAAGCCGTGGCCGGTGCCAACCTCGTGAGCACGATCGCCGGCACGGTGGCCTCGGTGTCCATCGAGGCCGGGGACACCGTCACGGCGGGCGCCACCACCGGTACGGCGCAGATCGTCGTCATCGGCTCGGGTTCGTCGTACGAGGTGAGCACCGACGTCCCGGTCGCCGAGATCGCCAAGGTGGCCGTCGGACAACAGGCGCTGGTGACCCCCGACTCGACGACCGCCGCGATCGACGCCCGGGTGTCGGCCGTCGGCGTGGTGGCCACCACCGGATCGACCTCGACTACCTACCCGGTGACCCTCACCCTCGACTCGCCCGACCTGGGTGGCCTGTCCGGTGTCGACTGCGACGTGAGGATCGTCACCCAGCGTGCCGTCGACGTGACGACCGTGCCGTCGTCGGCTGTTCGTACCGTGGGCACGATCCACCTGGTGACGGTGGTGAAGAACGGTACCGCCACCCCGGTCCGGGTGACCTTGGGCACCGTCGGTGATGTCCTCACCCAGGTGAGGACGGGCGTTTCCAAGGGACAGGCCGTCTCATTGGCAAATCTCAACGAGCCACTCCCCTCGACCTCCTCAACCACCACCCGGTTCGGTGCCGGGGGACTCGGCTTCGGCGGCGGCGGAGGCTTCCGCGGCGGCTTCGGCGGCGGTCGCTTCTCGGGGTGATCTCCCCGGCGGCCGGGACCCGGCTCGGGCCCCTGAGCCGCACGCGGGCCCGAGCCGGGCCCGACCCCGGTTCGTGACCTGGGGAGGACCTGGACGAGGCTGGGCCGGACGGCGCAGCCGGCGGGGCGGTAGCGTTCCGGCGTGATGGACGACGAGGTGGTGGCGGAGGCGGTCCACGACAGCGGGTTGCGCCGCCTGCACTACGCCTATGCCGACGTGGTCAACCGGCGGGCCTGGCCCGAGCTGGTTCCGCTCTTCCTGCCTGACGCCACGGTCACGCTCGACCTGAGGAACGACGCCCCGCTCGTGCTCACCGGCGGACCGGCCGTCGGACGGTTCATCGGGGAGTCGATCGAGCGGTTCGAATTCTTCGAATTCATCGTCCTGAATCTCCACGTGGCATTCCCCGAGGGTGTCGCTACCGGCCAGGCGGTCGGTCGGCTGTTCATGAACGAGGTGCGGCAGGAGCGGGACAGCGGCCGGTGGACGATGGTCTACGGGCTCTACCACG
Organism: uncultured Acidimicrobiaceae bacterium; assembly: GCA_963833585.1. Taxonomy (GTDB): domain Bacteria; phylum Actinomycetota; class Acidimicrobiia; order Acidimicrobiales; family RAAP-2; genus Bog-756. Next base: position 888,838 of record CAWHYF010000005.1, on the reverse strand, counting down.
ACCGCTATGCCTTCCGAGAGGGGCGGTGGCGGATCGCCGAGCGGCGGTACCACTCGCTGGCCCGCACGTCCCGGGATCTCGACGCGTACCCCGTTCCGGACGACCCGGGGATCGTGGTCCCAGGGATCGCCCCCTGACTCCGGTCCGGCCCGGCTGGCCCGGGCATCATCGTCACGGCCGGGTTGGCATGGCACCATCGTGAGCATGCCGCTCTTGGTGGTTCGCCATGCTCACGCCGGAAGACGGAGCGCCTACCGGGGCGACGACCGGGTCCGTCCGCTGTCCCCTCGGGGCAAGGCCCGGGCGCAGGAGCTGGTGCCGCTGCTCACCCACTACCGGCCCCAGAGGATCCTGTCCAGCCCCTACGTGCGTTGCTGTGCCACCGTCCAGCCGCTGGCCGAGTCCCTCGGGCTCCCGGTCGAATCGGTCGACGAGCTGGCCGAGGGCCACGGCACCGACGCGGTCCGCCTCCTGGCCACCATGGCGGGCGAGTCCGCGGTGCTCTGTACCCACGGGGATGTGGCCTCCGAGCTGCTCGACGTTCTGGTTCCGGATCCGACCGCGGCTGCCAGGAAGGCCCTGCGGCTCCAGAAGGGTGAGGTCTGGGTGGTGCAGTCGACCGGGTCGTCCCTCACCATCGTGGACCACCTCCGCCGACTTCCGGCCGCGGCCAAGAGACCGCCGGTGAGTGACTGACCGCTACGCTGGCGGGGTCATGCACGCCCCGAACCGGTTCGATCCGGCCTCCGTCGGGGTCTTTCGGGTGCTGGGCCGGACGTTCGACCGCCCGTCGGGGACGGTCTCGCTCCGCTACGCCCTCGACGACCGGATCGACTTCGTCGAGACCATCACGTTCGAGACCCCCTTCGACCCCGACGGGCCGCCCGGCGGTCCAGGCCTGGAGCGCGCCCTGTTGCACCTGCACATCGCCGCAGGAACCAGCTATTACAAGGCCGCCGCCCCTCCGGCGGTGGTGGTGGAGGGAGAGGGCCTGGACCCGTCGGAGCATGCCTTTCACACCCACCTCTACGACCATGGCCTCCGCGAGTTCGCGGTCACCAACGGACTGCCGGTCCCCCGATCCGTGGCCATCGGGCCGGTCCTGGGGCACCGCCGACCGCCGCCGTCCAGGAGAGGGGGCCCCGGCGGTCTGGTGGTGCCCATCGGTGGTGGGAAGGATTCGATGGTCCTGATCGAAGCAGTGACCGACCTCCGCCCCCGCCTGTTCGCCGTCAATCCCCATCCCCTGGTGCTGGACCTGGCCCGTCGGACCGGCCTGGAGTTGATCGTGGTGCGGCGCCGCCTCGACCCAGGACTGGCCCCACTCAACGCCTCTGGTGCCCTCAACGGCCATGTCCCGATCACCGCCATCGTCTCGCTGATCGCGGTGGTGGGCAGCTTCCTCTACGGCTACGACTCCATCGCCATGGCCGTGGAACGCTCGGCCAGCGAGGAGACGGTCCTGGTCGAGGGGGTGCCAGTGAACCACCAGTACTCCAAGAGCATCGAATTCGAGCGCCTGCTGGCAGACCTCATCGTCACCTCCGTCGATCCCGGCCTGTCCTACGGCTCGGCCCTACGTCCCTACTCCGAGCTGGACATCGCCCGCGCCTTCGCCGGGCTCCCCGACTATCACGACGCCTTCTGCAGCTGCAATGCCGCGTTTCGCCTGTCGGCGGCGGCGGGGGACCGGTGGTGCGGCCGCTGTCCGAAGTGTCGCTTCGTGGCACTGATGCTGGCCCCCTTCCTGGGACGGGAGGAGGTGTCCGACATCATCGGAGCCGACCTGTTCGCCGATGGCGCTCAGATCGCCGGCTTCGCCGACCTGATGAGCGATGAGGACAAGCCGTTCGAGTGCGTCGGGGAGCGGCGCGAGTCGGCCGCCGCCCTCCGGCTCCTCTCGTCCCGTCCCGGCTGGCGGGACACGGCGGTGGTGGCTGCCCTGGCCGACCGGGCCCGGACCCTGGTCGACGAGGACGATGTCCGGGACCTGCTGACCCCGAGCGCGGATTCGGTCACCGACTCGCGTCTCGGTACCGACGTGACCGCCCGCGTCCGCCACCTGATGGAACACGGCCGTTGACGCTCGACGAGCTCTGCGCTCGGAGGGTGGCGGTCTGGGGGTTGGGGACCGAGGGCCTGGCCATGGTCCGACTCCTCCACGATCGACAGGTGGAGCCGCGGCTCATCGACGACCGTCCCGAGGAAGGGTCCGACCGGCTCCGCTCCGAGCTGGGCGGTTCGGCCCGGGTGCTGAGCCCCGCCGACGCCGACTGGCCGTCGGTCGAGGTGGTGGTCCGGGCCCCCGGTGTCAGTCGGTACCGCCCCGAGCTGGAAGCAGCCCGCGCGGCCGGGGTCACGGTGACCACCGCCATGGCGCTGTGGCTGGAGGACTTCGCCGATGCGCGGGTGGTGGCCATCACCGGCACCAAGGGGAAGAGCACCACCGCCGCGTTGACCGCCGCCATCCTGCGCCGGGACGGACGGACGGTGGACCTGATCGGCAACATCGGCGTCCCGGTGGTCGAGACCTACGGGAGACCGCCGGCCGACGCCTACGTGGTGGAGGTGTCCTCGTACCAGGCGGCCGAGGTGGCGGTCACCCCGGGTCTGGTGGTCCTGACCAGTTTGGCCCCCGACCACCTCGACTGGCACCGGAGTGAGGAGGCCTACTACCGGGACAAGCTGCGTCTGGTCACCGCCGGCCCGCCCGGCGACCTGGCGGTGAACGCCGGAAGTGAGGAGGCGATCCGACGCACCGCCGGCCATCCCCGACGGACACTGTTCGGACCGGAGGGTCGGGTCTCGGTGGACGCCTCCGGCGTGCTCGGCGTGGACGGGCGGCCGGTGGTGGACGGCTCGGGGCTGCGCCTTGCCGGCCAACACAATCTGTGGAACCTCTGCGGCGCGGTGACCGGGGCCACGTTGCTCGACGGCCGTCCCCCGACGACGGGCACGCTGGAAGCCGTGGTCGCCGAGTTCGACGGTCTGCCCTCGCGCTGCCAGACGGTAGGGGAGCTCGGAGGTCTGACCTTCGTCGACGATGCGCTGGCCTCCAATCCCTTCGCCACGGCGGCGTCGGTGGCCGCCTTTCCCGACCGGGAGCTGACCGTCATCCTGGGGGGCGCCGACCGTGGTGTCGATCTCCGAGGGCTGGCCGAGATGCTGGTCGGCCGCCGACCGACGCCCGGGCTGGTGCTGCTCCCACCCGACGCGGACCGGTTGGCGGCCGCCCTGACCGCGGTTGGCACCGGGGGCCCGGTGACACCGAATGTGGTCCGGGTGAGCCGTCTGGCCGAGGCGGTGGACGCCGCCGTGTCGATGACCCCCCCGGGGGGCGTGATCCTCTTCTCGCCTGCGGCCCCGACCCCCGATGGGGAAGGCGGGTACCGGGAGCGCAGTCGGCAGTTCGTGGCCGCCACCGGTCTCGAGGCGGCCGGTCGCCGGAGGGGGTAGCCCCCGAGACATCGGGTCCTCGGGGCCCGGAGATTGACACGGGCCGGTGCCGCGGCAACGGTGGCCCCCGTCGGACCCGCCGTGACCGCCGGCACCAAGGAGTGGGGCGTGACCCAGATCACCATCATCGATAGCGATTCGCGACGGGTGGAGGCCACCCCCGATCCGGATCGGGATACCTTTCTCGTCCCGTCGGACCGGCTTCCTGAGGCCTTGGGTTGGGAGCTCAAGCCCGCCGGACTGTGCCACGAGAGCACCTGTGTCCCGGTGGGCGATCTCCCCTCCCTCAAGGTCGGCGACCAACTGGACCTGATGGCCGTGACCCGGGCGCTCGGGCGCCCAGCCGTGGTCGACGTCGGCGCCGGCCTGATGGCGGTGGCCCTCCCGGCCGAGCTCCGGCGTCAGGCCCTGGAAGACCTGCGAGCCCCGGAGTTCGAGCTTCCCGACGTGAACGGGAACCTCCACGGCCTGTACGAGTGGGCGGGGCTCAAGAAGGCGCTGGTCACCTTCTCCAGTTGGTGCGGCTGCCGCTACGACCTCCCGGGGTGGCAGGCCCTCCACGACGAGTTGGCGCCCGACGGGTTCACGGTGGTGGCGGTGGCCATCGACCAGTCGGCCGACGACGTCCGGCCCTGGATCGACGGGATCACCATGCCGGTCCTCTACGACCCCAACCATGTCCTGACCGAGTCCTACGCCATCTCCAACGTCCCCACGGTGGTGTGGATCGACGAGGAGGACAACATCGCCCGTCCCAACGGCGTGGCCTTCGGGAGCGACCTCTTCGCCGACTTCACCGGCGTGGAATCCGGACCCCACCTGGACGAGCTGCGACGGTGGGCGCGTCACGGCGAGGTGCCGGTCACTCCCGATGAGGCGCGCGCGGCAGTGGGCGATCTGTCCGAGGACGAGGTGCGGGCCCGGCTGCACTTCCGCCTGGCCGCCGAGGCGCACCGGCTGGGTGACGAAGCTGCCACCCGTCGCCACGTGACCACGGCCTCGGCCCTGGCACCCGACGACCTCACCATCTGGAGGGCCGGCATGCCGCTGGTGGGCGAGGATCCCTTCGGCGACAGCTTTTTGGCCAGGTACGCCGAGTGGCAGCAGAAGGGGATGCCCTACCACGGCCTACCCCCGGTGGCCCGCTCCGACACCTGAGGACCGGGTTCCAACCGTGACGCTGGCACTACCGTCCATCCCCTCACCCGGTGTGTCGGGGTATACCGTGTGCCCGTCGCCGTCGAGGGCAGCAGGATCGACGGGACGCCGTCAGCCCGGGTTGGCTGGGGGGCGAGAAGGGGAGACCATGAGCGTGGCCGGATCGTATGAGGGCCGACGGGTGATCGTCTGCGGCGGAGGTGGCGCCGGTATGGGGGCGGCCGTGGTCCGCCAGTTGGAGCCGCTCGGCGCCGAGGTCCACGTGATCGACCTCAAGGAGCCCCCGACCGAGACGGCCCGCTTCCACCCCACCGACCTTCGGGACCCGGATGCCGTGGCCGGTGCCGTCGAGGAGATCGGTGGCCGGATCGACGGGCTGTTCAACTGTGCCGGGCTACCGGGCGGACGCTTCTCCGACCTCGACACCATGCTGGTCAACTTCGTGGCCCAACGGCATCTCGCCGATCTGGTGGTCGAGCGCATGGAACCCGGCGGCGCCGTCGCCAATGTCTCGTCCGGCGCCGGGGCCGGATGGCAGGCCAACATCGGGAAATGGCTGCCGCTGGTGACCACCGAAGGATTTGACGAGGGCAAGAAGTGGCTCGAGGTCCACCCGGACGAGATCGCCGGTGGCTACGCCCCGTCCAAGGAGGTCCTCATCGTCTGGACGGTGTGGCGATCGTTCGCGCTGGCCGAGCGGGGCATCCGAATCAACTGCACGCTGCCTGGCCCGACCGATACTCCGATGATGCCCGAGTTCGAGGAGCAGATGGGCAAGGCCTTCATGGACAACTACCCCATCCCGCTGGGCCACCGGCAGACCCCCGACGAGCAAGCGGCGCCACTGATCTTCCTGAACTCACCGGCGGCGTCGGCCATCACCGGCGAGAGCATCCTCACCGACGGGGGTACCATGGCCGCCCTGTCGGTGGGCACCCTCGACGTGTCGGCCTTCGGCTTCTGATCCCACCGGACCGCCCCGATCCCCCCGGACGGGACTGCCACACCAGGGACCCTCCGGCCGGGCGGGCTCGTCGCCGGCCGGTCACACCCCGGGCTCAGCGCAGACGCCATTCGATCCGCTTCCCGGTGGTGAACCGCTCCTGTCCCTCGACCAACAGGGCGGGATCGGTGCCCACGTGGGTGAAGAGGAAGGCGTGGTCCAGCGCCTGACGGCGGGAGACCTCGAGGCCCATCCACAGAGCCCGCAGCGTCCCCTGCTCGGCCAGAGCCGGCTGGTCGGCGATGGCCCGGGCCGCCCACTCGGTGTGCTCCCGCAGCTGGTCGGACGGGACCACCTCGGAGACGAATCCGATCTGGTGGGCCCGTGCCGCCGACATGCGCTCATGAGCCCCGAGCAGTGACAGCCGCATGACCTCCTGGAAGGGCATCTTGTGGAGCAGGAAGATCGGCTCGTAGGCGGCCGGCATTCCGTAGGTCACATGGGGGTCGAAGAACGTGGCGTGCTCGGCGGCGATGATGAAGTCCACCTCGCCCAGAATGTAGAACGCCCCGCCACAGGCCATGCCATTCACCGCCGCGATGACCGGCTTCCAGAGATGGTTGGACTTGGGGCACACGCTCCGACCCGGGTCGTCGAAGTCCCAGGGCGTGTTGTATCCGGGTAGTTTGCCCGGGGGCTGGTCAGCGATGTCCCCGATGCTCTCGCGATCCAACCCGGTGCAGAAGGCCTTCTCCCCGCTTCCTGTGAGCACCACGCAGCGCACGTCATCGTTGGTGCGCAGCCTGGCCCACAGCTCCCGGAGTTCCCGCTGCATGGTGGGGTCGAAGGCGTTGAGGGCCTCGGGACGGTTGAGGGTGACCCATGCCACACCATCGGACTCGTCGTAGAGGAGGGACTCGAGGTCTGGCATGGCGGCCATGGTAACCGCCACCCCGGACCGTGCTGAACTCGGCCGCAGTCCCGAGAGCTCCTCAGTCAGAGGGACCGGAGTGGGGTGAGGTAGTGGAGGCACTCCTCGTTGGCGCACTCGATCCGGGTGATGCGGACCCGAGGGGGCCCGTCCTCGGCCAACCCGTGGATCGTCTCGAGCAGGGCATCATGGCCGCACGAAGGACAGGAACCGTAGCCGAGCTGGACCATGGTGCTCATGTGGGGGAACTCCCTTTCCGGTGCCGGCCCCACCTGCCACCCGGATTGTACGCAGAGCTCGGGGCGGAGTGGAGGATCGACCCTCGCCCGGCCCGCAGATCACCGCCTGCGCCGCACCGAGGTGGATGGGAACGGGCGGTGCCGGCCGGTCCAGATCACTGGCAGGGGTGGACGGACGGAGGAAGATCGAGTGCCGGATTCTGATCGAAGAATCCCACCGGAACGAGGTGGAATCCGCAGTACTCGACCGGCATGACCGGCCAGTCCTCGGGCCGGGGGAGGTGGGTCACCCCGAAGGTGTGCCACGCCACCAGCTCGGCACCGACGAGGGACCGGTCGGCCTTGGTCCAGCGGGGCAGACCGTCCCCACCGGCGTGTTGATTGGGGTAGTCGCCGGCCGCCCTGCGTTCGTCGGAGGCGAACGGGGTCACCCACAGGTTGTGGCGGGCGAAGCCGGCCCGCTGGCCGATGCTGGAGTCCGGTTGGGCCAGCAGGGTCGGCGTGGCTCCGGGCACCAGTTTGTAGGCCACCGGCCGACCCAGTCCGTTGGTCGAGGCGGGATTGACGAACCTCCAGTGGCGACCGCTCGCCGGGTCGACCTCCCGCTGGGCCTGGCGTTCGGAGTCGAGCCGGACCGACGTCTGCCGAAAGGCATTGCCCCAGGGGTTGTCCGGTCCAGTCGGCACCGGCTCGGCACCGACCTCGTGGACCTCGTTGACCGGTCCGTCCAAGGCCACGTCGAGGCGGGCGCAGAACAGGTGCTGATGGAACGGGGCCGCCAGCCCTTCCGCCACCACCGAGCCGAAGGCCGGCTGCTCGCCCGGCGCCACGGCCTGGGTGGACATGATCCCGGTCAGCTTGACCTCGTGTTGAATGGTGCCGTCGAGGTAGAAGTACCAGTAGAAGCCGTACTCGTAGTTGCCCACCGTGGCGATCGAGGAGACCACCAGGCGACGCGATCGGCGCACCTCGGTGCGGCCCACGTTCATGTCATTGTGCTTCCAGAGGATCCCGTAGTCCTCCTCATGGATGCACACGGCGTTCTCGATGACGTACGGCTTGCCGTGCTCGCTGGAGAAGACGGCGTCGAGGTACGTGATCTCGCCCAGACAGTCGCAGCCCAGGGAGAGCGAGTTGGCCATGCGACCGAGGCCCCACTCTCCGACATCGAAGGCGTTCTTCCATCCGTGCATCGGACCCGGGTCGCCATAGGGAACCACCATCTCGCTGATGGCAGCACGGTGGAGTATGGGTCGGATCCGCCCGCCGTCCTCGTAGCCGATGCTGCGGAGGACCAGGCCCTCCAGGGGCTCCATGGCCACCCGCATGCTCCACCGCTGCCAGGTGAGCAGGTTGCCGTCGAGGGTGAAGCTGGGTCCGGCCGACTGGACGATCTCCAGGGGGAGCAGGTCGGTGCGAAGCGGCTCGTTGTCCTCGGGGAGGTAGCTTCCCTTGCCGGGAGGGAGGGGGACCACGCCGAAGTCCTGGACCTGGAGCACCTCCCCGCGGGCCGCGTCCACCGTGGCCAGTACGCCCTCCACCGGGCGGGCGTACCCGTTGTCGGTGGGCTCGTCGCGGTAGTACGAGAGGCACCGTGCGACCCGCCGGTCCTCCTCGAGGGGGTTGCCGAAATTGCCGGTGGGCCACGGATCGATCTGGACGCGCTCGAAGTCGGTGATGCCCCGTCGGTGCATGGCTGCCTGCCACTCCGGGTCTGCCCGCAGGGCCAGGATGGCCCGGTACGAGTCGTCGAACAGCAGGGCCGGCCGCACCCCCTGTCGCGGTGTCCAGCTCACGATCTGCTGGGTGGCCAGCGAGACCACCACCTCGACCACGGAGGCCTCGGGGCCCGGCAGGATGATCAGCCGGACCTTTCGCTCTACCGGGTCGCCCCGCCGGTGGAGCGCCACGACCTCTCGGTCGGGCTCCTCCAGGGTCACCGAGGCGAACAGGACGCCATCGCTGACTCGACCGCTGGACCGCACCGCGCCCACGGCGGCCCGGATCTCCTCGGCGGCCAGGGCATCGAGCGGGTGGGCGAGGGCGGGGGCCAGATCAACCATGCGCCGGGGTGTCCTTTGGTGGTCCGGTCGGACTGGAGGTGGTCCCGACATGCTCGTTCCAGGCACGCATGATCTCTCCTTTGCTCCCGAGATCTGAGGCCTCCGGAGCGCCCCAGGTTTCCGGCGCAGTAGTCTCAGCGACGATGACAAAAGGTACCGCGGGTCCGGTCCGGGGGCTGACGGGCCATGCCGACGCCGGTCACCGACCCTGCCCCCAGGGCGTATCGGGCACGGGAGCTCCTGCCTCGACCGGGCTGCGGCCCGGGGGGCACGGATCCCTCCCCACGGGAGGGTAGGGGCGTGGAGATGAGGATCGCGATCGACCGGGAGCGATGTGTAGGATCCGGAAACTGCCTCTACTGGGCCCCGGGGACCTTCGACCTCGACGACGACGGGATCTCGGTGGTCGTGGACCCCGGGGGCGACGAGCTCGATCGGATTCGGGTGGCGGCCGAGGGTTGTCCGACCCGGGCCATCTCCCTCGAGCTCCCTTCCCGGCCGGGCGATGCACCGGGAGGGGAGCCGAACGAGGCGGGACACCATGCTGGATGAAGAGGAGCCCGATGGCGATCGCACTGACTGACGAGCACCAGGCACAGCGACTCTCGGCTCGGCGCTGGCTCGACACCCATTGCCCTCCGGCCGTGCCGCGGGCCCTGCTCGACGCCGAGGAGGAGACCCTGCAGCCGGTGTGGAAGGAGATGGCGGCTCAGGGCTGGCTGGGCATCCACCTTCCGGAGGAATTCGGCGGCCAGGGCTTCGGCCTGTTCGAACTGGCGGTGCTCCTGGAGGAGACCGGGTGGTCGGTGATGCCGGGACCCCTCCTTCCGACGGTGGCCACGTCGGCCCTGGTGGCGGAGGCGTCGGTGGGGCCCAGCCTGGCCGCCGCGGTCCTGCCCGGACTGATCGACGGCAGCCGTCCCGCCGCCCTCTCCCTGGGGGACACGCACCTGGACGTGGTGGGCAACGACGGCGAGGGACGGATGGTGGTCTCGGGCACCCTCCGACCCCTGCTCGGGGCGGCGACCGCCTCGTTGGTGTTGACCCCGGCCCGCCACCCCGACGGTGCGGTGACCTGGTGCCTGCTCGACGTCGCCGGGTCCGGGGCGCGGGTCCGGGTGTCGGGCCTGTCCAGCCTGGACGCCACTCGCCGGGTGGGAACGGTGGAGGTGGATGCCCTGGCCGTTCCGGCCGAGCACCAGTTCGGGTCCCTCACCACCCGACGAGTCCGCCAGGTGGTGACGGCACTCATGGCCGCCGAGCATGCCGGGGGTGCCCGTTGGTGCCTAGAGACGGCGACCGACTATGCCAAGGTACGGGTGCAGTTCGGTCGGCCCATCGGTCAATTCCAGGCGGTCAAGCACCGCCTGGCCGACATGGCGGTGCGGGTGGAGCAGATGGCCGCGGTGGCGTGGGACGCCGCGGTGGCCCTGTCGGTGGACACGCCGGCCGATCAGCTCGACACCGTGGAGTTGGCCACCGCCACCGCCGCCGCCCTCACCGTCGACGGGTACGTGCGATCCTCCCAGGAGTGTCTGCAGCTGCTCGGCGGGATCGGCTTCACCTGGGAGCACGACCTCCACCTCCACTTCAAGCGAGCTCATGCCGACCGGCAGTTGCTGGGCGAGACCGATGTCTTCCGTCGGGAAGTGGCCGCGGTGGCGGGTCGTGGGGTGCGGCGGGAGCTGACCGCAGACCTCCCGGACGAAGCCGAACTGGCCCGAGCCGAGCTGGCCCCGCTGATGGCCGAACTGGCGGGCACCCCGGAGGAGGACCGCCGTTCCGCACTGGTCGATGCGGGACTGGTCGTGCCGCATTGGCCCCGGCCCTGGGGCCGGGACGCCGGGGCCGTGGAGCAAGTGGTGATCGACGAGCTGCTGGCCGAGGTGGGGATCGTCCGCCCACACATCGGGATCAGCGCATGGGCCCTGCCGGTCATCATCGCCAGCGGGACCACCGAACAGTGCGAGCGCTGGGTGCGTCCCTCGCTCCTCGGCCAGTTGGCCTGGTGTCAGCTCTTCTCCGAGCCGGGCGCCGGATCCGATCTCGCCAGTCTGACCACCCGGGCCGTCCGGTCTGACGGCGGCTGGCGGTTGACAGGGCAGAAGGTGTGGACATCGATGGCCAAGCAGGCCGACTGGGGCATCTGCCTGGCCCGCACCGATCCCTCGGTACCCAAACACGACGGGATCACCTTCTTCATCGTGGACATGCACTCGAGCGGCCTGGACATCCGTCCGCTGCGGGAGCTCACCGGGGCGTCCATGTTCAACGAGGTCTTCCTCGACGAGGTGTTCGTCCCCGACGACTGCGTGATCGGCGCGGTCAACAGTGGCTGGGCTGCGGCGCGGATGACCCTGGCCAACGAACGCATCTCCATGTCGTCGGGCTCGACCTACGGGATCGGCGCGGAGTCACTGTTGAAGCTGGCCGACCGGCGCGGCGATGCCATCTCGTCCGGCACGCTGGTGCGGCTCGGTGGACTCCTGGCCGAGGCGCAGTCGATCCGGCTGATGACGCACCGGTCCACGCTGCTGGCGCTGGCCGGATCGGACCCGGGACCCGGGGCCGGCCTCCGCAAGCTCCTCGGTGCCGAGCACGAGCAGCGGGTGCAGGAGCTGGGCCTGTCCATGCTGGGGGCGGAGGGAGCGACCACCGAGGGCCGGTCGGAACGGTGGATCCAGGGGTTGCTGTTCACCCGGTGCCTCACCATCGCCGGCGGCACCAGCGAGGTACAACGGAACGTCATCGCCGAGCGCATCCTGGGACTGCCCCGCGACCCCGAGCCCGGTGGCTGAGCCGCCCCCCCATCCGGTCCTCCGGGGGGCTAGACGACGCCGTCCCGCTGCAGCTGCTCGAACTCGTCGACCGACAGCCCGACCTCGTCGCACCAGACCTCCCGATTGTGCGCTCCCAGCCGGGGGGCGCCGGTCGGGACGGGCGTGGAGTGCCCCAGGAACCGGGGGAACGGGGCCTGCTGCCGGATGGGACCCACCACGGGGTCATCCACCGTCACCAGATCGCCACGGGCGGCCATGTGGGGGTCGCGGAAGATGTCGTCGGCGCCGTAGGCCGTCCCCACCGGCACGTCATGGGCGATGCACTCGGCCTCGATGTCCGAGGCACGCCTCGAGCCGGTCCACTCGGCCACGATGCCGTTGATCTCGTCGGCCCGCGCCGACCGGTGGGCCAGGGTGTCGAAACGGGGATCGTCGATGAGGTCCTCACGGCCCATGGCCCGGCAGAGGCGGGCAAAGTTGGCGTCCGAGCCACCCACGATGCAGATGTAGGTCCCGTCGGCCGTGGGGTAGTTGTCCAACGGCGCCGAGTTGGCCAGGCGGTTGCCCTGCCGGGTCCGGACCGTTCCCAGCTGGTCGTACCCGGCCAGGGTCCACTCGAGGACCCGGAGGATGGACCCGTAGAGTGGGGCGTCGATCACCGCGGCCCTCCCGCCCGCCACCCCACCCGGGGGGCGATCCCGCTGGTACAGGCCGGCCACGGCGGCCATGGCGGCGAAGACGCCGGTCAGATAGTCCGAGATGGTCACACCGGGGCGGACCGGAGGCCGGTCGGGCTCTCCGGTCAGATGCAGCAACCCGCCGTAGGCGATGCCCAGCCGGTCGAGGCCCGGGCGGCGGGAGTACGGCCCGTCCTGGCCGAACACGCTGATCCGCACGTAGACCAGGTGAGGGTCGACGTCGTCGGGACCGAGGCCCCATGCCTCCATGGTGCCCGGCCGGAAGTTCTCGCACACCACGTCCGCCCCGGCAGCCAGACGACGGAAGACCGCCTGGCCCGCCGGTGTCCTGAGGTCACAGGTGACGCTGCGCCGTCCCCGACCCTCGACGGCCCAGAACAGCGAGTACCCCTCGCCCTCCTCTGACCGGACGAACGGCCCGATGGTGCGCATGAAGTCCCCACCGCCGGGGAGCTCGACCTTGATCACGTCGGCACCGAGCTCGCCGAGGAGTCCGGCGCAGAACGGCGCCGAGATGCGGGTCCCGACGTCGAGGACCCGGAGGCCGGCCAGGGGACCGTCGCTCCGGCCGCCGGAGGAGTTGTCTACGGGCTCGGTGCTCACCCTTTGGGCCGGTCACCCCGGTCGCGGTCGGCGAAGACCTCCTTCATGGGTTTGGCCTTGCGCTGGTCGAGGGCCTCGGTGGCCGTGGCGGTGTTGTGCATCCAGTGGTGAGCCATGAAGTGGTACTTCCACGAGTCCGCCTTCCCCATCAGGTCGCCGGTGTGGTTGATGGTGTCCTTGACCAGCTGAGCGGTGGCCGGCGGCACCAGTGAGATGCGCTCGGCCAGCTGGTGGGCTCGTTCCATCAGCTGGTCACGGGGCACCACCTGGTTGGCCAGCCCCAACCGCCAGGCCTCCTGGGCGTCGATGATCCCTCCGGTCCAGAGGAACTCCTTCGCCTTCCGGATGCCGAGCTCCCACGGCTCCACCAGGAGCTCCACGCCGGCCCCGGTCATCCGCAGCACCGGATTGGAGAAGGCCGCGTCGTCGGCGGCCACGATCAGGTCGCACATGCACGCCAGCATCAGCCCGGCGGCCACGCAGCTGCCCTGGACGGCGGCGATGGTGGGCTTGCGGAAGTCGTAGATGCGCTTGCAGCGGTCGTAGTACATGACCTTCTCGTGGTACATCTTCCCTTCGGGGGTCTCCCGCAGGAGGCGCCACCGGTCCGGTTCGGCGTCCCCGATGATGGACTTGAGGTCGTGTCCGGACGAGAAGTGCTTGCCGGCGCCGGCCAGGATCACCACCCGCACGGAGTCGTCGGCGTCGGCCTCGTCGAAGGCCGCATCCATCTCGTCGATGAGCCGACTGTCCTGGGCGTTCGCCATCTCGGGTCGGTTCATGGTGATGGTGGCCACCGTGCCCTCCACCCGGTAGAGGATCGATTCGTACTCCATGGCAGTTCCCTCCCGATGCCTCCGACTCCCACCCGGTCCACCCGGGGGAGCCTGTGCAGCCGACTGCCGACCGGCGCTCGTGGCACGGAGTCACTGCTTCGGTCGACGGGGCCTCATAGTAGGGCTCGGATCCGCACCCCCAGGCAGACCCCGAACCGGGCTCAGCCGAGTGCGGGGTCCTGCTGGATCTCGACGGTGTTCCCGGCCGGGTCCACGAACCAAATCTGTACCGTCGGGCCTTGGGCTCCCTCCACGTAGGGAATTCCGGCCTCGATCAGCTCGGCGACAGCCACCCCCAGGTCTTCGACCGCGAAGCAGACGTGGGGCCCGGTGGGCGAGATGGCATGGTGACCGGCGTCAGCATCGACCAGGTGGAGCTGGACGGCGCCCGCCCCGAACCAGTGTCCCTCCACCCCCGGAATCTCGGGCCGGGCCTCATCGGGCAGCTCCAACAGGTCCCGGTAGAAGGCCACCGTCTCGCCCAGCCGACCCTCCACGTTGACGCTGTGGTGAAGCGTGCGGGTGACCCTCACCCGGGCCACCCTTCCGTATCCCACGACGTGCGGGCGCGGCGGGAGGTGGTGGACTGCCGGTCGTGGTGGTGGCCGGCGGCGGGCAACTCGGCGATGATGCCCGTCCTCACGACGGCGATCCTCGGTCCCTCGCCGGTGGTGTCCACGGCGTCACGATAGCGTCAGCCGGTCAGTCGGTAGCCTGTTCGTCGGCTTGGTCATCGGGGCGCTGGTGTCAGTGCGGTACCGACGGGGTGCCGGACTCCTCGGCGGGGCCCTCGGCGGGGCCCTCGGCGGGGCCCTCGGTGAAGCGGTCTCGGAGCTGCTCCTTCAACACCTTGCCGGTGGCGTTGCGGGGGAGGGAGTCGACGACCTCCCACTGCCGGGGCACCTTGTACCTGGCCAGGTGCTCGAGGGTGTGGTCCCGCAGTTCCTCGGCGCTGGCCAGGTGGTCGGGCCGGAGCGCCACCACCGCCAGGAGGTCCTCTCCGAGCACGGGGTGCGGGATGCCCACCACGGCGACCTCGCGCACCGCCGGGTGCAGGGCGATGACGTGTTCCACGTCGGTGGGGTGGATGTTGTTTCCGCCCCGGATGATCACGTCCTTGCTCCTACCGACGATGTAGAGGTAGCCGTCGTCGTCGATGCGGCCCAGGTCACCGGTGACGAGCCAGCCATCGACCCAGGTCCGGGCGCTGGCCTCGGGATCCCCGTAGTACTCACGCGGCCGACCCGGGATCCGCAGCTTGACGTTTCCGACCTCGCCGGGCGGAGCGGGTCCGCCCGCGTCATCGGCGATGAGAATCTCCGCCGGGGGGGCCGGCTTCCCGACCGAGCCAGGTCGCTTGACCGCCTCGCCCGGCGGCATCAGGCAGTAGACCGAACCCGCCTCGGTCATGCCGTAGTTGTTCGACACCAGGGCGGTGGGCATCCGGTCCTGGAGCCGCTCCAGCACGTACGGGGCCAGCGGCGCACTGCCCACGCTGCAGAGCTCGACCGAGGTGAGGTCCGCTACGTCGAAGCGGGGATGTTCGAGGAGCAGGGCGGCCATGGCGGGGACCAGGAAGACCGATCCGGGTCGCTGGGACTCGACCGTGTCCAACCAGAGCTCGGCATCGAATCGAGGCATGTAGAGGGCCCGGAGGCCCAGTTTCATCGGCGTGTAGACGAAGGAGATGCCGGCGAACGTGTACGGAGGGCTGGCGTGCATCCATCCACCGCCGCTCCAGTTGGGCCGGCTGGAGGGCATCAGCGAGTAGTTGTCGTGACGCACCGCCACCGCCTTGGGCTGCCCGGTGGTCCCCGACGTGTACAGGATGTCGGCCAGGTCCTCGGGCGAGCGGGGCACCTGCAGGTAGGTGCCGTCGTGGCTCAGGGCGTCCGACCAGGCCAGGGCGCCACCCGTCACGGCTCCCGCCGGCAGCGGACCCTCGACCCCGTCCGGGACGGCCACCAGGAGGTCAGGGCGCCGGCCTTCGTAGCGTTCCAGCAGGGCCACCTCGGTGATGGCGGCCGCGGTACCCGAGTGGGTCAACATCCGTCCGATCTCGGGTCGGGTGAGCTGGGGATTGAACGGCACGGCCACCGCCCCGGCCCGGTGGATGGCGCTGTAGCTGGTGACCCACTGCAACGCTCGAGCCGGCTCCAGGTGGATGGCCACCCGGTCCCCGGGCCTGACCCCGCCGGCGATCAGACCACGGGCCAGCCGGCTGGCGTCGGTGTCCCACCGGTCGAACGTCATCGAGGGCCCGCCCACGACCAGGTAGCCGGTCTGATCGCCGTAGGCCAGCGCCATGGCGTGGAGCTGTTCGGGGGGCAGTTGGAGGGAGGGGCTCATCAGGGCACGGTCCCCCTCCGTGGCGGAGCGGTCCCCTCGGTGCGAGCGATCGACCGGTCCCGGTCCGCTTCGTCCCATCGATCCATGTCCGTGTTGCCCCCGGTCTTCAGCTCGCTGGTCATTTCTGCCTCTTCGTTCCTGGCCCGTCACCGGAGGCGACCGCCGCGCCACCGCCCCCCGCTCCGGCCCCCGGGGTCACCACGATCGCACGCACCCACCGGCCGATGCACCGGGCCACTGTACGCGACCAGCCCGGCCCGGCAGTGGCCGCACCGGCGGACTCGGACCCGGGACCGAGCGCTAGCATCGCCGCGTCGCGCCGGGACGGTTCCCGGCGGCGCACGAGGAGACCTCCCCATGAGCTGTTCGCCCGACGAGTCGCCGGACACCGACGCCCCGCTGGCCGGTGCGGCGCGTCCTGTCACGGCCGGAGGACGGAGGTGATGCCCGGGAAGTCCGGAGCCACCGACGCCGGCCGGGTGCGGGCCCGCCTGGAGGCGCTGGGCCTCACCCTCCACGGGCCCCATCCCCCCCACGACCCGCTGGATGCCGTGGTGGTGCATGGCGGGGTGGCCCGGACGTCGGGCCAACTGCCCCGCATCGACGGTCGACTCACCTGCATCGGGACGCTGGGTGCCACGGTGACAGTGGAGGAGGGGGCCGCCGCCGCCGCGGTCTGTGCCCTCAACGCCCTCGCCGTGTTGGAGGCGGAGCTGGGATCGCTCGACCGGGTGGAGCGGGTCCTCACCGTGACCGGGTTCGTGGCCTCGGCCCCCGACTTCCACCAGCAGCCGGCGGTGGTGGACGGAGCCAGCGGCATCCTCCACGACGTGTTCGGGGCCGCCGGGCGCCACACCCGGTCTGCAGTGGGCGTGGCCGCTCTGCCGAGGGGCGGAGCGGTGGAGATCGAGGTCATGGTGGCGGTTCATGACTGAGCACCTGACCCACCCGCCGACGACACCGAACCCCCCCGAGCTCAGGGCCGCAAGCCCTCCGACCGCCTGGAGCGTGATTCCATGACCACCGATCAGATCGCAGCCGTGCTCCGCGAGCTCGGGGCGGCCACGCTCGGGGAGAGCGGCGGGCGGGGGATGCCCTCGAGGATCCGACCGGCGTGGGCCGGGGCCACGGTGGCCGCCCCGGCCTACCCGGTGCGGTGCACCCCGGGGGACAACCTTGCCGTCCACGTGGCCGTGACCACGGCCCCGACCGGTTCTGTCCTGGTCGTCGACGTGGGCGACGTCCCCGACCGGGGCTATTGGGGCGAAGTGCTGACGACGGGAGCCCTGGCCCGGGGACTGGCCGGCCTGGTCATCGACGGAGGGGTGCGGGACGTGGCGGCCCTCGAATCGCTGGGCTTCCCGGCTTTCTCCTCGACCGTCGCACTCCCCGGCGCCGCCAAGCGGTCCCGGGGCTCGGTGGGCACCACCACCACCGTGGCCGGCGTGCCGGTCGGCCTGGGTGACTGGGTGGTCGGCGACGTCGACGGGGTGGTGGTGGTGCCCGCCGCGGCGTTGGACGAGGTCCTGGCGGCCGGCCAGCGGCGGGCCGAAGCGGAGTCCGGGTACTTTGCCGCCCTCCGAGGGGGGTCGACCACGGTCGAGCTCCTGGGGTTGGACTCCTCCCTCATCGAGGTGGGCCCGACCGCCTGACCCTGCCCGCCCGTCCGGTGGAGCCGGGGTCGGGAGGCCGCGGTCGGGCCGGTCCCGGCGCCGGTGTCAGTGATTGGTGTAGTCGATGGGTCCGGCGCCCTTCACCCCGATGGCGAAGCAGAAACAGTGGATGGGGGCGTGGTCACTGACCGGGCGGAGACTGTGGACGGCGTCGGGCGGTATATGGACGAGATCGCCCTGACCGACCGGACGGTCCTCGCCTTCGATGGTCATGATGCCCCGGCCGCGGAGTACGTAGTAGAACTCGTGGGTCGGGTGGGAATGGGGGTCCACGTACCCGCCACCCTCCACGACGAACTCGTTCACCAACTCCAGGAAGCCGCCGTCGGTGGCCTCCTTCATCTCCCGGGAGTTGACCATCCACCACACCGGCACGGTGCCGTTGTGCTCGACGACGGGTGCCACCTGTTCGATGTTGCGGACATCCATGGCCATGGGGCCTCCTCTGTCTTCGTGGGACGCTGATGCCGATGTTAGGTTGCGTCGACACAGTAGATCCCCCACGGGAGGGTTCGATATGGGTGAGGCAATCCGCCAGATCACGCCGGTCCCGCTGACCCGCGACGGATGGGCCCCGTTCGGGTGGCTGCCGGTGCCCGACACCGACCCCGAGGACGGTGACCACCGGCTGGAGTTCGCCTGGCACGACGTCCACGTGAACCGCATCGGCCACCGCCGCGACGAGGTGGCGTCGGTCCCTGGTGGACTGCGGTGTGAGGTCCTCTTCCGCCACGCCACCCACACGCAGGTGGTGATGCCCTTGGACGTGGCCGCGGTGGTGGTGGTGGCCCCGGCGGGGCTGGCCTTCCGCACCCGGTCCGACGTCGGCGAGGTGCAGGCGTTCGTGCTCGACCGCCTGGCCCCCATCGTCCTGGACCGCGGCACGTGGCACTGGGGTCCGTACCCGATCGGCGCCGACTCGGTGGAGCTGTTCAATGTCCAGGGCCTTCGCTACCGCGAGGACAACGACAGCGTCGACCTCGACGGGCTGGGAGCTCCGGTGGACGTGCTGATCGACTGACCCACCATCGCTCCGGGCGGCGGCTCGGTAACCTGCCCCTCCATGAGCACATCCGTCCCCCGCGGGGGCCTACCCGTCCGGCGGCCCCGGGCCACCGCACCATGACCGAGGTCGGGCTCTCCCTCCACGATGCCGTCGAGCGCCACGTCCGTCCGGGTGATGCGGTCCACGTGATGTTGGGCCACAGCCGGTGGACGGCCGGCGCCCGGGAGCTGGCCCGCCAGCAGTGGGGGAACGACGCCGGGCTGACCCTCATCATGACCAGCCTCGGCGCGCTGGGCGCGCTGTTCTTCCGGGGGGGATCGGTCCGCCGGGTGGTGACCGCGTACTCGGGGAACAGCTTCCCGTCCTACGCCCCGAACCCCATCTTCCAGCAGGGCTACCAATCGGGGGAGGTCGAGGTCGAGCACTGGTCGATCCTGACCATGGGCCAGCGGCTCGAGGCTGCCGCCCGCGGGTTGCCGGCGGTGGTGACCGGGTCCGTAGCCGGCTCGGACATGGTCCACAACGACGCCTTCTCCACGGTGGACTCGCCGTTCGGGCCGGTGGGTCTGGTCGCCCCGCTGGTCCCCGACGTGGCCCTCCTCCACGCCGCGGTCTCCGACCCTCACGGAAATCTGGCCCTCTCCGAGCCGCTCCTGGAAGGGGTGTGGGGAGCCTGGGCGGCCCGCCGCGGCGTGGTGGCCACCGTCGAGTCGATCGTCGACGACCTCGACGGACTGGGCCATCGGGTACGGATACCGGCCCACCGGGTGGCGGCCGTGGTCGAGGCCCCCTTCGGGGCCCATCCGGGCGGGTGCTACGCCCCCGGCCTGCCGGTGGCCGGGTACGGCGAGGACATCCCCTTCTGGATCGACGCCGCCGCCGCGGCCCGGGGGGATTTCGACTCGTGGGCCCGGGAGCACGTTCTCGGCCCTCCCGACCACGGCGCCTATCTGCGACAGCTCGGCGACGATCGGCTCATCGGCCTCCGCTTGCTCTCCGACCCCGACTCGTGGCAGCGCGACGCCGCCGAACACCCCGTGCCGGTCGACGAGCCGGTGAGCGATTGGGAGGTGGCGGCCAGCCTCGGGGCCCGGGAGGTGATGCGGGTGGTGGCCGAACTCCGGGCCGACGCCGTACTGGCCGGTGCGGGTGTGGCCAATCTGGCCGCCTGGGTGGCCGTGGCCCGCGCCCGGGCGGCGGGCGACCCGGTCCAGCTCACCGCCGAGCTCGGCCTGTGGGGCTATACGCCGACGCCGGCCGATCCCTACATCTTCAACCACCGGGTGTTCCCCCGGACCACGCTCCTGGCCGATGCCTCGACGGTGCTCGGCATGGTGGTGGGCGGACCGGGAACGACCACCGTCGGTTGCCTGGGTGCCGCCGAGGTCGACCAGGACGGGAATCTCAACTCCACCCGTCTCGGGGACGGCCGGGTCCTCGTGGGGTCGGGGGGAGCCAACGACGTGGTGAGCCGGGCGACGGCCAGCGTGGTCGTGACCCTGGGCCGGCCACGGCGGCTGCCGGAACGGGTGGCCTACATCACCGCGCCGGGTTCGCGGGTCACCAGCGTGGTCACCGACCGGGGTGTGCTCCGACGCCTCGGGGGACGGTTACAGGTGGCGGGGGTCCCCTCCGGGCCCGCACCGTTCGACCAGAGGGTGCGGGAGATGGTGGCCTCCTGCGGGTGGGAGCCCGAGGTGGCGGCCGACGTGAGCGAGCTGGGGCCGGTGACGTCGGCCGAGGTCGGAGACCTCCGCAATTTCGACCGGACCCGCCAGTTCCTGGGGTGAGCCAGACGACCCGGGAGTGTCCAGCGCCGCGGCGAAAACGCCTGTACCATGCTCTGAGCAGGCAGGGCGCTACTGACACCTTGTTGACAGACGCCACGTCTGTACTTTAAGAACTGGCTCACATTCGGCCGTCCAGGACAGGTCGCCACGGCGATGTGTCAAGGGGTGAGGTCGGCTACTAGGGAGGGTGGACATGGGGAAGCGCCGGGGGTTGTGGGTGTTGCCGGGGGTACTGGCTGCCGGGATCGCGGTGGCGGCGGGGACCCTCGTCTCCGGGACCGCCGGAGCGGCCAGCTCGGCGCCGGGAGTGTCCGCCACCCAGATCAGCATCGGGGCGATCTCGTCCAAGTCCGGCCCCCTGGCCGGGTATCTTCGGCGGACTCGCACCCGGCATGATCGCCTACTTCGACACCTTCAACGCCAAGGGCGGGATCAACGGGCGCAAGATCGTCCTGACCCAGAACCTCGACGACGGGGGCTCGCCCACCCAGTTCACCCAGGACGTCCACACCCTCATCGACCAGGACCACGTCTTCGCGGTCGGTGTGTCCTCGGCCTGGTTCACCCCCGGCTACTTCGTGTCGACCAAGACCCCGACCTACGGCTACAACGTGTCGGCCAACTGGCAGACCGCGCCCAACCTGTTCGCGGTGGGGGGATCGACCCAGATCTACTCCGCCGGCTTCCCCCAGATGAGCTACTTCATCAAGAAGGTGGGGGCCAAGTCGCTGGCCGTCATCAGCTACGGGCCGTCCATCTCCTCGTCGTACGACGCCTGCAACGCCTATGCCAAGGGGATGAAGGCGGCCGGCTACAACGTGAACTTCGTGGACGTGGGGGCCCAGCTGGGCGGGAGCTACTCCTCGGACGCCCAACGGATGCAGCAGGCTGGCTCCCAGCTGGTGGTCACCTGCATGCAGTCCTCGGACAACATCACCCTGGCCCGGGCCATCCAGCAGTACGGGGTCAAGATCAAACAGCTGTGGCTGAACGGTTACGACCAGTCCCTGCTCAACCAGTACAGCAGCTTGATGCAGGGTGTCTACCTCAACAACACCGGCACCGTGCCGTTCGAGTCGGCCAACACCTCCCGGTACGGGAACACCTACACCGGCATGCAGGCCTATATCGCCGCCATGAAGAAGTACGAGCCCTCGTACACCTACAACGGGGACGCCCTCCAGGGTTGGCAGTCGGCGGCCCTCATCGCCGCCGGGATCAAAGCGGCCGGCACCAACCTCACCCAGGCCAACGTGATCAGCTCCACCAACAAGATCACCAACTTCACCGCGCCAGAGCATCTCCGCTCCCGTGGACTGGACCGTCGTCCACACCGGGACGACCTGGCCAAGTTGCAGCGCCTATATCCAGGTACGCAGAAGACCAAGTACGTCCCGGTGTTCGGCAAGGGCAAACAGGTCTTCGTCTGCGTGGGCAAGAGCGTGAAGAACCCGGTGCCAGTCACCCCGCCCGCCGGTACGCCGGGCACGTGATCCGCCTCCACCACCGGAACGGTAGGGGCGACCAGGGGAGTGGAGCACTTCCTCGGCTTCGCCATCCCCGGCATCCCCTACGGGTGCACCTACGCCATCGTGGCCGTGGGTCTGGTCCTCACCTACCAGGCCACTGGCGTGTTCAACTTCGCCTACGGGGCGCAGGCCTACATCTCGGCCTACGCCTTCACCAAGCTGGTCCAGAACGAGCACCTGCCGGTGCGGCCTGGCCTTCCTCTCTCGGTGGTGGTGTTGTCCCCCCTCCTCGGGCTGGCCTTCGACCGCCTCCTGTTCGTCCGGATCCCCAACTCCAACACCATGGCCAAGCTGGTCACGGGCATCAGCCTGTTCGTGGGGATCCCGTCCCTGCTCTCGGTGATCTTCGGGAGCGCCAACACCTACAGCCCGCCGAGCATCCTGTTCGACCCGAACACGGTGTACTTCCGCCTCTTCGACGACGCCGGTCAACGGGATCTACATCACCACCGTGGTGACGACGGCACTGATCCTCATCGCGCTGGTGGCGCTGATGCGGTTCAGCAGCCTGGGACTCCGGATGCGGGGTGCGGTGGAGAGCCGGAGGCTGATCGAGCTCGACGGGGTCAACGCCGGTCGGGTGGTCGCCACGGCTTGGATGATCTCGGGGTTGATGGCCGGCCTGGCCGGCGTGTTGCTCGCTCCCATCTACGGCGAGCTGCAGTTCAGTGACTACGCCGCCCTGATGGTGGCGGCCTTTGCCGCCGCGGCCTGGGCCGTGCTCCGCTCGATGCCCATCGCCGCCCTGGTGGGGATCGGCATGGGAGTCCTGGCCACCACCCTCCAGGGCTACCTGCCGGTCAGCAGTGTTTGGTCGTCGGCCGTCCTCACCTCGCTGCCCTTTATCGTGCTGGTGGCCGCGCTGCTGGTGGTGCCCGGACTCCGGACGCTCGACAGCACGAAGGACCCCATGTCGTCGGTCGATCCGCCGACCCCTCCCTCGGCGGTCAGCGTCCGGGCTCCCCAACTGGAGCGGTTCAGCCGGATCGGGTGGTACGTGCTGCTGGGGGCGTTCGTCGTGTCCATGCTCACCTGGCTCCCCACCACCTGGGAGAACGTCTTCAACGCCGGCATCGTGTATCTCGGTCATCTTCCTGTCCATCACGCTGATCACCGGCATGGGCGGCCAGCTCTCATTGGCCCAGGCCACCCTGGCCGGGGTCGGGTGCCTTCACCGCCGCCCAGTTGGCCAACCACCTGGGACTCAACCTTCTGGTAGGCGGTCTGGTCGGCGCGGTCGCCGCGGCGCTGGTGGCCGTGGTGCTGGCCTTCGCCTCGGTCCGGCTCCGGGGCCTGGGCCTCGCCCTCCTCACCATCGCCGCCGCACTGTTCTTCGACTACACCGTCTTCCCGCAGCTGACCAGCACCAACGGGTCCGCGGTCACCGTCAAACCCGAATGGGTCGGCCTCGGCATCACCAATCCCAACGGCCACGCCTACTTCATCCTGGCCATGGCGGTCCTCCTGGTCTGTATCGCCATCGTGAACCTGGTCCGGCGCGGGTACGACGGGACGATTCCTCGGGGCCATGCGGGGGAGTACCACGGCGGCCGAGGGGATGGGGATCAACCTCCGCTGGCAACACATCGTGATCTTCGCCATCTCCGGCGCGGTGGCCGGCATCGGCGGGACCCTGCTCTCCATCCAGCAGCAGCAGGTGAACCCGCAACTGTTCGTCTACGAGCTGTCGTTGGTCTTCGTGGTGGTGGTGGTCACCACCGGAGCCGGTACCGTGGAGGGCGCCCTCCAGGCCGGCTTCGGCTTCGTGATCCTCCAGCAACTGCTGACCTACGTTCCGGCCCGGTTCGGGGGCAACAGTCTGGTCGTGGTGTTCTTCGCCTTCGGGGCCCTCACCTATGCCGCCCATCCCGAGGGGATCCTCGAATACCAGAAACGCCGCTCCACGTTGCGGATCCAGGGCATCCTGTTCAAGAATGCCGGTACCGACCCCGGGCCGACGTCCGGTGGCTCGCCCCTCGGGGCGGTCACCCCCAACGGCATCGCCCCCGGGGGGTCGGGGTGGAGCCGGACGCCGGCCGGAGCGGGCGACCATGGCTGACCCGGCCGGGGGGCCACCCCTGCTCGAGGTGGACGGGGTCTCCAAGACCTTCGGCGGGATCGCCGCCGTGAGCGAGGTCAGCATCTCGGTTCGCCCCGGAGAGAGCGTGGGACTGGTGGGCCCCAACGGGGCGGGCAAGACCACCCTGTTCAACTGCGTGGGTGGCCAGTTGCGCCCCGAGCGGGGGAGGGTCGAGCTGGAGGGCGTGGACCTGCTCGACCTCCCCACCTACAAGCGGGCCCGCCTCGGCATCGGTCGCACCTACCAGCGGATCGAGGTCTTCCCCGACATGACCGTGTGGGACCACCTGCTGGTGGCGGTTCGGGCCCGGTGGTGCACCGGACGGATCTTCAAGGACCTGTCGGGCGGAGCAGCCCGACCGCCGAAGAGCGCAGGCGGGTGGACGCGGTCCTCGAGCTGGTCGGGATCGCCCACCAGGCCCACACCATGGTGGCGTCGCTCGGACTGGGGTCGTGCCGGCTGGTGGAGCTGGCCCGGGCCCTGGTCTGCGAGCCGGTGCTGCTGATGGCCGACGAGCCCTCGTCGGGTCTCGACGTCCACGAGACCCATGAGCTGTCCAACGTCCTCCGGATGCTCCAGCGCGAGCGGGGGATGGCCATGCTGCTGGTCGAGCACGACCTCGGCATGGTGGGGGAGGTGGTGGACCGCACGGTGGTGATGAACCTGGGTACGGTCATCGCCGATGGAGCCTTCGACGACGTGATGGCCGACCCCCTGGTCCGCCAGGCCTACCTCGGGGTGTCGGCATGACCGCAGCCGGCGAACCGGCCGTGGGCGCGGCCGATCTGGTCGACCAGCTCGGGGGAGCCACCGAGTCTGCCGTTCCCGGGCCGGCGGTCCCCGGGAACGTCGAGAATGGCGATCAGCGGCGACAGCGGCGACGGGACGGCAACGGCGACAGCCGCACCGGGAGACCGGCACTCGAGATCGACCACGTCAGCGCCAGCTACGGTCCCTACCGGGCCCTCTTCGACGTCACCTTCATCGTCCCCGAGTCGGGGGTCACCGCCCTCATCGGCTCGAACGGAGCCGGGAAGTCGACCGTGTCCCGGGTGGTGACGGGGCTGCTGGCCAGCACGGCGGGGACCGTCCGGCTGAGCGGGCAGGACGTCACGGGCCTCCCGGCGTACAAGATCGCCCGGGCCGGAGCGGCCCACGTCCCCGAGGGCCGGGGCGTCTTCGCCAATCTCACCGTGGAGGAGAACCTGAAGCTGGCCTTCCGCCAGCGGGGCGGCCGCCAGAGCGTCGCGGGGTCGCTGGAGAAGGCCTACGCCGCCTTCCCGGTGCTGGGGGAGCGCCGGCGCCAACACGGGGGCACACTCTCTGGCGGCGAGCAGCGCATCCTCTCGCTGGCCAAGGTGCTGGTGGAGCCGCCCCGGCTGCTGGTGGCCGACGAGATCTCCCTGGGCCTGGCCCCGGTGATGATCGAAGCGGTCTATGACGGACTACGACGAATCAACGAAGCCGGCACCGCGCTGCTGATCGTGGAACAGCAGGTCGACCGGGTCCTCGAGATCGCCCATACCGCGGTCGTCCTGGAGCACGGTGCGGTGGCCTACGACGGGGGCGCCGCCGGTGCCCTGGTCGCCGTGGAGCAGGTGCTGGCCTCCCGGGGCGAGCGGACCACCCTGCTCGCCGTCGATCCCAACCAGAACGGGACGGCGCCCGCCTAGGGGTTACCCGCGGTGAGGGTCGGCGACGGCCCCGGGGATGGCCGGGGTGGTCCGACGGCCACCGGATGGGGCCCGTCGATGGGGTGGAGGCACCGTTCCCCCGGTAACGTCGGCGGGGGCTGTTCGAAGTGACCGCGGGACCGCAGTAGGACCGCAGTAGAGAGGAGCGACCGTGAGCAACCAGGAACGTGACGCCGTCATCGTGGATGTGGTGCGCACCACCATGGGGAAGCGGGGCGGGGCGCTGTCGAACTGGCACCCGGTGGATCTCCTCGGATTCGCGTTGACCACCCTGGTGGAGCGGACCGGGATCGATCCTGAGACGGTCGACGACGTCATCGGCGGCTGTGTCACCCAGTCCGGCGAGCAGGGCACGAACGTCACCCGCAACGGCTGGGTGGCGGCGGGCCTGCCCCAGAGCGTCCCCGCCACCACCGTGGACCGGCAGTGCGGCTCGTCCCAGCAGGCCATGCACTTCGCCGCCGCCGGGGTGAAGGCCGGCCACTACGACCTGGTGGTGGCGTGCGGGGTGGAGTCGATGACTCGGGCTCCCATGGCCTCCAACGCCCGGGGGGGCACCGGTCCGTTCCCCCCGTCGTTCCTGGAGGCCATCGACGGCCGACTGTGGGCGCAGTTCCGGGTGGCCCAGGTCCTGGCCGACCGGTGGGACGTGACCAGGGAGGAGATGGACCGCTACGCCCTCGAAAGCCACCGTCGCGCCTTGGCCTCGTGGGAGTCGGGCCACTTCTCCCGCGAGGCGGTGCCGGTACCCATCAAGGGCGAGGACGGTGCCCCGACCGGTGCGTACCTGGAGCGGGACGAGGGCATCCGGCCCAACGCCTCGCTCGAGGCCCTGGCCGGTCTGCCGCCCGCCCAGAACTGGGAGCCGGACACCGCGCCCGACATCACCGCCGGGAACGCCTCCCAGATGACCGACGGGGCGGCGGCCATGTTGATCGCCGAGCGGTCGGCGGCCGAACGTCTCGGTCTCCCCGTCCGTGGTCGCTTCGCCCACGCCACGGTGGCGGCCGACGACGCCGCCATCGTCCTGTCGGCCCCGGTTCCGGCCACCCACCGACTGTTGGAGCGCTCGGGGATGAAGGTGGAGCAGTTCGACGCCATCGAGTGCAACGAGGCGTTCGCCGCCATCCCGCTGATGTGGAACGCGGCCTTCCACGCCGATCCCGAGCGGCTCAACCCCCGCGGTGGTGCCATCGCCATCGGCCATCCCCTCGGCGCCAGTGGGGTGCGGCTGGCCTCGACCCTGCTCAACCACCTGGAGGCCACCGGGGGCCGCTACGGCTTCCAGACCATGTGCGAGGGGGGCGGACAGGCCAACGCCACGGTGATCGAGCGGCTGGGGTGACCGCGCCGGGGCGAGACCCAGACCGGCCGGTCCCGGGGGACTAGCCGTCCGAGGCCGCCTGGTCCCGGGCCGCGACATAGGCTGCGGTCCCGGCCAGGAACCCGTCGACGTCCTGGGCCTTGCTCGAGGCGAACTCGGCGAAGTAGCCCGGCACGTAGATCGAGAGGGATCCGGCAGCGATCCCCTCGAGGATGGTGGCGGCCGCCTCCTCCACGGTGATGGACGGGACGTCGCCGGTGAACGGGTCGTTGTCGGGCAGGGTGAACAGCTCGGTGTCGACCACCCCGGGGTAGACCACCGCCACCTTGACCCCGGTGGGCCACAGGTCCACGGCCATCGACTCCGAGAAGACCGAGAGCGCGGCCTTGGAGGCCGAATAGGCCGACTCCCCCGGAGGGCTGAGGGTGGCGGCCACCGATGCCACCGACACGATGGTCCCCGAGCCCCGCTCCACCATGTGGGGGAGGAGGGCCAGGGTGAGGCGCACCGGCGAGAAGTAGTTGATGGCCATCACCGCCTCGACGGTGGAGGGGTCGAGGGCGGTGACGTATCGCCGTTTGGGGATACCGGCGTTGTTGACCAACAGATCCACCCCTCCCAGCTCCTCCACCGCCTGACGGGCCAGCCGGTCCACCGCCTCCCCGTCGGACAGGTCCACCACCCACATGGTGGAGTCCGGGCTGTGCACCCGGCAGCGCTCCACCACCTCGGTCAGCCGGTCGTGACGCCGGGCGGCGATCCCCACCGTGGCGCCGGCGGCGGCGAAGGCCTCGGCCAGGCCGGCCCCGATGCCGGAGGAGCCCCCGGTGATCAGAACCCGTGCCCCGGCGAACGGTCGGGCGGCTGCGGACGTGGTCTCGGACATGGCTGGTGCTCTCCCCCTGTCGGCTGCGGCAGCCCGGTTGGCTGTCTCAGCGGTTCTTCCAAACCGGCGGGCGCTTCTCGGCGAAGGCCCTCGGTCCCTCGACGGCATCCTCACTGGAGAACACCTCAGAAGACAGTGCCGACTCGATCCGGTAGGCCGCCTTCATGTCCACGGCCAGCCCGGTGAGCACCGACTCCTTGGTCTTGCGGACGGCGAAGGGGCCGTTGGCCGTGATCCGCCGGGCGTAGTGGAGGGCCCGGTCCATGACCTGGTCCGGCGCGCAGACCTCGTTGAGCAGCCCCATCTCGTAGGCCCGGCGGGCCGGGACCTGGTCGGCGCAGAGCAGGAGTTCCATGGCGGCCGGGAAGGGGATCTGGCGGGGCAGTCGTACCGTGGTGCCCCCTCCGGCGAACAGTCCCCGCTTGGGCTCCATGACCCCGAAGGTGGCCGTGTCGGCCGCCACCCGGAGGTCGCATCCCCCCAGCATCTCCATGCCGCCGGCCACACAGGTGCCGTTGATGGCGGCCACGATGGGCTTGTACAGCTTCACGTTGCGCAGGACGGCTTTGGTCCCGTCATCCAGCCGGTAGCCGTCGATCTCGGTCACACCGGACGCTTTCATGCTGGCCTGGAGCTCGGTGATCTGGGGGATGTAGGTCTTGAGGTCCGCCCCCACGCAGAAGTCGGGACCCACGCCGGTGATGACGGCCACATAGGCGTCGTCGTCGTCACCGAACCGCTCCCAGGCCATCCGCAGTTGGGCGAAGTGGTCCATGTCCAGGGAGTTGCGGGCCTCGGGCCGATCGATGGTGATCCGGACGATGTGGTCGTCCCCGGGTTCGTAGTGGATGGTCATGACGGGATCTCGCAGTTCTGGTCGGTCCGGCTCGCCGGAGCGGTTCTCTGGGTCACAGCTGGGCGGTGGTGCCCCCGTTGTCCCCCGGGGTCAGGCTGACGGTGGCGCCCACCAGGTCGGTCTCGGCCGGTACGGGCTCATCCAGGCGGGCGTAGCAGCGAGACCCGCTGGGAAGGTCGCAGATCAGCGCGGTCGACTCCGGTCCCTGTCGGGTGTGGACGGTGGAGAAGGTCACCACCCGGCCGGGCCCGTCCGCTTCGCCTGTCACCGGCACGGTGGGGAACGGTCCGGCCGGCGCCATGGGGACGTAGGCGCCTGGGCGGCTCGACCACAGACTGGCCGAGTGGCTGGTCATGTGCATCCCGATGCCCGAGACCAGGCCGTACGAACCGGGGTCCTGTCGCAGCACCTCGGTCATGGCCGCCAGGGCGTGGGTGCAGTAGTTGCTGCCCGGTCCCCCGTGGTAGGGGAGCCCGCCGGTGACGGTGAGGGCGTGTCCGGCCGGCAACTTGAGCACATCGGCGGCGAACGACAGGGAACTGGCGAAGCAGGAGTACAGGTCGAGGTGTTCCACCTGGTCCGACGGGATGCCGCCCAGGCAGCACCGCATCGCTTCGGTCATGGCCGGTGATCGCCAGGGTTCGGGCCGGGCCGCCATGGTGGAGGGCTCGCTGGCCAGACCGCTCCCGTGGAGGTACACCCGCTGCTCGGCCGGAACCCCGAGGGCGTCGGCCCGCTCGTGGGTGGCCATCAGCACCGCCGCGGCCATGTCCACGTCCATCACCGCGGTCATCAGCTTGGTGTAGGGCGTGGCCACCATCCGGTTGTCCGGGGTGGCCGTGCTGATCTCCTCCGGCCCCCGGGCCACCGGGAACCAGGCGTGCTCGGGTTGGGTCGCGGCCAGCTCGCTCATCGGGGCCATCAGCCGGCCGATCTCCAAGCGACGGTCCTCGAGGGACTGCCCGAGATGACCCCGGCGGGCGGTGTCCAGCAGGGCGAAGGTCAAGTAGGCCTGGAAGATCCCGTTCTTCCGTTCCAGGCGGTCGATGGTGATGGGATAGGGCTTCGGCTCCACGGGCGGGTACGACCAGGCCGGCTCGGGCAGGTGCCGACGGGTGGCGAGGGCCTCCCCGCCGACGATGAGGGCCAGGTCCAGCTGACCCCGGGCCATGGCCGTGCCGGCCTCGGCCGCCAGCCGGACCGGTACCGATCCGCCAAGTCCCGAGTAGGCGGAGTGCGCCGGTGTCGCTCCCAATCGCCGAGCCAGCCGGGCGCACGGGTCGTCGTACTCCCAGGACTGGCTGAAGACGACCTGGAGGCTCTGGAGGTGGCCCAGTGCCGCCGGGCTCCCGGCGTCATCCGCCGCCGCCCGGGCCAGCGACTCCCACATGTCCAGGGGTTCGGGGGCGGGCTCCTCCCGCCAGGTCCGCCGGGCCACCCCGATGATGCACGGTGCGTGCGGATCGACCGGCACCTCAGGAGACGCGTGCCTGACCGGGGAGCTTCACGGCCCGGTCGGCGATGATGTTCTTCTGCACCTCGGAGGAGCCTCCACCGATGGTGCTGTAGCGCTGGAACGAGTACAGCCGGGTCCACTTGCCTCGGTCGACGGCGTCGGGACCGCCCTTGGCCAACACCCCCGCCGGGCCCAGCAGGTCGACGGAGAGCGCCGCCAGGGTCTGGGCCAGCGTGGACCACATCAGCTTGGCGAAGGGGACCTCGGGCCAGTTCTTCTCACCTTTGATGATCTTGCTCAGAGCGCGAAGGGAGAGGAGCCGGGCCAGTTCGATGTCGGTCCACGCCCGTGCCAGCCGCTCACGGATGGCCGGGTCCTGGAGGGCCGCGGGATTGACCGAGCGGGCCGCCGTCACCATGGCGTTGAGGTCGGCACCGAGGAGGGAGATCTGGCCGGCGATGCCCACCCGCTCGTGGCCGAGCGTGCCCATGGCCACCATCCATCCCTCGCCCTCGCCCCCCAACCGGCTCCCGACCGGGATGGAGGCGTCGTTGAAGTAGACCTCGTTGAACATCTCCTCCCCGGACATGTCCCGGATGGGCCGGGCCTCGATGCCGGGAGTGTGCATGTCCACGATGAAGGCCGTGATCCCCTCGTGCTTGGCCCCCCGCTCGATGGCGGTGGGGTCGGTCCGCAGGAGGAAGAGCCCCCACCGGGCCAGGTGGGCCGTGGAGATCCAGATCTTCTGGCCGTTGACGATGTACTTGTCGCCGTCCCGGATGGCGGTGGTCCGGAGGTTGGCCAGGTCGTTGCCGGCATCGGGTTCGGAGAAGCCCTGGCACCAGTGATCGGTGGCGTCCAGGATCGAGGGCAGCCAGCGGGCCTTCTGCTCCTCGGTGCCCCAGGCGATGATCATCGGGCCGATCTGCCAGAGCCCGTTGGGATTGAACAGACCCGGCGTGCGGTATTCGGCGTTCACCTCCGAGTAGATGATGCGCTGCATGGCGGTGGCGTTCCGCCCCCCGTACTCTTCGGGCCAGTGCACCGCGGCCCAACGGCCCTTGTTGAGCACCCGTTGCCAGGCCGCCCGCCGCTGGGCCGACTTCTCGCCGGTGATGGAGGCGTCGTCGACCAGCTCCTCGCTGGCCAAAAAGGGCGGGAGGTGTTCGTCGAGCCAGGCGCGCAGCTCGTCTCGGAATGCTTCGTCTTCAGGGGCCAGGGCGAAGTCCACGAGTCTGGAGGTTAGCCGCAGGCGGACCGACAACGCTCATTCTCGAACCTCGGCCCGCCGGGCCTCCCGCCGGGCCCGGCGGTCCCGGCCGTCCCAGCTGTCTACACTGTCGCCATCATCAGCGAGGCCACTCCGGGGGTGGACAGTGGATTTCACGTTCGACGCCGAGCAATTGGCCTTGCAGGACGTTGCCAGGCGGGCCATGGGCGACATCGGGGGCGACGCCCTCCGGGCGCTGGCCGACGATCCGGTCGGTATCACCCCCGAGCTGTGGGACCGTTTGCTGTCGATGGGCTGGACCGGGATGCTGGTTCCGGGCCAGGGGGCCGGGCTGCTCGAGATGTGCATCATCCTCGAGCAGATGGGGCGGGTTCCGCTGCCCGGCCCCTTCTTCTCGTCCTCGGTGATGGCCACCTTGGCGGCCAAGGCACTCGGGGCCGACGCGCTCCTGGCCGGGCTGGTCACCGGTCTCACCCGGGGCACGGTGGCGCTGCACGAGCAGGGTCACGGTCACCCGTTGGGGACGGTCCGGGCCCGGGCCCGGCGCAAGGGATCGGGATGGGTGCTGACCGGCACCAAGCCTCTGGTGGTGGACGGTCACACCGCGGACTGGGTCATCGTGGTGGCGCTGGCCGAGGAGGGCTACCGTTCGTTCCTGCTGCCGGCGCCCAAGGCCGAGGCGGTCCCGGGCCTCGATCCGACCCGGAAACTCTCCCGACTGGTGCTCGACGAGGAGCCGGTGGAGGTCCTGGGGCCCCCGGGGGACCAGGCGGCCCTGTGGCGTGGGGTGCTGGACGACGTCTCGGTCGGCTTGGCCGCCGAGCTGATCGGGGTGGCCGACCGCGCCCTCGAAGAGGCGGTCGAGTACGCCAAGGTCCGGGTGGTCTTCGACCGCCCCATCGCCTCGTTCCAGTCGGTGAAACATCGGATCGTGGACATGTACCAGGCCCTCGAGCTGGGCCGGGCCGGAGTGCACTTCGCCGCCTGGGCCTCGGACACCGGATCGCCCGAGCGGTCGCGGGCGGCGGCCATGGCCTCGGCCTACGCCTCCGAGGCCGCCGTCAAAGTGACCGGTGACAACATCCAGGTCCACGGCGGAGTGGGATTCACCTGGTCCAACGACGCGCACTTCCTGTTCAAGCGGGCCAAGCAGAACGAGGTGCTGGCCGGCGGAACCGGCCACCAGTGGAGCCGGCTCGCCGACATGTTGGTCGATCACGCCTGATCCCGCCCACCCGTCGGAGGTACCTCCGCCCGACCTCTGACCCGCTTGATCAGTCCGACCCTTCAACCGCCAGGAGGGTGGCCACCTCGTCGGCCCGCTCCCGGAACACCACCGACGGGTCCCGGTCCCCGAGCACGCCCGCCACATACTCGAAGAACAGGCCCACCAACAGACTCCGGAGCATGCGGGCCAGGGCGGCCTGCTGGTCTGCGGTGCGGGCCTTCGGTTGATGCTCGCTCAACCAGACCTCGAGGGAGGCCTGGGTGGCGTCGAACAGTTCGCTCCCCACGGCGAAGGCGGTGTCGTCACCCCGCATGACCTCGCCCATCATGAGCCGGATGAACTCCTCGACCTCGATCATGGACTGGAGGATGTCGTGCAGGAGGTCGCCGAGTCCGGCCGCCGGGTCGGGGGACAGGGCCGGCCGGCCGGCCTCCGGGCCGTCGACGAACCCCCGCTCCTCCAGGACCGCCACCAGAAGCTCGCGCTTGGACGGGAAGTAGTGGTAGAGCGACGCCACGTTGAGACCGGTGGCCGCGGCCAGGTTGCGCATACTGGTCCCGTCCACGCCCTGGGTGGCCATGAGGGAGAGGGCGGTGGACAGGATGTGCTGGCGCTGATTGGGGCTGTCCGGCCGGGGGGCGGGACCCGGGCGGGCCGGCGAGCCTGAGGGGGGAGGTGGCACGCACCCATTGTGGACCCTGGCGTCGACCACCGGACCGGACCGGTGCCGAGGGTCCGGTCCTGGACCCAAACGAACGTTTGATCTAGGCTGCCCGGAGCGGCCACCGGGCCGTGCCGTGAGGGGGTTCGCCGTCGATGTCAGTGGAGATGCACGAAGTGGGCGTGGACGACGGGCGGCCGGTCCCGTTCGACCCGTTCGAACTGGAGGACACGGTCTCGGGGAACATCCGGGACCCGTATCCGCGGATGGCCGAACTGCGCAGGGAGTCCCCGGTCCACGTCGGGCCGATCGACCTCGGGGACGGGGCGGACGAGGTCGACCCGACCAAGCCGCAGCCGGTGACGGTCTTCGGCTTCGACGAGTCGGTGCAGGTCCTGCGAGACAACGACACGTTCTCGTCCACCGTGTACGAAGGGATCATGGGGGCGGTGATGGGTCGCACCATCCTCCAGATGGACGAGCCCGAGCACCGGCTCCACCGGGCCCTGGTGTCGCCGACCTTCCGGTCCAAGGTGCTGGAGCAGTGGGAGGGGGGGTTGGTCGAACGGGTGGTCGACGAGCTCATCGACGGATTCGTGGCCCGCGGGTCTGCCGACCTGGTGCAGGAGTTGACCTTCAACTTCCCGGTCCAGGTCATCGCCCGCATCCTCGGGCTGCCCCGCGCCGACTTCCCGATCTTTCAACGATGGGCCATCGAGATCACCTCGGTCGCCTCCAATTGGGAGCGAGGCATGGCGGCATCGGAGGGTCTGCGTGACTACTTCGCCGGGGTGTTGGCCGACCGTCGCCGCCAGCCGGCCGACGATCTGATCAGCGAGCTGGTGGTGGCCGAAGTCGACGGGCGGACCCTCGACGACGAAGAGATCTACTCCTTCCTGCGGCTGCTGCTGCCCGCCGGGGTGGAGACCACGTACCGGGCCTCGGGGAACATGCTCTACGGGCTCCTCACCCACCCCGACCAGCTGGAGAGGGTGCGCGAGGATCGATCGCTGCTTCCCGACGCCTTCGAGGAGACGATCCGCTGGGAGCCCCCGGTCACCGTGATCCTCCGTCGGGCCACCCGCCCCACCGAGATCGGCGGGGTGGCGGTCGAGGAGGGCGCCGACGTGGCGCTGCTCCTCGGATCGGCCAACCGCGACGAGCGGAAGTACGAGCACCCCGACCAGTTCGACCTCTTCCGGGCGTCGCGCCAGAGCGTGGGATTCGGTTTCGGGGTGCACGTCTGCCTCGGCATGCACCTGGCCCGCATGGAGACCCGGGTGGCGGTGAACACCTTGTTCGACCGGCTGCCCGATCTGCGTCTGGCACCGGGCCTCGGGCAGGACCTCCACATCAAGGGCATGGCCTTCCGGTCACCCATCGCCCTCCCGGTCGCGTTCACGCCCTCCTGACCCCGACAGGGTCAGTGACGTGCGACAATGCCCGTTCTCGCGCCGCGACCCTTTGTTAGGGTGGCCCGATGCCCGTCTGGTTGAGCGAAGAGGAGTACGCCGTCCTGTCGGTGGCGTGCGATCGGATGATCCCCCCGTCCGACGCCGGACCCGGTGCCGCCTCGGCCGGCGTACCCGACTATATCGACGGGCTCCTCGGCGCCTTCCTCTTCGACCCCCCCCGGATCTGGGCCGGCGGGCCCACGTCGGGCCGGTTCGGCGGGGCCCCGGCGTTCGCCACCTTCCACCGGCTCACCGCGCTCGACGAGCTGGCCTGGCGGATGAGGATCGAAGGCTCCTGCGGTCTGCCGGAACGTGAGTTCAACGGGCCGGTGATCGGCCTCCAGCAGCGGTACCGCGAGAACCTGGCCGCGCTGGGCGCCGACTTCGCGGCACTCGAGCCGTCCGACCAGGATGCCAGGCTGCGCTCGCTGGGCGACTTCACCGACCTGTTGTACGGGCACGTGTGCGAGGGCATGTACGGGGCGCCCGAGTACGGGGGGAACCGCGGTCTGGCCGGATGGACCTCCATCGGGTTCGACGGGGACGTCCAGCCCCGGGGCTGGACCGACGCGGAGGTGTCCAACCCGTGACCGTCGACGCCATCATCGTCGGTTCGGGCCCCGGAGGGGCCACGGCCGCCGACGTGCTCACCCAGGCCGGCTGGACGGTGACCATCGTCGAGAAGGGCCGCAACCATCTCCTGGATCCCGAGGACCCCACCCGTCCGGCCTTCGACTACTCCAATGACGAGATCAAGTTCCACCATCGGTATTTCCTCGGTCCCGACCCCCTGGTCGAGCCCCGTACCTTCCGCACGCACGAGGACGACGGGGAGCGGCTGCACGTGGGCGAGTTCAATTCGGTACCGACGACGGTCGGGGGAGGAGGGACTCACGCCGACGGGAAGGTGCCCCGGTTCCGCCCCGACGACTTCAAGGAGCTGTCGGTCTTCGGTCCCCAACCCGACGCCGACGTGGCCGACTGGCCCCTCGACTATGACGAGCTCGAGCCGTACTACGCCGAGGTGGAGCGGGCCATCGGGGTCGCCGGCACCGAGGGGGTCAATCCCTTCGCCGCACCCCGTTCGGGACCGTTCCCCATGCCGTCGGGCGCCCCGATGTTCGGCGCGACCCAGTCGGCCGCGGCGGCCGAACGGCTCGGCTACCACCCCTATGCGGCACCCACCGCGGCCAACAGCGTCCCCTACGACGGCCGACCGGCCTGCAACAACTGCGGATTCTGTGCCTTCTTCGGTTGTCCCATCCACGCCAAGGGCGATCCCGTCGCCATGCTGCTACGGACCATGGCCAGCGGGCGGGCCGAGCTCCTGTCCGAGACCTTTGTCTCCCGGATCCGGTTCGAGGGTCGACGGGCCACGGGGGTGGACGCCATCGGTCCCGATGGGGTGGAGCGCTTCCTCCCCGCCCGCCACGTGGTGGTGGCGGCGGGCGCCATCGAGACCCCCCGACTGCTGCTCCTGTCCGGCGTGGAGCACGATCTGTTGGGTCGGTATCTCATGGTCCACTTCCAGACCATCACCGCCGGGTCGATGCCGTTCCGGACCTACGGCGAGCGGGGCCGGTCGGTCACCCACGTACACGACGACATGATCGTGGGGGACGAGGCCTCCCGGGCCGCGGCGGCCGAGGCCGGACTGCCGTGGCTGCGGGGCGGCCTGGTGGAGCACGGGGGTGGGGGGCTCCCCATCATGGAGGCCACCCATCTGCCCTGGGGTGAGCATCTCCCCGGTCTCATGGTCGATTCGCCTATCCGGCGGCGGCTCTGGGCCTTCATCATGCAGGGGGAGGACCTTCCCTACGCCGGCAACCGGGTCGACCTCGATCCCACCATCAAGGACGCCCGCGGCTTCCCGGTGGCCCGGGTCACCTACCGGCCGGGCCGGCACGAGCTGGTGGCGTCCGGCCACTACGGTCCCCGGCTGCTGGCCATCCTGGACGAGATGGGAGCCCAGTGGTCGGCCAGCACCACGTCGCCGGGGCGAGGCAACGCCTCCTCGCCGCAGTCCATCCCCGAGAGCCGGCACAACATGGGCACGGTTCGGATGGGGTCCGATCCGGCGACCTCGGTGGCCGATCCCGCCGGGCGCCTCCACCAGGCCGACAACGTGGTCATCGCCGACTCGTCGGTCTTCGTGACCTCGGCCGGGTACGGGCCCACCCTCACCCTGGCCGCCCTGGCCGCCCGGGCCGCCCACCTGCTGGTCTGACACCCCTCCCTCCGGCCGAGGCCCCCCCGGGGCGCCTGTCCGACGAGACCCGCCGGGTGCCCCTCAGCCCGCTCCGCCGGTGAGCAGCAGGGTCCCGGCGATCGGTCCTCCCCCGTTGCTCACTGCGGCCACCTCCGGCAGGCGTCCCCCGCTTCGGTGGACCTGGCGGTCGCCGCCCTCCCCTCGGAGCTGCACGCAGGCCTCGTGGATGAGCCCGAAACCGTGCAGACGACCGCCCGACAGCTGACCGCCGGCGGTGTTGAGGGGCAGGGCGCCGTCCCGGGCGATGGCCCGGCCGTCCTCCACGAAGCCGCCGCTCTCGCCCCGCCCGCAGAACCCGAGGGCCTCGAGCCACACCATGGCCAGGATGGAGAAGCCGTCGTACAACTGGGCCACGTCCACGTCGGCGGGGCGCAGCTCGGTCCGCTCCCACATGGAGGCGGCGGCGTCCCGGGCCGCCATGGTGGTGGGATCGTCGAACTGGTCCCAGCTGGCCCGGCCCCGCAGGGCGGTCCCCACCGCGTTGACGTGACAGGCCGGATGCGGTGCATCCGGGGCGTAGTCGCGATGGGAGACCACCAGCGCCGTCGCCCCGTCGGCCGGAGCGTCACAGTCGAACAGACACAGTGGCGTGGAGATCATCCGGGCACCGAGGTAGTCGTCGAGGGTCATGGGGTCCCGGTACAGGGCCTTGGGGTTGACGCCGGCGTTGCGTCTGGCGTTGAGGGCGATCTGACCCAGCTGCTCGCGGGTCAGGGAGAACTCGTGCATCCGCCGGTCGGCCACCAGGGCGAGCCAGTTGACGGCGGAGACGGCACCGAAGGGGAGCGACCACTGCAGGAAGCCGGAGAACCGGGGCGCCCCGCCGCCCCCGCTGCCGCCGATGCCTTGGCGGCCGCCTGCGCCCTGGGCGGTCGACTCCGACACCGTCCGGTAGACCAGCACGTGACGGGCGAGGCCGGCGGCCACGGCCAAGCAGGCGGCGATGACGGCCCGCATCTGCCCTGGGCCCTCGCCACCCCCGTCGTGCCAGTTGAGACGGAGCCGGAGGGCGTCCTGGACCTCGGGAGAGCTGGGCCCGGCGAAACCGGGGGTGCCCGTTCCCATGCCCGGATAGGTGGCCAGGCCGTCGATGTCATCCCGAGTCAGGCCGCTGTCGGCCACCGCGGCCAGGCACGCCTCGACGGTGAGGTCGATGTCGGACCGGCCCAGGTGCCGCCCCACCGCGGTCTGGCCGATGCCGGAGATCACCGCCCGGCGTTCGAGCGGCTCGCCCCCGGTGCTCACCTCGCCGTCCCCTCGCCGTCGAGGGCCGCGGCCGGACGGAACAGGGGGAGGAAGACGTCGTCGTTCTCCTCGAAGGTCACCTCGACCGGCATCCCGGTGCGGACGTCCTCGGGCTCCACCTCGACCAGATTGGTGGTCAGCCGGACGCTGGCCTGTTCGTCGATGGCCACCAGCCCGACGATGTAGGGCTCACTGCCCGGGATCCACCCGTGGACGTTCACCGTGTGGGCCACCACGGTGGCCCGGCCGCTGACCTCCTCGGGGACCACCTCTTCGGAGAGGCACTCGGGACACCGCGGCGCGGGCGGGTGCACGTAGTACCGGCAGTGCCGGCACCGCTGGAACCGGAGCTTGCCGTCGGCCCCGCTGGTCCAGAAGAACTCGTTGTCCTGATCCACACGGGGAAGGAGTCGGAAGGCGGGGCCCCGGGCGGTCATGTCCGCACCCTACGCAGCCGATCCACGACGGTGCGACCCTCCCCGCCCACGCCGGCCGCCGGTCACCGTCCCTCCAGCACTTCGGGGTTGACCACGTGGAGCGGTCGGGCGCCGGCCAGCAGCCGGCAGAGGTCCTCGGCGATGATCCGGGTGTGGTTGGTCTCGACGTTGTAGGTCGCCCCGCCGATGTGAGGGGTCAGCACCACCTGGTCCATTCGGGTGAGCGGGTGGTCGACGGGCAGCGACTCGCCTTCGAAGTGGTCGAGTCCGGCGGCCGACAGCTTGCCCGAGCGCAACGCCTCGACCAGGGCATCGGTGTCGTGCAGAGCGGCCCGCGCCGAGTTGATGAACACGGCCCCGTCCCGCATGGCGGCAAACTGCTCGGCACCGATCATGCCCTTGGTCTCGGGCGTGACCGGGGCATGGAGGGACACCACATCGGATCGCTCCAGGAGTTCGTCGAGGGACACGGTGGCCTCGGGAGCGTAGGGGTCGAAGGCGACGACCTCCATCCCGAGCCCACGCAACCGCCACTGGAGGGCGCGACCCACGGCACCGAGGCCGACCAGTCCGGCAGTCCGTCCGGCCAGCTCCCAGGCCCGGTACCGCTGGTAGGGGATGGTGCCGTCCTTGTAGATCTCCCCGGCCCTCACATCGGCGTCGGCCGGTACGACCCCCCGGGTGGCGGCGAAGAGCAGGGCCACCGCGATCTCGGCCACGGCGTCGGCGTTCCGACCCGGGGCCCGGATCACCGGAATGCCCGCGGCGGTGGCCCCGGCCACGTCGACATTGTTCGGATCGCCCCGGGTGCTGCACACGGCCCGTAGCGGCAGTTCGAACAGAGGGCCGGCGCAACGGTCGGTCTCCACCACCACGATGGACGCCCCCGCCTCGGCGGTCCGCTCGGCCAGCTGCTCGGCGTTGTAGATCCGGAGCGTGGGCTGTTCGAGCCAGGAATCAAGGGTCAGGTCGGCCAGTTGGCCGAGGAGTTCGAGTCCCGGCCCGCGCACCGCGGCGGTCACCAACGCCCTCGGTCGTTCAGTGGGCATGGTGTCGCTGGCTCCTTGGTCGATCTTCCGCTGGGAAACGGTACGGCCGGCAGACCGGTTCGCGTACATAATGGCGTCTCATGACCAACTTGTCAGATCTGTGAGCCGGCCCCGGGGGGCGGACTGCACCGTCGGCGTGGATGTGGGGACCACCTCGGTGAAAGCCGTGGCGGTGGATGCCGGCGGCACCGTGGTGGCGCGCACCCGGGTGGCCCACGCCATCGGCACCCCGTCGGCCGACCTCTTGGAACACGACGTGGCCCGCGCCTGGCGTCGGGGCCCGAGGCGGGCCTTCGCCGAGGTGACCGCGGCGCTCGACGGGCCCGCGGCCGGCGTGGTGGTGACCTCGATGGTCCCGTCGATCACCGCGGTGGACCGCAGGGGTACCCCCCTGCTGCCCGGCCTGCTCTACGGCGACAGTCGCGCGCTGCCGACGATGCCGGCCCGGCGGCCAACCCCCAGGCGTCCGAGCGCGACCAGGGCCGCCGCATGCTGGCCTGGGCCGTCGGTGAACGACCCGGGGCCATGGGCTACTGGAACTGTCAAGCCATGGCCACCCACGCCCTCACCGGCGTGCCGGCCGTGGACCAGGCCACCGCGACCTCGTTCGGGGGCCTCTACGACGGCGGCCGCTGGGACAAGAGGGCGCTCGACGACCTCGGGGTGGACGAGGCCCAGCTTCCGGTGGTGGGCGGCATGGGCCAGGGTCTCGGCACCGTGCCCGACTCGCCCACGGTGTTCGCGGGTGGGTCGATCGACGCCTTCTGCGAACAGATCGTGGCGGGCGCCAACCAGCCCGGTGACGTCCTGGTCATCTTCGGGGCCACCCTGATCGCGTGGGTGGTGGCCGAGGCGTGGAGGGACGTTCCCGGGCTCACCACCCTGCCCAACATGGTGGCCGGGCAGGTCATGATCGGAGGGCCCAGCAACGCCGGCGCCCTGTTCGCCGACTGGGCCGGCAGACTCACCGGACGTCCGGCCCGCAAGCCGGCGTCGGCCTACCTGCCCGACGCTCCCGAGACGCCCCGGGAGGGAAGTCCCTCCCAGATCCCGGTGTGGCTGCCCTATCTGCGCGGCGAGCGCACCCCGTTCCACGACCCCTCCCTCCGCTCCAGCCTCCACGGGCTGGACATCGCCCAGGGCCCGGAGTCCCTGGTCCGGGCGGCCCACGAGGCCAGCGGCTTCGTCATCCGTCGCATCATCGAGCGGTCCGGCTTCCCCACCCGACGGATCGTGGCGACCGGTGGCGGCTCGCGCTCGGTGCCGTGGATGCAGGCGGTCGCCGATGCCACCGGACTTCCGGTGGATACGGTGGCGGTCTCCGAGGGGGCCGCCCTCGGCGCCGCATTCCTGGCCCGGATGGCCACCGGGATCGAGCGCTCGTTCGACGGGGCCGACGCCTGGTCCCGGGTGGGGCGGCGGATCGAGCCCGACGCCGCATGGGCCACCGCCGCCTCCCGCCGGTTCGAGCAGTTCGAGACCCTGGGTCCCGCCGACTGAGGGATGTCGGACCCGGGTCAGCCGGTGTCGCCGCGCCCACCGTTCGGGGTGAAGGCGGCCTTCAGTACGCCGCTCTCCTCGGGACGGGCCAGAGCTTTCAGGGCCCCCCACCAGTCCTCGAGGGGATACCGGTGGGTGACCATGGAGGTCAGGTCGATCCGGCCGTCCTGCACCAGCCCGAGGTAGTGCTCGATGGCGTGTCGGCGCGTCCCCTCGAACTCCTCCATGGCGAAGGCGTTGGACCCCACGATGGTGAGCTCCTTGAAGTAGACCGGCGTCCACTCCCACCGACCCGGTACGGCGACGCCGGTGTACACCAGCCGTCCCCGCTCGGCCAGCACCCGCACCCCCACCTCGAAGGTCTCGGGCTTGGCCACCGTGTCGTAGACCACGTCGATGTGGCCGGGGTGGGCCATGGGGAGGCCGTCGAGGGCCGCATGCAGCACGCCACCGGACCACTCGGCCAGTCGCTCGACGAGGGCTTCCCGGGGCTCGTGGGGGAAGACCACCGAGGCCCCGAAGGCCTTGGCCTTGGCCACCTGGGCCGGGAAGCGGGCCACCACCGCCACCTCCACCTGCGGATAGAGGGTGTGGAGGATGGCCACGCTGGCCAGACCGAGCGCCCCGGACCCGAAGACCACCACCCTGGCCCCGGGCCGGGGCGGGTTCCGCACGATGCTGTGGAACGAAACCGAGAACGGGTCGGCCAGGACGGCGGCCTCGTCGGAGACGTCGTCGGGCACCGGGAACAGCATGGAGGAATGGGTGGCCAGGAGCTCGGCCCAGGCGCCCGGGGCCCCGGTCACCACCCCGATGTGGACGCCCGGGCTGATGTCACCTTTGGTGAATGACCAGCACATGTTGAGGTCCCCGGCCTCACAGGGGGGGCAGAGCGGTGTGATGCCCCGAGGGGCGCAACTCAGCCAGGGGTTCAGCACCACCCGTTGACCCACCTCCACGCCCTGGGCCTTTGGGCCCAGGGCCACCACCTCGGCCACCACCTCGTGCCCGGGTACGTGGGGCAGCGAGGAGAAGGCGGCCATCGGATTGTCGATGTCTCCGTCGTGGAAGTCTCCGAGCACCAGCTTGGCGTCGGAGCCGCACACCCCCGACAGGACGGGCCGGGTGACCACCCAGTCGGGATGGACGGGCCGGGCGTCATCCATCTGATGGAGGCCGAAGGGCAGCGTGGCCAGCTTGGCCTCCAGTTCGTCGGCCGGCTCGGGACGCGGCTCGGCCGGGTCGGGTCGGGTCCCGAACACCAGGGCCTTCAACCGGGCTCCTCGACCTGGTCGGCACCGGCGGCATCGGCCATGGCCCGCATCCCGGCCATGAACGCCTCGATGTCCCTGGTCTTCATCTCCACCACCGCTTTCATGTCGGGGACGTAGTGTTCGAACCGGTCGCTGGTGATGGCCTCGACGATGCCGACGGCTCCCTCCTCGGGCGGGGCCAGCGGTCCGGCGTAGGGTGCGGTGTCGTTGTCGGGCTGATCCCAGATCTCGGTGTCGAAGGCCCCGGGCAGGATCAGCTTGACCGACACGCCGGTGCCGTAGAGGTCGACGGCCATCGACTCGCTCCACCCGGCCAGGGCGAATTTGGAGGCGCTGTAGGCGGCTTCGCCGGTGATGCCCAGCCGGCCGCCCATGCTGGACACGTTGACGATGGTGCCCGAGCGCCGCTCGAGCATCCGGGGCAGGAGGGCGAGCGTGATGGCCACCGGGGAATAGAAGTTGACGGTCATGGTCCGCTCGACCTCGGCCATGGTGAGGCGCTGGGTGGGGCGGCGCATGGGGATGGCGGCGTTGTTGACCACCACGTCGAGGGGGCCCAGCTCGTCCCAGATCCGGAGCGCCAGCTCACCGGCGAGCACCGTGTCCCCGAGATCGGCGGCCCATGCCCGCGAGCGGGGCGCGGTCAGCCGGCAGTCGTCGGCCACCTCCTCCAGGCGGTCGGCCCGACGGGCCACCAGTGCCACCGTGGTGCCGTCGGCGGCCAACCGGCGGGCGGTGGCCGCCCCGAGGCCCGAGGACGCCCCGGTGACGAGGGCGACGGTCCCCGGGCCGGTGGTGGGCCGGTCCGGTCCGGTTCCGCGGTCGGTCATGGGGGAAGGGGTCGGGGCGATCGGCCCGGCCCCGGTGGCACCTGGTGAGCGGTGGGGGT
Organism: uncultured Acidimicrobiaceae bacterium; assembly: GCA_963833585.1. Classification (GTDB taxonomy): domain Bacteria; phylum Actinomycetota; class Acidimicrobiia; order Acidimicrobiales; family RAAP-2; genus Bog-756. The sequence continues at coordinate 845,251 of CAWHYF010000005.1, read as the reverse complement.
CATTCGGCCGAGGTTAGGCCCTCCCAGCCCGGCGGCGGAGGGCTCAGCCGCCAGTACTGCTCGGGGGTGTTGGCCGCCAGACGCTCGGACAGCAGGTGGTCCTGTTCGAGGGGGCCGACCTGACTGGCGTAGAGCATGACCGCGGTGCGTTTCCGGTCCATGTCCGGCTGGACCGGCACCACCGAGGGTGTGGGCCACAGGCCGCTCCGGAACAGCTTGGACACCCGCCAGGCGAGCATGCCCGGAAGGTGCTTGTAGCCGGCGTCCTCGTAGCCGAACCAGGCCGGCTCCCCGCCGGCGTCACCGGCCGACCCGGCCACCAGGGACTCCCGTACCATCACTCCGGCGTCGTGGGTGAGGACGTGGTCCGGGTTGGCCAGGCCCAGGGGCAGGAAGACCGCGGTGGGCCGGGCCGCCACGATGGCCTCCTGCAGGGCCGGGGCCACCTCGGACGGGGTGGGGCGGTCCGGCGGGTCCAGGTACTGGTGGTCGGGGAAGTCCAGCCACACCGGCTCGGCCCCGAGCGATGCCATGGCGGCGCGGTCCTCCTCCTGGCGGGCTCCGACCACGTCGTCGCCGCTGACGAAGCCACCGGCGGCGTCCCACTCGGTGACCTGGTCCGGATAGGCCGGCGGTCGTCCGGCCAGGACCGTGACCACCGTGCTCCCCGGGTAGGTGGTCAGGAGATGGGCCGCACCGAGGGCGGCGTCGTCGAAGTGGGGGGAGACGACGACGATCCGGTCCAGGATCGATCGGTCGAGGAGTCCCCAGAGTTCCTTGTCCATGGGCATGGCAGGCAGCGTAGTGAGCGCCAACTAGCCGAGGGCCCGTCGGATGAAGCCGATCATCCCGACCACCATCAGGACGGCCAGGGATCCGACCGCCACCACGAAGCAGATCCAGGTTTGGAGGTGGGGGACGCTTGGGGCCATCAACCCCCGGAGGCCTTCGCTCACGTAGGTCATGGGGTTGAGGGCCGACACCACCTGGAACCACCGGATGTGCTGGAGGGAGGGCCACGGGTACTGGCTGGATCCGGTGAAGATGAGCGGGGTCAGGACCAGGGTCAGGGTCACACTGATCCGGTTGGGCGGCACGTAGGTGCCGAGGATCAGCCCCATGGCCGCGCCGATCAGCGACCCGAGCACGATCATCGCCACCACCGCCGGGCCCGTCGAGGCCTGCCAGGGAATCGACCCGAGGATCCACACCCCGACCGGGAACATGACCGCCGCCGCCACACAGGCCCGCATGGCGGCGAAGACCACCTTCTCCACCGCCACCGCCCCGGTGGGGAGTGGGGCCAGGAGCCGGTCCTCGATCTCATTGCTGTACGAGAATTCGATGACCAGGGGCAGGGCGGTGCTCTGCAGGCCGGTCAGGACGGCGGCCAGGGCCACCAGCCCGGGGAAGAGCACCTGCTGGTAGCCGGGTCGGGCGTACCCGAGCTCGGTGAGGACCTTGCCGAACACGAAGAGGAGGAAGAGGGGCTGGAGGATGACCTGGGCCAGGAAGACCGGGAACTCCCGGCCGGTCACGAAGAGGTCGCGGCGGAGGATGGCCAGGGCCGTCTTCCACGGTCCCCACCGGGGGAGGAGGTCGAGCGGGCTCGACGATCGGCCCGGTTCGGTGGCGGTGGTCATCGGAGGGCTCTCCCGGTCAGGTGGATGAAGACGTCCTCCAGGTTGGGTTCGCCCAGCCGGACGTCGGTCAGCCTGCCGCCGGCCGAGCTGATGGCCTGGGCCACCGGGGCCACGTAGGACGCCGCCTCGCCCTCGACGTAGATCCGGAACCGCCATCCCGCCCCCCCGGGTTCGTCCAGCAGGTCGGCCTGGCTGACACCGGCCAGGGCGCCGAGGGTCCCGCGCAGGGCGGGAGCATCTGCGTCGGGCCCCGGCTCCACGGCGCAGTCGAGGGTGCGCTCGCCGGTCATGCTCCGGACCAGCGCCTGGGGCGTGTCGAGGGCCAGCAGCGTCCCGTGGTCGATGATGGCGACCCGGTCGCTCAAGGCGGCCGCCTCGTCCATGTCGTGGGTGGTGATGACCACGGTGGTCCCCGCCGCCTTGAGCTCCGCCACCTTCTCCCACAGGAAGAGGCGGGCGGCGGGATCGAGCCCGGTCGACGGTTCGTCCAGGAACAGTACGGCCGGTGAGTGCATCAGGGCCCGGGCGATCATCATCCGTTGGATCTGGCCTCCGGAGAAGTCGTCGGGCCGGCCGCCGGGCCGATCGGCCAGACCGAACTGACCGAGCAACGCGTCGGCCAGCTCGGTGCGACGGGCCTTGGGCACTCCGTGGTAGCTGGCGTGGAAGAGCAGGTTCTGGCGCACGGAGAGCGAGCGGTCCAGGTTGTTGATCTGGGGCACCACGCCGAGCAGGCGGCGGGCCCCCACCGGATCGGCCACCACGTCGACACCGGCCACCAGTGCCCGGCCCCCGGTGGGCCGGATCCGAGTGGTCAAGATGCCGATGGTGGTGGTCTTGCCGGCGCCGTTGGGTCCGAGGAACCCGAACACCTCCCCCGTGCGCACCTGGAAGGTCACGCCGGCCAACGAGTCCACCGGAGCCTTGGGGTACCGCTTGACCAGGTCGGCCACCTCGACGGCCACCGTGCCGGCCGACGGGCGCGGCGGCGCGGCGAGGGCCGAGGCGACGTCACTCCCCGAGCCCCGACCGGGGGGGCCGTCGCCGGTCCGATCGGGAGGTGCGTTCATGGTGCGTGCGGCTCCTTGGTCGGGTCCTCCCCGACGTCTCGTCGACCCGGCGGGAGAGTCGGTTCCCTGCCCGGGTGCCGGGACGGGCCTCGGGACGGGACCAAACCTAACCAAGGGAGCGCGGTCGCCGACACTCCGCCCGCCCGCCCTTCGAACCGCCGGCGCGGATACGCTCCGGTCGGCACAGCAAGGAGCCGACATGGATGGGTCAAACCGCTGGAACCCGTTGCGAGCCGCCACCCGTTCGTGGGGCCACTTCACCCGTCGACCCCGTTCCACCCAGATCCGGACCGTGGTCATGGTGGGAGCGGTGGCCGTCGGCACCTGTGTCTGGGTGGCCACCGCCCCGTCGAGCGCCCCGACGGCGGGGGCCTCGTCGAGCCAGTCCCCGGGGGGCTCGGGCTCCGGGCCCACCCCGGTGACCAAGGCCAGCCCGTCGTCCCGCGGGGTGTCGGCCCACACCATCAACGTGGTGTTCCCGCTGGTGTCCCTCAACTCGTTGGCCGGCAAGGAGGGATTCGCTCAGGACGCCGAGTTCGGCGAGCAGACCAAGGCCATCCTGCTCTTCGTCAAACAGATCAACTCGTCCGGGGGGATCCACGGTCGGCACATCAATCCGATCATCACCAACTTCGATCCGGCCAGCGAGACGGACATGCGTGCCCTGTGCAAGACCTGGACGGAGGGCTCGCCTGCGGCCTTCGCCGTGCTCGACGGGGTGGGGGACTGGACCGGGGACAACCAGCTCTGCGTCACCCAGGAGGGCCAGACCCCGATGATCGCCCAGTGGACCACGGTGACCAACTGGACCGACAAGGGCTCGCCGTACCTGTGGTGGACCGGACCGGACCAGGCCGTCATGCTCCAGACGGTGGTCAACTGGGGCCTCAGCTCGGACCTGTTGGCCGGCAAGAAGGTGGGGGTGATCGCCGGGGACCGGGCCTCGGACCAGCTGGCCCTCAAGCAGTACCTCCTTCCCGACCTGAGTCGGGCCGGCGTGACCCCGGTGGTGGAGACCATCGCCTCCGATCCCAACGACACCGCCACCACCGACACCCAGGCGCCCCTGGTCGTCCAACAGCTCCGGAGCGCCGGGGTCACCTCGGTCATCCCGCTCATCGCGTTCAACGTGTTCTATCCGGTGCTCCAGGCCGAAACCGACCAGCAGTACTTCCCGCGCCTGCTGCTCAGCGACTACGAGTCCAGCATTGAGTCCTCCCTCGGGCTGCTGCCCGTCCCCTACGCCAAGGCCCTGGACGGCCAGGAGGGGGTGACCACCGAGACCCTGAGCGGCATCGACGACGACCGTCCGACCAGTGAGGGTGGTTACGACTCGGCGGTGCGCAGCTGCTGGGTGGTGTGGCACAAGGCCTATCCGCAGGTTCCGCCGGGCAACCAGTCCGACTTCATCGAGGAGCAGGGCCCCATCCAGGGATGGTGCCAGGCCATCAAGCTCTTCGCCTCCGCCGCCGAGGCCGCCGGACCCGATCTCAACCGGCGCACCTTCGTCACCGCCATGTCCAAGATCAAGTTGCGCCCGGGCACCAACACGCCGGTGCTGAGCTACGGCCCCGACAAGCGCTACGGGCCCACCCAGTACCAGGTGGTGCGGCTCCACGTGAACAATCCGGTGTCGACCCAGTGCAAGATGCCCAAGAACGGCATCCCGCAGTTCACCTGCTGGGTCAACGTCCAACCGTTCGCACCGCTGCCGAGTGGCTGACCGGACCGCACGTCCCGTGTCCACCGGGGTGGGTGGGAGCGGGGTCGGGACGGTCCGGTGGGCGCTTTGGTAGACAGATCCGATGGATCCCTCGGCGCTCGGCCTCGGACGGGGTGGGCGGTGGCGCGCCGACGCCCGGGGTGTGGTCATCGACGTTGCCGCGGCCGACGAGGTCGCCGCCGCCCGCCCCCGGTCCGACCGCGGTTGACGTGACCGGCCCTCGCCCGGCTGGGGAGCCCGAAGAACGCGGCCCGTGGTGGAAGTCCGGGGTCCTCTACCAGATCTATCCGCGCTCGTTCGCCGATTCCAACCGGGACGGGATCGGCGACCTGGTGGGCATCATCGACCACCTCGACCATCTGCAGTGGCTGGGAGTGGATGGTGTCTGGCTCAGCCCGGTGACCTTGTCACCCAACGCCGACTGGGGATACGACGTCAGTGACTACCTGACCCTCCAGCCCGATCTGGGCACGTCGGACCAACTGGACCGGCTCATCGCCGAGGCCCGGAGCCGGGGCATCCGGATTCTGATGGACTTGGTCCCCAACCACACCAGTGACCAGCACCCATGGTTCGTCGACGCCTGTTCCTCGAAGGAGGCCGCCCACCGGTCGTGGTACGTCTGGGCCGACCCCAAGGACGATGGAGGGGCGCCCAACAACTGGGTGTCCAGCTTCGGGGGACCGGCCTGGACCCTGGACTCCTCCGGTCAGTACTACCTCCACAACCACCTCGACGAGCAACCCGATCTCAACTGGTGGAACCACCAGGTGCGCGACGAGTTCGACCGCATCCTCACCCACTGGTTGGACCGGGGGGTGGCGGGATTCCGCATCGACGTGTGCAACATCATCATCAAGGACGCGCTCCTTCGGGACAACCCGCCCTCGACCGACCGCGATCCTCCCGACGTCCAGCTGTTCGGCCAACGACCGGTCTACAGCGGCAATCGTCCGGAGGTCCACGAGGTGCTGCGTCGGTGGCGGACACTGGTGGACCGCTATCCCGGGAGCGTCCTGGTGGGGGAGACGCCGGTCCAGCCGGCCGAGGCTCTGGCCGCGTACTACGGCGATGGGCACGACGAGCTGCACCTCGCCTTCAACTTCCCCTTCATCAGTGCGCCCCTGGAGGAGCCGGCCATGCGGGCCGTGGTCGAGGCCACCGAGTCGGCTCTGCCGGAGGGGGCGTGGCCGGTGTGGACCGGGTCGAACCACGACATGTCCCGCTTGGCCACCCGCTGGGCCCGGGACGTACCGGCCCGGACCCGGGCGGCCCTGGTCCTGTTGCTGGGCCTGCGGGGCACGCCGGTCCTGTATCAGGGGGACGAGATCGGTTTGGGGGATGTGCCGGTGGCCCGGGAGGACCTCCGCGATCCCCTGGGTGTCCGGTACTGGCCGCATTACGTCGGCCGGGACGGCATGCGCACCCCGATGCCGTGGCGGGACGCACCCGGGGGAGGGTTCACCGATCCCGACGTCCGCCCCTGGCTGCCGTTCGGGGACCTGACGGCCTGCAACGTCGAGGACCAACGGGGCGACTCGGGGTCGATGCTCCACCTGGCCCGGGACCTCATCGCCCTCCGGCGGGAGAGGGCCGACCTGGCGGTGGGCGACTACCGGAGGATCGCCGCCGAGGCCGGGGTCTGGGCGTGGAACCGGGGCCAACGGATGGCGGTGGCGGTCAACATGACCGACCGTCCCGGTCAGGTGGTCGGGATGACCGGACGGGTGTGCATCGGGACGGACCGCCACCGAGACGGGGAGCCGGTCACCGGCCCCGTCCGCCTGGACGGATGGGAGGCGGTGGTGGTGGAACGGTCGTAGGACCGGGCATCGGGACGCCCCGGCGTCCCGATGGCTCAGACGGGCTCGGCGGTGAGCCAGGCCAGGCCCCCACCGAGGTGGCGAAGGTAGTCGGGGGTCTCCCAGGCGTGGGGGAAGTGGCCGAGCGAGGTCGAGAACACCCGCCCCGCCCCTTCGGTGAAGCACCAGGACAACGGGTAGCCGATCGACGGCCGTCCGCCGGCGCCTTGGCCGTCGCCGTCGAGGGGCAGTTCCTCGGGCCGGGCCCGGAGGAGGACGGCGGCGTCGGGCCGGAGGTCGGAGAAGGTGTACACCTCGTCGTGCCACAACCAGCTGGCGCCGAGATGGGCGACCGCCGGATGTCCGGGGTCGGTCACCTCGAGGGTGCACTGCTTGGTCCACGGGTGCCCGGCAAAGCGCGCTCCGACCAGCAGTCGGTAGTCGTCCCAGCCGTAACAGGCGTCAGTGGCCGAGTGCACGGCCAGCACCGAGGTGCGGCCGGAGCGCACGGCGTCGAGGAGCACGGTGCGCTGAGCATCCGACCAGGGGGTCTCCCCGATGGTGAACAGAGCCACCACCGCCGCCGAGTGGAGATCCGTCGGATCGAGGGTGCGCACGTCGGACACCCGGCGGAAGCCCAGGCCGGCCAGCTCGGCCAACTGGGCCATGGCCGTCGCCGACTGGTCCAGTACCCCGTGGGCGCCGGCCGGGCCGTCGTGGTACGGGGCGACCTGGGTGACATAGACCAGCTGGCGGGGGACCATGGCCGAATCCTACGTCGGGCCGTCCCCAGTCCCGGTGCCGGGACCGGTCGGGCGCGCCGACCGCGCCGACCCCGGGTCGGGGCCTCCCGGGCCCCGCCGCACCAATTACTGTGGCCGACATGGTGGAGAGGGCCGAGGCCCGATCGTCGGCGGCCTGGAGGATCAACCGTCGCCAGCTGCTCGGAGGGGGACTGCTGGGGGCCACCGGCGCCGCCCTGGTCCCGCTGGCCACCGGGGACGGCGCCACGGGTACCGATCTCGTGGCCGGCGGGGCGAGGGCCAGTACCGGCCGGCCCGGGCCCCCGACCGCGTTGCGGGTGTCCGGCCTGGCCGCGCCGCTGGGTCTGGGCGCCGACGACGTCTACTTCTCCTGGCAGCTCCGGGACTCCCGCCGCGGGGCCGGCCAGAGCGCCTACCGCATCGTGGTGTCCGGCCCGGCGGACCGGTCCGGCGGGCCCGTGGTGTGGGACACCGGCCGGGTGGCCTCATCCGAGCAGGCCTTTGTGCCCTACGCCGGGCCGCCGCTGGTCTCGGACGCCGCCTACCACTGGACCGTGCAGACGTGGGACGCGTCGGGCCGGCCCGGTCCGACGTCGGCGTCCTCCACCTTCGAGACTGGCCTGTCCAACCACGAATGGCGGGCCGCCTGGATCCGCCGGACCGAGAGCGAGACCGCTGAGCCGGACCAGTACACCTACCACCGGCGGGAGTTCACGCTGGCCCGCGGGACCGTGACGCGGGCCCGGGCCTATGTATCGGGCGATCAGCAGTACGAGCTGTACGTCAACGGGGAGAGGGCCGGCAAGGGTCAGGCCTACAGCTATCCGGACTCCATGTACTACGAGGCCCTCGACCTGACCGGGCTGGTGCGTCCGGGGTCGGCCAATGCCGTGGGGATCGTCTCGAGCTGGCAGGGTCCGACTAAGGGCCACCCGGCCGGCAGCCCGGGGGTCATCGCCGAGATCGTGGTCCACCACGGCAACGGGCACGTCGAGCGGGTGACCACCGACCGAGCGTGGCGGGTGCACCGGGGAGCTTGGCTCCCGGGGACCCAGCGGGACCTCGAAGGTGATCTGGTCGACTTCACCGAGAACATCGACGGTCCCGCCCAGCCGGTGGGCTGGGACCAGCCGGGCTTCCCCGACGACAACTGGGACCCGGCAGTGGTGTTGGGGCGTCACCCCACGGCACCCTGGACCCATCTCGTCCCCGTCCGGACCCGGGTGGTCGAGGAGCCGGTGGCGGCCGTGTCGCTCACCACCCTGTCCTCCGGTGCGCTGGTGGCCGACTTCGGGAAGGTCTATGCCGCCGTGCCCACGGTCCGGTTCCACCACGGGGTGGCTGGTCGGCTGGTCAACATGCGGGCCGGCTTCCTGCTGGACCAACCGGTTGACGGCCAGCCGTTCGACGGCGTACCCGGTCAGGTCTCCACGGCCCACGGAACCCAGCACACCGACATGAGCTACAGCTACGTGCAGCGGGGCGGGGAGGAGGAATTCCACCCGTTCGACTATCTGGGGTTCCGCTATTTCCAGATCGACGACCCCGGGGAAGTGCTCGCGCCGGCCGACGTGGTGGCCCTGGTTCGCCACACGGCCGTCCCGGCGGAGTCCCCGGCCACGTTCTCGTCGTCGGAGCCCACCATCGACGCCGAGTTCGTCCTCGGTTCCCACTCCGCGCTCTTCACCGCACAGGAGCAGTTCATCGACACGCCCACCCGCGAGAAGGGCTCCTGGCTGTTCGACGGGTTCAACGAGTCGCGCACCGCGATGGCGGCGTTCGGTGAGCAGAACCTGACCCGCAAGTCGCTGACGGAATTCGCCCAGTCCCAGGGACGGTACTGGCCCAACGGCGCGGTCAACAAGATCTATCCGACCGGGCTCGGGGCCTTGGACATCAATGAGTCCACCGAGGCCTACGTCGAGTGGGTGTGGCAGTACTGGATGCACACCGGCGACCGGGCTCTCGTCGAGTCGGTCTACGGAGTCGTCCAACGCATCGCCGACTACGTGCAGGGGGCGGTCGCGCCCACGACCGGACTGGTGACCTCCCTCCCTGCCACCAACGTCTACTACGACTACCCGGTGGTCACCCGCCTGAACGTGCTGGGCGTCAACGTGTTCCGCCGGGCGGCGGCCCTGGGCCAGGTTCTCGGCCGACCCGCCGTTGAAGTGGCCGGTCACAAACGAAGGGAGGCCGCACTGACCGCTGCGGTCAACCGCGGCCTGACCCGTCCTGACGGCACCTATGTCGACGGCCTGCAGGAGGACGGGACCCCGACCCCGACCGCCTCGCAGACCGCCAACGCCTGCGCCGCGGCCTACGGGGTGGTGCCCCCGGCGGGGCTCGGCACCGTCGGCCGGTATGTGGCCGGCCTCGGCATGCAGGCCACCCCCCAGAACGCCGGCGAGGTCCTCCGGTCCATGGCCCTGGCCGGTCTCTACCCCGACCTGGTGGCCCGACTGGTGGATGCCACCACCGATGGCTGGGCCAACATCCTGGCCCGTGGCGCCACCTTCACCTGGGAGGTCTGGAACCCCTCGGACATCATCGGCGACAGCATGTCCCATGGATGGGGAGTCACCATGGTCCCCGAGATCCAGCGGTCACTGCTCGGCGTCCGACCCACCGGTCCGGGCTTCGCCGCCTTCACCGTGGCCCCGCCCCCGGCCGGCCTGGACTGGGCCCTCGGCACGGTGCCCACACCGAGGGGGCGGATCTCGGTGGCCTGGCGCCGTCCCACCGCGGCCGATCCCCACTTCTCGGTGGACGTCGGGGTCCCGCCCAACAGCGTCGCCACGCTGCTCGTAGCCTCCGAGGGTCCCGGTGGGATCACCGAGGGGGGCGGACCCGTCGGGGCATCACCCGGGGTCCACCTCCGAGGTGTCGCCGGGGGCACCGCCCACCTCGAATTGTCCGCCGGTACCTACCGGGTGCGGAGCCGGGCCCCCGTGTGAGCCGCAACCCGGCCACGGCCCGGTCACCGACCCCACGTCGACGGAGGGCCGGTCCGTTCGCGGCACGGTCCGGTCCGGCCGGGCGGTCCGGTCCGGACGGGCGGGTCGGTCCGGCCGCGCGGCTCGGGCTGGCGGCACTGATCGGGCTGAGCGCGCTGCTCGGGGTGGCCGGCCTGCCGGTGCGGGCGAGCGCCTCGCCCCCCGGTCCGCTCAGCACCCAACAACTGGAATCCGGGGCCGCACACGCCTGCATCGTCGGTGGGCCACCCACCGTGGACTGGTCGGGACTGGAGAACCCGATCCTCTCGGATCGGTCCGGTGGGGTGAAGGACCAGGCGATCACGTGGGTGAACAGGCGGTGGCACGCCCTGTTCAGTTTCGTGACCGTCGACCGCTCCCTCCCCGGGGGTGTTCGCTGGGACATCGCCAGCGCCACCAGCTCCGACCTCCTGCACTGGTCGACCGTGGTCCCGTGGCCCGTCCAGCCCGGGGTCCTCGGCGTGGCATCACCGGACGTGGTCCGGGTGCGGGGCGGCCGGTTCGTGGTCACCTATCAGTCCGACCCGGGCGGGTCGCCACCGAGGAGCACGCAGGCCCGGTTGTTCTACCGGACCTCCTCCGACCTGCAGCACTGGTCGCCGCCCCGTCCTCTGGCCCAGCAGCTGGCCCCGCGGGCCGGCGACCGGATGATCGACGGCGCCCTGGTGGTGACGGGACACCAGCTCCTCGTGGGGTTCAAGTTCTCGTCGCCCACCCAGCCCGACGTGTTCGAGATCGCCCGCTCCACCACCGGTCAGCTGCGGGGGCCTTGGGTGCTGGTCGGACGCCCGGACATCACCGTGGTCGGTGGGACCGTCGAGAACTACGAGTTCGTGAGGCTGGCCGCCCAGTGGCGGCTCATGGCCACCTCGGACAACCTCGACCAACCGTGGCTCTTCACCTTGGCCGGCGACCCGGACCGGGCCCAGGGGTGGCTGCAGTGGACCCGGGGGTACCAACTCGAGGTGCCGGCCCAGGCCTTCAACTCCGGGCCGGGGATCTCGAGCGTGGGCTTCGAGCACGCCAACTCGGCCTACCTGTGCGGCACCGGCTCGTCCCCGGGTCGAGAGGTCTACCTCTTCTACGCCGGAAGCACCGAGCTCACCCGGTTCGGCGGATGGGGTCACGCCGCCATCGGGGTGGCCCGGAGCCGGGACCTGGTCCACTGGCAGGTGCCCCCGGGGTGACCATCCCACCCCACCCAACCCAACCCAACCCAACCCCATCCACCTCGCCCCCATCCACCTGTCGAGGGGCCGGTGATCAGCGCCGAGCAAGGACCCCCGCCAGGTGCCGGCGACCACCACTCGGACCGTCCACTCCCGGCCGGCGCACCCCCCTCGACCGGCGGACCGGCTGGGTAGAGTGTCCGGGACGGGCCGCAGCCAGCTCAGGCCGGGCCCAGGGGGACGTGCCACATGCAGATCACCATCGTCGGGGGCGGCAGCTATCAGTGGACACCCGAGCTGCTCGCCGACCTGCTGGGCACCGAGTCGCTCCGGGGCGCCCACTACGTCCTCGAGGACATCGACCCCGCCCCGCTGGACAAGATGGCGTCGCTGGCCGCGCTGCTCAACGAGTCGATGGGGGCCGCCGCCACCGTGTCGACCACCACCGACCAACGCCAGGCCCTGGACGGCGCGGACTTCGTGATCGTCACCATCTCCACCGGCGGGTTCGACTCCATGGGGTTCGATCTCGAGATTCCGGCCCGGTACGGCATCCGCCAGTCGGTGGGGGACACCGTGGGCCCGGGGGGCATCAGCCGGTCCCTGCGCAACATCCCGGTTCTGGTGGGGGTGGCCGAGGACATGGGGAAGGTCTGCCCCGACGCCTGGCTGCTCAACATCACCAACCCGATGTCCTGCCTGACCCGCGCCGTCTGCCGGCAGACCTCGGTGCGGGCCGTCGGCCTGTGCCACGAGGTCGGGAACTGGTCCATGGATCTGGCCATCGCGCTCGGTCTCCCGGCCGAGGCGGTCCGGCCCACCGTGGCCGGGGTGAACCACTTCCCGGTGGTCACCGCCCTGGACGTGGACGGGAGGGACGGATTCACCATCCTGGCCGAGATGGTGGACGAGGCCGGAGGCCTGGCCGCCCTGGGCCCCCACCCCGGCCGCCCCGAGGCCGAGACCTTCTCGCGCCTCGACTTCGTCCAACGTCACGCCCTCAAACTCACGCTGCTGGACAAGTGGGGTGCCCTCCCCGCCGCCGGGGACCGCCACATCGCCGAGTTCCTGCCGTGGGTACTGACCGAGGCCTCGCACTGGGGGGCCGACTTCAACCTCGAGCTGACCTCCATCGGCACCCGTCAGGAGCACCAGGCGGGTTACGTCGCCGACGTCGACGCCTGGCTAGCAGGCACCAAGGAGCTCCAGACCTGGTTCTCGGGCGAGCTCCCGGCCCTGGTGATCGACTCGCTGGTGACCGGTGAGCGGCGCGAGCTCCCGGCCAACATCCCCAACGCCGGCCAGGTCCCCGACGTGCCCGAACCGTCGGTGGTCGAATCGATCTGTGTGGTCGACGGCGACGGTATCCGGGGTCGGGACGTGGCCCCGCTGCCGGCGCCCTACGACGAGCTGGTTCGTCGTCACGTGGCGGTCGCCGAGCTGACGGTGGCCGCCGCCGTGGAGGGCGACCGTGCCTTGGCCGAAGCGGCCTTCTTCCTCGACCCCCTGGCCGGTCGGGGCGACCTCCATCGGACCGAGTCCATGGTGGGGGAGCTCCTGGCGGCCACGGCGGCGTGGCTCCCCCAGTTCACCACCTGAACCGACCGACCGACCGGGGCAGTTGCCCCGGGGCCTGCCGGCGAGGGACCCTCGACGGGTTCGGACATCGATGAGGAGGGACCCCATGCAGATCGGCTTCGTCGGACTGGGGGCGATGGGCCTGCCCATGGCCCGGCACCTGGTGGAGGCCGGCCACCGGGTCACCGTGTCCTCGCGGAGCCCCGGGCCGGTGGCCCAGGCGGTGTCCCTGGGGGCCGTCGACGGGACCGATCCGCTCCGGGTGACCGAGGTCAGCGAGGTGGTGATCCTCTGTGTCCCGAGTTCGCCCCAGGTGGTCGACGTGGTGGACGCCATGCTGCCCGCCCTGGGACCGGGGAAGGTGGTGGTGGACTGCTCGACCATCGACCCCGAGGTGGAGCGGGCCCAGCACGAACGGGTGGCCGCCACCGGCGCGGCGTTCCTCGACGCCCCTCTCTCGGGCGGCACGGCCGGGGCGGAGAAGGGCACGCTGACCCTCATGGTCGGGGGGGACGAGGCGACCCTGGAAGCGGTGCGCCCGGCCCTCGACCCCTTCGCCGGCTTGATCGTCCACGTCGGCGGAGCGGGGATGGGCCAGGTGGTGAAGTTGTGCAACAACCTGATCTACGCGGCTCAGATGGTGGCCACGGCCGAGGCGTCAGCCCTGGCGGTGAGATCCGGGGTGGACATGGACAAGTTGCACCAGGTGCTCCTCCACTCCACGGGGGACTGCGTGGCCGTGCGGACCCGGCTGCCGGTCGCCGGGGTCATCCCGGAGAGCCCGGCCTCCAACGGGTGGAAGCCCGGTTTCATGACCGATCTCATGGCCAAGGACCTCGACCTGGCCTTGCACTACGCCTCGTCGGCCGGCGTGTCCCTGGCCACCACCGAGGTGGCCCGGGAGGCACTCGGCGCGGCCAGTGCGGCCGGGTACGGCCGCCAGGACTTCTCGGCGGTGGCCAAGGTGGTCTTCGCCCGGGCCGGACTGGAGTGAACGGGGTGGGTGGCACCGGGACGGGCGGCCAGGGACCGACGGGGGCCGCGGGCGACCACCACCGGACCGCCGCCCCTCTCCTCCCGACCCCCGCCCTGGTCCTGGCGGCCGACCACCGGGCGCGCGGCGTGATGACCATCGAGTCCTACGCCGACTACCTCGGAGCGGCCGGCGAGGCCCTGGCCCACTGCGACGGCATCCTGGCGACGGCGCAGCCGCTCGGTGACCTGGCCCGCAACGGCTCGCTCCGACCCGGTCACCGCACCTATCTGTCGATCAACCGGACCGGGCTGGCCGGCTCGGCCTTCGAACTCGACGACCGGCTGGTGGCCAGCGTGGCCCGGGCCGCCGCCGACGGTTGGACCGGGATCAAGCTCATGACCCGCATCGACTACGCCGACCCGGGCGGCGCCGCCGGACTGGCCCTGCTGGGCCAGGTCCTGGAGGAGGCCCGGGCGTCGGGGCTCGAGGCCATGATCGAGCCGGTGATCTGGCGCCACGGGACCATGTCCAAGCAGACCGACGACGTGGTCCTGGCCTCGGTCATCGCCCACGACCTCGGGGCGCCCCTGCTCAAGGTCCCGGTCCCGGAGCGGCCGCCGGGTGATCCCCGGGTCGAGGCGGTGGGACGGGTGGCGGCCAGCGTCGGGGTACCGGTCCTCTTCCTCGGGGGTCCGCACCGATCCGACGGCGCCGACGGCGTCCTGCGGGAGGCCCGGGATGTGATGGCCGGGGGCGGGGCCGGGCTGGCCATGGGCCGGGCCATCCTCGAGGAGTCGTCCCCCGGTCTGGCCGCAAAGCGCCTGGCGGACGTCGTGCACGCCGGGTGATCCTCACCGTCGACCTCGGCTCGAGCGTCACCAAGGTGGCCGTGTGGGGCCCGGACGGCCGGGTGGCCCACGCCGGGCGGCCGGTCGGGACCACCCATCCACGACCGGGCCGGTCCGAGCAGGACGCCACCGAGTGGTGGGCCACGGTGGTCTCGGCCTGCTCGGAGGTGAGGGACCGGGCGCCGGAGGCGTATGCCGCGGTGGACGTGGTGGGCTGCACGGGCGCCCGCCAGACGTTGGTACTGGTGGACGCCGACGGCCGCCCTCTGGGGCCGGCCATCGGCTGGTCGGACCGCCGGGCGGGGGGCGAGGCCCGCCGGTTGGCCGAGAAGACTGAGGGTGGGGGAGGGGCCCCGGCCCCGAGCGGGATCCCCCTCGACGCAGCATCGGTTGCCGCCAAGCTCGGGTGGCTGCGGTCGAACCACCCCGACCTCCTGGCCGCCGCCTCTTGGGTACTCACCCCGAGGGACCTGGTGACCCACCGCCTCACCGGCGTGGTGGCCACCGACCCCACCATGGCCTCGCGCAGCGGCCTCTACGACCTCGACGGCCGGTTGGATCCGGCCCTGGCCGGCGAGGCGGCCGTCCTGCTCCCGCCCCAGGTGCCGCCGGACCGCGTCACCGGACCCCTCACCCGGCCGGCGGCGGCGGCACTGGGGCTGGCCGGCGGCCTGCCGGTGGTGATCGGGGCCGGCGACCGCGCCTGTGAGGTGCTCGGCTCCGGGGCGGCCGAGGACCGTCCCATGGTCAGTTGGGGCACGACGGCCAACGTCTCGGTCCCGCTCGGTCACCGGCCGGCTCGGGCGCCGGCCGGCGTGGTGCTGTCCCGGGCGGCCGACGGGGGGTGGCTGCTGGAGGGTGGTCTGTCGGCGGCCGGATCCCTGGTGGCGTGGATCGGGCGCCTGGTCGGTCAACCGGCCGAGACGTTGGCCGAGTGGGCCGCGGTGAGCCCGCCGGGCGCAGGAGGGGTGGTGGCCGTCCCCTGGCTGGAGGGGGCCCGGGCCCCGTGGTGGCGGGACGAGGCCACCGTCGGCTTCGTGGGACTGCACGCCGGGCACGGCCCCGGTGACCTGGCCCGGGCGGCGTACGAGGCGGTGGCCTGGGAGGTGCAGCGCTGCCTGGAGGTGGCGTCCGATCGCCGGCCCTCGGGCCCGGTGCCGACCGGGCTGGCCCTCGGGGGCTCCGGGGCCGAGGTCGAGGTGTGGACCGAGGTGCTCTGCGGGGTCACCGGGCTGCCGGCCCACTCCCGCCGCTCGGGGCAGGCGGCCTCGGCGGGGGCCGCCCTGCTGGCCGCCCGGGCGGTCGGGATCGAGACCGACCTCGACCGGCTGGACCCCGTGGTGCGCCGGCACCGGCCGGACCCCGAGGTCGTCCCGGCCTATCGCTCCCTACGGCCGCGGTCGGACCGGGCCGTCGCCGCCCTGCTCCCGCTGGGCCGGCCCAGCGGTCCGGAGGTCCGGGCGTGCGGGTGACCGTGGCCTACGGCACCGACGGTCTGACCGTGGAGGTGCCGCCCGAGGCCGTCGTGGTCGAGCCCACCGGCTCAACGCCGCTGGCCGACGAGTGGGGTGCGGTGGAGCAGGCGCTCCGGTCGCCGCTGTGCGGGCGGCCGCTCGCCGATCTGGTGGCACCGGGCGATCGGGTGGTGGTGGTCTTCCCCGACATCACCCGGCCGATGCCCAACACCACCGTGCTGCCTCCGCTGCTGGCCGAGCTGGAGCGGGCCGGGGCGGGACCGGACCGGGTCGACCTGTTGTGCGCCACCGGCACCCACCGCTCGGCCACCCCGGCCGAACTGGCCGAGTTGGTCGGGTCGGCCATCGTCGAGCGGTACCGGATCCACCAGCACCGGTCGGACGACCCGGACCACGTCGCCGTCGGTGCCGTCGACGGGGTCCCCATCCTCCTCGACCGACGGTACGTGGAGGCCGACCGCCGGATCCTGACCGGGTTCGTCGAGCCCCACTTCTTCGCCGGCTGGAGCGGAGGTCCGAAAGGGACCTGTCCCGGGCTGGCCGCCACCTCCACCGTCATCGAGGCCCACAGTCCGGGGCGGATCGCCGACCCCGGTTCCACCTGGCTGGCCACCCGGGGAAATCCCGTGCACGACTTCGTGAGCGCCGCCACCTCGCGGTGCCCGCCGGATCTGGTCGTCGACGTCACCATCGACGACCAGCGCCGGCTCACCGGGGTGTTCGTCGGCACCCTGCCGGACAGCCACCGGGCCGCCGTGGCGGCGGCGTCCCGCTCGGTCACCCGGTCGGTGCCCGGCCGGTTCGACGTCGTGCTCACCACCAACGGCGGCCATCCGCTCGACCGCAACCTGTACCAGGCGGTCAAGGGCCTGGCCGCGGCGGAACGGGTGGTGACCGAGGGCGGGATCATCGTGATGGCGGCGGCGTGTGGCGACGGCGTCCCCGAGGACGGGGCCTTCGCCCGGATCCTCCGGGCCGCCCCCTCCGTCGAGCAGCTGGCCCGGCCGGTCGGGCCCGGGGAGGTGGACGGGTGGCAGTCCCAGGTGCTCGGCCGGGTCCTCGGCCGGGCCCAGGTGTGGATGTACTCGCAGGGCCTCACCGACGAGTGGGTCCGGGCGGCCCGGATGCTGCCGGTGACCGACCCGTCCGCCGCCGTGGCCGAGGCGTTGGCGGCCCGGTCCCGGCTCGAGGGCCGGCCGGCCCGGCTCTGCGTGCTGCCCCGGGGGCCACTCACCGTGGCCACGCCCCGAGGCCCCACGCCGGAGGGGGCCTGAGCGGGCCCGAGTCGTTCGCCCCGGCGGCGGGAAACAGCTGTGTCCCGGCAACCGCCCAGGGATAGGGTGACTGCTCAATGGCCGACCAGGTGGTGTTCGACTTCGCCGTACCCGACGAACTCCTCAAAGAGGTCGTCGCCAAGAGCAGCAACCCCGACGCCGTCGCCGACCTGGCCTCCATGCCCGGCACCGGCGAAGGCAAGCCGCCGCCCCTGGTCGGCATCCTCAACCAGTTCGGTTACTCCCCCCTGGTGCTGCTCACGCTGGCCGCGTTGGTGCCGGGCACGGTCGGAAACGGCATCGCCAACATCGGCACCAACCTCGAGGCCTCCTTCCACATCCACGACGCCGCCCTCGGCGCGGTGACCTTCGTCGGATCGGCCGCCCAGCTGTTGTGGGCGGTGCCTCTGGCCCTGTGGGCCGACCGGGGGAGCCGCAAGGTGGTGGCCGGGGTGGCGCTGATCATCTTCTCCGTGTTCACCCCGCTGATGGCCCTGTCCCCCAACGTGTGGGTCTTCACCTTCCTCTACCTGATCGCCTCGATCGGGTCCGGGGTGAACAACACCGTCCACAACTCGTATCTCTCCGATGCCTATCCCACCGAGGGTCGGGGGCGGGTGTTCAGTTGGCACAACCTCTCCGATCCGCTGTCCCAGACGGTGGGGATCCTGATCTTCGGGCTGGTGGTCACCGTCGGACACAACTGGCGGTGGGGGATGCTCATCGCCCTGGTGGGGATCCCCCTCGGGCTGTCACTGTTCACCCTGAACGAGCCGGACAAGGGCCAGAACGAGTCCAGTCACATCCTGAAGGCCTCCGGCATGGACCTGCACTCCCAGCAGAGCGATGCCCCCCGGGTCCTGCTGGGTTCGGCCATCACCCGCCTGCTGCGGATCCGCTCCATCTACTACGAGCTGGTGGCCGTGGCCATCCTGGGCTTCGCCGGGACGGCGGCACCGCTGTTCGGGAACCTGTACTTCGTGCGGGTGTGGGGACTGGACACCGCCCAGAGGAGCGAGGTCTACTCCGTCATCGGACTGGCCGCCTTCCTCGGCCTGCCCCTGGCCTATGTCCTCGGCGACCGGTACTTCCGCCGCGCCCCCCAACGTCCCCTGGTCATCGCCGGGATCTGCATCGCCGCCTACGGGGGCCTGTACGTGGCCTCGCTGTACCTGCCCGAGCTGTGGATGGTGGTGACCCTGCAGTTCCTGGCCAACGCAGCGATCTCGCCGCTGGCCATCTGCATCTTCCTGACCCTGGCTGCCACCGCGCCGGCGGAGATGCGCACCATCTGCTTCGCCATGTTCGGGGTGTACTCCCTGGTCTTCGGAGGGTTCGCCGGTGGCGTCCTCCTCGGGGCGGTGAGCGACGCCGTCGGCTACCGGAACGGGCCCACGGCGGCTCTCACCCTGATCGGTCCGGTCTGCGTCATCGGGGGGTTCATGTTGCTCGTCGGCTCCCGCTACGTCCGGCGCGACATCACCCTGGTCATCGAGGACGTGCTGGAACGCCACGCCGAGGGCGCCCGCCGGCAGGCCGGGGGCGACCTCCCGGCCCTGCAGGTCCACAATCTCGACTTCTACTACGGCACCAACCAGGTGTTGTTCGACGTCAACCTCGAAGTGGGCCAGGGCGAGATCGTCGCCCTGCTCGGCACCAACGGCGCCGGCAAGTCCACCCTGCTACGGGCGGTGGCCGGGCTCGACCACCCCCACCGTGGCGTAATCCGCATCTACGGAACCAACTGCACCTACCTCGAGCCCGAGCAGATCATCCGCCGGGACGTGGCCCTGCTGGTCGGAGGCAAGATGACCTTCACCGGCCTGACCGTGCGGGACAACCTCTTGGTCGGGAGCCACTCCCTGCGGGGCCAGGGGTCCCGGTCCCGGGCCGCCCTGGACGAGGCGGTCGACCGCTTCCCCGAGCTGGCCCCGCGCCTCCACCAGCCGGCCGGCACCCTCTCGGGCGGCGAGCAGCAGATGCTGGCCCTGGCCCGGGTCATGATGACCGAGCCGAAGCTCCTGATGATCGACGAGCTGGCTCTGGGGCTGGCCCCCATGGCGGTGGACCGGCTGATGGCCATCGTGCGGGAGGTCAACCGCCAGGGCACCACGGTGGTGCTGGTGGAGCAGAGCGTCAACCGGGCCATGAGCCTGGCCGAGCGGGCCTTCTTCCTCGAGCGCGGCGAGGTCCGCTTCGACGGGCCCACCGCCGACCTCCTGGAGCGGAGCGATCTGCTGCGCCCGGTGTTCCTGGGGGCGGCCGTGGACGGACTGGGCTAGCCGTCGGTCATGTCGATCCCCAGCTTCGTCCTGGTCCAGGGTGTCATCACCGGCCTCGGGTACGGGTTGCTGGCCATGGGCCTGGTCCTCATCTACCGGACCAACCGGGTCCTCAACTTCGCCCAGGGCCAGTTGGGGGTGGTGGCGGCGGTGTTCCTGGTCAAGTGCTTCTACGACTTCGGGTTCAACTACTGGTTCGCCCTGGCGCTCTCCCTGCTCCTGGCGGCGGCGGTGGGGGCCCTCTCCGAGCTGTTATTGCGCCGCCTGTTCAACCGTCCCCGGGTGCTGGTGATGGTGGCCACCATCGGACTCAGCCAGGTGCTGTTCGTGTTCACCGCCCTGCCCTTCATCCGTCCCAAGAACCTGTTCAAGCCGTTCCCGGTGCCGGTCCACTTCTCCTTCCACATCGGGACCTACCTGTTCACCCCGGGTCAGGTGGTGACCCTGGTGGTGGCTCCCCTGGTGGCCATCGCCCTGGCCGCCTTCGTCAAGTGGTCGCCGTGGGGCCTGGCCATGCGGGCCATGGCCGAGAACGCCGACTCGGCCCGGCTGTCCGGGGTCTGGGTCCGGCGCACCTCCACGGTGACCTGGACCCTGGCCGGGGTGTTGTCGGCCTTCGCCGCCATCCTGGCCGCCCCGGGGCAGACCTCGTCCCTCACCGAGGTGCTCAGCCCCGAACTGCTGCTGCTGGCCCTGACCGCGGCCATGGTGGGGGCCATGGTCAACCTGACCGTGGCCTTCGTGGCCGCCATCGGGGTGGGGGTGATCCAGGAGATCCTGGTGTGGAACCTGTCCAGCACGGCCCAGGTGGACCTGGTGCTGTTCGCCATGGTGCTGCTGGTGCTGCTGGTCCGCATCGCCGCCCTCCCCACCGGAGGGCGGCGCGAGGACCGGTCCACCTGGCTGGAGAGCTCCCGCGACCAGCGCCACCACGACGGGCCGCTCCGTCGCCGGGTGGGCGCGACCGGCGTGGTGGCCACGGTGGTGGTGGTGGCGCTGCTGCCCTTCGTGGTCAGCACCGGCCGCTCCTTCCTGCTGTCCCAGATCTGCATCTACGCGGTGATCGCCCTCTCCCTCACCGTGCTCACCGGGTGGGCCGGTCAGGTCTCGCTGGGCCAGTTCGGCCTGGTGGCCTGCGGAGCGCTGATGGCCGCCCACCTCGGAACCAGCGTCCCGCTCATCCTGCTCATGCCGTTCGCCGGTGCGGTCACCGCGGTGATCGCCGTGCTGGTGGGGCTTCCGGCCCTTCGGGTGCGCGGCCTGTACCTGGCGGTGAGCACGCTGGCCTTCAGCCTGTGGCTGATGGGCTCGGTCCTGTCCACCCCCTGTTGGACCCTGCCGCTGGTGGGCAAGTCGCTCTGCACCGGCCTGCCCAACCCCCAGTCGACCCTCATCGCGCCCCCCAGCTTCCTCGGCATCCAGCTGGCCTCGGCCCGTTCCTTCGCCTGGTTCTCCCTGGCCGTCCTGGTGGTGTCGGTACTCATGGTCCGGGTGTGGCGGGACCGGGGGGTGGCCCGTCGACTGATCGCGGTACGGGACAACGAGACCGGGGCCGGGGCCACCGGGATCCCCCTGGCCCGGACCAAGCTGCTGGCCTTCGCCCTGTCGGGCTTCATCGCCGGCTACGCCGGGGTGTGCCTGGCCTTCGCCACCGAGCGGTTCTCGACCTCCACCTTCGACCCGTCCTTCTCGATCCTGGTGGTCTCCATGGTGGTCATCGGCGGCCTGGGCTCCATCGACGGGGCGGTGCTCGGCGCCGTCTACCTGGTGGGGATCCCGGCCCTGTTCGGGACCACCCCGACCATCCAGTTCCTGACCAGCGGGATCGGTCTCCTGGCCTTCATCCTGTACCTTCCCGGGGGTCTGGCCGACCTGCTCCACCAACTGGGCGACCTGGTCACCGTGGGCCTCGAGCGCCTCCTGGCCATCCGGAAGGCCCCGCCCGGGCCCGACGGCGGCCCCGGGACCGGCGACCCCGAACCGGTCCTGGGCTCGGTGGCGGGGTGAGCCCGGCCCCCGCTCCGCCGGACGCCGGCGAGCGGCCCGGACCGGCCCGGCTGGACGTCAAGGGGGTGGTGGTGGACTTCGGTGGGGTGCGGGCCGTGGCCGGCGCCGACCTGTCGGCCGACCCCGGGGCCATCGTGGGCCTGATCGGGCCGAACGGCTCGGGCAAGACCACCCTCCTCGACGTCATCTCCGGCCTGGTGACGCCGGGGTCCGGCTCGGTGCGCATGGACGGGGAGAGCCTGGTGGAGTACCTGCCCGAGGAGCGGTCGTCCCTCGGCCTGGTGCGCTCGTTCCAGGACTGCCGCCTCTTCCCCGAGCTGTCGGTGGAGGACGTGCTGATGCTCACCCTCGACGCCCGGCGCCCGGTCGGGGTGGTCGCCTCGACCCTCCAACTCCCGTGGGCCCGGCGCTCCGAGCGGGCCAAGCGGACCGAGGTGGACGGGGTCATCGCCTCGTTCGGCATCGATCGCTTCCGACGGCACCGCATCGCCCAGCTCTCCACGGGGACCCGACGGGTGGTCGACCTGGCCTCGATGGTGCTGGCCCGCCCCCGACTGCTGCTCCTCGACGAACCCACCGCCGGCATCGCCCAGCGGGAGGCCGAGGCCTTCGTGCCGCTGCTCCGGCGGCTGCACCAGCTGGCCGACACCACCATCGTGCTGGTGGAACACGACGTGCCCCTGGTCTTCGCCCTGTGCACCAAGGTGGTCATGATGGAGACCGGCTCGGTGGTGTCGACGGGCACGCCCGAGGAGGTGCAGCGGGACCCCCGGGCGCTGGCGGCCTACCTCGGGGCCAGCGAGGAGGCCCTGGCCGTGTCGGGGGCGCGGCCCAGGTCGGCCAACGGTGCGGTGGCCGGGGGTGCCGGAGGAGCCGGGCTGCCCGACGACCCGGCCCGGGGTCCCCGCTGACACCGGCCGGCGCCGGTCCCGGGCCGCTCAGCGGCGGGGCATGGCCGGGCCGTAGGGGACGTCCCCCCGCAGGGTGACCCGGTGGGCGACCCGGTTGGCGTCGCCGTAGTCGTCCAGCGCGTAGTGCAGGGTGGCCCGGTTGTCCCAGAAGGCCACCGAGCCCGGCTGCCACCGGAACCGGCAGGTCAGCTCGGGCTGTTGGCAGTGCCGGTAGAGCACGTCGAGGATCCCGTCGCTCTCGTGCTTGGACAGGCCCAGGATGGACTGGGTGAACTGGGGGTTGACGAAGAGGCCGTTGCGCCCGTTCTCCGGGTGGGTGCGCACCACCGGGTGGAGGGCGGGGAGCAGCTTCTCGTAGTGCCGGCCCTCCCACTCGTAGCCGCCCCGGGTCTGGACGTCGGCGGCGAACCACGGGTCGAAGTGGATGGCGATCAGGGAGTCACACAGGGTTCGTACCGGCTCCGAGAGCCGGTCGTAGGCGTCCTGCAGACTGGCCCAGGTGGTGTCGCCTCCCACCTCGGGACACTCCAGCATGCAGAGGATGGAGCCGAACGCCGGGGCCTGGAGGAAGGTGACGTCGGTGTGCCACCAGCTGGCCCGGTCCTCGCGGCCGTCGATGGCCAGCACCTCCGGGTTCCCCTCGATGGCCGGGATGACCGGGTGGCCCTCGGTCACCTCGCCGAACTGGCGGGCGAAGTCGGCCTGTTGGGTGGGGGAGAGCGACTGATCCCGGAAGAACACCACATGGTGGGTGTTGAGCGCCTGCCTGACCTCGGCCACCACCGGAGAGCCGAGCGGACGGGACAGGTCGATGCCGTGGATCTCGGCGCCGATGATCGGCGAGATGGGCCGGATGTCGAGTTGGGTGGCGACCGCCATCGGTCCAGTGTGCCCCACGGGGGGGCACGGCTCAACCGGGGCGGGCCGGCCGGGGGGTGGGTGAGGGCGGGCTCCGGGACCGGCCTCCCGCAGGGTTGTGGCAACGTAGGAGGCGGCTCAGCGCCTCGACCGCCGGGGGGACCGCGCCCCGGGGCGCGTCCGCCGGGGTCGGTGCCGTGACCCAGCCGAGAGGAAGTCCGATCCGTGATCCAGCTGCCCACCCCCCGACGCAACTTCTCCCCCTGGTACCAGGCGGTCAGCCGACTGATGGCCGTCGAGGAGTCCGACGGGCTGCCCGACGACCCGGCTGCGTTCGGGTCGTGGCGCGGGAGGTTCGAGGACCGACTCCACCGCACCCTGGCCCCGTGGCCCGAGTCGGTGCCGCCCGACCCGGAGACCTCCGACGAGACGAGCTGCGAGGGCTACCGGCGGTGGCGGATCGTCTTCGACACCGAGGCGGACATGTCGGTCCCCGCCTACCTGCTCGTCCCCGACGACCGGCGGGCGCCCGGTCCGGCGGTGCTGGCCGTCCACGGGCACGGCCCGGGAAAATCCCGGATCTGCGGCCTCGACGCCGAGGCCCCCGAGGGCAGCGACTACGCCGCCGAGCTGGCTCGGCGAGGCCACGTGGTGCTGGCCCCGGATCTCCGGTGCTTTGGCGAGCGGGCCGACTGGAATCCCGACGACCATTACGCCTGCGACACCAACCTGGTCCATCAGGTCATGGGGGGATGGAATCCGTTGACCCAGAACCTGTGGGACCTGGCCCGGGCCCTCGACGTGCTGGAGTCCCATCCGCTGGTCGACCCCGAGCGGATCGGTGTGGCCGGCTTCTCCTACGGGGGCACCATGGCGCTGTTCCTCGCCGCCACCGACCCCCGGGTGGCCGCCGCCGTGGTCAGCGGCTACTTCTCCTCCTGGTCGGAGGCGCACAAGGTGCCCTGGAACATGTGCGGCTCGCAGGTGCTGTTCGGCATGCTGGGCCGGATGGAGCACGCCGATCTCGGGGCGCTCGTCGCGCCGCGGCCACTGCTGGTGGAGAACGGCCGGGACGACCTGCTCTTCCCGGTGGCCGCGGCCGAGGCCTCGCTGGCCAAGGTGCGGCCGCTCTACGAGCGCAGTGGTGCCGGCGAACGCCTGGTCCACGACGCCTTCGACGGCGAGCACCAGTGGCACGGCGAGCTGGCCTATCCGTTCCTCGACCGGTGGCTGGGCCTCCACGCGCAGTAGGCGGCGGGACCGCCCGCCCGCTACCGCGCTCGTCGCGCTCGAGGAGCCCGGCCGACGCCGGGTCCAGGAAGACCTTGGCGTGGGGGGTGCGTTGGAGGATCGAGGCCGGGCACGCCGTGCCGATCGGGCCCTCCAGGGCCGCACGGACCGGCTCGGCCTTGCGGGCCTCGGGGACCATGGCCAGCACCCGCCCGGCCCGGAGCAGGGCCGGGATGGTCACCGTCATCGCCTCGGCCGGAACCTCCCCCACCGTGGGGAAGTGGCCCTCGTTGACCTGCTGACGACGGCACCCGTCGTCCAGGGTGACCACCTTCACGTCGAGCGGGTCCTCGAAGTCGGCCACCGGCGGGTCGTTGAAGGCCAGGTGGCCGTTCTCGCCGATGCCGAGGCAGCACAGGTCGAGGGGGTGGTCGCGCAGCAGTCCGGCGTACCGCCGGCACTCCTCGTCCGGGGGAGCCAGCCCGTCGAGGTAGTGGGTTGCCCTCGGGTGGGCCCGGGCCTCGATCCGGTCGTGGATCCAGTGGCGGAATCCGGCCGGATGGTCCGGTCCCACCCCCACGTACTCGTCCATGTGGAACACCACCGTCTCCGACCAGGGCACGTGGCGCTCGGGGGCGAACAGGGCTTCGACGAAGGCCAGCTGGGAGTTGCCGGTGGCGAACATGGCGTGCGCCACACCGTGGCGGTCCACGGCATCCTGCAGGATCGCCGTCGCCTCGTCGGCCGCGGACCGGGCCATGGCCTCGGAGCTCGGGAGGACCACCACCTCGGCGGAGTTCATGCGATGCACTGTAGGGGCACGGGTGGCGGGCGGCCCGAACTCGACGGTCGGTGGGGGAGCGCGTCATCGAGCACCACCGACCGGTCCGAGCGGACCGGCGGAACTTCCTGGTGGCAGGAGTGGCGCGCTACGGTGCGCAACGGGCACCCTGGGGCCCCATCCGTCGGAGGCCGCGCCGGCCGCCGACGGCCGAGACAGCCGTTCGACGACAGGGCGTTCGACGACAGGGCGTTCGACGACAGGGCGTTCGACGACAGGGCGTTCGACGACAAGGGAGGACCATCAGGTGGCAGACGACATCCTGAGCACGATCATCGGGAAGCCCACCGGGACCACCGTGGTCACCGTGGAGCGAGGCCAGCTGGCTCTGTTCGCCGACGCCGTGAAGGATCCCAGCCCGGTCTACCGCGACCCGAGGGCCGCGGCCGAGGCCGGCCTGGCCGGCATCCCCGCCCCCCCCACCTACCCCTTCGTGATGGGCAGCTTCGGGGCCTACCCCGAGCTGCAGACGGCCGAGGCCCCGTCGGACAATCCCATGTTCGAGCTGCTCGGGCCCCTCATGGCCAAGGGCGGGCTGATCCTCCACGGGGAACAGGAGTTCACCTACCACCGACCGGTGCTGGCCGGAGACGTGCTGGTGGGGGAGGGCACCGTGGTCGACGCCTACCAGAAGGAGTCCAAGGGGAAGACCATGACCTTCATCGTGGTGGAGACGGCCTGGAGCGAGCAGTCGACCGGTGCGCCGGTGTGCACCTCGCGGATGAACATCATCCACCGCATCTGATGTCCGAGGGGGACAGAGGGCCGGGAGCGACCGCACCCACCGGCGACGCCGTGCTCGCACGGTGGAGGGTGGGGTGGCGTGGATCACCCTGAACCGCCCGGAGGCCGGCAACGCCATCACGCTCGCCATGCGGGAGCAGATCATCGCCTGGCTCGAGGAGGCCTCCGCCGACCTGGCCGTCCGGGTGGTGGTGCTGACCGGGGCGG
The DNA here is from genome assembly GCA_963833585.1 of uncultured Acidimicrobiaceae bacterium. Classification (GTDB taxonomy): domain Bacteria; phylum Actinomycetota; class Acidimicrobiia; order Acidimicrobiales; family RAAP-2; genus Bog-756. The sequence continues at coordinate 818,853 of CAWHYF010000005.1, read as the reverse complement.
GAGTGAAGGGGTTCTGCACCGGGGCCGACCTGCGTTCGTCCGGCCCCGGGCCCGAGCGGCCCGAGGGTGCGCCGGACCGGGCCGTCGGCGATGCGGCGCGACTGATCCGGACCGGCTGGCAGCGTCTGGTCTCGGCCGTGCTGGACTGCGAGAAGCCGGTCATCGCGGCCGTGAACGCCACCGCCGCCGGGGGCGGGATGCACCTGGCGCTGGCCTGCGACCTGGTGCTGGCGGCGGAGGAGGCCAAGTTCATCGAGGTCTTCGTCCGCCGCGGGATCGCCCCCGACGCCGGTGGGGCCTATCTGCTTCCCCGGCTGATCGGACCGCAGCGGGCCAAGGAGCTGTTCTTCTTCGGGGACGACCTGTCCGCCTCCGAGGCCGAGCGACTCGGACTGGTGAACCGGGTGGTCCCCCGGGACCAGCTGCTGACCCTGGCCGGCGAGTGGGCGTCGCGGCTGGCGGCCGGTCCGACCCGGGCCATCAGCGTGACCAAGTACCTGACCAACCGGTCCCTGGAGTCCGACCGGGCCACGGCCCTGTGGGACGAGGCGGTGGCCCAGGAGCTGGTGACCGGCACCGACGACTGCCGCGAGGGTCTGGCCGCTTTCGCCGAGCGCCGCCCCCCGGTGTTCCGGGGCTGGTAGCCGGGGTGCCAGGGGTAGAACCGGTTCTGGTCCGGGGAGACCGAGATGGTAGAAACTCTTCCGTGCCCTCCCCCCCTGTGATCGTCCGGCCGGCCGGGTCGGACCCGGCTCCCCGGATCGGGGCCTGACCGTGCCGATCGGCATCCAGGACGAGCACGAGGAGCTCCGGTCCTCGCTGCGACGCTGGATGGAGTCGCGCTGCTCTCCCGAGGTGACCCGGGCCGCGCTCGACGCCGGTACGCGACACCCTCCCTCCGTTCTGGGAGGAGCTCGGGACCCAGGCCACCCTCGGCATCCACGTGGGCGAGGAGTTCGGCGGTCAAGGGGCCGGCCTGCTGGAGCTGGCCGTCGTGGCCGAGGAGCTGGGCCGGGCCGCGGCCCCCGGCCCCTGGGACTCCACGGCACTGGTGGCCGCCGTGGTGGCCGAGTGCGGCCCACCCGAACTGGTCAAGGACCTCGTGCCCCGATCTGGTGGATGGAAGCCGGCCCGCCTCCTTGGCCGTTCCCGCCGCCGCCCCCGACGGCGCGACGGTGGCCCCGGCCGGCCTGACCGGACGGTCCGGGCCCGACGGCTCGACTCCGAGGTCTCGGGCTCGGTCGGACCCCTCCTCAACGGGGCGGTGGCCGCCCTGCTGCTGGCCCCGGTGGCCACCGACAGCGGGGTGCGCTGGGTGCTGGTGGAGCGCGGAGCCGGCGGTGCGGATCGAGCCGCTTCCCAGCTTCGACCCCACCCGGCCCTCGGCACGCTGGACGGTGGACGAGATGGCGGTGTCCCCCGAGCGGGTGCTCGCCGGGGCATCGAGCGACCGCATCCGGGAGCTGGCCCTGGTGGTCGCATCCGCCGAGGCGGCCGGTGGAGCCCGCTGGTGCTTGGACACCGCGGCCGAGCACGCCCGGACCCGGCACCAGTTCGGTCGTCCCATCGGCCAGTTCCAGGGGATAAAGCACCGGTTGGCCGACATGCTGGTGGCGGTGGAGCAGGCGGTGGCGGCGACCTGGGACGCGGCTTCGGCCCTGGACCACGAACGGGCGGTCGGGCGGGGACGGCTCCCAGGCCCGACTGGCCGTCCAACTGGCCGGGGCGCTGGCCCTGGACGGCTACGTCGAGGCGTCCAAAGGCGACGATCCAGGTGCTCGGGGGCATGGGGTTCACCTGGGAGCACGACGCGCACATCCATCTGCGCCGGGCCACCACGCTCCGCCAGATCCTCGGGGGCACGGCGCCGCTTCGGGCGGCGGCGTCCCGGCTGGCCCTGGAGGGCGGGCGCCGACGGCTCTCCATCGACCTACCCCCCGAGGCCGAGCGCCTCCGCGAGCAGCTGACACCGGTGGTGGCGTCCATCGGCGCGCTCGAGGATCCGGCCGAGCAGCGCCGGGCCCTGGCCGACGAAGGTCTGCTGGCCCCGCACTGGCCCGCGCCGTGGGGGAGGGACGCCGGGGCGGTGGAGCAGCTGGTCATCGACCAGGTCTGCGCCGAGGTGGGACTGCGCCGTCCCAACCTGGCCGTGGCGGCCTGGGCCCTCCCCACGATCATGGCCCACGGCACGCCGGAGCAGACCGAGCGCTTCGTGGAGCCGACGCTCCGCGGCGACATCATCTGGTGCCAGCTGTTCAGCGAGCCGGGGGCCGGATCCGACCTGGCCGCGCTCTCCACCCGGGCCATCCGGGTGGAGGGGGGCTGGTCGCTCGAGGGGCAGAAGGTGTGGACCTCGGTGGCCACCCGTGCCCACATGGGGATCTGCCTGGCCCGGACCAATCCGGACGTGCCCAAGCACCGCGGCATCACCTACTTCCTGGTCGACATGCGGTCGCCCGGGATCGAGGTCCGTCCCCTCCGCGAGATCACGGGTGACGCGCTGTTCAACGAGGTCTTCTTCAACGGTTGCTTCGTGCCGGACGACTGCGTGGTGGGTGAGGTCGACGGCGGGTGGCGGCTGGCCCGGACCACGCTGGCCAACGAGCGGGTCTCGCTGTCGACCGACTCGGCCTTCGGAGGAGCGCTCGAAGGGGTGGTGGCCCGGGTGGCGGCCGACCGGGCCCTCCAGGATCCGGTGACCCTCGATCGCCTGGGCGAGCTGCTCGCCGAGGCCCAGTCCCTGGCCCAGCTCGGGATGCGGGCCACCCTCCGCTCCGTGGGGGGGCTGCAGCCGGGTCCGGAGTCCAGTGTGGGGAAGCTGCTCGGGGCGGAGTTCGAGCAGCGGGTCCACGAGTTCGGTCTCGATCTGGCCGGCCCCGACGGGGCGGTCACCCTCGGAGATGCCGCGGTGTCGGCCCATGGCGTGCTGCACAGCAAGTGCCTCACCATCGCCGGAGGGACGAGCGAGGTCCAGCGCAACGTGATCGGGGAGCGCCTGCTCGGCCTGCCCCGGGATCCGGAGCCCGGGCGATGAAGGTGCGAGGACAGCGACTGAAGGGCGGGCGGTGAGAGGATGAACGACCAGACGGGCCACCGCGGGTGGCCGGGGAAGGGAGGACGGGACCATGTCTGACCAGGTTCTGTATTTCGAGGACGTCAAGGAGGGGGACGAGGCGCCTGAACTCGCTCGGGTCCTGACCCGGACGGATCTGGTGATGTACGCCGGCGCGTCGGGCGACTACAACCCCATGCACCACGACGAGGTGAAGGCCACCCAGGCCGGCCAGCCCAGTGTGTTCGGGCACGGCATGTTCTCCATGGGCTTTCTCGGGACGGCCCTGACCGACTACGTGGGCGTCGGCAACGTCCGCCGCTATCGGGCCCGGTTCGCCAAGCAGACCTGGCCCGACGAGGAGCTCCGTACGAAGATCGTGGTCACCGGGAAACGCACCGAGGGCGCCGACCACCTGATCGACCTGGACGTCCGGCTGCAGAACGCCGAGGGCGAGGAGAAGGTGGTCGGCGAGGCCACCGCGGTGGTGCCCTCCAGGGCCTGACCGACCGACCTCCGGCCCTGGTGGGGGCTCAGAAGAAGCTGAACTTGGGCAGGCCCGAGGAGACCTCCTTGAACAGTTCACCCTTGGCCCCGGCCAGCTCGCTCGGGGGTCCACATGGAGTCGCGGTGCAGCTCGCCCACCGGGTGGAATCCGCCCATGGCCCAGACGTTCCCGCCGAACACCACGAAGTTCTGGCCGGTGACGTCGGAGGCGGCGTCCGAGGCCAGGAAGGCCACCAGCTGGGCGATGTTCCGCGGGTCCCACTCGTCGAAGCCCTCGTCGGCCTTGGCCATCTCACCGAACAGGGTCTCGGTCATCCGGGTACGGGCCCGGGGCGAGATGGAGTTCACGGTCACCCCGTACCGCTCGAGCTCCCGGGCCAGGACCCAGGTCAATGAGGCGATGCCGGCTTTGGCGGCCGAGTAGTTGGCCTGGCCGGCATTTCCGTACAGCCCGGCCTCCGAGGACGTGTTGATGATGCGGGCGCTGACCGTCTCACCGGCCTTGGCCCGGTTCCTCCAGTACACGGCGGCGTGGTGGGACGGGGCGAAGTGACCCTTCAGGTGCACCCGGATCACGTCGTCCCAGTCGGACTCCTCCATGTTGAAGCTCATCTTGTCCCGGAGGATGCCGGCGTTGTTGACCAGGATGTCGAGCTGGCCGAACGTCTCGACGGCCTGATCGATCAGCTCCTTGGCCCCCTGCCATGAACTGACGTCCGAGGCGTTGACCGCTCCATCGCTGCCCGCGGCCTTGATCTGCTCGACGACCTCTTCCGCCGGGTGTTTGTCACCGCCCTGGCCCTGGAGGGACGCCCCGACGTCGTTCACGATGACCTTGGCGCCCTCGGAGGCCAGCAGCAGGGCTTCTTCCCGTCCGATCCCCCGTCCTGCACCGGTGACGATCGCCACCTTGCCGTCGAGTACTCCCATGATGTCCTCCTGTGTCTGATCGCTCGTGTCTGATCGCTCTGTCGGTCGTTGCCAGGTCTTGGCGCCCGGGCTCCCTGCAGCCGGAGCGGGACCCGTGTCGGCGCGGCGCCCGTGGTGCTCCGTCCACCGGCCCGCTCGGGGCCCGGGTCCCCCGATCTCCCCCACCGTGTCCGTCGCGCCGGCCGGCGGTGGAGTGTGGGAGCGGAACCGGGGAAGCATGGCCGAAACCGGCCCGGTCGGCAAGACCGGCCCGGGCGGAGCGGTCCGACGGCGGGGGGCGGGGAGCGCGATGGTACATTCGCTCGGGTCGGCACAGGTGAACGGAGACGATGTGAGCGGTCATGGACCCGGCGGTGGACCAGGTGGACCACCCGGACCCGGTGACCGACGGGATCGGTCGGCCGGGCGCTGCGGGGGGTGGCGCCCCAGCTCCACCGGGTCGAACGCAAGGCCAGGCGCGAGGCCACCCGCTGGGCCGCCCTCTCCTTCCAGCAGCTGCCACCCCGCGAGGCCGTCCGGATGGCCTACAACGTGCTGCTCCGCCGCGAGCCCGACGAACCGGCCTGGACCGAGCAGGCCGAGGGCATGGCCAGAGGGGAGCTGACCCACGCCGACCTGGTCGACCGGGTGCGCGCCTCGAGTGAGTACCGGACCCAGGTGCCCATCCTGTCCGCCGGCCTGCACGTGTCCCTCCACGCCAGCCGGAGCGAGTTCATCATCGGGCTGCCCCCGGCCCGGCGCATCGTCGACCTGGGCGGGGGGGCCACGTGGGATGCCCGTGGCGCACTGGTGGCGTTGGGCTATCCCTACGACTTCGACGAGTTGGTGATCGTCGACCTTCCCCCCGACGATCGGCACCCGCTCTACCACTCGGAGCGCTTCGGGACCAACCGGACCGATCGGGGCCTGGTCCGCTACGAGTACCGGTCCATGGCCGACCTGTCGTTTGCCGAGGACGAGTCGGTGGACCTGATCTACAGCGGCCAGTCCATCGAGCACGTGACCGTGGAGGACGGGGACGTCGTCCTGAAGGAGTCGTTCCGGGTGCTCAGGCCCGGGGGTTTCATGGCCATCGACACGCCCAACGGAGTGGTCTGCCGTTTGCAGCAGTCCTCCTTCATCGATCCCGACCACAAGGTGGAGTACACGCTGCCCGAGCTCCGGGACAAGGTCACTGCGGCCGGTTTCACCGTGCTCACCGAGCGGGGCCTCAACTGGGGCGGGTCCGCCGTGGCCCGCGGCGAGTTCGACCGGACCGCCCTGGCCGCCAACCGGGGCATCTACTACGACGCCGCCGGCTGCTACCTGCTGGCCCTGCTGATCCAGAAGCCGGCCTGAGTCCCGATCCCGGGTCGGGTCGGGAGCCCGGACCCGCGACCCGGCGCTACTCCAGGACGAAGACCGGGATCTGACGCTCGGTGCGGTCCTGGTAGTCGGCGTAGTCCGGATAGGCGGCCACGGCCCGCTCCCACCAGATCGCCTTCTCGTCCCCGGTGACCTCGCGGGCCGTCCGGTCGGACTTCTCCGGACCGTCCTGCAGCTCGACGTGGGGATCGGCCTTCAGGTTGAAGTACCAGAGCGGATGGGTGGGGGCACCGCCCTGGGACGCCACCACGGCGTAGGTGCCGTCGTGCTCCACCCGCATCAGCGGTGTCTTGCGCAGCTTGCCGGAGGAGGCTCCCCGGCTGGTGAGGATGACCACCGGCAGGTCGCGGAGCGTGGTCCCCTCGAGGCCGCCCGACCGCTCGTAGAGGTCGACCTGGTCGCGGACCCACTGGGCCGCGCTCGGTTCGTACTCACCGTCGAGAGGCACGGACACCAGCTAACACCGTCGGATCGCGCGCTCGACAAGGGCACCGGAGGCTCGGGGAATCGAACGTGCGGGCGAGAGGACTCGAACCTCCATCCCCGAAGGGACCGGGACCTAAACCCGGCGCGTCTGCCAATTCCGCCACGCCCGCGGCGCCGCCAGCCTACCGAACGGCACCACCGCGCACCGGGGAGCCGATCGGCCACCGGCGCCGGACGCCATCACGGGGATCCGGTGGGGCCCTGGCTATAGTCACCCTGTGCCACCAGCGCAGCCTTCGACGCCCTCGGTGGTCCCGGACCGGCCCCTCCCGTCCGCCGGCGGGCCGGCGGACGATCCTCCCGACCGGGTCCGCTATCTGGACGAGGTGATGGCGGAGATCGACGCCGAGGTCAGACGGCGCCGGGCGTCGGGTGACCTTCCCGCCGGCCTCGAGCAGGAGCTCGACGAGCTGTTCCTCGAGTTCTCGCCGATCGGACTGCACGGCAAGGCCCGACTGCGCGAGACGCTGTCCCTGGTGGACCGGTCCGCCTACGTGGACATCGCCGTCCCGGTGGCGTCGCAGAAGGCGGTCGGGACCTATGTGAAGCGCCTCATCCGCAAGTCGATGGGCTGGTACATCGGGTTCATCGTCCACCAGATCGTGAAGTTCGCCTGGTCGGTGTCGCGCATGCTCCATGTGGTCGTGGACCACGTGGAGGACCTCGAGGCGGCGGTGGAGGTCCAGCGCACGCCGCCGCTCCCGGCTGCGGTGGTGCCGTCGTCCGACCCCGGCGCCTCGTGGTGGGCCCCGGAGGCCGCTCGCGGCACTCTCCGGGAGTCCGGGGACGGGTGCTCCACGCCGACTGCGGAACCGGGACCCTGCTCGACGCCCTGGTCGCCGCGGGTGTCGATGCCTACGGCGTGGACCCCAGCGAGTCGGCGGTCGAAGCGCCCCTCTCCCGAGGGCTGGACGTCCGGGCGGAGGCCCTCCTGGCCCACCTCGAGGTGGTGGCCGACGACGCCCTGTCCGGGATGGTCGTGACCGGATCGGTCCAGTGGCTCCACGCCAACGAGCGGGATCGCCTGGTGCGGTCGACCGCGGCACGCCTCGCCGTCGGTGGAGTGCTCGTCCTCCACTCCGCCACCCCGGAGTCGTGGATGGCCGGCATCTCGCCGGTGATCAGCGACCTGGCCCCGGGCCGTCCCCTCCACGCCGAGACCTGGACCCGGCTCCTCGCCGACCAGGGGCTCCGGGTGGATCGGGTCACCTACGGGGGCACCGACCGCCGGCTGGACCACGTGGCGCCGGCCAACCCCGACGCCGCGGCCATCAACGCGGCCATCGACGTCCTCAACCAAGCATTGCTCGGGCCGGGCGAGTACCTGCTGGTCGCCGTCCGCGAGCGGTGATCGCCGTCGGCGCCGGGCGGCCTCGGGCGACCGGGGGACGAAACGGGCTCGTGAAGCTGGCCTTCGTCACGCCGCGCTACGGGACCGAGGTGATCGGCGGGGCCGAGACGGCGGCCCGGATGCTGGCCGAGCGCCTCTGCCAGCGGCCAGGGTGGCAGGTCGAGGTCCTCACCAGCTGCGCCATGGATCATCTCACCTGGCAGAACACCGAGCCTCCGGGCACCTCCACCCTCAACGGGGTGACCGTGCACCGGTTCCCGACGGCCGGCCAGCGGCAGCTCGACTACTTCGACCTCGACGCCAAGATCCGCCTGGCCCCGACCGCGGTCGGCCTGGCCGAGGCGCGGCGCTGGGTGGCCCTCAACGGCCCGATGTGCCCGGGCCTGGTCGACGCGGTCTCCGCCACCGACGCCGACGTGGTGGCCTGCTATCCCTATCTCTTCGCCACCACGGTCGACGGGATCGCCGTGTCCCCGGTACCCACCGTGCTCCATCCGGCGGCACACGACGAGCCCGCCCTCTACCTGTCGGCATTCCGCCAGAGCTTCCGCCATGTGGACGGTTTCGTCTACCACACCCAGGCCGAACGGGATCTCATGGAGTACGCCTTCGGCAACGGGGCCGCGCCCCAGATCGTGCTGGGGCTGGGGGTCAACGAGCCGGCCGGCGCAGGGCGGCCGGGAGGGCGAGATCCTCGGGCTCGGCGACCGTCCCTACCTCTGCTATCTGGGCCGCGTGGACGAGCACAAGGGGTGCGGCATGCTGGCCGAGTACTTCGCCCGGTACAAGGAGCGCCACCCCGGCGACCTGGCCCTGGCCATGGTCGGCCCCATCTCGGACAAGGCCCCCGGGCACCCCGACATCGTGGCCACCGGGACGGTGTCGGAGGCGGACAAGTGGGACATCCTGGCCGGGGCCCGGGCCATGGTGAACCCGTCGGCCTACGAGTCCTTCTCGCTGGTGCTGCTGGAGGCGTGGTCCCTCGACCTCCCGGTGCTGGTCAACGCGTCCTGCGCCGCCACCATGGAGCACTGCCGGCGCTCGGGCGGTGGGCTGTGGTTCGAGTCGTACCGGACCTTCGAGGTCGCCGTCGAGCGTTTGATGGCCGACGACCGGCTGCGCCGCGCCCTCGGCGAGGCCGGGCGAACGTACACCGAGCGCTTCTACCGCTGGCCGTCCATCATCGACCGGTACACGCAGTTCCTCGCCGGGGTGGTCGAACGGGGCCCACGCCGGCCGACCGGGGTGAAGCGGTTGGTGCTGCCGGCCTCGGGCCGGGAGTACGTCCGCTCCGGGTCATTGAGCGCCGGGTGACCACGTCGCCGGGTGATGGGGCGCAGGTCGTAGGGCCGGCCCGATAGGACCCGGGACCGGTCGTAGCCGAGAATGCCAGGTCAGGGTGTCCTCGACGACCGGCCCTGGCGGGGCAGCGGGCCCGTGGGTCGGACCCCCATCCCGCACGCCCCGAACCTCCGCCCTGCGCCCGCCGAAAGGTCCCAGCCACTAGGCTTTGCCCCCATGGACGACTACCCGTCAGCTGTTCGCGCATGCCCGCACTCCAGACCCGGTGGGAGGCTCGCTCGAGATGAAATCCGGGGCCGACGTCGGGCCCGGCTCCGACATCTTTCAGCGCCTGCTGAAGGAGCGCATCGTATTCATCGGCTCCGCCATCGACCAGAACACCGCCAACCTGGTCTGCTCCCAGTTGATCCTGCTCGAGGCAGAGCACCAGGACCGCGACATCTCGGTGTACATCAACTCGCCGGGGGGCTCGGTGACCGATGGCCTGGCCATCTACGACACCATGCAGTACGTGCGCTGCGACGTGCGAACCATCTGCGTGGGACTGGCCGCCTCGATGGGCCAGTTCCTGCTCTGCGCCGGGACCCCGGGGAAGCGGTTCGCCCTCCCTCACAGCCGGATCCTCATGCATCAGCCGTCCGGGGGGATGCAGGGGCAGGCGTCGGACATCGCCATCCAGGCCGAGCAGATCATGTACCTGAAGCGCATGATGGCGGAGCGGATCGCCTTCCACACCGGCCAGCCGGTGGAGCGCATCGAGGCCGACTCGGACCGCGACCGCTGGTTCACTGCCGACGAGGCCCGTGAGTACGGGTTCATCGACGAGGTGATCCAGAAGGACGCCATGGAGGTCCCGACGGCCGGCGCGGGAGCCGCCAGCTAGTGAGCCTCGGCGTGGAGAAGCCCGCAGCCGCGGAGCCCGAGCGGGTTTCCTCGATCGGCGGCAGCACCCGTTTCGTTCCCGGCCAGAGCCATGACCAGATCACCGTGGTCAACGGGAAGGTCCAGCTGGGCCAGAGGCTCAAGGACCTGTGGACCAACCGTGAGCTGCTGTTCCTCCTCATCAGGACCGAGCTGAAGGTCAAGTACAAGAATTCGGTCCTCGGCTACGTCTGGTCGATGCTCAACCCGGCCCTGGTGCTGACCATCTACTACGTGGTCTTCAAGATCATCGCCAAGAACGGTCAGCCCAACTTCGCCATCTGGCTGTTCGCCGGCCTGCTGGTGTGGAACCTGTTCAACGTGGCGGCCATGTCGGCCACCGGGTGGTGGTGGGCAAGGCCGGCATCGTCGAAGAAAGTGGCCTTTCCCCGCGAGCTGCTGGCGCTCTCGGTGGTCGGGGTGTCGATGGTCCTCTTCGCCATCCAGGTCGTGGTCTTGGTGCTGCGCCATGCTGCTGTTCGGGATCGCGCCCGGACCTCACCTTCGTCGCCATCCTGCCGCTGGCCCTCGTGGCCCTGATCGTCTTCACCGGCGCCGTCTCCATCTTCCTCTCCGCCGTCAACGTCTATCTCCGGGACACCCAACACCTCACCGAGGTCCTGCTGATGGCGTGGTTCTGGGCCACCCCCATCGTCTACTCCTACGGCCAGATCTTCCTCTCCGGGGTGGCCACGACCACCCGGCTCCTGAACTGGCTGCAAGTACGTCTATCCTCTGCAATCCCATCACGCCCGATCGCCATGACCTTCCAGCGGGCCATCTACGGGAATGACCCAGTACACCTACCAGGGCATCGTGTACCACGTCCTCCCCACTGGGGCGTAGGCACGTACGCCGGCCTGGCGGCATCGTCCTGGCCGCCAGCGTCGGGCTGTTCCTGCTGGCCCTCATCGTGTTCGGCCGGCTCGAGGGCAACTTCGCCGAGGAGCTCTAGATCGTGGCCGTCGCCATCGAGGTCCGGGACATCTCCAAGCAGTTCCGCCTCTACAACGAGAAGCACACCTCGTTGAAGGAACGGGTCATCCATGGCGGGAAGATGCCGTTCACCCCGTTCTGGGCCCTGCGCGACGTCAACGTCGACATCAACCAGGGGGAGACGTTCGGGATCCTCGGCCGCAACGGGTGCGGGAAGTCGACCCTGCTCAAGTGCATCGCCGGCATCCTCAAGCCCACCTCGGGGGAGATCCGGGTCCGGGGGAGCCTGGCCGCCATGTTGGAGCTGGGCGCCGGCTTCCAACCGGATCTGTCGGGGCGGGACAACATCTTCCTCAACGGTTCACTCCTCGGCCTGTCCCACTCGGACATCGAGAAGCGCTTCGACGACATCGTGGCCTTCGCCGAGCTCGAGGAGTTCATCGACAATCAGGTCAAGTTCTACTCCTCCGGGATGTACGTCCGGCTCGGCTTTGCCGTGGCGGTGAACGTCGAGCCCGACGTGTTGCTGGTGGACGAGGTGCTGGCGGTGGGGGACGCCAACTTCCAGCGGAAGTGCCTGGACCACGTGAAGAAATTCCAGCGCGAGGGAAGGACCATCGTGGTGGTGAGCCACGGGACCGACACCATCCGCCAGAACTGCGCCCGTGTCATGGTGATGAACCACGGCCGTGTCATCACGGTGGACGAAGCCGGCGAGGGCATCCGGGTGTACCTGGCCGATCTGCTGGGGGTGGGCACGCTCGAGGGATCGGAGTCCGGGGGGATCGCCGGCAACGTCTTCGCCATCGGGACGGTCCAGGCCGAGCACGGGGGGAGCGGATCCCGCCAGCATCTGTATCCGGGCGAGTCGCTGACCGTGACGGCGGATCTGGACAGTCTGGCCGCCGTACCCAACGCCATGGCCACCATTGCCATCCATGACGACGCCAACGAGCTGGTCTTCGCCTCCGACCCCGATGATCCGCTCTGCGCCCTGGACGTTCCCGAGGGTGGGGGAGTGGTCCGGTTCTTCTTCCCCGAAGTGCCCCTGTTGGACGGGACCTACTCGGTGAGCGTCGGCGTCCGCAGCGCCACCGACACCGCGGTGTACGACTGGAAGGACCAGGTGACCCAGTTCGAGGTGGCCAACAACGGCCGCTCCACCGGTCGGGTGCGCCTGCCGCTGGACGTGAGCTTCCGGCTCCGGTCCAGCGGGCACACCGGCGAGGTCCCCACCGTGAGCGGTGCCCAGTTCGCACCACTCGCCGGGTGGGAGGAGTCCGCCTCGTGATCGACCGGTGACGGACGGCGGCGTCGACCGGATCGACCAGGTCATTCCCACGCTGGCCAGCCGTGACGCCATCGGCGGGCACACCGTGCAGCTCCGTGACCTACTCCGGTCGCGCGGGTACCGGTCCGACATCTACTACGGCAATGCCTCATCGGACCGACTGGAGTTCGGGTATCCCGTCGGCAGGCTGAGCGACCATCCGGCCAACGGACGGGTCCTCCTGTACCAGCTGTCCATCGGCAGCGGCGTGGCCGATGTCTTCCGTGAGCGACCCGAGCGGAAGTTCGTGAACTACCACAACATCACTCCGGCCGACCTCATCGAGGCATGGATGCCCGAGGTCGGGGAGGAGGTTCGGTGGGGACGGGCCCAGCTGCGGGACCTGGCCCCGGTGACCGAGTTCGCCGTCGCCGACTCACGGTTCAACGAGGGGGAGCTCCGTTCGGCCGGCTACCGGTCGACCACGACCATCCCCCTGCTCATCGACCTCGACAGCTTTGCGGGCGCACCGGACCCGGCCGTGGAGGCGCGGCTGGCCGCCCAGAAGTCGCACGGCGGAGCCGATCTGCTGTTCGTGGGCAAGGTCTCCCCTCACAAGGGCCAGGACGATCTGATCAAGGCCCTGGCCACCTACCGTCGGCTCTACGACCCGGAGGCCCGGCTCCAGGTGGTGGGGGGATCGATCAGCGAGGAGTACTCGGTGGCCCTCGATCGGTTCATCGAGGAGCTCGGACTCACCGATGCGGTGGAGATGGCCGGCGTGGTCACCCACGAACAGCTCATCGCCTACTACGCCGCCGCCGACGCGTTCTGCTGCCTCTCCAACCACGAGGGGTTCTGCGTTCCCCTGTTGGAGTCGATGTACCACCGTCTGCCGATCGTGGCCTACGCCAACACGGCCGTACCCGAGACCGTCCAGGGGGCCGGCCTGGTGCTGCCGGACAAGGGCCCGGCCCGGGTGGCCGCGGCCATCGACCGGGTGGTTCACGACCAGAACCTGCGGAGCGTCTTGGCCGGGGCGGCCGCCGAACGGGTGGAGTCCTTCGCCCTGCCGCGGGTCAGGGAGCGTTTTGCCGCCGCCCTCGACGCGGCCTGCACCGTCCAGGGGGTCAGCTCCGTCTAGCACCGCCGGCCCGGAGATCCGTCCAAGCGCTGGTCCGCGCCAGCGTGGGACGGTGGCGGTACTCTGCCTCCCGAGGTGCAGGTGAATCCGGATCCAGTCACGAAGCGGCACCGGGGCGGTGGCGGCCGGCGTGGGGTGGGGGCGGTCACGGTGGGGGTCCTGCTGGCCTGGCTGGTGGGGGTGGGCCTGGCGACGCCACCGGCCGCCGCCTACCCGTCCTCGTCGGTGATCATCCAGGGACACGGCTTCGGTCACGGTCACGGCATGGGGCAGTGGGGCGCGCTGGGGTCCGCGCTGGCCCAGACGCCCTACCCCTCGATCTTGGGGGCGTACTACGGAGGGACCAGCCTGGCCACGCTGCCGGCGCCGCAGGAGGCCCACGTCGTCACCGTGGCCATGACCGAGAACGACGGGAACAACCTGATCGTGGCCTCCGCCACCGGATTCACCGTGGCCGGGGTGTACTTCCCTCCGGGGCAGGTCGCGCTGATGACCCAGGTACCCGGGCCGGCGTGGGCGGTGTGGACGTCGTCTTCGTGCGCGGGTAATCCTGACGGCACCTGGACCAACGTCGTGGCCTCGACCACCGACCCCACGGCCACCCCCAGCCCCGACGACGGCTCAGAGACGCTCACCCTCTGTCTGGGAGGAGCCGCCAACGTCACCATGCACGGTTCCATCCTGGCCACCTACAACTCCCTGCAGCAGGCCCGGACGGTCAACGAGGTGCCCCTCGAGCAGTACGTGGCGGGCGTGGTGCCCAACGAGTCGCCCGCCGGTTGGGGATCGCTCGGCGCCGCCGGACCTCAGGGGCAGGCGTGGGGCTTCCAGGAGCTCGAGGCCCAGGCCGTGGCCACCCGGTCGTACGTGATGGCGAGCCCCAACTCCTACGGGGGCTACGCCGACACCTGCGACCTCGCCTGTCAGACCTACCGGGGGACACTGAACGAGAGCGCCGTCACCGACCTGGCCACCTCGGCCACCGGCGGGCAGGTCATGGAGTTCCCCGGCGGGGTGGTGGCGGCCACCCAGTACTCGGCGTCGACGGGCGGCTACACCAATCCCGGGGTCTTCCCGGCGGTGCCCGACGCCGGGGACTCGGTCTGCGTCCCCGGGGCGTGCAATCCCAATCATGACTGGACCACCGCCGTGCCGGTGGCGACCATCGACGCCACCTGGCCCCAGCTGGGCGACCTGCGGTCCATCTCCATCACCGGGCGGAACGGGTACGGCGACTTCGGTGGGCGGGTCACCACCATGACCCTGGTGGGCTCCAACCAGGACGTCTCGCTGACCGGCGACGCCTTTGCCGCCGGCGTGGGGTTGAGGTCGGACTGGTTCACCACGGCCACCGCCTTGGACAGCCCGGCGGTGGCCATGGCCCGATCCCCGGACGGGCGGGGCTACTGGCTGGCCGGCAACAACGGGGGGATCGTCGCCTTCGGCGATGCCACCTTCCTGGGGTCGGCCGAGGGCCTGCCGCTCAACCGGCCGATCGTCGGCATGGCGCCCACCCCCGACGGTGGGGGCTACTGGGGTGTGGCCTCCGACGGCGGCATCTTCACCTTCGGCGACGCCGGGTTCCACGGGTCCATGGGCGCCCAGCACCTCAACCGGCCCATCGTCGGGATGGCCGCCACCCCCGACGGGGCCGGCTACTGGCTGGTGGCCTCCGACGGCGGCATCTTCACCTTCGGCGACGCCGGGTTCTTCGGCTCGACGGGGAGCATGAGATTGAACCAGCCGGTGGTGGGCATGGCCCCCACCCCCGACGGGCGCGGGTACTGGCTGGTGGCCTCCGACGGCGGCATCTTCACCTTCGGCGACGCCGGCTTCTCCGGCTCGACCGGCAACATCCACCTCAACCGGCCGGTGGTGGGCATGGCCCCCACCCCCGACGGGCGCGGGTACTGGCTGGTGGCCTCCGACGGCGGCATCTTCACCTTCGGCGACGCCACCTTCTCCGGCTCGACCGGGAACCTTTCCCTGGTCAAGCCGGTGGTCGGCATGACCTCCACGCCGGACGGACTCGGCTACTGGCTGGTGGCGGGGGACGGGGGGATCTTCACCTTCGGCGACGCCGGCTTCTACGGCTCGGGAGCGGGGTAGCCGGGGATCGGTGGAGCACGGCGCGGGCCCCGAGGCCACCCGACGTGGCGTCGGGTGGCCGACCGGCGGCACCGATGACCGTCCCCCGCGGGACCACGCCGTAGTGTTCAGATCGGCATGGAACACTGGCACCGGGATGGGGCAGGTCGAGCCGTCGAGCCGGGTGGGGCCGGAGCGGAGACCACCCAATCACCTGTGCTCGAGGGTGGGGAGGGGTCGTCAGCCGACGGCGCGGCCCGGGTGACCGAGGCCGCGGACCAGCCGGGATCGTCGGGGGCGTCCGGAGCGTCCGATCCCGCCGACCGCCCTCGTCCGGCGTCCTGGCGGACCCGGGGGCGACGGTGGCGAGCCGTCGTCTTCGCCCCGGTGGGCGACGGTCAGACCCGTCGGCGAGGGTCGGACGCCGTCAAGCTCGGTCTGGCCGCCTCCGCCCTGGTGGTGTGCTGGCTCGGCACCAAGACCGACTCCAGCCTCGAGCACACCGTGGCCACCACCATGGGCTCCCCGCCCGATGGTGTCCGATGGCTGATCTCGTCCATCTGGTGGATCACCTCGCTCGGGGTGGTCTGCGTGATCGCCTTCATGACCCTGGTGTCGAGACGCCTCTCGGCCATCAGGGACATCGCCGTGTCGGGGGCGGCCGCCTGGCTCCTGTGCATCCTGTCGGCCGTGCTGCTGGGGACGGACGGGGGACGTCCCCAGACGTCCGCCTACGCCCACGTCGACCTGGCCTTCCCGGTGGCCCGGGTGGCGGCCACGGTGGCCGTGGTCACTGCGGCCCTGCCCTACTTCAGCCGGTGGCTGCAGCTCTGTCTGGAGACCGCCATCGGCCTGCTGGCCATCACCGCGGTGGTCAACGGGTCCGGGGTCCCACTGGCGGTCCTGGCCAGCCTGGCCGTCGGCTGGGGGGTCACCGCCGTGGTGCACCTGGCGTTCGGGTCGCCGCTCGGACTTCCGTCCACCGGTGAGGTGGGTCTGCTGTTGGACGACCTCCGCATCAACGCCGTCGGCGTGCGACCCGCCTCCAAACAGGAGTGGGGCGTCGGTCGTTTCGGCGGCACGGTCGACGGGGCCCGGGTCGACGTGTCGGTCTACGGACGCGACGCCTCCGATGCCCAGCTGCTGGCCAAGACGGTGCGCTTCCTCTTCTACCGGGACTCGGGCCCGACCCTGGCGCTGACCCGGCGCCAGCAGGTCGAACACGAGGCCTACCTGACCCTGATGGCCGACCGGGCCGGGGCCCGGGTGCCGACCGTGCTGGCGGCCGGTCCGGCCGGTCCGGCGCGGGACGCACTCCTGGTCACCCGGCCACCCCCGGGGCGACCCCTGTCGATGTTCGCCGAGTACGTCCTGCCGCCGAGCCCCGACGCCGCCGGGGCGCCGGCCGACCCGGAGGTACCACCCGGCGCCGATCCCGACCAGGCCGCTGGGCACGCCCAACCGCCCGAGGTGGTCGGGGCCCGGGAGGCCGGGCCATCGGGACCGGTGATCCCCGACGCGGCGCTCGACCGAGTCCTCGGTGAGCTGCTGATCCTGCGTTCGGCCCGGATC
This sequence comes from uncultured Acidimicrobiaceae bacterium, assembly GCA_963833585.1. Taxonomy (GTDB): domain Bacteria; phylum Actinomycetota; class Acidimicrobiia; order Acidimicrobiales; family RAAP-2; genus Bog-756. The sequence continues at coordinate 801,929 of CAWHYF010000005.1, read as the reverse complement.
GCTCACGGCGCCCTCTCCACCGAGACCATCGTGGTGGACGACGACGGTTCGGCGGGCTTCGTGGACTTCCGCACCGCCTCCACGGTGGCGACCGCCGACCAACTGGACCGGGACACGGCGGCGGCCCTGGCCGCCCTGGCGGTGGTGGCCGGACCGCAGCGTGCGGTGGCCGCCGCCGTTCGGACGGTGCCCCCCGAGGTCATCGCCGGCGCGCTTCCCCATCTGCAACGGGCCGCCCTGGACCCGGTGGCGTCGAGGACCCTGCGCGGGAAGAAGGCCCTCCTCGTGGCCCTCCGGGATCAGGGTGCCGCCGGCGTCGGGGTGGAGGTGCCCAAACTGGTCGAGCCCCGACGGATCAGTTGGGTCAGCCTGGCCCTGGTGGCGGGGACCCTCATCGGGGGATGGGCCCTGATCGGGGTGCTGATCAACGTGGGGAAGTCGTGGAGCACCATCACCGGCGCCGACTGGGGCTGGGTGGCGGTGACCTTCGTGCTGGCCCAGGCGGCCTACCCGGCCATCGCCCTGACCACCGTGGGATCGGTGACCAACCCCCTGCCCTACGGCCGCACCGTGGCGCTCGAGCTCTCCGACACCTTCGTGGCCCTGGCCGGAGGGTCGATGGCGGTGCTCGCCACCCGGGTCCGCTTCTTCCAGCAGGAGGGGTACACCCCCACCGTGGCGGTGAGCTCCGGCGTCCTGGCCAGCACGGCCAGCTGGATCGTGAAGGGCGTGCTGTTCCTGATCGCCCTGCCCCTGGCCATCGGGAACCTCCACTTCGACTCCTCCCCGACCAGCGACTCCGGTTCGTCCAGCTCCAACCTGGTGTGGCTCATCGTGGTGGCCGTGGTGGTGGTGGGGGTGGCCCTCGGCCTGGTGTTCGCCATCCCCCGGTGGCGGAGGCTGGCCGCGGCCAAGCTCCGCCCCAAGGCCTCCGAGGTCTGGGACCATCTCAAGCTGCTGGCCGGGCACCCCCGCAATCTCGTGGAGATCTTCGGCGGGAGCGCGGCCGCCCAGATCTTCGTGGCCATGGCCCTCGGCGCCTCCCTCCACGCCTTCGGGGACCGACTCGGCCTGGCCACCCTGATCGTCGTGCTCACGCTGGGGTCCATGCTGGGGGGGATCTCGCCGGTGCCGGGCGGCATGGGTGTGGTCGAGGCCGGGATGATCATCGGCCTGACCGCGGCGGGTATCAACGAGACCGACGCCGTGGCGGCGGTCTTCGTCCAGCGTCTCTTCACCGCCTACCTGCCCCCCATCTGGGGTTGGTTCGTGCTGGTGTGGATGCGCAAGAAGGAGTACCTCTGACCCGGGACGGACCGCCGGGCGGCCCCGTTCGGGGACGGATCCGCGTGACCCCGGCGAGGGGTCAGGGACCCGGTGGCCGCGGGGTCGGCGCCAGGCCGGCCCTGCTCCCGCCGCCACCGGCGCCCTCACCTGCGGGCGGCGCGTCGTCGAGTCCGGGATAGGCCCGGAGTCGCCCCAGCCGGCCGAGCCGCCCGACGTTGACCCCCACGTCGGCGGCCTCCAGCATCCGCAGATCGCCCCGGCTGTTGCCATAGGCCCACAGGCGGTCCGGGCGGGCACCGACCTCCTCCGTCCAGGCCCGGAGGCGCCGCAGCTTCTCCTGGCCCCGGCAGTTGGCACCCTCGTACCGGCCGGTGAGCCGGCCGTGCCCGTCGACGGCCAGGCGGGTGGCGATCACGCCGTCGGCCCCGAGCAGCTCCCCGGCCACCCGGACGTACACCTCGGGGGAGGCCGACACGATGACCACCCGGTCGCCGCGGTGGCGGTGCCACTCGAACCGCTCCCGCACGTCGGTGCGAAGGTGGCGGGACAGGTGGTGGCGGGCGAAGCGCTCCGAGACCTCGTCGACCCGAGAGGCCTCCGCTCCGGCCAGCACCCGCTCGAACAGTTGCTCCTTGGCCCCGTCGGCCAGGGTTCCCCCCGCCAGGGCCCCACGGGCCAGACGGGGGGCCAGGGCCACGGTGGCACCGAGCGCGGCCCGGCGCCCCACCAGGGTCACCAGGAAGTGGAGGACACTGCCGCCGTGGGTCAGGGTCCCGTCGAAGTCGAAGGCGGCCAGCTCGGGCACCGGGCGATCCGGTCCTCAGCGGTCGGTGCCGACGACCGCCCCGCCCCGCCCCGCCCCCGAGGAGAAGCGGGCGGCGCCGGCCGCGGCGTCGGGCGAGGCCAGGCTGTCCCGACCGAAGCGATACTCGGCGCGCAGGGCGTCCTCGACCGAGAGGCTCCACTGATCCAGGGTCGAGCGTCGGTCGTTGCGCAGGCAGGTCTGGGGGAGGGCGGCCAGCTCGTGGCCCCACGCCACGGCCCGGTCCCGTGCCGAGCCCGGCGGCACCACCCGGTTGACCAGTCCCATGGCGAGGGCCTCCTCGGCGCCGACCTCCCGCCCGGTGAGGATGAGGTCGAGGGCACGGCCCTGACCGATCAGCCGGGGGAGCCGGATCGTGCCGCCGTCGATCAGCGGTACGCCGAACCGTCGACAGAACACCCCGAAGGCGGCGTCCTCGGCCGCCACCCGGAGGTCGCACCAGACGGCCAGCTCCAGGCCACCGGCCACCGCGTACCCCTCGACGGCGGCGATCACCGGCTTCCCCAGGGCCAGACGGGTGGGGCCGAGGGGTCCCGGACCGTCCTCGGCGACGCGGTGCCGAGCGCCCTCGGCCAGGGACTGGAGGTCAGCGCCGGCGCAGAAGGTGCCACCGGACCCGGTCAGCACCGCCACGGCCGCGGCGTCGTCCTCGTCGAAGCCGGTGAAGGCGTCGAGCAGGGCGGCGGCCGTGGCCGGATCGACGGCGTTGCGGCGCTCCGGCCGGTGGATGGTCACCACCGTGACCGGTCCGGCCCGTTCCACCACTACGGTCGGGTTCATGCCCCCAAGCATGCAGGAACCGGCGGGGGAGAGCCAGAACGGAGCGGGAGCCCGGCCCCGGGCATAAACACGACCAACTCGGTCGACAATTGGAGCGGGGTCGTCTATCCTGGCCCGCAGCGGGAGACCGTGGCGGTTGCCGGACCCGTTTGGCACGCCGCGGCGAGGCCTCTTGAACGAGGCACCTGTCGACAACAACACCCTCACCGCACAACAAAAAGGAGCATCCATGGCAATCCGTCTGGGCGACGAAGCCCCCGATTTCACTGCGGAGACGACCGAGGGCACCATCAACTTCCACGAGTATCTCGGGGACAGTTGGGGAGTGCTCTTCTCGCATCCCAAGGACTTCACTCCCATCTGCACCACTGAGCTGGGCGCCTTCTCGGCGGCCAAGGGAGAGTTCGACAAGCGGGACACCAAGCTCATCGGCCTCTCGGTCGACGATGTGGCCTCGCACGGCAAGTGGGCCGGAGACATCGAGGAGACCCAGGGCACGGCGCTCAACTTCCCGCTCATCGGGGACGAGGACCGCAAAGTGGCCGACCTCTACGACATGATCCACCCGAACGCCAACGACACCGCCACGGTGCGCTCCGTGTTCATCATCGGGCCGGACAAGAAGATCAAGCTGACCCTCACCTACCCGGCCTCGACCGGCCGCAACGTGCAGGAGATCCTCCGGGTCCTCGACTCGCTCCAGCTCACCGCGGACTACAAGGTGGCGACCCCGGTCAACTGGAAGGACGGCGACGACGTGGTCATCGTTCCGGCGGTGTCCGACGAGGAGGCCAAAGAGCGGTTCCCCAAGGGCTTCAACGCCGTCAAGCCCTACCTGCGCATCACGCCGCAGCCCAACAAGTAGCGCCCGGCCGCCCGAGGTCCGGCTCCGGCCCCGGTCCGATCCGGCGACGACCGGTCCCCGCCCAGGGGGCCGGTCGTCTGTCGCGCCGGTGTCGCGCCGATGGGGAGCAGGGGGGCCGGCGGGGGCCCCTCCGTGGCGCCACCCAGGAGGAATGGCCGGGGGACCCCGGCATGGCCGGCGTTCCTGCTAGCATGAGGATGCTGGTGTGTTCCGTCCGCCGGCCCTTCCGAAGACATCAGAGGTCCACTCCCCACATGCCAGACAAGCAGGCCACCATCTCCGAGTACCGGCTCCACGAGACCGATACCGGATCCCCCGAGGTGCAGATCGCCATCCTGAGCGAGCGCATCATCCACCTCACCGAGCACCTCAAGGTGCACAAGGGCGACCACCACACCCGTCGTGGTCTCCTGAAACTGATCGGGCGTCGTCGGCGCCTCTTGGACTACGTCCGAAACAACGACGTCGAGCGCTACCGGGAGATCATCGGTCGCCTCGGACTCCGCCGCTAGGCGCCTTTCGTTCGCTCCGCCCGGCTCCGGCCGGGCGGTCGCAATTTCTCCGCCGGCGCCATGCCGGGGGACCGCAGGCCGGCACGGTGTCGGCGTGCAGTAGCAGCGGCCCGTCGGACCAACGGCGGTTCGTAGACAACACACACAATTGGGCTCCCGACGAGGTCAGTCACCAGTTGCCGATTACCCCGCCGCCGAGTGCACGAGCCGGGTGGTCGACAACTGGGAACTGGCTCGGGGAGTCCCCGAACAGACCAAGGAGCGTCATGTCAGACGCCATAACCGTTTCGACGCCCATCAGCGGCACCGATCGCACACTCACCCTCGAGACCGGAAAACTGGCCCAGCTGGCCGACGGGGCCGTGGTGGCCAGGATCGGTGACACCGTCCTGCTGGCCACGGCCACCGCATCCCGGTCGGTCCGGGAGGGAGCCGACTTCTTCCCGCTGACCGTGGACATCGAGGAGCGGGCCTATGCCGCCGGCAAGATTCCCGGCTCGTTCTTCCGTCGGGAGGGCAAATCCTCCGACCAGGCCATCCTGACCTGTCGGCTCATCGACCGGCCCCTCCGCCCCTCGTTCCCCAAGGGCTTCCGCAACGAGGTCCACATCGTGGGCACCATCTTCGGCGCCGACCAGGTCAACCCCCACGACGTCCTGGCCATCAATGCCGCCTCGGCCGCGCTCGATGATCTCGGGCATCCCCTTCGAGGGTCCCATCGGGGCGGTCCGGGTGGCCTACTCCACCGACGGCCAGTGGATCCCCCACCCCACCTTCCAGGAGGGAGACGAGTCCACCTTCGAGCTGGTGGTGGCCGGTCGGGCCCTCTCCGAGGCCGAGGACGCCGAGATCGCCATCATGATGGTCGAGGCCGGTGGCTCCGAGCGCTCGTTCCAGTACTACGACGAGGGTGCCCCGAAGGTCACCGAAGAGGTGCTGGCCGACGGGCTCGAAGCGGCCAAGCAGTGGATCCGCGAGTCGATCGTGCTCCAGCGCCAGATGGTGGAGGCCTACGTGGCCGCCCGGGGCCCGGTCGAGATCATCGAGTACTCGACGTTCTCCGACTACCAGGATGACGTGTTCGAGCGGGTCCAGGCCGTCGGCTCGGACGCCATCGCCGAGGCCAACAAGATCGTGGCCAAGGCCGACCGCAACGCGGCCCTGGACGCGGCCACCGCCACCATCACCGGATCGCTCGCGGCCGAGTTCCCCGACCGCGGGGGCGAGGTCAAAGCGGCGGTGCGAGGCCTGACCAAGAAATTGGTGCGGCGGCGCATCGTGGAGGAGGGCCTCCGCATCGACGGCCGGACCACCAACGAGATCCGACCGCTCTCCGCCGAGGTGGACCTGTTCCCCACGGCCCACGGCTCGGCGCTCTTCCAACGGGGGGAGACCCAGGTGCTCAACGTGACCACCCTGGGCATGCCTCGGATGAACCAGTTGCTGGACACCATCACCCCCGATGACCACAAGCGCTACATGCATCACTACAACTTCCCGCCCTTCTCCACCGGGGAGACCGGGTTCATGCGCGGCCCCAAGCGCCGGGAGATCGGGCACGGTCTGTTGGCCGAGCGGGCCCTCCTGCCCGTCGTCCCCTATGAGGAGGACTTCCCGTACACCCTCCGGCTGGTCTCGGACGTGCTGGCCTCCAACGGCTCGACCTCGATGGCCTCGGTCTGCGGATCGACCCTCTCGATGATGGCGGCCGGTGTGCCCCTGAAGGCCCCGGTGGCCGGCATCGCCATGGGCCTGGTCTACGACGGTGGCACCTACGTCACCCTCACCGACATCCTCGGGGCCGAGGACGCCTTCGGGGACATGGACTTCAAGGTGGCCGGGACCAAGGACGTGGTGACCGCCCTGCAGCTCGACACCAAGATCGACGGCCTGCCGCTGGACGTGCTGACCAAGGCACTGCTGCAGGCCAAAGAGGCCCGTCTCACCATCCTCGACGTGATGGGCGGCGCCATTCCGGAGCCCCGCAGCGAGGTGGCCGAGTCGGCCCCGAAGATCATCTCCTTCGAGATCCCCATGGACAAGATCGGCGAGGTCATCGGACCCAAGGGCAAGGTCATCAACGCACTGCAGCAGGAGACCGGGGCCGACATCGCGGTGGACGACGACGGCATGGTCGGCACCGTGACCATCGGGGCCAAGGACGGCCTGGCCGTCGAGGAGGCCCGTCGCCGGATCTCCACCATCCTGGACCCGCCGCTGGCCGAGGTGGGTGCCACCTACCAGGGCAAGGTGGTCAACATCACCAAGTTCGGCGCCTTCGTCAACATCCTCCCGGGTCGGGACGGGCTGTTGCACATCTCCAAGATCGGCCAGGGCAAGCGGGTCGAGCGGGTGGAGGACGTGTTCGACCTGGGCCAGCCGGTCGAGGTGCGGGTGGACGACATCGACCCGCAGGGCAAGGTCTCCCTGTCCCTGGCCGGCGAGGCCCCCGCGGCCACTGCATCGTCGGGTGGGGAGAGCCGTAACGGACGCGGCGAGGGCCGGGGTGACGGAGGTGGCCGGAACCGTCCCCGCGGCGACCATGCCGATCCGGGTGACCGTGGCGACCGTCCCGAACGGGGTCGTCGTCCGGCTGAGTCGAGCCCTGCTCCCTCCGGGGCCGCCTCGTTCGAGGCCGCCTTCGAGGAGGAGCTGGTCCAGGAGTTCGGTGACCTCGGCCCCTCCTCGGTCGAGTCCTCCGACCGCCCCAGCGGTGGTGGCGGTGGCGGCCGGGGTGGTCGCCGTCGCCGTTGAGCACGGGTGAGCACCGGGTGACGATGGTCTCGGTCGTCACCCGGTGATCCGGACCGAGGTCCTCCCCTCAGGGCTGGCCCTGGCCACCGAGCGGATGGAGGACGCCCGCTCGGTGTGCATCGGCTACTGGGTCGGCACGGGCTCCCGAGACGAGGAGGAGAGCCGGGCGGGGTCGTCGCACTTCCTCGAGCACCTGCTCTTCAAGGGCACCGCCGACCGCTCGGCCTCGGCGATCGCCGAGGCCGTGGACGAGGTGGGCGGGGACTTCAACGCCTTCACCACCAAGGAGTACACCTCCTTCTACATCCGGCTGCTGGCCGAGCACCTACCGCTCGGACTGGACATCCTCTCGGACATCATGTGGCGACCGGCACTGCGGCCCGCCGACCTCGAGGCCGAGCGCCAGGTGATCCTGGACGAGATCCTCATGCACGCCGACGAGCCGTCGGACCAGGCGGCCGAGCAGAGCTCCGCCCTCCTGTTCCCCGATCATCCCCTGGGCCGGGAAGTCCTCGGCAGCCACGACTCGGTGGAGGGCATGACCGCCGACCGGATCGCCGAGTTCTTCGGCCACCACTACCGACCGGGGAACATGGTGGTGGCGGTGGCCGGTGACCTCGGGCACGAGGCCGTGGCCCAGGGGATCGAGGACCGGTTCGCGGGGTCCGAGGGCGGTGGCACTCCTGAGCGCTGGGCGCCCGGAGACAAGGTGGAGCCGCTCTCGGTCGCCCGCCGGCCCACCGAGCAGACCCATCTGGTGCTGGCCGCACGCTCGGTCAACCGGCTCGACCCGCAGCGCTATGCCCTGGCCGTGGTCAACCACGTCCTGGGCGGCGGACTGTCGAGCCGGTTGTTCCAGGAGATCCGTGAGCGCCGGGGACTCGCTTACTCGGTGTGGTCGGAGCGGGTGGCCTATCACGACGCCGGCTCGGTCAGCGTGGGGATGGGGACCGCTCCCGAGCACGTGACCGAGGTACTGGACATCGTCTCCTCCGAGCTCGACCGGTTGGGGGAGGAGGGCATCACCGAGCGGGAGTTGGTCATCGCCAAGGGCAATCTCCGAGCCGAGACGCTGTTGGCCTGTGAGGACTCCGGGGCCCGCATGAGCCGGATCGGAGCCGGGCTGCTGCTCCACGGCGAAATCCTCACGGTGGACGAGGTGCTGGGGCGGGTCGAGGCCCTCACCCTCGAGGAGGTGCACACCTCGGCCACCGAGTTGGTGGCCGCCCCGAGGACCCTGTCGGTGGTCGGGCCGTTCGACGAGTCGGATTTCGATCCCGGATCACTGCGGCTGGGGTGAGCATCGGCCGGGACGCGCCGTCCAGCCGCGGGGCGGCGGGTGGCACCCCGGTGGCGCCGGGGCTGCAGGCCGGCGGGTGCCCGCCGCCCGTCCCGGGACGCCGGACCGGGCGACGGTAGGGTGACCGGCATGCGAGTCGGGGTGGTCGGCGCCGGGGGGAAGATGGGACGGGAGGTGTGTCGGACCGTCCTCGGCCACCCGGAGCTCGAGCTGGTGGCGGCGGTCGACCCCGGCTACGGCGGCTCCGACCTGGGGGCGCTGATCGGCCGCGACGCGGGGTCGCTCACGGTGACCGGCGGGCTCGAGTCCCTCGGCTCGGCCGGGACCGAGGTGGCGGTGGACTTCACCCGTCTGGAGGTGGCCAGGGAGACCTTGGCCTACTGCGCCGAGGCCGGGATCCACGCCGTGGTCGGCACCACCGGATTCACCGAGTCCGACCTCGACGACCTGGGCCGACGGTTCGGCGGGCCGGCGGTGGGCTCGCCCAACTGCGTGGTGGCGGCCAACTTCGCCATCGGGGCCGTGCTCATGATGCGGTTCGCCGAGATGGCCGCCCCGTTCTTCAGCGGCGCCGAGATCGTGGAATTCCACCATGACGGCAAGCTGGACGCGCCGTCGGGCACGGCCATGAGGTCGGCCGAGCGGATGGCCGCCGCCCGCGCCGCTTCGGGGTCCGGTGCGTTCCGTCCCGACGCCACCGTGACCACCATGCACGAGGGAGCTCGGGGCGGGGAGGGCCCGGCCCGGATCCGCATCCACTCGGTACGGTTGGCCGGTCTGGTGGCCCATCAGGAGGTCATACTGGGCGGCACCGGGCAGAGTCTGACCATCCGGCACGACTCCTATGACCGCTCCTCGTTCATGGACGGCGTCGTCCTGGCCGTGGTGTCGGTCCCGGAGCGTCCCGGGGTGACCCTCGGTATCGAGCCGTTGCTCGGGCTCTGAGGCCTCGGGCCGCGTGGACGACACCCGCCAACGGATCATCGAGGCCACCTACGTCTGCGTGGCCCGATCCGGTCTGGCCAAGACGACGGTGGAGGACGCCTCCCGAGAGGCGTCGGTTTCCCGGGCCACCGTGTACCGCGCCTTTCCCGGAGGTCGGGAGGAGCTGCTCAATGCCGTGGTGTCCTGGGCCATGCTGGAGTTCTTCCGGCGACTGTACGAGCACGTGCAGGATGCCGAGGGGCTCGAGCAGGTGATGGAGCAGGGCATCATGTTCGCCCATCGGTCGATCCTGGAGCACGACGTCCTCCAGCGGGTCATGCAGACCGAGCCGGAGAAGCTGCTGCCGGCACTGACCGTCGAGAGCATCCGGATCCGGCAGGGTATCGCGAGCTTTCTCGTCCCCTACCTGGCCGAACGGGGTGTGGCCCCGGGGGTGGACCCGGCGGAGGCGGCGGACTTCCTGGCCCGAATGGTCCTCTCCTACATGTCGGCGCCCGGCCGATGGGACCTCGACGACCCTGAGCAGGTGGCCCGGCTGGTGGAGTCGGAGCTCCTTCCCGGGGTGGTGGCGGGCCCGGGTCCCGACCCGAGCGGAGTGAGCCCTTCGGGGAGCGGCGGGCCGGGACGTGATTGACAGTGAGACAAAAATCGACGTAGCGTTTCAAGGGTGAGCGTACTGGAGGCCACACTCCGTGTCGTGGGTGTCGACGGGCCGAGTGCGGAACGTGGACGTGCCGGATCGGTGGACCGGAGTTCGCCACACCGCGTACGCATCATCGACGGCACGCTGACCTGCCTGGCCCGCTACGGCACGACCAAGACCAGGGTGGACGACATCGCCCGCCAGTCGGGGGTGTCCCGGGCCACCGTCTACCGGGTGTTCCCCGGCGGCCGGGAGGAGATCCTCTCGGCGGTGGTGGATACCGAGATGGCCCGGCTCTTCTCCGCCCTCGGGGTCCGACTGGGGAAGGCCGATGACCTGACCGAAGCCCTGGTGGGAGGCATCGTCGAGGCCTCCTCCCGCATCCGCAACCATGAGGCCCTGGCCTACCTGGTGGCCAATGAGCCCGAGATGATCCTGGGCCACCTGGCCTTCGACGAGTCCAACCGTCTGCTGACCGCGGCCTCCCGGTTCGCCGCACCGTTCCTGGCCCGCTGGATGACCCAGGCCGAGGCCGAACGGGTGGCCGAGTGGGCCACCCGTATCGTGCTGTCCTACGCCATCGCACCTTCGCCCGGCACCGACCTGACGGACCCGGCCGACACGGAGCGGCTGGTCACGACGTTCGTGGTGCCGGGCATCGAGGCCCTCCACCGTGCCGCCACCCAGGCTTCGATCGTGATCACCCCGTTCGACCGGGCCGGCCGGGAGAGGACCGTCGCCACCCAGGTCGACCCGACCCGGGGCCATACCACCAGGGCCGGCTCGACCAGGGCCGGAGGGCTGCGAACCTCGAGATCCACCACCATAGATTCAACCCAAACAGATTCTACGGAAACCCAGCGTGTCAAGGGAGACAAGTCATGACCACCGAGATGAGCAGCACCGAGGACATCATCGGCCGGGCCGAGATCGACGACTTCGAGGCCATCCTGTCGTTGGTGGGCACCGAAGAGGAAGACGGTCGCCATGTGGTCCACTCGGAGTACGACTCCATCTTTACCTGGGACTACGAGAAGGGGGCTCGCCCCAAGCTGAACAAGCTGTACGAGAAGGCCAAGGGAGCCCAGTGGAACGGAGAGACCGACCTCCCGTGGGAAACCGAGGTCGACCAGGAGAAGATGGTCAAGGAGCAGGCTGAGGCGAACGGCGGCTTCGGCGCCGGCTTCGACCTGACCGGGACGCCGGTGGAGAAGTGGTCGGAGAAGGAGTGGGTCCAGTTCGGCGTGGAGAGTCAGAACTGGACCCTGTCCCAGTTCCTGCACGGCGAACAGGGGGCGCTCATCTGCACGGCCAAGATCGTGGAGTCGGTTCCGTGGATCGACGCCAAGTACTACGCCGCCACCCAGGTCATGGACGAGGCTCGTCACGTCGAGGTGTTCGGGAAGTACCTCGACGAGAAGCTGTCCGGCCACTACGCCATCAACGCCCACCTACGGATGCTGCTCGACGACATCATCGCCGACTCGCGCTGGGACATGACCTACCTCGGCATGCAGATCATGGTCGAGGGACTGGCGTTGGCGGCCTTCGGCCTGATGCACGCCATGACGGCGGATCCCCTGCTCAAGCAGCTCCTCCGGTACGTGATGGCTGACGAGGCCCGCCATGTGGCCTTCGGTGTGCTCAGCCTGCAGGAGTACTACGAGGGGTTGAACGCCGCCGAACTGCGCGAACGTCAGGAGTTCGCCTTCGAGGCGGCCGTGCGGATGCGGGACCGGTTCCTCCAGCAGGAGGTATGGGACCGGATGGGCGTCGACCCCAAGGCCATCGTGCCGGTGGTGCAGCAAGCCCCCGAGCGGGGCGAGTTCCAGGCCCTCCTGTTCTCCAAGATCGTCCCCAACTGCAAGAAGTTGGGCCTCCTGGATGCCGCTGACGGCTGGCTGCGCACCAAGTTCACCGAGCTGGGTGTCATCGAGTTCGAATCTTGGGTCGACACCTCCGAGGAGTACGACGCCATGGCCTCGGTCCCGCCGAAGGATCGGCTCGCCTCCTGACCCTGGCCCACGGGTCCCATCCGGGAGGGTGGGAGCGGCCCCGACCACCGGGCCGGTGGCAGGACGGTGCCACCAGCGCCGGTACCGGCACCGGCCGGGGGGTTGGGGGCTGGTAGCCTGCGGATTCGTGACGTCCTCCCCGCATCCCGTGGCGCCCTGGGCGGTCTGAGCTCCGATGTCACGCTTCGGCACCGTGGTTACCGCCATGGTCACCCCGTTCGGACCTGACGGTTCCCTGGATCTCGACGCCGCCGCTTCGGTGGCCCGCCACCTGGTGGCCAGCGGGAGCGACGGGCTGGTGGTGGCCGGATCGACCGGAGAAGGATCGGTCCTCACCGACCCCGAACGCATCGACCTGTTCCGGTCGGTGGTCGAGGCGGTCGATGCGCCGGTGATCGCCTCCACCGGAACCAACGACACGGCGCACTCCGTCCTGATGACCAGGGAGGCGAAGGCGGTGGGTGTCGACGGGATTCTCGCGGTGACTCCGTACTACAACCGGCCTTCGCCGGCGGGAATCTCCGCCCACTTCCGGGCCATCGCCGACGCCTCGGACCTCCCGGTGATCCTCTACGACATCCCGGTCCGCTCGGGCCGACGGATCGGTCCCCAGCTCACCGTGGCCTTGGCCCGTGAGGTCCCCACCATCCTCGGGGTCAAGGACGCCACTGGCGACGTGGCCTCGGCGGCCACGGTGGTGGCAGACAGTCCCGACGGGTTCGACGTCTACTGCGGTGATGACTCGCTGACCCTTCCCTTCGCATCGATCGGTGCCGCCGGCATCGTCAGCGTGGCCGCCCACTGGGCGGGTCGACTGTTCGCCGAGATGATCGCCCGGTACCGGGCCGGCGACGTCCAAGGGGCCATGCAGGTCAACCAACGGCTGGCCGAGTCCTACCGGTTCGAGTCCACCGACGAATTCCCCAACCCGGTCCCGGCCAAGGCGGCGTGCCGCTCCCTGGGACTGGACGTCGGTCAGTGCCGGCTCCCCAACGCCCCGGGCCCGGTGGCATTGGACGAGGAGGCCCGTAACGTCATTGCCGATCTGAACCAGTGGTATCCGGAGCACCAGTCGGTGGCCTGACAGGACCGTGGCGTCCCGTCCGTCGGTCCCCGGGACGCAGCCCCGACCACCACCGCGCCCCCGCCCCGCTCCGCCGACACCACCCGTACCGCCGACACACCAGCGAACCGAATCAGACGCAGTAGCGAACCGAATCAGACGCAGTAGCGAACCGAATCAGTAGAGAGAAGTCACCAGTGAACAGCCAGGGAGCAGGTCGCGGCACCGATCGGGCCGGCGCGCCGCCCTCCGCCGGGAAGAGCGGGGCCGGCCGGAAGGCCTCTGGGTCGCGCAAGAAGAAGGCGACGGCGTCCACCGAGGCGGCGGCGTCGCCGTCCCGCCGCCGGTCCCCCCAGGCATCCGCCGGATCCGGAGGAACGGGTGGCGCCGGGAGCGACTCGCCGGTCCGGATCGTGTTCCTGGGTGGCCTCGGAGAGATCGGGCGGAACTGTGCCTGCATCGAGGTCGAGGGGCGCATCCTGGTCATCGACGTTGGCATCATGTTCCCGGACCCCGACATGCCCGGTGTGGACCTGGTGCTCCCCGACCTCACCTACCTGCGCGAGAACGCCGATCGGGTCGACGGGGTCATCCTGACCCATGGCCACGAGGACCACACCGGCGGCTTGGCCTACCTGCTGCGGGACTTCCCGGTGGCGGTGTACGGCTCGGAGCTGACCCTGGCCCTGGCCCGGAACCGGGTCGACGAGGCGGGTATGACCGAACGGGCCCAGTTCATCCCGGTGCGGGACGGCGAGCGTCGCCGGATCGGCCCCTGTGACGTGGAGTTCATTCCGGTGACGCACTCGGTGCCGCACGCCTTCGCCACCGCCTTCCACACTCCCCAGGGGATCATCCTCCACTCCGGAGACTTCAAGATCGACCTCCACCCGGTCGACGGCCGCCGCACCGATCTGGCCCGGATGGGGGCCTTGGCCTCGGATCCCGGGATCCGCTTGCTGCTCGTGGACTCCACCAACGCCGAGGAGCCCGGCTTCACCCCCTCGGAGTCGACGGTGGGGGCGACGCTCCGCAAGGTCTTCCTGGCCCGCCCGGACCGCCGGTTCATCGTGACCTGCTTCGCCAGCCACATCCACCGGGTGCAGCAGGTGGCCGACGCCGCCATCGCCGGCGGCCGCAAGGTGGCCACCCTCGGCCTCTCGATGCAGAAGAACGTGGCCCTGGCCCGGAAGCTGGGGCTCCTCGCCATCCCCGACCGCTCGCTGGTGGACATCGAGGACGTCGATCAGCTCCTCCCGGGCCAGGTGTGCGTGATCTCCACCGGATCGCAGGGCGAGCCCATGTCCGCCTTGTCCAAACTGGCCGCCGGGGAGAACCGCTTCTTCAAGCTGCGCGAGAACGACGTGGTGGTGATCAGTGCCCATCCCATCCCCGGAAACGAGTGGTCGGTGGGGCGGGTCATCGACAGTCTCCACCGGCGCAACGTCGAGGTGATCCACTCCGGTGTGGACTCGGTCCACGTCAGCGGCCATGCCCGTCAGGGGGAGTTGGCCACGCTGATGTCGGTGACCGAACCCGAGTTCCTCATCCCGGTCCACGGCGAGTATCGGCACATGGCCAACCAGGTGCGGGTGGCCGAGTCGATGGGCATCGTGGGCGACCGGGTGCTGCTGTGCGAGGACGGTGATGCCGTTCGCCTCGACGCCAAGGGCATCCAGCGGGACGGCGTCGTCCCGGGCGGCTACCTGTTCGTGGACGGCAGCTCGGTGGGCGACATCGGCCACGGCGTACTCCGGGACCGGAAGGTCCTGTCCGAGGAAGGGGTGGTCATGGCCGTCGCCACGGTCGACCTCAAGCGGGGGGAGGTGGTGGGTGTGCCCCAGATCGTCACCAGGGGCTGGGCCTACGACGACGACACCGAGATGCTGCTCGACGAGGCGAGGATCCAGGTGACGCGGGCCCTGGAGCAGGCACTCTCCTCGGGGACCGTCGACCACGAGAACCTCAACCGGGTGGCCCGCAAGGCCCTGGGCCGGCTCGTCGGCGACCGGACCCGTCAGCGCCCGATGATCGTCCCGGTGATCGTCCCCGTCTAGGCACCGAGCCCGGTGTCCCCGTGACCGCTACCCTGCGGGAGTAACCTGTTACCCACTGTGACGACCGCCACCAAGCGTCCGGCGGGCCGATCCGGGGCTTCGCGGTCCAAGGGCAGGTCCGCGTCCTCGGCCCGATCGCGCTCGAGGTCCTCGACGTCAGGTCGGCGGAGCCCTGCCCACCGGGGCCGTCGGGCCGCCTCGGGCGGGCGGCGAAGTGGCCGGGAGCGCACCGGCGTCATGGAGACGGTGGGAGCGGTGGTGGCCACTCACGCCACCGACCTCTGGGGCGTGGTGCTGGTCACCATCGGTGTCCTCACCGCCGTGGCCTTCTACGGAGGCGCCCACTCCCTCGGTCCGGCCGGTCACGGTGCGCGGGTCGCCGTGGGCGACCTGCTCGGATGGGGACGCTTCCTGGTGCCGCTGGTGGCGGTGGCCACCGGCCTTCTGCTCCTGATCGGCTACCGCCTCGGTGACGACGAGACCCGGAGCACCCCCGAACCGGCCCGGGTGGTCATCGGCGCCTCCCTGTCACTTCTGGCCGTGGCCGGGTTGGCCTCGTTGGCCGGGGGCTCCCCCCATCTCCGGGCATCCACCGATCTGCTCTCCTCGGCCGGCGGCTGGATCGGCGCCCTGGCCGGCAACCCGCTCCGGTCGGGCCTCGGCGGATTCGGGGCCACGGTGGTGCTGGTGGCCCTGGCCGTGGTGGCCATGGTCCTGTTCACCGGGGTGTCCATCCGGTCCGCCACCAGCGGCATCGTCGGAGCCGTCCGGTGGTCGGCGGCGGTGGCCCGGGAACGGTCCGTCGCCGAGGAGGACGAGGAATTCGACGACCAGGACGGGGACGAGCCCACCGACCCCTTCGGTCGACGGGTCGGCCCGGCCGACGGCGCCGTGGTGCCTCCCGTCGCCGACCTGGTCGACGAAGACGAGGACGATCCGATGGAACCCGAGCCCGAGCCCGAGCTCGAGCCGGAGGAGGCCCTGCTGCCCCAAACCGCCACCCGATCGGGCGGGTCGCTGGAGATGAGGGTCGGCCCCAGCGTGGGCGATTGGCACCTGCCGCCGACCACCATCCTGAAGCGGGCCAAACCCCAAGCGGTGGACGAACGGGCCGTGGAGGCCGCCGGGGGTGCCCTGGTGGCGGCCCTGGCCGCCCACGGGGTGGACACCCGACTGTTGGGGCGAACGGTGGGACCGTCGATCACCCGCTACGAGCTGGAGCTGGGGGCCGGGGTGAAGGTGGCCCGGGTGACCTCCCTGTCCAAGGACATCGCCTACGCCATGGCCTCGCCGGACGTGCGGATCTTGGCGCCGATCCCCGGCAAGTCGGCCATCGGCGTCGAGGTACCCAATCGCACCCGGCAACTGGTGGCGCTCGGGGACATCCTGACCTCACCCGAAGCGGACCGGGCCGTCCACCCCCTCGAGGTGGCCCTGGGCCGGGACATCGCCGGGCGGGCGGTGATGGTCAACTTGGCGGAGATGCCCCACGTGCTGGTGTCGGGTGCCACCGGCTCGGGCAAGTCGTCGTGCATCAACTCCGTGCTCACCTCCATCCTCACCCGGGCCACCCCGGACCAGGTGAGGTTGATCCTGGTCGACCCCAAGCGGGTGGAGCTCGGCCAGTACAACGACCTCCCGCACCTCCTGACCCAGGTGGTGGTGGACCCGAAGAAGGCCGCCAACGCGCTCAGCTGGGCGGTGACCGAGATGGAGCGCCGCTACGACCTGTTGGCCGAGGTGGGGATGAGGGACATCACCGGGTACAACGCCGCCTTCGACGACGGGGAACTGGCGGAGTTCGAAGAGGCCTACCGGATGAGGATGCTGGGGACCGGGGTCGACGAGCCGGACGATGAGGACACCGAGCCCGAGCTCCGGTTCGCCCGGCTGCCGTTCATCCTGATCGTGGTGGATGAGCTCAATGACCTGATGATGGTGGCGGCCCGAGACGTCGAGGAGTCGGTGTGCCGGATCGCCCAGATGGCCCGGGCCGTCGGCATCCACCTCGTGCTCGCCACCCAGCGGCCCTCCGTGGACGTCATCACCGGGGTGATCAAGGCCAACATCCCGTCGCGCCTGGCCTTCTCCGTGTCGTCGCTGGCCGACAGCCGGGTCATTCTGGACCAGCCCGGTGCCGAGCGCCTGATCGGTAAGGGTGACATGCTGCTGTTGTCGGCCTCCTCCTCCAACCCGCAGCGTCTGCAGGGCCCCTGGGTGAGCGAGGACGAGGTGCGAGCGGTGACCGCCCACTGGAAGCGCCAGCGTCCGATGGAAGTGGTGGCGGACATCGAGGAGGTGGTTGGGAGTGAGGGGCCCCAGACGGGAGGCGAGGACGGAGACGACGAGCTGCTGGACCAGGCCATGGAGCTGGTGGTCCGGTCCCAGCTGGGTTCGACCTCAATGTTGCAGCGCAAGCTGCGGGTCGGGTTCGCACGGGCGGGCCGATTGATGGACCTCATGGAACGCCGGGGGGTGGTTGGCCCCTCGGAGGGCTCCAAGGCCCGTGCCGTGTTGATGACGCCCGAGGAACTGGACGCCCGCTGACCGACGGAGCCTCCCCAGAGTCGGTGGCCGCACCACCCCTCGCTCCGGACGCCGGCTCTGACCTCCCGGGGTCGGAGGCCCACCCGTCCGAGGCCGACGCGCCGGATGGGTCCGGGACCGACGCTGCCGATGCCGTGACGGAACACGGTACCGCCCCCCTTCCGCTGCCGGTGGTGCTGGACATCACCGCCCCGATCGTGGCCCCGGAGGAGGTCGTCCTGGCCCCCTGGGTCGACCCCGATGCCGGCCCCGGGGTCGTCGGAGCCCCCGGAACCGGCGGCACAGCCGGAGGGGCTTCGGAACAAGGGCCGGTCACCCGGTCCGACCCCGGGGCGGCGGCGTCGGATGACCCACCGAGGACCCAGCGTCGGGACCGCCGGAAGCGGAGCCACCGGCGCATCATCGTGGCCGCGGCGCTGGTGGTGGCGCTGCTCGTCGCCACCGCGGGGTGGGCGGGGGCTCAACGCATCAACCACCCCCTGGCCCCGGCCGCCCTCCGGTCGGGGTTGCCGGCGGCCGTGGCCGTCGGGGGTTCGAGTCCGACGCTGCCCTGGCCGGCCAAGGGCCAGGGGGCCATCGCCATCCCGGCCCTGGGCTACGCCCAGCAGTCGGGTCCCGAGGTACCGGTACCCATCGCCTCGTTGACCAAGATGACCAACGCCCTGGAGGTGCTCCGCGACCATCCCGTGCCGGCCGGCGCCACCGGCCCGTCGATCACCATCACCCCCGACGACGTCACCGAGTACGACGTCGAGCTCCACAACGACCAGTCGACAGTCCCGATCCACGCCGGAGAGGTACTGACCGAGCGCCAGATGCTCGAGGCCCTGCTCACCCAGTCGGCCAACGACATGGCCTACAGCCTGGCGGTGTGGGATGCCGGCAGCATCCCGGCCTTCGTGGCCAAGATGAACGGGTTGGCCGCCTCGCTGGGGGCTACCGCTACGCATTTCGTCGACGCCAGCGGCTACGACCCCGGATCGGTGTCCACCGCCGCCGACTGTCTGCGGGTCGCCGCCGCCGGGATGCTCGACCCCACCTTCGCCCAGGTGGTGGGCATGACCTCCATCGACTTCCCGGGGGTGGGCACGCTTCCCAATGTGGTGAGCGAGATCGGCAAGAACGGCGTCGTCGGCATCAAGTCGGGGTACACCTCCAAGGCGGGGGGCTGCCTGGTGCTGGCGGCCAACCGGGTAGTGGGGAATCAATCGGTACTGGTGCTGGTGGCGGTGCTGGGCCAGCCAACGCCCCCACCCATCGTGCCCAAGACCACGACCACCACCGCCCCCCGGCCGCCTCCGCCCACGACCACCACCACCACGACCACCCCCCCGGCACCCGGGGTGGTCCCCCCGCCGACCACCATGCCCCCGCCCACCACCGCGCCCCCCACCACCTCGCCGCCACCGCCCCCGACCACGACCACCACCGTCCCCGTCGATGACCTCCAGGTCCCCGACCCGCTTCGTTACACGCGGCCGGTCACCGAGGCCCTGCTCCAGGCGGCTCAGGCCGGCGTCGTACCGGTGGCCGTCGCCACCAAGGGGGCGGTGGTCGGCACGGCCACCGCGGTGTGGGGGGGACAGCCCCACCGGGTGGCGGTGGTGGCCGCCCGGTCGGCGTCGGTGCTCGGGTGGCCCGGGCAGCAGGTGGCGGCCACCACCTCCCTCGGCGCGGTCCCGGCCGGCGGCCCGCGGGGCAGCCAGGTGGGGAAGGCCGACTTCACCCTCGGATCCCAGTCCGAGTCGGTGCCGCTGACCTTGGCCTCCACCGTGCCCGAGCCGTCGTGGTGGTGGCGCCTGCTCCACAACTGACCACCCGACCGGGCCCCGGAGGTGGGAAGGGCGCCGGCTGAGCGTCGGTCCCGGGACGGCGAGGGGGACCCGACGGGTCCGGACCGGCCGAACCCGTGGCGAGTACCGTGTCGGTGTGCGCGCACGAGTCCCCGCGTCGTCGGCCAATCTCGGGCCGGGCTTCGACGCCTTGGCCATCGCCCTCGACCGGTACGTCGAAGTGGAGGTGGAACCCTCGTCGAAGCTCATCGTGCGGTCCGAGGGCGAGGGCGCCGGCCTGTCCGACGACCCCTCCCACCTGGCGGCGAGGGTGGCCATCGACGTGGCCGGGACCGATCGCCTGGCCATCACGGTCCGCTCGCAGATACCTGTCGCCCGCGGCCTCGGTTCCTCGGCGGCGCTGGCCGTGGCGGCGGCGGCGGCGGCCGGAGCCCGGGACCCGCTGGCGGTAGCGGCCCAGATGGACGGCCACCCCGACAACGCGGCCGCCTCGATGGTGGGCGGTCTGGTAGCCGCCGCCCGGGTGAAGGGGGGTGTGCAGGCCGTCCGTCTGCCCCTGGACGTGAGCCTGGCCTTCGTGGTCATCGTGCCCGATCTCACCTTGTCCACCGCCCGGGCCCGTCAAACGCTGCCCGCCACCGTCAGCCGGGAGAGCGCGGCCTTCAACCTGTCGAGGATGGCCCTCCTGATCGCCGGTCTGGCCGACAGTCGAGTCCTCATCCCCGAGGCCACCGAGGACCGCCTCCACCAGGACTACCGCAGCCCGCTGTTCCCCGCCGCGCCCAAGCTGCTGGCCGGGATGTCGGCCGGAGGGGCGCTGGCCGTCTGTTGGTCGGGGGCCGGACCCTCGCTCCTCGGCATCGCCCAAGGCCACCAGGCCCCGGCCGTCCAGTCGGCGGCCGAGAAGGCCCTGGCCGAGGCGGACGTGCCCGGGCAGGTCCTGATCCTCCACGCCGACATGCACGGGCTGATCCTCGACCGCAGCGGATCGACCGAGCTGTTCGACTTCAACCTCGACGAGTAGCGGGCGACCGGGCCGGGCCGGGGGACGGGTGCCTGGGCCGTATCCTGGGGCGGTGACCACCGGGGAACAGGCCAGCGGGCCGCGCACCTTCCACATCCGCACGTTCGGCTGCCAGATGAACGACCACGACTCGGAGCGGCTGGCCGGGGCGCTGCAGGCCGACGGCCTGGTGGCGACGTCCGACATCGAGGCCGCCGACGTGGTGGTCTTCAACACCTGCTGCATCCGCGAGAATGCCGACAACAAGTTCTACGGCCACCTGGGCAACCTGAAGGCGCTGCGGGAGCGTCGGCCCGGGATGCAGATCGCCGTCGGTGGGTGCCTGGCCCAGATGGACGGCCAGCGGGTGCGGGAACGTGCCTCCCATGTCGACGTGGTGTTCGGCACCCACAACCTGTCCCGGGCCCCGGCCCTCCTCCGGGAAGCCTCCCGGTCGGGACCGGTGGTGGAGATCCTGGACGGACCGCCGTCCGGAGTCGAGGGCACCGGGCTCGAGCCCGGTGCCGGCCAGCAAGTCGCCGCGCTCGGCGCGGTTCGCGACCTGCCCTACGCCGCGTGGGTCACCATCCAGATGGGGTGCGACAACTCGTGTGCCTTCTGTATCGTCCCGTCGGTCCGGGGAGGGGAGGTGTCCCGGCCCTTCGACGAGCTCGTCGACGAGGTCCGAACCCTCGCCGGTCGAGGCGTGACCGAGGTCGGTCTGCTCGGGCAGAACGTCAACTCCTACGGTCGGGACCTGACCCGCCGCCGACCGCTCTTCGCCGAGCTGCTCCGGGCGGTCGGCGCCGTGGAGGGCATCCGACGGGTGCGGTTTACGAGCCCTCACCCGAAGGACCTGCGCCCCGAGACCATCGCCGCCATGGCCGACACCGACGAGGTGTGCAACCACCTCCACCTCCCGCTGCAGTCGGGTAGTGACGCCGTCCTGACCGCCATGCGCCGGGGGTACACGGCCCAGCGATACCTGGACCGGCTGGCGGCGGCCCGGTCGGCCATCCCCGACCTGGCCGTGACCACCGACATCATCGTGGGGTTCCCGGGCGAGACCGAGGACGACTTCGATGCCACCCTGGAGGTCGCCGCCGGGGCGGCCTACGACAGCGCCTACACGTTCATCTTCTCCCCCCGGCCCGGCACCCGGGCAGCCGCCATGACCGACCGGTTCATCCCCGCCGAGGTGGTGGCCGAGCGGTTCGAGCGCCTGCGGACCGTGGTGGAGCGATCCGCACTGATCCGGCACCGCGACCGGATCGGCCGAGTGGAGGAGGTGCTGGTCGAGGGTCCGTCCAAGCGGAACGCCGCGGTGACCACCGGCCGGACCGGTCAGAACAAGCTGGTGCACTTCGCCACCGGTGACGGCCCACCGGTCCGGCCGGGGTCCTACGCCACAGTGGAGGTGGTCGATGCCGCCCGCCACCACCTGACCGGCCTCCTCCGCGACGTCATCGCACCTCCCTCCCACCGGACCAGACTCCCGGTTGCCGCCGGCTGAGCGGCGGGGCACTGCCGCGACAGGTTCCCCGACCGGGACCGGCCCACCGGGCCCCCCGACCCCTCCGGTCGTGGCGCTGGTCGGGCCCACCGCCTCCGGCAAGTCGGCCATCGCTCTCGAGGTGGCCGAGCGGGTGAACGGAACGGCACCCTCCGTCCCGGGGGGCGCCAGCCCCGCGGTCGAGCTGGTGTCGGTGGACTCGATGGCCGTCTATCGGGGGATGGACATCGGGACGGCCAAGCCCTCCCCCGAGGTGCGGCGCCGGGTGCCCTACCACCTCGTGGACCTGGTCGATCCGGCCGACGAATTCACCGTGCAGCAATTCCAACAGGCCGCACGTCACGCGCTGTCCGGGATCGCCACCCGGGGCAACACCGCCCTGCTGGTCGGGGGAACCGGGCTCTACCTTCGGTCGGTGGTGGACGACCTCGTCTTCCCGGGCCGGTTCCCCGAGGTCGCCGCCGAGCTGTCGGCCCAACTGGACGGGGCCGGGCCCGAGGGCAGTGCCGCGGAGCGGGAGATGCTCGCCCGGCTCCACCGCCGCCTGGTCGAGCTGGACCCGGTGGCTTCGGCACGGATCGAGCCGGCCAACCGCCGCCGCCTGGTGCGAGCCCTCGAGGTGACCCTGGGTTCGGGCCGGCCGTTCTCGGCGTTCGGACCCGGGTTGGAGCAGTACCCCCCCAGCCGGGGGCCCCTGGTCGGACTGGACCGCCAGGCCGAGGATCTCGACCGGCGGATCGCCGCCCGGTTCGAGGCACAGATGGATCGGGGCCTGCTGGACGAGGTGCGGGGACTGGCCCGCCGTCCCGGGGGGATCTCCCGGACCGCCCGACAGGCGCTGGGCTACCGGGAACTGCTGGCCCACCTGGAACAGGGCGTCCCGCTGGACGAGGCGGTCGGGCTGGCCGTGCGTCGCACCCGGGCCTTCGCCCGGCGGCAGCGGGCGTGGTTCCGACGCGATCCCCGTATCGTGTGGGTGGACCCGTCGAATGATCCGGTGGGGTCCGTGGTGGCCATCGTCGGGAACCACCCACGGGCCGCCGGAGGGGTGGGAGAATGGACCAGCACGAGATGAACCCCACCCTGGCCCCCCGCCCCCGCCCCCGCCTGCACCTCACCAAGCACCACGGTGCCGGCAACGACTTCCTGGTCCTGGTGGACCTGGACGACCGGGCCGGACTGACCGCCGACACGGTGCGGGCCCTGTGCCACCGCCGGCTGGGGGTGGGCGCGGACGGGTTGATCAGGATCCGGGCGGGCTCGCAAGGTGCCGACCTGACCATGGACCTGACCAACGCCGACGGCGGCACCGCCGAGATGACCGGGAACGGGATGCGCTGTCTCGCCCAGGCGGCGGTGGGTGCCGGGCTGGCCAGGCCACCGACCTTCACCGTGGCCACCCCGAGCGGGGTGCGGACCGTCGAGTTCCGGGAGGGCGGCCACGAGGGAACGGACTGGGCCTCGGTGGACATGGGTGCGCCCCGGCTGGGGCCGGAGCGGGCCCCCCTCCTGCCCGGGGGCCGGGCCCAACTGGTCGACATGGGCAACCCCCACCTGGTGCTCCTGGTTGACGACCCGGCCGGGCTGGAGGTGACCGAGATCGGCGCCAAACTCCAAGCGGACTTCCCCGGAGGGATCAACGTCGAGTTCATCGCCGCCGGCCCCGATCCCGACACCCTCACCCTCCGGGTGTTCGAGCGGGGGGTGGGGGAGACCCTGGCCTGCGGCACCGGCAGTGCCGCGGCCGCCGCGGCCGCCCACGGGTGGGGCCTGGTCGGTGACACGGTCGAGGTCCGCAACCCGGGCGGGGCCCTCCGGGTCGAGCTCGGTCAGGACGCCGCGGTACTGAGCGGCCCGGTGACCCGGGTGGCCGACCTCGAGGTCGATCCGGCGATGCTGACGGCCGGATCCCGCCGGTGACCCCCAGCGACTCCGCATTCACCGACACCCTGATCTCCCGGACGGTACGGGAGCGCATCGTGCTGGTCGGGGTGACCTTCCCCCACGGCACCCTGGCCGCCACCGAAGCCGCGCTGGACGAGCTGGCCCTGCTGGTCGGGACGGCCGGTGCCGACGTGGGGGAGCGGATCATCCAGCGCCGGGCCACCCCCGATCCCGCCACCTACCTGGGCCGGGGCAAGGCCGAGGAGCTCCTGTCGGTGTGCCTGGCCGTCGATGCCGACACGGTGGTCTTCGACGACGACCTCTCGCCCGCCCAGCAGCGGAACCTCGAGAAGATACTGGGGCGGACGGCCATCGATCGCACCGCCGTCATCCTCGACATCTTCGCCCAGAACGCCCGCAGTCCCGAGGGCCGGGCCCAGGTCGAGCTGGCCCTGCTGCGCTACCGGCTCCCCCGTCTGCGGGGTCGAGGGCGGGCCTTCAGCCAGCAGGCCGGAGGCATCGGCACCCGGGGACCCGGCGAGACCGCCCTCGAGGTCGACCGGCGACGGCTGGTGCGCCGGATGACCCGGTTGGAGGCGGACCTGCGGCGGCTGGACCAGACCCGCCGCACCCAACGCAAGGGCCGGGCCCGTTCCCGCCAACGGACCGTCTCCCTGGTGGGGTACACCAACGCCGGCAAGTCCACCCTCCTGAACCGGTTGTGTGGGTCCGACGTCCTGGTCCAGAACCGGCTCTTCTCCACCCTGGACCCGCGGACCCGGCAGCTGGACCTGCCCGGCGGGGAGAAGGTACTGGTCACCGACACGGTGGGATTTGTGCGAAAGCTGCCTCACCAGGTGGTCGAGGCGTTCCGATCCACGCTGGAGGAGGTGGGGGAGTCCGACCTGATCCTCCATGTGGTGGACGGTTCGGCCCCCGACTTCGAGGGGCAGGTGGATGCGGTCCGCACGGTGCTGGCCGAGATCGGCGCCGACGGGCTGCCCGAACTGCTGGTGGTCAACAAGAGCGACGCCATCCTGGCCCCGACCCGGGATGCCGCCGAACACAACGGGTCGGCCGCCCCCGGCGGATGTGGGGCCGGGGAGGAGGCCCGGCGGCTGATGGATGCCCACGAGGGTTCGGTGATGGTTTCGGCCCGCACCGGCCACGGTCTCCCCGAGCTGCTGGTGGCCATGGGGGACCGGCTCCGGGTCGGCGACCGGGTGGTCGAACTGGACATCCCCTGGGCCCGTGGGGACGTGCTGGCCGCCGTGCACCGCGAGGGCGAGATCGTGGGCGAGGTGGCCGGCGAGACGTCCACCCGCGTCCAGGTGGTACTGGACGACGTGGGCAAGTCGCGCTTCGCCGAATTCGTGGCCTCGTGAGCGTGCACCCCGAACCGCCGGCACCGGACCCCGGCCGCCGGGGCGGCTTCCACCCGCCCCCGTATCCCTACGACCGGCTCAACGCACTGAAGTCCCGGGCCGAGGACCGTTTCGCCGGGGACGGGGGACTGGTGGACTGTTCCATCGGGACCCCGTGCGACCCGCCACCCCACGCGGTGGTGGAGGCCCTGGCGACCTCGGGCAGCGAGCGGGGCTACCCCACCTCGCCGGGATCGCCGGCCTACCGGCAGGCCGCCGGCGAGTGGCTGGCCCGACGGTTCGGGGTCACCCTCGACTCCGACACCGAGGTGGCGGCGTGCGTGGGGACCAAGGAG
This sequence comes from uncultured Acidimicrobiaceae bacterium, assembly GCA_963833585.1. Classification (GTDB taxonomy): domain Bacteria; phylum Actinomycetota; class Acidimicrobiia; order Acidimicrobiales; family RAAP-2; genus Bog-756. The sequence continues at coordinate 776,425 of CAWHYF010000005.1, read as the reverse complement.
TTCGTGGCGTCGGCGGCCCAGTATCTCCGCCTTCGCACCCCGGCCCGGGACACCGTGCTCTATCCCGCGGTCTCCTATCCCACCTACGCCATGGGTGCACTGCTCGGGGGGTGCCGACCGGTACCGGTGCCCGCACCCGCCGGCGGCGGCCTCGACCTCGACTCGGTGGCGGCTGAGGACGTCGAACGGGCCCTGATGGTCTGGGCCAATACGCCGTCCAATCCCACCGGCGAGCTGACCGACATGGCCGAGGTGGCCCGGTGGGGTCGCCGGCACCGCATTCCGGTGTTCTCCGACGAGTGCTACGCCGAGTTCACCTGGGACGGCCCGCCGGCCTCGGCGCTGGCGGCCGGTCTGGACGGCGTGGTGGCGGTCCATTCCCTGTCCAAGCGGTCCAACCTGGCCGGCGTGAGAGCCGGCTTCTACGCCGGCGACCCGGACCTGGTCGGCTTCCTGGTCGACGTCCGACGCCACGCCGGCCTGATGGTTCCCGGCCCCGTCCAGGCCGCAGCCGTGGCCGCCCTCGCGGACGACACCCACGTGGTGGAGCAACGACACCGCTACCAGGAGCGGCTGGCCTTCGTGGCGGGGGTACTGTCCGACGCCGGCGTGCCGGCCCCGCTGCCGGCCGGCGGGTTCTACCTCTGGGTTCCGGTACCCGGCGGTTGGGTCGACGGCGGCGGTGCCGGGGCCTGGGGGCTGGCCGAGGCGCTGGCCCTGGAGGGTGGTTTGCTGACCAGTCCCGGGGACCTCTACGGCCCCGGGGGCGCCGGCCACGTCCGGGTGGCGGTGGTCCAGCCGCTGGACCGGCTGCAACTGGTGGCCCGGCGGCTGGCCGGCCGGTCGCTCGGCGCGGCGTCCCCGGCGTGATCGGGAGGACGGGAGGCGGCAGGCCCTTCGACGGGGGCAGCGGACGGATGCAGAGCCGGGCCGGTCGGACCCGGCGGTAACGTCTGGCCATGGCAGACCTCCAGTCCCAGATCGAAGAGCTGTGGTCCCGCGCCGCACAGCTCGGCCCTACCGACACCGACGCGCTGGCGGTGGTGACCGAGGCCGTGGGTCTGCTCGACTCGGGCCAGGCCCGGGTGGCCGAGGTGGATCCGGCCACCGACCAGGTGGTCGTGCACCAGTGGCTGAAGCAGGCCATCCTGCTCCTGTTCCGGCTGAAGGCGATGGAGACGATGGAGGTGGGTCCCTTTGAGTACGCCGACAAGCTCCCGCTCAAGAAGGGGTACGCCGCCTCCGGGGTCCGGGTCGTACCGGGGGCCTCGGCCCGGTGGGGCTCTTTTCTGGGCAACGGGGTCATCTGCATGCCCAGCTACGTCAACATCGGGGCCCGGGTGGGCGCCGGGACCATGGTGGACACCTGGGCCACGGTCGGGTCTTGCGCACAGATCGGGGAACAGGTCCACCTCTCCGGTGGGGTGGGCATCGGCGGCGTGCTGGAGCCGGCCCAGGCCGCGCCGGTGATCATCGAGGACGAGGTCATGATCGGGAGCCGGTGCATGATCACCCAGGGGGCGCGGGTCAGCCGGGGCTCGGTGGTGGGGGAGGGGACCATCCTCAACCCGTCCATCCCGGTGATCGACGCGCTGTCCGGCGACGAGATCAGCCGCGGGCACGTCCCCCCCTGGTCGGTGGCGGTCCAGGCCTCCCGGCGGCGGGAGTTCCCCGGCGGGGAGTTCTTCCTGCCCTGTGTGCTGGTCATCAAGACGCTGACGGAGGGGGAGCGGCACGACAAGGCCCAGCTCAATGACATTCTGCGCCACCACGGTGTCTCCACGTGAGCAGCGGGGCTCCCGAGGGCGCCCACCCGATGCCCGACGGTCTGTTCGGGCTGACCACGGCGCTGGTCGCCATTCCCTCGGTCAGCCACGTCGAGGGCCCGATGGCCGACGCGGTGGAGGCGGCGCTGCGGCTGTGCCCCTGGCTGGAGGTCGAGCGCCTGGGCCACAACGTGGTGGCCCGGACCGACCTCGGTCGTCAGTACCGGGTCCTGATGGCCGGCCATCTCGACACCGTCCCGCCGGTGGGGGGGAACGAGGAGCCCCGCATCGAGGGCGAGACCCTCTACGGGGTCGGTTCGGCCGACATGAAGGGCGGCTTGGCCGTCTTCCTCCACCTGGCCGGCACCATCCCCGAGCCGGCCGTGGACGTGACCTGGGTCTTCTACTCCGGTGAGGAGGTGGCCCAGGAGTTCAACGGGCTGCGCCACCTCTGGGAGCACCGGCCCGAACTGCTGGTGGCGGACGCCGCCATCCTGGGTGAGCCCACGGACGGGGTGGTGGAGGCGGGCTGCCAGGGGACCCTCCGGATCCTGATCTCGCTGAAGGGACGCCGGGCCCACACCGCCCGCCCCCAGTCCGGCCGCAACGCCATCCACCGGTTGGCGCCGGTACTGGATGCCGTGGCGGCCTACCGCGGCCGCCGGCCGGTACTGGACGGCTGCGAGTACGTCGAGCAGCTCCAGGCGGTCGAGATCGCCGGCGGGGTCTCGGGCAACGTGGTCCCCGACCAGGCCTCGTTGCTGATCAATCACCGCTTCGCCCCGGACCGGACCCCCGAGGAGGCCGAGGCCTCCCTGCGGGACCTCCTCGGGCCCCACCTCGAGCCGGGTGACCGGTGGGAGCTGGCCGACTCGGCCGCTGGCGCGCCGCCGGCCCTGGACCATCCGCTGCTGGCCGGCTTGGTGGCCGCCACCGGCACCCGTCCGGTGGCCAAACAGGGCTGGACCGACGCCTCCTCGCTCTGGGCCCACGGGGTCCCGGCCGCCAACTTCGGTCCCGGCGACCCCCTGGTGGCCCACACCCAGGACGAGCACGTGACCGCCGGCGCCCTGGAACGGACCGCCGCCGTGCTGGGCACGCTGCTCCGTACCGGGCGTAGGGTCGGACCATGACCGCGCCGACCCGCACCCTGGGCCGCGCCGGGCTCGAGGTCTCGGCCGAGGGCCTCGGTTGCATGGGGATGAGCGAGTTCTACGGGAAGGGCGACGACGACGAGTCGATCAGCACCATCCACCGCGCCCTCGACCTCGGGATCACCTTCCTCGACACCTCGGACATGTACGGCCCGTACCTCAACGAGCAGCTGGTAGGCCGGGCCATCGCCGACCGTCGGGACCAGGTGGTGCTGGCCACCAAGTTCGGTATCTCCCGGGGCCCCGACCCGGCGGTACGGACGGTCCGGGGTGACCCGGCCTACGTGCGCCAGGCCTGCGAGGGCTCGCTCGGGAGGCTGGGCGTGGACCACATCGACCTCTACTACCAGCACCGCACGGACGGGAAGGTCCCCATCGAGGAGACGGTTGGCGCCATGGCCGAGCTGGTGTCCGAGGGCAAGGTCCGGTACCTGGGCCTGTCCGAGGCCCTGCCCGACACCATGCGCCGGGCCTGTGCCGTCCACCCGATCGCCGCCCTCCAGAGCGAATGGTCTCTGTGGAGCCGCGACCTCGAGGGCCCGGTGATCGACACCGCCCGGGAGCTGGGGATCGGCCTGGTGGCCTACAGCCCACTCGGTCGGGGCTTCCTGACCGGCCAGATCACCGCGCCGGACGACTTTCCCGAGGGCGACTTCCGGGCCCACCTGCCCCGGTTCACCGGGGAGAACTTCGCCCACAACATCGAGCTGGTGGACCAGGTGCGCCGGCTGGCCGCTCAGAAAGGCTGCACGCCGGGCCAGCTGGCCCTGGCCTGGGTCCTCTCCCGGGGCGATGACGTGGTCCCGATTCCCGGAACCAAGCGCCGCACCTACCTCGAGGAGAACGTGGCCGCGTTGGACGTGGAGCTCAGCGACCTCGACCTCGCCGCACTCGAGGAGGTCTTCCCGGTAGGGGCCGGGGCCGGGAACCGCTACCCCGACATGACCTCGGTCGGGGTGACCACGCCTCCGGCGTAGACCGGCCCCGGACGGGGACGACCCTCAGTGACGGCCAGCCCTCAGAGACGGCGCAGCACCGTCACCACCCGGCCGTAGATGGTCACTTCCCCGGGCTCGAACTCCATGGGGGAGAGCCGTTGGTTGGCCGGCTGCAGGACCACCTTCCCGTCGCGGGCGGACAGCCGCTTGACGGTGGCCTCCCCGTCGGGGATGCCCGCCACCACCACGTCGCCCTCGTCGGCCGTGGGCTGCTGACGGACGACGACGAAGTCGCCGTCCATGATCCCGGCGTCGATCATCGAGTCGCCCCGCACCGTGACCATGAAGAGCGTCCCGTTGCCGGTGAAGTCCTCGGGCAGGGGGTAGAGCTCCTCCACGTTCTCCTGGGCCAGGACGCCGGTTCCCGCGGCTACGTCGCCGACCAGCGGGACGTGCCGGATCGGACGGGAGTCCATGATCACCTTGGACGACGGGTCGTAGCAGACCTCGATGGCCCGCGGCTTGGTCGGGTCCCGTCGGAGGTACCCCTCTCGCTGGAGGACGGCGAGGTGGGCGTGGACGGTGGAGGAGGAAGTGAGACCGACCGACTCACCGATCTCCCGCACCGACGGGGGGTAGCCCCGCTCCCGGACCGCCTCGGAGATGCAGTCCAGAATCTGCTTGCGCTTGGTGCTCAGTACCTGGGCCATGGCTCTCCTTGGTCGCCACAGGCGTCGCCGCCCGCATCGCCTCACGTCCGGCCGGATGGCGAACGTCTGTTTGGAAGAACGTAGTGCCCGGGAGGTGCGAAAGCAAACACCCGTTCGAAGAATCGCTTGACAGCGAACAGGCGTTCGTGCTGACATGAGCCCATGACGAACACAGGTTCGATGGAGCCGGTCGGGGCCGGGGCCGGAGTGGTGTCACACCCCCGGAGTACACCGTGACCATGGACACAGACCCTGTCGAGACGCACGAATGGGCCGGGCTCGCGGCCCGCCCCACCCGGGGCGAACAGCATTGGAGGTCAGCTCGATGACGGCACTCTGGTTGGAGCCCGACCACCGGACCGCCGGGCCGATCGCTCCCGTCCGGGCCCCGGGCCTCCGTCTGGTGGGAACGGTGCCCGCCCCGCTCGGTGATCCCCTGGTCGGCGAGGGGACCCGGCGCCCCCACCTGGCTCCGGTGCCCGAAGGCGCCGGGCACCGCCCCGGTCGCCCGCGGGCTTCGGTCGCCGTCCGCCGCCGCCGGACGCTTCTCGCCACCACGGCCCTCCTCGCCGTGTTGCTAGCTCTTCCGCTGAGCGGGACCGGTGGTCACTCCCACCCCACCGGTTCCGCTCCGGCGGAGACCCAGGGCGCCACCTACACCGTGCAGCCGGGTGACACCCTGTGGACCATCGCCGAGCGGCTGGAACCAACCGCCGATCCCCGTCCGCTGGTGGCCAGACTGGCCGCGCAGACCGGCTCGGACACCGTGGTGCCGGGCGAGCGGATCGTCCTGCCCTGACGGCCGCCCGGCCCGCCTCGACCCGGCTCCGAGGGCTTCGGACGACGGGCTGCCCATGGGGAGGAGCACTAGCCTCGTGTCGTGCGATGCCCCTGGTGCCTGGCTGACGACGATCGGGTGGTCGACTCGAGATTGGCCGAGGAGGGAGCCGCCATCCGGCGCCGTCGGGAGTGCGTCAGCTGTGGCCGCCGCTACACCACCTTCGAGCGAGTCGACGAGATCCCGCTGATGGTCATCAAGCGGTCGGGCCTCCGGCAGCCCTTCGACCGGGGCAAGTTGATCGACGGGCTGCGCTCAGCCACCAAGAACAGGCCGGTGACCGAGGAGCAGCTCGGGACGGTGGCCCAAGAAGTGGAGGACGAGCTGAGGGAGGACGGCTCCGAACCCACCTCCGAGGAGGTGGGTCTGGCGGTGCTGGAACGACTCCGAGAGGTGGACGAGGTGGCCTACCTGCGGTTCGCCAGTGTCTACAAGGGGTTCGAGGGCGTCGACGACTTCCGCCGGGAGGTCGGTCTCCTCACCAAGACCACGGCGCCGAAGCAACCCGAGGCCTGAACATGGCGGAGCTGCTCACCGACACGCCCGGACGGGTCCTGGCCATCTACGCCCACCCGGACGACCCGGATGTCTCGTGTGGTGGGACGCTGGCCGTCTGGGCCAAGGCCGGTTGCGAGGTACGGATCATCCTGTGTACCGACGGGGGCAAGGGGTCATCGGATCCCTCCGTCGACCCGTCCGAGCTGGCGGCCCGACGTGCCATGGAGTCGGCCGAGGCGGCGGAGTGCCTGGGCGTCGCCGGCCAGGACTCCCTCAACTACCGGGACGGGGAGCTGGGCGACGACGCCGACCTCCGCGAGGCGCTGGTGACGGCGGTGCGCCGCTTCCGACCCGACGTCGTGCTCTGCCCCGACCCGACCGCGGTGTTCTTCGGCCACGACTACTTCAACCACCGCGACCACCGGATCACCGGCATGGCGGCGCTCGACGCGGTCTCGCCGGCGGCGGCGCTCCCTCACTACTTCCCCCGGGCCGGCCCGGCTCACCAGGTGACCACGGTCCTCATGTCCGGCACCCTCGAGCCCGATGTCTGGGTGGACATCTCGTCAACGGTGGACGTCAAGGGGGAGGCGGTGGCCTGCCACCGGAGTCAGTTCCCCGACGGAGTGGAGTGGGCCTCGACGGCGGTCAGGTTGGGGGCCGAGGATGCCGGGCGGCAAGCCGGCGTGCCCTTCGCCGAAGGGTTCCGGAGGCTGCGCCTCGGTGGGTGAAGGTCCGGGCCCCGGATCAGGGCCGGACGGGGGGGTGGGCCCCCCTCGGGTGATTCTCCATGTCGACATGGATGCCTTCTTCGCCTCGGTGGAGGTGCTCGACGACCCGTCGCTGGCCGGGCTTCCGGTGATTGTCGGGGGATCAGGGGCCCGCGGCGTGGTGGCCGCCTGTACCTACGAGGCCCGCCGGTTCGGGGTGCATTCGGCCATGCCGTCGTCGGTCGCCCGTCGGCTGTGCCCGCAGGCGGTGTTCGTCGACGGCCGCTTCCACCGCTACATGGAGGAGAGCGACCGGTTGCACGCCATCTTCCGCTCGGTGACCCCGCTGGTGGAGGGGATCTCGCTGGACGAGGCCTTTCTCGACGTCACCGGATCACAGCAGCTGTTCGGCGACGGCCCGACCATCGCCGCCGCCATCCGCCGGCGGGTCGCCGCCGAGCTCCGCTTGGACTGCTCGGTGGGCGTGGGCCGCAGCAAGCTGATGGCCAAGCTGGCCTCGAAGGCGGCCAAGCCCTCCGCCACCCGGTCCGGCATCTCCGAGGGTGCCGGGGTGGTGGTGGTCGAGCCCGACCAGGAGCTGGGGTTCCTTCACCCGCTTCCCGTCGGCGCCCTGTGGGGAGTGGGCCCGGTCACCGGGCGGCGGCTGGAGTCCGTGGGCATCATGACCATCGGCGATCTGGCCCGGGTTCCGTCCGGCTCGCTGCAGCGGCTGCTCGGGAAGGCCCAGGGGATCCATCTCGCCGAGCTGGCCCGCGGCCGCGACCCGCGGCCGGTCGTTCCCGACCAGGAGGCCAAATCGATCGGGCACGAGGAGACCTTCACCTCCGACCTCTGGGACCGTGGCGTGCTCCGCGACCACCTCCTTCGCATGGTGGACGCGTCGGCCACCGCACTCCGCCGGTCGGGCCTGGCGGCCCGGACCATCAACGTGAAGGTCCGCTTCGCGGACTTCTCGATGACCACCCGCAGCCACTCGCTCCCCTCGCCGGTCGACGCCTCGCCGGCCATCGGCTCGGTGGCGACGGCCCTGCTCGATTCGGTCCCGCTGGACCAGGGGGTGCGCCTGCTCGGGGTGAGCCTCTCCGGATTCGGCGACGCCCAGGCGGGCCGCCAACTCATCCTCGATCTCGACCTCGGGCCGGCGGGGGCCGGCAGGCCGGCCGACCCGGACACGGTGAGTGTTGGTCCCGACGGGCCCAGTGGTGCCGACCGACTGGTCAGGGCCGAGGAGGAGGCCGAGCGGATCCAGGGCTCCTGGGCCACCGTGACGTCAGCCGTCGACGCCATCCGGGACCGGTACGGAGGTTCCTCGGTGGGCCCGGCCTCCCTGGTGGGGGCGGACGGCCTCCGGGTCAGACGTCGCGGGGAGGCCCAGTGGGGTCCGAGTGCCCCCGGGGGCCCCGGAATGGGTGAAGATCGGCCCCCCGCCTAGTAATATGATTGGTGGTGTCTGGTCAAACGTGCAGCGTCCGGCGAGGAAGTGCTCGTCGGTGTGCGCCGTGTTTTCGAGTGGGGGATGCGCGAGGATGAGGGTAGCGATCACCGCTGGACACGGAGTTGGGTGGAGGGGACGAGTTCTTGCCGCTCTCTGAGCACGAACAGCGCATTCTGCACGAACTGGAGCAGTCCCTCTACCAGGAGGACCCTGGTTTCGCGGAGCGGGTGCGTTCGGAGACCGTCTATCGCCACGCCGGCCGCTACTGCATCTGGTCGGCCCTGGTGTTCGTGGCTGCCCTGGTCTTCATGATCCTGACCTTCTCCAGGTCGGTGGTCCTGGGCTTCGTCGGGGTGGTGGTGATGTTCCTGTCGGGAGTGGTGTTCGCCAACAACGCCCGGAGAATGGGTAAGGCGGGGATCGATGACATCTCCCGGTCGCTGCACAGCCGCAACCTCAGCAACACCGTGCACGACCCCCGGGACTGGATCCGCGGCCGGTTCCACCGCGACGAGTGACCACACCGACTGTCCGGAACGTCTGACCCGCCGTTGCCAGACGTCCGTCCCGATGGCCCGGGTCCGGGCCCGGCTGACGGTGCCAACGGTGCCGACGGCCCGGTGGTGCTGGCGGTGGACATCGGCGGAACCAAGATGGCGGCCGCGGTGGTCGACGGGTCGGGGTCCATCCGCTCCGAGGCAAGGATCTCCACGCCGGACACCTCCGATCCCGAGATGGTCTTCGGGGCACTCGCCCCGATGATCCGGCAGGTCCGTTCGGCCACCCGGTTGGAGCCGGTGGTGTGCGGGGTGGGCTGCGGAGGTCCGATGACCAGCGGAGGGGAGACGGTCAGCCCCCTCAACATCGGGGCCTGGGTGCGGTTTCCCCTACAGGAGCGGTTGGCGCGGGCGGTGGCGTTGCCCGTGGCCGTGGACAACGACGCCAAGGCGTTGGCCCTGGGGGAGGGTTGGCTGGGCGCAGCCCAGGGACGAACGGACTACCTGGCCATGGTGGTTTCCACCGGCGTCGGCGGAGGGCTGGTGGTCGACGGGCGCCTGCTGGACGGGTCGGCCGGGAACGCTGGGCACATCGGTCACCTGGTGGTCGAGCCCCAAGGTCGGCGGTGCGTGTGCGGGGGCCGGGGTTGTCTCGAGGCCGAGGCCTCGGGGCGGTCGATCGAGGCCATGACCGGTCTGCCCGCCGCCGAGGCGCCCGAGGGCATACGGCGCCGTACTGGGACCATGGTGGGCCGGGCCGTGGCGTCGGTGGCCAACCTGCTCGACATCGAGCTGGCGGTGGTGGCGGGCTCGGTGGCCCTGGGTTTCGGCGCCGCGTTCTTCGACGCCGCCCAGGAGGAGATCGCCCTCCGTTCCCGCCTCGACTATTCCGACGGGACCCGGATCGTCCCCGGCGGGCTGGGCGACCGTGGCCCCCTGGTCGGGGCGGCCGCGGTGGGGCGCCGGGCCTTGGCCGCCGGCCACGGGGCAGGGGACGCCACCTGATGCCAGGGCCCCCGGAGTCCCCTCCCGCCCTGCCCCCCGGGCCGTCAGCCCGGGCGGTGAGGGCTTTGGGCCGGGCGGTGGCCGGCCGCCCCGACCTCTGGTGGACCGCCCTCGGGGTGCTGCGGCGGCTGGCGGCACCGGGCTGGTGGAGGGCTCGGCCGCCGCTGCCCCTGCCCGATGGCCGGCTGTGGGCGTTCCGGATGGTCACCGCCTACGGTCGCCCCGACCGGGTCCCGGAGCGGGCCGACGTGATCTCCTACCTCGAATGGTGCCGATCGACGGCCGGGCCCTACCGGTAGAGGGGAATGTCCCTCCACCGCCCGACCGGCGGTCGCCGGTACCGCCGCCGATCGGGCTAATTTCCGGACTGATGGATCGACGGTCGAAGCGTGCGGCGAAGACGAGGGCCTCGGGGGGATCCCCCGACGCACCGGTCGCCGTCCGGTCACCCATGTCCCCGTCGCGTCGGGCCCTGGTGCTCAACGCCACCTTCGAGCCCCTCGGCATCGTGTCCTCACGGCGCGCCGTGCTGCTGGTCCTCGACACCAAGGCCGAGCTGGTCCACACCACCGACCGGGTGTTCCGGGCCGAGCGGCTGACCGTCCCGGAGCCCTCGGTCGTCCGCCTGGTGCGCTACGTCCAGATCCCCCGCCACTACCGGGTGGCGGTGAACCGGAGGACGGTATTCGCCCGGGACGGCTCCCGGTGCCAGTACTGCGGTTCGGCGGCGGAGAACCTGGACCACGTGATCCCCCGGAGCAAGGGTGGCCCCCACACCTGGGAGAACGTGGTGGCTGCCTGCCGCCGATGCAACACCCGGAAGGAGGACCGCCTACCCCACGAGGCCGGCATGGTGCTCCGGTCCACACCGGTGGCCCCCCGACACCGCGTCCAGCTGCTGGCCCTCTGCGGGGGAGCCAGCGAGGATTGGACTACCTACCTGGTGGGATCGTCGGTGCCGCGCCAGCAGCTGACGGCCTGATCCTGCTCGGCTCGGGACGGGGGAGGAGGGCGTGGGCCCCGAGGCCTGGAGCGTGGAGGAGCGGGTGGGCGATGCGGGAGCGCTGCACGCCTCCTGGCCCGCCGTGGACGCCGCCCCCGGTCGGCGAGCCGTGGCCCTCTGCCGGGTCACCGGGCCGTCGGTGGTCCTCGGCTCGACCCAGCCAGAGGCGGTGGTGGACCCGGGACGCGCCGCAGCTGCGGGGGTGCCGGTGGTCCGGAGGGGGTCCGGCGGGGGGGCCGTCCTGGTCACCCCGGGGGACCCCCTCTGGGTGGATGTGTGGCTGCCGGTCGGCGATCGGCTGTGGGACATCGCCGTCGACCGGGCCTTCCACTGGCTGGGTCAGGCCTGGGTGGACGCCCTCGCCCGGACCGGGCTGGCCGGGACCGCCTCGCACCGCCAGGGCTTCGTGGCCTGCACCCGATGGTCAGCCCTGGTGTGCTTCGGAGGGGTCGGGGCGGGCGAGGTCGTCGCGGCCGACGGGCGGAAGGTGGTCGGCCTGGCCCAGCGCCGCACCCGGGACGGTGCGTGGTTCCACAGCGCCTGTGTGCTGCGGTGGGATGCCCTGGCCCTGGTCGACCTGTTGGCCCTGGATCCGCCCGAGCGCCGGGCGGCGGCCGCAGGGCTCGGCTCGGCTGTGGCCGGGGTGGCCGACCTGGCCGCCGAAGTCGGGGTCCCGGCCCCCGAGGGCCCGGCGCTGACCGCGGCGTTCCTCGACTCCCTCCCGTAGGGCCGGGCCGCCAGCTCCCGGCCCACCTTCCGGCGCCCGCGGCACCGGGGACCCTCCACCCCGCCCCACCGGACCGGCCCACCGCCTCATCGGTCGATCCACTTCGCTCCACCGGGCCCCGGTTCGGCCGATCCCGGCCGCCGGCTCCGTGCTGGTGTCAACCTACCGGGCCTTCCACCTGGCCTTTCGGGCCGTGGCGGTCGGCGGCTGCGGGGTCGCCGGGCGCCACCCAAGGCGCATCCGAGCCGGGCCGCGGCCCCGGACCCGGTCCGGGGCAGGCACATTTCCGTGACCAGGTGGTTGACCAGTGGGGGGGTGGGGCGTAAAGTGGCGCAAAGTGGTGTGAAAGGGAGGAACCTGAACAGTCGGGTTCTGGGCACTGCGGGGAGCATTGTGGGAGCAATCACCAGTGGCACGGTTCTTCGGCAGGTACGAGCACTCGCTCGACGACAAGGGAAGAGTGATTCTCCCGTCGAAGTTCCGCGCCCCCTTCGAGCACGGGGGCTACCTGACCGAGTTCACCGACGGCTGCCTGTCCTTGTGGACGCCCGATCAGTTCGAACAGCAGATGGAGTCGATGCTGGAGCGGGCGACGACCTCCAAGAGCGAACGGAACCTGGCCCGGTTGTGGGCATCGACCTCACACGAGATGGAGATCGACCGGCAAGGGCGCATGGCCATCCCGTTGCGGCTCCGGGAGTACGCCGGCCTGGTGGGCGACGTGCTGGTGCTCGGGGCAATCGACCGAGTGGAGCTGTGGAATCGCGATTCCTGGGATCAGAAGGTCCTGCCCGAGGAGGAGCGACTCACCCAGGGCGACGACGACTGAGTGCCATGCGCCTCCATGTCGTCCGCCATCCCGTCGAAGCGCCACTCCCGCGCCACGAGGTCGGTCCCGGGGCCGGCGAGACGCCCGACGCCGGAGTGGCCCGAGCCCGGGTCAGCCCGGATCATCCGAGCGTCGACCACCCCACCGACCCCCCGGTGGCGTCGCCGGACCGCGCCGGGCTCCGTAGCCTGGGACCAGGGGAGATCCCAACGGTGGCCATCGCCCCCACCTTCGAGGAGAGGAGGCTCATCACCTCGGCCCCGATCCTCCGGACCTCGCCGCGGTTCCGGCGGTCGGACGGCTGGCACCGACCGACCCCGTACGAGTCGGGCCTGGCCGCCGTGGCCCGGCACGAGGTGCACATCGAACGAGTCTGGCCCATGCGCAGTCCCTCGACCGGATCTCTGGAAGCATCCTCCTCCGCCTACTTCCAGAGAGAGCGTCGCGGCACTCCACCCGCGAGCAACATGCCGGTCGAGGGACTGCGGATGAACCAGGACTTTCCCCACGAGCCGGTGATGGCTGACGAGGTGGTGGGGCTGTTCGCCCCGGTGCCACCCGGCCTCATCCTTGACACCACCCTGGGCGGTGGCGGGCACTCGGCCGCCATCCTGGCCGCCCACCGGGAGGTCCGGGTGCTCGGCATCGACCGCGACCCCGCCGCGGTGGCCGCCGCCACCGAGGTGCTGGCCCCCTTCGGTGGGAGGGCGATCGTCCGTCAGTCGCGGTTCGACGCCCTGGCCGAGGTGGTGGTCGACGCTCAGGACCGGCTGGGGACGCCTCCCGGCGAGCGGGGGCTGAGCGGGGCCCTCTTCGACCTCGGGGTCAGCTCCCCCCAGCTCGACGTGGCCGAGCGAGGGTTCTCCTACCGGCGTGACGCCGTACTGGACATGCGGATGGACCCCACCTCGGGTCGTACCGCTGCCGACGTGGTCAACGAGTACAGCGAGGAGCAGCTGGCCGAGCTGTTCTCCGACAACGGAGAAGGCCGGTTCGCCCGGCGCATCGCCCGGGCCATCGTGGGGGCGCGTCCCCTGACCACGACGGGTCAACTGGCCGATGTGGTCCGGGCCGCCATCCCGGCCGCCACCCGCCGCACGGGCGGCCACCCGGCCCGCCGGGTCTTCCAGGCCATCCGCATCGCGGTGAACGAGGAGTTGGAGCAGCTGGGGCGGGCACTCGACGACGCCCTGGCCCTTCTCCGGCCCGGGGGGCGGTGCGTGGTGATCGCCTACCACTCCGGCGAGGACCGGCTGGTCAAGACGACCTTCACCCGGGCCGCCACCGACGACTGCCACTGCCCGCCCGGCCTCCCCTGCGTCTGTGGTGCCGATCCCCAGTTCCGCCTGGTGACCCGCGGGGCCCGCCGGCCCTCAGAGGACGAGGTGGCCCGCAACCGGCGGGCCGAGGCCGCCCGGCTCCGGGTGGTCGAGCGCATCCCGGCGGCGGCGGACCACTCCAACGGCGAAGTGGCCTAGTGGCCCCGCCTGCCGGAGCCACGGCGCGGCGCGCCCCGGCCCGACCGGCCCCCCGCCCAGCCCCGTCCGCCCCCCGTCGACCGCCGCTGCGGCTGTTCGAGCCGGCTCCCCGTCGCCGGGCCGGACCCCGTTCCCTCCGGCGGTCCACCGTGTGGCTCTCGGGCCTCCTGATCCTCGGGAGCCTCCTGGCCGTGGTGGTCGGTGACGCCTTCATCACCCAGGGGCAGGTCCGCCTGGCCTCCACCCAGCGGGCACTGGCCGGCGCCGAGGCGGAGCAGAAGGCGCTCCAGACCGCGGTGGCCCAGAAGGCGGCTCCGCCGGTGGTGGTGAGCCAGGCCAAGAGCCAGGGCCTGGTGGCCGCGGCCCAGGTGGTCTACCTGCCCCAAGTCCCCCTCGACGTCCCCCTTCCGCCCCCACGGATCGTCCCGGCACCCGCCGGCACCGTGCGGGCCTCCTCGACGCCTCCACTCTCCAACGCCATGCCCCCGAGGACCACGCCCAGGGCCACCCCGGCGACCACCCCCACCACCCCGCCCACCGGCACGGCCGCGGGTACGTCGGGCACCGGCCCGGTCACCGGTCCGGCCGCCTCGTCGACCGCGGCGGCCACGGCGACCACGGCGCCGCGGTGAGCCCCTCGATCCTGTTGGGCCGGCGCTCCCGCGCCATGCGGCTGGCCCTGGTGATCGTGTTCTTGGCGCTGGTGGTCCAGTTGATCAACGTGCAGGAGTTCTCCCACCGCCACTACGCCTCACTGTCGGCGTCCGAGCTGACCCAGACGGTCAGCGTTCCGGCGGTACGGGGCGGGATCTACGACCGGAACGGGGAGGTGATGGCGGAGTCGGTGGCCAAGCAGACCGTCGTGGCCGACCCACTGCTCATCACCCATCCCGGTGCCACCGCCGATGCCCTGGCCCCGGTCCTCGGGCTGGCCAACGACAAGCTCCGGGCCCAGCTCACCGAGCACTCGGGGTTCGTGTACCTGGCCCACCGGGTGGCCGATGCCGTGGCGGCCAAGGTCACCGCGCTGAACCTGACCGGCATCAACCTGGTGCCCGAGTCCCAGCGCGTGCAACCCAACGGGCAGCTGGCCCTGCCCGTGGTGGGTACGGTCAACTGGAACGGGGACGGAGCCTCGGGCCTCGAGTACCAGTACCAGAAGCTCCTGGCCGGCCGGGCCGGCACCAAGAGCCTGATGCAGGCGCCGGACGGGGTGGCCATCCCCGGCACGGGGAAGGCCTCGGCCGCGGCCCAGCCCGGTACCGGGCTCGAGCTGACCATCGACGAGTCCGTGCAGTACGTGGCCGAACAGGCCCTGGCCGCTGAGATCTCGGCCTCCCATGCCTACAGCGGAACGGCGGTGGTGATGGACGTGAAGACGGGCGACATCCTGGCCATGGCCGACCTGCAGGCCACGTCGGGCTCGGCCACCACCGGGGCCGGGGCCACCTCTCCGGCCGGGGCGGTGACCGTCGCCGATACGACCGGCACCCCCGCCCCGTCGACCTCGGGTCCCACCCTGGTCTCCCAGGCCGACACCCTGCCCGCCGGGGTGGAGGAGGCGCCGGCCAACACCGCGGTGACCGGGGTCTACGAGCCGGGATCGGTGTTCAAGCTGGTCACCTTCTCCGCCGCACTGGCCGCCGGCGTCACCAACCCCAACCAACCCATCGAGGTGCCGGCGTCGCTGCCCATGGGGACGTACACCTTCCACGACGCCGAGCAGCACGGGACCGAGCGCCTCACGGCCGCCGGGATCCTGGCCCAGTCGTCCAACATCGGCACCATCGAGGTGGCCCAGGCGCTGGGTAAGAACCGACTGCTGGCCCAGATCGGCAACCTGGGGTTCGGCAAGCCCACCGGGCTGAGCTTCCCGGGTGAGACCCGGGGCCTGGTGCCGGGGCCCTCGGCCTGGACCGACACCTCCATCGGCTCCACCCCGATCGGCCAGGACGACGCGGTGACCGCCCAGCAGATCCTCGACGCCTACAACGCCGTGGCCAACGGCGGGACCTTCGTCTCCCCCCGCCTGGTCCGGGCGACGGTCACCCCTTCGGGCGGGGTGGCGGCGACCACGGCGTCGCCGTCCCACCGGGTCATCGACCCGGCCACCAACGCCCAACTGGTCCAGATGCTGGAGGGGGTGGTCTCGTCGGGGACCGGGACGAGCGCCGCCATCGACGGCTACACCGTGGCCGGGAAGACGGGAACGGCCCAGATCCCCGACCCCAACCATCTCGGGTACATCACCGGCGCCTATGTGGGGTCCTTCGCCGGCTTCGCCCCGGCCGAGGACCCGGTCCTCTCGGCCGTCGTGGTCCTCGACCATCCCACGCCCATCTACGGTGGGGCGGTGGCCGCCCCGGTGTTCTCCACGATCATGGCCTACGCCCTGCATCACTACGGCATCCCCACCACCGCCGCCGCCACCACCTCGGCCTCGAACTCGGCGGTCGGGGGCACCGGTACCATCTCGGTGCCGACCGGAGCGACCACGGAAGGGCCCTAGGTGGGCCCCCGCTGGTCACGCCGGCATTCCTCCACCCCCCTGAGCCCCTGGACCACGCCTCCGTGCAGATGACGACGCTGATCCGCGCCATCGACGCGCTCGAGGTGCGCGGCGACCCGGCATCGACCGACATCCGCTCGGTGGAGTTCGACAGCCGTCGGGTGGGGGAGGGTTCCCTGTTCTGCTGTGTGCCGGGCACCCGCACCGACGGACACCTCCACGCCGCCGAGGCGGTGGGCCGCGGGGCCACCGCCCTGCTCTGCGAGCGGATCCTGGACCTCGACGTGCTCCAGGCCCGGGTGGCGTCCGGGACGGCGCGCCCGGCCATGGCCTCGTTGGCCGCGGCCTTCTATGGCCGTCCGGCGGAGGCCATGGCCATGGTGGGGATCACCGGCACCAACGGCAAGACCACGGTGACCCACCTGGTCCAGGCGGTGCTGGAGCACGCCGGGATCGCCACCGGGGTCATCGGCACCCTGGCCGGGGAGCGCACCACCCCCGAAGCCCCCGACCTCCAGCGTCGCCTGGCCGAGTTCCGCCGGGACCACCGGGGAGCCGTGGCCATGGAGGTCTCGTCCCACGCCATGACCCAGCACCGGGTGGACGGGCGTGGTCTTCGATGTGGCGGCCTTCACCAACCTGAGCCGCGACCATCTCGACCACCACGGCTCGATGGAGGAGTACTACCAGGCCAAGGCCAGGCTCTTCACCCCGGACCGGGCCCGGGTCGCCGTGGTGGCCGTGGACGACCCCTGGGGTCGACGGCTGGCCTCGGAACTGGTCGGTCCGACCCTGGTCCCGGTGCGCGGCGACGAAGCCACCGAGGTGGTCACCACCGTGGGGCGGACCTCGTTCGGTTGGCGCGGGCGGCGGGTGGACCTGGCCCTCACCGGCCGGTTCAACGTGGACAACGCCCTGGTCGCCGCGGCGGTGGCCACCACCCTGGGCGTGGGCGAGGACCAGGTGGCCGAAGGTCTCGGTGCCGCCGGTCCGGTGCCGGGCCGGATGGAGGTGGTCGGTGGACCGGTCTCGGTCCTCGTCGACTACGCCCATACCCCGGCCGGACTCGAGGCGGCCCTGACCGCGGCCCGCGGCCTGGCCTCCGGGCGCCTGATCTGCCTGTTCGGGTGCGGTGGCGACCGCGACCCGGGAAAGCGTCCGGAGATGGGCGAGGTGTCGTCCCGCCTGGCCGACGTGGTCGTCCTGACCTCGGACAACCCCCGGTCGGAGGACCCCGGGGCCATCATCGCCGGGATCCGGTCGGGCCTGGGGGGCCGGGCCGAGGTCGTGGTGGAGCCGGACCGGGCCGCCGCCATCGATTGGGCCATCGGGCGGGCCGAGCCGGGGGACGTGGTCCTGCTGGCCGGCAAGGGGCACGAGGCCACCCAGACGGCCGGGGGACGGTCCTGGCCGTTCGACGACCGTGAGCAGGCCCGACGGGCCCTGGCCGCTCGAACGGCGGGCCCCCCGGCATGATCTCGTTGATGACGTCGGGAGGGGTCGCCCTGTGGGTGGCCGTCCTGTCCACCCCGGTGCTGATCCGGTGGTTGATCAAGAACAACATCGGCCAGCAGATCCGCGAGGACGGGCCCCAGGTCCATATCGCCAAGGCCGGCACACCGACCATGGGGGGCATCGGGATCGTCGCCGCCGTGGTCATCGGGTACGTCACCGCCCACGCCATACCGAGGGTCCACTTCTCGCGCTCGGGACTCCTGATCATGCTGGCCATCGTGGGGGCGGGCTCGATCGGATTCGCCGACGACTGGATCAAGGTGCGACACCGCAGGAGCCTGGGGCTCAACAAACGGGCCAAGTTCGGCGCCCAGATCGGGCTCGGCCTGCTCTTCTCGCTCCTGGCCGTGTACTGGGCCCACGCCTCGACGGCGCTGTCCTTCACCCGCTACGACTCCATCGGGTTCCACATGGGCACCGCCCTCTGGGTGGTGTGGGCCACGGTGATCATCGCCGCCGCCGCCAACGCAGTGAATCTGACCGACGGGCTCGACGGCCTGGCCGCCGGATCCTCGACCTTCTGTTTCGCCTGCCTGGCCATCATCGGCTACTGGCAGTACCGGCACTTCGCCATCTACCAGGTGCCCGACGCCCTGGACCTGGCCCTGGCGTCGGTGGCCCTGGCCGGTGCCTGCCTGGGCTTCCTCTGGTGGAATGCGGCTCCGGCCAAGATCTTCATGGGCGACACCGGCTCCCTCTCCATCGGCTCGGGTCTCGCCGCCCTCTGTCTCCTGATGAACCTGGACCTGCTGCTGGTGGTCATCGGGGGCCTGTTCGTCATCATCACCCTCTCGGTGGTGATCCAGGTGATCAGCTTCCGGGTCTTCCACCGGCGGGTCTTCCGGATGGCACCCCTCCATCACCACTTCGAACTGCTGGGATGGCCCGAGACCACGGTGATCGTCCGGTTCTGGATCCTGGCCGGGCTGTTCGCCGCCCTCGGGCTCGGCATCTTCTACGGGGACTTCCTCTCGGTGGGGAAGGTCTGATGGTGCCCGGAGCCGGTCGGCCGCCCGGCCCGCCGGGGCCGCCGTCCGCCCGCCTCGACGACCTCCGCCCCCGGAGGTTCCACCACCGGGCCCCCCGGGTGAAGGAGGCTAGGGCCATGTGTCGGGCCGGCCTCGGAGTTCCTGTCTGTGTCGTCCCCCTACCGACCCGAGGAGTTCCCTGTGGCTGACCGAACCGCCCTCCCCCGAGCGCGCACCCGACCGCGTCACCCCTCGCGGGCCGCGGCCACCGGCGTGACGGTGGCCGAGCGCCCCACCGGCCGCCCGAGCGGCCGCCCGATGCGCCGCCCGGCCCCGGAACGGCCCGGACGGAGCCCGGGAACGGCCCGCACGGTGGCCGACCAGCCGAAGCGCCGGCGACTCCGATCCTCGCGCCGGCGTTCGGCGCCGGCCGCTCCGGCGAAGCTGGCCCCGGTCACCGGGGCCGCCGCGCCGTCCCGGGGCCGGGCCGCGGGATGGTCCACGAGGCTCGGGACGGGGCCGGCCATCGCCCTCCTGGTCGTGGTGTTGTGCGCCTTCGGACTGATCATGGTGGGTTCGGCCTCGCCGGTCATCTCCCTCGGGCTGTACGGGTCGCCGTGGGCCATCTTCATCCGGCAGCTGTTGTGGATGGGGGTGGGGACCGCCGCCCTGCTGATCCTGTCCCGGGTGGACTACCGGAAGTGGCGGGCCATCCGGGGCCCGCTGGTGGTGGTCACCATGGGACTGCTGGTCCTGGTCCTGGTCCCCCATTTCGGCGTCACCGCCGGGGGCTCGTCCCGGTGGCTCGGGTTCGGGATGCTCCAGATCCAACCGTCCGAGCTGATGAAGCTGGCCCTGGCGGTCTTCGCCGCCGATCTGCTGACCCGCCGGGCCGACCGGTCGGCCGAGCCCAAGATGGTCATCGTCCCGGTCCTGGCGGTACTGGGCATCTCGGGGGTACTGATCCTGAAGCAGCCGGACATGGGGACGGCCCTGGTGCTGAGCTGCATCGCCTTCGGGATCCTGTTCATGGGCGGGGTCCCGATGGCGCCGATCGTGAAGATCATGGGGATCTTCGTCGCGCTGGCCGTGATCGTGGGGTTGGCCGACCCCTACCGGAGGGACCGCATCCTGTCGTTCCTCAACCCCGGCGCCAACCGTTCCGGATCGGGATACCAGGTCTGGCAGTCGCTCATCGGCCTCGGCTCCGGGCACGTGTTCGGCCTCGGGCTCGGCGGAGGGCGCCAGAAATGGGGCCTGTTGCCCAATGCCCACACCGACTTCATCTTCTCCGTGGTGGGGGAGGAACTGGGCCTCCTCGGGGCGGTGGTCCTCCTGTCACTGTTCTTCGCCCTGGCCTGGTTCGGCCTTCGGGCGGCCACCCGGGCGCCCGACCGGTTCGGGAGCCTGCTGGCCGTCGGCATCACGACGTGGATCACCAGCCAGGCGGTGATCAACATCGGCGCGGTGATCGGTGTCCTGCCGGTGACCGGCATCCCGCTCCCGTTCATCTCCTTCGGCGGTTCGTCACTGATCATCACCATGGCCGCGGTCGGGATCCTGCTCAACATCGCCTCGCACGAACGAACGGTTCCCACCGCGCTCGGCCGGCGACGACGTCCCTCCACGGCGTGACCGCCCGCCGGTATGCCCTGGTCGCCGGAGGTGGGACCGCCGGCCACCTCCAACCGGCCCTGGCCATCGCCGAGGCGCTGGTGAACGCGGGCCACGACCGTGGCACCATCGAGTTCGTGGGCTCCTCACGCGGCCAGGACCGCCTCACCCTCGAGGGCCGGGGCTTCCCGTTCACCCTGCTGCCCGGACGGGGCATCGTCCGCGGCCTGCGCCCCTCCGACCTCGTGGCCAACCTGGGGGCGGTCATCGGTCTGGCCGCCGCCGCGGCGCGGGGGGTCGGGGTGGTGGTCAGGGCCCGGCCGCAGGTGGTCGTGTCGGTGGGCGGTTACGCCAGCCTGGCGGCCTCCCTGGGCGCGCTGGTCCGGGGGGTCCCGCTCGTGCTGGTCAACGTCGATGCCGTGCCCGGGACGACCAACCGCCTGCTCGGGCGCTTCGCCCGGGCCAGTGCGGTGGGGTGGGCGGGCAGCCCGCTGCCCCGGGCCGTGGTGACCGGGACACCGGTGCGACCGGAGATCGCCGGGGTGGGGAGGGCCGCTGACCAGCGGCGGGCGGCACGCCGAGCGCTCGGACTGCCCCCGGACCGACCCACCGTGGCCGTGTTCGGGGGCTCCCTCGGGGCCCGCCGGATCAACACTGCGGTCCTGGACCTGGCCGACCGGTGGCGGTGCCGGGACGACCGCTCCATCTACCACGTCCTCGGCCGCCGGGACTGGGACGAGACCCTGCGGACCGTCGGGGCGGGGACCGACGGTGGCCCCGAGGGGCTGGCCCTGGTCCGGGTGCCCTACGGGGACCGGATGGACCTGGTCTACGCCGCCGCCGACGTGGTGGTGTGCCGGGCCGGGGCCCTGACCGTGGCCGAGCTGGCCGTGGCCGGGGTGCCCTCGATCCTGGTGCCCCTGCCCGGGGCGCCGGGCGACCATCAGACGGCCAACGCCCGGGTGTTGGAGCGGGCCGGGGCGGCCCTCCTCCTGCCGGACGGGCGGTGCGACGCGGCCTCGCTGGAGCGGGCCCTCGACGGGCTGCTGTCGAAGCCCGACCTGCTCGACGCCATGGGCTCGGCCGCGGGCCGGCTCGGTCGCCCCGACGCCGCCGCCGCCGGGGCGCGGCTGGTCGAGGCCAGCGCGGCGCCGGCCCGGTCCCGGCCGGGGGAGGCGGCATGAGCGATCCGGACCGGTCCGAACTGCTCCGGAGCGGCGAGCACCCGGCCGCGGTGCACATCGTCGGGATCGGCGGCGCCGGCATGAGCGCCATCGCCACGGTGCTCCACGCCATGGGACATGAGGTCACCGGGAGCGACCTGAAGGCGTCGGCGGTGACCGACCGCCTCCGGCGGGCCGGGATCGGTGTGGCCATCGGACACCGCACGGCCAACCTGGGGGCGGCCGACCTGGTCACGGTGTCCTCGGCCGTCCCCCCGACCAACCCCGAGGTGATCGAGGCCCGCCGCCGGGGGATCGGCGTGCTGTCCCGCGCCGAGTCGTTGGCCGCCCTCGCCTCCCTCCGGCGGTGCGTGGCGGTGGCCGGCACCCACGGGAAGACCACCACGGCCTCCATGCTGGCCCTGGTGCTGGTGGAGGCCGGGCTCCGCCCCTCCTTCCTGATCGGGGGCGAGGTCAACGAGATCGGCACCAACGCCGTCTGGGACGAGGGGGAGTGGCTGGTGGTGGAGGCCGACGAGAGCGACGGGACCTTCCTCGCCCTGGTGCCCGAGGTCGCCGTGGTGACCAACGTCGAGGCCGATCACCTCGACCACTACGGATCCTTCGCCGCAGTCCGCTCGGCGTTCGAAGCCTTCCTGACCGGCGCCCGGGGTCCGCGCGTGGTGGGGGGCGACGACGCGGTGGCGGCCGAGATCGGCCGGGCCACCGGGGCCGAGATCGTCGGGACCGGCCCCGGCTCCACCGTGCGGATGGTCGACGTGGAGCTGGCCCGGAGCTCCCTGGCCTTCGGGCTGCTCGACCCGTCGGGCGCCGAGCTGGGGCGACTGGCCGTCCCGGTCCCCGGGCTCCACAACGCCAGGAACGCCGCCGTGGCGGCGGTGGCCGCCCTGGCGGTCGGGGTTCCCTTCGAATCGGTGGCCCGGGCCCTGGCCCGGTTCGCCGGGGTGGCCCGCCGGTTCGAGTTCCGTGGATCGGCCGACGGGGTGACCTTCGTGGACGACTACGCCCACCTGCCCAGCGAGGTCCGGGCGGCGCTGGCTGCGGCCCGCGACGGGGGATGGCCGCGGGTGGTGGCGGTGTTCCAGCCCCACCGGTACAGCCGGACCGCCGAGCTGTGGGCCGAGTTCGGGAGTTCCTTCGCCGATGCCGACGAGGTGGTGGTCACCGACGTCTACGGGGCCGGTGAGGCCCCGGTGCCCGGGGTGTCCGGCCGCCTGGTGGTCGACGCGGCGCGGCGCCAGTACCCCGAACTGCCGGTGCACTACGCGGCCCGCCGTTCCGACCTGCGCCCCCTGGTCGGGAGCCTGCTCCGGACCGGCGACCTCTGCCTCACCCTCGGGGCCGGCGACCTGACCTCCCTCCCCGACGAGCTGCTCGCCGATGCGGACGGATGAGGCCGTGGTGAGCCTCCGCCGCCGGGACCTCGGCTCCCTGGCCCGGGCCCTCGGCCCACGGGCGCAGCGGGACCATCCCCTCGGTGCGCTCACCACCTACCGGGTCGGGGGCCGCGCCGCGCTGTTCGAGGAGGTGGTCGACGAGGCGCGGCTGATGGAGGTGGCCCGGTGCACCTCCCAGTGCGATCTCCCGGTCCTGGTCCTCGGACGCGGGTCGAACCTGCTGGTGGCCGACCGGGGGTTCGACGGCCTGGTACTCGCCCTCGGCCCCGGCTTCGACACCCTGGACCTCGACGGCACCCGGGTCCGGGCCGGCGCGGCCCTGAGCCTCCCGGTGCTGGCCCGCCGGACCGCGGCGGCCGGTCTCCGGGGGCTGGAGTGGGCGGTGGGGGTGCCGGGATCGGTCGGGGGGGCCATCCGGATGAACGCCGGCGGGCACGGCTCGGACACCGCGGCCACCCTGGTCGCCTACCGCTCGGTCGACCTGGCCGACGGGACGGTGACCGACTCGCCCGCCGACCGGCTGGAGCCCGCCTACCGGCACACGACGGTGCGGCCGGATCAGGTGGTGGCGTCCGGGACCTTCCAGCTCGAGGCGGGTGACCCGGCCGAGGGGGCGGCCACCATCGCCGAGATCGTCCGGTGGCGGCGGGCCAACCAGCCGGGGGGCGCCAACGCCGGGTCGGTCTTCACCAACCCGGCGGGCGACTCGGCGGGGCGGCTCATCGATGCCTGCGGGCTGAAGGGGTTCCGGATCGGCAGCGCCTCGGTCTCCACCAAGCACGCCAACTTCATCCAGGCCGACCCCGGGGGCTCGGCCGACGACGTGGTGGCGGTGATGGGCCACGTCCGGGAGGTGGTGGCCGGGATCACCGGCACCGTGCCTGCGGACCGAGGTCCGGCTGGTCGGCTTCAGTGGGTCGGGGGAGGACGGCGGGTGAACCCCCCCGAGCCCCCGGAGGGGCCCGAGCCCCCCGGGCGGCCGGACCCCTCCGGCCCCCCCGGCATCGACCCCCGGATCCGTCAGCGGCGGGTGGCCATCCGGCGCAGCCAGGGCCGGAAGCGGCTCTTGTGGATGGGGGGGGCGACCGGGGTGCTGGTCCTGGTGGTCCTGGTCGTGGCCCTGGCCCACACCCCGTGGTTCGGGGCCCGGGCCATCAGCGTGACCGGCTCCCATCCCCACACGCCGGAGGCGGCCATCGTGGATGCGGCCGGGCTCCAGCACCAGCCGCCCCTGATCAGCGTGAACCCGGGCCTGGTGGCCCGGAGGGTCGAGGCCCTGCCCTTCATCGCCACCGCCCAGGTCCGCAAGCACTGGCCGGACGGCGTCCAGATCAAGGTGACCGAACGGGTGCCGGTGGTCGAGATGTCCGGTCCGGGCCCGTCCTGGTCCCTGCTGGACGGGCATGGCCGCACCCTCCAGGTGGTGCCCACCCGACCTCCCGGGGTAGCGGCCTACGTGGTGCACACGGCCACGTCGGTGATCCCGCCCGCCCCGGTCGGGGGGTCGCTGCCCCCGGCGGCGGGACCGGGCCTGGAGGTGGCCGCGGACCCTGCCCCCGGCCTTCGCCGGTCAGGTGTCGTCGGTCATGGTGGCGGCCGACGGCTCCATCAGCATGGCCCTCGACTCGGGGATCACCGTGCTCTTCGGGACCGATGCCGACCGGACCGCCAAGTACGAGGACCTCGCGGCCGTCCTGGCCAACGGGACCCTGCACGCCACCTCGACCATCGACGTGTCGGTGCCGGAGTCGCCGACGGTGAGCGGCTGACGGCGACCGGGGCCGACGGTTGGGTCCGGAACCCGGCGCCGGGCCTTCCAACGCGTTTGGAGCGTGCTTGACCAGGTACTCCGGCGACCGTATCGTGGGCACCAACTCGCCGGTTGGAACGGTTTCAACCTTTGGTCGAGGGTAAGGGATTACATGACCGTTCCGGCGCAGAACAACTATTTCGCCGTCATTAAGGTTGTTGGGGTGGGCGGCGGCGGAGTGAATGCCGTCAACCGCATGATCGACGCCGGTCTGCGGGGTGTGGAGTTCATCGCCACCAACACCGACGCCCAAGCCCTCCTGATGAGCGACGCCGACCTCAAACTGGACATCGGTCGACAGCTCACCCGGGGCCTCGGGGCGGGCAGTGATCCCGAGGTCGGCCGCCTGGCCGCCGAGGAGCACCGCTCGGAGATCGAGGAGGCGCTGAAGGGCGCCGACATGGTGTTCATCACGGCCGGCAAGGGCGGGGGCACTGGCACCGGGGCCGCACCGGTGGTGGCCGAGATCGCCAAGTCCCTCGGCGCGCTGACCATCGGTGTGGTCACCCGTCCGTTCACCTTCGAGGGCCGCCGGCGGTCGGTCCAGGCCGAGGCCGGGATCCAGAACCTGAAGGAGAAGGTCGACACCCTCATCATCATCCCCAACGACCGGCTGTTGACCGTCTCCAACGAGAAGACCTCGATGGTCAATGCGTTCAAGATGGCCGACGAGGTGCTGATGCAGGGGGTCCAGGGGATCACCAGCCTGATCACGGTGCCCGGCCTGATCAACACGGACTTTGCCGATGTGAAGATGATCATGAGCAACGCCGGCACCGCCATCATGGGGATCGGATCGGCCACTGGCGAGGGGCGGTCGGTCAACGCGGCCCGGGCCGCCATCACCAGCCCGCTGCTCGAGGCCTCCATCGAAGGGGCGCGTGGCATCCTCCTGAACATCGCCGGCGGTCCCGACCTGGGCTTGTTCGAGGTCAACGAGGCGGCCGAGATCATCCACGGTGTGGCCCATCCCGACGCCAACATCATCTTCGGCAGTGTCATCGACGAGGCGATGGGCGAAGAGGTGCGGGTCACCGTCATCGCCGCCGGGTTCGAACGCTGGGAGGCCCAGTCCCGCGGGGGCGTGACCCCCGCCGAGTCGACCGGCCCCCAGGAGACCCGGAGCAAGGTGCTCGGCGTGGAGGCGGCCCACGAGGACATCTTCGCCACGCCCACCGACGACGAGCTCGACCTGGGTGACGACGACTTCGACGTCCCCTCGTTCCTTCGCTGACCCCGGCACCCGACCCCGTCCTGATCGTCGGACCGGTCCGCGCCGCCTGGAGCGGCACCTCGGCGGGGGACCTGCGGCCGTCGGGTGCGGGCGCCGGCCAGGCCCGACCGCTGGAGGCGTGGGTGGCCGCCGCCACCGGGTCGGCAGGCCAGCCGGTCCGGACCGTCCACTGGGTGCGCCAGGTCCACGGCACCACCGTGGTGGTGGTCCCGACCGGTGCCGGACCTGCCGCGGCCGAGCCCGAGCGCTCCGGGGGTCCGGTCGGTGCCGAGCGGCGAGGGGGATGCCCTGGTGACCCTGGCCCCCCTGACCGGCATGGCCGTCCTGACGGCGGACTGCGCCTCGATCGCCCTGGGCAGCCCCGAGGGGGTGGCCGGCGCCGTCCACGCCGGATGGCGGGGGCTGGTGGCCGGGGTGGTGGAGCGGGCCGTCGAGGCCATGGTGACCCTGGGCGCCACCGAGGTGGTGGGTGCCCTCGGCCCCTGCATCCACGCCGGTTGCTACGAGTTCTCGCCGCCGGACCTGGATCGGGTGGCCGCGGTCCTGGGTGACCAGGTCCGGGGTCGGACCGACGCCGGGCGACCGGCGCTCGACCTCCCGGCGGCCGTCTCGGCGGCCCTGGCCGCGGCGGGTGCCCACCGGCGGCCCGGTTCCGACGGCTGCACCGGGTGCGCGCCGGGGAACTTCTCCCACCGGGCCCGGGGTGACCTCGGACGGCAGGCCCTGGTGGTCTGGTCGACGCCGCCCTCCGGGTCGGGATGACCGGGCCCCGCCCGTTCGACCTCGAGGCGTTCGACCGCCGGCTGACGGCGGCCCGCCGGCGGATCGCCGAGGCGTCGGCGGACCCCGGATCGGTGCGCGTCGTGGCCGTGACCAAGGGGTTCGGCGTCGAAGCGGCCCGGGGTGCCTTCGCCGCCGGCCTGACCGACCTCGGGGAGAACTACGCCGACGAGCTGGTGGCCAAGGCCGGCGGGATCGACGTCGGTGGCGGCCCCTCCGCCGCACCGACCTGGCACTTCCTCGGGACCGTCCAGCGGAACAAGGTGGCCCGCCTGGCCCCGGTGGTCTCGTGGTGGCAGGGAGTGGCCCGGGCCGCGGAGGGCCGGGCCATCGCCCGCCGGCGCCCCGGATCGACCGTCCTGGTCCAACTGGACCTGACCGGCCTGCCCGGCCGCGGGGGATGCCCGCCCGACCGGGTCCCCGAGCTGGTGGCGGCTCTCCGCCAGGAGGAGCTGGTCGTGGCCGGACTCATGGCGGTGGGTCCGCCCGGTCCGCCCGAGCTGGCCCGACCGGGGTTCGCCCGGCTGTCGTCGCTGGCCGACTCCCTGGAGCTGCCGGTCCGCTCGATGGGGATGAGCGACGACCTGGAGGTGGCCCTGTCGGAGGGGTCGACCATGGTGCGTCTGGGGCGGGCCCTGTTCGGCGACCGGCCTCCCCGGACCCGGTGAGGGGCGTGGTCGGCGGAGGGGCGAGGATCCGGCCCCGGGCCGGCCGCCGGGTCGGCTCCGCGCCCGAGCGGCTATCCACCGGGCCCGGAACCCACGCACTACGCTGTGACGAGGAGGAGACGATGGCAGCTTCGTTCATGAAAAAGACCATGGCGTACCTTGGTCTTGTCGACGACGACTACGACGACTACGAGGACTACGACCCGAGGTCGCCCTCCGCGGTGGGACGGGCCACCCAGCGCCCCGCGGGATCGTACGACGACGTCGACGAGCCTCCGCCGGTGACCAAGCCGCGCATCCGGACCCTCACTCCCAGCGAGACCGTGGGCACGGCCACCGCGGCGGCGGCACCGTCGGTCAGCTCGAGGCCCACCATGGGCTCGTCGTCGGTTCGACCCATCTCACCGGAGTCGGCCGGGGCCAGGGTGCACATCGTGGCCCCGGGGCGGTTCGCCGACGCCCAGGAGATCGCCAACCGGCTCATGAACAACCAACCGGTCATCGT
Source organism: uncultured Acidimicrobiaceae bacterium (assembly GCA_963833585.1). GTDB lineage: Bacteria > Actinomycetota > Acidimicrobiia > Acidimicrobiales > RAAP-2 > Bog-756. The sequence continues at coordinate 748,632 of CAWHYF010000005.1, read as the reverse complement.
CAACATGCAGAGCGCCGACCGTGATCTGCAGCGCCGGATGATCGACTTCTGTAGCGGCGTGACCTATGCCCTGTCCGGCGGGATGGAGCGGGTGGCCGACGAGGTGTTTCTCCTCACGCCCTCCAACGTCAAGGTGTCCGACGAGGAGCGTCAGCGGTTGGCCGACCGCGGATTGGTGAATCCCTGAGCCAGGATGGGTGGATGGGAGCCGACCGTCGGCCCCCGGTACGGGAAGGGGAGTGAACCGGCATGATCGCACGCCTGATCGTCCTGCTCCTCGAGCTGTTCATCCTGGTCCTGATCGTCTACTCCATCCTGAGCTGGTATCTCGCCTACGCCCGGGTCTCCTACGACTCGCCGGCGTACAAGCTCAACCGGGTGTTGTCCGCCATCTGTGATCCCGTCCTCAACCCGATCCGGAAGGTCATTCCTCCGGCCCGGATCGGAGGCGTGGGGTTGGACCTCTCGGTGCTCATTCTGTTCCTGCTCATCCAGGTCATCCTCATCCCGGTGTTCCAGAGCGGCTAGTTCGAATTTTTCTGGACGAATTCCGTGGAGCGGCCGGGTTGCGCCGCTAGCATGACGGTATGGACGCTTCGCAATCTGCCCTCGATTCGCTCCGTACCGTCGAGTTCCGAGAGACCCTCAAGGGGTACCACCGGGACGACGTCGACGAGTACCTGGAGAAGGCCGCCGTCGAGGCGGAGGGCCTCCAGGAGCAGCTCCGCCAGAGCGGTGAACGGCTGCGCCAGGCGGCGGAGCGCATCTCGCAGTTGGAGACGCAGCTCGAGCAGCAACCGGTGCCCGCCGCCCGGGTCGACTCCTCGGTGGCCGACGACACCCTCCAGCGGACCCTGCTGCTGGCCCAGAAGTTCGTGGACGAGACCAAGGCCGACTCCGAGGCCCAGGCGGCCCGGATCGTCGCCGAGGCCGATGCCAAGGCCCGCCAGATGACCGAACAGGCGCAGTCCCAAGCCAGCCAGCTGGCCGCCGAGTCCGAGCAGCGCCTGCGGGAGGAGATCTCCCGGTTGGAGGAGTCCCGGGGCCGCCTGGCCCACGAGGTCGAGACCATGAACCGCCACCTCGAGGGCGAGCGGAGCCGACTGCGCACCGCGCTCAGCGAGATCCTCCGGTGGGTCGACGAGAACGTCCAGCCGGGCACCTCGTCCGAGCCCGCCCGCACCGGTCCGGAGCGCATCATCCCGCCCAACGGCCCGATGCCCGCCCCGGCGCCGGCCCACGCCGCCCAGGCCGGCAACCGCCCCGCCACCGCCCCCCAGGGGTCGGCGAACCCGGGCGGCGGCACCGGCGCCTCCGGGGACGTGACCCAGATGCGCCCGGCCGGGGTGAGCGCCGCGCCGGCCGGCACCAACTCCCCGCTGGCCCACTGACCCCGGGCCGGCGAACCGACCGGGGCTGACCGGCCCGACGGCGCGATCACCGTCAGAGGGTGGGGCGGCGCGTGCATCGGTGGACGGCGCGCTCTGGGATGGACCGGGAGACACCCAGGTCATCGGCCCGGTGATCCGAGCGGCCCACCCCACCGCTAGGGTCCGGGGACCGGATCGCGGGTGGGATTGCCGCCGTGAGCCCGGCACGGTATCGTCACCCGCCCGTCGGATGTCGGGAATGTTCCTGGGACACCGCGTGCTGGCGATCGTGGCCCGGAATCGGCGTCAACCTTGGAGGAGATCATTGTGACGGCAGCGAAGAAGACGGCATCGTCCGCGCCGAAGCGGACCTCGACGCCGAAAAAGGCCGCCACCGCCGCCAAGAGGTCCGTGAGCAAGGCTGCCCCCCAGGCCAGGTCCAAGAAGCCTCCGGCCAAGAGGATCGCCGGCCCAAGCAGGAAGACCGTCACCCCCAAGAAGTCCGCCCCGGCCAAGAAGGCTGTCACCTCGGCCAGGAAGGCGGCGCCGGACAAGAAGCGCGTCTCAGCTCCGAAGCGCGCCAACGCCTCGGCCAAGAAGGCGGTCGCCTCGGCCAAGAAGTCCACCCCCCCGGCCAGGAAGGCCACCGCCCCGGCCAAGAAGGTCGCTCCGGCCAAGAAGGCGCCCGAGGCCCCCAAGCGGCCCACGGTGGGTCCCTACGCCAAGGAGCCCAAGTTCCTCGACGAGCAGCGCCAGCTCCTCCTGGACGAGCGGGCCATCTACAAGGGCCAGGCGTTGGACCTCCGCGCCGAGGCCGACTCCCTGGCCCTCGAGCGCGAACCCGGTGACGTCCAGTTCGACGAGGAGTCGGGCGAGGGTGGCACGGTGACGGTGGACCGGGAGCGGAACCTGGCCCTCTCGGCCCAGGCGTCGGCCGCGGTCGAGGAGATCGACGATGCGCTGCGCAAGATCGAGCGAAAGACCTACGGGGGGTGCGAGCGCTGCTTCCAGCCCATTCCGAAGGCCCGGCTCCGCGCCCTTCCCTTTGCCCGCCTGTGCGTGGCCTGCAAGAGCGGCGGGCTGTCACGGCGCTGACCGGTGAACCGGCGGTGAGGGCGCGCCCCGGTGGGTCGCCCACCGCGGTCCGGCGCCTGGCGGTGGCCGTGGTGGTGGTGGGGGGGTGGTGGTTGCCGACCAGCTCACCAAATGGTGGGCCGTGTCGCGTCTCACCGGTGGGCCGATCCACGTGATCGGTACCCTCGACTTCGAACTGTCCCGGAACACCGGTGCGTCCTTCAGCCTGTTCCAGGGAAAGGCTTTCGTGCTGGTGCCGGTGGCGGTGGCGGTGGTGGGGGTGCTCCTGGTGATGGCGTGGCGGGCCCCGACGGCCGGCCGGGCCGCCATCCTCGGTCTCATCCTCGGGGGAGCACTGGGCAATCTCACCGATCGGTTCTTCCGCGGCGACCACGGGGCGGTGGTGGATTTCGTGGCCCTCCACTTCTGGCCCACCTTCAACGTGGCGGACGCCTCCATCGTGGTGGGCTGTCTCCTCCTGCTGGTGTCCCTGGTGCGCGCCCCCGCCCGCCATGACCGTCCTGACCGTGCGGGTTCCGGCCTCGCTCGACGGCGTCCGGGTGGACAAGGCGGTGTCCTTGGTGGCGGACCTGTCCCGGGCCACGGTCAACACCTTGGTGGAGCAGGGGAGGGTCAGGATCGACGGGACGACCGTCCGGAGCCGCAGCACCGCCCTGCGGGTGGGCCAGGAGCTCCAGGTCGACCGGCCCGAGCGCGATCTCCCCGCCGCGCTCACCGGGGATGGCGAGGTCGAGTTCGGGGTGGTCTACGAGGACCCCGACCTCGCGGTGGTGGACAAGCCCGCCGGTCTGGTGGTCCACCCCGGGGCGGGTCATCGCCGCGGGACCCTGGTGCAGGGGCTGCTGGCCCGCTACCCGGAGCTGGGCTCGGTGGCCCGGGCGGTGGGGGCGGACCCCGACCGGCCCGGCATCGTCCATCGGTTGGACCGGGGCACCTCGGGCCTGCTGGTGGTGGCCCGGACTCCGGACGCCTACCGCTCGCTGGTGGACCAGCTGAGCCGGCGCCAGGTGACCCGCACCTACCGCGCCCTGGTGCTCGGCACGGTCGACGGCACCAGCGGCGTGATCGACGCCCCTGTCGGCCGGTCGGTCGGATCACCCACCCGGATGGCGGTGTCCCGCAAGGGCAAGGAGGCCCGGACCCGGTACCACGTGGACCGGCGGTTCACCGGGCCGGCCCCCACCACCCTGGTCACCGCCACCCTCGAGACCGGCCGTACCCATCAGATCCGGGTCCACCTGGCCGCCATCGGACACCCGGTGGTGGGTGACGAGACCTACGCCCAGGGCCGCTCCCTGCCGGACGCCGTGCTCACCCGGCCGTTCCTGCACGCCTCGGCGTTGGCGCTCGAGCACCCCCGGACCGGAGAGCCGATGACCTGGACCTCCGATCTCCCCGGGGACCTGCGCCACCAGCTCGACCGCCTAACCCCCTGAGAGGCCGGTCCCCCCAAGCCCGCCGCGGCCACATCATCCCCGCCGCGGCCGCCGCCGCATCATCCGGGGGACGCAGGGCTCAGGCGGCCTCGTGGGCGGCTTCGAGCATCTCGCTGTCGCCCAGCAGCTCGAGCGCCTCCGCCTCCGCCTGGCGCACCTTGCGGACGCCGATGCCCAACCGCTCGGCGGTGGTCTGCAGCGACGCCGGATCGCTCCCGTCGAAGCCGAACCGGTGGCGGATGACCTGGCGCTGCAGGTCGGTGAGGCGGTCCACGGCTTGGCGGACCAGGTCCAGGGTGAGCTCGGAGGCGACGTCGTCCTCGAAGTCGCTCAGGTCGGTCGAGACCAGATCCCCCAGCGTGGCCGTCGAGTCCGAGGTGGCGGGCTGGTCCAGACTGGCCACCACCCGGGCCACCTGGGAGAGGTCCGAGCGAACCTCCGCCGTGGTGTTGGTGGCGTTGTCCATCTCGTCATCGGTCGGCGGCCGCTGGAACTGGTGGGTCAGCTCCCACATGGCCGCGTCCACCTGCTGGTTGCGTTCGGCCACCTCCATCGGGAGGCGGATGGTGCGACCGTGCTGCTGGACGGCCCGCTGCAGGGCCTGACGGATCCACCAGGTGGCGTAGGTGGAGAACCGGAAGCCGCGCTCCCAGTCGAACTTGTCGACGGCGCGCATCAGGCCGAACGTGCCCTCCTGGATGAGGTCGGGGAGGTCCACCCCGCGGTCCTGGTAGCGACGGGCCCAGTGCACCACCAGGCGGAGGTTGGCCGCCACCATCTCCCGCCGGGCGGCGTCGTCCCCGCCCGCCACCCGCTTGGCCAGTTCGGTCTGTGCCGCATGGTCGGGCAGGGGGTGGTGGTCGAGGTCACGGAGGAAGAGTCCCAGGCTGTCGGCATCGGAGCTCCGGCTGCGGCCGCCGGGCCCGGCGACCCGGGTCGCAGCCGCGCCCGGGGCGCGGGGAGGCGCCGCCCGAACCCCTCGTTCCTTCTCCCTGCTGACCGTGCGAGTCGTCATCCCTCTCCTCATTCATCGTCTTAGGGTCGACAGAACCTTTAACGCCCGACGGGGCCGGGACATTCCATGGTTGTCATTCTGAGGGTGACAACCCCTCTCACCTGGTCGATCGGCCCTCGCCCCTTGCGTGCAGGGTCTTCGGAGTGCTGCGCTGTCCGGATGAGCCCCCCATCCCACCGCTGTGTCCTGGTCCGCCACGGCGAGACCCAGTGGAGCCTGGACGGCCGCCACACCGGCCGGACCGACCTCCCCCTGCTCCCCGCCGGGGAGGCGCAGGCCCGGTCGTTGGCCCGCCTCCTGTCGGCCTTCGACTTCACCGTCGTCCTGACCAGTCCCCTGGTCCGGGCCCGCCGGACCGCCGAACTGGCCGGCCTGGGGGACCGCATCGAGATCGAACCGGACCTGGCCGAATGGGACTACGGGGCCTACGAGGGGGTCACCACCGCGGTGATCCGGGAGGAGCGCCCGGCGTGGGAGCTGTTCGCCGACGGGGTTCCGGGCGGTGAATCGATCCAGGAGGTGGCCGCCCGGGTGGACCGGGTCGTCACCCGGGTGCGGGCGGTACCGGGCGACGTGGCCTGCGTGGCCCATTCCCACGTGCTCCGGGTACTGGGCGCCCGCTGGATAGGGCTCGATCCGGCCTTGGGCCGCAGTCTGATCCTGGATCCGGCGACCGTCAGCGAGCTGGGCTGGGAGCGCGAGGAGCCGGTCCTACACTCCTGGAACCGTCGCTGAACCGGCCCGGCAGCCGGGGGCCGAGACCGACGTCCCGGAGGGGCCGGAGCCTACGGGGTGGCGGCCTGCGGGCCACCCCCGGAGGGCTGGCGGTCGACCGGTCGTACCGGTTCGAGCTGCTCGGCCCGGAACAGCGTGCGCGGTCCGGTCCAACGGGCGGGCGGGGCGTCGAGGGTGGTGGCCAGCGAGTAGGCCACCGACTCGTAGTTGACCCTCCAACCGCGGAAGTGGAGCCAGGCCTCCTGCCGCGGCCGGGACAACGGGAAGTCCATGGCCTCGAGGCGCCGGTAGGCGTCCTCGAACTCCTCCCGGGCCAACTGGATCGGATCGTCGGGGCTGGGGTCGGGGTCGAAGGGGATCCGGCTGGCTTCGGCGATGTCCCGGAGGCAGGTGAACCCCATCCGGATCATCATCCGGGCCTCGATGGGCGCACCGTCCGGGTCGACGGCCAGGACCAGTGCGGCGGCGTCCAGGACGGCGATGAGGCTGACCACCCACGAGTTCTGGGGTCGGGGGGAGCGCAGGTAGAGCAGGGACGGATAGGTGGTGTGGCTCTCGGCCACGTCGGCGGCCCACCGCTCCCACTCGCCGAACAGGCTGGGCAGGTTGTCGACCAGCCCGACCAGCTGGTGGCGCATGAGCAGTTCGGGTCCCCAGGCCGGCGACCCGGCCCGGCTCTGGAGCAGGGTGACCAGGGTCTCGCGGCGGTTGTAGGCGCCGTACAGGGTGGGCAGGTAGGCGATCTGGAGAGCCACCAGCACGAGCCCGGTCCCGGCGGCGACGAAGTCGACCACCCGGGCCCCCTCGGAGTGGCTGAAGGTGAACCCCAGGGTGAAGACCGAGGAGCCCGCCTCGGAGAAGGACTGGGCCAGGGTGGAGCCGTCCACCCCGTAGTTGACCAGGGTGAACCCGACGATGGTCACGGCCAGCCAGGTGGCCAGCAGCGTCACCAGGGCCACCGGCTCACTGACGGCCAGGATGCGGTCCATCGCCGGGTAGCTCCGGGCCAGGCGGGCCACCCGCCGGAAGGCGTTCCGCACGGTGCGCATGGGGAAGGTGACCAGGGAGGACCCCGACCGGGGGACGATCAGGACCATGATCACGCTCACCGCGTTGAGGGTGAGCACGGCCACCCCGGCCACCAGGGCGACGATGCGGGCGGCGTTCACGCCACCGGGCTCAGGACGGGGGCGGGGGAGGGACGGCCCGGTTCAGCCGGCACTCTGGCGGAGCGCCGGCGCCCGACCCTGGGCCCGGGCCACCATGTCGGCCAGGTTGAACGAGTCGAGATGGGTGCGCATGTGCTCGCCGACGTCGGCCCACACCGTGAGCAGCACGCACTGCCCCTCATGGTCGCACGCCCCGTTCTCGTGGGGAAGGCCGAAGTCGCCGGCCACGATCGGTCCGTCGACGGCCGAGACGATCTGGGACAGGGTGATCTCCTCCGGAGGGCGGGCCAGCACGTAGCCGCCACCCACCCCCCGCTTCGATCGGACCAGGCCGGCCCCCTTCAGGGCCAGCAGGATCTGTTCGAGGTACGGCTGGGGCAGCCCGGTCCGCTCGGCGATGTCCCGTACCGCGGTGGGACCCTCGCCGTCGGTGTGCAGGGCCAGGGACAGCAGCGCACGGCTGGCGTAGTCACCTCGGGTGGAAACCTTCACGGACCCATGCTATTGCCTGGCTCGGCCCCAGGAGCGGTGTCCGGCCCACAGGTGGGCGCCGATGGCCGCGGTGGGCGGGCCGAGCCCGACTACCGTCCGCCCAGTTTGCCCCCGGCCAGGTCCTCGGCCATGGCCCATCCGAAGGCCACCAGTCGTCCACCGGTGGGGGCGTCCACGTCGGCGAAGAAGGCGCACGCGCCCTCGTCGGACGCACCCTTGGGGCTCACGAAGTCGAACCCCCCGGACTCGCACCCGTCTCCGACCACCACGAAGGTCCGGTCGTCGATGCGGCCGTCGGCCCCGAAACGCTTGGCCAGTCGACGGCCCCAGGCCCGCTCCTCGCCCGTGGCCTTGTGGCCCGGCCCGGGGACCACGTCGGTCAGCCCGGCGAAGGCACGGAAGCCCTCCGCGGCCAGGAGACGGGTCCCGACCAGGACGTCCTCGTCCGGGAAGGCCAAGAGGGCCCGACGGTACTTGTCGCCCATCATGGCCCGGAGCACGGTGTCGGCCCGGGAGGTCCGGTCCACGGTGGCCAGTCCGATGAGGAGCGACGGGGTGCCCCCGATCCGTTCGAGCGTGGAGAACGAGTAGCCCCGCAGCTTGGACCCCTCCCGCGCCCGGGTGACCAGCACCCACTCCTCCCGCTGTTTGGACAGGAAGCCGATGTCGAATCGGGGTTCCCGCTCAGCGCACAGGTCGGCCATTTCGGCCAGCTCGGCGTCACTGATCGATGTGCAGTCCTTGGTCTCCACCTGGATGGACATATGCCGTTCCGTACTCCTCGGTCTCCCTGCGGTGTGCACCGCCGGCCCCGGTCTGCCGCAGACACCCCCCGTACCGCCTGCCCTACGGGCCGGACGGATGGTGAGCCTCCACGCCAGGAGCCGTATCGGAGATTTTACGGGATTTGGAGCCGCCTGTCGTATCCGCCTTCCGGGAACCGACTCCGGTGCCTCCCCCGAGGGGGTCGAACCACCACGTCAGGGCCTCTTCGGGGACGTCAGATTCTCCGGCCGGCCGTGCGACCGGTCACCGATCCGGGCCGGATTCACCCCTGGATGGCGTTGGGACCGAGCAGGACACGGAGCTCGCCGACCAAGCCCCGTCGGCGGTCCACGTCGAACTCGGACGGAAGTCGCAGGATCTTCTCACCCACGTGGAGGAAGACGGGCGAGTTCCCGGGGTGCTCCCGCAGCAGGCGCTTCAGTCCCTCGACCTTGCGGTCGGAGAGGCTGTGGAGGGGCAGGGAGATCCGCAGGTCGCTGTGGCCGTCGTGGACCAACTCGGGGCGTTGGACCTCCATGCACACCAGCTTGAGACGATCGTCCCGGAGGTCCACCCGCCCTTTCAGGACCACGATGGCGTCGTCGTCCAGCAGGGCGCCGTAGTCGGCCATGGACTTGGGGAAGACGAAGACCTCGATGGAGGCGTTGAGGTCCTCCAGCACGAAGGTGGCCATCAGGTCCCCCTTCTTGGTGTACCGCCGTTTGAGCTCGGTCACCACCCCGCCGACCATGCGGACCTGGCCTTCGCCGCCGAACCCGCCGGCCCCGGCGATGGTCGGGTCGGGGTCGGCGTCGCGCAGCTCGGCCAGGGTGCAGTCGGTCAGCCGGGCCAGCGAGCCCTCCATGCCCATCAGCGGGTGGTCGCTGATGTAGAGGCCCAGCATCTCCTTCTCGAAGGCCAGCCGCTGGGCCTTGTCGAACTCGGTGGGCGGGATCGGGATGCGGGTGTCCCCGAATCCGGTGGCCTGGCCCTCCGTCTCGGTCTCCAACGAGGCGAACAGGGAGACCACGCCGGCGTCGTGCTCGCGACGCCGCTCGAGGGTGCGGTCCACGATCTCCTCGAAGGCCAGGCACAGTCCCTGGCGGGGGTGGCCCAGGGAGTCGAATCCCCCGGCTTTGATCAACGAGTCGAGGGTGCGCTTGTTGAGGACCTGGGGATCGACCCGCTGGCAGAAGTCGTAGAAGTCGGCGAAGGGCCCATTGACCCCCCGCTCGGCCTCGATGAGGGCCACCAGACCTTCGCCCACGTTGCGCACCGCGGCCAGGCCGAAGGTGATGGCCCCGGGCGCGTCCCCCTGGGCGCCCAGCGTCCCCTCCCCGGCCGAGAAGTCCGCGGAGAATTCGGCCAGGGAGCGGTTCACGTCCGGGACCAGCACCTCGATGCCGAGGGACCGGCATTCGGCCAGGTACACGGCGGTCTTGTCCTTGTTGTCCTTGACCGACGTGAGCAGGCTGGCGAGGTACTCCACCGGGAAGTGGGCCTTCAGCCACGCCGTCTGGTAGGCGATGAACCCGTAGCCGTAGGCGTGGGACTTGTTGAAGGCGTAGTCGGCGAAGGGTTCGATGATGTCGAACAGGTCGGTGCCGAGGGCCTCCTCGTAACCGGTGGCCACACATCCCGCCACGAACTTCTCCCGTTCGGCCTGGATCAGGGCACGGATCTTCTTTCCACACGCTTTGCGCAGGTTGTCGGCCTCGGCCAGGTCGTAGCCGGCGATCTTCTGGGCCACCCGCATGACCGACTCCTGGTAGATCATCAGGCCGTAGGTGTCCCCGAGGACCTCCTCGAGATCGGAGTGGAGGTAGCTCACCGACTGGCGGCCGTTCTTGCGGTCGGCATAGTCGCGGTGCATGTTGGCGGCCATCGGGCCCGGTCGGTAGAGGGCCACCAGGGCGGCCACGTCGTCGAAGGTGGTGGGGGCGAGCGAGCGCATGAGCGAGCGCATCGGTCCGCCCTCCAGTTGGAAGACCCCCATCGAGTCGCCCCGACAGAGCATGGCGAAGGTCTCGGGGTCGTCGAGGGGGATGGCGTCGATGTCGGGACGCCGGCCGGTCGAGACCTCGATCAGGTCGAGCGCCCGTTCGATGACCGAGAGGTTGCGCAGACCGAGGAAGTCCATCTTGAGCAGGCCGAGGTCTTCGACGCCGTGCATCTCGTACTGGGTGACGATGGGGGCGTCGTCGGGGTTGTTCCCGTCCGGCTTGCGCTGGACGGGAACGTACTCGGTCAGCGGTTCGTCGGTGATGACCACCGCGGCGGCGTGGATGCCGTCCTGGCGCCGGAGACCTTCGAGTCCCTTGGCTACGTCGATCACCTTCTGGGCTTCGGGATCGGTCTCGTACATGGCGCGGAGCTCACCGGCGGCGGCGAACCCGTCCTCGTGTCCCTCGGTCCGGTCGAGGCAGGCGGCCAGCGGTGTGTCCCGGCCCATCAGGAGTGGGGGCATGGCCTTGGCGATCTTGTCGCCGACGATGTACGGGTAGCCCAGCACGCGGGCGGCGTCGCGCACCGCGGCCCGGGCCTTGATCGTCGAGAAGGTGACGATCTGGGCCACATGGTCCGATCCGTACCGCTCGGCGGCGTACTTGATCATGTCGCCCCGGTACCGCTCGTCGAAGTCCATGTCGATGTCGGGCATCTGGACGCGGCCGGGGTTGAGGAACCGCTCGAAGAGCAGGTCGTAGCGGATGGGGTCGAGGTCGACGATCTTCAGGCAGTAGGCCACGCAGCAGCCGGCCGCCGATCCCCGCCCGGGTCCCACCCGGATGCCCTTGGAGCGGGCGAAGCGGATCAGATCCCAGACCACCAGGAAGTAGGCCGAGAACCCCATGTCGCCGATCACGCCCAGCTCGTAGTCGAGCCGATGCATGACCTCGGCCGGGACCGGGTGCCCGTACCGCTCCTCGGCCCCGTCCAGGCTGAGCTGGCGGAGGTAGGCGGCGGCCCGGTGCTCGTAGGTGTCACCGGTGAATCCCTCGGGCACCGGGAAGCGGGGCAGGCTGGGTCGGCCGAAGTCGATCTCGACGTGGGCCCGCTCGGCGATCAACAGCGTGTTGTCACAGGCCTGGGGCAGCTCGGCGAAGAGGTGGCGCATCTCCGCCGCCGACTTCAGGTAGTGCTCCTCGCCCTCGAACTTGAACCGCTTGGGATCGTCGATGAGCGCCCCGGTCTGCACGCACAACAGTGCGTCGTGGGCGACGTGGTCCTCGCGATGGGTGTAGTGGCTGTCGTTGGTGGCCAGCAGCGGCGCACCGATGTGGCGCGCGATCTCCACCAGGGCCGGGTTGGTCTTCTGCTGTTCGGGGAGCCCGTGGTCCTGGAGCTCCACGAACAGGTTGTCCTTGCCGAAGATGTCCTGCAGTCGGCCGGCCAGGGTCTCGGCCTTGATCCGGTCGTCGGCCAGGAGGGCCTGGAGGACCACGCCGCCCAGGCATCCGGTGGTGGCGATGAGGCCGGTGCTGTACTGCTGGAGCAGCTCCCAGTCGAGCCGGGGCTTGTAGTAGTACCCCTCGAGGTAGGCCGCCGACGACAGCTTGAGGAGGTTCCGGTAGCCCTCGGTGGACTCGGCCAGGAGGGTCAGGTGGTAGTAGAGCTTCTCCCCGCCGGCCACGTCGCCCCCGGTGTCGTCGACCTTGCCCTTGCGGACCGGCCGCTCGTGCCGTGACTCGGCGGCCATGTAGGCCTCGGTGCCGATGACCGGATTGATCCCCGCGTCGCGGCAGGCGGCGTAGAAGTCGAGGACGCCGTACATGTTCCCGTGGTCGGTGATCCCGAGGGCGGGCTGACCGTCGGCCACCGCCGCCTGCACCAGGTCCTTGACCCGGGCGGCACCGTCGAGCATCGAGAACTCGGTGTGGGTGTGCAGGTGGGTGAACGACCGTGTCGCCAACGGCTGGAGCCTTCCTCGCAGGGGTCGGGGTTTCGGGGGTCTCGTCTCGTCCGGGGTTCTCCACAGGGTGTGGACGAGTTACAGCGGTGTCATTCCGACGATAGCGCTTCCCGGACGCCGCGGGCGACGTCGCGGATCGGCCCAGCTCGGCAGCGGTGGGCTCAGAGATACGTGCCCGGCCGGGCCACGTCGGGAGGTTGTCCCTGGGGCAACGAGCGTTGCCGCATCTCGTCCAGTTGGGTTCGGGCGGCCACCTGCTGGGCCACCAGGGTGGCCTGTATCCCGTGGAACAGCCCCTCCAGCCAGCCCACCAGTTGGGCGTGGGCGATGCGCAGTTCGGCGTCCGACGGGGTGGGGGAGTCGAACGGAATGGAGATCCGGTCCAGCTCGGCGGCCAGGTCGGGCGACAGGCCCTCGGCCAGTTCCCGGATCGACTGCTCGTAGATCTCCCGCAGGCGCCCCCGGCTGGCCTCGTCGAGGGGGGCCTGGCGCACCTCCTCCAGGAGCTGCTTGACCATCGAACCGATGCGGAGCAGCTTGGCCGGTCGCTCGATCGATTCGTCGGGTTCCTCGCTCTCCGGGCTCCGGTCACCATCGTCACCGACCACCGCGCCGACAGGGTTCGGATCGGTGGCCAACGCCCGGGGAGGATCGACCAGCTCCGGTCGGAGGGGGCCGGACCCGTCGCCGGGGGCGTCCGTTCGGTCGGTGAGGGGATCGGGGGGTTGGCGTTCCATGGTCAGATGCTGCCATCTCGACTGAGTGCCACCAAGGGGACCAGCAGTTCCGCCGCGGTCAACGAGCCGTGGCGGCTCTGCAAGCGGCTCTCGCCGGTGTCGGCGGGATCCACGAAGGCGATCGGCGCATGGGGGAGCAGGGCCACGTCACCCAGGCGGTCGAGCAGCTCGTGGCGGAGTGGCCCGCCGAACAGGTCCTCGTCGACGACCCGGTCCCGGCTCATGACCCAGGTGGTGTCCCCGTACCGTTCGGCCAGGGACTGCTCCAGGTCGCCGGCCGCCCCGGGTCGGGCGTGCACCCACCGGAACCGGCCCTCGCCCGAGAGGAAGGCCACCGAGGCCATCACCTCGCGACCGAGCAGTTCGACTCGGGGCCCGACGTCGATCTGGCCGTGATCGGCCGTGACCAGGAGGACGGCACCCGGCGGCAGGTGCTCCACCAGGTCGCCGACCAGCCGGTCCACGGCCACCAACTCGGCGTCGTAGAGCTCGCCGAGGCCGCTGCTGTGGGCCACTTTGTCGATGCCGTCGTAGTACGCATAGACCAGCGGTGCGCCCTGGTCCAGGAGCCGACCCACCTCGACCGGCAGCGAGGAGAGGACCCGGTAGCCGTGCAGGGGCGAGTCCCCGAGGTGGGCGGCAGTGAATCCGGTACCGCCGAACTCGTGCTTGGACACCACCGGGACGGTGCCCGACGCCCCGGGGAAGGGGGGGTACGGCTGGAGCCGGTGGGCGGGCACCTCACGGCGCACGTCACGGGCCACACCGCTGCCCCGGGTCCAGCGGAGCACGTTGAGGATCTGGTCGCCGAGGGCCAGGCGGTACCCCAGCAGGCCGTGGTCGCTCGGTGGCCGGCCGGTGGTGATGGACGTGAGGGCGCAGGCGGTGGTGGTCGGGGCCACCGAGGTGATCGCTCGCTCGATGCCCTCCGCCCCGGCCAGGGTGGGGGCGAGGTCGACCCGGGACCGGAGCTGGTCCCAGCCCAAGCCGTCGAGGACCAGGAGGACCACCTGATCGGCGCGGCGGACGACGGGCGGTAGCCAGTCGGGGTCGGCGTCGGGTGGGTCCTGACCGGTGATCAGGGCCGGCACCAGGTTGGCGATGCAGGCACCCCGGTAGGAAGGGAGGAGCGGTGTGGGTGCGCCGGTCGGGGCCGGGGGCGACGATGGTGAGTCGGACACAGGTGCCGAGACTAATGGGTGTCGACCACTCCGTCGGGGGGTCGGACCTCGGAGGGCGGCCCGGTCAGCTCCGCGGGAGCAGGGCCCGGACCGTCTTGTAGCAGTGGCCGTCCCTCGGGGTCGAGATCGATGCCACCAGGTAGTGCGGCTTGTAGCCCAGGGCCGAGGCCAAGTCCTTGCCCATCAGTCGGTCCCGCCGGGCGACGTCGAGGGCCCGCTCGGCCCGGGGATCCTCCACCGGCAGCCAGTTGTCGCTGCGACCCCATCCGAAGCGCACCCAGGTGGAGCGGTCCCCGATCCGGCGGAAGAGGACCGGTCCCTTGGTCGGGACCACCAGTCCCAGTGAGGGCCGGAAGCCCCGGAACTCCCAGTAGGGGGCGGACGCCCCGGGGAACCCGAGGACGTGCTCTTCGACCGGCGCGGTCAGCTGGTGGAGGAGCTGACGTACCTTGCGGCCGTGAAGCGTGCCGAGATGCCGGGGGAGCCCGGCGGCCGTGACCGCCTCGGGCTGGGCCAGATCGTCCCGTTCGGGCTCCTCGGCCAGACGGGCCTCGACCACATCGAAGGGGACCAGGTCGGGGTCATGGCCGTCGGGCCAGGCCACCCGGACCCGGACCAAGGTGCCCGAGGCCAGGTCCACCCCGGTGGTGTCCTCGGCGTGGCAGGCCAGGACCAGGACGGTGAGGGCCGCCCCGGGGGCCACCTCGATCTGGCTCCGAGGCCGTAGGTTGCGCATCACCTCGCGGGCCGTTCCGCGGCGCGGGGTCCGGGTCGACGGCTTGCTCACCCGGTCTCCCCGGCCCCTTGGGCCTCGCGCAGTTGGGACAACAGGGTGGCCGGGTCGGCCGCGGGCAGCCGGCACGTGTAGTTCCGGCACACGTAAGCCCGATCCCCGGTCCGGCCCTCCCACAGCGGGGACGCAGTGGGCTGACCCCATGCCAGCACCACCCCGGGCCACCACCCGTCGCGGACCGTGTCCACCAGGTCGGGGCGGTGACCGGTGACGACCACCTCGGTGAACCCCTCCGTGAGCAGCGACGCGGTCAGGACGGTGTGGGCGAAGGCGGTCGGGTGCCGGCTGAGCAGTTCGCCGAACATGTCCACCGCCTGGCGGGCCGCCTCGGTGTAGCGAGAGGAGCCGGTCAGCGCGCCCAGCCGGGCCAGGGCCAGGGCGGCCACCGCGTTGGCCGACGGGGTGGCGCCGTCGAAGACCTCCTTGGTCCGCACGATGAGGACCTCGGCATCGTGGCCGGTGGTGAAGAACCCACCGTCCTCGTCACGGAACAGGTCGAGCAGGCCGTCGGCCGCGGCGACGGCCTGCTCGGTCCAGCTCGCCTCCCCGGTGAGCTCACCCAGCCGGGTGAAGCAGTCGACGAGCCAGGCGTAGTCACCGGCGTAGGCCAGGTGCCTGGCCCCTCCGTCGGCCTGCCAGCTCCGCCTCCACCGACCGTCGTCGGCCAGGAGGTTGGCCACCAGGAACTCGCCGATGGCCACGGCGGCGTCCCGCCATTCGGGATTGCGGGTGCCGGCGGCGGCCTCGGCCAGAGCCGACGCGTACATGGCGTTCCACTCGGTGAGAACTTTGTCGTCGAGACCGGGCCGGACCCGGTGGTCGCGGGCCTCGGCCAGGATCACCCGCCCGGCCTCCACCGCCTCGTTGCCGGTCAGGGCACCACCGACCGGACGGTGGAGGATGGTGCTTCCCTCGAAGTTCCCCCGATCGGTGATCCCGAAGAATCCCACCAGGGCATCGGTGACCAGGGCGCCGGCCGAGACGTCCCGCGGGTCCACCCCGCCGTCCACCGCCGCCG
The DNA here is from genome assembly GCA_963833585.1 of uncultured Acidimicrobiaceae bacterium. Classification (GTDB taxonomy): domain Bacteria; phylum Actinomycetota; class Acidimicrobiia; order Acidimicrobiales; family RAAP-2; genus Bog-756. The sequence goes on along the minus strand of CAWHYF010000005.1, from coordinate 732,916 downwards.
CCACCTCGGCCGGCGTCCACACGTAGAACCGTCCCTCGACCCCCTCGGAGTCGGCGTCCTCGGCCGAGCAGACCCCCCCGGAGGGCCCGGCCGCCAGATAGCGCCCCACGTAGCCCACGATGCCCTCCATGGTGCGCAGGTAATTGTCCCGCCCCGTCGCCTGCCACCCGTGCAGGTACGCCCGCAGCAGCCCGGCCTGGTCGTAGAGCATCTTCTCGAAATGGGGGACCAACCACTGACCGTCCGTCGAGTAGCGGGCGAATCCCCCGACCAGGTGGTCGTGGATGCCACCGGCGGCCATGGCGTCGAGGGTCAAGGTGGCCATCTCGGCGGCGTTCCGCCCCTCCGGGGTCCCCGGGTGGCGGATCGCATGGCACAGGGCCACGTCCACCAGGGTGGGCTGAGGGAACTTGGGTGCGCCTCCGAAGCCGCCCCACTCGGGATCGAATCGACCGGCGAGCTCGCCGACCGCCGCCTCCAGCAGCCCGGAGTGCGACGCTCCGTCGGCGCCGGCCGGGTCCAACGGTGAGGACCCCCCGGCTCGGCCCGGGACCACCGACCGGGAGCGGACGGCCTCGGCCAACTCGTCGGCCTGTGTCTCCACCTCGTGCCGTCGATCCACCCACACCTCGGTCGAGCGCGCTGAGCACGGTCCGGAACGACGGTGTCCCGGCCCGGTCCGCCGGGGGGAAGTAGGTCCCCCCGAAGAACGGCCGACCGTCCGGGGTGAGAAAGACGCTCATCGGCCACCCCCCCGTGCCGGTCATCGCCTGGACGGCCTCCATGTAGACGGCGTCCACGTCGGGACGCTCCTCGCGGTCCACCTTGACGGAGACGAACGATGTGTTGAGGGCTGCCGCCGTGGTCGGGTCCTCGAAGGACTCGTGGGCCATCACGTGGCACCAGTGGCAGGCCGAGTAGCCGACCGAGAGGAAGATGGGCTTGTCCTCGGTCCGGGCCCGCTCGAAGGCGTCGTCGCCCCACGGGTACCAGTCGACCGGATTGTCGGCGTGCTGGCGCAGGTAGGGGGAGGTCTCGTCGGCCAGGCGGTTCGCACTCACCGGGGTCAGCGTAGTGACTGGGTGGTCCGGACCCCGTCGGGGAGGACGAGAACCGACGTTCCGGCCAAGGGGCCGGCCAGGTCCTCTCAAGGCCTGGATCGGGAGTGTCGATGCAATTCTGCCGGGCCCGTTGAGTACTAGGCAGGACTCCGGGCCCGGCTCTTTCTACCGGACGTCGTGGCCCCGGTGGCGGATACCGGCCGGCCGGCGTCGGTGGTCCGACGGCAGACGACGCCGCTCAAGCTGCTCCCCCCACGGTCCGATACCCAATTGCCAGGCCCGGAGCGGGGCCGTGGGCAGCGCTCCGGGCCTGGTGCCCGTCGACCGGAGCCAGGGGAGCCGGTCGGCAGGCGTGACGGCCTTTCCCCAGGACCCGACGGCCACCGGGATCAGAGCAACGGTGGGACGACAGCCTCCACCAGACTCGGCCCCGGGGTGGCCAAGGCCCGGGCCAACTCCTCGCTGAACGACTCGGCACTGTCGGCACGGACGGCGGGGAGGCCGAACCCCCGGGCCATCTGGACGAAGTCCATGGACGGGTTCCCGAGATCCAGCATCTGGCGGGCCCGTGGGCCGGGGTCCCCGGCCCCGACCCGGTCGAGCTCCATGTTGAGCACGGCGTAGGAGCCGTTGTTGAGGAGGACGGTGGTCACGTCGAGCCCCTCCCGGGCCATCGTCCACCACGACTGGAGGGTATACAGGGCGCTCCCGTCGGACTCCAGTGCTACCACCCGCCGATCGGGTGCCGCCACCGCGGCGCCCACGGCCACCGGGAGACCCTGGCCGATGGCTCCGCCGGTCAGGCAGAGCCAGTCATGGGGGGGCGAGCCGGCGGTGGCCCCGGGAGCGAACAGGCCGGCGGTGTTGCCCTCGTCGGAGACGATGGCCCCCTCGGGCAGCAGCGCGCCGAGCGCCTGGCAGACCGCGGCCGCGGTCAGGGGTCCGGTGGGGCGGGCCGGCGGTTCGGCCGCCGACCGTGGCGCCGCGCCCCGCCGGGCGCCCACCGACTCGGCCAGGAGCTGCACGGCGGCGTCGACGTCGTCGGCCGGCCCGGCCACCGCGTGCACGGTGCACCCCGCCGGCACCAGGTCGCTGGCCTTGCCCGGGTAGGCGAAGAACGAGACGGGCGAGGCCGCGTCGATCAGGATCAGGTGGCGGACCCCCTCGAGCTGCATGGCGGTGAACTCGGCCAGGTAGGCCAGCCGCTCCACCGCTGGCCGGCCCTGCCCGCGCTCGAGTCGGGCGGGGAAGGTCTCGGCCAGCAACCCGGCCCCGGTGGCGGCGGCCAGGTCGGCGGCCCGCTCCAGGGTGGCCCCGGTGCAGGCCCGCCCCCCCACGAGCACGGCGGCCTTCTCCCCGGAGCGCAGCGCCGCCGCCGCGTCGTCCAGGATGGTCTGGTCGGGCGGGTTCCCGCGCCGGGGGGTTCTCCCCGGCGGACCGGCGGCCGGCGCCACCAGGCCCCCCTCCGACCAGGACACGTCGGCCGGGAGGATGAGGGTGGCCACCGAGCCGGGGGGCCCGACGGCGGCCGCCACGGTCTCGGCGGCGTCGGCGCCCAGGTCCCTGGTGGACTCGGCCGTGCGGACGAAGGTCGACACGTTGCGGGCCACCGTTTCGATGTCGGACTGCAGCTGGGCGTCGTAGACCCGGTGGCTGAGGGCATGGTCACCCACGATGGCCACCACCGGGCTGCGGGCCCGCCGGGCGTTGTGCAGGTTGGCCAGCCCGTTGCCCAACCCCGGCCCGAGGTGGAGCAGGCAGGCCGCCGGCCGGCGGGTCATCCGGGCGTACCCGTCGGCCGCTCCGGTGGCCACCCCCTCGAACAGGGCCAGCACCCCGCGCATGGAGGTCACCTCGTCGAGGGCGGCCACGAAGTGCATCTCGGAGGTTCCCGGGTTCATGAAGCAGGTGGCCACGCCGTGCTGGACCAGGGTCGAGATGAGGGAGCGGGCCCCGTTCACCGGTCGGCCCCGACCGGGGCCGCCGGCACCGGCTCCCCGAAGATGGTGCCGGGGTTGAGGATGCGGTGAGGATCGAACGCCGTCTTGATCCGCCGCATGAGTTCGAGCTTCACCGGGTCCTCGAGCTCGTCGAGGAGTGCTCGTTTGAGGGTACCGATTCCGTGCTCACCGGAGATGGCGCCCCCCAGGGCCAGCCCGGTGGTGATCAGATCGTGCAACAGGCGGCGGCGGGCTTCGGGGTCGGCCTGCCACACCGAGAGGTGGACGTTGCCGTCGCCGGCATGGCCGCACCCGACGATCAACGAGGAGGTCGACGCGGCCAGCTCGGCCACCGCCTCGAGATAGGTCGGGATCGAGGCCCGGGGGACCACCACGTCCACCAGGTCGTCCGCCCCGTTGGCCTTGGACAGCCAAAAGGCGCGTTCGCGGGCGGACACCAACTGGGCTCCGGCGCGGTCGGGCAGCACGTAGACGTCCAGGGCTCCCAGGGCGTCGATCTGTTCGGCCAGGGCCGCCGCGTCCTCGTCCAGACGTGCCGGGTGGTGGTCCTCCAGGACGATGACCAGATAGGCCAGGGCCCGCTCCCGCACGTCGTCGGGGATCCCGAGGTCGATCCCGGCGTCGGCGGTGATCCCGGCCATGGTCACCAGATCGATGTACTCCACCATCAACGGGCCCACCCCACTGGCCACGATGGGAGGCACGGCGGCGGCGATCTCGGCCATGGTGGAGAACGGGGCCAACAGGGTGGCGTGGTGCTCGGGGCGGGGGTGCAGGCGGAGGATGGCCTCGGTGACCAGGGCCAGGGTTCCCTCGGAGCCCACCACCAGCTGGGTGAGGTCGTAGCCGCTGGTGGACTTCACGAATTTCCCCCCGGACCGGACCACCTCGCCGGTCCCCAGTACCGCCTCGATGCCCAGGACGTGATGGCGGGTCACTCCGTACTTGACCGCCCTCATCCCGCCGGCGTTGGTGGCCACGTTGCCCCCGAGGCTGGCCGACTGCTCACCGGGGAAGACCGGGTAGATCAATCCATGGGGGGCCAGTGCGGTGTCGAGTTCGGCCAGGGTCAGGCCCGGCTCCACCACCGCCACGTGATTGTCGGTGTCGATCTCGAGGATGGCGTTCATCCGCTCGAAGGAGACCACGACGCCGCCGTGGCACGGTAGGCATCCGCCCGACAGCCCGGTGCCCGAACCCCGTGGCGTGAGGGGCACCCCCTCGGCCACGGCGGCGCACACCACGGCGGCCACCTCGGCGGTGGACCCGGGACGCACCACGGCCCGGGGACGGACCGGGATCTCGCCGAGGGCCTCGTCATGGGCGTCGTCGTCGCTGACCCGGTCCCCGACGTCGAGGTGGGCCGGACCGACGATGGCGGCGAGCCGCTCTTCGATCATCGGCGCCCCTCAGGCCCCGGGCAACCCGAGGGCCTCGCCCACCGCGGCGATCCCGGCCGGATCGGCGAAGGCGAAGCTGAAGATGACCTCGTCGGCCCCGGCCGCCACGTGGGCCGCCACCAGGTCGGGCACCTCGCCGGGCTGGCCCACCACGAACGCGGCCCGTTCCTCGGCCGGAGCGCTGGCGGCCAGCATGTCCTGCACCTCCCGGGTGTTCTGTTCCGAGGTGGTGAGGATGAGGGGCGCCATCCAGGTCACGTCGATCTCGCCGGGGTCCCGACCCACCTCGGCGCAGTGACGGTGGAGCACCTCGATCTTGCGGGCCAGGGTGGCGGCGTCGCCGGTGACGTTGCACTGGTCGGCGTACTGCGCCACCAACCGGAGGGTCCGCTTCTCACCCCCGCCCCCGATCATGATCCGAGGACCGCCCGGCTGCACCGGCCGGGGAAGGTTACGGGCGTGGTCCAGGCGGAAGTAGGTCCCCTCGAAGGTGACGTCGTCGCCGGTGAACATGGCCCGGCACACCTGGACCGCTTCCTCCAGCATGTCCAGTCGGACCCGGTCGCTCGGGTAGGTGATGCCGAGTCCCTGGTGTTCCACGTCGTACCAGGCTCCCCCGATGCCGAGGATGGCCCGGCCCTTGGAGATGACGTCGAGCGTGGTGACGATCTTGGCCAGGATCCCCGGGTTCCGGTAGGTGACCCCGGTGACCAGGGTGCCCAGCTGGATCCGCTCGGTGCGGGCTGCCAGGGCGCCGAGCAGGGTGTACGCCTCCAGCATGGGCTGGTCCGGTCCGCCGAGGGGCGGGAGCTGGAAGTAGTGGTCCATCACCCAGACCGAGCTGAACCCCGCGGTTTCGGCCGCCGTGGCCAACCCGGCCACGTGTTCGAAGAGGTCGGCGGAGTCGAATCCGGAGAAGTTGGGGAGCTGCACGCCGAATCTGGTCATGAGGGCACGGTACCCCCAACGGGAGGGCTCAGGCGTCCCGACGCACGAGCACCCAGGCCCCGAGGGCCACCAACGTCGCGGTGTAGAGCGCCAGGGTCGCCGCCGCGGTCCAGGGCGACAGCAGTACGCCGGCGAAGTCGGTCTTCCGGGTGGTCACCAGGATCATGGCCAGACCCAGGTTCGAGGGCAGGAAGCGCTCGATGGGATCGCTCAGGCTGGAGGGAAGGATCTGGACGATCAGCGGGAGCACCAGCAGCAGGCCCACGAACAGGGAGATGGCTCCGGCGGTGTGGCGCACGATGAAGCCGATCCCGAACGCCATCAAGGTGAGCAGCGTCAGGTAGACGCCGCACAGGAAGACCGCCCGAAGGGCACCCCCGTCGGTGATGCTGACCACCGGGATCTCCGAGCTTCTCAGCTGGGTCAGGATCGAGCTGCCCGCCGGCAGGGCCCGGCCCCCGTGGGCCGTCAGCACCAGCTGCCCGACGAAGAAGGAGGCGAAGGCGGTGACCTCGGTCACCACGAAGATGACCGAGGCGACCACCAGTCCCTTTCCCGCCAGGACCGAGGCCCGACGGGGCAGCGCGGCGAGCGTGGTCCGGATGGCGCCGGTGGCGTACTCCGAGGTCACGATGAGGGCGCCGAGCACGCCCACCACGAATTGCGAGATGAACTCGCCGGTCTGGGAGAACCGCACCGGATCGAACTGGGCCCGATCGACCGGGCCCAGCGAGCCCCACCGGCCGGCCTCGATGTTGGAGACCAGGGCCGAGAGGCCGATCCCGGCCACCACCACGACGCCGAGGGCGATCCAGGTGGACCGTACGGAACGCAGTTTGGTCCATTCCGCCGCCACGGCCTGTGCCGCCCCGGCCCGCCCGGGCCGCCCGGCGGTCAGGCTCATCGGGGCGGCGGTCGTCGGGGGCGAGGTCGTCGGGATCGAGGTCACGAGGCCACCACCACACCGTCGGTGCCGTGATAGTCCACGGCGTCCGCGGTCAGCTCCATGAACACCTCCTCGAGGCTGGCCGGCTGAGGGCTGAGCTCGTGGAGGACGATGCCGGCGTGGTGGGCCGCGTCACCGATCTCCGCCGGGCTGGTCCCGGTGACGAGGAGGCTGCCATCGGCGGAGGTGGTGACCCCGTCCCCGAGGGCGGCCAGCACGTCGGCCAGCCTCCGCCAGTCGGGCGACCGCACCAGTACGGTGGCCTCGGTATTGGAAGCGATGAAGTCTTCGACCGTGGTGTCGGCGATCAACGAGCCGCGACCGATGACCACCAGGTTGGTGGCGGTCAGGGCCATCTCGCTCATCAGGTGACTGGACACGAGGATGGTGCGGCCCTCGGCGGCCAGCGACTTGAGCAGGTTGCGGACCCAGAGGATCCCTTCGGGGTCCAGCCCGTTGATGGGCTCGTCGAACAGGAGCACCCCGGGGTCGCCGAGCAGGGCCGAGGCGATGCCCAACCGCTGGCTCATCCCCAGGGAGAACTTACCGACCCGGCGCCCGGCCACGGCGGTGAGGCCCACCTGGTCCAGTACCTGGTCGACCCGGCCGGCCGGGATGGCGTTCGACTGGGCCAGGCTGAGGAGGTGGAGTCGGGCCGACCGGCCAGGATGGACCGCCTTGGCCTCGAGCAGGGCCCCCACCTCCCGCAGCGGCCAGGGGAGCTCGCCGTAGCGCCGCCCGCCGATGGTGACCCGCCCACCGTCGGGTCGGTCGAGGCCCATGATCATCCGCATGGTGGTCGACTTGCCCGATCCGTTGGGTCCGAGGAAGCCGGTGACCAGGCCGGGTTGGACCGCAAAGCTCAGGTCGTCGACGGCCAACGTCCGCCCGTAGCTCTTCGAGAGACCCTGGGCTTCGATCATGCGGTCATCACCACGATGGGCACTGACCGACCGTACCAGCGGGCGGAGGAGAACCGTTCTCGGCCGCCGCCGGCCGAGGTCGAAGGTTCGAATCCTTCAATAGCGAAGGGTGTAGTCCCGTCCTCGCCGGCCTCGAGTAGCAGGGGCTCCGGGCAGCGATCAACTCACCGGTGTGTCGGGGCGGATGCAGTTCGACGATAAAGAACTGCATGGCTGTCCGACCACACCTCGTGAAAGACACTCGGGAACCACGGTGCGCGGAGGACCTTTTTGTCTTCCTTCAGCGCCGGCCTCGCGACGAGCCAGTAGTCAGGTTGGTAGGCCCCGGGCCACCAAAGCATGTCGCGGACCGCAACCTTCGAAGCGGCCTGGGTGGAGAGAAGTCCCAAGTAGTCGACAATCTCACGATTAGGGGAAACCCAACCGACGTATCCGATTTCCAACGACGCCAGTGACTGGTTCGACGGAACGTGGCGGTCCATCCAGCGAAGGGCAGAAGCGTAGCTTGCGTATCGAACCTGAATGGTCGGCTGCTGAACTAGAGAAATCATCACAAAAGCAACGACCAGAGCGCCAGCTCCCATATCGGCATAGCGGCCGCTGGGGAGTAGTGCGGCCAGTCCGATCCCAGCGAGTATCAGGCCGCAGAATGCCGGCACCCCGTAGTACCACGAATAGTCGGGAACGTTCAGCACGATTCCGTAGGCGAAGACATAGATAACACCTAAGGCCGAGAACAGGATCGCCAAACTCCGAAACTCAGGGTCGTGAAGTCCCGAGTACAGCCCGATCAGCGCGAAGACAAAGGCGACACCAAACCACGCAATGTCGAGCAAGCCTCCATTGCCGAACGGCCGCAAGGCGAAGATGTTCGTGATGCCGTGAATGTAGGGATGGCCGCCCCAATAGCCCGACTTTCCCTGGTCCACCTTGGCCGTGAGGGTGTCGGGAATGATGCTCCCGATCACTCCGAGGGCGAATGCAGACCAAGCCGCAATGACGGCGGCAAGTCCTCCCAGAATTCGCCACAGCGTCTTTCTGTCGGCGATCGCGACCCAGAGAAGGACCAGTCCGGCGTAGAGGATCATGTCCGCCCTCGCTACCATGACCAGCCCGAGTAAAACGCCGGCGGCCACGTACTTGTGCTGGTCGACAGCCCACAAGGAGGCTGAAGCGAGAGCAAGGGCGAGTGGAATCTCCATTCCGCGGTTCACGGCGAGAAGCTCAGCGCCGGCGACCAGGATGCCTACACAGAATCCCGCCCTTGCATTTCCGCGGCTTCGAAGCGACTCGTACAGAAATGCCGCGCTTGCCGTGCTGAAGATGACCGTCGTGACGGTGGCAAAAACACTGATGTTGCTGTGCAGCTTGAGAGCTCCGGCACACAGGAGCACCCATAACGGCGAGGTGGCCGCATCCCCACCTGCCACTCCAATATTGTATTGCCAGTGTCCGGTGTCAGCGAAGTTTCTGGCCATCCGGAAGGCGATGAATGCGTCGTCGTTATACCAGTGCCGTACCGCAACCATGGCAACGATCGACACGGTCAAAAAGGTGCCGTAGATGAGTGGCCGCGAGGTCCTGACGGGATGAACGTCCTGGTTCGCCGGCCGCTGTTGAAGCGTGGTTGAACTCATGGGTACTCCCGTCCACTCACCCAGGTTCAGAAAGAGACGCTACCTCCACGAGATGGGAGCTTCCACTGAGTCAGGGACGCGCTCAAGGTGACTGGTAAGTAACTGTGTTCGGCCCAGACTGCAGACTGGCGCCATACAGCCAATCCGCGGCGCTCGCTCATGGAATTCGAGCCCTCGACGCTCACCACCTGGTGAGCCGTTATCTGCTGGGCCAAAGATTCCCCAAGAGCTTGAAGGTACCGTTTGCCCTCTAGCGGACATCCGGGGGTATGCACCCGCATTACCGGTTCAAATCGTCAGCCCACTCCGATCGTCAGGCTGCTCATTGATGGATCGAGCTGCAGCGCAGAGATGGAGCCATTTCCATCTGGGTTTCGGTGGCAGATGGAGTTGTACTCCTGCGATGACGCCGTCTTCGAGGACGGCCGAGTGTGGTCGACCCATCTTGCGCCTGGAGGTTTCGTGGCTTTGGACGACATCAGCATGCCTCAGGTTGCAAGCGGAGGTGAAAGCCTTGTATCCGACGGTGTACTACCTGAGATCACCGGTCGTGTGGGCACGATCGGCATCTCTGGCCCCTCCCCTAGGTTGGCCGGAGCGGGCGGGCCCGTGACACCGCAATTGGCGCTTGAACTGCCCTCGAACGGAGGACCTTGCTTGGCCGAGTGTTGTCACGACGAAGTGACCGGTGCCCCTACCGGCTGGGTGGACACCCTGGCCGGGCTGGGTACCCCGCTTCGCTTCCCGTGAGCGATCGTCGTGGCCTCGGGCCGGCGCCGGCCGGCGGTGGCCGTCGGTGGTCGTCGGTGGTCAGGGGTCGGTGGCGGGTGGCGGGGTGGCTCAGCCGGACCCACCGGCCCGGACGGTGAGCGAGCGGCCGTTCTCGACCATGATCGTTCTGATCTCCTCCTCGCCGAACCGATGGCGCCGGAGATCCCGGGCGAAGGCAGTGGGCTCGGGCAGTCCCTCGGCGTGCGGCCAGTCGGAGCCGAACAGGAGGCGGTCGACGCCCAGCACCTCCTTCAACCCCGCCAGGTCGTCCTCGTAGAACGGTGCCACCCACACATGCCGGCGGAAGGCCTCCACCGGATCGGAGGTGAACGCCGCGGGCATCTGGCCGTAGGCCTTGGCCAACTTCTTGAGTAGGGCTGGCACCCACTCGGCCCCGGCCTCGATGCTGGCCACCCGGACGTTGGGAAACCGGTCGAACAGGCCCTGGCACACCAGTGCCGCCATGGTCTCGAACGGTGGACGGTCAGAACTTATGACCGACCGGAGCGGGGAGTGGCGGAACGCCTCGAGGCTCCCGTAGGGCTCCCAGTCGTTGATGTACCGTCCGTAGCCGGCGTCGCCCGAGTGGATCCCGACGGCCACCCCGGACTCGTTGACCAGTCCCCAGAACGGGTCGAACCGCCGGTCGGCGGGGGAGGTCAGGCCGGTGGGAGTGTGCGCCGGTCCGCCCTTGATGCAGACCAGTCGGGCGTCGGCCTCCAGCACCCGGGACAGCTCGAGCACGGCCGAGTCCACGTCCACCAGGGTGATCATGGGCGCGGCGAAGATGCGCTCCCGGTAGGCGTACCCCCAGTCGTCCTCCAGCCACCGGTTGAAGGCCGAGAACGCCGCCACCAGCGCCTCGGGGTCATGAGCCAGCGCCTCCTCCATGCCCACGCCGAGGGTGGGGAAGAGGAAGCAACCGTCCAGGCCCTGCCGGTCCATCACGGCCAGGCGGGCGTCGTGGTCGCGGTACTCGGGCCGGATCGGCTCCAGTTCCCCGAAGAGGGCCCGCATGTCCTGCGCCTTGGGGTTGCGGCCGCGGAAGTACTCGTCGAGGCTGCCCGGCTTGGCCACCGGGTCGAAGGTGGGGTTGGGGATGAACCGGTTGACTCTGCCCCCCACCAGCAGCCGTTGCCGCCCGTCGATCTCGGCCCACTGCATGGCCCGCTTGGCCATGGCCGGGTCGATGTGACGGGTGTAGGCGTCGGTGGCCTCGTAGTAGTGGTTGTCGGCGTCGAAGGTGGTGTAGTCGACGTCCCGTCCCTCGGTCGCCGGGCTGTTCGTCCCGTCGTCTGCCGGGGTCGGCTCTGCGGTCCGGGTGGTGGCCATGGTCAGTCCAGTCCGAGGACCCGGAGGGCGTTGGTGCGGAGGAATTTGGGCCACACCTCGTCCTTGAGACCCACGCCCTCGAGCTCGGTCATGACCCGCTCCATGGACAGGCCCATCGGGAAGTAGCCGGCGAAGATGATCTTGTCGGCTCCCCGGGTGTTGGCGTAGTTCACGATGTCCTTCGGGTAGTACTTGGGGGCGAACGCGCTCGTCGAGAAATGGAGGCCGGGCCATTTGAGCATCAGCTTCACCGCCAGCTCGGTCCAGGGTTCGCAACCGTGCCTGGTCACGAAGACCAGGTCGGGGAAGTCGAACATCACCTCGTCGATGAGCTCCACGTGCTGGCAGGCCGCCTTCAAACGGGGCCCCGGGATCCCGGCACAGCAGAAGACGGGGATGCCCAGCTCCACGCACTTGGCGTACAGCGGGTACATCTTCTTGTCGTTGATCGGCACCTGGGGGAAGGTGCCGGCCGGGAACACGCCGACCGCCCGCACGCCGTAGGTCTCGTACTCACGGACCAGCCGTTGGATGCCCTTCATCCCGTCGTTGGGGTCGGCGGACGATGACGGGATGAACCGGTCCGGGTGGCGCTGCAACGCCTGGTCGCCGATCCCGGCGGGATCGCCCACGCCGATGAGACCCTTCTCGATCCCCCACAGGTCCATCTCCCGCAGCGTGACCCCGACCGGGTCCTCGGCGCCCTCGACCGCCTTGCCGGTGCCGTCCTTGAACATGTACTCGACCGGGAAGTCGAAGGTCTCCTTCGACTCGGTGTCCTTGGTCTGACGGGTGATGAACCGGTAGACCTCCTTCATATCGGGATGGGGGAAGCCCACCATGGTGTCGACCACCCCAATGTCCTTCGGCATGCCCATCGTCGGTGGCTCCTCCCGGATTCGGTGCTCCGGCCCCTCGGCCGGCACCGGACCACGACGGTACTCGCGGCGGGGTCCGGTCGCCGCCCCCGGGGGGCGGTCGGTCACGCACGGGCGGCGGGGTCCGTCCCTGATCGACGCGGGCTGGCCAACCGGTTCAGCGGGCGTGGGCGTGTCTAAGGTGTCCGGCCATGGAGCTCCGACTGGACGGGAAGACCGCGCTGATCACCGGCGCCTCGCGGGGGATCGGCCAGGCCATCGCCTCCTCCTTTGCCTCGGCCGGGGCATCGGTGATGATCTCCTCCCGCAAGGCCGATGCGCTGGACCGGGCCAAGGCCGAGATCGACCGGGGAGCGGGCCCCGGCGCCGGTGAGGTCGCCTGGCAGGTGGCCAACGCCGGGGATCCCGGGCAGGCCGAGGCCTGCGTGGCCGCCACCGTGGAGCGCTTCGGTTCGCTCGACATCCTGGTGAACAACGCCGCCACCAACCCCTACTACGGATCGATCATCGAGCTGGACCGGGCCAGGGCGGACAAGACGGTCCGGGTCAACCAGACCGGGTACCTGGAATGGGTGCAGTCCGCCTGGCGGGCGGGCATGGCGGCGCGGGGCGGAGTGGTCCTCAACCTCGCTTCGATCGGGGGCCTGTCAGTGGAGGGCGGAATCGGCTGGTACAACGTGACCAAGGCCGCCGTCATCCACCTGACCCGGCAGCTGGCCGGGGAGCTGGGTCCGGTCGTCAGGGTCAATGCACTGGCTCCGGGCCTGGTCAAGACGGAGTTCGCCCGGGCCCTGTGGGAGGCGGCCGAGGAGTCGATCTCCGCCCGGCTCCCGCTCCGCCGGCTGGGCGAGGCCGAGGACATCGCCAACGCCGCGCTGTTCCTGTGCTCCGACGCCGCCTCGTGGATCACCGGGCACACCATGGTGATCGACGGCGGTGCGCTCTGCATCGCCGGAGGCGGCCTGTCCTGAGCACCCGACGGCAGCGTCGATCGGCTGCGGGGCACCGGCGCCGTCAGGACAGGTCGGCCCGCACCACCTTTCCGCCGGGGGTCCGGGGGAGCCGGTCGGTGACCACCAGCTGACGGGGAGCGGCCCAGCGTGGCAACTCGGCACCCACCAGCTGGCGGAGCTCGTCGAGGTCCGGGGGCCGAGCCCGATCCACCGGCACGATCCAGGCCACCACCCGTTCGCCCCACTCGGGGTCGGGGCGCTTCCAGACCGCCACCTGGTCGACGGCGGGGTGGCGCCCGAGGGCGCGTTCCACCGGCGTGGGCCAGACCTTCTCCCCTCCGGTGACGATGACCTCCGCCATGCGCCCCAACACGGCGAGGGTGCCGTCGGGCCCGATCCGTCCGGCGTCACCGGTGGGCAGCCACCCGTCCGGTCCCCGTGGATCGGTGCCGTCGCGGTAGCACCGCAGCAGCATGGGCCCACGCACCAGCACCTCACCGGGCTGCCCCATCGTTCCGTCGCCGATGCGCAGTTCGACCCCGTCGAGGGCCCGGCCGTCGTAGACGATCCCCGAGCCCGTCTCGGTCATCCCGTAGGTGGTGACGACGTTGGCGGGCAGGACGTCGGGCGGGGCGGCTCCACCCAGCAGCACGGCCCGGTAGCCGGAGGGGTCGGTCCGACCGAGCGCCGTGGCGACCAGGGAGACCAGGGTGGCCCCGGCGCCGGCCAGTCGCTCCAGCTCGGCTGCGTCGAATCCGGGCAGTACGGTGCAGGGCGTCCCGGTGATCAGCGACCGAGTGACCACGGACACCCCGCCCACGTGGGCCAGCGGAAGGCAGGCCACCCAATGGTCCCGGTCCGGGTCGACCGCCAGGCGGGCGGACGTGGCCCGGGCCGAGGCCTCGACGGCGGCATGGTCGAGGACCACCCCCTTGGGCCGTCCGGTGGTACCGCTGGTGGCCATCACCAGGGCGTCCCCGGGCTCGACGGGCCGTCCGCCCGCCCGACGGTGCCGCCCGGCGCCGTCCACCACCGCCGAGGGCCGGAGCGCGGCCAGCAGCCGGGCGGCCGCCGGACCGGGCAGCCGGGGGTCGACCGGCAGGACGGCGTCCCCGGCGTCCCAGGCGGTCCGGAGGGCGTCCACGAAGCCTGGACCGCCGGGGAGGTCGAGCGCTACCAGCTCCGGCATGGGGCTAGCCTAGGCGACCGTACGAGTAGCAACTCTAGGAGTGAATGGTCGAATGGTTGCGCCAGAGCCGGACGAGCCGGACGAGCCCGGCGGCACCGGGATGCCGGCCCCCGTCCCCACCGTGATCACCGGGTCGCCCGTCGATCCGGTGGACCGGTTCCGTGCCCTCCCGCTCCCGGACTGGGAGCGGCGGGGTGACTACCGCGACATCACGTTCGACGTGGGCGAGGGCATGGCCAAACTCACCATCGCCCGGCCCGAGGTCCGGAATGCGTTCCGGCCCCAGACGCTCTTCGAGCTGGCCGATGCCTTCAACCGGGCGCGGGACGATCCGTCGGTGGGCGCGGTCATCCTGACCGGCCGGGGCCCCGACGCCTTCTGTTCGGGAGGGGACCAGACCATCCGCGGCGACGACGGCTACCTCGGCGACGACGAAGTGGCGCAGCAGGGGATCGGGCGGCTCAACGTGCTGGACCTCCAGATCCAGATCCGGCGTCTGCCCAAACCGGTGGTGGCCATGGTGGCCGGCTATGCCATCGGCGGCGGACACATCCTCCATCTGGTCTGCGACCTCTCCATCGCGGCCGACAACGCCCGATTCGGCCAGACCGGGCCCAAGGTGGGCAGCTTCGATGGAGGGTACGGGGCCAGCCTGCTGGCCCGTACCATCGGGCTGAAGCGGGCCAAGGAGGTCTGGTTCCTCTGCCGACAGTACGACGCCGCCACCGCTCTGCGGTGGGGACTGGTCAACGAGGTGGTCCCCTTGGCCCAGCTGGAGCAGGAGACCGTGGCGTGGTGTCGCCAGATGCTCTCGCTGTCACCCCTGGCCCTCCGGATGTTGAAGGGAGGGCTCCACGCCGCCGACGACGGCCTGGCCGGACTGCAACAGTTCGCCGGCGATGCCACCATGCTGTTCTATATGAGCGAGGAGGGCCAGGAGGGTCGCAACGCCTTCCGGGAGCACCGGCCCCCGGAGTTCGGTCGCTTCCCCCGCCGGCCGTGAGGCGCGGCCCGGGCCAGGGGGCCGCGCCGTGACCGTCGACCGTCCCGCGGTGGTCGTCCCGGTGCCGGGTCCGATCAAACGATGGGTGCTGGGGGCGAGGCCCCGGACGCTGCCGGCTGCGATCGTCCCGGTGCTGGTGGGTACGGCCGCGGCCCATCCCTGGAGCCACCGGCTGGGTGGCCTCCCGGTCGGTCCCGCACCCCGGGTCGACGCCTGGTGGTGCGCGCTGGGTGCCTTGGTGGTGGCCCTGGCCATCCAGATCGGGACCAACTTCGCCAACGACTACTCCGACGGCGTCCGGGGCACCGACGATGCCCGGGTGGGCCCGGTGCGTCTGGTGGCGACCGGCCTGGCCCCCCCCGGGGCCGTGAAGCGGGCGGCGTTGGGGTCCTTCGGCCTGGCCGGGCTGGTCGGCCTCGGGCTGGCCTGGGCCACGTCGTGGTGGGTCTTGGCGGTGGGCGCAGCCTGCCTGCTGGCCGGGTGGTTCTACACCGGCGGTCCCCGGCCCTACGGCTATGCCGGACTGGGAGAGGTGTTCGTGTTCGTCTTCTTCGGGCTGGTGGCCACCGTGGGCACCTTCTACGTCCAGACCCTGCGCCTCGACGCACCGGTGGTGTGGTTCGCCGCCGGGGCGGTCGGCCTGCTGGCCACGGCGCTGCTGTTGGCCAACAACCTGCGCGACATCGCCTCGGACGGGCCGTCCGGCAAACGCACCGTGGCCGTCCGGGTGGGCCGCCGACGTGCCGGCTGGCTGTACGTGGCCTGCCTGGGAGTGCCGTTCGCCGGGGTGGCCGGGTGGGCCCTGCTCTCGCTGACCGGAGCCGTCCACTCGGCCCGCCCGGCCACCGCCCTCCTGCCGCTGGTGGCCCTTCCCCTGGCGGCCAGACCGATCCGTCTGGTGCGGAGCGACGCCGAGGGCCGGGCCCTCCTGCCGGTGCTGGCCGCCACCGGTCGACTGCAGCTGGCCTTCGGGGTCCTCCTGGCCGTCGCCCTCTGGCTGTGGATCCCGCTGTCCCAGCTCGCCGGGCCGGGATGACCGGGCGCTCGGGGTCAGTCGGCGGTGGCCCGTCCGAGGTGGGCCAGGATCCTCCCGGCCACGGCGTCGGGGTCCTGCAGGTGGGGCGAGTGGCCGGTCCGGGGCACCACGGCCAGGCTGGCGTTGGCTCCGATGGCCCTGACCATCCGGGTCCCGAGCGCGGTGAACTTCTGGTCCCGTTCGCCGCACACCACGAGCACCGGCATCGCCAGCCGGTCCAGCATCCCCCACAACGGCAGCTGCGTCCCGGTGCCGGCCCGACGCAGGCTGGAGGCCAGCCCGGCGCCGGTGTTGCGCCGGCGCTCGTCCAGCCCGGCGGCCTCGGGGCTGATCTCGGCGAAGAGCGGACCGGCCATCCACCGGTCCAGGAACTCCTCGACCGTGAGAGCGGTGGCACCCGGGGTCGACGGATCGAGCCGGTCGGCCAAGGCCTCGTCGGAGCGTCGGCGGGCGCGACGCTCGCCGGGGTCGTCGATGCCCCCGGTACCCGAGATCAGGATCAGCGAGTCGACCAGGTCGGGGCGGGCCAGGGCCAGATGGAGGCAGAACCGGGCCCCCATCGAGTACCCGAGGTAGGCCGCCCGGCCGCCCACCCGGGCCAGCTCGAGCGCCCCATCGACCAGGGTCGAGGCCACCTCCGACGACCCCCCGTGGCCGGGCATGTCCACGGCCACCACCTGATGGGCGCGGGCCAGGGCCCGATCGATCGAGCCCCACACCCGCGACGTCTGGGTGAAGCCGTGGGCCATCACCAGTCGCGGTCCGACCCCTTCGACCTGGTGGTGGAGCAGCGGTGGTGGCGGCGGTGCGGTCGGCATGGAATTCCCCGGTGAGCGTAGCGAGCGATCCGCCCGGTCCCGGCGGTGCCGACGTCCAGGCGGCCTTCGCCGCGACCTTGGTGGACGAATGGGCCCGGGGTGGGGTGGCGCACGCCGTGGTGTGCCCAGGGTCGAGGTCCACCCCGCTGGCGTTGGCCCTGGCGGCGCACCGGGGGGTGGCCGTCCACGTCCGGCTCGATGAACGCTCCGCCGGATTCACGGGGATCGGTCTGGGCCTGGTCACCGGCCGCCCTGCCGTGGTGCTGACCACCAGCGGAACCGCCGCGGCTGAGTTGCACGCCGCCGTGGTGGAGGCCGACCTGGCCCGGGTTCCCATGATCGTCTGCACCGCCGACCGTCCACCGGAGCTGCGCGACGTGGGTGCGCCCCAGACCATCGACCAGCACCATCTCTACGGTCGGTCGGTGCGGTGGTTCGCCGACCCCGGCCTGGCCGCCAACGCCACCAGGGCCACGTGGCGCTCGCTGGCCGCCCGGGCGGTGGCCGGGGCCACCTCGGAGGGGTCCGGACCGGGTCCGGTTCACCTGAACCTGCCCTTCCGCGAACCGTTGCTCGGTGATCCTGCGGCCGGCGGTGGGATCAGCCCGGGTCGTGGGCACGGGGGTTCCTGGCACACCGTGCGGGCCGGTCTCCGCCCCCCCGACCGAGGGTGGGTCCGGGACCAGGTGGAGGCGGGACGGTTCCGGCCCGGCACGCGGGGTCTGGTGGTGGCCGGCGCAGGATGTGGCGAGCCCGCCGCCGTGCTGGCCATGGCCGCGGTCCTCGGGTGGCCGGTGCTGGCGGACCCTCGTTCCGGACTTCGACAGCCGGTGGCCGGGGTGATCGGGACCGCCGACGGCATCCTGCGGTCGGAACCCTTCGCCGCCCGGCACCGGCCCGAGGTCATCGTCCGCCTGGGGGAGCGCTGGGTGTCCAAGGTGGTCAACGGCTTCCTCTCCCGGTCCATCGGCGAGGGCGCCACCTGCATGGTGGTCGACCCATTCGACCGCTGGCCCGATCCCGAGCGCGAGGTGGCCGAGTTCATCCGGGCCGACCCCGGCCTGTTCGCGGCCGAGGTGGCCCGGCAGGGCCGAGGACCGGGCCCCGCCGGGTCGATGGCACCCGGCCCGGGGGGGTGGACCGCCGAGTGGCAGGCGGCTGAGGAGCTGGCCCGTGGGGTCCTCACCGACCGGCTGGGCCGATCGGTGTCGGCGACCGCACTGACCGAACCGTCGCTGGCCCACCGGCTGTATGCCGCCCTCCCCGACGGCGCCACCCTGGTGGTGTCGTCGTCCATGCCGGTACGGGACCTGGAGTCATTCGCCGGACCCCGCCTGCGACCGCCCCGGGTGCTGGCCAACCGCGGCGCCAACGGCATCGACGGCGTGGTGTCGACGGCCGTCGGTGTGGCGCTGGCCGACGGCGGACCGACGGTGGCCCTGGTCGGCGATCTGGCGTTCCTCCACGACGCCTCGGCACTGTCGGTGGCCGAAGGGGTCGAGACGGACCTGACCGTGGTGGTGGCCGACAACCGGGGAGGTGGGATCTTCTCCTTCCTCCCCCCGGCGGACCAGCTGGCTCCGGACACCTTCGAGTCCCTGTTCGGTACCCCGCAGGGACCCGATCCCGCCGCCGTGGCGGCCGGGTTCGGATGGCCCGTCGATGAGGTGGGTCCGGCAGGGGACGGACTGGAGGCGGCGCTGGTCCGTCGGGTGGGCCGGGGAGGTCGGGCGGTGATCCGGATCCGGCTGCCCGACCGCAGGGCCAACGTCACCTGCCATCACGAGGTCAACGCCGCCATCGTGGAAGCGGTCAGCCGGCGGTCTCAGCAGGCGCGGGGATCGTAGGACGGGATGTTCGACTGGGCCGGCGCGGTGGTGGCCGTGACGTTCTTGGAGCCGCCGGTGGCAGTCGGGGCGGCCGTGCTGGGCGGGGCGGTGGTGGCCACCGGCATGCTCAGCGGTGTGCCGTCGGCGTCGAGCGGCGGGGTGACGATCGGAGCGAACGGCCCTCCGAGGAATTGGGTGATCATCTGGGAGGCCTCGTCGGGCTGGACCACTTCCACATCCGAGTTCCCCGGTGTGACCCCCGGTGCCGTCGGCAGGGTGAACGACTGCAGCTGGGACCCGGAGAAGGCGTGGTACCGCTCGGCCAGGGCGAACAGATCGTTGGGGGTGAGGCCGTTGTCCTTGCTGAAGTCGTGGACCACCGAGGTGAGCAACGAGTTGAGTCGCAGCGGGTTGTAGGTTCCCTTGGCCTTGTTCAGGGCCGCCGCGATGATCAGGTTCTGGCGCTGGATCCGACCGATGTCCGAGCTGCCGTCCTGCATCCATTCACCGTCCTTGTAGTACTCGAAGTACCGGGACCGCGACAGCGCCAGTGCCTCGGAACCGTCGAGCACCTGACAGCCGGCCCGGGTCACATCGAGCCCGGACTCGTTGACTCCCGTGTTGCGGTTGTGGTCCCGGACCGGGTAGGGGAAGTCCATCGAGATGCCTCCGAGCGCGTTGACCGCGTCCTGCAGGCCGAAGAAGCTGATCTCGATGTAGTGGTTGATGGGGATGCCGAAGGTGTTCTGGATGGTCTTGATCAGGGCGTCCGGACCGCCGGCGAACGAGGCGTTGATCTTGTTCTCGCTGGACAGCTGACTGTCGGCGGGCAGGCCCGAGAGCGTGACGTAGGTGTCCCGGGGGATGGACAGGGTCGAGGCGGTGCCCGACGCCGGGTCGACGTGGACGATCTTGATGGTGTCACTCCGCTGACCGCCGGCGTTGGTGGCGTTACCGAACTGCAGGGCCTGGGCCGCCGTCTCCCCCGCCCGGCTGTCCGACCCGATCAGGAGCACGTTGTAGGGGGCCCCGTTGGCGGCGGCCACGCAGGTGGCGCAGGCCGCCGAGGAGACCTTGCTCCACTGGTAGCGGAAGTAGCCGTAGCCCAGGGCCACCACGACCAGCAAGGCCACCACCACGCCGACCAGGCCCCGGAGGACCCGCTGCCCGGCCGGCCGGCGTCGCTTCATGGCCCGGCGGCGCTCCCGCTTGGAGGGGATCGCCACCTGCCCGCTCAGAATGGGTCCGGAGAACTCCGGCTGTGGGCGGCGTCCGGGGGGCGGCCCCGAGGCGCGCGGATGGCCGGTCGGTAGACCGGACGATCGTCCGGTGGGACGGGAGGCGCTCGATCTGGGCGGGTCGTTCGGGGGCACGATGTCAGGGGTCTGGCGGGTCGGGCTCGGGGGAAGCGGCTCGGCGGGGGTGCCGACCCGGGCTGAGGGGGACGGGTCAGTTTCCCACGGGGGAGCCCCCGGCTGGTGTCACCCTCGGCCGGAGTACCTGGTCACGAGTCGACGGGCAGCCACGAACCGTGGAATCCGAAGGGGACCCGGCCGGGCAGGTGGACGGTGGCCACCGGCGGTCCGGCGAACGCGGTGGCATCCAGAATGACCAGGTCGCTGGTGTCGGTGGTGGCGTCGTAGACCACCGAGAGGACCCACCCCTCGTCCTCGGCCCGGCCGTCGGCCGCCCGGACGAACACCGCCTCGCCCGGGAACCGGTGCGGTCCGGGGTCGAAGCGGACGGACCGGTCGTGGGCCAGGTCGTACTGGACCAGGCCCAGCTGGCTGGGTTCCTCGGCCCGGTCACCCAGTCGGACGCAGTAGCCGTAGCGGTGGGGGAGTCCGGCCACGGAATCGTCGATGCGGGGGAACTCGACCGGAACGTCATCGAGTCGCCGCTCGGCGATCCGTCCCGCCGTCAGATCGACGGTCCAACGGGCCAGGGAGGGGAGGACCGACGAGACGGGCTGGCCGGGGTCGGTGTCGAAGGCGCGGTCGTAGCGGATGACGTCCATGACCACGGTGTCGCCGTCGTCATAGGCGTTCAGGACGTGGAAGACGTAGACCGGGTCGATCCCGATCCACCGGATGTCCGGGTCCCCCCCGCCGCGGGGCATCACCCCGATCCGGGCCCCGGCTTCGGGGACCCAGCGGTAGGGCAGGGATCGGCCCCCGGCCGCCATGTCCAGGTCGAAGAGGATGGGAAGGTCGAGGAAGACCACCCGGGAGGCGGTCACACCGAAGTCGTGGATCATCGTGGCCCGGGGGATGTCGACGGCCTCGGTGCGGACCAACGCCCCGGACCCGTCCACCACGTGGTAGCGGAGGAACGGGGGCCCGAAGACGTCACATCCGAAGAAGTGGAGCTCGCCGGTGACCGGATCGACCTTGGGGTGGGCGGTCATCGGCGAGGCCAGGCCGCCGTCGAAGTCGTGGATGCGGGCGCGACTGAGGTCGGGGGAGACGGCGTGGGGGAAGCCCGACTCCACCAGAGCCAGTGTCGTGCCGGCATGGCGGATCACATGGGTGTTGGCCGGCCCGTCGATGGGCTCGCTCGGACCGGCCGGCGGCGGCGTCTCCACCTGGGCGGCGAGCGCCCGGGTCCGGACCCACCGGTTCCGGTAGCCCTCGGCCCGGCCCTCGGACAGGGTGATGGCATGGATCATCCCGTCGCCGGAGAACCAGTGATAGTCGGACTCGTCGGCGGGGACCGCGGCGGGATTGGGACCGTTGCGCAGCAGCTGGCCGCAGAGGTCGGGGGGGATCACCCCGGTCACCGGCAGCGGGTGGTCGTCGCTGCGCTCGACCAGCGTCGGTGCGTAGTTGCCGTGCAGGTACGGGTTGGGCAACGAAAGCTCCTGGCCGACGTGGTGGAGGGGGTGGATGTGCGGCGGGCATCGCCGGGCCGAGCCTCGATCGTAGTGTGGGCCGGAGCGCGGCAGCCGACGGCGGGCTCGCACGGAGGACCGACGGCGGTGTGGTGACGTGGCAGGCTGAGCCCATGGCCCACATCTCCGAGGACCTCCGATTTCGGGGGCTGGTCCACCAGATGACCGACCCCGGTCTCGAGCAACGGCTGGACACCGATCAGCTCACCGCCTACAGCGGATTCGACCCCACTGCCGACAGCCTGCACGTCGGTCACCTGCTGCAGATCTGCAACCTCCGCCGCCTGCAGCTGGCCGGGCACCGTCCCATCGCCCTGGCGGGTGGCGGGACCGGCTTCGTCGGTGATCCGGGAGGGAAGTCCGAGGAGCGGACCCTGCTGACCCACGACGAGCTCCGATCCAACCTGGCCGGGATCCGTGCCCAGCTCGAACGGTTCCTCGACTTCACCGGCTCCGGCCGTGCCCTCCTGGTCAACAACGCCGACTGGCTCGAACCGATGCCGCTCTTCGAGTTCCTGCGCCAGGTGGGCAAGCACTTCACCGTCAACCAGATGGTGGCCAAGGACTCGGTCAAGTCGCGGCTCGAGCGCGCCGACCAGGGCATCTCCTACACCGAGTTCACCTACATGCTGTTGCAGGCCTATGACTTCCTCCACCTCTTCGACGCCTACGGGTGTCGTCTGCAGCTCGGGGGCAGCGACCAGTGGGGGAACATCACCGTGGGCATCGAACTCGTGCGCAAGGTCCGACAGGACGAGGTGTGGGGCCTCACCACCCCGCTGTTGGTCAAGGCCGATGGGACCAAGTTCGGAAAGACCGAGTCCGGCACGGTGTGGCTCGACGCCGAGCGGACCAGCCCGTACCAGCTGTACCAGTTCTTCCTGCGCAGTGAGGACGCCGTGGTGGGGACCTACCTCCGTTACCTCACGTTCCTCGACCGGGAGGCCATCGAGATGCTCGACCAGGCCACCGTCGACCGTCCCGAGCGCCGGGAGGCCCAACGGGAGCTGGCCCGCCAGGTGTCCACGCTGGTGCACGGCAGTGCCGAGACCCGGCGGGCCGAGCAGGCCGCCGCCGCCCTGTTCAGCGAAGACCTCACCCAGCTGGACCAACGGTCGATCCTCGAGGTGTTCGCCGAGGCCCCCTCCACCCCCTTGCCCCGTTCCCGCCTCGACGGCCACGGTGTGCCACTGGTGGATCTGCTGGTGGAGACGGGCCTGTCCCCGTCCCGTGGGCGGGCCCGGACCATGGTCGACCAGGGGGGCGCCTACGTCAACAACCGACGGGAGACCGACGCCGGCCGCACCCTCCGGACCGACGATCTGGTGGCCGGGCGCTACCTGGTGCTCAGGAGCGGCAAGAAGAACTACCACCTGGTGTCCTTCGGCTGAACCACCGCGCCCTCCCCGACCCGGGAGCCGAACCCCACCGTCCTACACTGACCGCCATGAGCAGCCCGGAAGGACCATCGTCGGATGTCTCCCCCGTCCGCCTGACCGCAGGACTTCCCGAGACCGTCCTGCCCGAGGAGCCCGAGCCGGTGCGGGACGGACTGGTGGCGGCCCTGGCCCAGCCGGCCGCCCGACGTCGGGACGCGGTGGCCGACGTGGTCCGTTCCGACCCGCGGTCCCAGGCGGCCTGGGCGGCGCTGGGTTCGCTGGCGCGGGACGACGTCGAGGCGTACGCCTGCTTCCGCGTCGGCTACCACCGGGGTCTGGACTCGCTGCGGGGGGCCGGGTGGAAGGGCTCGGGCCTGGTCCGGTGGGCCCACCCGTCGAACCAGGGGTTCCTCCGCTGTCTCGATGGACTCCGGTCCTCGGCAGGGGCAATCGGCGAACACGACGAGGAGGAGCGGTGCGCGCGGTTCCTCCGGCAGCTGGATCCGGCCTGGCGCCCCGACTGGACGGGCATCCCCGCCTAGTGTCCGCCGAGGCCGCCGGTGGAGGGGAGGGGAGGACCGGGACCGGTTCCCGGACTCGGACCCGGTCCCCGAGCCGAACGGTCCTGGCCCTGGTGGCCGTGCTCACCGGACCGGTGCTGCTCCTGGCCGGCTGCGCCGGGCAGGAGCAGTCGGGGACGGCATCGGCCCGGGTCTCCACGTGGGTGTCGGGAGCAGCCGGCGGCGCGGCCATCGGCACACTCAGGGTCGACAGCGCCAACATCGACCAGACCCTCCTCCACCATGACCCGCCGGCGGCGGTCAAGACGGTGTGCGCGTTGCTGACCAACGACGCGGAGACCGCCATCGGCAACCTGCCGACGCCGGATGACCAGCTGACCACCGACCTCGACAACGCCTACGAGAAGGGCGCCGCCGCCGGCGACGACTGCTACCGGGGAGCCGGTGGGAACACGTCCCTGCTCCGTCGGTCGGCGGCGGAACGGGTCGAGCTGCTCCCCCTCCTGACGACGGCGGTGGACCGCATCCGTTCGATCACCGGCCACACCCCGTCGACGTCGACCACCCAGCCGAGCGGAGCGTGCAGCGATCCGTTCGGCGGGTGCACCTGAGCCGTGTCGTCCGGAACGGAACGGTGGTGCCCGGTTGACCACTGACGGCGCGGTGACCGGGCCGGTCCCCGAGGGCCAGGACCCCGAGACCTACGACCGGCTCCGCCGGCGGGTGTTGTGGTCCCTTCCCACCGGGCTGTTCGTCGTGGGAAGCCGCGCCGGGGATCGGCGCAACCTGATGACGGCCAATTGGGTGATGCAGGTGGCCCTGCTCCCGAAACTGGTGGCGGTGTCGGTCGAGCGCGGTTCGGTGACCGCAGGGCTCATCGCCCAGTCCGGCGACTTCGCGGTGAGCGTCCTCTCCCGGGCCGACCGCGCCGTGGTCCGGCGCTTCGTCCGGCCGGTGTCGGACATCGAGACGGACAGGGACGGGGCGGCCGTCACCCTGCAGGGAGAGCCGGTCCACGAGGTGGCCGGAGGTCTCCCCTGCCTCCGGGCGGCGGTCTCCTGGCTGGCGTGCCGGGTCCGGGAGACCGGCGACTGGGCGGCGGCGGACGGCGTTCCCGCCAGCCACCTCCTGTTCGTGGGCGAGGTGGTCGACGCGGGCGAGCGCCTCCCGGCCGAACCCGAGGGTGACCAACCGGGCATCCTGCGCATGGAGGACACCCGGATGAGCTACGGGGGTTGAGGTCCGGGCTCAGGCCTCCCCGGCCGCGGCTTCCGGTCGCAGATCGACCCGCAGGGTGAGCACCCCGTCCTCCATGGCGGCCACGGCGTCGCCCAGCATGGCGAAGTCCATGAAGTCCACCCGGGCCTGCTCCTTGAACCGCTCCCGATCGGGCCCTTCCACCGGGGGGAGACCCCGGGATCGGACCGCCTCGGCCCGTGCCTGGAAGCGCTCCACCATGGCCTGGGGGTCGAATTCGTCGGGCATCACCCGATGGTACCGGTCTCTGCCGGTTTGCCACGACTGGGAGCCCCCCGCACTACACTGGACGGAGTGGTGATCCGGTGATCACCCCGGGTTCGCCGTGTCGGGGGAATGCCACCGCTGGTGGGGCAAGGAGTTGTTTCCGTGAAGAAGGGACGCCATCGCCGCTTCGAGGAGGCGCGCAGCCTGAAGCGTTCGGTCGCCACCGCCAACCGGCGGTGCCCCGAGTGCGGCGCCGAGCCCGACGACAAGCACGCCTCCTGGTGCCTCGCCACCGAGGACGACTACGACGAGATCCTCGGCACCGCCCCGAAGGACCCCTCCTTCGCCGACGACGACCCGCTGGCCGAGTAGGACACCCCGACCCCGTCGATGTGCTCGTCGATGTGACGGTCAGCGACGCACCGTCGGGTGGGGGAGCAGCGCCACCGGAGCTCGCGGTGCCACCCGCTCGTCCAGATAGGCCGCCAACCGCCGGTAGACCTTCTTGCCGGCCATCGTCTCGAGCTCCGTGCGCATGCTGACGTAGACCGGCTCATGACCGACGAAGGCCGCCGGGTCCTCGGTGCACCACCAGTGGAACTCCTCGCCGCCCTCCCCCCAGTGACGGCGGTCCCACTGGCGCACCACCGAGGTGACCCTCCCGTCCGCCGCGGTCTCGTCCTCCCGGCGGAGGGGAAGCTGCCAGCACACCTCCGGCTTGAACTCGACGTGGCTGCGCCCCTGCGCCTCGGCCGCCTTGTGCAGGGCACAACCCGCTCCGGCCGGGAACCCCGGCCGGTTGAGGAAGATGCAGGCACCGTCCACCAACCGGGTCCCGAGGTCGCCGTCGGTCAACTTTTTGACCACCCCTTTCTGGCCCTGCTTGTGGAACTGCCACAGCTCGGGGGGCAGTTCCGCCGCGGCCCGCTCCACGGCCCGGGCGTCCTTCTTGCCGGTGAAGTGGGCGCCGTACGAGCAGCACCCCTGGACCAGTTCGGGTGCCGGCCCGGTGAGCACCCCCTGACACCCCTGGCCGAAGATGCACATCCAGGCGCTGGCCAGGAAGGTCACATCGAACAGCCAGGTCCGCTCCTCGTCGGGATCGTCGAAGCTGACCCATTCGTGGGAATCGGCCGGTACGTGCTTGTGGGGAGGTGACACACCCTTATGATGGCAGGCATGAGCGAAGCCCGTGAAGACATCCAGCCGGTGTTGACCATCACTCCCGGGGCCCGAGCCACCGTGTGTGAGGTACTGGCCAGTGAGGCCGAGGCTGAGACGCTGGCCCTCTGGCTGGAGATCAACGGCGAGAGCAACGGGGCATACGCCTACGACATGTACTTCCAGTCCCTGGCCGACGCCACGGCCGGCGACGTGGTGCAGCGCGACGACGACCTCCCGGTGGTCGTGCCCCAGTCGAGTGTCGAGCGTCTGCAGGGTGCCACGCTCGACTACGTGACCGACGAGTCGGGTGAGGGCGGTCTGGTCATCGTCAACCCGAACACGCCTCCGACCCCGACGCTCCAGGGACTGGGTTCGGGCCCCGGCGTCGACCTCAGCGACCCGCTGGCCCAGCGGGTGGTGTCGGTGCTCGAGGAGCAGGTCAATCCCAGCATCGCCGCCCATGGCGGCCGCGCTGATCTGGTGGCCGTGGAGGACGCATCGGTGTACCTCCGACTGAGCGGCGGGTGCCAGGGCTGTGGCATGGCCAAGGCCACCCTGTCCCAGGGCATCGAGGTCATCCTCCGCGAGGCCATCCCCGAGATCGCCAACATCGTGGACGTCACCGACCACGCCGACGGGACCAATCCCTACTACGAACCCGCCCACAGCTGAGCGACCCGACGGGTGATCACCCGTCGGGCCGTGGCCCAGGGGTCAGCTGATCGCACCGTCCCTCGGGACGATGCCCGATGGGGGCCGGTCGGTCCGGTACCTTTCGTGCGGTGGATACGTTGCTGGTCGCCGGCACCACCGTCGCCGGCCTGATCGTCGGAGCCTTGCTCGACCCGGTGGGGCAGCGGGAGGCCGACCGCAGCCGGGCCGAGGACGAGCGGCGCCGGGCGGAGCACATCGCCGAGTCGGCCGGCGAGTCGGCCGGCGAGACGACCGGCGAGTCGGACCGACCGGTACCCACCCCGGGCTCGAACAGTTCGAGGAGTCGGTGGAGGGGGCGCTGGCCGCGGCCGACGCCGACGACACCGACGACCCGACCCCCGAGGACCGGACCGTGCGCCAACCTGCTCCCCGCCGGCGTCGCGCCGGCCCGGACGGCGGGGGCCACCGTGATCACTGCGGCGCTGTTCGGGGCGGCCGCCGCCCATTTCGGTCGGCACCTGGTCCTCGCCCCCTACTGCGTCTTCCTCGCCCTGCTGGTGGTGGTCTCAGTCACCGACCTCACCCACCGCCTGGTGCCGCGTCGCCTGATCTACGCCGCGCTGGCCCTGATCGTGCCGCTGCTGGTGGCCACCTCCGCGGTCGACCACACCTGGCACCGTCTGAC
The DNA here is from genome assembly GCA_963833585.1 of uncultured Acidimicrobiaceae bacterium. Classification (GTDB taxonomy): domain Bacteria; phylum Actinomycetota; class Acidimicrobiia; order Acidimicrobiales; family RAAP-2; genus Bog-756. The sequence goes on along the minus strand of CAWHYF010000005.1, from coordinate 705,474 downwards.
CGGCTCGCTCATCGCCGGGGCGGTGGCCTTCGGGATCTTCTTCGCCGTCTGGTGGTTCATCCCCCGGGGCATGGGGTTCGGGGACGTGCGTCTGGCCGGAGCCATCGGGTTCACCACCGGATGGCTCAGCCTGCTCCACGCCTATGTGGCCTTCCTCACCGGCTTCCTGGTCGGGATGGTGTTCGGCCTGGTCCTGCTGGTGGCGACCTCGTCGGGCCGGAAGTCCCGGATCCCCTTCGCACCCTCGCTGGCGGTGGGCGCGGCGATCGCCGTCCTCTGGGGCGGCCACATCGCCCACGGCCTCTTCCACCCGGGGTCCTGACCCCGGTGGGTGGTACCGCGGCATCGCACGGGCGCGGGGGCGGCCGGACCCCCGAGTAGATTTGCCGAGATGCTCCGCTTCCTGACCGCCGGCGAATCGCACGGACGCGCCCTGGTGGTCATCGTGGAAGGGATGCCGGCCGGGCTCCTGGTCACGGCCGAGGACATCCAGCGCGGTCTGGCCCGCCGCCGCCTGGGATTCGGTCGGGGTCCGCGGATGCGGTTCGAGGCCGATGAGGTGAGCCTGGTGGGTGGGATCCGGCACGGCCGGACCCTGGGCTCCCCGGTGGCCATCGAGATCGGCAACACCGAGTGGCCGAAGTGGGAGACGGAGATGTCCGCCGACCCCGGGCTCCCGTCCAAGGTCCTGACCCAGCCCCGCCCGGGTCACGCCGACCTGTCGGGCATGCTCAAGTACGGCCTGGACGATGCCCGCGACGTGCTGGAGCGGGCCTCGGCCAGGGAGACGGCGGCCCGGGTGGCGGCGGGGACCCTGGCCAAGCTGCTCCTCGCAGCAGATCGGGATCGACGTGCTCAGTCATGTGGTCCAGTTGGGACCGGAGCGGGCCGAGCCGGGTGCGCTCCCCACCGTGGAGGACCTGCTGGCCGTGGACCGGTCCGAGGTCCGGTGCATCGATCCCGAGGCCGAGGCGAGGATGGTGGCGGCGATCAAGGCTGCGGCCAAGGCGGGGGACTCGCTCGGAGGCGTGGCCGAGGTCATCGCCTACGGGGTCCCGGTGGGACTGGGCAGTCACGTGCACTGGGACCGCCGGCTCGACGCCCTGGTGGCCCAGGCCCTCATGAGCATTCAGGCCATCAAGGCGGTGGAGCTCGGCGACGGCTTCGAGCTGGCCGGCCGGCGTGGGTCGGTGGCCCACGACGCCATCCGCATGGCGGATACCGGCGGAGGCGGGACACCGGACGACACCGCGGGCCACCTGTCCGGGGGCTACGCCCGCGACACCCACCATGCCGGGGGCATCGAAGGCGGCATCTCGACCGGCTCGCCCATCGTGGCCCGGGCCTCGATGAAGCCACTGGCCACCCTCAACCGGCCCACCCTGGGCACGGTGGACGTGGTCACCAAGGAGTCGACGGTGTCGTTCAAGGAGCGGACCGATGTGACCGCCGTGCCGGCCATGGGCGTGGTGGCCGAGACCATGGTCTCGCTGGTCCTGGCGTCCGAGGCCCTCCGCAAGTTCGGCGGGGACTCGGTGGCGGAGTTCCGTCGCAACCGCCTGGGCTACCTGGCCGCGCTGGGGGAGACCCCCTCGGCGGCGGCGCCCCCGAACGATGGTTGACCGGCTCATCCTGGTGGGCATGATGGGGGCGGGGAAGACCACCACCGGCCGGCTGTTGGCCGGACGACTGGGATGGCCGTACCTTGACTCCGACGACCAGGTGATGACGGCCACCGGGCGCAGCGTTCCCGAGCTCTTCGCCGAGCGGGGCGAGACGGCCTTCCGGGCCGAGGAGGAGCGGGTCCTGGCCGAGGCGTTGTCGAGCCGCGGTCCGGTGGTGGTCTCGGCCGCCGGGGGGGTGGTGCTGTCCCCGGCGAACCGGGCCCTGATGGCGGGATCGGGCACCGTGGTGTGGCTCCGGGCCGACCCCGGGGTGCTGGCCGGCCGGGTGGGGGACGGCACCGGTCGTCCGCTCCTGGACGACGACCCGGCCTCGGCCCTGGTCGACCTGGACCGGGTGCGCCGACCGCTCTATCAGGAGGTCGCCGACGTGGTGGTGGACGTCGACCGGCTCGACCCCGGCGAAGTGGCCGACGTGGTGCTGGAGCGGACGGGACTCGGCGGCGGGGGACGGCGCGGGTGAGCGTGGTGCCCGTCGAACTGGGCGACCGTCGCTACGAGGTGACGGTGGGCCCCGGTGTCCGTCACCTCCTGGCCGACGTGGTGGCCCGCCAGGTCCCCGGTGCGAGCCGGGCCGCCGTCGTCACCCAGGCCGGCATCGGGGTCGAGGTCGATCCCGGCGTCCCCTTCGAGCGCCTCACCGTGCCGGACGGCGAGGCGGCCAAGTCGCTGACGGTGGTGGAGGACCTGTGCCGCGGGTTCGCCCGGGCCGGGCTCAGCCGGTCCGACCTGGTGGTGGCGGTCGGCGGGGGAGTGGTGACCGACCTGGCCGGGTTCGCCGCCGCCGCCTTCCACCGGGGGACGGCCTACGTGAACGTGGCCACCACCCTGCTGGCCCAGGTGGACGCGGCGGTCGGGGGCAAGACCGGCGTCAACCTCCCCGAGGGGAAGAACCTGGTGGGGGCGTTCTGGCAGCCGAGGGCGGTGCTGTGCGACACCGAGGTACTGGCCACCCTCCCACCCCGGGAGTGGGCCTCGGGCCGCGGGGAGATGGCCAAGTACGCCTTCTTGGGCGGCGTCCTCGAGCCGGGTGCTGACCCCGATGCCTCCCTGCTCCACCTCCCCCTGGACCAACAGGTGGCCCGGTGCGTGGCCATCAAGGCCGAGGTGGTGGCCTCCGACGAGCGCGAGGGCGGCCGCCGGATGCTGCTCAATTACGGACACACCTTGGCCCACGCCCTCGAGGCCGCCGCCTTCGATCCCGCTTCCCGGTGGGACCTGCGCCACGGTGAGGCGGTAGGGATGGGCCTCGTGTTCGCCGGTCGGCTGGCCCGACGGCTGGGCCGTATCGACGACCGGCGGGAGGAGCTGCACCGTCAGGTGGTCGGGGGGTTCGACCTCTCCTCCCTGCTGCCCTCCGACGCCGACCCCGAGCGACTGCTGTCGTTCATGGCGAGGGACAAGAAGGCCCACCACGACCTGACCTTCGTGCTGGACGGACCCGACGGGGTCGAGGTGGTGCATGGCGTGGGCCGGGACGAGGTGGTCGCTACCCTGGCAGCCATGGAGCGGACCACATCGGAGGGCCGGGCATGACCCAGGGTGGGCTGATCGTGCTGTTGTCGGGGCCCAACCTCGACCTGTTGGGTCAGCGGGAGCCCTCGATCTACGGCCGGGCCAGCCTGGAGGACCACGTGGCCACCGCCACGGCGGCGGCCTCCGGCCTGGGCTACGGGTTGGAGCACCACCAGACCAACCACGAGGGTGAGCTGGTCGAGGCCGTTCACCAGGCCCGGGGGCGTGCCGCCGCGGTGATCGTCAACGCCGGGGCCCTCTCCCACACCTCCTGGTCGCTGCACGACGCGCTGGCCGCCTTCGACGGGGTGGTGGTGGAGCTCCACCTGTCCAATCCGGCGGCCCGCGAGCCGTTCCGCCACACCTCGGTGATCGCGCCGGTGGCGGACGGCTGCATCGCCGGCTTCGGGGGCATCGGTTACGGGTTGGCCGTCGACGCCGTGCACCAGCTGCTCACCCTCCAGTCCGCCCGATGAGCACCGGGTCGCCTCTGTCCCTGGCGGCCTTGGAGGTGGCCGGCCGTCTCGACTCCCTCCGGGCCATCCTGGCCGATTCCGGCGCCGACGGCCGGCCGGTGGACGGGCTGTTGGTCACCACCCCGGCCAACATCCGCTGGTTGACCGGGTTCAGCGGATCGGCCGGGCTGCTCCTGGTCACCCCGGACCGTGCCCTCCTGACCACCGACGGCCGGTACCGGACCCAGTCGTCGGAGCAGTTGGACGAGGCGGGCGTGGGCGACCGGGTGGAGGTGGCGGTCGGGGGGGTGCAGGCCCAGCGCCAGGCGCTGGCCCGGGGCGCCGAGGGGATCGACGACCTCGGACTCGAGGCCGACCATGTGACCTGGGCGGCCCAGCTCGCCTGGTCCGAGACCCTGGCTCCGTCGTCGCTGGTACCGACCCGCGGGCTGGTCGAGCGTCTGCGGTCGGTCAAGGACCGGGGGGAGGTGGACCGCATGGCCCGGGCCGCCGCCATCGCCGACGAGGCCCTGGCCGCGGTGCTGCCCCTGCTGGCCGCGGTGGGCGCACCGGCCGGCGGGGCCCGGGCCGGCGGTCACGACCTCACCGAGTCGCGCTTCGCCGCCGCCCTGGACCACGCCATGCGGGAGCGAGGGGCCGAGGACCGTGCCTTCGAGACCATCGTGGCCTCGGGCGAGAACTCGGCCAAGCCCCATGCCCGTCCGGGGGCACGGCGCATCCGCCCTGGGGACCCGGTGGTGGTGGACTTCGGCGCCGTGTTCGACGGCTACCGCTCCGACATGACCCGGACCTTCTGCGTGGGCGGACCGCCCACCGGCCGGTTGGCCACGGTGTTCGACGTGGTGGCGGAGTCCCAACGGCGAGGGGTGGCCGGGGTCGGGCCCGGGGTGGCCGCCGGCAGCGTCGACCGGGCCTGTCGGGAGGCCATCGAGGAGGCCGGGTGGGGTGAGCGGTTCGAGCACGGGACCGGTCATGGAGTCGGCCTCGACATCCACGAGGGCCCATCGGTCGGACCGGGCTCTACTGCTATCCTCGTGCCCGGCACGGTGGTCACCGTCGAACCCGGCGTGTACCTGCCCGGAACCGGTGGGGTCCGTATCGAGGACACCCTGGTGGTGACGGAGCACGCCCACCGCTCGCTCACCCAGTTCCCGAAGGAAGTCGCCGTCTGATGGCTGTCTCCACCAACGATCTCCGTAACGGCATGACCCTCGACCTCCCCGAGGGGCTCTTCGCCGTCGTCGAGTTCCAGCACGTCAAGCCGGGCAAGGGGGGCGCCTTCGTCCGGACCAAGCTGAAGAACCAGCGCACCGGGGCGGTCATCGAGCGTACCTACCGGGCCGACGAGAAGCTCGAGCAGGCCATCATCGACAAGCGGGAGATGCAGTTCCTCTACCGCGACGGGTCGGACTATGTCTTCATGGACACCACCTCCTACGAGCAGCTCCAGGTCAACACCGGCCTGCTCGGCGATGCTCCGAACTACCTGAAGGAGGGCGACGACGCCGTGCTGCAGTTCTTCGGGAGCGAGATCGTCGGGGTCGACCTGCCGGCCTCGGTCGAGCTCACCGTGGCCGACACCGAGCCCGGGCTCCAGGGGGACCGGGTGTCCGGGGCCCGCAAGCCGGCCACCTTGGAGACCGGTCTGGTCATCCAGGTGCCCCTGTTCGTCAATCCGAGTGAGCGGGTCAAGGTGGACACCCGCACCGGGGAGTACCTGACCCGGGCCTGACCATCCGGGCCGGCGGCCCTTCCGGTCCGACCGCCTCCCGGACCACCACGGCTCGTCCCCCAACGATCGGTGACCATGGAATCTGCCCCTCGCCATCAGGCCCGAGAGCGGGCCCTCGCCCTGCTGTACGAGGCGGAGCTGAAGGACGCCCCGCCGTCGGCGGTCCTGGGCGGTCTGCCCATGGCCCCGGACCCCTTCACCGCCTCGCTCCTCGAGTCGGTGGAGGCGCGTGGCCCCGAGATCGACGGGCTGATCGGACAGGCCGCCATCGGCTGGGACCTCGACCGGATGGCGGTGGTGGACCGCAACGTCCTCCGGCTGGCCGTGGCCGAGCTGTTGGACCGTCCGGAGGTCCCCACCGCGGTGATCCTCAACGAGGCGGTGGAGTTGGCCTCGGCCTACTCCACCGACGACTCCGGGCGGTTCGTGAACGGGGTGCTGGCCACCGTGGCCGCCCGGGTCCGCCCCTGACCGACGAATCTCGGCTCGGAACACCGGCCGGTCACCCGGCCCACGGGGTATAGTCGGGTTCTGACCGTGAAGCGGGTCCCGTGAGGCTCGTACGGACAGGAGGAAGTGTGGCCGAACGTGAACGCAGTCATACCCGTCCGCGGGGTGCTGTGTTCGTTCCCCGGGCCCAGGTGATGTCGGCCAGCGACGTCCACCGGGCCGTCACCCGAATGGCCCACGAGATCGCCGAACGGAACCGCGGCCTCGAGAACGTGGTGCTGGTGGGCCTGCAGACCGGCGGTGTGTCCATCGCCGAACAGCTGGCCACCACCCTGGCCGAGGTGGAGGGTGCCACCATCCCGGTGGGCACCTTGGACGTGGCCTTCTACCGCGACGACATCGGGTTGCGCCCGGTCCTGCCCGAGGCGGCCACCGACATCAGTTTCGACCTGACCGGGGCGACCGTGGTGTTGGTGGACGACGTGCTGTTCACCGGTCGGACCATCCGGGCCGCGCTCAACGCCCTGGGCGAATACGGGCGGGCCCAGGTGGTGGAGCTGGCCGTCATGGTGGACCGGGGCCATCGCGAGCTGCCGATCCGACCCGACTACGTGGGCAAGAACCTCCCCACCCGACGGGACGAAATGGTCGACGTCTCGGTCGACGGGGTCTCCCTGGGCGAGCTGGTCAGCCGGTGAGCCCGTTCCCGGCCGACCTGCTCAGCATGGACGACCTCGATGCCGACGGGATCGCCCAGGTGCTCGAGGTGGCCGACTCCTTCGTCGAGGTGGGGCGCCGGGCCAACCCCAAGGTCCCGGCCCTCCGGGGGCGCACCGTGGCCACCTTGTTCTTCGAGGACTCCACGCGGACCCGGATGTCCTTCGAGACGGCCGCCAAACGGATGTCGGCAGACGTACTCTCCTTCGCCGCCGGGTCCTCCTCCCTGAAGAAGGGTGAGTCGCTGCGCGACACGGTGGAGACCATCGAGGCCATCGGGATCGACGCGGTGATCATCCGCCACGCCTCGTCGGGGGTGCCGGCCCGGGTGGCCGAGTGGGTGGACCACTGCTCGGTGGTGAACGCCGGTGACGGCTGGCATCAGCACCCGACCCAGGCCCTCCTCGACCTGTACACCGTCCGGCAGGCCCTCGGTGGGGGCGACGCCGGGCTGACCCGGCTGGCCGGACTCCAGGTGCTCATCGTCGGGGACATCCGTCACAGTCGGGTGGCCCGGTCCCAGGTCACCGGGTATGCGGCCCTCGGGGCCGAGGTGACCCTGGTGGCCCCGGCCACCCTGCTCCCCCCGTCCCTGGAGGGGTGGCCCATCGCCTCGGTGAGCCACCGGTTCGATGACGTGCTGGAGAAGGCCGACGTGGTTTCGCTGTTGCGGGTGCAGTCGGAGCGGGGGAGCGGGGCCTTCGTCCCGACCCTCCGTGAGTACACGGCCGGGTTCGGGCTCACCGCCCGACGGGCCGCCCTCCTCCGGCCCGAGGCCCTCATCCTCCACCCGGGTCCGATCGTCCGGGGGGTGGAGATCGCCTCCGACGTGGCCGAACTGCCGGCCTCGCTCATCACCGAGCAGGTGAGCAACGGGGTGGCCGTCCGGATGGCGGTGCTCTTCCTCCTCCTCGGCCAAGGCCCCACGGACGGGGCGCATCGTGGTTGAGCGGGGCCGGAGCCGCCCACCGGCGCTGGTCCTGCAGGGGGGCACGGTGATCGACCGGACCGGTGAGCGCCGGGCCGACGTGCTGGTGGTGGGAGACCGGGTGGCCGAGGTGGGGAGCGTCTCCTCGCCGCCCCGGGGCTCGCGGGTGCTGGAGGTGGCCGGGTGTGTGGTCGCCCCCGGCCTGGTGGACCTCCACACCCACCTCCGCCAGCCGGGCCGGGAGGAGGCCGAGACGGTCGAGAGCGGGGCCCGGGCCGCGGCGCTGGGGGGCTTCACCGCCGTCGTGGCCATGCCCAACACCGAGCCGACCTTGGACTCGGCCGAGGCCGTCCGGCACGTCTTCGACCTGGCCGCCACGGCCACCACCGAGGTGGCGGTGGCCGGCGCCATCACCGTGGGTCGGGCCGGTGAGCGGCTGGCCCCGATGGGTGAGCTGGCCGGACTGGGGGTCCGGCTGTTCACCGACGACGGGACCGGGGTGCAGTCGGCCGGAGTGATGCGGCGGGCCCTCCAGTACGCCACCGGGCTGGGGGTGACCCTGGCCCAGCACTGCGAGGACGCCACCCTCGCCGACCACGGGGCCATGCACGAAGGGGCCTGGTCCAGCCGCCTGGGCATCCCGGGCCTGCCGGCGTTGGCCGAGGAGGTCATGGTGGCCCGGGACCTGGCCCTGGCCCGGGCCACCGGCGGCCGCGTCCATTTCCTCCACCTGTCGACGGCGGGATCGATCGAGCTGGTGCGCCGGGCCAAGGCCGAGGGCCTGCCGGTCACCGCCGAGGCGGCTCCCCACCACTTCACCCTGACCGACGCCTGCGCCGCCGGCTTCGACCCGGTCTTCAAGGTCAACCCGCCACTGCGCCCGGCCTCCGACGTGGAGGCGGTGAAGGTCGGGCTGGCCGACGGCACCATCGACGCCATCGCCACCGACCACGCCCCCCATCCGCCCGAGCTCAAGGACCTCCCCTTCGACCAGGCCCCGCCGGGCATGCTGGGTCTGCAGACGGCACTGTCCCTGGCCCTCACCGAGCTGGACCTGCCCGTGGCCCGGATCTTGGCCCTGATGAGCTGGCAGCCGGCGGCCATCTGCGGTCTCGATCCGCACCACGGCGGGGATCAGGGCGGGACCGTGGCCCCTGGCTCGGCGGCCAATCTGTGCGTGATCGATCCGACCGCCCGCTGGACCGTGGACCCGGCCGCCTTGGCCAGCCGCAGCCGGAACTCGCCGTACGGAGGTCGGACCCTGACCGGCCGGGTGCGCCACACCGTCTTCCGGGGCGAGCCGGTGGTCATCGACAGCGAGGCCCAACGGTGAGCCGAGGCGGCGCCCCGACCCTGGCCGGGCGGAACCGCGGAGTCCACCGGTGAGCGGGCGCAGTGGTCCCCAGCACCGGGACGAGGCCTGGCTGGTGCTGGCCGACGGCACCCGGTTCGAGGGCGAAGCCGTCGGGGCGGTCGCCGACGGAGGGGTGACCACCGGCGAGGCGGTGTTCAACACCGTGCTCTCCGGCTACCAGGAGGTGATCACCGACCCCTCCTATGCGGGCCAGGTCATCGCCTTCACCTACCCCCACATCGGCAACTACGGGATCAACCCGGCCGACGACGAGGCCGCCCGGCCCCACTGCCGCGGTGTCGTGGTGCGCGACCTGACCGACCGCCCGAGCAGCTGGCGGTCGACCGAGACCCTGGAGGCGTTCCTGGTCCGGTCCGGGATACCCGGGGTCTCGGGGGTGGACACCCGCCGGCTGACCCGGCATCTGCGGGACCACGGGTCGATGCCGTGCGCCTTCGGGACCGCCGGGATCTCCGACCTGCTGGCCGCGGCGGTGGAGGCACCCTCCACCGAGGGTCGCGACCTGGTCTCCACCGTGACCACGCCCACCGTGGTCACCCGGGGTACCGGGCCCTACCGGGTGGTGGCCTACGACTTCGGGATCAAGGAGGCCATGCTGCGCCAGCTGGGTGAGCTGGCCACGGTCACCGTGGTGCCCGCCTCCACCCCGGCCGGGGAGGTGCTGGGCCTCGAGCCCCACGGCGTCTTCCTGTCCAACGGACCCGGTGACCCGGCGGCACTGCCCGGGATCGTGGCCGAGATCCGGATCCTGGCCGAACACGGAGCGGTCCCGGTGTTCGGGATCTGCCTCGGACACCAGCTGCTGGCCGCCGCCCTCGGGGCCACCACCTTCAAGCTCCCCTTCGGCCACCACGGTGGCAACCATCCGGTGCGGCGGATTGCCACCGGACGGGTGGAGATCACCTCGCAGAACCACAACTACGCGGTGGCCGAGGACTCGCTGGCGGTCTCCGAGGTGACCCACGTGAACCTCAACGACGGGGTCATCGAGGGCCTGCGCAGCCAGGACACCCCGGTGTTCAGCGTGCAGTACCACCCGGAGGCCGGACCCGGCCCTCACGACGCCCGCTACCTGTTCGACGAGTTCCGGGCCCTGATGGACGCCACCGGCGCCCGGGGCCGGGCCCGAAGGAGCGTGGGCTGATGCCGCGTCGCGACGACCTCGAGTCGATCCTGGTCATCGGCTCCGGCCCCATCGTCATCGGCCAGGCCTGCGAGTTCGACTACTCCGGCACCCAGGCCTGTCGGGTGCTGGCCGAGGAGAAATTCCGGGTGATTCTGGCCAACTCCAACCCCGCCACCATCATGACCGACCCGTCCATGGCCGACCGGACCTACGTGGAGCCCCTCGACCCGGACGTGCTGACCGCCATCATCGAGCGCGAGCGCCCCGACGCCCTCCTCCCCACCCTGGGGGGCCAGACCGCCCTCAACCTCACCATGGCCCTGGCCGAGCGGGGCGTGCTCGACGCCCACGGCGTCGAGGTGATCGGGGCCAACGCCGAGGCCATCGCCACCGCCGAGGACCGTGAGCGGTTCAAGGCGGCCATGGAGGAGATCGGCCTGGCCGTCCCGTCCTCGGGCTTCGCCCACTCCCTCGACGAGGCCCTGGCCATCGGGGAGTCCATCGGGTTCCCCATCATGGTCCGACCCAGCTACATCCTGGGCGGTGCGGGGACCGGGATCGCCGCCGACCGGGACCACCTGGTCCGTCTGGCCTCCGAGGGGCTCGAGGCCTCACCCATCGGCGAGGTGCTGATCGAGCAGTCCATCGCCGGCCAGAAGGAGTTCGAGCTGGAGGTGATGCGGGACGCCGCCGACAACTGCGTGGTCGTCTGCTCCATCGAGAACTTCGACCCGATGGGGGTGCACACCGGGGACTCCATCACGGTGGCCCCGGCCCAGACCCTCACCGATGTCGAGTACCAGGAGATGCGGGACGCCGCCTTCGCCTGCATCCGGCGGGTGGGGGTGGAGACCGGGGGCTCCAACGTGCAGTTCGCCGTGGACCCGGCCGACGGCCGCCAGGTGGTCATCGAGATGAATCCGCGGGTGTCGCGGTCCTCGGCCCTGGCCTCCAAGGCCACCGGGTTCCCGATCGCCAAGATCGCCGCCCGGCTGGCGGTGGGCTACCGGCTGGACGAGATCACCAACGACATCACCGGGGCCACCCCGGCGTCGTTCGAGCCCACCATCGACTACGTGGTGACCAAGATCCCCCGGTGGGCCTTCGAGAAGCTGCCCGGCGCCACCGACCGGTTGGGCACCCGCATGCAGTCGGTCGGCGAGGTGATGGGCATCGGACGGACCTTCCCCGAGTCGCTCCAGAAGGCGGTGCGGTCCCTGGAGCAGGGTCGGCACGGCCTCAACGCCGACCCGGCCGAGGCGGCCCTCGATCCGGTGGCCACCGAGGACCTGGTGGCGGCGGTGGCCCACGCCACGCCGGAGCGGATCTTTCAGCTGGAGGCCCTGCTGCGCCGCGGCGTCTCGGTGGACCGTCTGGCCCAGGTCACCGGGATCGACGCCTGGTTCCTCTCGGCCATGGCCCGGATCACCGACGCCCGGATGGCGCTCGACCTGCAGGTCACGCTGGGGGTCACCGTCCCGGATCTGGACCGGCGGGCGTGGCGGCGGCTGAAGCAGCTGGGCTACTCCGACGAACAGCTGGCCTACCTGTTCGGCGGCCCGGTCCGCGCCGTGGACATCCACCGGGCCCGCACCGCCCTCGGGGTGGACGTGACCTACAAGACCGTCGACACCTGTGGCGCCGAGTTCGAGGCCCACACGCCGTACCACTACTCGACCACCGAGGACGAGGACGAGGTCCGGCCCTCCGACCGGCCCCGGGTGGTGATCCTGGGCTCGGGCCCCAACCGGATCGGCCAGGGGATCGAATTCGACTACTGCTGTGTCCACGCCTCGTTCGCCCTGCGGGCGGCGGGGTACGAGACGGTGATGGTCAACTGCAACCCCGAGACGGTCTCCACCGACTACGACACCTCGGACCGCCTGTACTTCGAGCCGCTGACCCCCGAGGACGTGGCCAACGTGCTCCAACGTGAGCGCGACGTGTCGGTGGGGGAGGGCCGGCTGGTGGGGGTGATCGTCTCCCTCGGGGGTCAGACCCCGCTCAAACTGGCCGCCGGGATCGCGCCCGAGTTGGTGCTCGGTACGCCGCCGGCCTCGATCGACCTGGCCGAGGACCGCGAGCAGTGGAACGAGCTGTGCACCCGGCTGGGTATCGCCCAACCCCCCGGCGGCACCGCCACCACGGCCGCCGAGGCGGTGGTGGTGGCTCGATCCATCGGGTACCCGGTACTGGTCCGTCCGTCCTACGTGCTCGGGGGCCGGGCCATGGAGATCGTCTACGACGACCAGCGCCTGAGGGAGGCGGTCGAGGCCATGTCCGGGGTGGGCGGGTCACTCGGCCGGGAGGGCGGGGTGACCGCCGACCGTCCGGTGCTGGTGGACCGGTTCCTGGAGGACGCCGTCGAGGTGGACGTGGACGCCATCCGGGACGCCGCCGGCGAGGTGGTGGTCTGCGGGGTCATGGAGCACGTGGAGGAGGCCGGGGTCCACTCCGGAGACTCCGCCTGTGCGCTCCCGCCCCAGACGCTGCCGGACTCGGTGGTGGCCGAGCTGGAGCGGACGGTGCGGACCATCGCCGAGTCCCTCGAGGTGCAGGGCCTGATCAATGTGCAGTTCGCGGTGAAGGGCGAGCAGGCCTACGTCCTGGAGGCCAACCCCCGGGCCAGCCGCACGGTGCCGTTCGTAGCCAAGGCCACCGGGGTGCCGGTGGCCATGGTGGCCGCCCGGGTGATGGTCGGGTCGACCCTGGCCCAACTCCGCCAGGAGGGTCTGTTGACCGAGCCGGTCACCGGCCACGTCTCGGTGAAGGAGGCGGTCCTGCCGTTCAACCGGTTCCCGGGCGTGGACACCCTGCTCGGACCCGAGATGCGCTCGACCGGCGAGGTGATGGGGGTGGGATCCACCTTCGGTCTGGCCTTTGCCAAGAGCCAGATCGCGGCGGGCAACCGGCTCCCGACCGGCGGCACGGTCTTCTTCTCGGTGGCCGATCGGGACAAGGCCGTGGGTCTGGACGTCGCCAGGCAGTTCGTCTCGCTGGGCTTCGATCTGGCCGCCACCTCGGGCACCGCCGCCATGCTGGAGGCCGACGGCATCCCGGTGTCGACGGTGGTGGCCAAGGTGGGGGACTCCCATCCCGGAGGGGTCGACGCCGTCGACCTGATCGCCGGCGGCCGGGTCCAGCTGGTGGTCAATACCCCTCGGGGTCGGGGGCCGCGGGCCGACGGCCTGCACATCCGGGCCGCGGCCCTCGCCCACATGGTCCCGTGCCTGACCACGGTGGCCGCCGCCCGGGCGGCGGCGGCCGGCATCGCCGACTGGATCAGCCATCCCCTGTCGGTCCGCTCGTTGCAGGAGTACCACCAGCGGTGAGCCGATGAGCGCCCCGCCGGGCCGATCGGTCCGAACCGAGCGGGTGCGGCGGGCCTGGCGGGCCGCCCGGGCCGGCGACGTCGACCTGTCGGTGCCGGTGGGCTCCCTGGTCCTGCCCAACCCGGTGATGACGGCGTCGGGAACCGCCGGCCATGCCGACGAGCTCCAGGCCTACTTCCCCCTCGCCCGGCTGGGTGCCGTGGTGGTCAAGTCGCTCTCGGTGGGTCCGTGGCCCGGCAACCCGGCCCCCCGGGTGCACCAGACGCCGTCGGGCATGCTCAACAGCGTCGGTCTCCAGGGGCCCGGGCTGGAGCAGTGGCTGTCGACCGACCTGCCCCGGTTGTCGGCGGCCGGGGCGCGGACGGTGGTCAGCATCTGGGGCCAGCGGGTGGAGGACTTCGCCGAGGCCGCCGGGGTGCTGGCCGGCGCCGACGGGATCGCCGCCGTGGAGGTCAACGTCAGCTGTCCCAACCTGGAGGACCGGCGTCGAATGTTCGCGCACTCGCCCCGCGCCACGGCCGAGGTGGTGGCGGCGGTGGGGGAGCGCTGCCCCGGCCTGCCGAGGTGGGCCAAGCTGAGCCCGACCGTGGCCGATCTGGCGGAGGTGGCCGGAGCCGCCCTGCAAGCCGGCGCCGAGGCCGTGACGTTGGTCAACACGGTGCTCGGCATGGCCATCGACACCGAGAGCCGGCGGCCGGTCCTCGGATCCGGCCCGGGGGGCGGGGGGCTGTCCGGCCCCGCCATCCACCCGGTGGCGGTCCGGGCCGTCTTCGACGTGCGGGCCGCCCATCCCGGCGCATCCATCGTCGGGGTGGGCGGGGTGATGACCGGGCGGGACGCGGTGGAGCTGATCATGGCCGGGGCTGATGCGGTCCAGGTGGGCACGGCCACCTTCCGGGACCCCAAGGCCCCGGTCCGGGTTCTGGACGAATTGGAGCGGTGGTGTGCCCGGCGGGGCGTGCGTCAGGTGGCCGAATTGCAAGGAGTGGCACATGGGTGAGACCGGAATCGAGAGCTTCGGGGCCAAGGTGGCGACCGCGGTGGGCCGGACGGGGCCGCTGTGTGCCGGCATCGACCCCTCCCGACAACTCCTGGAGGCGTGGGGGCTCAGCGATGACGGGTCGGGGCTCCGCCAGTTCGGACTGCGGTGCGTGGAGGCCTTCACCGGGGTGGTCCCGGTGATCAAGCCGCAGGTGGCGTTCTTCGAGCGGTGCGGCTCGGCCGGCCTGGCCGCGCTGGAGACGGTGCTCGAGGCGGCCCGCTCGGCCGGCCTGCTGGTCATCGCCGACGCCAAGCGGGGTGACATCGGGAGCACCATGGAGGCCTACGCCCTGGCGTGGCTCGACCCGGCCAGCCCGTTGCGGGCCGACGCCGTCACGGCCGCCCCGTACCTGGGCCTGGGAGCCATCCTCCCCATGGTCGATCTGGCCGGATCCACCGGACGGGGGGTCGTGGTGGTGGCCCGCAGCTCCAACCCCGAGGGCCGATCCCTGCAGCAGGCCCGGACCGGCGAGGGATCGGGCCCGGCGGTGGAGGACATGGTCCTGTCCGGCATCGCCGAGCTCAACCGGGGTGGGCGGGTTCCCGCCGGGACGGTGGGGGCGGTGGTGGGTGCCACCCTCGGCCCTTCGGCGTTCCGGCTGGCCGAATTGGGCGGGGTGATCCTGGCACCCGGGGTGGGGGCCCAGGGCGCCACCGCCTCCGGGGTCGGCGCCCTCTTCGGCGAGTGCCCGCCGGGGTCGGTGCTCGCCAGCTCGTCCCGGTCGTTGCTGGCGGCCGGCCCCGAGGTGGGAGCCCTGGGCGAGGCCGCGGCCAAGGCCCGGGACGAGATGGCCGACGTGCTCGCCTGAAGCCGCCCGGGTGGTCCGGCGTCAGCGGTCGGCGGTCGGGAGGTCCTGGGTGAACTGCTGGAACGGGTGGGGAGGCAGGTACTCCTCGGGGATGTCCGCCCCGTGCTGGTAGAAGTCGACGTCGAAGATGTTGGAGACCCCGGGATCCTCGATCGTTCCGCTCAGCCCCGCCTCGGTGGCGTTCAGGAAGGCCTGCCGCCCGTCCATGGCCCCGGAGGACAGGGACTCGTAGGTGTCCTTGGTGACCCGGGCGATCAGGCTGTAGACACAGCCGTCCGGGGTGGCCCCGACCCGGCGTCCGATCATGCAGTGCCGGGTCCCGTCGTCGATGGCGTACACGGCGGCGTCTCCACTCCCGATGCGCGCCCGGATCCGGTGGGGGTGACCGAACAGATGGAGGAGCTGCTCGTGCCGCCGCTCCTTCATGGCCCACAGCGGGCTCGGGGGGACGGTGCCCTCGGGTTCGTCCTCCTCCAGCGGGGTGGCGTTCTCCGGGGCGGTGACCGGGAACGCCAGGTCCTCGGTGCCGGGCAGGAAGTGGAGCTGGCCGTCGTCTCTCGACTGGAACAGACCTCCGTCCCGGTCCCGGGGTGGTTCTCCATCGGCCACAGCTGCGTCCTCTCGTTCCTCACGGGGCGCACCACCCACCGGCGGTGGGTGGTGGTGCCCGTCCCGACCTCCCACTCTGGCAGATCCGCGCCGGCCCGGTCGCCGGTCGGAGGGTGGACGTCCTTCGGGACGGGGTGCAGACTCCGGTGGTGGGAGCGCCGCGGCCCGACATCCGGGAGACCCGGGCGGGAGAGTCGGAGCTCCTCCGACAGATCGAGGCCGCCGCCGGCCGGATGTTCGCCGAGGTGGGCCTGGCCGAGGTGGCCGCCGACCCGCCCCTCACCATCGCCCGGCATGCCGAGTACCGACGGCGGCGTCGCTCCTGGGTGGCGACCGACGATGGTGACCGGCCGGTGGCCTTCCTGGTGGCGGCGCTGGTCGACGGGAACGCCCACGTCGACGAGGTGGCGGTCGACCCCTCCCAGGCCCGTCGGGGGATCGGCCGGGCCCTCATCGACCACCTGGCCGACCTGGCCGGCACCGAGGGCCGGGCCGCGCTCACCCTCACCACCTTCGTCGGGGTTCCCTGGAACGCCCCCTACTACCGGCGTTGCGGCTTCCACCTGCTCAACGACGCCGAGCTCGGGCCCGAGCTGGCCGGCATCCGCCGGTCGGAGCGGGACCGGGGCCTCGACCGGGCGCCCCGGACGGCCATGATCCGGTGGGTGCCCGCGGCGGCCGGCCCTCCGCCCGTTCCCGACGCACTCGCCGTGTCCGAGGCCGATCCCGGTCGCTGATCAGGTGCCGGCGGCGGTGGGGAACCAACCCGAGACCCTGCCGTCCAACGAGCGCTCCCAGCGGTCCCGGGCGAGCCGGGCGGCCTGCCGGTCGACCTCGGCGAAGTGCAGGGTGTCCCCCGGAGCCAGCTGCCCGAGGACCGGGAGGTCGGCGGAGATCACGCACCCGGCCACGGGGTACCCCCCCACCGTGGCATGGTCGGGCATCAGCACGATGGGGTGACCGTCCGGTGGGAGCTGGATGGCGCCGGTGACCATCCCGGTGGAGGGGATACCGCCGGGGTGCGGCACGGTCGGGCGGTCCACCCCGCGGTCGCCCTCCCCCCGGTGGTCACGCTGCTCGTCGGGCAGCAGTCGGATGCCGATCCGGTTGGAGGCCTCGTCGACCCGCCATGTCCGGGACAGCAGTTGTGGGGCCAGTCCCGGTGGCAACCGGTGGGGACCGGGCAGGACGCGCACCACCCGCGGCCCGGCGGACCCGGCCTCCGTCGGCCGGGGGAGCAGGAACCCGTGGGGACGCGAGGGCGGGCCGAGGTCGAGACGGTCTCCGGCCCGGAGCGCACCGGGGCCCAGGTGGCAGAGGACGTCGGACGAGCGCGAACCGAGCACCACGGGGGTCTCGAATCCGCCGGCGACGGCCACGTAGGCCCGGAGCCCGGCGCGGACCCGGCCCACCGTCAGCACCTGGCCCCGCTCCACCGGTACCACCGCGTCGGAGGCCACCGGTCGGCCGTTCAGCCGCACCTCCACCCCATCCGCCGCCATCCCCACCACGGCCAGGTGGGCGGCTCGGGAGAGGCGGAGCCCGGGGCCGACGGCGGTCGCCTCCAGGGCCGCGGCGCCGTCGTGATTGCCGACCAGCCGGTTGGCCAGCCGCATGGCTTCGGGATCGGCCGGACCGGCCCGGGGCACGCCGAGCCCGGCGGCCGACCGCCGACCGTGGTCCTGGACCAAGGTGAGCAGGCCCGGCTCGACCACCTCGGCGAAGTGGGGGACCCGGTTGCCCAGCAGGGGGCGGTGGGACGGCCGGGGGAACGACGCCGACCGGTCGGGTACGGTCCCTTGCCCGCGCCCGGGGCCCGGGGCGTCGGCCGCCGCCACGAAGCGCACCGTGTCCCCGGCCCGCAACCGGGCGTACGGGGGCCGGTCCGGGTCGAACAGGGGGAGGGAGGTCCTCCCGAGCAGCATCCATCCTCCGGGGGTCGCCTGTGGGTACACCGAGGCGAACCCTGCGGCCACCGCCACCGACCCGGCCGGAACCGCCGGCCTGGGCGTGGCCCGCCGGGGTACCGACGCCAGGCCGGGGGGCAGTCCGACCAGGTACGGAAAGCCGGGGGCGAAGCCCAGGAACGCCACCCGCAGGTCCGACCCGCACAGCTGTGCCACCACCGAGTCGGCGCCGGTGGCGAGGGCCGTGGCCACCTCCCCGAGATCGGGGCCGTCGAAGACGACCGGGATCACCACCTCCTGTCGGCCCGCCTGGTCGGATCGCCGGTCGAGCGGCCTCTCGGCCAGATCGCAGAGCCACGCTTCGACCGTCTCGGGGGGCCCCCGGTCCGGGTGCAGGTGGACCACCACGTTGCCCAGGCCCACCACCGGCTCGCCGACGGCCGCCGGCGCACGTCCGGCGGCCCGCTCGGCTTCGATCCGGGCCACCAGACCGTGGGCCGCCGAGAGCTCGCCCACCTCCGCCAGGAGCGCGGTGTCCCCGAAGGCGGCGACCGTGACGATCATCGCCAGGTCCGGGTGCCGGTCGGCCTCACGGGGTGCTCGGCCCGTCCGGGCCGGGCGGGCCGGCGCCGGCGAACGACCGCACGGCGATCCCCGCGGACTCGAGGGCATCTCGCACCGCCCGGGCGGTCGAGGCGGCACCCGCGTGGTCGCCGTGGATGCACAGGGTCTCGGCTTCGACCGCCGTCCACCTCCCGTCGGTGGCCTCGGTGCCACCGTCCCGAGCCAACGCCACGGCCCGCCGGCCGGCCGCGGCCGGGTCCTCGACCAGGGCCCCCGGCTCGGAGCGGGGGGCCAGGCGGCCGTCGGGGAGGTAGGCGCGGTCGGGGAAGCCCTCCGGCACCACCCGGAGTCCCGCCCGGCGGGCGGGGGCCACCACCACCGTCCCGGCCTGTGCCACCAGCGCCCGCCCTCCCACCCGGCCCACGGCGTCGACCACGGCGGCCGCCACCGCCGGGTCCACCCCCATCTGGTGGTACAGGGCACCGTGGGGCTTCATGAACGAAATGACACCCCCCACGTTCTCCACCTCCCGCCGGAGCGCCTCCCACTGGTCCACGATGTCCTCGGCGAGGGTCCCCGGCGGGGTGGCGACGACCCGCCGCCCGAAGCCTTCCCGGTCCCGGTAGGAGACGTGCGCCCCGATCGCCACCCCCCGGTCCACACAGGCCGCCGCCGTCGAGCGCATGACATCCGATCCGCCGGCATGGAAGCCACAGGCCAGGCTGGCACTGCTGACGACGTCGAGGACCGCGATGTCGCGGCGGGTGAGTGCGTCGCCCTCGGCCAGATCGGCGTTCAGATCCACGACCAGCATGGACCCAGTATTGAGCATCCCCCCGCTTCGGGGCGGCCCGCGCTTCCGACGGCCGGTTCGGTTCGCCCCGGGCCGCGACGCCCCCGGTCACCACTCCTTTCGGAGAGGCATGACCCGGGCCCGCTGAGGCGCTATCGTCTCGACCATGCCGCAACCGCCCGCACTCACACCCGAACAGCGCCAGGCCGCACTGGCCAAGGCCGCCAAGGTCCGCCGGGAGCGGGCCGAGGTGAAAGAGAAGCTCAAACTCGGTTCGATCTCACTGTCCGAGCTCTTGACCATGGCCGACTCCAACGAGACCGTCGGGAAGATGAAGGTCCTCTCGGTCCTCGAGTCGCTGCCCGGTCTCGGGAAGGTCAAGGCCAGGCGTCTGATGGACACCGTCGGCATCAGCGAGAGCCGCCGCCTCCAGGGCCTGGGCAGCAACCAACGCGAGTCGCTGCTGCGCGAGACGGCGCGCTAGCACCGTCGCCGACCGCCGGCGAGCGGTCGTCCGGTCCGCCCCGTGATCTTCGTGCTGTTCGGCCCCGGGGGGGCCGGGAAGGGTACCGTCGCCGCCCGCCTGGAGTCAGAAGTCCCCGGACTGTGGTTGAGCCGGTCCTGGACCACCCGGGCGCGTCGTCCGGGTGAGGCCGAGGACGCGTACGTGTTCGTGGACCGGGGTTCGTTCGAGGAGAAGATCCGGGCCGGCGGTTTCTTCGAATGGGCCGAGTTCCTCGGGAACCTCTACGGCACTCCGATCCCCGATCCGCCGGCTGGCCGGGACGTCCTGCTCGAGATCGACCTGCAGGGTGCCGAGCAGGTCCGCCGCCACCACCCGGACGCCACCCTGGTCCTGCTGCTCCCACCCTCACCGCAGGCCCAGGAGGAGCGGCTCCGGGCCCGTGGGGACGACGAGGCCCACATCGCCCGGCGCCTGCAGGCCGGGCAGGCCGAGGAGCGCGAGGGACGGGCCATCGCCGATGCCGTGGTGGTCAATTACGACGTTTCGCAGGCCACGGCCGATGTGGCCGGTATAGTGGGTCGTTACCGATCGGCCACCTGACTGGGGTGGCCGTCCACTCGGAGGGCGCGTACGGCCGGCCCGTCAACCACCTCCGACCCACCCGACGACCTAGCTGAAGGATCGTGATGGCCCAGCCTCAGACCACGCTCATGGACCCCCCCATCGAGGAGCTGCTCGACAAGGTGGACTCGAAGTTCACCCTGGTGGCCCTGGCATCCCGTCGGGCCCGACAGGTCAACAGCTACTACAACTCGCTCGGCGAGGGCCTCGGCGTGGTGGTGCCGCCGCAGGTGGCGTCGGCGTCGGGCAAGCCGCTCTCCATCGCCTTCGAGGAGGTCGCGGCGTCCAAGGCCACCTACACCCGCCCGGACCCCGAGGAGGTGGCCCAGGCCGAAGCGGCCGCACTGGCGCTCCTCGAGGGTGGGGGCGAGGTCGACGGGGCCGACGCCGAGGGTCCGGCCTCCGCCGAGACCACCGAATAGGCCCGCTCGACGTGCCCGGGTCGGGGGGCGGTCGCCGAAGGCGGGGACGGAGGTAGGTGTCCGGTGACTGAGGACGGTGCACCGTTCGTCGTCCTCGGCGTGTCGGCCGGGATCGCCGCCTACAAGGCCGTCGAGGTCTGCCGCCGGCTGGTGGATGCCGGCATCCACGTGGCGCCGGTGCTCACCGAGCGGGCCACCCACTTCGTGGGCCGGGCCACCTTCGACGCCCTGGGTTCCGAGCCGTCCCAGGATTCGCTGTGGGATGAGGCGTCGCCCATCCCCCACACCCGCCTCGGGCAGCGGGCCGACCTGATCGTGGTGGCTCCGGCCACCGCCGACCTCCTGGCCCGCTACGCCGGGGGGTTCGCGGACGACCTGCTGACCGCCACCCTGGTGGCGACCGCCGCGCCGGTGGTGGTCTGCCCGGCCATGCACACCGAGATGTGGGAGCACCCGGCCGTCCGGCACAACTTGGAGGTCCTCCGCGGCCGGGGCGTGACGGTGGTCCCCCCCGAGGAGGGTCGCCTGGCCGGCGGGGACTCCGGCTCGGGCCGGCTGGCCGAGCCGTCGGTGATCGTGGACACCGTGTTGGGGATGGTGGCCGGCGGCGGGTCCCCTCGACGGGGCGATCTCGTCGGGGTCCGGGTGGTGGTCTCGGCGGGCGGCACGCGGGAGCCGATCGATCCCGTGCGGTTCATCACCAACCGCTCCTCGGGCAAGCAGGGCCACGCCGTGGCCGCCGCCGCCCGCCGGCGGGGGGCCGAGGTCGTGCTGGTCACCGCCAGCCGGCAGCCGGTCCCCGACGGCGTGGTGGTGGACCGGGTCGAGACCGCCGCCGACATGGAGGCGGCCATGGTGGCCAGGGCCGGGAAGGCCGATGTGGTGGTCATGGCCGCCGCGGTGGCCGACTTCCGCCCCAAGGTGGCCACCGGCACCAAATTGCGCAAGGCCGACGGGGTGCCCGACCTGGTCCTCGAGGCCACCCCGGACATCCTGGCCGGTCTGGGCCGGCGCCGCCGGGAGGGCCAGATACTGGTGGGATTCGCGGCCGAAACGGATGCGGTCGCCGAGCGGGCGGTGGCGAAACTGCAGGCCAAAGGGGTCGACCTCATGGTGGCCAACGACGTGACCGCCCCCGGGGCCGGGTTCGATCACGACACCAACGCCGTGACCATCTTCGGGGCCGACGGCTCGACCTCGACGGTGGCCCTCCGTACCAAGGACGCCGTGGCTGACGCCATTTTGGATAGGGTGGGCGCGCTGTTACCGCCACGGTGAGCCGGGCGCCACCACCGGGGGATCCCATGGCTCCGGCGTCTGGCTCCCGCTCCACCGGTCTGTCGCCTAGGGCCTCCGCCCCCAATCAGAATGGATCCAGCCGTGAGTACCCGATACACCTTCACCTCTGAGTCGGTCACCGAGGGCCACCCCGACAAGATGGCCGACCAGATCTCCGACTCGGTCCTCGACGCCCTGCTCGCCGACGACCCCGAGAGCCGGGTGGCCTGCGAGACCCTGCTGACCACCGGGCTGGTCCTGGTCGCCGGTGAGATCACCACCACCACGTACGTGGACATCCCCAAGCTGGTCCGACAGACCGTGCTGGACATCGGGTACGACGACGACGCCTACGGGATCGACGGCAAGACCTGCGGCGTGATCGTCTCCCTGGACGAGCAGTCGCCCAACATCGGACAGGGCGTCGACAACGCCTTCGAGGTCCGGGCCGGGACCGGGGGAGAGGATCTGCTCAACGCCCAGGGGGCCGGGGACCAGGGGATGATGTTCGGGTACGCCTGTGATGAGACGCCCGACCTGATGCCACTGCCCATCTGGCTGGCCCACCGTCTGGCCCAGCGGCTGGCCCAGGTCCGCCGGGTCGGCGTGTTGCCCTACCTGCGCCCCGACGGCAAGACCCAGGTCAGCGTGACCTATGCGGACGGCCGGCCGGTGGCCCTCGAGACCGTGCTCATCTCGACCCAGCACGATCCCGGGGTGGACCTCGAGACCTTGTTGCTCCCGGACCTCCGGGACAACGTGATCACCCCGCTGCTCCCTCCCGAGCTGGACTCCTCCAACCTCCGGATCCTGGCCAATCCCACCGGGGTGTTCGAGCTCGGCGGTCCGCACGCCGACACCGGCCTCACCGGCCGCAAGATCATCGTGGACACCTACGGCGGCATGGCCCGCCACGGTGGCGGGGCGTTCTCCGGCAAGGACCCGTCCAAGGTCGACCGGTCCGCCGCCTACGCCGCCCGGTGGGTGGCCAAGAACCTGGTGGCCGCCGGCGCCGCCTCCCGCTGCGAGGTGCAGGTGGCCTACGCCATCGGGGTGGCCCGTCCGGTGTCGGTGCTCGTCGAGACCTTCGGGACCGAGCGGGCGGACCCCGACCGGATCGCCCGCGTGGTCGACGAGGTCTTCGACCTGCGCCCCGCCGCCATCGTGCGTGATCTCGACCTGAAGCGGCCGATCTACCGCAAGACCGCGGCCTACGGCCACTTCGGCCGGTCGGACAAGGAATTCACCTGGGAGGACACCTCCCGGGCCGACGACCTGAAGCAGGCGCTCGGACTCTGAGCTCCGACGCCGGGCCGGACGGCACGACCGCCGGGGGCGAGATGCCGGCGGCCCGGGTGGTGCGGGTGGTACCGGACGTCCCGGCCATCCACAAACGGTTCGACTACACCGTGCCCCCCGGCATGGACCGAGACCTGCGGGTGGGCAGCCGGGTGCGGATCGAGCTCCACGGCCGGCGGGTGGGCGCCTGGGTGGTCGAGGACCATGTGGCCGATCCTCTGGGGGTGCGCCGCAAGGCGCTGGCCGCGTCGAGCGGCGACGGTCCGCCGCCCCGAGCTGGTGTCGTTGGCCGAGTGGGCCGCGTGGCGGTGGGCCGGGCCGGTCACCTCGTTCCTCGGGACGGCCTCCCCCCTCCGGGTGGTCCACGGGGCGTGGGCCGGATCGCCCACCCCGACCGGGACCGGATCCGACGGGGGGGACCGGGCCGGTACCCCGCCGTCACCCGGCGGGGGTTCGGTGGGGCTGGTCGACGGGATCCTCGAGACGGAGGGCGACCCGCCCGGCCCCCGTGCGTCGGTGGTCAGGCTGGCCCCCGCCCTCGACGTGGGCCTGGTGGTCCAGGAGGTCGTCCACCGTCTGGGGCCCGACGGGATCCTGGTGCTGGTGCCGTCGTCCGGACGGGCCCAGCAGCTGGCGGCACGACTGCGACAGTCGGGCACCGAGGTCGCCCTGATGCCCGACGGGTGGGAACAGGCCGCGCTCGGCCGGGGCGTGGTGGTCGGGACCCGGGCCGGGGCCTGGGCCCCCTGCCGGCGACTGCGGGCGGTGGTGGTCCTGGACGCCCACGACGAGGCCTACCGGGAGGAGCGGTCCCCCACCTGGTCGGCCGTGGACGTGGCGGTGGAGCGCGGCCGGCGTGAGGGCGTACCGGTGGCCCTGGTCAGCCCGTGTCCCCCGGTGGCGCTGACCGAGGGGCGGACCGTCCTGACCACCTCCCGGTCGGTGGAACGCCGGGGCTGGCCCGTCGTCGAGGTGGTCGACCGCACCGGGGACGATCCCCGTACCGGTCTGTTCTCCGACCGTCTGGCCCGCCTGCTCCACTCGGTCCTGGACCGGCCCGAGGGCCGTGTGGTCTGCGTGCTCAACCGGACCGGCCGGGCCCGGCTCCTGGCCTGCGCCCACTGTGGTGCGCTGGCCCGGTGCACCCGGTGCGGGGGAGCCATGGCCCAGGACGAGTCCGGCGACGGGCTCCGGTGCCGGCGGTGCGGCGAGCACCGGCCGCGGGTGTGCGCCGAGTGCGACGCCACCCGCCTGAAGGCCCTCCGGATCGGGGTCACCCGGGCCACCGAGGAGCTCGCCGCCCTCACCGGCGTCGAGGCCCGGGAGGTCACCGGGTCCTCGGACCGGTCCGAGGGGGAGTCGCGGTCCGACGTCCGTCTGGTGGTGGGCACCGAGGCGGCGCTCCACCGGGTGGGCCGGGCCGACGTGGTGGCCTTCCTCGACATCGACCAGCACCTGTTGGCCACCCGCTTCGGCGCCGGCGAGGAGACCCTGGCCCTCCTGGCCCGGGCGGCCCGGCTGGTCGGTACCCGGGATGGCGGCGGCCGGTTGCTGGTTCAGACCCGGATCCCCCACCACGAGGTGCTGCAGGCCGCGGTGCACGCCGATCCGACCCTCCTGGCCGGGCCGGAGCGGGTGGTCCGTCAGATGCTCGGGCTCCCACCCTTCGGGGCGTTGGCGGTGCTGCGGGGCCCGGGCGGCCCGGCCTTCGCGCAGGCCTTGGCCGAGGTGGCGGGACTCGCCGTCTCGTCGGACGGCGACCGCTGGCTGGTCCGGGCGCCCGACCATGCCACCCTCTGCGACGGGCTGGCCTCGGTCCGCCGTCCCACCGAGCGTCTGCGGGTGGAGGTCGATCCCGCCGACGCCTGAGGCGCGCGTGGCGGCCGCCGCCGGTGCGTGCGGCCCGGCGCGCCCCGTACACTGGAACCATGTCGACGTACGCCGTCAGGGTCTATGGCGACCCGGTGTTGAAGCAGGTGGCCCGTGAGGTGGACGACCTCGACGGCTCGTTGGCGCGCCTGGTGGAGGACATGGTGGAGACCATGTACGGCTCGGAGGGGGCGGGTCTCGCCGCCCCCCAGGTGGGCGTCCAGAAGCGCCTCTTCGTCTATGACGTGGGCGAAGGGCCCCAGGCCGTGGTCAACCCCACCATCGTCGAGACCGACGGGGAGTGGTACCACGACGAGGGCTGCCTCTCCATCCCCGGACTCCGGTTGGGGATCGTGCGCCCCGACCGGGTGATGTTGCACGGGTTCGACATCGACGGCAACGAGGTCACCGTGGAGGCGGACGAGTTCCTGGGCCGCGTCTTCCAGCACGAGGTGGACCACCTCGACGGCGTGCTCATGGTGGAACGTCTGGACGAGGAGATGCGCAAGCAGGCGCTCCGGGTGCTGCGCGACCGAGCGCTGGGCTTCGACACCTCGGCGATGGAGGCCAAACTGGTGTCGGCCGGCAACCAACGCGAGGTCTGACGGTCCGATCCCCCTCCGCTCGGCCGGCTGGGTGGGTCTGACCCGATCGACCTCCGGTCAGCACCGGCCCGGTAGCGTCACAGTCCATGGCCCGCCTGGTGTTCCTGGGGACCCCCGAGTCGGCGGTGGAGCCACTGCGCACCCTGGTGCGGGCGGGCCACGACGTGGCGCGGGTGGTGACCCGGCCGGACAAGCGCCGCGGGCGCGGTGGCGCGCTGCTGCCCAGCCCGGTCAAGGTGGCCGCCGCCGGGCTGGGCCTCGACGTGGCCTACTCCGTCGAGGCCGCGGCCGAGGTGGGGGCGGAGCTCGGCGTGGTGGTGGCCTACGGCCGGATCGTCCCGGTGGCGGTCCTGGACCGCCTGCCCATGGTCAACCTGCACTTCTCGCTGCTGCCTCGATGGAGGGGTGCCGCGCCGGTGGAACGGGCCATCCTCGAGGACGATGCCGAGACCGGGGTGTGTCTGATGGCGGTGGAGGCCGGTCTGGACACCGGCGGGATCTACGCCGTGGCCGCCACGGCCATCGAGCCCGAGGAGACGGCCGCCGAGCTCCGGTCCCGCCTGGTGACCCTCGGTTGCCGACTGCTCGACGACCATCTGGGAGGGGGCCGGGCCGGTCTGCCCCTCCCCAGGGACCAGGCCGGCGTGCCCTCCTACGCCGACAAGATCCTCCCCGGCGAGCTGGAGATCCACTGGGAGGAGCCCGCCGATCGGATCCACCGGGTGGTGCGGGTGGGGCGGGCCTGGACCACGTTCCGCGGCCGTCGGCTCGGGGTGGTGGCGGCGGCCCGGGTGCCGGAGGAGGGCGGCCGGGCCGCACCGGTCGGGGAGCCCGGGACGCTGGAGGGAACCGACGTCGTCACCGGGCACGGGTCGCGGCTGCGTCTGGTCACCGTGCACCCCGAGGGGAGGCGGGCCATGGATGCCGCCGAGTGGACCCGGGGCGTGCGGCCCGCTCCCGGTGAGGGCCTGGGACCCGTGACCGGACCGACCCGCCGGTAGGCTCGCGGCCGATGGCCCCCGACCCACCGACCCCCGAGCTGCGCATCGCACCGTCCATCCTCTCCGCCGACTTCGGCAGCCTCTCCCAGGCGGTCGACGCGGTGGCACCCGTCACCAACTGGCTCCACGTCGACGTCATGGACGGGCACTTCGTCCCCAACCTGACCGTCGGGCCTCCGGTGGTGGCCTCCCTGCGCGACCACACCGACCTGTTCTTCGACACCCACCTGATGGTCACCGACCCGGGGCGGTTCCTCGAGGCGTTCCGGGACGCCGGTTCGGACGGTTGCACGGTCCACGTGGAGGTCGGCCACACCGCCGAGCACATCGCCCAGATGCGCGAGCTGGGTCTGCGGGTGGGACTGGCCGCCAACCCGGACACGCCCTTCGAGGCCGTCGAGCCCTATCTGGACCAGGTGGACCTGCTCCTCTGCATGACCGTCTTCCCGGGCTTCGCGGGCCAGTCGTTCATCGCCGACGTCATGCCCAAGGTGCACCAGGTCCGCGCCGCCGCCATCCGGGCCGGTGTCAGCCTCGACGTGGAGGTCGACGGGGGGATCGACCAGGAGACCGCGGCGGAGGCGGTGCGCTCCGGGGCCAATGTGCTCGTCGCCGGTTCGGCCGTCTTCGGGCGGTCCCATCCCCTGGCCGCGGCGCAGGACATCCTCCGGGCCGCCTGCGACGCCATGGCGGGCGATCCGTTCTGAGCGGTACCGGCGATCCCGCCGATCCCGGCGCCCCGGCGGTTCGGGCCGACGCCGAATGGATGGCCCGGGCCGTGGCCACGGCCGAACGGGTCCGGGGCCGCACCGCTCCCAACCCGGGGGTGGGGGCGGTGGTGGTCCCCGCCCGCCACGAGGGGTCCGGGCCCTCCGACCAACCGGTCTGGTTCGACGGCGCCACCGCCCCCCCGGGCGGCCCCCATGCCGAGGTCGCCGCACTGTCGGCCGCCGGGGCGCAGGCCCGGGGCGGCACCCTGTACGTCACCCTCGAGCCGTGCTCGCACACCGGACGGACCCCACCCTGTACCGAGGCCATCGTGGCGGCGGGGATCCGTCGGGTGGTGGTGGGCGTGCTCGATCCCGACCGCCACGTGGACGGGGCCGGCGTCGCCGCGCTCCGGTCGGCGGGACTGGACGTCGAGGTCGGGGTGGGCGCGGACGAGGTCGGGGAGCAGTTGGCCCCGTACCGGAAGCACCGGAGGACGGGGCGACCCTGGGTGGTCCTCAAGCTGGCCGCCACCCTGGACGGACGCACCGCCGCGCCGGACGGTTCCAGCCGGTGGATCACCGGGGAGGTGGCGCGGTCCGACGCCCACCGCCTGCGGGCTCGGTCCGACGCCGTCCTGGTGGGGGCGGGGACGGTCCGGGCCGACGATCCGGCGCTGACCGTCCGGCTTCCCCCCGATGACCCGTGGTACCGGGGCCCCGACGACCAGCCCCTCCGGGTGGTGCTGGGATCGTTTCCGTCCGGTGCCGCGGTCGCTCCCGCCCTCGCGCTGCGGGGCCCGCCGGGCGAGGTGCTCGACGAGCTGGGTCGCCGGGGGGTGCTGCAGGTGCTGGTGGAGGGGGGCGCCTCGGTGGCCCACGCCTTCCACGTCGCCGCGCTGGTCGACCGCTATGTGCTCTATCTGGCCCCGGCCCTGTTCGGGGGCGGGGACGCCCGACCCCTCTTCGACGGTCCGGGGGCGCCCACCATCGACCGTCTGTGGCGGGGACGGCTGCACTCGGTGACTAGCCTGGGAGGCGATCTTCGGGTCGAACTGAGCGCCCCCGGCGACTGAGGACCGGGCGTCCGACCTGGGAACGAGAACATCGGAGCTTCAGCGTGGGCACGAGGACGGGCACGAGAAATTGCCTAAGGCCGGCCCCCTGCGGGCCGACACTAGAAGAGAACCGAACAGAGGGAGTACCGGGGTCGATGCCCTTTTCATCAGTTGAGGACGCCATCGGGGCCATCGGCCGCGGGGAGATTGTCATCGTGGTCGACGACGAGGACCGTGAGAACGAGGGCGACCTGATCATGGCCGCCGACGCGGTCACCCCCGAGAAGATCGCCTTCTTCCTGGCCCACACCTCCGGTCTGATCTGCGTGCCCCTCACCCCCGACCGGATCGAGCACCTCGACCTGCCCTTGATGGTCACCTCCAACACCGAGGTCCAGCGGACCGCCTTCACCGTGAGCGTGGACTACCGGCACGGAACGTCGACGGGCATCTCGGCGGCCGATCGGGCCGCCACCATCAAGGCGCTGGTCGATCCCCACATCCGGTCCACCGACCTCAACCGCCCGGGACACATCTTCCCCCTCCGCTACCGGCCCGGCGGGGTGCTGAAGCGGGCCGGCCACACCGAGGCCGCGGTGGACCTGGCCCGGGCGGCCGGCATGTCTCCGGCCGGGGTGCTGTGCGAGGTGGTCAGTGAGGACAAGACCGGCATGGCCCGGCTGCCCGAGCTCACCGAGTTCGCCGCCAAGCACGATCTGCGAATGATCTCCATCGCCGACCTCATCCGCTACCGGCGTCACAAGGACAAGCTGGTCCGCCGGATCGCCGATGCCCGGGTCCCCACCGACTACGGCGAGTTCACGGTGTACGCCTACGAGTCGGTGCTCGACGGGGAACACCACGTGGCCCTGGTCAAAGGGGAGGTGGCCGGAAAGGAGAACACGCTGGTGCGGGTCCACAGCGAGTGCCTCACCGGTGACGTGTTCGGCTCGGTTCGGTGTGACTGCGGTCCGCAGCTGCACGGGGCCATGGCGGCCATCAACGACAACGGGAGCGGTGTCATCGTCTACCTGCGGGGCCACGAGGGCCGGGGCATCGGCCTGGCCCACAAGCTCCGCGCCTACAACCTGCAGGAGGAGGGCTACGACACCGTCGACGCCAACCTGGAGCTGGGCCTGCCGGCCGACTCCCGGGAGTACGGGATCGGGGCGCAGATCCTGGTCGACCTCGGGATCACCACCATGCGGCTGATGACCAACAATCCCACCAAGTACGGAGGGCTCGAGGGCTTCGGGCTCGACATCGTGGAGCGGGTCAACATCCAGTCCGCCCCGACCCCGGAGAACATCGAGTACCTGCGGACCAAGCGGGAGCGGATGGGCCATCTCCTCGAGGGCCTCGATGACGTCCTCTGACCTGACCCTCCTCCCCGAGGACGCCAAGGACCGGGCCTCGGCCCGGGTCGGCACGTCGATCGACGGAGCCACCCTGGCCCGGGTCGACGTGCCCCGCCCGGAGGTCCGGGTCGGGCTGGCCTGCGCCGAGTTCAACGGGGGGATCACCGACCGGCTGCTCACCGGCGCCCTCGACGGCCTCGACGAGGCGGGATGCGATCTCGCCCGGGCCCTGGTGGTCTGGGCTCCGGGAGCGTTCGAGCTGCCCGTGGTGGCCCAACGGTTGGCCACCTCGGACGCCGTCGACGTGGTGATCTGCCTGGGGGCGGTCATCCGTGGCGACACCGGCCACTACGACTTCGTCGCCGGTGAGTGCGCCTCGGGTCTCCAGCGGGTCCAGCTCGACACCGGCATCCCGGTGATCTTCGGGGTCCTCACCACCGACACGGTGGACCAGGCCCTGACGCGCTCGGAGGGCGACCGGAGCAACAAGGGCCGGGAGGCCGCGGAGACCGCCCTGGCCACCGTGGCCGCGCTGCGCGGGGTGACCGCCTCGTCGGCCGGATCCCGCGTGGGATTCTCCGTCGGGCGGAAGTGATGCTCCGCTTGGTTCTGCCCAAGGGCTCTCTGGAACGGGCCACCCTCGAACTGTTCGCCGCCGCCGACCTCACCGTCACCCGGTCCTCGGAGGTCGACTACCGGGCCGTCATCGACGATCCCCGGGTGGACGAGGTGCGTATCCTGCGTCCCCAGGAGATCCCCCTGTACGTGGCCGACGGGCTGTTCGACGTGGGCATCACCGGGCGCGACTGGGTGGAGGAACGGGGGAGCGCGGTGACCTCGCTCGGGGTGCTCCGGTACTCCAAGGCCACGGCCAACCCCATCCGGGTGGTGCTGGCGGTCCCGACCGGCTCGGAGGTGACCTCGGTCGCCGACCTGTCCCACGCCGGCACCGGCCCCGGCGGGGCGGTGCGGGTCTCCACCGAGTACCCCGAGCTGACCGCCCGCTACCTGGAGGGCCACGGGGTGAAGGCCGAGGTCAGCCTGTCCTACGGCGCCACCGAGGCCAAGGTCCCCGACATCGCCGACTGCGTGGTGGAGATCACCGAGACGGGCCGCGCCCTGCGGGCCGCCGGACTCAAGATCGTGGAGACCCTCCTGGTCTCGCACACCGAGCTGATCGCCAATCCCCTGGCGGCCGGGGACACCGCCAAGCGGCACGCCATGGAGCAGCTGTTCACCCTGTTGCAGGGGGCGCTCGAGGCCCGGGGCAAGGTCCTGGTCAAGCTCAACGTCCCCGCCGGGCAGCTGCCCGGGGTCATCGAGGTCCTCCCCTCACTCCGCTCGCCGACGGTCTCGGAGCTCTTCGGCGGGGGAGGATTCGCGGTGGAGACGGTCGTCCCCAAGTCGGAGATCAATGTGCTCATCCCGGCCCTGAAGGACCGGGGGGCCACCGACATCATCGAGTTGGCCCTGGCCAAGATCGTCCACTGACCGATGACCACCGAGTCGACCATCTGGAGCGGGCCGGCGGGACTGGTGTCGGTGGGCCGCACGCCGCTGGTGGGGGACGTGGCCGAGTTCGACGACCCGAGGGGCCTCGGCGTCATCGAGTACGGGACCGGCCATCGGATCACCTTCCACTGCACGGCCATCACCGACGGGTCCCGTCACATCGAGGTGGGCACGGTGGTGGCCTTCGAGGTGGCCGCCGGCCGCCTGGGTCGGCTCGAGGCCCGGTCGGTCCGCCCTCTCCCTGGTGTGGCCCAACCGGGGGCCAGCCTGGACCACGACGCGCCTGCCGGGGATCCCGGCACCGACCAGCTCCCGGGCGCCCCGGCGCCCCATGAGGAGCTGGGCCACGACGTGGCGTTCGAGCTCCCCGGTCGTGAGGCGCTCCGCCGGGAGCTGGAGCGCCACGCCCGGGCCGACGAATCCCCGCGGTCGGTTCCCCCGCCCGTCGATCCACCGGCTCCAGCGTCGTCCGCCGGGCCGGAGGCTCCGGTGACCCCGGGGTCCCGGGAGTCGGCCTTCCTGATCGGACCAGGTCCCGATCCTCTGGCCCCGGCGGGTGGGGACGCGCCGCCGGCAACGGGCGCGGTCCCGTCCACCCCGGACGCCGCCCGGGCCCCCGCCGCCCGGGCCGATGCCGCTCCGACGGAGGCCGCTCCGACGGAGGCCGCTCCGGGTGAGATCCTGCCGGACGACACCGTTCCCCCCAGCAGCTGGCCGCTGGGGGAAGGGAATCCGCGGCGCCGACCCGATCGAGCGAGCGGTACCGGTCCCGGTCCCGGGGACCCTCCCCGCACCGCCGCGGCGGAGACGGACCGGGGGACCGGTGGGGTGGTGGCCGCCACGCCGGAGTCCGAGGTGCCCGTCGTTCGCCCGGGGGACCAGACCCCGGCCGCGGCCGCACCTCGGCCGGAGGCCGAGCCTCAGTCCGGTCCGGAGGGTTCCGGCCGCGGCGCCGACCCGCCGGAGGGAGGTTCCGAGCTGACCCCGCCGCTGGGCTCACCGGTGTCCCCGGGCCCGTCGGCCGTGCCCGTCCCCGAGCGACCGGAGCCGCCGGCTGCCCCGTCGCCGGCCCCGGAGGTCCCCACGACCCCGTCCCGCTCGCCCCGTCCCGACTTCTGGTCGCCGTTCGCCCGGCCCTCGTCGGGACCCCCTCCGACCTGGCGTACGCCGGTCACTCCGAGGACGCCGCCCCCGTCCGACGGCGACTGAGTCCCCGGCGCTCGCTCCCGGTCACCCCCGGGGGAAGCCTCCTCCGGTCCGTCCGGCGCATAGGGGTTGCCGAGGATGTTGCGGGCCATGTCGATCACCACGGCGCTGTCGGCGTCCTCCTTGGTGACCACCCCCAGCAGGGGGGCGGCCAGCAGGCCGGTCACGATCCCGGTTTCGGCCATGGACTCGGCCTGCACCACGCTCCACTCCCACAGTCGGCCGACCATGTCCGGGCTCGTCGCCCGACGCGGCGGGTACTTGAGCCAGCAGTTGACCACGGCGTGGGCGAGACCGGTGGCCGCCGGGAACAACCAGATGAGGCGGTAATTCCCGGTGGCGTCCACCGTCACCGCGGCGATGTAGGCCAGGATGACGCTGCAGAGGTTGAAGGGGGAGAGCAGCACCCCCAGGCGCTCGCCCAGGCCCCCGGCGCGGGGCAGCAGCTGCAGCAAGAGCGGGGCCAGCACGATGATGTAGGCACCGATGAAGGGCGCACCGAGGTAGCTCAGCACCACCGCCTGCCAGATGTGGGTATCGAAGTACTGCACCCCGGCCAGGACCGCGCCGACCAGGGGCGCGCCCACGGCCAGCTGCATCGGGGAGAGCCGCCGGCTGAGGGGGACGCCGAGGGCGATGCCGATCAGGAACACCGGGAGCCCGGTGGCCAGCCCGGCCACCGTCTGGGCGCTGGCGCCGGCGTGCAGGACCCGTTGGAAGAAGAGTATGGCCACATAGGCCGTGGAGCCCACGCCGGCCCAGAACAGGAGCGAACCGGCCACCAGCACCTTGGCGTTGGGTCCCGACAGGATGTCGCGCAGCTCGTCCCGTGTCGGCCGGGCCCGTTCCGAGCGGTCGGCCTCGGCCCCGAAGGTGGCGGTGGGCGCCTCCCGGACCAGGACCAGCACCAGGATGCCGACCGCCACCATGATGACCGCGGCCACCTGGAACGGCAGGTTCCACGTGGCCGGATCGCTCTGCTTCCAGGTGGCGATGACCGTGCCCTTGATGGTCAGGCTGGCCAGGGTGCCCAGCACCGTGGTGAGGAGCAGCGCCTTCAGCCACCGGCTGCGTCCGAACACCTCGGGCACCACGGCAACGTTGGTGAGGGTGAAGATGGCCGCCGCCTGCCGGGCCACCACGATGAACAGGACCAACAGCCAGTAGCCGCTGACCACGGTGAACATCCAGGTGGAGACGCCCATGAGGATCAGGCTGCCCGCCATGTAGGGCGTCCGTCGGCCGACCCGGCTCTTGGTCCGGTCGCTCAGCCGGCCGGCCACCGGATAGGTCAGCCAGCTCAGCAGCCGGTTGGCGGTGAGGGCGAAGGTGACGGCCAGGGCCCCCGACGCCCGTTGCTGCACGTACAGGGTGATCAGTACCCCCGAGACGGCCAGGTTGGCTCTCGGGCCGACCAGACCGATGGACAACCCGATGAAGCTCCTGACCCGTGAGGCGTCGATGGGCCCCGCCGAGGCCCGGTCGGCCGGCCCGGGGCCGGGCGGGTCGAGTGGGATGGACGGGCGGGTCGGTGGCTCGCCGGCCCGGTCATCCGGACGCCGCCATCCGGACCCGATGGGTTCATCCGGTGGCTGGGCCGGGAGGGGTGGTTCCCCGATGTCCCCGTTCACCCGTCGCCGTCAGCGGGTGGTCCGCCGGTCGGCTGGGACTCCGTCGACGGATGGTCGCCGGCGGTCTCCCCGGCGACCGATCCTCCGTTGACGCCGGCCGTCGAGGCCACCTCGGCGCCGGCCCGCTGCGCCCCGTCGATCTGGACGTAGGCCAGCTGCAACTGGCTGAGGCCGTCCCTCAGGGGCTCCTCGGCCTCGCCCATCCGACCCTCCAGGCCGTTGAGCAGGCTGGCCAGGGCATCGATGGCCAGCCGGGCCTGACTGAGCATGGCCGGCTGCTGGGAGAGGTACACCGCGGCCAGTTCGAACAGCCCGTAGCAGTGGTTGGCCACCACCACCTCGACCGGCGAATTGGCCAGCTCGGCCCGCATGGCGGCCACCTGTTGGGCCAGCTCCTCCTCGCTGAGTTCCTGGGAAGGATCGTCCCCTCCGGCCCCACCCGGGCCGCCTGGCGGCGGGGATCCGGGCCGTGCGGACGACCCACCCCCGCCGGCTTCGGAGGGCCTTCCGACCGGTCGTTCGCCATCGGGTGTCCACAGTGAGCTCACGACTGGTAGCCTAAAGCACTGATAGACGAGGAAGCGGGGTCTCGTAGTTCGAAACCCCCACCCGGCCACGATGCAGTCGTCACGATGCAGTCCGTTCGGTGCGCCGGGTCCATGGGACCGGTGGCGACTTCGGTCGTAGCAGGTCGGTGGTGGCTCCGCTCCTTTTTTCATTGGCCACGGGAAGTCTGTGGCCCGAAGACAGGGAGTGAAGTCGAATAGCCGCCACCATTACCACCAATGAGCCCCGAATCAACGACCGTATCCGGGCCCGCGAGGTCCGCCTGGTCGATCCCGACGGTGAGCAGCTCGGCATCAAGCTGCTCCCCGAGGCCCAGGCCATCGCCCGGGACCTCGACCTCGACCTGGTCGAGGTGGCGCCGGGGGCCAACCCGCCGGTCTGCCGGATCATGGACTACGGAAAGTTCAAGTTCGATGCCGCCCAACGGGCCAAGGAGTCGAGACGCAAGGCGGTCCACGTCGGCATCAAGGAGATGAAGTACCGGCCGAAGATCGGCGACGGCGACTTCGAGACCAAGACCCGGCAGGTGGCCAAGTTCCTGGAGGAGGGCCACAAGGTCAAGATCACCATCATGTTCCGGGGCCGGGAGGTCTTCCACCCCGAGCTGGGCAAGAAGATCCTGGATCGGATCGCCGACCAGATGGACGGGATGGGCAAGTCGGAGTCGGTCCCGCGCCTCGACGGTCGGAACATGGTGATGGTCCTGGCCCCGGACAAGCGGGCCAAGCAGTCGGCGGCGTCGAGGGAACCGGGTTCCAACGGCAACGGGTCCGGGGCCAAGGTCGGTGGACCGAATGCGTCGGCACCGCCGGCACACCGCCGGCAGCCACCGCCGGCAGCAACACCGGCGGCAGCAACACCGCCGGCAGCAACACCGGCGGCAGCAACACCGCCGGCAGCAACACCGCCGGCCGCAACGCCGACGGCAGGAGCGCCGCCGCCGGGCCACCGCGGGCGGTGAGTCCGCCGGCGGCCGCAGCACCCGAGCAGGCCGGGGACGAGTCCCCCGCCCAGGAGTCGAGCGAAGGAGAAGGTTGACGCCATGCCGAAGATGAAGACCGACACAGGGGCGCGCAAGCGCATCAAGGTGACCGGGACGGGCCGCCTGCGTCGCAGGAAGGCGTTCCGGTCCCACCTGCTCGAGAAGAAGTCGACCCAGCGGAAGCGCCGTCTCGGCCGGGAGACCGACCTGGCGCCCGGTGACGCTCGTCAGGCCAGGCGGATGCTTGGCATGTAGCCCTCCCGGCCACCGCTCGCGAGCAGTGGCCGAATCCGGCTGACATCCGCCGGCGTGGTGCGTCCGGAGCCGGCCACCGCACCGAACCCCAACGGGGGCGGTGGGATGGCCCCGGACCCCTGACCCTGGGACGACCGTCCCCTCCACCGACACTTCGACCACCAGTCCGTTCGCCCGACCCCGACGTAAAGGAGTTTCCCCATGGCCCGAGTCAAAGGCGCCGTACACGCCAAGAAGCACCATCGTGCCGTTCTCGAGCAGGCGCAGGGCTACTACGGCAACAAGAGCCGTTCCTTCCGTGCCGCCAACGAGCAAGTCATGCACTCCATGCAGTACGCCTATCGGGATCGGCGTGCCCGCAAGGGCGACTTCCGCCAGCTGTGGATCCAACGGATCAACGCCGCCGCCCGGCTCAACGGGACCAGTTACAGCCGATTCATCGCCGGCCTCCACCGTGCCGACGTGGAGGTGGACCGCAAGGTGCTGGCCGACCTGGCCGTGACCGAGCCGGAGGCCTTCGCCACCTTGGTGCAGGTGGCCAACGAGGCGCTGGCCGGGACGCCGGCGGGTGCCGAGGCCGGTTCCTGAGCCACATCGGTCTGGCCTACACCCACCAGCGGGTCCGCCGCCTCCGGCAGCTCCTCCGCAAGTCGAGCCTGCGTGGCACCGAGGCCGCTCTGGTGGTGGAGGGTCCCGAACTGCTGTCGGTGGCCATGGACGCCGGAACGGTGGTCGAAGGGGTCTACGTGGCACCCGAGGGCCGGGTCAATCCGAGTGTGGCCGCCGTGGTCGATCGGGCGTTCGCCTCGGGGCTCCGGGTCTTCGATCTCGGTGCCGGCGTCATCGAGCGGGTGGCCGACACCGTCCATCCCCAACCGGTGCTGGCCGTGGTGGCCTTCGCCGCGGCCCCCCTCGAGCTGGTCCGCAACCTCTCCACGGTGATGGTCCTGGTCGATGTCCGGGACCCGGGGAACGCCGGAACCATGATCCGGACCGCCGACGCCGCCGGGGTCGGGGCGGTGATCCACTGCGACGGGTCGGTCGACCCCACCAATCCCAAGACCGTCCGGGCCTCGGCGGGATCGGTCTTCCACGTGCCGGTGGTGGCCGGGGGCGGAGCCACCCAGGTGATCGAGTCGTTGAAGAGTTGGGGGTTCGTGACAGTGGGAACCGCGGTGCGGAACGGAATCGACTACGCCGAGTTCGACTGGCGCCAGCGGGTGGCGCTGGTGTTCGGCAACGAGGCCGCCGGGCTCGACGACGGCCTGATGGGCCGTCTGGACCGCCGGGTGACCATCCCCATGGTCGGCCGCGCCGAGTCCCTCAACGTCGGGGTATCGGCCTCGGTGCTCTGCTTCGAGGCTCTGCGCCAGCGCCGCACCACCCCGGCCGGGGTCGTGCCCGGCCGGGAGTCGGAGCACCCAACCACGGGTTCCCCGCCCCTGGGCTCTACCATCTCGGGGATGACGCCGGACGGGCCGGGGGAGCCGGGGGACCCGGGAGAGCCGGGGGAGCACCGTGCCTGAGATGGTCGACATCGACGGCCTGGTCGACCAGGCCCGTGCGGCCATCGCCGCCGCCCGCTCCACCGAGGAGATCCGTGAGGTCGCCGCCTCGGTCACCGGCAAGAAGTCCGGCCTGGCCCGGGTCGGTCGGGAGCTGGGGTCACTCGGCCCCGGGGCCCGAAAGGAATTGGGGTCCAGACTGCACGCCGCCCGGACCACCGTGGAGCGGCTGCTCGAAGACCGTCGGGCCGAGATCGCCACGCGCCGAGCGGGCCCGGGAGATGGCCGAGAGCCGGATCGACCTCACCGAGTTCATCCCGGGCTCTCGGCCGGTTCCTGCCGCCCGGGGTCACGTCAACCTGGTCACCCGGACCCAGTCCGCCCTCGAGGATGTCTTCGTGGGGATGGGGTTCGAGGTCGCCGAGGGTCCCGAGATCGAGTCCGACTGGTACAACTTCGGGGCCCTCAACATCCCGCCGGCCCACCCGGCGCGGGGCATGTGGGACACCTTCTACCTCGATCTGGGCGCCCCGGAGTCGACCATGCTGCGGACCCACACCTCGCCGGTCCAGATCCATCTGATGGAGCAGGCCGTGGCCGAGGGGCAACTGCCCATCCACGCCGTGATGCCCGGCCGTTGCTACCGGCGTGACACCCCCGACGCTCGCCACCTCCCGGTTTTCCACCAGATCGAGGGACTGGTGGTGGACGAGGGGATCACCTTCGCCGACCTGGCCGGGACCATCGAGGTCTTCACGTCGGCCTACTTCGGCCCCGACGTCCATTCCCGCCTGCGCCCGGCCTACTTCCCGTTCACCGAGCCGTCGGCCGAGTTCGAGGTGACCTGCAGCATCTGCCTCGGGGCGGGCTGCCAGACCTGCTCCCAGACCGGGTGGATCGAATTGGGGGGGTGCGGGATGGTCGACCCGGCGGTCTTCGCCGCCGTGGGGATCGACGCCGACCGTTGGTCCGGCTTCGCCTTCGGGTTCGGCATCGACCGGTGCGCACAGATGCTGCACGAGATCGCCGATATGCGGGTCCTGACCGACAACGACATCCGCTTCCTGCGTCAAATTCTGATGCCGGCCCACTGAGAGGACGGTCGTGCGAGTACCACGTTCCTGGCTTACCGACTTCGCCCCCTTGGAGAGGGATCCGGCCGAGCTGGCCGCGGCCCTGGACGACCTGGGGCTGGTGGTCGAGGGGATCGAGTACGTCGGCGAGGGCCTGTCCGAGGTGGTGGTGGTCCGGGTCACCGAGATCGGCGCCATCGAGGGGGCCGACCGGATCCGGCGGGTGGTGGTCGACGACGGTACCGGTCCCACCGAGGTGGTCTGCGGGGCGTGGAATTTCGAGGTGGGCGACCTGGTCCCGCTGGCGCCGGTGGGGGCGGTGCTCCCCGGTGGCTTCGCCATCGCCAGGCGCAAGATGAAGGGTGTCGTCTCCAACGGCATGCTCTGCTCGGGCCGCGAGCTCCGGATCTCCGAGGACCACGAGGGGATCCTCCGCCTCAACGACGTGGAGGGGGCGGCCCCGGGGATGGCCTTCACCGATGCCCTGGGGATCCGACCCGACGTGGTGTTCGACGTGGCGGTCGAGGCCAATCGGCCCGATGCGTGGAGCATGGTCGGGGTGGCCCGGGACCTGGCCGCCCGCCTGCGGCTGCCCTTCGTGATTCCCGAGCCCGCCGGGCCCGGCTCCGGCGCAACCGGTGACGGCGGAGGGTCCCAGGCGTCGGTCGCAGCCCTGGCCAACCTCCGGGTGGAGGATCTCGAGCTCTGCCCCCGTTTCACGGCCCGGGTCATCACCGGCGTGGTGGTGGGTCCCTCACCGGAGTGGCTGGCCCGTCGTCTGGTCCTGGCCGGGATGCGGCCGATCAACAACGTGGTCGACGCCTCCAACTACGTGATGCTGGAACTGGGCCAGCCCACCCACCCCTATGACCTCGATCGTCTGCCCGGACACGGCCTGCTGGTCCGTCGCGCCGAGCCCGGGGAGACGGTGACCACCCTCGACGGCATCGAGCGGACCGTCGGCCTCCCGGGCCCGGGTCTGGGCGATACCGGACAGGACTGCCTCATCTGCGACGCCGAAGGGACACCCGTCGCCATCGGGGGGGTGATGGGGGGAGCGTCCTCCGAGATCGACCCCGCGACCTCGCGGGTCCTGCTGGAGGCGGCCTACTTCGTGCCCATGGCCATCGCCCGGACCTCCAAACGGCTGGGGCTCCGGTCCGAGGCCTCGGCCCGGTTCGAGCGCGGCTGCGACCCGGCCGGCATCGATCGGGCCGCCGCCCGGTTCTGCGAGCTGCTGGCCCTGACGGCCGGGCCGGCCATGCGCGTGGCCGACGGTGTCATCGACGTCGTCGGGGAGGTCCCCCGGCCGGAGGTGCTCACCGTCCGGCCCTCGAAGATCAACGCCCTCCTGGGGACCCAGTTCACCGCGTCCGAGGTGGCCGACCTCCTGGCCCCACTGGGCATCACCTCCTCGGCGTCGGACGGGACGAAGCGGGCCGAGGAGGGGGTGGCGGGTGCCGACGAGCTGACGGTCACCGTGCCCACCTTCCGTCCCGACATCCGTCCCGCCCCATTGGGTGAGGCCGACATCGCCGAGGAGGTGGCCCGGACCTACGGCTACCTCCGTATCGGCCGTCGGATGCCGTCGTGGCCCCAGCCCGGCCGGCTCACCGACCCTCAACGGGATCGCCGTCTCCTCAAGGAGGTCCTCTGCGACCTGGGTGCCAGTGAGGCCTGGACCACCACCTTCGTGTCCGAGGCCGACCAGGTGGCCTCCGGGGTCGGAGGGCCCTATGTCACCGTCACCAACCCCCTGGTGGACGCGGAGCCCTACCTGCGCACGTCGCTGGTGCCCGGTCTGGTGCGGGCGGTCCTGCACAACACCGAACGTCGGCAGCTCGACCTCCGGTTCTTCGAGGTGGGCTCGGTGTTCTGGTACCGGGCTGAGGACGGATCGGCCGAGGCGTCCGAGCGTCTGAGCGTCATCTTCGTGGCGGAGGGGGACGACGCCTGGACGGCGGTGGGGGCGTGGCGGTGGATCGCCGAAGCTCTCGGTCTGGCCGACTGGTCGCTCGGGGACCTCACCGGACCGGAACCGGTGGTGGCGGCCCTTCACCCGTACCGCTCGTCGGCGGTGGTGGCCGGCCCCGACCCGGGTGGGCTGGCGGTGGGGGCGGTCGGTGAGCTCGACCCCGCCGTCGTCGAACGACTCGGTCTGATCGGTCCGGACGGGAGACCGCCGCGATCGGGGTGGCTGGATCTGGACCTCGGGATCCTGCTCGATCGGGAGCGGGTTCCCCGCCGGCCGGCCACGTCGCGTCCGATCAGCAGGTTCCCCTCGTCCGACGTCGATCTGGCCTTCGTCGTACCCGACGCAGTGCCGGCGGGTGCGGTGGAGCGGGCGCTGCGCCGTGCCGGTGGGGAGGTGGTGGAGTCGGTCGACCTGTTCGATGTCTACCGGGGCCCGTCGCTGCCCGACCGATCGAGGAGTCTGGCCTTCCACCTGCGCTTCTGTGCCCTCGACCGGACCCTCACCGACGAGGAGGTGGGAACCGTGCGGGCGGGCTGCATCGCCGCCGTGGAGGCGGAATTCGGAGCCTCCCTGCGGTAGGCGGTCGCCCACCGGTTCCTCCGGGACCCCCCGTGCCGCCCGGCCCGGTGTCGCCGGCGTCCCGGGCCGGTGGCCGTCGGCCCTGGTCGGTGGCCCGGCCCGGGTGGGTGATACACCCTCGTGGTCCACTGGCTCCATGGCAGTGAGGGCCCTCGACACCACCGGGACCGGGCGGAGTGGGCCGACCGGGCCCTCGGGTGCCCCCGACTTCGCCGAGGCCGAGCGGGCCGGGGCGGTCCTGGCCCGCTACGTGGCGGCCCTGGAGACCGAGCGGTACACCGGGGACGACGCGGTGACCCTGGTCACCTTCTTCACCACGCTGGAGCGGCTGGGGGTGGCGGGCAAGGCCCTGGCCGCCCGCCGGGTGGAGGAGTCGAAGAGCCACCTGCGCTCCGGCCACCGCTCGACGGCCGAGCTGCTGGCCGCCCGGACCGGGGACTCCCTCGGGGAGGCGAAGGACCTCCTCCGCCTGGGGGAGCACCTGGCCGACCAGCCCGCCTTGGACCAGGCCCTCCGGGACGGGAGGCTCTCCCGGCGCCGGGCGGCCCTGGTGGCCGAGGCCGCCCAGGTCAACCCGGGCAAGGAGCACGACCTGGTGGCCGGGGCCGCCCACGACTCCGACGCCCAGTTCAAGGAGCGGTGCCTGCGGGCCAAGGCCCAGGGCCGGACCCGGGAGGAGGAGGCCCGCCACCACCAGCGGCTCCACGACCAGCGCCGGTGCCGGACCTTCACCGACCCCGAGGGGGCCTTCCGCCTGGACGCCCTGCTCCCCCCCGAGGTGGGGGCCGAGGTCCGCTCGGCCCTGGAGGCCCACACCGACCGGTTCTTCCGCCGGGCCCGACGGGCCGGGCTCCACGAGCCCCCCGACGCCTACGCCGCCGACGCCCTGGTGGACCTGGTCTGCGGGGCCGGGAGGGCCCCGGCCACCCCCGGGACCACCGGGTCCACCGGCCCCGGGTCCACCACCCCCGGGTCCACCGGGACCACCACCGAGCCCCCGCTCCGCCCCCGGGACCCCCGGGCCACCCTGTTCATCCGGTGCGACCTCGCCGCCCTCCGCCGGGGCCAGGTGGAGGGGGACGAGCTCTGTGAGATCCCCGGGGTCGGACCGGTCCCGGTGTCGGTGGTCCACCAGCAGCTGGGGGAGGCCCTCTGCCACCTGGTCATCACCGACGGGGTGGACGTGACCACCCTCTACTCCCCGGGGCGCCACCTCCCCCTCCCGGTCCGGGCCGCCCTCATGGAGCGGGACTCCCGCTGCGTGGTCCCGGGCTGTGACGCCCGGCTGGGCCTCGAGAACGACCACTGGGCCACCGACTTCGCCCAGGGGGGACCCACCGCCCTCGACAACCTGGCCCGGCTCTGTCACCACCACCATCAGCTCCGGACCCACCGGGGGTTCCAGCTCCTCGGCGGACCGGGCCGGTGGCGCTGGACCGCCCCCGAGCACCCGGTGGTCCGACGACGCCCCCCACCCAAGCAGAAGCCGAGGCCCACCGCCCCACCGCCCCCGGGCACCGGCCCGCCCCGGTTCACCGACCGGGAGTGAGCCGACCGCGGGTGAACTTCGGGGGACACCGCCCGTTCGACCCGGCCAATGAGCCCGCAAACACTCAGGTTGAGGCACCTCTGCGTCGATAGAGACGGGAGGATGCCCCTGAACTGGCGTCTCTCAGGATCCTGGAGGTTCGTTCGCAGTGCCGATCCACGCGTGCCCCGTCTCGACAGCTTGTGGAAACAGGGCCACCGCCACCTCACCGGCGTGGAACAGGTGACGGCCATGTCCCGACGCGAGAAGAAGGTCCCGCTCCCCGTGGCACCCTTCGCCGGTGTCCCCGACCATGCCAAGGAGCTGTTCGAGATCCTCGAGATGCGATCGCTGACCCCGGACTATTTCGATCGGTTCCTGCCGGACGGGGCGGGGCGCGACGCCGAGCATCTGGGCTCGTGGATCATCGGGCTCCTGCACGACTCGGAGTGGCCTCTCGACTCCTCGGCGGGTCCGGTGGCCCTGACGCCGGTGATCATGCTGGTGTCCGGTGACGGGCTCGTCATGTTCGACGAGGCATCGGCCGAGGTGGTGCTGTCGAGCGCCTGGAACCGGATGTGCCGCCTCGACCTGAAGCCAGTGGAAGATGGCAACTATCAGGTGTTCGCGCTGTCCTGGTTCACCGCGCCCATGTCGGTTTCGGAGCGGTTCCCCGGCCACGCCGGCGCCCCCCTCGACAGCTCGGAGATCGGGATCCGACACGTCTACACCCACGCCAATCCGTCCACGTTCGAAGAGATAGACCGGTACTGGAGCCGGGTGCACATCCCCCAGGTCATGCACCAGCTCCCCAGCCTCCTGGGCTGACAACGCCGCTGACGGGCGGGGTCGCAACAGGCGGTGGCGGTTCGGGCGGGTGTGGCTAGCCGAGTTCGCCCATCACCTCCGAGACCAGGTCCACGAAGGCGTCGACGTCTTCCGCCGTGGTGTCGAACGACGCCATCCACCGCACGACCCCGGTGGCCTCGTCCCACACGTAGAACGGATACTCGGCCTGCAACGCCTCGGTGACTGCCGGGGGCAGCACGGCGAAGACGCCGTTGGCCTCCACCGGGTAGGCCAGCGTCACCCCCTCCACCCGGGAGACGCCCTCCGCCAGCCGACGGGCCATGGCGTTGGCGTGACCCGCATTGCGGTACCAGAGTCCGTCGGTCAGGAGACAGGAGAACTGAGCGGCGATGAATCGCATCTTCGAGGCCAGCTGCATGGACTGCTTGCGGACGTAGCGCAGCCCGGAGGTCTCCCCGGGACGGAACGACACGACCGCCTCGGCTCCCATGGCGCCGTTCTTGGTCCCCCCGAACGAGAGCACGTCGACCCCGGCCTCCGACCCGAACGCCCCGAGCCCCACCTCGAGAAAGGCGCAGGCATTGGACAGCCGGGCCCCATCCAGGTGAAGCCACATGCCCCGATCGTGAGCCCACTCGGCCAACGCGGCGACCTCGTCCACCCGGTAGCACGTGCCCACTTCGGTGGACTGGGTGATCGACACCACCCGGGGTTGCACATGGTGCTCGTCGCCGATCCCGCCCGCCGCCTCCTCCACCAGCTCGGGGGTGAGCTTGCCGTCAGGAGTGGCCACCGCCACCAGCTTGCTGCCCAGGAAGCGTTCCGGGGCCCCGCATTCGTCCACGTTGATGTGGGCCGTCTCGGCGCAGATGACCGCCTCGAACGGTCGGAGCAGCGGCTGCAGTCCGACCACGTTGGCTCCGGTCCCGTTGAAGGCCAGGTAGACCTCGGCCCCGGCTCCGAAGTGCTCCCGGAACTGGGCCACCGCGGCCTCACTGACCGGGTCGGCCCCGTAGGCGGGGACGTGGTCGCCGTTGGCCGCCACCACGGCCGCCATCACCTCGGGATGGACCCCGGCCCAGTTGTCGCTCGCGAACGTCCGACCTTCGGTACCCATCGCCGGTCTCAGTCGCGCACCAGCGGCTTGTAGCGCAGCCGGTGGGGTTGGTCGGCATCGACGCCGAGCCGCTTCCTGCGGTCGGCTTCGTAGTCGCTGAAGTTCCCCTCGAACCACCGGACCTCAGAATCGCCCTCGAAGGCCAGCACATGGGTGGCGATGCGATCCAGGAACCACC
Organism: uncultured Acidimicrobiaceae bacterium; assembly: GCA_963833585.1. Classification (GTDB taxonomy): domain Bacteria; phylum Actinomycetota; class Acidimicrobiia; order Acidimicrobiales; family RAAP-2; genus Bog-756. The sequence continues at coordinate 660,816 of CAWHYF010000005.1, read as the reverse complement.
GGTCGTGGCTGATCACCACGGCACACCCCGGGAACCCCAGGAGCGCCTCCTCCAACGCCCGCAAGGTGTCGACGTCCAGATCGTTGGTCGGCTCGTCGAGGAGCAGTACGTTGCCGCCCTCCTTCAGGACCTTGGCCAACTGGACGCGGTTTCGCTCCCCTCCGGACAGCTGCCCCACCTTCTTCTGCTGATCGCTGCCGGTGAACCCGAAGCTGGCCACGTACGCCCGCCCGTGCAGCTCGCGGTGGCCCACCACCAGCAGGTCCTGCCCGCCGGTGATCTCGTCGAACACCGAGGCGTCGGCCCGGAGCTCGTCCCGTGACTGGTCCACGTACGCCAGCTCCACCGTCGTACCGACCTCCAGGGATCCCGCGTCGGGTTTCTCTTCCCCCACCAGCATCCGGAAGAGGGTGGTCTTCCCGGCGCCGTTGGGGCCGATGACCCCGACGATGCCGCCCGGTGGCAAGAGGAACGAGAGGCCGTCGATCAGGAGCCGGTCGCCGTACCCTTTGACCAGGCCCTCGGCGTCGACCACCTGGTCGCCCAGCCGCGGCCCGGGGGGGATGGTGATCTCCAGCTTGTCGGCCCGTCGCTCGGCCGCCTCGGCCTCGGCCACCAGGTCGTGATAGGCGGTGATACGGGCCTTGCCCTTGGACTGGCGGGCCCGGGGCGACATCCTGATCCACTCCAGCTCCCGTTGGAGGGCCTGCTGCCGGGACTGGTCCGCCTTCTGCTCGCCCGCCAGGCGGGCCTGCTTCTGCTCCAACCACGACGAGTAGTTCCCCTCCCAGGGGATTCCCGCCCCCCGGTCCAGCTCGAGGATCCAGCCGGCCACGTTGTCCAGGAAGTACCGGTCGTGGGTCACGGCCACGACCGTCCCGGGATACTCCTGGAGGGTGCGTTCCAACCAGGCCACCGACTCGGCGTCCAGGTGGTTGGTGGGCTCGTCCAACAGCAGGAGGTCGGGCTTGGACAGCAGCAGACGGCAGAGGGCCACCCGGCGACGCTCGCCCCCGGACAGGATGGAGACATCTGCGTCCCCGGGGGGCAGGCGGAGGGCGTCCATGGCGATCTCGAAGGTCCGCTCGAGGTCCCAGGCCCCGGCGGCGTCGATCTTGTCCTGGAGTTCGGCCTGTTCGGCCAGCAGCTTGTCGAAGTCGGCATCGGGCTCGCCCATGGCCGCACAGACGGCGTTGAACCGGTCGACCAGGACCTTCGCCTCGCCCACGCCGTCCGACACGTTGCCGAGGACGTCCTTGGACGGGTCGAGATGGGGCTCCTGGGCCAGGTGGCCCACGGTGAAGCCGGCGGTCAGCCGGGCCTCGCCGGTGAATCCGTCGTCCTCCCCGGCCATGATCCGCAGCAGCGAGGACTTTCCCGAGCCGTTGCCCCCCAGGACGCCGATCTTGGCCCCCGGGTAGAAGGAGAGGGTGATGCCCCGCAGCACCTCACGGTCCGGTGGGTAGTACCGCCGTAGGTCCCGCATGGTGTAGATGTACTGGGCTGCCATGGTGTCCAGTGTGGCCCAGCCGGAGCGACCCCGGGGCCACGGGATGCCGGGCCGGCCGGAAACGCTGGGGGGCGCGTCAGGAGCGGGTACTCAACCGCCACGTCGAGAAGTAGCGTGGGACCAATGTCTGACGGGGCCCACGACAGGGACGGAGTGGAGTGGGAGACGCCAGATTCCCACGCTCGTCCGGGCGCCACGACCCAGCAGACGAGTCGACGGGCCAGCGTCTACTCCCAACTCGAGCGCATGATCGGGGCCATCCGCAAGGGAGACGATGCCACGGTGGAGAGCGTGATCTACTCGCTCAGCCAACGCAACCGTTTCCTGGCTCCCCTCACCCTGGTCGTGGGGGCGTTCGCCATGCTGTTCCAGGGGGTCAAACTGCTGGTCACCAACTGGCGCCTCACCCTGATCCAGATCCTGCCCGCCATGCTGATCTGGTTGGCCATGCTCGACCTGAAGGTCCACGTCCTGCGGGGGCGGAGCCTCAACGTGATCCGGGGTCCGATCCTGGTCCCGATGATCCTGGGCGTGGCCCTCGTGGCGGCGGCCGCCTACTTCCTCAACGCCGTCTTCGCCTTCTCCATCGCCGACCCCCTCCATCCCGAGATCGGCCCGGCCTATGCCCGGGCCCGCCGCCACCGGGGCACCGTCCTCGGGTGGGGTTTCGTCATCGGCCTGGCCCTGGGCTTTGCCACGCTGGTCTCATCCCGTTGGGGAAAGGGATGGTTCGGACTGATCCTCGGCATCGTGGTCGGGGTGATGATGGTCACCTACGTGGCGGTGCCCGCTCGGATCATCGGCATCAAGTCCGACCGATCCCGTCGGGACAAGATCAGCGCTACCGCCATCGGCGGCGCCATCGGTGCCGTGGTCTGCTCGCCGCCCTACGTGCTCGGACGGGTGGGCATCATCCTGCTCGGTACCAAGACCTTCTTCGTGCTGGGGGTGATCCTGCTGATCATCGCCATACCGCTCCAGACCGGGGCGGTGACGGCCACCAAGGCGGTCAAGTTCAGCGCCAAGCTGGTTACCGGGCAGGGGGTGGAGGTGGGAGGCGATGCGGATGCGGGAGCCGATCCGGATGCGGGAGCCTCGCCCGAGTCCCGAGCTTCAGGACCGCAACCCGCTGCAGGTGTCGGGTCGACCCGCCCGGAGCGGGAGCCGGAGTCGGCACCGGCGCCACCGGTGGCCGCCACGGTCGAAGAGGCCTGACCCCGGTCACCCCTCTCGGAATTCCAGCGTCGGGGCCCGAGAGGCCGACCGCGGTCGGTGATGTCGAACCCACTGCAGGTGAGCGACAGGACGGCCCTCGTTCTCACCCTGAACGAGGAGCCGCCATCCGGAGTTGACCGCGTCGGGGCCGGTCCGGCTGCTGGCCTCGTCGCCGGGCGAGCCCGGTCGCATGGAGTCTTGACGATCAGATCGTCGCCCGGCGGCTGCCGTGAGAAGCACTGTGCGGCAACAGAATTTGCCGACGCCCTCAGCTGGTGCCCTGGGCTCTCTGCCCCCGGGGCAGGGTGGTGCTAGGTCGCGGCCAAGGTCCCGGCAAGGTGGCCGACCGATCCTGGCAGGGTGGGCAACCGGAACCCAGGTGTACCCGACTGGCTCGCCGATCTCCGTCGCGTCAGGGCGGTGCCGGCCCAGAGTAGTTGCAGGCACCGTGCACATTTCGTTGCATCCCCGCCGGCCGGTTCGTATCCTCCGCTCCCCATGGAGCAGAGGCCAGGTCACGGTTTGGGTCGGTCGTCGTATGGGACTGGGCGCAGAGGGCGGAAGCCGGCGGAGCAGATGGTGGGCGCGAGTCCGTGTCTGCGGCGATGAGGGTGTTGGTGAGGCTGCTCGGCTCCACCCTGGCCGCCATCACCGCGGTGTTGATGATCGCGGGCCCGACCTGGGCGGCGGCGACGGGCGGTGATGGTCCCGGTGGGACGATCTCAGTGGGGGCATCCGACGGCAGTTCGTCGGCGGGCGCTCCGGGAGCGCCGGCTGGATCAGGTGCCTCCGGAACACCCGGCTCCGGGGCAGGCGGCGGCAGAAACTCCGTCGGCGGCAGTCCATGGGTCTGCACGTACACCTCACTCGTACTCAATGACGAAGGCGGATTCGCCCCCGGGGGACCGACGCCAGGCGGCTGGTACTCGGTAACCTGCGCCAACCGGGTCACCGGGGCCAGCACGACGCAGACGGAGTGGATCGCCCAGGGGTCGCCTGCCACTCCGGCCACCCCGACTGCTCCGGTCACGCCGGCCATCGATCCCAGGGTCGTCGCCGTCCAGGCGGAGAACGCCCTCATCTTGCCGTCACCCTCCTTGCACTTCAACCCGGCTGGGTCTTCGATCGTCAATTTCCCGACCTGGCTGTGGATCGACGGGGCGATCTGGCACTCCTACTCAGTCACTGCCTCGGCCGGAACGGTGAGCGCCACGGCAGTGGCCACGCCCCAGTCGGTCGCTTGGGAGATGGGGGACGGAAGCCTGGTCGTGTGCCCCGGCCCCGGCCAGCCGTTCGACATGGCGCTCCCCGCTCGGCAGCAGCGGACCGGGTGTGACTACACCTACCGGGCCACCTCGCTCGGACAACCCGCCGCGGACGGCGACGCCAACGACGCCGCCTATCCGGTGCGCGCCAGCGTCACCTGGGCCGTGTCGTGGTGGGCGGTGGGTGCGCCGGGCCAAGGGGCGCTTCCCCCTCTGGTGACCACGGGCCAGACCACGGTCCGGGTGGTGCAAGTGGAAAGCATCGATTCTGGCCTGTTCGGCGCCTCCCGTCTCACGCTCTCGTCGCCGGTCCGGCCCACCACGGCCGGAGTTCCGACGTGAGCTCGTTACTGGACCGCCCGAACCTGGAGACGCCAGCCGGCGGCAGGGGCGAGTTCCGCCTTCCCGTCGCACCCCGGGGTCGGCGACCGATGATCGCGGTGGCGTCGGCGCTCGTGGTCGTCGCCAGCATTGCCATCTTCACCGGCCTCTACCGATCGGCTGACCACCGAGTTCCCGTCCTGACTGTGACCTCGACCATTCGCCAGGGTCAGCGCATCGTCGCCGGCGATCTCGGCACTGCAGACGTGGCCGCCTCCGGCGCGGTGGCCACGATCCCGGCGTCAAGCGCCGCTGACCTGTCGGGCAAGCGGGCGGCTGTCACCATTCCCGCCGGCTCCCTGTTGAGCCCGGGCGATGTGAGTTCCGGTCGAACGTTGTCGGCTGGAACCGCGGTGGTGGGCCTGGCGCTCAAGGACGGACAGCTGCCGTCGAACGGAGTGGAGCCCGGGGACCAGGTCATGTTGATCCAGACTCTGGACGCCGGCTCATCCCTTCCCCTGGCGGCCCCTCCCAGCGCCAACGCTACGGATCCCGGCTCGGGTGGTGGTCCGAACGACGGCGCGGCGTCGACCGGAGTGCTGGTGGCCCAGGCCACGGTGTTCGAGACCGCGGTCCCTACGCCGTCTTCGTCATCAGGCGCCTCGGAGCTGGTCTCCATCGAGGTCCCCTCGACCATGGCCGCCGCGGTGGCCACGGCCGCCGCGGCATCGCAGGTGACCTTGGTGCTCCTGCCGGCAGGAATCGCCGGTTCGGACTCGACATCGGGGTCCCCATGAGGGTGACCACACTGGTATCGGTCAAGGGTGCTCCGGGGGTGACCACGCTGGCGTGCCTGGTGGCCGCCACCTGGCCCGACGGCCGCAGCGTGGCGGTCGTGGAAGCCGACCCGTTCGGGGGAGACCTGGCCGCCCGTTTCCAGCTGTCGACCCTCCGGGGTTGGTCCAGTTTCATGACGGCTGCCCGTCGTTCGGAGGAGCCGGTAGCGGTCGGCGACCATCTCCAAACGCTCCCCGGTGGTCTTGACGTATTGGTCCAGCCAGGTGCCAACCGGCAGGTGGTCGACCGGCGGTCCGTGGAGGAGCTGTTACGAAGCGTTGATGCCGGCGGAGGGGACGGGGCCCCGATCGGTGATCGGCGAGACCTCGTGGTGGACGCGGGCCGATTGGTCGCCCGATCCGCCGGACCGGGCGACCTCGCCGACGCCGGATGCTGGTTCGACCGCTCGGACGTCGTGGTCGTGGTGACCCGCCGGGACCCTCCGTCCCTGCTCAATGTGCGGGCGCAGATTCCGTCGCTGGTGGATCGATGGGGAGACCGAGTGCGTCTGGCCGTGGTCGGACCCGGCCAGCACCGTGGCGCGGCCATCGAAGAATTCACCGGCCTCCCGCTCGCGGCCGAGATTCCGTTCGACCCCTCGGCCGCTCGGGTGATCACCGGCGAGGGTGGGAGCCGACGCCACCTGTCGCGCTCGTTGCTCGTGGCGTCGTCTCGTCGGCTGGCCCTTTCGCTGGTCGAGCCGGACGCAAAACTGGGCGAGCGGGACGGGGGAGGCATCCCGATCGTCCCCCGGAACGACGCCGTCTCGGCCGTGTCCTCGGTTGGCGGGAGGGAAGGGCTGGCGCGGCGCCTCCGCCGAGTGGCGTCGTGGGGTCACCTGGGGCCGATCACCACTTCGTCCGAGGTCCGATCAGCTGAACCAACCAGTTCGGCCGAGACCGATCCCCGAAGCCCCCGCCGGGAGGTGGCGAGGTGAGCCGCACCCTGGCCACGGAACTACGGGAACTGGTCGCCGACGATCTGGCGGGAGTCGAGGCGGCCGGCCTCACCGGAGACCATCGTCGGGAGTTCGCTCGCCAGAGGATCTTCGCCCACCTCGACCGCCTGTCCGACGAGGCACCGGCCGGCGGGAATCGACCACCCGTCGCGTCCGGACGGACGACGCAACTCGCAGCGGCGGACGTCAGTGGGACCAATCCGAACGGCCGGGTCATGCCCGCTGGACCCGCCGAGGAACGTGTGCTGGCTCAGGCGGTCCTCGACGCCTTGTTCGGGATGGGGAGCCTCCAGGGGCTGATCGACGATCCCAAGATCGAGAACATCGACATCAACGGGTGCGACCGGGTCTGGGCGACATTTGCCGACGGCTCGAAACGACTGATGCCTCCCATCGCCGACACCGACGAGGAGGTCGTAGAAATGGTACGGGCGGCCGCAAGCCGCTTCGGGCTCGCCGAGCGGAGGTTCGACTTGGCCCGACCCGAGGTCGATCTGCGTCTGCCCGACGGGAGCCGCCTGTCGGCCCTGATGGCGGTCACGGCCCGACCGGCCGTCTCCATACGCCGTCACCGGTACGCCGAGCTGACCTTGGGTGATCTGGTCGAACTGGGATCGCTCGACACCGAATTGGCCGCTCTGCTCGGTGCCGCGGTGCGGGCGAGGAAGAACCTCGTCGTCTCGGGGGCGATGAACTCGGGCAAGACCACACTGCTCCGGGCGCTTGCCAGCGAGGTCCCGCCTCGGGAGCGGATCGTGACCATCGAACAGGCCCTCGAGCTCGGGCTCGACGCCGACCGGCAACGACACCCCGACATGGTGGCACTGGAGGCCCGTCCGGCCAATGTCGAGGGTGAAGGTCTCATCACGGTGGCCGACCTGGTCCGACGAGCCCTGCGGATGAATGCCGATCGAGTGATCGTCGGAGAGGTCCTGGGGGACGAGGTGCTGCCCATGCTCAATGCGATGAGTCAAGGCCGGTCGGGATCGATGTGCACGATCCACGCCGACTCGTCGGCGGGCGTGTTCCGAAGGATCGCCTCCTATGCCATCCAGGCGCCAGAACGCCTCCCGCTCGAGGCCAGCAACCTGTTGATCGCCGGCGCAATACATTTCGTGGTACACCTCGACAGCGAGATCCAGGACCGCGCCCCGGACGCCGACCAGGAGGTGGGGCCGGGGAGCGCGGGGCCCGAGTCCATCGGGTACTTCCCTTCGGTGCCGTCGCGACGGCGATTCGTGTCGTCGATCCGGGAGGTGGTGGATGCCGACGGGGTTCAGGTCATCTCCAACGAGATCTACCGGCTCGGCCCGGACCGCCGGGCCGAGCCCTCGTCACCACTCCGCCATCAGACGGTTGCGGAGCTGCACCGCGTCGGCTTCCGTCCGACCGGTCCGGCCCGTTACGGGTTGTCGGCATGAAGCCGGCGGTGGTGGTCTGCGCTCTGGGTCTGGCCGCGGGTCTGGTGGGGATGGTGGCATCGTGGCGGGCGCGCCCTGCGCTCGGTGAGGTCGTGGACCCGGACGCGGACCCGCAGCGGCGTCGCGCCGGTCAACGGACCGTGCCCGGACATCCCGGTCCCCCGCGGGGACCGAGCCTGCCGGGCAGATACCGGAGTTCGTATCTCGTGGTGGGAGGAGGGGTCGTCGTCGGGGGTGTAGCTGTGCTGGTCACGGGTTGGCCGGTCGCGCTCCCGATTGCGGTGGTAGCCGTGGTCGGATTCCCCAGGCTGTACCGCCAGATGTCGAACACGGCAGCCATTGCCCGGATCGAGGCCATCGCCACGTGGACCGAGATGCTGCACGGGACCCTCACTGCATCAGCGGGTCTCGGGCAGGCCGTCATCGCCACCGCTCCGCTGGCCCCACCGCCCATTCGGCCGGCCACGGTCCGCCTGGCCGCTCGATTCACCGCGGGAGTACAGCCGCAGGATGCCCTCCTCCAGTTCGCCGACGAACTCGCCGACCCCAGTGCCGATCGGGTGGTCTGCGCGTTGCTACTGGCGTCGGTGTCTCGTGCCCAGAAGCTGGGGGACCTTCTGGCGGCCCTCGCCGATTCGACCCGGGACGAGGTCGCCCTCCGCCTCCGGATCGAAACCAGCCGGGCGTCAGTACGCAGCGGCGTTCGCACCGTGTTGGTCTTCTCGTTGTCCTTCGCCGTCTGTCTGGCAGCGGTGGCCCACAGCTACCTCGCTCCCTTCGGGACTCCTCAGGGACAGATGGTGCTGGCGTTCGTCGCCGTCCTCTACTCCGTCGGCCTGACCCTCATGGTCGCACTGGCCCGACCACCGGCACCGGTACGACTGCTCGGCCATCAGGTGGTCACCCGGTGACCGCCGGGGCCGTGGTCGGACTCCTGGTTGGTTTGGGTGTTCTCGGGCTGCTCCGGGGGCTCACCGCTGCTCCGCCGTCTCTCGATTCCCTGGTGGCCACGCTGGACCGACCCGTGCCGGCTGGGCGTTCTGTCGAGGTTGCGGCGGCACGGTCCGAGCGCCTCGGGGCGCTCGTCATCTCGAAGGTGGAGCAGACGGCCGTGGCCACGCATCCCCGCTGGGCGGCCATCGTCTCCAGCTTGGCGGTGACCGGCGGGACCGCAGACCAGCTGGGAGCCAGCGTGGTGTTGGCCGCGGCGGTGGGGCTGCTCGGACCGCCGTTCCTCTGGGTGCTCACCTGGCCCTGGGGAGCGGTTGTTCCCCTGGGAGGGGCCGTGGCGGCTGCTCTCCTCGCCACCCCACTCTGCGCAGCCGTTCCCGTGGTCAGGCTGGGGAGCCGGGCCCGGGCACGACGTCGGCACTTCCGCAGCGTGGTCGGCTCGTTCGTCGATCTGGTGGTGCTCAGCCTGGCCGGGGGTGTGGGCGTCGAAGGGGCACTGCTGGCCGCCACCCAGATCAGCCCGGATTGGGCGGTCAATCACATGGGGCGGGCGCTGGTCAGGGCCCGGGAGAGCGGCGGGTCCCCGTGGGAGGCCCTGGGTCGTCTCGGCCAGGAACTCGGGGTGCCCGAGCTGGAGGGGCTGGCGTCATCGTTACAGCTGGCCGGTACCGAGGGCGCCCGAATCCGCCAGTCCCTGAGCGCCCGTGCCTCGTCGCTCCGCCGACACGAACAGGCCGAGGCGGAATCGTCGGCCAATGCCACCACCGAGCGACTCTTTCTTCCCAGCGCACTGCTGCTGGTGGGCTTCCTGCTCTTCGTGGGGTATCCCGCCTTCAGCAGGATTCTCGGGGGCTGGTGATGGTGCTGCCGTCCTCCGACGGGCCCGGTCCCGCTCCTGCCAGCCGCGATCCGTACGGTCCGGAAGCACCACCACTGATGGGCCAGACGTACCCAACAGAGACGTACCCAACAGAGACGTACCCAACAGAGACGTACCCAACAGACGTACCAACAGAGAGTACCCAACAGAGACGTACCCAACAGAAAGGAACCAACATGCTCCCTCATCAGGTCCTGCTCCTCTGGTCCTACCTGCGGGCTCGGACCAGAGCTGCGGGTGGGTGGAACGAAAGCGGCACGGTGGTCGAGAAGGTCATTCTGACAGCGATCTTCGCCGCATTGGCGATCGCGGTGGGCGCCATCATCGTGACCAAGGTCACCGCCAAGGCCAACTCCATCAATCTGAACTAGATCGCGGATCCTCGACGGTCGAGGCCGTCGTCGTGATCCCGGTCATGATGCTGATCATCCTGATCGCGGTGCAGTTCGCCCTGTGGGCTGAAGCGTCCCAAGCGGTCCAGCTGGCCGCTTCGGAGGGTGACCGCGCCGCCCGTGTGGCGGGGGGCGGCGTGGCGGCCGGCCAGGCCCGGGCCGAAGCGGTGTTGGCAGGGTCGGGTTCGACGGTGACGTCGCCGTCCGTCGTTGTGTCGATCCGATCGGAAGCTATCGTCCAGATCACCGTGTCCGGACGGGCGGTGAGCGTGTTGCCCTGGTTGCACCTGCCCGTTTCGGCGACCCAGGCAGGCCCTCTCCAGCTCTTCCGGACATCGGGTTGAGGCGTCGGGCGCTCGACCAACGGGCCAGCATCACAGTGGAATTGGTGGTCCTGGCCCCGGTGCTCCTGGTTCTGGCGCTCGCGGTGGTGGCCTTCGGCCGGGTGGCCGAGGCGCGGCAACAGGTGGCAGAGGCGGCCCGAGCCGGGGCCGAGGTGGCGTCGATCCAGCCGGATCCGGTCAGTGCCGAGGAGGCTTCGACCATCGACGGCGCCATCGGCACGTCCGGTCACGACCAGGCTTGTGAGGGACGCGAGGTCCTCACCGATGCCAGCCACTTCTACCCGGGTGGCTACGTGACGGTCACCGTGGTCTGTCAGATCCGGCTGTCCGACCTGTCGCTGCCCGGGATGCCGGGTTCGACCACCGTGCGAGCGTCGTCGACTGCGCCGATCGATCCCTACCGTCAGGTGGGCTGACGACGGTGCGACCGGACGTGAGGAATCAGAACGGGTCCTTGAGCGCCTTCGTGGTTCTTCTGCTCGTGGCCCTGATCGCCCTGCTGGGTCTGGTGGTGGACGGGGGATCGGCGCTGTCAGCGCGACAGGCCGCCGCCGATGAGGCCGAACAGGCGGCCCGTGCCGGCGCTGGAGCGCTGTCGGTGGAAGGTCTGCGGACCGGCTCGCTCCGGATCGACCCGCCGGTCGCCGTGGCCGCCGCCGAGGCCTTCACCCGTGACGCCGGCCATCCGGGAACCGCCTGGGTGGTCGGGGAAACCGTCTCGGTGGAGATCCGTTACCGGATCCCTACCGAGGTGCTCGGCCTGGTCGGCATCAATTCGCTGCCGGTGTCCGCGGTGGCCAGTGCGGTAGATGTCCAAGGCGTCACGGTTGGGGCGCCGTGATCGGGCGTTTCGTGCCTCTCTCAGCTCGCCTCCGAGGTCCGGTCAGGGCCGTGGCCTCGTTGACGACCCTCTTGGTGCTGGTCCTCGTCATCCCGATCGTGCTCATCGAGGTGGGAGGAGTTCCGTTCTCCCACAGCGGTCTGGGTGAGATCAGCCGGTCCCTCTCCTCAGGACATGCCGCTGACCCGGGCCTGGCGATCGGGTGGCTCGCGGGAGGCGCACTGGTCCTCGCCTGGCTGTTGTGGGCCTGGATGACGGTGTGCATCGCCCTCGAGGTTCGTTCCTGGGCCACCGGCCGGTCTCCGGCGCGGCTCCCGGCCAGTCGGACCGTACACTCCGTGGCGGCGTTCCTGGTCGGTACGGTCATGGCCGTGTCGGTGGGGCGCTACGTGTCGGTGCCGCACCTGCGGGTCCCGGTCGCTGAGGCACCGCTGACACCTGTCGGTCTCTGGGATCCGAGCCATGGCGATGTGGTGCCTATCGACGACCTCAGGTCCGCGGTGGGGGTGCAGCCGGGCCTGACCCAGGACAGAGACCCCCCATCCTCCGGCCCGGTGATGGCGCCCACACCCGCCCGTCACCTGGAAGAACGGGTGAGGCACCCGGTCGGGCCCCCAGATGGGCCGGGGATTTCACTGGAACCGTCCGACCCCGATCGGTACCGGACGGCGAACGGTCCCGGCAGCCCCCCGGCACCCGTGGTGAGTCCCCGCCAGGCCGTGGGAGCGGCGTCGAAGCCAAGGGATCCTTTGGCGGTTCCCAGGACCCATCTGGTGCGGTCCCGGGAGACGCTCTGGTCCATCGCCCAAGACGAACTGGGCACTGCCCTCCGCTGGCAGGAGCTGGCCGAGATGAACTATGGGGTGACTCAGGAGGATGGTCGGGCTCTGGACCAGGACCACTGGATCAGGCCGGGGTGGAGGCTCCTGCTCCCGCCGCCGACGCCGGGGGGCAAGACGGGGGCGCCCGTGTCCCCAGTGGCCTGGCGGGGACCATCGGGCTACGGCAGCCACGGGTCCACACCCGACACCGATCCCCGCCGGCCCGGCGCCGGTCGCCTTGCGGGGCGCCCGAAGATCCATGGTGACGGACCGCCCGTTTCCACGGATGGCGGCGCAGGCGAGGAGGGGGCCGTGAGGCTCGGTACCGGTTCCGGACAGGACCGCGGATCCATCCCCATCCGGCGCGGGCCGGCCGTACCGGTCGCTCCCGTGGGCGCCGGCGTGGTCGGCGCCGGCGTGGTCCGGCTCCTGGATCGGATGCGGCGGGCTCAACAGCGCCATCGGGCCGAGGGCGGCTTCATCAGGCTGCCCGACGCTGGCGGCAGCCGGTTCGAACAGCGACTCCGGGCCGGTGATGGCTGGGACATCATCCGCGAGGTGGACACCGTGGTGCGTGACGTCGGCTCGGTCCCGACGTCCAATGGGGAGTTCCCGAGAGTCCTGGGAGTCCGAGTCCATCCCGAGGTCATCGAGGTGTTCGTGGCCGAGGCCGACGGGCTTCCGCTGGTCGTCGACAGGACCACGGTCGCATCGCCTTCCCGTCAGTCTGAACCGCACCCGGACGGCGCCAGGCGGGTTCGAGGAAGACCTCGGGCCGTCGCTCCTCTGATGGTCACGGTCGGGACCGGTCCTTCGGAGGTGGTCATGGTGAACCTCGAATTCATCGGATCACTGGTGGTGAGTGGGAGCACGGCTGACGCCGATGCTGTGGTTCGGGCCCTGGCGCTGGAGTTGGCCACGTCGTTCTGGTCCGGGCAGTTCTCGGTGGCGGTGGTGGGATTCGGATCGGAACTCGAGCGGTTCGGGGGAGTCCGCTCCCACCTCCACGTGGCCGGGCTGGTCCATGAGTTGTTGCGCCGGAGGGCCGAGGGCGGAGCGCTGCTGGCCGCAGGGGACCATCCGACCTTCGCCGATGCCCGTCTGAACGAGCCCTCGGATCGCTGGGCGCCGTTGGTGGTGATCTGCGGCCCGGCTGTGACGGAGGACGAGGTGGCCGAGATCGTCGAGGTGGCCGCCGACCCGGTCCACGGCACGGCGGTGGTGGCGGTCGGCGAGCGGGTCGAAGCTCAGCATTCGGTGCGCCTGACCGGGGGCGACTGGGCCGACTCGCTCGAACTGCTCGGTACCGTGGCATTCCCCCAGCGGATCCGCACCGACGAGATGTCGGCGGTCACGGCGCTGTTGGACACGGCGTCATCGCGAAGGTCGGTGCTCTCCTCCGAGGAGCCGTATGTGAACCTCCCCATTCGGCTGCCGCCCGCGGCGGATGAACCAGGGCCGTCACCGGGGGCTGCGACCGCCGCATCTGGTGCATTCACGGCACCGGGAGAGCGGCATACCCATCGCAGCCCGCTCGTTCCATCGGACGGTCCCCGGCCAGGCCCACCGGGCCAGCTGGGGGAATCAGAAGTAGCAGGGGAACCGGGGCAACAGAAGGTGGAGGTGGCGGTACTCGGGCCGATCGAGATTCGTGGCGCGGAACGACCGTTCACCCGAGCCTGGGCCGAGGAGCTGGTGGTGTATCTGGCAATGCATCCCAATGGCGCCACCAATGACGCCTGGGCCACTGCACTGTGGCCGGATCGCCTGATGGCCCCGTCCAGCCTCCACTCGACCGCCTCGGTGGCGAGGCGTTCGTTGGGCCGGCGCGACGATGGAACCGACCACCTGCCTCGATCGCACGGCCGCCTGGCCCTGGCGTCCACGGTGGGCACGGACTGGGACCGCTTCGTGGCCTTGGCCGGGTCGGACGAGCCGGGGCAGTGGCACCGGGCGTTGGGGCTGGTCCGGGGTCGGCCCTTCGAGGGCCTCCGTTCATCAGACTGGCCGATCCTTGAAGGGATCGGCCCGGCGATCGAAGCGGCGGTCGTCGACCTGAGCGGCCGGCTGGCCGGCACCTACCTGAGGCTGGGGAACGCGCCGGGGGCCGAGTGGGCCGCCCGACGGGGACTGGTGGTCAGCCCGTACGATGAGCGCCTGTACCGGATGCTCATGCGGGCCGCCGATCTCGGCGGCAATCCGGCAGGGGTGGACGCCCTCATGCGCGAGTTGCTCACCTTGGTGGCCGACGGCGTCGAGCCGTTCGACGCGGTGCACCCGAGCACCATGGAGCTCTACCGTCAGCTGAGCCGGAGGAAGAGGTTCGGGGCTTCGCCCCCATGAGCGTACGAGGCCGGTGACGTGGGCCTGGTCGGATCGCCCGGGCCGAGGCCGATCAGTCCCCGTCGGCCCGGGAGCCCAGCTCGTAGGGCCCGCTACAGCACCAACTCCGCCAGCATCTGCAGGGTGTCGGGTCCGCCGGCCACCAGCAGAGTGGTGGCGATGGACTCCTTCCAACCCTCGAGGTCGTCGCGGATCTTCTCCTTGGGTCCGATGAGGGCGGTGTCCTCGATGAGCGAGGTGGGCACCGCCGCGGTGGCCTCGTCCTTGTGACCGGCCAGGTAGAGCTCCTGGATCTTGGTGGCCTCGGCTTCGTAGCCCATCCGGGCGAACACGTCGAAGTGGAAGTTCATCGACTTGGCTCCCATCCCGCCGATATAGAGGGCCACCGACGGCCGCATCAGGTCGGCGGCCCGCTCGATGTCGTCGTCCACGATGGTCGGGGCGAAGGCGATGACCTCGAACTCGTCGGAAGTGTGACGGGCGCCGGGCCGGGCAAATCCCTCGGCCAGGGCCGGCTCGAAGGCCTTGACCGCGTTGGGGGAGAAGAAGATGGGGAACCACCCGTCGGCGATCTCGGCGGCCAGGGCGACGTTCTTCGGGCCCTCCGCCCCCATGATGATGGGGATCTCCGGACGCAGTGGGTGGACGATGGGCTTGAGCGGCTTGCCCAGGCCGGTGCCGCCCGGATAGGGGAGCGGGTAGTTGGGCCCGTCGTTGGTGACGGGCGCTTCCCGGGCCACCACCTGCCGGACGATGTCCAGGTACTCGCGGGTTCGGGCCAGCGGTTTCTCGAACGACTGGCCGTACCAACCCTCCACGACCTGGGGGCCGGACACTCCGAGCCCCAGGACGAACCGGCCGCCGGACAGGTGGTCGAGGGTGATGGCGGCCATGGCCATGGCGGTCGGAGTCCGGGCCGACAGCTGGCACAGGGCGGTCCCGAGGCGAAGTCTGGTGGTCCGGGAGCCCAGCCACGCCAGCGGGGTCAGCGCGTCGGAGCCGTAGGCCTCGGCCGTCCACACCGAGTCGAAGCCGAGGCGCTCGGCCTCGGCCACCTGCTCGGGGGCGTTCGCCGGCGGGCCGGCGCCCCAGTAGCCGAGCTGCAGGCCGAGCTTCATGTCCTTCATCGATTCCTCCCTGGGGCGTAGTGACCGACCCTAGCGGCGGGGCGATGGGGAGGGCACCCGGGGGGCCCCGTTGGTCCCGCACCGGGCGGGTCCCGGTCCTGGTCCCGGGCCGGGTGGGCCCAACCGTGCCGATCCGGTGCAGAATCACCACTAGCCGTCGTGCCGCGCCACCCCACGGTGCGGCGGCTGGAGCAGTGGGGAGGAGGGAGCGTACCGGTGACGACCATCAGCGTGTTCGACGGTGCGAGGCCCACCCGCCCCGGCGACCTGACCCTGGAGACGGCCGGCATCGTCCCCATCCCCGAGGACGGCCGCTACGGGGCCAACTGGCGGAACTTCACGGTGTGGTTCGCCCCCAACATGGAGCTGTCCGGGGTGTTCACCGGCACCCTGGCCGCCACCCTGGGTCTGGGTCTGGCCACCGGTATCGCCGCCATCGTGGTGGGGGTCCTGCTCGGAGCGGCTCCGGTCGCCGCCCTCTCCCTCTGGGGCCCGAGGACCGGGATGGCCCAGCTGCCCCTGGCCCGGCTCCCCTTCGGCAAGTCGATCTCCGTGCCGGCCCTGGTCCAGTGGATCTCGGCGGTGGCGTGGGACGCCCTGGTCGGCCTGTTCGGCGGACAGGCGGCCCAGATCCTGTTCCACGTGCCCTTCGCCGTCGGGGTGCTGGTGGTGCTGGCCCTGGAAGGCCTGGCCGGCTTCCTGGGCTACGAGTTCATCCACCGGCTGGAGGTCTGGGGGGCGGCCATCCTCACCGTGCTCTTCGTCATCTTGACCGTGAAGGTCCTCCAGCACCGCGACTTCCCGGTGCACAACACGGTGCACGGCGGGGTGGCGGTGGCGATGTTCTTCCTGATGGTGACCATCGCCTTCTCGGGGGGCTTCAGCTGGGCCACCTACGCCGCCGACTACAGCCGCTACATGGCCACCGACACTCCCCGCCGGCCCTTGTTCTGGTTCACCTTCGCCGGTCTGGCCGGGTCCTTCCTGTGGGTGTACACCCTCGGTCTGCTCGGAGCCAAGACCCTCTCGGACCAGACCGCGGCCGGGGTGCAGCGGCTGATGGGCGGAGGGCTCCTGGGTGGGCTGGCCCTGTGCGCCATCATGTTCGGGGCCGTGACCAGCAACGCGCTCAACGACTATTCGGGCTCATTGGCCGCCCAGGCCGGCGGGGTGCGGATCAAGCGGCACGTGTCGGCGCTGATCGGCACCGCGGTGGCCTATGTCCTGATCCTCTGGCTCGACACGGGCGACATCTCGGCCAAATTCCAGAACGTCCTCCTGTTCACGGCGTACTGGATCGCCCCGTTCCTGGCGGTGGTGGTGATCGACTGGCGGGACCGCCGGGACGGGGTCAACCGCGAAACCCTGGTCCACATGTTGGAGTGGCGGAACCTCCGGTCGGGTTGGCCGGCCCTGCTCTCGCTGGTGGTGGGCTTCGCCCTGATGGTGCCGTTCATGGACACCGGACTGGTGGAGGGCCCGGTGGCCGAACGGCTGGACGGGGCCGACCTCTCCTTCGTGGTGGGCTTCCTCGTGGCCGGTGCGCTCTACTACCCGCTCCGGAGGTTGGCCCCCCACCCGGCCCAACCTGGCGGGTCCGGGTCCGACCCGGCCGTCGATCCGGTCGCCCCGGGGGCCGAGGTCCCCGCACCCGTGGTCTCCTGACCGGCCGAGGCCCTCCGAGCTCTCTCAGCTCATCGGGCCGATGATGTGCTCGGCGAACTGCTCGCACATGGCCAGTCGGGCGGCATGGAGGGACTCGGGCGTGTCGGCCTCGGTGGCCTGGACCCCCATCCACGGAGCGCAGAGGAGGTCGGTCACCCCGGCCTCCTCGAGCCGCCGGTAGAGGTCGAGGTCGGGAAGGGCCTTCACCGCCACGTAGATGGAGAACGGATCGCCCTCCCGGCCGGCCCGCTTGACCGCGTCCTTGATTTTCTCGACCTGGGTGAAGGCGTCGTCCGGGCTGGCCGCTCCGGTGTTCACCCATCCATCGCAGAGGGTCGAGGCGCGTCGCAGGGCAGCGTCCGAGTCGCCGCCACCGATGAACGGTACGGGCTCGGTGGGCGAGGGGTTCATCTGGCAGGCCGGCACGTCGTAGTACTCGCCGTGAAACTCCACCCAGCCCCCCGCCCACAGGGCCCGCAGGGCCGGGATCATCTCGTTCAGGCGCTTGCCCCGGGTATGGAAGTCCTGTCCGGTCTGGACGAACTCCTCCTCGCACCATCCCACCCCGACGCCCAGGCGAACCCGGTTTCCCGACAGGACGGCAGCGGTGCCCACGGTCTTGGCCACCGTGATCAGGTCCCGGACCGGCGCCACGTACACACCGGTGGTGAAGGTGAGGTTGGTGGTGACCGAGGACAGGGCCGAGATGAGGCACATGGGATCGGGCCAGGACGTCTCCTTCTCCCAGAAGGGCGACCCGTCGGGTGCCTTCGAATAGGTGTACCGCGAGGCCAGCTCCCGGGGGTTGAACAGATGGTCGGAGAGGTAGATCCCCGAGTATCCGAGCTCGTCGGCAGCCCGTGAGAGGCTCACGACCTCATCCGTGGGGAGGAAGGTGACGGCCTGGTGGAAGCGCATGGCGGCGTCCGCTTTCTTGGTGGAGGCGGTCAGTGACCGACGGGGGCCGAGGGGGCGAAGGCCACCGGGATGTGCTTCACCCCGTTGATGAAGTTGGAGCGGAGGCGTTGTACCTCGCCGTCCAGGCGGATGTCCGGCATGCGGTCGAGGAGGCGGTCGAACATCACCCGGATCTCCATCCGGGCCAGATTGGCTCCGAGGCAGAAGTGGGGACCGCCCCCGCCGAAGGCCATGTGGTTGTTGGGGGTACGGGAAATGTCGAAGGCGTTCGGGTCGGGGAAGACCGACTCGTCCCGGTTGGCCGAGACGTGCCAGAACACCACCTTGTCGCCTTCGGCGATCTTCTGCTCGCCGATCGACACGTCGGCGGACGCCTGCCGCCGGAAGTGCATGACCGGCGATACGAAGCGCAGCATCTCCTCGATCGCCGCGGGGAGCAGGGAGCGGTCGGCCCGGAGCTTCTCCCACTGGTCGGGGTGGTCGAAGAATGCCACCATCGCCCCCGAGATCAGATTGCGGGTGGTCTCGTTGCCGGCCACGGCCAGGAGCATGAAGAACAGGTCCAATTCCAATTGGGAGAGCTGGTCGCCCTCGATCTCGGCCTGGGTGAGCACGCTGAACAGGTCGGCGTGGGGGTCGAGGCGCTTCTTCTCGCACAGCTCGTCGGCGTAGGCGAACAGCTCCATCGACGCCCGGGCCCCGGCGTCGGCGTCGAGCTGGTACTCGGGGTCATCGGAGCCCACCATGCGGTTCGACCAGTCGAAGACCAGGTGCCGGTCGTCCTGTGGAACACCCATCAGGTCGGCGATGACCTGGAGGGGCAGTTCGGCCGAGACCTGCTCCACGAAGTCGGCCGATCCCTGCTCGCACACCGTGTCCAGGATGGCGTCGGTGGCCGTCACCACCTTCACCTCCAGATCCCGGATCATCCGCGGGGTGAAGCCCTTGTTGACCAGGCGGCGGTAACGGGTGTGCATGGGCGGGTCCATGTTCAGCATCATCATCCGTTGCTGGCCGAGGACCTCCTCGTCGAAGTCGTGGAACAGCGTGGCGGCCCGGTAGGACGAGAAGTGCTCATAGTCCCGGTTGACACCGACGCAGTCGTCGTAGCGGGTCACCGACCAGAAACCCTCGGCGAAGCCCTCGGGATCGGGGTGCCAGAGGACCGGTGCCTCCCGGCGGAGGTAGCTGAACCAGTCGTGGGGGACCCCTTGCACGAAGGACCCGGGATCCCCCAGGTTGATGTCGGTGACTTCCATGGTGTCTCCCCCTGGTCGATCAGGCTCGTTGCAGCTGGTTGAGGCTGTGCCCCTTGCGGTCCGGGGGGCGGGAGGACCCGGGCCCCCGCCAACGACCCTGGTCGACGGCCGCGGCCCGGGGTCGACCGTCTCGGCCCATGACGTTTCTAGAACGCGTATCAGTTATCATAGGCCAGTCGTGTCAGGGGCTCCACCGCCGGTTGGCCGGGGAGCACCCGGCAGGGCGATGATGCGGCACCGGGGGACCTGGGGTCCGACGGGGGCGACCGCCGCCCCCTGAGGCCGGTCAGCTCGTCCAGACCAGCGGGCGGGCACCGTCCGGGCAGGATCGAGTCACAGCGTCAACGAGTGGAGGGAATACCGGACATGTACCTCGAGGAGACTCCCGAGCAGCTGGCCCTGCGAGCCGAGCTGCGGGCCTACTTCGCCGACCTCCTGACCGACGAGGCGCGGCGGGCGCTCGACAGCGAGCACGAGGGCGGGTCCATGCACCGCACCCTGGTCCGCCAGATGGGCAAGGACGGGTGGCTGGGGATCGGATGGCCGAAGGAGTTCGGCGGACAGGGCCGGCCGGTCTCCGACCAGTTCATCTTCTTCAACGAGGTGCAGCGGGCCCGGGCGCCGTTCCCCTTCGTCACGCTGAACACGGTGGGCCCCATGCTCATGCGTCACGGTACCGACGAGCAGAAGAACTACTTCCTCTCCGGCATCCTGGCCGGCGAGATCAGCTGCGCCATCGGCTACACCGAGCCCGGTGCCGGCACCGACCTGGCCTCCCTTCGCACCCGGGCCGTGCTCGACGGCGACGAGTGGGTGATCAACGGCAACAAGGTCTTCACCAGCGGCGCCGACCAGGCCGATTTCATCTGGCTGGCCGCCCGGACCGACCCCGATGCCCCCAAGCACAAGGGAATTTCCATCTTCCTGGTCCCGACGGTCGACCCCGGATTCTCCTGCACCCCCATCGTGACCGTGGGCAATGTGGTCACCACGGCCTCCTACTACGACAACGTGAGGGTCCCCCGTAGCGCACTCGTCGGTGATCTGAACGAGGGTTGGCGGCTGATCACCGGCCAGCTCAACCACGAGCGGGTCGGCCTCGGGGCGATGAGCGCCCTTCCCGTCCGGCTCTGGGGGGAGACGGCCCAGTGGGCCATCGACGAGGGACTGGCCGACGTGGAATGGGTCCAGGCCGACCTGGCCCGGAGCTACGCCCTCCTGGAGGCCCAGAAACTGCTCAATTGGAGGATGGTGGCCGCCGTGGCCGACGACACGCTCGGCCCGGCCGACTCGTCGGCGGTCAAGGTGTTCGGGACCGAGACCACGCTCGAGGTCTACCGACGGCTGCTCGGCATCGTGGGATCGGCCGGCTACCTCAACGCCTACAACCCCGGGGCGGCCATTCGGGGTGACCTCGAACGGGCCGGCCGGCAGTCCCAGATCAACACCTTCGGCGGCGGCGTCAACGAGGTCCAGCGAGAGATCCTGGCCATGGCCGGTCTGGGGATGAAGCGGTCCGCTCGGTGAGCGCGGCAGAGGTAGGCACCGACTCCGCCGCCCTCGAGGAGCGGCTGCAGGCCTTCGTCGGCCTGTCCACCGGACCGGCCGCCCGGGCCCCTGATCCGGTCAATCTCCCGATGATCCGCCACTGGGTCGAGGCCATGGGCGACCACAACCCGGTGTATGTGGACGAGGAGGCCGCCCGGGCCGCCGGGTTCGGGGGGATCATCGCCCCGCCGACCATGCTCCAGGCCTGGATCATGCGCGGTTTGCGGTTGTCGCTGGCCCAGGACGAGGCCAAGGCCAGGGGCGAGGCGGGGGGGAGTGCACCCAGCGACACCTTGATGGCCATGCTGGACGGGGCCGGCTTCACCTCGGTGGTGGCCACCAATTGCGACCAGCACTACGTGCGACCGCTGGTGCCGGGCGACCTGCTGGAGGTGACCTCGGTCATCGACGCCGTCAGTGGCGAGAAGGCCACCGGTCTCGGTGCCGGTCACTTCATCACCACCCGCCTGGAGTTCACCGACCAGCGCGGTGAACCGGTGGCCACCATGCGGTTCCGTATCCTCAAGTTCAAGCCCCGCACGAGGGCGCCGGAGGCGGCTCCCCGTCCGAGGCGACCCCGGCCGGCGCTGACCCAGGACAACCGTTTCTTCTTCGACGGGGCCAAGGAGCACAAGCTCCTGATCCAGCGGTGCACCGCCTGTGGCACGCTGCGTCACCCTCCGAGGCCGGCGTGCGCCAAGTGCCGCTCCTTCGAGTGGGACTCACTCGAGGCTTCGGGCCGAGGGACCATCTACAGCTTCGTGGTCAACCACTACCCGCAGGTGCCGGCCTTCGACTATCCACTGGTGGTGGCCCTGATCGAGCTGGAGGAGGGCACCCGCCTGGTGGCCAACGTGGCCGACATCACCCCCGATACCGTGGCCATCGGGATGCCGGTGACGGCCACGTTCGTGGCCTTCGACGACGATCTGACCCTGCCGGTGTTCCGGCCCCGGTCGCCCGGTGGCGGGAGCGATGCGTCGCCCACCGGCGGCACCGACCATTCGAGGAGGACCTGATGGACTTCACCTTCAACGAGGAGCAGTCGGCGGTGAGCCAGACCGTGGACGGCATCTTCTCCGGGCTGGTGACCCCCGATCGGGTCCGGGCGGTGGAGGCCACCGAGGACCGCGTCGACCGGGAACTGTGGTCGGCACTGGCCCAGGCCGACCTGGTGGGGCTGTGTCTCCCCGCGGCATACGGGGGTGGCGACTTCGGCATGGTGGAACTGGCCATCCTCCTCGAGGGACAGGGACGGTCGGTGGCCCCCGTCCCGTTGTGGGCGACGGTGGCCCTCGGGGCCCTGCCCGTCGCCGAGTTCGGGTCCGAGGCCCTCAAGGCCGCCGTCCTCCCCGCCGTGGTCTCGGGCGACCTGCTGCTCTCGGCCGCCTTGGCCGACGTGGCCGACGACATCGCCCGCGGGGGGGAAGGGAGGCCGGCCGTGGCCGGCAAGTCCGTCCCCGACGGCGTGGTGCTGTCCGGCACCGCCTTCGCCGTGCCCTACGGGCACGTGGCCGGCCGGGTGCTGGTGCCGGTGTCGCTGGACGACGGTGTGGTGATTGCCGCGGTGAGCCCGTCGGCCGAAGGCGTCACCGTGGAGCGAGCGGTGACCACCAACCGTGAGATCCATCCCCACCTCCATCTCGACGGCGTGGTGGTGGGGCCCGACGACCTCCTGGCCGGGGGGGATCCGTCCCGGGGGCACGACGCACTGCTCTGGATCCTCAATCGGGCCTGGACCGGACTCTGCTCCCTGCAGGTGGGTGTGACCGAGGCGGCCGTGGCCCAGACCGCCGAGTACCTCAACACGCGGGAGCAGTTCGGCCGGCCCCTCTCGACGTTCCAGGGCACCATGTTGCGGGCCGCCGACGCCGCCATCGACACCGAGTCCATCCGCGTGACGATGTGGCAGGCCGCCTGGCGGCTGGACAACGGGATCGATGCCGACCTGGCGGTGAGTGTGGCCTCGTGGTTCTCGGCCGAGGCCGGCCAGCGGGCGGTGCACGCCACCCAGCACCTCCACGGCGGGATGGGGGCCGATGTCGAGTACCCCATCCACCGGTACTTCCTCTGGGGCAAGCAGATCGAGCTCATGCTCGGGCCGCCCAGCGCCCAACTGGCCCGACTGGGACGCCAGGTGGTGGCCGAGCTGCGGGCCGGGCACCAGGTGACGGTGTGACCGGCTCCTCAGGCTCCACGACCCGGTACCGGACCACCACCCTGGTGTTCGGCGACCTCACGGTGGGAGACCAGCTCCCCGAGCTCTCGGTGCCGCTGACCCGGACCTTGATCGTGTCCACCGCCATCGCCTCTCGCGACTTCCAGGACGTTCATCACGACTCGGTCCTGGCCGTGGAGCGCGGCTCGAAGGACATCTTCATGAACATCCTCTCGACCAACGGGATCGTCGGCCGGTACGTCACCGACTGGACAGGACCCGGAGGGGTCCTGACCGACGTGAACATCCGGTTGGGGGCCCCCAACTATCCCGGCGACACCATGAAGCTCACCGGGTCGGTGAAGGAGCTCGACGCGGCTCCGGACGACGCCGGTGCGGACGACAAGGGCGCAGTGGTGGTGAACGTCCGGGGGGCCAACCGGAGCGGCGACCACGTGACCGGCACGGTGCGGGTCCTGCTCCCTCTGAGCTCGGGAGCGACCCGGTGAGCGGGACGGGCCACACCTTCACCGGCAACACCGCCATCGTGGGGATCGGAGCCACCGAGTTCTCCAAGGAGTCCGGTCGCAGCGAGCTCCGTCTGGCGGCCGAAGCGGTGGACCTGGCCCTGCGCGACGCCGGCATCGAGCCGGCCGACGTGGACGGCATGGTCACCTTCAGCTCGGACACCAATCCCGAGATCGAGATCGCCCGCAGCCTGGGTATCGGCGAGCTCACCTTCTTCAGCCGTGTCCACTACGGGGGAGGGGCCGGGGCCGGCACCATCCAACAGGCCGCCTTGGCCGTCCAGTCCGGAGTGGCCGACGTGGTGGTCTGCTACCGGGCCTTCAACGAGCGGTCCGGCAACCGGTTCGGGTCCGGCGTCCAGGACCGGGCGCCGGTTCCCAATGCCGAGACGGCCAACTTCGCCTGGTACGCGCCCTTCGGCCTGCTCACTCCGGCCCAGTGGGTGGCCATGGCGGCGCAGCGCTACCTGCACGTGACCGGCGCCACCTCCGAGGACCTGGGCCGGGTGGCTGTCGCCGACCGCCGGCACGCCGCCACCAACCCCAAGGCCTGGTTCTACCAGAAGCCCATCACGCTAGAGGAGCACCAGGCCTCGCGTTGGATCGTCGAGCCGCTCCACCTGCTCGACTGCTGCCAGGAGACCGACGGTGGTCAGGCCCTGGTGGTCACCTCGCTGGAGCGGGCCCGCGACCTTGCCTCCCCCCCGGCGGTCATCCAGGCGGCGGCCCAGGGGTCCGGCCCGGGTCAGGAGATGATGACCTCCTACTACTACGACGACCTCACCGGCCTGGGGGAGATGCAGTCGGTAGCCCGCCAGCTGTGGCAGACCTCAGGCCTGTCGCCGGCGGACATCCAGACCGCGGTGCTCTACGACCACTTCACCCCCTATGTCCTGTACCAACTCGAGGAGCTGGGTTTCTGCGGGAAGGGGGAGGCCAAGGACTTCGTCCGGGACGGCAACATCGAGATCGGCGGCGGTCTCCCGGTCAACACCCACGGGGGCCAGCTGGGCGAGGCCTACCTGCACGGGATGAACGGCATCGCCGAAGGGGTCCGGCAGGTGCGCGGCACTTCGGTGAACCAGGTGCCCGAGGTGGACCATGTCCTGGTCACGGCGGGAACCGGGGTGCCGACCAGCGGACTGATCCTGGGCGTCGACCGCTAGTTCCCCCCTCGGGCCGACGGCCCCCGGCCAGAGGGGATGCCCGCACCGTCGCTCGTCGGGGCCGACGCCGCTCGGTGGGTTGCCACGGCGGCAACCAGCTCCCAGCCCGCCCTCAGCTCCCACCCCGCCCTCAGCGCCCGGCCACCGCCCGGTCGAGGGCCTCGGCGTCGGCCTCGGTCAACAGCTGGTAGGGGCCGTCCTTCGCCGGTCGCCACCACACCGGCTCGGCGCACCGCCAGCCCTCGTTGCGGAGGACCCGTTTCAGCACCTTGGTGGTGGCGGTCTCCGGCAGGTTCTCGGTCACCCGCACGTACCGAGGCGCCCATTTGGTGCCGAGGTCGGCCTCACCGGCCAGGAAGTCGGCGAAGCCGACCGGGTCGAAGGAGGTGCCGGGCCGGAGCAGCACGGTGGTCATGACCTGGTCCCCGACCACCGTGTCCGGCACGGCGTAGACCGAAGCCAGCACCACATCGGGGTGGCGCTGGAGGATGCCCTCGACAGGTGCGGCGGCGAAATTCTCCCCGTCGACCCGCAACCAGTCGAAGTCCCGGCCACCGAAGTAGAAGAAGTCGTCGTCGTCCCGGTAGGCCAGATCACCGGTCCAGTACCAGCCGTTGCGCACCCGGCTGGCCTCGGCCTCGGCGTTGTGCCAGTAGCCTTCGAAGCCGGCCCCACCGGTCTGGTTGACCATCTCGCCGATGGCCTCCTCGGCGTTGAGCAGGCGGCCGTGCTCGTCGAAGACGGCCCGCGGGCACTCCCGGCCGGTCTCCGGATTGACGATCATGGTCCCCGCCAACGCCCGGCCCAGCGCCCCCCGGGGAGTGTCGGGGGTCCGGGTCACCGAGGCACCGCCCTCGGTCGAGCCGTAGGCGTCCTGCACCGTGCAGCCGAACCGGTCGGCGAATCGGGCCACGTCGGCCTCCGCCGCCTCGTTGCCGAAGGCCCGCCGCAACGGGTTGTCGGCGTCGTCCGAGCCTTCGGGGGTGGCCAAGATGTACGACAGCGGTTTGCCCACGTAGTTGAAGTAGGTCACGCCGTAGCGGCGTACGTCGGCGAGGAACTGTGAGGCGCTGAATCGCTCGCGCAGGGCCGCGGTGGCGCCGGCGGCCAGCGCCGGGGCCCACCCGGCCATCAGGGCGTTCGAGTGGAACAGCGGCATGGCCTGGTAGCAGACGTCGTCTTCGGTGAGCTCGAACATCTGGGCCACGATCGTACCGATGCGGGCCAACCGACCCTGACTGCACAGGCAGGCCTTCGGTGCCCCGGAGGTGCCGGAGGTGAACAGGAGCAGGCCGAGCGAGTCCTCGGTGATCGCCGTACGGTCCGGGTCGGGGAGCGCGGCGCCCAGGGTGTCCCCGAGCAGTGCCCCGTACGGTGTGGTCTCGGCGGCGAGGTCTCCACACGGATGGTCGACGACCAGGATCCGTCGAGGCGGAAGGGCCGGGCCCAGGTCGTACCCGTCGACCAGCCCCCGGTAGGCGGTGTCGGTCACCAGGAGCTGGCACTCGGTGTGGGAGAGGTCCCGGGCCAGCTCGTCACCCCGGTGGGTGGGGTTGCCGCCGACCAGGACCGCCCCGGCCAGGGCGGCCGCCCCCATCCAGAACACGTACTCGGGGACGTTGTCCAGCAGCAGGGCCACGTGGAACGGGCCCGGCTGCCGGAGCGATGCCAGCACCGCCGCCCGGTCGGCCTGGGCCCGCACCACCTGGTCGTGGGTCCAGCGGCGATCGGCGAAGAGCAGGCCCGCCCGGTGGTCGCCGGAACGCTGGCGGATCAACTGGTCGATGGTCGGCATCGTCTCCCCCTGGTCTCGCCGTCGACAGTAGGTCCTGACCCTCGGGTTGGGGGCCAGCCAGGCACAAATCTGGAACACGTTGCAATTTATCAGAGCACCGTGTTACCGTGATCCCGCGCCCCGGCGCGGAGCGAGAGGAGTACCACCGCCATGGAGTTCGGAATCTTTCTCAACGGCTACCTGCCCGGCCAGGCCGCACACGATCCGGCCTGTGAGCACGAGATGTTGATGCGGGAGATCGCCTACGCCATCGCGGCCGACAAGTACAACTGGAAGTACGCCTGGGTGGGTGAGCACCACTCCCTCACCGAGTACAGCCACATGTCCTCCCCGGAGGTGGTCATGGGCTATCTGGCTCATGCCACCGAGCGGATCCACATCGGAACCGGCATCATGAACCTCTCACCACGGGTCAACCACCCGGTGCGCTGCGCGGAGCGGGTGGCCATGCTCGACCACCTGTTCGAGGGCCGGTTCGAGTGGGGGACCGGCCGTGGTGCCGGCAGCCACGAGATCGCCACCTTCAACAACCTCGACAAGAATTCCACCAAGGCCGAGTGGAACGAGGTCATCCGCGAGATTCCCCGCATGTGGGAGGAGCAGGACTACATGTACGAGGGGGACAGCTTCACCGTCCCCTATCCCCACAACGTCCTGCCCAAGCCCTACCAGCGGAAGGGCCACCCACCGATCTGGGTGGGCTGCGGGAACCCGGGGACCTTCACCCAGGCCGGTGAACTCGGCATCGGTGCCATCGCCTTCAACTTCGAGCCGGTCTACAACCTGAAGGGCCGGATCGAGTCGTACAAGGAGGGGATCGCCAACTGCGCCGAGCCTCTGGGACAGTTCAAGAACGACAACGTGATGATGACCAACGCGGTCATCTGTCTCAACGACCGCAAGCGGGCGCGGGAGGTGGCCCTCCGCCGGGGTCGGGGCTACCTCTACTCACTGGTCTGCAACTACCACGACACCATCCCCCATCAGGAGGGGGTGCCCGTCTGGCCCGAACGACCCCACACCATCGGCGACGAGGCGCAGCTCGACTACCTGATCGAGAACGGCTGGCTGCTCTGCGGCGAACCCGACGAGGTGGCCGAACAGGCGGCCCGCTACCAGACCGTCGGCTGCGACCAGCTGGTGTTCGGGCTCCCCTCGGACTCGTTGATGGAGGACGAGGTCCACGAGATGCTCGAGGTGTTCGGGACCAAGGTCATCCCCCAGTTCGACACCGACCCGGTCCACTCCACCACCCGGTACCGCCAGTCGGCTCAGCCCAGGTACCAGCCGTTCAACTTCCCGATCCCGGACATCACGGTGGAGGAGCTGCCCACCAACGCCATGATCCAGCTGGACGGCAGCCGGACGCTGTAGGGGCGCCGTCGAGGGCCCGATCGTCGAGAGACCCTTACCCTCAACCTGAGGTTGAGCTCCATTCTCCCAGTTCAGCCCGGCAGCGGTCCCCAGGCCTCCAGGAGATCGTCGACCGTGGTCAGGGTGCTGATCAACGGGAAGGTGTTGTCCAGTACCGCCGCGGCGTACTCCGAGGGGATACCGGCGACGGCGTCCCGTGGCACCACCACGCGGTAGCCCAGGTTCACCGCCTCGATGGCCAGTCCGAGGACGCCCAGGTTCACCGAGACCCCGGTGGCCACCACCGTCTCGACCCCCAGGCTGCGCAGCCAGGTGTCGAGGGACGTCCCGGTGAAGGGAGAGACCCCGTGCAGGCGGTTGGAGATCAGGTCGCCCGACTCCGGGCCCAGCCCGGCCACCAGCTCGGCCGGTGGCGTTCCCACCAGCAGGTGGTCGGGGTTCCGGACCATGGCGGCGATGAGTGAGCAGTTCACGGTGGACCCGGCCCGGTCGGCCCGGAATTCGGCGGTGCAGTGGACCACCGGAACGCCCCGGTCCCGGGCCGCGGCCAACAGCCGGGTCGTGTTGGCCACCACCCCCACCCGTGCGGCCTCGGCGGCCAGTTGGGGGAAGGAGCTCAGGTCGCCGACCACCCCGCGCTGGATCTCCTGGGTCAGGACGGCGCACCGGTCCGGTGCGGCCAGCTCGGCGAGGGCCACGGGCATCGGGGTGGCCTCTACCGCTCGGCGGTCCGGGTGGCGGACAGATCCGGGGTCGGTCCCCCCACCGGGCCGGGCCCAGTCACCCGGGTGACCGGCGGTTTCACTGCCCCGACGAGGTACGGACGCCGCCGCTGTCGGTCTCGACGGCGTCCCCGGCCACGATCTCCGCCGCCCAGCGGTAGTCGGGCTTCCCGCTCGGGGAGCGGACGATGGTCTCCACCACGTGAAGCTGGCGGGGGACCTTGTAACCGGCGATGGCCTCGCGGCAGTGGATCTGGATGTCCTCCAGGCCGGGGTGTTTGTCGGCCCGGGGCTGGATGATGGCCGCCACCCGCTGGCCCCAGCGGTCGTCGGGCGCCCCCACCACGATGGCGTCGAACACCTCGGGGTGGGACCGGACGGCGGACTCCACTTCCTCGGGGAAGATCTTCTCGCCGCCGGAGTTGATGGAGACCGAGCCGCGGCCCAGCAGGGTGATCGATCCGTCGGCCTCCACCGTGGCGAAGTCCCCCGGCATCACGTAGCGCACCCCGTCGATGTGGACGAACACCTCGGCCGTCTTGACCGGGTCGTTGTAGTAGCCGACCGGGATGTCACCGTAGCGGGCGATCTTTCCGATGACTCCCGACCCGGGCTCCACCAACTTGAGGTCCTCGTCGACGACCACCGTGTTGCCGAGCACCGTGACCGTGGGACCGCTCTTCATGGCGGTGTTGTCCTTGTCCATGGTGACCATGCCGTTGTTTCCCGACTCCGACGAGCCGATGGCGTCCACGATGTAGATGGACGGCAGGTGCTTGAAGAACTCGTCCTTCACCGGGGCGGAGAACAGGGCGGCCGAGGAGGTGATGGCGAGGAGGGAGGAGAGGTCGTACTCCGCCCCCGGATCGTCCAGGGCCTCGACCAACGGCTTCCCCATGGCGTCCCCGGTGATCATGACGGAGTTGACCCGCTCCGTCTCCACCAGCTTCCACACCTCGTGGGGGTCGAACTTGGGCACCAGGACGGTCCGGTTCCCCACGAAGCTCTGGCCCATGATCGACCACTGGGTGGCCCCGTGCATGAGCGGTGCGATGGGCAGCAGGGTGAGCTGGCCTCCCTGACCCCTGGCCACCATCTCCTCGGGCCGCTCCACCCGGGTGTTGGTGTGGGGATCGACGCCCCCGCCGAGCGCGTAGAAGACGTCCTGGTGGCGCCACACCACGCCCTTGGGCATCCCGGTGGTGCCACCGGTGTAGAGGATGTAGTGGTCGTCATCGGACCGTGGGGCGAAGTCCCGATCGGGCCCGCCCGACGCCATCGCCTCCTCGTAGGGGACCGCCCCCGCCGGCGGGGGCTGGCCCGACCCGTCGTCGACGGTCACCACCAATCGGAGCTCGGGGAGTTCGGGCAGCAACTCGGCCACCTGGGGCCCGTAGCTCGCCTGGTGGACCAGGGCCACCAGATCGGCATTGGCGAACAGGTAGCGGAGCTCGTCCTTCACGTAGCGGTAGTTGATGTTGATCCACACCGCCCGCAGCTTGAACACGGCCCAGGCCGTCTCCACCCACTCCACACTGTTCAGCGAGTAGATGCCCACATGGTCGCCGGGGCCGATGCCCTGGGCGGCCAGGAAGTGGGCCAACCGGTTGGCCCTCGCCTCCATGGCGGCGAACGTGCGACGTTCGCCCGCCGCCACCAGGTACTCGCGGTCGCCGAACGAGTCGACCGCCGCCTCGAAGAGATCAGCCAGGTTGAACGTCATCGGCCAGTTAGTAGAACACGTTTCTATTGGGGCGGCAACCTGCCGGCGTGGGGCAGGCGACCTCGAAGCCGGCGGCCCTCACCAGGGGTGCGACCCGGTGGTCCCGGGGGCGCGGTCCTCGGGCCGATGTCAGTCGGGAGCCTCCTGGGCGGTGACCGATGCCGGTCGGACCGGGGCGGGAGGCGTGACGGCCCGGCCGGTGACCGATGCCGGTCGGACCGGGACGGGAGGGGCGACGGCCGATCCGGTGACCGGTCCGGGCGGCGCGGCCACGATCTCCCGGACGGTCCGGGCCACTCCGGGACCGTCGAGACCCAGTCGGGCCAGGATGCGGTCCGGCTTGCCCTGGGGGATGTAGGCCCGGGGGATCCCGAGATAGTGGACGGCCGGAGCCGTGCCGGGGGAAAGTGACGCCCGGAGCTCCTCGGCGATGAACATCCCGGCCCCGCCCTGACGAACGGCGTCCTCGACGGTGACCACCACGTCGTGGCGCCCGGCGTCGGCCAGCATCACCGGGTCGGGATCGGATACCACCCGGACGTCCCACACGGTGAGGTCGATCCCTTCGTCGGCCAGCAGCCGGGCGGCCTCTTCGGCCGCTGCCACCATCTTGCCCACGGCCAGCACGCAGACCGAGCCGTCGCCGAGCCGCACCTGGCGGGCCTGGAGGCCGGTGCCCACCGTCCCCGGAGCGACCCAGGGGGCCGGGGTCTTCGGGAAGCGGATCATGGAGGGACCGTCGAGGGACAGGGCCTCGGCCAGCATGACCTCCACCTCCTGGGCCGAGGACGGGGCGAACACGGTCATCCCGGGGATGGACAGACCGAGAGCCATGTCCAACACCCCGTGGTGGCTGGGGCCGTCGTCACCGGTGATGCCGGCGCGGTCCAGCACCAGGACCACCGGGAGGCGGTGGAGCCCGACATCCAGATTGGCCTGGTCGAAGGCCCGGCTGAAGAAGGTGGAGTACACGGCCACCACCGGCCGCAAGCCACCCATGGCCATCCCCGCCGCGGCGGTCACCGCGTGCTGCTCGGCGATCCCGACGTCGACGAACCGGTCGGGGAAGCGGGCCTCGAACGGCAGTAGGCCGGTCGGTCCCGGCATGGCCGCCGTGATGGCGACGATGCGCGGATCGGCCTCGGCCTGGCGGAGCAGGGAGCGGGTGAAGGCGTCGGTGAAGGTGGTCACCGGCAGCTCGGCGGCCACCCCGAGCCGGTCGTCGGGAGACGGAGCAGGGGGGACCGATCCCTCGTCGGCCCACCCGTCCGTCCGCAGGCCCTCCGCGAGCGGCGGGGGTTCGGCGGCCCCCACGGCGACCTTCACGTCGTGGAGGCGCTGGACGTCGTCGTCCTCGGCCGGCGCATAGCCCCGGCCCTTCTGGGTCACGACATGCACCACGATCGGCCCCGGCCACTCCGAGGCGTTGGCCAGCGCCTGTTCCACGCCGGTGATGTCGTGGCCGTCGATGGGACCGGCGTATCGGATTCCGAGGGCTTCGAAGAAGGTGTGGGGGGTGACCACCTCGCGCAGCGCGCTGGTCAGTCCGTGGACCCCCGAGTAGGCGAGGTCACCCACACCGGGCAGCTCCCGGATCAGGTGGCGGATCCGCTGGCGCGCCTGGATGTAGGCCGGGTTGAGCCGGAGGTGGGTCAGGCTGAGGGACAGTCGGGACACGGTGGGGGCATACGAGCGGCCGTTGTCGTTGAGGACGATGACGACCGGGGTACCCGAATGCCCCAGATTGTTGAGCGCCTCGTAGGCCATTCCCCCGGTCAGCGCCCCGTCGCCCACCACCGCCACCACCCGCCGCTGGCTCTCCTGGAGATGGAACGCGGCTGGCCAGCCCGTGGGCATAGCTGAGGATGGTCGAGGCGTGGCTGTTCTCCACCCAGTCGTGCTCGGACTCGGTCCGGTTGGGGTACCCGGACAGACCGTCGGCTTGGCGGAGCCGGGGGAACGACGTGCGCCGCCCGGTGACCAGCTTGTGCACATAGGCCTGGTGCCCGGTGTCCCAAAGCAGTACGTCGCGGGGAGAATCGAAGGTCCGGTGCAGGGCCAGCGTCAATTCCACCACGCCCAGGTTGGAGCCCAGGTGGCCACCGGTGGCCGTCACGGCGTCCACGATGAATTCGCGGATCTCCGCCGAGAGGACGGACAACTCCTCCGGCGTGAGGGATCGGAGGTCGGCGGGGCTGTCGATGTGTTCGATGATCATGGGCGCGTGGGAGGAGTCCTTTCGGACGAGGCTACCAGCGCCTCGCCGCCGGTCCACTTGATGGCCGGTCGTTGACGGCCGGTCGCCGGTGCCGCCCGACGGGACGCCGGATCCCCGACGGTGGGCGCGGGAAGGTCCAGACTGGGGGAGGTCCACCCCGGCGGTCCGGCGCCGGCCCGGTTCGGACCGGAGGGAGAGCCCATGCAAGTCGACGTCAAGGGCACCACGATGCCGCTGTTGGAGCTGCTTCTCGACCCGGGGGAGTCGGTGATCTCGACCCACGGTGAACTGTCGTGGATGTCGCCCAACGTACAGCTGACCCAGACCACCTCGACCGGTGGCCAAAAGGGGCTCATGAGCGGCCTCAAGCGGGCCATCGGCGGCGGGGGGCTCTTCCTCACCAAGTACGAGGCCCAGGGGGGGCCGGGGATGGTTTCCTTCGCGGCCAAGCTGCCCGGCCAGATCTTCGAGATCGCCGTCGGCCCCGGTCAGGGCTACCTGGTCCACCGCCACGGATGGGTGTGCGGAACCGATGGGGTGGTGCCGACCGTCGGGATGCAGCAGTCGTTCCGTGGAGGCATGTACGGAGGAGACGGCTTCGTCCTTCAGCGTTTGGAGGGCCAGGGCCGGGCCTGGGTCGAGCTCTCCGGCGAGGTCACCACCTACGAGTTGGCCGAGGGCCAGACCCTCCTGGTCCATCCGGGCCATGTCGGCCTCTTCGAGGACATGGTGACCTTCAGCATCACCCGGCTGGCCGGGATCAAGAACCTGGCCTTCGGCGGCGACGGCTTCCACCTGGTGTCCCTGACCGGTCCCGGTCGGGTGTGGCTCCAGAGCATGACGGTGCCCGTCCTGGCCCAGGCCATCCAGCCGTACCTGTCCGGGGAGGAGGACCACCCGGTCGCCGACGCCGGCATCGGGGGGGTGCTCGGCGGCATCATCGGCAAGAACCTCTGAACCGGCGATCCTCTGCACCGGCGAGACCGGATGGTGCGGCCAGCACCGGTGCGGCGCCGAGGTGTCGGAGCCGAGGTGTCGGAGCCGATGCCGCCCCGGCCGTGGGGACCTCTGACGGTCCGTCAGCTAGGTTCGGGACTCGGCCGGGTCTGTCCCGGCGACGACATCGACCGTGGCGACACGAGGGAAGGGAACCACCTGTGGCCGGTCACCACCCCGACGACGAGTTCCACCCGCCCGATCGCTCCGACCCGTACTGGACCGAGACCTGCTGGTTCACCTTCACCGTGCCCGAGCGCCGGCTGTCCGGCCAGTTCTATCCGTTCTTCCGCACCACGCAGGGGGTGCTCTCGGCCGGCGCCTTCTTCTGGGACCACACCGGTCACACACCGGCCGACATCCTCCACGCCCGGCACTTCTGGCACCTGCCCATCCCCGAGCAGCCGCTCTCGGACATCCAGCTGCCCAACGGCGTCGCCTACCGGTGCCTGGAGCCGCTACGGCGCTACGAGCTCACCTACCGCGATCCCGATGCCGAAGGTGTCGACTCCGCCGGCCCGGACGCCGTCCGGGCTGACCTGACCTTCACCGCCATCGCTCGTCCCAACTACCTCGGTGACTCCCAC
Organism: uncultured Acidimicrobiaceae bacterium; assembly: GCA_963833585.1. Taxonomy (GTDB): domain Bacteria; phylum Actinomycetota; class Acidimicrobiia; order Acidimicrobiales; family RAAP-2; genus Bog-756. Next base: position 626,934 of record CAWHYF010000005.1, on the reverse strand, counting down.
CTCGATCAACCCGGCCGGTACCAGGGCACCATCGCCCTCGGCGGCGAGGAGTTCGCGGTGGACTCCTTCGGTTTCCGCGATCGTTCGTGGGGACCGAGATCCCAGTTCGGCCCAGGGATCCACGGCACCCCGGCCCGCTGCGGGGGCTACAGCTACGCCACCGTCTCGGACCGGGACGCCTTCCACGTCATCACCATGGACTTCAGCGGGGGCCGCGGCGACGGCAGCCTGGCCATCCACGGCTACCTCCTCCGGGACGGGGAGTGGTCGAAGGTGGCCTCGGGGTCGAGGGAGGTCCTCCGACGCCACCCCGGCACCGCCTACCCCAGCTCGGTGGCCGTGGACCTGGTCGACGAGTTGGGCCGTTCCCTGCACGCCGAGGGCCGATGCCTGAACGGGCTGGGGCTGTTCCTCAACCCCAACCTGTACTCGGTCAACTGCCTGACCGAATGGTCCTTCGGCGGATTCGAGGCCTATGGCGAGGACCATGACAACTGGAGCGCCACCGGGATCCGGGAGTTCCTCCGGTCCCGGACCGGCGCCTGACTGAACCGACTGGAACCGACCCCAACCGACTGGAACCGACCCCAACCGACCTGATCGAGCCCGAGACCGACCGACCCGCGAGGTGCACCCACCATGACCATGACCGACGGACCCAGCAGTGAACGCCCCAAGACGTCCACCCGGGACTACGACCAGCTCCGGGCTCAGCTGGAGGGCTGGCTGCAGGAGCGGCTGCCGGGCGCCACCGTGTCCGAGCTGGTCGTTCCGGAATCGAACGGCATGTCCTCGGAGACCGTGCTGTTCGACCTGTCGGTGCCCGGTGAGTCCCAGCCGCGGGGTCTGGTGGCTCGCATCGCCCCTGACCCCGCCGCCGACCCGGTGTTCCAGACCTACGACATGGAGCGCCAGTTCCGCACCATGCAGATGGTCGCCGAGCACACCGACGTGCCGGTGCCCACGGTGCTCTGGCTGGAGAACGGCACGGACGTCATCGGGGCCCCCTTCTTCGTCATGGAGCGGGTGGACGGGGTCGTCCCCCCCGACGTTCTCCCCTACACCTTCGGCGACAACTGGTTCTTCGAGGCGGAGCCGGCCGACCAGCGGCGATTGGAGCGCACGGCGGTCGAGGCGCTGGCCGCGCTCCACGCCCTGACGGCGGACGGTCCGGCGGCCTTCCTGGCGGGACCTTCCGACGGGGCCAGCCCGCTGCGCCACCACGTTCGGGAGCAGCGGGCCTACTACGACTGGGTGGCCGGCGACGGGGTGCGCTCGCCGCTGATCGAGCGGGGTTTCGAGTGGTTGGAGGAACACTGGCCCTCCAACGAGGACGACGCCGTGTTCAGCTGGGGTGATGCCCGCGTCGGCAACATGATGTTCGATGACTTCGAGCCGGTGGCCGTGCTGGACTGGGAGATGGCGTCGGTGGGACCCCGTGAGATCGACCTGGGCTGGATGATCTACATCCACCGCTTCTTCCAGGACCTGGTGGAGGATCTGGGCCTCCCCGGGATGCCCCACATCCTGCGCCGGGACACGGTGTCGGAGCTGTACCAGTCGATCACCGGCTACCACCCGCGGGACCTCGACTTCTACACGGCCTACGCCGCCCTGCGCCACGGCATCGTGATGTTCCGGATCACCCGGCGGTCCATCCGGTTCGGAGAGGCCGAGATGCCCGACGACCCGGACCATGCCATCCTCCACCACGCCCACCTGGCCCGGATGCTGGATGGTGTCTACTGGGGCGAAGTGAAGGGCTGAGCAGCGCTCCCGGGCGCCCACCGCCGCGGGGGACCCGCTCAAGCCACGTTGGACAGGTCAGCGCACGTTGGAGAGGAAGGCCTCCCGGTCGACGATGACCCGGATCAGCTTCCCGGCGGCCACCAGACCGGCACTCTCGGAGACCGACAGGGTGAAGACCAGGCGTCGGCCCTCGATCCGGTCCAGGGTGGCCTCGGCCCACACCGTCCCGCCCACCCCCACCGGCACCAGATGGTCGAACTGCAGGCGCTTGGCCACCGAGGTCGAGCGGTCCGGGAGCTCGCCATCGATGGCCTGGCAGCTGGCTTCCTCGCACAGGGCCACCAGCCTCGGTGTGGCCAGGACCGGCACCGTCCCCGACCGGAAGGCCTCTGCGGTGTCGGACTCGGTCACCTGCAGTTCGATTCGGGCCGACAGACCGGTACGGGGAGCCACGCCGGTACGATACGTGACGCAGCAGGCATCGGCCACCTAGCGCCGAGCAGTGGAGCGAGGAGGCTGTAGTGATCGATACCCCCGTACTCGAGCGGGTACTGGCGGAGGCCCTCCGGCATGGTGGCGACTTCGCCGAGGTCTTCGCCGAAGACCGATCGACGTCGTCGGCCCTGCTGGACGACGGGAGGGTGGAGGAGCTGTCCTCGGGGCGGGAGCGTGGGGCCGGCATCCGGGTGGTCTCGGGGGACACCACCGGCTTCGCCCACACCGCCGACCTCTCCGAGTCCGGCCTCCTCCGGGCCGCCGAGGCGGCCTCCGCGGTGGCCAGGAGCGGGGGCGGGGGCACCGGCACCGTGGCGGTAGGAGCGCTTCGGTCCGAGGGCGCCACCGGTGGTGCGGACGGTGGCGAGCCGGCCTCCCTGGCGCTGGCCTCCAAGGGGGACAGCCTGGAGCTGCTGCGCCGGGCCGACGAGGCGGCCCGGGCCTCCGGCGATGCCATCACCCAGGTGCAGGCGGGATGCGGGGGGTCACGCCGACGGGTGCTGATTGCCAACTCCGAGGGGTTGTACGCCCGTGACGAGCAGGCTCGGACCCGGTTCTCCGTGTCCTGTGTGGCCTCCGGCGACACCGGGTTGCAGACCGGCTTCGAGACGGCGGCCCGTACCTTGGGCTTCGACCTGTTCGACGAGGTCTCGGTCGAGGAGCTGGCGGACCTGGCCGCCCAACGTGCCCTGTCCAAGCTGGCGGCCCGACCGGCACCCTCCGGTGAGCTCCCGGTCGTGCTCGCCGGCGGGAGCGGCGGCATCCTCTTCCACGAGGCCTGCGGACACGGCCTCGAGGCCGACCACATCGTCAAGGACGCCTCGGTCTACACCGGCATGGTCGGACAGCAGGTGGCCAGCCCGTTGGTGACGCTGATCGATGACGGTACGGTCGGGACCGAGTGGGGGACCTTTGGGGTGGACGACGAGGGCCGGCCAGCCCAGCGGAACGTCCTCATCGACCAGGGCGTCCTGACCGACTATCTGTGGGACTATCTGCGGGCGCGCAAGGAAGGCCGGCTCTCGTCGGGAAACGGACGGCGCCAGACCTACCAGCACCTGCCCATGGTGCGGATGACCAACACCTTCCTCCTCCCCGGTACGGACGACGCCGAGGAGATCGTGGCCCAGACGCCCAAGGGGGTCTACGTGGCCAAGCTCGGCGGAGGCCAGGTCAACACCACCACCGGCGACTTCGTGTTCGGCACCACCGAGGCCTATCTCATCGAGGGCGGCAAGATCACCGAGCCGCTACGGGACGCCAACCTGATCGGCAACGGTCCCGAGATCCTCAAGCGGATCGACGCGGTGGCCACCGACTTCGCCATGACGCCGGGCACCTGCGGGAAGGACGGCCAGAGCGTCCCGGTGGGATGCGGGCAGGCCACCATGCGACTGACCGGTGTCACCATCGGGGGGACCGCCGAATGAGCGCCGCCTCCGACACCGCGGTGACCTCGCCGCCCGGCCTCGGCGGGTCCGGTGGGGCGCCCGAGGATCTGCTCGGACTGGCCGACCGGGTGGCCGGATGGGCCCGGGACGGTGAGCAGCTCGAGGTCTATGTCGCCCGGGGAGACGAGACCGACGTCCGCGCCTACTCCGGCGAAGTCGAGTCGCTGACATCGGCCACCTCGGCCGGCATCGGCATCCGTGTGGTGGTGGACCACAAGTTGGGATTCGCCTGGGCCGGCTCGCTCGACGACTCGGTGGTGGAGGAGACCCTGGCCGAGGCCCGCGACAACGCCACCTACGCCACGCCCGACGACCACGTGCAATTGGCCGTGCCCGACGGGGTGGCCGCCGTGCCGGTCGACCTGTGGGATCCGGGGTTGGACTCGGTGCCCACCACCCAGAAGGTGGCCATGGCCCTGGCCCTCGAGCGCCAGGCCCGCTCCGCCGATCCCCGCATCCGCCAGGTGGACCACGCCGACTACGGCGACGCCGCAGTGGAGGTGGCTTTGGTCTCGACGACCGGAATCCGCTCGGCCAGCCGGAAGACCTCGGGCTACCTCTCGGTCGGGGTGATCGCCGGTGAGGGCGAGGCCAGCCAGACCGGGAGCGGCTTCAGCGTGGACCGCGGTTTCGCCGGTCTCGACCCGGACAAGGCCATGTCCGACGCCGTGACCCGGGCCGTGCGGATGCTCGGGGCGGCCAAGGGGCCCTCGGGGCGGTCGACGGTGGTCTTCGACCGGCGAGTGGCCACCACCCTGCTCTCGGTGGTGTCCTCGGCGCTCTCCGGCGAGGCGGTGGCCAAGGGCCGGTCGTTCTTCGCCGGCCGCATCGGGGAGCTGGTGGGCGACCCGGGTGTGACACTGGTGGACGATCCGACAGATGCGCGGGCCTACGGTGCGTCCGCCTACGACGCCGAGGGCCTGGCCTGCCGTCGGAACGTCCTCATCGACCAGGGCGTCCTCCGGGCCTTTCTCTACGACACCGTGTCGGCCTCGAGGGCCGGTGTGCGCTCGACCGGCTCGGCGGTGCGGGGTGGCTTCTCGGGTACCCCCGGACCGGGGTGCCGCGCCCTGACCCTGGCGCCGGGGCCGGACGGGTATGACGAAGACGGCGTACTGGGCGTGGTGGGGGAGGGCCTGTTCGTCCAGTCGATGACCGGCGTCCACTCCGGGGTCAACCCGATCAGCGGGGACTTCTCGGTGGGGGCGGAGGGCCTCATGATCCGGGACGGTCGCCTGGCCGAGCCGGTCCGGGAGATCACCGTGGCCTCCACCCTGCAGCGCATCCTGCAGTCACTGGTGGCCGTCGGGGCTGATGTGGAGTGGCTCCCGGGGATCGCCGCCGGGCAGACCCTGGCCGTGGGCGACATGCAGATCAGCGGGGCGTAGCGCCTCTCACGGGAGTTGGTCGTACGGGATGTCCGTCGTCAGTGGACCGCAGCCGTGGCCTTGGTGCAGGCGTCCAGGGCACTGGGGGTCGAGGTGTAGTAGATCGATCCGTTGATGGTCAGCGTGTAGGGCCCCGCACTTCCGGGCGTGGCCTGTCCCCCCGTCCACAGCGGAGGCGACGAGGCGGAGACCGAGGTCTGGGCGTTTCCGGTCCCCCCCGCCGACGGCGAGGCACCAGAGACAGAAGACGTCGTGGTGCCGAAGGTCAGCAGAAAGGTCTGGATGACGAACAGACGAGGAAATCCGTCGAGGTCGTTGATGAAGGCGTGGATCTGGTCATAGGTTCCGGTGACGGCCAACGTGGTGGGCACGGCCACGACTCCGGCTGGGGTGGTCGGGGTGGCGGGGGTGCCAGCGGCAGGTGTCGCCTGGGCCGTGGTCGCCGGGGCGAACCCGCTGAACTGAGTCAAGGTGACACCCGACCCGGCGGTCAATCCGTTGAATTGGTTCTCAAAGGACGACTCTTCGGCGTCGACGTCGGTCGGGCTCTGGACGCTGGGGATCTGGGTGGCAATCTTCTGGAGGTCGGCACAGCTGGATGACAACTTCTGCTGTTCGCTCTTCAATGACGAGAGCTTGGCCTCCAGAGTCGTCTGCTGATTCTGCAACGTGGTCTGTTGGGTCTGCAGGCCCGAGAGCTTCGAGTTCTGGGGGGAGATGAGGACGGCCCAGATCAGGAGAGCTACCACCAGCGTGCCAGCGGCCATCAGGAGCGGGACGCGGTACTCACGAACTTCGTTCATTTCAGGCTCGCATTCTTGGAGAGACTGGCGTTGGGGGAGATGGAAATGGTGAACGGGAACGAGATCGTTCCGTCTGGATTGGCCGTCGTGGCCCCCTGCACGGGGTTGGCGAAGAGCGTTGAAGAGGAGACGGCGTTGATCCACGCTTCGGAGATGGTCAGACTCGGCCCGGGCCCGGTCACGCCAAGCTGGACGGTGCCGATGGCCGCCGACGTGGGGGTGCTCGAGCCACCTGTCGAGCCGGTGCCGGCGCTGGTGGTGGCTGCCGTGGTGGTGCTGGCGGCGGCTGATCCGGTCGAGGCGGTGGCAGCACCGTTGAAGGACTGTACCTTGGCCCCCGCGGGAGTGATGGCGACCAGGTTGTTGAACACCAGGGGCCAGTCGATGGCCGCGTCGAGTACGGAGGCTCGGCGGGCCACACCGGCTGTGTAGGCCTTGTTAGCCGCTACCACCAGGTCATACTTGGGAACCTGTGCATTGAGGGTTGTGATCTCCGACTGCAGGGAGTTCACATTGTTCTGGGCATTGTGCACCTGCAGGAATTTCCACGCTCCGAAGGCCAACAGCAGAATCACCACGGCCACGCAGCCGAGAAGGGTGCGCTCCTGGATCCGCTTCATCCGGGTGCGCTTGGCCACCTCTGGAGGCAGCAGGTTGAACTTCTTGATCGACTTGTCCGGCTCTGGCAGAGCCAGGCCGATCGGGGTCGAGAGCACCGGTCCCACATCGTTCATCTGTGCATCGGTGAGGGCGAGCTTGGACAGGTTGAGCCGGGCCAGTGGAGACACCGGAAGCACCGGCAGCTTCACTTGGTCCTCGAGCATGGGGAGCAGGCCGTAGAGAGCCGAACCTCCGCCGGTGACCAGCACCCGCGACACGGGGAGGCGTCCGGGGAGAGAAGCAAAGTACTGAATTGAGTTCCGGATCTCTCCCACCAGCTCGGTCATGCTGGTTTGAGCCGCCCGCCTCGCGGTCAGTAGTTGCGGGTCGTCTTCACTGAGTCGCCGCTTGAGTCCTTCGGCATCCGGGAGTGGTACGTCGAGGGCGCCCGAGATGGCAGCCGTAGTGGCGTTCCCGCCTGAGCCGATGGTCCGGACGAACTGGGGTCGACCCTTCTGGTGGACGACCACAACCGTCAGGCCCGCTCCGACAGACACGATGGCCTCCGGTTGCTCGGACTCGGCATGACCACCGATGGCCCGCACCAGCGCCGACGAGATGAGGTCCACGCCGACCACGGTGAGGCCGGCCTTCTCAACTGTGTCGATGACGCCGTTCACCAGGTCGGTATGGGCGGCGGCGACGAGGACACGCCGCATCTTGTCGCCCTCCGGCGAGGTGTAGTCGGCCAGGATCTGGGAGGAGAGAATGGTCTGATCCGGCGGGAAAGGGATGACCTCCTCGGACTGGAAGCGGACCGCGCTGTCCACTTCGTTGTCCGGCACGAAGGGAAGGTCGATCTCGCGGGTAATCGCCCGCAGGCCGGCGATGCCGACGATGACCGAAGAGCCGGAGAACTGCCCGTTCTCCCACAGCTTCTTGATGGCCTCGGTGACAGAGGATCCGTCACGGATCTCCCCCTCCACCAGCGAGCCCGGAGGCAGGCCGACCTGGCCGTACGTGAGGAGAATCGGGTGGGTGTGGCTGATGTCCAGCTCGGCCGCCCTCACGGCGCTGGTGCCGATGTCGAGTCCAACGACGAGCTGTGCCATGTCAGCGTCCCCCTGCGGTCATGTGGCGTCCACCCAGAACGTCGGCCCGTCGGGCGGCACTCTGAAGCAAATTCCACCCAGTGCTGAGGGGAGTGCCTGGCCTGACCTCCGTCACGATCTTCACGGTTGTGTCTCCGGTCCTTCGGTGATCACCCGGAGGCAATCGATGGTCTTGGAAGGTGTCCGAGTGCAAGTGCACCAGACTGTACGAAGATCTATCGGACGAAACGGCGACGGCCTTGAGGCACTGCGTAGGGCAAATCGAGAGGAATGTTTCCGGAACTCTGGACGTGACCTGCGGCCCCAGGGTGGCACGGGTCAGGAACTCGGATGGCGGTTGGTACCACTCGAACCAAGGCCGCTCGGCGGTGGGTCCGGTCAGGCGAAGCTGGCGGAGAACTGCCCGGTCTGCATGATGCCCTTGCGCTCCAGCATCACCTTGAGATCATGGGGATTGGTGGCCGTGCTCATGGCTTCCTCGAGGGTGATGGTGCCATCCGACAACAGGGTCACCAGGGACTGGTCGAATGTGAGCATCCCGTAGTACTCGCCGTCGGAAACGATTCCCTCGATGTCCGCCGTCAGGAGCGGGTCGATGATGGCCTGCTGGATCCTGCCGTTGACCACCAAGAGCTCGAGAGCCGGCACCCGCCCCTTCCCATCGGCCGTCGGGATGAGTCGTTGGCAGATGATGCCCTTCAACGAACCAGCCAGGCTGACTCGGGTCTGCTGCTGTTGGTGGGGCGGGAAGAAGTCGACGATCCGGTTGATGGTCTCGGTGGCGTTAATCGTGTGGAGGGTGGAGAAAACCAGGTGGCCGGTCTCCGCCGCGGTAAGAGCGGCCGAAACGGTCTCCTGGTCTCGCATCTCACCCACCAGGATGACGTCCGGATCCTGCCGGAGCACCACCCGCATGGCCGAGCCGAACGTGTCGGTGTCGAAGCCCACCTCGCGCTGGTCGATGTCCGCCAGGTCGTCGGTGTGGAGGTACTCGACCGGGTCCTCGATGGTGACCACGTGGCACGAGCGGGAGTGGTTGATGTGGTCGACCATGGCGGCCAGGGTCGTGGTCTTTCCCGATCCAGTGGGCCCGGTCACCAGCACCAAACCGCGCATCTCGTCGGCCAGCCGAGTGACCACCGGGGGCAGGCCCAACTCGTCCACGGTCGCGGCGTTGGCCCGGACCCGCCGCATGGCCAGGGCCACCGACCCTCGTTGGAAGTAGGCGTTGACCCGGAAGCGCGCCGTGCCGGCCAGTGAGTAGGCGAAGTCGACCTCGTGACGGTCGCGGAACGTCTGGAGGATCGACGGCTGCATTATCGACTCGGCGATGGCCAAGGTTTCCTCGGGCGTGAAGCGGGGCTCGTCGTCCATCGTACGGAGCGTGCCGGCCAGCCTCATTCGTGGCGGCGACCCCGCCTTGATATGCAGGTCTGAGCCATCCAGGTCGGAAAGCATTATCAGCAATCTGTCAAGATCAGAGATGTCCACGAGCATCATTGTAACGGCCAAAAAGGGCTTTTGGCCAGGTAAAATTCAATGAAATTACTTCTCAAGATCTGAGCACTATTGGTCGATACCGCAGGGTTAGACCGGTGCTACAGGATCTATGGTCCCGAATCCTTTGCGGATGTGGCTCCGGCCGGCGCCGGGGCTGGAGGCGTTGCCGACGTACCACCGGGCTCCGACGTCGAACTCTTGGAGGCTGCGTCGCCGGATGGGGCGGCCGCCGGAGCGCCCGACTCGGACCCCGAGTTGCTCGACTCGGACCCCGAGCTGTCCGACCCCGGAGTGCTGTCCGACCCGGAGCTGCCGTCCGACCCGGAATCGGCTGCGGACACCTTCGCCTTGCCGCCGGGCCGGCTGTCCGTCTTGTAGAAGCCGCTCCCTTTGAACACGATCCCGACGTTGCCGAACACCTTCCGGACCGGCGAACTGCAGGTCGGGCAGGCTGTAAGCGGATCGTCGTGGAACCCCTGGACTACGTCGAAGTTCTTCTCACAGCTGTCACAGTGATACTCGTAGGTTGGCAACCGGTTGGTCCTCTCGATCCGACACCTGGGTCTGGTTGGCAGTCTACTAGAGAGAGTGCCAATCCTGACCTGGGGGGCTGGTCTCCCGTACACTGGTGCGGTGATCGACGGCCTCGCCTTATGACCGACCGCAGCCTGAGCCACCTGGACCCCTTCAGCGGTACCCGGATGGTCGACGTCTCGCCCAAGGAGGCCACTCATCGCCGGGCCTTGGCCCGATGCAAGGTGGCGATGAAGCCGGAGACCACGGCGAAGGTGGCCAATAACGCCATCACCAAGGGAGACGTGTTGGCTGCCGCTCGGGTGGCCGGCATCCAGGCAGCCAAACGGACGGCCGATCTGGTGCCGATGTGCCATCCGCTGTTGGTGGGTGCCGTGCACGTCGACTTCACCATTGGGGATGACTACGTGGAGGTGGAGGCCAAGGTGGAGGCGGTGGATCGAACGGGGGTGGAGATGGAGGCGATGACCGCCTGCGCCATCGCCGCACTCACCGTCTACGACATGTGCAAGACCACCGACCGGACCATGAGCATTGGACAGCTGATGCTCTGGGAGAAGGCCGGTGGCAGTTCAGGGGTTTGGAAGCGGGACCCGCTCGCGTGAGGTTTGGCGATCGGTCGAGGAGCGCCTCCCGCACCTGGTGAACTGAAGCGCGTAGCGGAGCTATCGGATCTTCCAGAGCTTCCTCTTCGTTTTCGGCTTTGAGGCACTCAAAAAAAAGTCGGCGGCCATTGGGGAGGCGCTGCTCCAGTCGGGATCCACGGCCGCCAGGGCGGCGTCCAAGTCTGGGACCGGGCGGGGCCCAGTGGTCGCTTCCGTAGAAGGGGATGGCGCGGGCTCCACCCGACGTGGAGCGGCAGATTCGGTGCTCTGCTCCTCGTCGTCACGACCCAATGCCAGGATGTCCTTGGCCATCGCCGCGCTGGCGGCGAAGTCGGCGGTCGCTCTGGGCGGTGGCGGTGGCGGTGGTGCGCCGACCGTCGACGCGCCGGGCTGATCGCCAGCGGAAGCATCTCGGCCCGTGAGGCTCGTGGTGTGGTCGAAGTCCATAGTGGTCAGCAGGGACGGCCCAACACGGGCCCCTCGTATGTGCAAGGTTACCGGCTAGGGGCGAATCTCCGACAGGGGGTAGGCAAGAATTCTCTGGTCGACAATCGCCGGAGGCAGGTCGCTCCTCGAGAGCCAGGAACGACCGGAGGGCGCTCCGCTGGAGGCGTGGTGCGGCCCGGGGGACGATTCAGCCGCGGACGGCGGAGCGAAGATCTCTGAGCGAGAGCTCCGAAGTGGCCTCGCCACCGCACTGGGAGCAATGGTCCACGTGACGCCAGCTGCGCAGCAGCCGAGTACCTTCTGGATTCAGAAGCACCACGAACGACTCGGACAGCGGATCGATCTCCACGCCATAACAGGCCTGCCACTCCGTTGAGGCAGTGGTGTGATGATCGGCTCCCTTGACCAGCCGACGGAACCGAGACTGGTCCATGTCGATGATCCAGGTGCTGTGGCACGACTCGATGACGATCTGTTCCACCAGTCCAGTATCCCATAATTTGGGGAGAAACCCTCCACGATTTCATGTCGGTTCGGTGACAGTTCGAAGTGCCTCATGGGGTGAATCGGGCCAATTGCTATCGAGGTTGTCCGTCTGGATGGACAGATACAGAAGTTTTCGCGTCCATCTGGTCAATTCTGGTCGAGAATCGTTGCCGGGACCCAGATATCCACGGTGGTACCGGCACCCAGTTCCGAGTGGATGAGCAGGCGAGAACCGATGAGATGAGCTCGTTCCGTCATGCCGGGGAGCCCGAGCGACGCAGAGCGACGCTCCGACGTTTGACCCGATGTGACGAACCCGCTTCCGTCGTCCTTGACCAGCAGGCGCAGGCCGCCGACGTCGAAGTTGATGCCGACGGCGACGTGCCGCGCCCCAGCATGCCGTTCGACGTTGGAGAGTGCCTCCTGGGCGATTCGGAACACCGTCAACTCCACCGCGGGTGGCAGCCGGCGCTCCGGGCCGGTGACGCCGAAGGAGGTCTCGAACCCCTGACGATCACCGGCATCCGCCAGCAACTGGTTGATCGACGCCACCAGGCCGAGATCGTCGAGGATCGACGGCCGGAGACCTTTGGCGATCGATCGGAGTTCCGCCACCGTGTGCTCCACGATCGGGCGCAGCTCCGAGAGGGACGGCGGAGCGTCAGATCGGGAAACATCACTCGGAGAATCCACCTCATCGATCTTGCGACAGAGGTGAATGAGTGTCTGCAATGGACCGTCGTGCAGCTCCTGGGCAAGATGTCGTCGCTCCTCTTCCTGTCCGAGGACGACTCGGGTCGCGTACGCCTCCATCTGATCGTGTCGGCGAGTCTCGGCGGTGACGTCCTCGAACACCACCTGCATGCGCTTCCCAAGGGGGTTGGGCCCGAGCATCGTCGCGGTTGGTCGGAAGAGCACTCGCTCCTCTCCGACGTCTAGGGAGAGGGGCTCGACGCGCGGGGGGTCGGCGAGCGGGTCCTCGCCGGCCTCGCCGGCAGGCAGCTGCCACGAGATGAGTTGGGTCAGCACCCGGGCTGCAGCACCGGGTCCGATCATGTCGACCAGACGAACCGGAGTCACCAGGGTCTCGGAAAGCCCAAAGGCGTGCTGGGCCGCGGCGTTGGTCTCCACCACCAATCCGTCGGCGTCGATGATGACGATCGGTGCCTGGTTCGAGTCAAACAGGTCTCGGTACATGGCTTCGGCACTCAGATGTGCCTCCCGTGACACCTCGGCCAGGCGCCGGGCCTCTCGTTCCGCCGATACCCGCTGACCGATGAGGAAGGCCAGCGCATCGAGCAGGACCACCTGCATGATCTCGGCCCAGGCGGCGACATACTCGTGGGTTTGGATGGCCGATACGACACGCGGGACGGCGAGAAGGCTGATCCAGCCAGAGGTGAAGAGTGCTCCGGCAAATCCGTGGTTCAACGCGGAATAGACCACCGGGATGATGAAGAGCGCCAGAGTGGAGAACTCGAGGACCAACGATGTGGCGTCGAGGTGGAACGCCACAGTGGCGGCCAGACGGATGAGATAGAGGGTCAGCACGACCAGCTGCAGGATCCAGAAACCCGAGCTGGTCCAGGGACGTTCGGGAGCGATCGGGGTCAACGATGGCCGAGGGTGAAGTTCGGGATCACGTTCACTTCCGGTCGTGGATCGAGTGTCCGCCGTCACCTCCAGCGTCGGCACGACCATGGGCGAGGACCGGCGGGAGTCGGTGGTCCCTCGGCCATGGGTGGCCAGCCTGGTCACGAGGGGGGTGTCCCGGGATAGGTCGGCTCCCGGGCGAACTGGCCATGAGCCAACGCATAGTGCACGAGTTCGGTTCGCGAGTTCGCCCCTACCTTCTCGAAGACATGGTTGAGATGACCCTCGACGGTGCGGGGGCTGATGCCGAGCTGATGGGCGATGGCCTTGTTCGACTGTCCGCGTGCCACCAGCCGGACCACCTCTTGCTCGCGGCTGGTCAACCGAATACTGCTGCCGATTGGGGGGCCCGATGTGGCCCGCTCGCCCCGACCCATGGGAACCCGGTGACGCAGGTCGAATCCGGTATAGGCCTCTCGGATGGAGCGGATCAACTCGCCGCTCGGTGTGGTCTTGAGGAGGTAGCCGGCAACACCTGCCGCCAGGGCGGCCCGCACATAGTGCTCGTCGTCATAGGCACTGAGGATCAGTACGGTGACCCTCGGGTGCTGCTCGACAATCTGGCGCGCAAGATCAATACCGTTGATAGAGGGGAGTCTGATATCGACCAGGACCACGTCCGGCTGGGATCGATCGATGGCCAGCATCGCCGCCTCGCCGTCGTCGGCCTCGCCCACCACCTCGAACTCTCGGGCGTCGGACAGGATTCTCCTGGTTCCGGCCCGCAGAAGCTCGTGGTCGTCCACCACGACCACTCTGATGACCTTGCTTCCGATCGCGTCGCCGACACCGTCGGCCACCGGAGGGGATGGGTCAGGTCCGGCCGAGAGGGAAGGGGTTCGGGGCAGTGGGCCGCTCACCGTACCCTCACCCTCCTACCGCCAGTGAGACGGCCATCGCCACCGCGATGGCCGTGACCAGAGGGGTCGTCACTACCGGGTGAATGGATCGCTGGAGCACCGCTGGGGATCCATCGGTGTGCACTGTTTGCTGCACCGCCACCCGTTCGGCAGCCAAGCAAACGGAGAAGGCCACGATTCCTGAACAGGCTCCCGCCGCGCCGGCAGCCAGCCCGAGTCCCCCGGCCCAGCAACCCAAGGTGAGCAGCGCGCCTCGGCCGTGACCTCTGGGATCGGCACCGGTCGGATCTCCGCGGTGGAGCAAACCCACAACCCCCAGGGCCAGGGCTGTTCCGATCAGAGATCCAACCACGACCGACCACCGATGCTGCCATCCTCCAGCCACGATGATGATGGACTGGGCCAGTCCGGTTCCGATGACGGCCAACCGAGAACGGAGCGCGCCGACCGCCGTACTCGATGAGGCCCAACGCGATGAGGGTCGGATGCCATCACGCAGTAGGCGCAGGCGATGACCGTCCCGTGCAGAGCCCAGGTCGTCACCGCGAACGTCGCACCCGTGACTCCTTCCACCAACGGGTACCGGATCGAGATGGGCTGGTGACAGGTCCTGCAGCGTCCACGCAGGGCAGCCCAGGAAACCACCGGCACGTTCTCCCACCACAGCAGCTGGCGGTCGCAGGTGGGGCAGAAGGACCTTGGAGTGGAAACGGAGAGCCCCCGAGGCGCTCGGTAGATCACGACGTTCAGGAACGAGCCCACGAACAGTCCCACTGCCGTGGCCAGCGGAACGAGGGTCAAAGACAATGAAACATGCTCAGAAGTCATGATAGATACCCCAGCGTGACGATGCCGAAGAGGGGTGCGCCGTGGGCCGATACGAGGTGATGCGGTCGGGGGGCCCGAGGGGGGCGGTCGTGGGTGGTGGGGTGGTGTTCGGCATCGGAGGCGAGGGGACGACCTGCCGCCGTCTGCGGCGGTCGAACCCTTGGTGCACTATCGGCATCCACCTGGACCTTCCTTGAGCGGTACCAGGGTGGGAGGCACCAAACGGTCGTCGGCGAACCCACCGCCGGACCGGCCTGCGGACGGACCCGTCCCGCGGGCCGGATCATTCATCAGATTGGAGTTCAATCTCAGACACCAGTCTGCCGATGGTGATCAGATGAGCGATGTCGATGCCATTCGACGGATGGCAAGCGAACACGACCTCGAGTTTGTCGACCTGGACACCTACGGGGTGGATCCCGCCGCGGGCGAAATCCTTCCAGCATCTCTGGCCCGCGAGCACCACGTCGTTGCTGTCAAGCGCAAATTCGGCACACCGGTCATCGCCACCGCTGATCCCGATGATCTCGCCGCCCAGGACAACGTTCGCGCTTCAATCGGCCGAGACTTCATCTCGGTCGTCGCCGCCCCGGATCAGATCGGGAACTATCTCGACCAACTCTTCGGGACCCGTGGCGACGCGGGTGGAGGCCAGGATGGCTGAGGCCTCGGCACCGAACGGGCACGAGGCGGACGGTGAGACCGGGACCGTCATGGAATCGATGCCCGGCGACTCCCAGAGCGAAGATCCGTTCGCCCACCTGCTGGCAGACAGCTCCGAGGAGAGTCTCGAGGTCATTGCGGAAGCAGAATCAGCGATAGCGGAGGACCCCGACGTGCCGGACGTCGGGGAGTCGGCAAATGGGTCGGCCGACTGACGAGGACCCGGTCGACGCTCTCAGCGGCAACGGAGGGTCCGCGCTCGAGATCTCGCCGCTGTCGTTCGAGGATGCCAACTGGCCGGACGCTCCGGTGGAAGCCCAGTTCAGCGGGAATACCCTTGACCTGGAGGCCAGCCAGGAACCGGCGGTCGACGGCGGGTCCGACCTCGTCGATGTGGCCAGTTCGGACGAATTCGACATCGCTTCCATCCCGGCGGCCGACACCACGGGATATCCCACCACCGATGAGCAGCCACCCCCACCACCCCCAGAACTTCTGGCGACGTTGACCTTCGACGAGGCTCCGAGCCTCGAGCCGGCAACCAGCGTGCTCCCTTCCTTCGGTCCCGATACGGACGCTCCGAATCCGCCCCCGCCCCCGACCGGCGCCTTGGCGGCGAGCGTCGACCAGCTGGAGGAGCTGGCCCGATCGGTACAAGATGACGGAGGATTGCCAGACCCCGACTCCGCAGTCATGGCCGCGGACCTGGTGGCCGAGGCCGTGGCCACCTTCAATGAGCAACGTGGCGATGACCAGATGCTGGTCACGGACGACGCCAATGCCTCGTCGGCCACGGCGCACTTCCCGCCTCTGGCAAAAGTCCTGGTGGACGGGGAAAGGGTCTCGCTTGCCGACATGGAAGCGGTGCTCGAGGAGCACCGGGAGTCACGTCAGACCATCGCTCGGATCCTGACGGCACAGAACCTGGTGACGGAGGCCGACCTCATGTGGGGGATGGCCGAGGAGATGGGCCTTGAGTTCGTTGACCTCGACACCACGGGAGTCGACTTCATAGAGGCAGGTCTGATTCCCGAATCGACCGCCCGGCACCACAACGTCCTGGTCATCGGCAGTGAGGACGGCGTGCCTGTGGTGGCGGCATCCAATCCCACCGACGTGTTTGCCATGGACGACCTCCGCACGATCATCGGGCGGAACTTCACCGTGGTGGTGGCCACCCGTACCCAGATCACCGCATACATCGGCAAGGCATTCAGTAGCGGCAGCGACGCAGCCGACATGGCCATGGAGGCTTCGCTCGGGATCGACGGCACGAGCTCCGACTCGGGCATCGACGACATCCAGGCCGTCACCGAAGAAGCACCCATCGTTCGCTATGTCAACCTGCTCATCCTGCAGGCCCTGAATGAGCGCGCCTCGGACATCCACGTCGAGCCGACCGAGACCGACCTCCGCATCCGTTACCGGATCGACGGCGTCCTCCACGACGTCTCGACGGCGCCCCGGGCCATCGCGCCGGCGGTGACCACCCGGTTGAAGGTCATGGCCGACATGAACGTGGCGGAACACCGGGTCCCCCAGGACGGACGCATCTCACTGAAGGTCGGCAACAAGGGCATCGACCTGCGAATGGCCACGCTCCCGACCATTCACGGGGAGAAGGTCGTCATGCGGGTGCTCGACAAGTCGAGCGTCGTCCTCGGGTTCGCTGACCTGGGCTTTGACGAGGATCTCCTCAAGACGTACGAGAGCATCTACACCAAGCCCTACGGAACCATCCTGGTGACGGGGCCGACCGGTTCCGGAAAATCGACCACCTTGTACACGACACTGACGGCACTCAACTCGCCCGAGAAGAACATCATCACGGTCGAAGATCCGGTCGAGCTCCCGCTCAAGGGAGTCAACCAGGTGCAACTGAATCTCAAAGCCGGCCTGAACTTCGCCTCGGCCCTCCGGTCGATCCTCCGCTCCGACCCCGACATCGTGCTGGTCGGTGAGATTCGCGATCTGGAGACCGCCGCAATCGCCATCGAGGCCGCGCTCACCGGTCACATGGTGCTGGCCACCCTGCACACCAACAGCGCGGCCTCCACGCCCATGCGGCTGATCGAGATGGGAATCGAGCCGTTCCTCGTCACCTCGTCGCTGTCTGCCGTCCTGGCCCAGCGTCTGGCCCGGCGGCTCTGCATGCACTGCAAGCAGCCGTACCAGCCCACCGAATCCGACATCGTGGCGGCGGGCTGGACACTTGATGAAGTCGACGAAGAAGGGGAGATTCCCCAGGTGTTCCGGGCCTCCGGGTGCTCGGCATGTTCGAACACCGGCTATCGAGGACGGAAGGCATTGGCTGAGCTGATGCCGATGAGTGAGGAGATCGAACGGATGATTATCGAAGGAGGATCGGTGGACGAAATCCATAGGCTCGCGGTGACCCAAGGAATGGTCACGTTGCGGCGAAGCGGCCTGCGCAAGGCCATCGAGGGTGAGACGACTCTCGAAGAGGTACTGCGGGTGGTGGCATGAGTCCCCTCACCGCAGCGTCTCGTACGGAGTGGTCGGCACGACTGGCCCAGGCACTGGTCCAAGGCGGATACGACACCGAATCCAACCTTGCCCCCCTGGTCGAGGAGGCCCGGCAAACCGGCCAGTCCCTGGCCACCTTGTTGATCGGGCGGAATTTGGCACTTCCTGGGGTGGTAGTGGGAGCGATGGCCCATTTGGCCCAACTCCCGGCCGTCGATCTGGCGGCCATGACACCGAGCCCTGAAGCGCGGGCAGTCATGCCCGATGCCGTGTCTCAACAGTTCGAAGCCGTCGGAATCCAATTCGACGGAAACGTCCTGGTGGTGGCCTTCGCCGAACCGCCGGCGCAGCAGGATGTCGACGATCTGGCGTCCAAGGTCGGCTTCCGGGTCAACCCCGTGCTCGCCGATCCCACCGTGATCGCCCAGTTCCTGGGCACCGGAGGTGGTTCCGCGCTGCCACCGCCGCCGGGACCCTCGACCACGTCACCGCTCGTCGACCCCGGCGCGCCGGAGGCTCCCGAAGAGGTCACTCGTCCGAGTGCCGAGCAGTTGCTGCAGACCGGAATGCCGGCGCAAGCCAGTGACGGCAGCATGCCGCTGCACATCGACGATCTCCTGCGTTACGCAGTGGCCGTCGGGGCGTCAGACCTCCACTTGACCGCATCCCAGCCGGGGGCCATTCGGCTTCACGGCGCCATTCGTCCCATCGAAGGGTGTCCGGCGCTGGGTAACGAGCAGATTCGGGACATGGTGTTCGGCATTTTGCCGGCCTCCAGTCGTGAACGCTTCGAAGAGGAACACGAACTCGACACCTCGCACTCCATTAACGGTGTAGGTCGGTTCCGGGTCAACGTGTCGCTCCAGCGAGGAACCATCGCGGCGGCGCTCCGGCCCATCCCGCACGAGATGCCGGAGTTCGACTCCCTCGGCATCCCCGACGCCGTGAAGGCCTTCACCGACCTGAGGCGTGGCCTGGTGCTGGTGACCGGTCCAACCGGATCGGGAAAGTCGACCACCTTGGCGTCGCTCATCGACATCATCAACCGAACCAAGCCGCTGCACATCGTGACCGTGGAGGATCCGATCGAGTTCCTTCATGACCACAAGCGGTCGATCATCACCCAACGGGAGATCGGTGAGGACACCAACTCCTTCGCCGAGGCCCTGCGGCGGGTGCTGCGACAAGATCCCGACGTGATCCTCGTGGGCGAGCTCCGTGACCTCGAAACGATCTCCACGGCCCTGACCGCCGCCGAGACCGGCCACCTGGTCTTCGCCACCCTCCACACCCAGGATGCGCCCCAGACCATCGACCGGGTGATCGACGTGTTCCCCACCAACCAGCAGGAACAGATCCGGGTGATGCTGGCCGCAACCCTGGAAGGGGTGGTCACCCAGCAGCTCATCGTCACGGCCGACGGCACCGGCCGGGTGCCGTGTTCAGAGGTGCTGGTGTGCACCTCCGCCATCAGGAATCTGATCCGGCAGTCGAAGACCCACCAGATCTACTCGCTGATGCAGGTAGGAGCATCCTTCGGGATGCAGACCATGGACCAGGGCCTGGCGGCGCTGGTCAAGGCGGGCGCCATCTCGGAAGCCATTGCCTACGACCGGTCCTCCAATGAGGAGGACCTACGGAACCACCTCAATACCTAATGCAATTCATTCACATGCGTGATCGACGAATCGGGGAACCGTGGCACTGACATTTGACTACAAGGTCCGGGACAAGTCCGGAGGCCTCGTGGAGGGGCAGCTCGAGGGCGACAGCATGGCGCTGGTCGTTCGGCGCCTCCGCGAGATGGGGTACATGCCCATTTCGGTGACGCCGAAGTCGGCAGTCAGCCTCAAGACCGAGATCAAGATCCCCGGGCTTTCGGACCGGGTGAAACTGCGGGAGGTGGCCGTCATCACCCGACAACTCTCGACCATGGTCGACTCCGGGCTGTCGGTCGTCCGTTCCCTCGGAATTCTCTCCGCTCAGGTGGAGAACCCCGCTCTGGCCAAGGTGTTGAACGAAGTTCGGCTCGACCTCGAGCACGGCTCCTCGCTGTCGGTCGCTTGCGCCAAGCACCCGAAGGTGTTCTCCCACCTCTTTTGCACGCTCGTCCAGGCCGGCGAGGTTGGAGGAAACCTGGACGACGTCCTCGGGAGCTTGGCCACCACCATCGAAAAGCAGGCCAACCTCAACCGAACCATTCGTTCGGCGATGACCTACCCGGCCGTCGTGCTCTCGGTCATGGTCGTCATCTTCACCGCCATGATCGTCTTTATCGTCCCAGTGTTCCAGAATCTCTTCACCAGCCTGGGCGGAAAGCTGCCATTCCCGACCCGCGTCCTCATCAAGATCTCCGACATCATCACGAGTCCGTGGGTCCTGGTGATCATCGCCGTGTTCATCGCCGGCATCATCGCTCTGCGGCGGTGGATCGCCACCGAGGAGGGTCGCCGAAAGTGGGACAAGCTGATCCTCAGGCCGCCCGTCTTCGGCACCCTCTTCCATAAGGTGGCACTAGCTCGGATGACCGGAACACTGGCGTCGATGATCGGTTCGGGAGTCCCCATTCTCGAGTCCTTGGACATCTGCGCCGACACCTCCGGCAATCGCACCGTGGGAGACGTTCTCCTCCTGGCCAAGGAAGGCGTCCGGGCCGGCCGTCCCCTCGCCGATCCCCTTCGTGAGCACGAGGACGTCATCCCGACACTGGTCGTCCAGATGGTGGAGGTGGGCGAGCAGACCGGTGCCCTGGATGGAATGTTGAAGAAGGTCGCGGAGTTCTACGACCAGGAAGTCGAAGTGACGGTGAACAACCTGACCGCCCTCCTCGAGCCACTGTTGACCGTGTTCATGGGTCTCGGGGTCGGCGCCATGGTGATCTGCCTCTATCTCCCGATGTTCGACTACATCAAACTCATTCACAACTGAGCCCGTGCACCCGGGTCACCTCATTTCGTCGGCAGAGACTTCGCGGCAGATGCAAATTGGAGTTCGCACGCTGGTGGACTCCCACTGGGCCAAGTCATTCCAATGACCCTCCAAGGTTTTTCCAAGCTTCTGCTCAATTTCCATGGACTGCAAAATTCCCTTACAGGCCCACGGAATTCATGACGATCAACTAGGCATGATCGATAATGAGGCAATTCCTCGGCGCTTTCGTAGCGGGTGGGCGAGTTTCAAGGCCCTTCCGGTCTTGCAGCGGTCACCGTTGGTGCGGACCCAGGCGGCTGTTTCGAACGCCGTCCACCGAATCGGTGACGCCCGGACCACGGGAGTTCGAGGCACCGATGCCGGTTTCACCCTCATCGAGCTCATGGTTGTGCTGTTGATCCTGGCCATTCTGCTGGCCATCGCCATCCCGACGTTCCTGGGTGTGACGAAGTCGGCCAACGACCGGGCGGCTCAGTCCAACCTGAACACCGCTCTGGTGAATGCCAAGGCGTACTACCAGAACCAGTCGCAGACCTACAACAACACGGCGGCTACCGTGACTGCGCTGTCCAGTGCCGAGCCCAGTCTGACCTTCCAGTCGACGGCCTCGACCAGCCAGAGCCAGATCAGCGTGTTCGTCTCTGCGGACGCCACCAGCGTCATCCTGGCCGCAGTGTCCAAGAACGGAAGCAACTGCTGGTACGCGGTTGACAACACGGTGGCCCAGGCGGCGACCGCCGGGACCCCGTACGCGAACCTGGCGGGGTACTCCACCCCAGCCAATGCAGCCGGTACCTTCTACGGCGTGCAGAAGGCTGCAGGCACCTGCATTGCTTCGACCATTGCTGCCACTGGACCTGGAAAGTCATTCCAGGGCAACGGTTTCCCTCCGTCTCCCTGACCCGAGTTCGGATGGCGGGCAACGGACCGCGGGTTCTGATTCGGATGGAGCCGAACGGTACCGGACCGTGCGGCTTGGTGGACCTGCGATCCGTTCGTGCCAATTGAGTAAAGAAATTGTTAAAGCTGGCGCGGCTGCCTGCCGATAGCGATAACGGACACCAAATTATGGCGTCTCTAGATAAATGCATCAATAACTACGAGGAGGCAGTAAATGTTTGCATCCGCTATTCGACGCCTGAACGACAGGCGCGACGCAGTGGGCGATGCCGGTGAAGATGCCGGTTTCACCCTCATCGAGCTCATGGTTGTGCTGTTGATCCTGGCCATTCTGCTGGCCATCGCCATCCCGACGTTCCTGGGTGTGACGAAGTCGGCCAACGACCGGGCGGCTCAGTCCAACCTGAACACCGCTCTGGTGAATGCCAAGGCGTACTACCAGAACCAGTCGCAGACCTACAACAACACGGCGGCTACCGTGACTGCGCTGTCCAGTGCCGAGCCCAGTCTGACCTTCCAGTCGACGGCCTCGACCAGCCAGAGCCAGATCAGCGTGTTCGTCTCTGCGGACGCCACCAGCGTCATCCTGGCCGCAGTGTCCAAGAACGGAAGCAACTGCTGGTACGCGGTTGACAACACGGTGGCCCAGGCGGCGACCGCCGGGACCCCGTACGCGAACCTGGCGGGGTACTCCACCCCAGCCAATGCAGCCGGTACCTTCTACGGCGTGCAGAAGGCTGCAGGCACCTGCATTGCTTCGACCATCCCTGCCACTGGAGCTGGCAACGCCTTCCAGGGCAACGGTTTCCCTCCGACGCCGTAGCCTGCCCTTGTGGCTGAGGGGGAGACAGTCCTCCCTCTTGGAACATGCAGTTGACCGAGAGGCGCCCCCTTCTGTGGAAGGGGGCGCCTCTCTCTCCGAGGAGTGGGCGAGTTCGAACGTGACGGGCTGTGATCGGAGCACGGGTTAGGACCGGGCACTCTCGCAGAGTCCCGAATGGAGGGTATTGAGATGAGCCGCTCATCGGTGCTCGAGGTAGAGCGAGGCGGGATGGAGAGCGAGCTTCAAGGACCGAGTGACATCACCCGGTTCCACTCATCGGGACGAGGTTGGATCGTCGATCACGTGGGAAGCCGCCGCTGGCCCCTCGTCGTCACCCTCATGCTTGTCTCGACGACGATGGCCTATTCCTTCTTTTGGTATCCGGTTGTCCACCACTCCCAGATCTGGATCACACCCGGGGACATCTGGTCGACCTTCCGCGCCGCTCACTGGGTCGGATGGGGGAATATCGGGGGTGTCTACGGGAGCGATTCGCAGTTGGTGACCTTTCCCGGCATCGCGGTTCTGTTGGCACCGATTGCGATGATCTCCAACGGACTCGGCCTCACCGAATCCCTCGCTCCAGTCTTTCTCGATCACCCGACGGCGTGGCTCGTGCTTGGGCCGGCCATCGCCCTGTTGGGATCGACGTGTCTGTTCGGTCTCGACGCCATGGCCGAGTACGTCGGTGTCGGCAAACGGAGGCGAATGGTTCTCTGCTGGATGGAAGGAGTCGTCCTCTTCCAGGTAATCGCCATCTGGGGCCACCCCGAAGACGTCGTGGCGCTGGCTTTGGCACTCTATGCACTGATGGCGACCTTCGAGAGGCGCTGGTTGCCGTGCGGACTTCTGTGGGGGGCGGCGATCGTCGTCCAGCCTCTCGTCATCCTTCTGTTTCCGATGGCGTTTGTGCTCGTTCCCCGTGGGAGTCGTGCCATGGTGACCCTGGTCGCCGCCCTTCCATCCGTACTCCTGCTCAGTGCCCCGGTCGGTACCCAGTGGCGACAGACCTCAAAGGTCCTCCTTCATCAGGCCAATTTCCAGTATCTCGACCACGCAACCCCTTGGATCGTGCTGTCACCTCATCTGACACGGATCAGTGTGGGTGCCGGACCTGGTCGGATGATCGCCGTTGGCTCCGCAGTTTGTCTGGGCCTGTTCGCCGCCAGACATCGACCGACCGTTGTTGGACTGCTCTGGTTGTGCGCTGTTGCTCTCAGCCTGCGATGCTTCTTCGAGTCCGTCATGGTGCCCTTCTATCTCGGTCCCCCGTTGGCCCTGATCGTCCTGGTGTCCGCGCTGAGAGCCAGCGGGCTACGGTTGATCGTCACGTGGATTGCTGCCATGGTCGCCACGGTCCTCTCGTTCCACCGATTTTCCGAGTGGGCCTATTGGCTACCCATGGTGGCGTTGTTGACGGCGGGGCTGACGGCCGGTTGGCCGGGCCGGGCGGCCTTGGGAATGGCGGGCGAGCGTGCCGAATCCACGGTCCGCTCACGGGATCAACGGCCTGAACCGGGTTGTCGGGAAGCCGGGGATCAGGTATTGATCACAGCCCGATCCTGAGCCGGAAGCCCGTGACGACCGTTCGTCCAGCCCGCCCCCCAATTGACCGCGCCGTCCGGCTAGGGGTGGCCCTACAGCGGACCGGCGGTGTGCTTCCGTCCCGGCAGCTGCTCCTTGGCCGTCGACAGGGTCCGGAGCGCGTCGGCCACCACCGAGCGGGTGTCCGCAGGGTCGATAACCGCATCCACGAACCCCCGTTCGGACGCCTGGTACGGCGTGAGAAACCGCTCGGCGTACTCGGCCTGGAGGATCTCCCGCTCGTCGGCTGGGGCGCCCCGGTGCAGGATCTGGACGGCGCCTTCGGCCCCCATCACCGCGATCTCCGCCCCGGGCCAGGCGAAGCAGAGGTCGTTGCCCAGGCCCTTGGAGTCCATGACGATGTAGGCGCCGCCGTAGGCCTTGCGCAGGATCACGCAGACCCGGGGCACGGTGGCCTCGGCATAGGCGAAGGCCAACTCGGCTCCGTGCCGGATCATGCCCCGCCACTCGAGGTCTTTGCCGGGCAGGAAGCCCGGCGTGTCCACCAACGTCACCAGCGGGAGGTTGAACGAGTCGCAGAACCGGACGAACCGGGCCCCCTTCTGCGACGCTGCGATGTCCAGGGTCCCGGCCAGGGCCTGGGGCTGGTTGGCCACGAATCCCACCGTCCGGCCGTCGATCCGGCCCAGGGCGGTGACCAGTTGGGGTGACCACCGGGTCCACAATTCGGTCACGTCGCGGTCGTCGGCCAGGGACGCGGCCACTTTGCGCACGTCGTACGAGCTGGTGGTCCGGGCCGGGATGATCTCCCGCAGCTCGCCGACCTCCCGGTCGGCCGGATCGGAGGCGGCCCAGCGGGTGGGCAGATGGTCCAGGTCGGAGGGGAGGAGATCCAACAGGTGCTCGACGTGGGACAGCGCGTCCGCCTCGGTGTTGGCCTCGATGGCGCACAGTCCGCTGGAGCGGGCATGCATGGCCGTCCCGCCCAACTGGTGGATCCCGATGCGGATCCCGGTGAATTCCTCGACCATGGCCGGGCCCGAGACGAAGGCGAATGCGTCAGTGGTCATCAACACCAGATCGGCGAGTCCCAGGAGCAACGCCGGCCCCGAGATCGCCGGACCGGTCACCACCACGATCACCGGCACCATCCCGGAGCAGCCGGCCAGGGCCCGGGCCGCCGTGCCCCAGCCGTGGAGCGACGCCACGCCGTCGGACACGTCGGCCCCGCTGGAGGCCAGGACCAGCACCACCGGGATCCGGAAGGACAACGCCGCGTCGACCGCCACCCGCATGGTCTCCCCGTCGTCCACCGAGAGGGCCCCCCGCCGGACCGTCGAGATCGAGCGGACCACCATGGCCGGCCGGCCCCCGAGCTCCTCGATCCCGGCCCGAACGGTACCGGTCACCAGTCTGCGGAAGATGGGGGCGACGGGTGCGTGCAGGCTCACCCGGCCATGCTACGGAGCTGGCGACCGGCTGTGGGCGGAACTCCACCGGCTGACCCCGGATTCCGGCCGTCCGGTCATCGGGGGTCCGGACCGTCCCCGTCTGGCGGGTCGATGCCGTGGTGCTGCTGGTCGGTGAGGTCGCGACCGGGTCCGCCATCGGGGCCGTCGTCCCCGTCGGGCCCGGCCGCCAACCCCGGCCCCGAAGGCGGGAGGTGACCGGCGCCCCGGGTGGCCCGCCGGTCGACCCGCTCGAACTGCCGCTCCACGTCGGCCCACACCAGGGGGTCGTCGCCGGTGAACGGCTCCTCGCTCCGCGGGGCCCGGGACAGGACCACCCCGCCCACGATCAGCAGGACCAGGAGCATGGAGAGCTTGGAGACGAAGCCGGCGATCTGCTGGTCGTTGAGCGGTCGCAGGCCCACGGCGGCGTGGGACCGGGCGAAGTCCGGGTAGAGGGGGTGGTTCGAGAAGATGTAGATGAAGGAGAGGAAGGCAGGCACCACCGCCTGGGCCACCAGGTAGCCGAACCTGACCACCGGCTTCAGCCGGGGGATGCCGGGGATCCGACCGATCACCGGGATCCACAGGATCAGCCCCGCCGCCACCAGCACCACATCCAGCAGACCGCGGGCCCACGGGGTCGACGCCTGGGCCCGCACCAGCGCCGGGGTCATCGAGCCCACCACCAGGACCGTCACCACCGGGATGGCCACCGGGGGGCGGTGGAGGCGCAGGAGGAGGGCATCGACCATCCGGGGACGGGTCAGCCACTGGACCAGGTCGTAGGGGAGCCCCAATAAGAGGAGGGGAGCGACCACCAGCACCAGAAGGAGGCGCTGGACCACCAGGGCGGTGAGCGACCAGTGGGCGGCCAGCGTGCCGAGGGGCCAGGTCACCGCCAGGGCGGCGGCCAGCCAGGCGCCGGAGAAGGCGGTTATCTGTCGCCGCGTCCAGGGGATGGGTTGTGGCGAGGACCGCTCCAGCCGGCGATGGCCCAGGATCACTGCGGCGGCGGCCACCAGGAGCACGGCCCACGCCGCCAGGTGAGGGTCCCAGGCGTAGGGTCGGGCGGTGGCGACCACGATCAGCCTGCCGCCCGCTGGGCCCTAGATTGACCCCGATGGAACGCCTCGATCGGCTCGAGCGGGTCACTGATCTGCTGTTGGTCCTGCTGGACACCCCGCGTCCGTTGAGCCTGCGCGAGATCGCCGACCGGGTTCCCGGCTATCCCGACCGGCAGGCCGCCCGTCGCCAGGCCTTCGAGCGGGACAAGCGGCTCCTGCGCGACGAGGGGGTGCCCGTGCTGGTGGTACCCGTCGGCGGCGAGGACCAGTTGGGCTACCGGGTCGATCCCGTGGCGTACTACCTTCCCGACCTCGGTCTGGAGGCAGAGGAGCAGGCCGCCTTGAACTTGGCCGTGGCCGGCGTTCACCTGGGTGAGCCTATCGGTCAACAGGCCCTCCTCAAACTGGGTGCCGGGGGCGAATCCCCCCGGCGCGACGCCCCGATCCCGCTGGTGGACCTCCCGTCCTTCGGGGGTCTACCGGCCCTCCCCTCCCTGTTCGAGGCCGCTCGGCAGGGTGCGGTGGCCGGGTTCGGGTACCGGGGCCGCCCGCGGCAGGTCGACGTGGCCGGTCTCCGTTTCCGCAAAGGCCACTGGTACCTGGTCGGATTCGATCGGGACCGGCAGGAGGTCCGCACCTTCCGGGTCGATCGGATCGAGGGCACCCCCCACCTCGGTCCCCGAGGTTCCGCCCGGATCCCCGACGACTTCGACGTCGAGGAGGCCTTCTCCCTCGACCCCTGGAGGTTCGGGGACGGGGAGGAGATCGAGGTGGAGATCCGGGTCGACGCGGCGGAAGCCGGCCGGGTGGTCGCCGAGTTGGGAGCCGAGTCGGTGGTCGACCGGACCGCTGAGGGAGCGGTCGTGGTCCGCCTCTCGGTGACCGACGTCGGGGCCCTGGTCCTCTGGGTCCTCGACCTGCTGGACCACGCCGAAGTGGTCGGTCCCGACCGGGTCCGGGCCGCCGTCATCGAGCGCCTGCAGGCGTCGGTCGCCGCGGTGCCGCCCCCCGGGCCCGCGGACGGATCGACGGCGGGGTCCGCCGCATCGGGCCGGACCTCTCGCTGAGTATGGCCACCAACACCGCCGACCGGCTGCGACGCCTCCTGGCCATCCTGGCCTGGCTGGCCCAGGTGGGGGAGGCCCCCATCGACGAGACCGCCACCCGTTTCGACCTCACCCCCGAGGCCCTGGTCACCGAGCTGGAGATGGCCGCGTGCTGCGGAGTTCCCCCGTACACGCCGGACCAGCTGATGGAGATAGTGGTCACCGACACCACCGTGTCGGTCCGGGTGGGCACCTCCCTGGCCCGGCCGCGCCGACTGAGCCCCTCGGAGGGGCTGGCCCTGGCCACGTCGGCCCGGGCCCTCCTGGCCGTACCGGGCAGCGACGAGAGCGGTGCCCTCTCGCGGGCCCTGGCCAAGCTCGACCGGGCGCTGGGGGGCGACGAGATCGACGTCGAACTGGACACTCCGCTCCATCTCCCCCAGGTCCGGGAGGCCCTCGATACCCGCCGACTGCTCCGAATCTCCTATTACTCGGCCTCCACCGATCGGGTCACGGTGCGGGAGATCGCCCCCCTCCGTCTCTTCGCCAGTGAGGGTCACTGGTATGTCGACGCCTGGTGCCTGGCCGCGGGCGGCCTTCGCCGGTTCCGGGTGGACCGGATCAACGAGGCCGAGCAGCTCGACGCCGGGTTTCCGCCCGAGGCCGCCCTGGCAACGGAGCCTCCCCCGCCCGGTGGCGGTGAAGTCCCCGGACCGGAAGCCCCGGGCGGGCCCGATCCGTCGGTCGGGCCCGGCCCGCGCCCCCGGGGAGGGACATTCGAGGCCTACGTGCCCGGCCCCGACAGTGGTCGGGTCCGCCTCTCCCTCGACCCCGCCACGGCCTGGCTGGTGGAGTCGGTCCCCGCGGTGGGACCGCCGACCGGTGTGGGGGACCGGGTCGAGGTCGAGCTCTTCGTGGGCGGCGAGGCCTGGTTGGAACGACTCCTCCTCCGGCTCGGTCCTGATGCCCGGGTGGTCGAGCCGGAGGAGTACCGGTCCCTGGGCGCCGAGGCCGCCGCTCGGGTCCTCCGGATCTATGGATCGGATTAGGAAGTACTGTGAAATCATAAAAAGCACTGGTATTGATTGAAACATAGTGGATGAGTACGATCGACCTGGACCCCAGGGGGAGCGCCGGTGGTACTCAAGATCCACGTCGTCCGACAGGGCGGCCACCATTACTACGTCGACGACCTGGTCCCCGGGAGGGCCGAGGGCAGCCCGGTGGCCGGGGAGGAGCCGGGTGTCTGGACCGGTTCGGGCGCGGCGTCCCTCGGGCTGGTGGGAGCGGTCGAGTCGACCCATTTCGCCGAGGTGCTCGACGGACGTGACCCGTACTCGGGACGGTCCCTCCGTGGCTCGCGAGGCGATCGGAGTTCCGCCGGGTACGACCTGACGTTCTGCGCCCCGAAGTCGGTCAGCCTCCTGCACCTGCTGGCACCACCGGAGATGGGTGCCGCGGCCGGGGCCGGTCATCAGGCGGCGGTGGCCGACGCCCTCGACTACCTGGGACGGGAGGGAGTAGGAGTCCGGCGCAGCCGAAGGGGGGAGAGGGTGTTCCTGGCCGCCACCGGACCGGTGGCCGGCGGGTTCCTCCACCGCACCAGCCGTGCCCTCGATCCCCATCTCCACACCCACGTGGTGGTGGCCAATGTGGCTCAAGGAGTCGACGGCGCGTGGTCGGGCCTCGACAGCCGGCGTCTCCACGCCCACCTCGGCGCAGCCCAGTCCGTCTATCACGCGCGGCTCCGGCTCGAGCTCGGCGAGCGGATGGGAGCGACCTGGGAGGTCCGACCGTCCGGGACCGGTGAGGTCGTCGGAGTGGACCACGGCCTGCGTCGGCTGTTCTCCACGCGGTCGACCTCGATGGAGGAGTACCGCCATCGACGGGCCGGACCGTCTGTCCGGCCGACCCCGACGGCAGCGGCGTTTCACGCCGACCGACCGGAGAAGGACCGAACCATCACCGTCGATCACCTGATCGACGGATGGAGACGGCGAGCCTCCGATCTCGGCTTCGATCTCGGTGACCTCACCCGCGCCGTCGGGCCCCGCCCGCTCCGTCCTGAGGTGGTCGTCGACGTCGACCGCCTGCGGGCGCGGTTGGAGGAGATGGGGCGCGCCCGCCGATGGGTGGGTCCCCACCACCTGGTGGCGGCGGTGGCTGCGTCGGCACCGGCCGGCGGGTCCGGCTGCGACGTCGAAGCGGTGGCCGCCCGGTTGGCCGACGGGTGCGGAGGCGAGGGCCGTTCGCCGAACGGTCGGTCCTCGACCTCCGGTGCTCTCGGGGCCCGGTGGGACCCGGCCGCGGTGATCGGACTGGTGGAGGGCGGCCGGCTCCCCTGGTCAGGGGCGGGCCACGAGGGTCTGGAGCGTCCCGCCGGCCACCGGCGCCGACCGGGAATCGATTGGGACCTCGAGGGCCGAGCGGTCCCCACCCGGCCGACCCGCTCCCTCGATCGGGTCCGTCGTCGGGACGGGATCGGGTGGTGAGTGGGGGTGGCGAGCGGTTGGGTCGGCCGGGAACCGCGCCGGGTGGGCGGGGGAACCCGACCGTCAGGGGCCGAGCTCGGGGGTCGGCCATCCCGCCGGGCCGGCATGGTGGCCGACCTCGTGACCGAGGCCCTCTTCGTGCCCGTGCCCATGCCCGAGACCGACCTCGACCTCATGCCCGAGACCGACCTCGAGCCCGAGCCCGCGCAGTGAACACCACGGTTCGACGGCATGGGAAGGGGCCAGGGGGACCCAGCCGGGCTGGTTCCGGGAGTCGAACGCCAGCAGGTGTCCGGCCACGCCACGCGTGATGGCGTCGGGCGGGAGCCGACGGCGCCAGTGGGTGGCGACGCTCTCCCCGCGGTGGTGGCGCCCGCCGATCACGTCGGTGACCAGGTGGCCGGTGGCGGCCTGACCCGCCGAGACGGTGCGCACGACCAGCTCCTCGTCGCCGGCCAGCGTGGAGAGCGCCTCGAGGGTGGACACGTCCCCGATGCCGGGCAGGACCACGGTGGTGCCGAACAACGAGGGGAACCCGTCGGCCCGACCCGGCCAACGATGCCGGGCCTGGGACAGGTCCTGGAAACAGGCCAGGGTGATCACGCCCTGACCGCCGCCCTCGCTCACCATGGCCGGAAGATCGGGGAGCGGGGCGATGTTGGCCACCTCGTCGAGTGCCATCAGCACGGGGGGACGGACCGGCGCCGACCTCGTGTCGGCGTCCACGGCATGGCGGGCGTAGGCGGCGCGTCGGAGGTCCTCCAGCAGTCCGACCACCATCGGGGCCACCGCCGCCTGCTGGTGGGCGGGGGCGGCGATGTAGAGAGTGTCGCTCGATTCCACGAACCGGGCCGGGTCGAACGTCGGTCGGGCGGTGGTCTCGAGAGCCTCATCGGTGCGGAAGCCGGCCAGGCACCCCGATGCGGTCGACCAGATGCCGCTCAGCTCCCGCCCGTCGGTGGCGACCAGGCCGTCGAGAAGGTTCCGGGCCAACTCGGCGGCACCACCGGGCTCGCCGGCCAAGACCTGCTGGGCGGGAAGCGCCTGGCGGCGATCGACCCAGGTCAGAAGGGTCCGCATCGGCGACCCGTCCAGTGCGGCGGCGTGAAGGAGGGGGGCCAGCAGGGCCTGGGCCCGCTCGGTCCAGTGCGATCCCTCCCCCTGATCGCCACCGTTGCGCAGCCCGGCCGATCCCACCGTCACCAAGGAGCGGGCCATGGCCAGCGCACCCGGCCACGTGGCACACGACTGCAGGGGCGACCAGCGGACCGGAACCAGCTCTCCACTTGGACGGAGGGTTCCACTGGGGTCGAACAGGTGACACCGGCCGAGGGAGCGTCGTGCGGTCACCGTGGCGTCGAGCACATCGGGCTTCGTCGACGTGGAGATCACCGGTCCGTTGGCCGAAAGGACGTTGGGGATGATCAACGAAGTCGTCTTTCCCGAGCGCGGTGGACCGAGAATCATCACCGAATGCTCGGGCGGAACGAAACGCCAACCGCGAGAATCGTGTCCGAGATAGAGGCCGTGTCCAGCGCACGCCACCGCAGCCAATGCGACGCGATGTGGCGTTGTGACGCGTTGTGGAGGAAAAGTCGCAGATTTTTTTCTCATCGGTCTTCCATCCGTGTTCTCCGTGACTTACTGGTGGATCGTGGAGGCGGACGATGATTTCCGCGAGTGAGACATCAAGACGTCGGTGCGAATAATCCTTGCAAACAAACGGTTTTTTGTCCACGGTCTCTGGAGTCACCGACGTCACTGAACGCGTCGCGGTCGAATTGCGACGCGGCGGCGGGGCGCGGGTGGTCGCGGCTCGCGTGACCGCGACATCGATTGGTGCTTGACCTGGGGGTGAAAAGCCATTTTGCTTGTAGATGTTGCGTATCGCTGAGGAGGTGATCGTGAACAAGTCTCAACTCGTCAAGACGGTGAGTGATTCGACAGTGTCGAGTCGGCGAAGCGTCGAAGGCGTGGTTGATGTTCTGTTCGACACGATTGTCGCCGAGGTTCGGTCCGGGCGGAAGGTCACAGTGGTCGGGTTCGGTTCATTCAGCCCGATCGACCGTGGTCCCCGGGTGGGCCGAAATCCGCGGACAGGTGCAGTGGTACCCATCCCGGCGTCGAAAGGCGTTCGGTTCGCCACCGGTTCGACGTTCAAGACAGCGTTGAACCCTAAGGAGGAAATAGGAATGGCAGTAAAGAAGGCAGCAGCCAAGCGGACGGTCAAAAAGGCTCCGGCCAGGAAGACCACAGCCCGCAAGTCGACGGCCAAGAAGGCGGTGAAGAAGGCTCCGGCTCGTAAGGCTCCGGCCAGGAAGACTGCAGCGAAGAAGGCCACCGCCAAGCGCACGGCCAAGCGGGCTCCGGCCCGTAAGACCGCGGCGAGGAAGTCCACCGCCAAGCGCACGGCCAAGCGGGCCCCGGCCCGCAAGACCGCGGCGAAGAAGGCCACCGCCAAGCGCACGGCCAAGCGGGCCCCGGCCCGTAAGACCGCGGCGAGGAAGTCCACCGCCAAGCGCACGGCCAAGCGGGCCCCGGCCCGTAAAGCCGTCAAGCGGACTGCCAAGCGCCGCTAGGAGCTAGGACCGGCCGCGGCGCCCTCCGGGGCCGTGGACCGCGTGGGCACCAGGGGCCTTCGGGCCCCTGGTGCCGCGTCCGGGTACCGTCTTCGGGGGGCACCTGGCCTCGGCGGAGGGCAGATCCGGTCAGAGGGCGGTGATCCGGTGGAACGCCTCGCCCGAGGCCCGGCCGGCCAGGGACCCGTGCTCGGCCAGCTGCCGGCGAACTTTGGCGGCGAAGGCGGCGTGGTCCTCCCCAACCGCCTCGACCGGTCCGACGCCAGCGACCGGTCCGACATTCCCTCCGGTTCGGTCCGTCCCCGCGATCCCCATGGTGGACTCGAACTGACTGCGGTGGCACAGCAGGGCCTCGATCTTCCGGTGCTCGAATCCGGCCGCGTCCTCGACGTGGTTGGGCAGGTCGGCCTCGAACAGCAGCACGGCTTCGGGTCGGTGGGGCATGAGTCCCAGTTCGGGGAAGAAGTGGGGGTCGCGGGCCGCGACCAACGCGTCGAGGGTGAGGAAGCCGGCCGCCCGGTGGTCGGGATGGAGGCGGTAGCGGCGCCAGGGATCGTGACCCAGGAGCGCATCCGGTCGGAGGCGGCGCACGATCCTGGCCACCTCCCGCCGCTCGTCCACCCCGTTCTCGAGTTCGCCGTCCACCCGGTGGAGGAACAGCACCCGGTCCTCCACATCGACGGCCGCGCCCACCTCCCCACCGGCGACGCCGTCGATGACCTGCGCCGCCGCCCGGCACTCCGCCTCCCGCGCCGACACCAGGGCGGCCAGATCGGCTCCCGGATCCCAGCTCCCCTTGGACCCGTCGGTGAGGATCAGGTGGTGGACGCGGCACCCGGCCGACGCCCACTTGGACAGTGTGGCGCCGCACCCGAACTCGATGTCGTCGGGATGGGCGCCGATGGCCAGGGCGCAGGACGGAACGGGCTGATCGACCCCGACGGCGCCGGCTCGGAGCAGGTCGCCCACCGGCAGCCCGCTCGGACCTCCCGACCGCTCCTCGGACCCGGTGGCTCCCCGTGGGCTTCCTGATCCGGGATCTGTCACCGGAGACGCGGACCGGTGCCACCGGCGGTCATGGCGTCCACCGCCACCACATCGCCCGGCTCGTCGACGTCCCAGGCCAGGTCCGGTCGATCGAGGATCCGGGTCGGAAGCCCGAGGCGTTGGGCCTCGGCCCGGTGGCGGGCGAAGGACCCCGGCCCGTAGGAGAACTGGAAGCCGGCGTCGGTGGGCAGCGCCATGACATTGGTCCCGTTGCCGTAGCGGTCGGGCACCAAGCTGATACCCGGGGCCTCGCCCACCTCGGCCAGGTGGGAAGCCCGGGGCAGATCGGCGTGGGCCACGGTCACCTGGCTGACGCCGAGCGCGGCAAGATGGTCC
Source organism: uncultured Acidimicrobiaceae bacterium (assembly GCA_963833585.1). Classification (GTDB taxonomy): domain Bacteria; phylum Actinomycetota; class Acidimicrobiia; order Acidimicrobiales; family RAAP-2; genus Bog-756. Next base: position 593,059 of record CAWHYF010000005.1, on the reverse strand, counting down.
ACCCCGGCTTCGACCGCCCCGTTGAGACCGCGCCGCGGCTCCCAGACCACCAGTGCGCCGTGCTCCCGGGCCCACTCGGCGACCTCGTTGTCGTCGCACACCACGGCCACCGGCAGGGGATGGGCGGCCGCCAGCACCCGGTCGGCCATGGCCCGTGACAGCTCGGAGCGCTCGGCGCGACTCAGGGCCAGATGCAGACGCCGCTTGGCCTGGTCGAACGCCTTCACCGGTACCAGGACGGCACGCGTCCCCATGCGGGACGCGGTTCCCGGCGGTCCGGGAGGTGGGGGGGCCATCGCCACCGTCGCAGTCTAGGGGCCGGTTCCTCCGGCCTCCCGGGCCGGCGGCGGTCGGACGGATCCTTCCTCGGCCTCACCCGTAGGGAATCGGTACTCGGGAGCGGCGGCGGGCCGCCGGTAGGGTGTGCCCGTGCTGGACGACCCTGGGAATCCCGGTCAGGCCCGCCGCGACGCCCTGTCCAGGGTACGGACCCGCCTGCTCGACCTGGGCTGCACGGACCAGGAGATCGACCGGGCGGTGGCCGACGACGTCGTCGACCTCCTGATGGTGGACCGGATGGTCCTTCCCACCCAGCGACGCATGACCCAGGTCCAGGTGGCCGAGACCACCGACATCCCCATCGAGACGGCCCGTCGCTTCTGGCGGGCCCTGGGCTTCCTCGACGTCGGCGACGACGACCCGGTGTTCACCGACATGGACATCGAAGCCGTCCGCCTGTTCCAGTCGATGGTGGCGGTCGGCCTGGTCGAGACCGAGACCGCCGTCCAGATGGCCAGGGTCATCGGGTCGTCCATGGCCCGGATCGCCGAGGCCGAGGCGGGTCCCGGGGCAACCCCGATGGTGGTCTCGTCGGGCGACAGCGTGATCGATGCCGACCAGTTCGCCCGGCAGGCGGGCACGACGCTGCCGGCCATGACCAGGTTGCTGGAATACGTCTGGCGCCGGCACCTGCAGGCGGCCACCCGCCGGGCCATGCTCCACCGGGGCCGTGGGCCCGGCCAGGGGATCAGCCCGGTCATGGCGGTGGGCTTCGCCGACATGGTCGGCTTCACCATGCTCAGCCAACACCTGCGCGACGAGGAGCTGGCCGCGGTGGTGGCCCGCTTCGAGGCCCTGGCCCACGACACCGTGGTGGCCCTGGGGGGCCGGGTGGTCAAGATGATCGGTGACGAGGTCATGTTCGTGGTTCCCACGGCCACCGGTGCGGCCTCGATCGGTCTGAGCCTGGCCGAGGCCTACGCCGGCGACGACCTGCTCTCCGACGTGCGGGTGGCGCTGGCCTTCGGCCCGGTGCTGATTCAGGACGGTGACTTCTACGGCCCGGTGGTCAACCTGGCCAGCCGTCTGGTCGGTGTGGCCAACCCGGGCACCGTGCTGGCCTCCGAGGAATTCAAGGAGGGCCTCGAGGCCGAGGCCCCCGAAGATGAAGCGCCGGACTTCGAGCTGCGGGCCCTCCGGACCCGGAACCTGAAGGACATCGGCCGCATCCAGGTATGGAAGCTGTCGCGCCCGGGCACCGAGCCGGGGGCCGACCGTCGCCGGAACATGCGGTGGGAGCGGTTGGAGGGAGTCCTGCGGGAGCTCGACGAACTGCGGGAGCGGGGTGAGCGGGCCGTCAGCCGCGGCACCCTGCCCACCGGACCCGAGCGTGCGCCGACCCCGGGCCGAGGGGCAGAGCCGGACGGAGCCCGATCAGTCGCCGTCGAGCCGGACGGTGACGATGCCCTGGGGGCGGAGTTCGAAGCTCCCCTCGAACGGGGCGAGGGGACGCCCGCGTAGGTCGACCAGCCACCCGGATCGTCCGACGATCTCGACGTTGGTCACCTGGTCCCGGGGATTGAACAACCGCACCTCCACCCGGCCCCCCTCCCGTCGGAGAGCGGAGACCTCGGCGCCACGCACCCCGAGCGCCGAGCCTTGCGCCGGCCGGTCGCCCCCACCGAACGAACCGGTGGTGAGCAGGGGATCCAGAAGCTCGGCGGCCATCCGGTACGGCTCGACCGCCCCGACGGCCAGGCCGTAGCGCACCTCCACCGGACCGAGCATCTGGGGCCCCTCGATGGCCAGCATGGGGCCCGCCGGCAGGGGTCGCAGGGTCATCCCCAGCCGCGAGAGCATCCCGGTGGCCCGCAGGAGGGTCAGCGCCAGGGTGCGGGCCCGGGGCCCCCGGCCACCCGCACGATCGGGCCCCCGGTCGTCAGCACGGTCGTCAGCCCGGCCGTCCGCATCGCCCCGACCGTCCTGGCCCTCCTCCAGGTCGACCAGTTCGTACTCGAGCAGCCCCTCATGGGCCACGGTCAGGCCGCCGGCAGAGACGAAGCGGTGGGACGGGAAGGTCGGGATGCCGGCCTCGTCGGCCCGACCCTCGGCCACCAGGCCCCGCTCCACCACGGTGAACGCGCACTCGGCGTGGGAGGTGGCGGCCGGCCGGGGCAGGGGGAGATGGACCCGGAGGCGGTGGTCCCGGGACGGGTTGACGAAGCGGGTGGCGACCCGCACCAGCTCCTCCTCGGCCCGCAGCTCGACGGTGGTGGTCACCGGGACCCGGTGGCTCCCCACCCGCGACTTGCTGGACTCGTCCACCCGGTCCGGCCAGGTGTAGGTGCTGGTGACCGTGGCCCGGGCCCGCACCGGTCCCCGCTCGTCCACCGTCACCGACACGGTGTCCGGCGTGTCCACCCTGGTGTCGTTGGGGGGCGGCGAGTAGTTGTAGGTGTCGCCGTGGTCGCCGTCGTCGACCAGCCTCCCGTACCCGGCCACGCCGTTGAGGGCGAAGCTGCCGTCGGCCGGGTCGATGGCCACGGTGACCAGCCCGTTGGTCAGGGTCACCGGTCCGGGGGCTTCACCCTCCACGTCGACCGGGTGGGCCAGGGGGGCGGCCGAGAACCGGGACCACCCGAAGCCGGGGACCTGGTCCTGGCGGGCCACGATGCGTCGGACCGGGGGCTGGTCCAGCCGCAACCGGACCTCGGTGTCGGGGCGGGCCGTCAGCCGGGTGAACAGTTCCCGCTTGATCTCCTCGACCGGGACCCCCTCCCGCGGCTCCGAGCCGATGACCAGACTGATGTCGAGGCCGGTGTCGTCCTCGGCCAGGGACACGTCCGTGACGTAGCTGTCGTCGCTGATGCGGGCCCCCTGCAGGAGGCCCAGCAGGTTGAGGACCAGGCCCCCGTCCAGGGTGAACGAGCCGGGCAGCCCGGCCCGCTCCGACAACACCTGGACCTCGGGTCCCGGCGGTGCGTCCGCCGCCACCACCACCTCGACCAGTCCACCGCGTTCGTGGGCCGACGGGTTGACCACCACCGGCCCGGGCTCGGCCATGGAGCGACCCAGGGTCTGGAGCGCCTGGTCGGCCAGCCCCTCGCCGATGTGGCGGGCCTCGGCGTAGCGGTGGAGGACCGCGTCGACCACCTCGTCCACCGAGCAGGCGCAGATGGAGTCGTGGGCGGCGTTGCGGATGACCAGGCGCCAGGCCAGCTCCAAGAAACGCTCCGGCCACGCCCCGGCCGGCAGGAACAGGGCCGAGACCGGCTCGGCCAGACGCTCGAGCGCCCGCTCGGCCCGCGCCGCTGCCTGCTTCACGTCCACCCGGTTGGAACCCACGCCCATCAACAGGTTGGAGCGGAACCCCGAGCGGAGCTCGCCCCGCCACTCGGGCAGCCCTTCGGTGGGGGCCGAGCGGAGGTAGTCGGGGAGGGAGGAGACGGCCAGATCGAACTGCCCCTGCGCCTGGTTGGCCTCGGCCACCACGCGGCCCAACCAGGGCTGCGGATGGAGGTGGTCCGAGCCGTTCATGAGCAGGAGGGGGTCGCCGGGACGCAGGAAGCCCCCGAACTCCTCGAGATGGGCCTGGAGCCGTCGGACCAGTGCCTTGGCGTCGTCGGGCAGCGCGGCACCGTTGCCGTACCCGGCCACCAGGTACTCGGCCCGCACACCGGAGCCGTCGGGGGCCACCCAGCGGAAGGCATTGCGGTCGATGGCGGACGGCACCCCTCGCCACACCACGGCGTGCTCGAACCCCGCCGACGCCAGGATCTGGGGCATCTGCCCCACGTGGCCGAACATGTCGGGCAGGTACCCGACATCCATGGCTCCGCCGAAGGCGGTGGCCCGCCGGAGCCCGGCCTGGAGGTTGCGGACGATGGTCTCACCCGACGCCAGGAATTCGTCCATCAGGATGTACCAGGGACCGACGGTGATCCGTCCGGCCCCGGTCAGTGCGGCGAGCCGCCCTTCGTACTCCGGTCGGATCTCGAGGTAGTCGTCGATGACCGCCAGCTGGCCGTCGAGCAGGAAGTGCCGGTAGGAGCTGTCCTGTTCCATCCGGTCGAGCAGGTCGTCGACCAGCTGGACCAGCTTCAGGCGGAAGGTCTGGAACGGCTCGTACCACTCCCGGTCCCAGTGGGTGTGGGGCACCACCGCCACCCGGCGGGGCGCCTCCGGCGACTCCTCCCCGTTCACGAACCGATGGGCCCGTATTCGGCCTCGTAGGCCTTGATGTCCTCCACGATGCGCTCGGCGGTCTGGGTGTTCTCGTCGCTGCCCTTGCCGACGTGGTCGGCGTACACCGCGGCGCCCAGGTCCCGCAGGAGTCCGTCGGCCTTGTGCTTGGCCTGGGCCGCGTCGAGTTTGGCCTGCCCGGCCTTGCCGGCTTCGGTGGCCTTGGCCAGACCGATCTCGGCCGACGCCTTGACCTTGTCCATCAGTCCCATGACACCCATCCCTTCGTTGCGCCCGGCCGGTCGGCCGGACGTCCGACGAACTGCCCGTCGAGCGTCTCCGGAGAAGTCCACCCCGACACCTCCGGTGTAGCAGACTTCGTTCCGGGAGCGCATGCCCCGGGCTCCCGGAATCGGGTCGGGGACGGTCGGGTTTGGGCCATCGAGCGACCGCGGCACCCGGTGGCCCGGGACGGTGCCGCCCGCCCGGTGGCACCGTCTGCGAGGGCGATCGGCAACGATGGAGCGATGATGACGGGACAGGGTCGACCGGGGGACGGAGGGACGTGAACGGGCCGAAGCCGCCCAACGCCCGCCTCGAACGTCGGCTCAGTACGGCCGGTCACCAGTGGGTCGCCGGGCTCGACGAGGTGGGGCGCGGTGCATGGGCCGGCCCGGTGTCGGTGGGGGTGGTGGTCCACTGCTTCGACCGGAGGCCGCCGAAGGGGATCCGGGACTCCAAACAGCTCAGTGAGCCCCAGCGCGAGTACCTATACCCGCGGGTCGACCGGTGGTGCGCGCAGTGGGCGGTGGGGCACGCCAGCTCTCAGGAGTGCGACGCCCTCGGCATGACCCGGGCCCTCCGACTGGCCGCCCGACGGGGCCTGGGCGGACTCACCGTCGTGCCCGGGGTGATCCTCCTCGACGGGTCCTTCGACTACGTCACCGATCCGGACGAACCCGGGTCGAGGTCGCCGGAGGTGCAGACCGTCGTCCGGGGCGACGCCACCTGTCTGTCCATCGCCGCCGCCTCGATCATGGCCAAAGTCACCCGTGACCGGTTGATGCGGTCCTGGGCCGACAGCTTCCCCCCGTTCGACTTCGACCGGAACAAGGGGTATCCCTCGCCGACCCACCGGACGGCACTGTCCGGCTTCGGCCTGACCTCCATCCACCGCCGGTCATGGTCCTTCGTGGACGACCTGGCGTTCCGGTAGCTCGGCCCCCGCCCGGCCCCGGCTCCTCGGGAACCCGCCACTCCGCCCGGAACGGACGGGCGGCCTCGCCGGACTCGAAGGGTCAGTTGGTGGCCGGCTCCTTGGGCAGGCCGAGCACCCGCTCCCCCAGGATGTTGCGCAGGACCTCATCGGACCCGCCGGCGATCCTCATGCCGGGGACCCCGAGGACGAACTCCGACCAGGCGTAGGTGCCCCACGCCCCGCTGTCGGCGATCAGCGCCGGGCCCAGGGCTGACGACAGGAGATCGCAGGTGCGGACCATGTTGGCGGTCAGTGACAGCTTGGACAGGGACAGCTCCGGACCTGGGAGCTGTCCCACCGCCAGGGTGGCCATGGCCCGGAGGTTGGTGTAGCGGGCCACCCGCTCGTTGATGATCACCTCGGCCAGCTGCTGGCGGATCAGCGGATCCTGCGAGCGCCCGAGGGCCCGGGTCAGCTCGATCAGCCGGGTGGTGGTGGGCAGGCCGACCCCACCACCTCCGCTCCCGCCGATGGCGGCCCGCTCGTTCATCAGGGTGGTGAGCGCCACCGTCCAGCCGCCGTTGACGTCCCCGAGGCGGTGGGAGTCGGGGATCCGGACATCACTGAAGAACACCTCGTTGAAGGAGGCGCCCCCGGTCATCTGGCGTAGGGGACGGACCTCCACGCCCGGGGCGTGCATGTCCACCACGAAGCCGGTGAGGCCGCGGTGCTTGGGCGCATCCGGGTCGGTCCGGCAGATGATCTCCCCGATGTCGGAGAATTGGGCGCCCGAGGTCCACACCTTCTGACCGTTGACGATCCACTCGTCGCCGTCGCGGACCGCACGGGTCTGGAGCGAGGCCAGGTCGGAACCGCTGCCCGGCTCGCTGAACAGCTGGCATCCCACGATGTCGCCCCGGTACATCCGCTGCAGGTAGGCCTGCTTCACCTCCTCGGTGGCGTGCGCCAGGATGGTGGGGGCCACCATGCCGAGGCCGATGCCGTAGGCCGACATCGACGGCGTGGCGTATTCGGCCGCCACCGCGCCGTAGAGGCGCTGGTAGTCACGGGGCAGCCCGCGACCGCCGTAGGCCGGTGGACCGCTGATCCAGCCGAAGCCGGCGTCGAAGACCTGCTGGGCCCAGGCCCGCGCCACCGCGAGGTCTGCGGCGTCCTGGGCCGGAGTCCGCTCCGGAAAGAGGCTCACGCTCTGCGATCCCACCCCCCAGACGAACGCCTCCTCGGGCCGCCTGGAGGCGTTGGCCTCGAGGAAGGCCCGGGCATCGGCCTCGAACTGTTCGGGCCCGACCTCGGCGTCGCCCTCGGTGCCCCGGCCGTTGCCGCCGGTATCGGTGACGGTGGTCATGGGTGGTGTCCCCCTCGTGGAGTCGCTGGCCGGGTCCCCCCGGGTCGAGCCGGCTGACCCGACCCGGGGGACAGCGTAACCGTGGCCCCGTCACCGGGGCGGCCCTCCCGGAGCCCGTCGACCGGCCTACCCCGGGCCGGCCAACACGGCGTGGACCGCCTCGGTCAGGGTGGGGTGGGCGAAGGTGTGGCCCGATGACTGCAGCGCCTCGGGTAGGACCCGCTGTCCACCGAGGACCAGCTCGGAGGCCATCTCGGCCCCCAGGGCCAGACGCAGTGCGGCGGCCGGCACGGCCAGCACGGTGGGGCGGTGGAGTTCGGCGCCGATGGCCCGGGCCAGCTCGGCATCGGTGGCCGGCCGCGGTGCCGTGGCGTTGACCGGGCCGGTCAGGCCATCGTCGGCCAGGCAGCGCAGGACGGCGCCGATCTCGTCCTCCAGGGTGATCCAACTGCGGTACTGGCGGCCGGAGCCCATCCTCCCCCCCAGCCCGAGGCGGAAGAGGGGAAGCTGTCGGCCCCAGGCGCCGCCGTGGCGGCTGAGGACGATGCCGGAACGCAGGAGTACCGTCCGGATCCCGCCGTCGGCCGCCGGTCGGGCGGCGGCCTCCCATGCCCGGCACACCTCGGCCAGGAACCCCGTACCCGAGGTCGACGCCTCGGTCAGCTCCTCGGACCCCCGGTCGCCGTAGAAGCCGACGGCCGACGCACTCACCAGCACCGGGGGAGGGGTGGACAGCCGGAGGAGGGAGTCCACCAGCAGTCGGGTGCCCTCGGTCCTGCTCTCCAGGACGACCCGCTTGCGGTCGGCCGACCAACGGCGGTCCCCGATGCCGGCCCCGGCCAGGTGCACGACGCCGTCATAGGGTCCGGCGCGGTCCAACCCGGCCACGTCGATCTGGCCCCGGTCGGGAGCCCAGGTCAGATCGGCCGGTCCCGGTCGGGTGCCGCCCGGCGGGCCGGTCGGGTTCCGGACGAGACGGGTCACGGTGGTCCCCTCCCGCTGGAGCCGTTCCACCAGTGCCGTCCCGATCAGGCCGGACGCCCCGCTCACCAGTATGTTCACGTCGTCGATCCCACCGAATAGCCGGCCCGGGCGACCGCGGACCGGACCATCGAGGCGAAGGCGTCCGGGTGGGTCAGGTGGGCCCCGTGCGAGGCTCCGTGGATCTCCACCCGCTCGGCGCCCGGAACCTGCTCGGCCAGCCACTCCACCGTGGCCCGGTGGCGGGAGGCCGATCGGTCGCCGGTCCCGAAGGTGGCGGGCACGGCCAGAGCCCTGACGTCGAACGGGGCCTCGGTGATCCGGATGGCCGCCAGCTCGGCCTCCAGTGCCGGCCCGTCGGCCCGTCGCTGCTCCTTGGCCGCGTCGGACATGCGGTCCCAGGCCGCGTCCCCGACCATGCGCCGGAAGAAGCGCTCGGCCTCTGCGCCGCTCCGGTGGTGGGAGGACCGGGTCGGGACCGCCGACGCCGGGTCGGCCTGCATGGCGGCGGAGCTGGTGGAACTGCGGGCCCAGCGGCCCAACCACGGCATCGGCGGCTCGTAGGCCACCACCGCGACGATCCCCGAACCCCCACCGGCCCGGAGCGTGGCCCCGAGGGCCACGTCCCCCCCGTAGCTGTGACCGACCACCACCGAGGTCCGCCCGTCGATCACCGCCAACAGGTCGTCGATGTGACCGTCGAGCGTCGAGTTGAGGGGTAGGGCGTCACGGGAGCCCTGATACCCACGCCGGTCGTAGGCCACGGTGTGCAGGTCGTCCAGTCGGCGCGCCACCCGGGTGAAACTGGCCGCCCGGTCGAGGGAACCGTGCACCAGCACCACCAGCGGGAGGGCATCGGCGCCGCCGCCCGGGTCGCGCTCGGTGACGGCCAGCGGGAGGGAGGCGGGCATGGCCGTCCCAGCTTTTCAGGTGGCCCCCGGCTGCGCCATCCCGGCCCGTCCGGGGCGCCCGACCCGACCCCGGGCGGGGCAGATGGGCCCGCAAATGGGCCCGATTCGGGGACACATGCACACATGGGCCGCTCAGATCGTGCATTGTTGTGGGTTCCAACACGAAGGAGAGACAGTGCCCCTTACCAAATCCGATCTCATCGCGGCCGTGGCCGCCCACACCGGATCCACCTCCAAGGACGTGGCGACGGTGCTGACCGGCATCGAAGACGTCGTGGTGGCCAACGTGGCCAAAGGCGAGAAGGTGGTCATCACCGGCTTCCTGACCTTCGATCGGGCCCAGCGCGCGGCTCGGACCGGCCGCAACCCGCAGACGGGCGAGTCGATCAAGATCAAGGCGTCGAAGAGCCCCAAGGTCTCCGCCGGAGCGTCGTTCAAGAAGGTCGTGAACGGCCAGGCCCCGGCACCGAAGCTGGCCAAGGCCAAGTAGCAACCCGGCGGTGTCCGTTCGCCGCCGTGTCATACGTCGGTGGGCCGTGCCGGGGTCACCCGGATCACGGCCCACCGTCGCGCCACCGGGGTTTGAGCCGGGGGAGCAGCCGGCGGGGTACGGCGGAGGAGTGCCTCGAGGGAGGGTGGGCCAGGCCGGTCCCGTTAGGCTGGACGGACGATGACCGTCAACGCCCGCCGGGACGACCGAGCCGACAGACCCGGGACCGACCCGGTGGCCGGAGCGGGGGCGTTCGGCCCGAACGCCTGGCTGGTCGAGGACATGTACGACCGCTTCCTGGCCGATCCGACCTCCGTCTCGGACTCCTGGCGCGAGTTCTTCGTCGACTACCGGTCGGCCGGCGCCCCGGCTCCGGTGACCGCCCCGCCGTCAGCCGTTCCGGCGCTCAGTGACGGAGACGGACCAGATGCGGCCGCCCCGTCCCCCGGGAGGGTACCGACGGCGGGCAACGGATCCACCGTCACCACCCGCCCACCGGTCGCCGCCACCCCACCGACCCGGTCCGTACCGGTCCCGTCCTCTCCGGCCCCGCATCCCGGCGCCGAGGCCGGCGACGGGGCCACGCCCCTGCGGGGCGCGGCCGGGCGGATCGTGGCCAACATGGAGGCGTCCCTCGGGGTTCCCACCGCCACCAGCGTGCGGGTGGCCCCGGCCAAGCTGCTCGAGGTCAACCGGGTCATCGTCAACAACCAGCTGTTCCGCACCACCGGGGGCAAGGTCAGTTTCACCCATCTGATCGGGTACGCGGTGGTGAAGGGACTGAGAGCCGTCCCGGCCATGAACGCCTCCTTCGTGGCCGACGCCGACGGGAAGGGCACTCCCGGAGTCCTCCGCCACCGGCACGTGGGCCTGGGCCTGGCCGTCGATGTGGAGAAGTCCCCAGGGAACCGGACGCTGCTGGTCCCCTGCATCAGGGACGCCGATACCCTCGACTTCCGCACCTTCGTCGGGGCCTACGAGGAGCTGGTCCGCAAGATCCACACCAACAGGATCGCCCCGGAGGACTTCGCCGGCACCACGGTGACCCTGACCAATCCCGGAACCCTCGGGACGGCGCAGTCGGTGCCCCGCCTGATGGCCGGGCAGGGGCTGATCGTCGGCGTCGGTGCCCTCGGCTTCCCCCCGGGGTTCGAGGCCGCCGACCCCCGGACGCTGGCCGACCTGGGAATCGGGAAGACCGTCACCCTCACCTCGACCTACGACCACCGCATCATCCAGGGTGCGGAGTCGGGGCTGTTCCTGGCCCACATGACGGAATGCCTGATGGGTCAGCACGGCTTCTACGACGAGGTCTTCGGGTCGCTCGAGATCCCCTACGAGCCGGCCCGGTGGGAGGACGACGTCAATGCCTCCGACGACCAGGGGGAAGGCGATCACCTTCGGCTGATCAAACAGGTCCACGTGCAGACCCTGATCAACATGTACCGGGTGCGCGGCCATCTGATCGCCCACCTCGACCCCCTGGACGCCGAACCCCCCGAGCTCTACCCCGAGCTCGACCCCCTGCACTACGGGCTGACCATCTGGGACCTGCCCCGCCCGTTCGTCACCGACGGCCTGGCCGGCCAGGAGACGGCCACGCTGGACGAGATCCTCCACGTCCTGCGCGACGCCTACTGCCGCACCCTGGGCGTCGAGTACATGCACATCCAGAGCCCCGACCAGAAGCAGTGGATCCAACAGCACCTGGAAGGGGTGCCCTCGGTCCTCCCACCCGACGAGCAGCGCCACATCCTCGGCCGCCTCAACGCCGCCGAGGTCTTCGAGCGCTTCCTCCACTCCCGCTACGTGGGCCAGAAGCGGTTCGGCCTGGAGGGGGCGGAGTCGGCCATCGTGCTGCTCGACACCATCCTCGACGAGGCGGTGCGCGAGGGGCTCCACGAGGCGGTGATGGGCATGGCCCACCGGGGCCGCCTCAACGTGCTGGCCAACATCGTGGGCAAGTCCTACGGCGAGATCTTCGAGGAGTTCGAGGGAAATCTCGACCCCGATTCGGTGCAGGGATCGGGGGACGTGAAGTACCACAAAGGGGCGTCGGGGACCTTCGTGGCCCGAAACGGCGGTTCCATCCCGGTGTCCGTGGCCTCCAACCCCTCCCACCTCGAAGCGGTCGACCCGGTGGTGGTGGGCATGGCCCGGGCCAAGCAGGACGCACTGGGCGGCGAGCGGGGGAGCGGCCCGGAGTTCGAGCAGGGGGTGGGGGATCCCTTCCCGGTACTGCCCATCCTGCTGCACGGCGACGCCGCCTTCGCCGGCCAGGGGGTGGTGGCCGAGACCCTCAATCTCTCCGGGCTGGCCGGCTACCGCACCGGTGGGACCGTGCACATCGTCATCAACAACCAGTTGGGCTTCACCACCGCGCCCCAGGCCGCCCGAAGCTCGGTCTACCCCACCGACGTGGCCAAGATGGTGCAGGCCCCGATCTTCCACGTGAACGGCGACGACCCCGAGGCCTGCACCCGAGCCGCTCGGCTGGCCTTCGGTTTCCGCCAGGCCTTCCACAAGGACGTGGTCATCGACATGGTCTGCTACCGGCGTCACGGCCACAACGAGGGGGACGACCCGAGTTACACCCAGCCGCTGATGTACACCCTGATCGAGGCCAAGCGGTCGGTGCGCAAGCTCTACACCGAGTCGCTGGTCCGCCGGGGCGACATCTCGCTGGAGGAGGCGGAGCAGGCGCTCGACGACTTCTCGGACCGACTGCAGGCCGCCCTCGACGAGACCCGCGCCGAGACCCGCGCCGAGGCCGACACCTCGGCACGGGAGCCGGTCCTGCCCGTCTACTCGGTGCCGGATCTGTGGATCCCCCCGGCCGAGACCGGGGTGGACGCCGGCGTGTTGTCCCGGGTGGCCGCCGCGGTCCGGACCGTGCCGGAAGGATTCGTGATGCACCCCAAGCTGGCCCGTCAGTTCGAACAGCGGGACAAGGTGCTGGCGGACGGCGAGATCGACTGGGCCCTGGGTGAGTCCCTGGCCCTCGGGTCGCTGCTGCTGGAGGGGACCAACGTCCGTCTCACCGGTCAGGACACCCGCCGAGGCACCTTCTCCCAGCGGCACGCGGTACTGGTGGACAACGTCACCGGCGCCGAGCACGTGCCCCTGGCCGGTCTCCCCGGCGGCCGGTTCACCGTCCGCGACTCCCTGCTCTCCGAGTACGCCTGTGTCGGATTCGAGTACGGCTACTCGGTGGTGGCGCCCGACGATCTGGTGGCCTGGGAGGCGCAGTTCGGCGACTTCTGGAACGGTGCCGAGATCGTGGTGGACAACTTCCTGGTGGCAGCCGAGGACAAGTGGGGTCAGACCTCCGGCCTCGTACTGCTGCTGCCCCACGGCTACGAGGGCCAGGGCCCCGAGCACTCCTCGGCCCGTATCGAGCGGTTCCTGACCCTGTGCGCCCGGGGCAATCTGCGGGTGACCGGGCCCACCACCGCCGCGCAGTACTTCCACCTGTTGCGCTCCCAGGTCAAGATGGCCGACCGCAAGCCCCTGGTGGTGTTCACCCCGAAGTCGCTCCTGCGGGCCCGCCAGGCCCGATCGTCGGTGGCGGCCTTCACCTCGGGGTCGTTCCAGGAGGTCCTCGACGATCCGGCCGCCGGGAGTGAGGAGTTCGACCGCGGCGCGGTGGAGCGGGTCGTCCTGTGCAGCGGCAAGGTGGCGTATGACGCCCTGGCCCGCCGGGACGAGCTGGGGGAGCCCGGCAGGACGGTGGCGGTGGTCCGGGTCGAGCAGCTGTACCCGTGGCCCAAGACGACCATCGAGGGCATCCTGAAGGGCTATCCGCGCTCCGAGGAGGTGGTGTGGCTGCAGGAGGAGCCCGAGAACATGGGGGCGTGGAACTTCGTGCACGGACGTCTGCACAAGATGCTGCGGAGCTCGCACCTCCTGCGGCACGTCAGCCGGGCCGAGTCGGCCAGCCCCGCCACCGGCAGCGCCGCCCTGCACCGTCTGGAGCAGGATGACCTGCTGGCGCGGGCGGTGGGCGTCAGACCCTGAGCCGGCCGGATCGCCCGGCGACCGGCCGCGCCTCCCCACTCCAGGCCCGCGGCGCGCGGCGGCGAACCCGGTCAGGTCAGGAAGTCGTGGGCCAGGGCCATCCACATCTCGGTGGACAGACGGAGCGACTCGAGGTCCACCCGTTCGTCGAGCCCGTGGAACATGGCCCCGTACTGCTCGAAGCCGATGGCCCGGCTGTGCAGGCCGAACCCGTAGGCGACACTGCCGAGCGCCCGGTGGAACCGGGCGTCGGTGGCGCCGACGGTCAGGTAGGGCACGGTGCGTGCGCCGGGGTAGAAGATGCGGCTGACCCGTTCCAGGGCGTCCCACAGGGGGGTGTCGATCGGCGACGTGGTCGAGGCCTGCTCGGAACCCATCTCGACGGTCACGTCGTCGGCCAGGTCCCCGAGCGCTTCCGCCACCATGGCCAGTACGTCGGCCGTGTCCCATCCCGGCAGGGAGCGGATGTCCACGTCCAGCTCCACCCGGTCGGGGATCACGTTCAGTTTGGTGCCCGCCCGCATCATGGTCGGGGCCATGGTGGTGTGGGTGCAGGCATGGGCCTGACGGGCCAGGCCCACCAGGGGCAGGTGCTGGCAGAAGTCGTCGATGCGCTCGGGGTCGAGGAGGGGCTCGGCCAGGTCGGGCGGGAATCCGATCCCCTCGATGAAGCGGGTCCAGGCCTCGTGCAGCTCGGCCCGGGGCTCGAAGGCGTCGATCCGGCGGACGACCTCGGCCGCCTTGACCAGGGCGTTGTCCGTGCGCAGGGGCTGGCTGCCGTGTCCCGGGGTGCCCTTCACCACCAGCCGGCACCAGTAGACCCCCTTCTCGCCCACGATCACCGGCAGGCGCGGCGTCCCGTCGGCTCCTCCCATCGGGAACCCACCGGACTCGGTGATCACGTAGTCGCCATGGACGGCATCGGTGGCGTGCCGGGTGAGCCATTCGGCCCCGTAGGTCCCGAGCGCCTCCTCGTCGGCCACGGCGACGTAGGTGAGGCCGCCGGCGGGACGGAAGCCCGAGCGGGCCAGGTGTCGGAACCCGGTGGCCATGGTGGCGGTGAGGTTGAGCATGTCGATGGCCCCCCTGCCCCACACCTCACCGTCGATGAGTTGGCCACCGAACGGGTCGTGGCTCCAGTCGTCGGGGTTGGCCGGAACCACGTCGGTGTGGCCCAGCAGGGTCAGTGAGGGAGCTGCGGGGTCGGAGCCGTGGATCTTGGCCACCAGTGACGTTCGCCCCGGCTCGGGCTCGTAGGTCTCGAGGTCCGCGCCCGAGTCCTCCAGGTAGGTCAGGAGGAGGTCGGCGCTCCGGTGTTCGTGGCCCGAGCTCGCCGTTCCGTCGTTGACGCACCGGTTCCGGATCAGGTGTTGGAGGAGATCGGTGGACTCGTGGGTGAGCGGAGTCTCGGTGGCCACCGGGCCATCCTAGGGTGTCGGCCCCGCCGCGGAGGGTGGGTATGGTCGGAGGAACCCTGGTCAGATGGTTGACTGGTGACTTCTATGGAACAAGATCCCCCGGAGCGCCGGCGAATCGTCGTCGACGGGTCCAACATCGCCACCGAAGGACGTACCCTCCCCAGCTTGGCCCAGCTCGACGAGGCCATCCAGGCCTTCCTGGAGGAGTACCGGGGCTTTACCAGCTCGGACGTGACCGTGGTGGTCGACGCCTCGTTCGGGCACCGCATCGACCCCTCGGAAGTGGCAGCCTTCGAGCAGGCGGTGGAGCACGGGGAGATGGTGGCCCCCCCGGCCGGAGCGGTGGGACGGGGTGACGGATTCATCCTGCGCATCGCCGAGAAATCGAGCGCCCTGGTCTTGTCCAACGATTCGTTCCAGGAGTTCCACGCCGAGCGGCCCTGGCTGTTCGAGCCCGGCCGGCTCATCGGCGGCAAGCCCGTGCCCGGCGTGGGCTGGATCTTCACCCCGAGGACACCGGTCCGGGGGGCCAAGAGCCGATCGGTGACGGCCAAGTCCAAGCGGGACGCCAAGGCCGGGTCGGACCAGGCGGAGGCGGACCAAGAGCAGGGGGCGCCCGAGTCCGGAACCGGTCGTGGCCGACGAGGGCCCAAGGCCGTCAACGACCGCCAAGACCGCCACAGAGGCGGCCAAGGCCGGGAGGTCGGTCAAGGCGGTGACGAAGACCGAGGCCGTCGAAGTCCCCGCACCGCCGGATGCCAAGGCCACCAAGTCGGTCAGGGCCGGGAAGGCCACCAGGTCGGGCAAGGCCGCCCACGCCACCAAGGCCGAGCCTGTCAGCAAGGCGGCGAGAGCCACCAAGGCGGGAAGCGCCACCATGGCAGAGGAAGTCACGAAGGCTGAACCCGCCACCAAGGTCGGGAGGAGGCGCCGAGGCGGCCAAGACCGCCAAGACCACCAAGGCGGCGAAGGCGGCCAAGACCACCAAGGCGGTCAAGACCACCCAGGCGGTCAAGACCACCAAGGCGGCCAAGACGACCAAGGCGGTCAAGGCGAAGCGCCAAGAAGGCCGCCGGGGAGGTGAGCGCCGGTCGAGTGACGAAGTCAGCTCGGGCCGCCATCTCGTCCGACCCCCTGTCCGCGTCCCAGGGCGAGGCCCTCAACGACCCGATGACGTTCCTCACCTTCGTGGCCAACCACCCGGTCGGGAGCACGTTCGACGGCACCGTGGCGGCATTCACCTCGCACGGGGCCCACATCGACGTGGACGGCATGCTCTGCCACGTGCCGCTGCGGCTCCTGGCCGAACCCCCGCCCAACAAGGCCCGCCAGGTCCTGACGAAGGGTGAGACGCGTTCATTCACCCTGGTGTCGTTGGATGCCGCACGCCGCCGGGCCGAACTGGCCTTGTCCGGCATGGCCGGCTGAGCCCCCGGCGGCCTTCCGCCGGGCCTGCGGCCGACGCGGCGGGCCCGCCACAGACCGGGTGCGACCGGTAGCCTCGGCGTTCGTGCGAGCCGAGGACTACCTGCCCCACCGCGACCCGTTCCTGTTCGTGACCGGACTGGACGCCGTCGAGCCGGGCCAGTCGGCCCGGGGACACTGGCAGCTGACCGGTGACGAGGCCTTCTTCGCCGGGCACTTCCCGGGCCGGCCCACGCTGCCCGGAGTGCTCATGGTCGAGGCCTTGGCCCAATTGGGTGCGGTGGCCGTCCTGGCCGATCCGGCCCGCGCCGGAATGCTGCCGCTGTTCGGAGGCATCGAAAGGGCCCGGTTCCGTCGACAGGTGGTCCCCGGGGAACGGTTGGATCTCGAGGTGACCCTGGGCCGGATGTCGTCCCGGGCCGGGAAGGGCACCGGTCGGGCCACCGTGGGCGGAGAGCTGGCCTGCCAGTCCGAGTTGTTCTTCGTCCTGGTGGACGCCGAGGCCGGCCCTCCCGGGGGCCGGGGCGACCCGCCGGCCGGCGGATCCGGGACCTGAGGGCCGACCATGCGCATCGCCACCTGGAACGTCAACTCGCTGAGCGCCCGTCTGCCGCGGGTCGAGGAGTGGATCGGCTATGCCCGGCCGGACATCCTCTGCCTCCAGGAGACCAAGCAGTCCGAGTCGGCCTTCCCCCACGCCACCTTCGCCGCGCTGGGCTACGAGGCCGCCCACCACGGGGACGGCCGGTGGAACGGCGTGGCCATCCTCAGCCGGCTGGGCCTCGCCGAGGTCACCCGGGGCCTGGGCCCCGAGGACGACGACCAGGGGCCGAGGGCCATCGCCGCCGACTGCGGGGGGGTGCGGGTGGTCTCGGTGTACGTGCCCAACGGCCGGAGCCTGGACAGTGAGCACTACCCGGCCAAACTGGCCTGGCTGGCCCGACTGCGGGCCGTGCTGGAGGAGTCCGCCTCGCCCGCCGGCCCGGTGGCGGTCTGCGGCGACTTCAACGTGGCTCCCGAGGACCGCGACGTCTGGGACCCGTCCCAGTTCGAAGGAATGACCCATGTCAGCGAGCCGGAGCGGACCGCTCTGGCCGAGCTGCGGGGATGGGGGCTGGTCGACGTTTTCCGGAGGATCTACGACGAGGACGGCCTGTTCACCTGGTGGGACTACCGGGCCGGCGCGTTCCACCGGCACCGGGGTATGCGGATCGATCTGATCCTGGTGACCGAGATGCTGGCGGCTCGGACCACCTACGCCCTCATCGACCGGAACGCCCGCAAGGGGGAGAAGCCCTCGGACCACGCCCCCGTCCTGGTGGACGTGGACCTGGAGTGACCGGCCGACCGGTGCGCCGCCCAGCATCCGGTCCCGGTGTCAACGGCGGTCACCGGACCCGGCGGGCCGGTCGTCAGCGGCCCAGCTCGGCCCGCATCTCGGCGATCATCCGGTGGGGGTCGGGACGGGTCGCCCGCCCGGTCCCGGCCCTCGACACCCGGGCCACCGCGGCCAACCACGGCGAGGGCCGGCGATCCATGGAGCGGCCGTTGGCCATGCGGCGTGAGCGCGCCCAGGAGCAGTGCAGGTCCCTGGAGGCCCGGGTGAGGGCGACGTAGAGCAGGCGCCGCTCCTCGTGTCGGGCCTCGGAGGACTCGGCGTAGACGATCGGGACGAAGCCGTCCTCGAGCCCCACGACGTAGACCGACTCCCACTCCAGACCCTTGGCCCGGTGGAAGGTGGCCAGCTCCACCGCGTCGTCGTGACCGGACCGTCCGGGACCACCCGGGCGTCGACCGCGGTGCGGAGCGGGAGGCTGACCGGTCGGGGAGCCGACCTCTTCGCCGCGGGGGTCCTGGCGATGCTCGTGGTCGGCGGTCGGCGACTCGCGACCGGGTTGGATCCGATAGGGGATCCCGGCGCCGGTGAGGGCCCGGGCCACCGTGGCCAACTGGTCGTGCGTGCGGGCCAGGACCGCGTGGTCCGACCACGGTGCCCCGTCGCCGGACCGCTCGAGCAAGGACGCCACCACGGCCCCGGCCTCGGCCTCGTCGTCGTCGTAGTCGGTGACCACCGGCATCGGCCCGTCCGCAGCGACCGAGCGGGGTGGGGCAGTGTCGGATGGGCCGAGTGCGGCGGAGGCCGCCGCCACCACTTGAGGCGTCGACCGGTGGTTCTCGTCGAGCTGCACCACCTCCATTCCCCCGACCAGCTGGGGGAGGCGGCCGAGCAGGGTCGGATCGGCCCCGTTCCAGCCGTAGATGGCCTGGTTGGGGTCGCCCACCGCACAGAGGTCGTCCCGGTCCCCGATGAGGGCGCGGATGAGGAAGAACTGGGCCGGACTCACGTCTTGGAACTCGTCGACCGACAGGTGCCGGTACCGCCAGCGCATCCGCTCGGCGAAGCCGGCGTCGTCGTGGAAGAGTTCGGCGGCACGGACCAGGACGTCGTCCAGGTCCAGAGAGTGCCGTCGGGCCAGTGTCGCCTGGTACTCGGCGAACGCCGCCTCCACCTGCTCGGGCGGGAGGGCCACCAACCGCTCGGCTCCCAGCGCGGCCTCGGTGTAGGCGCCGGGCCCCAGGCACCGGGACTTGGCCCAGCTGATCTCGCCTTGCACGATCGACGCCGCGGCCGGATCCCCGACGATGGCGGTGATCGTGCGCCACCGGTGCTCGGCGACCCGGGGTGGGGGCTGACGGGTGTCCAGGGCGTGGCGGTGGAGGAGGGTGAGGCCCAGCTGGTGAAGGGTCCCGGCCCTCACGCCGGGCCCCGGCACCCCCCCGGATGTGGCCGGGGAGGCCACCGGCACGCCGAACCGTCGCAACCGCTCCCGCAGCTCGTGGGCGGCCTTGCGGGTGAAGGTGCAGACCACCGTGTGTTCGGCGTCGGCCGACCCGTCCCTGATGCGCAGGGCCACCCGGAGGGTGAGCACCCTCGTCTTGCCGGATCCTGCGCCGGCCACGACACAGACCGCCCGTGCCGGACAGGTCACCGCCTCCCGCTGGGGAGGGGTCAGCGAGGCGAGGCTCCGGTCCAACTCTCCACCCGGCACCGGTTCCACGGGAGCCGAGAGTACTGGCCCGGTGTACCGCCGCCCCGGTTCTTCGCACTGGCGGTCCCGGTCCGGCCCGTCGGGTCCGGAGGGGATGTCGTCAGGTGGGGCGCCCATGGCGCCCCCGGTGCCGGACCGGTCGGTAGTGTGTGCAGGTGCTGAAGTCGTTCGCCGGCGGGGCCCTGTTCGGCGCGAGCTGGGGTGAGGGCCCTCCCACGGTGCTCGCCCTGCACGGATGGCGCCGCACCCACCAGGATTTCGCCCCGGTGGTCGCCGCCGCTGCCGCGCTCCCCGGAGGCCCGATCAGTGTCGTGGGCCTCGACCTGCCGGGCTTCGGGGCCACCCCCGCTCCAACCGAGCCGTGGGGGTCGGAACAGTATGCCCGCCACCTGCTCCCCGTCTTCACCGAGCCCGGTGTGCTGGATGAGCGGGTCGTCCTGGTGGGCCACTCCTTCGGGGGCCGGGTGGCGGTCCACCTGGCCCTCCTGGTGCCCGATCGGATCGAGCGACTGGTCCTGACCGGCGTCCCCCTCCTGGACCGAGAGGGGCGACGGGCGGGCCCGCCCCGGTCCTTCCGGTTGGCCCGACGTCTCCACCGGATGGGTCTGGTCGGGGAGGAACGGATGGAGGCCCTTCGCCAGAGGTACGGCTCGCCCGACTACCGGGCGGCCCGGGGGGTGATGCGGGAGGTGTTCGTGAGGCTGCTGGCCGAGCAGTACGACGAGCAGATGGCCGGCGCCGCTTGTCCGGTGGACCTGGTGTGGGGCGACGACGACACCGAGGTCCCACTGGAGGTGGCGGTGCGGGCCCGCCCCCTGTTCCCGTCGGCCCGTCTACTGGTCCTGCCCGGCGTCGGCCATCTGACCCCGACCGAGGCCCCCCGGGAGCTGGCTGAGGTGGTCCTGGGCCGACCGCCGGTGTCATCGACGACTGGGGTGTCCGGATGACGGCCGCCTCCGGCATCCCGGTCTTCCTGTCCGGACTGTCTGCGGTGGGCCCGGGCCGGTGGCACCACGGCGTGGCCTGGCTGGCCGTGGCGGCGTGCGTCTCGGCGGCGGTGCCGTCCGGAATCCGTTGGTTGCGGGTCGCCCAGCGGGAGCACTACCTCTCCGGTTCGGTGTCCCGGTTCGCCGGCCGTTGGTGGCGCAGCACCCCCGCCAACGCCGTGCTGGCTGCCGTGATGGTGGCCGCGCTGGTGGTCACCCCCTTCTGGTCGGTGGCCGGGTTGGCGGTGGCCGGCGGGGTGGCCCTCGGACCGTTGGGGCTCTCCGTGCGGGGCCGCACCTCGCCGCTGACCTGGACCCGACGCCTCCGCTTCCTGGCCCTGACCTGGGCGGCGCTGGAGGTGATCGTGATCGGGGTCGGGGTGTCGGTGGGACCGGCGGCCCCCGCGGCCGCCCTCGCCGCCCTGTCCGCGCCGTTCCTGGTCGACCTGGCCTGCCTCGTGACCACCCCGATCGAGCGACGGCTCGGGACCCACTTCGTGGACGAGGCGCGTGGCCGGCTGGCCCGGGTGAACCCCACGGTCGTGGCCGTCACCGGCTCCTACGGCAAGACCTCGACCAAGGGTCACATCGCCCACCTGGTCCGTCCCACCCGGACGGTGGTGGCCACTCCGGCCAGCTTCAACAACCGGGCCGGACTGGCCCGCGCCGTCAACGAGCACCTGGCCGACGGAACCGAGGTGTTCGTGGCGGAGATGGGTACCTACGGCCCGGGGGAGATCGCCGACCTGTGTCGGTGGTGCCCGCCCGACATCGCCGCGATCACGGCCATCGGCCCGGTCCACCTGGAGCGATTCGGTTCCGAGGCGCGGATCCTCGAGGCCAAATCCGAGATCCTGGAGACGGCCGGGGAGGTCGTGCTGGCCGTGGACGACCCCCGCCTCGCCGACCTGGCCGACCGGGCGGCTGCCGAGGGGAAGCGGGTCCACCGCTGCTCGGCGGTCGACTCGGCCTCGGGTGTCTCCGTGATGCGGTCATCCGACGGGGCCACCGTGGACGTGTGCGTCGACGGCGCGGTGGTGGCTGCGGGCGTCGCCGTCCCTACCGGCTCCCACCCCTCCAATTTGGCCGTCGCCGTCGCCGTGGCCCTGGGGCTCGGCGTGGATCGCCAGGACATCGGGGGACGCCTGGCCACCCTCCCCTCGGTGGACCACCGACTGCAGGCGGCGCGCTCTGAGTCCGGGGTGTCCATCCTCGACGACACGTACAACGCCAACCCGGCGGGGGCGGCCGAGGCGCTCGAGGCGCTCGTGGCCCAGGCCCCGCGAGCACCGGGGCCGGAGGGCGAAGCCGGGCCAGCACCCCGCCGGGTGGTGGTGACTCCGGGGATGGTGGAGTTGGGCTCCCGCCAGTACGAGGAGAACAAGCGGTTCGGTGCCATGGTCGCCGCCGTGGCCGATGACCTGATCGTGGTGGGCCGCACCAATCGCCGGGCCCTGGTGGCCGGGGCCGCTTCCGACCGGGGTGGTGGGGTCACGGTCACCCTGGTGGACCACCGCCACCATGCCGTGTCGTGGGTCCGCCAGCATCTCGGGCCGGGTGATGCGGTGCTGTACGAGAACGACCTGCCGGACCACTACCCTTGAAAAGCTGAGGTGCCCGCCCGAGCTCGGGCCTGATCCCGTCGCCACCCGCCACCCGCCACCCGCCACGCCACCGATCGGAGGAGTCTCCCACCGTGCCCGACGTAGCCGTCATCTTCGGAGGACCCTCTCCCGAGCACGACGTCAGCGTGCTCACCGGGCTGCAGGCCGCCCGCGGCCTGGCCGCCTCTCCCGGACCCACCCCGTCCCTCCGGGCGCTGTTCTGGTCCAAGACCGGTGACTGGTTCGAGGTGGACCCGGACCTCGAGGCGGAGGCCTTCGTGCAAGGAGTGCCGAGGGGGGCGACCCGGCTCCAACTCGATGCCACGCCGGGCGGGGGGTTCACCGAGCCTGGGGGGCGCCTGGGCCGTTCCCGGGTGCTCGAGATCGACGCCGCCCTGGTGTGCTGCCACGGCGGTCCCGGCGAGGACGGCTCCCTCCAGGCCACCCTGGACCTGGCCGGTATCCGCTACTCGGGTCCAACGGTGCCCGGCGCCGCGCTGGGCATGGACAAGTTGGCCTTCGGGGCCGTGGTGGCCGCCGCCGGGTTGCCCACCCTGCCCCGAGCGCAACTCACCCCGGACGGCGAGCCGCCGCCCTTCGACGGGCCCTACATCGTGAAGCCTCGGTTCGGGGGCTCGTCCATCGGCATCGACGTGGTCGAGGATGCCGCCACCGCCACCGCCCGCCTCCGGGCCAACCCCCACCTCCGCTACGGGGCCGTCGTCGAGCCGTACCGACCCGACCTGTTCGACCTGCAGGTGGCGGTGCGCAGCTGGCCGGCCCTGGAGCTGTCCGCGGTCGAGCGGCCCATCCGGGCCTCCGCCACCACCGACATCCTGGACTACCGCGACAAGTACGTGGCCGGCGAGGGGATGGCCGGGGCCAACCGGGAGCTCCCGGCCCAGATTCCCGCCGAGTTGGAGAAGGAACTACGACAGGCCGCCGAGGTGGTGGCCCAGCTCACCGGTGTCCGCGGGGTGGCCCGCATCGACTACCTGTCCGACGGTCAGCAGTTCGTGGTCAACGAGATCAACACCATTCCCGGTTCGCTGGCCCGGTACCTGTGGGTGGACCCGCCCGTTCCGTTCGGTGTCCTCCTCCACGACCTGCTGGACGAAGCCCGCCAGCGCCCCACGCACGCCTACTCCGCCGCCGGTGCCGACGGAACGGTCCTGCGTTCGGCCGGATCGATCGCCGGCAAGTTGGGCTGAGGCGTTTGGCCGTCCGTCGGTTCCAACTCCTGCCCGGCGAGAAGGTGCTGGTCGACATCCGGCCGCACTGGACGTACCTCTCGGCCCCGCTGGCGGTCGCCGCCGTCGTGATCGGCATCGGGGTGGCGCTCGACGTGGGCTACCCCCACTCGTCGGTCACCGTCCACTGGATCGAAGGGCTGGTGGTGGCGGTGCCCTGCGTGTGGCTGACGGTCCGGGCGACCCGATGGTGGGCCACCGGGCTGGTCGTGACCTCGGTGCGTCTGGTCGAGCAGTGGGGGTTGTTCTCGCCCCGGTACGCCGAGACCCCTCTGACCTACGTGGTGTCGGTGGTCGCGGTGCAGTCGCTGCCCCGGCGCATCGTCGGCGCCGGCCGCCTTGAGCTCGAGATCCGCGGCGAGGACCTGATCCGCTGCATCGACGATGTCCGCAAACCGGTGATCCTGCAGAGGATCATCACCCGGCGCCTGCAACCGTACCGGGAGGACCAGGACCAGTTGGGCTACGGGTAGGGCTTCCCCGGGGACGGGGACCGGATCAGGTCCGCCGCGCGGCCACCGTGCCGTCGGACGCTTGCAGCCGCCAGGCCGGGGTTGGCCACGTGCCCGGGTCGAGCGCCCCCGGCCGGGTGAGCGCCACCACGCACCCCCCGAAGCCCGCCCCGGTCATCCGGGCCCCGAGCACCCCGGGACGGGATGCCACCTCCGCCACCAGGGCGTCGAGGACCGGAGTGGACACGGCGAAGTCCTCGGCCAGGCTCCGGTGGCTCTCCGAGAGGCGGGCCCCGGCCCCCACCAGGTCGTCTCGGGCCAGGGCGTCGACGGTGGCCCGCACCCGGGCGCACTCGGTGACCACGTGGCGGGCCCTCGACCGGAGGACGGGATCACGCAGCGCCGCCAGGTCCTCCTCGCGGCACTGCCCGAGAACCCCCACCACCTCCGCCGCGGCCCGGCACTCGGCCACCCGGGCGGCGTAGCCCGAGGTCCGCAATGTCCGGCGCTGGCCGCTGTCGAGGACCACGATCTCGGCGTCCCCGGGGAGGGCCACCGGCCGGACGGACAGGGGGCCGAAGTCGATGAGCAGGGCGTGGCCGGCCCGGCCCCCGGCACACACCAGCGGGTCCATGAGGCCGACCGGGACACCGATCCGGTGTTCCGCCTGTTGCACCAGCCGGGCGACGGCCTCGGGTGCGCCGTCCATCCCGAAGACCTCGGCCAGGGCCACGCCCACGGCGGCACTGGACGACAGGCCCGACCCCACCGGGAGAGTCGACTCGATGGCCAGGGTGCCACCGGTGCGGACCGCACTGAGCAGGGCCATGGCCGCGATCAGACGGGCCCAGGCCGGCTGCAGGGCCGTGAGGTCCGCGTCGGACGGGAGGCCGATCGGTATCTCGGCCGACCCCGCGAAGGCGGTTGAGGTGACCACCATGGTCGGGGCACGGGTGGGGGTGAAGGTCACCGTCACTCCGAGGCCCACGGCCAGGGGGAGGGCCAGGCCTCGGTTGTAGTCGGTGTGGTCTCCGATCAGGTTGACCCGTCCCGGACCCATCGCTCGTCGGGTCTCGGACAACCGTCGACTCCCTCGGTCGGGCAGCGGGCGGGCCGATCCCGCCCTTCCGGCAGGGTACCTGGCGCCCGGCCCTTCCATTTGACCCCCGGGGTCGGAAGGAGCCACCATCCGGCCATGACAATCACGTTCCGGCCCCGACGGGACGGCTCCAGGTGAGCGGCCCCCTCGAGGGCGTCCGCATCATCGAATTCGCCGGTCTCGGGCCCGCACCCTTCGCCGGCATGATGCTGGCCGACGCCGGCGCCGACATCATCCGGATCGACCGGTCGGACCGGGCCACCTACCCTCCCAACAGCGAACCGCACGTCGATCTGATGAACCGGGGCCGGCGGTCGGTGGCGGTCGATCTCAAGCACCCCGACGGGGTGTCGCTGGTCCTCCGGCTCCTGGAGAAGGCCGATGGACTGATGGAGGGCTTCCGTCCCGGTGTGGCCGAGCGCCTGGGCCTCGGCCCCGAGGTGTGCCTCGACCGCAACCCCCGACTGGTCTACGGCCGGATGACCGGTTGGGGCCAGCAGGGGCCGATGGCCCCGACCGCCGGGCACGACATCGACTACATCGCCGTGGCCGGGGCCCTCGAGCCCATGGGCCGGGCGGGTCAGCGTCCGTTCCCCCCGCTCAACCTGGTCGGCGACTTCGGCGGGGGCGGCATGCTGCTGGCCTTCGGGATGTGCGCCGCCATCATCAGTGCCCGCCAGACCGGGGTGGGTCAGGTGATCGACGCCGCCATGGTCGACGGCGCGGCCTCGCTGATGACCATGACCTACACCCTGATGTCGTCCGGCATCTGGAAGGACCAGCGGGGGACCAACCTGCTGGACACCGGAGCCCACTTCTACGAGGTCTACGGGACCTCCGACGGCGGGTACTTCGCCGTCGGGGCCATCGAGCCCCAGTTCTACGCCGAGCTCCTCCGACTCCTGGGTCTCGACACTGCGGACCTCCCCGATCAGATGGACCGGGAGGCGTGGCCGCAGATGAAGGAACGGTTCGCCGCCCTCTTCGCCGCCAAGACCCGCAAGGAATGGGAGGTCGTCTTCGAGGGCAGTGACGCCTGTGGCGCCCCGGTGCTCTCCCCGGTGGAGGCACCCGATCATCCCCACATGCGGGCCCGCGGGACCTTCACCGAGGTGGCCGGCGTGGTCCAGCCCGCTCCCTCACCACGGTTCTCGGGTACACCGGGCGCCATCCGCCGTCCCCCACCCAATCCAGGTCAGCACACCGACGAGGCGCTCGGCGCCTGGGGACTCGACCCCTCGGAGGTGGCCGGGCTGCGGGCCTCCGGCGCGGTCACCTGAGCGACATCCGACCGGTACGGTCCCGACGCCCGGGGAGGAGCGGCTAGAGGTTGACCACCGGGCAGGTCACCGTGCGGGTGATGCCGTCGATCAGCTGAATGGCGCCGACCACCATGCGGCCGAGTTCGTCGACGGTGTCGGCCTCGGTCCGCACGATGACGTCGTAGGGGCCGGTGACGCCTTCGGCGGCCAGCACCCCGTCCAGGGCCGCCACGGTACGGGCCACGGTGGCGGCCTTCCCCACCTCGGTCTGGATGAGCACATAGGCGTTGACCGGCATGGGACTCCTCCATGGCGATGGCAGGCGGTGACCTGCCGATGGTACCGCCGGATGGGCCGCCAGCGACCGCCGGCACCACGGGCCCATGAGCCGGCCCGTGACCGCCGGACGCCTACCATGCCGTTGTGGGAGTTCGCGAGCGCAGCGACCAGTTCAAGCGCTTGGCCCGGTCGGCCATCACCGACCTGTTCGACCAGCGCAGGCCCTTCGGCCGCCTGGCTCTGACCCATGTGCTCATGACGGCCGGGGACACCCTGTT
This sequence comes from uncultured Acidimicrobiaceae bacterium, assembly GCA_963833585.1. Taxonomy (GTDB): domain Bacteria; phylum Actinomycetota; class Acidimicrobiia; order Acidimicrobiales; family RAAP-2; genus Bog-756. The sequence goes on along the minus strand of CAWHYF010000005.1, from coordinate 566,532 downwards.
CGCCGTGTCGTTGGCCGGCTCGTTGTTCTTCTCCATCTCGCCCACCGCGGCCAAGGACAAGGTCCTGCTCTACCTGCTGCTGACCATGGGCCCCTTCGCCGTGGTGGCTCCCGCGCTCGGACCCCTCATCGACCGCAGTCGCGGGGCCCGCCGGGCCATGGTGGTGGCCTCGGCGCTGGGCCGAGCGGCGCTCTGTCCCTTCCTGGCCCGTGACATCCACTCCTTGCTCCTGTTCCCCGAGGCCTTCGCCATGCTGGTGCTGTCCAAGGTGTACCTGGTGACCAAGGGGGCTCTCGTCCCGGAGATGGCCGCCCTGGGCATGCTCGACGAGGCCGCCGACCCCACGGAGTCCACCGTCGCCACCGAGACCGCCGTCGTCCCGGACCCCGGGCCGCCCCGGACGCCCGACCCCACCCCTCCCTACGGCACACCGGTCATCCACCTGCAGGATCCCGGCACCGGCGAGAACCTGGTCGAGCCGGACCTGGCCACCCTCAATGCCCGGTTGGGACTGTTGGCCTCCCTGTCCGGCTTCGTGTTCGCCGTCCCCGCGGTGATCATCCTCAAACTGGGGGGGGCGTCGAGCGTCATCTGGACCAGCATCGCGGTGTTCGCCGCCGCCGCCGCCGCCGGTGCGCGCCTTCCCGTTCCCCGACGGCTGGCCGGCAGGCGGGCGACCCGCCGTGCCCAACCCGGGGTGGCCTCCAAGAGGCGCCCGCACCGGTCGGTGGCCCGGACGGCGCCCCCGGTCCAGATGGCGCCGGACTTCGATCCCGAATGGGCCGGCGACGAGGAGGACCTGGCCGCCTTCGAGCCCATCGCCGACACCGAGGTGACCCTGGCCCTGATGCCGATGTCGGTGCTGAAGGCCCTGGTCGGTTTCACCACCTTCCTCTTCGCCTTCGGCCTGCGCCGGACGGGCGCGGCCACCTGGTGGTTCGGGTTCGTGCTCGGGGGACTCACCGCCGGAGCGCTCATCGGGGTCCTGCTGGTGTCACGGATCCGCCGCTACCTCGATGAACAGCAGATGTTGACCGGCGCACTCCTGCTGGTCGCCGCGGTGACCGTGGGTGGGGCCTTCTACACGGCCCGGTGGTTCTGGGCGCTCATCGCCCTGGTGGTCGGGCTGGCCAGCGCGGTGGCCAAACCGTCCTTCGACGCCCTGGTCCAGCGCCATGTGCGGGAGTCCAACCAGGGACGGGCCTTCGCACGGTTCGAGACCAGGTTCCAGCTGATGTGGGTGGTGGGTTCCTTCGTACCGGTGGTGCTGTCCCTGCCGGTGGCGGCCGGCAGCCTGGTCATGGCGGTGGTCGCCGCGATCGGGGCGCTGTCGTACGTGAGCTCCCGACGGGCCGTGCGTGGGAGCCAGAGCGCTCCCCACCGGGTAGGCACCGCCACCTGAGCGCCCGGCCGCCACCGCCGGGCCTGGGCCCGGGTCCCGAGCCGAATCCGACAGAGCGGTTGGTCAGTCCAGTTGTTGTTCCAGACGGTCCACCTCGGCGGCGAGCTGGGCCGGCAGCTTGTCGCCGAAGATGGCGTAGTGCTGGCGGATGCTCGGCACCTCGGCCCGCCACTCGTCGACGTCGACCGTGAGCAGCTTCTCCATGTCCTCGGCGGACACGTCCAGACCGTCGGTGTCGATGGCCCCCGGAGCCGGGATGAAACCGATGGGGGTCTCGGTGGCCTCACCGGTCCCGCTGACCCGCTCGAACACCCACTCCAGCACCCGGGAGTTCTCGCCGTAACCGGGCCACAGCCAGCGTCCGTCCTTGTCCTTGCGGAACCAGTTGACGTAGAAGATCTTGGGGAGCTTGTCCCGGTCGGCGCCGGCCCCGATGCTGAGCCAGTGGGCGAAGTAGTCAGCCATGTTGTATCCGCAGAACGGGAGCATGGCGAACGGGTCGCGCCGGAGGTTGCCGACCGCGCCCGCCGCCGCCGCGGTCGTCTCCGAGGCCATGATCGAACCCAGGAACACCCCGTGTTCCCAGTCCCGGGACTGGAACACCAACGGAACCACCGAAGCGCGGCGTCCGCCGAAGAGAATGGCGTCGATGGGCACGCCCGCCGGGTCCTCCCACTCGGAGGCGATGGCGGGGTCCTGGGCGGCCGGGACGGTGAACCGCGCGTTGGGGTGGGCGGCCGGTGAGTCCGACTCCGGCGTCCACTCCTCACCTTTCCAGGACGTGGCGTGCGCCGGCGGTTGGTCGGTCATACCCTCCCACCAGACGTCCCCGTCGTCGGTGAGGGCGGTGTTGGTGAAGATGGCATTGCCGTCCAGGGTCAACATGGCGTTGGGATTGGTGAGCCGATTGGTCCCCGGCGCCACCCCGAAGAAACCGGCCTCGGGATTGATGGCGTAGAGGCGGCCGTCAGGGCCGAATTTCATCCAGCAGATGTCATCGCCCACCGTCTCCACCTTCCAGTCGGGGAGGGTGGGGATCAGCATGGCGAGGTTGGTCTTCCCGCAGGACGAGGGAAAGGCGCCGGTGACATACCGGGTCTCTCCGGCCGGGGAGGTCAGCTTCAGGATGAGCATGTGCTCGGCCAGCCAGTTGTCGTCCCGGGCCATGACCGAAGCGATGCGGAGGGCGAAGCACTTCTTGCCGAGGAGGGCGTTGCCGCCGTAGCCGGACCCGTAGGACCAGATCTCCCGGGTCTCGGGGAAGTGGACGATGTACTTGTTCTCCGCGTCGCACGGCCACGGGTCATCGGCTTCGCCGGGGGCGAGCGGTGCACCCACCGAGTGGAGGCACGGCACGAAGTCGCCGTCCTCACCGAGGACCTCCAGGGCCCCTCGGCCCATCCGCGTCATGATCCGCATCGAAACGGCCACGTAGGCCGAGTCGGTGATCTCGACGCCGATGTGGGCGATCGCCGAGCCCAGGGGACCCATGGAGAAGGGGACCACGTACATGGTCCGCCCCTTCATGGATCCCTCGAACAGACCGGTGAGCACGCCCCGCATCTCGTCGGGGTCCCGCCAGTTGTTGGTCGGTCCGGCATCCGACTCGAGTGTGGAACAGATGTAGGTCCGGTCCTCCACACGGGCCACATCGCCCGGGTCGGAGTGGGCCCAGTAGCTGTTGGGCCGTTTGGCGTCGGAGAGCTTGGTGAAGGTGCCATGGTCCACCAACAGCTGACACAACCGGTCGTACTCGGCGGCCGATCCGTCGCACCACTCGATGGCGTCCGGTTGGGTCAGCGCGGCGATCTCGTCCACCCAGGCGATCAGCTTCTTGTTGGTGGTGGGTGGCATGGGCTGGGTGGTCCTCCTCGGTATTCCGGTGGGGCGCTCCCGGTGGGCGGGCCACGCACGGCCTGCCCGCCGGCTGTCCACCGATTGTAGTGGGGCTGCAGCCCCTCAATGGTAGGCAAGAGGGGTGCAGAGTCCCAATTCCGGTGGCGCTCCCGGGGGATTTCCCGGGGGATTTCCCGGCCCGCCCGGGCCAGTCGACGAATTCGACGCCATCGCCCGCCTGAAGGATCGGTTCGAGGCGGCGGCCCGGCTCCGCACCCCGGGTGGGGAGGTGCCGCCGGTGGGTGACACCTGGATCGGCGACGACGCCGCCGTCGTCGGCCTTCCCTCGGGAGAACGGGCGCTCCTGTCCACTGACCTGGTGGTGGGTGGGGTTCACGTCGATCTCGACCTGTCCCGGCCCGAGGACGTCGGCTACAAGGCGCTGATGGTGGCGGTCTCGGACTTCGCGGCCATGGGGATCCGGCCCACCCACGCCCTGGTGTCGATGGCGGCGCCGGTGGGCACCCACCTCGATCAGTTGGGGAGCGGGCTGGCCGAAGCCGCCGAGGAGACCGGCTGCACGATCGTGGGCGGCGACCTGGCCGAGTCCCCCGTCTTGGTGCTTTCGACCGCGGTGTTCGGCCTGGCCGAGCGCGACGGGCCTGCACCGCTCCTGCGATCGGGGGCCCGCCCGGGTGACCGCCTGTTCGTCACCGGGAGCCTGGGGCGGTCCGCCGCCGGTCTCCGGCTCCTGCGGGCCGGCGGCCCGGATGACCGTGGCGGGCCGCCCGATTCCGACCTGATCCGGGCCCACCGCCGACCGGTGGCCCGGCTCGCCGCCGGGGAGGCTGCCCGCCGGGCCGGCGCTTCGGCCGCCATCGACCTCTCCGATGGACTGGCCGCCGACCTGGTTCATCTGACGGTGGCGTCCGGGGTCGGGGCGGCCCTGGAGGGGATTCCGGTGGCCGACGGGGCCACCCGCCAGGAGGGGCTGGCGGGAGGCGAGGACTACGAGCTCCTGGTGGCCACCGGGGCGCCGGACGCCCTGGTGACGGCGTTCCAGTCTGTTGACCTGGCACCCCCGATCCCGGTGGGATGGTGCACCGGTCGTCCCGGGGTGCGCACCCTCGACGGCGAGCCGCTCCCTGCGGCCGGATGGCGCCACCGGTTCTAAGCAAACGCACAGCTGACTCCGTCACCATGGTGGGATGCGTGGGATGGGAGGGAGCGGTCGCCGGGCCGGCGGGGCGACGTGCAGCGGCGATGACCACCGCTGAGCACCGCATCCTCGTCGTCGACGACGAGGAGGGCATCACCGACCTGGTGACCATGGCCCTGCACCTCGAGGGGGCGTCGGTGGAGGTGGCCCACACCGGGAGCGAGGCCCTCCGTGCCGTGCAGGAATTCCGGCCCCACCTCATCATCCTCGATGTCATGCTCCCCGACCTCGACGGCTTCACCGTCCTCGAGCGGTTGGGCCGGGACCGGCGCTCGGCGGGCACCCCGGTGCTGTTCCTCACGGCGCGCGGCGATCTCGACGACCGCCTGCGGGGGCTGGCCCTGGGGGGTGACGACTACATGACCAAGCCGTTCAGCGTCGAGGAGATGCTGCTGCGGGTGAGTGCCATCCTCCGCCGCTCCGAGGGCTACGAGGAGCTCGGTCCACGCCTGGTGGTGGCCGACATCGAGCTGGACGAGGACAGTCACGAGGTGCGGCGCGGGGGGGTGGTGATCGAATTCACACCCACCGAGTTCCGACTCCTGCACTACCTCATGATGAACGCCGGTCAGGTGGTGTCCAAGTCCCAGATCCGGGACCGGGTCTGGGACTACAGCTTCGACGGGAAGGTCAACATGGTGGAGGTCTACGTGAGCTACCTCCGAAAGAAGCTCGATGCCGCCGGCCCTCCCCTGATCCGCACGGTGCGAGGTATCGGGTACAGCATGCGGACCCGTCCGGCACCGGCCCGGATCCCGGCCGGGTCGGAGCCGGACGGGGAGGTCACGCCGTGACCCTCCGTCTCCGCCTGCTCCTGTTGCTGGTGTGGATCGTGGCCGCCGGACTGATCATCTCCGATGTGGTGACGTACAACGCCCTACGCTCGTTCCTCACCGCCCGGGTCGATCAGCAGCTGCAGGTGGCCGCCTTCCCGGTGGGGCGGGCCCTCGTCTCCTCCTCCGGCCTCGGACCCCAGGTGCCGGCGGCTCCCCCCGCCCTCCGGGTGCCCGGCGGCGCCGATCCGTTCAGGTCCTCGGGCGCCTTTCGCAACGGTGGTGGTCTCCTCGGGCCCCCTCGGGGTTCGAACCGCGGGGTACTGGTGCCGCCCGGCACCTACGGTCAGCTCCGGAGCACCAAGGGCGCGGTCGAGGCCCACCTGTTCTTCGACTACGGCGGCAAGCCCCCCTCGGCGCCGCTCATCCCGCCGAAGCTGCCGGGGAGCGGCCTGCCGGCGACCCGGGACTACTACTTCACCACCTCGGGCACCGGCCCCACCGCGGTGACCTACCGGGCCCTGGCCAAGCCATTGGCCGACGGGACCTCGGTGATCGTGGTGGCCGTGCCGCTGGGGGACCTCCAGTCCACCCTGCGGCGCCTGCTGTGGATCGAACTGATCGTCTCGGCCCTGGTCCTGCTGGGGCTGGCCGTGCTCTCCTGGGTCATGGTCCGGCGAGACCTGCGGCCTCTCGAGTCCATGACCCGGACCGCCGGGGTGATCGCCAGGGGCGATCTGTCCCAACGGGTCCCGGTCTCCTCGGGGGGAACCGAGGTGGGCCAACTGGGCCAGGCCTTCAACACCATGATCGGCGAGATCGAGGTGGCGTTCGCCCAACGCGCCGCGTCCGAGGACCGGCTACGGCGCTTCCTGGCCGACGCCTCCCACGAGCTTCGTACGCCGTTGACCTCGATCCTCGGGTACTCAGAGCTCTTCGATCTCGGCATGCAGGACCGACCGGCCGACCTGGCGGTCGCCCTCCGCCACATCCGGGATGAGGCCGGTCGGATGGCCACCTTGGTCGACGACCTCTTCCTGCTGGCCCAGCTCGACCACGAGCGCCCGCTGCGCTCCGAGCCGGTGGACCTGGTGGAACTGACCCGACGCACGGCGGAAGGCCTCTCGGTCGCCGCTCCCGACCGTCGGCTCATGGTCCACGGGGACGGGACGGTGGTGGTGGAGGGAGACCCCGACCGGCTCCACCAGGTGGTGGCCAACCTGGTTGGGAACGCAGTCCACCACACGCCCGTCGGGACCGCCGTCGACATCTCGGTGGCCGCCGAGTCCTCTCCAGACCGGGTGGATGGTCCAGCCGGGGATCCGGCCTGGGCCGTGGTGATCGTCCACGACGAAGGTCCAGGCATCCACCCCGACGACGCCCCCCGTATCTTCGAGCCGTTCTACCGGTCGGACCCCTCCCGGTCACGGACGTCCGGCGGAGCCGGTCTGGGCCTGGCCATCGTGGCGGCCATCGTGGCGGCCCATGGGGGGACGGTGGCGCTGCTGCCCGGTCCTGGCGCCACCTTCGAGGTGCGACTACCCATCTGGAGGCCAGGGCCGGATCCGGGCCCCGAAGGAGCTCCGGTGGAGGCGGTCTCGGCCGAGCCCGGTCCCTCCTGACGCCCACCCGAAAACGGCGGTGCCCCCAGCCGACGGCTCAGGCCGGTATGTTCCGGGTCGGCCGCTTGACCACCTTCCCGGACCGGATGCATGAGGTGCAGACGTTGAGCCGCTTGGGCGAGCCGTCCACCAGGGCCCGGACCCGCTGGATATTGGGATCCCAGCGACGCTTGGTCCGGCGGTGGGAGTGGCTTATGTTCATACCGAACGACGGCTTCTTGCCGCAGACCTCACACACCGCTGCCATGACACTCCGACTTCCTCGTAGGATCCTCCAGGTAAGGCAGGAAGGTTAGCATCCTGGCCATGGTGGTCCTCGACGCGCTCGGAGCAACGGAGCTCGGTGACGTGGTCACCGCGTTCCGTGACGGTCTCCGGTCCCATCGGGAGTTGATCAACCGGCTCAACGTCTATCCGGTCCCCGACGGCGATACCGGCACCAACATGGCCCTCACCCTGGAGTCGGTGACCGACGAGCTCGCCCGGCTGGACTCGCCCGATCTCGACGCCACCTGCCGCGCCATCGCCCACGGATCCCTGATGGGGGCCAGGGGAAACTCCGGCGTCATCCTCTCCCAGCTGTTGCGCGGTCTGACCGAGGGGCTCAACTGCCCCACCGGTCGGCCTGGCCCGGTCGAGCTCTCCGAGGCGCTGACCATCGCCGACAAGCTGGCCCGGGAAGCCGTGATGCGCCCGGTGGAGGGCACCATCCTGACGGTGGCCCGGGGGGCGGCCGAGGGGGCCAACTCGGCCGTGGAGGAAGGGCGACCCCTGGTGGAGGTGGTCGAGGCCTCCCGGGCTGCGGCCGCCGACGCCCTGGCCCGGACCCCGTCACTCCTCCCGATCCTGGAGCAGGCCGGGGTGGTCGACGCCGGCGGGGCGGGCTTCCTCCTCCTGCTCGACGCCATGCTGACCGTGGTGGACGGACGGGCGATGCCCCAGCCGGCCGAGCTGCCCGACACGGTGTTCGGCCCCCTCAACCCCGAAGCTCCGGGGACCGCATCGCCGGCTCCCCCGGCCTCCGAGGGGGCGGAGGCCGCCCAGGAGGCCCTGGCTGGTCTGCGCTACGAGGTGATGTACCTCCTCGAGGCCCCGGACGACACCATTTCGTCGTTCAAGGAGGTCTGGGCCGGCATCGGCGACTCCATCGTGGTGGTCGGGGGCGGAGGCCTGTGGAATTGCCATATCCACACCGATGACATCGGGGCCGCCATCGAGGCGTCACTCGACGCCGGCCGACCCCGCAACCTGCGGGTCACCGACCTCCTGGAGCAGGTCGAGGAGGAGCGCTGGGTACGCGAAGCGGCCGGCACCGTGGGCAGCGGTCCGTCCGCCACCCCGCCGGGTCCACCGCCGACCACCGGAGTGGTGGCAGTGGCCACCGGCGACGGCATCGGGCGCATCTTCCGCTCGTTGGGCGTCCAGGGTTTGATCGCCGGAGGGCAGTCGATGAACCCGTCCACGGCTGAACTGGTCGAGGCGGTGGACGCGGTCCGCTCCGAGTCGGTCATCATCCTGCCCAACAACGGCAACATCCGACCGGTAGCCGAGCGGGTCAACGACCTCTCGCCCAAGTCGGTGTGGGTGGTCCCCACCGACACCATCGCCGAGGGCTTCGCCGCGCTGCTGGCCTACGACCCCGAGGCCGACGGCTCGGTCAATGCCCAGGCCATGGAGTCCTCGGCCCGCAGTGTGGTGGCCGGCGAGGTCACCCGCGCCGTCCGCGACTCGGACAGCCGGGTGGGCCCGATCCGGACGGACGACTGGCTGGGACTCTCGCGCAACGGCATCGAAGTGGTGGCCGACACGTTGGCCGGCGCGGCCTGTTCCCTGCTCGAGTCCCTGGTGGAGGAGGGCCACTCCTTGGTCACCATCATCGAAGGGGAGGGCTCCGGCGCCGCCGACACCCGTCGGATCACCGAGTGGCTCCGCGACCGTCGGCCCGACGTGGAGACCGAGGTGCACCACGGGGGCCAACCCCTGTATCCGTATCTGTTCTCCATCGAGTGACGTCGGCCGGACCGATCGAGGGCGCCGGGAGGACCGAGCGCAAGCTCCGTCAGCTGGCCGAGCTCCCGGTCACTGCCCTCCACACGGTGGGACCTCGTACCGAGCGAGAGCTGGCCGAGCTCGGGGTCGACACCGTGCTCGACCTGTTGACCTACTACCCCCGCCGCTACATCGACGGCACCCGCCTGCTCCCGATCGCCGGTCTGGCGGCGGGGGACAAGGCCTCGGTGCTGGCTCGGGTCACCCGGGTGAGTCGGGCGTCCCCGGGCTACGGACGCGGCCGGCGGCGCGGACCCTCCCGGGTCGAGCTGGCGATCGCCGACGACACCGGGCACCTCCGGGTGGTCTTCTTCAACCAGTCCTGGCGGGCCAAGCAGCTGCCGGTGGGGACCCTGGCCCTGTTCTTCGGGTCCATCGGGACCTACCGGGATGCGCTCCAGCTCAACAGTCCCATGGCCGAGGTGCTCGAGCTGGCCGGGGGGAACGGCGAAGAGGGGAACGACGAAGAGGGGAGCGGAGCGAAGGGGAACGGTGGAGCGGGAAGGGAGGAGAAGGGCGGGGAGGAAGGGGCGCTCCGGGGTCGGATCTATCCCGTCTACCCGCTGAGTGACAAGGCCAAACTGACATCGGTCCGCATCGGCAGGATCACCGTCGAGGCCCTCGACCGGGCCAAGGACTTCGCCGATCCGGTGGAGTCGTCGTGGCGGGAGCGCTTCGGACTGGTCGACCGGACCACGGCGTTCAACCACATCCACCGGCCGGGGACCGCGGATGAGACCGAGCCGGCCCGCCGACGGTTGGCCTTCGACGAGCTCTTCCGCCTGCAACTCGCCCTGGTGTTGCGCCAGGCCCGCCTCCAGCGCGACGCCCGCGGAATCCGCCATGTGGTGGACGGTGCGGAGGGGGACCGAGCCCCGACTCTGGTCCGGCAGTTCCTCGACGGCCTTCCCTTCGAGCTGACCCGGGCCCAACGGGACGCCATGGCGGCCATCCGCTCCGATCTGGCCGGGGCACTGCCCATGCACCGCCTGCTGCAGGGGGACGTGGGGTCGGGCAAGACGGTCGTGGCTCTCGCCGCCATGCTCACCGCCACCCAGGGGGGGCACCAGGCGGCGCTCATGGCCCCCACCGAGGTACTGGCCGAGCAACACGCCGACGAGGTCCGGAGACTGCTGGGGGGCCTCACCGTCCCCGACCCGTCGACCCTCGAGGGCCATCGTCCCCTCGGCGTGGCGCTGTTGACCAACCGGGTGGGTGCCTCGGAGCGGAGCCGCATCCACGCCGGATTGGCCGCCGGCACCGTCGACATCCTCGTCGGCACCCACGCTCTCCTCACCGAGCAGGTGGCCTTCCGCTCCCTCGGGGTGGTGGTGATCGACGAGCAGCACCGCTTCGGGGTCGAACAACGGGCCGCCCTACGGGACAAGGGCCGCGGGCCGGACGGGGCCGGCCGCGACCCCGACCTCCTGGTGATGACGGCGACGCCGATCCCGCGCACCGCGGCGATGGTGGTCTTCGGCGACCTGGACATGACCATCATCGACGAGCTCCCCCCCGGGAGGCAGCCGGTGGTCACCCGGTGGCTGCGCAGCCCCCTGGAGGCCGAGGAGGCCTGGTCGCGGGTGCGCGAGCAGGTGGCGGCGGGCCACCGGGCCTTCGTGGTCTGCCCGCTGGTGGAGGGTTCGGACCGGGTCCAGGCCACCTCCGTGGTGGCCGAGGCCGAGCGGTTGGCCGCCACCGAGCTGGCCGGTCTGCGGATGGGGCTGCTCCACGGTCAGCTGCCCTCGGCCGAGAAGGAGCGGGTCATGGCGGAATTCCGCTCCGGCGCGGTGGAGGTGTTGGTGGCCACCACGGTGATCGAAGTGGGGGTGGACGTCCCCGAGGCCTCGGTCATGGTCATCGAGGACGCCGACCGGTTCGGCATCGCCCAACTGCACCAGCTGCGGGGCCGGGTGGGCCGGGGCAACGAGCCGGCCTGGTGCTACTTGCTGTCGGAGAACGAGGCCCCTGAGCCCGAAGCGCGCCTGTCGGCCATGGAGGGGACCACCGACGGCTTCGCCCTGGCCGAGGTCGACCTGCGGCTGCGCGGTGAGGGCACCATTCTCGGGGCGCGCCAGAAGGGACGAAGCGACCTGCGCCTGGCCAAGCTCCTCGGTGATCAAGATCTGGTGGTGCGGGCCCGGGAGATGGCCGTGTCCCTGGTGGGCACCGATCCTCGACTCGCCGGGCATCCTCTGTTGGTCGACGAGCTCCGCATCTCCATCGACGAGGACGAAGCCGAGTTCCTGTTCAAGAGCTGAACGAGCGGTCGACGTGGGCCGTTCCGACGATGTCGAGGGAACCGGGTGGCCGGTAGGCTGTCCGGGTGCGCGTGATCGGTGGGGACCTCCGGGGGCGCCGCCTGACCGCCCCGTCGGGGACCGCGGTGCGGCCGACCTCCGACCGGGTCCGCGAAGCCATCTTCGACATCCTGTTCAGCCAAGGGGGGGTGGTCGGCGCCCACGTGGTGGACCTGTTCGCAGGGACCGGTGCGCTGGGCATCGAGGCGCTGTCGCGGGGTGCGGCCTCGGCCACCTTCGTGGAATGGGACCCGACGGCCCTGGCCGCCATCCGGTCCAACCTGGCCTCGGTGGGCCTGGCCCATGCCGAGCAGGGCGGCGACACCACCCTGATCCGGGCCGATGCCGAGACCTGGGTGGCCACGACCGCCTCGCGCTACGACCTCGCCCTCGTCGACCCCCCCTACCAGTTCGCCGGGTGGGATTCCCTGGTGAGACGGATTCCCGCCGAGCTTGCGATCCTCGAATCCGGGGCCGAGATCACCGCTCCGGACGGTTGGGTGATCGTCAAATCGAGGCGGTATGGGAGTACCATCGTCACCGTGGCCCGTCCGGAACTGGTCACGGAGACCCATCCGGAATTGGCTGCAGAGAAAGGTGCCTCGTGACGATTGCGCTGATCCCCGGGTCCTTCGACCCGGTGCACAACGGACACCTCGAGGTCATCGAGCGGGCCACCCGCCTGTTCGACGAGGTGGTGGTGGCCACGCTGCGCAATCCACAGAAGAGCGGTGCGCTCTTCGAGCTCGAGGAACGCCAGGAGATGCTCGAGGAGTCCCTCGCCCATCTGACCAACGTTCGCATCGTCTCCCTGGCCACCTTGGTGGTGAACGTGGCCCAGGACGTCGGGGCCAGCGTTATCGTGAAGGGGCTGCGGGCGGTGTCCGACTTCGAGAACGAGATGCAGATGGCCCAGATGAACAAACAGCTCTCCGGGGTGGAGACGCTCTTCATCCCCACCAGCTCGACCCACTCCTTCATCGCCTCCAAGCTTCTCCGGGAGGTGGCCCGGTTCGGCGGCGACGTGACCTCTTTCGTCCCCGAGCTGGTCGCCCAGCGTCTGAAGGAGAAGTTTGCCGATGAGTGAGCTCTTCGAGGATCTCGAGCAACAACGCCTCGCCGGTGAGGAGCTCGACGCCGAGGCGCTGATCCGAAGCGCCCTGGACCTGGTGCAGACGGCCAAGGCCATGCCCCTGTCGGCCTCGGTGCTGGTGTCGAGGGAGGAACTGGCCGAGCTGCTGCAGGCGGCCCTCGACCGGATGCCCGACGAGCTGCGCCAGGCGCGGTGGCTCCTCAAGGAACGGGAGGAGTTCCTGGCCGAGAAGGGCCGCGAGGCCGACGCCCTGCTCGAGGAGGTGCGGGTCCAGGCCGAGCGCATGGTCCAGCGCACCGAAATCGTCCGTCAAGCCAACCACGTGGCCCAGCGCATCCTCGACGACGCCAATGAGGAGGCGCGCCGGATGCGCCACGAGGCCGAGGACTATGCCGACCAGAAGCTGGCGAGTTTCGAGATCGTGCTCGACCGGACCATGAAGACGGTACAGGCCGGGCGCGAGAAGCTCCAGGTCACACCCATCCCCAACATCGACATCGGCGAGGGCGGTCTCACCTCGGTGGCGCCCCCGGCCAACGCCAACGGGGCCCAGGGCCGCACCGACGAGCCCGAGGGGTTCTTCGACCAGGACCTCGCCTGAGGCGGTCCGCCCGATGAGGAGCGACCCCCCAGTGGCCGGGCCTCAGGTCGAGGTGGGGCGCCGGGTCGCTCGTCCGTTCGTGGTACCGGTGGCGTCGCTCCGCAAGGCGACCGGCACCACCCGCCACGAGACCCGTTGCGGGGTGATCGACGGCCTGGCCGCCGTGGGGGTCTCGGTGCCCGACGGATCCCGGATCTGTGCCGACGTGGAACTCGCCTCCTACCCCGGCGGCCCCGGCGGGATCGCCGTCACGGGCACGGTCACCGCCCCCTGGAGAGGGGAGTGTCGACGGTGCGGGGGCCCGGTCACCGGTGAGGTGGCGGCCCGGGTCCGTGAGCGGTACGCCCCGACCGGAGGCACCGAGGCCGACGAGGAGGCCTATCGGCTGACCGGAGACGAGCTGGACCTCGAGCCGTTGGTCCGCGACGCGGTACTCCTGGACCTTCCGTTGGCCCCCCTGTGCTCGGAGGAGTGCCAGGGGCTGTGCCCCCAGTGTGGGGCCAACTGGAACGACGGGCCCTGCGCCTGCCCGCCGGCCTCCGATCCGAGGTGGTCGGCCCTTGACGTCCTCCGGGACCCCTGACGGGATCCCCCGACGGGATCCGGGGGATCCCGGTGTGGTCGTGGCGAACGCCAGGCTCGGCGGTTCTTCCGGGTGGGGCAGGGCGTGATCAATCGCGGTGCCCCATGGCCTAGGATGCCACCCCTATGGCCGTACCGAAGAAGAAGACCTCCAAGGCGAAGAGCCGCAGCCGCCGGGCATCCAACTGGGTGTTGAAGGCGCCGGCCCGCTCGGTGTGCCCCCAGTGCACCCACGCCAAGCTCCCCCATATCGTGTGCCCGAACTGCGGTTGGTACAAAGGCCGACAGGCGATCGAAGTCGACTAGTGGCGCGAGGCGGCGCACGGCCGGCGGGCGACGCCTTGGCGGCACTGCCGGTGGCGGTCGATGCCATGGGCGGCGACCGGGCTCCCAACGAGATCGTGGCCGGTGCGCGACAGGTAGCCGAGCAGACCGGGATCAAGGTGGCCCTGGTGGGCCGACCCGGGGCGATGGGCGACACCGGCGACCTCCCCTGTTTTCCGGCCGGTGAGGTCATCGGTATGGACGACGACCCCGCCCAGGGTGTGCGTCGGAAGAAGGACTCCTCGCTGGTCCGGGCGGCCGAAGCCGTCCGCGACGGCACGGCCATGGCCATGGTCTCTGCGGGCAACACCGGTGCCGCCATGGCCTCGGCCCTGCTCCGGATGGGACGCCTCCCGAGCGTGATCCGGCCGGCCATCGCCACCCCCATCCCCAACCTGAAACGGTCCTGGCCCACGGTGCTGCTCGACTCCGGCGCCAATGCCGAATGTACGCCGGCGATGCTGGTGCAGTTCGCCCGGATGGGAGCGGCGTTCACCGCCAAGCGCTACGGCGTGGAGCGGCCCCGGGTGGCTCTGCTCTCCATCGGGGAGGAGAAATCCAAGGGGACCCCGTTGGAGAAGGAGGTCCACATCCAGTTGACGGACGGTGCCGGCGGCCCCGGGCTCGACTTCGTCGGCAACGTCGAGGGACGGGACTTCTTCGACGACACGGCCGACGTGATCGTGACCGACGGCTTCACCGGCAACGTCGCCCTGAAGACCATGGAGGGCTCGCTCCGGTTCCTGATCGGGGCCCTCACCGACATCCTGGGCCGGCCCGAGGTGGCCGAGGCGTCCGAGGCCCTCGTTCCGCACCTCCTCCCGCTGGCCGCCAGCCTGGACCCCGACAACACCGGAGGGGCCATGCTCCTGGGCGTGGACGGCGTATGCGTGATCAGCCACGGTTCGTCTTCGGCGGCGGCCATGGTCAGTGCCATCACCGTGGCCCATGACCTGGCGGTCGGGGGGTTGGTCGAAGCGGTGGCCGCCTCGATCACGGCCGGGGTCGTCCCGGACTGACCGGAAAGGACACCCGACCCCCTCCCGCCCGTGAACGCCGGGGTTCAGCGCCAGAAGGCGGAGAGTGCCCCGAGGTCGTCCGAGGCCTGTTTGGCCCCGAGGGCCAGGGCGGTGGGTACGGCGGCGGGCTCCATCAACGTCATCAGGTCGACCTCGGAGGGAGTCCGCAGCATCACCTCGGTGCCCGAGGCCTTCAGGTCCTCCAGCTCCTGGATCCCGTCACCGGGGTGGGCGGTCATCATCCCCTCGGTGACGTCACGGCCGTCGGTGAGCGCCAGGATCAGGACCCGGCGGGCCCCGCCGAACAGGTCCAGATGGGTGCCGGTTCCGCTCACCCCGCCGTCCATGCACCGCCGGTCGCCGACGGGTTGGGGCGCGAACACTCCCGGTACCGCGCTGCTGGCCGCCACGGCCCGCGGCAGACTGGTCAGGGAGTCCCTGGTCACGACACACCGCTCGCCGGAGTGGGCGTCGACACAGGTGATCTGCAGGGCGTCGGAGGTCCAGGGACCAGTGCCCACCACGAGCGAGATGTTCCGGCGCATGACCTCGGGCTTCGGCGCCGCGGCGGCCAGGGCGGCGTGCCCGATCTCCTGCACCGTGGACGGCTCGCCGTCGGTGGCCTTCAGGAACAGGTCGAGGGCCTGCTGCTGGCTCGGGCTGAGGGTGGAGGCCGGCGCCAGGGCCGAGACCAGGGCCGGGACCCTCGACAGCAAGGAGACCTCGGTGTGGAGGCGCTTGAGCTTCCCGGCGACCAGGGCGGTGGCCACCATCGAGCCCGCCGACGTCCCGACCACCCGGTCGGCGTTGTCGAAGCGGATGCCCTCGTTGGCCAGCGTCTGCAGGTAGCCCGCCTGCCAGGCCACGAAGAACAACCCTCCGCCCCCCAGGCACAGCCCTCGATCGACGTCACGGCCGTAGGCGGCCCCGAAATCCCGGGGGCGGGCCAGTTCGAGGGAGGCGGCGGCGGCAGCGGTCCGGTCGCGACGGGGCATCGACCAACTGTACCGGCGGCCCGGCCCGGGGCGATCGGCCGGCCGTGGGGGAAGCGACCGGGTCCGGCGAAGTCGGGGGCCTCGGGCGGTCGTGAAGAGGGGGGGTGGCGGCTGAGCGAGTGCTTCCGACCACGACTCCGTACGGGCGCGTTCCCAGGTCGACGGATCCCGGGGCGGTCCGAGGACTACCGGAGCAGGTCCTTGGCGATATGGGTGACCTGGATCTCGTCGGTCCCGGCGTAGATCTGGAACACCTTGGCGTCGCGGGCCAGCTGCTCCACCCGGAATTCGGCCATGTACCCGTTGCCGCCGAACAGCTGAACCGCCTCCATGGCCACCTCGGAGGCGGCCTGGGCCGAGTACAGCTTCATAGCTGAGGCCTCGGCCAGCGACAGGCTCTTGCCCGCCGCGGACAGCTCGATGTGCCGGAACACCAGATTCTGGACGTTGAGGCGAGCGACCTCCATCTTGGCCAGCTTGAGCTGGATCAGCTGACGGTCCCCGATCGGCTGGCCCCAGAGCATGCGGTTCTTGGCATACTCCACCGAAAGCTTGAGGCACTCCTCGATGAGGCCGAGCGACATGGCGGCCAGCCCGGCCCGCTCGGTGACGAAGTTGCCCTTGGCCGAGTCACGACCGCTCCCACCGACCTCATCCTCGGTCTCGCCGAGCAGGTGGTCCCGTCCCACCCGGACATCGGAGAGGAAGAGCTCGCCGGTGGGCGAGGAGTGCAGGCCCATCTTGCGGAAGGGCTTCGACTGCTCCAGCCCGGGCATGCCCTTCTCCAGGACGAAGGTCAGTACCTGGCGGTCACGGACCGGGGTCTCAGAGCCGTCGTCGAGCTTGGCGTAGAAGACGATTGTGTCGGCGTAGGGCCCGTTGGTGATGAAGGTCTTGTTCCCGTTCAGGATGTACTCGTCGCCGTCCCGACGGGCCATGGACTGCATCCCCCCGAGGGCGTCGGATCCCGAGTTGGGCTCGGTGATGGCCCAGGCCCCGATCTTCTCCGTGGTGAGGAGGTCGAGTCCCCACCGCTCCATCTGAGCCGGCGTGCCCTGCTTCATGATGGTCCCGCCGGCCAGGCCCAGACTGACCCCCATGGCCGTCACGATGCCCGGGCAGTAGTGGCAGAGCTCGATGATGGGAATGAGGGTCATCGCCGCAGACCCGCCGTCGCCGCGCCGCTCGGCCTGCTGGTCGTCGGAGTCGGACCCCACACCCGAGCTCTTCCGCTCAAGCTGCTTCTTGAACCGGTCCCGAGCCATCTGGTCCATGCCGAAGGTGGCGTACAGCTTGCGGATGATGTCGTAGGGGGGCAGGTCCCCGTGCTCGAGGGCCTCGATGTTGGGGACCACCTCGGCCTCGACGAACCGGCGCACCGCCTCCCGCACCATGAGCTGCTCTTCGGACCACTCGAACATCATCGACCTCCGTACTCGCCCCTGTCAGGTTCTGCCGCTCCCGAGGCTAACCGAGCTCCGCCTACAGTCGGTACGTGCAACTGAAGGGCCAACCGGAGCAGACCGCCTTCGATCGATGGGGGGGTGAGCCGTTCTTCACGGAGCTCATCGAGCGGTTCTACCAGGGGGTGAAGACCGACCCTCTTCTGCGGCCCATGTACCCCGAGGACCTGACCGATTCGAAGGCCCACCTGGCCATGTTCCTCATGCAGTACTGGGGCGGTCCCCGTGCCTACAGCGACCAGCGGGGCCACCCGCGGCTGCGGATGCGCCACGTCCGGTTCCCGATCGGCAGCGCCGAGGCCGACGCCTGGCTCCGACACATGACCGACGCGGTCCACGGCGCCGAGATGGAGCCCCACGACCAGGCGGAGCTCCTGGAGTATCTCGCCATGGCGGCCCACAGCCTGATCAATCAGCCGACCTGATCAACCAGCCGACCTGGTCGGACCTGCTCACCAGCCGACCTGGTCGGACCTGCTCACCAGGTGAGATCGAGGGTGGCGCGCATGGCCGCCTCGAAGGCGGCGTCGTCCAGCCGGCTCCGGGCTCGCAGCACCAGGCGGGCGTCGTCCCCCACCAGCACCCGGAACGGTGTGGCCGGGTCTTCGATGGCGGCCCGGACCGCGGCGGCCACCAGCTCCGGCCCGGGCCGGCCGTTCGGCCCGGTGAGCTTCCGATCGGTGCCGCTCCACTCTTCCCACAGCGGCCGGTAGACGGCGGCGCCGGGGACGGCGTCGACCTGTTTCATCCCCGGTGCGATGTAGCCGGGCTGGACCACCACCACCCTGATGCCGAAGTGGCCGAGCTCGTGATGAAGGGTCTCTGACAGGGCCTCCAGCCCGAACTTGGACATCGAGTACGGGCCCTCGAGGGGGACCGCCACCCGACCCTGGACCGAGCTGATGTTGACCACCACGCCCCGGCCCCGGGCGCGCCAGGCGGGCAGGAGGGGCTGGAGGAGCCGGAGGGGACCGAGGGTATTGGTGTCGAGCATCGTCCGGATTCGGTCCAACGGGAAGCTCTCCAGCGGGCCTTTGCCGGACTGGGCGGCGTTGTTGACCACGGCGTCGAGCTCACCGGCCCGGTCCACGGCGCGGCGAACGGAGTCGTCGTCGGACACGTCCAGGGGGAGGCGCAGGCTGACCGCCAGCCCGGCCAGCCGAGCGGGGTCCCGGGCGGTGGCGACCACCTCGTGCCCGGCCCGGGCCAGTCCCTGGGCCGTGGCCGCACCGATGGCACCAGCCGCACCGGTGATCAGGATTCGCACGGCAGCGAGCGTAGGGCACCGGCCCGTGATGGGCGTCGAGCCACGTCCAGGGGCCACCCGCGCCCTGGCAGGGCGTCGTTTCGGTCGCTGACCTGCCGGTCAGCACCCCATGGCGAGGCCCCCGTTTCGACTGCCGGGCGTGGACGCCGACGCCGGGGCTTGCCTCCCGAGGGCATGGGGTCGGGTGGGCGGGTTCGGCCCTACGGCCGCCCACCCCGGGTGATGGGTCGGAGATCGATCCTGCGGCTCGCCGTCGGCACCCGACTCCGTGAATGTCCCGGTCGGATATGCTCATGACCAGGTGAGAGGTACCGGCATGGGCGGGCGCAGGGTGTCTCGGCGCCGTGCACACCGCCGGGCCGTGCTGAGCCGTGCCGGCGTCGGCGCACGGCGACCGAGGGACCGGGCTCCCCGGACGGCAGCTCGTCACCGAGGGGCCCCGGATCGATGAGACCACTACCCACAGGAGATGCCGTGCCCGCAGAGACCCACGTCGAAGAGGGTCCACTCGACCGGAGCAAGGTTCTGGAGCTGATCCGGGACCTGCTCGCCGACATCCTGGAGATCGAGCCCTCGGCTATCTCCGAGTCCTCCTCCTTCGCCGAGGACCTCGATGCCGACTCGCTGGCTTTGATCGAGCTGGTGGAGGGACTGGAGGAGGAGTTGGGCGAGCGTTCCGTCGGCTTCAGGATCGACGACGAGGACTTGGAGGAGCTCCGCACCGTGCGGGACGCGGTGGACTACGTCTACGCCAAGCTCGGAGGGGCCTGAGGCGCCCGATGGCGCCCTCCGCCGACTCGGGAGCGCCCGGGGAGGTCCACCGGTCCAACGGCCGTCCGTCGGGTGGCGATGGGCCGGAAGTTCGCATCGGCTACCGGTTCGGGGACCCCGGTCTGTTCAACCAGGCCATGGCCCACCGTTCGTGGTGTGCCGAGCAGCCCGGCCGGTCCTCCAACGAGCGGCTCGAATTCCTCGGTGACGCCGTGCTCGGGCTGGTGGTGGCGGAGTACACCTACCGAAGCTACCCGGAGCTGTCGGACGGGGTGATGTCCAAGGTGAGGGCGTCGGTCGTCAACACCCGGGTCCTGGCCGCGCTGGCCCTCGAGCTCGGGATCGACGAGCACCTCCGCTTGGGGAGGGGGGAGGACCTGTCCGGGGGCCGGGCCAAGGAGTCGATCCTGGCCGACGCCACCGAGGCGGTCTTCGGCGCGGTCTACCTCGACGGGGGTCTCGTCGAGGCCGACCGGGTGATCCTCTCCCTGCTCAAAGGTCGGATCACGCTGGCCGTGGGCGAGCCGGGCGAATCGGACCACAAGAGCCGGCTGCAGGAGCTGACCGTGCGGCTGGGCCGGGGTGTCCCGCTCTACGAAGTCGAGGGTTCCGGCCCTGATCATGCCCGTCGGTACCTGGCCACGGTGTACGTTGCTGGCCAGCGCCTCGGCACGGGGGAGGGGCGATCCAAGAAAGACGCCGAGCAGATGGCCGCCCAAGCCGCCTGCGGATCGTTGGAAGTCGAGAGAGGCGGGGGGAATGCCTGAGCTTCCCGAAGTCGAGACCATCCGCCGCGATCTCCAGGGCGAGGTCGTGGGCCGGAAGATCAAATCGGTCGAGGTGCGCAACGGCCGTACCGTGCGGCGCCATCCGAGCGCCAAGCAGTTCCGCGCCCGGCTGGAGGGTCACACCATCAAGGACATCGGACGATCGGGGAAGTACCTGCTCCTGGGTCTGGACGACGGTGCCACCCTGGTGGTCCACCTGGGTATGAGCGGCCAGCTGCAGCGGGCGAAGAGCGCCAAGGAGACCAAGGCCCCGCACACCCACGCCGTGCTCACCTTCACCCAGGGCGGACAGCTCCGGTTCGTCGATCCCCGCACCTTCGGCGAGCTCTTCGTCTCGGCGCCGCCAGCCGAGGGGGAACGGGCCCTGCCCGAGCTCGCCCACCTGGGTTTCGACCCGCTCGAGGACATCATGAGTTGGGAGAAGTTCTGGGTGCTGTTGTCCCAGCACAAGAGTGGTCTGAAGGCACTCCTGATGGACCAGGAGTTCGTCGCCGGCATCGGCAACATGTATGCCGACGAGATCCTCTTTGCCGCCGGACTCCGCTACGACCGGCTGTCCAACTCCCTCTCGTCCCAGGAGGTGCGGCGCTTGTACCGCTCCATGGTCGAGACCCTGGCCGAGGCGGTCAAGCGGCGCGGCTCGTCCCTGGCCGACGAGCAGTACCGTGACCTCTTCGGCGAGGTGGGCGACTATCAGGACCAGCACCAGGCCTATGACCGCGAGGGCCAGGCCTGCCGACGGTGTCGGGCCACCATCATCCGGGTGAAGTCCGGAGGACGGTCCACCTTCTTCTGCGAGCACTGCCAGGTCTGAGGGTCCGGACGCCACCGGAAGGGACCCGGGGGCGGTCCGGTCCCCACGGCATGGTCCGCCCGCCAGCCGGTGGGCGGGTCTCGGCCCCCGCCCCCGGGGCCGCGACCGGGGTCTCCCCCGAAGGCGGCGACGACCGATAGGGTGAGCGCGCAGTGTTCCTGAAGTCACTCTCCCTCAAGGGTTTCAAGTCCTTCGCCGACCCGGCTGTGCTGGAATTCGAGCCCGGAATCACCGTGGTGGTCGGTCCCAACGGGAGCGGCAAGTCCAACGTGGTGGACGCCGTGGCCTGGGTGCTCGGTGCCCAGGGGCCCCGCACCGTGCGGTCCGCGAAGATGGAGGACGTCATCTTCATGGGCACGGCCAACCGGCCGGCGTTGGGGCGGGCCGAGGTCACCCTGACCATCGACAACAGTGCGGGCAAGCTGGCGACCGACTTGGCCGAAATCACCATCACCCGGACCCTGTTCCGGTCCGGTGACAGCGAGTACTCGATCAACGGAGCGCCCTGTCGGCTCCTCGACATCCAAGAGCTGCTGTCCGACACCGGGGTCGGGCGTCAGCAGCACGTGATCATCAGCCAGGGTCACCTGGATGCCATCCTGGAGGCCCGGCCCGAGGACCGCCGGGCCGTGATCGAGGAGGCCGCCGGCGTCCTCAAGTACCGCCGACGGCGGGAGCGCTCCGAGCGGCGCCTGGCGTCCACCGAGGAGAATCTGGAGCGCCTCTTCGACCTGGTGCGGGAGGTCAAGCGGCAGATCCGACCACTCGAGCGCCAGGCCGCGGCCGCCCGCTCCTACACCGGTCTGTCCGATGAGCTCCGGGCGGTGCGCCTCTTCGTGGCCGGGACCGAGCTGCGGGCCCTCGACCAGCGTCACGCCCAGGGGACCCAGGCCCAGACCGAGCTGACCGCCACCGAGGCGCGGCTCGGGAACGCCCTGACCCTGTTGGACGCCGACACCGACCGCACCGCAGACGAGATGTCGGCCCAGCGGGAGTCCGACCTGGCCTCGGCCCTGGGTCGTAGCGAGGGAATGGTGGAGCGGGCCCGGGGTCTGTCCGGGGTGCTGCGCGAGCGGCAGCGGTCCCTGGCCCAGGCCCTCGACGCCGCCGCCGACGCCGACGTGGTCTCCACGCTGGAGTCCGAAGGGGCCCGCCTGGCCGGCGAGCTCGAGGCCACCGAGACCGAGATGGCCACCCTGGCCCCGGACCAGGACGCAGTGGCCGCCGCCGAGCTCGAGGCCACCGACGAGCTCCACGCTCACCTCGATGCCTGGGGGGACGGAGCCGAGCTGCGGCAGGCGGAGGAGGCGGTGACGGTGGCCGAAGGGCAGGTCGGCTCCCTCGAGCACGCGCTCGAGCGAGACCGTCGGGCGCTGGCCCAGCTCACCGCCCGCCTCGCCTCCACCGAGCGCCGGGCCGGACTCCTGGAGGGCGAGGACCACGAGCTGAGTGAGCGGGTCGCCGAGACCGAGCAGGCCCGCCACCACCTCCAGACCGTGGTCGCCGAAACCGAATCGGCCCACGGGCGTTCCCTCCGCCGGCTGGACTCGGCCGAGCAGGCGCTCCGGCAGGCCGAACAGGAGCTGGCCCGCTCCACCGCCCGGGCGGACGCCCTCGAGCGGGCCCTGGACGAGGCCCGGGGCGCAGCCGGGGCCGAGCTGTTGGCCGGGATCGACGGAGTGGTGGGCACGCTGCTCGATGTGGTCGACGTCGATGCCGGATGGGAGGAGGCGTTCGAGGCTGCGGTGGGTGCCGCGGTGGCCGCGGTGGTGGTGTCCGGCAGCCAGCCGGCCAAGGCCGCACTGTCCCGGCTCCGACAAGGAGGGGCCACCGGCGCCGTGTTGGCCCTGACCGGGTCTCGGGCCGGGGGCGACGCCACCGGTCCGGGCGGAGCAGGGGTCGGCGGAGCCGACGTGGTCCCCGCCGGGACCGAATCCATCCGGCGGCACGTCCGACCCCACGCCGGGGGCGGGGCCATCGTGGGGTTGGACGCGGTGCTGGACACCCTGCTCGCCCGCTCGTGCTGCGCTCTGGGTAGCTGGTCCGACGCCATTGACCTGGCCCTCGCCCGTCCCGATCTGGTGGTGGTGACCCGCGAGGGGGACCGGTTCTCGCCCAGTG
Source organism: uncultured Acidimicrobiaceae bacterium (assembly GCA_963833585.1). Lineage (GTDB taxonomy): Bacteria > Actinomycetota > Acidimicrobiia > Acidimicrobiales > RAAP-2 > Bog-756. Next base: position 543,493 of record CAWHYF010000005.1, on the reverse strand, counting down.
GTTGGCGGGTGCGGGCCGCCGGGGGAGTGGTGACCGCGGCGTTGGTGGACGAGGCGCGGGCGAGGGCCGATGCGGCCACCCAGTCGGCCGGGGAAGCCGCCGAGGAGCGCACCAGGGCCCGATCGGAGGTCGAGACGACCCGGACGGCGGCGGCGGAGGCGGTACGGTCCGACGACCGGAACGAGGTGGCCCACGAGACGGCCCGGGTCGCACACCAACGGGTGGCCAGCGACCTCATGGCCCTCGCCGCCGAGCTGGAGGAAGTCCGACGCGACCACGCCGAGCTCGACGAGCGCATCGCCCGGGACACGACCCGGGCCGCCACGCTGCGGGCCGAGCTGCCCCGCCTGGAGGACATCCGGGCACGCGCCGGCGCCCGCATGGCCGAGGCGCGCCGGGAGCGTCAGGCCATCGACGAGCGGATCGCCGAGGTGGCCCTGTCGCGGAGCGAGTGGGAGGTGCGCTCGGCCGGGCTGGCCGAGCGGCGTCGGGTGCTGACCGAGCGCCTCGAGGAGGTGGAGCGGCGGCTCACCGGCCACGCCGACGAGCGCCGGGAAGCTGCGGCACGCCGGACCCGGCTGGACGCCGACGCCACCGCCGTGGCCCGGCTCCTCGAGGTCATCGCCGCGGCCCAGGAGCGGCTGGACTCGGCCCTGGCGGAGCTCCGCGAGCGCTACCGGCTGCAGTTGGAGGCGGTCAAGGCCGGGGGCGCCCGCCTGGAGGAGCTCCGTCGACAGCGGGCGGCCAGCGAGCACGAGCTGGCCGCGGCGCGCAGTCGCCTGCAGAAGATCGAGCTGGACCTGGTCGAGGCGACCATCCGGCGGGAGACGGTGGTCGAGACGCTCCGCCACGACCTGGCCTGCACGCCCGATGACGCCGTCGCCGCGCCGGCCCCGGAACTGGCCGAAGGCGTCGACCCACCCTCCCGAATCGAGCAGTTGGAGACCGAACTGGCCGCCCTGGGGCCGGTGAACCCCCTGGCCCTGGAGGAGCTCTCGGAGCTCGGCGAGCGCCATCAGTTCCTCGAAGCCCAGGTGGAGGACGTCCGCCACGCCAGGCGGGAGCTCCACCACGTCATTCGGACCCTCGACGAGGAGATCATGCACGTCTTCGACTCGGCCTTCGCCGACGTCAACGAGCACTTCTCCACGCTGGTCAACTCGTTGTTCCCCGGGGGGACGGGCCGTCTGTCCCTCACCGACCCCGAGGACCTGTTGGACACGGGGGTCGACGTGGAGGTGCGGCCGGCGGGGCGCAACGTGCGCCGGCTCTCCCTGCTCTCGGGAGGCGAGCGCTCCCTCGTGGCCCTGGCCTTCCTGTTCGCCGTGTTCCGCAGCCGGCCCTCGCCGTTCTATCTCATGGACGAGGTGGAGGCGGCCCTGGATGACGTGAACCTGCAGCGCTTCTTGGGCCTGGTCCACGAGTTCCGGGGTGAGGCCCAGCTGATCATCGTGAGCCACCAAAAGCGCACCATGGAGGCGGCCGACGCCCTCTACGGCGTCACCATGGCCCCCGGGGGCTCGTCGAAGGTGGTCAGCCAGAAGGTCCCCCGGGACCGGGTGGATCCGGACATCGGGATCGAGGCGGCGGACGGTCCGGGGGAGGCGGGTGACGGAGCGGGCGGTTGGGCCGACCGGCCGGGCGACGGTACCTCCGGAGGTCCCGAGGCCGGGGGTGGCCAGTACCGGGACATCGCGGTGGACGCCGCCGTGGCCGAATCCACCTCGGTCGACGATCTGGTGGGCTCGGTCGGCGATGATGCGTCTCGGTCTGGGTCCGACCCGACCGCGGCGGTCCCCTCCGCCGGGGCACCGGCAGATCTGACCGGTGAGGCGACCGGGGATCCGGGCGACGAAAAGAAAAAAGAAGACGAAACAGAAGACGTGGCGATCGGGCCCCCCGCCCACGGACCGGACTCCGAGGGCGAGCCCAGGTTCGTGCCGGCTCCCCATGTCGATCCGGTGCCGGTACCCGACGCCGCCTTCTCCGCCGAGTTCATCTTCGAGCCCGCCACGGACGGGGCCGACGCCGCCGACGGAACCGACGAGGCGGAGCCGGCCCATGCGGAGCCGTCGGAGCCCGGGCCGCCTGCAACCGATCCGTCGGAGCCCGAGGCCGCCGACGAGTTCCGTCTGCAGGACGAGCTCGACCAGGCGCCGTTCGCCGACGGCGTCCCCGACGGCACGACCGGATCCTCCCCTGCTGCCGGCACTGCTCGTCGGAAGTCGGAGCCGGGCATCGGGCCGGGGGGCTGGCAACCGCGCGTGGTCCGGCCCGAACGGGTCGGGGGAAGCGAGCCGTGATCGAGCCGTCGCTGGTGGCATCCGGGTCCGATGTACTGATCGCCCTGGTCATCGCCGTCCCGCTCCTCCTGGTGGGCGGAGGTGTGGCGGTGGGGATGCGGCTGAGGGGGCGTGGGGGCAAGAGTGCCGTCCCGGTCGGCGAGGTGGCCAGCGACGCGCCCACCGACGTCGAGTTGTCCCGCAGCGCGGAGGCGGTTCGGTCGGCCACCGCCGTCGAACCGGTCCCGGACACGGGACGGGCGGCGCCCGAACCAGAACCCGAGCCGGCGCCCGAACCAGAACCCGAGCCGGAGCCGGCCACCTACCGGGGACGCCTAGGCAAGGCCCGGGGCCTGCTGGCGGGCTACCTCGGCTCGGTGCGCTCACGGGGAAGGATCGAGGCCGCCACCTGGGACGACTTGGAGGAGGCCCTCATCCGGGCCGACCTGGGCGTGGGGGCCACCGATGCACTGCTCGTCGACCTCCGGGGCCGGGTCAGGAGCGGGGAGATCGGTGGCCCCGACGCCCTGGTGGACGCGCTGAAGGGTGATCTGGTGGCGATGTTGTCGACCGCGGACGCCTCACTCGCCGTGCCGGGGGCCGACGCCGGTCCCGGTGACGGGCCGGCCAACCCGGTCGACGTGTGGCTCTTCGTCGGGGTCAACGGGGTCGGCAAGACCACCACCGTGGGCAAGGTGGCCAACCGTCTGTCCGCCTCGGGCGCCCGGGTCCTGCTGGCCGCCGGTGACACCTTTCGGGCCGCGGCAGGTGAGCAGCTGGCCTTGTGGGCGTCCCGGGCCGACGCCGACATCGTGCGGGGCTCCGAGGGTGGGGACCCGAGCTCGGTGGTCTTCGACGCCGTCCAGCGGGCCGAGGCCAAGGGTCATGCGGTGGTCCTGGCCGATACCGCCGGTCGCCTCCACAACAAGGTCAACCTGATCGAGGAACTGAAGAAGATCCGGAGAGTGGCGGCCCGCCCGCCGGGCCGGGTGACCGAGGTCCTGTTGGTGCTCGACGCCACCACCGGCCAGAACGGTCTGGCCCAGGCCAAGGTGTTCCTGGATGCAGTGGACGTGACGGGCGTCGTCCTCACCAAGCTGGACGGCACGGCCAAGGGCGGCATCGTGGTGGCCATCCAGAGGGAACTCGGACTGCCCGTCAAGCTGGTCGGCCTGGGTGAGGGAGTGGACGACCTGGTGGACTTCGACGCGGCCGCGTTCGTCGACGCCCTGTTCTGACTCCGGTCCAGATCGGTCCCCGCCGGGATCCGGCTCCTCCGGGGCTCCGGGCCGGGGCGTCCGGATCGGCCCCACCCCACCCCTGGGTCCCGGTCCGACCCCGGCTCCTGTAGCCTGAGGTACCCATGTTCGAGAGCCTGTCCGACCGATTCGAGGGGATCCTCGGCCGCCTCCGCAACCGAGGGCGGCTGACCGAAGCCGACGTCGACGAGGTCCTCCGGGAGATCCGCACCGCCCTGCTGGAAGCGGACGTCGAGATCACCGTGGTCCGAGGATTCACCGAGGCGGTGCGGACCCGTTGTGTGGGTCTCGAGCTGTCCCAGGCCCTCAGCCCGGGCCAGCAGGTCATCAAGATCGTCAACGAGGAGCTCGTCGGCATCCTCGGTGGTGAGACGCTCAGACTCACCTACGCCGGACGGCCGCCCACCGTCATCCTCCTGGCCGGCTTGCAGGGTTCGGGCAAGACCACGACCTCGGCCAAGCTGGCTCGGTGGTTCAAGCAGCAGGGGCGCAACCCGTTGCTCGTGGGCGCCGACCTGCAACGACCGGCGGCCGTGGAGCAGCTCCGGGTGCTGGGTGACCAAGTCGGCGTCACCGTCTTCAGCGAGGCCACCGATCCTGTCTCCGTGGCCCGCTCCGGCCTCGAGGAGGCCCGGCGCCTGGGCCGGGACGTCCTGATCGTCGACACGGCCGGCCGCCTGGCCATCGACGAGGACCTGATGGAGGAGATCCGGCAGATCGCCTCGGCGGTCGACCCTCACTACACCTTCCTGGTCATCGACGCCATGACCGGCCAGGACGCGGTGTCCACGGCATCGGCCTTCCATGATTCCCTGACGCTGGACGGGGTCATCCTGACCAAGTTGGACGGGGATGCCCGCGGTGGCGCGGCCCTCTCGGTCAAGGAGGTGGTGGGCCGGCCCATCGCCTTTGCCTCCACCGGCGAGAAGCTCGACGACTTCGACCTCTTCCACCCCGACCGTATGGCCGACCGCATCCTCGGGATGGGCGACATGCTCAGCCTCATCGAGCAGGCCGAGCGCACCATGGACAAGGACGTCGCCGAAAAGGGCGCCGCCGCCATGCTGGAGGGGCGATTCACCCTCGAGGACTTCCTCCAGCAGCTCCAGCAGGTCAGGAAGATGGGCTCGGTGTCGAGCATGATGTCCCTCATCCCGGGGGTGCCGAAGGACCTGAAGCAGGCATCCTCGCAGATCGACGACCGCCAGATCAGCCAGATCGAGGCGATCATCCAATCGATGACCCCGAGGGAACGGTCCGAGCCGGCCATCATCGACGGGGCCCGTCGGGTGCGCATCGCCAACGGCAGCGGGACGGCCACCTCGGACGTGAACGCACTGCTCAAGCAGTTCAAAGAGATGCAGAAGATGATGAAGGGGTTCGGCAAGGGCGGGATGGGCGGAGCCCTGGGCGGCCTCGGAGGGATGTTCGGACGAGGCGGTCCCAAGCTGTCCCCCCAGGCCATGGCGGAGCTGGCCGAGCGGGGCGGCCTGGACGGGGACTTCCCCGGACTGGGCGGTGACCCGGCCGCGCTGGGGGCCGGCACCATGGCCCCGGTCGGGACCGGACTGGGCGGCGGCCCCCGGGGTCCGTCCAAAGCCAAGGGGAAGGGCGGCAAGAAGGGCAAGGGCGGGGGACGGGTCACCCCCAAGGCCCGCTGAACCGGCCGGCGTCCGGACCCCGGAACCGCCGCCAGGACGGCGGATCAGGCCATGTGCACGCTCGCCCCGTCAATGGTGGGAGACTGTCGGGCGCTATCGACAGAATGCAGAGGAGTTCACCGTGGCAGTAAAGCTCCGCCTCGTGCGGATCGGGAAGAAGAAACAGCCGACGTACCGGCTGGTGGCGGCGGACAGCCGGTCACCCCGCAACGGCCGGTTCATCGAGATCGTGGGCACCTACGCACCCCGTGGGAAATCGTTGGCCGAGCCCGACGCCGTCATCGAGATCGACAACGCCAAGGCGGTCAAGTGGCTGGCGCAGGGGGCCACGCCGACCGAACGGGTCGAGAAGTTGCTGAAGAAATCGGGCGCGCTCGACGAGTTCGCCTCGGCCAAGGCGGGCCAGTGAACGACGAGCTGGCGGTGGACTCCGCCGATGACGTCAACACCATCGACGATGACGAGGATCACGAGGACGACGACGCCGGCAACCGTGTCTCCGGGGGGACGCCGTTGGCAGTCGTGACCTACCTGGTCAGCTCGATCACCTCCGATCCGGACGCCGTGGTCATCAACACCGAGGAGCGGGGTGACTCGGTGCGCTTCCGCATCCACGTGGCGCCGGACGACATGGGGCGGGTCATCGGGCGACGTGGTCGGGTGGCCCAGGCCATCCGCACCGTGGTGGCCGCGGCCGGGGCGCGGGACGGCGTCCAGACCAGCGTCGACATCGTCGACGACTGAGTCCCCCGTCGTGGTGAGCGGACCCGGGCGCCCGGAGGGCGACGGGGACGCACGGGTCTCCGGGACCGGTGCCGGGTCCGGCGGTCCGGCCGGTCCGGCGGACCAGCCGGTGGGAGGGGTCGGGCGCACCGACCCGGAGAGGCCGGTCCTGCTGCACGTGGGGCGGATCGTCAAGCCGCACGGCCTTCGCGGCGATGTGATCGTCTCCCTCACCACCAATCGGGACGAGCGGGTCGCCCGGGGATCGGTGCTCACCGACGCCGACGGCCGGGAACTCCGGGTCCTCCGTTCGTCGGCGCACCAGGGTCGGTTCATCGTGGCGTTCGACGGGGTGGCCGGCATCGACCTCGCCGAGGGGCTGCGGGACACCGAGCTCTACGCGGCGCCGATGGATGATCCCGACGCCCTCTGGATCCATGAGCTGATCGGTTCGGTGGTGGAGGACGAAACCGGCGCCGAGCTCGGGAGGGTGGAGAGCGTGGAGTCCAATCCGGCCAGCGACCTGCTGGTGCTCGACGACGGCGTCTTGATCCCCCTTCGCTTCGTGGTGTCGTCGGTGCCCGGGGAGCGGGTCGTCGTCGACGTGCCGGACGGCCTGCTCGACCTGACGTGACCGGTCCTTCTCCCGTGGGGCCCTCGATGCGGATCGACGTGTTCACCCTGTTCCCCGAGGCGATCGAGCACTATGCGGAGACCTCCGTTCTGGGCCGGGCCCGCGCCCGGGGCCGCTTGGACCTTCGCACCCACGACGTGCGGGACGCCGCCGAGGGTCCCCACCGATCGGTGGACGATGCCCCCTTCGGCGGCGGGGCCGGGATGGTCCTGGGCCCCGAGCCGGTGTTCAACGCGGTGGAGCAGGTGGCTGCGTCACCCGGGGGGCTACCCCGACCCCTGGTCCTGCTCACTCCGTCCGGTCGGAGATTCGACCAGGCCGAAGCCCAGAGGCTCAGCGTCTCGACCAGGGGTTTCTCGTTGCTGTGCGGCCGCTACGAGGGGGTGGACCAACGAGTGGCCGACCACCTGGTCGACGAGGAGCTCTCGGTCGGGGACTTCGTGCTGGCCGGCGGGGAGCTGGCCGCCCTGGTGGTGGTGGAGGCGGTGGTCCGACTCCTACCCGGGGTGCTGGGCAACGAGCAGTCGGTCGGCGACGAGAGCTTCTCCGCCGGGGTCCTGGAGTACCCCCAGTACACCCGGCCGGCATCCTTCCGAGGCTGGGCGGTACCCGAGGTGCTCCGTTCCGGCGACCACGGGAAGGTGGACCGGTGGCGCCGGGCCCAGGCACTGATCCGCACACTGCGCCGCCGGCCGGACCTCATCTCGGCCCGGGGAGGATTGTCGCCCGACGAGGTCCGCCTGCTGGTCGACCACGATGAGGTGCAGCTGCTGCGCGAACACGGCTACGATTGGTGAGCCTCGTCGGCGCCGGCTGGACCGGTGATCGCCATCGACGGCCCGCAGAGCGGAGAGACTCCCTGGTCAGAACCGAGCGCCGGGAGAATTTCCCGATCGGGCCCCCGGCGGGGGAGAGTTCGAAAGACCCCTGGAGAGACGCGCCCCATGAATCCCACCGACATCATCGACCGTGACAGCCTCCGGGACGACATCCCCGAGTTCCGGCCCGGCGACACCGTCAAGGTGCACGTCCGGGTGGTTGAGGGCACCCGCGAACGGGTCCAGGTCTTCCAGGGGGCGGTGGTGCGCCGTCAGGGCACCGGCGTCAGGGAGACCTTCACCGTGCGCAAAGTCAGTTTCGGCGTGGGCGTGGAGCGCACCTTCCCCGTCCACTCCCCGGTCATCGACCACACCGAGGTGGTGTCCTTTGGCGACGTGCGGAGGGCCAAGCTGTACTACCTGCGGGACCGCCACGGCAAGGCCGCCAAAATCAAGGAACGGCGGACTGCCCGTCCTTGACCGCCTCCGAGCGCCCCTCGGCTGGCGTCGACAGGGCGGCGGCCACGGAGAGGTCCGCCCCGGAGCCTCCTGTCAGGGCCGGCCGTGGGTCATCTGGCGGTCGACCGGGCAGCCCGGTCAGGGCCCGGCCACACCCGGTGAAGCAGCTCCATGAGTGAAGAGGACCTCGAACGGTACGAGTCGGAGATCGAACTGGCCCTGGTCCAGGAGTACCGGGCCGTCCTTCCGCTCTTCACGTACGTCGTGGAGACGGAGCGCCGGTTCTATCTGGCCAACAACGTCGAGGTGGCGGTCCGCTCTGACTCGATGCCGGCCTGTGTGGAGGTCAACTTGACCGACGCATGGGTCTGGGACATGTATCGGCCCGCCCGGTTTGTCCCGTCGGTCCGGATCCTGACCTTCCGGGACGTCAATATCGAGCGGCTCCCCGAGAAGGACCTGTGAGCCAGGGCGCGTCGGGGCGCCCACGACCGCAGCACCGGCGGGCCCTCGGCGCCGAGGGCGAGGACCTGGCCGTCCGCTGGTACGAAGCGCACGGCTACGAGATCCTCGAGCGCAACTGGCGACGCCGCGAAGGAGAGGTCGACCTCGTCGTTCGGCGGGGGGCCACAGTGGTCTTCTGCGAGGTGAAGACCCGCTCCACCGACCGCTTCGGGACCGGTGCTGAATCGGTGCTGCCGGCCAAGCAGCGCCGCATCCGACGACTGGCCGCCCGTTGGCTCTCCGAGCTCACGCCGGCGGTGGGCAGGGCCCGGGTGGAGCTCCGATTCGACGTGGTGTCGATCACCGCCGGGCAGGTCGAGGTGATCGAAGAGGCCTTCTGACCGCGTCGGGAACCGTCCCGCCGCACGCCGTCAGCCCACCGTGGCCGCCGGCTCGACGATCGCGGTCGGGATCGCGCCCCCCGGGGGTCGGCCGGACCCGGGATGGGGTCCGGCCGGACCCCGCCCCTCGACTCCGGGCCCCCGAAGCAGTGCCCGGGGCTCGGCCGGCCGTAGGCTGGTCGGATGGCTACCGAGCTCGACACCCTCATCGTGGAACGGAAGGACGGGGTGGTGACGGTCACCATGAACCGACCCGCCCGCAAGAACGCCGCCAACGGCACCATGTGGCGGGAGCTGCTGGAGACCTTCGAAGAGGTGGCCGCCGACCGCCATGACCGGGTGATGGTGCTGACCGGAGCGGGGGACGCCTTCTGCTCCGGGGCCGACCTCGGCGACCCGGCGGACGTTGCCGGACGATCCGGGGACCCGTACCTCGTCCAGATGCGGGCCCTCGGCGAAGTGGCCCTTCGCCTCCACCGTCTGCCCAAGCCCACCATCGCCAAGGTCGGCGGAGTGGCGGCCGGGGCGGGCATGAGCATGGCGCTCGGCTGCGACCTCATTGTGGCGTCCGACACCGCCCGGTTCTCCCAGATCTTCTCCAAGCGCGGCCTCTCCGTCGACTTCGGGGCGTCGTGGCTGTTGCCCCGGTTGATCGGGCTGCACCGGGCCAAGGAGCTGGCCTTCTTCGCCGACATCATCGATGCGCATCAGGCGGCGGAGTTCGGACTGGTCAACCGGGTGGTGGCCGCCGACCAGCTCGACCCGTTCGTGGACGACTGGGCCACCCGTCTGGCCGCCGGTCCCCCGCTGGCCCTGTCCTTGACCAAGACCATGCTGAACAACTCATCGAACCTCGCCATGGACCAGGCACTCGAGGAGGAGACCCGCTCGCAGGCAGTCAACTTTGCCACCGCCGACACCGCCGAGGCCATGGCGGCCTTCCTCCAGAAACGGGATCCCTTGTTCGAGGGCCGCTGAGGTCGCCGTCCCCCATATCCGGACCCGGGCTGTGACACCTGCCCCCTAGGGTTGCCGCTGTGCCGTCGAGAGGCCGCCGGCACGTCCGGTGAGCGGCCCTCCTCCCTGTCGCTTCCGGCACCAGGCTGCCCCCTTCGGGCCGCATGGCCGGACCGCACTCCACGGAGGGCGCAATGATTGCCTCCATTCCCTCAGCCGTCCTGGTCGGCGTCGACGGCCGACAAGTTGCCGTCGAGGTCCACGTGTCCAACGGCCTCCCCGGATTCACCGTGGTCGGGCTCCCCGACGCCGCCGTACGGGAGTCCCGCGATCGGGTCCGGGCCGCCCTGCTGTCCAGCGGGCTTCCCTGGCCCCTGCGCAGGGTGACCGTCAATCTGGCCCCGTCGGGCATGAGGAAGGGAGGTGCCGGACTGGACCTGCCCATCGCCATAGGGGTATTGGTGGCCGCCGGCACGGTCGACCCCCATCTGGTCGAAGGGGTGGCCTTCATCGGTGAGTTGGGGCTCGACGGCTCCCTTCGAGGAGTGCCCGGCACGGTGGCCCTGGCCGATGCCCTGCGGCACCACCGCCTGGTGGTGCCCAGCGTGAGCGCAGCCGAGGCCCGGTTGGCCGGCGACCTCGAACTGCTCACCTCCACCACGCTGGCCGGTCTGGTGGCCGGCCTGGCCCACCAGGAGCAGTGGCGAATGGCCTCGCGGATACGGGACCGGAGACACGACGACGCCGCGACCCCGACGAAGGAGAGCGGCACCGGGACTGCATCGGGCGCCGGGGCACCCGACCTGGCCGACGTCCGAGGGCACCGGCTCGCCCGTCGCGCCCTCGAGGTGGCGGCGGCAGGCGGTCACCACCTCCTCATGGTGGGCCCCCCGGGCTCGGGCAAGTCGATGTTGGCGGCCCGACTGCCCGGGCTGCTGCCCGACCTGTCACCGTCATTGGCCCGGGAGGTGACTCGCATTCACTCGGTGGCCGGTCTCCCGCTGCCGTTGACCGGCCTCGTCGGGCGGCCCCCGTTCCGGGCCCCGCACCATACGGTGTCCCCGGCCGCGCTCATCGGGGGCGGTACGGCCTGGATGCGTCCCGGAGAGATCACGCTGGCGCACGGAGGCGTGCTCTTTCTCGACGAGATGGGGGAATTCCCCGCTTCGGTCCTCGATGCTCTCCGCCAGCCCCTCGAAGAGGGCCAGGTACGGGTGAGCCGGGCCTGTGGCACGGCCAGGTTCCCCGCCCGATTCATGCTGGTGGGGGCCACGAATCCGTGCCCATGCGGCGAAGGCGCGGTCTCGGGTCGGTGCCTCTGCAGTCCGACCTCCCGGGAGCGGTACGCGCGTCGGCTGTCCGCTCCGCTGCTCGACCGGTTCGACATCGCCGTGCGGGTGGACCGTCCCAAGTCGGGAGAGCTGGTCGACCCGATACCGGGCGAGCCCTCGGCGATGGTGGCGGAGCGGGTGGCCCGAGCTCGGGAACGGGCTGCGGAGCGCGGCGTCCCCACCAATGCCGACCTCCCCACGGGATGCCTGGGGGACCTGGCGCCGATGAGCGCCGGGGCCATCGCTCTGGCCGAGCGGAAGGTGCGGTCGGGCTCGCTGAGTGCTCGTGGCTTCCACCGCGTCCAGCGGCTGGCCCGCACGTTGGCCGATCTCCAGGGGATCGGCCCGGTGATCGAGGAGCTCCAGGTACGCGAGGCCCTCCAGCTGCGGTCTCCGGGTGATCTGCTGCTCGGCGGAGTCGAGCGGTGACCGCAACGGACTCGTCCAGGGCCCACGCCGCCGCGCTCGCCGGATTGCCGGGCATGACCCCGGTGAGGCTGGCCCGTCTACTCGAAGACCGGACCTCCGAACAGGCCTGGGAGGCGGTCAGATCCGGCACCCACCCCGACGATCCGCGGCGACGGTTCACCGTCGCGGCGCGGCGCACCGATGTGCAGGAACTCTGGAACCAGTACGTCCAGGCGGGCGTGTCGGTCCTCCTCCCCGGCACGCCCGGCTACCCCTCCGCCCTCACCGGGGACGCTGGGGCCCCGGCCGTGCTGTTCTCGCGGGGAGACGCTTCGGCCGTCGAGCGGCAGGCCCGGGTCGCGATCGTGGGCACGGCGTCACCCACGCCCTACGGCCTGCAGGTGGCGTCCCAGATGGCCGCGGAGCTGGCCGACGGGGGGGTGACGGTGGTGTCGAGCCTGTCGGCCGGCATCGATGGAGCCGCGCAAGCCGGGGTGGTCCGCTCCGCCGGGCCCTCAGCGGCCCGTCCGGTGGCGGTGGCCGGCACCGGATTGGACCAGCCGGGTTCGCACGACCGAGCGCTGTGGAGCTCAGTGGCGTCGATGGGCGTGATCTTCTCCGAGGCCACCTTGGGCACGCCGCCCAACCCGGGGGGATGCAAGAGCCGGATCATTGCGGCCCTCTCGGACGTGGTCGTCGTGGTGGAGAGCCAACCCCACGGCGAGGCCGACTCGGTGGTCGAGGCGGCCATACGCCGGTCCATACCGGTCTGCGCCGTACCCGGGTCGGTCCGGAGCCGGGCCTCGCTCGGGACCAATCAGCTGCTGGTCGATGGGTGCGCTCCCGTGCGCGACAGTACCGACGTCCTCGCCGCCGTGTATCTGGCCCGCGCCGGCAGGGGCGAGGCGATGGTGCCGTCACTTCCGACCGACGGATCGACGGGGCCGACCGCTCAGGACGGATCCCGATCGGCGGGTCAGCGGCCGGTCGCCGGAGGCGTCCCGCCGGTGGGGTCCGAGGCCGGCGGCGTGCGGGACGAAACGCCACCGGCATCTGCGGCCCGGGCGAGCGAAAGGTGGGCCGAGCCACAAGTGGCGCGCACTGGGACGGGAGGGTGGTCGAAGGTTCCAGTGGCTCCGCCCCACTGATCTGGCCTCTGTCGCGGTCGTGCGACCGACACCCGAAGTTCTGTTCAAGCCGCGGGGAACGTTCCCGACTGCCATCCGATGGCCGACGCGGACACCGGCCCGGGGGACGGAGGCGACGACAGGGCCGGGGCGGTGCAACTCGCCACGTGGGACTGGGCCCCATACCAGGTGGCCGATCCGTCCCCTCGCCACGCCAGCCAACAGGTTCCGTCGGCGGACCGGACGGCCAAGGTGACGCTGCCGGTCGTGGCACCTGCGGCGCCCGGGCCTCCGGCACCCGGGCCGGCGCCAGTTCCCGCAGCCTCGGCTCCGCTGATGGCTGCGCCGATGGCCCCACCGGTGGGGACGGGGCTGGCCCCGGATCCGCCGGCCGTGCCGCCTTCCAGCGCGATGCTGACGATCGAAGCGTTGGTCGTGGGTCCAGTGACGAACGAGACTGAGGGATCCGACGCGGTCAACGATGAAGGGTCGACGGAACCGTAGCCACCGGCACCGGCCGCCGCCGTCCCGACCGCGGTCAACGCGGTGGTCAAGGACTGCTGGGCCACCACGTTGTCGGCCTCAACCACCTCGGGGGCGTTGGAGACGTTGGTGTCGGATGTACCTCCCGAGTGGAGCGTCGTGCTCATCAGGAGCAGCACCAGCAACGCTGTTGCCAGCAGGCTGAGGGCGGTGGCGATCATCGAAAAGCCCTCGTCGTTGGGCTGCTCATGAGCATGATCGGATCCGCTCCGGGTCCGGACGGCAACCGTGCGGGTGCATCGGCAACGGGGACCGTCGGGCCATGGGCCGGGCGTGGACCGACGAGGCAACCCCTCGGCCCTGATTGCAATCCCCTCGACAGGTCCTATGCCCACAGTTGTTGCATCGTCGGTCCCCGGCGGGGACTTAAGTGCTTTTGCGGTGCCGGCGGGGCAGATCGATTTGGGCGCCACTACCTGGGCCCTCGGCCTCCGGCGGGGCGGTCGGGGGCTGGGCCGTCGCCGGGTGACCGGGACCGGCCGAAGCCCGCGGTCGGCTCACTCCCGGTCGGTGAACCGGGGCGGGCCGGTGCCCGGGGGCGGTGGGGCGGTGGGCCTCGGCTTCTGCTTGGGTGGGGGGCGTCGTCGGACCACCGGGTGCTCGGGGGCGGTCCAGCGCCACCGGCCCGGTCCGCCGAGGAGCTGGAACCCCCGGTGGGTCCGGAGCTGATGGTGGTGGTGGCAGAGCCGGGCCAGGTTGTCGAGGGCGGTGGGTCCCCCCTGGGCGAAGTCGGTGGCCCAGTGGTCGTTCTCGAGGCCCAGCCGGGCGTCACAGCCCGGGACCACGCAGCGGGAGTCCCGCTCCATGAGGGCGGCCCGGACCGGGAGGGGGAGGTGGCGCCCCGGGGAGTAGAGGGTGGTCACGTCCACCCCGTCGGTGATGACCAGGTGGCAGAGGGCCTCCCCCAGCTGCTGGTGGACCACCGACACCGGGACCGGTCCGACCCCGGGGATCTCACAGAGCTCGTCCCCCTCCACCTGGCCCCGGCGGAGGGCGGTGAGGTCGCACCGGATGAACAGGGTGGCCCGGGGGTCCCGGGGGCGGAGCGGGGGCTCGGTGGTGGTCCCGGTGGACCCGGGGGTGGTGGACCCGGTGGACCCGGTGGACCCGGTGGTCCCGGGGGTGGCCGGGGCCCTCCCGGCCCCGCAGACCAGGTCCACCAGGGCGTCGGCGGCGTAGGCGTCGGGGGGCTCGTGGAGCCCGGCCCGTCGGGCCCGGCGGAAGAACCGGTCGGTGTGGGCCTCCAGGGCCGAGCGGACCTCGGCCCCCACCTCGGGGGGGAGCAGGGCGTCCAGGCGGAAGGCCCCCTCGGGGTCGGTGAAGGTCCGGCACCGGCGCTGGTCGTGGAGCCGCTGGTGGTGGCGGGCCTCCTCCTCCCGGGTCCGGCCCTGGGCCTTGGCCCGCAGGCACCGCTCCTTGAACTGGGCGTCGGAGTCGTGGGCGGCCCCGGCCACCAGGTCGTGCTCCTTGCCCGGGTTGACCTGGGCGGCCTCGGCCACCAGGGCCGCCCGGCGCCGGGAGAGCCTCCCGTCCCGGAGGGCCTGGTCCAAGGCGGGCTGGTCGGCCAGGTGCTCCCCCAGGCGGAGGAGGTCCTTCGCCTCCCCGAGGGAGTCCCCGGTCCGGGCGGCCAGCAGCTCGGCCGTCGAGCGGTGGCCGGAGCGCAGGTGGCTCTTCGACTCCTCCACCCGGCGGGCGGCCAGGGCCTTGCCCGCCACCCCCAGCCGCTCCAGCGTGGTGAAGAAGCTGACCAGGGTCACCGCGTCGTCCCCGGTGTACCGCTCGGTCTCCAGGGCCGCCACGTAGCGGGCCAGGACCGCCCCGGCCCGCTCGGCCTCGGCGAAGTCGGGGGCACCCGAGGGCCCGGTCGGCCCACTCCGCCCGGTCCCGGTGGTGTCGAGGGCCCTCACTGCCATGGAGCCAGTGGACCACGAGGGTGTATCACCCACCCGGGCCGGGCCACCGACCAGGGCCGACGGCCACCGGCCCGGGACGCCGACGACACCGGGCCGGGCGGCACGGGGGGTCCCGGAGGAACCGGGGCCAGGCGGCACGGCGTGGGTTCCCCGAAATCGGCCTGGGGTACGGTGCTGGCATGCGTATCGGAGCCCACGTCCGAGCGGGCAAGGGCCTGGTTCCCGCCCTGCAGCACGGTGACGACATCGGGGCAGAGGTGGTGCAGATCTTCACCCAGAGCCCGCGGATGTGGAAGCCGTCCCAGTACGGCTCGGAGGTGTTGGCCGGCTACCGGGAGGCCCAGGCCGACCATCCCCGGGTGACCTCGACGTTCTGTCACGCCACCTATCTCATCAATCTGGCCAGCCCCGACGCCGAGATCAACGACAAGTCGCGGGCGTGCCTCAACGCCAACCTGGCCACCGCGGAGGGCATGGGGGCCGAGGGCCTGGTCCTCCACATCGGGAGTCACCGCGGGAACGGGTTCGACGCGGCTCTGCCCGGAATCGTGGAATCCCTGATCGAGGCGCTGGACTCGGTGGACGCCACCGGGGACCCCTGTCCCATCCTGTTGGAGAATGCCGCCGGAGCAGGCGACACCGTCGGTCGCTCCTTCGACGAGCTGGCGGCGGTCATCGACGCGGCAGGAGGGGACGAACGGTTGGGCGTGTGCCTGGACACCCAGCACCTGTGGGCCTCGGGGGTGCCCTTCGGGACGCTGGGGGAGGCCGATGACCTGGTGGCCCTGGTGGGGGACACGGTGGGCATGGACCGGCTGCGTTGCCTGCACCTCAACGACTCCAAGGTCGCCTTCGGGGCCAACAGGGACCGTCATGAGAACATCGGGGACGGCTCCATCGGTTCGAAGGGTCTCGCCGCCCTGCTGGGCCACCCCGGCCTGCAGGGCCTCCCGGCCATCCTCGAGGTGCCCGGCGACGGCGACGGACCCCGGGCCAGCGATGTGGCCACGGCCCGCCAGGTCTGGGAGGAGGGCGTCGCCCTCCGGAGGTGAACCCCGGCGGTACCAACCCCGGCACCGGCTCCGCACCCTTACCCCGCACCGTTGGACCGCCCACCCGGCTGCCCCGTTGTAATGAGAATCATTCTTGTTTAGGATCAACCGGGTGCCTCCGCCCTCCGCCGTCAGCGAGACCCTGCCACCGGCCAGGACCACGGTTCGGGGCGGGTTGAGCAAACCGGGGTGGGCCGTCGACCTCCCACCGACCCGGGCTCATGGCTGAGGGGTACCCGGGGGCGAGCGCCGCGGGGTCCGCCGGCGGGGGCGGCAGGAGCGGAGCCGGCCCCGACCACACCCGAGGCCAGCCCGCCATCGTGTTCCGGGACGCTGCCGTGCGGCTCGGAGGGAGGACGGTATGGTCGCGGGTCAGTTTCGAGGTCCACGGCGGGTGAATTCGTGGCGGTCCTCGGCCCGAACGGCGTGGGTAAGTCGACCCTGATCAAAGCGGTGCTGGGCATCCTCCCGCTCTCCGAGGGTGATGTCACCGTGCTCGGGCGGGGCCCCGGTGTCTCCGGCCGGGAGATCGGCTACCTGCCCCAGCGGCGGAGCTTCGACCCCAACATCCGGATCCGGGGGATCGACGTGGTGCGGTTGGGCAGCGACGGCGACCGCTGGGGACTGCCACTCCCGGGAGGATCCGCCCTCTCCGCCGGGGGCGGGCCCGACGGCAGCGGGTGGCGGAGGTGATCGAGTTGGTGGGGGCCACCTCGTATGCCCACCGGCCCATCGGGCAGATCTCGGGTGGGGAGCAGCAGCGTCTCCTGATCGCCCAGGCCCTGGTCCGTCGGCCCCGGATATTGCTGCTCGACGAGCCGCTCGACAGCCTGGACCTGCCCAATCAGGCCTCGGTGGCCGCGCTCATCTCCGAGATCAGCCAGGAGTTCGGCATCACCGTGCTGATCGTGGCCCACGACGTGAACCCCATCGTGTCCTACCTCGACGGGGTGGTCTACGTGGCCCGGGGCGGAGCCGTGTGCGGTCCACCGGACCAGGTGATCACCTCGGAGACCCTGAGCTCCCTGTACGGGACCCCGATCGAGGTCCTGCGGTCGTCCGACGGGCAGATGGTGGTGGTGGGGAGTCCCGAAGCGCCCGCCCACCACGCCGACCGGCACGCCGGCCACACCCACTGATGGCACCGACGTCGGCCGGACTCGGATGGAACCTCCCGGCCGACCTCCGTCAGGCCCTCGCCCTCCACTTCATGGTCAACGCCTTCCGGGCCGGGACCATCGTGGCGGTGATCGCCGCAGCCATCGGTTGGTTCATGGTGCTCCGGCGCCAGAGCTTCGCCGGACATACCCTGGCCGTGGTGTCCTTCCCGGGAGCCGCCGGAGCCGTCTGGCTCGGGATCAGCGCCACCGCCGGCTACTTCGCCGGGAGCATCCTGGCGGCGATGGTGATCGCCATGGTGCCCCGGTCCCCGGCGGGGCGGGCCCGCAGCGAGGAGTCGGCGGTCATCGGGACGGTGCAGGCATTCGCCTTGGCCTGCGGCGTCCTGTTCGTCAGCCTGTACGGCGGGTTCCTGGACAGCCTCACCGGCCTGCTGTTCGGCACCTTCCTCGGGATCTCGGACGGGCAGGTGGTGACCCTGGCCCTGGTGGCGGGGGGCGTCCTGGTGGTCCTGGCCCTGATGGCCCGCCCGCTCTTCTTCGCCACCGTCGACGCCGATGTGGCCGCGGCCCGGGGGGTCCCGGTCCGCGGGCTGTCGGTGGCGTTCCTGCTCCTCCTGGGTTGCGCGGCCGCCGAGGTGAGCCAGATCACCGGCGCCCTGCTGGTCTTCGCCCTGCTGGTGATGCCGGCCGCCGCCGCCCAGCAGCTCACCGCCCGTCCCGCCGTCAGTCTGGCGCTCGCCGTGGTGCTGGCCCTGGGGATCACCTGGGCCTCCCTGCTGGTGGCGTTCTACTCGGTCTATCCGGTGGGGTTCTACGTCTCGACCATCGGCTTCGGCACCTATCTGGCCGCCGCCGGCGGACGGGCCCTCGCCACCTGGGCGGGCTCCCGGGCGCCGGGATCCCGGTCGGTGGGCCGCTCCGGTCCGGGCCGCACCCCGAGCCGGCGATCATCCGGCGCGGCGGCCGGCGCATGACGGCCACCCTCGACCCCTTCGTCGGCCTGGCGCACATGCTCGACCACCCCTTCCTGCGTTCGGCCTTCGTGGCCGGCACCTGTATCGCCCTGGCCGCGGGGCTGGTCGGCTACGTGGTGGTCCTGCGCGGGCAGGTGTTCTCGGCGGACGCGCTCTCGCACGTGGCGTTCACCGGGGCCCTGGCCGCCCTGGCCGTCGGCATCGACCTCCGGGCGGGCCTGTACGGGGCGTGCGTGGTCTTCGCCGTGCTCCTGGCCGCGCTGGGCCGGCGGGCCTCGGCCGACGACACCGTCATCGGGAGCGTGTTCGCCTGGGTGCTCGGCCTCGGGGCGCTCTTCCTGTCCGTGTTCACCACCTCCCAGAGCGGCACCGGCTCGGTGGGCTCCGATGCCGGGGTGAACGTGCTGTTCGGCTCCATCCTCGGGCTCTCGTCGGGGCAGGCCCTCCTCGACGCCCTGGTGTCGGTGGGCGTGGCGACGGTGTTCGTCACCATCGGCCGCCCCCTGGTCTTCGCCAGTCTGGACGAGAGCGTGGCCGCGGCTGGCGGCGTCCCGGTCCGGGCCCTGGGCTACGCCTTCTTCGTCCTGCTGGGCGTCACCGCGGGGGTGGCCACCCAGGCGGTCGGTGCCCTCCTGCTCCTCGGACTGGTGGCGGCCCCGGCCGGTGCGGCCCAACGGCTCACCGCCCGACCGTTCGTGGCGGTGTGGCTGTCGGCCGGCATCGCCGTGGGCTCGATGTGGATCGGATTGACCGTGGCCTACCTGGCCCCCAAGGTACCCCCGAGCTTCGGGATCCTGGCCGTGGCCACCGCCACCTACCTCGGAGCCATCGCCGCCACGTCGACACACACTGGCAGGCGACCAGGAAGGCGGTCAGGGCGGCGGTCAGGGCGTCGCCCGGTCCCGGCCGCTCACCAAACGGCCGGCGCGCCCGTCGCCCCCGAACTGGCCGGGGATCCCGGTGGGGGATGAGGCGGCCGCGGTGGGGGCGGGCAAGACCGCACTGTGGACGAGCAAGGCCGTGGGGGCGGGCAAGGCCGTACGGTGGACGAGCCAGGCCGTACGGTGGACGAGCCAGGCCGTACGGTGGACGAGCCAGGCCGTACGGTGGACGAGCCAGGCCGTACTGTGGAGGGGATGATCGCAGCCCCCTCGGTCCACGAACAGGTCGTGATGCGCCTGGCCAGCCACGAGCAGCGCTACACGCCGGTGCGGCGGGCCATGGTGGCCACGCTGGCCGAGGCCGGCCGCCCGCTGTCGATTCCCGAGATCCTGGCCTCCAACCTCGAGCTGCCCCAGTCGAGCGCCTACCGCACCATCACCACGCTCATCGAGGCGGGAGTGGTCCGACGGGTGACCGGGGTGGACGATCACGGCCGGTTCGAGCTGGCCGAAGAGCTGGCCGGCCACCACCACCATCTGGCCTGCGGGCAGTGTGGCAAGGTCGAGGACGTGGCACCCTCGGCCCGCCTGGAACGGGCCATGGCCGAGGCGGCCCGGGCGGTGGCCGAGCAGCAGGGCTACGAGGTCATCGGACATCAATTCGACCTGGTCGGAGTGTGTCCTCGCTGCCGTGAGTCGGGCGAGTCGTGAGTCGGGCGAGTGAGGTCTCCGGGGCCCAGGGGTGGCCCGGCGTCGGCCCGGCGCCGGTGCCCACCACCGCGGGGATGCGCACGGTAGGGTCACCGCGCGCCGTGGCGAGCCTGCTCGCCATACTGACCGGAAGGACGCCGCCATGACCAGCGAGACCCGCACCGAGACCGACTCCATGGGGTCGGTCGAGGTACCGAGCAACCGGTACTGGGGCGCTCAGACGGCGAGGTCGCTGCACCACTTCCCCATCGGGGACGACCGGATGCCCACACCGCTGATCCGGGCCATGGGGATCCTGAAGGAGGCCTCGGCCCAGGTCAACGCGGACCTGGGCAAGATGACCCCCGAGAAATCCGCCCTGATCGTGGCCGCAGCACGGGAGGTGTCCGACGGGAAGCTGGATGACCAGTTCCCACTGAGCGTCTGGCAGACCGGGAGCGGCACCCAGTCCAACATGAACGCCAACGAGGTCATCGCCAACCGGGCCATCGAGCTGGCCGGCGGAGTGCTCGGCTCGAAGGATCCGGTGCACCCCAACGACGACGTCAACATGTCCCAGTCCAGCAACGACATGTTTCCGACCGCCATGCACATCGCCGCCGTGGAGGAGATCACCCACCGGCTGATCCCGGCCCTGCGGACCCTCCGGAACGCTCTGGCGGCCAAGGCCGAGGCGTTCGCCGGCATCACCAAGATCGGTCGGACCCACCTGATGGACGCGGTCCCCCTGACCCTGGGCCAGGAGTTCTCCGGCTATGTGGCCCAACTCGACGCCGACCTCCGCCGGATCGAGCTGACCCTCGACGACCTCTACGAACTGGCGGCGGGGGGTTCGGCGGTGGGGACCGGCCTCAACACCCACCCGGAGTTCGGGACCCGGGTGGCTTCAGCCATCGCCGAGCTGACCGGTCTGCCCTTCGTCACCGCCCCCAACAAGTTCGCGGCCCTGGCGGCGCACGATGCGCTGGTCATGACCAGCGGGGCGCTGCGCACCACGGCGGCCTCCCTGATCAAGGTGGCCGACGACATCCGGTGGCTGGGGTCCGGTCCCCGCAGCGGGCTCGGGGAGCTGAGCCTCCCGGAGAACGAGCCCGGTTCCTCCATCATGCCGGGCAAGGTCAACCCGACCCAGAGCGAGGCCCTGATCATGGTGTGCATCCAGGTCTACGGGAACGACGCCGCGGTGGCCATGGCCGGGGCGCGGGGCAATCTGGAGCTCAATGTCGGGAAGCCGGTCATCATCCACAACGTGCTCCACTCGGTGCGCCTGCTCACCGAGGCCTCACTGGCCTTCACCGAATTCTGCGTGGAGGGCCTCGCACCCAACCAGGACCGGATACGTCAGCACCTGGAGAACTCCCTGATGCTGGTCACCGCGCTCACCCCGCTCATCGGGTACGACAAGGGCGCCGAGGTGGCCAAGAAGGCCCACAAGGAGGGGACGACCCTGCGGGAGGCGGCCCTGGCCCTCGGCTACCTGAGCGGGGAGCAGTTCGACGAAGCGGTGCGACCGGAGTCGATGACCCACCCCTGACCGGGGGAACAGACCGCCCAGGGACCGGGGAGTGAGGGGAGGACCGTGGACCACGCCGACACCCACCACGCCCGAGGCGCCCCAGACGGCGGGCGAGACGATCGGGACCGGCCGAGTGGGTCCGACCTGACCCACTCCGACCTGACCGACCTGACCTACTCTGACCCGACCGACCTGACCGACCTGACCGACCTGACCGACCTGGACCTGACCGACCTGGACCTCTTCGTCCACGGCTTCCCCGACGAGGCCTTCGTGCGACTGCGGCGGGAGGCGCCGGTGTTCTGGCACCGCCCCACCGAGCACACCCCGGACGGGACGGGCTTCTGGGTGGTGAGCCGGCACACGGACATCCTGGCCGTGGTGGCCGATGCCGACACGTTCTCCTCCGAGCGCGGTCCGGGGGCGGAGGGGGGAGGGACCATCCTCCAGGATCTTCCGTACGGATTCGGTCCGGGAGTGCTGCTCAACATGACCGACGATCCCCTCCACCACCGGGTCCGGCGGCTCCTGACCCCGTCGGTGGCGCCCCGGGCGCTGGCCCTGATGGAGGCGGAACTGGCTGGGCGGGCCCGGCGCATCGTCGACGGAATCGCCCTCCGGGGCTCGTGCGACTTCCTGACCGAGGTGGCGGCGGAGCTGCCCCTCCAGGCGGTGGCGGCGTTGATGGGGGTACCCGAGACGGACCGTCACGACCTGATGGCCTGGTCGAACGCCACCCTCGACTACGAGGGCCGCGAGCTCGGCGAGAGCAACCAGGGGGTGGAGCGGGCGGCGGCGTCCATGGCCGACTACGGGAGCCGACTCATCGCGCGCAAGAGGTCGGCGCCCGACGACGGAGTGATCTCGGTGGCGGCCCACGCCCGGATCGACACCGACGGGGGAGAGTCCCGCACCCTCACCGATCTCGAGCTGCTGATGTTCTTCAACCTGTTGGTGGTGGCAGGAAGCGAGACCACCCGAAACTCCATCGCCCTCGGCATGGTGGCGCTCATCGAGCATCCCGACCAGCTGGCCTCCCTCCGCGACGACCGGTCGTTGATGCCCTCGGCGGTGGAGGAGATCCTCCGGTGGACGACCGCCACCCTCTACAACCGTCGTACCGCCACCCGCCACACCGAGCTGGGCGGCCAGTCCATCGCGGCCGGGGACAAGGTCACCGTCTGGTGGCCCTCGGCCAACCGGGACGAGGAGGTCTTCGATGCGCCCTTCCGCTTCGACATCACCCGCCACCCGAACCCCCACGTCACCTTCGGCCACCGCACCCACTTCTGCCTCGGGGCCAACCTGGCCCGACTGGAGATACGGGTGATGCTCGGCGAGGTACTCGACCGGCTGGAGCAGTTCGAGCTCCGCGGACCGGTGGCGCGGGTCCGCACCAACAAGCACGCCGGCGTGAGCCGGGTGCCGCTCGGATTCCGTCTCCGGGTCTGAACCGACCTGACGGATCGTCAGATGATCGGCCTATACTGCGCCCGTGTCCAGGCCGCCGGGCGGGCACCACGGCGTCGAGACCAAGGGAGAGCGTGCGATGACCACTCCGCCTGCCGAGTTGACCATCGGTCTGACCGACGGGATGTTCTACGGCGGCGATCCCTTCCCCGCCTTCGCCTGGATGCGGCGACACGCCCCGGCCTATTTCGACCAGGCCGCCGGGGTGTGGGGCATCACCCGCTACCGCGACATCCGAGAGATCTCGAAGGACCCGGACACCTTCTCCAATGCCGGGGGGATCCGTCCGGACAGCGACGCCCTCCCGATGATGATCGACACCGACGCCCCCGAGCACGTGCGACGGCGGCGCCTGGTGAGCGAGGGGTTCACGCCGGGTCGGATCCGGGAGAGCGAGGAGGGCATCCGGACCATCTGCGACGCCATCATCGACCGGGTGTGCGAAGCGGGGTCGGCCGATTTCGTGAGGGACATCGCCGCACCGCTACCCATGATCGTCATCGGGAACATGCTCGGGGTGGCCCCCGAGGACCGGGACGACCTGCTGCGATGGTCCGACGACATGTTGAAGTCCCTGGGCTCGCCGGACCCCGGCGCCATGGACACGGCGGCGGCCGCGGCGATGGAGTACGCCGAGTACATCACCGCGGTGGCGGCGCAGCGCCGGCGGGACAACCAGGCGGACGATCTGATCGGCACCCTGGTCCACGCCGAGATCGACGGTGACCGTCTGGACGAGGCGTCGATCATCTACGAGTCGCTCCTCATCCTGATCGGTGGGGACGAGACCACCCGGCACGTGATCAGCGGGGGTATGTACGAGCTGCTCCGGCACCCCGATCAGCTGAAGGCCCTGGCCACCGACCGGACCCTGCTGCCGGTGGCGGTGGAGGAGATGCTCCGGTGGGTCTCGCCCATCAAGAACATGGCCCGCATCATGACCCGGGACGTGGAGCTCCACGGAGAGACCCTCCGGCGGGGCCAGAAGCTCCTGCTGCTCTACCCGTCGGCCAACCGCGACGAGCAGGTGTTCGAGGCCCCCGACGAATTCGACATCAGGCGGGCTCCCAACGACCACATGGCCTTCGGGTTCGGCTCGCACTTCTGTCTGGGGAACCGGCTGGCCCGGATGGAGCTGACCGTGATGTTCGACCGGCTCCTCGACCGGCTCCCCGACCTGACGCTCGCCGATGACCAGCCCCCTCCGACTCGGGCCGCCAATTTCGTGTCGGGCTACGAGACGATGCCGGTGACCTTCACCCCTTCGACGCCGCTGGGGGCATCGGCCTAGATGTCCGAGCCGGTCCTGGCCGAGGCCGAGGTCATCCGGGCGCTGTCCGCCGACGACGGACCGGACTGGCATCTGATCGCGGGCAAGCTGGTCAAGACGGTGGCCTGTCCCGACTTCGTCGGAGCGTTGGCCTTCGTCGGGCAGGTGGGTGAGCTGGCCGAGGCGGCCAACCACCATCCGGACATCGACATCCGGTACAACCGGGTGTCGCTGGCCCTGACGACCCACGACTCCGGCGGCATCACCCGGCTCGACCTCGAGCTGGCCCGGGCCATCGACGGGCTCGGGACGGCGTCGCCCGGCTGACGGTCAGCGGTCCACGACCGGGCCCACGACGGTGTGTCCGCCGGCGACCAGGGCGCCCCGGGCGTCCTCCAGGGATCCGGCCTGCACCAACAGATGGTCGGTGTCGAAGGTCGAGAGGGTGAAGACGCTGATCCCGGCCCGGGCCAGGGGCTCGGTCAGGCCGGCCACCACGCCCACCAGCCCGAAGTCCAGGGGCCCGGCCGCGGTCAGGGCCCGCCAGCCGGGCTCGACCCGGGCGCCCGGAGGCGCCAGGTCGTCCCGGCAGACCAGGGACACCTCGGCCCCGGTGGAGGTCGCCGAGAACAGGGTCCCGTCGTCGGGTGGGACCGGCCAGGGCTGACCGGGCGCCAGGCGGCACACGGCCAGGGTCTCCGGCCGGACTCGGAGATCCAAGGCTCAGCCGCCGGGGGCGGGACCGGACTCGAGGCTGCGACCGGCGGTCACCCGACCGGAAGGTCCCACAGGGGGAACCAGCGGTTGAGATCGGTCTCCACGGTGAGGTCGTCGGAGACCAGGCTCCTCAGCTTCAGCTCCTGCTCGGTGTCCCGCTTCTCGTGGCCGTCCGGCACGAACGGATAGAACGTGCCCCGCTTGAACAGATAGACCAGGTAGGCCGAGGAGGCGAGCAGCGTCCCGGGGCCGGCCGACGTCTCCACCAAAGCCGGCGACTCGGCGTCGGCCGTCGCGCCAGCGGTGTCGTCGCTGCCCGACTCCGCACCGGTCCCGCCGGTGGGCAGATCCGCCAGGCCGAAGACGGAGCACAGCAGCTGGGGGCCCCACCCGGCGTCGGAGAGCGACGAATTGACCAGGTGGATCCGGGTCACCAACTGTTCGATGTCGGTGTCCTCGACCACCAGCCACTGGTAACCGAAGCCGTCCTCCTGCTTGCGGAGGCCCCCGGTCCCGTCCATCGAGAGCAACGAGACCACTTCGGCCTGCATCTCCTCGAACCCCTGTCCGCTCGGAGGCTTGAAGCACACGCCGGCGTGACCCGAGCAGGACATCCCGGCCGCACTCTGCAGGGTCACCGAGGCCGACGGGAGGGCGAAGAGCGCATCCAGGTTGGCCTGGACCGGCTTGGT
Organism: uncultured Acidimicrobiaceae bacterium; assembly: GCA_963833585.1. Taxonomy (GTDB): domain Bacteria; phylum Actinomycetota; class Acidimicrobiia; order Acidimicrobiales; family RAAP-2; genus Bog-756. Next base: position 518,129 of record CAWHYF010000005.1, on the reverse strand, counting down.
CTTGCCCAGGATGGAGCTGAACAGTCCCATTGTCAGCCGACGTTCCCGGGCCCGGCGCCGCCCCTACGACCGATCGGACTCCGGGAGACGGCCGGCAGGATCACGAGGGACGGCCCAACTCGCTCTCGATCTTGGCCAACTGGGCCAGGCGCTGGTCGAGCGAAGGGTGGGTCGAGAACAGCGTGGAGAGGCTGACCCCGTTCTTGGCGATGGCCGGGGTGAAGAAGAAGGCGTTGAAGCTCTCGGCGGAGCGGAGGTCCCGGGTGGGGATCCGGGACATCTCGCCGGTCACCTTGACCAGGGCCGACGCCAGGGCCGAGGGCCGGCCGGTGAGCAGGGCCCCGGACCGGTCGGCGGCCAGCTCACGGTAGCGGGACAGGGCCATGGTCAGCAGGAAGCTGATGGCGTAGACCACCACCGACACCACCAGGACGGCCAACTCCACCAGGGCGGCGTTGTCGCCGCCCTGATTGTTGTTGTTGTTGTTGGAACCGCCGCCGAACCCACCCATCAGCCCGGTCCACAGCATGATGCGGGTGATCAGGCCGGCCACCATCCCGAGGAAGCTGGCGATGGTCATGACGGCGACGTCCCGGTGGGCCACATGGCTGAGCTCGTGGGCCAGCACCGCCTCCAGCTCCGGCTCGTCCAGACGGCGCATCAGGCCGGTGGTGGCACAGACCACGGCCGAGTTGGGGCTGCGTCCGGTGGCGAAGGCGTTGGGCACGTCGGTGTCGGCGACGGCGACCCGGGGCTTCTTCATGTCGGCCAGGGCGCACAGGCGGTCGATGACCCCGTGCAGCTGGGGAGCCTGCTCGGGCGTGACGACGTGGCCGTGCATGCCGAACAGGGCGATCTTGTCGGAGAACCAGTACTGGACGAAGAGGATGATGGCGGCGAAGACCAGGACGATGCCGATGGACAGGCCGAAGGCGATCAGGAGCCCGATCACCGCCCCGTACAGCAGCACCAGCATCAGGCCGGTGAAGAACATCCGGAGGGTCAGTCCACGGTCATTGGGAATGTTGCGGGCAGTGCTCATCGGGCGGACCTCAGCGGTCGTCTCCTCCATGGGTGTCGCCGTGCTCCGCCAACAGGGCTCTGGTCTCCTCGAGGCTGGCATCGGCGAACGGCACCACCAGGTCGGAGGGGGCGAAGGCGTCGTCGGCCAGGGGCTGACCGGCGGACCGCACCTCGGCGGCGAGGGCCGCCAGGGCCTGGCCGAACCGGCCATCGTCGCCCTCGTCGACGGCCGTGGCGATGGCGTCGTCCAGCTTCTCCAGTGCCGCCCGGTGCTCATCGGGCACCGAGTACTGGCCCTCGCCGAGGATCCGGACGATCACGACGGTGACTCCTCGTGGGCCTCGGTGGCGTCGGCCGCCCCGAGCTCGGGGGCGGGGGGCGCACCTGAGCCCACCTCGGCCTTGAGGGCGGCCAGTTCGGCGTCGACGGTGGAGGTGGTGGAGGCCTTGTCCAGCTGAGACTGGATGTCGTCCACCGGGTTGGTCAGGTCGGTCAGGGCGCCCGAGGCCAGCAGCTCGTCCATGGCCCCGGCCCGGGCCTGCATGCCGTCGATCTTGTCCTGGGCCCGCTGCATGGACATGCCGGCGTCGCTCATGGACTCGGAGATCCCCGAGACGGCCTCACCGATCTTGGTCTGGGCCTCAGCCGCCGTGTAGGTGGCCTTCATGGTCTCCTTCTTGGTGCGGAAGGAGTCCACCTGGGTCTGGAGCTTCTGGGCGGTGGCGATCAGCTTCTGTTCCTGGGCGGTCACCTGCTCGTGCTGGGTCTTGAGGTCGTTCAGCTGTTCGCCGAGGGCGGCCCGCCGGGCCAACGCCTCGCGGGCCAGATCCTCGTTGCCCTGGGTCAGCGCCGCCTTGGCCTGGTTCTGGAGCTTGTCCGCCTGTCCCTGGAGCTGGGTCGCCTGCAGCTCGATCCGCTTCTTGGCCGTGGTCACGTCAGCCACGCTGCGGCGGACCTTCTGAAGACTCTCCAGCTGCTTCTGGTACGAGAGGTCCAGCGACTCCCGCGGGTCCTCCGCCTTGTCGAGCAGCTTGTTGGTCTTCGCCTGGAGAATCCCAGACATGCGCTTCATCACGCCCATAGTGGTGGATCCTTCCTCGTTCCCTGCACCTGGAGCTTAGGGCTTCCCTGCCCGGTAGCGTGATCGGCGTGTCCGAACCGCTCTGTGTGCTCACTGTCCACGCCCATCCCGACGACGAGTCCTCCAAGGGGGCGGGCTCGGTGGCCCGCTACCACGCCGAGGGCATCCACACCGTGCTGGTCTGCTGCACGGGTGGCGAGGAGGGCGAGGTCCTCAATCCGGCCCTCGACACCCCTGAGGTCCACGCCCGCCTGGCCGACCTGCGGCAGGAGGAGCTGGCCGAGGCCGCCCGGGTCATCGGATACGACGAGGTGGTGATGCTGGGCTACCGGGACTCGGGGATGGCCGGGTCGGAGTCCAACGCCAATCCGGCGAGCTTCGCCCAGGCCCCGCTGGACGAGGCGGTGGGGCGGCTGGTGGCGGTGGTCCGACGGACCCGGCCCCAGGTGATGGTGGTCTACGGCGACGAGCAGTCGGGCTACCCGCATCCCGACCACCTCCGGGTCCACGAGATCGGGGTGGAGGCCTACCGGGCCGCCGGTGACCCGGGTCGCTTCCCCGAGGCCGGGACGGCCTGGCAGCCGACCAAGCTGTACTACACCGAGTTCTCGGTGGCCCGGTTCCGGGAGATCCACGAGAAGTTCGAGGAGCTGGGCCTCGAGTCCCCCTTCGACGCCGGGTGGCGCAAACGCTGGGAGGAGATCCCCGCTCCCCTGGTGACCACGTCGGTTGACGTCTCCGAGTTCGCCGACATCCGGAGCCGGGCCCTCCGGGCCCACGCCACCCAGGTGGACCCCAAGTCCCCCTTCTGGTTCGGCCTCCCCCCCGAGGTGATGCGAACCATCCACCCCTACGACGACTACCGGCTGGCCCTGGTGGCCGGTCCGGACGGCGCCGTCACCCGGCCCCCGGAGTCCGGCCCCGAGGGCCGGGAGGGCCCGGTGGGCTCCGACCTGTTCGCCGGAGTCCGTCCCCTGCCGGGATAGCCCGGACGTCCCCAGGGCCGTGAGGCCCGTGGGCCCGGCGGGTACCCTGGGCGGCCAGGCGGGTCCCCAGGCCGCCGGCGCCCGGTGGCCGGAACCATCCGGGCAGGGAGACACCGGGACCGGGCGGCGAGGCCGGCCGCGGCAGTCGACGAAACGAGTGATGGCATGACCAAGTGGCTGTCCGAGGAGTGGTTCGAACAGGCCCGGTCCCTGGCGTCGGATCTGCCGGCTCGTCCCGGGTGCACGGGCCGGATCCAACAGGAGATCACCGGGGGCCCGGACGGGGACGTCTCGTGCTACTGGGTGCTCGAGGAGGGACGGCCGACCTCGGCGGCGCCGGGCGTCGTCGCCGCGCCGGACATCACCGTGACGCTGTCGTGGAGCGACGCCGCGACCGTTCAGCGCGGCGGCCTGGACCCCAGCGTGGCGTTCATGCGGGGGCGGATGAAGGTGGCCGGGTCGATGGACCTGCTCATCGAGCTGTTGTCGGCCTGGCGGTCCAGCGAGGGCGGCGACCTGCGCAGCCGCATCGCCGAGGTCAGCGAGTTCTAGGCGTCCAGCCGCCGGGCGCCCCGGCTCCCGAGCCGGATCCTCCCAGCAGGGGCAGGTGGATGGTGCCGGCGCTCTGCAGGAGGATCAGGGTGACCACCACCCCGACGAACACCACCACCAGGAGGGTCAGGTAGGGCTGGACCCGGGTCCAGCCGATCGGTCTGGGGGCCGGTCGTCTGGACTGCCGGCGCTCGACGTCCTGGCCCCAGGAGACCACCCGGGTGACGGACGAGGCCGCGCCGGGGCCCTGATGCCGTACGGCGAACTCGGTCACCCGGCGCGACAGTTCGGCGGGATCGCCTCCCGGATAGAGGAAGCGGTACGTGCCGTACGCGGTCTGGATGCCGATCAGTGCCCCGGCCTCGACCCGGGGCAGGGGAGGGACCGGCGGCGGCGGAGCGGGGGGCGATCCCGCCCAGGGCTCGGGGCCGGCACGCTCAGGCTCCCGGCTGAGCCAGTGGCCCGGGATGACCCCACCCACCCACTTCTCCACGGCGTGGGCGCTCAGCGTGGCCCAGGGCAGGACCCGGGGCCGCTCGCCCCGGGCGCGGATCACCCCGATCCCGTCGTCGGCGAACAGGAGGGCTTCGATGGCCACCGGTTCGGTCCCGGCGGTGTCCAAGAGGACCAGGCCTTGGAGCCGCACCGAACGGGGGGCCGGGCCGACGGGGGAGCGACGCCAGTCGGCGGCGCGGTCCTGCGATTCCGGCTCGTCACCCTCGGCCACGTCCACTCCCATCGATGGTCCCTCAGGATATCGGTGGTCCCCCAGGTGGACGGGGACATCGGCAGGCCCCGGTGCACCGACCGGTCCCCGCCTTCAGCGGTGACGCATGGCCTCCCTGAGCGGTCGGTAGCCGATCAGGGTCACTCCGGACTCGGCGACCACCTGGTCCAGGCCCCGGTCGGCCACGGCGAGCACCTCGTCGGCCACGCGGGCCCGCCAGTCGGTGGCGATGGCCCGCAGCTCGGGCGTGTCCACGGCAGGACGGAGATTGAGCTCGGTGAGGCCGGGCTCGAGATCGGCGAGCAGCTGGAGGAAGGCCTGGCGATTGCCGACGGCGGGCAGCGTGGCGAAGCGATCGGCGAACAGTACGGCCTCGTCCGTGGCCAGTCGGCGAACCGGGAATCCCACGTTGGGTTCGGCCTCCGCGCCCAACAGGCGCAGAGGGAGCGCGAAGTCCACGGCCAACTCGAGGTAGACATCGAAGAATTCCGGGCGCATCAGGAGGGCGTCCAGGTGGGCGGCGAGGTGGCTGATGTCGAATCCCCACAGGACCGCCCGCTCCACCTGGGCCCGGCATTCCCGGCGCACCTCGTCGACGTCGGCGTGGTCCCAGACATCGGCCAGGGTGCGGGGAAATCCCCCATCCCCGTCGAGCAGGGACGGGGCCTGGGTGATCGGCGCCCAGCGGTACCGATCGTGCTCGGCATTGAGGGTCAGCTGGACCCCGATGTCCTCCCCGCGGAACCGCGAGGCCGACTCGCGGGCCCATGGGGCCGGGACGATCAGGGTGGCGCTGGTGCCGATCCCCTCGCGGAGGGCGTCGTAGACGCCCACGGTGGCGGCGTGGCAGAGGCCGAGGTCGGCGCAGTTGATGATGAGCAGCTTGGCCCCGGTCGGGTAACCGAGGCGCTCGGCAACGGTCGGCATGGGCACGACCGTAGTAGGTCGACCATCAGGCGGCGCGACCGGTGCTCCCCGGGTTGCCACGTCGACCGGCCCGTCCCGGTCCACCCTCGGCGGGCTGCAGCCGGGCCCGGGCCAGGGCCACGCCCCGCAGGCCGATGGCCCGGGTCCGCTCGTCGAGCCGCCATTCCTCGTGGTGCGGGGGCTCGGCCGTCGTCGGGGCCTGGTCGAGGGGCAGCTCGGGTTGGATGGGACGGGGGCGGTGCGGTCGTGCTGCAGTCATGGGTCCAGCATGCCGGGAGGGTGTATCACTGGGGCCATGGCAGACGACCAGACGGCTCAGGTCCCGGCGTCCCGGTACGGGGTCACTGTGCCCTTCGACGGGATCACACTGGCCGATCACCGCAGGTGGTATGAGGAATTGCTCCGTCTGGGCTACACCGACGTGTGGTCGGCGGAGACCGACGGCGCCGACGGACTCACCCCTCTGGCCCTCGCCGCCGCCTGGACCCCGGCCCTGCAGCTGGGCGTGGCCATCCTCCCGGCGTACACCCGGGGACCCGGCTTGTTGGCCCAGAGCGTGGCGGCGATGGCCGAGGCCGCCCCCGGGCGGTTCACCCTGGGACTCGGGACCTCCTCCGATGTCATCGTGAGCCGTTGGAACGACCGGGAGTTCGACGAGCCCTACAAGCGGGCCCGTGACACCCTCCGCTTCCTCCGGGCCGCCCTGGCCGGAGAGAAGGTCAACGAGGAGTACGAGACGTTCCGGGTTCGTGGGTTCCGGTTGGCCCGCCCGGTCGAGCACCCCCCACCCCTGTTCCTGGCTGCCCTCCGGCCGGGCATGTTGCGGCTGGCCGGACGGGAGGCCGACGGCGTGATCATCAACTGGCTGTCGGCCGAGGACGTGGCCACCGTCACCCCGGAGCTCGGAGCCGACATCCCGGTGGCCGCCCGGATCTTCGTCTGCCCCTCGGAGGACGCCGACATGGTGCGGGCCCTGGGCCGTCGGATGATCGCCGCCTACCTGAACGTCGGGGTGTACGCGGCGTTCCACCGGTGGCTGGGGCGGGGAGCCGAGCTCGAGCCCATGTGGGACGCCTGGCAGGCCGGGGACCGCAAGGCGGCCCTGGCCGCCATCCCCGACGACGTGGTCGACGCCCTGGTGGTGCACGGGTCGTACGATGAGTGCCGGGCCCACGTGGGCCGCTACGTGGCGAACGGGGTGGACATCCCGGTCATGGCGGTCATCCCGGTGGGCGTGTCCCTGGACGAGGCCCTGGCCGGGCTGGCCCCACCGTGGGTGCCATGAGGGGGCGGATGGAGGCGGCCTACTCCGCGGGGTAGCGGGCCACGATCTCGGCGTCCATGTCCCGCACCTGGTCGGCCAGATCGAGCACGTACCGGTCCAGCTCGCTGGCCAGCCGGGGGTCGGACAGAGCCATGATCCTCACGGCCAGCAGGGCGGCGTTCCGGGCACCATTGACGGACACGGTGGCCACCGGGACGCCCTTGGGCATCTGCACCATGGCCAGCAGCGAGTCCAGGCCGCCCAGATTGGCCAAGGCGACCGGTACGCCGATGACCGGGAGCGGGGTCACCGCGGCCACCACACCGGCCAGGTGGGCGGCGCCGCCGGCCGCGGCAATGATCACCTTGACCCCCTTCGACGCCGCCGCCCGGACGTACCCCACGGTGTCGTCCGGAGTCCGGTGGGCCGACATCACCCGCACCTCCACCGGCACCCCGAAGGATCGCAGGGTCTGCACGGCGTCGTCCAGAATCGATGCGTCGGATGAGCTTCCCATGAGGATGGCAACGGACATGTCCGCATTCTGCCCGACGGGAGCCCATCGGTCACATTGGACCGGCACCGGTGACGGCGCCCCACCACCATCGTCGCTACGGTGGGCCCCACCGGTCGCCGTTCGTCGCTCGGGGCCGGGCACCCGGCCGGGCGGAGCGGGCCGGTACGTGACCGGCACGACTGAGGAGAACCACCATGCGCATCGGCGTGATGTTCGATACCGAGAAGCCCTTCGACGAGGTGGCGGGCCAGGTCACGGGCCTGCGGGACGCGGGAATCGAGACCGCGTGGGCGTCGCAGATCTTCGCCTACGACGCCCTCACCACCATCGCCGCCATCGGGCGAGAGGTGACCGGCATCGACTTCGGTACGGCCGTAGTGCCGACCTACCCCCGCCACCCGGTGATGCTCGCCGCCCAGGCGTTGACGGTCCAGGCGGCCACCGGTGGCCGCCTGACCTTGGGGATCGGCCTCTCCCACCAGGTGGTCATCGAGAACGTGTTCGGCCAGTCGTTCGACAAGCCGGCCCGACACATGCGCGAGTACCTGTCCGTCCTGATGCCCCTGCTGGACGGGGAACAGGTCAGTTTCGCCGGGGAGACCCTGCGGGCCTCGACCTTCGGCCCGCTCCAGATCGACGCCCCGGCCCCCCCGGTGCTGGTGGCCGCCCTCGGCAGCACCATGCTCGCCATCGCCGGACGGATGGCGTCGGGGACGGTCACCTGGATGACCGGCCCGGCCACCATCGAGACCCACATCATCCCCACGATACGGAAGGCTGCCACGGACGCCGGACGGCCCCCGCCGGCCGTCGGAGTCGGCCTTCCCGTGTGTGTCACCGGAGATGCCGACGCCGCCCGGGCCACCGCCGGCGAGCAGTTCGCCATGTACGGGTTCCTGCCGTCGTATCGGGCCATGCTCGACCGAGAAGGGGCGGAGGGACCGGGGGACGTGGCCGTGGTGGGCACCGAGGCGGAGGTGCGGGCCCAGGTCCTCCGGTTGGCGGACATCGGGACCACCGACTTCTGTGGCGCACCGTTCGGAACGTCCGAGGAGATCAGGGCCACCATCGGCACCTTGGCCGGCCTGGTGGGCTCCTGAACCGCTCCGCTTCCGCTCCCGACCCGGCCCTCAGCCGGCCAGACGGGTGTGCTTGAACTCGTTGAGTTCGGGATGGTCGGTGAGCAGGCCGAGGATCCGCTCCACGGTGGCCGTGGCCTGGTCGCCGTCCCCTTCCGGCCGGGCCATCAGGCGGACGAAGACGGCCCGGTTGGAGACGATGAAGGTCGGCACGCCGAAGACGTCCAGCCTGTTCACCATGTCCTCGTGCTCGCTCCGGACCTCCTTGGCCGGCCACCCGTCGTCCACCTCGGCCAGCACGGCGTCACCGTCGATGCCGGCACCGACCAGGGCGCGGTGCACCACGGCCCGGTCCCGGAGGTCACCCCCATCGGCGTGGCGGGCCTCGAACAGCGCCCGATGGGCGGCCCGGAACTGCTCGGGATACCGGTCCCGTACCACCACCCCGGCGGCCAGGGCCACCAGGTCGGGCTGCTGGGCCGGATCGTCCCAGGCCGCGGTTCCCCCCTCGGGAACGTGGGCCTGGTTGAGGAAGAACGGCACGAAGGTGACGTCCCACGGTGCTCCTGCTTCCAGGCCCTCCAGGACGTGCTCATGGCCGATTCGGGCGAACGGGCACCGGTAGTCCCAGGTCACGGCAAAACTCTTTCGTCCACTCATGCCTGTGCAACCCCTCACGGCTTCGTTCCATTCCGGGTGGGGGGTCGGCTTCGGCCCGCGGCCGAGGACCCCGGGAGGACCGCCTCAGAGGAGGCGACGACCGATGAGGCCCAGGCCCACGCCGATGGCGGCGCCGCCCAGGACGTCCGAAGCGTGGTGGGCCCGCAAGTGCAGGCGGCTGAGCCCGACCAGGGAGGCGCTGGTGAACAGCAGGGCGTTGCCGGGACCGTCACCGGATTGGCTCATGACGGTGACCGCGCAGAAGGCGGCCAGGGTGTGCCCGCTGGGGAAGCTGCTGGATGTAGGCGCCCGAACCGGGACGCCGGCGGCGGTGAGCACCAGGTCCGTCGGGTCCGGCCGAGACCGGCCCACCACTGCCTTCAGGGTCCGGTTGACAATGGCCGACTCGATGCCGGCGATGGCCAGTGCACGCACCGCCCGGGCCCGCTCCGGACCGGTGTGACGGGCTCGCCACGCCGTGGTCGCCGCCCACATGATCCCGTGGTCGCCGAGACCGGTCACCACCTTGGCCAGACCGTCGACGGTCGGCTTCCCCCGGAGCGGCTCGAACCAGGCGTCGACCCGATCGTCCATGGTCCGGACCAGCCCGGACAGGCCGGCCGGGCGCGGCTGGCCGTCGTCAGGAGAGTCCGTGTCGACGGGGGCTGCCCAAGGACCCCCGCCCGGCCGAGGATCCGGCTGGTGGTCGAGGGCCTGGCCGGACGGCGCCGAGGTCATGCCGCACCCTCGACTGCGCCACCAAGCACCACTGCGGCCTGGCTCGGATCCCCGCCGTAGGCCGGGCAGAAGGCCTGGAACCGGCAGAAGCGGCAGAGCGGCGAGGTGTGAGGCCGGAAGTCCTCGTCGCGGCAGGCACGCTCGATGGCCGACCAGACGGCAAGGGCTTTCTGGCGCTGGCCCCGCACGGCCTGCTCCGAGGGCTCCGCGATGATCGTGGTCGGCTCCTTCAAGTGGAGGAGCCTGACCTGGACCGGCCGGCGGCCCAGGACTTCCTGACAGAGCAGGGCGTAGATCTGGACCCCGATGAGTTTGGCCTGTTCGAAGGCTGGCGAGGGCGCCCGGCCGGTCTTGTAGTCGATCACGACCAGCTCCCCGTCGGGTGTCCGGTCGAGTCGATCCAGGATGCCCCGCAGCCGCATGGAGCCGACCCGGGCCTCGAGTAGGAGTTCGATCCCCACCGGCGTGACTTCGTTGGGGTCCTCGAGGGCGAAGTAGTTGTCCACCAGGGTCTCGCACTCCGCCCGGAACTCTTCGGCCTGCTCCGGCGTCAGGGCCAGGGTCAGGTAGTCGGGGTCGACCTGGAGATCGGACCAGGCCCGATCGAACTGGGCCCGGGCCGCCGGCGGCGTCCGCCGACCGGGACCGTGGTGCCAGAAGAGTCCCTCGAGCACGCGGTGGACGAACGTACCCCTGACCGTCCAGACGGTGGGTAGTTCCGGCAGGTGGTCGATCGAGTTGAACCGGAAGGCCAGGGCGCAGTCCCGAAAGGAGGTCACCTTGGAGGGAGAGAGGGTCCGAGGGAGTTCGAAGGGCACGGCTACAGACTACGACGAGGGTGTGCCATCGACGGGTTCCGCCGTCCCGATCAGCGACCCGATGACCGCCGAGGCCACGGCGGGCGGGTCCTGGAGGGGCCCGAAATGGCCCATGCCCGGGAGGACCTCGATCCGGGCGTCCGGTAACCGTGCGGCGTCGGCCCGCATGAGGCGCGGCCCGAAGGCGTCGGTCTCGGCGCCACAGCACAGGGTCACCGGACAGCGCACGTCGGGGAGGCGGGCGAAGGCGTCGTGGGCCAAGGCCGCGGTGAAGGTGTCGGCCTCGTCCTGGCGGCGGCACCGCAGCCGGACGGCCCGGCCGTCCCCACCCTCGTCGGCCGGGACGACCTCGAATCCACCGGCGACGTAGAGCCGGAGGGCGTCCGGATCGAGGTCGGCGTAGGGCGGTTTGGAGGCGTAGTTGGCCACCGCCTCGTCGGCCGACGGGAAGGTCTCGCGGCGCCGGCGCGCTCCGTCGGCCAGTGGGTTCTGACCCGCCATGCGGGCCCGGGCGGCGTCGGGCATGACCACCGGTTCGAAGCAGTAGAGCGACCGGAACGAACCCGGTCGAGCCTGCTCGGCCAGCAGCACCGTGGCCCCCCCGCAGGAGTGGCCGACCCCGAACGGGCGATCCAGTCCCAGATGGTCGATCACCGCCAGCACGTCGGTGGCGAAACCGGACCAGGAGAAGTCGCCGTCGTGCGGCCGGTCGGACCGACCATGGCCCCGCAGGTCGAGGGACCAGCACCGGAACCTCCCGCCGAGTTCGCGGGCCAGGGGTCCGAACGGCTCGGCGCAGAACCCGGTGGCGTGGACCAGCAGCAGGTCCGGTCCCTCGCCCCCGAAGTCGTAGACGGCAATGCCCACTCCGTCGGGCGTGACACACCGCTCACGCCGGAGGGGCCCGCGGCCGTCGGTGGAGGTCACGCGGGTGACCGTACCGCACAGGGATCGATCTCCGGTTCGCGCCCGACCGCCGAAGGTCGGGCCGGGCCCCGTTGGCCATCGGAGCCACGGCGGCCCGGAGTCGGGCTCCATGCCCCCGGACCCGTCCGGAACGGACTAGACAGTGGGGACTTATGGAGCACTTTCTCGAGACCTGGGGCTACCTGGCGGTGTTCGCCTTGAGCTTCATCTCCTCGATGGGACTGCCGGTCGGGGCCGAGGTGGCCATCATCTACGGCGGGGTGCTGGCCAGCGGCCAGATCCCCAACGAGCCCCACCACCTGAACCTGGTGGCGGTGATCGTGGTGGCCACCCTGGCCGAGGTGTTGGGCTCCCTGGCCGGCTACCTGATCGGCTACTTCGGGGGCCGGCCCCTGGTGGACCGCTTCGGCAAGTACGTCCTGCTCACCCACCGGGACCTCGACCGGGCCGAGGCCTGGTTCGCCCGCCGGGGCGACCCGGTGGTCCTGTTCGGCCGGTTCATCCCCCTGTTGCGCTCCTTCGTCTCCTTCGCCGCCGGGCTGGGCGAGATGGCCGTGACCAAGTTCCTGGTCTTCACGGTGATCGGCTGCGCCATCTGGTGCACCGCCCTGACCAGCCTGGGCTACTCCCTGGGGGCCAGCTACAGCCACGTGCTGAAGGCCTTCAGCTACGCCGGGTACGTGGCCGCCGTGCTGGTGGTCATCGCCGTGGCCGTCCTGTTCTGGCACCGGATCAAGATCGTCCGGGAGGAGCGGCGCTGAGGGCGGCGGCTGGCGTCCGTCCTGGTCGGCGGTGAGCCGGCCCGGCGGGGCAGCGGCGCGACGGGCCGCCCTGGCGGCGTCCGGCCATCTCGAGCGCTCCGAACGGTGGAACGGCTTGCGGTGCGGCGACCGAGTGGTGGTCTCCGGGATCCCCGCCCGCGGCGCGCAATGGCGGTTCCGGGCCCATGTCCTCAACCGGAACAACGGGACCGAGTCGATCGAAGTGGTCGGCGGCCGCCCCGGGGAGAACAAGATCCGGTCGTTCGGCCCCGAACGCATCTTCGCGGTGAGCGGGAAACCGGGGTCGCGGAGCAGCCGGCGTGGCGCCCCGGCGGGCGAGCTCTCGCTGGCCGAGGCGCCGCAGTTGCCCCTGGACTGACCCTACCGGCAACGCCGGAGCCGGCGTGTGTCCCGGTCGGTCCCCGCCGGGCCCGCAGTAGGGTGCCCGTAATGGCCACCATCGTGTTCTTCCACGCCCACCCCGATGACGAGGCGATCGCCACCGCCGGCACCATGGCGGCGCTGGCCGAGCAGGGTCACCGGGTGGTACTGGTCACCGCCACCCGGGGCGAGTTGGGGGAGATCCCCGACGGCCTCCTGGCCCCCGGCGAATCCCTGGCCGAGCGCCGGAAGATCGAGCTCGAGGAGGCGTGCCGGATCCTCGGCGTGGCCCGTCAGACCTACCTCGACTACCTCGACTCCGGCATGGCCGGCGAGGCCACCAACCACCGGACCGGAGCCTTCGCCGCCGCCGACGTCGACGAGGCCGGCGCCGCCCTGGCCGTCCTACTCGACGGGGAGGGCGCCGACGTACTGGTGATCTACGACGAGCACGGTGGCTACGGGCACCCCGACCATGTCCAGGTCCACCGGGTCGGCATGGTGGCCGCCCAACGGGCCTCGACCCCCGTGGTCTACCTCACGACCATGAATCGCGACCAGGTCGGCGACCTCACGAATCAGATGCCCGAGACCGATTGGGAGCCGCCCGAGGGGAGCACCGACGGGTGGGAGGAGATGGGGGAGCCGGCCAGCCGGATCACCACGGCCGTGGACGTGCTCCCCTGGATCGATCTCAAGCGCCGGGCCATGGAGGCCCATCCCAGCCAGATCAGCGGGGACAGCTTCTTCCTCTCCATGCCGGACGACGTCTTCGCCGAGGTGTGGGGGCGGGAGTGGTACATCCGGATCCGGCCCGAGCCCGAGCGATCGGGTCCCGAGCACTGGGAGCCGGTCCTCCTCGTCGGGCCGGAGGTCCCGGTCTCGGAACGGGGGGCGTCCTCGTGAGCGCCATCCACCGGGTGCTCCGGGTCCACGGCGGGCGTCTGGTGGTCGACGAACGCCGCCTCGAGCTGGAGACGGGACTGAACGCCGCCGCGGTCGAGGGTTTCCACCTGGTCGACTCGTTCACGGTCGACGACAACGTCTACCTGGTCCTTCGGTGCTCCGATAGCTGAACCGCCGGTCAGAACTCGGTGAACGTCTGGATGGAGACCACCCGGTTCCGTCCCGACTCCTTGGCCCGGTAGAGGGCCTGATCGGCCCGTTCGATCAGCGACGTGATGTCCTCGGTGCCGTCCCAGCTGGTGAGGCCGGCGGACAGGGTGATGCCGAAGTCGGTGGTGGCGTCACGGCCGCCCTCCCGGAGCTTGTCGAGGAGGTGGTGCCCGCCGAGGATGTCGGTCTCGGGGAGCACCAGGCAGAATTCCTCCCCGCCGTAGCGCACCACCAGGTCCTGGCCCCTGATGTTGGACACCATGAGCGCAGCGATGGAGCGGAGCAGCGTGTCCCCGGCCACATGTCCGAACTGGTCGTTGTAGCGCTTGAAGTGGTCGAGGTCGATCATGGCCACGGTCAGTGGGGTGTCGGAGCGGAGGGCGTGTTCCATCTCGATCTCGATGCGCTCGTAGAGGGTGCGACGGTTGGCCAGTCCGGTCAACGGGTCGGTCCGGCTCTCGGCCTGGAGCCCGCTCACGAAGTTGGCCCGGCTGGTCACCCGGAGAAAGGCCGCGGCGATGAGATTGGCACCTTGGTCTGTCCGATGGGTAGATGCGCCGGCGTCCCGTCGGGCCACCACCAACACCAGCTCCCCGTCGGTGCAATACCCGATGGGGATGACCGAGTGGGAGGGGGTGACCACCACGGCGTCGGTCCGGAGCGCCTCGGACAACTCCGGGAGCGAAGCCAGATCGGCCGCGGCATCCCGGGCGTCCGGCCATGAACCGAGGTTGGTGAACCGGCCCATCCGCCCGCTGCGGGCGAACGCTGCGACCCGATCCGCGGGGATGATGTCAGAGACCAGGGGGAGCCCTCGACGGATCACCTCCTGGATGTCGCCGGCGTCGGTGGCGGCATCGCCGGGGTCGTCCCCGTCGATGGCCTCGTTGAGGGTGGCGATGGCGTGCCGGAAGTTGACGTGCTGATTGAGGGATCCGACGGTTCGCGCCGTGATCCAGGTGATGATCACGATGGTGGCGGCGTAGACCAGCACCACCGACAGGAAGTCAGTGCCGCGCACTCCCCCGATCCAGCTGACCACCCCGATGAGGGCCACGGTGTAGGCGTCGATCCCGATTCGCATCCATCGGTCCCCGATGATGCTGATGAAGATCACTCCGACCATCACCGCCGGGAGATAGGTACCGAAGGTGGTCGACGATCCGAGCTCGAGGAGGCCGAGGGCCGTCAGGGCCAGGCACACCATGACGAACACCACTCCGGCGTGGGTGGCGATGTCGAACTGCTTGTGGGTCAGGACGGTGAAGAAGGCGGCGTAGACCACCGAGGCCAGAACGCAGGCGACCGCGGCGTCGATGTACACCCACTGCACCGGCCGGTGGCCGATGAAATTGACCGTGACCAGGAGCGGGATGATGATCGAGACGGCGATCAGCCCGGAGATCAGGCCCTCGCGGAACTGATGCTCCGTGGGGCGGGTGATATCGAACCTCACCTTCCGGCTATCGGCTCTCACCTGGCATTGCTTGAGCCGACCTGTCTGCATCCGAATGCATGTTCGCCGGTCCTGGCGGCCAGGAGGGGCGGGGCCGTCCTGGCCACGGGTGCTCCCAGCCGGGGGATTGGGGCTCCCCGGATCGGCCCGGCCGCCAGGGGATGCCGGGGCAGCAGGCCGGTGAAGAACAGGCCCACCACGATGAGAAGTGCCACCAGCCAGGGGCCCTTCGATGCCGCCATCGGCGCGAACTCGACCCCAGAGGCCGCCCGGATCGGGACCGCGGCGGCTGGGCACGGGCCCGGTGGTTGGATGCCGGAGCTCTTCGTCCCGCCGGGATCCAATGGTCGTCCCATCGGGATCCGATGGTCGAGCGATGGTGACCTGGGCGTCGCCCGGGTCAGCGGATGGGTAGCCGACTGTCCGGGTGGAGGTTCCGGAACAGGCGCGCCGAGTAGCCGGTCATCACCGCATGGGAGAGGGCCCGGGCCGATGCGCTCCTCGGCAAGTTCAGCAGGGGACCGAGCTCGCCGAGGTAGTTGCCCGGCCCGACCCGGGCAAGGTGTTCCTCGGTCCCGTCGGCCATCTCGCGGTAGACCTCGACCTCACCGGACTCAACCGTGTACACCAGGTCGCTGGCGTCGCCCTGACGGAAGAGGGTGCGCCCGGCGGGCAGGACGACCTCGCACGGCTGGCGTTCGATGTCGGGCAGATGGGGCACCAGTTCCACCACGTTGTCGGCCAGTTGGGTGATCCGGTCGTCATGGGTGGCGACGATGACCATGCGGCCCGGCGCGGCGATGCCCCGGAGCAGGCCCAAGATCCCCTCGACCTGGATGTAGTCGAGGTGGGCGGTCGGCTCGTCGGCCAGCACCAGGGGCGGGTCCTGGACCAGCGCCCGGGCGATGGCCACCCGCTGCTGTTGGCCGCCGGACATCTGGTCGGGTCGGTGGTGGCCCCGCTCGCCCAGTCCCACCTCGTCCAGGAGGGCGTCGGCCCGCTCCCGGGCGGCACTGCGCCTCGTGCCGGCCAAGCGAAGGGGGATCATCACGTTGGCCCGGGCGCTCAGGCTGGGGATCAGATTGAAGGCCTGGAACACCACTCCCACCGTGTGGCGCGTAGTGGGAGAGCTCTCCCCCGGTGAGCCCGGTCACCTTGGTCCCATCGAAGGTGATGGTGCCCTCGGTGGGGGTGAGCAGCCCGGCCGGACAGGAGAGGAGGGTGGTCTTGCCACATCCGGAGGGTCCGAGGAGCACCACCAGCTCACCGTCGAGAGCTTGGAAGGAAAAGTCGTGCAACGGACGCACCTTGTAGCCGCCGGAGGCGAACTCCATGGTCAGTCGATCGGCGGCGAGGTTGGCCACGACTCAGCCCCCGAAGGCGGCGGCGGGATCGGCACCGGTCGCCTGTCGCAGGGCCACCAGGCTCGACAGCAGGCCGACGACCACCGCGATCACCGGCAGCGAGTAGTAGGCGGAGTCGGGGATGGCGACGGGCTGTTGGAAGACGCCGCCCTTGAAATGGCTGATGACCGCGCCGAACGCCGCCGCGGCCAGAGCCACCACCACCACCACCACCACCGCCTCCATGGCCAAACTGCCCAGTAGCGCGCCGGAAGAGGAACCGAGCGCCTTCAGCACGGCGAAGTCCCGGACCCGCTGGAGGGCCGACACGTAGAGCAGGGCGGCGATGATGATGCCGGCGATCAACCACATCAGGATCTTGGAGTTGTTGATGGACGAGACGCCGGAATCCAGTGCCTCGAGGGTGTTGTCCTCGACCTGCTGGTTGGTGAGGACCTCGAGTCCGGGAGGGACTCTGGCGGGCACGCCTCTCGTCACCACCGAGGTGACCAGGGGACGACCTCCCAGGGTCAGGATCTGGGCGTCCCGAATCGGCATGTAGACCATGGATCCGCCACCGAGCAGGGTCCGGCCGTCGACCTGTCCGACGACCCGGAACATGGTGGTCCCCATCCGCACCGAGTCGCCGTTGGGGATGCCGAGGGTCCGATCCACCACCACCTGGTTGTTCCGGCCCAGCGAGCGACCCGAGGTCACCCCGGGATCGCCGAGACCACCGATCCTGACCCCCATCACGTTGACCGTCTGACGCTGGCCACCGACCAGGAGAACTGGGGGAAACACGTCGACGGCGGCGATCCGGCCCCCCGAGTTGACGGCGAGGACCCAGCGGTCGGCACCCACCCCGCCGACCGTGTTGGTCGTTTCGACGGTGAAGCCTTCGGCCAGCCCGGCCATGAGCAGAGCCATGGCCATGACCACCCCGGCGCCCAGGACGGCAATCAGGAATTGCCGATATCGGTACGCCAGGTCCGCCAAGGTGACCGCCACCATCGGAGCCCTGTTGACACAGTGCCGGTTCGACCGCGCCTGAGGGTCACCGAGCGTGGCGGATGGATCGGGCCTGGTCCGGTCACGGGCATCGATGACCGAACCTGGACGATCTACTCCCGGGCGAAGGCGGCGACGTCCCGGGCCGTGTCGTGGCTGACGTCGGGGCAGGCGAGGAGGAAGATCTCCGTACCGTGCATGGTGCCCATCATCTGCCGGCACCGCGCCGCCACCCCTGCCTCCAACAAGCGCCGGTAGAAGTGGACACCCTCGTCGCGCAACGGGTCGCACTCGTTCACGTTGATCACGGTGGGAGGGAAGCCGGAGAGGTCCTCGACGGTGGCGAACCCCGGCCACGCCAGCGGGTTCTCCGCCTCGAGCTGCTCCATCCCGTACGCCATGGCTCCCCGGTTGCTGTGCAGGTCGAGCAGGATCCCGTTGTTCTCGGTCGATGACGGGTAGCGGGGATCGGGCCACCGGCCGGCGATGTAGGGACAGAGAGCGTAGACCCCCTTGACCAGACCGAGTTGGCCCTCCTGCTTGAGTTTCAGCGCGGTGGCCAGGGTCAAGTTGCCGCCGCCGCTCTCCCCGGCCACCACGATCCTGGTGGGGTCGATGTTGAGGGTGGTGGCGTGGTCGACCACCCAGTGGAGACCGGAGACGCAGTCGTTCAGTCCGGCGGGAAAGGGAGCCACCTCCGGGGCCGACGAGGGAGTCAGGGCATTTCGGAAGTCGACCATCACCACGGCGACGCCGTTGGCGGCAATGACCTTGCCCCAGGCCCGGTACATGCCGTCGTAGCACGACATCGTCATCATCCCGCCCCCGTGGATGTAGTACACGCAGGCCACCGTGTCCTCGGTTTCCGGTCGGACCACCTGCAGGTTGATGAGATTGCCGTCGGGCTGGGAGACGATCTGTTCGGTGTGGATGTGCAGACCCTTGGCCGGGGCGAGCTCCTCGGTGTCGCACAACTCCATCACCTGGCGGAATTCCTCGGTGGCCCGGAGCGCTTCGGGAGAATTGGCCTCGGCCAGCAAGGCGTCGCGACTGTCCACGTCCCTCGACGGCATCGTCGGAGCTGCGGCCAGGAGCGCCTTGATCCGCGGGTCGAGCCGGGAGTCCCCGGCGATATCGTGGGCCATGGTGGCGCTCCTTTCCGGTGCCCATCGGGTCGTGGGACCGGCGAGCGGTGCCAGAATACCCAGAGCGGAACGGACCCGCCGGGGCGAGCCGGTTGAGGCCCTGGTCGACGCGTCATCAGGTCGGGCACCGAACTCGCACTATCGGGACTGGTCGAGGGCCCACCAACGATTGACCCACCAACGATTGACCCAACCAACGATTGACCAGACGACCCTCACCCCTTGTGGCGCGCCTGCGGACCTCGGGTGTCGACCCTCAGGGGCGCATCGCAAGAAAGCGCGGCAGCAGGTGGACGACCAGCCCCCGCAAGGCCACCCACCTGCGCCAGCGCTTCCCCAAACCCGGTAGAAGAGGCATCAACACCCGAGCCGGGAATGCAACCGTACGCCCGCCTCTGACGCTATGGATAGGGTCGGCCTCCCTACGTGACGGCATGACCGCAGTCGGCGAATCCCCGTCGGGGGCCCGTCCGGCGACGGCAACGGTCGTTCAACCGGCCCGAACCGCACTACGGACGCCGGGGCGATCGTGTCCAGGCCAGTCGGTCAGCCATCCATCGGACCAGCAGCGTCGCCGCCTGGAGCAGCCGTCTGGCGCGACGACGCCTCGTCCACATCGACTCTCGCGCCAACCCGCCAAGAGGACCGCGGGGAGCTGGCGGGGAAGTCGCACAGGGCCCCCTGACGTTGGAACTGAACATTGGAGCGGCTGAAGGGGATCGAACCCTCGTCATCAGTTTGGAAAACTGAGGCTCTACCATTGAGCTACAGCCGCAGAGGGGTGCGGGCCACCGTGGCCACCACCCGGAAGACGGTACAGGTTAGCCCGGGCCCCACAGAGGCTGGTCGACGGTGAACCCGACGGGGGTGCCCCACCGGTTGCGGAAGGAGACCTCCTGGACCGGGCGCCGCGGGGCCACTCCCCAGCGACCGGTGGGATAGCCGAAGCTCACGCAGCAGGCCATCACCCAGTGCTCGTCGACGGGGACCCCGAGGATCTCCAAGGTCTCGTCGGGGTGGAAGACGCCGAGGACGACGGTCAGCGAACTCCCCACCCCCTGTGCCCGGGCCGCCAGTTGGGCGCTCCACACGGCCGGGAAGATCGAGCCCCCGGTGGGGTCGGCCTGAACGAAGCCGAAGAGGAAGAGCGGGACCTCCTCGAAGTGGTCCGCCAGCCACTGGGCGGAGCGCTGGACCTTGATCATCTCGATGCTCTCGGGAGCCTCCGGATCGGTGGCCGCGGCGGCCAGCCGTTCGGCGTAGACGGTGGTCCAGAGCTGCTCGATGGAGTGGCGGTAGAGGGGAGCGATCCGGCCGACCACCTCCCTGTCGTCGACTAGGAGGAACCGCCAGTTCTGGGTGTTGCCACCCGAAGGGGCACGGATGGCGGCGTCGAGGATCTTGGCCTGGACGTCCGGTGGGATCGGGTCGGCCCGGACTCTGCGCATGGCCCGGGTGGTGTAGAGCGCCTCGCTGATCTCCACGTGTTCCTCTCCGCGACGGGTCCGTCGGGTGGACCGGTCAGATTCGCCTCACCGTAGTGCGGTCCCCGGCGCCCGGCGCCCACCGCGGGCCCGGTGGGTCGAGTCGGCGGGCCGAGCGGAAGCCCCGGTGGGCGGTCCCGCGCCCACCTGCGACGGTGCTAAGACCGGGCCATGGTTCCGCGCACGTCGGGCGACGAGGCCGAGAGTCGCCGGGACGGGTCGGCCAGCGCGGTCGCCCCGGTCCCGGCGCGGATGGAGGTGGTCACCGGGGACATCGCCGCCGGCGGAGGTTGCGTGGCCCGGGCCGACGACGGCCGCGTGATGTTCGTCCGCCATGCCCTGCCGGGCGAGCGGGTGGTGGCCGAGGTGACTTCGGAGGCCACGTCGTTCGTTCGGGCCGACGCCGTCCAGGTGCTGGAGCCGTCGCCCGACCGAGTACCCCCGCCGTGCCCGTTGTCCGGCCCGGGGCGGTGCGGAGGGTGCGACTGGCAGCACGTGTCACTGCCGGGCCAACGCTCCCTGAAGGGGTCGCTCGTGGCCGAGCAGCTGCGCCGGCTGGCCGGCGTGCACCGAACGGTCGAGGTCGAGGAGGTGCCGGGCGCGCCCGATGGTCTGGGCTGGCGGACCCGCGTCCGGTTCGCCGTGGACCGGACCGGACGGGTCGGACTCCACCGGCACAGATCACGGGACATCCAGCCGGTGGAGCACTGTCCGCTGGCCAGTCAGGCGGTGGCCGACACGGGGGTCGGCACGGCCCGGTGGGTCGGTGCCCACCACGTCGAGGTGCTCGCCTCCCCTGACGGCGGGCGCCCGGTGGTGGCGGTGGAGACGGGACGTCGGGCCCTGGCCGACACCCCGCAAGTCGCCGCCGGCCTGGTGGTGAACGGGCGGACCCGTCGTCGTCCGGATCGGATCCAGGTCCGGGTGGGGCAGGAACGGTTCCAAATCAGCTCCGGTGTCTTCTGGCAGGTCCACCCGGGGGCGGCCTCCGTTCTGACCCGATGCGTCCTGGAGGGACTGGCGCCACGTCCGGGGGACCGGGTCGCCGACCTCTACGCCGGCGCCGGCCTGTTCACCGTTCCCCTGGCCCGGGCCGTGGGTCCGCGGGGCTCGGTCGTGGCGGTGGAGCGCAGTGACCGGGCGTGCCGCGACGCCATGCGCAACGCCCGGGACCAGTATCAGGTGGAGCTGATCAGGTCCGACGTCAGACCGGAGGTGGTTGCCGATCTGGGCGCCCCCGACCTGGTGCTGCTCGACCCGGCCCGTCAGGGTGCCGGGCGAGCGGTGATGGAGGCCCTGGTCTTGCTGGCGCCGCGGCCTCGGGCCATCGTCTACGTGTCCTGTGACCCGGCTTCCTTCGCCAGGGATCTCTCGGTGGTGCTCGAGGCCGGATGGTCGCTCGGATCGCTGCGTGCCTTCGACCTGTTCCCCATGACCGAGCATGTGGAATTGGTGTCGGTCCTCCAGCCTCCCGTCACGTCTGAGCCGTCCTGACCTGGAGCTTCCTGCTTGCGCTGGTACCCTCGCCCCGTGCGAGGTCGAAGAGAGGTGGCAGCGGGCCTGGCGGTGCTGGGCTTGATGGTGGGCGCCGCCGGGTGCTCGGGCGGCGGCGCCGCCACCACCTCGTCGACCCGGGCCCCGGAGCCGGCCGGTCGAACGCCGTCCCCCATCTCGGTGATGGTGTGCGCCCGTGAGGCGGTCAAGGAGATCGATTCGGCGCTGGGGGAGACGGCCTCCGTGTCCAGGCCGACCTGGGTCGATCACCGGTACAGCTGCCGGTACGGCTATCCGACCGGATCGATGGGACTGTCGGTCAAGGAGTTGTCCAGCTGGGCTCAGACCAAGGCGTACTTCAACTCACTGGCCACCACTTTGGGGAAGTCGAGGAACCTCTCCGGCCTGGGCCAGGGGGCCTTTCAGACGACCAACGGCTCGGTGGTGGTCCGCAAGGACTGGAAGGTTCTGCTGGTGGACACCAGCGGCCTTCCGGCCCAATTCGGGGTCCCGCCGACCAGCTCCGGCGACGTCGCGGTGACAGTGGGCGACGTGATCCTGGGCTGCTGGTCCGGTGACTGACTGAACCGTCCCGGCCCCACCCGACCGCAGCGAGGTCCCGGTGGCGGAGAGGATCAGGCGGTGGAGGAGCCGGTGGAGTACGAGGCCTTGCCGGTGGCCGAGACGGTCTGGACGAGGGCCAGGCACATCTCGTCCGAGGACCCGTCTCCCCAGGTGACGAAGCGGGGCGGGAGCTTGCGGAGCTGGGGTAGCTCCTGGCGCAGGGTCGGGTCGTAGGTACAGGTCACCCCGATCTTGTCGCCCGGGTTGGTCTGCACCGGGGTCTTCAGGGTGTAGGAGCGCTGGTAGTCGAAGTTGTAGTTGGTCACGTCGAGCAGGGTCTGGGCCCCGGGGGTGCCCGGATTGAGGACGATCTTCATGCCCCTGCCGAGCAGATGCATGTGGACCCCGAGTCGGACGATGTCCCGCCCCCCCTGCAACGGCCAGGTGCACGAGGTGGTGTCCCCGGCGGGTGGGTCGCTGGCGTTGCGGTTGCAGAAGGACTCGAGGAAGTCGACGAAGCCCACGGCGCTCCCGCCGAATCGCTGTCCGAGATCGGTGAGCGAGGCCGTCCGGTCGCAGAGTGGTCCGGTCACGCTGGCCGGGCACGGGATGTCGGGAGGCGCCGGCATCAGTTCGAGCGAGAGGGGCTTCAGCGGGGTGGAGGAGGGCACCGTGTGCAGGGTCAGCTTGGCCTGGACGGGCTTGTCGCCGCGGAGCAGGTTGTAGTGGATCTGCATGATGACCATGCTTCCGGCGGGAAACTTGACCCCGGTCCCCGCGGGGAGGATGTCCTCACCGTGGCCGGGGGCCCACGCGGTCAGCCAGGGGGTCTGGGCGATCTGGGTCAGCCCGGTGCCGGGCAGGGCGGTCTCGCCGAAGCACGTCCAGCCCTTTCCGCCCGGATTGGCGGCATTCGCCGCCGCCGCCTCGCTGGGCGGGACCAGGAACAGGATGGCGTGATGGACCTCGACGCTGTTCGGGTAGAACTGGCTCGAGACGATGAACGAGTTCTGGGTCACATGGGGATTGACCAGCGTGCAGTGGTAGTCGTCGGTACCACCGGCCGGGGCGTGGGGCGTGTAGGCGCTGGCCTGCATGCTGATGGTGGACACCTTGGGGGCCGAGGCGCCGGCGCCGGAGCTGGAGCTGATCACACCGGTGGCCGCTGCCGCCACCGCCAGAATTCCCACTAAGGCCAGACGAGTCCCCCGTGTTGTCATGCGGCGAGCCTATCCGGGGTGGGCGGCCGATGTCGGTAGGGCTGCCAATTGTCGGCGGCCGGGACCCGGGACCGGCCGTCCCTCACCGGGGGACCGAGAGGGAGACGGTGAACGAGAGGGGCCTGGTGCCGTAGGGGGTGGTCACGGCAAAGCGCCAGGGCCCGGGGGTCAGGACCACCACCTCGCTGAAATGGCCGGGACTCACGGTCAGCTGCCGCAGCGGCCGGGGTGTGCCACCCTCGGGGGCTGCGGTGACCACCGGGTGGACGGTGGCGAGATCGGACGGGGCCCCACTGAAGATGAGGTGGAACTGGTTGACGCCGACTCCTCCGGGCTCGACGTAGGTCTCGACCGACCCGCCGTTGGGCAGGGCCCGGGTGGCGATGGACGGCAGGTCGGGGAGGAGCGACTGGCCCCGAGCCGGCGAGACCAATTGGGTCACCAGCGTCAATCCGGCGAACAGCACCACGGGGAGGACCACCGAGGCCAGGACCCCCCGACGGCCGCGCAGGACATGGGGCGGCCGAATCCCGGCGAGTCCGGACCGGCCCAGCCGGGTCAGGCGCAGGCTGTTCAGCACCACGATGATGCTGGACAGTCCCATGGCCAGGGCCGCCACCAGCGGGTCGAGCAGTCCGAATGCGGCCAGGGGGAGGGCGGCGATGTTGTAGCCCATGGCCCAGCCGAAGTTCTGGACGATGACCGCATAGGTGGAGCCCGCCACACCCACGGCGGACGGCACCCCCTCGAGGTCACTGCCCAGCAACGCCACGTCGCTGGTGGCCAGAGCGGCCTCCGACCCGCTCCCGATGGCGCAGCCCACGTCGGCCGCGGCCAGCGCCGGGGCGTCGTTGACCCCGTCGCCGACCATCATGATGCGTCGACCGCTGGTGGTCAGTTCGTTCAGCGCGGCCAGCTTCCCGGCCGGGGTGAGCGAACTACGGGCATCGTCGATGCCGAGGGCCGCGGCCACGGTGGCCACGGCCGGCTCGCTGTCGCCGCTGAGGATGACCGACTGGAGGCCCATGGCCGACAGGCGGGTGACCGCCGAGCCCGCCTCGGGGCGAAGCGGAGTGGTCAGGGCGATCATCCCGATGGGCTCCCCGTCCCGCTCCACGGCGACCACCGTCTCGCCCCGTCGGTGGTGGTCGTCCAGGTCGCCGCGCAGTGAGGACGGGAGCTCGCCCGGGACCATCCGACCCACCCGCACGGCCCGTCCCCCCACCGTGCCGGCCACGCCCACCCCGGGTTGCGACCGTACCGCCACGGCCGGGGCCAGGTCGTCCCGAGCCCCGGCGGCGGTGACGATGGCCGTGGCGATGGGATGATCGCTCTCGGTCTCCAGTGCGGCGGCCAGCGCCACCACCTCGCCGGCGGTGGTGCCGGGAACCGCGGTGACCGCGGTCACCTCGGCATGCCGCTCGGTGAGGGTGCCCGTCTTGTCGAAGGCGACACCGTCCACCCCGGCGAGCCGCTCCAACACGTCCCCGTTGCGGATGAAGATGCCCAGGGCGGCGGCCCGGCCGCACCCGACCATCATCGCCACCGGGGCGGCCAGGCCCATGGCGCAGGGACAGGCCACCAGGAGGACGGCGAGGGCGCTCAAGACGGCCTGGCCGGAGTTGCCGGCGACCAGCCACCAGGCCACGAAGGTCAGGGCGGACCCGATGAGCACGGCCGGTACGAAGACGGCGCTGATCCGGTCGGCCAGCCGTTGGAGGGGGGCCTTGTCCCGCTGGGCCTCGTCGACCAAACGCTGCAGCCGGGCCAGCACCGACTCGCCGGCGACCGTTCCCACCCGCATCACCAGGACTCCGTCACCGTTGCGGGTGCCACCGGTCACCGGGTCGCCCGGTCCCCGCTCCACCGGCAGCGGCTCGCCGGTGAGCATGGACTCGTCCACCGGTGACCATCCCGACAGCACCGTCCCGTCCAGGGGCACGCCTTCGCCGGGCCGGATGCGAAGCAGGGCACCGACCGGGACGCTCTCGGGTGCCACCAGCTCGCCGGCGTCGTCCTCGGTGTCGGCCACCACCCGTGCCACCGGGGGTCGCAGGGCCAGGAGCGAGTGCATGGCCCGAGCCGCCCGGGCCCGGACCCGGGCCTCGACGGCCCTCCCGGTGACCAGGATGGCCACGATCAGCGGGGCCATCACCCCGTGCAGTCTGGCGGCGAAGGACCCGCTCCCTCCCAGATGGACGTGGCGACCCCCGAGGGCGATGGCCTCGACGGCGCTGACCGCCAGGGCGGCCAGGGTGCCGAGGGCGATCAGGGTGTCCATGCTGGTGGCGCCGTGGCGGAGCAGCCGTGCGGCGTCGCGCAGGAAGGGCCACCCTCCGGCGAACTCGACCACCAGCGCCAGGATCAGCACCGTCCATCCGGCCAAGGCAGATTCCGAAGCCGTCAGGGCCACCACCAGGGCGGCCAGGGCCAACGGCCACGACACGGCCGCCCGCAACAGCCAGTGGTCGGGGTCGGTGTCGGCGTGCCCCGGTTGGGCGTCGACGACGGGTGCCGCCGTGTAGCCGGCCTCGGAGACGGCGCGGCAAAGTCGCTCGGTGTCCACCTCGTCCGGGTGGTAAGCGACATAGGCCCTGGTGGTGGCCAGATTGACCGAGGCACTGGCCACGGCCGGGAGGCGCCTCAGGGACCTCTGGATCCGGGTGGCGCACGCACTGCAGTGCATGCCGCCGACCTCCAGCTCGGCCGTGGCCAGGGGGCGCTCGTCCTGCTCGGTGGTGGGCGGAGCCACTCCGGGTGCGGTCGACATGGCGCGGGCGCCGCCTAGCCGACCATGGCGGCGGTGTACCCGACCTCGGCGATGGCGGCGCGCAACTGGTCCGACCCGATGGCGCCCTGGTCGTAGTGCACCACGGCCAGGCCCGACTCCAGGTCGACCCGGGCCGACGTGACCCCGGACTGCTCGGTCAAGACCTCCTCGACCAGGGCCACGCACGATCCACAGTGCATGCCTTCGATCTGGAGCTCGGCCGTAGCCGACCGGCTTCCCCGGCGGGGGTCGGAAGGCTGATTGGGGGCGAGGGAGGACCAGGTCACGGCGCCCAGGGTAATTCTTCGGTCGGCCCCAGCGAGCGGCGGCCCGGGGGGAACCGGAGGATCATCCGTCGATCAGGCGCTGGAACTCCTCGTCGTGCCGGCCGGCAGCCTGCTTGTCGGCCAGATCCTCCAGCCACTGGCGGGCGGGTTCGCTGGCCATCTCCTCCACCATCTGTTTGGGGATCGCCCGCACCACGTAGTCGGGTGGCATGACCGGCTCCGTCCGGTCCCGACGGGCCAGGGCCGCCTCCACGAAAGGCTCCCAGCGGGTCGTTTTGGCCCGGCTGGCCTCCTCGTCGCGCTCGAGGAACTCGGGCAGCACCTGGGTCCCGAAGAGCTGGATCGACTCCATGATGTCCTCGTGACGATTGCGGCCGGCCTGCAGGACGAAGATGAGCTGGTCGACGCCGGCGGCCTCGTAGCGCCGGAGGAACTGGCGCACCTGGTCCGGAGTGCCGATGGCACCACGCAGACCGGACTGGTCCCCGGAGGCGGCCTTGGCCCCCAGGATCTGGTGCCGGGTGGCCAGGGCCGCTTCGGGTGAGTACCCGGTCGAACCCCGTCGGGCCAGGAATTCGCTCCATACGTCGGTGCCGGCCGGGACGTGGTCCCCGAACACGTAGTAGTGGGCCAACGAGTAGCCGAAGAAGTTGGCCCCCTCGAGGCCGCGGTCCAGGGCGTCCTCCTCCCGTGGCGCCAGCATCATCGGGGTCACACACGCCACCTGGGGATTGGTGGCCAGACCCACCGGGACGCACCGGTCCCGGAACACGGCTTCGTAGTCCTGCACCCACTGGCGGGCGTCCTCGGGCTCCACGAAGGCGAAGCTGAGGGCCCCGATCCCCTTCTCGGCGGCCAGGAGGATGGTGTCCCGCCGGCTGCAGGCCACCCAGAGGGGCGGGTGGGGCTTCTGGACCGGCTTGGGCACCACGTTGCGGGGCGGCATGGAGACGAACCGCCCCTCCACCCCGCCGAAGGGGGTCTCGGTCATGCACCGGATGGCCACCTCCAAGCCCTCCAGCCACGCCTCCCGCTTGGTTTGACGGTCGACGCCGAACCCGCCCAGCTCGGCCTCGGAGGAGGACTCACCGGTGCCGAACTCCACCCGGCCGCCCGACACCAGGTCGAGCATGGCGATCCGTTCGGCGATACGGGCGGGGTGGTTGTAGCCAGGGGCGGTCTGGACCACGCCGTGACCGATCCGCATGTGGCGGGTGCGTTGACTGGCCGCGGCCAGGAAGACCTCGGGTGCACTGGAGTGGGAGTACTCCTCGAGGAAGTGGTGCTCCACCTCCCAGAGGTACTGGACGCCCAGTCGATCGGCCAGCTCGATCTGGTCGAGGGCGTCGGTGATCAACTTCTGCTCGCTGTCGCCGGACCAGGGGCGAGGCAGCTGGTGCTCGTAGAAGATCCCGAACTTCATGGTGAGGCCTTTCGCCCGGAGCGGATTGGTGGGCCGGTGGCTCCGGTCAGCCGAGCACCAGCGTGCCGGGTGGATCGGACAGGCTCCCGTCCTCGCGGCGCACGACCGAGCCCAGCGAGAGCATCTCCTCGACCAGATCGTCGGCGTCGTTCCGCCCGGACAGCGACACCTCGATCTCCCGCATCGTGGAGTGGAGGTTGTCGCGACGGCGCAGGAGGAGCGACTCGCGCAGCGCCCGGTCCCACAGTCGCCCGATCATGTCGGTACCGGCGTATCGGTGGTTGTCGTTCCCCAGCCACGTCCGGTCCCGCATCTCGGAGAGGGCGGTGCGGAGCCAGGCCACGTGCGGCGTCTCGTCGCTGCGGATGTATGACACCAGGGTTGCGGCGGCACCGTCCCCAGCCACCAGGTCGGTGTCGCCCAGCACCTCCTCGGCCCAGCGGAAGCCGTGGAAGGCCGAGATCTCGATGAGGAGGAGGCCGATCATCCGGCCGACCACCATCTCCAAGGTGAAGTCGACATCATCGGGAAGGATCCGTTGCTGCATGGCGGCCCGACGCAGCCGATCGAGCTCGGCGGGGCCCTTCGGGCGGGTGTCGATGCCCATTCGGGCCAGCATGGTGGCCGTCTGGTCGTCGCTCACCGGGTGCTCGAAGGCGATGTCCCGGGCGACGAACCACATGCGGTCGTGACCGGCCTGATCACCGAAGCCCGACTCGTCCCGGGCGTGAGCCTCGAACAGCCCACGGCCCATGTGTGCCATGGCGGTGCCGGCCGTGTCCTCGTCGAAGCCCCGGGCCACGTCGGGAACGGGCAGGTGCCGAAGCATCCCCCCGAATCCCTCCACGGTGCCGATGCGGGTCAGCGAGCTGATGACGACGTCGGGTGCCCCGGCCCGGATGAGCAGCTTGGACTGGGCCACGTTGGGGAAGTTCTCGGGCCAGGTGTCGAGGGGCACGTCCAGGATGGGTGTGGCGAAGTGCTCGTGGCGCTGGGCCTCCCAGGCCTCGATGGCCGGCCAGCGGTTCTTGGTTCGGGGCGAGACGTAGTGGCCCCGGTCATCGAATCCGCCGTGACACCGCACGCCGCCGGCGAACAGGGGCTCGACGACGGTGTGGTCGGCCAGCAGCTCGGCTTCGGTGAATTCGACCTGGGCCGTGGTCATCGGAACATTCCCCTGCGGCGTGGACGGGCCATCGGGGTCGAGTGTAGGGGAGCGGCGGCGCTCGGGGCGTTCGAGGTCCTTCCGGTCCTTCGGCTCCGGTCAGCCGGTGGTCACGCTTCCGGCGTACTCGGTGACGAACGTCACGGCTGCCTCCTGGCCCAGGGGCCGCGCCATCAGGAAGCCCTGGCCCCGGTGGCATCCCAGCTCGACCAGGCGGTGGAGCTGGCTCTGGTGCTCGATACCCTCGGCGATCACGTCCAGGCCGAGGGTTCCGGCCAGACCGATGATGGCAGTGACCAGAGCCGAGCTGTCCTCGTCGTGCAGGGCGAGGGGATCGATGAAGGACTTGTCGATCTTGAGCACGTCGACCGGGAACCGCTGGAGGTGGCTGAGGGACGAGTAGCCGGTTCCGAAGTCGTCCACCGCGATGCGGATTCCGAGGGTTCGGAGCTCGGAGAGGGCCTGGGTGGCCCGGGCGGGGTCCTCCATCAGCACACTCTCGGTCACCTCGAGCATCAGCTGGTGCGGATCGACGCCGCTGAGGGCCAACGCCGTCCGTACCTCGTCGGTCAGGTGGGGTGACACGAGCTGCCGCCTCGACAGGTTGACCGAGAGGGTCAACTGGTCCCCCGACTCGGCACTCCAGGCGGCCAGCTGTTCGCACGCCTCGACCAGCACCCACCGTCCCAGGGGCACGATGAAACCGGTCTCTTCGGCGATGGGGATGAACCGGAGGGGCTCGACCTCGCCGAGGTTCGGATGGTTCCAGCGCACCAGGGCCTCGAAGCCCAGGAGCCGCCGGTCGGCCAGGGAGACGATCGGTTGGTACTCGAGGAAGAACTCGGAGCGACCGAGCGCCCAGCGGAACCCGTTGGTCAGGTCGAGCCGCTCCAGCATCCGTGACCGCATGGAGGCCCGGAAAACCTCGACCCGGTTCTTGCCGGTCTCCTTGGCCTCGTACATGGCCGAGTCGGCCTCGCTCAGGAGCTGCTCGGTGGTCTTACCGGGTTCGCCGTAGGCCACCCCGACGCTGATGGACAGACCGACCTGGGTGCCCTCGAAATCGGGAGCGTCGCGGAGCACCCCGACGATGCGGTGGGCGAAGTCGACGGCGGCGTCGGGACGTCCGACGTCGACCATGAGCACCGCAAATTCATCACCGCCCAGCCGGGCCACGGTGTCCCCCGGCCGCACGATCGAGCTCAGCAGCCGACTGGCCCGGACCAGGACGTTGTCACCCACGTGATGGCCGAGCGTGTCGTTCACGGTCTTGAACCCGTCGAGGTCGCCGAAACAGAGTGCCACCGTCTGCCCGGTGCGTTGGGACGAGGCCAGGGCCTGTTCCACCCGGTCGTGGAGCAGCGCCCGGTTGGCCAGCCCGGTGAGCTCGTCGTGAAAGGCCAGATGTCGGAGGTCGGACTCGAGGGCTTCCCGTTGGCGCAACGACGCCTCGAGAGCCCGGGCGTGCACCTCGATCTCGTTGGTCTGACCGGTGATGGTGCCGATGAGCCACATCATCCGGAGGTAGATGAGGGCGAAGACGCCGATGCAGATCCCCGACACGACGGGCACGTTGACATCGACACCGAAACAGCTGGCCACCAACAGCATGCTCGGCGGGACGAATCCGGCGAACGCCACCACTGGGATCCGGCGCCGGCCGTCGTCGTCCCGGATATAGATGTTGGCCGGCGGCTGGGGTGGCGGGGCCACCGCCTCGGCCATCGACGGATGGAGGGCCGCCGCGCCCATCAGCACGAAGACCAGGAGGAACAGGGCGTCGACGGCGTTCCCGGTGGAATACTGGTCGTGCCGCGTCAGCAGGTCGTGGATGAGGTCGGCTGCGAACAGGGTGGCCAGGGTGCCGGCCAGCAGCTTGTGGGCGGTCTGGGTGAGCCGGCCGAACAGGAGCGCCCGGCACACGATGAACACCAGGAGCACGTCCATGATCGGGTAGGCCAGTGTGACCACCTTGGCGCCGAGGGCCAACGACTCGGCGTGGGCGGGGGTGTTCATGACGAACTGCCACCAGATGGTCAGGCTGGCCAGGGCCATGATGGCGCCGTCGGCATTGTCCTCCTTCCGGGCGGGCCGGTTGGGACTGCGCGTCAGACGGAGGATGCCGATGAAGACCAAGGGGTAGCCGGCCAGACGGAAGGCGTCGACGATCGAGGGGAACGGCGCCGTCTGGTGGAGGATGAGCTCATAGGTGTTCTGAGCCGCCGCCCCCATGGCGAAGCAGGCGAATCCCAGGGCCACCAGGTACCAGCCGAGCCGGTCGGCGGGACGATGGAGTGCCGTGCCGAGGAGGATGGCGGCTACCGCGCCCAAGGCCACCACCTGGACGACGATCAGTTGACTGGTGGTCCCGGGGAGCGCGAAGTACCCGGCGATCACCAGGGCCCCGCTGATCAGCCAGTACTTCCAGGCGTTGCGCCTCATCCCTCGGATCCCTCCGCCGACTCGATTCCCCTGTATGGGCTTCTATCGGCTCCGACCGGGCTCGGATTGAGCATTGAGGGGAAGACGGGCGGCGGCAGCGGCCCATGACGGAGTGGGGCCGGCAGGGGAACCGGGGAGTCGAGTGTCTGGATCCGGGCCTCCGGTCCGAGGGCCCGATTCCGGTGCCGGCACGGTCGGGACCGCGGGTCGGCAGGGTCCTGAAGGTGTGCTCAGCACCCCCTGGGAGTCCGCCACTACGGTGGCCCGGTGGCGACCATCGTGGACCGGGACCGGATCGTGGGCCTGCTGACCGAGGAGTTCGCCGCCGTCGCCGAACTGGTGCGGGCGCTCGACGACGACCAGTGGAGTCGGTCCACCTGCCTGCCCGGCTGGTCGGTGCAGGATGTTCTGAGCCACATGATCGGCACCGAGATGATGCTCTCCGGGAGCCGGGCCCCGGTCGCCGACATCTCCCACCTGGACCACATGAAGAACCCGATCGCCGAGGCCAACGAGGTCTGGGTGGAGTCGATGCGCCCGCTCGGGGGACCGGAGATGGTGCGACGTTGGCACGAGGTGACGGCGGGGCGAGTGGCGGCGTTGGCGGCCATGACCCAGGCCGCCTTCGACGCCCCTTCGTGGACACCGGTGGGGAACGACGAGACCTACGGGCGCTTCATGCGGATCCGCCATTTCGACTGCTATCTGCACGAGCACGACATCCGTTTCGCCCTGGGGCTACCGTCCCGTCCGGACCGCGATGGCCAGGCCTCGTGCCTGGAGGAAGTGGCCACCGGGCTCGGGTACATCGTCGGCCGGCGGGCCCGCCTACCGGACGGCTCCCGGGTCGTCATCGAGCTGACCGGTGAGGCGGCCCGCACGTTCTACGTCCAGGTGGACGGCAGAGCCACGGTGGTGGACGCCCTCGACGGACCGTCGACGGTGGGGATCGAACTCCCGGTGGCGCTGTTCCTGCGCTTGACGGGCGGCCGGCGGGACGGGTCGTCGGGGCCGGGCGGCGAGATACGCCTGTCCGGCGCCCGCGACCTGGCCGGGCAGTTGGCCGCCAACCTGGCTTTCACCATCTGAGACCGACCGGACCGCCCGGTCGTAGATGGGACGGGCCACCGGTTCGCCGGGTCTGAGGATGACCGCCACGGACCCTCGTGGAGTGGGCCGGGCCGGAGAGCCGGCACCCGACCCACTGGTCGAGAGGCTCGGACTCTCCGGGCCCGGGAGAAGCGGATTGCGTCCTCGTTCCAGTCGAGCACCGCCCGTTCGACACCTCTCGTTGCACCCCGAGGCGGCCAGCGTGGGCAGTGGCCCGCTGCCACCTTCCGGCACTCTTGCCACACCCCGAGCCTTACCGCAAACAGCCCCGACCAGAACCGGGGGCCATCGCCGGTGAACGGTCAGGGGGACGCGGTCGTTTCTAGGATGAGTCCGATCGGAAAGGCCTTGGCACCTTCAGCCCCTTCAGCTTCAGGGCGTGCTTCTCGATGAGCCACCAACTTCCAACCGCAAAGGGAACCACCACAGCTACCGACAGAAGCGTATAAGGCCAATAGCCCCACTTGTTCACTCCCCACATCACCAAAAGCTGCTGGATCGGGAACGCATAGATGTAGATCCCGTACGAATAGTCGTTGACGGCGCCGACCGTCGGGAAGGGAAGGTGGATTCCGAGCCATATCAGCGGATACGCGAGGAAGACCGCGGTGAGGTCCAGGCTGGTCAGCTCGATGAGGGGTGGCCCCTGTCCAACCGGAACGACCAGGCCCGCCAGGACCAGGACGGTTGCTCCGAGCGCCACAGTGCCGGAATCCGGAATCTTCTCGCGATAGAGGTAGAGGAGGGATCCGGAGAGAAAGATCGGCACGAGAACGAACAGCCTCATGGTTTCCAACTTGAGACCCCCAATCTGAATGCGGTCCCATTTGTCAAAGAGCGGAAAGGCGAACTTTCCGGCCAGCGCGGGGGTAGACACGATCACGACTTCAGCGACCCATGCGATGGCGGCAATCAGGGCGACCAGCCAACGACGTTGGAGCAATCCGAGTACAGCTAAGGCCGCAATCAGCAGATAGCAGAGGAATTCGAACTCCAGCGTCCAGAGCGAGGCGTTCCATCCGAAACTGAAGATGCCTCCGGGCACCGTCCTGGCGATGTTGGCCTGATTCACCTGCAATGAGAAATTGTGGATCAGGTAGCCAAACGGTCCATTGGGTTCAGTGAGGTAGCAGTGGAACCCGCAGCCCCTGGAGAGTCTCGGATTCATGTGAAACCATGCAATCGTCCCGAAGACGAACGCGGTAACGAGCAGACAGATCCAGAACGCCGGGAAGATTCGGAGAAAGCGCTGCCACAGATAGCGGCCGGCGTTGTTTCGGGCTGCACTCCCGGCGATCAGGTATCCGCTGATTCCGAAGAATCCGTACACCGCGACCGTTCCCAATGTGGTCTTTCCAAGGATCCATTCACTCCCGAAATTCCCCAGGGTGATGGAATGGGAGAACACCACCGCCAGCGCAAGGATCAGCCTCAGGAAGTTCAGGCTGTTGCGTTTTGCCGAAAGGGATTGCTCAATCGTCGAAAGGCCGACGTGTGCCCCTTCGAGGTGACTCCCACCGCCGTTGGCCGCGGTGTCGGTTGGCTCGATCATCTGCGGCCCAACAGCAGTAGGAGGTGCTCCGGCCATCGAGGGTCGTGCCGACCCGGGTCTTGGTCGAGCCATGCAGGCCGGGAAGTCTCAATCGTCACATCGCCGAGTGTCGTGTCCACCCCGTGCTCTTCTCGACCGCCTGGCACCTCAGGGGATCCTCATTGGAACATCTTGAATGAGTCCTGGCCGATCTACTCGGCGGGATGAGACCTCGGGTGGGATGGAGCGCCGTGGTGTGGGGGATGGTGGGCTGGCGTTGGCTCCGGCCCTCGGTAGCCCAGCTTCCGGAGTATCCACAGGCCGAGCCGACTGGGCGCTCTCGCTTCCTGTGCGGCCCTGGCTTCGGCTTCGTGACCGCCAGTCACGTGAAAGTCCCTGCCCGTCCAGCCTCGGCGGTACTTGGCTGTGCCGTTCCAAGGTCGGGCCATCCCTCAAGTATGGCTCCGAGAGCCATCGACGGGGCGGTGCCCGGCGAGCGGACTGGAACGCTGGCCAGAACAGGGCCATCGGGAACGCAACTCTCGATAGACACGGACGAACGTCCCAGGATGTCGTACCCGCCGAACGACCGCCAGGTCAGCGCCGAGTTACCGACTGTCAGAGTGTCCCCGACCACCGGGCCAGGGGCCGATATCGACCCACTGCAGACGGTCCTCGGGCCTCGGGCCGATCGTGCTCGGCCCGGCACAACAGGCCGCAGACATCCTGACCCGCGCCCATACCACTGAGTCCATCCGTCAGCTCGCACGTGGACCCGGGGAGATGGTCGACCTGGTTGCCGCGGCGGCCGGCAAACCATGAGCCAGTCGTAGTGCGGCGTCTGCCAGGGTCAAACCGGCCGCAGCGGCCATCCCGGTACGCCGGATGGGCGGCGGGTCTTGGCTGCGGCCGATCGGCGCATCGAGCTACTGCACCTGGGCCCCCATCGGGCCTGGTGCCGGTCGGCCGACCGCTGCGACTCAGTCCCGGGCAGGCACCCGACCGAGGCGCTGGAGGGGCTCCCCGGTGAGCCGGTACCCGACCCACTCGTCGAGGGGCTGGGCCCCCAGGGACCGGTAGAAGCGGATTGCGTCCTCGTTCCAGTCGAGCACCGCCCACTCGACCCGGGCGTACCCCGACCGGTGGGCGATGGACGCCAATTCGGCGACCAGGGCGCGGCCCACGCCGGTGCCCCGGGCCTGGGGCCGCACGTAGAGATCCTCGAGGTGGATGCCCCGGCGACCGGTCCACGTGGAGAACGTCAGGAACCAGATGGCCATCCCCACCACCCGGCCCGCTTCCTCGGCCACGTGGGCGAAGACGGTGGGGGAGGCGCCGAACAAGGCGTCGTGCAGCATCCGAGGAGTGACCTCCACCGAGTGCGGCGAGCGTTCGAACTCCGCCAGATCGTGGATCATCTGCACCAGGGCGTCCACGTCATCGGCCTGGGCGGTCCGGATCATCGGCCCAGGCTAACCACGGCCGGCCCCTCGGACCGGCGAGCGAACGGGTGGACCGGTGGCACGGCGGCCCCCGCGGATCCTTCCCCACGGTGGGCGGGTGGGCTGCAGGGAGCCGAGGCCGATCAGCTCACGGGAGGAGGAGGACCCGCCCGAAGGCCTGCCGGCTCTCGATGTAGGCGTGGGCCTCACCGGCCTGCTCCAGGGTGAAGGTCCGGTCCACCACCACCTGTAACCCACCTGCCGCCAGGTCGTCGAGGTGCCCGGCGATCATCTCGTGGGCCCGGCCGCCGAGGAACAGCTCGGCTCCCAGGAAGTAGCCCACCAGAGTCTGGTTGTTCCCTCGCATGGTGGCGATGTCCAGTGGACTGGGTGGCTCCCGCCCGGCGTCCCCGAACGAGACGCACCGACCACGGTAGGCCAGGCAGTGGAGACTCCGCTGGAGGTTCGACCCCCCCACCGAGTCGACGATCACGTCAGCGCCCCGCCCGTCTGTGGCCTGGCGGACCGCATCGACGAAGTCCACCTCCGTGTAGTCGATCCCGTGGTCGAGCCCCAGGGGAGTGAGACGCTCGAGCCGTTCAGGGCTGGACGCCGTGGCGAGCACCCGGGCCCCGGCCCGTTTGGCCAACTGGATGGCGGCGATACCCACGCCGCTGGCCCCGGCGTGGATGAGGGCGGTCTCGCCCGCCTGGAGGCGCCCGAACTCGAACAGGCAGTCGTCGGCCGTCCCGAAGGGGACCGGCACGCAGGCCGCCGCCTCCGTGGCGAGCCCCGGCGGGATGATCCAGCAGAAGGGCTCGGCCACGGCGCGAAGTTCGGCATGGGAGCCGTCCAGCCCCACCGTCACCACCCGGTCGCCCGTGGTCACCCGGTCCACGGCCGCGCCCGTGGACACCACCGTGCCGGCGCACTGGTAGCCCACGATGTGGGGCACCGCGGTCAGGTCGCCGCCCAGGCGGTTCAAGGTGTCGCCCCCTTCGATGCTCACGGCCTCGACCCGCACCAGCACGTCTCCGTCGCCGACGACCGGATCGGGTACCTCCTCGTAGCGGAATACGTCGGGACTGCCGGTTTCGTAGTACACCGCGGCCTTCATGGCTTCTCCTGGATCGGCGGACGGCACCACCTTAGGCAGGCCGGCGGGGGACCGAAGTGGGGCTCGGGGGCCCGAAACGTCCCCGAACCGGCCCGGCGCGACGGCGCCACCGCCTCAACGGGGACCGGCCGCCGTGGAGCCGGTCCCGGCTCGGCCTCCGGCGATGCCGGCGGGTCGATGACGATGACACCCGACGGTCGACAGGCATCTTAAACCTGAGCTTGATGGTAAGGGATTTCTAACGGTCACGTGGAGCTTTACTCTGACATCCAAACAGTGGTTTCGGCCACCGGAGGTCCCGTGGCCCGCGTCCGGTCCCCCGTCCGGCACCGGAAGCCCCGCTCAAGGCGAGAATCGCCCGTGCCGATACCGCACTGTGGGAATTGATCCCGGCGGCGGCACAGGTCAGGAACGGAGATCTCTCCCGGCCGTGGCCGACTCGGAGGAGGTCGGACCGCCTGAACGGGCCGGGGCGCCCCAGCCTGCGGCCGGCCTTTCGCCCATGGTTCTGGCGTACGTGGTGGGCCCCTTGGCTCTCGGTCTCCTGGTGGTCTTCCGGTACTTCGGCCTGGTGGCGCGCGCTCCGATCTGGGCCTACCTGATAGCCATCGGCGGTTCCGCCCTGGCGTCGATGGCAGTCGAACCCTGGCACAGTGCCCCGGCCGGTTCGGTCAAGCTCCACACCCGCCTGGCCATCCACGTGCTGGCGGTCACCGCGGTGATCTACATGTCGGGATGGGGGCCGGCCCTCGGGATGGCCTACGCCTTTGTGGCGTTGCAGGAGCTGCAGACCTGGGGGGCGTTCCTGTGGCGTCCGGTGTTGGCCTGGTCGCTGCTCAACATCGCGCTGGCCCAGGTGCTGGTGTGGTACGGGCTCCTGCCCTCGCTGCTGAGCCGGTCGCAGGCGGAGACCATCGGTGCGCTGGGGGCGTTCGTGCTGGCCATCGTCATCCGAATGGCCGGGGCCACCGGCGAGAAGAAGGAGCGGGCCGAGGCGCAGCTCGCCCATCAGGCCCTGCATGACATGCTCACCGGATTGCCCAACCGGGGCATGTTCTACGAACGCACCGAGGACGTGCTGGACCGTGCGAAGGCGGACGGATCGTCCACCGCGGTGATGCTGTTCGATCTCGACCGGTTCAAGGAGATCAACGACACCATGGGCCACAACTACGGCGACCGGGTTCTGACCGAGGTGGGACCCCGGGTGACGTCGGTCCTCCGTGACGGAGACACCCTGGCCCGCCTGGGCGGTGATGAATTCTGTGTGCTCCTGCCCCGCGTGCACGGTGAGTCGGACGCCGTGCAGGTGGCCAACCGGATCATCGCCGTCCTGGAGTTCCCCTTCGAGGTGGAAGGGACCATTCTCGGCATCGAGGCCAGCTGCGGGATCTCGCTGGCTCCCGCCGACGGACACAGCGCCGACCTGCTCCTCCAACGGGCCGATGTGGCCATGTACGTGGCCAAGGAGTCGCAGGCCCGTGTGGTGGTGTACCGGAACGAGCTCGACGTCAACACGCCGGACCGACTGGCTCTCCTCGGCGACTTGCGCGCCGCGGTGGCCCGGGGCGAGTTCGTACTGCACTACCAGCCCAAGGCCTCGCTCCGGACCGGCCAGGTGGAGGGCGCCGAGGCCCTGGTCCGCTGGAAGCACCCCACGCTCGGCCTCCTGTACCCCGACTCGTTCATCCCCGAGGCCGAGCGGACGGGGTTGATCGAGCCCATCACCCACTGGGTGCTCGACGAGGCGCTCCACCAGTGGCGGCGCTGGATGGACGGTACCGACCGGTCCGATTCCGCGGAGCTCTCCGTGGCGGTGAACCTGTCCACCCGCAGCCTGCTGGACGCTTCGCTTCCCGAGGTGGTCCAGGCGGCGGTGGACCGGTGGCGGGTTCCGGCCCACCTGCTCGACCTCGAGATCACCGAGACCATCATCATGACCGACCCCGCCCGGGCCCGACGGGTGCTCACCGAGCTGGCCCAGATGGGCGTGACCCTCTCGATCGACGACTTCGGCACCGGGTACTCCTCACTGGCCTACCTGCGCGACCTGCCGGTCCACCAACTGAAGATCGACCGGACCTTTGTCCAGGACATGGGGGGTGACTCCGACGACGAGGTCATCGTCCGGGCCGTGGTGGACCTGGCCCGCAATCTGGGGCTGCGAACCATCGCCGAGGGGGTCGAGGACCGCGAGACCTGGGAGC
This sequence comes from uncultured Acidimicrobiaceae bacterium, assembly GCA_963833585.1. Lineage (GTDB taxonomy): Bacteria > Actinomycetota > Acidimicrobiia > Acidimicrobiales > RAAP-2 > Bog-756. The sequence goes on along the minus strand of CAWHYF010000005.1, from coordinate 479,361 downwards.
ACCTCAGCCGGCTCGGCTGCGACAGTGCCCAGGGCTTCTTCCTGGCCCGCCCCATGCCGGCCGGGGAGTTCCGGGCGTGGGCCCAAGGGTTCCTGGGCCCGGTGGTGGACCCGGTGCCCGGCGCCGACGACCAGAACGTCCTGACCCGGGGTGGGCTGAGCCGGGTCCTGCCCTGACGGCCACCCCGGGCGTCAAGTTGCCAGGGTCAGCTGCCGATGGGCATGGGTATGGATCCCTTCATCCAGGCCGAGCCCGGGAGCAGGATGGAGGACGATCCCTCCGCGCACCCGACGGCCCCGGAGGCCCACGACGACCAGGGCCCGCCGCGGGATGCCGCGGTGGGTTCGGAGCGGCTGGAACTCGGCCGGGCCCTGCTGGCCCGGGCCGACGAAGTGGGCCAGATGGTGAACGAGCAGTTCGCCGTGGACCTGCGAGGGAATGCGTTCGTCACGGCGCGGCTGGGCACCGAGCTGATCGGCCGTTGGCTGGCCACCGACGAGCCGGCCTCCGATGAGGAGGTCGCCCGGCTCTCCCAGCAGGGCGAGCAGGCCATCCTGGAGGACGCCGTGCTGGCCAGCGTGGCCAAGGCCTACTTCGCGTGGCGGGACATCACCATCGCCGTGTTGAAGGAGGAGGGGTACCGCTTGGAAGTCAGCGAGCGGCTGCTGACCCTGGCCACCAACGTGGTCCGGTTCAGCTGCGACGGGAGTCTGGTGCGACTCATCCGCCAGTTCGACGAGACCCGTCGCTCCCTCCAGCAGCGACTCCAGGAGGAACAGGCCCGTCTGGCCCACCGGGCCCTGCATGACCAGCTGACCGGCCTGCCCAACCGGGCCCTGTTGTCCGATCGCCTGCGCCAGACCGCCGGCGCCCAGGAGCGCCGCGGCACCGATGCGGTCCTGCTCTATCTGGACCTCGACAACTTCAAGGCCATCAACGACCGGTTCGGCCATCCGGCCGGCGACTGTCTGCTGGTGGCGGTGGCCGATCGCCTCCAGGCCCTGGCCCGTTCCGGCGACACGGTCGCCCGCCTGGGCGGCGACGAGTTCGTGGTGCTGGCCGCCGACCTCTCCGACCCGGAGGCGGCGGCCCGCTCGCTGGCCGAACGGATCCATCTGGCCATGCGGGAGCCGGTGCCGGTGGGGGAGCGACAGCTGCACACCTCCGTCAGCATCGGAATCGCCCCCGTGCTCCCGGATACCGATCCCGAGGTGTGCCTGGCTCAGGCCGACGCGGCCATGTACCAGGCCAAGCGCGGTGGACCGGCCCGCTACGAGGCCTACAGCCCGGTGATCGGCGAGGACAAGAGGCGCAGCAGCCAGCTCACCCACGAACTGCGGGTCGCCCACCAGCAGGACCAGCTCTCGATTCACTATCAGCCGGTCTTCGTCGTCGGGGGCGGGATCGCGGGCATGGAGGCCCTGTTGCGGTGGCAACACCCTGAGCTGGGTCCGGTGACGCCCGACGAGTTCATCCCCTTGATGGAACGGAGCCGTGAGATCGTGCCGGTCGGCTGTTGGGTGCTGCACGAGGCGACCCGGCAGTGCCGGGCGTGGCAGGACGATGGCTACCCCGAGCTCACCATGTCGGTCAACGTCTCGGCGCGCCAACTGCAGGACCCCGATTTCGCCGACGACGTTCGCCACGCCCTGACCCTGGCCGATCTGGCCCCCGGCTTTCTCGTCCTCGAAGTCACCGAGTCGGCCCTGGTGATGGACATGGCCCGCATCCGGCTGGTGATGCAGCAGGTGCGGGATCTCGGGGTGCACCTGGCGCTCGACGACTTCGGCACCGGGTACTCGTCACTCCTCTACCTGAAGGGCCTGCCGATCGACCGCTTGAAGGTGGACCGGAGCTTCGTCTCCGGACTGGGCACGGCCGGCCAGGATCCGACCATCGTGTCCACGGTGGTGGACCTGGCCCACAGGTTGGGGCTGCAAGTGGTGGCCGAAGGGGTGGAGACCGAGGCCGAGCTCCGCGCCGTCGGGGAGATGGGCTGTGACGAGGTCCAGGGTTACCTGCTGGGCCGGCCCGGACCGGCAGGGGCCTTCCCGTCGGCGGCTCGTGTCCTGACCGAGACCTGACGGGTCGGACGTCCGGGTCGGGACGTCCCCCCCCAGAGCGAGGCCGTCTCGTCGGGGTGAGCGGCTGGGTCAGCCGTCAGGCTCCAGCCGGGATGGCCTGCTGGTCGTCCATCATCTCTCCCATGACCGACCGGATGAAGTCGTCGGCCTCGTCAGTCATCCCGCCGGCGACACCCCCGTAGATGGCGCCAGACCTTGGGGCCTCGGCGGTGTGCGTCTTGGCGTAGGTCACCCCGTCGGCCAGGTCGGTGGCGAAGGCGTCGGCCACGCCGGGCTGGGTCTGGGGGCGGGTCACCGCCATGTGCAGCGCGTTGGGGTACTGCTGGCCGTTGAACCGCCAGCCGCGCTCCCGCATGAAGTCGTTGACGTGGTAGATGTCGAACTGGTCGGACGTGAAGCTGAATAGGAAGGTGGGGTTCCCGAGCATGCGCAGCTCGGGGTGGGAACGCACCGCCTCCTGCATGGTAGCGGCGGTCTCGAAGATGGCCCGGGCGTAGCGTCGGTAGCCCTCCCGGCCCAATTGGATCATGGCCGCCCACGTGGCCGCGATCAGTCCCCCGGACCGCGAGCCCTCCATCCCGGGTGAGCAGTACTTGCCGCCGCTCCAGCCGGTCCGGAAGAAGTACTGGGCGTTCCGGACGGACTTGTCCCGGAAGGTCAGCACGGAAGTGCCTTTGAAGGCGTAGCCGTACTTATGAGTGTCCGCGGACATGGAGGTGACTCCCGGGATCCGGTAGTCGAAGACCGGGATGTCGAAGCCGAGCTCCTGGCCGAACGGGAGGATGAACCCACCCAGACAGCTGTCGACATGGAGTCCGACCCCCCGGTGGAGGGCGATGTCCGACAGATCGGCAATGGGGTCGATGGTCCCGTATCCGTAGTTGCACGCCGAGCCCACGATGGCCACGGTGTCGTCGTCGACGTGCCGGTCGACCCACTCGGTGTCGACCTGGGTGGAAATCGGGTCCACCGGGGCCACGCGGAGCTCGATCCCAAACAGGTGACAGGCCTTGTCGAAGGCCGGATGGGCGGTCTCGGGTTTGATCACGTTGGGCCGTCGGATGTCACGCTGCGCCGCGGCGTGCTCGCGGTAGGCCAGCATGGCGTGGCAGATGCTGCCGGTGCCCCCGGTGGCCACCAGCCCCACCGGCTCGGCGTCGGTGACCGCTCCGCCGTGCAGCAGGTCCAGGGTCATGGCGATGATCTCGGACTCGAATTTCGTGGCGCTGGGGCACATGTCGCGCTGGAGTACGTTCACGTGGGCAAACAGGCCGAACGCTTCGTTCATGAACCGGTAGTGGTCGTGGTCCCCGCAGTACATGGTGCCCGAGCACTTCCCCGTCTCCCAGGAGGCGTCCTCCTCGGTCGCCATGGCGTGGAGGGCCTCGAGGATCTCGGACCGCGGGGTGCTCTGCTCGGGAAGGGTGCGATGGACGGCGAACCGGCCTTGGTAGGGAAACGTACTCATGGGGCTGGCTCCTTGGTTCGGGGATCACGCTCCTCGGGGGCGCATGTTGGCTGCACGGTACACGGCGTCGATCACCGTCATGTTGGCGACGGCGTCGGCCGGCGGGGTGAGGACCGGGCCGCCCCGAAGCACGGCATCGCAGAACGCCTCGAGTTGGTAGGTGTAGGTCGGGCGCCGGGAGGACAGCTCCCGACGGGTGCCTCCCTGGGACCGCACGGTCAGCCAGCCCACCGTCTGCGGGGCGATGGGGTTGACCACCCGCATCTCGCCTCGGTCGCCGGTCACCCGGGCGGCCAGCCGGAGGACGGAACGCGACCACATGGAGCAGTGCAGCGAGCCGGTGTGCCCGCTGGGGAAGACCAACTGGGCCTCCATGGCCCGGTCCACCTCCGGGGCATGGAGCTTGGCCGTGGCCGAGACCACGGTGGGCTCCTCACCGCCCAGGAGGCGGGCCCAGTGGACCACATAGGAGCCCATGTCCATCATGGCCCCGCCGGCCAGGTCGGCCTGGTACCGGATGTCGGACCTGTTGGGGATGGGGGCGCACAGCCAGGCCTCCACGTGACGGATCTCCCCGAGCTCGCCGCTCTCGGCGATCTGCCGCATGCGGTGGGCCGTGGGGTGGTAGCGGTAGTGGAACGCCTCCATCACCACCAGTCCGTCCTGCTCGATGGCCCGGTCGGCGGCCGCCGCCACCTGCTCGGCCTCGGTGGCATTGGCGGTGAACGGCTTCTCGCACAGGACGTGCTTGCCGGCTTCCAGGGCGGCCAGCGTCCACTCGGCGTGGAGACTGTTGGGCAGGGGGATGTACACGGCATCGACGGTCGGGTCGGACACCACGGCCTCGTAACGGTCCACCACCTTGGGGATTCCATGCCGGGTGGCGTAGTCCACGGCCCGGGACAGGTTGCGGGCCGCCACCACCTCTACGCTGGCTTCGGGGTGGGAGGCGGCCGGTCGGAGCAGGGCGGCCGGAGTGATCCGGGCGGCCCCGAGGACTCCGAATCGGACTGCGCTGGCCGGCATGGGCTAGGTCCTTCCTGGACGGACGGGACAGGGAGGGAGGATATCGTCGCTGCTATGCCCGTGCCGCTCCCGGACCCGACGACCGAGGACCGCCAGCCCCCGGACCTCGCGGCGGTGAAGGACATGAGCCGGGGGATCCTCGGGGTGGTGGCTCCGGACGGCGGCCTGACCGCTCTGCAGCGCATCCTGATCCAGGCGGTGGTCTCGGCCATGACCGGATTCGCCCCCGATCTCGACGCCGAGCCGGTGTCCCCCGAGGAGTTCGCCGTGATGATGGCCCGTCGCAACCAGGCGTTCCGGACCCGGATCGTCCAGATGGTCATCCTCTACGTCCTGGTCCTCCAGCCGGTCCCCCTCGACGTCGTGGACCGGGTGGACCGGTTCGCCGCCGAGTCCGGGGTGGACGAGGGGATGCTCTCGGTGGCCCGCGAGTTCGCCACCGGCAGCCTGGGCCTGGCCGCCCTCGACTTCGAGCGCAACGGGTACGCCTCGACCTGGAGGGAGGAGGACGAGGCGGCCCTCCATCTCTCCAGCCACCTGGCCGGGGCCTGGGACGCGGTGCCCGACGATCCGGCGCTGGCCCGACAGTGGCGGGGCCTGGAGGACCTGCCGGACGGAGCGCTGGGCCGCCGGGTGGCGGACTTCTACCGGGCCCGCGGTTTCACCTACCCCGGGACGCCGGAATCCGCTCCCCCCTTCCTGGCCCAGCACGACTGGGTCCACGTGCTGGCCGAGTACGGGACCACGGTGGAGTCCGAACTGGAAGTCTTCGCCCTCATCGCCCGGGCCAACGACGACATGCGGGCCTTCTCGCTGCTGGCCATGGTGGTGTCGTTGTTCGAGACGGCCTACCTCCCCAGCGGGGCCGGCCTGTTCGTATCGGACCGGGGTCACCTCTCCCAGGCGGGCATGGCCACCCGGTTGGGCGATGCCATGCGGCGCGGCGCCCTGTGCCAGGGCAGCATCGACTTCCTGCGTATCGACTGGTTCTCCTACGCCCACCTGGCGGTGGAGGAGGTTCGGGCCCGGTTCGGCCTGGTGGACAAGGCCCCGATCGCCGTGGACCAGGGTTCGGTGGGGCCGTGGGAACCGGGGGGGATCAGCCCGTTCCAGTGGCAGGCCGGCGAGGAGCTCGCCCGCCGGCTCGGACGCCCCTACGACGCCTTCGGGGCCAGTTGCTAGGGCAGCTCATCGCGGCACCCCGCCCCGCAGGGGCGTGGCCTCGAGGGCGCAGTGGGTCGGGCCCTCGGGGGAGCCCGGGGCGGCCGGTGCCGGGTGACGGGGAGGGTTCCGGATGCCGATGGCGGCGGCCACTCCGCCCGCCGCGCACCACAGGCCGGCGATGATCACCGACCGCTGGAATCCGTGGGCCAGGGCCTGCGGGTGGAGGTAGCCCAGTCCGGTGATGCCCCCGAGGGCCGGGAGCACGGCCACGGCGATGAGACCTCCCAGGCGGGCCACATCGTTGTTGACCGCCGAGGCCAGCCCGGCCCGAGTCTCGGAGACCGAACCAAGGGCGGTGGAGGTGAGCGGGGCCACCGTCACCGCCAGGCCGATCGAGAGGACCAACACGCCCGGCAGCACCCCTTGCACGTACGAGCGGCTGTGGGGGGCCCGGCTCAACAGGGCCAGCCCCGCGCCGACCACGACCGGTCCCACCGCCATCTGGAGCCGGGGCCCGATGGTGGCGGCCAGGCGCCCGGAGCGGGCCGAGAACGCCAGCATGACCACCGTGATCGGGAGCAGGGCCATGCCGGACTGCAGGGGCGAGTAGTGGTCGACCACCTGGAGGACCACGGGGAGCAGAAACAGGACCCCACCCAACCCGGCGTACACCACGAAGGTCACCGCGTTGGTCACGGCGAACTGCCGGTTGGAGAAGAGTCCGAGGGGCAGCATCGGGGAGGACGACCTGGCTTCGACCACCAGGAACGACAGGCCGCCGACCACCCCCACGACCAGGGCGGCCAGCACCCCGGGGGACGACCACCCCCAGGAGGGTGCCTCGATGAGGGCGTAGGCCACCCCGGCCAGCGACACGGTGGCCAGGACCGCCCCGCTCACATCGATCCGGCCGGCGGCCCAGGGGTCGCGGGACTCGGGCACATGCCGGGCCGAGACCATCAGGACGGCCACCCCGATGGGGACGTTGATCAGGAAGATCCACCGCCACGAGGCTGCCGTGATCAGGTAGCCGCCCAGCAGCGGTCCGGCCGCGGTGGCGACCCCGCCCAATCCGGACCAGGCCCCGATGGCCTCGCTTCGGTCGTCGCGGGCGAACGACGCCTCCAGAATGGCCAGACTCCCGGGCGTCAGGAGCGCCCCGCCGACCCCCTGGAGCACTCGCAACACGATGAGCTCGGTCGACGCCGTGGACAACGCGCACGCCGCCGAGGCCAGGGCGAACCAGGCCACCCCGATCATGAACACGTGGCGCCGCCCGAACCGGTCTCCGAGCGAACCCCCCAGGAGGAGCAGGGAGGAGAGAGTCAGGGTGTAGCCGGTCACCATCCACTGGAGGGTGCCGAGGGAGGCATGGAAATCCCGCCCGATGGTGGGGAGGGCGATCCCGATCACGGTGGCGTCGATGGCCGCCATGCCCGATCCGAGCACCGTGGCGGCGATCACCCAGCGTCCCTGTCCGGAGTGGTACCGGAGGGAGGGGGACGGCTCACCGCCGTCCCCGGCGTCAGCCCCACCTACGGGCTCGGGCGTGGAGGCCATTTCGACACCGTTTCACATCACCGCACCCCGGGGCACCCCGTGGCCATGTCGGGGCAGGTGCCGGCCCACCCCTGGCCCGGGCGATCAGCCCGGGCCGCAACCGGTCAGGGGCGCCGGGCGGTGGGCATGAGGTCTCCGGTGCCCCACTGCCCGAGCTGGTTGAGCTGGACGTGGTCCCCGGTGGCCTCCACGATGCGGTTGCCGCCGACGTAGAGGGCGGTGTGGTACACGCTGGTCCAATCGCCGGCGTTGGATCCCCAGAACACCAGGTCCCCGGTGCGGAGCCCGGTGATCGGCACCGGTGTCCCGGCGGTGTGGTACTGGTCGTCGGCCACCCGGGCGAAGCTCACCCCGGCGCCGTTCCGCCACGAGGCGAGCGCCAGTCCCGAACAGTCGTAACCCACCGGGCCGTTGCCACCCCAGATGTAGGGCTTTCCCAACTGCTGGAAGGCGAAGAGCACCGCCCTGTCGCCCGGCGTCGCCGGGGAGATCAGCAGGGCCTGGGGAGGGGGCACGGAGCCGGCGTCCCCGAAGGGGGTGGCCGTGCCGTTCTGCTGCACCACCCAGTAGCCGTGGCCCGACGGCGTGGCGACGAGTCGTTCCGCCGGGTCGCCCGGGGAGCTGGCCGTCGACCCGTAGAAGCCGGCGTCCCCGAAGGTGAACACCCCGCCGTCCGCGGCCACCAGCCAGTACCCCTGGCCGTCGGGGGTCGGGGCCATGCCCACGATGGGCTGGTTGAGGTGGATGTTCCCGGTCGACCCGTAGAAGACGCCGTCCCCGAAGGTGAACACCCCGCCGTCCGAGGCCACCAGCCAGTACCCCCGGCCGTCGGGGGTCGGGGCCATGCCCACGATGGGCTGGTTGAGGTGGATGTTCCCGGTCGACCCGTAGAAGACTCCGTTGCCGAAGGTGAACACCCCGCCGTCCGAGGCCACCAGCCAGTAGCCCTGACCTCCCGTGGTGGGTGTCAGGCCGACGATCGGCCGGTTGAGGTGGATGTTCCCGGTCGACCCGAAGAAGTGGGCGTCGCCGTAGCTGAACACCCCACCGTCGGAGGCCACCATCCAGTATCCCTGCTGGTCGCCGGTGGCCGTCATGCCCACCAGAGGTTGGTTGAGGTGGGAGGTCGGAGCGCCGTAGGAGGGGACCCCGAACGGATAGAGGGCTCCCGAGGGGGTGGCCAGCCAGAAGGCGTCGGTGGTCGGCAGTCCGGTGTCGTGCCCGACCGGCGCGGGAGCCACAGAGCCGGCCGCGACGGGTGCCGGAACGAGGCCGCTCACCCAGGCCAGGGCCACCACCGTCAACCCCACGCCTCCCGCCGTCAGGCGCGTTCTCCACCGATCCAGCATGCCCCTGCCCCTCCGACGACGTTCCCGCCCTGTTTACGCTCTGAGTGATCAGTTTGCCACTGAAAGTGATGATGGGCAACCCGGCCCGCGGGTGGGCGGAGGTCCGGAACTCCTGCAAAGCTCGGGCCCGTTGCCCTTCCGCCGCCCCCCGTTCACGGGTCCGCCCACCACCACGAGGAGAGATCGATCGTGAGCCATCCCGGTGTGGAGATGATCAGCGCATTCCTGACCGAGTCAGGGGTGACCCGAGGCACGGTCGTTGAGCGGCGGGCCGCCCTGGACCGGTTGGCCGAGGGGTCGCCACCGCCGGAAGGGGTGCGGATCGAGGCCATCAGCCTCGGAGGGCGCCCGACCGAGTGGATCACCCCCGAGGGGATCGGTGGCGACTCCGCCGTGCTGTACCTGCACGGGGGCGGGTACTGCAGCGGGTCGTTGGACAGCCACCGCCACCTCGCCTCCCGGATCGCGCTGGCCTCCGGTTGCCCGGTGGCCCTGCTCGACTACCGCCTGGCTCCCGAGCATCCCTTCCCAGCCGCCCTGACCGACGCCACGTCGGCCTACCGTGCCCTGCTGGCCTCCGGGATCGGCCCCGAGCGGATGGCCATCGCCGGCGACTCGGCCGGCGGAGGACTGGCCCTCGCCACGCTGGTGGCTCTCCGGTCCGACGGTGACCCGCTCCCCGCCGCCGCGGTGTGCCTGTCCCCGTGGGTGGATCTGACCCAGTCGGCCCCGTCGTACCAATCGCTGGGCCGGCCTCGATCCCATGGTGACCCGGGCCGGGCTGGACGAGATGGCCCGGTGCTACCTGGGGGACCCCGATCCGCGCTCCGAGTTGGCCTCGCCCCTCTTCGCCGATCTGAACGGCCTGCCCCCGGTGCTGGTCGAGGTGGGGTCCCACGAGGTCCTCCTCGATGACGCCACCGCAGTGGCCGCCCGGCTCGAGGCGGCCGGGGGGGCCGTGACGCTCACGGTGTGGCCGGAGCTCATCCACGTCTTCCAGGCCTTCCCGGGCGAGGTGATCCCCGAGGCAGACCAGAGCATCGCCGCCGTCGGCTCGTTCCTGGCCCAGCACCTCGGGACGAGAGCCGGCACCCCCGGGCCCGAGCGGCTGACCCGCACAACGTCCATCATCGGCCCCCGGGCCCCGAGGGAGGATACGCAACCATGCAGGAGTTTCGAGGAAGAGTAGCGGTGGTCACCGGGGCGGGGAGCGGGATCGGGCGGGCGCTGGCACTGGCCTTCGCCGCGGAGGGGATGCGGGTGGCGCTGGCCGACCTCGACCGGTCCTCGCTCGAGGAGGTCGCCGAGCGGGTCGGGGAACGGTTCCCCGCCGCGGAGTCGATGGCTCAGGTCTGCGATGTGAGCGATGCCGCCCAGGTGGACGCGTTGGCCGATGCGGTGTTCGACCGCTGGGGCCAGGTCGACCTGGTCTGCAACAACGCCGGCGTGTTCGTCGGCGGACTGATCTGGGACCGGCCCGCCGAGGACTTCGAGTTCGTCCTCGGTGCCAATCTGTGGGGGATCCTGCACGGGATCCGGGCCTTCGTCCCCCGGATGCTGGCCCAGGACACCGAGGGCCACATCGTCAACACGGCCTCGGTGGCCGGACTCCTCGGAGCCCCGTTCGAGGCGCCCTATGCCATCTCCAAGTTCGCCGCTTTCGCCGCCACCGAGTGCTTGGCCCACGACCTGCTGGCCTCGGGATCGAAGCTCCGAGCCTCCGCCCTGTGCCCCGGGATGATCCACACCAACATCCTCGACTCGGAGCGCCACCGGCCGGCGCGACTGGCCACCGAGTTCACCGAGGACCAGAAGTTCGTCTCCGAGTTCCTGGCCCAGGCGGTGGCGGCCGGCATGGATCCGGCCGAGGTGGCCGGATGGTGGTGGCCGCCATCCGGGCCGAGCAGTTCCTCATCCTGACCCATGACGCCTACCCGCAGAAGCTGCTGGACCGGGCGGCCGCACTGGTGGACCGGCGGCTTCCCGATTTCCCCGAGTTCGACTGAGGACGGGGGGAGCTCAGCGCGGCAGGGGTCGGATCGCGTTCAGGCGGTGGTGGCGATGCCCCCGTCGACGGGGATGACGGCTCCGGTCAGATAGGCCGCCGGCGGGCGAGGCCAGGAAGATGGCCACGCCGGCCATGTCGTCGGGCCGGCCGATCCGCCTGCAGCGGGGCGGCGGCGGCGATCTGCTCGCCGAAGGCCTCGAGGGTGGCGGCCATCATCTTGGATTCGAACGGCCCCGGGGCCACGGCGTTGACCGTGATGGTCGGGGCCAGACGCTTGGCCAGGTGGCGGGTCAGCTGGTGCACCGCGGCCTTCGAGGCCGAGTAGGAGTAGGACTCCAGCACCGGGACGTGGATGCCGTCGATCGAGCCGATGTTGATGACCCGCGACGGCTCCTCGGCGGTGGCCTCGGCCTCCAACAGGGGGAGGAAGAACTTGGTGGTGTGGAAGATGCCCTGGACGTTGAGGTTGAGGACCCGGTCCCACGAGGCGGTGTCGTGTTCGGCGAGGGGTGCGCCCCAGGTGGCCCCGGCGTTGTTGACCAGGACGTCCACCGGCGGGTGGTCGGCACCGACGGCTCGGCGAACCGGCGGGCCCCCTCCTCGCTGGAGAGATCGGCGGCCAGGCCGGAGCAGGCCCCGTACTCGGACAGCTCGGCCACCGTGGCCTCGACGGCTTCCGGCCTTGCGGGATGCCACGACCACCTGCGGCTCCGGCGGCCACGAACCCGCCGGCGATCATCCGGCCGATGCCCCGGGTACCCCCGGTGACCACCACGGTCTTCCCGGCCACCGAGAAGAGCTGGTCGGGGGGAGTGGGTGCGCGGCGAACGGTCGGTCATGGGAGGCGACGGTAGTGCACGCCGGCGGCGGCGGGCGGTACGCGGGTCCCAGCTGGTCCACGCCGGTGGGGTGATGGATCCGGGCGGTGGTTGTTAGGGTGCGGACGGACACGGGAGGACGAGCATGCACCTGGCGCTGACGGAGGAGCAGCAGGAGCTGCAGGACCGGCTTCGGACCTACTTCGCCGGGCTGGTGGACGAAGAGGAGCGCGACCGACCACCCTGAGCCCTCCTACACCCGGCTCATCCGCCGCATGGGCGCACGACGGCTGGCTGGGTCTGGGCTGGCCACCGGAGTTCGGCGGACAGGGTCGCGGGCCCATCGACCAGATGATCTTCGTCGAGGAGTCCCACTGGGCCGGCGTGCCGCTTCCCCTGCTCACCCTCAACAGCGTGGGCCCGACGCTGATGTCGTTGGGCACCGAGGAGCAGAAGGCGCGCCTGCTGCCCGGGATCCTGCGGGGCGAGGTCCACTTCTCCATCGGCTACACCGAGCCCACCGCCGGGACCGACCTGGCGTCCCTGCGCACCCGGGCCGAACGGGACGGCGACGAGTACGTCATCACCGGCGAGAAGCTCTACACCAGCGCCATCCAGTACGCCGACTACGTGTGGTTGGCCGCCCGAACCGATCCCGACGTCCCCGAAGCACAAGGGGCTCTCGGTCTTCATCGTCCCCACCGACTCGCCGGGTTTCCACTGGACGCCGCTGCGCACCGTGGCCGGCGAGTTCACCAGCGCCACCTTCTACGACTCGGTGCGGGTGCCGGCGGCCAATCTGGTCGGAGCGGAGAACGAGGGGTGGAAGCTGATCACCAACCAGCTCAACCACGAGCGAGTGGCCATCTGCCCGGTGTCGGGGATCCTGCGCAGCATCGCCGACGTGGAGGCGTGGGCCCGGGACGAGAAGATGGCCGACGGGAGCCGGGTCATCGACCGGGAGTGGGTCCAGGTCCACCTGGCCCGGGTCCGGGCCCGGGCCGAGTTCCTCAAGCTGCTCAACTGGAAGGTGGCCTGGGCGGCGGACAAGGGCCTCAACCCGGCCGATGCCTCGGCCACCAAGGTGTTCGGGACCGAGTTCGCCCTCGAGGCCTACCGGCTCCTGTTGGAGGTCGTGGGCCAGGCGGGCTACCTCCCCGCGGGCTCGCCCGGGGCGGTGCTCAGGGGTCGGCTGGAACAGGCCTCGCGGAGCCAGACCATCTTCACCTTCGGGGGCGGGACCAACGAGGTCCAGCGGGACATCATCGCCATGATCGGCCTGGGCATGCCCCGGGCCCCGCGCTGACGGTCGGGGCTCAGCGTGACGGACCGCTCCCGATGCACTCGACCGGTGTCGCGTGCCAATCGACACCGCCGAAGCCGGTCCCTCTAATCTGAGGGTCCCGGGCCGGAACGCCCGCTGATCAAGGAGGCAGCAGTGGAGGACCACGAGATCATCGCCCGGATCGGGAGACTGGCCGAAGAGGAGAAGCGCCTCGAGGAGATGCACGTCGGGGAGGGGCTCTCCGAGGAGGACGCGGCCCGCCTGAAGTCCATCGAGGTCACCTTGGACCGGATGTGGGACCTCCTCCGCCAGCGCCGGGCCCTCCGGAGAACGGGCCGGAGCCCCGATGAGGCCGCCCTCCGCACCGAGGGCACGGTCGAGGGGTACTGGCAGTGAGGGCCGGCCGTCGGCCGCCGGCTAGCTGGGAGCGACGCCTGCGGCGACCGGCAGGGACACCGCGATACGGGCGAAGTGGACGGAACCACCGAGCCGAGGCTGGGCGAAGGCCACCGTCGTGGCCACCAGCTGCAACTCGACGGTGGCGTGGGGCCGACCGGCGAAGACCACCATCTCCAGGGGCACCGTGGGGGTGTGGGTGCGGCCGTCCAGGTTGACATCGACCGGTGTGACCTGGTTGCCCAGCACCAGCCCGGTGGTCGGATCGACCAGTTGGGCGAAGACCCGGGTGGGACGGGTGCCGGTGGCCACGGTTCCCCGGTAGGTGAGGGTCATCCGAGGGGCGCCGACCACCACGGCGGATCGGCCACCGAAGGAGAGTGGGACGTTGACGGCCTCCACGGCCCGGCCCGGCGTGATCGGGGCCACCAGTCCGGCCAGGAGCTGGGTGTTGCCGGCCACGGAGGCGGGACCGGACCGGCTGGCGGTGGTGAGGTCGAGAGTGCCACGCCCGGTGCCGGTGACCGGCCGCCCGGGGGCCGGCGGGTAGCTCGGTGTCGAGTGCTGGGCACCGCGTTGGTCCACGAACCGGAACCCCGGTCCGGTGGCCACTGACCGGTCGTCCTTCACGTACCGGTTCAGCCAGTCGAGTGTGGCCCGGAGCGGCAGGGCCTGGTCCCCAGCCGGCGTGAGGCAGACCCCGTGCCCTCCGCAGAACCAGACCATCGACGTCGGGACGCCATGGTGCCTCAACACCTGGTAGTTGGTCACTCCCTCCCGAAGGGTGAACAAGGTGTCCACGGTGCCCTGGACGATGAGCGTGGGGATGTGGATGCGGGCTACCAGCGGCCCGGGTCCCCGGTCGACGAACCACTGACGGCTCGACCGGCGAGATGCTCCCGGTGCGGTCGCCGGCGGCCCGGGACGAGATCACCTCGGGGTCGACGTGATCGGTGGCACTCAGCGAGGAGAGCAGATCGGACCAGCCGATCTTGAAGGTGTGGTCGGTGTCGAGGCTACTGACCAGGGAGTTCCAGGCGATGGTGGGCACGATGGCGTCGACCCGGCAGTCGGTGGCCGCGGTGACCAACTGGATCCCACCCCCGTAGGAGCCGCCCACCATGCCCATCCGGGGATCGCCAGGAGCGTCGAGTTGGACGCCGGGCCGAGCGGCCACCCAACTGATCAGGGTGCTCACGTCGCGGGCCTCGTAGTACGGGCTGTCGACTTCAGCCACCCCGCCGGACCGGCCGAAGCCTCTGGGGTCCCAGGTCAGCACGTTGTAGCCCGCCGACAACAGATCCTTGATGGGCACCGCGCCGAGGATGCCGGTTCCCTGGGTGTCGGTGTCCCCGGCCAGACTCCACCCTGGGCCCATCAGCACCGTCGGGGCCGTGGTGGTGCCGGGGGCGGGAGTCGCCGGGAACCAGTGGACGCGGATCTGGGTGCCGTCGAAGGAGGTCACGTCCCAGTCGCTCGGGGTGCCGGGTACCGGCGAGGACGCCGGGACCACCGCGGTCGCCGAACGACAGGTCGATGCGGCCGTCTCCCGGGCCGTGACGGGGGAGGGGTGGTACGTCTGCGCCGACGGGCTCGCGCAGCCGACCAGTGCCAGGGCCAGCACGACGCCCAGCACGGCCACCGGGGCGATCAGTCCCGGCCGGCCACGTCTCTCCCCCAACCCCTCCTGCGACACCGGCGAAGTGTCGCACCTGCGGTTGTCGGAAGCAACCCACCCCCTCACCACCTGCCCTGGCCGGCCCCGACTGCCACCCCCCGGAGCGGTCCTCCCGGTGGGACCCGTTGGACCGGGGCGGGAGCCGGCGTCTTGGCCTCCCGAGCCCTACCTCGGGCCGGACACCGATCTCAGCTCAAGACGTCGCGGCGCTGGAAGAACACTGCGGCTGCCGAGAGGAGGACCACGGCATAGACCCCTTGCACCAGGACCAAGTGGGTCAGCCCGCTCCAGTCGGTGGGTTGAAAGAAGAGCCCGTTCCACACGTCGGTTCCCTTGTCGGTCAGCGGAAGCCAGGGAGTGAGCGCGTGGAGGCCGGGGATGTTGTCCAGTGAGCGGGACACCAAGCCGAACAGAACACCCCCGGCGACGGCGGTGAAGGCCCGGTCGGTCAGGGTCGAGCACAGGAGGGCGAAGGCGAAAGTGCTGAGCATGGTGCCGGCCACGATCACCACCGCGGCAGCCAGTCGGCCGAGGGCCATCGCCGGAGTCATGGTGGACAACCCAGTGGAGAACGGAGTGTTGTGCTGCAGGTCCAGTACGGCGAGGGGATGCCACCCGAAGGCCACCAGCCCGGAGAGAACACCGGCCGCCACCACCACGGCCACGGCGACCAGGGAGAAGAGGCCGGCCACGACGGCCTTGCTGGTCAGCACCCGCGGCCTCGAGACCGGACGGGCCAGGACGTAACGGAGGCTTCCCCATCCCGCTTCGCCGGCCACGGACTCCCCGGCGAATATGGCCACGGCCAGCGGGATGAGGAAGAGGAGCAGCGCGTTGAGGCCGACCAGCCCCATGGTGAAGCCGGACGACTTCGGTACCACCGAGCCCCAGTTCCCGATGCGCTCGGGGGTGCCGGCACTGGTGAGTGCGATGATCACCGTCACGACCACGGCCACGGTGGCCAGAACGGCCAGGACGATCCACGACCTCGGCCGACGCAGTTGTTTGGCCAGTTCGATGGCGATCAATCGAGGTGGTCCTTGCGGGCGAACCACCACTGGGCCAGACCCATGAACACGGCGAAGTAGACGGCCTGGAGCACCAGGAAGTGGAGGAAACCTCCCGTCGCCGCCGGCCGCACGAAGAGGTGGTTCCACAGGTCGATGTCGTTGTTGGGCATGTAACTGTTGACCACGGACACTCCGGGGAGGTAGTCCCCGTTGAACACCCGGGAGATCACGGTCAGGGCCACGCCGCCGGCCACCGCCAGCAGGGGGCGACGGGTGGTGGTCGAGAGGAAGAAGGCCACGGCGAAGATACTGGACATGCCGGCGATCACATAGAGCGTGGACAGCCCCAGTTCGCCGAGGAGTACGGCCGCGGGGAGGGTCGTACCCGCCGGGTGCCCCGGGGAGGAGCCTGCACCGTCGATCACGTGGAGCGGGTGCCAACCGAAGGCCACAGAGCCGGCGACCACCGCGGCGAGGGTCAGGACGATCACGGTCGCCATGGACAACAGCGCCGCCACCGACGCCTTGGACCACAACACCCTGGTCCGGGACACCGGACGGGCCAGGACATAGCGGAGGCTTCCCCACCCGGCCTCCCCGGCCACGGCTTGCCCGGCGAAGAGCGACACCGCCAGGGGCAGGAAGAATTTCATGGTGCTGGAGAGGGCGATGATCGGCACGCTCAGACCGGACGTCCCCGGCACCATGACCAGCGGGACGTCGCCCACGAATTCCGCCTGGCCCGATCCGGTGGCGGCCAGGGCCAGGGTCAGGAGCACGGCGAACCCGGCCACGACGCCCAAGATGGCATAGCTGGTGGCCCGGCGGAACTGCTTGGTCCATTCGATGGCGATCAAGGCGATTCGGGGGGTGGGCCGGTCGGCGTCAGCGACCCGTCGTCGAAGAGAGACAAGTAGGTGTCCTCGAAGGTCGAGCCGCGGAACCCGGCCACCGCAATCCCGGCCTCGTCCAAGGCGGCGACCAGGTCGATGCCACGGAGGGAGATCCCATCGACGACAACCGTCGACCGGTCGACGGCGGCCACGCCGGCCACGCCGGGCCGCGAGTCGAGCACCGCCGCGGCCCGGTCGGCGTCATCGACGCTCACGTGCACCCGGTGGTGGCGCTGTACCAGATCGGCCATGGCGCCGGCCGCCAGCAGCCGACCCGTCCGCAGCACGGCGGCGTGCGTGCAGACCTCCTCGACCTCCGAGAGGTGGTGGCTGGAGAGCACCACGGTGGCCCCGGCGGCGGCGCTGGTGGCGATGGCCTCTCGGACCTCGATCACCTGGGCGGGGTCCATGCCGGTGGTGGGCTCGTCGAGCAGCAGGAGGTCCGGCCGTCCGAGCAGGGCTTGCGACATGGCCAGCCGGTACCGCATCCCGTGGGAATAGCCAGAGTAGGGCCGGTCGATGGCCTCCCCCAGTCCGGTCAGCGAGACGGCTCCATCGAGGTCGGGAGGGTCTCCGGTCCGCCGAAGCTGCCGGCAGGCCAGCTCGAGGTTCTTGCGACCCGACAGGTGCGGGACGAATCCGGGCCCGTCCACCAGGGCGCCGACCCGAGCCAGGACCCCGACCCCGGGACCGACCGGCTCCCCGAACAGCCAGGCGGATCCGGAGGTGGGCCGGACCAGGCCGAGCAGGACCTTGAGGGTGAGGGTCTTGCCCGACCCGTTGGGTCCCACCAGGCCCAGCACCTGACCGCCGTCCACGGTCAAGCTGAGGTCGTCGACGGCGGTGACGCCATTGCGGAGCCGCTTGGTGAGGTGCTCGATCCGGATGACCGGTGGGGGGATGGTGGGGCGGGGGGCGTCGTCGCCTGGACCCGGCGGGGCGGGCTCAGGCCCCATCGGAATCGCCGCCGTTGAGCGCCTCCTGTTCGCCGCCGGGGATCATGGCGGCGATGTCCACCACCTTGGCCCGGGGCGGTTTCGACGCATGAACCGCCGATCCGAACCGGTCGAGATCGATGGTCACCGTCCCGATGCCGGCCCCGGGCGGCGTGACCCGGGCCCCGACCAACCGACCGGCCCCGTCCACCCATACGTCCACCGGGATCGACACCGACGACGTGAAGACGTTCCCGCCGGAGGCGGTGATCTCCGCGGCGATGGCTTGGGCGAAGACCGCCGCCGCCGGGCCGGCGGTGTGGCCCAGGGCGCGGTTGAGATTCACCCGGGCCCGGTAGTGATGGGTCGTGACGCCGCCGTGCTGGGCCGGACCCGCCGAGGTGGCCGAGGTCGTCCCCCAGGCCAGCTCGTCGAGGACCAGGGCCGGGTTGACGCTTTCGGTCTCCACGATGTACGGGGGAAACTTGACGTCGTACTTGGCGATATCGGCGAAGTTGGCGAAGATCCATGGTCGCCCGGGCTGCAGCGGGGGACTCGACGACGGTGGTTTCACGAACACCGTCCCCGGGAGGAACACCATCCGTTCCCGTACCGACGACCCGCCGGGAAGGTCGAGCGTCAGCGTTCCGGCCGGGGCGCTGAAATCCTCCACTCCGAACGCGCCTACCGGGGTGGACGAGGCGGTCGTGGGCGTGGTGTGTCGGAAGCTCATCGTGAAGGTGGATCGGAGGGCCGAGGTCTTCTCGGCGGCGGACACCACCCTGGCCCCCGCCACCGCACTGGTCGGGGCGCCAGCCGGGGTGCCGGCCGCGGCCGACCCTGCTGCGGCCGGGCTCAGCCCGACCACGATGGCGGCGGTGAGCGGAGCCCTCCACGACCGAGCGAGCCGGTGCCGCTGGAGGCGAAGTGCGTTCACGGGGGTCCTGTGTAGCACGGGTTCACCCGGTGGACGATGGCAGTCCAGCTTTCCCGTCTCCCAAGTCCCCCGGCGGATCGAGAGGCACCCCGGACGGATCAGTACAGCCCGACCACGTCCCCGTTCTCATCGATGTCGATGTGTTCGGCGGCCGGATGCCGACTCAGCCCGGGCATGGTCCGCATGTCCCCGCAGATGGCGTAGATGAATCCCGCTCCCGCCGAGGCCCGGACCTCGCGAACCGGGAGTCGCCACCCGGTGGGGGCCCCCTTGAGGGCTGGGTTCGAGGAGATGGACAGATGGGTCTTGGCGATGCACAGCGGGAAGTCGCCCAGTCCATTGGCCTCGAAGAGGTCGAGGCTCCGGGCCGCCGCCGGCTGATAGTCCACGCCGTCGGCTCCGTACACCTGGGTGGCGATGGCCTCGATCTTGTCCCGCAGTGACCACTCGGGCGGATAGAGGAAATGGAAGCGGCTGGGCTCCTCGGCTGCGGCCACCACGGCCTCGGCCAACTCGGTGGCCCCCGCCCCGCCGTCGCGGAAGTGGGTGGACACCGCGCACCGGACGCCCATGGAGGAGGCGATCTCGGCGATGGCGGCATATTCGGACTCGGAGTCCTCGGGGAAGGCGTTGATGGCCACCACTGGGGTGACCCCGTGCAGGAGCACGTTCTCGATCTGCTTGCGGAGGTTGGCCCCCCCGGAGCGAACCTCGTCGGGGTCCTCGCGCAGCAGGGCTTCGGGCAGGGGCCGCCCGGCCACGATCCGATGGGCTCCCGAGTGGGCCTTGAGGGCCCGCACCGTGGTGACGATGACCGCGGCGTCCGGGATCAGGCCCGACACCCTGCACTTGATGTTGAAGAAGCGCTCGGCACCCATGTCCGCTCCGAAACCCGCCTCGGTGATGAGGTAGTCGCCGGCGTGGATGCCGATGAGGTCGGCGATGACCGAGGAGTTCCCGTGGGCGATGTTTCCGAAGGGCCCGGCGTGGACGAGGACCGGGGTGTTCTCCAGGGACTGCAGCAGGTTGGGCTGGATGGCGTCGCGCATGATCACCGCCATGGCGCCGGCCGCCCGCAATTCCTCCGCGGTGATCGGGGTGCCGTCGGGGGTGAACCCGACGATGATCCGGCCCAGCCTCCGGCGCATGTCCTGCAGGGAGGTCGACAGGGCCAGGATCGCCATGACCTCGCTGGCCGCCGTGATATCGAAGCCGGACTGGCGGGGTACACCGTCCTCCCGACTGCCGAGGCCCAGCACGATGTTGCGCAGGGCCCGGTCGTTGACGTCCAGGGCCCGTCGCCAGGTGATGGCGGCCGGGTCGAGATCGAGCTCGTTGCCCTGGTAGAGATGGTTGTCGACCATGGCCGCCAAGGTGTTGTGAGCCGCGGTCACGGCGTGCATGTCCCCGGTCAGGTGGAGGTTGAGGGCCTCGAAGGGCGCCGCCTGGCTGTACCCACCCCCAGCCGCCCCTCCCTTGATCCCGAAGGTGGGGCCCATCGAGGCCTGGCGGATGGCGGCGGTGGCCCGGCGGCCCACGTGGTGCATCCCCTGGGCCAACCCCAGAGTGGTGGTGGTCTTGCCTTCACCCAGCGGTGTGGGAGTCACGGCGGTGACCACCACGTATCGGGCCTTGGGCCGGTCGGCGAGCGCCTCGATGGCCTCGAGTCGGATCTTGGCCACGTACGTCCCGTAGGGCTGGAGGAGGTCCTCGCCGATGCCCATCTCCTCAGCGATCGAGGCGATCGGTGCCAGCTTGGCCGATCGGGCGATGTCCAACGCGGTGCGTCGACCCCCGTCGGTCACGGTCGTGGCTGGTCCCGGCATTCCGCCCTCGCTCCTGGTCCCCCGGGGTCGCAGGCCCGGCCTGACCGGCATCGTAGTGCCGTCGCCCCCGGGTGGGCACGGGGTTCGCCGGGTCGACGGACCCGACGGACCCGACGGTCTTCAGGCCAGGATCTTCGCCCAGCCCTCGTCCACCCGAGCCATCACCAGGGTCGTCAACCTCATCGACCGGTGGAGCCAGACCCCGTCCTCCCGGGCGTACTCGTCGTCCTCATATCCACACATCCACCACGACGACCCATCCGCCCGACGGCAGGGGCTGAGCAGGTCCCACCGGCCGGTGGCGCGGTCCCCGTCCACCTCGATGCGGGGCTTGACGAACAGATGCCTCGAGAACGTGAGGGTCGGCCTGGCCAGGCGGGAGGCGATCGCCGGTCGACCGACCTGCCGCCCGAGGCGGGGGCCGCCGTCCCATACGCCGTCCTCGGTGAACAGATCGGCCGCCGCCTCGGTGACCCGACGGAGGGTGCCGGCGTCGACCAGCTCGCCCCGCGAGAACCGCCCGTCCACCAGGTCGCCGTAGCGGGCCTTGAGCGCCTGGATCTCGAGCACTGCTTCGGTGGCTTCCACTCTCCGGTGCAACCCCGCTACCTGGACGGCCAGCTCCTCGATGGTGGGCATGTCCCTCCTGGTCGGCCGGTTCGATCGAGGGCCCGTGTCGGGTGCTCGGTCCCGAGACTACTGTCCGGCTCCGCCGGTCGTCCGCCCCGGAACTGGGTCCTGGTGCCCGGTGGCCACGCACCCGCCGGTGTCGTAGGTCACCTGGACGGTCCGGTCGATCTGCGAGCACCGCTCCTCGACCTGGCCGTAGTCGTCGGCTGACCCGAAGGCGCTGTAGATGAACTCACCGAGTCCGAGCCGCCAATCGACCGTATCGCCGGGTAGGCGGTTGATGGTGATCTCATCGACGCCGGGCACGTCCTGCAGCTGCTCGTGGCCCACCATGGCGGCCACGGTGCGGGCCGTGACCGGCGGAGTGGCGATCCGTCGGTAGGCCACCCGCGGGAAGGCCAACGGCAGGTCGACCGTGGGGGCCAGTCCCAGGGCCAGTTCCACCGCCACCCGGTACAGGGAGATCTCGCCGCCGGCCAGGGTCATGAGTTCAGGAACGCCTCCTCCCACCCGACCGTTGATTTCGACCACCACCGGTCCCTCCGGTGTGAACTTCAATTCCGTGTGCTGACATCCGGTCCGGATCCCGAGGGCCCTCACCGCCGCCGCCGCCAGCTCACGGGCCGCCCGAGCATCGGACGGAGCGAGGTCACTCGGAAGCACGCTTCCGGTCTCCCGGAAGGGCTCCGCGAAGGGGAACCGCCCCGTCACGGCCAGGTGTTCGATGGTGCCGTCGTGCATGAAGCTCTCCACTGACACGACGTCGGCGAAGCGGGACACCGGACGGGACGAGCTCTCGAGGTAGCCCTCGAGGATCCACCCCTCGATCCCGCTACCGCGGGATGCGTCGGTGGACAGCAGGTCGACCAACTGCTCGACGGAGCGCACCAGATGGACGTCACGGCTTCCGTCGCCGGAGCGGGGCTTGAGGACGGCGGGCAGGCGCACCGTCCGAGCCAGTGCGGCCGCCTCCTCCGCCGACCGTCCGGGTCGTACCTCCCAGAACGGTGGGACCCTGATCCCGGCTTCTCGCAGGGCCCGGCGTTGGATCAACTTGTCCGAGAGCCGTCGGGCCACGTCGGGTGTGTGGAAGTCGAGTCCCAGACGGTCGGCGATCTCGGCCAGGTCCATCATGCGTCGATCGTTCAGTGACACCATGCCGGTGGGTTTGGCGTGACGGAGCGCCTCGACGGTCTGCTCCCGGTCGAGGTCGGACATATCCACCACCCGTCCCACCCGCGAGAGCAGGCGAGCCGAGTTGGCCATGTCGGGCTCGGACAGGTCGATCAACCAGATGATCTCGCAGAGACCGCGGGTGGCATCGCGGAGTGAGAACACCGAAGGTGTGGTGGCCTCGTAGGAGATGATCAGCCGCTCGACGCGGTCGGAGGTCACTCGGCGGAGGGGGAGCGTGGCGCCATGGTCAACGTACCCGGGACCGCGTTACTCGCATCGGAAGTACGGCCCATGGTCCAAGTATCGTCATTCGGGGCCGGCGACTGCAGCATGCAGCGTTGCGTTTCGATGACGATGCGGGCGTCTGCACGTAAACCGCCCAGATTCTCAGGTCAATCTCAGATTGGCTGGCTACGTTCTCCGACGTTGGGTCTACGGGGCGAGGAACCGCCGTCCAAGCTCCGGGCCCAACCCTTTCTCCCGATTGACCCTCCGGATGGATCAGTCGATCCCGCGGGGTGGTGCCCAGGTCCCGGCACGCCCACCCCGGAACGAACGAGCACGGTCAGATCTCGTCGACGGTCCTCGGGGTGCGGAGGATCATCACCGACGAGGCCACGAGCAGACCCGCACCCACCACCGTGAAGACGAAGTGCCACCAGCTCCAGCTGAACTGGCGGGTCACCGCCACGGCGGACGGCGAGGAACAGCTCTGGTAGGTGGGACACGTGGTGGTGGACGGTATCGAGGTGATCACCGTGCTCGTGAAGCGGTTGATGGTCCACAACACCCACATGGCCCACAATCCCACTACCACGACTACGCGCAACGGCTGATTACGAATTCCCACACGCTGATCTTGACAGATCTGGGTGCCGGCTTACCTTCGAGGGCCGGAATCCGTCGGCTCAGGGCCCTCCGGCTCCCACCCACGGCGCCCACGGAGAGTGGCTGGTGGCATCACCTGCCAATCGGTCGACGGAGGTGGCCCGCCGGTGGCACCCATGGCCCTCCGAGGGTCAGGAACCGCCGAGGCCGAGGAGGCCGAGGACGGGGAGGGCGCCGCCAAGGGTCGTCGTCGGCGTCGTTGTGGTCGGGGGCGCTGTGGTGGTGGTCGTCGTCGTCGGAGGCACCGTGGTGGTCGTCGTGGTGGTGGTCGTCGTCGTCGTCGTCGGAGGCACCGTGGTGGTGGTGGTCGTGGTCGTGGTCGTGGTGGGCGGCGGCGGCGGCTGTGTGGTGGTGGTCGTCGTGGTCGGGCGGCGGCGGCAGGGTGTCGGTCGTCACCACCGGCGGGGCGTTGGTCGGCGGGGTGACGCCACCCCCTACGGGATTGGTGTCGACCGGGGCAGGTATCGGGGGGAAGGCGAAGGGCAGGGTGACAAATGACGGCAGGGCGCTGGCGACCGCTTTCCCGTTGGCCGCAATGACCACTGGCAGGAAGGGGAACAACAACGGTGGCTTGGACTTGGCCGGGGTGGAGGCTGGGGCGCCGCCGACGGGGGTCGTGGTGGGCGGTACCGGACTAGCGGCGAAGGGCAGGTTGCTCTGTAGCGGAGAGGTGGTGGGCGTGGCCGCCGAGGAGTTGGTGCCGGAACTCTTCCCTACGAGGAGAATGGCGCTCACAGCCGCGACGATCACTACGCCGGCGATGATCATCGACCAACGCCAGAAGGTCTCGTCTCCACTCGTCTGCTCGGCCACTGGTCCTCCTTCTCCCACCGCTACTCGGGCAACCCGACGGGCGTGCACCGAGGCACCACCCCCGGGCCGAGTTCATGCTGCACCCCGGGCTCGGACCGTCCGATCTCCTACCCGTTCCTCGGTCCCGCCAACCGGCGGTGCCACCGCCAGGGTACCGAAGGCGGACGGGCATTGTACTGACCTGAAGCTGGAACCGCCGAGAACCCGACCCGATGGTCGCACGTCTCGGCCGGTTCGGCCAGGCTGATCACGGGGGGTGTCCGCCGGGTGTCAGAGAGCGCGAAAGCGGAGGAAACGCCGAACCGGTGGCGATAGGTGGCCGGAGCTCGTTCGACCCGACAGGTCGGCCGCCGAGCCCGACAAGTGGCAGTCCAGGAGCCCATTTGGTCAGCCTTCTGGGAAGAAGCGGGGCAGGAAGCGGCGATTGGCCTCCAGTAGAGTATCGGCGAGCCGCTCGGCCAGCGGGTATTGGCCGACCAGTGGGTTGGCGACCAGGGCCCGGATCATGGTCTGCCGGCTCCCGGTGCGGGCCGCCTCCACGGCCAGTCGCTCATAGGCCTTGCAGTGGGCCACCAGCCCCGCCATGTCCGACGGCAGCTCCCGCTGGGGGAGTGGGTGGGCGCCGGCCCGGTCCACAGTGCACGGAATCTCGATCACGGCGTCGTCGGGTAGACCGGGCAGGGCCCCGGCATTGCGGACGTCCACGATCTGGACGTCGCCGGTACCGGCGTGGAGCGAGGCGATGAGGCGCACGGCCGCCTCGGAGTAGAAGGCGCCGCCGCGGTACGAGAGCTTGGTGGGCTTGGTGTCGAGCGAGGGATCGCGGTACTGCGTGAGCAGCTCGGCCTCCAGCTCGGCCACCACTTCGGCCCGTGATCGCCATCCCGGCGCGGCCTGCTCGGCCAGGTCGTGGTCGAGGCAGTAGTAGTAGTGGAGGTAGTACGAGGGCAGGGCACCGAGCAGCCGGAGTAGCCCGGAAGGCACACCACTCTCCAGCTCCAACTCAGGTCCGAAGCGGTCGATCAGTTCGGGCAGACGGTCGGCGCCGCCCACGCGGGCCGAACGGACCCAGGTCAGGTGGTTGAGGCCCACGTGTTCGATGGTCACCTGATCGGGGTCCACCTCGAGGTAGTGACCGATGCGCCGCTGCACGTGGATGGCCACGTTGCAAAGACCCAGGGCGCGATGGCCGTCGTCGAGCAGGGCCTGGGTCACGATCCCGACCGGATTGGTGAAGTCCACCACCCAGGCCCCGGGCGCTCCTCGTGTCGCCGTCTCCTCGGCGATCTCGAGGACCAGGGGCACCGTGCGGAGGGCCTTGGCCAAACCTCCGGGACCGGTCGTCTCCTGTCCCAGGCAGCCGAAGCCGGCGGGCAGTGTCTCGTCGGTGTGGCGTGCCGCCTGACCGCCCACCCGGAGCTGCACGATCACGAAGTCGGCGCCGTCGATGGCCCGCTGCCGATCGTCGGTGGTGACCAGGTCCCCGGCCCAGCCTCGTCGACGGAGCATCCGTTCGGCGAGGCCCCCCACCACCTCCAACCGATCACGGTCCGGATCGAGCAGGACCAGCTCGTCCACGACCATCCGGTCCTCGTGGTCACACAGACTGTCCACCAGTTCAGGCGTGTAGGTGCTGCCACCCCCGACGACCGTCACCTTGGTTCCCACGCGCTGAACGTAACATCCATCTGTGGGTGCAAGCGAGGGTCGAACGTGAGCGAGCAATGGGGACCGGACGACCTCATCCTGGCCGTGGACGGCGGTGCCTCCAAGACCGATGTCTGGCTGCTCTCCGTGAACGGAACCGTGGTCGGTAGGGCACGCGGCGACGGCTCCAACCACCAATTCTCCGGGTTGGACGCGGCCATGGGCTCGCTGGGCTCCACCATCCGTTCTGCGGTCGCCGACGCTGGCCTCGAAGTGGCCACCGGGGCGATCGGCTGTGGTGTGTACTGCCTGGCGGGGGTGGACCTGCCGGTCGACGAGCTACGGCTGTCCGAGGCCGTCAGCTCCCGCGGCTGGAGCCGCACCGCCACGGTGCTCAATGACTCCTTCGCGGTGCTTCGTGCCGGGGTGCGCTCCGGATGGGGAGTCGGGGTCGTATGCGGATCCGGCCTCAACTGCGTGGGACGGGGTCCCGACGGAGCGGTGGTCCGCTTCCCGTCGCTCGGCGAACTCTCGGGAGACCTGGCCGCGGGAGGGTCGTGGCTGGGTGTCCGGGCGCTCGGCCTGGCGCTGCGCTCCCGCGACGGACGCGGCGAACCGACCCGACTGGCTGAACTGGTTCCCGCTCATTTCGGCCGGAGCGATCCCGAGTCGGTACTGACCGCGGTGTATGCGGGCGAGTTGGCCTACGGTCGCCTGTTCGAGCTGGCGCAGGTGTGCATGGACGCCGCCGTAGCGGGCGACGAGGTGGCCGCCGGGGCCATGGGGATCCTGGCTGACGAGGTCGTCGTCATGATCACGGCTGCGGCCAGGCGCCTGGACGTAGCCGATGACGAGGTCGAGGTGGTGCTCGGGGGCGGCCTCTTCGATGGGGGGCACCCGGGATTCGCCGGCGCCGTGGAGTCCGGCGTGCGGGAGGTGGTGCCGGCCGCCGTGTTCCGTCGTCTGCGGGCAGCGCCGGTCCTGGGTGCGGCCCTGTTGGGGATGGACGAAGTCGATGCTCCCGGGTGGGCCAAGGAAGCGCTGGGCCGGTGGGAACCGCCCCTCGGCGCCGTCGGCGACTGAGTTCGGGTGGTCGTTCGCCGCCGGTGAGGGCTATCCGGCCAGGCTGGTCCGACCGGCCCTGGCATTGGTCAGCCTGATGCGATCTCGCTGGTACCGAACCCTCTCGCTCACCACGACCCGGACAGTGACTGAGTCCTCGGGCCGGTTGAGCGTGCTCACGATGAGCTGCCGGGCGGCGCCCTCCGCCTCCGCGAGGTCTGCCACCTGAACCTGGCCATCGAGAAGGCCGAGAATCCTCACGGCCCAGTACCCGGGTTCCTGTCTCGCCGTGGCGATGAATATCTCGTTCACGTGGCCCCATTTCCGTGCAGATCGCCTGTACGGGTATCGGCCTGGCGGGGCCGGGGCTTGAGGTCGGGGTGGCCAGGGGGCCCGGCGAGGAGGACGGTCGGACTCGGTCTGCGGACCGAGGCCCAGGTACGGCCCGGTCAGACCGGTGAAGCGAGGCCAACGGAGCGGATCCGAACTGAACATTGCGCGAACTCTGCAACTGACAATTGCAACCGGACGCTGACGACGGCATACTCCCACCCAGGGAACCGGATCCACTGAGAATCGCGGGCAGTTGGGGCGGGCTGCCCGGGTTCTCGGTGCGGGAGCAACCCCGTCTGGTTGGGCTCCGCCTGGGCGACGGATCGTCCACCGCGTCCGCCCGGGGTCCGTGGGAGAGGTCGAGCGTCGTTAATGTCCTCCACCGTCTGCGCCACCTCGGAGGGCTTTCTTTCCTTTCCCTTCTGCGGTCTGGCCACGAACATCAGACTCCATGAGCCACGACCTGCGCCACAACTGCCAGGACCTGGTGGCTCAAAGGACGCCATCGCCCCCCAAACGCCATCGTGGCTGTCGACTCGTGGACGGCCCCAGTGAGACTCCCGAAGCCGTGACGTTCTGCTCATCAGCTCGGTCGCCAACGACGTAACTCGGGCTTTGGAGGATCACTACCTGTCCGACGGGGCCGAGCACGAGCTCCTCGAGGGACTGACTCGCTTTTCCCAGGATTGCGCCTCCCTGGCTTACATAGCAGTGGAGGTCATTGAGACCGGCCAGCGAAGCGGATTCAACATCTCAAACCTGGACGACCTCCTGGCGTCTCCCTACGTGATGCCAGCCGTCAGCCTTGACTAGGTACTGCCCCTTTAAAGGCCCAGGGTCACCAATGACATGACCTGGGACAATGCCCGGGCCATCTCATTTGGATTGCAAGCCGACGGGACTTTAGTCGTGAAAGGTCGAAGCGTTGATCAAGAACTCGATCGTCTTTGGATCGGTGAGATCCATAACAGGCACGATTTCCCAGGTGTACCAGGCGCTGAACTTCGCCGCTGCGTCTGCAAGCGCCGTAACGTCATTCGATTCGCTGATCGCACAGCCGCCGCTTCCATCCGCTCGCCCAACGAAGGCGATCATGGTTTCGCCTTCTGGCACCGTCCACCGACCGAAAGCCTCAAGAATCTTCTTCCCTTCTGAGATCCTCTCCTTTGAATCGCCGTTGCCATCCCGGAGTGTCCAGGTGGTCATGAACTGCATTGTTCCTCCTAATCGGCCGACCCCGAACTTCGCGGCCGCCCGCCAGGCTGCAAACTAACATCGGGACGGCAGAGGTGCTGAGGGGGACGTGAGCGCTCCGACCGCGTGCCGTGCTTCGGAACGCCGG
Source organism: uncultured Acidimicrobiaceae bacterium (assembly GCA_963833585.1). Classification (GTDB taxonomy): domain Bacteria; phylum Actinomycetota; class Acidimicrobiia; order Acidimicrobiales; family RAAP-2; genus Bog-756. The sequence goes on along the minus strand of CAWHYF010000005.1, from coordinate 451,033 downwards.
GTCGGTGGGACATATCGGCACCTCCGGGCGTGTGGAAGGCGGTTTGCTTTCGCCCTAGGAAACTCGGCTCAGTTCGTGCCTAGTGCTCTGGATGGCGACTAACAGCCCCGTCCATCATCTTTGCGGCCTAGTGGTGGTGACAATCGGAATCTTCAGTCTGATTTTTCCGAAGTCTCACCCGGTCTGGCTGATCGCAGTTGCCGTAGTCATCATCCTCGTGGGCATTCTCCACACCGGATTGAGCACATTGATTCTGATTCGCAAACATCGGCCCTGACAACCAAAGGAGCATGCCCCCGGTCGCCGGCTCGGGGTCGCGTTATCTGCATTGGGACGCGGGAGCTGTTTGCGGTCAGGTCACTGCCCATGCACGTCGAGGACGCAACAGGAGGCCAGGGAAACACTCGGGAGCGTTTGACTGTCGGCACAACGGCATTCGGTTGATGTGAGGTACCGTCCAGGGGATTCTCCTCCGAGGAGAAAGACAGGTGGTCGAAATGGGTCCAGACAACGCTGTCGGCGCCCCCGGACCCGAGGCGGTGGCCGTGGGGCTACGTAGTCGACGCTGGTTCGGCCAGGGTCCCCTTCTCGTTTGAACACCGGGGTCGGATGATGCAGTCCGGGTACTCGCCCGAAGACTTCGACGGAAGGCCAGTCGTCGGCATCGTAACGACGTGGTCGGAGGCGAACCCTTGTCATGCCCACCTCCGCGATGTCGCCGACGCCGTGAAGCGGGGGGTCTGGTCGGCCGGGGGGTTCCCCCTTGAGATTCCGGTGATGTCCCTGGGTGAGACCTTGATGAAGTCGACCACCATGCTCTACCGGAACTTTGCGTCGATGGAGACCGAAGAGGTGTTGCGGAGTCACCCTCTAGATGCGGCGGTGCTCCTCGGCGGCTGCGACAAGACGACACCGGCCCTGCTGATGGGGGCGGTGAGCGCGGACATACCGTCGATCTACGTGCCCGCCGGGTTCATGATGCACGGCAACTGGAAGGGCGAGCGACTCGGCGCGGCCATCACCGCCTGGAAGTACTCCGAGGAGTTGGTGGTCGGCAACATCTCGATGGATGACTGGTACGAGATCGAGGACGGCTATGCCTGCTCACCTGGCACATGCAACGTCATGGGGACGGCATCGACCATGACGGCACTCGCCGAGGTGCTCGGGATGACGATGCCGGGAGCTTCCTCGGTTCCCGCCGGAAACTTCCACCAGCGGCGTCTGGCTGCCGATGCCGGCCGGCGTTCGGTGGCCATGGCGATCGACGGGCTCCGGCCCTCGGCACTTCTGAGCGCCGCTTCGTTCCGCAACGCCATCGTGGCGATGATGGCGCTCGGCGGTTCGACCAACGCCGCCATCCACCTTCCGGCCATCGCCGGCCGGGCCGGGATCGATCTTCCCCTGGCGCTCTTCGACGAGATCGCCCGAGACATCCCCGTACTGGCCGATGTCGAACCATCGGGGGATTTCCTGATGGAGGACTTCTTCGAGGCGGGCGGCCTGCGGGCCCTGTTGCAGCAGATCCGGCACCATCTCGACACATCGTGTCCGACGGTGAACGGCCAGTCGCTGGGGGACAACATCTCCGGTGCGACAGTGTTCAGGCCAGCGGTGATCAGGCTGGTCCACGATCCGGTGCAACCGCTGGCGCTGGCGGTCCTCCGAGGCAACCTGGCACCAGATGGAGCTGTCATCAAGGTCAGTGCCGCGAGTCCGGACCTCTCCCAGCACAGGGGCCCAGCGGTGGTGTTCGCAGACCGAACGGACCTGGACCGCTTGCTGAACGACCCCGAACTCGACGTCACGGCTGATTCCGTGCTCGTCCTCCAGAATGCCGGGCCCCGAGGCGGTCCCGGAATGCCCGAGTGGGGGATGATCCCCTTGCCGTTCAAACTCCTCCAGCTCGGCGTGCGCGACATGGTCCGGATCAGTGACGCCCGAATGAGCGGAACGAGTCATGGGACGACGGTGCTCCATGTCGCCCCTGAGTCATTCGTCGGCGGACCGCTCGCCCTGGTGCGTGACGGGGACATCATCGAGCTGGACATACCCGGACGACGACTTGAACTGATGGTCAGTTCTGGCGAGCTGGCGGCACGTCGTGAGGCTTGGACGGAGCCTTCACCCCGGCTTGCGCGTGGTTGGGGTGCTCTCTACGACCAGAACGTCTCGCAGGCCAACGAGGGCTGCGACTTTGAGATTCTTCGTGGTCGATCAGGAGCGCCGGATCCCGTGATCTACTACTGAGGACCACCAAGGGCACCAACGAGCCGAGGACTCCGAGAACCTCGCTGGTGTCGACTGGGCGAAGACGTGTCCCCTAACAATGACAATGGCCATCGAGAAATCCACCGCTTCGCAGCTGGTCCTCAATAGCTTCGGGAGCACTGGGAGATTTGGCCTGACTTGAAGTCATGAGACGCCCTCGGACGTCGTCGGCCGAGCTCTTCCAGCGGCATATTGGCAACGGCACGCCCCGTCTCTGAGGTTGGGTGATTGGTCCGACTTGCGCCAACAAATCGCCGGGAGGGTGGCGGTTTATTGACCGGGGCTGACCGGCACCACCTCGGGGCGTGTTGGCGACGCTACCGATCAACCGTGAGCTTCAGCTCCTGGACCGCCTCTGACCCGAGCCCGACGTACCGCACTGTACGTGCCATCAACGAGCGGGCTCTGGGTATCTCATACCACCGAGGCTCGGGCTTCGTGACCGACGACCTGGGCCTGGAAGACGTGGTCGAGTGCCCGCACTGCGGTGGAGTCATCTCGAGCCCATGGGAGGATCACTCGCCCAGCTGCCCTGCCGGTGGTTATTGGCACTGCTGCCGGGAGTGCGACGGGGACGTGGACGGGTTCGCCGTGCGGAGGCTCTGAGGAACGGATGCAGCCCCGCCGTTGGGGAGGCTAAATCCCACCGGCAGAGGCCCATCCTGCGATGCGATTACGTTTGGAGCGAACGCCCGCGTGGCCAATCGGTTACTACCGAACAAACGCTTGGCCAGGACTTAGGGCCAGAACTGACGTCTCTGACCCGCCGATAATGCCAAGTGACCCGGTGCTACTTTGACCAATCCCGGAGGCCGGCGTAGGGCGGTCCCCCGAAACGAGAGGGGCAATGATGACCACGCCGAGCGCCGCTACCGCGCGCCCTGAGCACTCCCCGTCGGCCGCCATCTGCTGGCATTGCCACCAGGTGGTCGACTACTCGGGCTGCGACCGGGAGGCCGCCGGGCTCGATAACGTCACCGTTTGCGCACGCTGCGGCATCGTCGGGGTGTTCGGTTCCGGCGGACTACTCGAACGCCCGACCCGCGACCTGCTCGACGCCCTGGCCATCGACCACGGCTTCATGCGGCGGTTCGTCCGGTTCGCCTGGGCTCGCCAGTACGCCGCCATCCGCAAGGCCAGTCTCCTTGACGAAGTACTCAAGATCTGACACCCCCTGCGTGAGTGGCAATCCGCTGGACCGAGTCCAGGTTGGCCCGTGGCCATCCCAGGACTCAGCGGGTTACTAACCCACCGTCAGAAAATGCTGCACTGATGATTCCGGTTGTGCAGTTTCCGCCTCCCGTGTCCGTGATCACGCCGAGGACTTCGCCCATTTGTCCAATCCCTTGTGGGTAGGAGCCCCGGATGTGGCCATCGGCGGCAAAACTAGTGAGGATTGGACCAAACTCCGATGTCCCGCCCAGCTTAGATTTCCTCAAGTTGTCGATGGGGTAGGTAAGCGTAAGGCTGGCACCCCCGCTCTGTCCCAACGTGCTGCACGAGCCATTGCGGAACGTGGCCTTCCCGTCGATGTTCACCGGCCAGGAGGGTAACCGTGATCCGCTGGAACTGGGTCCAGCTCCGCCCGGTGTCCGTCGCAGGCTTCGACGGTGTGCCTCTTCCCCCGCTTGTCCTGGAAACGCCCACGCCACTCTGTGAGGTAGGGGCGGTGCTGGGCGTGCCCGGTCCCATCCTCGGCCAGGATCAACCGGAAGCAGCGCTCCGAGAGGAGAACAGAACGCCTCGCAGTAGCCCCGTGTGCCCTTTTCGTGCCCTTCGGGCTGAACCACCCACCGACTGCGGGCAATACAATGCCCTGACCTGCGGGAAATCAGGTCAGGGCATCGTGGAGGTGGCGGGAATCGAACCCGCGTCCTCCGGCTTCTCAGTGGGTCTTCTCCGAGCGCAGCCGGTCTTAGATTGTCGGGATCGACTCCGCTACCGGCGACAGAGTCGTTCCGTATCCGACGAAATTGTCCCTGACGGCCTGTCGGCGCAGCAGTTCAGGTAAGTCCCACTAGATGGCGCCCGGTTCCGGCCCGTAGGACTGAGACCGGTCGGACGTCGCAGTTTCTAGGCTGCGAGCGCGAGCTGAGGCTCGGCGTTTATTTTTTGTTCCGGCTCTTTAACGTGGCTCCGGAGACCACGGCTCGCTTCTTCCACCTCGACGACCAGAGTCGAAGCCTGTCACCCCCTGGGTTGGCTGTCGTGGTCGGACCTGTCACCGACCGGGCCACCAGTGTACCGCCCGGTGAGGCCAGCCGTCCTCAGCGGTTGGACCCACCTTTGGCCGCCGCCCGCGCCTCCCGGGCCGCCTCTCGGCTGGCGTCACGGGTGGCGATGGCGCGGCGCTTGTCGTACTGCCTCCGTCCGCGGGCCAGGGCCAGCTCCACCTTGGCCCGGCCCTCCTTGAAGTAGATGGAAAGGGGGACCATGGTCAGCGACTGCTGCTGTGAGCGACCCATCCACTCGTCGATCTGGCGTCTGTGCAGCAGGAGCTTTCGCCGGCGGTCGGGCTCGTGAGCGCCGAACCCGTTGGCCTGGGCGTACGGAGGGACGTGCACCCCGAACAACCACATCTCCCCGTCAATGATCCTGGCGTAGGCGTCCTGGAGCGCGATCCTTCCGGCCCGGAGCGACTTGACCTCCGAGCCCTGCAGCACGATGCCGCACTCGGCCGTGTCGAGGATCTCGTAGTCGTGGCGGGCGCGTCGATTGGAGGCCACCACCTTGTTGGCCTCCTGTGCGGGCCGCTGTGAGGAGCCCGAGGCCCGTCCCGGTCTACCGGCACCTGCGGGCGTCGCCTTCTTTTTCGCTGCCGTCATCCATAGGCGACGGTAGTCGCCCGGTGCGGGGGCGGCTTCCTCTAGCCTGCACATCACCATGCTCCTCCTCCCGAAATTGGTGCACGACCAGATGGTGGCCCACTGCCTGACCGGCCTGCCGGACGAGGCGTGCGGTCTCCTGGGCGGCGACCTCGATACCGGCGAGGCGGTGACGTGCTATCCGACCCGCAACCTGGCCGGCTCGGCCAAGCTGTACACCGTCGACCCCAAGGAGCACCTGCGGGCCGATCGGGACGCCGAGTCCTCGGGCCACTCCATCATCGGGGTCTTCCACTCCCATACCCACACGGAGGCCTATCCGTCCCCGACCGATGTGGAGCAAGCGCCGGATCCGAGTTGGCACTACGTGCTGATCTCGCTCCGGGACGTACAGCCGGTGGTGCGGAGCTACCGCATCGATGACGGCACCGTCTCCGAGGAGCCGGTCCGGTTGCAGTCCCAGTAGAATCCCCACCGAACTCGTCAACTTTTGACCGAGCGCCGGAACCGACCCAGAGGAGCCCCTGTGCCTGTCCAAGTCAACCTCCCGACCGTCCTGCGTTCCCATGCCGGTGGAGCCAAGATCGTGTCGGTGGAGGGAGCCACCGTCGGTGAGGTCCTGGTCGCCCTGGCCGGCCAGTACCCGGGACTCTCGGGTCAGGTCCTCAACGACGACGGGACGTTGCACAAGTTCGTCAACGTCTATCTCAACGACGACGACGTCCGGTACCTCTCCTCCCTGGACACGCCGGTGGGCGACCGCGATGAGATCTCCATCCTGCCCGCCGTCGCCGGAGGGGCCACGACCGGGGTGGAGTCCCGGTCGAGATGACCGCCCACGGCTCGGTCCTCGAGCTGATCGGGAACACCCCGCTGGTGGATATCACCCAGCTGAGCCCGAACCCAGACGTACGCATCCTGATCAAGTTGGAAGGCCAGAATCCCGGGGGTTCGGTGAAGGACCGGATCGCCCTGTCGATGATCGAGGAGGCGGAGAAGGACGGGGTACTGAAGCCGGGACAGACCCTCATCGAGCCATCCTCGGGCAACACCGGCATCGGAATGGCCCTGATCTGCCGGCTGAAGGGGTACCACCTGAAGGTGGTGCTGGCCACCAATGTCTCCATCGAGCGCCGACAGCTGCTCGAGGTGTGGGGAGCCGAGATCATCGAGTCTCCCGGTTCGGAAGGGTCCAACGGCGCCGTACGCCGGGCCCAGGCCCTGGCCGACGAACATCCCGAGTGGGTCTTCCTGTACCAGTACGCCAACCCCGCCAACCCGAAGGCCCATTACGAGGGGACCGGCCCCGAGATCTGGCGGGACTGCCCGGAGGTGACCCATTTCGTGGCCGGTCTGGGCACCTCGGGGACACTCCTCGGGGTCGGGCCGATTCCTCAAGGAACAGAACCCCGAGGTGAAAGTGCTGGCCATCGAGCCTCCGGCCGGGGAGATCGTCGACGGGCTGCGCAACCTCGACGACGGTTACATTCCGCCGATCTTCGTCGACAACCACGGTTCCGAACTGTTGGACGGGAAGCGGATCGTGCGGCCCCGTGAGTCGATCGAGTGGACCAGGCGCCTGACCGAAGTGGGCATTTTCGCCGGAATCTCGTCGGGAGCGGCGCTGGCCGGTGCGGCCAAGACCGCAGCTCGTCTCGAGTCGGGGACCGTCGTGGTCGTGGCGGCCGACGGTGGCTGGAAGTATCTGTCGACTGGAGCGTGGACCGACGACCTCGACGTCGTGGAGGAGCGGGCCAAGGCCATCACCTACTTCTAGGGTCTCCGTTGGGCCCGCCTACGCTGGGGTCATGTCACACGGTTTCCCCGGGCCCGATGCCACGGCCAACGGCGGGGAGGCGGCCGCGGCGGCCTCACCCTGCTGGTCCTGGGTTGCGACGGGAGCTGGGCCGGACCGGGAGGGGCGGGCAGCGGGTACCTGGTGTCGTCCGGGGGGACCCATCTGCTGGTCGACCTGGGCCCGGGGACCTTCGCCACCCTGCAGACCCATCTCGACCCGGCCCTGATCGCAGCGGTGATCATCACCCATCGCCATCCCGATCACTGGACCGATCTCCACTCCCTGGTCACCCACGCCCGGTTTGCCCTTCACCGCGAGTCGATCCCGGTCTATGCCCCGGCCGAGCTCGGCGAACGCAGTGGCCTGGCCCGGTCGGCGGCCCTCGACTGGCATCGGGTGGCCGGGGGCGGGTCCGCTCGGGTCGGCGCCCTGGATCTCAGCTTCTTTCGCACCGATCACGGGGTGGAGACCTTGGCCGTCCGCATCGACGGCGCCACCCGGACCCTGGGGTACTCTGCCGACACGGGTCCCGGTTGGCCGCTGACCGAGCTGGGCGCCGGGCTGGACCTCGTGCTGTGCGAGGCCTCGTACACCGTCGAACACGAAGGGACTGCCGGCCATATGAGCGGACGCCAGGCAGGTGAACAGGCAGCCCGGGCCGGGGTGGTGCGACTGGTGCTCACTCACCGATGGCCAACGGTCGGAGCGGCCGCGGTGGCCGTCGAGGCGGCGGCCGCGTTCGGACGGTCCGTGGAACAGGCCGAGATCGGAAAGGTATTCAGAGTGTGAGTGCAGGAACGAACGGCCGGATCATCCGGCGAGGGGACGGTAGGTCCAACGACGAACTGCGCCCGGCATCCTTCGAACGCGACTTCACCGTCTTCGCCCCCGGCTCCGTCCTGGTGTCCATGGGTCGTACCAGGGCGTTGTGCACGGCGTCCATCGAGGAGCGTGTCCCCCCATGGATGCGGGGGAGCGGCAAGGGATGGGTCACCGCCGAGTACTCCCTCCTACCCGGGTCCACCGGCGAGCGGGTCAGTCGTGAGGCGGCCAAGGGCAAGCAGTCCGGTCGCACCCAGGAGATCCAGCGCCTGATCGGGCGGTCCCTCCGCTCGGTCTGCGACATGGTGGCCCTGGGAGAGATCCAGATCACCGTGGACTGTGACGTGCTGCAGGCCGACGGAGGTACCCGCACGGCGTCGATCTGCGGGGCGTACGTGGCCCTGCACGACGCCCTCACCCGGCTCGTCCAGAAGGGCGCCCTCCGGGTAAATCCCCTGACCGAGGCGGTCGCCGCCGTGTCCGTCGGCGTGGTGGATGGGGTGTGCATGCTGGACCTCCCCTATGAGGAGGACAGCCGGGCCGAAGTGGACATGAACGTGGTCATGACCTCGTCTGGCCGGTTCATCGAGGTCCAAGGCACCGCCGAGGGCATGCCGTTCACCAAGGGGGAACTCGACGAGATGCTGAGCCTGGCCGAGCACGGGATCGCCCAGCTGCTCGATCTCCAGGAGACGACTCTGGCCGTGCCCCCGGCACCGCGTTGACCGGGAGAATCGACTGACCGTGGACGGCCTGCAGTTGGTCCTGGCCAGTGCCAACCCGGACAAGGCGGCCGAGATCGCCGCCATCCTCGGACCGGTGCCGGGCGTGCGCCTCCGGGCCCGACCCCCCGACGTGCCCGACGTGGACGAGACCGGGGACACGTTGGTCGACAACGCCCGCCTCAAGGCGATCGCACTGATGGAGGCCACCGGTATGGCCGCCGTCTCCGATGACACCGGGCTGGAGGTGGAGGCCCTCGGCGGGGCTCCCGGGGTGTACTCGGCCCGGTTCTCCGGCGAGCACGCCACCTACGCCGACAATGTGGCCAAACTCCTCTCCGAATTGGAGCGGGTCGGGGCCAGGTCCCCGGCGCTCCGCCACGCCACGTTCCGTTCGGTGGCCCTGGTGGCCTATCCCGACGGTCAGGAGGTGTGGGCCGAAGGCACGGTGACCGGTGTCATCACCCGACGACCCGTCGGCGAGAAAGGTTTCGGCTATGACCCGGTGTTCGCGCCAGACGGGTTCGACGGCAGGACGTTCGCCCAGATGGGGCCCGAGGAGAAGCACGGGATCTCCCACCGGGGTCGGGCCTTCAGGGCCCTGGCGGAGCTCTTGAGCGAGAGGGGCGGGTCCTCGTGAGCGCACCAGGGGGCGGCTAGCGTCTGCACCGGGAGATCAGGGAGGTACCGTCGTGAGCGAGGTGTCGCAGGGGCCGGGGTGGTGGCTGGCTTCCGACGGACGGTGGTATCCGCCGGAGCAGGCACCCGGGCTACCCGACATCGGGCTGGGCCGCCGAGAGCCCTCTGTCCGAGGGGGCCGGGCTTCCCTCGCCGGCCCGGGCGGTCGATCCCGCGGCGATGACGCCCCCTGACGCCCCGGTCCCGGCCTTCCCACCAGGATTCGACCCGTCGGCACAGCCCCTGTCGTCGGCGACAGGATCCGGCTACGGCCCGCCACCCGGACCGGCGTATGCGGCCCCGTCAGGGCCTGCCTATGCAGCCCCGTCAGAGCCTGGTTACGGCCCGCCGTCGGCGCCTGGTTACGGCCCGCCGTCGGCGCCTCCGGGCTATCTGCCCCCGGGTGATCCGGCGTACGGCTATCCACCCGGCGTTCCCCCATACGGCTACGTGCCAGCGCAGAAGACCAACGGCCTGGCGGTGGCCTCCCTGGTGTGCTCGCTGGTGTGGTTGGGAGGACTGGGCTCGATCCTGGCCATCGTGTTCGGAATCATCGCCCGGTCCCAGATCCGGAAGTCCGAGGGGAATGTCCAGGGGACCGGTCTGGCCCTCGCCGGCATCATCATCGGAGTGGTCGGGCTGGTGGCGGTGATCCTCTTCGTGATCCTGGTGGCCGTCGTGGTCAACCACTGCGACCAGACCGGCAACTGCACGACCAGCACCTACAACTTCGGGAACTGAGGCGGCCAGCCTCCCAGCCGGATCGGTCAGGCCACCCCGTTGTCGCTGACGCTGGGCGCCTCGACGGCGGGGGTCCAGGGATCGTCGGCAATGGGCGGAGGCATGATGGCCACCTCGGCCAGGTTGTCCTGATGTCCGTTGTCGCCCGAAGCCCCCTCCTCCGGTGGCGGCAGTGAGCCGCTCAGGCCCTCGACGTCGTCGACGCCGGTGCGGACCAGGTCCGGCGGGGCCGGGAGGGAGCCGAGGTCTGCGGCATGGTCCATCGGCGGCTGGAAGGAGACGCCGGTGTCCACCTCGGGACGGTCTGGTGGCGAGCCGAGCTCGATCAGGCCCGCGGTATGCAGGTCACGGAGGGTCCGGAGCCCGATGATCTGGTCGCCACCGATCTGTTCGAGCACGTCACGAACCGAATGTCCGCTGGTCCCGACGCTGGTCAGCACTCGCCACTGATCGCTCCGGATCTGGACGTCCTGTCCGGGAGGGTCCGGAGCGAGCGTCACGACCGACTCGAGCGGTACGTCGCGGCGGATATCGCGCCACTCCTCGACCTGGGGCCGTACCTCGTTGAGCACGGCCAGCACCGGAACGGTGGGCTGGCCGCTGGAGGAGACCACGCCCACCGTGAAATAGAACCAGCCTTCGCTCACACAGGCCAGTTCGAAGACGGCCTGCCCGACGGTGGCGGCCGATCCGACATGGGCGTTGGAGAGCTCCCCGTCGGCGAGCCACACCTTGCCGTCGGTGTCGTCACTGACCACCTGCAACTCACCGGTCTGCTTCGTAGCGGCCAACATCGAGAGGATGTCGGACAGCGAGAAAGCCTCCAACGACCCCACCAGGGATGCCGCCGGTGCCTCCTCGGATGGCTCATGCTGGTTCATGCTGATTTCCTTCCCGTCGGTGATGGTGTCGGACGCAGATTCGGCGGCCGGCACGGCCCCGACCCATCCGCCTGGACCGTCCACATCGGACGCCACTGCCCCTGGGCCGAACGCCTGGTCGGTCGTGCTCCCCTGTTCATCCATGGGTGATCCTTCCGAGGACCGGCGTCTCCAGGCCATCTCCGTGTCCCCCGTTCGCGACACCTTCCGTACCTACAATAACCGCTCTACGTGAAACTCTCCACACTTTAAGTAGTTTTTTTCGGAAAGCCCCAAGGTTGGGGGGTCGCCGCCGGTGGAGGCGCCCGCGGCGCGAATCCGGCCCCGCCCGGGCCAGTTCGACCGTTGACCGGGTTCGGGCCATGATCGGGTCCATGGCCGCCGACCGACCCCCGCGTCCCTGCTCGTCGTACTCCGATTTCCGGCACCTGCGCTTCGACCGGCCTCGACCCGGGGTGGTGCTCATCACCATCGACCGACCCGAGGTCCTCAACGCCGCCAACGAGCGGCTCCACCGCGAGCTCTCCGAGGTCTGGCCGGTGATCGATGCCGACGACTCGGCGGCCGTCTCGGTGATCACGGGGGCCGGGCGCGCCTTCTCGGCCGGCGGAGACCTGTCCATGGTCGAGCGTATGACCACCGACCACGGGGCCGTGGTGGAGCAGTGGGAGGATGCCCGGGCGGTGGTCGGGGCCATGCTGGCGTCGGTCAAGCCGATCGTCTCGGCCATCAACGGAGTGGCCGTCGGGGCCGGTCTGGCGGTGGCCCTGCTGGCCGACGTCAGCATCATCGCCGGGTCGGCCCGGCTGTCCGACGGCCACACCCGGCTGGGAGTCGCCGCCGGAGACCACGCCGCCATCCTGTGGCCACTGCTGTGCGGTATGGCCAAGGCCAAGTACTACCTGATGACGGCGGACTTCGTGGACGGCCCGGAGGCCGAGCGGATCGGCCTGGTGACCAAATGCGTCCCGGATGCCGAGTTGGTCGACGAGGCACTGGCCATCGCGGGGCGGCTGGCGCAGGGCAGTCGGACCGCCGTGCAGTGGACCAAGCGGGCCCTCAACCAGTGGATGGTCAGCAACGCCGCGGTCTTCGGCGAGTCGCTGGCGCTGGAGATGCTGGGTTTCCTCGGACCCGATGCCGCCGAAGGCGTGGCGGCTGTGCGTGAGCGTCGAGCTCCCGAGTTCCCCTCGGCCCGTCTGGGCCCGATCTAGGCCGGGAGAGGCCGGCTCACGACACGGTGACCAGGGTGCCGATGGGAGTCAGCGGGTAGACCACGGCGGCGTTGGCCGGCGGCATCTCCACGCAGCCGTCGCTCTGGGGGTATCCGTAGCTACCCCGGACGAAGCCGTGGAGGGCGTCGCCCCCGTTGAAGTAGCTGACCCAGGGGATTCCAGGATCGACGTACTTGGAGCCGTCGGGATTGGTGCCGGACATGGTGGTGACCTTGTAGCGGAGGTACACCGGGAAGGTGCCCGAGGCCGTGGGGGCCGCGGCCACCCCGGTGTTGGCCCGGGTGGAGTACACCGCGGCGCCGTTGCTGTACACGGTGGTGGTCTCGGGGAGCGTCTTGCTCACGTACACGTAGTCGTACGGCGCTCCATTGACGGCGCCGGAGGCGGCGTCGGTGAGGAGCTGCTGCCAGACGGCCGGCCCGGCCGCCCCGTCGGTCTTCATGCCGTGCGCCGATTCGTAGGCCATTACCGCGCCCTTGGTGATCTGGTTGGCGGTGCCCACCGTCCACAGGCTCACCAGCGAGGCGGGTTCGGCCCAACGCCAGTTGAACGAGCCCTCCTGGGCCTGCGCGGCCTCCTGGGGGGCGCTCAACGGCCGGGCCGGCACGAAGCTGACCGGCAGGTAGCCCAGCTGGGCCAGAAGCTGTTGCAGTCGGAGGGTGGTCCCGGCCGCCACGGTGAAGACGGCGGTCGACGACTGGGGGAGGGACTTGCCGGTGCGGCTGGTGACCCCGCCCGTACCACCTGGGATGGTGACGGTCTCGGTCGTGGAGGGCACGAAGGGGGCCGCGGCGACGAATTGGAAGGTGTCCGGGGTGATCAGCTGCCACACACCGGACACTGCCGGGCTGAGGGTCGGGGTGGGAGCGTGCGGGTCGACCGGGAGCGAGAAGTGCACCGACACGGTCGTATCGGTCGGCACGCCGGTGGCACCGCCGGCGGGGCTGGTCGACCGCAGCTCGAAGGGTCCCTCATGGACCCCGGCCTCGAAGGCGGGAGTGGCGGTGGTGGTCGGTGACGCCGCGGCCCCGTTGCTCGGTCCGTGCAGGGTCACTGCCGCCACGGACACCCCCACCACGGCCACCGCCACCAAGGCCACGAGCACCGGGATGGTCCCGCGACGGGACCGGGCGCGTCCGGACGGTGCGGATCTCGAGTGTGCGTGGGCGGACGGCATGCATCTCCTTCGGTCCGATCAATCTACCAGTCCAAAGGGGGTTTACGGTGGTGGCTGCCGCGACGGCCGGGGCAGGATCCGATGATTCCGCCGCCACCGGGCCTTCAGTCGCCGGCTGCTCCGGCTCGGTCCGGCCCGATCCGCCGGCGGATGGCCGCCTCGACCTCGGCGATCAACCGGGGGTCGGTGAGTTTCCCGCCGTCCGGGCCGTTGACGTAGAAGGCGTCGACCACGGCCGAGCCGAAGGTGGAGACCTTGGCCGAGTTGACGTCGAGCCGGCAGTCGACCAGCGCCTGGGTGATCCGGTGGAGCTGGCCCACCACATCCTCGGCTCGGACCTCGACCACGGACGCGGTGGCCGAGGCGTTGTTGTCCACGCTGACCTCCGTGGAGACCAGATGGGGCGTGACCGCCCGACGCTCGTTGCGGTAGGTCCGGGCCCGTTCGGCCAGCCTCCGCTCGATGGGCAGGGATCCGTCCATCACCCCGGCCAGGTCGTCGGTCAGCTGGACCACGGCCGGCCACCGGCCACGGGACGGCTCGACGGTGAAGATCTCGACCGCCACCCCGTCCTCCCCGGCTACCACCGCGGACCGCACGTTGAGTCCGTGGAGGGCCAGGACGCCGGTGACCTCGGCGAACAGCCCCGGTCGGTCCGGGGCCACCACGGTCACGGTGGGGTCCTCGATGGAGAGGGCCGGCACCTGGTGGTGGCGCACCGTGTCCATGATCCCCCGGAGGTCGTCGGTGATCCACGCGGTCGGGGGTGCCATCGGCTCCCCGGCGAGCAGGCGCCCGGTCCGTTCGACCAACTCGGCGACGAGCCCGGCCTTCCACGGTCCCCACGCCGAGGGGCCGGTGGCCTGGCTGTCCGCCTCCACCAGGGAGGCCAGCAGGTCGAGCGTGGACCGGTTGCCGACCTCCTTGGCCACCCGTTCGGAGGTGGCCGGGTCGTCCAGGTCGCGCCGTGTGGCCGTGTCGGGCAGGAGCAGGTGGAGCCGGACCATCGTGACCAGCGTGTCCACGTCCTCGAGGGGGAGTCCGATCCGCTTCCCGATCCCCGCTACCACGGTCATTCCCACTTCGGTGTGGTCGCCCGGGAATCCCTTGCCGATGTCGTGGAACAGCGTCCCGAGCAGCAGGAGATCAACCCTTCCAACCCGGTGGGCGAGGGTGGCGGCAATGGCGGTGGCCTCGAGGAGGTGCCGGTCGACGGTATACCGGTGGTAGGGGTTGCGTTGCGGCTTGTTTCTCACCGAGGCCCACTCCGGCAAGTACCGCTCGAGCAAGTGGCGCTGGTCCAGAGCCTCGAGTGCGGCGATGGCCGGAGGGCCGGTGGCCAGCACCCGCACCAGCGTGGCTCGCAGCTGGTCGGTCCACGGCTCCGGCGGTGCCGGCGCCTTTCGGCCGAGCAGGTTGAGGGCCTGGCGGGCGATGGGCAGATTCTTCTCCGCGGCCACGGCGGCGAGTCGGAGGGCGAGGGAGGGGTCGCCCGTCACATCGGCGGCCGGGGTGAGCACGGCCTCGTCCTCGGTCACCCCGATGCCGGGGTCGCTGGGCACCGGGGTGATCTCCGGTTCGGCGCCCGTCCTGTCGACCCGCCACCGGCTCCGCCCCGACGGGTGGGACCGTTGCCAGGCTCCCCGCCGCCGCCAGGCGTCGTCACCTTCCCAGGCCACGGTCCGGCCTGCGGTAGCCACCGTTCGCATGAGGGAGTCGGAGTCCGGATCACCCAGAGCTTCGGCCACCTGGTCCTGTTCCTGCAGGAGCAGCCGGTTCTGCTCGCGACCGGCGCGGCGGTGCAGCTCGACGCGGATGGAGGTCAGTACGGCCCTGGCGCCATCGATGGCCACCGTGTCGACGTAGTCGGACAGGACCGGCACAGCCCGCATCATGGCGGTCAGAGCCGCCACGTCCCGCAGTCCCCCGTGGGACTCCTTGAGATCCGGCTCGAGCAGGAAGCCGACGTCGCCGTTGGAGCGCCGGCGCTCCGCCACCAGGTCGGCCAGGACCCCCAGCCAAGGGGGCTTCTGCCTCGCCCAGCGTTCCCTCGCCCCTTCGATCACCGGCTCGGCCACCTTGGCATCGCCGCACACCACCCGGGCGTCGAGCAGACCCAGCGCCACCCGCAGGTCCTCGCCCGCCATATCCAGAGCTTCACCGGGCCGCCGGACGCTGTGATCGAGATTGATCCCCTCGTCCCACACCGGATACCAGATTCGGTCGGCGGCGGCCGACAGATTGCGGCGCCCCCTGTGAAGCAGCACCACGTCCAGATCACTGAACGGACAGAGCTCGGATCGTCCGTAGCCGCCCACCGCCACCAGTGCCAGACCCCGGGTGTCGCCCTCGGTGGCCTGGTCGAACAGTTCGGTCAACCACTCGTCGGCGGCTTGGGCATAGGCCCGGCAGAACGCGTCGCCGTGCAGGTCGGTACGCTCGATGAGGCTCTGGCGTCGGGCGCGCAGGGACACGGCCGGACCGTACCACCGGGCGGCTCCGACAGGGCCCACGGCCATGGCGAGGGTGATGTCCGGCGGCGGGCGGGGACCACTAGCCTATGGGTATGGCCGATGATGAACGGAGTGGGCTCAGCCTCTTCGACGGGGTGTTGATCGTCGGGGGCGGGATCATCGCGGTGGTCGTGGCCTTCGCGGTCCTCAGCTTCGTGGCCGGGATCGTGTGGTTCTTCGTGAAGGTGATCGTGGTGGTGGCGCTGGTGGCGCTGGTGGCCAAGCTGGTATTCGGTCGAAGGTCCTGAGCCCGTCGGCTAGGCCGTCATCGACTCGAACAGCTCGATGTGCTCGGCCACCATCCGGTTGGTCGAGAAGTAGCCCTCCACCGCCAGCCGGCAGTCGGTCCGCTGGAGCAGGTCGAGTCGGCCGATGGCCTCGACCATCGCCTGGTCGTCCTCGCAGATGAATCCGGTCCGCCCCTCGTCGACGACCTCGGGAGCGGCCCCTTCCGGGAAGGCCAGCACCGGGGTGCCGCAGGCCATCGCCTCGATCATCACCATGCCGAACGGCTCGTTCCACCGGATGGGGAAGAGCAGGGCCGATGCGCCCGCCAGCAGCTCCAGCTTCCGCTCGTGGGACACCTCTCCGAGATACAGGGCGTCGGGGCCGAGGAGGGGCTCCACCTGTTCGGTGAAATAGCGCATCTCCCACGGCTCGCGCATCTTGGCCGCCATCAGGATTCGGATCCCGGCCTTGCGGGCGATCTGGATGGCCCGGTGGGCGCCCTTGTCCGCGGCCATCCGTCCGAGGAACACGACGTACGGCCCGTCTTGGTCGCCGCTGCCGTCGCCGACGGGGAAACGGAAGGCGTCGACGCCGTGGTGGATGACCCGGGCGATGGGGATGTCGGGGGCGGCCCGCCGCTGGGCGTGGGAGATGGCCACGATGGGCACTCGATCGGCGTTGGCCCGGTAGATGTCGGAGAGCTCCTCGTTGAAGGGTCCATGGATGGTGGTCGCCACAGGCAGACCCGGGTAATGCTCCGAGTGGAACGGCCCCATCACCGTGTGGTCGTGCACCACGTCGCAGTCCTTGACGGCTTCGTAGGCGTGGACGACATGCCGGATCTCGGGAACCGCGCTGCCGATCCGGGTTCCCTCGGCCGCAGGAAGGACCCACTTGCGGGGGACCGGACAGGTCGAATCACCGGTGGCGAACAGGAGGACGTCCTGCCCGGCCTCCTGCAACCCGCGGGCGAGCTGGTCGACGACCAGTTCGATCCCCCCGTAGAGGAGTGGGGGGATGGGGGTCCAAGGTGGGGCGATGATTCCGATCCGCATGGAGAGATTCAAGCATCCCGACGGGGAGGGTAGGATCGCCGGACGCCACGGCGGCGTGGCCGAGTGGTTTAGGCAGGGGCCTGCAAAGCCCCGTACGGCGGTTCGATTCCGCCCGCCGCCTCCAGAGAAGCAGCGCCGGTGCCACCCCGCCCGGGCGGGATGGGCCGTCGCCGCCCTGGTCCGTCGCCGCGGCGCCACCCGCGGTTGAAGCCCCGTCGGCGGGGTAGGGCAGCATGATGGACTTCTCTCCCGATGGTGGACGTCCGGAGTCCCGACCCACCCGGTGGACGGAGTGGTCTCGGCGGGACCGTATCGTTCCCCGTACCCGGCACCTCTCGTCGAGCAGTCGGGCGCTCCACCGAATCGACCACCTGAGCTCGCTCCCAGGCTCCGCCCTGGTCGTGGCCGCCACCCTGGTCGGTGCCGTGCTCCTGGGCGCGTCGGTGGCCTTCTCGGCGGCGTGGGAGACGGGGTTTGCCGTCGGCACCTCAGCGGTCACCCTGATGATGGTGTTCGTCATCCAGCACACGCAGGGACGCGAACAGGCCGCCACCCAGCGGAAGCTGGACGAGTTGCTCCGGGCGTTGCCGGAGGCGGAAAGCGGGCTGATGATGCTCGAGGAGGCTCCCGAGGAGGAGTTACGGGACGTGGAGTTGCTGCAGCGCGAGACGAAGGACCAGGCCCGGGAGCGTCCGGACCCGGCGTCCCCAGTGGCTCAGGAGGCGGGTTCGGCGTAGTCCCACAGGAGATGGGTGTCCTCGGATCCATGGAGGAGGAGGTTGGCCGGGATCTGCTTGTCGATATGGCCGATGAGGCCCCGGTACACCCCGAAGCCTACCAACTGTTGCAACCGAGGGCTGAAGTTCCGGACCGTGTCGAGCGGCAGTCCCAGCTGCTGGTTCTCCTGTTGTCGGATGTAGCCGGCGCAGTAGTTCATGGCAATCCCGACCCGCCGTTCGCTGGTGGCGTTGGCTCCGCCCCCGTGCCACAGGCTGCCGTGCCAGACCAGCACGCTGCCGCGCCCCATCTCGGCCGGGACCGAGTCATAGGTGCGGCTGAGATCGGGTGACTCGGGTGCGAGGTGGGAGCCGGGGATGATCCGAGTGGCGCCGTTGGCCTCGGTGAAGTCGGTGAGAGCCCACATGGTGTTGCAGACCGTGGCCGGATGCGGTTTCGGTAACGGGATGACCTGATCGTCAGCGTGGATGGGCTGCGGGCTTTCTCCCGGACCGATGTCGATCGACGAGAGGGAGGAGATGAGCAACCCGGCATCGAGAACCTGTTCGCAGATGGGAAGGATCCCGGGGTGCACGGGGACCTGCTCGAAGGTGGGGCCGTAGGCCAGGAGATTGTAGACGCGGGTGGTGTGGAGGCCTTCGAAGGTGTTGTGGGCGGGCACCACCCCGAGGTCGCGTTCCAGCCGAGCCAGATCGTCGAGCAGGGCGTCGAGCAGGTCGGGGCCCACGGCGTCCTCCACGATGGTGTAGCCGTCACGCTCGATGCGTTTCACATGGGCATCGACGTCGATCACCATGGCTTCCCCCTTCACCGGCTTGTCAGAGTCCGAGCCTATGGTGCTGGAGTGGCACGGAAGAAATGGACCAGGCGGGCCAGACGGCCCGACAACTTTTACGAGCTCCTGACCTGCGGATGGAAGGATCATGCCCTGGTCGGCACCGACGTGGCCCACATCGGGCCCGAGGACTCCCTGCTGGTTCGGGAGGTAGGCGGGCTCCGGTGGTACCGCTGTCTCCGCTGCGACGCCTGGGTGGTTGACCAGCCTCCCGAGGCACCGGCCCGCGACCGGATGCCAGACCGCAATGAGATCGAGGTGCCCCTGCGGGGTCCGATGCTCCGCGACCGGTACATCCTGCGCCTCATCGCCGTCGACCGCGCCGTCCACGTCCTGGTGCTGACAACGCTGGCCGTCATCCTGTACACCTTCGCCCGTCACGACGCCACGCTCCACCGGGACTACGTCAACATCATGAGCGATCTGTCCGGGACCACGCCGGGCGAGTCCCAGGTGCGAGGAGTGCTCGGTTACCTCGGACGTGCCTTCAAGTATTCGCCGGCCCGGCTGATCCAGCTCGGACTGCTGGTGACCGCCTATGCCGCCCTCGAGGCGACCGAGATGGTGGGGCTGTGGTTCTCCCGACGGTGGGCGGAGTACCTGACGCTGCTGGCCACCGTGGCGCTCATCCCCATAGAGATCTACGAGCTCTCGCTCAGTGTGAGCGTCTTCAAGGTGATTACCTTGGTGATCAATGTGGCCATCGCCGTCTACCTACTGCTGGCCAAGCGTCTGTTCGGACTGCGGGGCGGCCACGCGGTGCAGGAGGAACGGCACCGCCAATTCAGTGGATGGGGAGCCATCGAGCGGTCAGCCCCCGCTGTGTCCTCGGCAGCGCCGTAGACGGGCGCCGCCCAGGGTCCGGTACCGACAGTGGCCGGAGTCGCGGTCGACGGATGGGCCCGAGGTGGCACGCCGCGGCCGCAAAGGGTCGGCCGAGTCGGGGTGGTATCGTCGTACGCCTCGGGCCGTTGGCGCAGTTGGTAGCGCACTTGCATGACACGCAAGGGGTCGTGGGTTCAAGTCCCGCACGGCCCACCAATAAACCTGCAGGTAAAGGCCCTTTCGCTAAGGATACTCCCGCCCGGTCACACCCGTATGCCCGGATTGCAGCAAATAGTGCAACAACTGGAACGGACGGGGACAGCAATGGGTGGTCGGCGCATGAACGGCGAGGGTTCGATCTACCAACGGCAGGACACCGGCCGGTGGCTCGGGTCGATGACCCTCGAGTATGAGGACGGGAAGCTGGTCCGGAAGACCGTCTCCGCCAAGACGCAGGCCGATGTCCGGAAGAAGCTCGACGTCCTGCGGAAGCAGCTGGACGACGGGTTGCCGGCCCCCGACGAGCAGGACCCTGGCCGATCCTCTCCAAAATCCGGCGGAATCAGGACAGTTTCGATAACTCGGCGTTTGCCTGATGCTCCACGATGGCGTAGCCGCGGGTGGCGGCGCTCTCCCGCGCCTCCACGAGGAGCTCTCGGGCGCGGACGGCGTCGCCCGGCCCACTGCGCATACGGAGCATCCGACCCCACAGCATGTTGGTGTACGCCTCCGCGTACTTCATCTCGCCACGGGTGTTGAGCTCGGCTGCTTCCCCGAAGTACGACTCGGCCTCCTCGAAGCGGTCGACCAGGGTGGTGAGTCCCCCGAGGTACGTCGCCACCGGCGGATTCGGGTTGATGCCGTTGTGCGGCACCTGGTCCCGGAAAGGAGCAAGCAGTGTGATCGACAATTCGCCATGGGCTCGGAGCCGCAGCTCGATCACGACCTCCGCGTAGCTCAGCATCCCGATGAACCACCCGCTATCGTCAGGCATGGCGAACGAATCTGCCGCGCCCTGGTCCACGAGCTCCCGGGCTGCCTCGTCGTTGCCCGTCTCGAGATGTGCTATGGCCAAAACAGCCCTGTAGGCGGGTATTGCCGGATTCTGCTCAGCAGCGTCGGCGATGAGCGACGCCAGCTCTCCCAACCGGCCCTGTTCGTGTCGAGTGCTATTGAGCTGTACTCCGTAGAGGGCAAAGGCGTCGGGCTGCCCGCCTGCCGTGCCCACCTCGAGGGCCGCAGTTGCGAGCTGCTCTCCCTCTTCGGTGTCGCCGTGCAGCAAGGCGAACGAGGCGTCGAAGAGACTTGCCAGCCACAAGAACACAGGCTGCCGAAGCTTCTCCGACATCGCACGCACAGTCGCCAGACGTTCCCTCGCCAGCTCGAACTGGCCGGCGCGGACGGCGAGGGCCGAACCGACAGTGCAGACAAAAAGCAGGGCCACGGGGTCGTCCAGGTCACTGGCCGTGGCGAATGCCTCCGCGAAGTCCGCCAACTCCGTTGCGAGCGTCGAAGGGGCGTTGAGGGAGACGCCGCACCTTGTCACAACATCGACGAAGGCGGCCCGATGCCCCAGGCGACGGGCGATCGCTTTGGACTCGTCGGCCAGGGCGAGGCGGCGTTCGAGTGGGCTGTGGAAGTTGAGCTCAGCTGCACAACGTGGCGAGAAGAAGTGCTCGTTCCGGGCTGTCGGTATCGGGAAGGGCGTCGAGCGCCGCCTCGATCACCTCGACCTTCTCGGCGTCGAGCTGCCCCAACGCACTGACGAATCCTCGGCTGTTGGCCAGTGCCGCTGCCACCAGGCGGTCGGTGACGTCGAGCTCTTGTGCCTGTCGGGCCGCCTTCCAGGAGGGTCTCGCGGAATGAGTCGATGCCCGGCCTGGCGCTGGGCGGTGCCGAGACCGATCAACAGGTCGATGCGGGTCAGTCGGTCGACGCTCGACGTGAGGGCGGCGAGCTCGAGCGCCTGAGAGAAATAACGGACCGCATCGTCGGGAGCGAGCGAAGCGAGGGCGGCGTCGCCCGCCCGTTTGGCATACGAGATGGCCTTGTCCGCGTCGGTGGGCCTCGTGGCGAGAAGGAAGTGCCTGGCCAGTTCCCCGACGAGGTCCTCACTGTTCTCTCCGCAGAGGCGCTCGATGGCTTCACCTACAGCCTTGTGCAGGCGGGTCCGCCGGTTGATCGCCAGGTCCTCATAGAGGGTGTGCTGGATGAGGGCGTGGGAGAAGGTGTAGCGACCGGGCGACTCAGGTAGGTCAGTGACCACTGCCACACGTTGGGCCTCGTCGAGCAGGTCGATGAGCTCGTCCTCGTCGACCTTGGTCGTCTCTGCCAGGAGGTCGAGGTCGAAGTCCCGCCCGATCACCGCGGCCGTGGACAGGACCTTGGTCGCCCCTTCCCCGAGGCGTGAGACCCGGGTACCGATCACCGTCCGCACGCTGTGAGGGAGTGCGAGCAGGCCTTCGGTGTCCTTGGTCGTCCAGCGTCCCGTGCTGGCGTCCTGGACGATGTCACCTGACTCCGACAGGTTCCGTAGTACCTCGGCTACGAAGAAGGGATTGCCGTCGGTCTCCCGGTAGAGCTGATGGGCCAGTCCCACCCCGGCGTCGTCGAGCTCGTGCCCGGCGGCCGACTCCATGAAGGCGATGACCCCGGTGTCCTCTAAGCCCTTCAGGTCGATGGTCGAGACCCCGGTCGGCTCCCGGACCAGCGCCGCCAGGGCTTCGGTGAGGGGGTGAGCGGAGGAGAGCTCCCCGTCGCGATAGGTCCCGAGGATCAGGAGTTTGCTGGCCGAGGTGTTGGCGATGACGTGACGGAACAGTTGCAGGCTCGGCTTGTCGGCCCAGTGCAGGTCGTCGAGAAAGAGGAGGACCGGACGCTCTTGGCTTGCCTCCTCCAGCAGTCCCACCACGGCGGCATAGAGGAGGTAGCGCTCGGTATCTGCATCAGTGGTTTGGGAAGGCGGGAGCTCGCCCAGACGCTGCCCGACGGCGGGCACCATGCGGGCCAGCTCTCCGCCATGCCGGGCCACATGGGTGCGGAGCAGCTCCTCGTCGACATGAGCGACCAGATGCGAGAGTGCTTCCTGGAACGGACGATACGGCGCCCCCAGCTCCTCGTCGCAGCGACCGAGGAGCACCGTCATGCCCTTGTCGTGTGCGTGTCGGGACAGTTCGGATACGAGGGTGGTCTTTCCCTGGCCCGGTTCTCCGGCCAAGAGGACCAGCTCCCGTCCCTCGCCGCTGGCCACACGTTTGGCGGCGGCATCCAAGAGGGTGAGCTCGTTCTCCCGACCGATCACCCCGACGGCGGGAGGCTGGGTCAGGCGGGTGGGTAGCGGCACCCTTCCCGACCCGGGTGCGTCGGCATCGAGGGGCTCCCAGGAGACCTCGAGCGTCTCGATGGGATCGGGCAGGCCCTTCAGTTCCAGTTCTCCGAGCGAGGTGAAGGTGTGCGAGCTGCGCCGTCCACCGAGAATCCGCACAACCTCGGCCGCCAGAATCTGCCCGCTATCGCATTTGGCGCAGAGGCGGGCCGCCTCGATGACTGGGTCGCCGAAGTAGTCCCCGTCCTCGATGGTCGCCTCCCCTGCGCTCAACCCCACCCGAATGCCCAGAGTGGCGATATGCCCCGGCGTTGTCGCGGTGGACGACCTGCTGCATGGCCACTGCGCAAGCCAGTGCTGCCGAGGCGGCGGGGAAGACCACCATGAGGCCGTCGCCCAAGTTCTTAACTTCGGTGCCACCGGAGGTAGCGATGGCTTGTCGGAGGGCCGAGAAGTGCTTGTTGCGCACCTCGTCGCCTGCTTCAGGTGTCAGTGAAGAGGCGAGCTCAGTCGAACCCACAAGATCGGTGAAGAGCACCGTGATGTTCTCGGTGGTGGCCACCGAACCCCTTTCGCCGCCAGTAGCCGAAAGACTAGGCGAGATCAGGGGTTTCTTCAGGGTGTGGCGATCGACGGCCCAGACGAGGGCGGCTGTGATGCACTGAAGCATTCAAAATTTTAGGTGAGGCCATCCAGAATCGAATGCGCTGTCCATAAAAAACCGCGCATTCAGCGTGCCGAACCCTGAGCGACCGTTTGCGGCAGGACAGTCGACCGGATAGCTTCCGCAGGTGGCGGTGCCCTGTTGCGAGTGCAGAGTGTCGGCTTCGGCTGGCCAATTCAAGAGGCGGGGAGTTGCGGCGATGAGAATTTCTCGAAAAGCGCGACTGATCAGTGTCGCAGTGGCGGTTCTGGCTTCCTCATCGGTCCTACCGGGGGCGGCTGCACCGAAACTTGCTGGTGGGTTGGCCGTCGCGAGCAGGACAGGGGCGGTGGCCATGCCGTCCGCGATACAAGTGATCAACACCGGGCACCAGTTCCCCGCACCGCTGGAGACCACCGACTGCCAAGCCATTCTCGGGCTCAGCTGTTATACCCCTCTGCAGTACCGCACCGCTTACGACGTGTCTCCGCTCTACGCAGATGGGATCACCGGTGCCGGTCAAACCATCGTGATCGTCGACTCGTTCGGTTCGCCCACCATCGGTAGGGACCTGCAGAGCTTCGATGCCGAGTTCGGACTGCCCAACCCCGACCTGCAGATCATTCCGTTCGGCGCTGTCCCTCCATTTGACCCAACCAACTCCGACGAAGTCGGTTGGGCCATCGAGACCACACTTGACGTTGAGTACGCGCACGCCATGGCTCCCGGCGCCAAGATCGTCCTGGCAGAGACGGCGGTGTCCGAAACTGAGGGCGTGACCGGCTTCCCCGAGATGATGGCCGCCGAGAAATACTTGATCGACCAGGGCGTTGGTGACGTCATCTCCCAGAGCTTCGGTGCAACCGAGAACACCTTCCCTGGCTTTGCTCGAGGCCGCTATTCAAGCTTGCTGAGCCTGCGCTACGCCTTCGCCGACGCGGCAGCTCACCGAGTTACGGTTCTGGCCGCGTCAGGCGACTTCGGCGCGACTGACGGTCGGACCGACGGGACGACGTTGTACCCGCGCCGGGTCGACTCGTGGCCATCCTCCGACCCGCGGGTCACCTCTGTTGGCGGGTCTGAGCTCTATCTGGATAACAACGGCGACCGAGTCGCGCCTGACTCGGTGTGGAACGACGCCTTTGGCGCCGGGGGTGGCGGGCTATCCCGCGTATTCTCACGCCCGAGGTTCCAACTCGGTGTCGCCAGTACGGTGAGAGCCCATCGTGGTATCCCCGACATCTCCATGAGCGCCGCAGTCAGCGCTGCAGCCTGGGTCTACTGGTCGTTTGCCGGGATGGGCGCGCCGGGGTGGGAACTCGTCGGCGGCACGTCAGAATCCACCCCAATGTTCTCAGGGATCGTAGCTCTGGCCGATCAGGAGGCACATCAGCGCCTTGGGAACATCAACCCCTCTCTCTATGCCCTGGGCTTGCACCGCACCCACTTCCGCCTGCCCACAGGCATCCTGGACATCACCCACGGCGACAACAGCTTCAACGGCGTAAGTGGATTCAGTGCCACTCCGGGCTATGACCTGGCAAGCGGCTGGGGGACGATCGATGCGGCCGAGTTCGTGCCCGCGCTCGGCAAGTTTCGCAGATCGGAGAACGACCCAGAACGAGCCATCATCATCGGGAGCGACGCCCGGGAAGCCCCAAAGGGGATCTCGGAGAAGGCCTGTGGCCGACCGCACAAGGCAGCAATCCAGGAGACCAAGAACCTCGTCCATCCCCGCGACCAGGAACCATTGACAGCGGGTTCGCGCCCACAATAACTGTGGGAAATCGAGACCAATAGCGTCGGAAATGGCCGTGATCACGGTGCAGTTGATCGGGGTCAACTGAGTTTTGTCGGTAGCCCAAGCCCTTGGATTGAGCGACGCCTTGACTGAGCACGGACGAACCTGCACCGTGCTGGCCGACGCAGACCAGGCTCGGCTCCATGTCCTGTTCCAGGTGCTCCAAGACGTGAATATCGAGTTGGTTTCAGTGAAGGAGCTACCGAAGCCCACCCGGCGTGGCGCCGCTTGGTTACCTGACTCGCTGATCTGAGTCCAGGTCGGCCCGGTGCAGCAAATAATGCAGCAACCAGACCGACTTCATCCGAATTAGCCCGGATCGGCCCGAACTATTCGTCCTAGCCAAGGCCGAGATCCGCCGGGCGATCGCCGAGGGGGAGGCCGGTCCGGGTGAGCGCTTGCCCCTGGCCAAGGACCTGGCTGCAGTCCTGGGAGTGAACAAGAATACCGTCCTGCGCGCCCTCCACATCCTGCGGGATGAGGAACTCCTCGACTTTCAACGGGGACGAGGCATCACCGTGGCGGAGTCAGCCGAGCGAGGCGCGGTCGTTCACCGGATTCGAGATCTCGTCGAATACTGCCGCACGCAGGGCTATCGCCGAGACGAAGTCATCCGGATCATCGAGGGTCTTCCGTGAGGCCACCGACTGGAAGAGCGAGGATCGTCGCGTGACCCAGTTGCGGTCGGTCGAACCTGTTGGTCGCGCCCCCTGACGACGGAACCAGTGGTAATCGACACCTGACCGAGGCCGGCACAGAACTGGTAGGTTCGGAGGTGCGTGGGGAACAGGAGGGTGTTATGCGTCGCTTGGCCCTGGTTCTTGCAATCGCCTCTCTTGCGGGTGGGCTCACAATTGGGGCGCTGCCCACTGTCGCGGCCGCGGCAGCTCATCCCGCCAAGACCACCTGCACCGTCTTCAATGATAACGAGCCGGCCAGCGGAGAAGCCGTTTGTGCTTACGGAAACGGGACCGTCACCAACAGCGGGCTCACCATTCAATGGGACAATGGTCAGACCTCGACCATTTCCCCACCCGGGTCCTCGACCCCGATCAGCGACCGACGTTGCCCCGCGCTCGCTTTCGCCACTCTGTTTGCGGCGTTCAGATTTACGGGTGGCACCGTGGTCTCCGGACCGCTGGCGGGGTCCCCGGTCAGGGGCAGGCTCTGCGAATACATGGTCAATCCATCGCGGGGGGTCCCGCCTGGGTCGGAGTACTTCCAGAATGAGGGGCTCTTCCACCTTTGAGCTAGGGCTCACGAGCCCTTGGCCACCGGCACCGGGCGGGGACTCGGCGGTGAGGGATCAAAAGGCGTAGCGCTCCCGCCGCGTTCGCCGTGTCAGGGAAGATGTGCTGGCCAAATTTGGCAACGTCGCCGGACCGAGGCTGCCTCTCAGCGACCGGCGGTGGTGTCTCAGAATTCCCGGTCGGCGATAGGGCTTCCGGTGGGCGAGCCCCGAACGCCGAGACACCCCAACGCGTGGGTCCAGCGCCAGTAGGCCAAGATTGCTGCATGAGCCAAGTGTCGCTTGACGAAGTCATCACGGCGATGTCTGCTCGACCGGTCAGGGGCATACGGATCGTGGGGGTCGACGGCCCGGCTGGCTCGGGGAAGAGCACCCTGGCGCGCCGGCTCGCCGAGCGGACCGCCGCATCGGTGGTCGAGATCGACGACTTCGTGTCGTGGAGCGACTTCGCCGGTTGGTGGCCACGCTTCGATGATCAAGTTCTGCAGCCGCTGCTGCGGGGCGAGGACGCCCACTACCAAATACGAGATTTTGAGAATGATCCCTACGGCAGATCGCTCGGCCGCTGGAAAACTCTGCCGTGGACGCCATTCGTCATCGTCGAGGGCGTCACATCCACACGTCAAGCGGTCGCCGACCTCCTCGCCTACCGCATCTGGGTCGAGGCGCCCCGCGAAACGCGGCTGGCACGCGGCCTGGCGCGTGACGGCGCCCAAGCTCGACATCTCTGGCTGAAGTGGATGCAGGAGGAACGAGCCTTTTTCTTGAGGGACGCCACGCGGGAGCGTGCCGATCTGGTGGTGGACGGCGACGCGTCGAGTAGTGGCATCAACGCCGAGGATGAAGTCGTCACCATAGCTAGACGGTGACGTCTCGTGGCATTGGGCGACCCCATCTAGCTCGACTCTTGCAACTCCAGCTGGGTGGCCCCGATGTCGCGGGAGGGAGGATCCGGCGAACGGATGGGGAGTGGCCGATCCACATGGGCCGGGAACGTAGGATCTGTGCGTGGGCGATCAGAAGCCGCCACGGTTGGCCGGTGACGAACGAGAAACGGTCTTGGCTTTGCTGCAATACCAGCGCAACTCGTTCGTGAAGAAGGTCAGTGGAGTGAGTGAGGAAGCTGCTAGGCGGTCACAGATGGCAAGCGGGACGAGCCTCCTGTGGCTCGTGAAGCATATGGCTCGCGCTGAGTCGCTCTGGCTACTTCATCGGTTCGCCGGCCAGGAGGTCGTCATTGAGAAGGACGAGGTTGGGCCAGAAGACAGCGTGCGGTCGGCCATCGTTGCCTACCAACAGACTTGGATGCGCACTGATGCCGTCGTGTCCGACGCACAGAGCCTGAGTGAGCTGTGCCGGGAGGTGGGAAACGAAGCACCGGTCAATCTTCGCTGGGTCTTGATGCATCTTCTCGAGGAGACCGCCCGTCACGCCGGGCATGCTGATGTCCTGCGGGAGATGGTTGACGGGGAGACTGGTCGGTAGCCACCGCTCCGACGCGCCCCCGAACGCACCGGTTCAGGGGGCACGATCGGTCGGCCTGTGTCTCGGTCGCTTACGATCGCGGCCAGCTCGACCTGGCGCCAAATGCCGGTACACGGACTTCGATTCACCCCGATGGCCTTGGCGACGGCCATCGATCGCGGGATCAGGGGTCCTCGGACCATCGATGTGGTGCTAGCACCATGCCGGATCGAGGGGCTGACCACCTTGGCCTGGAACCGGTCCTGGACGGACAATGGCCTGGTCGACGCAGAAGCGATGCCCGGATAGAGAGCGGTGACGACATCGTGAAGAAACAGCCTGGCGACACGTGGGTCTGACGGCCCAAGGCATGCGGGTGGCGGCCTTCCGCCATCGGGCCACCTTCGCACAACGGCGGAGTGGATACCTCACCCTGGTCTTGCTTGTCGGCTTAGTGGGTGGTCTGGCCCTGGGATCGATCGCCGCGGCGCGCCGCACCCAGTCCTCCTTCACCAGCTACCTGGCCAGCACGAACCCCTCTGACCTCGGCATCTCGGTCTTCGGAGGCGCCAGTACCGGGGGCGGCACACCACCCACTTACTCGACGTCGGCCGTCAAAGCCATCGCCCACCTCCCCGGGGTCAGCCATGTCGAAGCGGGCATTCCGCTCGCCGCGGCCCCTTTGGCTCCGAACGGGGCCCCCGATGTCGGGTCAATCAACGACGTCCAACCGGTGGTCAGCGTGAACGGGCTGTACTTCGGCCAGGACCGGCTGGCCGTAGTGACCGGACACCTGGCCGACCCCCGACGGCCCGACCAGGTAGTCATGACGGCGCTGGCCGCTCACCTGCTGGGGGTCCACGTGGGTCAGGTCATCCCCTACGGGATCTACACCGTTCAACAGGAGACCGAGCCAGGCTTCGGCACGGCAGGTGTACCACCTCACCGAGTCGTGGACGCCAAGCTGGTCGGGCTGGTGCAGGTGAACAACGCCGTGGTCGAGGACGACATCGACCAGTATCCGACGTTCGAGTTCTTCACGCCCGCCCTGGGACGGGAGATCGTGGCCGACAAGGGACAGGGACCGTCAGGGGCCCTCGTCTACGGTCTCCAAACCGACGGCGGTGCCAGGGATGTCGGCGCCGTCGAACGAGAGTTCGCACGGGTGGCCCCCGCGGGCAACACCTTCACCTTCCACGCCACCGAGACGGTCATATCGAAGGTGGACCGTACGCTCAAGCCACTGGTCATCGCCCTTGGTGTGTTCGGCGGCGTGGCCCTGCTGGCCACCTTGCTCATCGCCATCCAGCTGATCTCCCGGCAGTTGGGTAACTTGTCGGAGGACCTCGCCGTCCTGCAGGCCTTCGGGGCTGACCAGACGGCCCTGTTGGCCGACGGACTAGTCGGAATCGTGGCCGCGATCGTGGCCGGAGCCCTGCTGGCCGCGGGGGTGGCAGTGGCCCTATCGCCCCTGGCGCCCCTCGGACCGGTCAGACCGGTCTACCCCGACCTCGGGTTCGCCTCCGACTGGACCGTGCTGGGACTCGGAATGGCGGTGCTGGTCGTCGTGCTCGGTGTCGCCGCCGCCACCCTGGCCTGGCGAGGTCTACCCCATCGGGTCGCGCAGCGGGCCAAGGTCTCCCCGGCGAGTTCCTCGAAGGTCGTTCAGACGGTGGCGGCGACCGGCCTCCCCCTACCTACGTTGGTGGGCGTGCGCTTCGCCTTCGAGCGGGGCCGTGGCCGGTCCGCCGTGCCGGTCCGTTCCACGATGTTGGGGGCGGCTCTGGTCGTGGCGTTGGTGGTGGCCACGCTGACCTTCGGTAGTGGGCTGCAGTCACTCGTGGGGCGTCCGACCCTGTACGGATGGAACTTCACTTATCTGCTCAACGCCAGCAACACCACACCCCCGAGGACCCTCACGCTGCTCGATCGCGATCCTGATGTCGTGGCCTGGGACGGGTACGACTACAACGTGGCCGAGATCGACGGCCAGAACGTCCCGTTCCTGTTCGAGTCCGGGCACTCCGGCTCTAAGGCCCCCATCAGCCCACCGATCCTCACTGGACACGCCGTCGATGGCAAGGGTCAGATCGTCCTGGGTGCTGCCACCATGACCCAGCTGCACAAGCACCTCGGCGACACGGTGTTCGCCTCCTACGGATCACCTCGGGACGGGCGGCTCTACGTGGCCCCGAGGCCCTATGTCGTAGTGGGAACGGCCACCTTGCCGGCCGTCGGGTTCTCGAGTGTCGTCTCCGACCACACCTCCATGGGTACCGGGGCCCTCATCGAGGTGGCCGGCCTGCCTCGGGCGTTCCAGGAGGCTGCGCAGAGCTCGATCAAGGAGCTGAACGGGCCCAATCTGGTCTTCGTGCGCCTGCGGGAGGGCGTGTCGGCCTCGGCCGGACGGACTGACATGCAACGCGTCGCCGATGCCGCTGATCGGACGCTGGCCAGTGCCCCGGACCGAGCGGGTGAGGGGGACACCGTGACCGTTCTCGGCGTGCAACGCCCCGCCGAGATCGTCAACTATGGGACCGTCGGGGTGACACCGGCCCTCATGGCCATGGCGCTAGCTGCCGCGGCCATCGTGGCTCTCGGCCTCACTCTGGCCGCATCGGTCCGGCGCCGCCGCCGCGACCTGGCTCTGCTCAAGTCCCTAGGCTTCACACGTGGGCAGCTGGCCGCCGCGGTGGCCTGGCAGGCTTCGGTCTCGGCGGCCATCGGCATCATCATCGGCGTGCCCATCGGTATCGCCGTCGGCCGCGCCCTGTGGACGCTGTTCGCCCGCGAGATCTACGCCGTTCCCCAGCCCACCGTGCCGGTTCTTGCAGTGGTCCTGGTGGCAGGGGGCACTCTGGTACTGGCCAACATCGTCGCCGCCGTCCCCGGGCGCATGGCGGCCAGGACACCCACAGCCTTGCTGCTCCGGACCGAGTGACCGGAGCACCAGTGGATCGGAAACTTCGGCGTCGCCCCGTGGTGGGCGATCGTGACGGTCACCCCAGTCGGGTACGGGACAAGTCCCCGGGTGACTGGAGGCGGACGAGGCGTCACCGTACCCATGATGTTTGCCTCATCGGTGTCCTGACCGTCATGGCCTCGTGCATCATCGTGGAGAGGGTGGACGACGACCGCGCCGAGCGTCCGAGGAGGCCGTGGGCGGCGCTGGGGAGAGTGGGGGTGGTCCCTGGGAGCTGCTAGGGCCGGCAGTTTGCGAGGGCCGTCTGGGAGCTGGGACGGCCGGTTGGATTCGAAGAGTTCGCGAAAGGTTCGGTTCGGACGGGCGAAATCCGCTATTTTTCCGACTTGGTCCTGGCCTAGGATGGGTCGGTCCAGGAGGTCCGGGTGGGCATGCTCAAGGCGGTTATTGGATACGGGATTGGACTCGCAGTCCTTGTGATCCTTTGCCTTTACGCGATCCGTGTCTACCGCCAACTTGCGAACGACACCGAGCACAAGCTGGCTCGGAGGGACGGACGCCTACAGCGCGTCGACTCCCCAAACGGTGCACCCGGCTACCGGGGTGTCATCGTCCAGACTCCCGATTTGAGCAGCTCTGAGGGACATACAGCGGCCTCCATCGGCCCCGTCTATGACGCCTTGAATCAGGGAACGCGCCCGACGTTGGCAGACGACGACCCCATCAGCATGAACTGACCCCCTGGGGCCAACCGGATCCACGACAGGCGCCGGAGCCGTTCGTACAGCAACCACGGCTTCCGGTACTCGAGAACTTCTGATCGAAGGACCGCGTCAGTCGCCGCCTTTGGCGTTCCTCGGTCGGGCGTCCGCCGGGGGCGGAGGCCCTCCCGACAGTTCGAAGTTCGGAGTGCTCCGCAGGAGGGCCACATACCCCGCTCCGGTGGTCGACGGGTCAGCCTTCCGGCAGCGGCTCCCAGGCCCGGACGCTGACCCAACAGGTGGCCGGAGGGGGCTGGCCCACGCCCTGTTTGCACAGCGAGGATGGTGGCGAGTTGATGTGCAGCTTGACGACCTGGTACTCGGTTGGTCCGTAGCGCTTGCTGGGGCCGTAACTGAGAAGGGGGGACCAGGTCCCGGGGAAGTTGCTGATCCTGGACATGGCCCTGACGAAGGTGCGACGGTTGAGGTCCGGCCCGGCGGCCTTGGCCGCGCTCTCGAAGAGATGGATGGCCTGGCACCATCCGACAATGGGCCCCTGCTCCTCGATGAAATCGTTCATGTTGCCGGGAGGTACCTGCGGGTAGACCTTGTGCCAGGCCGTCCAGCACCCCCGCACGGCGGGGTCGTAGCCGCCCTGGCTCTGGGGCCGGTCGTCGTCGATTCCGCCCAGGGTCTCGGTGGTCACGCCCTCCTGACCGTCGAGGGCCTTGGCGTAGGGGACGGGGATGAGTCCGAGCGAGGAGAGGATGCTCGACTCGTAGTCGCTGAGGAGGAGCCGGGGGAAGTACTGTTGCGCCGTTTCGGCCTGCAGCACCGGAAAGAACACATTGAAGGGAATGAGCGGGATGACCGAGGTGACGCCGGCGCCGCGCAGCTGTTGGATGACCAGGGGGGACTGGGTCCCCGTGGTGGCAGTGTCATTGGGGTCGGCGTCGATGGTCTTCACGATCGGGTCGACGCCGGCGCTGCGGAGATCGGGCAGGAGATAGGTGTTCAGGGCGACCTGGTCCGAGGCCCGGCTGCCGGCGATGACGCCGACCTTGACCGTGCCTCCGATCAGATGGGCGCTCAGTCCCCAGTTCACCACGGCCTGCAGGATCGTCGCCTGGTCGGGTCCGGTCCACCAGAGGTAGGGCGAGCCCTCCTTGGTCCAATTGGTGACCGTCGACCACGCGCCGATGAAAGGGGTATGGCCTTCTTGGGTCACGCAGAGCTGGTTGTCCCCGGTCCAGGCACCCAGACCGTCCAACACGGTGAACGCCGCCGGAGATCCCTGGGTCCAGGTCTTGCACAAGGACCGCATCTGCGTCTCATTGGTCGGGTCGTAGTTGCTGATGATGGGATCGATCTTCCGGCCGTCGATACCCCCGCCCGCGTTGATCTGGTTCACAAAGAGCTTGATGGCCTTGGTCTGCTCCCCGTATTCGGCGTCCTCGGCGAAGCCTTCCCGGCCGGCCAGCGAGTTGAGCGATACCACCGGGAAGACCACGGTGATGCTGTGTTTGGTCACCCCGCGGCTGGAGGTACTGGCCGAGCTCACCGGTGAGAAGGAGTTGTCCGGGGACGCCGCCGCCATCGAGGTCGTCGTCGAACTGGCGACCAGCACGACAGCCACGCCCACGCCGGCGAGTACCCGGATGGGAACGGATCCGAAACGGAGTCCAATTGACCGCCGCAGTCGCGCCATCGAACCAGGGCCGCTCAATGCGCCCGGTCAGGGCGACCGATCACACCGGTCGGGCAGAACCTGTTGTTCACAGAACCCCCCGCTCTCTCCCTCTGGCCGGAGCCACCTTTGTTCGTCAGACGCCAACGTACTCCCAATCCGCGTCTCGGAGCATTGCCTTCCCAACCGCACCGGCATCCGGCCCGAGATCACCTGAGGGAACGGACGTCGCGGGGCCGATCAGTCGCACCGGTCGGGCCGGTCTCGGAGCCGGCCTCGAGGACTACCATTGCGCGGTGCGAGCCCCCTTGGCGCTGACCCGGCGGCAGTTCCTCGGCGCCTCTGGCGTGGTGGCGACGACGGCGGTGCTCGGCGGCTGCACCGCCACGCCCCGCCCGGATGGTGCAACGGCACGCCGTGTTGCTGTGGCCGGGGCCGGACTGTCCGGACTGACCGCAGCCCGGGCCCTTCGTGCCGGAGGCTGGGAGGTGGTGGTGCTCGAAGCCCGCGATCGGGTGGGCGGCCGGGTGCACACCGTGCATCTGCCGTTCGGCGAGGGACTGCACGTCGAGGCCGGTGGGGAGTCCATCGACGACAATCACGATCAGATCCGAGCGCTGGCCCGGCACTACCAGCTGACGTTGGCGCACCGGCCGGCCAACAAGCTGGAGCACGCCGCGGTGTACCAGGGGGGTCGGCGAAACGAGCTGAGCGCGTTTTCCGATGCCGACCCGGGAGCGCTGGCCGGCTATGCCGCATTCGGCGAGGCGCTGATCAGGATGGCCGGGAATCTCGACCCCGCCCATCCGGAACTGGCCCCACAGGCCGAGCTGTGGGACGGCCAATCCCTTCAGGACTTTGCGGCTACCCAGACCCTCGATGCCGGTGCCGAGCTCCTGGTGCAGTCCGACTACCGCGGCAATTTCAACGCCCAGTTCGATCAGGTGTCGCTGCTCTTCGTACTCCAGCAGGCAATTGCCGACGCGGCGTTGCCCGAATCAGGGGTCGAGACCATGCGGATCGCGGCAGGAAACAGCGCACTGCCCGAGGCGATGGCGCGAGACCTGGGAACGTCTGTTCAGCTGGACTCGCCGATCACGAAGATCGAACAACATTCCTGGGGCGTCCGCGTGCACGTGGGTAGGCCTACCGGGAGGACCGCCCCGGTGGATGCTGCGCACGTGGTGCTGGCAGTTCCGCCACCGGCGCTCCGTACCGTCTCGTTCGATCCTGAGCTCCCGGCAGAGCTTGCCGCCATGATCGACGAGCTCGACCTCGGTCATGCGCTGAAGGTGTCGACCCAGTACGACCGGCGGTTCTGGTTGTCCGAGAGGCTGTCGGGATTCACCATCACCGACCTACCCTTCGGTATCGGCTGGGACGCCACCGACTCGATGCCCGGCGGTGCGGAGCGGCCAGGGGTGCTCACCCAGTTCGTGACCGGGGATGCCGCCAAATCGGGCGCTGCCCTCAGTGCTCGGGCCCGCATCGCCTCCTTCCAGCAGCAGCTCGCTGTCGTGTACCCCGAAGGTCGGCGGCAGGAGAGTGGCATGGTCACCACGACGGCCTGGGCCAACGAGCGCTACACCGGGGGCGGTTACGCCGTGTTCGCGCCGGGCCAGATGGCGCGGTTCTGGCCCCTTCTACGTCAGGCCCACGGTTCCCTATGGTTTGCTGGCGAGCACACCGAAACCTTGGCCGGTTACATGGAGAGCGCTGTGCGCTCCGGACACCGGGTGGCCGCGTCGATCGGGCCGGCACCGCGCTGAACCGGGAGGTCGAGTGCGGGGAGACCCATAGCGTCCCCCCGGCCGGTTGCCGCAGCCCGCGAATCGATTCACCGATGGCCCTGAACCAACGCCACCTCCGGGCTCGGGGTGGCCTCGGCGATCAAGCGACCGGTGCCGGGGGCAGCTCCGCTCGGGGCGTCAGGTCGGGACGTGGTCACGGTGAGACGGACGGACCGTGCCAAACTGGCGCGGTCGAGCATCGACCCAGGAGCCGCGTATGACCAGACCTGAACGCCGGCGCATCGGGGCCGGGGCAATTTCCGCCATGGTGGGAATCGCCGTGCTGGTCGTGTTCATGCTCCAGAACACCGAGCAGGTGCGCGTTCACTTCCTGGCCTGGCACTTCTCTTGGGAGCTGTGGCTACTTACCCTGGTCACGGCCCTCGTCGGTGCAGTGGCCTTCGCCGGCGTCGGTGCGGTTCGCCGCTACCGCCGTGGCCGATAACGGTCCGTTATCCTCGGGTTCCCGGCCAGGTCGCCGGGAGGACGACCCGTCGTGGATAGAGCCGGGTTGCCGGGTCGGTGCCGGACGCATATGCCATCGGGGGAAGCAGTCGCTCCTTTCGTGGTGACCACCGGTTCCAGTGGTTCCGGTGGTTCCAACGGTGGCCGGATGGTGAGGAGGATCCACCCCGAATACTGGTTCTGCACATTGAGGTTATTGTTTGCAATCCAGTGCAGACTTCTGCCAGGAGAGGCGGGACCTGTGCGGCGCCCGGTTGTAGCAGGGTGGCCGGGGCGAAGTTCCCGCCCAGCGGGGCCAAGGGCGCCCTCGGCATTTCGGGCCGAGCCTTCCGCTTCCCGGTTCTGCTCTGGTGTGGTGAACGGCCGGATCGACGCTTTCCATTGCGTTAACACCCGAAGACGCGGTACCGATGGATATCGGGAAGGAAACAATCCTTTCCCGAATTTATTGGAGGAATGATGGCCATACTCAAGGATGAACCCATACTCTGGTTTCTGGATGATCAGGTAGTGGTGAACGTCAGAGGATCCGGAGACGCAAACTGGCGGCGCTGTTTCAATGTGTTGGCCGCCGACGGAATCTTTGACCTCGATGCCATGGGAATGAACGACAAGACGGTAATCGTGCTCAAGATGCCCCGAGAGGCCACCCAGGACGAGATCCTCGCCGGCCTCCGAGAGATGCGCTCGAAGACCACCGCCACCAACGAGGCGATCGTCCATGACAACAGGTACAACGAGGCCGCCATGCAGGGGAGCGTGCAGCGTTGGTGGGCCGAGCGCCAACGGGGCCTCCCTGAAGAGGTGGCCAGCCGGTAGTCGTCGTCAATCGGAGCCCACGCGTTGCGGCGTGCCAGCCGCTCCGGCCTACGACTTCGCGGCCGCCACCAGCCACCGGCGAGGGGTCGAACGGACATGATCACCCGACGGTCGTGCCGTTTGACGGGCGTGACGACCTACCCGTTCCGACGAGTGTCGGGCTAGCTCTTCAGGAATCCTCGGTACGCCCTCGTTCATCGTGGAAGAGGACGGCCACAGTGACCGTTTCGGCAATTGCGATCGCCCGCAATGCCGCCGAGATGGTCCCCTCGGCCACCGCAGCAACGAGGTTCGAAAGGGAGAGCTGCATTGGCTCGCTCCTTTGCCAATGTCGACGTAAC
The DNA here is from genome assembly GCA_963833585.1 of uncultured Acidimicrobiaceae bacterium. Lineage (GTDB taxonomy): Bacteria > Actinomycetota > Acidimicrobiia > Acidimicrobiales > RAAP-2 > Bog-756. Next base: position 414,481 of record CAWHYF010000005.1, on the reverse strand, counting down.
CTCGACCGTATCGAGACCCACCCCCTAGCGCAATCGGTCCTCCTGACCAGGGCGTATTGGGTGGCTCACCCCTTGGGCCAGGCCGGGTCCGAACCGGTCCGGCCGAAGACCGCCGGCGCCCCGGGGCCACCACCTGCACCCTTCGCCGGCACCGGGCCGCTCGAAGTCCCTCGGGACTCCGAGGTGGGCCCTCCCTCAGGTCTTGGACCCTCGACCCACGCCGGTCACCAGTCCGATCAACCAGAGCACGAACAGGATCACGGCAACGATCCACAGAATGTGGATTGCGAATCCCACCCCCGCGAATATCAGCGCCAGGACGAGCAGTACGAGTACGATTCCCATGGGTCTCGGTGTACCCGGGTGTATCGGTTCGAACCATCCTGAATCCCGATCCTGCGAATCGGTCCCGAACCCCCTTGGTCCGGTCGGTTGCTCTTTCCGACCGGATCGGGCCGGGACCCGCCGGGAGACGGCCCACCGCGCTCCGGACCACTCTTCGGTTGCTCCACCCCGTCCTGCCCCCGGTGGCCGGACACTGAGCTGCGCCCGGTCGGAACGGGCCGAAGCGGGTTTCGGGTCCTTCCTGCACCCGGCGGCCATGGGGAGGGACAGCACCGGCCGCCTTGGACCGGCGCTGGCCACCCGATGCGCCGGCGCGAACCGTCAGGCCCTAGGTGAGCGAGCCGGACGCCGGGAGGCGCCTGCGCTCCGTGACCCCCGACGCGCTCTCGGTGACTCCGGTAGCGGGCGATCGGGCCGATCGCTACAGTCCTGGCCGCGGGCCGCGTCGGCGAACCGGGATCGATCACGGTGGAGGGGCCATGAATGGACTACATCGGGTAGGGCGCCGACGGTCTAGCTGGGTGGTCGGCGGGATGACCGTCCTCACCGGGCTCGTCACGCTGGCCTTTCCTGTCAATCTCGATGCCGGAGCCCAGACACCGCCTCGTGTTGCCGGCCATGGGTCGTTCAACTTCGTCGGCATGGCACCGACCCCCTCCGGCAACGGCTACTGGCTGGTGGCATCCGGAGGGAAGGTCGAGGCCTTCGGGGACGCGGTGGCGTACGGGGATCTCTTCGGCGTACCGCTCAGTGCGCCCCTGGTCGGCATGGCGGCCACCCCCGACGGCAACGGCTATTGGCTGCTGGGAGGAGACGGTGGGGTGTTCTCCTTCGGGGATGCCTCGTTCTACGGGAGCACCGGAAACATCCGTCTGAACAAGCCGGTGGTGGGCATGGCCGCCGCACCCGACGGCCATGGCTACTGGTTCGTGGCCTCCGATGGGGGCGTCTTCAGTTACGGGAGCGCCGGCTACTTCGGTTCGACCGGGGCGATGCATCTGAACAAGCCGATCGTCGGCATGGCCCCGACCTCGGACGGAAAGGGCTACTGGCTGGTCGCTTCCGACGGGGGCATCTTCAGCTTCGGTGATGCCCAGTTCCAAGGCTCGGAGGGCGGTCACAAGCTCAACAGACCCGTCGTCGGGATGAGTGTGGACCGGTCCACCGGAGGCTACTGGGAGGTGGCCGCCGACGGGGGCATCTTCACGTTCGACGCTCCGTTCCTCGGCTCGGCCGGGTCCCTGTCGCTGAATGCCAGCATCGTGGGCATGGTGAGTACTCCCAGCGGCGAGGGCTATCGATTCGTCGCCCACGACGGTGGCATCTTCGACTACGGGGACGCGGTGTTCCAGGGAAGTGGGGCGTAGCTCGAGGGCTGCCCCTGAACTTGGGTCCGGACCCGTCCGTCGACTCTGGAGATGCCAGCGGGTATCCCTCCTCTTTGAACGCCGGTCTGTGACAATTGTCGTCGCGGGGCCGACACAGGTAGGTGACCCATGGCGACGGACACGGCAGAGGGGCAGACGAGCAATCCCCTTCACCTGCGGCACAATCAGTGTCGGAGGTGCGGCCGACCCATTCGGCGGGTGCTCCTTCCGACGGGGCTGGGGGAGCAGGACGTCCCATTGTTGCGTCCCGACCGGACCCCGCTCTGCAGCTGCCTCTCGCCGTCCGGGTAGGGGCCCTCCGGTCCTGACCGGTGGGACTCCGTTCCGGGTCGGTCCTCGGCCCGTCGGAGTCGGTTTGCTCAGGGGACCGGCCGCGGAGGGATCCGGCCGACGCAACTGACCGGGCCGAACGATGACCGAGTCGGCCTGATCCTGCGGTGTCCCCCCAAATTCGCTCCTGAATATCGGGCACGGGCCTGTCATTCGTGCTAGAAGTGCAGGACCATTCCGGCAGGGGCACAGGGGTTGTTACCTCGTCCTCGCGGGCCCGGGGCGCGCTCGAAACTATCAGGGGGAAGTATGCGCATTCGAAGCAAGGTCGCCGTCGTCATCTCCGGTGCGGTGCTGGTAGGGACGGCATCCATCCTGGCCAGTCTGCCAGGGGCCACGTTGGCCGGGGCCAAGACCAAGCCGTTGGCCCCGCCGGTGTTCGCCAGTAAGAGCACCATCAAGGCCAAGGTCAACGTGCCCTTCACCTTCAGTGTCAGGACCAAGGGCAACCCCGTCGCCACCGTCACCGAGAGCGGGACCCTGCCCTACGGTGTGTCCTTCACGGCGGGCCCGCCAAACTCCGGGACCGCCACCGTCTCCGGTACGGCGCCTCTCGGGGGTAGCTATTCGTTCAGCCTGACGGCCAGCAACGGGCAGGCGCCTGACGCGGTCCAGTCGGTGACCTTGACCGTCAAGACCAAGCTGCCCATCATCCGGCACGTCTTCGTCATCATGCTGGAGAATGAGGGCTACGCCGACACGTTCGGGAATCCGTCCGCCGATCCATACCTCGCCACCACGCTCCCGGCATCGGGCGCGCTGCTCACCAAGTACTACGGGGTCGGGCACTTCTCCAACGACAACTACACCGGGTTCGTCTCGGGCCAGCCGCCGACCTCCGACAACCAGTTGGACTGCCTTGGCTCCGGGTTCGCGAACTTCCCTGCCGGCTCCACCGAGGATGCCAATGGCATCCAGCAGGGGAACGGGTGCGTCTACCCGGGCGGCGTGTCGACCTTGGCTGATCAACTCACCGGCGAAGGCCTGACCTGGAAGGGCTACGAGGAGGACATGGGCAACGTCCCGACCCGTGAGTCGGCGACGTGCGGCCATCCGACAGTCGGCACCAGTGACCAGACGGCGTCCGCCACGGCCGGGGACGGCTACGCCTCCCGCCACGACCCCTTCGTCTACTTCCACTCGATCATCGACAACAACGCCGAGTGCAATCAGGACGTGGTGCCGCTGGGGGACACCAGCGGGAACCTGCCTCCCAGCGCTCCGGCTGGCACCACCGGCCTGGTGACGGATCTCCAGTCCGTGGCCACCACCCCCAACTTCAGTTTCATCACCCCCAACCTCTGCGACGACGGTCACGACTACCCGTGCACCAACGAGACCGCCCCAGCCGGCTCGGCCGTCGGTGACATCAACGCCTGGCTGGCCACCTGGATCCCGATCATCAAGGCGTCGCCCGCCTACCAGCAAGACGGGATGATCGAGGTGACCTTCGACGAGTCCGACGTGTCCTCCGGTGATGACACTGCGTGCTGCGGCGAGACTCCCGGCCCGGCGGCCAACAGCGGAGGCAACGGGCTCGGCGGCCCCGGTGGGGGTCTCATCGGTACCATCCTCATCTCGCCTTCGATCACCCCGGGCCTGGTGGTGACCAAGACCTCCTACAACCACTACTCCTCCCTGGCTTCCATCGAGGACCTCTTCGGGCTGCCGCGACTGGGGGAGGCCAAGACGGTGACCACCACCTTCGACAAGGGCATCTACACCAAGTAGACGACGCGGGCGACCGGTGCCGCCGACCTCCGGACGGTCGGGTGGTCGGCTCCGTCGAACGCCTTCCCGACGTTGAGACGCGGCCCGGTACTGTGGTCGAAACCGGTCGGGTCCGGATCCCGCCGGCGGCGGGCATGGCTGGGACGACGTGGTGTCGATCTCGGCATCCCGCTGGGAGAGGAGAGGACCATGACCACCGCTGACGGCCGTTTCCAATTCGGTGGGATCAACCATCTGGCCCTGGTCTGCCGGGACATGGCCCGGACGGTTGACTTCTACACCAACGTGCTGGGCATGCCGCTCATCAAGACCATCGAGCTACCGGCCGGCATGGGGCAGCACTTCTTCTTCGACTGCGGTGGGGGGGACTCCCTGGCCTTCTTCTGGTTCCCCGACGCCCCTGAGCCGGCTCCCGGCATAGCCGCACCCATTGGGCGACCGGACCAGGGCAGTCTCACCAGCGCCATCGGTTCGATGAACCATGTGGCCTTCTCCGTCCCTCCCGAGCAGATCGACGAGTACCGGCAACGCTTGCTCGACGCCGGGGTGGCCTGCACCGAGGTCGCTAATCACGACGACAGCGAGTGGGGGATCGCCGACGAGGTGCACTCGGGGGTCTTCGTCCGCTCGGTGTACTTCCAGGACCCTGACGGAATTCTCCTGGAGCTGGCCTGTTGGACCCGACCCCTGCGGGCCGACGACGTCAAGCATCGACCGGCCCGGGCCGCGGACCGGGTCCCCGGCTGAGCGGTGCCGCGCCTGCGCCAGGTGCCGAGGGCCGAGGCGTCCGCGCCGATCGTCGCCGCCATGTACGACTTCATCTTCGGTGAGCGGGATCCCGTGGCCCAGCCTGGAGCCGGCGGAGGCACGACCGGAGACTGGTGGACGGTCTTCGCACTGGTTCCCGACGTGTTGGAGCACGCCGTGGGGGGCTTCGCTCTCTACCAGAGTCCGAAGCGGCGCCTGGCCCCCCGGCTGCGCGAGCTGACCCAGGCCCGGGCGGGTTGGGCCGCCGGGAGCCAGTTCGTCTTCTCGCAGCACTGCCGGGCCCTCCGCGAGCTCGGGGTGGAGGACCGGATCATCGAAGCAGTGCCCTACTGGTCGACGGCCACATGCTTCGAGCCGACCGAACGGCTCGTGCTGGCCTACACCGACTGCCTGGTCTATGGCCACGGGCGGGTCCCCGACGGACTCTTCGACGCCCTGCGATCGCAGCTGGCCGACGAGGAGATCCTGGAACTCACCTATATCGGCGCGCTTTACGTCCAGCATGCGGTGATGTCCCGTGCGCTCAGAACCGAATTCGACGACCGGCCCGAACCGGTGGTCGAGGTGGCCGCCCCCCCGGACGGCACCTCACCCGCCCAGATGCCGTCGTGACCTCCGGGGCGGCCGCGGGTGGCGACACCGGGACCGGCCCTGCGCTGGTGCGGCGGCCCGAGGACCTGACCCCTGATTGGCTCACCGCGGTGCTGTTCGGGTCGGACCTTCTCGAGGAGGGATCGGTGATCCGCTCCTTCTCGCTCGAGCCGGTGGGGACGGGGCAGATGGGGGACACCGTGCGGGTCGGGTTCACGACCACCGGGCGCACCTCCGGCCGCCGCTCGGTGGTGGCCAAGTTCGCCTCCGCCGACGAACAGAGCCGCTCGACCGGCCTGATGACGCGGGCCTACGAGATCGAGGTGGGCTTCTACGGTGCGGTGGCCGGAGCCATCCGCACCCGGATGCCGAGGTGCTACCACCGGCAGTGCGAGCCCGAGACCGGGTGGTTCGTCCTGCTCCTCGAGGATCTGACCGGGGCATCGCAAGGTGACCAGCTGACCGGATGCAGCGCCGATGTTGCCGCCGCGGCCCTCACCGAATTGGCCAGGCTCCACGGCCCGGTGTGGGGATGCTCCGACCTTGCCGATCTCGAATGGCTGCAGCGAGGTGGTGGGGAGGCGGACGCCTTCCTGGCCGGACTGCTCGGGTCGGTGTGGCCCGGCTTCATGGATCGCTACCGGGACCGACTGGATCCCGAGCACCTGGCGCTCTGCGACCGGTTCATCGGCGCACTCCTGCCGTGGCTGGAAGACCGGGCTCGGGCCACGACGGTGATCCACGGCGATTTCCGACTCGACAATCTGCTGTTCCGACCCGGCGACCCCCGCCCCTTCGTGGTCGATTGGCAGACGGCGGCCTGGGGAGCGGCCGCCTTGGACGTGGCCTACTTCCTCGGCGGGAGTTTGACGGTGACGGATCGGCGCCGGCACGAAGGGCACCTGCTCGATGTGTACCACCGGGCCGTGGTGGGCGAGGGAGCGGCGGATTTCGACCGGGACCGACTGGACCATGAGTACCGCCGGCTGTGCTTCGGCGGACTGGTGATGTCGATCGGTGCCTCGATGCTGGTGAAACGCACCAGTCGGGGGGACGACATGTTCGTGACCAGCGTGGCCCGTTATGCGCAACAGGCCCTGGACCTCGACGCCGAGTCCACGCTGCCCGGGCGGGCCCACCGGTGACCGTCCAGCCGGGGGTGCCGACCAACGGGCGGGCCCCGCATTCCGTCCACCCCGAGGACGAGCGGCGCCACGCCCCCGGGGCCGAGCTTCTGTGGAACGAGTCCTACTACCTCGACTTCGTGACCCGGGAGGGCGGAATCGCCGGCTACGCCCGGATCGGGCTCTATCCCAATCTGGGCGTCACCTGGTGGACGGCCATGCTGGTCGGCGCAGACAGACCGGTGGTGGCGTCGGTGGACTACGACCTCCCGGTGGCGGGGGGCACCGGGCTGGTCATCGCCGCCGACGGGGTCGAGGTGCGTGGCGTGGTGGAGGAAGCCCTCGTGGCCATGAGCCTCCGGGGGACCGCGCCGGGCCGCCGGTACGCCGCGCCCGACGAGGTGTATCGGGGGTCTCCCGGTGAGGCCACCACCATGGCCCTCGATCTGACCTGGACCACCGACGGGGTGCCGTACCACTACGACCTCACCACCCGCTACGAGGTGCCGTGTCTGGTGGCGGGAGAGGTCGCCATCGGACCGGAGCGGTGGCAGGTCACCGGTCACGGCCAGCGGGATCACTCGTGGGGTGTGCGGGACTGGTGGGCGTTCGGGTGGTGCTGGGCCGCCGCCCGACTCGACGACGGGACCCGTGTGCACCTGGCCGACATCCGTATCCCCGGCCAGCCGGTGGCCTTCGGCTACCTCCAACCCCCGGGCGCACCGGTCGAGTCGGTGACCTCGCTGGAGGTCACCGAGGAGCTGGGAGACGAGGGCCTGCCCGTTGTCGGACGGGCCCAGATCGAGCCGGGCCCTCTGGACCTGCGGATCGAGCCGTTGGCCTTCGGACCCATCCTGCTCACCTCCCCGGACCGGAGAATCAGTCGGTTCCCCCGGGCCGCGGCTCGTTTCACGGCCACCGACGGCCGGTCGGGGCTGGGCTGGATCGAGTGGAACCAGCCCCAGGCCACCCCGTGACGCACACTAGGTTCGTCGGGTGCGCCTGTCCCTGATCGTTTCAGAGGATCCGAGCCAGTATGCCTTCGCCCATCGGATCCGCACCCGCTTCGCCGAGACCGATGCCATGGGCATCATCCACCACAGCGCCTATGTGCCCTACCTCGAGGAGGCGCGAGCCGCCCTGCTGCGCCACGTCGGCCATCCCTACGAACTGGTGCGGGCCGAGGGCGTCGACTTCCCCGTGCTCGAGGTCTACCTGCGGTACCGGCGGCCACTTCGCTTCGACGAGGTGGTGACCGTGGCCGTGACGGTCGGGGCGCTCACCCGTACCACCTTCCAGGTGGGTTACCTGCTGACCGTGTCCGAGGAGATCCGGGCGACGGCGGTCACCGTCCACGGTGCCGTCGACGGTGAGGGCAAAGGGCGCCGGCTGCCGGGCTGGCTGGACGGCGTGGGGGTCACCGGTCGAGCGTCACGATGAGCGGTCGGAGGCTCGACGGGGGTCGGGACCGCCTCCGAAGGTTCTTCCGGTCGGACATCGCCGGGAGCTGGGTCCTGGTGCTGGCGGTGGGTGTGGCGATGCTGTGGGCCAACAGCCCGTGGGGCTCCAGCTACGCAGCCGTCTGGGGCCACACGCTCCGGGTGGGCTCGATCTTCCCCGGCCTGGGGACGGTGCAGGCCTGGGTGAACGGCGGACTCATGGCCGTGTTCTTCTTTGTCGTCGGTCTGGAGATCGGACGGGAGCACCGCACCGGGGAGCTGGGCCACTTCCGGACCGCCGTGGTACCGGTGGCCGGAGCGGCCGGCGGCATGGCCGGAGCCGGGCTGGTCTACGTGGCCTTCAACCACGGGGGAGTGGGGTCGTCCGGTTGGGGCATTCCCATGGCCACCGACATCGCCTTCGCCCTCGGCTGCCTGGCCCTGCTGGGCCGGCGCGTACCTTCCGGCCTGCGACTCCTCCTGCTGACCCTGGCGGTGGCCGACGATGTCGGATCGGTGCTGGTGCTGGCGGTGTTCTACTCCGCCCGGACCCGTCCGGGCGCCCTCCTCGGGGCGGCCGCGGTCACGGTGGCCATGGTGGTGGCGCGCCGGTGGCCGCGCCAGGGCACCAGGGCGGTGGTGGTGGGCGGCCTGGCCCTGTGGGTCCTGCTGGCCGCGGGCGGTGTCGAGCCGGCCCTGGCCGGGGTGGTGGCCGGGGTGCTGGTGCCGGACCACCGGGCCGGGACCGACCGGAACCCGGCCGAGCTGATGGAACGGCGAACCGCGCCGGTCTCGGCCTTCCTGATCCTCCCGTTGTTCGCGCTGGCCAACGCCGGGATCGTCTTCCACACCGGGATGCTCTCGCCCCCCGGGGCCACCGCCGTCTTCACCGGCATCGCCGTTGCCCGGGTGGTCGGGAAGCTGGTCGGTATCACGCTGGCCTGCTTCGTGGTCGTCCGTCTGGGGCTCGGACGGCTCCCCGAAGGGGTGCTCTGGAGCCATGTGGCCGGTGGGGCCGCAGTGGCCGGGATCGGCTTCACCGTTCCCCTGCTCATCGCCGAGCAGGCGTTCTCGTCCCGTCCCCCGCTGGTGGTGGCCTCCGAGCTGGGCCTGCTGGTCGGCTCAACGGTGGCCTTCGGGGTGGGGGCGGTCCTGTTGACGGGGGTGCGCCGCCGTCTGGACGGGTCACGGAGGCGCACCCCCGAACCCCCGTCGGCACCTGGCGGGGAGCCGTTCATCCCCTGGTGATCGGGTGGCTGCCCGGGACCGTATGCTGCATCGAAACCGCCCAGCTTCGGTGATTGCTCACCGGCGTTGTGGACGGATTGAGACACTGTTCGCCGACGACCGCGCCGCGCCCCATCACTCAACCGACATCAGCAACCACACCGAGGAGCCAGATCATGGCCATTGCCGTAGGAGACACCATCCCTGACATCGAAGTCATGTCGTGGGGTCCCGGAGGCCCGACGCATGTCCGGACCGGCGAGGTGCTGGGCTCGGGCCGGGCGGTCCTGTTCGCCGTGCCCGGAGCGTTCACCCCGACCTGCTCGGACTACCACCTGCCGAGCTACCTGATCCGCAACGACGACCTTCGGGCCAAGGGCGTGGACACGGTGGCCTGCATCTCGGTGAACGACCCCTTCGTCATGGAGGCATGGGGCAAGGACCAACAGGTGGGCGACCGGGTCACCCTGCTGGCCGACGGCAACGGTGCGTTCACCGCGGCCGTGGGCCTCGAGATGGACGGCAGCGGCTTCGGCCTCGGCACCCGGTCCCAGCGCTACGCCATGGTCATCGAGGACGGCGTGGTGACCGCCCTCCAGGTTGAGCCCGGCGGGGGCCTCACCGTGAGTGCCGCCGACGCCATCCTCGAGGTGCTGTAGGCGGCGGTTGACTTGCCGGGATCCTAGGCGACCGTCGTGGTGGGGGCGCTTCCCGCCGGGGCGGCCCCGAACCGGGTGCCACCGGCGAAGTCGGCGGCCATGGTCTGGGCCAGGGGTCCGACGACGGATGCGTCGCCCGTGATGATCCCGAGTTCCCGGTTGTGGGCCAGACCGTCGAGGGAGAAATTCTGCGATCCGACGAAGGCCATCGTGCCGTCAGCCACCATGGCCTTGGCGTGGATGTACAGCGCCGTCGGAGTGGCGGGGTAGGTGGCGACCTGGACCCCGGACCGGGTGAGCCCCCTCCAGGCGGTGGTCCACGCCGGGTTGGCCGTCATGGTGACGGTGACCACCACGCCCCGGCGGCCGGCGGCTTTGAGGGCCGCGATGATGGCCGGCGAAGCCATCTCCTCGTTCTCGACGGCCAGGGTGTGCCGGGCCGAGTTGATGAAGGCGACCAGGGTGGCCCGGGCCCCCGGGCTCCAGACCAGTCCGGCCACCGGCCTGACCCGGTTGGTGGTGGCCCCGTTCCAGTCGTGGTTGAACACCATCTCGATGGACCGCACCGCCGCGGGGATGCGGTCCACGACCACGAAGTCACGGGTGGTGGGGTAGTAGGAGGAGGTCAGGTTGCCGGTCATGATGGCCGACTCGGTCTGGTCCGCGGTGAGGGTCTTCTGGTGGAAGTCCACCGACCCGGGCGCCCATCGGACCGGGACGCCCCGGCTGTGCAGGGTGTCGAAGGCCGCTTGATTGACGGAAGCACCGCCACCGGCTCGGTCGAGCAGGATTCGGACTGCCACGCCGCGCTCCCAGGCCCCGACCAGCTGGAGCTCCAGGTTGGGGTCGTCCAGCTCGTACATGGTCATGTCCAGACTTTGACGGGCTCGCTGGACCATCTGGACCACCGCTTCGTACTGGTTGGCGGGCTCCACGGTCAGGCTGAGCGTGGGGGGAGGTGAGGTGGTCGTCGTGGTGGTCGGTGGCTCACTCAGCGTCGTCGTGGTGCTCTTCGGATGCGGGGCGGGGCGGGGCGGGGTCTTGTCCGCCGCCGGGGCCGAGGAGCACGCGGCCAGCACCAGGATGGAGGTCATGAGGGCGACCCCGGCCGGCAGACACCGGGTCGGCGGGGACCGGAAGGGAACGCGGGTAGGCGGTTGGGCTGGGTCGTTGCCGGCCACGGTGGTTCACCTCGGAGTGGTTCGGACTGCAGAGGACGACGGCCCGACAAGGGGCGACGGCCGCGAGGGCGGAGGACCAGTCAAGCAGGTGGGCGGCGGTCCCGTCGACCGCGGCCCGCCGGCGCCACGGATCGGCCACCGGACCACTACCGTCTCTGACGTGGAACTGATCGAGGCCCTGCGCTCCACCGGAGCGGTGCGCGAGTTCGAGGACACCCCGGTGCCTGATTCGACCGTGTATCGGCTGCTGGACTCGGCGCGGTTCGCCCCCAACGGCGGGAACCGGCAGGCCTGGCGGGTGGTGGTGGTGAAGGACCCTGCCCTGCGACGGGCGATGCGCCAGGCCTACCTGCCCGGCTGGTACCAGTATCTCGCTCAGGTGTCGGCCGGCCTCACCCCGTGGGCCGTGGTTACCGACCGTGCGCTCGAGCGCCAGTCCATCCTCGGGGCTCCGGCCCTGGCCCAGGCGGCCGCCGAGGGACCAGGTGGGTTCGCCGAACACTTCGACCGGGTCCCGGTGATGCTGGTCCTGCTGGCCGACCTGTCCAAGCTCGCCACCGTCGACCGCGATTGCGGCCACTACACGATGGTGGGTGGAGCCTCGATCTACCCGTTCGCCTGGAGCATCCTTCTGGCCGCCCGGGCTGAGGGACTGGCCGGGGTGATGACCACCATGGTGGTCCGGGACGAGCAGGCGGTGAAGGACCAACTGGCCATCCCCGACACGGTGTCGGTGGTCGGTGTTCTCGCCCTCGGGGTGCCGGTGCATCGACCCACCAAGCTGCGACGGGACCCGGTCGGTTCGTTCGCCACCATCGACCGGTACGACGGTCGAGCCCTGGGTGAATCGTGAGTCCGGACATCCGATGGGCGGTCAGGGGCCCGCGACGATGAAGGTGCGGATCGGGGTCGGGATGGGCGTGGCGTCCGCCGGTGCCGCCGCGTCCTTCACCCAGCTGGTGGACGACGTCGACGATCTCGGATTCGACTCCATCTGGCTGCCCGAAGTACTGACCGCTCCGACCCTCGATCCCCTGGTCGCCTTGTCAGTCGCCGCGGCCCACAACCCGCGGGTCAAACTCGGCACCACGATGCTGCTCCCCGGACGGAACCCGGTCCGTCTGGCCAAGGAGCTGGCCACCCTCGACGTGCTCTCCGGCGGCCGGCTCCTGTGCACCTTTGTGCCCGGCCTGCCCCGCGGACCCGAGACCGGTGCTGCCGGGGTAGCCGGACCGGACAAGGGCGCGATGATGGACGAGATGCTGCCGCTCCTCCGGGAGCTGTGGTCCGGCGCGGCGGTGACCCACCAGGGGCGGGCCGGCCGGTTCGACGGGGTGACCGTCTCGCCGAGGCCGACCCAGGAGCCGCTGGAGTTCTGGACGGGGGGGATGGTCCCGGCCGCATTGCGCCGGTGCGGTCGCTTCGCCGACGGGTGGCTGCCTTCGACCTGCACCCCCGCGGAGGTGGCGGCAGGGCGGCTGGTCGTGGAGGACGCCGCGGCCCGGGAAGGACGGTCGATCAGCTCCGAACATTTCGGTGTGTCGCTCGCCTATGCCTCGGAGCCCCTCTCTCCGAATGCGCTCCGCGCCGTCGGCTCCGCCCGCCGGGGAGTCGATCCTACCGAGGTGGTCCCGGTGGGCATCGCCGGGCTGCGGGCCATGCTCGAGGAGTTCCTCGCCGTGGGGTTCTCCAAGTTCGTGGTCCGTCCCCTGGTGGAACCGCCCTCGTGGCGGGCGGAGCTCGAATCGATGGCCGAGGGCATTCTCGACCTCCAGACATGACCCGGAGCCGTCCCCAGGAGTTCGAGTTCGTAGCTCACGACGATCCGGAGCTGTCGGCCCACATGACCGAGGTGGCCGCCGGTGGAACCGGGTGGATCAACGTGGTGCCGCTCATCGAAGAGAACCACCAGCCCCCGGCCCCCGGCCCGTTCGCCTTCCTGGGTGGCTCGACCCACCAGGTGCCCACGGTGACCTGGATGCCCGGGAAGCACCTGCCCGACGGCACCACCCGTCCGACGACCGTCGGTGTCCAGCATGCCGCCGGAGCCCACCTGGCCTGGAAGCTGGGCGACTTCGGTCTCACCCTGCCCGAGGGGTGGCGGATCACCCAGGACCATCCCCGCCGGGGCCTGGTGGCCACCGTTCCCCCCGGTGCCGCTCCCGGCGCGGTCATGGACTGGCTGCTGCGACTGGCCGCCGCGGTGTGTACCGTCCCGAGCACCGGACGGTGGGAGGCCTCGGTCCACCTCGGCCGACCCTAGTGGAGGGCAGGCGCGGGCGAGTGACCGGACGGCGCCCCGGCGTTGCTACGGCGCCGGCACGATGACGTCGAGGGCATCGGGCCCGCCCGATCGGTCGACCCGGCCCGGTACCGTCCACCACACGGCAGTGGCCGCCGCCAAGCCGACCGCGCAGATGAGGGCCACGGCGACGAAGGGTAGCCACGACGCCACGGCGAAGGCAGCCCCCGCCGCCGCCGCCGACAGGGCCGTGCAGGCGGTCTCGCTGGTGGCGAACAACCCTTGGATCCGTCCCCCCTCCGAGGGCGCCGACCCCTGGGTCAGCAGGGACTGGACCGCCGGCAGGGCGGCCGCGAATCCGAGGGCCTCGGACGCCCCCAGCAGGACCAGTGCCGGCACGTTGTGGATGAACGGATAGGACGCGCACAACACCGTGGACGCCCCGATCCCCACCAGCACCAGGGCGCGGCGGTCCATGTGGTCGGCCAGCCAACCGCTGGGTTTGGCGGCCAGGACGAAGGGCACGGCGAACAGGGTCCAGGAAATGCCGATCTCGAGGCCCGAGGCCCCCCGGGCCAGGAGGAGCAGGGTCCAACAGATGTCGTAGACCCCGCTGGTCAGGCCCAGGGTCGCTCCGCAGATGAGGGCGCCGGTGGTCGAGCGGCTGATCCGGACCCGGCGCAGGGGTCGCAGCGTCCCGTCCGACCGGGTCCGGACGGCGCGCTCCTCGACCGCGCCGTGGGTCTCGCGGAGGGCCGACGCCGGCAGACACGCCCCGATGGATGCCAGCCCGGACGCCAGGAACATGGCCCACATGTAGTGGATCCCGACCACGCTCCCCACCAGGGGCCCCACGGCCATGCCGGCCAACTCGCCTCCATAGATGGAGGCGAAGGCCCGGCCCCGGCGTTCCACCGCCACCGAACCCGAGATCATCGCCAGCGCCGCCACCGTGGCGGCGCCCGCTCCGACGCCCTGCAGGGCGCGCAGGCCGATGGCCATCGGAGCGTCGATGGGGAGGAGGAAGGAGAAGCTGGCCACGCCGTAGGTGAGCAGCCCGGCGATGAGCACCGGTCGCCGCCCGATGCGATCGGCCAGGCGGCCGATCGGGTACTGGGAGAGCACCCCGGCGGCGAAGAACGACGCCATCACCACGCCGGCCAGCGCGTCAGATCCTCCCAGGTGCCGGATGTAGACCGGGAGCATGGGCACGATGGCGGTGGCCCCCATCCACTGCAGGAACACGGTGACCGTCAAGGTGCGGATCAGCCGGCGCGAGCCGTCCACCTGCACGCCCGGTCGGTCGGTGACCGCGGCGGTGACCATGTCGGCTCCCCCGACGGCCGGGCCCCCGACGGCCGGGAGGGTGCCGGTGCCCGAGGAGGGCCCGCCCTGCGGGGTGATCTCGGGCGCCTCGGTGGCGGAGCCGGTGGCGGATGACGAGCTCACGACGGTTCCCGAGCCAACTGGTCCAGAGATCGGCCCACCGAGGACCTGCGGTCACCGTTGGGTGGGGCCAGGCCGAACAGGTCGCACATCCAGAGCCCGTCGCAGGCCAGGCGCAGGACGGTGGCCAGGGTGGGGTCGAGACCGTCGTCCTCCAGGCGGGCCTGCCAGCGGCCGGCCGCGTCCTGGAGTGGCACCAGGAGATCGGGCTGGGCCGCCACCGCCGCGATCAAGGCGGCACCCAGCCGGTCCTCCCGGTCGGGTCGGGCGGCGCTCGGCTCCATGGTGGCCCCGATGTACGCCCGGGTGAAGCAGCCGGGTCCGCCGTCCTCCTCCAGCCGGCGCTCGATGTCCCGATCGAACTCCTCGATGATCTTGGCCACCATGCCGGCCACCAGGGCGTCCCGAGTGGGGAAGTGGTAGAGAACGCCCCCCTTGGACAGGCCGGCTTCGGCGGCGGCGGCCTCCAGGGTCAGCCGGGCCACCCCGTCCCGGAGCACCACTTCCTCCGCGGCGTCCAGGATGCGGGCCTTGGTGGCCCCCCGATCCCGGGTGCTGGCGCGTGGGGCGAGGGAGGGGCTGCCGACCATGGGGAAGAGTATACCGTCTGGACGGTATAGCTACCGGCCCCGACCACCGAGATGCCAGCCCCCACACAGGCCACAGCGGTACGGATCGAGGTCGGCGCCCTCCTCGAGGCGCAGGCGGAGGGAGGCGCGGTTGGCGTCGTCCTGCGAGCTGAATCGGGTCTTCGGTTGGCCGTCGGCCCGCCAGTGCTCCCGGCCGGTGCCCGACGGCGTGGTGGAAGCGGTGCGTCGGGGTCGTTTGCCCCCCCGCCGGGCCTTGGTCACGGTCGCTCCACCGGGACTACTCGGTGTACACCGGCGGTCGCTTCTGCTTGAAGGCCGCCGTCGCCTCGTCGAGGTTGCCGGTGTGACCGGCCAGGAGCTGAGTCCGGTTCTCGAGGTCGACTGCGGCGCGCAGGCTCCCCACCTCCATGGCCGCCCAGATCGTGTCCTTGGTGAGCGCCAGGCCGAACGGACTGAAGGCACACATGCCTTCCGCCATGGTCACGGCTCGGTCGACGAGCGCGTCATCGGGCAGTACCTGGGACACCAGACCGATGCGGAGGGCCTCCTCGGCCCCCACCTTCTTGCCGGTCAGGAGGATCTCGGCCGAGTGAGATGTTCCGACCGCCCGGGGCAGGAGCCAGCTGACCCCGAGCTCGGTGCCGGCCAATCCGTTGCTGATGCCGGCGTTGCAAAACACGGCCGACTGCCCGGCCAGCCGGATGTCGGCCCCCAGGGTGAGACACATGCCGCCGCCGTAGGCCGGGCCCTTGATGGCGGCGATGACCGGTTGGGGGATGGCCCGGAGGGCCGGGACGATGCCCCCCATGTACTCCATGGCCCGCATCCCCATCCGATGGCGCCCCATGTCCTCGGTCCCCGGCGGCATCCCGGCCTGCTCCAGTTCCAGACCCGAGCAGAAGGCCCGGCCGGCACCGGTGAGAACGACCACCCGGCAGCGGTTGTCTGCCCCCACCTCGGCCAGGGCGCGGTAGAGATCGGCGACCAGGGCGAACGAGAGTGAGTTGAGCCGGTCCGGATTGTCGAGCATCACCACCCGCACGTGTTCGGTCACGGATTCGATGGAGACGAGTGTCATGGCCCCAGCCTCACCGAACCGGGGAAGCGGCGCCACTCGTCGTTCCGGTTGGGCCATCATCGGGAGGTGCCGATGGAACCGTTCAGCCCGTTCGAACCCTACGGCGGCGCGGCGCCACCGGACCACCTGGTGGGCCAGCTGTTGGTGGCGAGCCCCCGCCTGGCCGATCCCAACTTCGGCCGGCGGGTCATCTTGATACTCGATCACGGTGGGCATGGCGCCCTCGGGGTGGTGATCGACCGTCCCGGCGGGGTGGCGGTCGGGGAGCTGCTCCCACAGTGGCACCCGCTGGCCACCGCCCCGGCCGAGCTGTTCACCGGTGGACCGGTGGCCCGTAACGCCCTCATCGGCCTGGTCCGCCTGACCTCGCGACCGACCTCGACGGACGACCCGAGGTGGAACCTGTCCGGCTGGCGGATGCTGGTGGACGCCGATCGCCCGGTGGGCACGGTCGACCTCTCTTCCGATCCCTCGCTGATCGCCGAGTCGATCGTCGGGGCCAGGTTGTTCTCGGGGTATGCCGGATGGGACGCTGCGCAGCTGGAGGCCGAGATCGACGAGGGGTCGTGGTACGTCGTGCCGGCCGAGGCCCGAGATCCGATCTCGGCCGACCCGGAAGGGTTGTGGCGTCGGGTGCTGAGGCGACAGGGGGGCGCCCTCGCCATCGTCTCGGGATTTCCCGAGGATCCGGCGATGAACTGAGCCGGGCGGCCGGCCGGGCCGGGCCGCGTGCGCAGTCCCGCCGCCAGGGTCGGTCGGTGATCCGTCCGGACAGCTACCATCACGCCGTGGAGCCTGGAGCCGGTCGGCCATCCGTTCGCCGGGCCCGTCAGACCGACGTAGCGGCGCTCACCGCCGGGTTGGTACGGGCGTTCGCCGACGACCCCGTCGCCAATTTCATGTTCGCCGGCCACCGTCGCCGGCGGCATGGCCTCCACTCGTTCTTCAGCTCCCAGATCCGTCGGCAGTACCTCCCGGGCGGGCACGTCTACACCACCGAGGACCTCGCCGGCACCGCGGTCTGGGGTGCGCCCGACCGGGACCGCAACGGCCTGATCGAGCTGCTCCAGCTCCTCCCGACGGCTCCGTACCTGTTGAGTACCCGCACGGTCCGGGCCTTGCGCCTCCTGTTCGAGATAGACGGCCTGCATCCCCGGGAGCCCCACTGGTACCTGGCCACCCTGGGCACCGTTCCCGAGCGGCAGGGACAGGGGGTGGGCGCCGCCCTCCTCCAGCCGGTCCTGACCCTGGCCGACGAGGACGGCGTGCCGGCCTACCTCGAGTCGTCCAAGGAGCGCAACGTGCCCTTCTACGCCCGCTTCGGCTTCGAGGTGGTCGAGGAGCTCCATTCGAAGGTGGGCAGTCCCCCCATGTGGCGGATGTGGCGCGAACCCCGCGTGCCCGAGCGCTAGGGCGGCGTTCCGACCGGCTGGACGGCGGTGGCCGCGCTCCCCGGTTGGCTCAGCTCCGGACGTGGACCCCGTCGGGCCGGTCACCGGGAACCTCCACCACGGCCCGGAGCAGCTCGACCAGTGCCCGGGTCGGGGCCGACGGGAGTCCCCGGCTGCGCTGGGCGACCCCTACCCGTCGACGGGGGAGCCCATCGATGGGGACCGGATGGAACTGCGACCGGAGGTAGGACGGGATGGCGGTGGCCGGCAGGATGGCGGGCCCGTATCCCTCGAAGGTCAGGGAGGCGATGAGCCGGAGCCCGTCGATCTCGGCCGCCGGCAACAGGGTGATCCCGAGGGGACGGGTCACCGCGTCGAGCTCGTCGCGGAAGGCGGTGCCCGGGAGCGGGAGGATGAGCTCCATCTCGGCCAGGTCCTCGAGGCTGAGCGGATGTTCCGGGTCGGCCATGGCGTGGCCCTGGGGGACCATGAGCATGAGGTCCTCCTCGAACAGCAGCCGGGCCACCAGATCCCGGCCCGAGAGGGGCAGATTGAGGACGGCGAGATCGAGCTGGCCGCTGGCCAGCTGCGGCTCGAGGCTGGTTCCGATGCCCTCCACCACCACCAGCCGAAGTTTGGGGTGCCGCTGGCGCACCATGTCCATCAGGCGGGGAACCAGCCAGCGGGCCGTGGTCCCGATCATGCCCACCCGGACCGTACCCGTGACCTCGTCCTTGCAGGCGGCCACGTCGGCCACGAGGGCGTCGAGCTCGGACAGGATGCGGCGGGCCCGGGCCACCACCACCGTGCCCTCCTCGGTCAGCCGACCGTCGGACCGGTCGACCAGGGGAGTGCCCAGCTCACGCTCGAGGCGGGCCACATGGGCCGAGATGTTCGACTGCACGGTGTTCAGATGCTCGGCCGCCGCCGAGAAGGTGCCATGGTCACTGATGGCGGTCAGGGCCTGCAAGTGGCGTAGCTCCATCGTTTAAGATGATAGCAGATATCAATATTAGCTGCTTGACTGATTGCTGCCAGGCGTTGTACTATGTACGGAGACCACAGGAAACAGGAATCCCCCTCCTATCTTGTTGAGTCAGTGCGAAGGGACCGCCTTCCCCCCCTGGCGGTCCCTTTGCCGCGTCCAGGGCGCGGTGCGCGCCCACCGAGCCGTGGGCCATGTCGACCCCGGCGGTGCCGATGGCGGTTGCCGGCCAGGCCGGTGCCCCGGGGGTGCAGTTCCGTCGCCGGAGACCCTTCCCGGTTCCGCGGTCGGGCGGTAGCGTGTGGCATGGCTGATCCGACCGGCGCCGTGTTCGTCGACCTCGACCGCACGCTGCTCCGGTCGGCCAGCGGACCGGTGCTGCAAGACGCCATGGTCGCCGAGGGCGTCCTGAGTGGTGGCCGCCGCCTCCCCGGGGAGGGCCTCCTCTACGGCTTCTACAACCGCTTTGGGGAGTCGGTGCCCTCGATCGCACTGGCCCGGGCCGCCGCCCCCTACATGCGGGGACGACCCGTCGATGCCACGTGTCGGGCCGCCAAGCGGGCCGTCGAGCCGCTGGTCGACCTGGTCCAGCCTTGGGCGCTCGAGGCCCTGCAGGCGCACCGGGCCGAGGGGCTCCAGATCGTGCTGGCCACCACCTCACCCCTGGACCTGGTCTCGCCGCTGGCCGAGGCGCTGGGCTTCGACGACGTCATCGCCACCCGGTACGGCGAGATGGATGGTCGGTATACCGGACGCGTCGACGGAGGATTCGTCTGGGGCCTGGGCAAGCGGGCCGCCGTGGGCCAGTGGGCGGCCGACCACGAGGTGGCGCTCTCGGCGTCGCATGCCTACACCGACAGTGTGTTCGACCTGCCGCTGCTGATGGCGGTGGGACATCCCCATCCGCTGAACGCCGATCCGCGCCTGGTGGCCGTGGCCCTGGCCCGGCGCTGGCCGCTCGAACACTGGGACCGCCCCGCCGGGATCCCCTCGCTGGTGGGCTTCGAGCCGTATCACCTGGTCCGCCCGTTCTTCCGGCCCGAGGCCTTCCCCTACGCCCGGTTCGACATCCACGGCTTGGAGAACATCCCGGACCGCGGACCGGTGCTCCTGGCTTCCAACCACCGCAGCTACTTCGACGTGGCGGCCATCGGCATCGTGGCAGCCCGGTTGGGGCGACCGGTGCGCTTCCTGGCCAAACAGGAGGTGTTCGATGCCCCGATCGTGGGACGGCTGGCCCGGGCCGTGGGGGGAATCGCTGTCGAGCGCGGGGCGGGCTCGTCGGAGCCGATGCGTCGGGCCGCGGCCGCCCTCCGGGCCGGGGAGGTGGTCATCGTGCTCCCCCAAGGGACCATCCCCCGGGGCCGGTCGTTCTTCGATCCGGTGCTCCGGGGTCACACGGGGACCGCCCGTCTGGCAGCCGAGACGGGGGCGCCGGTCGTCCCCATCGGCCTGTGGGGCACCGAGCGGGTCTGGCCTCGGTCCTCCCGGGTGCCCAACATGACCGCGCTGCCCCGGCCCCCCCGAGTCACGATCACCGTGGGCCATCCCCTGGCCCTGGGCCTCGAGGACGCGGTGGCGGACACCACCGCGCTGATGGGGGCCATCGCCGACCTGCTGCCCGAGGAGTCCCGGGTCCCGCACATCCCGACCGACGAGGAGCTGGCCCGGACCCGCCCCTCGGCGTGACGGTTCCCGAACCCACGCCACCGAGAGTCTTGTCCCTCCGCGCCTCCGTGGCCGTGCGATCCGTCCAGGCGGCCAATTGGCTCTCGCGTACTCTGGGACGCGGCAGCGGCACCGTGGCCGGCGGTCGGGTGGGCCTGGCCCTGGACCCGTCGCTCCTGGCGACGTTGGCCACGGGCTACCAGGTGGCGTTGGTCACCGGAACCAACGGGAAGACCACGACGACCAGCATGCTGGCGGCGGCGCTCTCGGGCCCGGGAGTCCCCGACGTGGTCTCCAACGTCAGCGGGGCCAACATGCCGGCCGGGCACGTCGCCGCGCTGGCCGGGGCCCGGTCGGGTGGGGTCGCCGTGCTCGAGGTCGACGAAGGGTACCTGGGCCGACTGATCGGGGAGACGTCACCCAGGGTGGTGGTGCTGCTGAACCTCTCACGGGACCAGCTGGACCGGATCTCGGAGGTCCGGATGCTGGTCGACCGGTGGCGGTCGGCTCTCTCGGTGATGCCGCCCCGTTCGGGAGCGGACGGAGCCGGGACGGGAACGGTGGTGGTGGCCAACGCCGACGATCCCATGGTGGTCTGGGCGGCCATGGCCGCCGCGGACGTCCGGTGGGTGGGGGCCGGCCAGGTGTGGCACTTGGATGCGGTCGGATGTCCCTCGTGTGGAGGTCGGATCGTCTTTGGCGAGGCGGATGACTGGAGCTGCGAGCGCTGTCCACTCTCCCGGCCGGCGCGGGAGGCGTGGCTGGAGGGTCACCAGCTGGTGTTCGCCGACGGCCGGCACTTCGCGGTGGACCTCGGCCTCCCCGGTCAGTTCAACCGGGCCAACGCCGCCATGGTGGTGGTGGCGGCGCTGGCCATGACCCCGGCCGGAGGCGGCCCGGACCCGGCGGACCGGGGCCCTTCGGAGCGTCCGGCCCGGGACGTCGACGTGACCGGGCTGCTGGCCCGGGTGGCGTCGGTGGGGGAGGTGGCTGGCCGGTACTCCTCGACGGTGCGCGGTGGTCACCCGATCCGGCTCCTGTTGGCCAAGAACCCAGCCGGTTGGACCGCCATCTTCGACCTGCTGGAGGAGGACGCGGTACCGGGTGAGCCGGGGGATGCCGATCCGGTGGTGCTCTCCGTGAACGCCCGAACCGCCGACGGATTCGACACCAGCTGGCTGTGGGACGTGCCCTTCGAGCGCCTGACCGGTCGATCGGTGATGGTCACCGGTGAGCGGCGCCTCGACCTGGCCGTGCGTCTCCGCTACGCCGGGGTGGAGGCGGTGGTGGTGTCCGACCCGGTGGCGGCCGTGGACCGGGCCGTCCAGGAGGTCCCCGATCGGGCGCCGCCTCGGACCGCGCTCGGGGCCGCTCGGGCCGAAGGGCGGGACGGAACACCGCCAGCTGCGCCCCACCCTGGGGCGGGTCGGCGGGGACGGGTCGATGTCGTCGCCAATTACACGGCCTTCGCCGATCTCCGGACCCGGATGTGACGTCGGACAACGGCCGCAGGGCCCTGACCGTCGTGGTGGTCTACCCCGACCTGCTCGGCACCTACGGCGACGGGGGGAACGGCCTGATCCTGGCCCGGCGGTCCTCGTGGCGGGGGATCGACACCCAGCTCCTCCAGGCCGATTCGGGCGGACCACTTCCGGATGGGGACATCTACTGTCTCGGAGGAGGCGAGGACGGTCCCCAGGTCCGCGCCGCCGAATCCTTGCTGGCCGACGGAGCCCTCCACCGTGGAGTGCGACGTGGCGCGGTGGTGCTCGGCGTGTGCGCCGGTTACCAGCTCCTCGGCCACTCCTTTCCCGACAGCAGCGACCGGCCACATCCGGGACTCGGTCTTCTCGACGTGACCACCCGCAAGGGGACCGGCCGTCGGGCTGTCGGGGAGCTGGTGGCGTCGGCCACGCCCGAGGCCCCCCTCCTGTCGGGCCGACGCCGGCTGGGCCGCCTCACCGGCTTCGAGAACCACGGGGGCGTGACCAAGCTGGGCAGCGGCGCCCGGACCCTGGGCCAGGTGATCAGCGGTGTGGGCAACGGAGCGGGGGACGGCACCGAGGGGGCGTGGCAGGGTAAGGTACTCGGGAGCTACCTGCACGGTCCCCTTCTGGCCCGGAACACCGAGCTGGCCGATCTGTTGGTGGGCTGGGCGCTCTCGAGCGTGGCGGAGCCGGTCGAGCTCGGCCCCCTGGACGACACCGACGAGGCCGCGCTCCGAACGGATCGGTTGGCCTCGGTGGACGCCGGACGCCGACACCGATGGACCTGGCCCGGTCGGCCCCTCCGGTGACCACGCCACTGCCGGAGCGGGGCAAGCCGACGGGGATGGGCATCGGTGGGCCGGTACCGGCCCACCGGGCGGTTCATCGGGAGATCTTGGGCCACTCCGCCTGACCGTCGGAGCCGTGATCTCGCCGGCCGGGTGGATCGGCCAGCATCCACGAGCGCCGCCAGGCGGCGGCATCGGGGCCCTGGAGCGCCGGGGTGGTCCCGGCCGCGGCCTGTCGCCGCGCCGTCCACCAATCGGAGTCGGCCTCGTGGGCCAGGGTGGCCACGGCTGCCTCGATGCGGACCCCGAAGCGCCGGGCGTCCTCTCCCACCTCCGGCCAGAGGGCCGTGCCGAAGGTCACCGTGGTCCGGGTTCGGTGAATGCCGGTTCGCCCCTTGGGGAGGATGTGTCGGGTTCCGTGGAGATGGACCGGCACCACCGGTCGGCCGGTGCGGGCGGCCAGGTAGGCCGCCCCGCCCCGGAAGGTCTGGGCCCAACCGTCTGGTGAGCGCCCGCCCTCGGGGAAGATCACCAGGTTCCACTGGTCCTCGAGTAGTGCGGCGGCCAGCTCGGCCGAGCGTCGGTTGACCTTGGTCCGCTCGATGGGGATGGCAGCCAGGAAGAACGACCAGGCGTCGGCCTTCCAACGCCGGTCGAAGAAGTAGTCGGCGGCCGCCGCCACGACGGTCCGGTGACGGAACCGTAGGGGGAGACAGCTCAACAGCAGCGGCGTGTCGGCGTGGCTGGCGTGGTTGGCGGCGAAGATGACCGGCGCCTCCAGCCCGTTCAGGGCCTCGTCACCTCGGATCAGTGGCGACGCCACCGCCCTGGCCAGTGGACGGGTGACGTTGTCCAGGACCATGGCCCGTGCCAGGCGGACCGGGTACTTGCGCGACCACGCGGTGTCGTAGTGGACCCCGAGCTCGGGGGTGGTGGCCGGCCGGGGTACCGACTCGGGCCAGCTCGGTGCGGCCAGCGGGAAGCGCGCCCGGCCGGCACGAGAGAGCACCCTGGACGGCTTCAGGTCGCGCAGGGCCCGGAGCGCCGCGCCCGGAGCCTCCCCGGCGACGGCTCCACCGAGCGCGGCGTCGGTGCGGACCACCCGCCGGGAGCGGAGGGAGTTGGAGGAGTTGGTCCTCGGCCCGCCGGTCCGGCCGGACGGATCCGGGTGGCCGGGAGTCACTGGACGTCGGCCATCAGGATGGGCGGGGCGTGCAGGTGGGTGAGGGTCGGGGAGGGACCCACCACGTCCTCCGCCATCTCCAAGGCGTCGGCCAGGGTGGAGGCCGCCCGGAACCCGAGCCGGTGCACGGCGGCGGCGTCCCCGCCGACGATGACCACGCCACCCAGATGCTGGAGGGCGTGGGCGCACCAGTACCACATGTAGAAGGGGTGGACTCCGTGGTAGGCGTGGCCGGTGCGGTAGAGGTGGATGTACCACGGGTCGGTGGCGAACGACTCCTCGAAGCGGGCTTCCACCTCGATGGGATCAGTGGTCTCGCTCAGGACCTGCTCGAAGAAGTCGATGTAGCTCGGGTGGTGGACGGGGTTGAACTCCCAAGGGGTGGGATGGGTCATGATCACGACCCCGCCCTCACGCACCAGGGGCCTGCCCCGGTACATGTTGAACAGGTAGCCGAGTCCCAGACAGGCCACCAGGATGGGGTTGAGGATCGAGTTCACGTTGTACGGGCTGATGTAGGGCAGACCCATGGTGAGGATGTCGGTCTGACCCTCCACCACCACGCCCTGCTGGGCCCAGACGTTGTCGGTGGTGATCTTGTGCACCGCCTCCACCTCGCCGGCCTGCACCGAGGTCATCCGGTGGGGGGCCTTCACCGAGTGAAAGATCTGGCGGGACAACCGGGACGGGGTGCGGTCGAGGGCGGTGGAGGCCGCCAGATACCCCATCCGGTCCTTGGCCTTCCACTCCCACTCCCGTTTCTGGAGGAACCGGAAGGCGGTGGGGAAGGTGTTGTTGTTGAGGGTGGTCTCGATCTGGAAGACGCTGACCCCGCTCTCGGCGATGAGCCGGCCCATCCGCCAGTTGGCCGAGTGCAGCTCCGAGTGGTGCTGGTCCATGAACGACCTTGACCGTTGCATGGTCCGGGGATTGTGGTGATGGCGCAGGCTCTTGTAGCTGGCCAGACCGGTGGCGACGCTCTTGTGGCCCCCGTCCATGGCCACCAGGTTGATGTTCACGTAGACCAAGAGGTCGCTCTCGGCGGCCCGTTTGTTGATCTCCACGTCCTCGCCCTGGTCGGTGTGGCCGAGATGGGTGAGGGCGGCGGGGTCTTCGGCGTCGTGCTGGGTGAGGAGACCGTTGGGAGCGAAGGCGTCGTAGATCCGGTCGCCGATGGCGTGGCGGAGCTCGGCCTCGGTCATCCGGCGGTGCAGGGCCAGGGCCACGATGAGGGCGACGTCGTCCACCCCGGCGTCGGCCGCGGTGTCCAGTACCTGTTCGATGACCAGCTGACGAATGTCGGGTCGCTCCATCGGGGGGAGGGGGAGCGAGATGTCGTCGAAGGCGATGGTCAGTTTCATGTCCGGCCGGAGGAGGGAGGCGAGGGGCTGCTGATCGCCCACCGGTTCGGCCAGGGCGGTCCGGATGGCCGCCGACGGATCCTTCAGCGGCTCGATGGGCTCCGGGGCGTAGATGACCCGGCTGCCCTCGGGCAGGCGCTCCAAGCTGAACCTCTCCCCGCGCCAGAACAGGGTGGGCGGCGTGGAACGGTCGACGTCGAGCACGAATCCGGGCCTGGGGCTCATCGGGTGCGTCCTTTCGGGTTGCGTAGGTCGAAGACCACCTTGACCGCGCCGCGGCGGCCGGCGGCGCCGGCATGGGCGATGGCCTCCTCGTAGCGCTCCAGGGGGTAGGCGGCCGACACCAACGACCCGAGGCCGGCTGAGGCCACCAGATCGATGGCCAGGTCGAAGGTCCGGGGCCGCTCACGGGTCCCGGGAGGATCCTCCGGGCCCTGGCCGAACTCGGTGCCGTAGGCGTAGGCCCCGACCAGCTGCAGCTCGCGGTGCCACAACGGGGCCAGGTCGACGGCGACCCGGCCGGGCATGCCCACCAGCACCACCCGCCCGCGGGGGCGGACCATCGCCAGCGCCTGGGTCAGCGACTCCGAGGAGCCCACACAATCGAAGACGACGTCGGCGCCGTCGGTCAGCCGCCCTGCCAGCACCAGGGAGCCGGACTGTCGCCGGACCGCCCGAGCCAGCTGGTCCGGGACCACCACGACATCGGCCCCCAGTGCCTCGGCCTCCTTCCGCTGGTGGTGGTGTTTGGCCCCGACCGTCACCGAGCAGGCCGTGCCCGGTCGGACCAGGTGGTGCAAGGCCGCGGTGCAGGCCAGACCCAGCGTCCCGGCGCCGATGACCGCGACCACGTCGTCGCCGTCGACCCCGGCGGACAGCACGGCGTGGACGGCGCAGGCGGTGGGTTCGACCATCACCGCGTCATCGTCGGTGAACGACTCGGGCACGGCGTGGAGCTGGGATGCGTGGGCATTGAGCGGCGCCGTCGACCAGCCGCCGCCGGTGTCCGCGCAGAATCCGGTCTGAAGGCCGGGGCGGAGGTCGCCGAAGGCCACGTTGCCGCAGAGCCCGGTGTGACCTCCGGCGCAGTAGGGGCACGGCGGATCGATGTGGCGCGGGGCGCAGCCGAGGACCGGCTCGATGACCGCCCGGGTCCCGGGGGGCAGTGCCGCACCGCGGTGGTCCTCCCCCCCAGTCTCCAGGAGCCCGACGACCTCGTGGCCGGGGACGAACGGGAAGCTGACCAGGTCTTCGAAGTACCGCGAGCTCCGACCGTCCAGGGTGGCCAGATCGGAGCCGCAGATGCCGGACAGGAGAGGGGTGAGGTGGAACCAGTGCCGGCCCGGGAGTTCGGGCGGGTTGGTCTCGAGCAGCTGGAGGGGCCCGATACCGGCCCCCCGCCCCGAACCCAGCAGGGAGGCCACCCGGGAGGCGGCGAAGCGGGGCAGGTTGCGCTCGAATACCAGTGCCTTCACGCCCGCTCCGCCTGCAGTCGCCGTACGGCACCGGCCAGAGCGGCGGCACTGGTCCGGCCTCGTCCCAGTGAGCCCCGCCGGTCGACCGGGCCCAGGGGCAGGATCGGCTGGGAACCCCCCTCGGCCTTGTGCCAGTGCTCGACGTGCCAACCCCGCCGCCGGGCGATGGCGGCCAGCTTGGCCTCCGGGTTCACCGCCACCGGGAAGCCCACGGCCTCCAGCATCGGCAGATCACTGGCCGAATCGGCGTAGGCCATCGATTCCTCGAGCTGCAGACCCTCCGCCTCGGCGTACTCCGCCAGTACCAGGGCCCGGGCCTCCCCGATGGGCGGGAGCTCTTCGAGCCGGCCGGTGAAGGCGCCTTCCTCCTCGCCGAGCCGAGCGCACACGATGGTGTCGAACAACGGACGCAGAGGTTCGACCACCAGGTCGAGTGCCCCGGTGATCAGGACCGTGCGGTGGCCGAGGGCCCGGTGCTGGCGGACCCGGGCGAAACCGTCGGGGAAGGATTTGGCCAACAGCAGGTGGTGGAAGAGCTCCCATCCGTCGTCCCGCAGCCGGTCCACGGGCGCCCCCTCGTATCGACGGTAGAAGGAACGGAGGAAGTCCCCCCGGTCCTGACGATCGAGCAGGAGGAGGGACGGTGCCTCGGCCACCAGGTCGGCCACGAAGGCAGCCCGCTCGGCCGGGGCCAGATGCCGCGAGGCCAGCCAGGCGTACGAGTCGACCACATTGGAGGCGATGAGGGTGTTCTCGAGATCGAAGGCGGCCAGGTGTCGATCGGGCGAGAGGATGGCCTTCCGGGCCCGAACGGCCCGGTTCGGCTTGGAGGACCGCCCCGGGGTGGTACGGACCCGGGCGTGCTCGATGATGGAGGGCAGATGGATGTCCTGCACGTAGGACTCCCAGTCCACGGCGGCCGGGTCGAGGCAGAAGGTCCGCCGGTCGTCGGCGTCCATGCGGTCCCACAGGGCCATCAGGCGATCGACCCGGTAGCGGGCTTCGGTCTCGGTATAGGCGCCGTACAGCTCTACGTAGCCGAGGGCCCGGTCGGCCAGCAGGTGCTGCTCCTCCAGCGCGGCCATCCACGCGGCCTGGCGTCCGCGGATGGGCAGGGTTCCCACCACCCTCTCGGCCAGGTCCATGGCCGCCGACGCCCGGGTCAACTGGCGCTGCACCCGACCCCGGCCCGGGAAGGACCAGGCCGGCACCACAATGGGCTGGCCGTCACTGTCGTAGAGGGGGTGCTCGGTGAACCAGGCCTGGACCAGCTCGACCAGCCGGCCGTAGCGGAACGGGTTCCTCACCCCCGACGCCACGTGGTACACGGTTGGCCCGCCGGCCGCGTCGGCGTCGAGCAGGGCGTCGGCGGCCACGGCGATGATGGCCGCCACCACCAGGTCTACCGGGATCACATCGGTGACGCCCTCGGGCACCCCGGGGAACTCGCGCAGCAGGCCCCGGGCGTACGAGACGATGATCGGCTCGGCCATGCGGAAGCCCCGGATCCAGCCGGGGCGGGGCTCGGCCAGAGACGACTCGATGATGGAGGGTCGCACGATGGTCATCGGCACGGTGTCGCCGAACTGGCTGACGAGCGCCCGCTCGCCCAGGGCCTTGGTATAGGGATAGGCGTCCGGCCAGCCGAGGGACTGGGCCCTGGCTTGGCCCACCTTGACCATCTGCTTCTTGACCCAGTCCTCGCGCAGGCGTTCGGCCCGTTCGGCCAAGAGGTGGAGGCCGGCCCCTCCCAGTTCACCTCGGGCGGCCTTGGCGAAGCCGGCCAGGCGCTCCGGCTGTCGGGATTCGGCATCCGTGTCCCCCCGCTGCCGCCGGGCCGCCGCCACCTCGGACTGCCAGTCGACCGCCACGCTGAACCGGCTCCCGCCCAACAGCTCCTCTCGTGCCTCGCCCTGGTGGGTACCGGCCACGTAGGCCGTCGACACTGGGATGAAGTGGGCCGGCCCGGTCCGGCCCTGGTCGGCGGCGACACGACCGGCCGCCACGATGGCCGCAGCCACCCGGGACGGGCCGAGCAGGTTGACCTCGACGGCGGAGTCGAGGGGGGAGTCGAAGCTCACCGCGGCGGCGGAATGTACCACCACGTCGCACTCGGACAGGTGCTGGAGGCCTTCGTCGTCGAGCCCGAGGCCGTCGGTGGCCACGTCGCCGGCCACGGCGGTGACACGGGTGGTCACCTCGGGGTCGAACCGTTCACCGAACTGCTCACGGAGCAGGTCGAAACAGTCGTTCTTCAGAATCTCGCGGGTGGCCCGCTGCAGGGGCGTCGCCCGTCGTCCCGGTCGGATGAGGAGGACCACCCGGCTGTCCGGGACGCAGCGCAGTATGCGCTCGACCAGGGCGGTTCCCAGAAATCCGGTGGCCCCGGTGATGAAGAACTGTTTGCCGGCGAGGGCATCGCGGACACGGGTCACGAGATCTGTCTACCATATGGTAAGTGAGCAAAGCGAGCATAGAGCCGGAGCCGACCCCGGGGTCGACGACCGGGGCCGGCAAGACGGGCCCGGAGCGGGTCGCAGTCCGGGCAACCCAACGGGGCGGCCTCCGGGACCGTACCCGGCCCCGTGCCGTTCCCACCGGACGGACCCCCGGAGCGGTGGCCGGCACCGCCGATCGCATCTTGGACGCCGCGCTGGTCTCCTTCGCCACTCGGGGCTACGACGCCTCCTCGCTGGACGCTTTGGCCGCCGGGCTGGAGATCCGCAAGCAGACCATCCTCTACTGGTTCCCCAGCAAGGAGGTGCTGCTGGAAGCGGTCATCGACCGGAGTGCCGTCGAATTGTCCGCCGCCCTCGAGGAGTCGCTCACGACGGCGGGAACGGGCTGGTCGAGGATCGAGGCCGTGGTCCGGTCGGTCTTCCGGCTGGCGGCCCGTCGACCGGAACTCTTGGGTCTGGTCCGGGAGATGGGCCGTCTGGGAAACCCCGCGGCCACCCGCCTGGTGACGGCCCTGGACCCGATGGTCAGGCGGGCATCCGAGTTCCTCGAGTCGGAGATGGACGCCGGGTACATGCGTCGGCACGAGCCGCGGCTGCTGCTGTTGGCCATCTACTCCACGGTGATCGGCATGGTGACCGAGGTGGAGGTACTCCGGGCCTTCGGCGAGGAGCCGACAGCCCGCTCCCTGGTGCGTCGCCGTACCGAGATCCTCGAGCTGCTGCGCTCCGCTCTGGTTACCGGGTCCGAGTAGCCCGGCCCGTCATCGGTCGTCCCTCTTGGGCGGGGGAGCTCGGGTGCCGCGTCACTCCGTGGCCTGGGCCGCCTTGCGCTCTCGTCGGGAAGGCTTGGGGGCCGGGGGCGGGGGTCGTTTGGGGGTGTACCGCTTGTTGCCCTCGGGGCGGACCGGACCCTTCGTGGCCTTGACCGAGCCTTTGGCCGTCCGGGCCTTGGTCGACCCGCCCGCGTCGGTCGAACCTCGGGCCCGGGACGAACTAGACGAGGTGCTACCCGCCATCGCCGTCCGACGAGCCGCGGCGGCCTCCTTCTGGAACTTGTAGGACCGATACAGCAGCCAGACCGCCAGCACCAGGAAGGGTATTCCCGAGAAGTACTGGGTGCCGAAGGCCAGGAAGGTGAACAGCGCCACGAACCCGACCGGAGCCCGCCGGCCGATGAGTGTGCCGCCGAGGAGTAGGGCTCCGGTGACTAGGCCGATGACGAGGGAAGTCTGGGGCGTGAGCTCCCCCTTGCGCAGCCGGAAGTGTGAGTTCTCCGTCTCCACGAGGTAGATCAGGAGTCCGGACAGCACGGCCAACCCCGCGGCGGCGAAGCAGATCCAACGCTCCCGGTCGTCCAGGCGTTCGATGGCCCGCTTGGTGCTGGCCTGAGCGGTGGCCGACCCGCTGGCCCGGGGCTGGAGACCGGAGCGCAGCCGCTCGCCGAGCGTGGGTTTCATCTGGGCGCCGGCTCCCGGGTTGTCGCCTCCATCCGCCCCGTCGTCGAAGCCGTCTTCGTCGTCCAAGCCGTCGTCGGGGGATCGGGGAGCCACTCGCCCAGGCTATCGGCACCGACCAGTGCGTTCGATTCCCAGGATCGATCCAGGTCCGGCGGAACCCGGAGGGGTGCCGCTCGGCGGTCCGCGCTGCCGGCGAGCGTCGGTGGGATCTGGTCAATAGGCTGTAGCCGCATCCCGACCGCAGGCCGATCGGTCCGGCGGGACCTCAGAGCCGCAAGCCCGCCGGCCTCCTGCAGGTGCCTGCGCCCACGGGTGTGCCGGGAGGGGAGGGACCCCCGGTTCACCAGGAGTTTCGCCGTAGCCTCACATTGAGCGGCTCGGCGTTCGCCTCTAAAACGGGCTCCGGGCGGGCGGCCAGGCAACAAGCACTGGTCAGCGCGACGCAAGGACCAGTCGCACTCCAGCGTTGAACTCGGGGTCGACCACCCAGCGCGGCTGATCAGTGGCATCCCCACCGAGCCCGATCGAGGCTGGCTCCCCGTAGGCGCCTCCGGGCACGGACTCGGGGTCCTCCACCTCGAGGAGGAGATGGTGCACCCGTCCGGATCGGCCTCCCAGCCACCGGCGAAGCGGCGAGTCGGGACGGGTGCCGGTGGGGGCGACGAGGCGAAGACCCAGTGGAACGCCCCAGTCGAGATCGGCCCATCGATAGTCAGCCCGTTCGCCGTGGCCCGTGATGCTCGCTCCCAGAAGCCCGACAAAGAGCTCGGTGCCTCGATCAAGATCAGCGACCGCGTGCACCACCCGACGAAGCGCGGCCGGAGGAACCGGACCGGACCCGTCCCGGCGCTGTCTGCGCTCACTCGGGTAGTCGTCGGGTGGTGGACTGGACCAGGGAACCGGGGCCTCGGCGATCTGCACGACGATCCCAGTCGCAATCTTGGGATGGAGGAACGCCTCCATCCACTGCGGATCGTCGCGACTGATCCCGATCGGCTCATACCCGGCCGACCGTGCCAGATCGATGGCCAGGTCCAGGTCGGGGACCTTGAACGTCAGGTGATGTGGCCCCGGACCGTGACGGGCCAGGAACCGGACGAGAAAGTCATTGAGATGTGGGTCGTGCGGCATGAGGATCTCGATCCGGGCGTTGTTGCCGAATCGGAGCTGACCCGGAGCGAACCCCCGGCCCGGCCCTCCGGAGTTCCATTCGGCCCCAAAGTCGACGGCGTACCGAGTCCAGACGTCCTGCCAGCGAGGTACCGCGTGGGCCACGTGGTCGAGTATCACTCCCTGGATGGTGGTTCCGGCCATTCCTCCACACTGCTCGCCGAGGAGCACTGTTGTCGAAACCGCTCCCACCCGGACCCGCCCCGTGCGGAGCAGCTCTCCCGAGGCCGCCACGGTGCAGTGGTCGGCGATCGGTTGCCCGGTACGCGCCTCGGAGGATGGCCGTTTGCTTCTGACTGGGGCGACCGGACCGGACGCTTCAGCTTCCCGGGTCAGGTACCATGTCCGTCTGCTCTGCTGGTGCACTTCGAACCACGGCAGGCATTCGGGCGTTTAGCTCAGTTGGTTAGAGCGCAGCCTTCACACGGCTGAGGTCGGAGGTTCGAGTCCTCTAGCGCCCACCCCAAAGTCCCAGGTGAGATGCTATATTTGGACATCGAGTGGGTCTGATTCTCGCCTGGGCGCCGCTTCGATCTGACCGTCAGGCACTGAAACAGGTGTGAAATTCCGGTTCATGCTTTCCACTGTGGCTCCGGCTCCTGGTTGACACTCCCCGTATCCGGCTCCGGTACCTGGGCGACAGTGGCTCCGGTACCTGCTTGACACCTCACGCCTGACCAGGGTCCACCTGGTGCCTTCAGCCACCTTCTTTGCTGTGGAGAGTCACGCCCACAGATGCGAAGGAGGCCACAGATGCTGGTGGAGCTGGGACTGGTGGAACAGAGGTTGCGGGCAGTGCAAGAGGTCCTCGACGGTGCGACCGTTACCGACGTGGCCAAGCGGAATGGGGTGACCCGCCAAACGGTCCACACCTGGCTCCGCCGGTATGCGAGTTCGGGCGTCGCCGGGTTGGTGGACAAGACCTCCAAGCCCGAGTCCTGTCCCCATCAGATGACCCCAGTGGTCGAGGCCCGGATCGTCGAGATGCGGCGGACCCATCCTGGTTGGGGACCGCGCACCATCCGCACCCACCTGGCCCGCGAGGACATCACACCGCTGCCGGGGCGGTCCTCGATCTATCGGGCCCTGGTCCGCCACCGGTTGCTCGATCCCACGCCTCGCAAGCGGGCCCGTTCCGATTACAAGCGATGGGAACGATCGAAGACCATGGAGCTCTGGCAGATGGACATCGTGGGCCGGTTCTATCTGACCGACGGCACCGAGGTGAAGGTGGTCACCGGCGTCGACGACCACAGCCGATACTGCGTCTGTGCCCGCATCGTGGCCCGAGCGACGGCCAAGCCGGTCTGTGATGCGCTCCTGTTCGCCTTGAAGCAACACGGTGCCCCGAACGAGATCCTCACTGACAACGGCAAGGTCTTCACCGCTCGATTCGGCCAGGGCCCAGGACCGGTGCTCTTCGACCGGATCTGCCACAACAACGGGATCAAACACCGCCTCACGGCCCCGTACTCGCCGACCACGACGGGCAAAGTGGAACGCTTCCATCGGACCTATCGGGACGAGTTCCTGGTCGATCACGACCGAACACATGCCACCATCAAAGAAGCCCAGATGGCCCTCGATGCCTGGGTGGAGAAGTACAACACCGAGCGCCCCCACCAGTCCCTGGGTGACCGACCGCCGGCTGAGCGGTTCGCCCTGGCTGCCCCCAGGGTCCCGGTCGAGACCTCCGTCGAGGTCGTGGAGATCGAAGGGCCGACACCTTCCCCGCGGCCGCCGGGCGTCAGCCGATGGGTCGATCAACGGGGCTCGATCGGGCTCAACAGCTTCCGCTATCGGGTCGGTCCGACCTTCGCCGGCGAAGCAGTCGAAGTCGTCGTCCAGAACGGCCTCGTCGAGATCCTCCATCAAGGCGTCCTCGTCGCTACCCACGCCGAGCGGCGTCGGGACGAGACCACGGTCACGAAGGCACCGAGGGCCGGGCGCGCCCGCCCGGCCAGCTCGGGACTGTCGGTGACTCGAGCCGTCGACGGAGGCGGATCGATCTCGTTTGCTGGAGCGCCCTATCGGGTCGGGCGCAGCTGGCGGGGACGCAGCGTCGAGGTGGCCATCGTGGCTGGGTCCGTGCAGATCTCAGAGAACGGCAAAGTTGTTCGGGTGCATCAGATCAAACACAACCGTTCCAAGGAGCACGGTGCCTTCGCCACGCCCAAGGGCCGTCCCCGCATCAAGAAGTCGGCCTGATGGGTTTGGACTGTAAAAGACCTACCGGAGCCAATCCGTAAAGCGGGTACCGGGTCTTGACAGGCACTGAAACAGGTGAGTCGCACCGTCCAGCACTCGTTGGGGACGCCACCGTCGAGGAGCGGCCGGGTGGACATCGGAGAATCCTCGGCAACGGCGATTCGAGAGGGGCAGACCGCTATGGGCCTGCACGTCCTAACTCGTAGGTTGGGCCCAAACCACTGATGTGCTCGTACGATGGACCAAACCACGCTCCAGTCGAACATGAGGATACAACGTGGCGGATGAACCAATCGAGCCAGACGAGAAGGCCCCGCTCGTGAGCGGCTGGATGATCGTAGCCATTGTCGGTGTCGTTGCTCTGGCCGCCCTGGGCATAACTCAGCTCGTTACTCATGGCTCGACCAGTAGCAGCGCTACGACCACCTCCAAGGTCGCGGCGAGTACAACCACGGCGGTCGCTCCGACCACGACGGTGGTACCCACTACGACCGCGCCGCTCACCACAACAGCGGTCGCTCCGACTACGACCACCGTGATGGTCGACGACAAGATCACCGCTGGGGTCTATGGGCCGATGGTTTGGCAAACAGGCGATCCACTCGGCTCCGACCCTGGTCCGTACTATTGCTGCTTCCCACCTCCACCAGGATCGCCGATCGGGACGGATTACAGCGGCTCTCGTGGATGCAGTGGGGGTGCCGACCAGAACGGGAACCTCGTGGGCGGTTACTGGCTCAACGGCAAGGACTGCTGATCCATCGGTCAGGCTGCCCCACAACACCGGGTCGGCGGCATATGCCATACGTAACTAGTAAGCAGTCCTAGCATGGAGCCTGTCAGGAACGGGTCCTGTCATCGACGAGGGTGAGTGCCGAGCGTTGGGACCAGAAAGACTTCACGCCCTTATTGACGGGGTCTTCGCCATTGCTCTAACGCTGCTCGTCCTGGATCTTCCAAAGCCGGAGCACTCGTCTCAACTTGTACACGACCTCCTCCACCAATGGCCTTCGTATGTGGCCTACCTCGTCTCGTTCTTAACCATCGGCATCCTCTGGATCGAACATCACGGGATGATGGGGGCAGTCCGCTCGATCGACCGACGCTTCTTGGAGCGAACATTGGCATTCCTCCTATTCGTCTCGGTCATCCCGTGGCCTACCGCACTCGCAGCTGAGTACGCCCAGCAGGGATTTGGAGCAGCACGGGCTGCGGCGGTTCTCTATGCAACGACGATGCTCATGATGGGCCTGACATTCGCCTGGGGATGGCGCTACCTCACCTTGCATACTGAGTTGGTCGCTGAGCCCGCCCGCGCTGCGTTCCCGGCAGGAACCCGCCGAGCATTACTCGGAGGTCTCGTCTACCTGCTGGCGATCGCCGTGGCCTTCGTCAACCCTCTGACTTCATTTGCCATCGACGCTGTCGTTGCTATCTATTTCGCAGTCTCCAAGAGCGAAGTCCCTGGTTTGATGGTCAAGGCAACATCGGCCGGGGGTCCCAGTTAGACGACAGACCCCTGCCCCAGATCACCGGGACGGGGTGTCACCCTTGGGGCACCCCTCCGCCCGCCACGTCGCCGGACCGGGCGGCCAAAAGACATTCTTCCTGGGCCAGGACTGGTCGAGTCTCGGCCTTCAGAACTGTTGGTTGATGGCCGTAATATTCCAGTACGGCAACTGAGGAGGATGAACAATGGATGTCCGCTCGGCGAGGGATATAGCACCGGTCAACGAACACGCCGGGACGGTGCCGGTGTGGTGGCTCATTCAACCCGGCGAGCTGAAGGATGCGACCAGTGGCGGTTTCCTCGAGCTCGTCAGTGAATGGGAAGTTGCTGGCGGTGGTCTCGTTGACCCACACTCACATCCCACTCACGAGTTCTATTACATCATTTCCGGACGCGGCATTATGAAGATTGCGGATGAAGAACGAGAGGTCGGGCAAGGGGATCTCGTCAGGATTCCGCCGGACGTCGTGCACAGTATCTGGCCACTGACGGAGAACTCAGGACTCCGAGGTCTGGCCTTCGCCGTCGGCATCGAGGGGGCCGGTCCAGTCGACTACACGAGCTGAGGCACGGGTGTCATGCCCGGTCCTTCCACTGCCCCTGAACGCCGGCTCGGCGGCGAATGGCGAACGCAACTGCGATCCATAGAGGCGAGGGGGAAGAGCCGACGCCGAAGGATCAGAGCCTCTTTGTTGCTTGAAGCGTGTACGTGGCAGGCAAGCGATTCGGATCCGTCCTCAGGCGGAACTCTCCGCCACCAATGTCCTCCATCATGTCTTCAAGTGGCCGGCCCGGAGCCGAGTCATGCTCTTCGACGGCCTTCAGATCCATCCCTGCATTCATCAGGGCGGTGATCACCTCTGCCAGCCCGTGATTGAAATGGATGATGTCCGGCGAGGTCAGAGGCTCGTCGTGGGCGACGTAACTCTGCTCCTCTGAGAAATGAATACCCGGCGTCTCGAAATAGGGGTATTCGATCACGAGGAGGTGATCGGAGCGAGGATCGCACAACGACCACAACACAGGGTGATACTCACGGATAAACAGCCGACCACCCGGTCGCAAAAGAGAGGCAACTACCTCACCCCACCGTCGGATGTCGGGAAGCCAGCCTAAAGATCCAATCCCCGTGTAGACCAGATCGAAGCGTCCTGTACCGAGCACGTCGACTGCGCTGTAGAGTTCGCTCTCCACGTAATCGATCTCCGCCCCACAATCAGCCGCAAGACGGGTGGCTGCCGCTAGTGCCGGTCGAGAGAAGTCGAGGCCTGTCACGCTCTTCGCTCCCAATCGAGCCAGCGAGAGTGTGTCCGTTCCGATGTGGCATTGAAGATGCACCACGTCGAGATCGGCAATGCTCCCCAGTCGGGGAAGGTCGAACTGCACGACATGTGAAAGATGGGCTGAATCTGAGCGGAAGCTGTCGAGGTCGTGCGCTGCCACGTGGTGCGTGACCCTGCTGTCCCAGTTGGCCCGATTGACTTCGACATAGTCGCTCATGACCACATGATTCCACCGTGCCGCCTCCGCACGACGGAAGTGTCCCTGAACGCCGGGTCAGTGACCTCGAACAAATCCGTCCCAGATGCGCTCGGCTCCAAGATATGGGAATCTCGTCAGTGGCAAAACGCTGCGGGATCGGCCGATCGCGGCAGGGAAAGGAGCACCATGATTGGTGTCAGCGTGGTCTTCGACTACGACGGGGATTTCGACCGTGCTCGGGTCGTCACGGTGGCCAAGAATGCTCGGACAATGTTTGAAGACTTGCCGGGTCTGCATTTCAAGTTCTTTACCCTGGACGAGAAGCAGCAGCAAGCGTTGAACTTCTACGTTTGGGACTCGATGGAGGCGGCAGAGGCTTTCTTCACCGACGAACTTCGGGAAAGGGTTGCTGGACTGTACGGAGTTTCGCCCACCATCAGTTACTTGGAGATTGCTGAGTTCGTGGATAACTCATAGTTAGAACCTTCAAGTGCCTTTGTCCCTGATCGCCGGCTCGGGGTTGCCGATTACGAACAAGCGGCCCTGAAGGAAAGGTGCAAGAATCCCGTGCAGTCTCCGGTTGGCGGGGATGCGGTGGAAAGGCGAGATTATGGCGAAGTACCTCATGAGTTGGAAGACGCGAGCTGCTGGCACCGCACAGCAGAACCACGACGATGGAATAGCCATTCTTGCCGCTTTTGCGAAATGGCAGATTCCGGCCGATCAGAACTACAAGGAGTTCTTGAGCCGAATCGACGGTGAAGGCGGCTTCGCCGTGATCGAGACGGACAATCAGGCTGGACTCCTCGATGGGGTATCGAAGTTCACCACCTGGCTTGAGTTCGACATCGTTCCGGTGGTCGACATAATGGATGGCGTGTCGGTCCTTGCTGCCGGAGCAGAGTTTCGCGAATCGGTCTGATCAAGGGTCGCCCCAATCGCCGGAAGCGGATCACTTATTGGCCGTGGCTAAACGACACGAGTGGGGCAGTCGGAGGCTCTGCTGGGACATTGTGGAGCAAGGCGACAAGGAGGCTCCGATGGGCACATGCTTCAGCACGACGGATTGGCACCTCAAAGATGGTCAAGAAGAAGCCTTCGCAGATCACTGGACGGCATTCTTGGAATGGACTCGGGAGGCTCAGGAGGGTTTCGAAAGCGCCCGGCTGGTCGCCGACGACACGGACTCTCATCACTTCTTGTCGGTCGGTGAATGGCGGGACTCGACGTCCCGGCAAGCTTGGGCGGACCAGCCAAGGTTCTTGGAACTGTTTATGCCTTGCTCAGAGCTGTGCCACGACGTGCAGAGCAGCCAGTACGAGGTCAAGGTTGCCTTCTAACCTCCGACCTAAACGCAACCTGGAAAAGCATGGTAGGCAGTTCTGTCATCGGCGCCAAATGGCTCCGGCGGAAGGGGCTTCATCGCGCTATGGACTACCTATTTGAAACGGGCACGCCGATCACTGAGGAAGAGGCCCTTGCACGGGTCGCCGAACTGGGCTTCCACGGACTGGCCTTCGATGAGGAACTGCTCGAGGACGAACCGTTGCACTGGCACGAGTTCGACTCGCTTGCCTTTGTGATCTCGGGAACCGGCAGCTTTGCCGACGAGCAAGGGCAGGTGACCAACGTCAGTCCCGGATGTCGGCTCCAGGCCCCGGCCGGATGGCTCCACCGCAATCTGGCTGGCCCTCCGGTCCGGCTGGTCCTCGGCACTAGCATCCCCGGCGATCAGTGGACCACACCCATCAATAAGGACCCAGCAGAACGGCCCGCCTCGCTAGCGATCTGATGAAACCGGGCGATGCCCGAACGTCCCTGAACGCCGGCTCGGGGCCGCGTTATCTTCGTTCAGAGGCGATCGGTGCTCGCAAAAGTTGCCTGCCCATGAACGGCACATGTGGGATGCCCAGAATGGACAAACCTATTATTGCCATTCTGGATCTCTGAATGACGCTGAGGCAGCGGCGGACTGCCCCCACAGGGAGGTTGCCCATAGGAACGCCGGGGAGGACGAAGGTCCCTTTGAGTAGTAGCGTCACTGGAAGCTTCGGTCCTGACCTGGGCGCCGACTCATGGGTCAACCGACGCAGCGGAGCGGAAGGGGAACCATGAGACGTATGTCGATTGACCAACCGAAATCTCGCTCAAGGTTCGCTGGCTTCAGGAGACTCGGAGCGCTGGTCTTCTCCGTGGTGATTCTGTCTCTGTTGTCTAGCCACGCTTCGTGGGCTGGGCCGATACAAAAGCAAAAGTCTCCAGGTAAGCCCACAGCGGTATCTGCGATTCCAGGCAATGGGGAGGCGACAATCACCTGGGATGCGGCCAGCTTTGACTTTTTCGGCTTCTACCCATCGGGATATCTGGTGACCGCGTCACACGGCAAGACGTGCGAAACCGGCGGTCTCTCCGTGACCTCCTGCTCGCTGACAGGCCTTACTCCAGGACATTCGTACAACGTGGCTGTGAAGACTCTCTACCCCGGAGGGAGGAGGCCGGTAAATGGCATCTCCCACACACTTGCTACGAGAACAGTGGTTATCCCCGTCACTCTCAACTGCTCGGCCACTCCTCAGCCAGGGATTGACCTCGCAGGGTGCAGTCTTCCGAATGCCACGCTGAACGGCGCCAATCTGAGCGGCGCCAATCTGAGCGGCGCAAATATGTCGAACGCCAACCTGATCGATGCCAACCTGACCAATGCCGACCTGTTGAGCGCCAACTTGACCGGTGCCGTCCTGACGGGCGCCACACTAACGGGGGCTGAAGTATCCGGTGCCAACCTGTCCGGGGCCACTCTGGCCAGCCAGGTCCTGTCCGACAACAACCTGACCGGCGTCAATCTGAGTGGCGCCAATCTGTCCTCAGCCTCCCTGGACGGTGCCAACCTGACTGGTGCCGTCCTGACGGGCGCCAACTTGACCAACGCCAACTTGACCGGCGCCAACTTGTCTTCTGCCGAGTTGTTCGCGAACGACGGCGTTAACTTGACCAATGCCAACCTGACCAATGCCAACCTGACCAATGCCAACCTGTTTAACGCCACCCTGGCCGGTGCCATTCTGACCGCGGTCGCCTGGAGCAACACGACGTGTCCCGACGGCACGAACAGCAACAACGATGGGAATACGTGCTCGGGGCATTAACGGCTCCCACTTCAAGCATGTCGAATCCCCATCCCACAACGCCGGGATGGTGGGAGAGATCAATAGCGAAGATCCTCGAGTGAGCAATCGGGCTCAGGGTCGGTGACGAATCGAACAGCCTTGATCGTTGAATGTCCATCGAGGATGGCTCGTGCTACACGGTGCAACCCCGTCCATCACCCGGCCACTGGCTGCGAGGATGATCGGATACGACAGGTCAACCTCCGTGGTCAGCCGCATGTGTTCGAATACCCGACGAACCGTGGGGACGATTGGTCCGTATCGGAACCAGTAGTCGGAGTCGACCTCGGTAATCGCATCGAGAGGTACGTCGTGGATTGGCAATCTCGACTCAACCGGATCAAGCGATCGACGTCCCAGGCATCACGGCCTTGTTCGCTGGGCCAAACGTTGTACTGCTTGCGTACTCCGGAAGTCTCGCAGACCGTCCCCGAACGCCGGGAGCGGGCCACCTAGTCAGTCTGACGTATCACGCCGACGTGGGTCACCCTCCGGGGGCATTTCCAGACGCCATCTGCCCAAATAGTGGTAGGCAGGGATGTAGTAACAGGCCGACTTCCCCGGGAATCCTACCTGCACGATGGCATGTCCAAGGTCGCCATGTTCTGCTACCAAACGACTGTCATCGTGCCTGTACTCAACGTTGACGACGACTGCCCGATCCTCCGGCTGGAATCCCCCAAGAACCAGTTCTTCCGGCGTACCAGCAGGTTCGGACACGCAGATCAGAATACCTATTGTTGGTTGGTCCTCCTGCCCCCGAACGCCCGTTGGGTCGGATACCCACGGCGATGCCGCAGGGTCTCCGTGACGAACTGGACCCTGCCGCTCGGGACCAGTCGGTACTATTCGTGCCGAAGCACTAGTGGAGGGACCAAATGCACGCCATCGTTGCCAACGTCCAGGTTGAGAATCCTGAGGAGGCGCGGCTCCTCCTTCCTGAAGCCAGGGAAGCCGTGGTTTCCCGCGCCCCGGGCATCGTTAGCGGCTATTGGCTGGAGCCAATCGACGGCATCGGAACGTCGGTCCTGATCTTCGAGACCAAGGAATACGCAGAGAAGGCTCTTCAATATCCGCTGCCCCCAATGCCGGGGGTCACCCTGCTCAATGTGACGATCCGCGAGGTGTTCGCGCACGTCTGAGGTGCCCCATACCACCGGCTTTGGGCGGAACCAATCAGCCTCCCTTCTGGATCTGCTGACACGCCGGTGAAAGCAGCGTCCAGGTCGGCGTAGTGTCTAAAGCAACATCTAGGAGAGAGGAGCTTGTCATGGCCGAGAGCGTGTACAAGGTCATAGAACTCGTAGGTACGAGCGGGGAGTCCTGGGAGAAGGCCGCCAGCGCGGCGGTGGCCAAGGCCAGCGCGTCGTTGCGTGACCTTCGAATCGCCGAGGTGGCTGAACTCGACCTCCAGCTCGAGGATGGGAAGGTCAAGGCGTATCGAGCCAGGGTGAAGGTTTCTTTCAAGTACGAGGGTGGCGACTGAACTCCGACAACGTTCCCGACAACTGAGCGTCGGAATGTTTGTACCTTGTGTTTGGAGGTTGCGGGAGCATAGCGAGGCTAGTGCCGACTTGGACTGAAGCTCACCTGCTGGTGCCCGAGATCGCCGGGTCAGCGGCGGTTATCGATGTTCACTCGCTGACTCCGTCACATCGCACCCGGCCCCTGTCGGCTGAGCATGAATGCGCCCACCACAAGACAAGCGATTCCGAGCACGGCGGAGAACACCCCGAAGATCGTGAAGGCAAGGAGGAACGTGAGCACGATCAGGACACCACCTACACCGATCAGGACAGCGGGCATGGATGAACCGTATGCCGGATAAAGCGACCCTCCCCCGAACACCGGCTCGGGGTCCATATCTGCAGAGTTGAATCCTTGGATCTAGCCTGGGAGTGATGGCGCCGAGGAAGCAGCCCACGCCGGAGGATCGAAGTGATGCAGTTCAGCTCGTCCTCGCCGGCCTAGCTTTTGGCCAGGACGTTGATCCGATACTCGAGAAGCTCGGGGCGTCACACATTCGACACAACACCTTTCCGGCCGAGGAGCTGCTTGAGCTCGCCTCCGATGCCATCGATGAGTCCGGGGCCACCACGGCTGAACCGATCGATTTCGAGAACATCCGGGAGCGATTCCTTCCCGAGCACCACTTCTCCGGAAAGAATCAGCACTACAAGAGCAAGTACGCCATCTCCGCGGCCGCCATGATCCATGGTGGCGTCTATCCCGACCTGCTGGCTGACGCCGCTTGGTGGCAGACCGATGATCTTTGGATCTACTCGTTCTTTACCCTGCTGATCTTCATCAGAGCTGCCGCAGAACGGACGGGGCGGTCGGTCGAGGAGGTTGCTACCTCGATTGCCGATCGTCGGCTTGTCCGACTGGTGCCGACCGAAGGCTGAGAAAGCGCACCCTCGGAATGGGGAAGCTCTGAACAGACAGGTCCCCTTTTACCCACCAGCCACGAACGCCACCACGACGTAAGCGGCGTGGCGGTCGAAGTTCTCCCGCCTTCGGTCATAGATCGTTGTCGTCCTGGGATCGGCGTGGCGAGCCGCGATCTGGACGTCGCGAAGGGGAACGCCGGCTTCGAGGGCGGCCATGATGAAGGCGGACCGGAGCATGTGGGGATAGACGATCCCGAGCCCGGCCCGCTTGCCGATGGACCGGACCCAGCGGTGTGCGGTGCGTCGATCCAAACGGCTCCCGTCCTGTCGTCGAAGGATCGGACCGTCTGACCGCTCCCCGATGACCATGTCGATGGTCCTGGCTGCCCTCGGAACAAGGGGGATGACCGCTGGTTTGTTTCCCTTGCCCATGATTCTGAGGGTCCGGTGCCCGCGATCGAAGGCGAGGTCCTCGATGTTGGTCCCGCAGGCATCGCTCACCCGGAGGCCGTTGAGCCCGAGCAGTACGGCCAGGGCGGCGTGGTCCTGATCGAACCGCTCGGCGGTGAAGAGGAACGTTCCGAGCTCCCGGCGGTCGAGTCCTCGGCCCTCGGAGGGGTGGACCTTGGGCCGTCTGACGTACTGGGCCGGGTTGGCCCCAACCCGGCCGTCGATGTGGGCGAAGCGGTAGAAGCCACAGACCGTCGACAACCTGCGGTCGATCGTTGACGGCGCGAGGTTCCTCTGTTCCATGGAGGTCCGGTAGAGCTCGATGTGAGGGCGTGTGGCTTCCAGGACAGCCACATGGGCATCGGAAGCCCACTGGAAGAAGGTTCGCAGGTCATAGCGGTAGGCGTCCAACGTCCGACCGCTGTACCTGGCGAGGAAGGCCGCCGCAGCCACCTGGCCTTCGTCGAAGAGTGGGTCCTCGGTAATGGTGGCGAGTGTGGCCGAGGGCGAATCGAGAATGGACATGGTCTTCCTCCTGTTGGTCAGAAGACCAGCCAACAGCTACCACTCGGGGTGCCCCACTATGACGCTTGCAGTCGTTAGCACCACTCAGCCGTGCGATCGGATAACGCGCCCACAGCCGGTGATGTGGGGCACCCGGCTTCGGCTCTGTTGATCGGTCTAGAGGAGAGGGAAGCCAAGGACGCAGACGCCGAGGGTGGCCATCTACCAAGACATTGTCACCCTCCTAACAGAACTTGATTGCTTCCTGCTCTGTCTGCTGCTAGGAAGTCTTTGGGCGGGGTCAACGGTGGGACCCTTGAGGCGGTCACGAACCCCCTCGGTGGGCGGACGAGGGAGGACCTCTATGAGACTCGTGCATATCGGTAGCCGTGTAGCGGCT
Source organism: uncultured Acidimicrobiaceae bacterium (assembly GCA_963833585.1). Taxonomy (GTDB): domain Bacteria; phylum Actinomycetota; class Acidimicrobiia; order Acidimicrobiales; family RAAP-2; genus Bog-756. The sequence continues at coordinate 370,807 of CAWHYF010000005.1, read as the reverse complement.
CTTGCCTTGGCGGCGGGTTCCATCGGCAGCGGGGTGGCTGTTCTGGCCGCCGTTGGCACGGGTGTCGCGTCAGCCACGACTCCTCTGGCGTGCCCGCCCGCCGTTGTCTCCGGGAGCACTGCCACCGTGACGTGCTCGTACAACGGCACGACCGGCGCGGACGGCAGTGCACAGAGCTGGACCGTCCCGACCGGTGTGACTCAGGCGACCTTCGATGTCCGCGGGGCGCAGGGCGGTAGCTCGCCGGGCGGGCAGGGGGGGGAGGCCGAGGGGACCTTGACGGTACTCCCTGGCACGACCCTGCAGGTTAACGCCGGTGGCGACCCGACCGGAGCCGCTGGCGGGTTCAACGGGGGCGGCCAGGCCGGCAACGGAAGCGCGAGCGGTGGTGGTGGCGCATCGGACGTTCGCAGCGGTTCTTACGGCCTCGCTGATCGCCTTATTGTCGCCGGCGGAGGGGGCGGAACTTCGATCTATCCCGCAGATCCTGGTGGCGCTGGCGGCGGTTCGTCCGGCACTCCCTCAGCTTGCGACCCGTCGTACGCCGGACTCTGCGCGACGGGTGGCACTAGCTCGGCGGGCGGGAGCCCTGGCCAGAACTATGAATGCTTTGATCTTCCCACCACTAGCCCGCCCACGGTCACGGCACCAATGAGCGGCAGCTCTGGAGCTGGTGGTAACGGTGGCTTGGTCACGTGTACGTATCTTACGAGCCCAACCACCACTAGAACCTCGAGCCAAGGGGCGGGCGGCGGCGGTGGCGGGTGGTTCGGTGGCGGTGGCGGCGGTGCCATAGTCGGTTCCGTTGGGTTCTTTGGCGGATTTGGGGGTGGGGGCTCTGGCTACGTCGACCCCACCGCGACCAACGCGAGCATGCAGACCGGAGTCAACTCCGGAAACGGCCAGGTAGTCATCACCTACGCAGTGCCCGGTGGCCCCATCCAAATCATGACCACATCGCTACCTGCTGCCACGGTCGGTCAGCACTACTCCTTCCAGCTCCAGGCCACCGGCGGAACTCCGCCCTACACCTGGAACAAGTACAAGCCGAAGGGAAGCGGCGCTTTGCCGTGGAACGTCACACTGTCGAGAAGTGGCCTTATCTCCGGCACGCCCAAGCACGCTGGCACGTACACCATCATCATCAAGTGTCTAGATTCGACCCTTTCGCACAGGACCCAGGCCGTCCAGGCGTTGACGCTGACAGTCAATCCATAGGCGGTTATCCACACGCCCGAATGTGCCTGGTTGAGACTTCTTGGCAGACGCTCCGGTCATTCGTAGCGTTTAGAGGTCCAGACGGGGTAGCTCTCTAAGTGCCTGCCGTCGGCTCCGGCTCGACTGGCTTTCTAACGAGTGGCTGCCTGTCTGGACTTTGCCGCGAGTGGCTCGAAAGAGGAACAAGCACGAGATCCAAACCAGGAGTGCCCTCGCGGTTCCTAACCGACCACGAAGGAGGAACTCGATGACGGTGATCATCGGGATCGACCCCCACAAGGCGTCCCACACCGCAGTGGCCATCGGCTGTGACGAGCAGCAGCTGGCCGAGATCAAGGTGCGAGCCACCTGTCAGCAGACAGCAGCAGTTGTTGGCCTGGGCCGAGCCGCTCGGTGAGCGCACCTGGGCCGTCGAGTCCGCCGGAGGCATGGGCTACCTGTTGTCCCAACAGCTCGTCGGAGCGGGCGAACAGGTCCTCGATGTGCCGGCGACGCTGGCCTCGAGGGTGCGGGTGCTCGGCACCGGGCGTTCCGACAAGAACGACCCGAACGATGCGCTGTCGGTGGCCATCGCCGCCCTCCGCTCGCCGGGGCTCCGATCGGTCGAGCCCGCCAACCATAGGGAGGTGCTCCGCCTCTTGGCCAAGCGGAACCACGAGATCGGGAGGCTCCGCAACATCGTCGTCTCCCGGCTCCATGCTGCCCTGCTCAACCTCTCACCGGGCGGAATCTCCAAGGAACTCAACGCTTCTGACGCCATGCGGCTGCTCAATGACTTCGAGCCGATCACCGCGGTGGAACAGACCCGCTATGACCTGGCCCACGAGCTCCTCGACGACGTGGAGCGGCTCGATGTGCAGCTGAAGGAGTCCCACCGGCGGATCAAGACAGCGGTGAAGGCTTCGGGGACCTCGCTCACCGAGCTCTATGGCGTCGGTCCCATCCTGGCCTGCGAGCTGATCGGCTACACCGGTGATGTCCGTCGGTTCACCACCCGGGACCAGTTCGCCTCCTACGCCGGGGTGGCACCCAGTCGAGAGCTCATCGGGAGGCGGATCTTCTATCCGCCTGAGTCGCCGAGGCAACCGCCAGCTCAACCACGCCATCCACATGGTGGCCATCTGCCAGATCCGCCAGACCGACTCGGAGGGTCGGATCTACTTCGAGAAGAAGGTGGCCGAGGGCAAGACCAAGCGGGAGGCCATCCGGTCGCTCAAGCGTCACGTCAGCAACGCCGTCTATCGGCAGCTCCTCATCGACGCCCAGAAGTAAGGGCCCGGGAGGACAAGCGGGAACGACTCGTAGCCTGCGTGACCGGCTCTGCACCCTGGCGGCCGGCTCTTCGGCGAAGTCACTCCCGGACCCACCAAACTTCTATGCATTCGTGCCCGTCCGACGGCGGCCTGGTCGGTCGCGCCCGAAACCCCGGAAATTGCCCTCTTGACTCAAAGAGGATTCGGTATGGGTCACTTTCGCCCGTGTAATCGCGTTATCGGAACATCCGGACCGAGGTGTCGGCAGAGGACGCCAAAGCGCGCCGATCCGGAGCTACCCGATTGTTCAGTCGCCCCCCGGCATCGCGAGGATTCACCGGAGCAACTTGCGTGGGGGAGTATCTGGCCGTACACTTGTACGTACAGGAGGAACCATGACAACCAAAGACAAGCGCCGTGAAGTTCGAATCGCAGCTGACGACGATGACCTGTTGGCCGAGGCCGCGGGGCTGGCAGGTGTCTCCGTCTCCGAGTTCCTCCTGGATCGGGCGCTGTCGGATGCTGCCGATCTTGTGGACGCCCATCGAACGATCCGCCTGGCCAACGAGGATCATGACCGTTTCCTTGCCGCGCTGGACGGGCCGGTCCGCCCACCCGAGGAGCTGATTGCCCAGGCCCGCCAAGCCCGTCGGCTCAAGCGGGTCGATTGAGTGCGCGTCGAGCGCCTGGGGGATCAGCACGAGGTCGGCAGTTTCAGCTGCGGTGTGAAGGATCTGGACGAGTGGCTGCGTGCACACGCACTCGAGAATCAACGGCGAAATCTCTCCCGGACCTTTGTGCTTCTGGACGACGCCAATCATGTGGTCGGGTATTACGCCCTCACCATGGGTGGAGTGCAAAAGGAGGCGTTGCCACCCCGGTACGGAAGAGGGCTACCCGGGTTCGACATCGGCATGGTGCTGCTGGCCCGTTTCGCCATAGCTGACACACAACAGGGACTGGGGCTCGGCCGAGATTTGCTGATCGAGGCCATCGAACGGGCCGCCGATGCCGGGACGCAGGTGGCCGCACGGTTCATCGCGGTCGATCCGATCGACGAAGCCGCACGTGCCTTCTATGGGAAGTTCGGGTTCAGACAAGTTGAAGGGGATGCCCGTGGGCGCATGTATCTCCGGATCGATGAGGCGCTGACTGCTCTCGGGGGACCGTGATGACAGACGCGTGGCATGTCGACCTTGCCGGTATTAGCCCGACAAGCGCTGAGACCGGCTCTTGGTGGTTCTGAGGGGTCGACGACGCTCAAATGGGCCTCAATCCCAAGAAATGCTCCACAAAATGCTCCACAACTTCTGTCGTGGGCTGTAGTGGCGGATTGCCCAGTGTCGTGATCGTCGCAGCTGAGAGCGTTCGGCGCCGTTTTCTCTCGTCCAGTGCGTAGGCAGGAGCCGCATTCACACGGCTGAGGTCGGAGGTTCGAGTCCTCTAGCGCCCACCACAAAGGTCGGAATCCTCATCGTGTGGCGCTCCACCTTCGGCGGCGTCGCCCGGGTCGTCGCCTCCAAGGGAGTTTGGTATCGCCACGCCATTCCATCGGATCGGGCCAACCGTTCGTCAAGGGTTCGACGCACGACTCGTGCCCGGTCCATGCGTGCTCGGCTCCGGCTGGTGGCATAGCGTACAGGCCGCCGGGCATTATGAGCGCCGTTGCAGTCCGTCGGTCGTGGGAGACGGACCCGAGGAGACGCCGTGGGAAAAGCCATCAGTGAAGTCCTCGTCTACGGCGTCGGAGTCGCGATAAGTGTCGCCCCGATCATCGCGGTGGTCCTGATGCTTTTTTCGCAGCGGGCACGCGTGAACGGGCCGCTCTTTTTACTCGGGTGGGTGATCGCGCTCGCGGCAGTGAGCATCATTGCTTACGTCGTCGCGGATCAGAACAACGCAGCGACCAACACCTCAACGTCCGACACGATCTCGTGGGGACACATCGTGCTCGGGGTCGTCTTGCTCTTGATAGCCGCCCGAAACTGGCGGACCGTCCAGCGGCGGGCACGGACCCACCGATGCCGAAGTGGATGGCGGGCGTCGACGACCTTTCGCCGGGAAAAGCGTTCGGCCTTGGACTCCTGCTTGACGGCGTCAATCCGAAGAACCTGATCCTGACGATCGCTGCTGCGACGGGGCTCGCGCAGCTTGGCCCCTCGACGAGCGAAGCCGTTGTTGCGCTGGTCGTCTTCGTCGTCATTGGCAGCCTCACGATCGCCGGGCCGGTCATCTACTATTTCCTCGGCGGCGAGCACGCTAAGACGGCGCTCGACGAGTTGAAGGATTGGCTTCGCTTGCACAACGTCGCCGCAATGGCGGTCGTGTTCCTCATCCTCGGCGTGGACCTCATCGCCAAAGGCATTCCGCCCCTCAGCAACTAGATCCTCGGCCGGAGCGAGGTCCAGGTCCGGGATCTGCCCATCGGTGGCCGACCGGTGCGATTGGTGTGGCGGAAGCGCCGATGGCTCTGCTCCGATCCCGACTGTCCGACCAAGTCGTTCACCGAGCAGAGCGAGCTCGTCGAGGGGTGCCTGACCCGCCGGGCGGCCCGGGAGATCTGCCGGCTGGTGGGCGAGGAGGGCCGAAGCGTGGCCTCGGTGGCCCGGAGCTTCGGGGTGGGATGGCACGGGGCCTGGGCTGCGGTCTGCCGCCACGGGCGGCCCGCTGGTCGACGATCCCCGCCGGCTCCACGGGGTCCGAGCCCTGGGCGTCGACGAGCACAAGATGCTGGCCGCCGGGCCCACCCACCACACCATCTATGCCACCCAGCTGGTCGACATCGACCGCCATGTGCTGCTCGACGTGGTGAAGGACCGCAGCGCAGCCTCGGTGTCCACCTGGCTCTCGGCCCGGACCCGGTACTTCCGGGACCACGTCGAGGTGGCGGCCATCGATCCCCACGCCGGCTACCGCAAGGCCCTGGTCTCGTCGCTGCCCCGGGCCACCATCACCGTGGATGTGTTCCACGCCGTGAAGCTGGCCAACGCCGCCGTCGATGACGTGCGCCGGCGGGTCCAGCGGGAGACCCTCGGTCACCGGGGCCGCAACGACGATCCCCTCTACGGCATCCGCCGGCTCCTCACCCGGGGCTACGAGCGCTTGTCCGACAAGCAGCGGGCCCGCATCGACCGAAGCCCTCCGTGCGCGGCGACCCCTACGACGAGGTGGGCGGAGCCTGGGCCGTCAAGGAACAGCTCCGCTGGGTCTACGAGGCCGGGAGTCCGACCGAGGCCCGCACCCGTCTCGAGCGCTTCTACGAGCTGGCCCGCACGGCCCGGCACCCCCGAGGTCCTGCGCCTAGCCAAGACCATCAACCGGTGGGAGGACGAAGTGCTCTCCTTCTTCACCACTCGACGGACCAACGCCCGGAGCGAAGCGATGAACCTGGTCACCGAGAAGCTCCGTCGCAACGCCCACGGAATCCGCAACTTCGAGCACTATCGGCTCCGACTGTTGCTCCACTCAGGGGTGCAATGGCACACTCGACCAACTGCTCGAATCAGGGGCCGTCACCCACGCCTCGTCGCGTAGAGCCTACAAACTGCCCTAAAGTGGGTGTCGTTATCCATCGTTTGACACCGCCTGGTGTCGTACTAATCCCTGGTCAAACCGTTGGGCGTCGTCGTGCGCCGTTCCATTCGCGCCCTTGGGTCGGATTCACACGGCTGAGGTCGGAGGTTCGAGTCCTCTAGCGCCCACTCGAAAAGGCCTCGAAGGAGACGCTGCCATGGGCCGTATCGTCGTCATGAATCATCTGACCCTGGACGGGGTCATGCAGGGTCCGGGGCGCCCCGACGAGGACACCCGAGGAGGATTTACACAGGGCGGTTGGGGCCAACGTTCGACCGAGCCAGGCGATGCGGCGGGTACGGCGATGGGCGAGCGAATGGCCGCGGGAGGCGGACTGTCTGGGTGGTTGTTCGGCAAGTGGACCTACGACCAGCTGCTGTCTTACTGGAATACGCAGCCCGAGAGCCCCTTCACTCCCGCGCTCAACAACACGCCCAAATATGTGGTTTCGACTTCACTCACCGAACCACTCGCGTGGCCCAATTCGACGTTGTTGCGTGAAGACATCCTCAGCGCAGTTGGCACTCTCAAGGCTCGGTCCGATGGGGTGCTGGCGATAATGGGCAGTGGTCAGTTGATCAGTACGCTGATGGCGGCCGATCTGATCGACGAGTACTTGCTGATGATCCACCCGTTGGTGCTCGGCGCTGGGCGGCGACTGTTCCCGGCTGGTGTCGAAGTGCAGTTGCGCCTCACCAACAGCGTTGCGGCGCCCAGCGGTGTAGTGGTTGCGACCTACGAGCCCGCGAGGGCACCCCGGTGATCGCCCCTGACCCCTTCGAAATCAGGTGCCATCTCCTCGATGGCACCAGGCCTCAGGTAGTTTTGTCGTCCGTAGCCCGCATGTACCTGGTTGCTGGCAGGAGACAAACGCCTCTGACCGGCATTGGGTCACCCCGACACGAAGGAATCGGAACGTCGTAGCGCTTACACCAATCCTCAGTACTGAGAGTCCTGAAGTCCCTCTGAATGACGGCTGCACGGTATTGAGCGTCCTTCAACTTCTTGGTGACCTGAATGACCCGCTTCTCCCCATTGGCGGTCTGGGCTACAACCGATGGACCCCTACCGGAGTAGGTTTCAAACTGGCCGCTTGCGGCACCCAAGCCCTGCCTCCCACCCCGACTCTTTCAGGGCTCCGGGGCAATCCTGAGCGGGCGGAACCACCGTGCCGGTCCTTTGTTCCGAGTCCAGTCAGCGCGATGGCCATCGCAGGACTCGACGGTTTGCGACACTGTCGACGTGGGATACCTCGAATGGTCCTAGAAATTAGACTGTTGACCGATGAACGAAGCGGGATCCGCAACGTCCACTGTCTGGACCACTGAAGTGCGCTCGGTCAGCGCGGGCGTAGAGCGACAGACAGGATTGGACCATGTCAGAGGAACGCCGGCCGATTGAAGTATCACGCAGAATTGAGGCAGCGGCGGCCCGCATCTTTGAGATCCTGGCGAATCCGCAACGTCACATGGATTTCGACGGGTCCGGCATGCTCCGGGGGGCCGTCCTCGACCGCCCCATCTCTGACGTGGGCGACACCTTCACCATGAAGATGAATCGGCTCGGAGACGACTACCTCATGCTCAACTATGTGGTGGAGTTCGAGCCAGATCGCCGTATCTTTTGGGAACCTGCCCCCGGAGACCCTTCTCGGGCTGAGGGTGATGATCCATCCAAGGTCGGTATCCCTGCGGGCTACCGCTGGGGCTACATACTCATTCCGGACGGTGACGATGCCACGGTCGTCACGGAGGTATTTGATTGTGGCACCGTGACGGAGGAGATCCGTCAATCCCTGTTGAGCGATGGCGGGGCGTGGATCAACGGGAACAATTCGGTACTTGAGTCCATGACGGCCACTCTGGAGAGGCTCGAGAAGATCACTACTGAGGAAGATCATCACTGAGTAGGACCGCTTCCGGCCCCGGTCGCCGAGAAGCTGTTTAGCCCTCGTGGATTGATCCGACGGTTGTGGCCCACGGACTGCAGCGACGTAGCCGTGGGCCGAGTTGGGAACGGGCGAACACGAACCAGACTGGATCAGCCAGGGGCGGAAGACCCGAAGGCAGCAATGCCGACCACCGGTGCGTTCATGGACCTCCCGCCCATCGACCCCTCGAAGGGAGCACTGCCGAACGAGAACACCCCGCCGTCCGCGGCTGCCAACCAGTAGCCCTTTCCGTCGGGTGTGGCTGCCATCCCCACCACGGGTGCGTTCAGGTGTGTCCCACCCATCGATCCGTAGTAGGAAGCGTCGCCGAAGGAGAACACTCCACCGTCGAATGCCACCAACCAATAGCCTCTCCCGTCGGGTGTGGCTGCCATCCCCACCACGGGTGCGTTCAGGTGTGTCCCACCCATCGATCCGAAGAACGGGGCGTCACCGAACGAGAACACACCACCGTCCGCGGCTGCCAACCAGTAGCCCCTTCCACCGGGTGTGGCTGCCATCCCCACCACGGGTGCGTTCAGGGTCGTAGTTGTGAGTCCACCGAGTGGGACCGCGTCACCGCAACCCTCCACACCACCGTTCGAACCCGTCACGAAGAATCCGTTTCCGGTCGACGACGACGCCATACCGGTCCATAGCCCCGTCGCTCCGTTCAAGCTCGTACATCCGATCTGGAGGGCTTGACCGGCCTGGCCGAACGCCATGGCAGATCGGAAGGCGTTGAGGAGCCAATAGCCGTTCCCGCTCGGTGTCGAAGCGATCCCGTCGCACCCCTGCGATCCATTGAGAGTGCTCGGTGCTTGAGGAGAGAAGTCGCATGCACCAGGGGGCGTTGCACCGGAGCCATAGAAGGGGGCACCGAACGAAAACACACCTCCGTCCGCACCCGCAAGCCAGTAGCCAGGTGTTGCCCGAGGCGGGGTAGCATCAACGCGAGCGCTGGTTGCCAGCACCCCAACGCTGGTGAAGGCAAGAACGGCCAGCATCCGGCGGACTGTCGTCATAGGGCCACCTCCTTTTCGCCATCGGCGGAGCGAACCTATCAAACCCGAGCCTTGTGGGCTGTTCAAACGTCGACACGTCGTTGTCCGAGAGTCGCCGGGGGGAGTGGCTCGACCGTGTCCCATCGACACTTCAGGGGCGACGCGATAGCGCTCTATCTGTGGCGCAAGAGCGATGTGTTCGCAGAAGCGCCTTGGCAGTAAGGTCTCGTGTCCGGACGACGCGTCCGGTCAGGCCATGGGCTGGGCAAGTGCAACGATGATCCCCTCGGGGCCTCGGACGTAGGCCATCCGCCACGAGTCCTCGTACTCGCCAATTCCGCCTACCAACCCGTAGCCGGCGGACGTAGCCTGGTCGACAGCGGCGTCCAGGTCATGAACCTCGAAAGCGACGCTTCGCAAGCCGACCTCGTTGGCCATAGCGGCCGGTGAGCCCGGCACGCATCTGGGCCGGACGAACCTCGAGAGTTCGACGCCTGTTCCGCTGTCCGGAGGCCGAAGCATCACGATCTCGGTTCTGGATCCCGGGATGCCAACGACGGTGTCGATGAACTTGCCCTCCACGAACGTCCTCCCCTCGATCTCCAGCCCTAACGCCACAAAGAATTGCGTCGCGCCATCGAGGTCGGCGACAGTGATGCCAACGTGGTCGAAACGGCGTACGTGTGACATGTCGTTTCCTCCGTGTTCGGGACCCCGGCGCACGATCGCGTTGGGGGGTCCCCGCCGGCAGCGTCCCCAACGGGCGGGCCCACCTGATGGGGACTGCGTGGGGAGCCCTGGAGATCGATCTCTCATTTTATCGACGTGCGCCGAGGTGCTGCCTGGGCTGCCTCGGCGGGGCCCGCGCCCAGGACTCCCGTGGTGAGATGATCTGAGGATGCGGAAGGCGGTGATGTTGGCGGGTCTGGCGGCACTGGCCCTGGGCACGAGCGCTTGCACGACGAAGGGAGCCATCGTGGCTCCGACCGCGACGACGAGCGGCAGGACGGCGCCGACCCTTTCGAGCGATTGCCCCACCGTCGGTCCAGCCCCTGGTTATAGGGTCACGAGATGGCCAACCAATGCGCTCAACGGGTCGGCTCACTCGGCCAAGGGTTGCAACCTGGTGAATGCCAACCTCACCGGGGCGAATCTCGAGAAGGCATACTTCGTCGACACCGACCTCAGCCCGGCCGATCTCACCGGGGCGGATCTGGCCGGCGCTGACCTCACCGGCACGAACCTTCAGAACAGCAACCTCAGTGGAGCCAATCTCACCGGGGCGGATCTGGCGGACGCCTCACTCGGTGATGCCACTCTGACCAATGCCAACCTCTCCGGAGTCGAGTGGTCCAGGACGCAGTGCCCGGATTACTCGAACAGCAACGCCGATGGTGGAAGCTGTGCTGGCCACGAGACTGTTCCCGTCGCGCCGACCCCTGCTCCCTGACGCGGCCCTCATTCGAACCCACTCGGGCAATCGTGTGCGGAGTGGTGGCGTTCCAGCGGCTTAAGGGTGGTGAGAGTGAGCATGAGCCGTGGGTAAAGGCGATGGATAGACCGGATCCACACACGGTGCGCCCCCTGGGCAACTCGGTGAGGACAAGCAGCGATCCTCTGGACCGAATCCGGTGGCCGTCGCGGGACTCGGCCGCGTTCCCGATTGCCGGCGTGGTCCGTGAACCCACCCGCCACCCGGTCGGATGCGGTCACTGCTGGGTGTGGCCGGCCCCTCGGCACGGTTCAGCCGGCAGCGGCGTCCGGATAGGGGAGGGGCGGAACACCTCGCAGTAGTGAGCAAGCTGTGCCATGAGGGCCACGGTGGGGCGGGGGAGTGGCGCTGGTGCTGCTACATCTCCTCTTCGCGGACGACGTCCAGATTGCGGAACGTTGGAGGCCCGTCACAGATCTTGGCTAGCTGAGCTGCGAACTCGGCAGTCTCGGGTCGGTTGGAGTTCTCCATCGCCGCCTCATAGGACGGGAACTCGACGATGTGAACGTAGGTACCGGCATTGTCCCGGTCTCGCCCTTGAGTGGCCCGAGTGGGAATGCGGGCACCACTGGTCTTGGCGAGAAACTCATCGAGGGTGCGATTGAACCCGTCGATGTCGCCCGTCTTGAACTCGATCAACTGAACGAACTTCATGCTGCCTCCTAGCGTTGTCCGCCTAACGCCCCGACCATACCGCGACGATCTCATCCCTTCACGGGCGCTGATTCCGGCGGTGGGGTCGCCCTGAGCAATGACCCTGCCACTGGCGAGCCAGGGCGTCGTGAGGATTGGCCGGTAACCTCTGCCGTCCCTGGTCAGACCGTCGCACACCGTCCATGGCCAAGCTGCGCGGTACTAGATTCGGATGCACAGAGCTGAGGAGGGAGGTTCGAGTCCTCTGGCGCTCACCAGGTCAGAGGCCAAGGTAGCTCCCAGATCCGAGCCATGTCCGGCCAACGTCCTACAAAAGAAGAGGACTCCGATGGTCATCAGGCCCAAGGGACTGGGCGAATGGAGGCACCCGCTCCCTCGGGCAGATCCAGACTCAGAGCTGGACGGAGGGGACGAAGGGCGGGTCTCGAGCCGGCATTGGCTTCGAACCGTGTCGGTGGGAACCGCGTTCGCGATTCCCGTCGCCGCTTACCTGTGGCTGATCGGCCGCTATGGTGTCGACTCGTTCTTTGCCGACCAGTGGTACAACCTCGCCCTGATTGGACACTCCTATTCCGGCACCCTGACCACGGGAACGCTGTGGGCGCAGCACGGCGATCACCGCATGTTCTTTCCCAACCTCATCGTTCTCCTCCTGACGTACGCCACTCATTTCAACCTGGTGTTCGAGGAGTTTCTCAGCGCAGCAATGCTCATGGTGGCCACCACGCTCCTGATCCTGACCCACCGGCGTAGACGACCCTCCATTCCCTGGATCTACTACCTTCCGGTCGCCGTCCTGATGCTGTCCTGGGCGCAGGCCGCATGGGTCGGCAACGACACCCTGTGGGGCTTCCAGATCGCTTGGTACCTGGTGCTCCTGGCGTTGGCCACCAGTCTCTACCTCTTGGACAGTCCGAGCTTCAACGCGATCTTCTTGCTGGGAGCGGTGGCGGCGGCAACGGTGGGAAGCTATTCCTCACTTCAGGGACTGCTGATCTGGATCGCCGGACTGGTCGTGCTGCACAAGCGGGGGCGCCCGTTGCGGTTCCTACTCACCTGGATTGCCTGCGGAATTGCAGTAACGGCGCTCTATTTCTACAACTTTACCTTTGGCAGCGATGGCACGAGCCCCACCTACTTGCTCGATCATCTCCTCACCACGATCAAGTTCCTCCTGTTGTTGCTCGGCGACCTTGTAGGGGTTCAGGTGGCCAACAATCTGAGTGTCGGCGACGACGCGGTGCTCTTGTTGGGCATCGTCATTCTCCTCATCGCGGGTTGGACCCTGATGGTGGATGGGCTTCGACGCGACGAGGTCGGAACGACTCCGATTGAGGCGGCGCTTATCAGCTTCGGACTGCTCTTCGTCCTCATCACCACCATCGGGCGGGTCCAACTCGGCCTTTCGCAGGCCGGTGAATCCCGCTACAGCACCTACGACGTCCTCATCGTGGTGGGGTGTTATCTGGCCCTTGTCGGACGAGCCGGGGCCGGCTCGAGGGCAGGACACTGGCTGGTTGACGATGCATGGACTCCGAACCACGGACTCCTCGCTCGGGCGCGCCGTGGCCTGACGAGTGGACCTGCGCGCCTTGTCGTGGGAGCGACGGTGGCCGGCATAGTTCTGTTACAAGCCACCCTCGGCACCAGCAATGGACTGATGGGAGCCCGGTCGTGGCACCAGGCCGGCCTGGCCGCGGCCGATGTGACGGTCAACATCGAGAAGGCCCCCGATGCCCTCCTACCCGTGACCTTGGGGTGTTACTGCGCCTATGACCCCGTGTACGTTCGTCGGCTCGCCCACATCGCCAAGACCCACGGTCTCGGCCTCTTCGGAACGAACGCGGCTGCGGAGTTTCAGAGAGAAGGACTCTTCGTGGACCGAGGGCCGCCGTCCACGACGGTCGTGATACCTCGCCCACGGTCTGTTCTGAGGGGAAACAAGCTGCTGGCCGCTGGGGCGTCGGACGTCTACGGGGTGACCAAGGTCGAGTTCGAACTCACCGGAGGCGCGCTGCATAACCGACTGATCGTCACGGCGACTCACACGGGATATGGGTGGCTTGCCGATTGGAACACCACCACCGTTCAAAACGGCAGCTACACACTGAAGAGCGTCGCTCGGGACAGCTCAGGCCAGCAAGGAGTGAGTGTCCCCGTCGCCATCACCGTGAGCAACTAGAGCTGCAGCTCGTCCTGGCGGACATCGGTCTCGCCGGTTGTGGCGGTCTCGTGCCGGCGACAGGGGAGAGGCAGCCAATGCCCACACCGAACGAACCGATCATGTGGCGTCATCGCCGTCACAGATCGCTCCGCTGGCCAACGGCGAGGCATTGTCCCTTTCCCCTTGTACTGGAACGCTCCGTAGTGATCTCGGGTCAATGCCTCGATGCGTCGAGAGACGCTGCCAACACCACTGGTCCTTGGCGCAACTACGCGCCTGAGCCCCGTGCCGGCCTTACCTGGCCGGCCCCGCTGGCAGCCCCGTGCCGAAGTGGCACAAATGTGGCTTGCATTGGCGTCATAGTGGTGCCAGACTGGCACACATGGACCTACAGCCATACATCGACGAGATCCACGACCAGCTCGGGGCGGCGGCCGAGACCGGGGGGGAGGCGGCCCGGGCGCTGGCCGAGCGGCTGGTTGCACCGCTCGACGCCACGATCCGTCTGTCGCTCTTGGGGGCGTTGGCATCGGCAGCCCAGGAGATCACGTGCGAGCTGGCGCCAGGTTCGGTGGAAGTTCGGCTGCGGGGCCGCGATCCCGAGTTCGTTGTGACACCTCCAACTGGGCCAGCCGTCGGCGACCTGGCGGATGGTGCCGATCCCACGGCGGTTGACGTTTCGGCCGCGGCCGGCGCCGTGGTTGGCGACGAGGGCGGCATGGCGCGGATCAACCTGCGGATGCCCGATCACCTCAAGTCCCGGGTCGATCGCGCTGCCGTGGGCCAGGGACTTTCGGTGAATGCCTGGCTCGTTCGAGCGGCCGGTGCCGCCCTGGAACAGACGGATTCCTCTAAACGGTCCGGCCGGCGTGGACGGCAGGGCTCACAGCAGTTCACCGGCTGGGCTCGCTGAACGACCGCCGATGCTCCCGACAGTGCCCGACAATCGACATCCATCGATCATCCGAGAAAGGACCTCCATGCCTACATTCGACACTCCCGAGCCCATTTCGATCACTCTGGAACTCGCCGTCGGCGACCTCCAGATCGCCGCGAGTGACCGAGCCGACACTGTGGTCGAGGTGGAACCGAGCGACCCCGCCAGGCCCTCCGACGTGACTGCCGCGGCGAATACCACGGTGGAGTTCGCCAACGGCGTCCTCCAGATCAAGACGCCCAAGGGGTGGAGACGCCACACCTTCCGGGGAGGTGCCGAGTCGATCGACGCGCGAATCCAGGTGCCTTCCGGTTCGCATCTGCACGGTGCGGCCGGTGTTGCGGATCTGCGCTGCTCCGGGGTGCTCGGCGAATGCCGGTACAAGACCGGGGCCGGCGACATCGTCATGGAGCAGATCTCCGAGAGCACTGAGCTGACCACCGGCTCGGGAGCGATCGCGGTCGACCGGATCGGTGGCTCGGCCACGGTCAAGAACAGCAACGGGAATACCTGGATTGGTGACGTCGGAGGCGATCTTCAGGTGAAGGCGGCCAACGGCAGGGTTGTGGTCGACCACGCCCGCGCCGCGGTGACGGCCAAGACCGCGAACGGCGACATCCGTCTGGACGAAGTGGCCGGCGGTACCGTTGTCGCCGAGACGGCCTGTGGAAAGGTGGACATCGCGGTGCGCTCCGGGGTGGCGGCCTGGCTGGACCTTCACACCGGGTTCGGCCGTGTCCACAACGTGTTGGATGTCGGCGAGCACCCCGGGCCTTCGGAGCCAACCGTGGAGGTGCGGGCTCGCAGCGGGTTCGGGGATATCACCGTTCGCCGTGTCGACATCGGGAGCCGGCAGGGCGCGGCATGACGCCCGCCCCTGTGAGCTCGGCCCTGAGTGCCACCGGCCTGCGCAAGTCCTTCGGCGACAGGGTCGTCCTCGACGGCATCGACCTTGAGGTCGGCGAGGGCAGCGTGTTTTCGCTGCTCGGTCCCAACGGTGCCGGGAAGACCACTGCCGTGCGGATCTGCTCGACTTTGCTCTGTCCCGACGGGGGCCAGGTCCGTATCGGCGGTTTCGACCTGGCCCGCCAGCCCGACCAGGTCCGATCGTTCATCGGCGTCACCGGTCAGTTCTCCGCGGTCGACAACTTGCTCACCGGCGCCGAGAACCTCATCCTGATGGCCGACCTGTGGCACTTGGAGCGTCGGGTCGCCCGCCGCAGGGTCGACGCGTTGCTCGGCCGCTTCGACTTGACCGACGCCGCCGGGAAGACGGCAGCCACCTACTCGGGAGGTATGCGTCGCCGGCTGGACCTGGCCATGACTCTCATCGGTGACCCCCGGCTGATCTTCCTCGATGAGCCGACCGCTGGGCTCGACCCCAGGAGCCGCCGGGCCATGTGGCAGATCGTCCGCGAGCTGGTTGGCGCGGGAACGACCGTGTTTCTCACCACCCAGGACCTCGACGAAGCGGACCAGCTTGCCGACCACATCGCAGTGCTCGACCACGGCCGGCTGGTCGCCGAGGGCACCCCGGACGAGCTGAAACGCCGCGTCCCCGGCGGCCACATCCGCCTGTATTTCGCCGACTCCGAGACCCTCGATCGGGCCGCCGCCGTCGTAGGTGACGGTGCCCATGACCGCGACACCCTCACTCTTCGGGTGCCGACCGAGGGAACCCCGCACTCCCTGGTGGCCCTTCTCGACCGCCTGGAGCGCCACTCGGGACGCCCCGAGCGGATCACCGTCGACGCCTCCGACCTCGACGACGTGTTCTTCGCCCTCACTGGAGGGCCGCAGCCGGAGACCGTGCTTTGAGCACCGTCACCTTGGCGGCGCGCGACTCGGTCACCATGTTGCGTCGCGATCTCCGCCACGCACTGCGCTTTCCGCTGATGAGCCTGAGCAGCGTGGGGATGCCCGTCCTCTTTCTGCTGCTCTTCGCTGGAGTCTTCGGTCACGCGCTGCACGCCAGCCTCGGGGCCGCCGTCCCTCGAGGAGTCGGCTACGTCAACTACCTGATCCCGGGCATCATCTTGATGACGGCGTGCGCGACCGCCGAAACCACTGCGGTGAACGTCTCCACCGACATGACCGAGGGCATCATCGACCGGTTCCGAACCATGGCCATCACCCGAACGTCGGTCCTGACCGGGCAGGTCCTCGGCGGAGTCATCCGCACGATGGTCAGCGGAGCCCTGGTCGTCGCGGTCGCCCTCGCCCTCGGGTTCAGGCCGACCGCGTCCGCCAGTGAGTGGGTCGCGGCCACAGCCGTATTCGCCCTTCTCGCCGTGGCGGTGACGTGGCTGACGATCGCCTTCGGCCTTTTGGCCAAAAGCCCGGCCGGAGCGAACAGCCTCTCACTACTGATCGTGGTGCTCCCCTTCATCAGCAGCGCCTTCGTGCCCACCGCCACCATGCCCGCCGGGGTCGCCTGGTTCGCTCGCAATCAACCCTTCACGCCCATCATCCAGACCCTGCGGGGCCTTCTCACCGGCACCCCCATCGGCAATGACGGAGCCCTCGCCGCCGCGTGGTGCGCCGGGATCAGCCTCGTCGGCTACCTGTGGGCTCGACGCCTCTACGACCGCAACCGTGCCCAGTAGCCCCCCGACCTTGTGGACTGCCGGGGACGTTCCTCTCCCGCCGCGAGGTCCCACCGTCAGATCGGGCTCAGGAGCAGATTCGTTCTGCGTAGTACCTGCGCTCCGACTGATCCATATAGAGAAATCGCAGTAGAGCGATCAGAGTTGTCCTTGAGGGAATGTGCTCGTTCACCACGATTGCCTGCTCGCTCAACAGGGCCGCGGCACTGACCATGCGCACCAGGGAGTCTCCGGCCAGGGTGTACTCGGCCGCGCACCCCTTCTTGCTGCACTGGATGGTGAACCGGTTGCTTCCGGCCCGGTGGATATGACCTTTGTTCGGGATGTCCACATACACAGAGCCGAGATGACCAACGTTCGGGGCCACGTAGGTAATCAGATGCTTCCCACACGACCTGCAGCGGAGCTTGACCTGAGGCGCATGGTTCCCTCGCCACCGCACCCGGGTCTTTGTGCTCAGTTGCTTGAAGGTTCCGCCCACGGCCAAATCGTATTACATAGTTGTAGTTCTCCTAATGGATCCTCAGTGACGGGGCCAGCCGTATCCAATCGCTGTGGCGACTTGTCTTCTCAGCGGGAAGGGCCTGGGCGTCTGTTCTGAGAGCGACGACCACCGGAGTCGAAGTGCTTGGACGGGCCCAATGAGCGACCTCGACCGGGCGACGCCAGAAGCAGTCGCTTAGATGTAGGTGTCGTCTCGCCGCACTACGTTCCCTCGTCCATCGTCAACCGTGGTGCGATGTCTGCGGGGACCACTCCCAACGAGCCAGCCGGCCAGGGAAAGGGCTGCTCCCACGGCGCCGAGGATCATCAGAATGACACCGACCGTGTGAATGTTGAAACCGTGCTGGACCGGTCCCACGGTCACAGCGAAGTCCAGTACGGCGCCAACCGCAAAAGCGATGATGCTCGCTACCAGTCCACCAGCCATGTCAATTGCCTCCTCGTGCGGGGCTCGTTGCCGCTTTCCTATTCCCACCCCCGGGAAGGCTCAAACCGCCGCCACATGGATCGGAGATTCTGGCCGGCCGCTTTTTTCACCCAGTGCTCACCCAATGGCCAGGCAGGATGCGGGCCAGCCGGCCAAGATCATGGGAACGCCGCGCGGTATGGCTGAGTCACAACGGCTTCGATGCCGTGCCGCCGGGTCGGGTAGGAGGCTGCGAAGGCGTGGGTCGAGTTGGTGGGCCGCCGAGCTTTGTCCGCTCAGAGCCGGGGACACCAATCCGGTCGCGGCCGGGCAGATATTGTGTAACTCTTAGGAAGTCGGGGGGACCAACCAGGGAGGTGGATCCATGGCGGCAGAGCTGATCTTGGAGTTCGAAGGTGTGACGGAGAAGGAGTACTACGCCGTCAACAAGGAGCTCGGCATCGATTCGGAAACCGGCGAAGGAAACTGGCCCGACGGGCTGGTCACCCACTCGGCCGGCCTGAATGACGCCGGCCACTTGGTCGTGATCGAGGTCTGGGATACCCCCGAGCATCAAGCCAAGTTCATGGAGGGACGCCTCGGCGATGCCTTGGCCAAAGGGGGCATCGAGGGACCGCCGTCGAGCATTACCTGGATCGAGGTTCTGGCTCATCACCACCTGAGATAGCTGCCGTAGGCCCCACGTGGGTCAGGGGCAGGGCCGGCCCAATGACCAACGCCCGGCCGACCGGAATCGATCCGAGTCCTGAATCTGGGAAACGCGCCAGGATGGTTCGCTCGTGTCGCGGTTCGTCCGCCCCGCCCTGGCCTTGGTTCTCCGCTATCTGAGCGTCCATGCGTGCGGTGGGCGCATCCGCCAGGTCCGGGCTCGAGTTGACCTCTCCGCGGGGAGACGAGGGCCACCCACCGGATTGGGGTTGGCCGGCAATCCCTCGGGGAAGGATCTCTGGTGAATATCAAGAAAGGAGCGGGTCATGGACGTTCACTGTGTTGCGACGTTCCAAGTCGTCAACTGGGAAGAGAGCCCCTTTGATCACTATGCGGCCGGCACCAAGGTCACCCGTGCCGAGGTCACCAAGACCTACTCAGGTGACGTCGACGGTGAGTCGATTACCCAATGGCTCATGTCCTATGACGAGGACGGCTCCGCCACCTTCGTCGGGATGGAGCGCCTTGTAGGGAGGATCGCGGGCCAGACGGGGAGTCTTGTGCTCCAGCACGTGGGCGCCTTCGAGGCCGGAGCGGCCAAAGCCGACCTGAGCGTCACCCGAGGATCGGGCACGGAGGATTTGGCCGGTGCGACCGGCACCGGCAAGTTCTTGGCGGATCCGGCCGGGTCGGTGACCCTGGACCTGAGTCTCGACCGGTGAGACGACCGGTACGCCGACATGGCCATCCGTAGGGCAAGTCGAATCCTGTTCGGCTCGGACCCTGGTCCCGGCGACACCTGGCGGCCGCCGAGGAATTGGATCCGCCCTTTCCGGTTCCTGCCGACTGGTCCTTTCGGCTGGCCCGCACGGCTCCCCACCGAAAGCGTCGGCACCGCCGGTGGCGAGACCATCACCCGCCGAAGTTCGCCCTAGGCAGGGATTCGCGGATGGAACATGATGCTGTTGAGGATCTGTCGGCTCCTGCCCTTGTCGACTTCCATCACGGTCCTCGGCTCGGCGTGGCCGGGTGGACGGAGAGGGGGTCCACTCGGCCGACCGAGTTCCTGCCAGCCCCACCGATTTGTGTCGGGACCGGACCGTTGCCGCGCTTGCCCCTTTGTCCAGTCGGCCATGCCCTGCCGGTCGACGACGACACACTGCCGGACGCCGACGATCTACGCGTCGTGCCCGGGCGAGGCGATCATGCAGTCGCCCGGTCCGTACTCCCGCTCCTGGCCGTCGTCCATGCGCACCTTCATCCGTCTGGAGACGTAGAAACCGGTGTGGACCATGGAAGGCGGGGGACGCTCCCATGGCGGCCAGGTCCGCCCGACCGTCGGTTCTCGGGCGCCAGCCATGCCGGCGAGACCGGTGGTTCTCCGGTGATCACGTAAACAGCGGTTGCACAACGCCCGAGTCTTGGGCAGGATCTGACCTGCGAGGGTCCTTGGGTGGAGGTTGCGGCATGGAGTACCCGACTGAGGACGAGGTCCGAGCCATGACGAACCGGGAGTTCGCTTCCCTGATTCGTTCACAGGCGGAGATGATCGACAGGAGTCTGCACCGGGAGGAACGCCTTGTCCCGGAGGTCCCGGGAGGACCCCTGAGGCTCTGAGGAGCCATCCCCGATGGCCGGTGCCATCGGTTCTTGCCTGGTGGTCCCAGAGGAGCGCCGTCCTCCGCGGCTCCGGCGCGGGCTGGTTCAGCTGATCCTGGGGGCCCGCCGCCCCGACCGGCTCCCTGCACCGTCGGGACCTCACCCTCTCCAGGAGGGCGGTGGGGCATGGAGCCGTGAGGGGACAACCAGGACCCGAGGCCACCCGGCAAGTCGACCGTTCATCGTCATTCCGGCCTTGAAACCTGCCATGGGACGCAAGAGAAATCGCGACAATTGCTCGGAATGTCGCGGTTTTACGACCCACGACGGGTAGGTTGCTGGGTACTTGCATCCGGTTGTAAGGCGGCAGGCTTGGGGGTAGGGGGTCTCGATCGATTCGAGGCGGTTGAGCAGTCCGGGCACCAGGGGCCCGGACGGGAAGAGGTGCAGTCCATGGATCGCCCCCGCAACACTGCCAAGGCGGTCTTCTCCTGGCTCCTCGGCGACGCACCACCCTTGGATCGCCATGCCCGCACCGTTGTCGCCGCCGCGGGTGTCGGGCTGCTCGCCGTCCTGGCCATCGTCGCCGAGGTGGCGCAGAGCCACGACGGCGTGTCCGCATCCGCCGGTCCGGCAGGGGGAACTGCCCCGGTCGCCCGGGGCTCGGCGTACAACGGCAGCGGTCGCCCACCGACATTCCTGCCCAGCTCGTCCACCTTCTCTCGGCCGGGAGGCCCGACCACCGCCAGCCCCAATCGGCTGTCTGCATCGCTCCCCGGTAAGGTCCCGCTTCTGCTCCCGTACCACCCCGCTTCGCCACCCCCCCCGTCCTCGGCGGCCTCGGGTAGCGCACCCTCGTCGGGTGGCGCCAAGGCCCCGTCCGGGGGTTCGGCACCGTCCTCCACGTCCTCCGCCCCCTCAGCGGGGACGGGTTCTGCGGCACCCGCCTCTTCGCCGGTGGCTGCCCCCCCGACCGGCGTCGCGGTGGTCCAGGGCAAGGGCTGGCTGCAGGTGTCCTGGGTCGCACCTCCCAATCCGGGCGTGCTCCAGGCGTTCAACGTGTATGTGGCGTCGGCGCCCGGGGCCGAGGGGCCCATCCCCGTCAACGGAACGGCAATGGTGTTCGGGACGACGTACACGGTGGCCGACCTGCCGGTAGGACCGACCTACTACGTAACAGTGCAGGCGTTCGACGGCGACGGTCTGTCACGGCCGTCGAGTGAGGCAACGGCCGCTCCGGTCGCGGACCCTCCGCCCACGAGCGGGCTGAGCGGCCCGGTGGTCAGCATGGCCGGGCGCCCGGATGGTTCGGGCTACTGGCTCGTGGACGCCCGGGGTGACGTATCGGCACAGGGCCGCGCCGTCACCTATCCATCGACGTCGGGCGGGGCGCCGACCGCCCCGGTGGTGCAGGTGGTCGCCACCCCGGACGGCCTCGGCTACTGGGAGGTGGCTTCCGACGGTGACGTCGTCGGATTCGGAGACGCCCGGTCCTACGGGACCGTCGCCGCACCGGCCAACGACCCCGTCGTGGGCATGGCCCCGTCGCGGGACGGCCTCGGCTACTGGCTGGTGACCGTGGACGGTGCGGTGTTCTCCTTCGGTGACGCGCCGTTCCTCGGGTCCCCGGGCGGGTCGCCCGGTGCGCCGATCGTGGGCATCGCCCTCGACCAAGCCACCGGCGGGTACTGGTTGGTGGACAGCGCCGGGGACGTCCTCGGGTTCGGCGCGCCGACCCTCGGCTCGTTGGCCGGCCAGGTGCTCAGCGCTCCGGTCGTCGGCATGGCGGAGTCCCCCTCCGGCCTGGGCTACTGGCTGGTGGGCTCGGACGGCGGGGTGTCCGCCTTCGGCGACGCCGTCTTTTCCGGATCCGCCACCACGGGGGGTGCGCCCATGAACGCGCCGGCCGTGGCCCTCGTGGGCGATCCCGTCACCGGTGGGTACTGGGTGGCGGCAGCCGACGGCGGCGTGGTCGGCTACGCCGCGCCGGCCCTCGGATCGGCGTGACCCCGGCCGGCCGGCAACCGGCGTGGGCCGCCCCGGCCTGAGGGCTCAGGTGGGGGCGCGGTCGGGATCGGCGTCCCTCCGGGCCGCCACGGTCAGGATCGCCACGCAGGCGACGATGGAAAGGGCGAAGAGCAGGCTGACCACCCCGTCACCCCAACCCAGGCCGCTCGCGTCCTTCGGCTTGCCCAGCCAGTCGGCGATCGAGGCCCCGAGGGGCCGGGTCAGTACGTAGGCGGTCCAGAAGGCCAGGATGGCGTTGAGGTGGAAGCGCCAGTAGCCCACGGCGGGCACGACCATCAGCACGGCAAAGACCACAGCCGACGTGAGGTACCCCAGGTTGATGGTCTTGGCGACCAGGTCCCCCGCCGCGGTTCCGAGGGCGAAGGTGGCCATCACCGCCGCCCAGTAGAAGAGCTCGCGCCGGGGGGTGACGATGCTGTGGATGGACAGCGTCCCCTCGGCCCTCTGCCAGGCCACGAAGACCACGGCCAGAACGACGGCGAAGAAGACCGTGGACGCGGTGTAGGGGACGCGGAACTGGATATGGAGGACGTCGGCCGCCATGGTGCCGACAATGGCCACCATGAGCACCGTGAACCAGTAGGTCCACGGTACGTAGTGGTCGGCGCGGAACTCGAGGACCAGGGCGCCCACCAGCACGATGGCACCGAGCACCACGGCCACCTCCGGGTTGATCCGTTTCACCAGGAAGTCGGAGGTGGACTCGCCCATGGCCGTGGTGAGGAGCTTGGTGACCCAGAACAGAGCGGTGATCTCGGGGACCTTGCTCAGGGTCCGGCGGGTCAGATCCATGGCCTGCGCATCGTAGGGCATCCGACCCCAGCGTCGGCAGTTCCCGTGGCGGCCCACCGGTCGTGGGAGGACCTCCAGCGCTCAGTCGACCTTGCCGAGCTCCCGGAGCCAGGCCGTGGTGGCCTGCAGGCCGTCGTCGAGGCTGATGGGGTCGTAGCCGAGCCGCTTGTGGGTCTTGGACTCTGCCAGGTCGCGCCGGACCCGCTTGTCCGAAGCGGCCTTGGCGGCGATGGCGACCAGGGTGGGGCCGAACACCTTGGCCAGCTCGGGGTCGTCGGAGGGCTCGATGTCGGCGACCCGGTGATCCAACCCGGCCAGCTCGCAGATCCGGCTACAGGCCTGGG
Source organism: uncultured Acidimicrobiaceae bacterium (assembly GCA_963833585.1). Lineage (GTDB taxonomy): Bacteria > Actinomycetota > Acidimicrobiia > Acidimicrobiales > RAAP-2 > Bog-756. The sequence goes on along the minus strand of CAWHYF010000005.1, from coordinate 347,634 downwards.
CGATGCTCACCACGTCCTCGGGTCGGCCGTCGAGCATGTACCGCTCACCCGACACACCCCGGTCGAGGGCCAGGATGCAGCCGCGGGCCACATCGTCGGCGAAGACCCAGCTGACCGGGAACTTCAGGTACTGCTGGATGCGCTGGCGGAGGGCGGACACCAGCACCCGGTTGAAGCTGGTGGCGCCGAGGGCGTTGCCGACCACCGGCGAGGGCCCGAAGATGGCCCCGGGGTGGGTGGTGACGACGTCCTGGCCGGCGGCGGCCCGGGACATGGCGTCCTGGAAGGCCGCCATCTTGGTGATGGTGTAGGGGTCGGAGCTGGGTTCCTTGGTCACCGGCGCGTCCTCCCGCTCCATACCCCCCGAGGTGTCGAAGAAGGTGCCCGTGCTGACGGCCACCACCCGACGCAAACCGAGAGATGCTCCGGCGTCGAGCACGTGTTTGGTGCCGTCCACGTTGACGGCCCGGAAGGGCTCGAGGTCCTGACTGGCACCACCGAGGAGGGCGGCGCAGTGGATGGCGGCGTCGCTGCCCCGGGCGGCCCGGAGGACGTCGTCGGCGTCGGTGACATCGCCGGTGACGACGTCCACACCCAGCTCGGACAACGGCCCGGTGTCGGCGCCGTCCCGGGCCAGGGCCCGGACCGCGTCCCCGCGTTCGAGCAGGAGCTTGCAGACGTTGGCCCCGGCCAGACCGGTGGCACCGGTGACGAAGACCGTCTCGCTCATGCCGTCGCCGGTTCGCTGGCCTCGGCGTGGGTCGAGTCAACCTGTTCGGGGCTGTAGGGGATGACCGGCGGGCTGGTTCCGAACACGTCCAAGGTGTGGATGAAGCGGTGGGTACCCATGGCGTTGGCGCAGGTGAAGCCCAACTCGACGATCTGGGCGGCCGTGAAGACCTCGCCCAGTCGGCGGTAGGTCTCGTCATCGATGGCATGGTGGTCGGCCGACAGCAGGTCCAAGAACTCAACCGCCAGGCGCTCCTGATCGGTGAGGTCGGAGTGGCCCGGTGCGATCAGGCAGGCCACGTCGTCATCGGTGATGGAGTCGTGCTTACGGGACTGCATGCACGGTTGGCATTCGCCCAGCTGGGCGCTCCGGATTCTGATGAGCTCGAGAATCCTGCCCCCGAGCAGGCTCTTCTTGCCCCAGGCGCTGCGGGCCATGCTGGTCTGGATGATCTGGGCGGTCCGGTAGGCGAAGATCTGCAGGGGGACCGGGGTGGCGTAGGTCCCGTCGGCCACCCCCTCCTCGATGATCCGCCGAGGCTCGTCGGCCAACTCCTCCATCGGGATCGGTTCGATTCTTGGCATACTTCCCCCCTCCGCCGGGATCCCGGCTCGATAACGACTGTTTCCTACGAAGCTATAAGGCTGGTGGCCGCTGTGTCCATGAACCCTTCCTCCGTCCTCCTCACCGACCGGGTGGCCGTGGTCACCGGCGGGGGCGCCGGGATCGGGCGTGGTATCGCCCGGGGACTGGCGGCCTTCGGAGCCAAGGTGGCCATCTGGGAGCGGGATCCCGACACCACGGCGGCGGCGGCCGAGGAGGTCGAAGGAGTCGGGATCGTTACCGATGTGCGCCAGTCCGACCAGGTGGATGCGGCGCTGGCCCGCACCACCGCGGAGCTCGGACCGGCCAGCATCCTGGTCAACAATGCCGGCGGGGTGTTCTGGTCCTCTCTGCTCGAGACCTCCGAAAACGGGTGGGACGCCCTCTACCGGGCCAACCTCAAACACGTGATCCTGTGCACCCAGCGGGTGGCCCGCTCGATGGTGGACACGGGAACCGGCGGCAGCATCATCAACATCACCTCGATCGAGGGGGTCCGGGCCGCCCCCGGGTACGCCGCCTATGCCGCGGCCAAGGCCGGGGTGATCAACTTCACCAAGACCGCCGCCCTGGAGCTGGCCCTCCAGGGCATCCGGGTCAACGCCCTGGCCCCGGACATCACACTCACCGAAGGGATGATGACCGTGGCGCCGCCGGGAGCCGAGGAACACTTCGGCCTGACCGTCCCGATGGGCCGACCTGGACACGTGGACGAGATGGCCGGAGCTGCCGTGTTCCTGGCCAGTGACCTGTCCAGCTACGTGACCGGGCAGACCATCCACGTGGACGGCGGGACCCAGGCCTCCAGCGGATGGACGCACCACCCCGAGACCGGCGCCTACGTCCTGGGGCCCTCCTGAGCAGCGTGCTCTGACCGAACAGCCGCCCGGCCCGGCCCTCGTCCCGCCGGAGGCTCAATCGTCGCGGCCACCGCTGCCGACGTGGGCCGACATCCCCCCGTCGACCGAGATCATCTGCCCGGTGATGTACCTCGACTCCTCGGAGGCGAGGAACACCACAAGGTTGGCGATGTCATCAGGTTCGCCGAGATGCGTGGTCAGGATGGCTCGGCTGAGACCGGCCAGGATCTCGTCGTTGAGGTGGGCCCGGACGGCATCGGTGATGATCAGGCCGGGCACGATGGTGTTGACCCGGACGTTCTTCTTGCCGTGGGAGGTGGCCACGTACATGGTCAGCGTGTTCACCCCGGCCTTCGAGACCCCGTAGGCGGTGCGGGTGCGATCGCCCTTCAGCGACGCTCCCGAGGACATGTTGACGATGGAGCCGCCTCCGTGCCGGACCATCTCGGGGATGGCGTGCTTGCAGGTGAGCATCTGACTGGTCAGGTTGACCGCCAAGGTGCGTTCCCACACGCCGAGCTCCAACTCGGTCACCGGGGTATCGCGGTCGAGGAAGTCGGACTCGGTCAGGGCGGCGTTGTTGTGGAGCACGTCCAGGCGGCCGAAGTGGTCGGCCACGGCCCGGACCGCCCCGACCACGGCCGCCTCGTCGGAGAGATCGGCGGCCACGGCCAGCGCCGGTCCGCCCGAGGTGCGGACCTCTTCGGCCACCCGCTCGGCCCCGTCCCGATCGATGTCGACCACGGCCACCGAGGCCCCCTCCCGCGCCAGGGCCCGGACCGTGGCCCCACCGATGCCTCCGGCGCCGCCGGTGACGATGGCCACCTTGCCCTCCACTCGGCCCGGACGGTCGGTCCCCATTTCAGGAGATCCTGTCCGGGTTCAGCATCGGGGTCGGTGGGGTTGCAGCGATCATGGGTCCCTCTCGGCGCCGCCGGGCGCAGTCAGTTGGGTGGAATGGCCTCTGTGGACCGGTCGGTGGCCCGCCTCTTCTACGGGGCCACCAACACCAGCGAGAAGAGGAGGAACGTCATCGTAGCCAGCAGGAATCCCGACACCGCGGCCACGGTTCCGAACGACGCCGGCCGCACCCGGCGGGCCACGGCCACGATGAGGGGGAAGGCCGTGAGCAACACCCGGGGCCTCGCCCCGACCATGTTGGAGTCGAAGGCCGAGAGCAGGATCCCGACGGTGTAGATCCAGATGATCACCGGGGGCCGCCATCGGACCATCAGGTACAGCCCAACCAGGGCGAAGAGCAGTCCGAGGGCCGGCACCACCGTTTCGAGGTCACTGGGATGGGTCACCGACTGACGGACCACGAAGACGGTGTCGTGGTAGAAGCCGGTTCCTCCCCACTGCTCCCGCTCGACGTGATACCACCGGAGGACGTCACCGGTGGCATCCCAGAGGTACGAGAAGTAGGCGGCCACCCCGGCCAGCGAGAGGACCGGTGCCACCAGGGACCACCAGTCGCGGTCCCGCCCCACCGCCACCCCCGCCGCCCACAGGCAGCAGACCACCAGGACCAGGGCCTCGGGATGGACCCCGGTGGCCACTCCGGCGGCGCACCCGGCGGCCAGCCACCGCCGCGTCGACAGGGCCAGCAGGCAGCCGGCGCAGAGCAGTACGAGCAGGGCCTCGGAGTACACCATGGAGAGGACCACCGCACCAGGGAAGAACACCCAGAGGACGACGGATCGGTCGGCCACCTTCTCGTCACAGAGATGCCGGACCAGGTGCCACAGTGCCACCGCGGCCGCGGCCCCGAACACGAAGGCCAGGGTCACGCCGACCACGATCGGTGTCAGTCCGGTGATGTCGGAAACTCCCCGGAGGAGGAGCGGCCACCCCGGGAAGAACCCGAAGGCCGATCCGGGGGCGATCGGGAATTGGGCGGCGGCAGGGAAGTAGCCGTGTCCGGCGATGAGCAGATACCAGCTGCCGTCCCACGAGCCCAGCGCCTGCAGGAACAGCGAGGCCTTCGGCGGCTTGGGCCACGGCCCGGTGAAGTGATGGGTGGCCAATCCCTGGTTGACCACGAGCACCGCACCCAAACCCACGGCGACGACGGCCCGGGACAGGGTGAAGGCGCCGAGCGTACGGCCCAGGGTGACCAGTGTCTGGCGGTGTCGACGGAGCCAGGGGGCCTGCGCTCGGCGGCGCTCGATCCGGGAGGCCGGCGGCCCGGGGTCAGTGCCGACGGCGTCGAGCGCCGTCCCATCGGATGAGCCGGGGGAGGGTGGCCCCCCGCCGTACTCCGGCTCCTCTGGGGTCATCCCCTCAGGCGGCTCGCGGGCCGCTCGGTCGACACCGGCCGCCGGCGGCACGACGCCGCCGTCGGTGGTCGAACCGGTCACCAGGTCACCCTATCCGGCCAACTGGCGGGAGATGATGACCGTTACTCGGCCGCCTCGGCCAAGGCCTCGGCCAGCGTGGGGTGCACCAGCATGGACTCCACGATGTCGTTGACACCCAGGCCGCCGGTGACCGCCACCGCCAGCACGGAGATGAGCTCGGAGGCGTTTTGACCCACGATCGACCCTCCCAACACGATGCCGGTGGCGGGATCGGTGATGATCTTCACGAAGCCGCGGACGTCGTTGTCGATCAGGGCCCGGGCGCTGGCGGCGAAGGGGACCTTGGTCACCCGGATCTTGCGCCCCTCGGCGAAGGCGTCGGCCTCGGCCAGGCCCACGTCGGCGATCTCCGGCTCGGTGAAGATGGCCGCCGGGGCACTGTCGTAGTTCGGATGCCGGTGGGACACGGTGTGACCACCCACCACGTACTCGGCCACCTTGCGGCCCTGCATGGCTGCCACTGACGACAGCGGGAGCTTTCCGGACACGTCGCCGGCGGCGAAGATGTGCGGCACATTGGTCTGACAATGTCGGTTGATCGGGAGGTAACCGGTCTCGGCCACATCCACCCCGGCCGGCTCCAGGCCCAGGCCCTCCGAGTTGGGCACCGACCCGATGGCCAGGAGGGCGTGCGTCCCGTGCACCACCCGCCCGTCGTCGCACCGCACCACCACCCCCCGGGCGCCCTGATCCACCCCGGTGGCCCGGGCGCCCTTCAGGAGGTGGACTCCACGCCGGGTGAAGTCCGTTTCCAGGACCGCGGCCACCTCCGGGTCCTTCTGAGGGAGCACCTGTTGTCGGCTCACGATCAGGGTGACCTCGCAGCCGAGGGAGGCGAACATGTGGACGAACTCCACGCCGGTGACCCCCGACCCGATCACCACCAGGTGCTCCGGAAGGACGTTGGGTGGATAGGCGTCGCGGGTGGTCAGGAGGCGGTCCCCGCCCAGATCGGCCCAGGATGGGATGCGGGGCCGGCTCCCGGTGCTGAGCAGCACGGCATCGGCCTCGAAGGTGACCGGACCCGCCGCGGTGTCGGCCACGACGGTGTGAGCGTCGACCAGGCGGCCCGAGCCGCGCACCACCGTCACCTGCTGGCTTCGCAGGATCTGCTCGTTGGTCTGTTCGAGGTGCTCGACGATCGTGGTGATCCGGTCCCGGAGCAGCTCGAGGTCGACCGACCCACCCGCACCCACCACCCCCATGCCGGCGATTCGCCGGAGGTAGGACATGGCCCCACCGGTGGCAATCATCGCTTTGGACGGGATGCAGTCCCAGAGGTTGGCGGCTCCCCCCACCACATCCCGCTCGATGAGGGTGACGTCCACGCCCAATCGGGCGGCGTGGGTGGCCGCCTGGTTGCCCGCCGGCCCGCCTCCGATGATCACGAACCGCATCCAACCAGGGTAGAGCCCATGGTCCCGGTTCCGAAGGGGCGGGATCACCGGCCGGTGCCCGGCCCTCCGATCCGGACCGGGCGCCACCACTTCGGGCAACGGCGTCGGTACCATCGCCGGTGCGCCGCCCCGAGGCCCACGTCCCCGGGCCTGTTGCCGCCCACCCCTGCCCAGGCCCGATCCACGGGGCAACCGAACAGAATCGTCAGCTGACCATGAACCGTCGTCGGAAGGACAGGGGGCAGAGACGAACGGCCGTCCGCCGGCGCCGGCTCGCGGCGGGCCTGGGACTGTTGGCCGCGGTGATCACGGTGGCGGTGGCCGCGGAGCGGGTGTCGGCCCCCGCTACCTCGGGCGAGCCCCTCGACGCCACCATGTTCGCGGACGGCTCGTGCCAGGCCTTCGCCCCGACCTCCGGGGACCGCCATCTGACCGTCTTCCTCGACGCCGGCCACGGCGGCATCGATCCCGGCGGTGTGGGCACCACCCAGACCGGTCGCACCACCGAGGAGGGCGAGTTGACCCTGCCGGTGGAACTCGGCGTGATGAGCCTGCTGCGGGACGACGGGTTCCGAGTGGCCGTCTCCCGCACGACGGAGGCTACCGTCCTTCGGCTGGGTCCCTCCGACGTCTCCGGGGACGCCCTCACCCTGACCGGTGCCCACGACGACGTGGCGGCCCGTGACGTGTGCGCCAACGACGCCGGTGCCAACGTGCTGGTGGGTATCTACTACGACGCGGGTGCCTCGGCGGCCAACGCCGGCAGCCTCACCGCCTATGACGCCGCCCGCCCCTTCGGGGCGGCAAACCGGCGACTGGCCACACTCGTGCAGCGGGACGTGGTGGCCGCCATGGACGCCCAGGGCTGGGCCATACCGGACGACGGGGTGCAGACCGACGGGAGCCTCGGGTCGTTCGTGGGCCGTGCCGACGAGGGTGGCATCGCCGGCCATGCCGCGGCCTACCACCACCTGCTGCTCCTGGGCCCGGCGTCGCCTGGCTTCTTCTCCACACCCAGCCAGATGCCCGGCACGGTCGTGGAGCCGCTCTACCTCACCGATCCCTATGAGGGCTCGATCGCCGACAGCCCGCTCGGGCAGCAGGTCATCGCCCGCGGCATCGCCACCGCCGTCGAGCAGTACCTGGCACCCGGATCCGGCCCTTCGGCGTCCACCTCGGGCTGAAGGGGGACGTCCCGGTCCTCGTTCAGACCGGGAGACCGGCCTTGGTTGCCTCGGGTACCTCCACCAGGCGACCTGTGGCCACGTCGTAGAGGTAGCCGTAGATTGGAATGCGCCCGGGGACCAAGGGATAGGACCGGATACGGGCCACGTCGTCGACCACGCTCCGGGCGTTGTCGGTGATGGTGAGCCAGTCGATGTAGCGGCCCTCGGATGAGCCCGAGCACCATCAGGAAGGGGAGCACCTACGCCATCGGCGGGCAGGACCTTAGGTCCCGGAGCGGTGGCACCGAAGCCCGTGCGCCACGCCACGCCGACCGGCGAGTCGAGAGTAGATTCCGCCGATGGACGTCCAATCGCTCGGCTATCGAACGGATCTGATGGTCCGGCGGTTGGCCGGCTCGTCGATCACCGACCGCGAGCGGTACCTCGTGGTGCGGTCGCCCCACAATCCGTTGTTCCACTGGGGCAACTTCCTTCTCTTCCGGTCGGTGCCCGCCGAGGACGAGATCGAAGACTGGATCCGGGTGTTCGTCGGCGAGTTCCCCGATGCCACCTACGTCGCCCTCGGAGTCGATGGCACCACGGGACTCACCGACTTCCACGTGGCGTCCACCGGCCTCGAGGTCGAACGGGACGTGGTGCTGAGCACCCAGAGCCTCCGTCGGGCCCGTCCGTCGAGCGAGGGGCATATCCTGCGGGAGCTCGGCTCCGACGAGGACTGGAACCAGGTCCTCGACCTTCGTCTCGATGTGAGCCGCGACGACGGGCCGCTCCCCGCGGATCACGGGTGCTTCCTGGAACGGAGTACCGACGAAGCGCGCTGGCTGGTCGAGGCGGGCCACGGCGCCTACTTCGGAGCGTTCTCCGATGATCGACTGTGCTCCATGGTCGGCATCGTCTCAGATGGCGGGCGGGTGGCCCGGTTCCAGAACGTAGCCACCCGGGCCGACCGGCGCCGACGCGGTCTGGCCGGAGATCTGCTGGTGCAGGCCGGGGAGTTCGGCCTTTCGGAGTTGGGCGCCCGGATCCTGGTGATCGTGGCGGAAGCAGGGGGCCCGGCTGCCGAGCTCTACCGATCGGTGGGTTTCCGTGACGCCGAGGGCCAGATCGGGCTGTCCCGATCTCCGTCGCCCTGAAGACCCCAGCCGGGAGTACCCCGAGCCGGCCCACCTGCGGCGACGATCCGGCCGGAATGCTCGGAAAGCCCCCTACGCCGAACGTGGATGCGAATTCCGCCGCGGATCGACCGGATGAACGGCCGATCGCCGGGCCGGCCGAGGTCCCGGTGAGTGCGCGTTCATGACAACTGCGTTACGGTTGCTGCCTACTGGGTAGTACCTGTTGCGGCCACCGCCGCACCCGGTGGAATACCAGTGGGAGAAAGCGGCGCAGCCGCCAAGGGAGACAGGTGGATCCATGAAGAACACCGGAATAGTTGGACGGGCGCTCACGGCGATCCTGCTGGCGATGGCGCTCACCCTGGGACTGCTGGCCCTGGCTCCGACCGCCAAGAGTGGTGCCAGTACGCCGACCACGGCCACGTTCGCCGAACAGCCCCAGGCGCCCCCCAACTACATCTTCCCCTTCATGGGCCTGGCCTTCTTCAGCGTCTACAACAGCGAGCAGTTCCAGTACCTCATGTACCGGCCGCTCTACTGGTTCGGCGAGGGGGCGACCCCCAATCTGAACTTGTCACTGTCGCTCGCCGCCGCTCCGACCTATTCGTCGAGCGGCGACACGGTCACCGTCGACCTCAACAATTACAAGTGGTCGAACGGTGAGACCGTCACCGCCGAGAACGTCATGTTCTGGATGAACATGCTCCACGCCGAGAAGGCCAACTGGGCCGGCTACTCGGCGGGTGCTCTCCCCGACGACGTCAAATCGATCGTCGTCAACAACCCTGAGCAGCTGACCTTCACTCTCACCGGCCCGGTCAACAACTACTGGTTCACCTACAACGAGCTGTCTCAGATCACCCCGATGCCGAACGCCTGGGACATCACCTCCAAGGGCGGCGCGGCCAACTCGGGGGGCTGTGCGGCCGCTCCCTACGGCAGCGCCGACACCCAGTGCAAGGCGGTCTACACCTTCTTGTCCAAGCAGGCCGGCTACGACCCCTCCAATCCGAAGGCGGCCAACAACTCCCTGTCCACGTACGCCACCAGCCCGATCTGGAAGGTGGTCGACGGACCCTGGAAGCTGTCGAGCTTCAACGCCTCGGGCAACGTCACCTTCGTGCCGAACCCCACCTACTCGGGCCCGGTCAAGCCCACCCTCAAGAAGTTCGTGGAGCTGCCCTTCACCTCGGACTCGGCCGAGTTCAACGCCCTGGTGGGAGGCAAGGTCAATGTGGGTTACCTTCCGTTCCAGGACATCACCCAGTCGACCAACAACGCCCTGAAGCCCGGTCCCAACAATCCGCGGCTGTCGAACTTCACCCTGGCCCCGTTGTACGGATGGTCCATCAACTACTTCCCCTACAACTTCAACTCCACCGGTGACGGTGGTCACGCCGGTGCCATCTTCAAGCAGCTCTACTTCCGCCAGGCGGTCCAGCTACTGGTGGACCAGCCGCTGTACAACAAGAAGATCTACAAGGGCTACGGCGTCGGGACCTACGGACCGGTGCCCTCGCAGCCGCCCAACGCCTTCGTGTCGCAAGAGGTCCAGAACAACCCGTATCCCTACAACCCCACCAAAGCCGTCTCACTGCTGAAGGACCACGGTTGGAAAGTGGTGCCGAACGGAACCAGCACCTGCCAATCGCCGGGCACCGGGGCGAGCCAATGCGGGGCGGGGATCCCGGCCGGGGCCAAGCTGGCCTTCAACCTGCAGTACGCATCCGGCACCGCGGCCACGGACCAGTTGATGACGGCCGAGAAGTCGTCGTGGAGCCAGGCCGGGATCAACATGAGCCTGTCGCAGGCCTCCTTCAACACGGTGATCGGCAATGCCATCCCCTGTACGGCCGGATCCAAGGGATGTTCGTGGGAGTTGGAGAACTGGGGCGCCGGATGGATCTTCGCGCCGGACTACTACCCCACGGGGGAGTCGATCTTCCAGACCGGGGCCGGCTCGAACTCGGGCAGCTACTCGGACCCGACCAACGACGCCAACATCCTGGCCACCAACACCACCCAGGTCCCGTTGACCCAGTACGAGAACTACCTGGCCGAGCAGCTACCGGGCGTCAACCAACCCAACGCCGGTAACCCGATCAGCGAGATCCAGAAGAACCTCACGGGGGCGACCCCGCAGAATCCGCTGCAGGCCATCACACCGGAATCCTGGAGGTTCTAGCCGCCCGGGGCGGGCCTCGACGTGATCGAGTCGGGGCACGGAGACGTAGTGGACGTTGAGCTCCCGGCACCGGACCGGCGGTCCGGTGCCGGGAGTCGGTCCTCATCCGGCCGGCGTCGTGGGGTTCCCTGCCGATGACCAGGTTCCTCCTCCGTCGCACCGGCCAGGCGTTGATCGTCATCGTCGGGGTGATCCTGATCACCTTCTTCCTGGCCCGCCTGATCCCCGGCGGTGAAGCCAAGGCTGTTCTCGGCACCAAGGCCACCTCGGCGGGCATCGCCCACTTCAATCAGGTGAACGGTCTCAACCTGCCCATCTGGGACCAGTTCTGGCAGTACATCGAAGGAATCGTCGTCCACCTGAACCTGGGCTACTCCTACAAATACAACCAGGGGGTCCGTGAGGTGATCGGGCAGCGTCTGCCCAAGACCCTGACCCTGGTCGGTGCGTCGGTCCTTCTTTCCCTGGTCATTGCCATCCCTCTCGGGATCCTCCAGGTGGTCCGCCGGAACAAACCGATCGACTACGTCGTGACCAGCAGCTCGTTCTTCTTCTACGCCATGCCGGACTTCCTGCTCGGGACCCTTCTGATCATCTGGTTCTCGTTCGATCTCCACTGGTTCCCGGTCTCCCCGCCTTCCGACGCCTCGGCCTGGGCGGTCTTCACCGATCCCCGCGCCTTCGTCCTTCCGGTGGTCACCCTGGCCGCCACCACCATCGCCTCGTTCAGCCGGTACATGCGTTCGTCGATGATGGACGCCATGGCGGAGGACTTCATCCGCACGGCCCGGGCCAAGGGAGCCTCCAATCGTCGGGTCCTCTACGGCCACGCGCTGCGCAACGCCCTGATCCCCATCCTCACCCTGCTCGGTCTGTCCCTCCCGGCCATCGTGAGCGGCGCCCTGATCGTCGAGACCGTGTTCAACTACCCGGGGATGGGGCTGCTCACCGTGCAGGCGGCCTTCAACACCGACATACCCACCGTGCTCGGGACGACGCTGGTGATCACGGTGGCCACCGTGATCGGATCGCTGCTGGCTGACATCCTCTACGCCGTGGCCGATCCTCGGATCCGACTGGGAGGGGACTGAGATGACCGAACCCGAGGACTTCGAGCTCGACCCGGTGTTCAACGATGACGAGGGCCAGGTCCCGCTACCCGTCGGCGGCGGCCCGACCATGACGGCGGGCGAATTCATCGAGCGGGACGCGCTCGCCCCGGAGGGTGGCGAATCCCGCACCACCGGCGGCGTGTTCCGGCAGATGAGCACCGTCTTCGTGGAGAACAAGTTGGCCGTGGCCGGGATCGGGGTGATCATCTTCATGGTCCTGTTCTGTTTCGTCGGACCGCACCTCTATCCGACCAACCAGACCAACGCCCAATTGGTGCTCCAAAACTCGACGTCCAACGCCCCTCCCGGGAATGGGCACCCCCTGGGCACCGACCAGACCGGTTACGACATGCTCGGGCGGTTGATGTTCGGAGGGCAGGCCTCGCTCATCGTCGGGTTCGCCTCGGCCCTGGTGGCCACCATCTTCGGCACGCTCTACGGCGCAGTCTCCGGTTTCTTCGGCAATTGGCTGGACTCCCTGCTGATGCGGGTGGTCGACGTGTTCCTCTCGATTCCGGTGCTGTTCCTGCTCATCGCCCTGGTCACCATCTACCACCAGTCCGAGGTGCTGCTGATCTTGGTCATCGCCTTCGTGAGTTGGCTGATACCGGCCCGGCTGATCCGCGGCGAGACCCTGTCCCTGCGCAACCGCGAGTACGTCCAGGCGGTCCGGGTGATGGGGGGAAGCCGGAAGCGGATCATCGGCCGCCACATCATCCCGAACTCCGTCGGCACCATCGTGGTCTTCGCCACCTTCCAGATCGCCGACTCGATCCTGTTGCTGGCGGCCCTCGGGTTCCTCGGGCTCGGTGTCCCGGCCCCCCAGACCGACTGGGGGACCATGCTCTCCAACGGGGTGGATGCGGCGGCCAGCGGCTACTGGTGGCAGATCTACCCGACCGGCATCTGCATCGTGTTGGTGGTGGTGGCCTTCAATTACGTGGGCGACGCCCTCCGGGACTCGTTGGAGGTCCGGCTCCAGCAGCGCTGAGCGCTCACCGGCCGCTCGGTCAGGGGGTTCCGCCGGGGCTCCGCCCGGTCGAGCCGGAGGCGGTCAGGCTGACCGGGGTCTGCACCGGGAAGTGGCAGGCGGCCACATGGCCGTTCCCGAATTCGGTGAGCGGGGGCTCGACCTCGGCGCAGACGCCGCGTGCCGCCGGGCACCGGGTGCGGAACCGGCACCCCGAGGGGGGGTGGACCGCCGAGGGGAGCTCCCCCCGGACGGTGGCCTCCCGCCGAGATCTGGCCCGCGCCGCTTCGACGTCGGCCACCGGAACGGCATCGAGCAGCCCCAGGGTGTAGTGGTGGGCGGGCCGCTCGTAGACCTGGGAAGCCGGCCCCAGCTCCACCAGCTTCCCGAGGTACATGACCCCGATGGTGTCGGCCATGTAGCGCACCACGGCCAGGTCGTGGGAGATCATCAGATAGGTCAGCCCATGACGGAACTGGAGGTCCTTCATCAGATTGAGGATCTGGGCCTGGATGGACACGTCGAGGGCCGAGACCGGTTCGTCGGCCACGATCAATTTGGGGTCGAGGGCCAGGGCCCGGGCCAGGCCTATCCGCTGGCGCTGGCCTCCGGAGAACTCGTGGGGGTAGCGGTCCGCCGCCTCCGGACTGAGCCCGACCTCGGACAGCAACGAACGAACCTTGGTCGTCTGCTCACCGGGGGAGCCCGACGAGTGGACCTTCAACGGCTCCCGGATGATGGTCCCGACCCGCATCCGAGGATCCAGTGAGGCGTACGGGTCCTGGAACATCAATTGGAGGTCACGGCGCCGGCTCCGGAGCTGGCCGGCCCTCAGCGACGCCATCTCGGTGCCTTCGAAGCGGATGGATCCCGCGGTCGGCCGGTCGAGCCCCACCAGCAGCCGGCCGACGGTGGTCTTGCCGCAACCGGACTCGCCGACCAGACCGAAGGTCTCTCCCGTCCGGACGTCGAAACTGACCCCGGTCACCGCCTTGACGCTTCCCACCTGGTGGCGGAGGACGCTACCCGCCATGACCGGAAACTCCTTGACCAGCCCGGCCACCTCGACGATGGGGGAGGCGGTGGTGAGGTCGGCGGTCCGCTGGGCCGCGGCCGCCACGGTCTCTGGAGAGAGCCGGACAGCCACCGGCTGCACGCGGTTGGAGTGATCGACCGGATGGAAGCAGGCGTAACGGTGGACCATCGAGCTCGGCCCTCCGGCCTCGATCAAGGGGGGATCCTCCTCCCAGCACCGGTCCGTGGCGTAGGGGCAGCGCGGCGCGAAGCGGCAGTTGGTGATGGTCCGGGAGAGGTCGGGCGGGAGCCCGGCGATCGAGAGCAGGCGTTCGTCGCGACGCTGGTCGAGCTTGGGGACCGACGCCAGCAGGGCCTCGGAGTAGGGATGCCGGATGCGGTTGAACAACTCGCCGGTCTCGGCCTCCTCGGCGACCTTTCCGGCGTACATCACGACCACCCGGTCGGTCCGTCCGGCGATCACCCCCATGTCGTGGGTGATCAGGACCACGGCCATGGCCAGGCGCTGGCGGAGTCCGTCGATGAGGTCGAGGATCTGGGCCTGGATGGTGACGTCGAGGGCGGTGGTGGGCTCGTCGGCGATCAGGAGCTTCGGCTCACAGGCCAGGGCCATGGCGATCATCACCCGTTGGCGCAGGCCGCCGGAGAGCTCGTGGGGATACTGCCCGAGCCGCTCGGCCGGCTGGGGCATCTCGACCAGCCGGAGCACCTCGAGCGCCCGCTCCCTGGCCCGGGCGCGGCTGACCTTCCGATGGAGGCGCACCCCTTCGGCGATCTGTCGGCCGATGGTCATGGTGGGATTGAGTGAGGTCATGGGGTCCTGCGGGATGAGCGCGACCTCGTCCCCTCGGACCTGGCGCATGGCCTTCTCGTCCAGCGTGGCCAGATCCCGGCCCAGCAGGGTGATCGAACCGCCGGTCACATGCCCGTTGGCGGGCAGGAGCCTCATGATGGAGAGCCCGGTGGTGCTCTTGCCGCAGCCCGATTCGCCGACGATACCCACGCACTCGCCTTCGACGACGTCGAGGGACACCCCGTCGACCGCCACCACGGTCGAGGACCGCATGCGGAACTCGGTGCGCAGATTGTCCAGCTGCAGGACCGGGTTCATCGTCGAAGCCTACTCGCCCGACCCGGGCGTTCCCGGGGCCCGATCAGGGTCCGAACCGGGCCCCCGAAGGTCGCCCCCGTGCGGGGCGGTCGGACCCTCCCGGGCTCGGAGGGTGGCCCCGGGGCCGGACCGTTCAGACGGTGATCCCGGCCTGCAGCCGTTCGGTCGCCTCCAGGTACTCCTCGACCATGGAGAACACGACGTCCTTGGCCTTCCGGACCGTGGTCGCCCGTCCGATCACCTGACCGCAGGGATTGAAGTTCACGTCCTTGGCCTGCTCGGGATAGCGATGTCCGCGGGACACGGCCTCGATGGCCACCATCATCTGCAGCGGCATGGGCAGCGGGTCGGGGGTGTCCTCGGCTTCCCAGGCCTCGGTCCAGTCGTTCTTCAGCATCCGGCAGGGCTTGCCCGTGAAGGAGCGGGACCGGACCGTGTCCCGGCTGGTGGCGGCCAGGTAGGTCTCCATCTGCTTGGGAGGGATGTCGGCCTCCTCGACCGTGAGCCAGAGGGTGCCCGACCACACACCCTGGGCCCCGAGGGCCAGGGCGGCCGCCATCTGACGGCCGCTGCCCACCCCGCCGGCCGCCAGGACCGGGATGGGGGACACCGCGTCGACCACCTCGGGCCACAGCACGATGCTGCCCACGTCCCCGGTATGGCCGCCACCCTCGGACCCCTGACAGATGATGAAGTCGAGACCGGCCGCTTTGTGGTTGAGGGCGTGCTTGACCGAACCGGCCAAGGCCCCGATCATCAGACCAGCACCCTGCACCCGCTCGACCACATCGGGCGGCGGGGTGCCGAGGGCGTTGGCGATGAGCTTCACGTTGGGGTGCCGCAGGGCCACGGTCAACAGGCCGGCGGCGTGGGCCGCCGTCCACCCGATCATCCCGTTGGAGGTCCGTTCGCCCTCGGGGATCTCGGGGACCCCGTGGTCGGCCAGGATCTTCATGGCGAACTCTTTGTGCTGGGGCGGTACCAACCCGCGGATCTGGGCCTCCAGCTTGTCGGGGTCCATCTCGTCCATGCCCTCGTACTTGGCCGGGATCACGATGTCCACGCCGTAGGGACGGTCGCCGATGTGTTCGTCGATCCAGGTGAGCTCCACCTCGAGCTGTTCGGGGGTGAATCCGATCGCGCCGAGGACGCCGATGCCACCGGCGTTGCTCACCGCGGCCACGACGTCGCGGCAGTGGGTGAAGGCGAAGATAGGGAACTCGATGCCCAGCTTCTGGCGGATCTCGGTGTTCATGGTGCAGCTCCTGACGTAGACGGGTCGGGGACGGAGGACGGGGATGGATCGGCGGGCGAGCGGTACCGGTCCATCGAGGGGGATTCGGCCAGCACCGGTTCGGCCATGCCGATCAGGGCCGACAGGCCTCGCAGGGCGAGATCGTCGCCGACCGACCGAGGGTCGAGCCGGCGTTGCATGGCCAGCCCGGTGAGCAGGGCCTTGACCAGCACGGCCAACTCCTCGGGTGGGACGGTGGGCCGGGCCCCGTGGGCGGCGGTCCAACCGGCCAGATGGCGGGCGCTGTAACGGCGCGCCTCGGCGTTCCGCACCTGGAGCACCTCGGCCACCTCGGGGTCCCGTGCCGCGCGCAGCCAGAGCTCGTGCTCGAGGAGGGACCAACGATCCGATCCGTCACCTGCGGACCCGGCCACGTTCTCCCACACCGCGGCCAGCTCACCGGAGGAGGACCCGGCCACGGCGACCTCGGCCATGAGGACGGTGAGCACCCGGTCCTTCCACGAGTCGAGCAGGGCCAGGAGGAGGCCCTGCTTGCTGCCGAAGTGAGCGTAGACCGCGCCCGACGTCCGACCCGCGGCCTCAGCCACCGCGTCGACCGACACGGCGTCGATCCCCTGGTCGGCGAAGAGGGCCGCAGCTGCGGCCAGGAGGCGGTTCCGGGTCTCGGTCTTCCGCTCGTCTTGGGTCTGGGCCACGTTCCCCCGGGCTGTCGATCGGCGATTCGGCGCCTGCAGCGCCGGGGCCGACTGTACTTATATTGGAAGCGTTATGCAACGCGTCCCGCCGCCAGCGGGTCGGTCGCCCGGGCCAGCCTCCGGCCCGGCCGGCGGGCGGGCCTAGAGTGGCGGGCACCACCCGCCGCGAAAGGGATCGACATGGAACCGATGAAGGCAGACGCACGTGACCGGCTCTACATCGGCGGGGTCTGGACACCGTCCACCGGGACCGGATCGATCGAGGTGATCGACTCGACCAACGAAGCGGTGATCGGATCGGTGCCCGAGGGTACGCCGGAGGACGTCGACGCGGCGGTGGCCGCCGCCGCGGGCGCCTTCCCCGGGTGGTCCTCCACCCCCCTGGCGGAGCGGACCGCCCTTCTGACCAAGGTCAGCGAGGCACTGGGGGCGCGCCTGGAGAGCCTGGCCGATCTCATCACCCACGAGGTGGGCATGCCCAACGTGCTCTCCCAACTGGTGCAGGTCGGTCTGCCCATGGCCTCGTTCGGCTCGCAGGCGGCCGTCGCCGCCGACTTCGACTGGGAGAAGACGGTGGGGAACTCGCTGGTGGTGCGGGAGCCGGTGGGCGTGGTGGGGGCCATCACTCCCTGGAACTACCCGCTGCACCAGATCGCCGCCAAGGTGGCCCCGGCCCTGGCCGCGGGGTGCACCGTGGTGTTGAAGCCGAGCGAGGTGGCCCCGCTCAACGCCTTCGTACTGGCGGACATCTTCGACGAGGTGGGGCTGCCGCCGGGGGTCTTCAACCTGGTCACCGGGTACGGTCCCGTGGTGGGTGAGGCCATCGCCGCGCACCCCGACGTGGACATGGTGTCGTTCACCGGCTCGACCCGGGCCGGCCGCCGGGTGTCCGAGGTGGCTTCGGCCACCGTCAAACGGGTGGCGCTCGAGCTGGGTGGCAAGTCGGCCAACGTGCTTCTCGACGACGCCGACTTCGCCACGGCGGTACCGGACGGCGTCGCCAAGTGTTACGCCAACTCCGGGCAGACCTGCAGCGCCCTCACCCGCATGCTGGTCCCGCGAAACCGGCTGGCCGATGTCGAGGAACTGGCCCGCACCGCCGCCGAGACCTACACGCCGGGTGACCCGTTCGAGGAGGGCACCCGGCTCGGGCCGCTGGTCTCGGCGGCCCAGCGCGACCGGGTCCGGAGCTACATCGACAAGGGGGTCGGCGAGGGTGCCGACCTGCTGACCGGGGGGGCCGACGCCCCTGAGGGCCTCGACCACGGATACTTCGTGCGACCGACGGTCTTCTCGTCGGTGACCCGTGACATGACCATCGCCCGGGAGGAGATCTTCGGTCCGGTGCTGGCCATCATCCCCTATGACAGCGAGGACGAGGCCGTCGACATCGCCAACGGCACCGACTACGGGTTGGCCGGCGGGGTGTGGTCGGGCGATCCCGAGCGGGCCAAGGCGGTGGCCCGGCGCCTTCGGACCGGGCAGGTCGAGGTCAACGGCGGCGGGTTCAACCCGATGGCCCCTTTCGGGGGCTACAAGCAGTCGGGCAACGGGCGTGAGCTCGGTGCGTACGGGCTCGAGGAGTACCTCGAGGTGAAGTCGCTCCAGCTCTGAGGAGCCCCGATCCCAGCGGTGCGGAGGCCCTCCGGCCCCATCGTGCCGTTCACTCCGGTCTCACAGGCCGAGTTGGTCCTCCTTCAGTCCGAGGTGGATCTGGGCAGCGTCGGTATAGGTCTTCTCGCCGATGAAGACGTGCTGCGTGCCGGTGTACATGTCTCGGAAGGCCCGCTCCAGTCTGCTCCCCTCCCGGATGGCCGCGGTCCCGGCGGCCAGGTGCGCCCACTGGACGATCTCGCGGCCGGCCTGGGTGGCATAGGTGGCGGCCACCCGCATCTCGGCCCGGAGGCCGGGGGTGAGGTCCTGGCCGTTCTTCACCGCCTGCTCGGCGTCGGAGAAGGTGGCCAGCACCAGCAGTCTCGCTGCCTTCCACATGGCCAGGTAGTGGGAGAGGTCTCGCTGGAACGACGCCTTGTGGGCGATCGACGCCTCCTCACCCATCCGGACCTTGGTCAGGGCCAGCTCGGTGACATCGTCGATCATCGACTTGGCCACCCCCAGGGCCCAGGATGCATGTCCGGCCGCGGTGATGGGCATCAGACCCATCCGGAAGGCCGGGGACCCGCCCCGCCGCGGGGTGCGGGTGAACAGCTCGAAGGTGCGGTACTCGGGCACGAAGAGGTCGGTCACGTTGTAGTCGTAGGAACCGGTGCCCTTCAGCCCCTGGACGAACCATCCGTCGGTGAAGACGATCTCTTCCCGGGGGATCACCGCCACCAGGAGGGGGGGAATGCCCTCGTCGTCGAGGATCATCTCTCCGCCGACGGTGGGCATGAATCCGGCGGCCACGTACTGGGCGTGAGCGGTACCCGAGCCGAAGTTCCAGGCCCCGGTGATGCGGTAGCCACCGTCGAGTCGCTCGCCAAGTCCGTTGGGGAAGAACTGACCGCCCGCGGTGACCTGGTTGCCGTGGCCGGTGAAGACCTCGTCGAAGCCCTCGTCGGGGAGGTAGGCGGCACAGGCGGCCGCCGAGGGCAGGTTGGCAATGCCGATCCAGCCGAGGGACCCGTCCTGCCAGGCCAGCTCGATCCAGGTCTCGATCATCTCCGCAAAGCTGGGCTCGCACCCGCCCGCCTCGAGTGGGTTGCTCCACTGCATCAAGCCGCTGGCCCAGAGTGCGTCGACCGTGCGCCTGCTCAGCGTACGGTCCCGCTCGGAGCCGACTGACTCCTCGGCCACCAGCTCCCGCAGGGCGCGGGCGGCCTCGGGACCGTTGACGGTCACACCGGGCATGAGGTGCCTCCTGGGCCATTGGATTGGTGGGTTCGGACGCTCCCGACGGGACTCACCGGCTCACCCCCTGGGTCGGGGGGGCCGACTCGCCGCCTTGCGCTGCCGCGACCGACCCGACGAATCGTCCCATGGGCCTCCCCTGTTCGTTCCGACACCGACAACGGTGCGAACGTAGGGTTCGCCGGGTCCGCAGGTCAAGGCCGGTCGGCCCGGCGCGTTCAATCGGGCAGGTTGGACAGCATGTGGTGGCTTACGTCGCCGACCAGATCGATCAGGTACCGCCGTTCGGTGAAGTACCATCCCCCGTCGTCCCGGGCGAAGACGTCATGGTAGCGGCCGGCCAGGATGGGTTGGAGGGGCAGTCCCGGCACGGCCTGGAAGACCATCCAGTAGCTGCGCGCCCGGGCGACGCCCGTCGAGTCGTCGACGTCCAGCTGAAGGTTGGTGGTCATGTGCTTCGTCCCCGGCGTCCCGTCCGGGTAACGACGGGTGGTCGAGGTGTACAGCGCCAGGATGGCGTCCCGTCCGGACAGCAATGACCCGTCCGCCCCGACGGCGGCACGGCCCAGCAGGTCGGCCACGCCGTCGAAGTCACCGGCGTCGATCAGCTCGGCGTACCGGGCGATGAGGTTGCCGACGGCGACGGCGCTGTCGCTGTCGCTCACGGCGCCGTGACCACCCAGCTCCTCGGGGCGGGGCAACTGGCGCCCGGCTTCCCGGTCGCAACGGCCCATCCCGGCGAGAGCGAGCGCGCCGCGCCACGGGACCGATCGTCAGAAGGAGACATCGGAGTCGTCCCAGAAGGCGTGCACCGAGCGGAACAGTCCGGCGTCGTCGACGCTGAAGACCTCGATCCCTTGGATGGTCATGGAGGCACCACCCGTCTCCACGGCGATGGCGAAGTGCATGGCGACCTGATCGGCACAGGTGTGGACGTCGGAGGCGGTGAACGTCCATCCGTCGCTGGCCGCGATCCCGCTCTCGAAGAAGGTGGCGATGGCCGCCCGCCCGACGTTGGGCGGGTTGGACACGGGGTCGGCGTGGACGGCGTCCTCGGTGAAGCAGGCCGCGATGACCGATGCGTCCCGGGCGTTCACGCCGTCGACGTACTCCGAGATCCTCCCTCGTAGCTGGTCGGAGGTCAGCACCGCTCAGGCCCCGGTGGCGTGGACGCCGCCGTCGACGTGGATGATCTCACCGGTGGTCATGGTCAGCAGGTCGGAGAAGAGGGCCACGCAGGCCCGTGCCACCACATCGGTGTCCAGGACGTCCCAGCCCAGGGGGGCCCGGTCCGCCCAGGTGTCCTCGAAGGTGGCGAATCCCGGGATGGACTTGGCGGCCAACGTCTTCACCGGACCGGCGGCGACGAGGTTCACCCGGATCCGATCCGGGCCCAGGTCACGGGCCAGGTACCGCGACAGGGACTCCAGCGCGGCCTTGGACACACCCATCCAGTCGTAGGAGGGCCAGGCCACGGTGGCGTCGAAGTCGAGGCCCACCACCGAGGCCCCGGGCCGGCCGTGGGCTCCGGCCGCCACCAGGAGCGGTCGGAACGCTTCGACCAACGCCTTGAGGGAGTAGGCGGACACATGCAGCGCCACCTGCACCTCGTTCCATCCCGCCTGGAACATGTCCCCACCGAGACATTCGGGGGGAGCGAAGCCGATGGCGTGCAACATGCCATCGAGACGGTCCCAGCGCTCGGTGAGGGTGGCGGCCGCCGCCGCCAGCTGGTCGGGCTCGGTGACATCGATCTCCAATACATCGGCGTCGACCGGGAGCTTCCTGGCGGTACGCCGCGTCAACGAGAGGCCCCGGCCTGCTCCCGACAGGACCACGTCAGCCCCTTCGGCCTGGGCCAGCCGGGCCACGGCGAAGGCCAGCGAGGCGTCGGTCAGAACGCCGGTCACCAGGATCCGTTTACCCTCGAGCAGTCCCATCAGCGAGTCAGGTTATCGTCATGCTGCGGTGCGGCCGGGGAAGGGGCGGTGGAACGCGGTATGGAAGGGTAGCGTCATGCGAATCGGAATTCTGGGTGGCACCGGGCCCGCCGGCCGAGGTCTGGCCGTCCGCCTGGCGGCCGCCGGGGACCAGGTGGTGATGGGCTCCCGGGACGCCGAGCGGGCCGACTCCATCGCCCGCGGTCTGGTGGAGCGATGGCCCGACCGGGCCCTCGCCGTCACCGGCGCATCCAACCAGGACGCGGCCGCCGCCGACCTGGTGGTGGTGGCCACCCCGTGGGAGAGCGCGGTGGCGACCATCCGCCCGCTGGCCGCGGCGTTGGACGGCAAGGTGGTGGTGTCGATGGCCAATGCCCTGGCCAAGCAGGGGCGGGAATTCCTCGCCCTGGTGCCGCCGAGGGGATCGGTAGCCGCCGCCGTCCAGGCCGCCCTGCCCGGATCGCTGGTGTCGGCCTCGTTCCACCACCTGCCGGCTTCAGAGATGGAGACGCTGAGCACCGCCCTGGTCGGCGACGTCATGGTCTGCTCCGACCACCCCGAAGCCACCGAAGCCACACTGTCCCTGGTCGACGGGGTCGAGGGGCTCCGGGGAGTGGATGCCGGCAGCCTGGCCCAGGCCGCCCCCATCGAGGCGTTCACCGCCGTGCTCATCACCATCAACATCCGTCACAAGGTGCACGCCGCCGTGCAGCTGACCGGCTACCCCGGCCGCTGAGATGATGCGAGGCTGACCGGGTGGACGGGGGACCAGGAGTGCAGCTCTTCGACACGGCGCGGCGCGCCGTGTCGCCGCTCGAGCCGGGACCCGTGGTCACGTTGTACTCCTGCGGCATCACCCCCTACGACTCGGCGCATCTCGGCCATGCCCAGGTCTACCTGACCTTCGACATCCTGCAGCGTCGACTCCGGGACCTGGGCCACGAGACCCGGTGCGTCCGCAACGTCACCGACGTCGACGACGACATCCTGCGCAAGGCTCGCGAGCTGGGGGTCCACTACCTCGACCTGGCCGCCGAGGAGATCGCCCGCTTCGACGCCGACATGGCCGCCCTCGGCCTCATCCCGGCATGGTCCGAGCCCCGAGCCACCTCGGCCATTTCCGAGATCCTCACCCTCATCGGCTCGGTCCTCGACTCGGGCCACGCCTACCAGGCCGGCGGGGCGGTGTACTT
The DNA here is from genome assembly GCA_963833585.1 of uncultured Acidimicrobiaceae bacterium. GTDB lineage: Bacteria > Actinomycetota > Acidimicrobiia > Acidimicrobiales > RAAP-2 > Bog-756. The sequence goes on along the minus strand of CAWHYF010000005.1, from coordinate 325,036 downwards.
CGACGTGAGCACGTTCGACCGGTTCGGGGCGCTCAGCCACTTCGATCGGCCGACCATGCTGGCCATGGCGGCCGAGCAAGGGGGCAATCCCGACGACCCCAACAAGCGACACCCGTTGGACTTCGTGCTCTGGCAGCCGTCGTTGTCCGACGAGCCGTCGTGGGAGTCCCGGTGGGGACCCGGCCGGCCGGGCTGGCACATCGAGTGCTCGGCGCTGGCCCTGCGCGAACTGGGGGAGACCATCGACGTCCACGGCGGCGGGCGGGACCTGGTCTTCCCCCATCACGAGTGCGAGACGGCCCAATCCGAGTCGGTGACCGGCCGTCCGTTCGTCCGACACTGGCTCCACGTCGGCCTGGTCGGACTGGACGGTACCAAGATGTCCAAGTCCCTCGGCAACCTGGTCTTCGTGGGCGACCTGGTCAAGGAGTGGGAACCTGTCGCCATCCGTCTGGCCCTGCTCGGCCACCACTACCGACGGGACTGGGAGTGGACGGAGGAGGACCTGCCCCGGGCCGCCGCCCGACTCGCCGCCTGGCGGGCTGGGTCGGGGGCGGCTCCGCCGGTGCCGCCGGTGCCGGGTGGCGAGGGCGCCGTCGACCCCGGCCTGGCCCTGGTCCGCGCCCATCTCGACGAGGATCTCGACACACCGGCCGCCCTGGCCTCGTTGGATGCCGAGGCCGCCTCGGGCCGCCCGGTGGCCACGGGGGCGGCGCTACTCGGCGTTACCCTGTAGACCCGGTCCGATCCCGGGCGACCAACCGGCGCCTACGAGCAAGAGAGGCACACCCATGGCAGCCGTCACCGTCCGACTTCCCGATGGTTCGACCAAGGAGTTCGACGCCGGCACCACTGCCTATGAGTTCGCGAGCTCGATCGGGCCCCGACTGGCCAGAGCGGCCGTGGCGGCCGCCTTCGACGGGGACGAGGTCGACCTCGACACACCACTGCGCGACGGTGCCCAGGTCACCATCCTGACCGCCGAGTCCGAGGGGGGTCGTTCGGTGCTCCGCCACTCGACCGCCCACGTCCTGGCCCAGGCGGTCCTGCGTCTGTGGCCCGGAGCCCACTTCGCCATCGGCCCGGTGATCGAGGACGGTTTCTACTACGACTTCGAGCTGCCGGGAGGAGCCCACTTCAGCGACGAGGACCTCGAACGCATCGCGGCCTCCATGCGGGAGATCATGGCCGAGGACCAGCCGTTCGTCCGCCACCAACACACCATCGACGAGGGCCTGGCCCTGTTCGCGGACCAGCCGTTCAAGCGGGAGATCATCGAAGCCGTGGGCGCCGGCCACAACGAGATCGACGCAGCCGCGGACCGAGGAGGGGCGGCGGAGGTCTCCACCTACTGGAACTCACCCGCCTTCACCGACCTGTGCCGGGGACCCCACGTCCCCTCCACCAGCCGGCTGGGCCACTTCGCCCTGATGCGCGTGGCGGGGGCGTACTGGCGCGGAGACGAGAAGCGGCAGCAGCTCCAACGGATCTACGGAACGGCCTGGGAGTCGGAGCAGGCACTGGCCGACCACCTCCACCGCCTGGCCGAGGCCGAGCGCCGGGACCACCGCAAGCTCGGGGCCGAGCTCGACCTGTTCTCGTTCCCCGAGGAGATCGGACCGGGGCTGGCCGTCTTCCATCCGAAGGGGGGCACCGTCCGGCGGCTCATGGAGGAGTACTCACAGCAGCGGCACCTGGCCGCCGGGTACGAGTTCGTCTCCACCCCCCACATCACCAAGGCCGAGCTGTTCGAGACCTCAGGTCACCTCGACTGGTTCGCCGAGAGCATGTATCCGCCGATGGAGCTCGACGGCGGGCAGCACTACTACCTGAAGCCGATGAACTGCCCGTTCCACATCCTCATCGTCAAGAGTCGACAGCGCTCCTACCGCGAGTTCCCCATCCGGCTGTTCGAGTTCGGGACGGTCTACCGGTACGAGAAGTCCGGTGTGGTCCACGGTCTCACCCGGGCCCGGGGCTTCACCCAGGACGACGCCCACATCTTCTGCACCCGTGAGCAGATGGCCAGCGAGCTGCACACGACCCTGAACTTCGTCCTCTCCCTCCTCCGAGACTACGGACTCGAGGACTTCTTCCTCGAGCTGTCCACCCGGCCCGAGGGCAAGGCCTTGGGCACCGACGAGGAGTGGCAGGAGGCCACCGAGACGCTCCGCACCACCGCCCTGGCCATGGACCTCGACCTGGTCCTCGACGAGGGAGGGGGGGCCTTCTACGGTCCCAAGATCTCGGTGCAGGCCAAGGACGCCATCGGGAGGACCCACCAGATCTCCACCATCCAGCTGGACTTCATGCTGCCGCAGCGGTTCGACCTCGAGTACATCGGAGCCGACAACGGTCGCCATCGACCCATCATGATCCACCGGGCGCTGTTCGGTTCGGTGGAGCGCTTCTTCGCCATCCTGCTCGAGCACTACGCCGGGGCCCTCCCCACCTGGCTCAGCCCGGAACAGGTGCGTGTGCTGGCCGTGCGAGGCGACCACGAGACCTACGCCCACAAGGTGGCCGACCGCCTCCGGGCGGTCGGGGTCCGGGTCACGGCGGACCCGGCCGACGAGCCGTTGAACCCGCGCATCCGGCGGGCCAAGCTGCTCAAGCTCCCCTACATCCTGGTGGTGGGGGACGAGGACGTGTCGGCCGGAACGGTTGGGGTCAACCGACGCGGCAGTGACCGCCCGGAGCGCGGCGTACCGGTCACCGACTTCACCGAGCTGCTCGAGGCCGAGATCGCCGAGCGCCGGCTCCCCGAAGCGACACGGTGAGCCTCGACCGCCTCTGGGCCGGGTGGCGTGGCGAGTACGTCACCGGAGCCGGGGCGGGAGGCCCCGCCGACAGCGAGTCGGGACCGGGATCCGCACCCGATGTCGCCACGATCGACACGGGAACCGAGGTCCTGCCCGAAGGTGACGACCCGGCCCGTTGCGTGTTCTGCCGGATCGCGGCCAGCGGTCCCCCGTCGGCCGACAACGGAGTGCTGTGGGTGGGGGAGACCACCTACGCCGTGCTCAACGCCTACCCCTACGCCAGCGGCCACCTGATGGTGCTGCCCATCCGCCACGTCGGGTCGATCGGCGAGCTCACCGACCAGGAAGGCGCCGACCTCTGGGCCGCCCTGCGCCAGGGCGTGTCGGCCTTGGAGTCGGCGCTCGAGCCCGAGGGGATCAACCTGGGGGCCAATCTGGGTCGGGCGGCCGGTGCGGGCATCCCCAGGCACCTCCACCTGCACGCCGTGCCCCGATGGGTGGGGGACACCAATTTCATGACTGCGGTGGCCGGTACCCGGGTGCTCCCCGAGACGCTGGCCGTGACCTGGACGCGCCTGCACCGCGCCTGGCCGGACTGACCTCCCTCCCACCCGCCCCGGAATCGCCGCAACCTACAATCGGCGCCGGGCCCGGAATCGGACCGGGTGGAACGGCGTTGCCGGAAGACGTCCACAGCGAAGGGGATGGTGGCGATGGAGGTCAAGGAGCTCGGGCATCTGGTGCTGTACGTGAGGGACGTACGGCGGTCGGCGGCGTTCTACCGGGACGTCCTCGGCTGGGAGGTGGCCGTCCCCGTCACGGCCGGGATCCCGGTGGCGGCGTTCTCCTCCGGGCGCACCCATCATGAGCTGCTGCTGATCGAAGTGGGCGAGGATGCCGCTCGGCAGCCGGCGGGGCGCCACCTCGGCCTGTACCACTTCGGCCTCAAGGTCGGCGACACCGACGACGAACTCCGGGAGGCCGTGGCCAGGCTGAACGAGGCCGAGGTGCCCATCATGGGCGCCAGCGACCACACGGTGACCCACAGCGTCTACATCCTGGATCCGGACGGCAATGAGATCGAGCTGTACATCGACGTGGCCGGGGTGGACTGGAAGTCCGACCCGGAGCTGGTCATGGCCCCGATCAGGCCTCTGGCGCTCTGACCCCGACCCCTCCGAGGCGACCGGGGGTCCACCCGGTCGTACTGCTCACTCCAGCTAGCAGCTGGTAGGGTTGGGGCAGACCCTTCTGGAGGATCGGTATGTTTGACGGGCGATGGCGCGGAGCGGTTGACCGGACAACCGGTCCCGTCGGCCAACAACTGCAGCGCATAGGCGTGACCGCCGACTTGCTGACGGCCACCGGGTTGATCTCGGCCACCGCCACGGCCGTGGCCGTGGCCACCGGTCATCTGCACCTGGCCATTCCGCTGCTCATCCTGACCGGTCTCCACGACCTGTTGGACGGACCGGTGGCCAAGGCCTCGGGGACCTCCTCCACTCGGGGGGCCTTCTTCGACTCGGTCACCGACCGGGTCTCGGACGCCCTCATCCTCGGCGGGGTGGCCTGGTATCTGGTGGACACCCACCCCGGACACCTGGTCCTCCTGCCCTTCGCCGTGCTGGGGGCCACCTCGCTGGTGTCCTATCAGCGGGCCAAGGCCGAGTCGCTGGGCATCTCGGCCAAGGGCGGACTGATGGAGCGGGCCGAGCGGATGATCCTGTTGGGCATCGGCTTTCTGTCCCCGGCCTTCCTGGTCCCGGTGCTCTGGGTCATGTTGGGCCTGACCATGGTCACGGCCCTGAGCCGGTTCGTGAAGGTCTGGCGCCTGGCCGAGGCGCCGGTGGCGCTCGAGACCCCCCGACGTCAGCGCCAGCGGCGGAGCCGCTCCGGTGTTCGCTGCCGCGACCCGCAGGTCCTCGACCACCCCCTCCCGGTGGCGGGCCCGTCGTCAGGGTGAACTGGCCAGCCGATCCGGTCGGACCTGGCGCGCCCGGCACGCCCGCCAAGGGCTCCGGCAGCGCACCGGTCGACGCCACCTCTGACGTCGGACCGCCGACCAACCCATCGAGGACGAGGGCTCGTGGACCAGGGACAGGTGGTGTTCCGCACCTACACCGCGTTGGCGCGCTGCTTGGCCGCGCTCCCTGAGCCGGTGGCGCTCGCCGTCGGCCACCGGGTGGGGGACCTGCTGTTCGCCATCCGGGCCGAGCAGCGGAGGATGGTCTCTGCCAATCTGGCCCGGGTGCTGGGCGCGGGGGACGGGGACCAGGCCCTGGTGGACCGCTGGGCACGTCGCTCGTTCCGGGCCTACGCTCGGTACTGGGTGGAGGGGGCCCGGTTGGGTCGCACGTCCCCGGTCGAGGTGGAGGAGCGGACCTTCGTCCAGGGCCTCGAGTACCTGGCCGATGGCGTGGCCATGGGCCGGGGCGTGATCATGGCACTGCCGCACGTTGGGAGCTGGGAGTATGGCGGCGCATTTCTGGCCACACAGGACCTTCCCATGACCTCGGTGGCCGAGCGGATCGACCCGCCCGAGCTGTTCGACTTCTTCGTGCAGCAGCGAGCGGCCATGGGCCTCACCATCCTGCCCCTGGACGCCTCGTCCGGCAGCACGGTGATGTCGGCCCTCCGTGACGGGAAGCTGGTCGGGCTGCTCTGCGACCGGGATGTGGCCGGCAACGGCATCGAGGTGGAGTTCTTCGGCGAGCGCACCACCATGCCGGCCGGCCCGGCCACCCTGGCCCTCCGCACCGGGGCCCGTCTGGTCACCGGTGCCGTCTACAGCGGACCGGGCCGGGACCACCGGGCCATCGTGGAACCGCCCCTCGACACCACCCGACAGGGCTCCCTCCGGAGCGACGTGGCCCGGCTCACCCAGGAGATCGCCGGGCGGTTCGAGGGGCTGATCCGGCGGGCCCCCGAGCAGTGGCACGTGTTCCAGCCCCTGTGGCTGGCCGACCGACCCGGAGCGACGGAATGACCAAGTTCGAGAGCCGGCCGGTCCCCGGCGACGCCCGGTTCGAGCCGCATGGGGCCACGCCCCGCTCCCCGGGCAGGGATCCGGGTCGCGCCACCGGCAGTCGAACCGATCCCTCCGACCACCTGGCCACGGGAGCGTGGCGCAACGGCAGCCACGCCGTCCCGGCCGGGGAGCCGATCTTCCGGTCGCTCAGCGAACATCAATTCGATGTGGTGGCGGTGGTCAGCGCCGAAGGTCGTTTCCTGTTCGTGAGTGCCTCGGCCGAGCGGGTGTTCGGGTACGACATCAGCAAGGCCATCGGCCAGGATGCCTTCGGCCTGTTCGACTCATTGAGCGTGGAGCCGGTGCGGGCCCTCTTCGGTGACTTGGTGGCCCGGCGCCGGCTGTCCGTCTCGCTGGAGGTGCAGACGGTCCGGGCCGACGGATCGGTCATCGATCTCGACGTGGTGGCGGTCAACCACCTCGCCGATCCCATCGGCGGCATCGTCGTCAACATCCGGGACATCACGGGCCGGAAGCAGCTGGAACAACGGGTCCGGGAACAGGACCGACGGCAGGCCACCCTCATCGACTCGCTGGCCGACGGCGTGATGATGGTGGACGCCACCGGGACCGTGGTGCGGGTCAACGAGGCGTTGGAGGTGATGTTCGAGGCCCCGCGGATCCGGGTCGTCGGCCAGCACCTCGAGACGCTGCTGTCCCGGGCGGAGGCCCGGGGGATGGACCTGGTGGACGAGGCGGGAACCTCGATCGAGGCCGCGGACCACCCGGTCCTGAGCTCTCTCCGGAGCGGCCGTCGGGCGGTTGGCGTGGTCCTCGGACTCCGCCGACCCGGCCGGCCCCCCCTGTGGGTTCGACTCAATATCCAGCCCCTGGCCGGGAACGCCGACGGGATCTCGGGGGCCATCGCCTCGTTCAGCGACATCACCGCGGCGCGGCGCGCCGCCGCCGAGCTCCGCCAGGAGGAACAGTTCCTCCAGGTCCTCTTGGACACCCTGGAGGAGGGAATCGTGGCGTGCGACGCCGAAGGGCGCATCACCGTGTTCAATCCGGCCGCCCGCCGACTCCATGGTCTGCGCGACGAGTCGGACCCCATCGGGAGCATCCCGGACGGCCGGGGACTGCTCCGGGCGGACGGTTCGCCGATGGAGGCCCGGGAGGATCCGCTGATCCGGGCCATGTCCGGGGAGGAGCTCCGGGATGTGGAGATCGTCCTGGAGTCCGAGGAAGGGGACCACCGCAAGGTCAGCGTGAACGGCCAGGCCCTGGTGGACGAGGGGGGCTGGCGGCTTGGTGCGGTGGTAGCCATGCACGACGTCACCGAACAGAAGCGCAACGAGGAGCGCCTGGCCGAGCTGGCCCTCCACGACCCGCTCACCGGACTGGCCAATCGGACGCTGTTGGCCGAACGCCTCCAGCAGGCCATCGACGCTCTGGCCCGGTCGGTCGGGTCCGAGCCCGTCGGCGAGGACCGGCAGGTCCGCGGTGATGGCCAGCAGGGCGTGGCGGTGTTCCTGCTCGACCTCGACGAGTTCAAGGAGATCAACGACCGCCTGGGCCACGACGTCGGGGACGACATGCTGATCGCGGTGGCCCGTCGGCTGTCGGCCCTCGTGCGTCCCTCGGACACCGTGGCCCGGCTCGGCGGTGACGAGTTCGTCGTGGTGTGCGACATCGAGAGCGGCGAAGAGGAGATGCTCCGCATCAACGAACGAATCTCTACCGCCCTGGCCCGGCCGTACCGCATCGACGGTCGGACCCTGAGCGCGGTGGCCTCGGTCGGTGGGGTGTTCGTGGACAATCCGGACACCGACCCCTCCAAGCTGCTGAGCCGGGCGGACGACGCCATGTACGGGGTCAAGTGGAGCCGTCGGCGGCAGCGCCGGTCCACGGCCGACTGACCCCCTGGTGACCCCGTCTGGAACGGATCCCACCACGCTCCTGTCCGTGGCCGTCGTCTGCCCGTACAGCCTGTCCCGACCGGGCGGGGTGCAGGGCCAGGCCGTCGGGTTGGCCCGGTGGCTCGGACACCGCGGGCATCACGTGGCGTTGCTCGCTCCCCTCGACGACCCAAAGGACGCCCCGTCCGGGATCGACCTGATCACCACCGGCCGTTCGGTGGCCCTCCCGGCCAACGGTTCGGCCGCGCCGGTGACCCTGTCCGTCGCCGCCGTGGCGAGGGCCCTCCGCTCCCTCCGGACCGGGACGTTCGACGTGGTGCACGTCCACGAACCGTTCGCCCCCGGGGTCCCGTTCGGGCTGTTGGTGGGACGGGGCCTCCCCCCGATCGTGGCCACCTTCCACCGGAGCGGCCGGAGTCCGTTCTACGACGCCTTGCGGCCGCTGACCCGGCGACTGGCCGGGCGTTTGGCGCTGCGATGCGCGGTCTCGCCCGCCGCCCGGGACACGGCCCATCGTGCGCTCGGGGGCCGCTACGACGTGGGATTCAACGGCGTGGAGGTCGAGCGGTTCCTTGACGTGGAACCCTGGCCGCGAACCGGGCCCACGCTGCTGTTCCTCGGACGCCACGAGGAGCGCAAGGGACTCGGCGTCCTCCTGGCGGCCTTCGAACGGATCCGGGCCGGATCGGGCCGGCCGGCGGTGGGAGCGCAAGGGTCGGCCGGTACCGCGCCGATCCTGTGGGTGGCCGGAGACGGGCCGGAGACCGCCGGCCTCCGAGCACGGCATCCCGAGGCACCCGACCTCCACTGGTTGGGGGTCCTGAGCGAGGAGGAGAAGGTGCGCCGGCTGGTGGGGGCCGACGCGGTCTGCGCCCCGTCGCTGCGGGGCGAGTCCTTCGGGATGGTCCTCCTCGAGGCCATGGCGGCGCGGGCCGCGGTGGTCGCCAGTGACATCGGCGGGTACCGGGAGGCGGCCGGCGGCCACGCCCTTCTGGTGCCGCCCGGTGACGCCGGGGCGCTGGCCGACGGGCTGGTCAGCGCCCTCGACGCCCAGCGTGCGACGGGGGAGCCGGAGCGACGGGCCTGGCTGGATGCCGGGGTGGCCTGGGCCGACCACTGGTCCATGGAGCGCCTGGCCGAGTGGTACGAGACCCGGTACCGCACCGTCGTGGTCCGATCCGGGTCCTGACCGGCCGTACACTGCTCGGACCATGGATGCTTCCGAACAGAGCCAGCCCGGCGGCCGGGGTGAACCGTCCGGAGGACCGCCGGCCGGCGACACCGGCGGTCCTGGTCGGGGAAACCGGGGCGGCGGCGGTCCCTCGTCCGGGCAGGGCCAGACCCAAGCCGGACGATCCCAGTCCTCGGGTGGCAACCGGAACCGGAACCGGAATCGCAACCGTTCGGGGTCGTCCGGTGGGGGTGGAGGCGGGGGCCGATCCGGTGGGGGTGGAGGCGGGGGCCGATCCGGTGGGGGTGGAGGCGGGGGACGATCTGGCGGCGGCGGTTCCCGTGGCGGGGGCTCGGGCGGCAGCGGGGGAGGGCGTGGAGCCTCGGGAGCCCGACCGTCGACGCGCTCGGGAACCTCCGGGCCGCCGCCGGGAGGCGGGAGTCAGGGATCCGGGGGGACGGAGCGTTCCGTGCCGCCAGTGGCGGCGGCGCCGCCGACCGCGGAGCGGACCACCGAGGGAGATGACGAGTCCCGCGCCATCCGGGCCAACCACCGGCGGGCCATCCGGATGTGCCTGGTGCCGGGGTTGGTGTGCGGGGTAGTCGTCGGGGTGGTCCTGGTGGCGGTGGGAGTGCCGGTGTATCTCGCGGCCGCGGTGTTCGTGGCGGTGGCGGTGGCCGTGCTGGTGGTGCTGTGGCAGCGGGCCCCGGGAGCCGTGCTCCGGGCCGTCGGGGCCCGGCCCAGCCGGGAGGAAGATCGACCGCGACTGCACAACCTGGTCGACGGCCTGTGCGCCACCATGGGACTGCCTCAGCCCACCATCTGCGTCGTGGAGAGCCCGGTGCCCAACGCCATGTCGGTCGGCCGGGACCCCGGATCGGCCACGTTGGTGGTGACCTCGACCCTCGACCGCGCCCTCACGTTGGTCGAGCTGGAGGGGGTCTTGGCCCACGAGCTCGTTCACGTCAAGCGGCACGACACCGTCCTGGCCATGGTGGCCGTGACGGTGCTGACGCCGTGTTCACTGGTGATCGGCTCGACCTCGGCCGTCGAGCGGGTCCACACGGTGATCGGTCGGGGTCGCGAATTCGCGGCCGATCAGCGCGCCGCGGGTGTGGTCCGCTACCCGCCGGGGATCGGATCGGCGCTGGAGTCCATGCTCGGGCGGCCGGACCGTTCGACGCCTTGGCCGCCCGGACGGGGACGGACCGCCGCGCTGACCCGCTGGCTCTGGATCGACCCCGGGGTCGGCCCCGGAGAGGGTCCCCCGATGGAGGGGAATCTCGACGACACCCGGGTCCGGGCCGCCGCCTTGTCGATGCGCTGACCGACCTGGGCCCGGCGCAGAGGGGCGGGGCCGCCAAGGACCACCCCGGGGGCCCCGGGCGGGCCGGGACTACTCGGGTCCCGGGCAGGCCGCGTGATCGTCGGGACTGAGACCCCACTCCCCGGTCGGTTCGTAGAGGTGGTCACGGAGCCGCCGAAGCAGGGAGGCCAGGGTCTCCTCCTCCTCCGACGTGAACAGCTCGCCCAGGACGGCGTCGATGTGGGCGACGTGCTCGGGGATGGCCCGGTCCATCAGTTGTTGACCGGCCGGGGTCAGCACCGCGAACGAGCCGCGCCGGTCCTCGGGGCACACCCGCCGGGCCACCAGGCCCTGGTCCTGCAGACGGTCGACCGAACGGGTGAGGCCGCTCGGGGTGAGCGAGGTCTGGGCGGCCAGCTCACTCATCCGGAGCTCCGACCCTGGGCTCCGGGCCAGTCGGATCAGAACGTCGAAGGACTGATTGGAGATGGCCTGGCCTTCCTCCAGCCGTCGCTCGAAGACCCGCCGCAGCCCCGATGCGGACTCGAAGAGGAGTCCCACGGTGGTCAGTCGCTCGTCGTCGAATGCCGGTGCTCGTCCCATGGGTGCAGTGTACAGCCGGGCCAAGGGTACTTGCATATACAAATATCTGTGATATAGTTGCTTGTACAAGCAGTAGTCGGGCGCAGGAGCGCCGGACCAACCGAATCACGAGGAGTGGCCATGTCCACAGAGACCGAAGTAACCAGCAGAACCGTCGACGGCGTCGAGTATCCCGCCGTAGGGACCTATGTCGTCGACCCCATGCACACCAATCTCGGATTCACGGTGCGCCACATGGCGGTGTCCAAGGTGCGTGGGTCGTTCAAGACGTTCGAGGGCACGCTCGAGCTCGGCGATCGGCCGGAGTCCTCGGCGGTGTCGTTGACCATCGACGCCAGGAGCGTCGACACCCGCGAGGCGGCCCGCGACGACCATCTCCGGACCAACGATTTCTTCGACGTGGAGAACCATCCCACCTGGACCTTCCAGAGCACGAGGATCACGCCGGAGAGCCCGACCGAGTTCAAGGTGGACGGCGACCTGACCATCCGGGGTGTGACCAGGCCGGTGACCCTCGACGTCGAGTTCGAGGGCGTGGTGAAGGACCCCTACGGCATGCACCGGGTCGGGTTCAGCGCCAAGACCTCGATCAACCGGGAGGACTTCGGCGTGGCCTTCGGCGCCGTCATGGAGGCCGGTGGCCTGGTCGTGGCCAAGAAGGTGGACATCGAGATCGATCTCGAGGCGACGCTGCAGGCCTAGTCCGACCGGACGATCCGGGCCCCGCCGACCGTAGGCCGCCTCCCCCGAGGTGGCCACGGTCGCGTGCGGGTGCCTCGGGACCGGGCCACAGGGGCCCGGGTCCGAGCCGTGGCCAGGAACGGCAGCGGTAGAATGCCCGACATGGCCGAATTCTCGAATCACACCCAGACCGGCTCGGACGCCGGCACCGAGCCAGCCGCCGGCGCCCGTCCCACCGGCACCTTCACCGTGAAGCGGGGCTTGGCCGAGATGCTCCGGGGCGGGGTGATCATGGACGTGGTCGACGCCGAGCAGGCCAAGGTGGCCGAAGATGCGGGGGCGGTGGCCGTGATGGCCCTCGAACGGGTCCCGGCCGACATCCGGCGCGACGGCGGGGTGGCCCGGATGAGCGATCCGGCGCTGATCGAGGGGATCCAGGCGGCGGTGACCGTCCCGGTCATGGCCAAGGCCAGGATCGGCCATTTCGCCGAGGCCCAGGTGTTGGCGGCGTTGGGCGTGGACTACATCGACGAGAGCGAGGTCCTCACCCCGGCCGACGAGGCCCACCACATCGACAAGTGGGGATACCAGATCCCCTTCGTGTGCGGGGCCACCAACCTGGGGGAGGCCCTGCGTCGGATCTCCGAGGGGGCGGCCATGATCCGCTCCAAGGGCGAGGCCGGGACCGGCAACATCGTGGAAGCCGTCCGGCACCTCCGGTCGATCCTCGGGGACATCCGCAAGATCACCGAGGCCGACTCGGCCGAACGGTACGCCTGGGCCAAGGACCTGGTGGCCCCCATCGGCTTGGTCGAGGAGATCGCTGCCAGCGGACGCCTGCCGGTGCCGCTGTTCTGTGCCGGGGGCATCGCCACCCCCGCCGACGCCTCGCTGGTCATGCAGCTGGGGGCCGAAGCGGTCTTCGTGGGGTCGGGGATCTTCAAGAGCGGGAACCCGGCCGGGATGGCCCGGGCCATCGTCGAGGCCACCGCCCACTACGCCGACGCCGAGCTGGTGGCCAAGGTCTCCACCGGCCTGGGGGAGGCCATGGCCGGTCAGGAGATGGACGCTCTCGGGGTGCATCTGGCCGAGCGTGGTTGGTGACTCGGCCGCGGCTCGGCCGCGCCGGAGAACCTGCCGGTGACCGTGGGCGTGCTGGCCCTCCAGGGCGACGTCCGCGAGCATGTGGCCGCCTTCGAGGCGTTGGGTCGACCGGTCCGACCGGTGCGCCGTCCGGAGGACTTGGCCGGCCTGCAGGGGCTGGTGCTGCCCGGGGGTGAGTCGACCACCCTGTCGCTCCTCCTCCACTCGTCGGGACTGCGGGATCCGATGAGCTGCCTGCTGGGGGAGGGACTCCCGGTGTTCGGCACCTGTGCCGGCATGATCCTGTTGGCCACCGAGGTGCTCGACGGCCGTGACGACCAGCAGCACTTCGGCCTCGTCGAGGTGGCCGTGCGGCGCAACGGGTTCGGGCGGCAGCGGGCCTCGTTCGAATGCGACCTCGAGGTGGACGGTCTGGACGATGGTCCGTTGCACGCGGTGTTCATCCGGGCCCCGGTGGTGGAGCGGACCGGACCGGAGGTGGAGGTGCTGGCCAGCCTCCCGGCCGGGCCGGACCACGCCCGGTCCCAGCCGGTCCTCCTCCGCCAGGGGTCGGCCCTGGTCAGCTCGTTCCACCCCGAGCTCACCGGGGACCGTAGGCTGCATGCGCTGTTCGTGGCCATGATGGACCGGCCATGACCGACCGGGAGAGACGAAGGTAGAACCAGATGTCGGGACACTCCAAGTGGGCGACCACCAAGCACCAGAAGGGCGCCAAGGACGCGGCACGGGCCAAGGTCTTCGCCAAGATCATCCGCCAGGTGGAGGTGGCCGCCCGCGAGGGCGGCAGTGACATGGCGGCCAACGCCAGCCTCCGCACCATGTACACCAAAGCCCGCGACGCCTCGGTGCCCATCGACACCATCGAGCGCGCCATCAAGCGGGGGTCGGGCGAGCTGGAAGGTGTCCGCTACGAGTCGATCTCCTACGAGGGGTACGCCCCGGCCGGAGTGGCGGTGATCGTGGAGTGCCTGTCCGACAACCGCAATCGCACCGGGGCCGAGATCCGCAACCTGTTCAGCAAGAACGGCGGGTCGATGGCCGAGCCCGGGGCGGTCAGTTGGCAGTTCGAACGCAAGGGGGTGATCGCCGTGCCCCGGACGTTCGACGAGGAACGGGTCCTCGAGGTGGTCATGGAGGCCGGGGCCGAGGACCTGGCCGACGAGGGGGAGCGATGGCTGGTGACCAGCGCCCCGGCTGAGCTGGCTGCGGTGCACACCGCACTGGAGGCGGCCGGCGTCACGCCGGGGCCCTCCGAGCTGTCCATGGTGCCCACCACTGCGGTCGAGGTCCCCTCGGAGTCCGACGCCAAGAAGGTCCTGCGTCTCCTGGTGGCGCTCGACGACCACGACGACGTCCAGAACGTCTATGCCAACTTCGACATCCCCGATGCGGTCATGGCCGCCTACGAGGGGTGACCGGCGCCTCGGGGATCCCTCCCCCGGGCGCCAGGAGGCTGTAAGGTCGAACGCATGTTCGTCCTGGGCATCGACCCCGGTTTGTCGCGCTGCGGCTACGGCGTGGTCACCCGGCGGGACGGCTCGCTGGTCGCGGTGGCCGGGGGGGTGATCTCGACCGCTCCGGCCGTCCCGCTGCCCGACCGGCTTCGTACCCTGTCCGACGAGCTCCGGTCCCTGGTGTCCGAGTTCCGGCCCGAGGCCGTGGTGGTCGAGCGGGTCTTCTTCCAGGTCAACGCCAGGACGGCCATGGCCACCGGGCAGGCCGCCGGCGTGGCCATGGTGGTGGCCGCCGAAGCCGGCTGCGAGGTGGCCCAGTACACCGCCAACGAGGTCAAGCAGGCCGTGGTGGGCTACGGCTCGGCCACCAAGGACCAGGTCCAACGGATGGTGGCCTCCGTGCTGGGCCTGGACGAGCCCCCCCGACCGCCCGACGTGGCCGACGCCCTGGCCCTGGCCGCCTGCCATCTGACCACCCAGCCACTCCGCCGGGCGGTGGCCGCGGCCACCGGAACCGCGGCGCGGGAGTGCCCGTGATCGGCTCCCTGCGGGGCGTCCTGGTCGACCGACCCGCCCCGGGCGAGGTCATCGTGGAGGTCGGCGGCGTCGGCTACCGGGCGTCGGTGACCACCTCCCTGCTGGCCGGGCTGGGGGCGCCGGGCCGCGAGGTGTTCCTCCACGTCCACACCCATGTGCGGGAGGACGCCATCGTGCTCTACGGCTTCGCCCATGCCGACGAGCGTCGGTGCTTCGAGGCGCTGCTGGGGGCCCACGGGGTCGGCCCGTCCCTGGCCCTGGCCATCCTGTCCTCGATGTCGCCCGCCGCCCTCTCCACCGCGGTGCTGGAGGACGACGTCGACACCCTGTGCCTGGTGCCCGGAGTGGGGAAGAAGACCGCCGCCCGGCTGCTCCTCGAGCTCAAGGCCCGCCTGGACCTCCCCACCCTCGGTGAGCCGGGTCCGGTCGGGGGAGGGGCCGCCTCGGCCCGGGGCGAGGTGCGCGCCGCCCTGACCGAGCTGGGTTACGGCCCCGACGAGATCCGTGGCGCCCTCGATGCGGTGGACCAGGACGGGGCGGTGGAGGACCTGGTGCGCTCGGCCCTGCGCGAGCTGGCTCGCAACCGATGACCCCTCAGGCCCGACGTGAGGTCCTGGCCGCCGACGGCGCCGTCGGCACCGGGGACCCGGGTCCGTTCGAGGACCGCGGCGGGACGATCCGCCCGGTCGACCCGGTGGCGGCGCCGGCCGAGGAGGCCGAGGACGCCGGTCTGCGCCCGCGCACCCTGGCCGAGTTCGTGGGCCAGGGCCAGCTGACCGAGCACCTCCAGATCGTCATCGAGGCCGCCCTCAAGCGCCAACAGCCCGCTGACCACCTGCTGTTCGCCGGCCCCCCGGGGTTGGGAAAGACCTCGCTGGCCGGGATCGTGGCCGCCGAGATGGGTGTGGGCCTGCGCATCACCTCGGGCCCGGTGCTGGTCCGGGCCGGGGACCTGGCTGCCCTGCTCACCGACCTGCAGGAAGGGGATGTCCTGTTCATCGACGAGATCCACCGCCTGCACCGAGCGGTGGAGGAGATCCTCTACCCGGCCATGGAGGACTTCAAGCTGGACATCCTGATCGGCAAGGGTCCCACCGCCCGCAGCATCCGACTCGACCTGCCCCGGTTCACCCTGGTGGGGGCCACCACCCGCACCGGACTGGTGGCCGGCCCGCTCCGGGACCGCTTCGGGTTCGTCGGCCGACTCGACCACTACGACGTGGAGGAGCTGGCGTCCATCGTGACCCGCTCCGCCGGCATCCTGGGGGTGCCCGTCGATCCCGAGGGCGCCGTCCGGATCGCCGAACGGTCCCGGGGCACGCCCCGGATCGCCAACCGGCTCCTCCGGCGAGTGCGCGACTTCGTCGAGGTCCGGGCCGAGGGCACCATCACCCCCGAGGCCGCCGTGATCGGGCTCGAGGTCTTCGGGGTGGACGAGCTGGGGTTGGACAAGGTGGACCGGGCCATCCTGGACGTACTGTGCCGTCGGTTCGCCGGCCGCCCGGTCGGTCTCACCACTCTGGCCCAGTGCATCGGCGAGGAGCCGGAGACCATCGAGGACGCCTACGAGCCGTATCTGCTCCAGCAGGGCCTGCTCCAGCGGACCACCCGGGGGCGGGTGGCCGCACCCCGGGCCTGGGCCCACCTCGGGCTGTCCCCGGTGGAGGCCCGGCTGCTCTAGCCGGGTCGGGACGCCAGGGACCGGTCCTCGGCCGCTCCGTCCGGGCCGACGCCCGGCCGTCGGGGTCTGCCACCATGGTGGCCATGTCGGCGTGGATCGAGGAACAGCCCGGATCACGCCCACCCCTCCGGGCGGGGGTCTCCATGGACGCCTACGACTACGGACTGCCCGAGTCGGCGATCGCCCAAGAGCCGGTGGAGCCCCGGACCGCGGCGCAGTTGTTGATCGGGCCGGGGCTCGACGGGAACCGCACCCCGGCCCATGCCACCGTGGCCGACCTGCCCCGGCTGCTCCGTCCCGGCGACGTGCTGGTGGTGAACGACACCCGGGTCCTGCCCGCCCGCCTGTCGCTGCGCAAGGCAACCGGGGGGAGCGCCGAGGTACTCCTGCTCGAACCGGTGGACGGCGGTGGGGGGCGGTGGCAGGCCCTGGTCCGGCCGGGTCGGCGGCTCCCCGACCCGACCCCCCTCTACGACCTCCACGCCGGGACCGGTTCCGCTCCGGTGATCGAGGTGGGAGGGATGGTCGAGGGAGGGGCCGACGGCCGGCGATGGGTGCGGCTCCTCGACCCCTCGGTGGTCGAGCGGTCGGGGTCCATGCCGCTACCGCCCTACATCCACCAGCCCCTCGAGGACCCCGAGCGCTACCAGACGGTGTACGCCGGGCCCCGGGAGCTGGAGGAGCGGTCGGCGGCGGCACCCACCGCCGGCCTGCACTTCACCCCTGAGCTGCTCGAGGCCTGCACCGCCCGCGGTGCCGCGGTGGCCCGGGTGGACCTGGCCATCGGGCTGGACACCTTCCGGCCGGTCACCGCACCCACCGTCGAGGGGCACGTCATCCACACCGAGCGGTACTCGGTCCCCGAGGAGACCATGGCCGCCTGCGCCGGCGCCGAACGGGTGGTGGCGGTGGGGACCACCACCGTCCGGGCCCTGGAGGCCGCGGCCCGCGGGGACCTGGCCGGTCGCACCGACCTCTACATCCACGGTCGGTACCCCTTCGCCGTGGTGGACGTACTGGTCACCAACTTCCACCTCCCGCGCTCCAGCCTGCTGCTCCTGGTCGAGGCGTTCTGCGGGCCCGTGTGGCGGGAGCTCTACGCCACCGCGCTGGCCGAGGGCTATCGCTTCCTCTCGTTCGGCGACGCCATGATCGTCGCCCGCCGGCCCGACGGCGTGTGGCCATCGGGCCGGTCCCCGGCGTGACCGGGGCTCGACTGGAGGTCGCCGCCACCGACGGGGCTGCCCGGGCCGGGACGGTGCGGACGGCCCGGGGAAGTTATCCCACGCCGGCCTTCATGCCGGTGGGCACCCGGGGCGCGGTGAAAGCGCTGGACAGCGCGGATCTGGAGGCGGTGGGGGCCCGGGTGGTGCTGGCCAACACGTACCACCTCATGCTCCGGCCCGGGGCGGGCGTGGTCGCCCGGCTGGGAGGCCTCCACCGCTTCACCGGCTGGTCCGGCCACACTCTGACCGACTCCGGCGGATACCAGGTGCATTCGCTCCGGCCCGCCGTGGACGACGACGGGGTCACCTTCGCCTCGGTCTACGACGGGGCGAGGGTCCGCCTGACGCCGGAGTCGGCCGTGGAGGCGCAGGGTCTCATCGGGGCCGATGTCCAGATGGTCCTGGACGTGTGCGCCTCCCTGCCGGCCACCCCGGAGGTCCTGCGGCTGGCCGTGGACCGCACGGCGGCGTGGGCGGCGCGGGCGCGGCTCCACCACGAGCGGCTCGAGGCCCGACCCGAAGGTCAGGCGCTGTTCGGGATCGTCCAGGGCGGCACCGATCTCGACCTGCGGGCCGAGAGCGCCGAGCGCACGGTGGCCCTCGAGTTCGACGGCTACGGGATCGGGGGCCTCTCGGTCGGGGAACCCCGACCGGCCATGTTGGAGGCCCTGGCCGCCACGGTGCCGCTGCTGCCGACCGACCGGACCCGGTACCTGATGGGCGTGGGCGATCCCCTGGGGATGATCGAGGCGGTGGCCCTGGGCGTGGACCAGTTCGATTGTGTGGCCCCCACCCGGATGGCCCGACACGGTGGCGTGCTCACCCGCCAGGGCCAGTTCAACCTGCGCAACGCCGTCTACACCGACGACGACCGACCCCTGGAGGCCGGATGCGACTGCCACACCTGCAGCCGCTGGTCCCGGGGATACCTACGCCATCTGCTGGCGGTGGGCGAGCCGACCGCCTGGCGTCTGGTCACCATCCACAACCTGGCCTTCGTGGCCGATCTGATGGCCGAGGCCCGGTCGGCCATCCTCGCCGGTCGCCTCGGGGCGCTGCGGACCGCGGTCAGGGAAACCTGGGGGACCAGCCGCTAGCGGCGTCGCTTCGGGGTGGGCCTGGGC
Source organism: uncultured Acidimicrobiaceae bacterium (assembly GCA_963833585.1). Classification (GTDB taxonomy): domain Bacteria; phylum Actinomycetota; class Acidimicrobiia; order Acidimicrobiales; family RAAP-2; genus Bog-756. The sequence goes on along the minus strand of CAWHYF010000005.1, from coordinate 306,500 downwards.
TACAGTCGGACCGCTGTGCAGACCCCTGACCCCCCCCTCCCTCACCGATGACTGGCGCGCTCACGGCCGTGGCCACGGTGGTGGTGGCCGCCGCGGCCAAGAAGTCCAGCGGCATCAGCCCGATCATCATCATCTACGCCGTGATCGCCGCCGCCTTCTACTTCCTCTACTACCGCCCCCGGAAGCGGAAGGCCCAGGCCGTCCGGGAGCAGGCCAACGCCTGGGATGTCGGAGATGAGGTGCTGACCGCCGGGGGGATCGTGGGTCACATCATCGACATCGACGGCGACCGGGTGACCCTCGAGACCAGCGTGGGCGCCAGCTTCGTGGTCCTGAAGCAGTACGTGCTCCGCAAGATCGAGCCGGTGGTGCCGGTCGACGACGACGACGACCTGGACGACCTGGAGCTGGAAGAGTCCGCCGACTACGACGAGCACGAGGAGGCCGGGTCGGAGGCGGGCCACCCCACCGGCGAGCAGAACGAGTCCTTCGACGACGAGACCGACGACGACACCGACCAGGACACCGATCCACCGGGCGAGGGCACCGCGGCCCCGACGGCCCCCCCGGCGGCCAACCGACGGGCCCGGCGACGCGGCAAGCAGAACCAGTCCGAAGCGGCCGAGGACCCGAGTGACCCCGATGGCCCGCCGACCGCCTGACCGGCCATGAAGAACAAGCGCTCCCTCTGGGTCAGCCTCATCTCGGTGATCGCCATCACCGTCATCACGCTGTCCGCCACCTTGGCCGCCGGGTGGTCCCCCAAGCTCGGGCTGGACCTCGACGGCGGCCTGGCCGTGGTGTACAAGACCGCTCACCCGGTGACCAAGGCCGAGCTGGACACCATCGTCACCATCCTCGGTGAGCGGGTGAACGCCGGCACCAGCGGGGCGTCGGTCGAGAGCCAGGGGAGCGACCAGATCTCGGTGTCCATACCCGGTGAGAAGAACGCCCAGCAGGAGTTGGCCACGCTCGGGAAGACTGCCCAGCTCTTCTTCCGGCCCGGACTCTGCTACGCCCCACCCCTCAAGGTGGCCAAAGGGCAGGCTCCGTCGACCGGGCCCCTTCCGGCCTGCGCCGCCGCCAGCCAATTGACCGAGGCCAACCTCCAGGTCACGCCAGACTCCAACAGCACGCAGGGGTACACCCAGAACAACAACATTCAGCCCGACCCCCAGTTCCAGACCTACAAGAACACGCCGCCGTCGGCGGACGTCAAGGACGCCACCGTCCTGCTGCCGGGCACCGCGGCCAGTGGCAGCACGCTCCGCTACGTCCTCGGACCGGCCGGAATGACCGGGAACGCGGTGAAGTCGGCCAACGCCCAGTTGAACCAGGGGACCTGGGCCGTCAACCTCAACCTCACCGGGCCGGGGGCCAAGCAGTGGGACACGCTGGCGGCCAAGCAGTTCCACCAGATCATCGGCATCGACCTCGACGGCCAGGTGATCTCGGCGCCCATCACCCAGCCCACCCAGCAGAGCCCCACGTCGTTCGCCGGGCAGGTGCAGATCTCGGGCGGTTTCACCGAGGATCAGGCCAAGCTGCTGGCCACCGAGCTGAACTACGGTGCCCTCCCGGTCACCTTGCTCCAGCAGAACGTCCAGAGCGTCTCACCGACCCTGGGCAAGGCGTCGCTCCAGGCCGGCCTGGTGGCCGGACTGGCCGGCCTGCTCCTGGTCATGCTGTACATGATCTTCTACTACCGACTGTTGGGTCTGGTGGTGCTGGCCGGCCTGCTGGTCACCGGGGCCGCCCTGTGGTCGATCATCGCCATCATGGGACAGACCCTCGGCACCACGATCAATCTGGCCGGGATCATCGGCATCATCGTGTCGGTGGGCATCACCGTCGACTCCTACATCGTCTACTTCGAGCGTCTGAAGGACGAGGCCCGGTCGGGTCGCACCGTGCGTAGCAGCGTGGACAAGGGCTTCGTCAGCGCCTTCCGGACGGTGGTGGCCGCCGACGCGGTCTCCCTTCTGGGTGCCGTGGTCCTCTACGAGCTGGCCATCGGGCCGGTCAAGGGCTTCGCCCTGTTCCTCGGGATCTCGACGGTCCTGGACCTGGTACTCACCTACTTCTTCACCCGCCCGTTCGTGATCCTGATCGGTCAGAGCCGCGGCGGGAACGAGGCCAGCGCCATGAGCATGGCCAGCGGGCTGGGTGTGACGACCGGAGCCGCGGCATGAGTCCGACCACCGGCGATCAGGACGACGGCTCGGAGGTCACACCCGACGAGCTGGAGGAGGCGTTCGACGAGGAGTTGGAGCTCGCGGCCGAAGAGCTGGACGCCGAGTCGTCCGGCGAGAAGCGCCATAACATCTTCGTGCGCCTGTACCGGGGGGAGACCTCCTTCGACTTCATCGGCAACCGCCGGTGGTGGTTCGGGGTCTCTTCCGTCATCATCCTGCTGGGCATCATCTCCCTCTCCACCCGGGGACTCAACGAGAGCATCGACTTCAAGGGCGGCCAGTCCTGGCTGGTCTCCTCGCCGACCCTCACCGTGGCCCAGGCCACCTCGGCGGTGGAGGCGGCCGGGGTGGCCCAGCCGACCGTGGTCCAGCTCACCAACGAGGTCAAGCACACCAAGCAGATCGAGGTCACCGCCGACCTCAACTCGAAATCGGCCGAGCAGCAGGCCGCCATCGAGGGCAAGGTCACCGACGCACTGGCGGCCGCGGCCAACACCTCGAGGCAGGGCATCAGCTTCAACAGCGTGGGAGCCTCGTGGGGATCCCAGGTCACCAAGAAGGCCATCGAGGCCCTGGTGGTCTTCTTCATCCTGGTGGCCCTCTACATCTCCTTCCGGTTCGAGTACAAGATGGCGGTGGCCGCCATCGTGGCGGTGGTGCACGACATCCTGATCACGGTGGGCATCTACTCCCTGGCCGGGTTCCTGGTGACTCCGGACACGGTGATCGCCGTCCTCACCGTGTTGGGCTACTCGCTCTATGACACCGTGGTGGTGTTCGACCGGATCCGGGACAACGCCAAGGGGTTGGGGGCCTCGGGGCGCATCACCTATTCGGAGATGGTCAACCTCTCGATGAACCAGACCCTGGCCCGGTCGATCAACACGTCCTTGGTGGCCATCATCCCGGTGCTCTCCGTGCTGGTGGTGGGTTCGTTCATCCTCGGGGCCACCTCGCTCCAGGACTTCGGTCTGGCCCTGGTGATCGGCCTGACCAGCGGGGCCTACTCGTCCATCTTCATCGCCTCACCCCTGCTGGCGTACATGAAAGAGCGCGAGCCCCGCTACGTCACCATCCGACAACGGCTCGAGACCCGCGGGGATCGGGTCACGGCCCTCACCCCGGCCATGGCCGCCGCCATGGCCGGTGCCTCGGGTGGTGGACGTCGGAGCTCCGGGCGGAACGCGGCCCAGACCACCGGGGTCATCCGACCCGGCGCCGCCTCGGCGGCCCGGCGTCCGCGGGGTTCGGGAGCGCCGGGGAAGCGGGCCGCGGCCACCAGCACCAACGGGGCGGCCGCCCCGAAGGTCACGTCGGGGGCCCCGTCCGGCTCCGGCTCGTCGGGCAGCCCGACCTCCGGCTCGTCCCGCCCCGCCGCCAACCGCCCACCGCCCCGGCCCCGAAAGGGCAAGGGCAAGGGCGGCAAGGGAAAGCGGCGCTGACCGGACTGCCCTGATCCGGGTGCGCGCCGGGGCCCCAGGTACCGATCGGGTGGCTCCGACGGGTACCCTCTAGAGATGGCTCTGGCCGCGCCCGTCCCAGCTGAGGGCACCGCCACCGGCGAGGAGGCCCTCGCCGGTTCGTCGCTGCCCGCCGACGAAATGGCCCTGCTGGCACCCGTCATCCAGTCCTTCCTCCGTCGCCATCCCGGCGACGACACGACGCTCATCGTCCGGGCCGCCGAGACCGCCACCGTGGCCCACGCCGGGCAGCTCCGTCGCTCGGGGGAGCCCTACATCACCCACCCCATCGCCGTGGCCGGCATCGTGGCCGATCTGGGCCTCGACGCCCTGACGGTGGCCGCCGCGCTGCTGCACGACGCGGTCGAGGACACCGGGGTGACCACCGAGGTCATCGACCGGGACTTCGGCCCGGCCGTCGCCCTCATCGTGGACGGGGTCACCAAGCTGGACCGCCTCCAGTTCGACTCCAAGGAGGCCCAGCAGGCCGCCACGGTGCGCAAGATGTTGGTGGCGATGGCCAACGATTGGCGGGTCCTGATCATCAAGCTGGCCGACCGTCTCCACAACATGCGGACCCTGGCCGCCATGCCCGAGTGGAAGCAGCGGCGGTCCGCCCAGGAGACGCTCGACATCTACGCCCCGCTGGCCCACCGGCTCGGAATCCAGGAGGTGCGCTGGCAGCTGGAGGACCTGGCCTTCGCCACCCTCCATCCCAAGCGCTACGCCGAGATCGAGCAGATGGTGGCCAGCCGAGCCCCCCTCCGAGACGAATTCCTGGCCCGGGTGCTGGTCTCGGTGCGGGAGCGGCTGGCGGCCTCCGGGATCGCCGCCGAGGTGACCGGCCGGCCGAAGCACCTCTGGAGCATCTACGAGAAGATGGTGGTGCGGGGCAAGGAGTTCGACGACCTCTACGACCTGGTGGGGATCCGGGTCATCGTGGAGTCGGAGAAGGACTGCTGGGCCGCGCTCGGCTCGATCCACGCCATCTGGCCCCCGGTCCAGGGCCGGTTCAAGGACTACATCAACTCGCCCAAGTTCAACCTGTACCAGTCCCTCCACACCACTGTCATCGGGCTGGACGGCAAGCCCATCGAGGTGCAGGTCCGCACCCACGAGATGCACCGGCGGGCCGAGTACGGGATCGCCGCCCACTGGGGCTACAAGGAGAATCCGGGCCGACCGGACCGCTCGCCGACCGTCACCGGGAAGACCGGCAAGGGCGGGAGTGCGACGGGCACCAAGTCGCGGGCCCGGAAGGCGGCCGCCAAGCTGGGCTCGACCGCCTCCGGCCCCGGAACCGGAAAGCCGGACGCCAAGGTCAAGAAGGAGACGGCCAAACGGGGCTCGGCCATGACCGCCGCGCAGCGGGCCGAGCTGGCGGAACGGGACCGGCGGGCCGAACGGCTGGCTCTGGCCAAGGAGACCTCCTCGACCACGGCCGAGATCGAGTGGATGCAGCGGATCGTCGACTTCCAGAACGAGACCACCGATCCCATCGAGTTCCTCGAGGCCCTGAAGCTCGACCTCGAAGAGGACGAGGTGTACGTCTTCACCCCGAAGGGGAAGGTCATCGCCCTGACCGCCAACGCCACCCCGGTGGACTTCGCCTACGCCATCCACACCGAGGTGGGCCACCGGTGCATCGGCGCCAAGGTCAACGGACGGCTGGTGCCCCTCGACACCCCGCTGAACTCGGCCGACACCGTCGAGATCTTCACCTCCAAGGCCCCCACGGCCGGGCCGTCCCGCGACTGGCTGAACATGGTGGCATCGTCACGGGCACGCACCAAGATCCGCCAGTGGTTCTCCCGTGAGCGCCGTGAGGACGCCATCGAGTTCGGCCGGGAGGAGCTGATCAAGGAACTCCGCCGGGAAGGTCTCCCGGTCCAGAAGCTGGCCTCCGAGCACGCCCTGGCCGCGGTGGCCGCGGCCATGAACTACGCCGACATGGACGCCCTCCATGCCGCCATCGGAGACAACCGGGTGTCGGCCCGGGCAGTGGCCCAACGCATCCTGAGGGACCTTCGGGGAGGGGTCTACGAGGAACAGCTCCCGGTCACCGCCCGCCAGCAGCCCACCGCCCCTCGACCGGGCCGGGGCTCAGCCGTCGGCGTCTACGTGGAGGGCCTGGACGACCTGATGGTCCGGCTGTCCCGGTGCTGCACGCCGGTGCCGGGTGACGAGATCGTGGGTTTCGTGACCAGGGGACGAGGGGTGTCGGTCCATCGGGCCGACTGCGCCAACGCCGCCTCGCTGGCCAGCCGGTCGCGGGAACGGCTGATCGAGGTGGAATGGGACCACCGGTCCTCGGGCGTGTTCGTGGCCACCATCGAGGTGGTGGCCATCGATCGCTCCCGCCTGCTCACCGACGTCACCAAGGTGGTCTCCGAGCACCACCTCAACATCGTGAGCGCCAACACCCAGACCGATTCCGATCGGATCAGCCGGATGCGCTTCGACGTGGAGCTGGCCGATCCCGGCCACCTGGAGTCGGTGCTCAACCTCATCCGCCACCTCGACGCGGTCTACGACGTCTACCGCATCCTCCCCGGCAAGAAGGACTGACCCCCGTTGACCGACGAGGCAGTGGCGGCGCGCGCCCCGAGTGGAACCCACGACGTCCTCTACCCCGAGTCCACCCGCTGGGAGACGGTCCTGGCCCGTTTCGCCGCCCGGGTCGAGGCGGCCGGGTACGGCCTGGTCCACACCCCGATCTTCGAGGACGTGAGGGTGTTCCGCCGCGGCATCGGCGAGAACAGCGACGTGGTGGGGAAGGAGATGTACGAGTTCGAGGACCGGGGCGGCCGGCACCTGGCCCTCCGGCCCGAGGGCACGGCCCCGATGGTTCGGGCCTTCGTCCAGCACCGTCCACCCCTGCCGTGGAAGGCCTGGTACGCAACCCCGGCCTTCCGGTACGAGCGGCCGCAGGCCGGCCGGTACCGTCAGCACCACCAGCTGGGGGTGGAGGCGCTGGGGCCGAGCGATCCCGACCTCGACGTGGAGGTGGTGTCCTTGGCCCACGGGTACTTCCGTTCCCTCGGTCTGTCCTCCTTCTCCCTGCGGCTCAACTCGATGGGGGACGGGGAGTGCCGGCCGGCCTACATCGAGCTGCTCCGCAGCTACCTGTCCGGGCGTCGAGACCGACTCTGCCCGGAACACCGCGACCGGATGGAGGCCAACCCCCTCCGGGTCCTCGACTGCAAGCGGGAGGGTTGCCGCGCCGCCACCGAGGACGCCCCGGCCCTGGTGGACCACCTGTGCGGCCCGTGCCGCTCCCACTTCGTGCGGGTGTGCGCCGGGCTCGACGCCCTCGGGGTGCCCTACCAACTCGACCACCGGTTGGTCCGGGGCTTCGACTACTACACCCGGACCACCTTCGAATTCGCCTCCGCCGCCCTGGAGTCGGCGCAGAACGGGATCGGGGGTGGCGGTCGCTACGACGGGCTGGTGGAGATGCTGGGGGGTCCGCCCACCCCCGGGATCGGGTTCGGGATCGGGATCGAGCGGCTGCTCCTGGCCTGTGACGCCGAGGGGGTGTTCCCGGTCTCCCCCATCCCCCTGGACGCCTTCGTCGTGGACGTGGCCGGCGGGGAGACGGCCCGGGACCTCACCGCCGAGCTGCGGGCCGCCGGACTCCGGGCCGACCGGGCCTTCGACGGGCGCTCACTCAAGTCCCAGATGAAGGCGGCCGACCGGTCGGGGGCCTTCGTGGCCCTCATCGTCGGCATCGACGAGATGGCGGCGGGTACGGTGTCCCTACGACCCCTGCGGGGCGGCGGGGACCAACGCAGCGTGCCGCGTGCCGAGGTGGCCCGGGCCGTGCGGGAGGTGGTCGGCCGGTGACCCACCGTCCGTCCCCTACGGTGTCCCCGGTCCCGTGATCGGGTCCCGCCCCCGAAAGGACCACCCGTGACCGTCCCCCTGCCAGCCGAAGCGACCTCGATGCGCACCCGCCTGTGCGGGACGCTCCGGATCGACGACGTCGGCACCGCGGTCACCGTGTGCGGGTGGGTGGCCAAACGGCGCGAGCACGGTGAGCACCTGGCCTTCATCGACCTGCGCGACCACTCGGGCATCCTCCAGTGCGTGATCCCGGGAACCGTCGACCTGCGCAGCGAGTACGTGTTGAGCGTGGAAGGCACGGTGCGGCCCCGTCCCGATGGCACCGTCAACCCCGACCTCCCCACCGGAGAGATCGAACTGGGGGAGTGCACCGTCACCGTGCTGAATCAAGCCGACCCGCCCCCCTTCGCGGTGGACGACCGGGTGGAGGTGGACGAGGGCCTCCGTCTCAAGTACCGGTACGTGGACCTGCGGCGTCCCCGGATGCAGTCCCACCTCCGCCTGCGCGCCGTGGTCAACGGGGCCCTCCGGAAGGCCATGGACCGGCAGGGTTTCGCCGAAGTGGAGACGCCGCTGCTGTGGGCCCCGACCCCCGAGGGGGCCCGTGAGTTCGTGGTCCCCAGCCGGCTCACGCCGGGCAGCAGTTACGTGCTGCCCCAGAGTCCCCAGTTGGCCAAGCAGCTCCTGATGGTGGCCGGGGTGGACCGCTACTACCAGATCGCCCGCTGCCTCCGGGACGAGGATCTCCGGTCCGACCGGCAGTTCGAGTTCTCCCAGCTGGACGTGGAGGCGTCGTTCGTCTCGCAGGACGACGTACTCTCGTTCGTGTCCGAGGCGGTGCTGGACGCCGCCGAGGCCGCCACCGGCGAACGCCCCGGCGCCATCCCCCGGATGACCTGGGCCGAGGCCATCGACCGGTACGGGACCGACAAGCCTGATCTCCGGTACGGGATGGAGCTGGTGGACCTGTCGGCGGTGTTCGAGGGCACCGGGGTCAAGGCGTTCGGGGCCCCGTGGGTCAAGGCGCTGGTGGTACCGGATGGTGCCGCCCTCCCCCGTTCCCGGCTGGACGGGCTGACCGACAGGGCGAAGCAGCTGGGGGCCAAGGGCCTGGCCTGGTTCCGGGTCACCGCCGGCGAGGGGGGCGCTCCCGCCCTCGACTCGCCGCTCGACCGGTTCCTGTCCGTCGAGGAGCGCTCCGGTCTCCTCACGACCACCGGTGCGGCCGAAGGGGACCTGGTGCTGGTGGTGGCCGACCAGTACCGGCTGGCCTGCACGGTGCTCGGCTCCCTCCGGGTCGAGCTCGGTCGCCGCCCGGTCGGCGAGGGTCCCTACCGCTACGTGTGGGTGGTCGACTTCCCGCTCTTCGACGGGGTGGACGAATCCGGCCGTCCGGTGGCGGCCCACCATCCCTTCACCATGCCGCATCCCGACGATCTCGAGCGGCTGGAGACCGATCCGGCCTCGGTGCGCTCGCGGGCCTACGACCTGGTGCTCAACGGGTGGGAGCTCGGATCGGGGAGCGTCCGGATCCACCGGGCCGACATCCAGAGCCGGGTCTTCTCGGCCCTGGGGATCGACGAGGAGGAGGCCGAGTCCCGCTTCGGGTTCCTGCTCGGGGCGTTCCGGTACGGGGCGCCACCCCACGCCGGCTTCGCCGTCGGCATTGACCGGCTGGTGGCCGTCTTCGCCGGTGAGGACTCCATCCGCGAGGTCATCGCCTTCCCCAAGACCCAGTCGGGGTCGGACCCCATGACCGGGGCACCCAAGCCCTTGGCCCCCGGGGTGTTGGAGGGCCTGGGGCTCCGACCGCTCCCGCCCCGGGACTGAGCGGAGCGCCGTGGCCGGTGACGACCTGTTCTCCGGGGCCGCCGAGGAGCGCCTGGCCTCCCGGGCCCCGCTGGCCGCCCGGCTCCGTCCCCGGACGCTGGACGAGGTCATCGGCCAACAGCACCTGGTGGGCCCCGGCGCACCCCTTCGGGCCCTGATCGAGGCGGACCGGCTGACCTCGGCCATCCTGTGGGGGCCACCGGGGACCGGCAAGACCACGCTGGCCTCGGTGGTGGCCACGGCCACGGCCAAGCAGTTCGTGCCGCTCTCCGCGGTGACCGCCGGCGTGAAGGACGTACGCCAGGTGGTGGACGGGGCGCGGCGCCTGCTCGGCGAGCAGGGCCGGGGCACCATCCTGTTCCTCGACGAGGTCCATCGGTTCAACCGGGCCCAGCAGGACGCCCTCCTGCCGTCGGTGGAGGAGGGACTGCTGGTACTCATCGGGGCCACCACCGAGAACCCCTTCTTCGAGGTCAACGCACCCCTGCTCTCCCGGTCCACGCTCTGGCGGCTCGAGCCGCTCTCGCGAGTGGAGCTGGAGGAAGTGGTGGCCCGGGGCCTGGACGCCGAGAGCGCCACGGCCGAACCGGAGGCGGTGGCGGCCCTGGTGGGCCTGGCCGACGGGGACGCCCGGGCCGCCCTCACCACCCTGGAGGTGGCCATGGCCCTGGCCGTCGGTGGCCGGGTGACGCTCGACGACGTGGAGCGGGCCCGGCACTCCCGGCTCCACCACTACGGCGAGGACGACCACTACGACCAGGTCAGCGCCTTCATCAAGTCGGTGCGGGGCTCGGACCCCGACGCCGGCCTGTACTGGCTGGCCCGGATGCTGGAGGCCGGGGAGGACGCCCGGTTCATCGCCCGCCGCCTGGTCATCCTGGCCAGCGAGGACATCGGGGAGGCCGACCCCCTGGCCCTGGTGGTGGCGGACGCCGCCGCCCGGGCCGTCGAGTTCGTGGGCCTGCCCGAGGCCCAGCTCAACCTGGCCCAGGCCGTGGTCCATCTGGCCACCGCCCCCAAGTCCAACCGGGTGACGGTGGCCCTGGGCCGGGCCCAGCAGGACGTGCGGCAGGGACCCCGGGGGACGGTCCCGGCCCATCTCCGGGACGCCCACTACCGGAGTGCGGGATCGATCGGCCACGGCGAGGGATACGTGTACCCCCACGACCGGCCCGGGGCGTGGACCGAGCAGCAGTACCGTCCCGACGAACTCCAGGACCACCGGTACTACGAGCCGAGCGACCGCGGTCACGAGGCGGTGGTGGGGGAGCGGCTGACCCGGTGGCGCTCGTCGGTCGGCCCCGACGCCGAGGCCGAGTCGGACGCCGGTGACGATCACCGGCGGACGGATTAGGCCAGACTGTCGACCATGATGCGGCAGGGACGGAGCCTGGCGGCGGCAGCCGCGCTGTCGTGCCTGATGGCCGGGATGGTGACCGTGGCCGTGCCGGTCGGCGCGGCTATGGCCGCCGCGCCAGGCCCGACCCTCGGCTCCGGCCCCTCGGTGCGGCTGGCCGGACCCGCCCCCGTCCTGCCGGCCGGGTCGGCGGTGGAGGGACCGTCCGAGCCCTCGACCACCCTCACGGTCGACCTGGCCCTCCGCCCCCGGGATCCGGCGGCGCTCAACGCCTTCGTGGCGGCGGTGTCGACGCCCGGATCCCCCCGCTACCACCGGTATCTGGCGGCGGGGCAGTTCGCCTCGACCTTCGGACCGGCCCCGGCCACCGTCGAGGCCACCCGGGGCTGGCTGTCGTCCACGGGGCTCCGTCCGGGTACGACCTCGCCGGACGGGTTGCTGATCCCGGTGTCGGGATCGGCCGCCCAGCTGGAAGCGGCGCTGGGCGTCTCGCTCGTCACCACCCGTCTGGCCGACGGGCGGGTGGCCCGGTTCGCCCCGGAGCAGCCCTCGGTCCCCTCCGGTCTGGCCCCCTCGGTGGCCGGTGTGGTCGGCCTGTCCACGGTGGCGGCGCCGCAGCCCCAGCTGGTGCCGTCCACGGGCCCCGGGACGGTGGCCTCGACCTCAGCCCCCGCCGGCCCCGCCCCGGCGGCAGTGGCCGCCACCGGACCCGGGTCCTGCTCGTCGGCGGCAGGCATTGGGGGCTACACCGCCGGGCAGCTGGCCGCGGCCTACGGGCTCGACTCCCTGTACAGGAGCGGCCTCGACGGTACCGGGCAGACCATCGGGATCTACGAGCTGGAGCCGTACACCCCCTCGGACATCGGCACCTACGAGAGCTGTTACGGCATCACCACGTCGGTGACCGACACTCCGGTCGACGGCGGTCCGAGCACCACCGACCAGCAGGGGGAGGCGGCCCTCGACATCGAGGACGCCATCGGCCTGGCGCCCAGGGCCTCCGTCAAGGTGTTCACCGGACCCCAGATCGGTCCCGGGGCCAGTGACACCGGACCCATCGACACCTACGAGGCCATGGTGGCCGACAGCTCCTTGAAGGTCATCAGCACCAGCTGGGGTCTGTGCGAACCCCAGATGGCCGGCCAGGGGGACCAGCAGCTGGTGGAGTCGTTCCTCTTCGCCGAGGCCGCGGCCCAGGGCCAGACGGTGGTGGCCGCTTCGGGTGACTCGGGCTCCACCGACTGCTATAGCCCGACCCAGCCTTCCGCCACCGCCGTCACGGTGGACGACCCCGCCGACCAGCCCGACGTCACCGGGGTGGGGGGGAGCTCCTTGCTTTCGGTGGGATCGCCTCCGGCCGAGACGGGGTGGAACGACTTCTTCGGCTCGGGCGGCGGGGGGGTCTCGTCGGACTTCGACCAACCGTCCTGGCAGTCGGGGCCGGGCGTCGACGCCGCCGCCGCCGTCACCCAGTGCGCCGCCCTCGGCCGGACGAGTTGCCGGGAGGTGCCGGATGTGGCGGCCTCCTCCGACCCGGCCCACGGCTATGCCATCTACTGCACCGCTCCGGCTTCCCCTGTCGCCTGCGGGAGCCAACGGGGATGGTTCGCAGTGGGTGGCACCAGCGGTGCCGCCCCGTTGTGGGCCGCGCTGCTGGCGGTCATCGACCAGGGGCTGCCGGGCCCGGCCGGGTTGATCAACCCGGTCCTCTACGCCGCCGGTTCCTGCGCGGCGTCCCCGTTCAACGACATCACCACCGGCTCCAACGCCTTTCTCGCCGTCAGCCAGGGCCGCTACCCGGCCACCGCCCACTACGACGTGGCCACCGGATGGGGCTCCCCGACCGCTCCGGGCCTGCTGGCCGACCTGGCCTCCCCACCCACCTGTCCGACGGTCACCGGCGTCCAGCCGGCCAAGGGTCCGGTGGTGGGCGGGAACAGCGTCACCGTGACCGGGTCCGGCTTCGGGGCGGCCACCTCGGTCCGCTTCGGGGGCACCCCGGCCCCGTTCACCGTGACCTCCTCCACCACCCTGGTGGCCCGGGTCCCGTCGGGCCCGGCAGCCGGAGCCACGGTGGACGTCTCGGTGGCCGACTCGCAGGGATCGAGCCCGCTGGTCGCCGCCGACCGCTACACGTTTGCCCCACCCGGCTACTGGTTGGTGGCCAGTGACGGGGGCATCTTCACCTTCGGGCACGCCGCCTTCTCGGGCTCCACCGGCGGGATGCACCTCAACCAGCCCATCGTGGGCATGGCCCCGTCCTCGGATGACGGGGGCTACTGGTTGGTGGCCAGTGACGGGGGCATCTTCGCCTTCGGCGACGCCGGCTTCTACGGTTCCACCGGCGGCATGCACCTCAACCAGCCCATCGTGGGCATGGCCGCCACGCCCTCGGGGGGCGGTTACTGGTTGGTGGCCAGTGACGGGGGCATCTTCGCCTTCGGCGACGCCGGCTTCTACGGTTCCACCGGCGGCATGCACCTGAACCAGCCCATCGTGGGCATGGCCGCCACGCCCTCCGGACACGGGTACTGGCTGGTGGCCCGGGACGGGGGCATCTTCGCCTTCGGCGACGCCACCTTCCGCGGGTCCACCGGTGGCATGCATCTGAACCGACCCATCGTGGGCATGGGCGCCGACCCCACCGGGGGCGGCTACTGGCTGGTGGCCAGTGACGGGGGCATCTTCACCTTCGGCGACGCCGTCTTCCACGGGGGCACGGGGGGCCAGCACCTCAACCAGCCCATCGTGGGCATGGCCGTCGACCTGACCGGGGGCGGTTACTGGCTGGTGGCCAGTGACGGGGGCATCTTCGCCTTCGGCGCCGCCGGCTTCTCCGGTTCCACCGGCGGCATGCACCTCAACCAGCCCATCGTGGGCATGGCCGCCACCTGATCGGGACCCGGTATCCACCCTCCACCGCGGGCCGGTCACGGGGAGGATCTACACTGACCGGATCATGACCGCCGGCCAGATCGCTGTCCTCGTCGCCTCCGTGGCCTGCCTCCTGGCCGTGGTCGGCCTGCTGGTGGCGCTGGGCTCCCTGCGGCGTGAGGTCCGATCACTTCGTCGGGCGGCCGACGACCTGCGCCGGGAGGCCGTCCCCCTGGTCGCCGACGCCCAGCGGGTGGTCGACCAGGCCGCCACCGAGATGGAGCGGGTCGGAGCGGTGCTGGACTCGACCGAGTCGGTCCATGCCACGGTGGACTCGGCCTCGAAGCTCGCCTACCGGGCCTTCGCCAACCCGGTGGTCAAGGTGCTGGCCGTACGGGCCGGCGCCGCCTCCGGTATCCGCCGACTGGCCTCGGGACCCGAGACGCGGGGACCGTCCAGCCGTCCGCCGTCCCGGAACGGCGCGGGCTGACCGATGCCCAAGCGCACCTTCTGGCTGGCGACCGGCGTCGCCCTCGGCGCCGGTTCCTCGCTGTGGGTGGAACGGCGGGTGCGACGCACCGTGCAGGAGGCGGCGGCACGACTCCAGCCCGACGCCCTGGTGGTCGAAGTGGGTCGCTCGGCCCGGCAGGTGGCGGGCAGTGCCGGCCATCGGGTGCGGGACGCGGTGGCCTCCGGTCGTGACGAGATGCAGCGACGGGAGGAGGAGCTCTGGGCGGACCTGGCCGCCCAAGGGGTGGCCTCGGGCCCGACCCTGGTGTCTGCCGCCCCCGACCCGGCCCCTGGCGTGCCCGCCGCGACGTCGCCCGTTCGACCCCCGGCGCGCCCGGCGCGGTCGGACGAGGAGGGCCGCCGCACCGCCCGAACGGGTAGGCGGAAGCGCTCCCCGGTGAAGTACCCGTCACGCCTGGCCAAGTAGGATCGGGGGTCGTGACCTCCGGCACGGCGCCCGACGCCGACCACCTGCGCGGCGCCTTCACCCGCTACTTCACCGAGCGGGGCCATACTGCGGTGCCGTCGGCCAGCCTCATCCCCCACGACCCCTCGGTGCTGTTCACCATCGCCGGGATGGTGCCGTTCAAGCCCTTCTTTCTCGGCACCGAGGTGCCGCCCTGGGCCCGGGCCACCTCGGTCCAGAAGTGTTTCCGTACCGTGGACATCGACGTGGTGGGCACCACCCAGCGCCACTGCACCTTCTTCGAGATGCTCGGCAATTTCTCCTTCGGGGACTACTTCAAGTCCGAGGCCATCCCTTTCGCCTGGGAGCTGGTGACCGAGGTCCTGGGCATCGACGGCGACCGGCTGTGGGTCACGGTCTTCGAGAGCGACGACGATGCCGAACAGATCTGGCGGGACGGAGTGGGTGTCCCGGTCGGCCGCATCCAACGGCTGGGCGACGACAACTTCTGGAAGATGGGGGACACCGGGCCGTGCGGACCGAGCTCCGAGATCTTCTTCGACAAGGGCCCCGCCTACGGGGAGGACGGCGGTCCGGCCTTCGGGGGTTCCGAGCGGTTCGTCGAGATCTGGAACCTGGTGTTCATGCAGTACAACCGAAATCCGGACGGAAGCACGGTCGACCTGCCCAAACCGAGCATCGACACCGGGGCCGGACTGGAGAGGATCCTCCCGGTCCTCCAGGGCGTGGACTCCATCTTCGGCACCGACCTGTTCCTGCCCATGATCGAGACGGCCCAGTCGCTGACCGGCCGGACCTACGGGGACGACGAGACGGTGGACGTGAGCCTCCGGATCCTGGCCGACCACGGTCGGGCCATGTCCGTGCTGGTATCCGACGGGGTCCTGCCGGCCAACGAGGGTCGGGGCTACGTCCTGCGCCGGATCATCCGACGGGCGGTCCGCCGGGCCCGGCAGCTGGGGTTCGACGGGCCCGTCACGCCGCGCCTGGTCGACACCGCCGTGGGGATCCTCGGAGCCGCCTATCCGGCCCTGGCCGAGCAGCACCAGCTGGTCCTCGACGTGGTGGAACGCGAAGAGGAGGGCTTCCTCCGCACCCTGGCCACCGGCTCCACCATCCTCGAAGAGGAGTTGGCCGCCGGGGCCGGTTCGGTCTCCGGCGACCTGGCCTTCCGTCTCCACGACACCTACGGGTTCCCGGTCGAGCTCACCGTCGAGATCGCCGAGGAGGCCGGGGTCTCGGTGGACCTGGCCGCCTTCGAGGCGGCCATGGAGGTCCAGCGCTCCCAGGCCCGGGCGGCCGCCCGGGCCGGCCGGGCCCCGGCCGGCGAGCAGGCCTACCGGTCGGTGCTGGACAACGAGGGCCAGACGGTGTTCGTCGGACAGCGCCCGGACGGCTATTCGGCGCCGGCCCGGGTGGTGGCGGTGCTGACCGACCAGGACCCCGAACGCCCCGGGCGGGCCGAGATCTTCCTCGATCGGACGCCGTTCTATGCCGAGGGTGGGGGGCAGGACGGGGACACCGGCACCATCGTGACCGAGACCGGCTCCGCCGTGGTCTACGACACCGTCTCGGCCCTGCCCGGCCTGACCTCGCACCGCGTCACCGTCACCGGGGAGATCTTTCCCGGCCAGGACGCCCTGGCCACCATCGACGGGATCCGCCGGGACGCCCTGCGCCGCAACCACACCGGGACCCACCTCCTGCACGCCGCCCTCCGGACGGTGCTGGGGGATCACGTCCGCCAGCAGGGCTCGCGGGTGGCGCCGGACTACCTGCGCTTCGACTTCAGTCACCACGGGAACGTGGCCCCCGAGGAGCTGGGGGCGGTGGCGTCCCTGGCCAACGCCGACGTCCTGACCGACGCCGACGTCATCGTGGAGGAGACCACCAAGGCCCAGGCCGAGGCCATGGGGGCCCTGGCCTTCTTCGGAGACAAGTACGGTGAGCAGGTGCGGGTGGTGCGGGCCGGCCCCCACTCCATCGAGCTGTGCGGTGGGACCCACGTGGGCGCGCTGGGGATGATCGGACCCATCACCGTCACCTCCGAGTCGTCGATCGGCTCCAACACCAGGAGGCTGTTCGCCGTCACCGGCACCAGTGCCTTCGACCGGATCGTGGAGCGGGAGGGGCTCCTGACGGAGGCCGCCGACCTCCTGCGCACCGAGCCCGAACACGTGCTGGAGGCCATCGACCGTCTGCTGGAGCGCCAGCGCGCCGCCGAACGCTCCCTCGAGCAGGCCCGGGGCCGCGAGCTCCAGGCCGAGGCCTCCACCCTGGTGGCGGCCGCCGTCGACGGGACCGTGGTGGCCCGACGTGACGGGCTCGAGCCCGACGCCCTGCGGGATCTGGCCCAGTCCACCCGGACCACCGGCGGACTGCGGGCGGTGGTCCTCGGTGGGAGCCCCGACGGCACCAAGGCCACCCTGGCCGTCTCGGCTGATCGCTCCGCGGCCGACACCGTCCACGCCGGCGACCTGGTCAAGCAGATCGCCCCCCTCCTCGGCGGCGGTGGCGGGGGGTCGCCGGAGATGGCGGTGGCCGGGGGTAAGGACCCCGCCGGTATCGACCGGGCCCTCGACCAGGCCCGCCGGGCCCTCGGTGGTGGCTGACCGCCGATGACCGACGACGCGCCGATCCGTCGGGGTCGGGCGATGGGGATCGATCTCGGCTCCCGGAGGATCGGGATCGCCGTGAGCGACTCGGCCGGCACCATGGCCCTGCCCCGAACCACCGTCCGTCGCTCCGGCGACCGGGACCACGATCACCAACGGCTGGTGGACCTGGTGCTGGAGGAGGGGGCGGTCACGGTGGTGGTGGGTCTCCCCCTCTCCCTGGACGGTCGGCAGGGGCGGGCCGCCACCGAGGCCAGCGAGGAGGCGGCCGCGCTCCGGGCGCGGCTGGCCGATCACGGCGTGCCGGTGGAGCTGTTCGACGAGCGCCTCACCACGGTCTCCGCCCATCACGCCCTCACCGCGGGAGGGGCCGGCGGCCGGCAGCGCCGCCAGATCGTCGACCAGGCCGCGGCGGCCATCATGCTGGGGGCATGGCTCGACGCCGGGCGAACCCCATCGTGACCACGCCGGGGTCCGGGGGACCGGGCCGGTCCGGCCCGCTCGGGGGGGAGGGCACCGACGGGTCCGGGGACCGCGAGCCGCCGACCCCGGACGAAGCCGGGACCCCGGGCCGGCCGGCGGCGCGCCGGCGGCCCGCCGGCCATCGACGGACACGTCGAACCTGGCCGACGGTCGTGGCGTCCGTGGTGGCCGTGGTGGTGCTGGTCCTCGTCGGCGGGTTCGTGTGGGTCCAGCACGAAGCCAGCCCCGGCGGGCCCCCGGGGGCCCAGGTCATCACCACCGTCAGGTCGGGGACCGGGACCGGTCAGATGGCCGCCGACCTGGAGGCGAAGGGAGTCATCTCGAGCTCGCTGGCGTACCGGATCTGGAGCCAGTTCCACGGCACCCCCACCGTGCTGGCCGGCTCCTACGCCTTCCGGCGGAACAGTAGTTTCGCCGCGGTGGACCAGGTCATCTCGGCCGGTCCCAACGTCTTCCCCCTCCAGATCCCACCCGGATTCACCGTGGCCGAAGTGGCCGGCCGGGTGGGTCAGCTCCCCGGCCACACCGAAGCCGGCTTCGCCGCCGTGGCCACCCGGGGCACGGTCCGGTCGCCGTGGCAACCGGCCGGCTCCACCAATCTCGACGGCCTGCTGGGAACCGGCACCTACGTGGTGGTGCCGGGCGAGACCGACACCACGCTGCTCACCGCCATGGTCGCCCGTTTCGACCGCCTCGCCGACCGGCTGGACCTCACGGTCGGCGCGGCCAACATCGGGCTGACTCCGTACCAGGCCGTCACGGTGGCCTCCATCGTCCAGAAGGAGGGTGTCATCGGCAAGAACCTGGGTCCGGTGGCCCGGGTGATCCTCAACCGGCTGGCCCGCAACATGCCCCTCCAGATGGACTCGACCGTGCTGTACTCCGAGGGGCGGGACGGGGGGCCGGTCACCTCCGCCGACCTGGCCATCCACTCGCCGTACAACACCTACCTGAACAAGGGACTCACCCCCAGCCCGATCTGCTTCCCCTCCGAGGCCGCCCTGCGGGCGACCCTCGACCCACCCACCGGGACCTGGCTGTTCTTCGTGGTGGTGGACCAGGACGGGACCGAGGCCTTCGCCGACACCTTCGCCCAGCAGCAGGCCAATGAGGCGCTGGCCAAACAGCGGGGGTTGGGCTGATGGGACAGGACCGCCTGTCCGCCGCCACCTCGGTGGTAGGGGTCATCGGCGAACCGGTGGCCCAGTCCCTCTCGCCGTTGCTCCACAACACGGCCTTCGACGCCCTGGGTCTCGACTGGGTCTCGGTGGGATTCCCGGTCCCGGCCGGCCGGAGCGACGCCGCACTGGACGGCGCCCGGGCCTTGGGTATCCGTGGCCTCTCGGTGACCATGCCCCACAAGGACCCGGTCGCCCGCCACCTGTCCCGCCTCTCCCCGCTGGCCTCCAGACTGGGCGCGGTCAACTGCGTGGTGGCCGACGGCGAGGGCTGGCGGGGGGAGAACACCGACGGGGCCGGCCTGGTGGCCGCCCTCCGCCGGCGGGACGGCTTCGACCCCGAGGGTCGTCGCTGTCTGGTGGTGGGAGCCGGCGGGGCGGCCCGGGCGGTGATCGCCGCACTGGCCGAGGCCGGGGCGGCCGAGGTGGTGGTGCTCAACCGTTCGCCGGACCGGGCCGAGTCGGCCCGGTCCCTGGCCGGGGAGGTCGGACGGGTGGGGAGCCCCCGGGACGCCACCGGGTCCGACCTGGTGGTGAACGCCACCCCGGTGGGAATGGCCGGGACCCCCTCCTCCACCTCCGGGAGGGGCGGCTGGCCCGTCGACCCCTCCCTGTTGCGACCCGGGCAGGTGGTGGTGGACCTCGTCTACCACCCCTCGACGACGAGGTGGATGGAGGCGGCGAGGGAGCGGGGAGCGACGGTCTCGAACGGCCTCGGCATGCTGGTGCACCAGGCCGCGCTCCAGCTGGCGGCCTGGACGGGCGCCGAACCTCCCCTCGGGGCCATGTGGCAGGCCGTGGAGGACCGCTGAGTCCCGGGTGCGGGGGGATGGCCGGAATGGGGGAGTAACCTCTCCGGCCAGAAGTCCTTTGGTGAACTACGCCCCTGCAACCGTCGCTGCCCGGACGCGGACCCGGACCCTGAGTGCCCGGTTCGACCTACTCCTGGTCGGCTGCTCCGTCCTCCTCGGAATCATCGGGGTGGTCATGATCTACTCAGCCACCAAGGGCAAGCTGGCCCTGGCGGGTGAGGATCCCCGGTACTTCCTGAAGCGGCAGGCCGTCTTCCTGGTCATCGGGGTGGTGGTGATGGTGGCCATGGCCCTCTTCGACTACCGCCGGCTCGAACAGATCAGCACCGTGCTCTATCTGGGCATTCTGGTGGCCCTGGTGGCGGTGCTGGCCACCCCGGCCCAGCACGGGGCCCAGCGGTGGTTCCCCCTCGGTCCCATCCAGCTCCAGCCCTCGGAGTTCGCCACCCTGGTCCTGATCATCGCCATCGCCACCTACTGTTCGAGGCGACCCGAGGGCCTCGAGTTCCGCGACCTGGTCCGGATGGTCCTGATGGCCGGACTGCCGATCCTGATGGTGTTCAAGCAGCCGGACCTGGGCACGGCGATCGTGATGTCGGTCATCCTCCTGGTCATGCTGGCGGTGGCCGGTATGCCCGGTCGGTACCTCCTCCTGCTGATCGTCGGCGCCGTGCTCCTGGTGCTGTTCGCCGTCAACGTGGGGATCCTGCAGAAGTACCAGATCGACCGCCTCACCAGCTTCATCTCCCCCAACGGGGCGAGTCAGGTGGCCACCTACAACGTGGCCCAGGCCAAGGAGGCCATCGCCCACGGCGGCGTGTTCGGCCGGGGCCTGTTCGGCGGCACCCTGACCAATCTGGCCTACGTGCCCGAGCAACAGACCGACTTCATCTTCTCGGCCGTGGGGGAGCAGACCGGCTTCGTGGGTGCCACCGTTCTGCTCGCCGTCTACGGTGTCGTGGCCTGGCGGATCCTGCGGGCGGCCCAACTGGCCCGGGACAGCCTCGGTCGCCTGCTGTGTGCCGGCATCTTCGCCCTGCTGGTCTTCTCGGTGTTCGAGAACATGGGGATGAACATGGGGATCATGCCGGTGACCGGCATTCCCCTCCCGTTCATCTCCTACGGCGGCTCGGCCATGATCGTCTTCTTCGCGGCCATCGGGATCACCGCCAGTGTCAACGCCCGGAGTGCCCGGTGAGCGAGTCCCCGGGCGGCCAGGTCGACGCCCCGGTCTCGTTGCCTCCCGACGGGAACGGGACCCCGACGGTGCCGGACGAAGACGAGACGGGCGCGGACGGTTCCGGGGGGGCGGAAGCGGACCATCCGGTTCCCGCCGGTGCCACCGAACCGGGCGCCCCGGTGGTTGAGGCCGGCCCGGCCGGCCCGATCGGGACGGACCACGACCTCCCCGCCCCATCGGCGGCGATGCCGCCGATGGGCGACTACCGAATGGCGCTGGTGGCCTCGATCAACGTGGACCTGCCCAACCAGCATCCCACCGTCGTCCTCCGGGAGACCGAGTCCCCCCGGCGGCAACTCTCGTTCTCGGTGGGCTTCCAGGACGCCGTGGTGCTGTCCCACGCCATGCGGCGGATCCCCACCCCCCGTCCCCTGACCCCCGAGCTGATGAGCCAGGCGCTCCAGGGATTCGACATCGACGTGGTGGCGGTACGGATGGTGGGACGACAGGGTGCCGTCTACTTCGCCGAGCTCGACCTCCGGGGCCGGACGGGGCGGACGGTCCTGTCCTGCCGGCCCTCCGACGGACTGACCGTGGCCCTGCTCCAGCCGGTGAGCGTGCCCATCCTCATCGACCGCCGGCTCCTCGAACTGGACGGCGACGTGGTCCCGCCGGGACCCGGCCCGACGGTGGCGTAGAGCGCGCCCTACGCCACTCGAGCGCGCTGGGTCGGGGCCTACCCCCCGCTCAGCAGGCGCTCCCGTCGTTCCTCGCTCTTCTCCCACTGGGCCTGGTCGGCGGCGTCCACCGCGGCGCCACCCTCGTCGGAGATGCGCATGAGCAGTGCGATCAGCACATAGTTGGCGATCAGGGCCGATCCGCCGTAGGCCACGAAGGGCAGGGTGATCCCGGTCAGCGGAAGGATCCTGATCACCCCGCCGATGATGAAGAACGCCTGGAAGCCGATGATGAGGGTCAGGCCCACCGCGGTCAGCTTGGCGAACTCGGACCGCGCCGCCTGGGCGATGCGGAGGCCGGCACCGACCAGCAGCAGGAAGGCCACCACCACCATCGCCGAGCCGAGCAGGCCCATCTCCTCGCCGATCACCGCGAAGATGAAGTCGGAGTTCGACGTGGGCGACAGGCGGTAAGCCGCCTCGCCCAGGCCCAGACCCGATCCGCCGATCCCCCCGCTGCCCAGCGCATACCACGACTGGACCAGCTGGCGACCGGACCCGTCGGCCAGCTTCCAGGGGTCGAGCCAGTCCTGGATCCGCACATTGGTCTGGCCCAGGTAGCGGCCGGCGAAGTACGCCCCGATGCCGAACAGCACCACCCCCAGCACCAGATAGCCGGTACGGCCGGTGGTCACCCAGAGGAGCCCGATGAAGAGGGTGAACAAGAGAGCCGAGAAGCCGATGTCGTGCTCGAGGCTCATGACCCCGATGGCGAACAGCCACGCCAGCACGATGGGAACGAGGGGACGGGGGTCGAGGACCAGGCGATTGCCGAACCGGGCCGTGGGGATGGTCAGGAGCTCCCGCTTCTCGGCGAAGTAGGAGGCGAAGAAGACGCAGAGCACGATCTTGGCGATCTCCACCGGCTGGAACCGGAGCGATCCCAGATGGACCCAGAGCCGGGCCCCTTGGATGTTCTGCCCGAAATGGGGCAGCAGCGGGAGCAGGAGGAGGACCACGCCGGCGGCCAACAGGAGGTAGCGGTACCGGTCGAGATCGCGCGACCGACGCACCAGCATCAGGGTCAGGACGTACGCCCCCACGCCGACCGCGGTCCATCCGGCCTGGAGGGGGGCGAACTGTTGGCCACCGGGCCTCACCGTGCCGAGGTCGATACGGGCGATCATCACGTAGCCGATCCCGTTGAGGAGGAAGGCGATGGGGAGCACCACCGCCACGGCGTTGGGGACGAAGATGCGATTGGCGACATGGGCCGCCCCGCCCAGCAGCAGGATGACGATCAGGAACGGCAGCACGTTGGAGGGCACCTTCGCCGTGTTGCCGAGGACCATCAGGGTGTACATGGCCACGATGATCACCGAGGCGGCCACCAGCAGTCCCAGCTCCGTGCGTCGCCGCGCCTTGAAGGCCCGGTGGGGGCGCGTGGAGGCAGGGGTACGACGAGACAGCACCGGCACCCGAGCGAGCCTACCGGTGCCCGCCCGCCGTTCGGTGGAGCGTAAGAACCAGGTTTGTCGGGTACCGGGGATTACCATCGGCCGGGATGGGTTCCGGTCACCGACGCCGTCCGAGGCAGGCCCAGACATGAGCAAATCGGGCTCGGTCGTCCAGCCTTCTCCGCCGACCGACCGAGCCCTCCCCCCCGGCTCGCCGGTCCGGGCCGAGGGGGTGATCCGGTCCCTGCCGCGGCACCAGGACCTGGGCGGGCCCGGCGAAGGGGCGCGGTCCCCCGAGGCCGGCTGGTCGCCCCCGGCGGGTGCCGGGAGGTTCCTCAACCGGGAACTGTCGTGGTTGGACTTCGCCGACCGGCTGGTCGACCTGGTCGGCGACGACCGGCTCCCCCTGCTCGAACGGGTCAAGTTCCTCGCCGTCTTCGCCGAGGAGCTGGATGAGTTCTTCCAGGTCCGGGTGGCCGGACTCGAGGACCAGGTGGCCGCGGGGATCCGGACCCCGTCGGCCGACGGCCTGAGCCCCCGGGAGCAGCTGGCCGCCATCACCGCCCGGGCCACCGGCCTGGTGGAGCGGCACAGCCGCGTCTTCCTCGACGACCTCGAACCGGCCCTGGCCTCGGCGGGGGTGGAGCTGGCCGACTGGCACACCCTCGACGCCGGGGACCGGGCCGCCCTGACCGACCTGTTCCTCCGGCAGGTCCTTCCGGTCCTCACCCCGTTGGCCGTGGGGCAGGGGCATCCCTTCCCGTACATCGCCAGTCTCTCGCTCAACCTGGTGGTGCGGGTGGTCTGTCCATTGAGCGACGAGGAGCGCCTGGCCCAGGTGAAGATCCCGTCGCTGCTGCCACGGCTGATCCCGCTGCCCGACGGGACCAGGTTCGTCCTGATGGAACAGCTGGTGGCCGCTCACCTGGGGACCCTCTTCCCCGCCATGCGCATCCTGGAACATCAGGTGTTCCGGGTCACCCGGAACGCGGACCTGTCCGTGGCCGAGGACAGGGCCGAGGATCTGCCGGCTGCCGTGGAGCTCGAACTGCGCCGGCGGCGGTTCGGCCAGGCCGTGCGCCTCGAGGTCTCGTCCGGCGTCTCCACCGACCTCCTCGAGAGGTTGGAGGCCGAGGTCGACGTGCCCGAGACCAGCGTCTACCTCTCGGACGCCCCGCTGGACCTGGGGGGGCTGCGCGACCTGGTGGAGCTGGACCGCCCGGACCTGGCCGCCGCGCCCTGGACCCCGGTCGCCCCCGTGGCGTTCGCCGGCGGCGCCGACCCCTTCGCCGCTCTGGCCCAGCGGGACGTCCTGGTGCACCACCCCTACGAATCCTTCGGTGGATCGGTGGAGGCCTTCGTGGCCGCCGCCGCCGAGGACCCCGAGGTGCTGGCCATCAAGCAGACCCTCTACCGCACCGGGGTGGACAGTCCGGTGGTGGCCTCCCTGATCCGGGCCTCCTGGGCCGGGAAACAGGTCACTGCGGTGGTGGAGCTGCAGGCCCGGTTCGACGAGCAGGCCAACATCGGATGGGCCCGGGCCCTCGAGGAGGCCGGGGTGCAGGTCATCTACGGACTGGTCAGTCTGAAGACCCACGCCAAGATCTGCCTGGTGGTCCGACACGAGCGGGACGGGGTCCGCCGGTACTGTCACCTGGGGACCGGTAACTACAACGCCGCCACCGCCCGGGAGTACGAGGATCTCGGTCTCTTCACCGCCGATCCGGAGATCGGCGCCGACGTGGGAGAGCTGTTCAACCTGCTGTCCGGATCGGGCCGCCCCCCCGCCTTCCGACGGCTGTTGGTCTCCCCGATGGCCATTCGTCCGGCCCTGGTCGAGGCCATCGAGCAGGAGGGTCGTGCCGGTGCCGAAGGGCGGATCGTCCTCAAGACCAACGGGTTGACCGACCCGGACGTGATCGACGCCCTCTACCTGGCGGCGCAGGCCGGGGCGTCGGTGGACGTGGTGGTGCGCGGCCGGTGCTGCCTTCGCCCCGGGGTGCCGGGCCTCTCGGAGGGCATCCGGGTGCGGTCCATCGTGGGCCGGTACCTGGAGCACTCCCGCATCTTCTGCTTCGGCGGCCTGGCGGGCCGACCCCTACGGATCTGGCTGGGGTCGGCCGACCTCATGGAGCGCAATCTCGACCGGCGGGTGGAGGTGGTGGTGCCGGTCGACGACCCGGGCCTGCAGCGTCGGGTGGCCGGTGTGGTCGACTGGGCCCTGTTGGACCAGGCCAACTCGTGGCAGCTGGGGCCCGACGGCCGCTGGAGGCGGCTGGCCGCCGATCTCCCGCCCCACACCCTCGGTCTCAACCTCCAGAATCAGTTCCAAACGCAGGCCCTCGCATGGCGGCGCTCTCACCGTGACGCGCGCCGGCCGGTACCCGCGGCCCGGCGGAGGGAACCGGCCCCGGTCCCCGAGGCGTATGCGGCCCGTGGGCTATCGACCCTGCCCTTGCCGGGGTCGGGGCGGTCGCCGGTGCCGGCCCGACCCGGGACGCCGGCGGCGACCCCGTGGTGGCAGCGGTGGGCACCCCGGCGGCGATGACCGCCCCGGTCGGCTCCCGGGACCGGGCCGGACCGGGCCCGACCCCCCGCCGGAGGTCGAGCCGTCGCCGGAAGAAAAGCCGGAGCCTGCGGTAGCTGGCCCGTCGCTCGAACTCCAAGGAGGCGTAGGCCAGTCCTCCGAACGGGATCGGGAGCCAGAAGTTCACGGCACGGTAGGCCAGGACGGCCGAGAGGGCCTGTCCGGCCGTGGGCCCGAAACCGGTGATCATCGACACCAGCACGAACTCCACCACTCCGAGCCCGCCCGGGGTGATCGGGATGGCCGCCAGGATGTTGGCCAGCCCGTAGGCCATGAGTAGGTCGATCGGCGAGATGAAGTGGCTGAAGGCGGCCACGAACACCCACAGGGAGGCGGCGTCGAGGAGCCAGTTGGCGGCGGCCCAACCGATGGCTCGGCGGGTCAGGGAGCGGTCCCGCATCAATGCCGCGAAGCGGTCGGCCAACCGCTCCACCAGTGCCGTGGTGCGATCGGCA
The DNA here is from genome assembly GCA_963833585.1 of uncultured Acidimicrobiaceae bacterium. GTDB lineage: Bacteria > Actinomycetota > Acidimicrobiia > Acidimicrobiales > RAAP-2 > Bog-756. Next base: position 280,557 of record CAWHYF010000005.1, on the reverse strand, counting down.
TCGAGGAACCGGATCCGCCCGGCCACCCGCCGCACGATGCGGCTGGCCCGCTCCTGGCCCCGGGTGAGCAGGTAGAAGAGGCTGCCGAAGGCACCGAGGAGGATCACGCCGACACCGGCGGCCACGATGACCAGGATGGAGGCGGACTGCGACTGCCCGCCGTGGTGGCTGGCCGGTGCGTGAAAGCCGTGGGTGACCAAGAAGGCCACCAGCGAGCACCAGAACATCACGTTGAGCACCACCGCCGAGCCGATCCCCTGGGTCCCGAGGGCGAACCCGGCATCGGACCCGCTCACCTCGGACTGGGTCAACAACCGGTAGCCCAGGGCGGCGCCCGGAGCAGTCCCGCCGGGGGAGACGTGGCTGAGGGCCAGGGTGGACATGTTGATCCGGAACAGGCGGAACCGGCGAGGGCCGTCGTGGGGCAACACGGCGTGGGTCAGTTGGGTGTAGGCCACCAGGGCGCCGATCTCCAGAAGCACGGCCAGGGCCAGGTAGACGATGTGGATGTGGGCCAGGGAGTTCACCTCGGCCCGGTGGCTGGCCAGGAGGGGCAGGGCCAGGTAGAAGATGAACAGGAAGGCCACCAGTGTCCCGACGCTCAGCCGGACCTCACGGCGGACGAACGGCCCCCGGTGCCACCACCGCCGGCGCGACTGGGTCGCCACGTCTGCCTGCTCGACCTCCATCACGTCCATGTTTGCACGCCCGACCCCCCTGGACCTGACATGCTGGCCTGGTGACGGAACCGGTCCACAGGGATCACGACGTCGCCGCCGACCCGGCCGGGAGCGCGGCCGTGACCGCATCGGGCCCGACCACCGCCCCCCTGGCCGAGCCCAACGGGCCGGTGTCCGCCTCGCACATCACCGCCCACGGACCCACCACCGTGATCAACGAGACCACGGTGGAGCGCAGCGACCGGGAGGTGGGCCCGAACGATCCGCGGCGGGACCGGCTCTTCGCCGCCGCCTCGGCCAAGGGGGTGCCGCTTCGGACCATCCTGACCGTCGATGCCGTGGTCATCGGCACCTGGGTGGCCTACCGGCTGCTCGGGCGACTGCGCGAGGTGATCCTCTGGATCGTCATCGCCGCTTTCATCGCCCTGGTGCTCAACCCCATGGTCCACTTCCTGCAGCGCCACGGATTCCGCCGGGGCAGCGCGGTGGGAGTGGTCCTGGCCGGTGCGCTCATCGCCTTCGCCGGACTCCTCGGCCTGCTGGGGTATCCGCTGGTCAACTCGCTCACCCATGTGGCCGAACGTCTGCCCACCATGGTCGACCAGGTCCAGAAGGGCCACGGCTGGCTGGCCCACACCCTGCAGAAGTTCCATCTCCTCTCCTGGGTGCAGAAGAACGCCCCCAAACTCAAGACGGCGGCCAACCACCTGGGGGCCCCGGCCCTCAACTTCGGGACCAGCCTGGCCAAGGGGGTCGCCACCACCTTGCTGGCCATCACCACCATCGGCTTCCTGACGCTGTTCATGTTGCTGCAGGCACCACGCCTGCGAGCCGGGGTGCTCGGCACCATGAGGGCCGACCGGCGGGAGATCGTGTCGGACGTCGCCCACCGGGTGTCCAAGACCGTCACCTCCTATGTGCTCGGCACCATCGCCCTCTCGCTCATGTTCGGTGTGGTCGTCCTGGTCACCCTGCTCATCCTCGGCGTGCCCTTCGCCCTGCTCATCGGGCTGTGGGTGGCCCTGGTGGCCATGATCCCCCTGGTCGGCGGCTTGATCGCGGGCGTCCCCAGCGTGATCATCGCCCTCCTCCACTCACCGACCGCCGGAGTGGTCATGGCCGTCGTGTTCGTGGGATTCCAGCTGGTGGAGAACCACTTCCTCTACCCCGTGGTCATGGCCCGCACGGTCCGGATGAACCCCCTGTGGGTCCTCCTCGCCGTGCTGGTGGGAGCCAACCTGGGCGGGGTGTTCGGGTCGACGCTCGGGGCCCTCACCGGAGCCCTGGTGGCCATACCGGTGGGCGGGGCCATCCAGGTGATCGCCCGGGAGATCTGGGAACGCACCGGGGCGGCCACCGACGACGACCCCGGCGATCCGCCCGTTCCGGTCGGCGAGCCGCTGGCCGACGCCGCCCCGGACCCTGGCTGAGGGACCGGGGCGGGGCGCACCGTCTCCCGAGGGCCGGTCTCCTAAGCTGGGCCGATGCGCGTGCTGGTGGTGCTGCCCACCTACAACGAGGCGGCCAACATCGACCGGGTGCTCCGTCGGATCCGGGCGGCCATGGACGACGCCACCGTGCTGGTGGTGGACGACGGTAGCCCGGACGGGACCGCGGACGCCGCCGAGCTGCTGGGAAAGGAGCTCGGAAACATCGAGATCATGCGGCGGGACGCCAAGTCGGGGCTCGGCAGCGCCTACCGGGCCGGGTTCCGCTGGGGCCTCGAGCGCCAGTTCGATGCCTGCGTCGAAATGGATGCCGACCTCTCCCACCAACCCGAGGCCCTGCCCGGCCTGGTGTCGGCCCTCGGCAGCCAGTGCGAGCTGGCGGTGGGATCGCGTTACGTGGCGGGCGGCGTCATCCCCAACTGGGCGTGGCACCGGCGGCTGCTGTCGCGGGGCGGGAACGTGTACGCCTCGGCCCTGCTGGGCCTCGGGGTGGCCGACTCGACCTCGGGATTCCGGGCCTACTCGGCCTCGGTGCTCCGCCGGATCGATCTCGACCGCATCCGGGCCGACGGCTACGGATTCCAGATCGAGATGACCTACCGGGCCAGGCGGGCCGGGGCGTCGGTGGTGGAGGTCCCGATCCGGTTCGTGGACCGGGTCGACGGTGAGTCGAAAATGTCCATGGTCATCGTGGCCGAGGCCCTGGGACTGGTCACCTGGTGGGGCGTACTCCGCCTCGTGGAGCGGGTGCGGCCCCGTCCCACCCCGGCCCGGGACGTGACCCCCCTGCCATGACGGACGCCGCCCGGATCCTGGTGGTGGACGACGAGCCCTACATCACCGACGTGGTGACCGCGGCCCTCCGGTTCGAGGGTTTCGCCACCGTCGAGGCCGCCACCGGCCTCGACGCCCTGGACAAGGCCCGGGTGGGACGGTGCGACCTCATCGTGCTGGACGTGATGTTGCCGGACATCGACGGATTCGAGGTGTGCCGCAGGCTCCGGTCCGAGCAGGTGACGACCCCGGTGCTCTTCCTGACCGCCCGGGATGCCACCGCCGACAAATTGGCCGGCCTGGCCAGCGGCGACGACTACGTGACCAAGCCCTTCAGCATCGACGAGTTGGTGGCCCGGATACGCGCCGTGCTGCGACGGAGCGGACCGGAGGACCTGCGCGACGAGGGGCGACTGCAATTCAGCGACCTGGTGGTCGATGTGGGCACGCACGAGGTCTGGCGGGGCGACCAGGCCATCGATCTCACGGCCACCGAGTTCAAGTTGCTGCACTTCCTGATCCGGAACGCCCGCCAGGTCCTGTCCAAGCCGCAGATCCTGGACGCGGTGTGGGACGAAGGCTTCGTGGGTGACTCGAACATCGTGGAGATCTACATCTCGTACCTGCGCAAGAAGGTCGACTGCTATGACCCTCCGCTGATCCACACCATCCGGCGGGTGGGGTACAGCCTGCGAGAACCCCGGCCGTGAGGCTGCGTCGGCGGCTGGTGGTCACCATGATCGGCTTGGTGGCCCTCGGACTGGCCGTCGTCGACATCATCACCCTGACCTCCCTCCACTCCTATCTCTACGGCCGGGTGGACGACCAGCTCGCCGCCGCCAGCCACCAGTTGACCCGCTACGTGACCCGGTCCGCGGCCCGCGGCTTCACCATCACCTCCGACTCCATCGGCGACCACGTGGGACCGGACATCTACGTGATGATCATCGACCCGGCCACCCACACCGCGGTGGTCCACCCGTCCGACACCCAATCCGCCGCCGACCCCGAGCCGGTCGTACCGGCCAACGCTCCGGTGGTGGCGAACGGGCCGACTCGGTCCGCGGCCACCGCGGGCGTGGCGACCCGCTCCGTTCAGGCCTACCGGCCCAGCTCCCGGGCGGTCACCGTCTCCTCGGTGGGCGGCCACGGCCCCCCGTACCGCCTCCAGATCACCCCCCTGCCCGGTCGCACGCTGGTGGTGGCGACGCCGCTCACCACCGTGAACGCCACCCTGGGGTCGCTCCGGACCATCGAGGTGGCGGTGTCCCTCGGCCTCCTGGTGGCCCTCCTGGTCCTGATGACCCTGCTGATCCGCCAGGGCCTGCGTCCTCTGGAGGCCATGGCCAAGGAGGCGGATGCCATCGCCGCCGGGGACCTCACCCGTCGGGTGCAGCCCACCGAGGGCGACGGCGAGATCGCCCGGCTCGGTCGGGCCCTGAACGGCATGCTGTCCCAGATCGAGACGGCCTTCGCCCAGCGCGCCCGGTCCGAGGACCGGTTGCGGAGCTTCCTGGCCGACGCCTCCCACGAGTTGCGCACGCCGCTGACGTCCATACGGGGCTATGCCGAGCTGCTGCGCAAGGACGCCCTGGATGACCAGGTGTCCCGGGAGCGGGCCCTGTCCCGCATCGAGAAGGAGGCGGCCCGGATGGGCTCGCTGGTGGGTGACCTGGCCATCCTGGCCCGCGAGGGAGAGGGTCCCGAGCCGGCCCGCTACCGGGTGGACCTGGCCGCGGTCACCGCCGAGGCCGTGGCCGATGCCAAGACCATCGACGCCTCCCGATCCATCGAGCTCCGGGCCCCGGCCGAGGTTCCCGTCCTGGGCGACGATGCCCGCCTCGAGCAGATGGTCCACAACCTGCTGGGCAACGCCCTCGGCCACACCCCCAAGGGCACCCCGGTCGAGGTCGGCGTGGCCGTCGAGGGGGAGTCCGCCGTCCTCGAGGTCCGGGACCACGGACCGGGCATGAGCCCGGACCAAGCCCGGCACGTGTTCGACCGCTTCTACCGGGGCGACGGTGACCACATCGACGGCGGGTCGGGCCTGGGCCTGTTCATCGTGGCCACGCTGGCCCGCACCTTCGGCGGCACGGCCACCGTCGACACCGAGCTGGGACGGGGAGCGACCTTCCGGGTGGTCCTCCCGGCCCATCTCCCGCCGGACTCCACCAACGGTCACGGGGGTGGGAGCCGTGAGGATGCTGGCCACCATTGACCGGGGATCCGGTCCCGCGGTGCTCCTCCTCCACGGTCAGCCGGGCTCCGGGGCGTCCTGGGATCCGGTGACCGAGCGGCTGGTGCCGCAGTTCCGGGTCCTGGCCCCCGACCGGGTCGGGTACGGGGCCTCCACCGGTGAGGCCCGGGGGTTGGCCGGCAACACCGAGCTCCTGGCCGAGTTCCTGGTGGCCCGGGGGGCGGTGCCGGCGACCGTGGTGGCCCACAGCTGGTCGGGCGGCGTGGCCGTCCTGCTGGCCGCCCGCCACCCGTCGCTGGTCCAGGGTCTGGTGCTGGTGGGTGCGGCCTGCACCCCGGACAGTCTGAACGCCCTCGACCGGTGGCTCACCTACCCCGGTCTCGGCGATGTGCTGACCGTGGCCGGGCTGGTGGGCATCGGCGAGGTGCTGCCCCGGCTCCGTCGATTCACCCGGTACCTCCCCGCCCGCTACCGGCAACCGGTGGAGACGGCCCTGCCCGACCGGGGCGTCCTGGCCGGCGGCCGGGGGGCGCTCGGTCGGCACCGGCGGACCTTCATGATCGAGCAGCGGGCCCTCACCGGGGAGCTGCCCGCGGTGACGGCGGCCCTCGGCCACCTCGATCTCCCGGTGGCCGTCGTCACCGGCGGTCGGGACCTGGTGGTGCCGCCCGGAGCGGCGCGTACCCTGGCGGGCGGCATCCTCGGGGCCGAACTGACGGTCCTGCCCGAGGCGGGGCATTTCGTGGCCCGGGACGATCCCGAGGCCCTGGCCGAGGTGGTGCGCCGGACCGCGTTGGCAGGGCGGCGCACCGGCATCGACCGGGGCTGAACCCGGGTCAGCCCACCGCCTGGTGGGCCGCGGGGTGCCCGGTGGTGGAGAAGGGGACGCCCGGCGCCAGTGCGTCGAACGCCGCCGTCAGCTTGAGCACGGTCTCCACCCGCTCGGTCCGCGGCTCGGATCCCTCGACGACCCCGACCCCGGCGGCGAGTCGGGCGTCCGGCCCGGCCACGGTGACGGCCCGGATGCCGAGCATCCAGCACCCGTCACCGCGGGCGTCGACATAGCCCACCGGTCCGGCGTAGTGGCCTCGACCCTCGGGCTCGAGCCGGGCGATGAGCGCCAGGGCCCGCTCCCGGGGCACGCCGCCGACCGCCGGGGTGGGATGGAGGGCCGCCGCCAACTCCAGGGCCGTCGGCACCGAGCCGTCCGTCCGCCGGGCCAGCCTCCCGGTCACCGAGGTTCCGAGGTGGGTGATGTTGTGGAGATGGACCAGGTCCGGACGCTCGGGGACGTCCAGGGCGGCGCAGAGTGGGGCCAGCGCCTGCCCGATGGCCTCGACCACCATGCGGTGCTCGGCACCGTCCTTGGTGGAAGCCATCAGCTCGCGGGGGAGGACGCCACCGGACTCGTTGGCCCGGTCGGTGGTGCCGGCCAGGGGTCTGCTGCGCACCCGGAGTCCCGTCCGCGCCACCAGCAGCTCGGGGCTGGCCCCCACCAGCTGGCCCTCGGGGGTGGGGATGGAGAAGACCGAGCAGGTGGGCTCGAGCCGGTGCCACCGATCGAGCAGGGCCGCCACGTCGACCGGCTCACCCATGCGCACGTCGACCTGGCGGGAGACGACCACTTTGGCCACCTCCCGCGAGTCCACGGCGCGCACGGCCTCGGCCACCATCGACTCGAACGAGGTATCCGAGGTGCGGGGGGTGATGGTGGGACCCGGTGGTACGGGAGTTCCCCCGGGGACCGGGTCCGCCGCCGTCGCCACGCGGGACCGGTCGACCAACCAGTCCCGGAGCCCCCCCGCACCCTCCGGCACCGTCTCGGCGTTGTCGGGCATGAGCGTGACCCATTCCAGCCCGCTCGACTCCACGACGTAGAGGACCTGCGGCACCACCAGCTCCGCGGGTGCCGACGGCTCGAAGGGCAGGCTCCCGAAGGCGACCACCCCGCTGGTGCCGTCGGCGACGCGGTCATCGCAACCGATGGAGGCCAAGGTCTCGGTCACCCGGCGCACGCCGGCCGCGTCCTCGAGGCCCCGGGGCAGGGGCAGGGTGAGGAACCGCCCGAGCCCCACCAGGATCCGATCGGCCGACTGGAACACGAGGCCGGTGGCGCCGGCCAGCGCGAACGGGTCCACCGGTGGGCCCGGCTCGAGCGGGAGGCGCACCGCCACCCGCGATCTTCCGCCGTCGACCGGCCCTCCACCGCCCTGGTCGTGCACCGGTTCCGGGCCCCCGTCGGGGTCCGGCGGGGCGGACGGGTACCGGCCCCCGATCACGGTCGTCCGGCCCGGGTGGCGGTGATCAGCTGGCTGAGTCCCCCCGACAAGGGACGCCGGTTGACCGCCGAGAACCCGGCCGAGGTCAGCATGGTCCGCAGCTCGCCGGTGGGGGGGAGGTAGGCCGTGGAGCGGGGGAGGTAGCGGTACGCGGCGCCATCGGAGATCAGCCCCCCGATGACCGGGACCACGCGTCGGAACCAGATCCGGTGACCCAGGAGGAGGAGGCCACCACCGGGCTCGGCCACTTCCAGCAGGCCGATCCGGCCCCCCGGACGGACCACCCGGCCGAGTTCACCGAAGACCGCCTGCAGCTCGGAGAAATTGCGGAGGGCGTACCCACAGGTGATCCCGTCCACCGAACCCGACGCCACCGGCAGGGCCGCTCCGTCCGCCTGGGCCAGGGGCAGGCCGGAGTGGTTGGCCGCCAACATCCCCCAGGAAAGATCCATCCCCAACGGGACCAGCCCCGACGCGGACAGGATCCGGAGGAAGTCGCCGGTCCCGCAGGCCAGGTCGAGGACATGGGATCCGCCCGGCAACCCCAGGGCCCGCACCGACTGCCGCCGCCACCGGACATCGAGCCCGAAGGTCATCACCCGGTTCACCAGGTCGTAGCGGGGCGCGATGGTGTCGAACATCGAGCGGACCAGGGCGGTCTTCTCCGCCCCGGTGGGCAGGTCGGGGTCCGTGGCCCGGACGGCGGTGGCCACCGGGGACGGGCCGTGGTCCGCCGACCGGGTCCGGGCGCTCACGGTCGCAGCTCCGCCCCGGCGATCTCGGTGTCCTCCGGTGCTCCGCCGCCCGGAATTTCGCCACCGGTCTCGGCACCGCCCATCTCCACACAGGACGTCTCCCGGCCCGCCTGGTCCCCGATGGCCCGCCGTTCGGCGTCAGAGCCCACCTGGTCGACGTGTTCCAGCGCCACGTTGATCAGGGTGCGGGTGAAATGGTGGCCCACCAGCGTGTTGACGGCCGGCAACAGCTCGGCATAGGCCTGCAGGAGTCGTTCGATGTGGGGCTCGTCCCCCGACCCACCGGCTCCGGGGGCACCGTCGGACGGGGGATGGGCCGTCCGCAGCGGCCCCCGGATGTGCGTGGAGAACATGGCCACCGACTCGCGGGCGACGGCCTCGGTCGCCTCGTGGTGGCGGCGGGCCAGATCGAGCAGCGCCGACAGCGGGATGCCCCACTCCAACAACAGCAGACCGGCCTGGGCCGCGGCCACGTCGGCCTCGGTGTAGCGATCCTGTCCGGCGAGCCGCCGAGGGATCAGGAGCCCTTCGGCCTCCACCGCCTTCAGCAGGGCCAGGGGGACGCCGGTGGCCTCGGCCAGCTCGTCGATGGTGAGGGTGGGCCCCGACTCCGAACCGATCCGGGCGGCGGCCGACGGAACGGGGCCGGACCGGTCGCCGTCGCCGTCCACCGGGCCGGCCGCCGGCTCGTCGCGCCAGCCGGACAACTCGCCGAGCAGGGCCTCGTCGGCGGCGTCGAGTTCACCCGACACCAGCCGGACGATGGTGGCCAAGGTGAAGCCCCGTTGTTGGAGGGAGCGGATACGGGTCAGCCGCTCGAGGTGCTCGTCGCCGTACCAGGCCACCCGACCCTCCCGGCGGGGCGGATCGAGCAGTCCCTTGCTCTGGTAGTACCGGATGGTGTCGACCGTCACGTCGGCCCGGACGGACAGCTGCTCGACCCTCATCTCCATGGCGTCTACTCTAGGAGTAATCGCTCACACTGTTGGAGCGGTGCCGGCCCGGATGGTGTCCTTGCTGGTCGTCCACCCATCAGCCCAGGTCGGAGGGGCCATCTCGGCATGGCGCCGCAGGCGGAGGTCCCGGGCGCGGTCCGCACCCGGCCACCGCTCGACCACTCAGTGGAAGTAGCGGTAGACCACCTGGGCCACACAGCTGGGCTTGGTCGAGCCCTCGGTCTCGAAGGTCAGGTCGAGGGCCACCTGCACGCCCCCGGTCACGTCCTCCGCCCCGGCCACGGTGGCTCCGAGCCGGAGGTTGCTGTCGACGGGAACCGGGGCTGGGAAGCGGACCTTGTTGCACCCGTAGTTGACCCCCATCGAGGCACCTTCGACCACCAGCACCTCGCCCAGCAGGACCGGCGCCAGGGACAGGGTCAGGTATCCGTGGGCGATGGTGGTGCCGAAGGGACCCTCCTTGGCCCGCTCGGGGTCGACGTGAATCCACTGGTGGTCCCCGGTGGCCTCGGCGAACAGGTTGATCTGAGCCTGGTCGATGAGATGCCACTGGCTGTAGCCCAGGTGCTGTCCGACCAGCTCGTGGAATTTGTCGATGCCGTGCACGGTGGTTGCCATGTCCCAGACTGTACGGGACCCCGGACCGGCCGACCACTCGTGCCGGCCCCCGGGCGGGAGTGAGGGGACCCCGCACCGCCGCCGTGAGGTGCTCCTTCGCCGGGAGGACAGCGACTCCTTAGGGCGGGCCACTCGGTACGCTGCACCGCGTGGACATGCGACACCACCATCGGAACCTCCATGGAGGCGGGGCCCGGGCGGCCGTCTTCGGGATCAGCGACGGCCTGGTGTCCAACGTGGCGCTCATCCTCGGAATCGCCGGTGCCCACGCCTCCGCGTCCGCGGTGCGTCTGGCCGGCATCGCCGGGCTCATCGCCGGCTCCTTCTCCATGGCCGCCGGGGAGTACATCTCCATGCGGGCCCAGTCCGAGCTGATGGAACGAGAGCTGGATGTGGAGCGCCAGGCCATCCACCACGATCCCGAGGACGAGCGACGGGAGCTGGCCGGGATCTACCGGAACCGGGGCCTCGACGCCGACATGGCCGACGAGCTCTCGGTCAAAATGATGAGTGATCCCGACCTGGCCCTCGAGACACATGCCCGGGAGGAGCTGGGCATCAACCCCGAGCAGACGGGCAATCCTTTCCAGGCCGCCGGATCTTCGTTCGTGATGTTCGCCATGGGTGCCTTCATCCCGTTGCTTCCCTGGCTGATCACCTCGGGCACGACCGCCACCGTGTGGTCGATCGCCCTCGGCGCCGTCGCCGCCCTCGGCGTCGGGGCGGCACTGGCCTATTTCACCGGCCGCTCGTGGTGGTGGTCGGCTTCACGGCAGCTGCTCATCTCCGGCGTGGCCGCGGCGGTCACCTACTCGGTGGGACACCTGATCGGCGCCGGTTGACCTTCCGGACGGAGGCGGCGCGGCCAGGACCGGTACCCAAGTCCTTCCGGTCAGCGACGCGCCCCCGGGCCTCCGTTCATCGCCGAGGCACCGTCCGCAGGTACGAGCGGTCCACGTGGTCTTCGGTGAAGCCCATCGAGCGGTAGAGGCTGACGGCCGCGACGTTGTCGGCGTCGACGTACAGCATGCCCACGACCAGTCCCTGGTCGGCCAGCCACTGCAGGCCCGCCCGGGTGAGGGCCCGGCCCCACCCGCGTCCATGGAAGTCTGGATCCACGCCGATGACGTAGATCTCGCCCATGGGCGGGGTGGCGTGACGATGGACCTTGGTCCAACACCAGCCGGCCATGCGACCGTCGGATTCCAGGACCAGAAATCCCTCGGGGTCGAACCATTCCTCGTCCTCCCGCTCCAGCAGGGTGGCCAGGTCCCAGTGCCCCTGCTCGGGATGGGCGGCGAAGGCGCGGTTGTTCACGCGTAGCCAAGCGTCCTCGTCGACCCCGGGCCGGAACGGTCGGGTGGCCACACCGATGGCCGGTCGTGACGTGAGACTGGTCGGGGCCGGAGGGAGCGGGAGCGGGCAGCGCATCTGGATGAGATCGCGCTCGGGGGAGAAGTCTCGCCCGAGCGCCAGCGCGTCGTCGGTCGGGGTGGCACGGGGTACCCACAGTCGAAGGGCACCACCGCCGAGGGCCGCCACCTGCTCGATGACCCGGTCGAGCAAGGGACCGGCGACATCGACGGGCCGGCCCACCTCCGGCTCGACCAACAGTTCGACGGCGTACTCCCGGCGCCGCCGGTCGCCGGCCACCTGGGCGTAAGCCAGCAGCGACCGGGGTCGGGCGCGGTAGGCGGTGATCCCGAAGGAGTGCTCACGATCGTCCGGCTCCAATGACTCGACCGACCGGTCGCCGCCCCGCATGCGATCGGAGTCCCACCGGGTGCGGGCCAGCACCATCCGCTTGTGCTCGCTGAACGGCGGATGGCCGGTGACCGACGCCACCCGGTCGATCAGCGTCTGCACGGCGGAGCGGAGGTCGGCACTCGGTTGGGTGGCGACGCCGAGATCGAGGCCCTCCATCCGCAGCACGCTACCGGTAGTCTGCCGGTCGTGGCCCGACCCCGTACTCCGACCGGGCGAGCTCGGCGCACGGCCGAGCGGTTGGCCGCCGCCTTCCCCGGCACGGCCACTGATCTCTGCGCCCTCGACCACGGTGACGCCTTCCAGCTACTGGCCGCCACCATCCTGTCCGCCCAGTGCACCGACGATCGGGTCAACCAGACCACCCCGGCTCTCTTCGCCCGGTTCCCCGACCCCTACGCCATGGCCGCGGCCGAACCGGCCGAGGTGGAGGCGATCATCCACTCGACGGGCTTCTTCCGGGCCAAGGCCCGGAGCCTGGTGGGCATGGCTTCGGCGCTGGTCGATCGATTCGGTGGGGCGGTCCCGACGGCCATGGCCGACCTGGTCACCCTGCCCGGGGTGGGTCGGAAGACGGCCAACGTGGTGCGGAGCGTGGCCTTCGGGCTCCCGGGCCTGCCGGTCGACACCCACGTCCAACGCCTGTCGGTCCGTCTGGGGCTGACCGACGAGTCCGATCCGGTGCGGGTGGAGCGGGTGCTGAACGACATGATCCCCGCCGGGCAACGCGGGGTGTTCAGCCTGCGGATGATCTTGCACGGCCGGTCCACCTGCACGGCGCGCCGGCCTCACTGCGACCGGTGTCTGCTCTCGGACTTCTGTCCGTCGGCGGGCAGCCCCTCCCGAGTCGGGGAGCCGACGGCGGCCATGGTTCCGTCGGACCCGCGGACGGCGCTCGCAACCCGCGATCGCAGGGAGATCGCAACCGGCGATCGCAGGCCGGCGACCACCAGCACCCCGGACCGAGTGCCTGGCCGCGCCCTCCGCACCGCCGCCGGCCGACCCCTCGGCGCCGGTTTCTTGTGACGGATGCACTGTCAGATCTGTGGGACCCGGAGGGGGCAATTCCTCGCCGCGATCGCCGGTCGGGCAGGACGCGGCGGAACCACCCTGCGAGCAGGGCATTTGGTGGAGGGGTCGGTTTCGCGTCCGAAAATTGTCGGGGCCGACTGGCAATCGGACGAAAAACATGATCATCTAGAGGTCTCGGAACCGGTTCCCGCCAACTGGTTCCGCAGAGCGGTGTTCGGGATCCGCCGCCCGGCCCGCTCGCGCGAAGGCACCCTCCGGGGTGCCTTCGCCGCGCCCGGAGGCAATGCGGACCGGGCCGGTTGGAAGACACTACTCCCTGGCCCGGTGTGACGACAAGTGGTGTCACTGCTTGTCGTCACCTGGTGTCCGGGCCCGGCTCCGATGGGCCGCGTCAACGCCGGTTGAGGGCCAGGGCCAGTCGGGACAGACGACGGTTGGCACTGTTGAGGGCGCGTTCGATGGCGAAGAGCTCCCGGGCCGTCTCTTCATCCTTGACCGCATCGGCGGCGTCGGCGTGGACGGTGATCCGCCGGCTCAACTCGTCGAGGGCGGTGGCAAGGGAGGAGAGTTCTGCCGAGCTGGTGGCCATCGACCGATCATGGCACCGAACGGACCGGGTCTCCCACCCGGCCCCCCGGGGTATCGGACGCCGTCGTCGGGGGAGGGCGGTCATCCGGGTCCGGTAGCATCGACGGGCTATGACTCTCCGTCGCCTGGACGTTCGAGGCTTCACCGGGAACCGCCGGGCCCTGCGGGAGGTCCTGCCACGCCCCACCGACGAACAGGGCCGTTCCTCCGAGGCGGTGGCCTCGATCATCGCCGAGGTCCGCGCCGACGGCGACGGGGCCCTGCGCCGGCTGACCCAGCAGTTCGACGGGGTCGAGCTCGACGAGCTCCGGGTGGAGGAGGCGGAGATCCAGGCGGCGCTGGCCCGGGTGCCCCTGCCCCTCCAAGAGGCGCTCGACGTCGCCCACGACCGCATCCTGGCGTACCACGCCCACGAGGCGGCCCGTCCCGAGGTGGAGACCTTCGAGTCGGGGGGGATCGAGGTGCGGCACCTGGTCCGCCCGGTGTCGAGGGCCGGCTGCTACGCCCCGGGTGGACGGGCCCGCTATCCCTCGACCGTGCTCATGTGCGCGGTGCCGGCCCAGGTGGCCGGCGTCGAGGAGATCGTGCTGTGCGTGCCCCCGGGTCCGGACGGCCGGGTCGACGACGCCTCCTTGGCCGCCGCCGCCGTGGCCGGCATCCACGAGGTCTACCGGATCGGGGGGGCCCAGGCCATCGCGGCGATGGCCTACGGCACCGAGTCGATCGAGCCGGTGGACGTGGTGGTGGGTCCCGGCAACCGATTCGTCGCCGAGGCCAAACGGCAGGTCTCCGGGGTGGTCGGCGTGGCCTCGGCCTTCGCCGGGCCGTCCGAGGTGGTGGTGATCGCCGGCCCCGACACCCCCACCGAGCTGGCCGCCATCGACCTGGTGGTGCAGGCTGAGCACGGACCCGACGGACTGGCGTGGCTGGTGACCTGGTCCGAGGCGGTGGCCGAGGCGGTCACGGCCCAGGTCGACCGCATCGTGCGGGCGTCTCCCCGACGGGCGGACCTCGAGACCACCCTCGGGGCCGGTGGTTACGCGGTGCTGGTGGACGGGCCGAAGCAGGCCATGGCGGTGGCCAACGTCGTGGCCCCCGAACACCTCGAGATCCTCGTTCCCGACGCCACGGGCCTCCTGGGCCAGGTGCAGTCGGCCGGCGCGGTCTTCCTCGGACCCGGCTCACCGGCCAGCGTGGGGGACTACCTGGCCGGCCCCAACCATGTCCTTCCGACCAACCGGACGGCCCGGTTCTCCAGCGCCCTCCGGGTCGATGACTTCCGTCGGCACATCCACGCCGTCACCGTCAGCGAGCAGGCGCTGGCGCAGTTGGGACCCCACGTCGTGACCTTGGCTGAGACCGAGGGCCTCCCCGCCCATGCCGAATCGGTGCGGCTCCGATGGCCGAGGTAGGGGACCGCGCCGAGGAGGCGGTCCTGCCCCCGGTGCGACCCGACCTGGTGGAGCTGACCGGGTACCACTCGGCCCAGGTCGAGGTGGAGGTCCGCCTCAACACCAATGAGTCACCCCTACCGCCTCCGGACCGGTGGCTGGAGGAGTTCCGCGCCGGTCTGGACGAGCTCGAGTTCAACCGGTATCCCGATCGCCAGGCCGTCGAGCTCCGTCGGGCCGTGGCCGAGAGCCACGGGGTGGGACCGGACCAGGTGTTCTGCGCCAACGGCTCCAATGAGGTCCTCCAGTCCCTGATGTTGGCCTATGGCGGCCCCGGCCGGACCGTGGCCCTGTTCGAGCCGACCTACACCATGCACCGACAGATCGCCCGCACCACCGGCACACCGGTGGCCGCCGGGCGCAGGACCGACGACTTCCGCCTGGACCTGGACGAGGTGAAGCGGGTGACCGAGTCCCACCGCCCGGTCATCACCTTCCTCTGCTCGCCCAACAACCCCTCCGGGCGGGCCGACCCGCCGAGTCAGATCGAACAGGTGCTGACCATGGCCCCGGGCCTGGTGGTGGTGGACGAGGCCTACGGGCATTCGCCCCGGTCTCGGCCTTGGAGCTGGTCCGACGGGCCGGTCCCGGCTGGGAGCGGCTGGCGGTGATCCGGACCTTCTCCAAGACCTGGTCCATGGCCGGGCTGCGCCTCGGGTACCTGGTGGCCGACCCCCAGGTGGTCCGGGCCTGTGAGCTGGTGGCGCTTCCCTACCATCTGGACATGGCCAAGCAGCTGGCCGGCCGGTTGGCGCTCCGTTACCGCGACGAGATGGAGGCCCGGGTGGCCCTGCTCAACGAGGAGCGGGGCCGGATCGCGGCGTCCCTGGCCGGACTGCCGGTCGAGACGTGGCCATCGGACGCCAACTTCATCCTGTTCCGGCCGTTGGCCGCCCCGGCCCGCACCGTATGGTCCCACCTCCTGGACCGCTCGGTCCTCGTGCGAGACTGTTCGGAGTGGCCGGGGCTCACCGGGTGCCTGCGGGTCACGGTGGGCCTCCCCGAGGAGAACGACCGGTTCCTGGCGGCCCTGGACGAAAGCCTGCGATGACCCCCACCACGACGAGCCCATCCGCGCCGAGGACCGCCACGGCCGTGCGGTCGACCAAGGAGACCTCCATCGAGGTGGCCCTCAACATCGACGGCTCCGGCACCACCGAGGTCGACACCGGCCTCCCGTTCTTCGACCACATGGTCAGCCAGCTCGGCCGGCACGGCGGCTTCGACCTCGAGGTGGTGGCCCGAGGCGACCTCCAGGTCGACGCCCACCACACGGTGGAGGACGTCGGGATCACCCTGGGCGAGGTCCTGGCCGAGGCGTTGGGGGACAAGGCGGGCGTCCGGCGGTTCGGATCGGTGGCGCTGCCCCTCGACGAGGCCCTGGTCGAGGTGGCACTGGATCTCTCCGGTCGCCCCTATCTGGCGTACGACATCGACTTCCCGCCGGAGACCAACCCGCTCGGGAATCCGCCGTTCGACCCGCAGCTGGCCGAGGAGTTCTGGCGGGCGCTGTCCACCGCGGCCGGGATCACGTTGCACATCCGGCTGCGCACCGGCAAGAACACCCACCACATCGTGGAAGCCTCGTTCAAGGGCGTGGCCCGGGCCCTCCGGGACGCGGTCCGCCTCGAGGGTGGAGGCGTCCCCTCCACCAAGGGCACCCTGTGAGGGTGGCGGGCCGAGGCGACCGGCCGGGAGGGACGTCCGGCCCCATCGCCCCGCGGCCCTCGGCCATCGCCCGCGTCCCCATCCCGTGATCGCCGTTCTCGACTACGGCATCGGCAACCTGCGGTCGGCCGAGAAGGCCCTCCAGCATCTCGGGGCCGAGGCCCACCTGGTCGACGACCCGGAACGGGCGGTCGGGGCCGACGGGGTGGTGCTGCCGGGAGTGGGCGCCTTCGGCCGCTGCGCCCAGGCCCTCCGCTCGAGCGGCCTGGACCGGGCAGCGACGTCCGCCGTCGAGCGGGGTGTGCCGTTCCTCGGGATCTGTGTGGGCTTCCAGCTGCTCTACGAAGGCTCCGACGAGGACCCGACCCACGCCGGTCTGGGGATCCTGCCCGGGGTGGTCCGTCGTCTCCCGGCCGGGGTCAAGCATCCGCAGATGCAGTGGAACCGTCTCGAGCCCGCCGGGGACGGGCCCCCGGGCCTGCTGGCCGGCCTCCCCCAACCGTCCTGGGTCTACTTCGTCCACTCCTACGCGCCGGAGCGGACCGCCGACACCACCTCGACCTGTGAGTACGGGGGTCCGGTGACGGCCTCGGCCGAACGGGGCCCGGTGTGGGGCACCCAGTTCCACCCCGAGAAGTCCGGACCCGTCGGGCTGGGGATCCTGGCCAACTTCGTGGCCGCGGTCGGCGACGCCGCCCGGTGATGGACCTCTATCCGGCCATCGACCTGCGCGACGGCGGCGCGGTCCGCCTCACCCAGGGCGACTTCGGACGCGAGACCCGCTACGGGGATCCGGTCGAGCTGGCCCGGCGGTTCAGCGAAGGAGGGGCCCCCTGGCTCCACGTCGTCGACCTCGACGCGGCGCGTTCGGGACGGCCGGCCAACCGGTCCACCGTGTTGGACATCGCCCGCGCCGTGGACATCCCGGTGCAGGCGGGCGGGGGCGTGCGGACGGAGGCCGACGTGGACGAACTGTTGGGCGGAGGTCTGGCCCGGGTGGTCCTCGGCACGGTGGTCCTCGACCGCCCGGAGCTGGTCGGGGAGATGGTCCAGCGGTACCCGGGCCGGGTGGCGGTGGGCATCGACTACCGCCGTGATCCCGACGGTGGCACCGAAGTGGCCGTACGAGGGTGGGAGGTGGGAAGCGGCACCAGCGTGGCCGAGCTCCTCGGCGCGCTGGAGGGTCTCGGTGCGGCCGCGGTGATCGTGACCGCCATCGACCGCGACGGGACGCTGTCCGGACCCGATCTCGACGGCCTCGGCCAGGTGCTCGGGTCGACGTCGATCCCGGTGATCGCCTCGGGGGGCGTGGGCTCGGTGGCGGACCTCGCCGCCCTGGCCCACCTCCAGGTGTCCCCGGGCCGATCGTCCCCGTCCGACGGCCCCGGAGGGCGCCGTCTGTCCGGGGCCATCACCGGCCGAGCCTTGGTGGCAGGAGCGATGACCGTGGAGGAGGGGGTGGCGGCGTGCACTCCGTGAGAGTGATCCCGTGTCTCGACGTGGATGCCGGACGGGTGGTCAAGGGGGTGCGGTTCGTCGACCTGTTCGACGCCGGGGACCCGGTGGAGTTGGCCGCCCGTTACGACGCCCAGGGCGCCGACGAGTTGGTGTTCCTCGACATCACGGCATCCTCCGATCACCGCGCCACCATGGTCGAGGTGGTGTCCCGAACCGCCGAGATGGTCTTCATCCCGTTCACCGTGGGGGGAGGGATCCGCTCGGTGGGGGACGCCCGTCTGCTCCTCCGGGCCGGTGCGGACAAGGTCGGCGTGAATACAGCCGCCGTCGAACGTCCGGAGCTGGTCGCCGAGCTGGCCGACGAGTTCGGGGCCCAGTGCGTGGTGGTGGCGGTGGACGCCCGTCGGCGGCGAACGGACCGGGCGGAGGACGGATGGGAGGTGTTCACCCACGGCGGACGTACGCCCACAGGAGTGGACGCCCTCGAGTGGGCGGAGCGGTGCGCCACCATCGGTGCCGGCGAGATCCTGCTCACCTCGATGGACCGCGACGGGACCAGGGACGGCTTCGACCTCGACCTCACCCGAGCGGTCAGCCGGCGGTGCCCCGTGCCGGTCATCGCCTCGGGCGGCGTCGGGACCCTCGAGCACCTGGTGGAGGGGGCGGTGGCCGGGGAGGCCGACGCCGTGCTGGCCGCCTCGATCTTCCATCTCGGCGAGTTCACCGTGGACCAGGCCAAGGAGTACCTGCTCGCCGCGGGCGTGGCGGTGCGTCCGCTCTGACCGGTTGCCCATCGGATCGGAAGCGGCCGACCCTGCGGTAGCCTTCGGTGGTGGCCACCACTACCCCAGAAGCCACGGCGACCAGGCAGAACGGAGATTCCGGACCGACCAAGCTGCCCATCACCGTGTTGGCCGATCGCGTGCTGGTCCAGGTGGCTCAGACCGACGGCGAGCGTCGCTCCCGGGCCGGCATCCTGATCCCCGCCACCGCCCAGGTATCCCGCCGACTGGCTTGGGCCGAGGCCGTGGCGGTGGGGCCCCACGTGCGGTCGGTCAAAGTCGGGGACACCGTGCTGTTCAACCCCGAAGACCGATTCGAGGTCGAGGTGCAGGGCGACGAGTACGTGATCCTGAGGGAACGGGACATCCATGCGGTGGCCGCCACCCGCATCGACGGCGGCACCGGCCTCTACCTCTGACGGGTGGGTCGACAGGACGGGAACAACCCGACCTGCAGCCGCCGCCCGGATCCGGCCCGCAGCGACGGCACGCACCCCGACCACACCGACCACGTCGCCCACCCGACCCCCCACCGCCACCACACCAGGGAGCACCGACCGTGACCACCACCGAGACCACCGGATCCAACCAGGGCTTCGAGACGACCCCGGTCCCCTTCACCCCAGAGGAGCTCGACCGGATCACCTACAACGGCGACGGTCTGGTCCCCGTCATCGTCCAAGACGCCACCGACGGTGCGGTCCTCATGTTGGCGTGGATGAACTCTGAGTCGCTGCGCCGCACCCTCGAGACCGGACGCACCTGGTTCTGGAGTCGGAGCCGTCAGGAGTTCTGGTGCAAGGGCGAGACGTCGGGGGACCGCCAGTACGTGCGCCGCGTCCACTACGACTGCGACGGGGATGCGGTGCTGGTGGAGGTGGACCAGGCCGGCGCGGGGGCGTGCCACACCGGGAGCCGCAGCTGTTTCTACCGGGCCTTCGGGTCCACCCCGCCGGCCCCATGACGCCGCCCCGCGCCGAGGCCGCGGCCGGTCCCGGTCGATCCGGGTTCCGCACCCTGGCGGCGCGGCACCGCATCGTCCCGGTCTGGCGAGAACTGGTGGCCGATACCCTCACCCCGGTTGCGGCGTTCCTCCAGATCGTGGAGTCCGAGGACCGCACCGGCTTCCTCCTGGAGTCGGTCGAGGGGGGCGAACGCTGGGGCCGGTACTCCTTCGTGGGACGCAACCCCCTGGCCACCATCACGGCCCGCGGGACCTCGGTGACCACGGCGGGCGACCTCGACCTGGATGCCGCCACCGGCCAGGCGGTGAGCGGCGAGCGGGGGGCGCTGGCCGCCCTCGAAGCCGTCCTGGCCACCTTCGACTCGCCCGACCTCCCTGACCTCCCGCCGCTCCATGCCGGACTGGTCGGCTATCTGGGCTACGACGTGGTCCGTGAGGTCGAATACCTGCCCGGGACCCCGCCGGACGACCTCGGCCATCCCGACGCCATCCTGGCGGTCATCGGACAGCTGGCCGCCTTCGACCACTGGCGCCAACGGGTGGTGCTGATCGACAACGTGGTCGTCGACCCGGCGTGGTCGGCCGAGCAGCTGGACGCGGCCCACCGCGCCGCGCTCGCACGGCTCGACGAGTTGGCCGCCGACTGTTTCCGGCCACTCGACCAGCCCGCCCGGCCCCGACCGGAACGGGCCGCCCCGCCCCCCGACGTGCGCCGCACCATGTCCGATTCCCTCTACCAGGACGCCGTCCGGGCGGCCAAGGAGCATGTGACCGCCGGCGATGTGTTCCAGGTCGTCCTGTCCCAACGCTACGACCTCCCGGCGCTCGGTGCCGACCCCTTCGACGTCTACCGGGTCCTCCGCCTGGTCAATCCGAGCCCCTATCTCTACTTCCTGCGTTTCCCGGAAGTCACCGTGGTGGGGGCGTCCCCCGAGCCGATGGTCCGGCTGCGGGAGGGGACCGTGGTGTCACGCCCCATCGCCGGCTCCCGGCCCCGGGGCGCCACCGCCGAGGAGGACGGCCGGTTGGAGGGCGAACTGGTCGAGGATCCGAAGGAGGTGGCCGAGCACGTCATGTTGGTGGATCTGGCCCGCAACGACGTGGGCCGGGTGGTCAGCTTCGGGACCGAGGTGGTGGACGAGATGATGGTGGTGGAGCGGTACAGCCACATCATGCACCTGACCTCCCAGGTCTCCGGGCGACTGGCTCCGGGGAAAGGGCCCATCGACGTGCTCCGGGCGACCCTCCCGGCCGGGACGCTGTCCGGGGCCCCCAAGGTCCGGGCCATGGAGATCATCGACGACCTGGAGCCGACCAAGCGGGGTGTGTACGGCGGGGTGGTCGGGTACCTCGACTTCTCCGGCAACTTGGACACCGCCATCGCCATCCGCACCATGACGGTGAGCCCGGACGGCGGCGCCTCGGTGCAGGCCGGCGCGGGCATCGTGGCCGACAGCGACCCGGCCACCGAGAACGCCGAGTGCGCGCACAAGGCCGCCGCCATGCTGTCGGCCGTGGCCATGGCCCGCGCCGCCGCGACCCCGGTGGGCCCCACGACGGGAGCATCCGGTGCGCCGCGGCCGCGCGCCCCGTCGGTCGGCGGAACGAGCCCCTCCCACCCGGCTCCGGCTCCGGCGGCCCCTTCATGACCGCTCCCGGGCACCCGTCCCCCGACGGTGACGGGCTGGCCGCGGGCTACGACGCCCTGCACGCCACGGCCGGGGCCGTCCTCCTGCGGCGTGACGTACTTCGGGCGTCCGGGGCGGATGTCACCGAGTACCTCCAGGGACAGTGCAGCCAGGACGTCTCCGCTCTCGGGGTGGGGAGCTCGGCCGAGTCGTTGCTGCTGAGCCCCCAGGGGAAGTTCGAGGCGTATCTACGGATCACCCGGGCCGCGGACGACGTCTTCGTCCTGGACGCCGATGCCGGATCGGGTCCGGTCATGGTGGCCAGATTGGAGCGGTTCCGGCTTCGGACCAAGGTCGCTTTCGAACCGCTCGACTGGGCCTGCGTCGCCGTCCGCGGCCCCCATGCCGCCGGGTCGGTCACGGGGGCACCCGACCTCGCAGTGCCGACGTCGTTCAACGGACTGGCCGGCGTGGACCTGCTCGGTCCCCTCCCGGCCGGCGGGTTGGACGACTGGGTCACCCCCTCCGTGGCCCGCGTGCCGTTCGAAGCCTGGGAGGCGTCCCGTATCGAGGCCGGTATCCCGGTGGGCGGGCGCGAGCTGGTCGAAGGAATCATCGCCGCGGAGGTCGGGTTGGTCGACCGGACGGTGTCCTTCACCAAGGGCTGCTTCACCGGGCAGGAGCTGGTGGCCCGGCTCGACGCCCGAGGGTCGAAGGTCGCCCACCATCTCCGGGGGGTGGTCCTCGAGGAAGCCGGCCGGCAGATGCCGGTGGGCCCCGATCAGGTGGCCAGCCTGGTGGGCTGTCCGGTGTCCACGGCCGACGGCCAGCACGAAGTGGGGCACCTGTCGTCGGTGGCGTGGTCCCCGGCCCGGGGTGGGCCGGTGGCCCTCGCCGTGCTGCACCGACGGGTCGAGCCGCCCGACCCGGTGCTGGTGGCGTGGTCGCCGGCCGCCGGTGACGGTCGCCGGCTCCCGGCCACGGCCCTGGCCCTTCCCCTGACCTCCCCCTGACTCCGGGGAAGGGACCGTCGCTCGCCGACCGGGGTGCGGTCCCGACGCGCCGCCGCGACCAGGCCTACCAGAACGAGGAGTCGGCGCTCAGTCCCTTGTCCGGGAAGCCACCGCACATCATCGGCTGGCAGTTGCCCCAGCCGTGCGCCCCGGTGTCCAGGTCGCGGACGTGCACGACGGTGTCGCGGATCTGGTGCAAGGCCCGGGCCAGCGACGGGTCACGGCAGTCGTCGAGTCGTTCGCCGTCCACGTGGAGTTCGCCACGCCACTCCCCGTGGTGGTGGCCCTGCCATCCGAAGTAGAGGCCCGCCCCCAGGTGGAACCCGGTGTCGGTGGGGACCTCCAGCTCGAACCGGCGGACCGCGCCGTCCTCCATCGTCACCTCCACCGTCCCACCCCGGAGGCGGCGGTTGTCGGGGTGGTAGGAGAGGTCGGGGCGGATGTCGACCATCCGGTCCGAGGTGCCGTCGGTGTGCTCGACGGCGCCCATCACCGTGCGGTGGTGTCGTCCGAACCCGGTCATGTCGACCAGGTGCATGAACAGACCCCAGGGAGTGCCGTCGGTGTCGGCCATCAGCACCGGACACCAGATCATCTGGAAGTCCATCTCGGCGACCGGGTTGAACGGGTCGAGGTCGGTGGGCGGCGTGCCCACGTCGTAGCGCACCCCCCAGGAGTGGTCCCGGGTGGAGACCCATTCGTCGGGCGAGATCTCGTGGCGCTCCCCGTCGAGCTCCACCCAGCCGGATGCCGTGCCGATCTGGTGGTACCGGACCAGTTCGGCGCTGACCCGGTAGCCCAGGGGGGTCCGCTGGTGGGTCCGGTCCTCGGGGGCCGGGGGCAGGACCGCCTCGTACACCCAGTCGAAGGCCAGCGGCTGGCACTCGTTGGGCTCGAGGGAGAAGCGGACCCGGCGCATCGGCTCCAGCACCTCGTAGCGGATGGGCCCCACCGTGGCGGTCTCCGGGTCGGGGAAGAGGCGGCGGCTGCCGCGAACGGTGAGCTGTTCGGCCCCCCGGGAGACGCCGGCGTATCCGTCGAGCACGTTGCGGTTGGTGTACTTGCCCATCCCGAACCCGAGCTGCAGGCCGCCGTCCCGCCGGGCGGCCATGGCGCACACCTTCTCGGTCCACGAGGGGTCGCTGATCCCGACGGTGGCGAAGGTGT
Source organism: uncultured Acidimicrobiaceae bacterium (assembly GCA_963833585.1). GTDB lineage: Bacteria > Actinomycetota > Acidimicrobiia > Acidimicrobiales > RAAP-2 > Bog-756. Next base: position 257,335 of record CAWHYF010000005.1, on the reverse strand, counting down.
CGGCGATCTGGTGGTCGAACCGCTCGTCGGCCGGTCCCAGCGGACCGAGGGGATTGGCCATGCCCAGCCTCCTTCGGCTCCTCGGGCACCGGGTGTGCCGTGAGGTGGCCGCCGTGGTCAGACGCCGAGACTACCCTTGGCCGCCTGCTCGAAGAGGCGGTAGGGGAGGAGGCGCTTCCCCACGATCCCCACCCGCTCGTCCAGCTTGCCCACCGAGGCCCTGCGGGGGGGCCGCTTGGCCTCGAGGACCCGCTGCACCAGGGCCGCCACCCGGTCGGGGGCCACCCCGACCTCCTCGTCCCCGGCCATCTTGCCCACCGCCCGGTCCGCCGCGGCCGAGTAGGCGGACCCCGCCTCGGGGGCGGCCGCGTGGCGTCGGGCGTCGGTGAATCCGGTCCGGACGTTGCCCGGCTCCACCAGGGTCACGTCGATGCCGAACGGCGCCACTTCGTAGGCCAACGACTCCCCGTAGCCCTCCAGAGCGAATTTCGAAGCGCTGTAGAACGCCTGGAACGGAAGGCCGAGCACCCCTCCGATGGAGCTCATCAGCACCAGCCGGCCCCGACCCTGGCGTCGCATCATCGGCAGCGCGCCCTGTACCACCCGGACCGCTCCCCAGAAGTTGGTCTCCAGCTGCTCCCGGGCCTCGGCCAGGGGTGTCTCCTCGGCCGCCCCGGCCAGTCCCCACCCGGCACAGGCCACCACGGCGTCGAGACGACCGTGCTCCACCAGGATCGCCTGGAGCACCCCCAGGACCGGCTCGTCCTGGTCGACGTCCATGACCCGTGACGCCCAGGGCCCGCTCGACGTGCCCCGTCGGCTGGTGCCGATCACCGTCCAGCCTCGGTCGTGCAGGCGGTCGGCACAGGCCTGCCCGATTCCCGACGACGCCCCCGTGATCAGCACCACGTCGTGCATCCGTGTTCCCCGCCTTCCCCGTCTTCGGTCCGGCTCGTCGCCTACACCGAGGGTTGTCGTGAACCGCCTCCATCCGCCGACGGCGGGACGCCGCCCGGGACCGAGGCTACCGGGGCCGGATCGGGTTCCGCAGACATCGGCCCGGGCTGGGCCGCGCCGGCTCCCACCGGGGCCGTGGCGCCCGGCAGGACCCCGGCAGGTTCGCGCCGAGCCGACGCCCGGCGGAACCAGACCACCATTCTGGTGCCATTGTCGCCGGTGGCGGGTGACTCGGCCCGAACTCCCGCCCCCATGGCCCCCGACAGTTCCGACACGATGGCCAGGCCGAGGCCGGACCCCCTCCGCCGTCCGCCGGTCCGGTCCGAGGTGAAGTGGCGTTCGAAGACCCGCGGGATCTGGTCGGCTGGGATGCCGGGGCCATCGTCCACCACCCACAGCGTGGGCACGCCGTCGAGGTCGCCGGCTCCCACCGTGACCGACCGGCGGGCGAAGGACGAGGCGTTCTCCACCAGGTTGGCCAGTACCTGGGCGAGCCGGTCGGGATCCGCCTCTACCAACAAGGGCTGCTCCGGGCCCGGGGCGATGAGCAGTTCGAGGCCCAGTTCCTCGGCCCGGGGCCGGAAGCCTTCGGCCACCTGGGCAGCGATGGCGGCGGCGTCGACGGTCTGCATCTCGAGGGAGAACCGGTCGGCGTCCAGTCGGGCCAGGTCCAAGAGGTCCTGGACCAGACGTTCGAGCCTCCGGGATTCGGCACTGATGACGGTGGCAGCGGCCACCGGGTCGTCGGCCGCCCCGTCCAGAACCGCCTCGGCATACCCCCGGATGGAGGTGAGCGGGGTGCGCAGCTCGTGGGAGACCGACAACAGGAATTGGCGTTCCTGCTCCCGCGCCCGGACCAAGTTGGCCCCCATGGCGTTGATGGACTCGGACAGCTGGACGAACTCGTGGTCCACCCGGCGGGCGACCGGGACCCGGGCGTCGAGGTCACCTGATGCGATGCGGCGGGTGGTGGTGACCGCGGCGTCGAGGGGACGGGTGAACCGCCGGGCCAGGGCCGCGGCCACCAGGGCCGACACGGCCAGGGCGATCACGCCCACCCACACGAAGTAGCGGAGCCCGTTGGCCGGATTGTGGATCTGGCGGGTGATGACCAGGACCGGTGTGTAGTTCGGGTAGAGGTCGATCGGGGTGGGCACGGCCGAGTAGGCCAGGAGGGAGGGCGTGTGCCCGGTGACCTGGCGACCGGCCTGGAGCGCGGCCTCGTCCAGCTCGCCGACGGTCACCCCCGAGGGCGGCTGGCCCTTGACCGTCCCGTCGGGATACAGGGCCACGAAGCCCACACCGGTGAAGGCTCCGGCCTTGGCGATCACCTTGAGCTGGCGACGCAGGGCGGCCCGGTTGATGGTGCCGTCGGTGAAGGTGGTGGAGATGGCCTTGGTCTGGCTGGCCAGTCCGGACTGGGTGGTGGCGATGGCCGCCCGACGGATGAAGAAGTAGCTCCCGAGGGTGGTCATCACCAGGGTCACGGCGATGAGCAGGAGAATGGCGACGGTGAGGCGGCGTCTCATCCCATTCGGTAGCCGACGCCCCAGACCGTGGCCAGGGGGAGGGCCTCGCCCAACTTCTTGCGCAGCTGACGGACGTGCACATCGACGGTGCGCTCGTCGCCGTACCAGTCATCACCCCACACCCCGTTGAGCAGCTGCCGGCGGGACAGGGCCAGCCCCAGGTTGTCGACCAGGTAGGCCAACAGATCGAATTCCCGGGTGGCCAGGGGGACCACCTCGCCGGCCCGACGCACCTCCCGGCGACCGGCGTCCACCTCGATGGGACCCAGCGCCACCACCGAGGGGACGGTGCCCGTCGACGATGCCTCGCTGCGACGCAGAATGGCATGGACCCGGGCCACCAGCTCCCGGGCCGAGAACGGCTTGGTGACGTAGTCGTCGGCACCGAGCTCGAGGCCCAGCACCCGGTCGACCTCGTCGTCCCGGGCCGACAGGATGAGCACGGGGATCCCCCTCGAGCCCTCGTTGGACGTCCCGGCCCGGTGGTGGGCCTGGAACCCGTCCCCCCGCAGCCGCCGACAGACGTCGAAGCCGTCGAGTTCGCCGGGCAGTCCGACATCGAGGACCACCAATTTGGGACCCTCGCGAGCCACCAGCGCCAGGCCCTCCTCGCCGTCATCGGCCTGGAGGACCCGGAACCCGTCGCGGCGCAGGTACATGGCCACCAGGTCCGAGATGTGATGATCGTCCTCGATCACGACCACCGTCTCTTCACCAGCCACCATGCCCTCCAGACTGCCACCAGGGGATCATGGTGGTCGATCATGGTTAGGGAAGTGTGATCAGGCGATGATCCCGACGATGCCGTTACAGTACGCAGCTGTGAACGGGGACGTCGAGGTCAGCGGGGTTCTGTGGAAGTCCTAGCCTTCTATCTCCCCCAGTTCCACCCGATCCCCGAGAACGACGAGTGGTGGGAGCCCGGTTTCACCGAGTGGACCAACGTCGCCAAGGCCAAACCGTGGTTCCGGGGGCACCCCCAGCCCCACCTGCCCGCCGATCTCGGCTTCTACGACCTGCGGGTGGCCGAGGTGCGGTCGCTCCAGGCGGAGCTGGCCCGGAGCCACGGTGTCACCGGGTTCATCTACTGGCACTACTGGTTCGCCGGCCGACAGCTGCTCGAGCGCCCGTTCGACGAGGTACTGGCCAGTGGCCAGCCGGACTTCCCGTTCTGCGTGGCCTGGGCCAACCACAGCTGGAGCGACCGCTGGATGGGTGGCCGGCAGCGCACCATGCTGGAGCAGACCTACCCGGGGCCCGAGGATGACCGGGCTCACTTCGAGCACCTCCGGCCGGCGTTCGAAGACCCGAGGTACATCAGGATCGGCGGAGCCCCGGTCCTCTTCGTCTTCCGCAGCGGGCTCCTCCCCGATGCCGACAAGTTCGTCGAGACGTGGCAGGAGATGGCCTCGGACATCGGGGGGCTGTATCTGGTCAGCTGCGGTCCCTTCGCCGACCCGGCCGCCACTGCGGCCCAGGGCTTCGATGCCATGGTCTTCATCGAGAAACCGTTCGCCAGGCCGACCCCCTGGTCCCGGTTCAATTCACTGCTCCGCAACCACCGACTCCGACCGGGTCCGCATCGCTACCAGTACGCCGACTTCTGCACCAGTTCCCCACCCCGTGACATCGCCTGCACCGCCGTACCCTGTGTCTGGACCAACTGGGACGACACGCCCCGCCGCGGCCGCCACGGTGTGGTGGCCGTGGGGTCCAGCCCGGATCGCTTCGAACGGCAGGTCCCCGGTGCGATCGACATCGCCCGTCGCGCCCCCCAGGCCGAGCAGATGGTGGTGATCAAGTCGTGGAACGAATGGGCCGAGGGCAACTACATGGAGCCCGATCAGGAGTTCGGCCGCGGCTGGCTCGAAGCCCTGGCCCGCGGCCTCGCCACCAAGGGCGAGGGTCCGCTGGCAGGTTAGGCGGCCACGCATCCCACCTCGGCGGGGGACTCCGCGTCGTCGGCCCGCGTCGTCAGCCCGTGTCGTCGGCCCGTTTCGCCACCACGGCGAATTGCTGAAACCGCATGTCGCGGAACGGACCCACCAACAAGGAGGCCTTGCGCAGCCTGGTCGGATTGATCGGGGCGAGGGTTTCGATGACGAAGCCGGTCGAGGCGAAGAGGTCCTCGATCGAACGGCGGGTGAAGAACCGGAGATGGGTACGGTCGAGGACCCCCCAGTCCGCATAGTCGAACCGTCCCCGGAGCGCCAGGTCTCGGACCACGATGACGTAGCGGACGTTGGGGATCGACGCCACCAGCCGACCTCCGGGCGTCAGGTGACCGGCGGTCTTCCGCAACATGGTCCAAGGGTCCGAGACGTGCTCGAGCACATCGTTGAAGATGATGCAGTCGAAGGCCTCCGATCGGCCGAGGTCCTCAGGGTAGAAACCGGTGATGACCTTGTCGTAGTGCAACGCCGCGTCTGTTGCGGCCTCGGGGTCGGGCTCGATGCCGGAGAGGTGCCACTCCGGATTGGCCTCCTTCAGGACCGAGCCGAAGCGCCCGTGGCTGCACCCCACGTCGAGAATGCTGGACGTGGCCCGGGGGATGAACGGGAGCATCTCCCGGCGGGCGAGTCCGCCGTGGAACGGCGAGGGCTGAAAGGTCATTGCCCCGGAACGTACCATCGGGCGACTCGGCGGCTGCGGGTCGACCACTTTGGCCGGTGGACGACCCGGCTCAGGAGCGGACGGTCCGGGCCGGCTGATCGGCTGCCTCAGCCCGAGGAGGTCCGTTCGAGGTCGGCCTCCGTCCAGGTGGTGATCGGGAACCACGCCAGCACCCGCCGCAAGGTGGCCAACTGATCGTCGTCCAGCCGGGACTCCCACGAATTGGGCATCTCGGCGGCAATGCGCTTGACGGCGAAACCCCGCCCGGGAGTGTTGTGGCTCTCGAGATACTCCTCGGTCCGTTCCGACCACTCGAGGCCCAGTTCGGCGAAGAGCGTGCGGAACTCCGAGTCCGGGCGGACACACAGGGCCTCGTGCGACGTCACGATCCACTGCGGGTGCCGTGAGATCGAGTCCTCGAGCGCCGCGGTCAGGAGTCCGATCCTCCAACACATCCGCTCGACGGGGTCGGGCCCGGGCTGGGGGACACCCCACGGTTCGAGGTAGCGCGCCCGGATCTCCGGCCTGGTCTCCAGCGTCGAATTGCGGGAGTCCTTGAGGTTCAGCTCGGACCAACTGGCCAGGACGTTGGCCGGATGGCGCAGGAGTACCAGGACGTCCACGTCGAACTCCGAGGCCAGCCAGTCGAGGGCCAGTTGGAGGTGGATCGACTTGGCGATGACTCGCCCATCCGCCGGTTGGCCGGCGGGCGGTCTCCCGCTCCGGGGGTTCCGGGACAGGACGGCGGCCATCCGGGCGGCGAGGTCCGGGGTCCCCTCGAAGATCCGCGTCCGGCTCCCCGGAGCGAGGATACGGCGGCCCAGCACGACGCGGCGGGTCTCGTAGGCCCCTGCGAACACCCACTCCCACAACCGACGGTAGGCGGCCGCCGGGTCCCCCGGGCCCAGAACGGGATAGCGACCGAGGGTGTGCTTGGCATGGATGGACGAGGGAACGTTGTCCTCGTTGTCCGGCTCCGGGACGGCCCGGCATCCGGGACTGGTGCCGAGGGCGGTGAGCGCCCAGGTGGTACCGGAGCGGGGCAGCCCGGCCACCACGATCGGCCGGGTCCGCGCCGTCATCCCACCGTCCCCTCGGCCGGACCGGTCATCCCGTGACCGGGAACGGTACGCCGGGAGGGAACGGTGCGCACGAGGCAGCATCGTACCCGCCGGTTCCGGAGCAGGCCGTACCGGTGGGCGATGCCGCACGCTCGCCCACCGGTGGCGGGCATCGGACCAGCCATTTCGTTCCGTGGACCCGTCAGCCATCAAGCGGGGCGGCGAGGGAACGTTGGTAGGCTCACTACGCCATGCCGGCGTACCTGGACACCATCATCGCCGCCCACCGGGCCGGGGCCGCCACGGACGGGCGCGATCTCGAGGAACTGCTGGAGGTCGCGGTGACCTCGGCCACCGTGCGCCCGTTCCGGAGTGCCATCGACGAGGCGGCGGCCCGACAGGGCATGGCGGTGATCTCGGAGATCAAGCGTCGGTCGCCCTCCAAGGGCGATCTGGACGCCACGCTGGACCCGTCCGCGGTGGCCGCGGAATACGAGGCCGGCGGCGCCTCCTGCCTCTCGGTCCTCACCGATGCCGAGTTCTTCGGCGGAAGTGCCGAGGATCTCGTGGCTGCGCGGGAAGCCTGTTCCCTCCCCGTGCTCCGGAAGGACTTCTCGGTCAGTCGCCTCGACGTGGTCGATGCCCGGCTGATGGGTGCCGATGCGGTGCTCCTCATCGCCGCCGCCCTCAGTGACCGGGAGATGGCGGACTTCCTCGACCTGGCCCGACGGTGCTCGCTCACCCCGCTGGTCGAGGTACACGATGAGCACGAACTGACCCGGGCGGTGGAGCTCGGTGCCGACGTCATCGGGGTCAACCAGCGCGACCTCCACACCTTTCAGGTCGACCACCAACGGGCCCTCCGGCTGGGCGAACGGATGCCGGCCCACGTGACTGCGGTGGCCGAATCAGGCATCCAGGGTCCCGAGGACGTACGGCGGCTCGCCGAGGCCGGCTATCGGGCGGTACTGGTGGGTGAGCTGCTGGTCCGATCGGGGGACCGGCGGGCGGCGGTGGCCGAGCTACTCGGAGTGGGGGCGTGAGCAGTGACCAGCAGTGACCCCCGGTCGGGTGTCGCCACCGGCACCGAAGGCCTGTTCGTCAAGATCTGCGGGATCACCTCCGAGGCCGACGCACTCCTGGCCGTGGGCATGGGGGCTTCGGCGGTGGGCTTCGTCTTCGCCCCCTCGCCCCGACAGATGGCCCCCGCCGCGGTGGCCGACATCGTCAAGCGGCTGCCTCACGAGACCATCACGGTCGGGGTGTTCCGCGACGAGGCCCGCCAACGGGTGGTGGACATCGCCAATCAGATCGGTCTCGGTGGGGTCCAGCTGCACGGCGTGGAGTCCATCGAGGACACCCAGTGGATCCGCCACCGCACCCGGTGGACGGTCAAGGCCTTCCCGGCCGGTCACCGCAACATCGACCGGTTCGCCGAGTACGGTGCCCAGACTCTCCTGATCGACGGGGCCAACCCCGGCTCCGGTGAACTGTTCGACTGGCGCCTGGCCGAGGGGGTGGTCGACCCCACCCGGTTGATCGTCTCGGGCGGGCTCCAACCGGAGAACGTCGGCGCCGCCATCGAGCACCTGCACCCCTGGGGGGTGGACGTGTCCACCGGGGTGGAAGCCTCTCCGGGGGTCAAGGATCCCGGCAGGCTCCGTGCGTTCATCGGTGCCGCCCACGCGGCCGCCCGCTCGGTGGTCGCCTCGACCGGGGGCACGGCGGCCGCCACCTACGCCGGCGACGCCGACCGCGCCGCCGAGGACGACGGCGCCCTGTTCGACTGGCAGGACGACGCATGACCGAGCCCCTCCGTGAGGTCATCGCCGATCCCGCCCCGGTCATCATGGGCGACCCCGGGCCGAGCGGCCGCTTCGGCGAGTTCGGCGGCCGCTTCGTCCCCGAGTCACTGGTACCGGCGTGCATGGAGCTCGAGGCCGCCTTCCGTTCGGCCTGGTCCGATCCGTTGTTCCACGCCGAGTTCGAGGACATCCTCCATCGCTACGGTGGTCGGCCCACCCCGGTGACCGAGTGCGTCCGGCTGTCCGAGGAGCTCGGGATCCGGGTGCTGCTCAAACGTGAGGACCTGGCCCACACCGGATCCCACAAGCTCAACAACGTGGTGGGCCAGGGTCTGCTGGCCCGCCGGATGGGAAAGCGGCGGCTGATCGCCGAGACCGGGGCCGGTCAGCACGGGGTGGCCACGGCCACGGCGGCCGCCCTGTTCGGCATGGAGTGCGTGGTCTACATGGGGGAGGTGGACATCGGTCGCCAGGAGCTCAACGTCTTCCGCATGGAGTTGCTGGGCGCCGAGGTCCGCACCGTGACCAGCGGGAGTCGAACCCTCAAGGACGCGGTGAACGAGGCCCTGCGGGACTGGGTGGCCTCGGTGGGGAACACCCATTACTGCCTGGGATCGGTGATGGGCCCACACCCCTACCCCTGGATGGTGCGCGAGTTCCAGCGGATCATCGGGGACGAGGCCCGAGAGCAGTGCCGCCATCTGCTCGACGGGGTCGACCCCGACGTCGTGGTGGCCTGCGCCGGTGGGGGATCCAACGCCGCGGGGGTCTTCGCCGGATTCGCCGACTCCACCAACGCCGCGTTGGTGGCAGTGGAAGCCGCCGGCGGAGCGGCCATGACCAACGGCATCCCTGGGGTCCTTCACGGGATGCGGAGCACCCTGCTGCAGAACGAAGAGGGCCAGATCCTCGAGGCGCACTCCATCTCGGCCGGGCTGGACTACCCCGGTATCGGACCTGAGCACGCCTACCTGGCCGAGCTGGGCCGGGCCCGCTACGAGTCGGCCGACGACCGCTCGGTGCTCGAGGCCTTCCAGCGCCTCGCCCGCACCGAGGGGATCATCCCCGCCCTCGAGTCGGCCCACGCCATCGCCTGGATCCTGGCCCGGGCCGGCAGCGACGACCTTCCCAGCGGGTCCACCGTGCTGGTCAACCTCTCCGGCCGCGGGGACAAGGACGTGGCCCAGGTCCGGGACCTGCTCCGCCCATGAGGGGCCACGGCGCCCGGGACCGCTCCGGGCCCCGGCCGGTCGGGAGGGCGGCCCACCGGCCGACCCGGAACGGGACGTCGTGAGCCGCGGACCGGCCGTCGACCTCGGCGAGGCCGCGGTGACGCCGGGCGGCTACCGCCCCGGCTTCCTCGAGTCGACCCTCACCGCCCGCCGCGATGCCGGCCGCAAGCTGCTGGTGCCGTACGTCACCGGTGGCATGGACGACGAGTGGCTGCTCACCGTGGAGGCCCTGGCCGGGGCCGGGGCCGATGCCATCGAAGTGGGTATCCCGTTCTCCGATCCCATGATCGACGGACCGGTCATCCAAGCGGCGTCGCTCCGGGCCCTCGAGCGGGGGACCACGCCCGACGGGATCCTGGCCGACCTCAGCCGCATCGACGTGGGCGTCCCGCTGGTGGTGATGACCTACTACAACCTGGTCTATCGGGCCGGGCACGATCGTCTCGCCGGCCTGATGGCCGAATCGGGGGTGTCGGGGGCCATCATCCCTGACCTCCCGCTGGAGGAGCTGGGACCCTGGGTCCGAGCCGCCGATCAGGCCGACGTGGCCACCGTCCTCCTGGTGGCTCCGTCCACCCCGCCCGGGCGGATCGACGCGGTCTGCCGTCGGTCGCGGGGCTTCGTCTACGCGGTGGGACGGATGGGAGTGACCGGCGAGCAGGCCGTGCTGGCCGACTCGGCCCGGGAGGTGGCCGAACGGGCCATGGGGGCCACCCCGCTCCCGGTCTGCGTGGGGATCGGGGTCTCGACCCCCCAACAGGCGGCGACGGTGTGTGAGGCGGCCGACGGCGTGGTGGTGGGCTCGGCCCTGGTGCGGCGCCTGCTCGAAGGGGCGGGCCCCGAAGGCGCGGCGGCCTTCGTGTCCTCGCTGCGCCAGGCCCTCGACGCCTCCTGAGGGCCCCGGGCGTCGGACGGTTTCCGGCGGAGCCGGTCGCCCCGGCTGCCGGACCGCCCGGGCCGGACCGGTCAGCGATCCGGCCGCAGGACCCGGTAGAGGGCGCGGACCAACGACCGCCGTGATCGGGATTCGCCGCGGTCCTGGAGGCGACGCCGGATGAGCTCGCGGCGCTCCTGGAGGTCCTGGAAGGTGATGGGGTCGGTCTCGTCGGGGAAGCCCATGGCGGCCCGGTAGCCGTCGAGGTCGATCGGGGTCTCGAGCAGTTCGACCCCGACCTCCCGGGCGATCTGCTCACCGTGACGTTCCGTGAAGTAGGTGACCACCGCCAGGATCTCTCCCAAGATGTCCACGTCGGGAGCCATGGTGGCCATGGCCCCGTTGAGGAAGAGGATGTCCTTGATGAACAGCATCAGCTCCTTGGGCATGCGGGCCCCGTAGCCCAGCAGGGCCTTGGTCACGTCGCGTAGCTCGGCCACCATTTCGTCGGCGGTGAGAGTGGTGGGGTCGACGGGAGGGCGATCCAGTCCGAGGTCCCGGATGACCGCCTCGACGTCGGAGTCGGCCGGGAGGGCGCCGAGGTCGCGCAGGGCTTCGACTTGGACGGCGAGGTTGTTGGTGGTGGCACCCATCTGCAGTCGGAGAAAGGCCAGGCGCTTCCGCTCGTCGAGCCGGCCGGTGATCCCGAAGTCCAGCAGCGCCACCGTCCCGTCCGACTGGACCAGCAGGTTCCCCCCGTGGAGGTCGCCGTGGAAGACGCCGTAGAGCAGCGCCCCCTCCAGGAAGGCGATCAGGCTGGACCGGAGGACGGCGGCGGTGTCGATGCCGGCGGCCCGCATGCCGGCGGCGTTGCCCCAGGCGAATCCCTCGAGGTGCTCCATGACCAGCACCCGGCGGGTGACCAGCTCCGGGTGGGGTCGGGGCACCACGATGGACCGCTGCTCGCTGGCGGCGAAGACCGCCGCGATGTCCAGCATGTTCTGGGCCTCCAGACGGAAGTCCAGCTCCTCGACGATGGTCTCGGCGAACAGGTCCACCAGGGCCGGAGGATTGGTCAGGGTGGCGACGGGGATCCGGCCCACCAGCTGCGGGGCGATCCAGGACATGGCGGCGATGTCCAGGCGGACCAGGGAGGCGACCGTGCGTCGTTGGACCTTGACCACCACCCGCTCACCCGTCCGCAAGGTGGCGGCGTGGACCTGGGCGATGGAGGCCGAGGCGATGGGCACCCGGTCGAAGGACAGGAAGACCTCGGCCAACGGCCGACCCAGGTCCTCCTCGATGGTCCGCCGCACCGTGGCGAACGACTCGGGTGGCACCCGGTCGCGCAGCAGCTGGAACTCCTCCACCAGCTCCTCGGGGAAGATCCCCTCCCCGGAGGAGATGATCTGGCCCAGCTTGATGTAGGTGGGTCCCAACCGCTCGAAGGCCGGTCGCAACCGGCGGGACAGCCCGGAACGCGACCTCGGGGTACCCCGGTCGCGGAGACCCCAGGCCAGCAGGGCCGAACCGAGCCGGTAGCCGACCAGGGCCACCCGGGCCACCGAGGGGCGCTGGTCGGGGCGGACCAGCCGGCGGGCCAGGCCGGCGGCGTCGTCGCGGAGGTCATCGACACCCTTCGACGTGGACGACGGGAACCGCCAGGACATGGCGGAGGGATCGACGGTCCAGGGTCCGTGGGGGGTGAAGGCGCCGAGGGCCAGGTCCGGGCGGCCCGACCGGTGCTCGGGTGGTACCGGGCCATCGGTGGAGGCATCGGGCTCGACGGGGACCATCTGTTCTGTCATGGACCCTCAACGCTAGGTGCTGGACACTGACGTCGGTCCGCACCGGTCGGTGGCTGGGGGCCGTCCGTGACCGGGTTCGGTGCCCCGGAGCCGTCCGGCCACGGGCGGGTCAGCCCGGAGCGATCACCAGGCAGCCGTTGTGGCCGCCGAAACCGAACGAGTTGGACAGGACCGGGGCGGGATCCCAGGGCCGGGCGGAACCGGCCACGATGTCCAGGTGGATGTCGGGGTCGGGCTGCTCGTAGCCCGAGGTGGGGGGGATCAGCTTGTGCTCGATACTGAGCAGGACCGCCACCGCCTCGATGGCACCGCAAGCTCCGAGCCCGTGGCCGGTGATCCCCTTGGTCGACGTCACCGGGGGTGCCGAGACTCCGAACACCTTGGTGATGGCGTCGGACTCGGCCCGGTCGTTGAGGGGGGTGGACGTCCCGTGGGCGTTGATGTGGCCGATCTGCTCCGGGGTCACGGCCGCATCCTCCATGGCCAGGGTCATGCAGGCGGCAGCTCCGGATCCCCCGGGAATGGGGGCGGTGATGTGGTGGGCGTCGGCCGTGCTCGCCGACCCGGCCAACTCGCCGTAGATCCGGGCCCCACGGGCCACGGCATGCTCCCATTCCTCCAGGACCAGCGCGCCGGCGCCTTCGGTGATCACGAAGCCGTCCCGCCGGAGGTCGAACGGGCGGGAGTTGCCCGAGGTGGACAGGGCGGTCATGTTGGAGAAGGCGGCGATGCCCACCCCGGTCATCCCGGCCTCGGCGGCGCCACCGACGGCCACCTCGCACCGGCCCGAGGCCACCAGGCGGGCCGCATGGCCGATGCTGTGGGCGCCGGCGGCGCAGGCCGTGGTGACCGTCTCGGAGGGCCCGTGCCAGCCGAGCCGGATGGAGACCGCGGCAGCACCGGCGTTGGACATCATCATGGGCACCAATCGGGGCGAGACCCGGCGAGGACCCTTCTCGCCGAACACCAGAATCTGCTGCTCGAGGGTCTCGAGGCCGCCGACCCCGGTGCCCATCACCACGCCCGAGCGGCCGGGATCGGCGTCGAGCTCTCCGGCATCGGCCAGGGCCATGTCGGCCACGGCCACCGCGAACTGGGCGAACCGGTCGATCTGGCGGGCCTCCTTGGCGGAGAACCACTGTTCGGGGTCGAAGTCGGGCACCCGACGCTCACCTTCGGGGGCCGGGCCGTTGAGCCCGGTCCACAAGGCGTCGGTACCGACCCCGCAGCACGACACCACACCCGAGCCCGGTGATGGCGACCCGCCGGCCGGGAACCGGGCCGTCGGGACCGAGACCCAGCAGCATCAGAGTTTGGCGGAGATCAGGTCGAAGGCCTGTCCGATGGTTTCGATGCCCTCGAGCTCGGTCTCGTCCACGGACACGTCGAAGGACTCCTCGAGGGCCATCACCAGCTCGACCAGATCGAGGCTGTCGGCGTCGAGGTCCTCGGCGAACCTGGCCTCCCTCGTCACCTTGTCGGCGGGCACCTGGAGAACTTCAACCGCACATTCCGTGAACTTCTCGTATGCCTCGTCGTTCGTCACGCACTTGCTCCTTTGTCATGGTTGTCATCGAGTCATGGTTGTCATCGAGTCATGTTGTCATCGATCGACCTCGCCGGGGGCGGGTGGCCCGGTGGCTCCCGCCCTCGGTGGTGGGCGGGGCGGTCACAGTCCCATCCCGAGGCCTCCGTCCACCGGGAGCACCGCCCCGGTGATGTAGGCGGCCCCGTCCGAAGCCAGGAACCCGACCGCCTCGGCGATCTCCTCGGGTCGGGCCACCCTACCCAAGGGGACCTGTGCCGCGAACTCCCGTCGGCGATCCTCTCCGAGTGCCGCGAGCATATTCGTTTCGGTCAGCCCCGGGGCCACGACGTTCACGGTGATGCTGCGGGTGGCCACCTCGCGGGCCATCGAGCGGGCCATGCCGATCAGGCCCGCCTTGGAGGCCGCGTAGTTGGCCTGCCCCGCCGATCCGATGAAAGCACCGACCGACGACACCATGATCACCCGGCCCCGGTGCAGACGGATCATCTTGGCCAGGGCCCGCTTGGCGACCCGGAACACCCCGGTGAGATTGGTGTCGATCACCTCCGACCAGGCCTCCTCCGACATCCGGAGCACCAGGGTGTCCCGAGTGACCCCGGCGTTGGCCACCAGGACCTCCACGGGTGCCCACTCCTCCTCGACGGCCGCGAACGCCGCCTCCACCTGGACCGGATCGGTCACATCGCACGCCAGTGGGAGCAACTGCCCCGGACCGGCGACCACCTCGCCGTCGACACCCCCCGTGCGCGAGGTCACCGCCACCCGGTCGCCGGCGGCCAGGAACCAGTTGGCACAGGCCAGTCCGATACCGCGGCTCCCGCCCGTCACCATCACCACCCGACCGTCGGGACTCGTCACGGGTGGCTGCCCGGGCTGCGGATCCACGCCACCGGCTGACCCTCCATCACCCGTTCTCCCCGGACGGCCAGCCACCGCACGAGAATGCCGTCGAAGGGAGTCCGGACGTCGGTCAGTCCGACGGTTCCCACCCGGTCGCCGACGGCGAGGACCGATCCCGGCTCGATGCCGTGCCCGCTGCCCGGTACGGCCGTCGCCTCGGCCAGGGCCGTGCTCTCCAGGGCGGCCAGCTGGACCTCGGGCTCGAAGACCCCGGGGGCGGGACTCACGATGACCCGTTCCGACGTGTAGAGGTGCTCACCCTGGTGGACCGGGGACGACGCCGTCCACTCGTCGTTGCCGGCCACCGTGTCCATCAACTTGTCCAGGTCGTCGGGCACCGACACCGCCACGCCCCGGACGTCGGGAACGGAGCGCCGGACCATCCCGGTGAGCACGCCCCCCGGGCCCAGCTCGGCCAGTACGGTGGCTCCTCGGCCGCTCAGCGCCTCGAGGGACTGGCGCCATCGGACCGGGCTGCACAACTGGGCGGACAGCAGGCCGGGCCACTCGGCGGCATCGGTGTGGACCCGGGCGTCCACGTTGGCCACCACCGGGACCTCGGGGGAGTGGAAGCTCACCTCGTCCAGGGTCTGTCGGAGCCGGGCCCGGGCCGGCAACATGAGCTGGGTGTGGAAGGCGCCCGAGACCGGAATGGGGAGCACCTTGCGCGCTCCCAGCTCCTTGGCCCGGTCGATCGCCGTGGCCACACCGTCCACCGTGCCGGCGATGACCACCTGTCCCGGGGCGTTGTAGTTGGCCACCCAGACCTCGTCTTCGGCACGCTGGCAGGCCGCCTCGGCGTCGTCGTCGGCGATGCCGATCAGCGCGGCCATCGTCCCGGGTCGCTCGTCCGCCGCCACCTGCATGGCCTTCCCACGCTCGAGGACCAGCCGGGTCCCGTCGGACAGGGAGAGGGAGCCCGAGGCCACCAGGGCGGTGTACTCACCCAGGCTGTGGCCGGCGCACGCCGCGGGGAACAGGCCGAGCCGCTCCACCGCGTCGAGGACCACCAGACTCATCACGAACGTGGCCAACTGGGCGTTGGCCGTGCGGGTCAGCTCCTCCATCGGGGCGTCGAGCAACAGTTCGGGGAGATCCCGGCCGGTGATCTCGGACGCCTCGGCGGTGACCTCCCACGAGGGATGCTCGACCCAGGGCTGACCCATCCCGGATCGCTGCGATCCCTGTCCAGGGAAGGTAAAGGCCAGCACCCACCGACTCCTCTCGACTGTGTCCTCGACGCCCGCCCGGGAAAGGTCGCATCCCGGTCGCCACGATGGCGGGACAAGTGTGGCACGGCCGCCTCGGGCTCCGGTGATTACCCCTTGGTCACCGGACCCCGACCGCCGGGGCCGGCGTCTCGAACGGGTGCCCGGGGCGGGATTCGAACCCGCACGCCCTTTCGGACAGTGGATTTTGAGTCCACCGCGTCTGCCATTCCGCCACCCGGGCCCAGCTGGACTTTCCTACTCTCCAGGTCCGGCGACCCCCACAACGACCCCACCGCCGGGGGACCGGTGCCTGGCTCGAGGAGCAAGAGCGTCACGGTGGAGAAGGGTATCGGACCGGTCGGGCCCTCCCGGTGGGACCCGGGCCTGGGCCGAGCGGCGTCCGGTGGCCGGTGCGACCCATCACCCTGGGCCGGGCGGCGGGAAGCTCCGGGTCGACCATGGTCGTGACCGGTCGACCAGGGTGACCGCTCCTGTCTGTCGCCCCGGGGGACCGGTGGGCGGAGGCGCGGACCGTAGGCTCACGGGATGCCCGTCGCTGACCGTCTGCCGGCCCTGACCGAGCGGTGGTCCGGGCTGGGCCGGGGTGCTGCGGTCACGCTGGACGCCGTCGAGTTGTGGACGGTGGAACTGCCGTTCCGAGACCCGGTCCGGACGGCCGAGGGCACCCACCGGACGCGGCCCGTCGTCCTGGTGCACCTGATGGGCCGGGCGCGACCGGGACCGTCGGCGCCGACGCTCGACGGCTGGGGCGAGTGCGCCGCGCTGGCCGATACCACCTTCGACGCCGAGGATGCCGCACGGTCGCACGAGGTGCTCCGCGAGATCCTGGTACCGGCACTGTTGGACCGGGTCGGCCGCCAGGGCGGCGCTCTTCCGGCCCCCTCCGACCTGAGGGGCCTGCGGGAGGCAGCACCGGGGGGGCCCTTGGCCTTCGCCGCCCTGGAGATGGCCGTGGCCGACCTCCACCTCCGGGCCGAGGGGCGCTCCTGGGCCCGGCTCCTGGGGGTGGACGGCCGGCGGGTGGAACCCGGGGCGGTGGTCGGCATGGCCGAGAGCGTCGACCACCTGGTGGCGTCGGTGGGCGGTTGGGTCGATCAGGGCTACTCGCGGGTGAAGCTCAAGATCGGGCCCGGATGGGACGTCGAGCCGGTGGGGTCGGTGGCCGCGGCCTATCCCGGGCTCCTGCTCCAAGCCGACGCCAACGGCTCGTACCTCCCGACGGACGGTGATCATCTGGCCGAGTTGGACCGGTTCGGCCTGCTCTGCATCGAGCAGCCCTTCGGGCGGGAGGACCTGGCCGCCCACGCCCGTCAGGCCCTCCGGATGACCACCCCGATCTGCCTCGACGAGAGCCTCGACTCCCCCCGGGCCGTCGCTGACGCCCTGGCCATGGGGGCCTGTTCGGTGGTGTGCGTGAAGCCGGCCCGGCTCGGCGGGTTGGGCGCGGCCCTCACGGTCATCGAGCGTTGCGCCGGCCGGAGGGTTCCGGTCTGGATGGGCGGCATGTTCGAGACGGGGTTCGCCCGGGGGGTCAACACCGCCCTCGGGGCGCTGACCGGGATGGCATGGCCGGGGGACCTGAGCCCCTCCCGCACCTACCTGGAGGGCGACCTGGTCCCCGAGGCCCCGGCCCGGCGGGACGGTCCGGGAGCGGGCGGCGGCGACCGGACCCGGGGTCCGGTGCGGGTTCTCCTCCCGTCAGGACCCGGCATGGGACCCCCGCCGGAGGCCGACGCCCTGGCCCGGTACGCCTCCGGGCACCTGGTCGTCGACGGCCCGGTCGGTCGGTCGGGTGGCTGAGCGGAGCGCGGCCGATCGGGACCGGGTCCGGTGGGGCGTAGAATTGTCCTTCCATGCATCGGACCACCATCGAACGCCGCCTCAGCGACGCCCACGACCAGCTGGTGCGGGCCCGGGCCGAACTGGCCGTGCTCGACGAGCAGCTCCTGGTGGTGGACGAGATCGCCGACGACACCCGGCTGCGGGCGCTGGTGTCCGAGACCCCGCTGGCCACCAAGGAGCACGACGAGGCCCGTCGTCACGCCATGGCCATGCGGCAGAACCGGGCCGCCCTGGTCGACCGGATCGCCGAGCTGGAACGTCGCCAGGACGATCTGCTCGATCGACTGGTGGTCGATCCGGGTTGACGGGCGCCGCCCTGTGGTCGAAGGTGGACCGCTCGACGCCCCCTGTTCCCGTCGGCCGGATCCCCGGTCGACCCCCGAGCCGGAAGGACCTGTGACATGACCAGGCGCGTGGTCATCGCCGAGGACGAGGCGATCATCCGGCTGGATCTGAAGGAGATCCTGCTGGACGAAGGGTATGACGTGGTGGGGGAGACCGGCCGCGGCGACGAGGCCGTGGACCTGGTCCGCGCCCACCACCCCGATCTGGTGATCCTGGACGTCAAGATGCCGGGCTCCGACGGCCTGGCCGCGGCCCGGGCCATCCGCGACCTCGACCTCAAGGTGGCGGTGCTCATCCTCACCGCCTTCAGCCAGCGCAACCTGATCGACGAGGCCCGCGACGCCGGCGTGGCCGCCTACCTGGTCAAGCCGTTCCAGAGGGTCGAGCTGATGCCGGCCATCGACCAGGCCATGGCCCGGTGCGAGCAGGAGTGGGCCATCGACGCCGAGGCCCGCCAGGCGGTGGCGGAAGGCACCGCCGGGGGGCGCTCCAGCGCCGAGGACAAGCTGGAGACCCGCCGCCTGGTGGACGGCGCCAAAGGGGTGCTCATGGAGCGGTCCGGGATGACCGAGTCCGAGGCCTTCGGCTACATCCAGAAGACCGCCATGGGAACCCGGTCCCGCATGATCGACGTGGCCCGCCAGGTGCTCGACGGCACCCTTCCCTAGGGCCGGCGCGATCACCGTGGCCACCGCGCCCACCGAGACACCGGGTCCGCCGGCGTCGTCGACGCCTCCCTTGATCCTCCTCGACGGGATGTCCCTGGCCTTCCGGGCCTACTTCGCCCTCCCGCCCGACCTCGCCACCAGCACCGGGCTGGTGACCAACGCCGTGCACGGCTTCGCCTCCATGGTGCAGTACCTGGTCCGGGACCACCGACCGGTGGGCCTGGCCGTGGCCTTCGACCTGGCCGGCGGGACCTTCCGCGACGACATCGTCGCCGACTACAAGGCCGGGCGGTCCGAGACACCCCCCGACCTGCCGCCCCAGTTCGACATGATCCGCACCGTGCTGGACTCGTTGGCCATCCCGGTGATCACCGCCGAGGGGTACGAGGCCGACGACGTGCTCGCCACCCTGGCCACCGAGGCCCGCGACCGGGGGCACCCGGTGATCATCGTCACCGGTGACCGCGACTCCTACCAGTTGGTCGAGGACCCCTACGTCCGGGTGCTCTACAACCGGCGGGGCGTCTCGGACTACGCCCTCTACGACGAAGCGGGCATCGAGGCCCGCACCGGGGTGCCGCCGGCGAAGTACCCGCTGCTGGCGGCCCTCCGGGGCGACCCCTCCGACAACCTTCCCGGGGTGCCCGGGGTGGGGGAGAAGACCGCGGCCAAGCTGGTCAACCAGTACGGCGATCTTGACGCCCTCTACGACCACCTCGACGCCCTCTCGCCCAAGCTGCGGGAGAACCTGGCCGCCCACCTGGACCGGGTGCGGAAGAACGCCGAGGTCATCCCCCTGGTGCGCACCGTCCCCCTCGACGTCCACGTCGACCAGCTCGTCCTGGGCGGTTGGGACCATGAGACGGCCCGCCTGGCCTTCGAGCAGTTCGAGTTGCGGTCGCAGTGGACCCGGTTCTCCGGCTTGATGGAGGAGGGTGCCTTCGGCGAGCCGGCTCCTGGCTCCTTCCGCCCCTCCGGCACCTCGGCCGCGCCGGGGCGCTCCGACCCCGCCGGGGGCGCGACGGCGTCGGACCGGCCGCCGGGGGACCAACCGCAGTGGCTGTCCGACCCCGAGGCGGTGGCCCCGCCCGACGCCACCGCCGCGGCCCTGGCGGTCACCGGGCTGTTCGACGCGGTCCGGGCCGGGACCGGGACGGTGGCCCTGCACGCCCGCTGGTCGGGCGACCCGGGGCGCTCCCCGCTCACCGGCCTGACCCTGGCGGCCGAACCCGACGCCGACGGCGCCTCCCCGGCCGCGGTGCACCTCGGGCCCACCCCGGAGGGGAGTGGGCTCCTGGACGACGCCGGCCTGCTCGGGGTACTGGCCGGGGGGCTCGGACCCGACGGGGTGGACGTGGTGGCGCACGACGCCAAGGAGATGATGCGCAGCCTGCTGCCGCTGGGGGTGGACATCGCGCACCTGGCGCTCGACACGGCGGTGGGCGCCTACCTGCTGGATCCCTCGACCGACCGCTACCGGGTCAGCGACCTCGCCGCCCGGTTCCTCGGGGTGGACGTGGACGACGGCACCGGGGCGAAGGGTCAGGGCACCTTCGCGTTGGAGTCTCCGGCCGAGGACGGTGGGCCGGGTGGCGGTCGGTCGGCCGCGGCCGCCCCGGCTCTCGACCCCTCGGCCCTCGAGTCGGTCCGGCTGGCGGCGGTGCTGGCCCGGCTCCGCCCACCCCTCCTGGCCGCCCTGGCCGAGGTGGAGGAGGACGGACTCAACGCCGACATCGAGCAACCCCTGGTCCGGGTCCTGGCCCGGATGGAAGTGGTGGGGATCCCGGTCGACAAAGGCGTGCTCCGGGCCATCGCCGCCGACCTGGCCGAAGAGGTCGAGTCCCTCGAAGTCACCATCCAGGACCTGGCCGGGGAACCGTTCAAGGTCAACTCGGTCCCCCAGCTCCGGTACGTCCTCTACGACAAGCTGGGCCTGACCCCGCTGCGGAAGACCAAGACCGGGTACTCGACCGACGCCCGCACCCTCGAGCAGCTCCGCGACCAACACCCGATCGTGGAGGCCCTGCTCCGTTACCGCGAGATCGAGAAGCTCCGCTCCACCTACGGGGAGAGCCTGGCCGCCGAGGTGGCGGGCGACGGCCGCATCCATGCCACCTTCCGTCAGACGGTGGCCCGCACCGGACGGCTCTCCTCCGATCGACCCAACCTCCACAACATCCCGGTGCGCACCGAGGAGGGCCGCCGCTTCCGCGAGGCCTTCGTCCCGTCCCCCGGCCGGCGCCTGTTGGTGGCCGACTACGACCAGGTCGAGCTGCGGGCCATCGCCCACCTGTCCGGCGACCCCGGCCTCACCGGGGCCTTCGCCGCCGGGGAGGACATCCACCGGACGGTGGCGTCCCAGGTCTTCGGGATCGAGCGCGACCAGGTGACCCCGGCCCAACGGTCCACGGCCAAGATGGTCTCCTACGGCCTGGCCTACGGCATGGAGGCCTACGGCCTCTCCCAGCGCCTGGGGGTGCCGGTCGAGGAGGCCCAGGGCATCCTCCAGGCGTTCTTCGCCGCCTTCCCCTCGGTGAAGGCCTACATGGACACGGCGGTGTCCGACGCCAGACTGGTCGGCTACACGGTGACCGCCTTCGGCCGCCGCCGGCCCCTGCCCGACCTGACCGCCACCAACTACCAGGTCCGTCAAGCCGCCGAGCGGCAGGCCATGAACGCCGGTATCCAGGGGCTGGCCGCCGATCTGTTCAAGGCGGCGCTCATCCGGCTGGACACCGAGCTGGAGGAGGGGGGGCTGGCCTCCGACCTGGTGCTCCAGGTCCACGACGAGGTCCTGGTGGACGTGGATCCGGCCGAGGAGGACCAGGTGGCCGCCATCACCGAGGACGCCCTGACCGGGGCGGCCGACCTCACCGTTCCGCTCAAGGTGGCCATGGCCTGGGGCTCCTCCTGGGCCGAGGCCAAAGGAGCCTGACCGGGCCCAGCGGGTTGCACCGGCTCGCCGCTCGCTCGGAGGAGCCGGTGGAGTACCATTGATTCCCGGTCACAACGGTGTGGCCCCCTACCTTCACCGCCGACCCCCTCGGGGAGCGCGGCGACCTGTCCGGAAAGCGAGCTACCTACCTTCATGTCTGACACGCACGTCGTTCCCGAGGGCACCGCCCTCCTCTCGCCCGAGGCCATGGGCACCTTCGACGAGAACGGGGTCTACATCCCCCGTTCGGTGACCGAGGACGATCTGGGCGGAGCGTCCCTCGAGGACGCCATGGCCGGCACCATCGTCGAGTTCGAGGACGGTGACCTGGTCGAGGGGACCGTGGTCAAGATCGATCGGGACGAGGTGCTCCTCGACATCGGCTTCAAGTCCGAGGGCGTGATCCCGGTGCGGGAGCTGTCCATCCGCAACGACGTCGACCCCTCCGAGATCGTGACCCTCGGCGAGGCCATCGAGGCCCTGGTCCTCCAGAAGGAGGACAAGGAGGGCCGGCTGATCCTCTCCAAGAAGCGGGCCCAGTACGAGCGGGCCTGGGGCACCATCGAGAAGCTCAAGGAGAATGACGAGGTGGTCACCGGGCCGGTCATCGAGGTGGTCAAGGGCGGGCTCATCGTCGACATCGGCCTGCGGGGCTTCCTCCCCGCTTCCCTCGTCGAGCTGCGCCGGGTGCGCGAGCTACAGCCCTACGTGGGACGGGTCATCGAGGCCAAGATCATCGAGCTGGACCGGAACCGCAACAACGTGGTCCTGTCCCGACGAGCCTGGCTGGAGGAGACCCAGAAGGAGCAGCGGGGCGAGTTCCTGGTGAACCTCAAGCCCGGCGAACGCCGCAAGGGCGTGGTGTCCTCGGTGGTCAACTTCGGCGCCTTCGTCGACCTGGGCGGCATGGACGGCCTGGTCCACGTGTCCGAGCTGTCGTGGAAGCACGTCGACCACCCGTCATCGGTGGTGTCGGTCGGGGACGAAATCGATGTCGAGGTGCTGGACGTCGATCTGTCCAAGGAGCGGATCAGCCTCTCGCTCAAGGCCACCCAGACCGATCCGTGGCAGGAGTTCGCCAACTCCCACCAGGTCGGCGAACTGGTCTACGGGCGCATCACCAAGTTGGTCCCCTTCGGCTCGTTCGTCCAGGTGGGGGATGGCATCGAAGGCCTGGTGCACATCTCGGAGATGGCCGGTCACCACGTGGACCTGCCCGAACAGGTGGTCACCCCCGGTGAGGAGCTGTGGGTCAAGATCATCGACATCGACCTCCAGCGCCGGCGGATCAGCCTCTCGATCAAGCAGGCCGCCGAAGGCGGCGAGGTGTCCGAGGAGTACCGGGAGGCCTTCGGCGAGCACGCCTACGACGAAGAGGGCAACTACGTCGGTCCGGTCTTCGCCGAGACCGAGTTCACGCCGGAGACCGAGGCCCAGGCGGCCTGGGCCGATTACGTGGCCGAGCACGGAACCGGCGAGGGGGGACCCGAGCAGCCGACCGGGGGTGTCCCGGTTCCCGGGGCCGCCGTCGACGCCGTCGGCCCCGACCCGGACCCGGTGCCTGAGCCGGCCCCTGAGCCGGCGGCCGCTGCGCCGGAGCCGGTGCCGACGCCGGAACCCGTGCCGACGCCGGAACCCGTGCCGACAACGGAGGCCTAGGCGGACGGGGCGGATCTCCCTTCCCGACGGGCGGTCGCGGTGGCGGGGCCGTTCCGGCCGGTTGCTACTTGTCCTTCTTTTTCTTCTTTTTCTTCTTGGCGCCCTCGGACCGGTCCCCGTCGACCGGCGGAACGACTGAGGCCGGAGTCGCCGAGGTCGCCGCCTCCCGGGGTGGGGGAGCAACGGGCGGTGCCGAAGCGGTGGGCGGGCTGGGCCGTTCCGGTGGCGAGGGGGTCGGGGCCGCGGACGGGGCCGGCGGGGGGGACGAGATCGGTGGCTCCGTCCTGATCGCCGGCGCCACCGCGGTGGAGGGGGTCGCCACCGGAGGAGTTGCGGGGTTGTCCGTGACCGGCGCCGCGGCGGCCGCGGTCGAGGGCGGCCGGGCCGCCGGCGTGGCGGCTCGGGGGGCGGGCCCGGCGGGCGGTGGGGCGGGTGCCGGGGCCGGGAGAACCCCTTCCCCGGAGGAGGCCGACGAGACTGCCACCGCCCCGGCCGCCAGGGCCGTGCCCGTGTAATTGGCCTTCCCGTTGGGTCCGCTGATCAACGGGAAGTGGCAGGCCACCTGATGGCCGGGGGCGATGTCCCGAAGTGGTGGCTCCTGCTCGGCACAGAGGTCCTGGGCGTAGGGGCAACGGGTCCGGAATCGACAGCCCGAGGGAGGATTGAGGGGCGAGGGGAGCTCGCCGGTCAGGGCCTTTTGGTTGGTGGTCCGGTGTTCGGGATCGGGCTCGGGGATCGACGCCAGCAGCGCTTCGCTGTAGGGATGGGCCGCCGAGCGGTACAACTCGTCCGATCCGGCGATCTCGACCAACTTGCCCAGGTACATCACGGCCACCCGGTCGCTCACGTTCTTGACCACGGCCAGGTCGTGGGCGATGAACACCATGGTCAGGCCGAACCGATCCTTCAGGTCGGCGAGGAGGTTGAGGATCTGGGCCTGCACCGATACGTCGAGGGCGGAGACCGGCTCGTCGCAGATGAGCAGGTCGGGTTCGGCCATCAGCGCCCGGGCGATGCTGATCCGCTGACACTGCCCTCCGGAGAACTCCTGGGGACGCCGGTCACTAGCCGTATCGGGATCGATGCCCACCGCTTCGAGCATGTTCCGGACCTTGTCCTCGCGCTCCTTCTTGGTTCCCCGGCCCCAGATGGTGAGGGGCTCGGCCACGATGTCCCGCACCCGACGGCGGGGGTTGAGTGAGGAGATGGGGTCCTGGAAGATCATCTGGATCTTCGTGCGCACCCGTCGGAGCTCACGGGCGGAGAGCTTGGTCAGGTCTTGACCTTTGTAGGTGACCGCCCCCGAGGTGGGGGGTTGCACCTGTACCAGGGCGCGACCGGTGGTCGACTTCCCGCATCCCGACTCACCCACCAGGCCGAGGGTCTCGCCGTTGTGCACGCTGAACGAAACGCCGGAGACCGCGTGCACCGTCTGGCGGCCACTGCGGAACTCCACCACCAGCCGGTCGGCGGACAAGACGACGCCGTCGTCGGCGGCCCGGGGAACCGAGAGGCCGGAGGCTCCCGGGGACCGGACCGGGGCTTCGCTCACAAGGTGGCCCGCCCGTCCTGTTCGGCTCCTGCCGGTGACGGGTCCCCGGGCGCCCCAGCCTCGGGCGTCGCGGCACCCTCCGCCGTCGACCCCGGGGCGGACGGAGCGGATCCCCCGTTGGCGACCGCGGCGACCCGGACTGCCGGGGTGCCCACCGGAGCGGTCGAGACCCCGTTGACCAGGGGGAACCAACAGGCGAACAGGTGGTCCGGCGACCCGGCGGTCCGCAGCGGGGGATCGCTCTCGCGACACTTGTCCTGGACGTAGGGACAACGGGGGGCGAACCGGCACCCCGGGGGCGGATGGATCAGATCAGGAGGCCGACCGGCGATGGCATTGAGCCGGACCCCACTGGGGTCGGCCAGCCGCGGGATGGAGTCCATCAGGGCCCGCGTGTAGGGCATGTGGGTGTCACCGAACAAGGTGCTCGTCGGAGCCCGCTCCACGATCCTCCCGGCGTACATCACCACGATGTCGTCGGCCCGGTTGGCCACCACGCCGAGGTCGTGGGTGACCAGGATCACCGCCATGTGCCGCTCCCGCTGCAGATCGGCCAGGAGGTCCAAGATCTGGGCCTGCACCGTCACGTCGAGCCCGGTGGTCGGCTCGTCGGCCATGACCAGCCGGGGGGCGCAGGCCAGGGCGATGGCGATCATCACCCGTTGGCGCATGCCGCCGGACAACTGGAAGGGATACCAGCGGATCCTCTGCTCGGGAGACGGGATCCCCACCGAGCGGAGGAGCTCGATGGCGGTGGCGTCGGCCTCCTTGCGATCCATGTCCACGTGGAGGCGGAGGGACTCGGTGATCTGGCGCCCGATGCGCTTGACCGGGTTGAGGGCGGTCATCGGATCCTGGAAGATCATGCTCAACTCGGCGCCCCAGATCTGACGGAGCTCCCCGGCAGACATGGCGGTCAGCTCCCGCCCGGCGAAGTGCACGGTCCCACTGGTGATGACGTCCCGTGGCGGAAGGAGACCCATGATCGATCGGGACAGAACCGTCTTGCCCGAACCGGACTCCCCGACGATGCCCAGGGTCTTGCCGCGGTCGACCGACAGCGAGACCCCGTCCACCGCCCGGAGTGTTCCCCGGCTGGTCCGGAAGGCGGTGTGCAGGTCGTCGACCACCAGGAGGGGACCGGCGGGCTCACCGACGTCGGGGAAGTCGAGGCTGGTGGTGGTGCCCCGGGGCGATCGGCGGTTCACAAGAGGCCCTCACGGATGTCGAAGCGCTGGCGTAGCCGGTCCCCGATGAGATTGATGGACAGGAGGAGCAGGAACATGGACAGCACCGGCCACAGCATGATGTACGGGTTGATGCTGAGATTGCCGTTCGAGGTTCCCTCGGAGATCATGTTCCCCCAGGACGCCGTGGGTGGGGGAACCGACAGGCCGAGGAAGGCCAGCGATCCCTCGATCACGATGACCCCGGCCACCGTGATGAGGCCGAAAGTGACCGCCACCGGCACCACGTTGGGCAGGATCTCCCGGAAGACGATCCGGGACGACCTGGCCCCGAGGGTCCGCGCCGCGATCACGAACTCCCGGTTGGCGAAGGCCAAGCTGGAGGCCCGGACCACCCGGTAGAGCAGCGGGATGACCGCCACCGACAGGATCACGGTGATCTTGACCAGGGACTGGCCCCAGAAGGCCAGGATGGCGATGACCGCCACGATGGCCGGGAAGGCCAGGATCACGAACGAGCCGGCATTGAGGGCCACGTCCAGGCGGCCGCCCTTGTAGCCGGAGATGAGCCCGAGGGTGCCGCCGACCACCATGCCGATGGCCACCGAGCAGAAGCCGACGATGAGCGACACCCGGGCGCCGAAGATGAGCCGGCTCAACAGGTCACGGCCCAGATCGTCGGTGCCGAGGAGGTGGTGGACGCTGGGGGAGGCGTTGATGGCCGAGTAGTTCTGGAAGTTGGGATTGGGGAGGGGGAGGAGGTTGGCCACGATCGCCAGCACCACCACCAGGCCCACCCAACTCAGGGCCAGCCAGAACAAGATGCCCATCGGCTTGGACACCAGGATGTCCTCGCTCTCCAGGTGCTCGGACTGCCGCGACACGACCAGTTCGTCCAGGGCGGCCAGGCCCGGGACCTGGTCGCTGAGCAGCTGCCCCGAGGCTCGGGTGTCGGCCAGCTCGCGGTCGTCAGGCATCGGTCACTCCCGGGTCACCCTCGGGTCGACCACGGTGAACAGGAAGTCGATGATGAACTGGATGACCACGTAGGCAATGGCCACCACCAGCGCGATCCCTTGGACCACCAGGTAGTCACGCTGTTGGACGGCCTGCACCAGTGAGTAGCCCAGGCCGGCGATGGCGAACAGGTACTCCACGATAAAGGTCCCGGCCAAGAGGGCGCCGATGTTGACCCCGGCCGCGGCCAGCAGCGAGAAGGACGACGGCCGGAAGGCATGCCGCCACATGATGGTCCGGTTGCTCAGGCCCTTGGACCGGGCCATGGTGATGAAGTCCTCCTGGAGCGTGCTGATCAGGTCCGATCGCAGCAGCCGGTAGTAGACCGCGATGGAGCCGGCGGTGATGGCTAGCGACGGCAAGATCATGTCGTGCAGGTTGGCGCCGGGGTTCTGTGCGAAGGGGACGTATCCGGTGGCCGGGAACCAGTGCAACCCCACGGCGAACACGGCCACCATGATCGGGGCGATGACGAACGGGGGTAGAGCCAGCAATCCGAAGGTACTGGTGGTCGAGACGTTGTCCAGGGTCCGATTGGGCCGGCGCGACGTCACCAGGGCCAGCGGAATGGCCACGGCGAAGGCGATGACCTGGGAGATGATGATCAGTTCGAGGTCGATGGGGAACCCGGTGGCCACGATGTGGGTCACCGATTCGTGGTTCAGGTACGACTGGCCCAGGTTGCCGTGGAACACCGCCCCCAACCAGGTGAAGTACTGCTGGTAGAGGGGCTTGTTGAGGCCGAGTTGCTGGAACAGGACCGCCCGGTTGTGCGCGGTGTCGTTGGGTCCGAGGATGACCACCGACGGGTCGCCGGGAAGCAGGTGGACCAGCAGGAAGCAGAGGACCGAGATGATGAACGCCACCACCGCCAGCTGGAGAAATCGGCGGACGAAGTACTTGGCCATGGCAGTCGGGGGCGGAGCGGGTCGCCGGTCCGACTATCCCTTCAACCAGACCTGGGTCGGGGCGAAGATCCCTTCGTCGAAGGCGTAGCCGGGCATGCCGCCGGGGAGCGTACGACTGCCGAGACCCTCCACCCGGTCCTCGGCCACCTGGGAGAAGAAGTACTGCTCGATCCACAGGTAGGCCAGGTCCTTGGCCAGCCGCTGGTTGACGGTCTTGTAGGCCGACTCCCGGGTGGCCTGGTCGCTGGTGTGCCGTCCCTGGAGCAGCGCCGTCTCGATCTGCGGGTCGTTGAGCCGGGTGAAGTTGAGGCCGATCTGACCCACGGGCGAGATCGTCGTCGTGCTCCACCAGACGTAGTTCAGGTCGGGGTTGACCGCCCCGAACTGGTAGGAGGTGGCCGCCTGGAACTTCCCCAGCACGAAGTCGTCGATGATGGTGGCCTGCTGGACCTCGACGATGGAGACGTCGAACCCCGCCTGCTGCCACATCTGCTGCACGGCCTGCACCTCTTTGACCGCGATCGGGTCGGGGATGGTGGTGATGGCGATGGACGGGGTGCCGTGCTGGGCTTTGTACTGACTGACCAGGCTCTTCGCCCCGGACAGGTCATAGGCGGGATAGGCGGTGGGGCTGTAGTAGGGCGAGTTGGGCAGGAAGATCCCGTTCACCGGTTGGGCCGGCGGGCCGCCCAGGATCTTCTGGAGCTCGGACTGGTTCATCCCCTTGGCCAGCGCCTGGCGGATCGACAGGTCGTTGGTGGGGGACACCAAGGTGTTCAGCATGATGAAGGAGAAGGTGGGCTGGCCGATGACGCCGGTGCGGGTGTCCATCAACTGGAAGCCCGATCCCCCCGATCCGGAGAAGTTGGTGATGGTGGTCGGGGTGATCGACTCGATCATGTCCACCCCTCCCGACCGCAGGGTGGACTCCCGTTGGTCGGTGTCGGGGATGGGCTTGAAGGTGATGGCGTCCAGGTAGGGGAGCCCGGTGCGCCAGTAATTGGGGTTCCGGGTGGCGGTGAAGTGGTCGTTGGGCTGCCATTGGGCGTAGGTGAACGGACCGGTCCCCACCGGCAGGGGCGACTTCGAGGTGTTGCTGCTCGCCGCCTCGATCATGGCCGCGCCCACGACGTAGCCCACCTGGGTGGTGAGCCCGGCCGGGAAGGTCGGATTGGGTCCGGTGAGCGTATAGACCACGGTCATCGAGTCCGGCGCGGTCACCGATCGGACCTGGGCCAGCGCGGTTCCGGTGAGCGCCGAGGTCTTCAACGCGTTGTAGTTGGCCAGCACCACCGAGGCGTCCAGAGCCGACCCGTCGTTGAACTTGATGCCGGGCCGGAGCGTCATGGTCCAGACATCGGACGTGGCGTTGGCGCGTCATCGACTTGGCCAGGTACGGCTGGATGGAACCGTCGGCGGCCACGGCCATCAGCGGGTCGTAGACGGCGTTGGCGTAGAGGTAGCCGTTGGTGTCCCAGTGGTTGGTAGCGGGATAGAACCCGTCGATCTCGGCGATCGTGCCCACGGTGAGCGTCCCACCCCGCTGCGGAGTGCCGGCTCCCGCGCTCGAACCGCCGGACGTCGGTGGTCGAGGACGAGTCGGAGCTGGACGAGCAACCCGCCAGCAGACCGGCGCCACTACCCACCATGACCAGACCACCGGCGGCTGCGCCGCGGGATAGGAACGACCGGCGGCTCAATTCGCTACCTGATGACACAGAGTTCCCCCATCTCTCCCCTGCCTGCTGCTGACGTCCGAACTTCCAGGACCGAAGCACTCTGCCACAGCCACGGCGTGCCGTGTGGGCAGGTTACTTCCAAGGAGACCCGGGGTCCACGGTGGGAACGGAGATCACACTTCCCAGCGGACCCTGGGTACCATGCGGGCCATGGATGCGCCTCCGTCCGGATCCGCCCCGGTGGTCGAACCCGACGAGCAGGCCACCCGGGGTCCCCGGGGTCCCGGGGCCGAGCGCGACGGCCGAGACCACTCCGGGACCGGCGCTGGGCGGGGTCCGGTGCCGGGCGCCACCGACCCCGAGGATCCCGAGGGGCCGCCCTTCGGCAGACCGGCCAGGACGGCCATCGCGGTCGGGGTGGTGGCGGTCATGGTGGCCGCCCTGGTCCTGCGGTTCTGGACCCGGTCGGACCTGTGGCTGGACGAGGCGCTGACCGTGAACATCGCCCGGCTCCCCCTCCACCAGATCCCTTCCTTCCTCCGCCGGGACGGGGCCCCACCGCTCTTCTACGTGCTGCTCCACGTCTGGATGGGGTGGTTCGGCACGTCCGACGTGGCCGTCCGGTCACTGTC
Organism: uncultured Acidimicrobiaceae bacterium; assembly: GCA_963833585.1. GTDB lineage: Bacteria > Actinomycetota > Acidimicrobiia > Acidimicrobiales > RAAP-2 > Bog-756. The sequence continues at coordinate 227,351 of CAWHYF010000005.1, read as the reverse complement.
CGGAGTCCTGGGCGTGGTCACCGTTCCTCTGGCCTGGGTGGCCGGCAATCGGCTCGGCGGCCGTCACGCGGGATGGGCGGCCATGCTGCTGGTCGCCTCCTCGCCGTTCGCCACCCGCTACGACACCGAGGCCCGCATGTACTCGCTGGTGGTGCTCTTGACCCTGCTGGGATTCCTCGCGCTCGACCGGTCGCTGCGCCGGCCGGGTTTCGGCAACCTCATCGCCCTCGGCGCGGTGACCGGCCTCCTGCTCTACAGCCACTACTGGTCGTTGTACCTGATCGGCGTCACCATGCTCTGGTTGGCGTGGCAAGGGTGGCGGGGTCGCCCCGAGTGGAGGAGGGGGGCCCGGGCCTCGTTGGTGGCCGGCGCGGTGGGGTGCCTGACCTTCCTCCCCTGGCTCCCCACCTTCCTCTACCAGTCCAAGCACACCGGCACCCCCTGGGCCACGCCGGCCAACTTCGCCGCCATGGTCAACGCGGTGGCCTCCTTCGCCGGGGGGAGCACCAGCCAGGGCCGGGCCCTGGCCCTCATCTTCTTCGCCCTGGCCGGGCTGGGCCTGTTCGGTCTGGCCACCGACCGGCGACACATCGACCTGGACATCCGCACCCGCCCACTGGGCCGGCCCCTGGCCATCGTGGTGGTGGGCACGCTGGGCGCCGCCATCGCCGGGGGGTTCCTGACCAACAGCGCCTTCGACGCCCGGTACGCCTCGGTGGTGTTCCTCCCCCTCCTGCTCCTGGTCGTCCTCGGGCTGGTCACCTTCCGGGACCGGCGGGTCCGGAGCGTCATCCTGACCCTGGCCGTGGTGGCCGGCCTGGCCGGGTCGGTCACCAACATCACCACCAACCGCACCCAGGCCGGCCAGGTGGCGGCCACCATCGCCCGCACCGGACGGCCCGGCGACATCGTGGCCTACTGCCCGGACCAGCTCGGCCCGGCCGTCAACCGGCTCCTCCCGGCCGGCCGCTACCAGCAGACCACCTTCCCCCGGGGCACCGGGCCGACCTTCGTCGACTGGGTCGACTACGGCGCGGCCTCGGCCGCCGGGAACCCACTGACCTTCTCCGAGCACCTGGAGTCCCTGGCCGCCAAGTCCGACCGGCAGATCTTCCTGGTGTGGTACCCGGGCTACCAGACCTTCGGCGTGAAGTGCGAGGGCATCGTCCAGACCCTCGAGGGTGATCCCCACTACCGGGCCCAGGAGCTGGTGGGCGGCAACACCGTGAGCTTCTACCAACCGATGTCGCTGACCCGGTTCACACCGGTGGCCCCCTGACCTCGGCCGGGATCGGCGGGACCAGGTCCCGGCTCAGGTCCCGCAGGGCAGATCGGAGTACCACCAGGGCTGGGCGGCCGGGGGAAGCACCGGCCGGGACCCGCTGGCGTGCAGCTCGGCGTGGGACCGGCCGAGGGCCACCAGCGTGGGCAGCAGCTTGGCGGCCACCAGCTCGCCGCCGGGAACGGTCAGGTGCACACCGTCCGAGCAGCGGGCCGTGACCCCGTCCACCGTGGTGTCGAACTGGTTCCCCGGGGACAGCAGCGCGCCGAGATTGAACACCGAGGCCCGGGCCGGGTTCTGTCTGGCCGAGGCCGCCAGGAGTTGGTTCTCGGTGATCACTCTGGACGGATCGTTCTCCGGCCAGGATGATCCGTCGGGCTCCTCGCCGCTGTCGTAGTAGGGCGACGTGAGCAGGACCACATGGGCCCCGCCGGAGTCGAGCGCACCGATGGCCTGGTCGTACCGGGCTTGGGTCCAGAAGTCGAAGGTTGGCTCGCCGAGGTGCTGCCAGGTGCCGTCGAGCTGGGTGTCGAGGGTGTCGCTCCGGGCCAGGTACACCACCACGTCGGGATCGAACTGGCGGACCAGGCTCTTGTAGACCCCGATGACCCCTCCCGGGTTGCCGGCCTGGCACGGGGCCCCGGGGGGATTGGTGAACCACAGCACCCGGACCTGGTCGGCCTCGGCGAGCGAGCACCCGGGTGCGCCGTCGTTCACCACCTCGGCTCCGTACTGGGGAGCGGCGGCACTCAGTCCCACCCCGAGGGAGCCGGCCATCGAGTCGCCCACCAGCAGGATCCGGACGGGGCGGATGGCGGCCGCTCCGGCGGTGAAGGGGAGGGCCGGCCGGGGCGCCCTCGGCACGACGGGAGACACCGCCGAGGCGGAGGGCATCATCAAGGGGAGCACCGAGACGGCCAGCGCCGCCAGCGGGACCGCCACCAGCGACCGCCAGCCGACCAGACGACCCCGGTGGATCGGGGTCTCCACCAAGTGGAAGGAGAGGGCCGCCACGGCCACGATGGCGGCCAGTCGGGCGGCCAGGAGGACCACGCCGTGGAGGTGGGTCCGGGACGAGGTCATGACCAGCAGGACCGGCCAGTACCAGAGGTACATGCCGTAGGAGATCTTCCCCAGGTATGCCAACGGAGGGAGGGAGAGCAGTCCGGCCACGGGATGGCGGCCGAGGAGGGTGACGCAGGCGATCACGCCTGCCGTGGCCACGGCCAACAGGCCGAACCCGCCGTGGAAGGTGAGCGCCGAGGACTCGGGCACCGTGCGCCACATCACCACGATCCCGACGGCCCCGAGCAGACCGGCCGCCCCGAGCAACTGCCGTCCGACCGCGGTGCGGACCGGTCCCCACCACAGGCACAGGGCGGCCAGGGCCGCCCCCACCAGCAGGCCCTGGGCCCGGGTGTCACTGCCGTAGTAGGCCCGGTTGACCGACGTGGCTCCCACCGGGGTGAGGACCGCCATGGCCACCGCCGAGGCCACCGCTCCGGCCGCCGCGGCACAGGCCACCAGAGCCAGGCGGCCCCGCCCGCTGCCCCCCGACCGCCGTCGAAGGGCGCGGAACCCACCGACCAGGGCCAGGAGCACCAGCGGCCAGATCAGGTAGAACTGCTCCTCGATGGCCAGGGTCCAGGTGTGCTGCAGGGGGGACGGGTTGGCCACCGTGGCGAAGTAGCTGGTGTGGACCGAGATGAAGTGCCAGTTGGCCACGTAGCCCACCGTGGCCAAGGTGTCCCCGAGGAGCCCCGGTGAGCCCAGGACCTTCGGGAGCAGTACGGACACCGCGCCGACCACGGCCAGCATGACGAAGAGCGCGGGCAGGAGGCGCCGGGCCCGCCGGCCCCAGAAGGCCCGGAGGCCCACGCCGCCCGATCCCCGCCACTCGCCGAGCAGGAGGGTGGTGATCAGGAAGCCCGACAGGACGAAGAAGACGTCCACCCCGAAGTACCCGCCGACGGCCCAGCTGGGGTTGGCGTGATACAGGATCACTGCGGTCACGGCGAAGGCCCGCATCCCGTCGAGTGACGCCACCCGGGTCCCGTCGAGGGGGGAGTACGGCGCCGGGGCGGGTTCGGGCGCCGTCGAGGGATCGATCCACTCGGGGAACGGCAGCGTCTTCCAGTGCGGCCCGGACAGGTCGATGGGCAGCGCCTCACGCCCGTCGGCCGTCGGAGGCTGATCCCAGGACTCGACCAGCCCCGTTGCTGTCAACATCTACCGATCGCCCCTCCCAGGACCCGACACGGCGTCGACCCCGTCCCTCCGCTGCCGTTGCTCACCGGCGCCACCTCGACGGGGACTCCGTCACCTCTTCTCCGCACCTCTCTCCGGCCCGCGCCGGCCCTTCCCCGGTTGACGTGCCCCCCGAGGTCACAGCATAGAGTTGCGGTCCATGATCGGCAGGGGGAGGCATTCCGCCCGCGCCTGGTGGCCGTGGCTGGGTCTCTGGACCCTGGTCGGTCTCGGGATCCGGTTGGCCTCCCTGTTCGGTCCCCACCGGTCGGACAGAACTCCAGGTGGAGACGCCTACTACTACCACTATGCGGCCAATCTGCTGGTGGAGGGCAAAGGGTTCATCAACCCCTTCATCTACTACGCCAACAGTGCCCATCACCAGGTACAGACAGCGGCGTGGCCACCACTCTTCGTATTCGTTCTGGCCATCCCCTCCCTGGTGGGGCTCAAGACGTTCTTCGCCCACCGTGTGTGGTGCTGCGTGATCGGCGCGGCCGGCGTCGTCGTGGGCGGCTACGCCGGACGGGAGATCGGCGGGCGCCGGGTGGGCCTGGTGGCGGCCTTCCTGGTGGCGGTGTACCCCAACCTGTGGATGAGCGACGAGCTGGGCCTGTCCGAGTCGCTCTCACCGGTGCTGGTGGCCCTGGTCCTGTGGGCCGCCTACCGGTTCTGGAGGACGCCGGGCCTGAGGTCGGTGGTGGCCCTGGGCGCTGCGGTCGGGCTGGCCACGTTGGCCCGTGACGAACTCTCCCTCCTGATGGTCTTCGTCGTGGTGCCGATGGTGCTGATGGCCTCGGCGTTGCGATGGCGGTACCGGATCGGGCTCCTGTCGGTCGCCGCGCTCACCGCACTGCTCATCGTGGGACCGTGGGTCGGCTACAACCTGAGCCGATTCGACGACCCGGTCTACATCAGCTCCGGCTTCGGGGTCACGCTGGCCTCCTCCAATTGTCCGGAGCTCTACCGAGGTCCCTCCGAGGGCTACTGGTCCCTGGAGTGCGCGGTGCTGGCCAAGGACAGCTTCACTCCGGGGTCCGACGAGTCGGTGCAAGGGGCCGAGGCCCAGGCCTATGCCTTCCGGTTCATCGACGCCCACCGGAACCGGATCCTCCCGGTCGAGATGGCCCGCCTGGGCCGGGCCTTCGGCGCGTTCCACCCGCTGGAACAGATCCGGCTCGACTCCACCGTGGAGACCCGTCCCTACCGGTGGGCCCTGGTCGGGCTCGGGGGGTACTACGCCCTGGTCGCCCTGTCGATCGGGGGCCTGATCATCCTGCGCCGACGGCGGGTGCCCATCCTCCCGCTGCTGGCGGTGGGCCTCGATGTGGCGGTCTCGGTCGCGGTGACCTTCGGTCAGACCCGGTACCGGAGCACCTTCGAGGTGGCCCTGGTCCTGGCCGCGGCCGTCCAGTTGGACTGGATCTGGGGCCGCCGGGGGAGGAGCCGCACCGTCGATGATCACGGCGGCGACGAGCCGGGGGAAGCCGGCACCGGCGACGACGGCGCGGCGATGGGCCGCCTGGTCGGGGTGGCGGCGCAGACCGGGGACGGACCGCCGGGGCCTCGTGCCCCCGGGGCCCCGGTGGGCGATCCGGGCGTGGCCCCGGCGCCGACCGGGGCCTCGGGTTGAACGGTGACGCCGGGGTCGATCATCCGTGCGTCGCTCGACGGCGGTCCCACCCGTCGTCAGAGCCGGACCGGGACTGCCGCCCTGGTCACGAGCGAGACGTCCGGGGGTTCAACGATTCGGGGGGACCAGCCGCTAACCTGCGGGACGTTGCCAGCCGGGCTGACGGTACGCTCCAGGCGTCACCACGCGTCACCTACCCGCCACGGAGTGGACGTCGAGATCGGTCGGGGGCCCGGCAATGCGACCGAACCGAGCGACAGGACCGCATGGTGATGATGCCGATGACACCGCCCCCGATGGCCGATCCCCCCCGATGACCGGGACCGAACCCGTCTCCGGACCCGTCGGGAACCATCGGGCGCTCACCGAGCCGGTCCTGGTGATCGGAGCCGGCCCGGCCGGGCTCACCGCCGCCCGCGAACTGGTCGAGCGAGGCGACCCGGTGGTGGTGGTGGAGGAGGACTCGGTGGTGGGCGGGATCAGTCGCACGGTGGAGCGGGACGGCTGGCGCTTCGACATCGGCGGGCACCGGTTCTTCACCAAGGTCAAGCCGGTCGAGGAGTTCTGGCACAAGGTGCTCCCACCCGAGGATTTCCTTCTCCGGCCGAGGATGAGCCGCATCTACTACGGCGGCAAGTTCTATGACTATCCGATCAAGTTGGGGAATGCCCTCTCCAACCTCGGGGTGGTGGAGGCCTTCCGCTGCGGGCTCTCCTTCCTCTGGGTCAGGGTCCATCCGCCGAAGGACCTGAGCACCCTCGAGGGCTACATCGTCTCCAACTACGGATGGCGGCTCTACAACCACTTCTTCAAGACCTACAACGAGAAGTTGTGGGCGGTATCGGCCTCCGAGATCTCCGCCGACTGGGGTGCCCAGCGCATCAAGGGCATGTCCCTGTGGAACGCGGTGTGGGAGCCGATCCGGTCCTCCCTGGCCGGCAAGCGCCGGGACACCTCCAAGCAGGTGACCAGCCTCATCGAGGAATTCCAGTACCCCAAGTACGGCCCCGGGATGATGTGGGAACGCTGCACCGAGCAGATCGAGGCGGCCGGTGCCACGGTCCGGATGGAGACCGCGGCCACCACCGTCCACGTGGAGCAGGGTGCCGCCGTGGCGGTGACCGTGGCGTCCGGGGGCAGCGAGGAGCGGGTCGAGGTGTCCCACGTCATCTCGTCCATGCCCTTCACCTCCCTGGCTCGGATCGTGGACCCGCCGGTCCCGGCGGAGGTGCAGCGGGCCGCCGACGATCTGCACTACCGGGACTTCATCACCGTGGCCTTGGTGGTACCGGTGGAACGGGGCTTCCCCGACAACTGGATCTACATCCACTCGCCCGACGTGAAGGTGGGCAGGATCCAGAACTTCGGTTCCTGGTCCCCGTACCTGGTGAAGGACGGACGGACCTGCCTCGGCATGGAGTACTTCGTGTTCGAGGGGGACGAGCTGTGGAATTGCACCGACGACGACCTGGTGGCCCTCGGTACCAAGGAGCTCGCCACCATCGGCCTGGTCGACCCCTCCGACGTGGAGGCCGGCTACGTGGTGCGCATGCCCAAGGCCTACCCGGTCTATGACGACGTGTACCGGAAGAACGTCGACGTGCTCCGCCGTTGGTTCGAGGAGCACGCCCCCAACGTCCACCCGGTGGGCCGCAACGGCATGCACAAGTACAACAACCAGGACCACTCCATGTACACCGCCATGCTCACCGTCGAGAACATCCACGGCGCCCACCACGACATCTGGTCAGTCAACGTGGAGGAGGAGTACCACGAGGAGCACGACAACGGTGAGCCGCCGTCCACTGGTCGAAGCTCCGGCACCGGGCGGGACGCCCCGATCCTCCCCCGCAAAGCGGCCGGCTGACCCCGGGCCGCAGGGCTCAGGTGCTCTCCAGGGTGCGATCGTCGAGGTCCTTCCGCAGGAGCGCCACTTCCTCGGCCAGGGCCCGGGAGCGGTCCTCGAGTCGACCCACCTCCCAGCTGAGCCGGACGCACACGGTCAGCAGGAACAGGGCGGCGGTGACCGTCAGCAGGTCGGGGGGGTTCTTCACCCCGAAGCCGTGGGCCAGCGAGTTGAACAGGCCGGGGAAGATGGCGAAGAAGGCAATGACCACGGCCACCGCCAACCACATGATGGCGTACTTCTCGTGCAGGTGACGCCGTCGAGACAGCTCGATGATGATGGTGAGGGTGATCAGCGCGCTGACCAGGGCGATGATGTGGACACCGGTCACAGGGCCTCCATCCTTCGTTGGCGGTTGGAATTGGAGTGACGACGGAACACCGAGAGGACGAGGACCATCATCACCCGGAGGAGGTACAGCGCCGCCCGGAACGGTGACTGGCTCGGTGAGCCGGCCAATCGGGGTCGCATGGTCACCGGGATCTGGTGGACCCGGCCCCCGGCGTCGGCCGCGATGATCAGCGACTCGACGGTGTCCGAGAGGTAGTCGGCCGGATAGCTCCGGGCGAAGAGCTCGATCCCCGCCCGATTGTGGGCGCGGAAACCCGAGGTCACGTCGGTCAGTTTGGTCCCGGTGACCCGGGACAGGTACCGGGCCAGCAGTCGCATGGCGGCGCGGCGGGCCCGGGGCACGGCGATGTCCCCTCGCCCGGCGAAGCGCGCCCCGATCACGACCTGGGGCCCGGGCTCGTCGTCGAACTGCCCCACCAGCACCCCGATGTCCCGGGCGTCGTGCTGCCCGTCGGCGTCCACTTGGACCAGCACGTCGTACCCCTGGGCCTGGGCCACCCGGAACCCCACCCGCATGGCGCCCCCCACCCCCAGATTGAACGGATTGGAGATCACCTCGGCGCCGGCCTCCCGGGCCTGGGCCGCCGTCTCGTCGGTCGATCCGTCATCGACCACCAGCACCGTGCAGGCCGGCACCGCGGTTCGCACCTCCTTGACCACGATCCCGACCGACCGTTCCTCGTTGAGGGCCGGGAGGACCACGAGCATCTTCGGGTCGTTGGGCATCTGGGTCTCGTCGTCGTCCTACGTCGTCACTGCCGGTACGCCCGTTCGGTCGCCCGATCCGTCCGTCGAACCGGCCCCCGGGGGCTGCTGGCGGGTCGGGCGATCGACGGAGTCGGAGGGTTGGCGATCGGGGGCCGGTTCCCCCGCGTGATCGGCTCCGGGATCGTGTCCCCCCCGCAACCGGGACCAGAGCCACTCGAGCTGGACGGCGGCCAATAATACCAGCGAGACCTCGAACGTGGTCCGATAGCGGGTCTGCCCGAAGGTGAGGATCACCGAGAACACCACGTCGAGTCCCACGGCCCACAACGGGAAGGAGGGGATCCGGCGGCGGCGGAGGATGACGGTGCCCCCGACGGAGAGGCCCAACAACACGTAGTAGCTGATCAGGCCGGTCACCGCCCACCGGTAGGGCCGGGTCTCCACGTACGAGTCGAGATGGATCTGCTGCATGGGATGGAAGAAGCCGAAGGCCCGGCCCAGCTTGGCCAGCGTGACCGGGAGGAGTCGGCTCTCGTGGTCCCGGACGTAGTCCAGGGCCAGGTGCTGCAGCTGCGCCCCCTCCACCGACTCGTCGGCGTGGACGTCCACCGACGGCTCGCTGGCGTAGTGCAGGGCGCACGGCATCGACCAGTAGCCCTCGTAGGGCCCGGAGAAGGTGGCGGCGCAATCGGCGGAAGCCAGGGTGACACCGAGCCCGCTGCTGATGAAGACCGGCTTGTCGAATCGGCTCAGGTTGTAGCCGACCCACGGCGCCACCACCACCGCCACGGTGACCAACGCCACACCGAGGGTGGCGAACCGACGCCTCCAGCTCAGGGCCTTGGCCAGCAGCACCATCGGCACCAGGATGAACACCACCAGCAGGGCCAGCTCGTCGCGGCCCAGCATGGCCAGTCCCATCGACGCGGCCAGCCAGATGGCCCGCGGAACGGTGGGCTGCTTCCAGAACCGGTAGGTGAAGAACAGGATTCCCGCCACCAGTATCGGGGCGATGGTCTCGGAGAGGGCCAGTTCGTCGGTCATCCAGACGTTGGGGTAGACGGCCAGCAGGAAGGCGGCGATCAGGCCCACCCGTCGTCCCCCGATCTCCCTCCCGGTGTAGGCGCACACCACGATGGCGGCCGTCCCGAGGATGCAACACCAGACCCGCTCGGCCAGGAAGGTCTTGAGGCCGAGGGCCGAGGGGATGGCCACCAGGAGGAGGAACAGCGGCGGGAAGGACGCCGACTGCACCGCATGGTGGGCGTGGTGGGGGACGTAGAGGTAGGGATTGATGAATCCGTGTCCGCTGACCAGCAGGTTGGCGCCGTAGTGGTAGAAGTACGCGTCGCCTCCGGCAGTCTTGTTGGGCTCGCGGAAGACGGTGATCAGGCGGATCGCCAGGCCCACCGTGCTCCACAACCCGAGCCACAGCCACCACCGTGGCGGGGAGTGCTTCCGGTGACGCATGACCGGTCAGCCTAGGTGCACCGACCCTCCCGGACGTGGTGCCCGGGCCCGGGGAGGGACCGACGTCCCAGGTCAGACCGGGCCGGCGCCCGCCCCCCACGCCGGAGCCACCTCGGCTGGGCGCCCCCGGCCAACCGGTGGCCACCGGTGTGCGCCGACCGGGCCGTCGGGACGTGCAACGATCGTCAGCCGTGACGACCGTGGATCTGGTGCCCGGAGCCGAGGCGGTGACGCCCGCGCCACCCCAGGACCCCGACCTGCTGGCTGGGACCGGCCCGACGGCCCGGCGCTCGGGACCGCACGTCCCCGGACTGGACGGCATCCGGGCCGTGGCCGTCCTCGGGGTCCTGGCCTTCCATGGCGGGGTGACCTGGGTCGGGGGCGGTCTGCTCGGCGTCGACATCTTCTTCGTGCTGTCCGGGTTCCTGATCACCTCGTTGCTGGTGGGCGAGTGGTCCTCCTCGGGCACGGTGCGGTTCCGTGCCTTCTACGAGCGACGGGCCCGCCGGCTGCTGCCGGCGCTCTTCCTCACCATGCTGGTGGTGGCGGCCTACGCCCACTGGTTCGCACTTCCGAGCACCTTGCATGCCCTTCGGGGTGATGCCCTGTCCACGTTGGGTTACGTGGCCAACTGGCGGTTCATTCTCACCGGACAGAACTACTTCGTCCGGTTCGGCCCGCCGTCACCCCTCCTCCACACGTGGTCGCTGGCGGTGGAGGAGCAGTTCTACCTGATCTGGCCGGCGCTGGCCCTCTTCGTCCTGCACCGCCGGGGCCGTCGGGGTCTGGCCGTGGTGGCGGCCCTCGGGATCGTGCTGTCGGCCCTCGTCACCGCGTTGCTGTTCCACCACGGCGTGAGTGTGACCCGGCTCTACTACGGGACCGACACCCGGGTCCAGGAGGTCATGGTCGGCGCACTGCTGGCGGTGACGATTCCCCACATCGCCCGGGGGGTACGGGCGGGCGCAGCGGCCCGGGACCAGGTTCCGTCGGGCCCCCAGTCCGAAGGGGGAGGGGAGGGGAACCGGGGAACGGTCCCGGACCGGGGGGCATCCCGGTCCCGCCGGGGCTCACCCGGTTGGCTGGTCTCGGCGCTCGGGGTCGCCGGGGCGGCGGCCATCCTGTGGGCGCTCCACGCAGTGAGCGGTGAGCGGGCCTTCCTCTACGACGGGGGCTTCCTGTTGGTGGCCGTAGCCACCGCCGCGGTCATCCTGGCCGTGGTGGTCCGGCCCCGCGCCTGGCTGTCCCGGGGGCTGTCCCTCGGCGCGCTCGGGTACATCGGGCGGATCTCCTACGGGCTCTACCTCTACCACTATCCGATGTTCCTGATGATCGACGGCCAGCACACCGGTCTGAGTGGCGCCGGCCTGCTGGCCGTCCGCCTGGGGGCGACGGGTGCGGCTGCCGTGGCCTCGTACCACCTCATCGAACTCCCGGTCCGCAACCGGACCGCCCTACCCGGCTGGTCGTTCGTGGCGGCCATCCCGGTGGCCCTGGCCCTGGTGGTCACGGCCCTGGTCCTGACCACGGTGCCGCCGCCGCCCCAGGCCGTCCCCCAGACCCCGAAGCGGGCCGGGGTGTTCGCGGTGCCGGTGGCCCCACCGGCGGGGCTGGCTTCCGGGCACCACGTCCGGATCCTGCTGCTGGGGGACTCGCTGGCGTACACCCTCGGCAACGGGCTGGGAGTCCAGGCGGGCTCGTGGGGGGCGACCCTCGAGAACCAGGGCATCCTGGGCTGTGACCTCGACCCCGACAGCGTCGTCAACATCGAGGGCTCGGTCACCCAGGCCGCCCAGGGTTGCGCCAACTGGCAGCAGACCTGGCAGCACCAGGTCGACCGGCTCGACCCCGATGTGGTGGCCGTGCTGCTGGGTCGCTGGGAGGTGTCCGATCGGATCGTCGGCGGGCGGTGGACCCGGATCGGCGAGCCGGCCTGGGACAACCGCTATGCCGGTGAGCTCGGGCAGGCCATCCGGATCCTCTCGTCGAAAGGGGCCCACGTGGTGGTGTTCACCCTTCCCTACATCACGCAGACCACCGAGGCCCCCGACGGCGCCCCCTGGGACATCAACCAACCGGTGCGCACCAACCAGTACAACGCCCTGGTGCGCAGCACCGTGGCGCGGTATCGAACGGTGGCATCGGTCGTCGACCTCAACCGGATGCTCGATCCGGGCGGCGCCTATCGTGCCGAGATCGACGGGGTGCCGGTGCGGGACGACGACAACGAGCACATCTCCCTCTACGGCGGCATGCTCCTGCGCCCCCAGATCCTGCCCGTCCTGGTCCAGCTCGGGCTGTCCCACCAGCGGACCCGGGCCGGGCCGAGGCCCGTTCGGTCGGCCAGCGCCTCCTCGACCGGCTGACCGGAGCCGGGCCCGGATCCGTCCCGACGACCGGGGTCGGGGTATCGTGGGGCGCTCGTCCCGAACGGGAGCGCCCCGGGAGGTCCCGGAGGCCGGGCCCGGTCCGACACGTACGCCCGAAACCGGCAACGGGGGCGCCGCGACGCCCCGCCGAACGGGGGGGAAGGGAACGTGATGGCAGGTCGGGGAGGTGCAGTGGCGACATCCGACGCGATTACGCCCGACCTGTCGGATCCCGACCCGCCAGCCCATCCGTCCGTCCCGTGCCGCCACGGCCCGACCAGGTGATGGCCTGGCGGGACCAGGGGAGACGCGGCGCGAACGGCCGGCAGGGACCCGGGGAGCCCGGAGCCGACGCCGACGGCCCTCGCTTGCACCGCGGTTCGCTCTCGCCGGGGGCCTCATCGGGTCGCTCGGACCCCGCCATGCCGGATCCGCTGCGGTCCCCAGTGACCGACGACCTGCAGGTGGCCGAGGACTCGCTGGTGGACACCATCGCGCTCGACACCGTCGGGTGGTCTGATGCCCGATCCCTTCGGGCCCGGTGGGCGGGGCGGGTCGGGGTCGGCGGGCGCCGCCCCGGCCGACGGCCGCGACCAGCCGACCGGTGCGGCCGAATCCTTCGTCGGGGGAGTGTTCCAGGCCGGTCCCCTGGCCATCGGGGGCCTGGTGGCGAGCGGTCTCAACATCGTGGCGACCGTCCTCATCGCCCGGCTCCTCACCCCCCGCCAGTACGGAGGAGTGGCCCAGCTGCTCGGTCTGTTCTTCGTCCTCTCCATGCCCGGCTCGGCGCTGCTGGTGGGTGTGGTCCGCCGGATTGCCGCCGCCGCCACCCAGGGCCGCCAGGAAGAGGTCCACCAGTGGAGTAACCGCCTGGCCCGACGGTGTCTGGTGGGTCTGGCCGTGTGGACGGCGTTCTCCCTGGCCATCGAGGCCCCCCTGGCCAGGGCCCTCCGTCTGCCGAGCTCGGGAGGCGTAGCCGCGGTCCTGGTGGCAGGCGGCGTGTGGCTGATCCTGTGCCTCTATCGGGCCATCCTCCAGGGGCACCGCCGCTACGCCGGCCTGGGACTCAACCTCATCGTGGAGATCGCCGTCCGGGTGGTGTTCGTCCTCGGGTTCGCCGCCGCCGGCTTCGGCATCCCCGGGTTCGCGCTCGGGCTCCTGTTGGGGGAGATCGTGGCGGCCACCCATGCCCGGTTCCTGGCCGGGCGGGCCTGGGACTATCCGGTGGTCGACTCCCAGGTCCCGGACCTCACGGCCCGGGACCGGACGCTGTCCATCGACCTGTCGGTGGCCTTCGTGGGTTTCGTGCTCCTCGGGATCCTCCAGAACGCCGACATCATCCTGGTCGGGCGGCTGGACCCGGCCAGCTCGGGGCCCTACGCGGCCATCTCGGTGGCCAGCAAGTCGCTGGTGTTCGGCGCCATCCTCCTCGGCAGCTACGTGCTGCCCGAGGCGGCCCTCCGCTGGCACCAGGGCCAACATGCCCTCCGCCAAGTGGCCGTCTCCATGGTCTTCCTGCTGGTGCCGTCGGTGGTGCTCCTGGGGGTGGCCCTGGTGGCGCCGGAATGGTTCCTGACCACGTTCTTCTCGGCCCGCCTGAGCGGCGCGGCCCCGGCCTTCGCCACCCTGGTGGGGGCCATGGCCTGCCTCGGGCTCGTCGTCATCCTGACCAACTACCTGTTCGGAGCGGCCCGACGATGGATCGTCGGCCTGCTGGCCGTGGGGGTGGTGGTGCTGGTGGTCCTGATCCACCAGGCCCACGGGGACATCGTGGAAACGGCGCGGGCCGAATTGGCCGTACAGGGTGGGCTGGCCCTGGCCGTCGGGATGGCCTTCGCCGCGGTCCACCTGCGCTGGTGGCGCCGGTCCCGGTCCACAGCGCCGGAGCATCCCGTCAGTAGTATTGGCCGACGCGACCCCGGGGGACCAGTGTGACCAGTGGCATCGAACGTGGGACCCTCGGACCCGAGCCGGCCCGCCGGGCCGGCGGCACCTCCCCGGCGCGATTGGACGGCGACTCCGATGTGGCCGAGGAGGACCGGGCCGGTGGTCTGGCCCGGCAACGACGGCTGGAGAGCCGCGATCGGCTGAGCGAGCTGGCCGACGCGTCGGGCCTCCACCGGATCGACGTGGTGGCCTGGCGGGACCTCGACGACGCCGAGGCGGGCGGCTCGGAGCTGCACGCCCACGAGATCCTGGCCCGGTGGGCCGAAGCCGACATCGATGTCCGACTGTGGACTTCGCGGGTGGACGGGAAGGCCCGCGAGATCCGCCGGAGCGGCTACACCATCAACCGCCGAGCCGGGCGGTACGCAGTCTTCCCCCGAACCGCCGTAGCCGGATTCCGGAAGCGGATCGGGACGGGCGACGGCCTGGTCGAGATCTGGAACGGCATGCCGTTCTTCTCGCCGGTGTGGAGCCGCGTCCCCCGGATCGTCTTCCTCCACCACGTCCACGCCGAGATGTGGAGGATGGTGCTGTCGCCCTCCCTGGCCCGCGTCGGGTACGCCATCGAACACCGGGTGGCGCCGCCCTTCTACCACTACAGCCAGATCGTCACGCTGTCCGATTCGGCCCGGGACGACCTGGTCCGGCGGCTCCACTTCTCGCCCAATCGGGTCACGGTGGTCCCTCCGGGTATCGACTCACGGTTCTCGCCGGGTGAGGAGTCGGCCCCCGACCCCCTGGTGGTGGCGGTGGGTCGGCTGGTCCCGGTCAAGCGGTTCGACCGGTTCGTGCGGGCCATGGTGGACCTGAAGCAGACCCAACCCCGGCTCCGGGCCATGATCGTGGGGGAGGGGTACGAGCGTCCGGCCCTCGAGGACCTCGTCGCCGAGGCGGCCGCCGGGGAGTGGCTCACGCTGCCCGGCCGGCTCACCGATGCGGAACTCCTGTCCGTCTACCGACGGGCGTGGGTGGTCGGTTCCACCTCGGTCCGCGAGGGGTGGGGCATGACCCTCACCGAAGCCGCCGCCTGTGGCACTCCGGCCGTGGCCACCCGCATCTCCGGTCACGAGGATGCCGTGGTGGACGGCGAGTCGGGCTTCCTGGTTTCGTCGGTCCCCGAGCTGGTCGAGGCCACCGGGTCGATCCTCTCCAACCCCATGCTGCGGCGCCGCCTGAGCCAGGGGGCGCTGCGCCGGGCCGAGCAGATGACCTGGGAGCGGACCGCGGAGGTCGCTCTGCGCACACTGGCGGCCCAGGTCTCCCGGGGGCGATGACCCCGCCGCCGGTCGGTACCACGACCGGTCCCGGGTCGCCTCCTCCACCGGCCGGGCCCACCGACGGGCCCGGGACCCGTGACCCGTCCGCCGGCGGAGGCGGTCCCGGCGTAACCGCCGGACCGGAGGGCGGGACAGCCGGGCCGGGGGACGGACCCACTGGGCCCTCGGCCGGGGCCACGGAGCCCGGCAAGGGCCCCGATCCGACTCCTGGCGAGCCGCGGGCGGCCGCCCCGCCTCGAACCGGGGACGCCCCGACTCGGTCCGGACCACCCTCCCGCTTCACGGCGTGGCTGGCCGGGGTGGCGGCCGTCGCCGCCGGAATCCAGGCCCTGTTCATCCACGTCGTGTCCCACCGGCACGCGCTGCCGCCGTCCGGGTGGTACGACACCGTGCAGGCTCGGGAGTTGGTCCGGGGCTCCTGGTTCGTCGATCCGTACCGGGCCGCCTCGACGGCCCACCTCCTGGTTCCCACCGCCGCGCACCCTCCCCTCCCCACGGTGCTGCTGGCGGTGGCCGACGTCGCCAACGCCACCGGGACCACCGCCCACATGACCTTCCTGGCCCTCCTCTTCGTGGCGTCGGTGGTGCTGGCCGGCGTCACGGTCCGCGATCTGGTCGGGGACCGAGCCGGGATCCTGGCGGCCCTGGTGTTCGCCACCTTCCCCCTGTTGTGGGTCAACCCGGCCACGGTCGGCCCGGAGACCACGGTCATCGTGGTCACCACCCTGCTCCTGTTCGCCGCGGTCAGGTTCTGGGCCAGCCCCACCCTGGCCCAGGCCGCCCTGGTCGGGCTGGCCCTGGGGCTCTGCACCCTCACCCGGATCGACCTGGTGGCCCTGGTGCTACTGGTCGGCCTGCCCCTGGCCCTGCTGGTCCGCTCGGCGACCATCCGCACCCGGGTCCAGGCCCTGGCCCTCATGGGCGTGGTGTTCCTCCTGGTGGTGGGGCCCTGGGTGGGACGAAACGTCGCCCTGTTCGGCCACACGGTGGTGCTGGCCGAGGAGTACGGGCCGGTGGTGGCCG
This sequence comes from uncultured Acidimicrobiaceae bacterium, assembly GCA_963833585.1. Classification (GTDB taxonomy): domain Bacteria; phylum Actinomycetota; class Acidimicrobiia; order Acidimicrobiales; family RAAP-2; genus Bog-756. Next base: position 211,138 of record CAWHYF010000005.1, on the reverse strand, counting down.
GAGCCAACTGCGCCACCACGGCGTCCGGCCCTCTGGTCGGATGGTGGAGCCCGGCCTGCGTGGGTCGCCTCCCGGTGGGGGCTCCGGGGGCGCGGGCGGTGACCGACGCCCAGGTCCGGGCGGCCCTCACCTACCTCTCCGGCCACCCGGCCACGGCCGCCGGCAGCGGGGCGGCCCGACTGGGGCGGGTCTGGAACGTCTACCGTCCGCTCCAGACCGCTGGGCTGGAAGCCGCCACCGGGCGGCCGGTGTGGGTGTCCCGCCTGGGCCTCTGGTACTTCTACGCCCTGGTCCCGGTGGCCCTGCTGGGCGGGGTGGTGTTGCGTCGGCGCCGATTGCTCCTGTTCCCGTTCGTGGCGCTGGTCGTCCTGGCTTCCCTCACCGCCGTCCTGGCCTTCGGGGACCCCCGGTTCGCCGTCGAGGCCGACGTGGCCCTGGCCATGCTGGGAGGCGTGGCCCTGGATGCGGCGCTCTCCGGTGTCCGTCGCCGCTGGGCGCCGGGTCCCGGGCGCCACTCCGCCGATCGGGGGAGGGCGGGGTGAGCACCCTGCTCGACTCGCTCGAGACTCCGCTCGAGCAGCCCCCGGTGATCCGCTCCGGGCCCGAGTCGCCCGCACCACGCCGGCCGCCTCGTTTCCCCGCCTTCGACGGCCTGCGGGCCATCGCCGCCGTGACCGTGGTGGTGGTCCACGTGGCCTTCGTCTCCGGGCTCACCCCGAGGAACCGCACCGGGGTGGGCATGTACACCGCCCGGCTGGAGATCGGGGTGTCGGTGTTCTTCCTCATCTCCGGCTTCCTGCTCTACCGGCCCTTCGTGGTGGCCCACCTGGCGGCCGGCCCGAGGCCCCGGACCGGGGCCTTCTGGATGCGTCGCCTGCTCCGGATCGTCCCCGCCTACTGGTTGGTGCTGTTCGTCACCACCTCGGTGTTCCATTCCGGGCCGGGCATCGGTCCGGGGGGTTGGAGGGCCTACGCCTCGCACTATCTCTTCCTCCAGATCTACTTCCCCTCCCAGGACCTGAAGGGGATCTCGGCCGCCTGGTCCCTGTGCGTGGAGATGTCCTTCTACCTGTTCATCCCGCTCTATGCCGCCCTGATCAGCCGCCGACGCCACCGGCGCACCGACCGGCAGACCCTGCGGCTGGAGCTGGGAGCACTGGTGGTGTTGGCCGCCGTGAGCTACGGATGGCGGCTCTTCGTGCTCCAATTCCAGTCGCACCATTCGCCGTACTTCCGGTTGGCCACCATCTGGCTGCCGGCCTTTCTCGATCTGTTCGCCCTGGGTATGGGGCTGGCGGTGGTGAGCGCCTGGATGCACCACCGGGACCGTGAGACGCCCTGGCTGAGCAGTTGGTGGTTTCCCTGGCTGTCGTGGGCCTGTGCCCTGACCTGCTTCTGGGGGGTCTCCAACATCGGCTCGCCGGTCATCCCGGTCTACTTCCAGTCGGACCTCGACCTGGCCCGTCAGGGTCTCTACTCGATGTTCGCCTTCTTCCTCCTGCTCCCGGCGGTCTTCGGCCCCCAAGGACGCGGGGCGATCCGGAGGTTCCTGCAGTGGTGGCCGATGGCGTCGCTCGGGGTGATCTCCTACGGCATCTACCTCTGGCACGAGACCTGGATCTACCAGATCCTCGACGTGGGCCACTACCGCGACTTCACCCTGGAGTTCTGGGCCTTCTTCCTGTCGGTCCTGGGGCTCTCCATCGTCTCGGCCGGCCTGAGCTACTTCATCGTCGAGAAGCCGGCCCTCCGGTTGAAGAACTCGATCGCCTGGTGGCGGCGTCCGGCCGCCGGCACCGAGCCGGCGGTGCCCCCCGGCGCGACATCCGGGTCGCCATCCGGAGGACCGGCGCCGGTCCGGCTGGTCGACGGGGCCCCCGAGGAGCCTGCGCCACCAGGTCCGGACCAACCGATCGGATCGGGTCGGGCCGCCCCGACGGCCACCTGAGTACCCCCGACCGCCCTCCGGACGTGACGGGGAGGTCCCTCCGGCTCACCGGGGAGGGCCCCTCCGGTGTCGCACCCATGTGACCAGGCCGTCGGAGGCCAACAGGAACACCGCCACCCACACCAACGAGTTGGCCAACCCCATGTGAGCGGGCCAGTTGATGTCCGACAGGAAGGCGTTGCGGTGCTGGTGGAGGGCCACGTACCCGACGGTGACCACCAGGGTTCCCACCGTGCCCGCCACCACCACGATGCGGCTCCGGTCGACCAGCAGCTCCATCAGGATCACCGCGGCGACCAGGAGTCCGGCCGCCGGCGCCACGAACAGGGCGGCCACCAGCCCCCCGCCGAGGGCGACCGCCAGCGACCGGGGCCAGGACGGCGACCGTCCGCCGGTGCGAAACAGGGAGGCGAGCTCCGGCCGCCCCGGATCGCCCCCGAGCGCGGCCGTCGGCCCGGGCACCGGGGCGGAGCCGACGGGGTCACCGGCTGAGGAGACCGCCGAGGGCGAGCCGGGCGGGTCCGACTCGGACGACACCGTCCCGTCGGTTCCGACCGCGCCCCGACCCGTCCGACGCCGGCGCCGGAGGGCGGGGCCCACCGCGGTGGCCGGCACCACGATCAGGATCAGGCTGACCCCCAGCGTGAACGCCGACACCACGATGGCCGCCGTCACCACCCGCTGGGGCGCCCAGGTCAGGCTGATGGTCATCACCCCCTTGGCCGCACCACCCGGCACGTACCAACCGTTGGCGTACCCGTCGATGAGGGTGGAGGACGAGAGGTTCAGCCCGGTCGACGTCGTCGCCTTCCAGCCGTCACTCTGGCTCTGGCCGAGTACCAACCAGAACGGGGTTCCGTCTCCGTGGACCTGGACGGTCTCGGTGGTACGCCCCTGCCGGAGCACCCGCACCGGCGGTGACGGGTGCGACGGCGGCGCCTGCAGCAGTCCGGCCGAGGTGAGCGGCTCGGCCGACCCCCCGGGCGAGGAACCCAGCTGGAGGGCGTCGACGTTGAGACCGTTCTCCCGGTAGGTGCTGGTGGTCAGGGTGTGGGTCCCCGCGGCCAGGGCGATCCCCTGGGCGGAATTGCCGCAGCCCCGGATGGTGAGGCCCCCGTTGGCCAGGGCGTCGGCCGTCGACCCGGAGACCTCGACGTCCACCGGCGTTCCGTCCACCGCCACCAGGTCCGGGTAACACCGGCCGGGTAGCTGGGCGGGGGTGGTCATCGGAGCCACACCGGGGAGCCCGATGTCGGCCAGGGCCACCGGCTCGGTGTTCGGGCCGTTGGACAGGTAGTCGAGGAAGGTGTGGGGCCGCACCGAGTCGATGGTCAGCCTGACGTCGGAGCCGGTCAGGGCGGGGAAGCTCACCGGCACCGAGGTCACCGACCCCTGGGGCCGGCCGGTGCCGTCGGGGATGGGGGGGAGCGGCACGGTCCGTGACCCGGTCGGGGTGCTCACGGTGAGCGAGGTGGGGATGGAATGCCGTCCGTCCGCCACCACCTGCAGGTCGAGATGGTCGAAGGTGAGGGGTGCGCTCAGCTGGTACTCCACCCAGGTGTCGAGTTGGCCCAGCCCGGCAGCCCACGAGGTGGTCGGATCCCCGTCGACGGCGGCCGCGGCCCCGGCCCGCAGGTCTCCGGGCAGCCGACCCGAGGAGTTGGCGGAGACCACGGACACGACGCCGGGCGTCGAGGTGCTCCCGAGCAGCCCCTCCACCACCGGATCGGGATCGAGGGTGGAGATCCGGGCCGTCCCCCCGATCGAGAAGGTCCGTCTCGTGGGCAGGGTGAACCGGCGGGTCATCGAGGCCTCGGGGTCGGCGCGGGGCGGGGTCACCTGGGTCCGGATCCGGGTCATGACCAGGTCCAGCTGGTGCTGGAGCGAGGATGCCCCGGTGGCGGCCAGCAGGTCGGTCGGGAGCCGGAGGGCCTCGGTGGCCGGGGCCACTCCGGGGATGGAGATCTCGGCGAAGCCCACCGCGCTCTGGCTCCGGTAGTCCTTCCGCACGCCGCCACTGGTGGCGTCGACCGTGACCGTCAGGGTGTGGAAGGTCCGCCGGGGGAAGGAGACCACCTGACCCGGGACCAGGGTGGAGGCCGCACCCAGCGGCACGGTCACCGGAGACCCGCCGTCGAAGGTGAGGGTGACCTGGGTGACGGTGCGGTTGCGCGGTCCGGTCTGGGTCTGGAGCAACGTGATGTGGTCGGTCGTGACCCGGTGGACCAGGTTGACCTGGATCGACTCGTCGGTGGCGGGGCTGAAGGCGCCCTCGGTCCAGGCGGTGTCGGGATTGCCGTCGGCTGCGTTGAGGGGCTGGTCCTCCGCGGTGTTGGTGATGGGGTTGGCATAGGCGGTGGCCCGCACCGAGGCCACCCCGTTGACCTCTGCCACGGTCTGGGTGTCGCTGCCCGCCCCGGGGAACACCGGGAGGGCCTCCTCGGCGGGGTTGGACGTCAGCGGGGTCTCGTTGGCCTGCTCCACGTAGCCGTAGTTGTCGAACACCGTGCCCCAGGTGGAGAGCTGCTTGGGGTTGGAATCGGTGACCACCAGCACCGCACCGTGCTGGAGCTGGCGTTCGAGGCCCTGGTGGTCGTGAGCGAAGGTGGCCGAGTAGAAGATGGTGGGCTTGGTGGCCAACAGACCGGCCGCCGCCGCCGCCACCACTCCCTGGCCGTCCCCGGCGATCACCAGGGGGTCGGAGGGCGACTCGGTCCGGGTGATGGGCCGGGCCCCCGGCACCGGGAACACCGCCACCGGGGGCGGGACCGAGGCGCCGTTGGGGATGGCCAGCTGGGTCTCGTCGGTCAAGGGATACTCGATGGTGGGGTAGAGCTGGGGTTTCCCGAAGGTGACCGGCTTCCCGAGGCCGGTGGCGGGACTGTTGAAGATGAGCCAGGTGGGCTGGGGACGAGCGGTGCCGAACCGCTCGAACTGGACGTCGGACTCGTAGAGGATGTCGCCCGCGCTCATCAGACCGGCCACCGGCACCAGCGTGGACGGGCACGAACACGCCGTCCTGGATCGACTCGTCGAGGGCCTGGAGGAGGTTCACGCTGGCCGGCTCACCGGCGGGCTGGGCCGCCCGGATCACATAGGGACGGGTCATCAGTCCGGGCCACACCGGGTCGGAGGTGATGCCCCACCGGTAGTAGGCGAAGTCCTGGCCCGGCAGCTGGAGCACCCGGGTGTCGTGGCTCTGGCCGTCCATGTAGGCGGCGGCGTCATGCACGTAGGCGGGGATGGTGGAGGGGCGTTCCAGGTTGGTGGCCACCAGTCCCCCGTCCCACAGCGGCGGCAGATCGGCGGCGATCAGCGCCACGGCCAGGAGCAGGACGCCACGGCCGGCCCAGCGGGAGCGAACGGTGAGGGCGGTGATCCCGGCGCCGAGCAGCAGGCCCAGGCCCAGCAGGACGAGCGGGACGACCCGGTTGGTCGACCGCAACGCCAGTTCGGCGGTGGAGTCGGGCCCGGCGGCCTTGATCAACCGCCCGAAGGGCGAGGGGTCCTGGAAGGGATAGGTGCCCACGGCCAGGATCACGCCGCCCAGGATCAAGGCGATGGCGAAGGCCCGGTAGCGCCACCGGACCACCATTCCGGCCGCCACGCAGACGATGGGGACCAGAAAGCTCACCACGATCAGCCACGTCCACTGGAGGTACCCGGCCGAGGCCGAGGTCCAGGGACCCAACTTGTCCTGGCCGTAGAAGTACCAGTAGCCCAGGCCCCGCAGCACCTCCGACGAGAGGGAGGTGGACGAGACGGTGGGTACCGTCTCGGTGTACTTGAGGACGTTCAGCCCGTAGGCCCCCTCGGCCCAGAACCCGGCCATCCACCACACCGACACGCCCAAGCTGAGGATCCCGAGGCGCACCACGGCCCCCAGGGCCGCCCGGAATCGGGCCTCGTGGGTCCCCCAGACGGCGTAGACCACCCAGAGCAGGGGGGCCAGCCCCACCAACAGGATCGAGGTGGCGTTCACCCCGCCCACCAGGGCGATGACCACGGCGAACAGCGCCGGATACCGCCAGCCCCCCTTCCGCACGGCCAGGATGGTCAGGGCCACCATCCACCCGAGTGCGGCCCACGGCATCACGATGCCCGAGATGCGCGTGATGTAGTCGAGGACGTACGGGGTGAGCATGTACGCCAGCGCCCCGGCCAGCCGCCCGGACCGGGACAGCCCGAGCAGTCGTCCGAGGTACCAGACCCCGGTGCCGGCGGCGAAGAAGAGCGACCCCATCCAGAATCGCTGGCCGATCCAGATCGGGATGTGCAGCTCGGCCACCAGCCAGTAGTAGGGCCCCATGGGGAACAGGAAGCCGATGTTCTCGTGGGTCACCGTCCCGGCTCCGAAATCGGGGTCCCACGCCGAGATGGCGCTCTGGATCAGGCGGCCCGGGTCGAGGTAGAGGTACTGCTTGGTGTCGGCGGCGACCTTGCCCGGCTGAGTGAGGAACGAGGGGATGTAGCTGATGGCCGCCAGGAACAGCCACACCGCCAGGTCGACGGACTCGGGCCGCCTGCGGCGCCCGGTGGGTACGTCGGAGGGCGCGCCGGACGAGACGGGCGGAATGACGGGGGAGGATTCGCTCATGGGTCGGCCGGATCCGCAGGATAGCGGGGATCGTCGTCCACCTTCGGTGCAGCAACGGCCTTCGTCGGGCACCGGGTATCCTCTGCCGCGTGCTGGCAGTCGGGCTCACCGGCGGCATCGGGGCGGGCAAGTCCACGGTGGCCGACCTCCTCGTCGAGCACGGGGCCAGGCTGGTGGACGCCGACCGGATCGCCAGGGAGGTGGTCGCCCCCGGTGGCCCGGCGTACCAACCCCTGATCGACCGGTTCGGTCCCGACGTCGTCGCCGCCGACGGGACCATCGACCGTCCCAAGCTAGCGGCGCTGGTCTTCGGCCACCCGGATGCGCTGGCCGACCTCAACGCCATCACCCACCCGGCCATCGGGATGGAGATGATCGCCCGGAGGGACCGGTTCGCCCACACCGACGAGGTCGTGGTGCTGGACATCCCCCTGTTGCGGGCCATCCACCGCGAGACCCTCGATCTGGCCGCGGTGGTGGTGGTCGACGCCCCCACCGAGCTGGCCCTGCAACGACTGGTCCGCCACCGCGGGATGGCCGAGGACGACGCCCGCGCCCGCATCGACGCCCAGCCCGACCGGCAGGCTCGGCTGGCCGGGGCCGACCTGGTGGTCGACAACTCGGGCGATGTCGACCACCTGCGGGCCGAGGTGGATCGGGTCTGGGACCAGTTGTCCGTGCTCCGGGGACGGCGGCGGGACTGACCGTCGCCCGGAGCGGAACCGGCAGGCCGGAAGGCCCGGCGGCGTGGCTGCTCCCGACCCGCAGACCACGGGCCCCGGAATCGGCCTCCGACGGCGGACCCGCTCCGGGACCGGACCGGTACCATCGACCTCGTGCCCGAATTCGAGGTCGTCTCCCCGTTCCGACCCGCCGGCGACCAGCCCCAGGCCATCGCGGGCCTGGTGGCGGGGTTGCAGCGGGGTGACCGCTACCAGACCCTCCTCGGCATCACCGGCTCGGGCAAGACCGCCACCATCGCCTGGACCATCGAGGCCGTCCAACGGCCCACCCTGATCATCGAGCCCAACAAGTCGTTGGCCGCCCAGCTCGCCGCGGAGCTGAAGGAATTCTTCCCCCGAAACCGGGTGGAGTACTTCGTCTCGTACTACGACTACTACCAGCCCGAGGCGTACGTGCCCTCCTCGGACACCTACATCGAGAAGGACTCGTCCATCAACGACGAGATCGACCGTCTCCGCCACGCCTGCACCTCGTCCCTCCTGCTCCGGCCGGACACGATCGTGGTGGCCTCGGTGTCCTGCATCTACGGCCTGGGCTCACCCGACGAGTACCGCGACCGGATCGTGGCCCTGCGACCGGGTGAGGTGCACGAGCAGCGGGCCCTGCTCCGCCGGTTGGTGGAGTTGCAGTACTCCCGCAACGACGCCACCCTGACCCGGGGCCAATTCCGCGCCCGAGGCGACACCGTCGAGATCCACGCCGCCTACGAGAGCCAGGCCGTCCGCATCGAGTTCTTCGGCGACACCGTGGAGCGGATCCGCCCCTTCGATGTCCTGACCGGGGAGATCGGTGACGATCTCGATGAGTTGGTGGTGTTCGCCAACACTCACTACGGCACCGGCGACGAGCGGATGCGCAAGGCCATCGAGGGGATCGAGGCCGAGCTGGGGGAGCGGCTGCCCGAGCTGACCGGGGCCGGCAAGCTGCTCGAGGCCCAGCGCCTCCGGATGCGCACCGAGTACGACCTGGAGATGCTGGCGGAGACCGGGGTGTGCAGCGGGGTGGAGAACTACAGCCGCCATCTCGACGGGCGGGCGCCGGGTGAAGCCCCCTTCACCCTGCTCGACTTCTTCCCCAAGGACTTCCTGGTGGTCCTGGACGAGAGCCATGTCGGGGTCCCGCAACTCCGGGGTCAGTACGCCGGGGACCGTTCCCGCAAGGAGACCCTGGTGGACCACGGATTCCGCCTCCCCTCGGCCCTCGACAACCGGCCTCTGCGGTTCGAGGAGTTCGTCGAGCGGACCGGTCAGGTGATCCTGCTCTCGGCCACGCCGGGCCCGTGGGAGCTGGAGCACAGCGCCAACGTGGTGGAGCAGGTCATCCGGCCCACCGGCCTGGTCGACCCCGAGGTGGACATCCGCCCCACCACCGGCCAGATCGACGACCTGCGGGAGCGGATCGACCGCACCGTGGCTGCCGGGTACCGGGTGCTGGTCACCACGTTGACCAAGAAGATGGCCGAGGACCTCACCGACTACCTGGCCGAACAGCGGGTCCGGGTCCAGTACCTGCACTCCGACGTGGACACCATGGCCCGCATCGAGATCTTGCGTGACCTGCGTCTCGGCACGTTCGACGTCCTGGTGGGCATCAACCTGCTGCGGGAGGGTCTGGACCTGCCCGAGGTGGCCCTCGTGGCCATCCTGGACGCCGACAAGGAGGGGTTCCTGCGATCCACCTCCTCCCTCATCCAGACCATGGGCCGGGCCGCCCGCAACGTGAACGGCCGGGTGGTGATGTACGCCGACACCATCACCGATTCCATGACCAACGCCATCGGGGAGACCCAGCGACGGCGGGCCCGTCAGATGGCGTACAACCAGGCCCACGGCATCGATCCCCGCACCATCACCAAGTCGGTCACCGACATCCTCGAGCGGGTCCGGGGGGAAGGCGGTGGGTCGGCCGCCCTCACCTCGGGGGCCAACGAGCGCCCGGCCGAGAGGCGGGGGCGGAAGGGCCGTCCCGGCGGGGTCGACCCCCGGACGGTGGCGGCGGAGATGGCCCACGCCCTCGGGCCCGACGCCGACCAGCTGTCCAGCCTGATCCACCGCCTCGACGCCGAGATGAACAAGGCCGCCGAGGACCTCCGGTTCGAGGAGGCGGCCATGCTCCGCGACGAGATCGCCGAACTCCGGACCCTCCTGGCCCGGGACCCGGTGGACGGGTCGCCGGTGCTGGTCCAGGATCCGGTGGAGGGGTCGCTGGTGCCGGTGGGCGATGCCGCCGACGTCGACGCCGGCATCGGGTCCTGACCGGCCGCCGGAGCCTTCCTCCCACACCGGTATCCTCACCCAATGGCTGATCGACTGGTGGTCCGAGGCGCGCGGGAGCACAACCTCCAGGACGTGTCGCTCGACCTCCCCCGGGACCGGCTGGTGGTGTTCACCGGCCTGTCCGGGTCGGGAAAGTCCTCGCTGGCCTTCGACACCATCTACGCGGAGGGCCAACGCCGCTACGTGGAGTCCCTCTCGGCCTATGCCCGCCAGTTCCTGGGCCAGATGGACAAGCCGGATGTGGACTTCATCGAGGGGCTGTCCCCGGCCATCTCCATCGACCAGAAATCGGCGTCCCGCAATCCCCGTTCCACGGTGGGGACCGTGACCGAGGTCTACGACTACCTCCGCCTCCTCTACGCCCGTATCGGCAAGCCCCACTGCCCGAACTGCGGGCGACCGGTGGCCCGGCAGAGCCCCCAGCAGATCGTGGACCGCATCCTGGCCATGGAGGAGGGCACCCGATTCCTGGTGCTGGCCCCGGTGGTCCGGGGGCGGAAGGGGGAGTACGGCGCCCTGCTGGACGACCTGGCCAAGGAGGGCTTCGCCCGGGCCCGGGTGGACGGGCAGACGGTGGAGCTGGCCGACCGGGGTGATCTCGACCTGGCCCGCTACGAGCAGCACACCATCGAAGTGGTGGTGGACCGGCTGATCCGCCGGGACGACATCCGGCGCCGGCTCACCGAGTCGCTGGAGACCGCCCTGTCCCTGGCCGAGGGCGTGGCCGAGGTGGTGGTGGTGGATGCCGATGGCACCGAGGAGGAGGCCATCACCTTCAGCCAGCACCTGGCCTGTACCCACTGTGGGCTGAGCTTCGAGGACCCGTCACCCCGGAACTTCTCGTTCAATTCGCCGTACGGAGCGTGCCCGGCCTGCACCGGCCTCGGCACCCGGTACGAGGTGGACCCCGACCTGGTGGTGCCCGATCCCACCAAGTCGTTGGCCGAGGGGGCGCTGGCCCCGTGGTCCGGAGCTCGGAGCGAGTACTTCACCCGGGTGGTGGCGGGGGTGGCCGAGCTGGGCGGGTTCTCGGTGGACGACCCGTGGGAGACGCTGAAGAAGGCCGACCAGAAGCTGGTGCTCTACGGGGCCGGGTCGAGGCAGGTCCACCTGAAGTACCGCAACCGCTACGGCCGCCAGCGGTCCTTCCACACCTCGTACGAAGGCATCGTGCCCTGGCTGCAGCGGCGCCACGCAGAGGCCGACTCCGACTTCCTGCGGGACAACCTCGAGGGCTTCCTGCGCGAGGTGCCCTGTCCGGCGTGCGGGGGTGCCCGCCTACGGCCCCAGTCCCTGGCCGTGACCGTGGGGGGCTACAACATCTTCGAGCTGTGCTCGCTCTCCATCGGGAAGGCGGTCGACGTGGTGGCGTCGCTGGACCTCTCCGACCGCGACCACCTCATCGCCGACCGGGTGTTCCGCGAGGTACGGGAACGGATGCAGTTCCTACTCGACGTGGGCCTGGACTACCTCACGCTGGCCCGGTCGGCCACCACCCTGTCGGGCGGTGAGGCCCAGCGGATCCGGCTGGCCAGCCAGATCGGGAGCGGTCTGGTGGGGGTGCTCTACGTGCTGGACGAGCCATCGATCGGACTGCACCAGCGGGACAACCAGCGCCTCATCGGCACCCTCAAGCGTCTGCGCGACCTGGGCAACACGGTGATCGTGGTGGAGCACGACGAGGAGACCATCCGGGTCGCGGACCATGTGGTCGACGTCGGGCCCGGGGCCGGGGAGCACGGGGGGAGGATCGTCCACTCCGGTCCGGTCACCGGTCCCGGCGGCCTGGAATCCAACCCCGACTCGCTGACCGGCCAGTACATCTCGGGGGCCAAGTCGATTCCGGTCCCCGCGGTGCGGCGCCCGGGGAGCGGCGAGTCGCTCATCGTGAAGGGTGCCCGGGAGCACAACCTCCACGACGTGGACGTCGAGTTCCCCCTGGGTCGACTGGTGGCGGTGACCGGTGTGTCCGGATCGGGAAAGTCGACGCTGGTCAACGACATCCTGCTGCGGTCGCTGGCCCAGCAGGTCCACCGGGCCAAGACCCTGCCCGGGCGGCACCGGACCATCACCGGCGTGTCGCACGTGGACAAGGTGGTCGAGGTGGACCAGGCCCCCATCGGCCGGACCCCGCGCTCCAACCCGGCCACCTACACCGGGGTGTTCGACCACATCCGGAAGCTCTTCGCCCAGACCCAGGAGGCCAAGGTGCGTGGCTACCAGCCCGGGCGGTTCTCCTTCAACGTGAAGGGAGGTCGGTGCGAGGCCTGCTCGGGCGACGGCACCATCAGGATCGAGATGCACTTCCTCCCGGACATCTATGTTCCGTGCGAGGTGTGTCACGGGGCGCGCTACAACCGAGACACCCTCGAGGTCACCTTCCGGGGCAAGACCATCGCCGACGTGCTCGAGCTGTCCTGCGAGGAGGCCCTGGGCTTCTTCGCCCACCAACCACCCATCGCCCGCCACCTCCAGACCCTGGTCGACGTGGGTCTGGGCTACATCCGCCTGGGACAGCCGGCCCCGACCCTCTCCGGCGGGGAGGCCCAGCGGGTCAAGTTGGCCAGCGAGCTCAGCCGGCGGTCCACCGGGCACACCCTGTACGTCCTGGACGAGCCCACCACCGGCCTCCATTTCGACGACGTTCGCAAGCTGCTCGACGTGTTGAGCCGCTTGGTCGACCAGGGCAACACGGTCATCGTCATCGAGCACAACCTCGATGTCATCAAGAGTGCCGACTGGATCATCGATCTCGGTCCCGAGGGGGGCGACCGGGGCGGCTCCGTCGTGGCGGTGGGCACACCCGAGCAGGTGGCGGTGGCCCCGGGCACCTACACCGGCGAGGTGCTGGCCCCGCTGCTCGGGAGCGGGCGGGGCCGGACCAAGGCGGAGCCGTCGGCCCGGGCCAAACCCAAGACCCGGGGCCGGACCAAGGCAGGGCAACCGGGCCGGGCCAAGGCCGATCCCAAGCCTCGCCCAGCCACCGCCGCCGCTCCGCCGCCCACCAAGCGCGCCACAGGCAAGGCCACCACCAAGCGATCGACGGGCACGGTCAAGGTCCCGCCCCGTACCCGGGTGCCGGCGACCACCTGAGCGCGGCCCCGTCGGCAGCCACCCGGTCAGACGATGGCCAACATCCGTTCGAGGGCCACCCGGGCCCAGGACGCCGTCTCCTGGTCCACGACGATCCGGTTGCGGACCTCGCCCTCCACCAGACCCTCCAGCACCCAGGCCAGGTGGGCGGCGTCGACACGGAACATGGTCGAGCAGGGGCACACCAGGGGATCGAGTGATACCACCGTCTTGTCTGGCGTCTCATCGTCGAGCCGCTTGACCAGGTGGATCTCGGTGCCCACCCCGATGACCGAACCGACGGGCGCCTCCGCCACGGCCCGGATGATGTAGTCGGTGGAGCCCACCTGGTCGGCCACCTCCACCAACTCGTGGGAGCACTCTGGATGGACCACCACGATCCCGCCCGGGTGCTCGGCCCGGAAGGCGGCGACGTGGGCCGTCTTGAACCGTTGGTGGACCGAGCAGTGGCCCTTCCAGAGGAGGAGGGAGGAGGACTTGATGGTCGGGTCGTCGAGGCCACCCTGGTCCAGTCGGGGGTCCCACACCGCCATGTCCTCGGCCCGGTAGCCCAGTTCGAATCCGGTGTTCCGGCCCAGGTGCTGGTCGGGGAAGAACAGGACCTGGTCCCCGCGGCTGCCGCCGTCGCGGCTCCGGCCGAGCGCCCAGGTCAGGACGGCACGGGCGTTGGAGGAGGTGCACACCACCCCTCCGTGGCGGCCGACGAAGGCCTTGAGGGCCGCCGACGAGTTCATGTAGGTGACCGGAACCACCCGGCCGACGTCGGTCACCGCCCCCAGTACCTCCCAGGCCTCCTCCACCGAGTCGATGTCGGCCATGTCGGCCATGGAGCAGCCGGCGTTGAGATCGGGCAGGATGACCTGCTGGTGGGGGCCGGTGAGCACGTCGGCCGATTCCGCCATGAAGTGGACCCCGCAGAACACCACGTACTCCGCCTCGGTCTGGTCGGCGGCGATGCGGGACAGGCCGAACGAATCGCCGCGGGCATCGGCCCACGCCATGACCTCGTCCCGCTGATAGTGGTGGCCGAGGATGACCACCCGCCGGCCCAGTGCCGATTTGGCCTCGCCGATCCACCTCGCCAGTTGGCCGGGATCGGCGGTGGTGTAGCGGTCGGGAAGTGCCGTCTGTAGCCGGAGCATGCTGGTATGACCCCCTGGGGAGGCGCTCCGGTATGTGGCCGGCGGGGACAGCCTGGTCGCCCGTCCGCGGGGATGTCGGCCCCGAAGCGGTAGATGTCGCCGGAAACCAGGCCGGCGTAACCCACAGTCTAGGTCCTCGGGCCGGAGCCGGTGCGGTGCGTCGGTATCGGCTTCGGCACGGCACACTGGTGGAGTGGTTACCCGACCCCTCTCCGGTTCTGTTCCCGATGCCCCGGGTTCGTACCAATTCATCGACCGGGACGGTCGGGTCCTCTACGTGGGCAAGGCCAAGTCGCTCCGTCAACGCCTCAACTCCTACTTCCAGGACCCGGCCGGACTGCCGCCCCGCACCGCCCAGATGGTCCGCCAGGCCGACCACGTCGAGTGGATGGTGGTGGATTCCGAGTCCGAGGCACTCCTGCTCGAGCACAACCTGATCAAGGAGTTCCAGCCCCGCTACAACGTGCGACTGAAGGACGACAAGAGCTACCCGTGGCTGGCCATCACGGTCGGCGACGACTGGCCGAGGCCGGCGGTGGTCCGGGGCCGCAAGCGGAGCGGGGTCCTCTACTTCGGCCCCTACCCGAACGTGGGAGCCATCCGGGACACCCTCGACCTGCTCCTGCGGTCGTTCCCGGTGCGGACCTGCTCCGACACCAAGTTCCGTCGCCACCAACGGCTCGGGCGGCCCTGCCTCCTGTTCCACATCGAACGGTGCTCGGGGCCGTGTGTCGGCGAGATCACCCACGAGGAGTACGACCAGCTGGTGGCCGACCTCATCGCCTTCCTCGGTGGCAACACGGCCACGCTCGAACGGGGGCTGGAGGCCTCCATGCGTGAGGCGTCGGGGGCCCTGGAGTTCGAACGGGCTTCGGTGCTCCGGGACAAGCTCGACGCCATCCGGGCCGCCGACGCGGTCCGCCAGATGGAACTGGCCAGCCGCGAGGACCTCGACGTCTTCGGGCTGGCCGAGGACGAACTCGAGGCCGCCGTCCAGGTGTTCCACGTCCGCTCGGGGAAGGTGGTGGGCCGCCTCGGTCTCTTCGTGGACAAGGTGGAGGACCTGACCCCGGGGCAGCTCATCGAGCGCCTCCTGGTCGACGTGTACGCCGACCCGGCCTCCGGGGTGCCGCGTCAGGTGCTGGTACCCACCATGCCCGAGGACGCCGACGCCGTGGTGGGGTACCTGTCGGAGCGCCGACCCGGACCGGTGGCGTTGCGGGTACCCCTGCGAGGGGCCAAGCGCTCGTTGCTCGAGACGGTGGAGCAGAACGCCAAGGAGTCCTTCGTCCGCCACCGGCTGCAGCGGACCTCCGACCACAACAGCCGGGCCCGGGCCCTCGAGTCGTTGCAGAAGGAGCTCGACCTCCCCGAGGCCCCGCTGCGCATCGAGTGTTACGACATGAGCCACCTCCAGGGCACCGACTACGTCGGATCGATGGTGGTCTTCGAGGACGGCCTGGCCAAGAAGAGCGACTACCGGCATTTCCGGGTGGCCACGGTGGCCGGCAACGACGACTACGCCGCCATGGAGGAGGTGCTCACCCGCCGGCTGACCTCGCTGTTGGATGACGAACGGGCCGCCGGTGACGGGACCTCGGACCCCGCCGACGGACTACCGGCGAACCGGGCCAAGCGCCGATTCGCCTATCCGCCCCAGCTGATCCTGCTCGACGGTGGGCTCGGCCAGCTCAACGTGGGCGTGCGGGTCCTGGACTCGTTGGGATTGACCGAACGGGTCCCCATCGCCGCCCTGGCCAAGAGCTTCGAGGAGGTCTACCGGCCGGGCCGTACCGAGCCCTACCGGCTGTCCCGGCAGTCCGAGGGCCTGTATCTGCTGCAACGACTGCGGGACGAGGCCCACCGCTTCGCCGTCTCCTATCACCGCACCCTGCGGGGGAAGCGGATGACCGTGGGGGCGCTGGACGGGATCCGCGGCCTCGGCCCCAAACGGCGCGACCGGCTGATCGTGCAGTTCGGCGGGCTGGCCGGACTGCGAAACACCTCCAAGGAGGAACTGCTGGGCGTATCGTGGTTACCGGCCGAGGTGGGCGCCTCGGTGTTCGAGCGGCTGCACACGCCCTTGGCCCCGAGTGGACCGCGTCCGGCAGAGGTGGATCGATGAGCGAATACCTGGTGGTGACCGGCATGTCCGGCGCCGGTCGGTCCACGGCCGGTGCCACGCTGGAGGACCTCGGCTGGTTCGTCATCGACAACATGCCCTCGGCGCTCATCTCCAAGGTGTCCGAACTCGTCGACGGGACCGGGTCCGAGCTGGAGCGGGTGGCGTTCGTCGTCGGCCGGGGGGGCGGGGACCTCGACGACGTGCTCCCGGCCGTGGACACCCTCGAGGCCGGGCGCAACCGGGTGCGCATTCTGTTCCTGGACGCCGCCGACGACGTGCTGATACGGAGATTCGAAGGGACCCGCCGCCGGCATCCTCAGGCCGCCCGGGGCGTGGTCGACTCCATTGCCGACGAGCGGCTGCTGCTCAGCGGACTGCGGGACCGGGCCGACCTGGTGATCGACACCGGCGACCTCAATACCAACCAGTTGAGGACCCGCCTCATGGAGGTGTTCGGCGAGGGCAGGCCGGGCAGCACCATGCAGACCTCCATTGTCTCCTTCGGGTTCAAGCACGGCATCCCCCGGGACGTGGACCTGTTGTTCGACTGCCGCTTCCTGCCCAACCCCTACTGGGACGAGGGGCTCCGGAGCCACAGCGGCCTCGAGCCGGAGGTCCGGGCGTTCGTGCTGGAACGGCCGGAGACCACGGAGTTCCTGGACAAGCTGGACGATCTCCTGGCCATGCTGGTCCCCGCCTACATCCGGGAGGGCAAGTCCTACCTGACCGTGGCCATGGGGTGCACCGGCGGGCGCCACCGATCGGTGGTCCTGGCCGAAGAGCTGGCCCGCCGGCTCGACGCCCAGAGCCTTCCCACCACCGTCTTCCACCGGGATGTCGAGCGTTGAGCGGCGAGCGATCGGAGGGCGGGGCCGCCGGCCGGAAGGGCCCAGTGGTCGTGGCCATCGGTGGCGGCCACGGACTCGCCGCCACCCTGCGGGCCGTGCGCACCTATACCGACCAGGTCACGGCCATCGTGTCGGTCGCCGACGACGGGGGCTCCTCCGGACGCCTCCGGGAACTCCTCCACATCATCCCTCCGGGGGACCTGCGCAAGTGCCTGGTGGCCTTGGCCGAACCGGGGTCCCTGCTCGCCTCGGCCTTCGAGTACCGGTTCGGAGAGGAGGAGCTGGCCGGCCACGCACTCGGCAACCTGATCCTGGCCGGCCTCATCGACGGGACCAGCGACCCGGTCGCCGCGCTCGACGAGGCGTGCCGACTGCTCGGGGTCGAGGGGCGGATCCTGCCGGCCACCACCGACCCGGTAGTCCTCAAGGCCGAGGCCGACGGGGGACCGGTGGCCGGTCAGGTCGCCGTGAGCGCCACCGACAACATCCGCCGGGTGTCACTGGTTCCCGCCGACCCGTCGGCCCCCGTCCAGGCGGTCGAGGCCCTGGAGCGCGCCGAGCAGATCGTGCTGGGCCCGGGATCCCTGTTCACCAGTGTGCTGGCCGCCATCGCCGTGCCGGAGATCCGGGCCGGTATCAACCGGTCCGCAGCGATCAAGGTGTACGTCTGCAACCTCCGCCCCCAGCTCCCCGAGACAGAGGGTTTCGACGTGGCCAGGCACGTGGAGGCGCTGGTGGCGCACGGTGTGGACGTGGACGTCACCGTGTGCGACACCTCCTTTCTGGCCCGGGGGAACCCCCCGGGCCCGGTCGTGGATGTGCCCCTGGCCCGGGCCAACGGCATGGCCCACGACCCCACCAGACTGGCGGCGACCCTGTCTGATCTGCTCGGATGACCCCTGCACCCGTCGGGATGCCCTAGCGTGGACGCCGGTCTCCATTCCGTGGAGGGGCAGCGGCATCGGTGGGGAGTGCCGGTACAGGCACCGGACAGGCACAGGGACAGACAGGACAGTGATGAGCGAGGCACAGAGGCAATGACCGTACGGATCGGCATCAACGGCTTCGGGCGCATCGGCCGGAACTATCTTCGGGCGGCCCGGAGCCTGGGCGCCGGGGTGGAAGTGGTGGCGGTCAACGACCTCACGTCGGCCGAGACCCTGGCGCACCTCCTCCGCTACGACTCGACCCACGGCCGGTTCGGCAGCGAGGTCACCGTGGACGGCTCGTCCATCGTGCTCGACTCCGGACCCATAGCCGTCCTGGCCGAGCGGGATCCGAAGGCCCTGCCGTGGGACAAGCTCGGCGTGGAGGTGGTCATCGAATCGACCGGGCTGTTCACGACCCGGGAGTCGGCCAGCGCCCATCTCGAGGCCGGTGCCACCCGGGTGGTCGTCTCGGCCCCGGCCACCGACGTCGACGCCACGTTCGTGATGGGGGTGAACGACACCGAATTCGACCCGGCCAAGGACTTCGTGGTGTCCAACGCCTCCTGTACCACCAACTGTTTCGTGCCGATGGTGAAGGTCCTCGACGACGCCTTCGGGGTGGAGAGCGGCATGATGACCACCGTCCACGCCTTCACCAACGACCAGAACCTCCTCGACCTGCCCCACAAGGACCTCCGTCGGGCCCGGGCCGCGGCCATCAATATCGTGCCGGCCTCGACCGGGGCGGCTCGAGCCACCGGCCTGGTGCTTCCGACGATGAAGGGACGACTGGACGGCACCGCTCTGCGGGTACCGGTCCCGGACGGCTCGATCACCGACTTCACGGCGGTCATCCCCGGCGCGGTCAGCATCCGGGACGTGAACGCGGCCTTCGCCGCCGCGGCCTCGTCTGGACCGCTGTCCCAGGTGCTCGTCTATACGGAGGACCCGATCGTCTCCACCGACATCGTGGGGAGTCCGGCGTCGTGCACGTTCGACTCCCTGCTGACCATGGTGATGCCGTCGGCGTCGGGCATCACTCTGGTCAAGGTGGCGGGCTGGTACGACAATGAGTGGGGGTACGCCAACCGGTTGGTGGACCTGTCACTGGTGGTCGGTGGCTCCGCCTCCTGACCGGGGAGGGGCATCGTGGAAGGTTCGAGGGGAGACTCGGCGATGAGCACCAAGACAGAGAACCCGCTACTGATCGGGCTGCCGCTGCTCGGCGACCTGCCGGATCTCGACGGGGCCAGCGTGCTGGTCCGGGTGGACTTCAACGTCCCGCTCCGGGCCTGCGCCGGCCGACCTTCGGAGGTCACCGACGACTTTCGGATCCGGGCTGCCCTCCCCACCCTGCGAGTACCTGTTGGACCAAGGTGCCACCGTCACCGCCTGCACCCATCTGGGCCGGCCCAATGGGGCCCCGGATGCCCGGTTCGACCTGGGTCCGGTCCGCGAGGAGCTGGCCCGACTGGCCCCCCGGGTGGAGCTGGCCGAGAACCTCCGGTTCGATCCGGGTGAGGAGCACAACGACCCCGGCTTCGTCGACAAGTTGATCAACGGGCACGACGCCTACGTGAACGACGCCTTCGGTGTCTCCCATCGCCGGCACGCCTCAGTGGTCGGACCTCCGACCCGCTTGCCCAGTGCCGCCGGGTTCCTCCTCCAGCGGGAGATCGAGGCCCTGGGCGGTCTTCTGGGCTCGCCGACCCGGCCGTTCGTGGCCGTGGTGGGCGGGGCCAAGGTGGCCGACAAGCTCGGAGTGCTGCAGGCACTGCTCCAACGCGTGGACGCCCTCGTGGTCGGCGGCGGCATGGCCTTCACCTTCCTGGCGGCAGCCGGCCATGACGTCGGCAGCTCGATGATCGACCCCGAACGGATCGACGAGTGCGCGGCCCTGCTGGCCTCGGGAAAGCAGATCCTGCTGCCGACCGACATCGTGGCCCTCGAACCCGACGCCTCCTTCGGCTGCGACTGCACCGAGGGGGAGGTCCGGGTGGTCGGCCGCGAAGTTCCGGACGGTTGGAAGGGCCTCGACATCGGACCGGATACGGTCGAGGCCTATGCCGACGCCATCGCCTCGGCCGGGACGGTCCTGTGGAACGGCCCGATGGGGGTGTTCGAGGACCGGCAGGTTCGCGGCGGGGACCGCCGGGGTGGCGAGGGCCGTGGCGGGATGCCGCGGCTACACCGTGGTGGGAGGCGGGGACAGTGCCGCGGCCGTCGACGAGTTGGGACTGGGGGACCGGATCAGTTTCATCTCGACCGGCGGGGGAGCGTCGCTCGAGCTCCTCGAATACGGCGACCTGCCCGGCCTGGCCGCACTCCGGGCCGCTCCCAACGCCCCGGCGGCGCGGTGAGCGACGCCCCCCCGGGTCGCCGGCTGCTCATCAGTGGCAACTGGAAGATGAATCTCGATCACCACCAGGCCCTCCACGCGGCGCGGGACCTGGGACTGCGACTCCAGCCGGCGGACGTCGCCCACCTCGACGTCTCGGTGCATCCCCCGTTCACCGACTTGCGCACCGTTCAGTCGGTCCTGGAGCCCGAGGGGATCCCGGTGGCGCTCGGCGCCCAGAACTGCGCCATCGAGGACTCGGGCGCGTACACCGGTGAGGTCAGCCCGCTCATGCTGGCCAAGCTCCATGTGGACTATGTCATCGTGGGACACTCGGAGCGTCGACGTCTGTTCGAGGAGACCGACGAGGTGGTCAAGGCCAAGCTCCGAGCGGTCATCCGGAACGGGATGACTCCCATCTGCTGCGTGGGGGAGACCATCGACGAGCGGGACACCGGCTTGACCGAAGAGCGGCTGGCCGACCAGGTCGAGGTGGCCCTGGGGGGATTGGCGGCCGAGGTGGTGGCCGGTGTCGTGGTCGCCTATGAGCCGCTGTGGGCCATCGGTTCGGGGCATGCCGCCACTCCCGAGGACGCTCAGCAGGCGTGCCAGTGGATCCGCCAGGTGGTGGCCAAGTGCAGCGATGCCGATGCCGCCGCGTCGATCCGGATCCAGTACGGGGGCTCGGTGACCGAAGAGAACACCGAGTCCATCCTCTCTGGCCCCGACGTGGACGGCGCCCTGGTGGGAGGGGCCAGCTTGGACATCGGTGCCTTCGTAGGCATCATCCGGGCCGCGGCACGCTCCCGTCGGTGAGTTTGGTAGCGTCTCCTTCGGTCATGAAGAGGAGGACGATCAGGTGCTGACCGCAATCATCGTGGTATTGCAGATCTTGACCTGCCTGGCGCTCATCTTCCTCATCCTCATGCACAGTGGGAAGGGAGGTGGCCTCTCCGACATGTTCGGCGGATCGGTCGGGTCGGCCGCCTCCGGTTCAACCGTGGTGGAGAAGAACCTCGACCGGATCACGGTCACCGTGGCGGTGATCTTCGCCTTCACCAACGTGATCCTCCTCCTGCGCTTGCAGTGAACCGGAACGGCGCCGGGGACACCGGGCGTCGTCCAGGCGTGGCGTCCCTGTGGCGGGAGCACCGTGCCCGGTGGACCCTGCCCCTGGTCATCATCTTCATCATCGGCCTGGTGTCGGTGGTCGACCATCTGGGAAACCATCGGATCAGTCAGGTCGACGCCCAGACCCCCTCCCCGCTGGTGGCGGCCAGCGGCGGGTCCAGCGCCGTCGACCTCGACGAGGCATGGTCGGGATTCAATCCGAACACGCCCGCCGGGGCCGCGTCGTCGACGCCAACCCTCCTTTCCTCGGTACTGCCGAGCGCCTACGTGATCAACCCCAAACTGGTGCCCGAAGTGAACACGGATCTCCTGACCAGCGTGGAAACTATCTCCCCCTCGCCGCTCACCATCCAGTACGTGATCAACCCCAAGGCGGTGTGGTCCGATGGGGTGCCGGTGAGTGCTGAGGACTTCATGTACGCCTGGCAGTCCCAGAGAGGGGACGGCATCGACATCACCGGCCGACCCGATCAGGTGGCCTCCACATTGGGCTACCGGGACGTCCAGTCGGTGCTCCCCAGCCACGACGGAAAGACGGTGACGGTAACCTTCTCGACCCCGTACACGGACTGGCGGGTACTGTTCGACCACATGGTCCCGGCCCACATCGCCCGCGCAGTCGGATGGAACCATGGCTTCGACACCTTCAATCCCGACGTCGAGCTCTCCGCCGGGCCGCTGCTGGTCCAGTCGGCCTCGACTTCGGGCCACGCCGTCCTGGTACGCAATCCCCGGTGGTGGGGGACCCCGGCCCTGCTCAAGTCGCTGACCGTGAGCGTGAACCCGACGGCGTCGAGCTGGGCCGACACCTTGGCCCGGGGGAACGAGGCCGTCGCCCAGCCCGTCGACTTCGATCTCGGCTCGCTCAACACGGTGTCGTCCATGCCCAACACGGAGAGCGTGGTGAGGCCGTCACTCCGGATCCTCGATCTCGAGTTCAACGTGGCGTCTCCTCAGATGTCCCGGGCGGCGGCGCGCCAGGCGGTCGCCCACGCCATCGACCGCGCCGATCTGCTGCAGCGGACCTTTGGCGCCATCGAACCGGACCTGGTGGTCAGCCAGGACCACCTGGCCGCTCCCTCCCAGACCGACTACACGATGTCGTCAGCCGCCGGCGAGTACAGCGCGCGCGATCTGACCACCACCGATCGGCTGCTCAAGTCCATCGGCTACCACCCCAACGCCGACGGACAGTACGTCGACGACACCGGAGCACCCCTGACCTTGCGGATGGCGGTTCTGGCCGGGGACCCCTGGATCCTCGGGGTGGCCGCGCAGATCAGCACCCAGCTGCACCAGGTGGGGATCTCCGTGGTCACCGTCCCGGTGGCCGGATCGGCGGAACTGGCCACGGCAGCCGCCGACGACACCTACGACCTGGCCTTGGTCACCCGGACCTCGAGCCCCTTTCAGACGGTCACCGCCGCCTGGTACTCCGATGGACAGGGTTCGGTCGGATCCGAGGGGACCCAGGACTGGAGCAACTTCGACGACCCCCAGGTGGACCAGCTGTTCGCTCAGGCCGCCCAGGCCCTTAACCCGGTGACCGGAGGGACCATCTATGACCAGATCGACGACCAACTCTGGGATCAGATGATCGGCCTCCCCCTGTTCGCCGAGCCCGGATTCGAAGCCAACGGGGTCCAGCTCGGAAACGTGGAATACAACCCCTCTACTGACGGCCTCCTGTGGAACGCGGCTCTGTGGAGCACCCTCAAACCCGGGCCGGCGGCGAACCAGGCGTGAGATCAGGCAGCTGGCCGTTCCCAGCTGGGGTTGCGTCGGGACCGTCCGGCGCCGCGCTACCATGCCACTCGCCCCGGTTACGAGGCCGGTGCCACTTCGTCGGAGTGGCGGAATAGGCAGACGCGCTAGCTTGAGGGGCTAGTGCCCGCAAGGGCGTGGGGGTTCAAGTCCCCCCTCCGACACGTATGTGATGTCGCGGGTCATCGTGGGACACGCGAACCCTCACGAACCCTAGTGCGAGGCAATCCGCTGGGCTGGTAGGTGCGCGAGGTGTCCAACGTCAGACGGCGGAGGAGCGTGCCGTCCAGGGTCACGATACGAATGTCCAGATCAGCCACGTAGAGCCGTATCGGAGTGCCCTTGTGGCGCCGCCCGATGGCGATATGGAAAAGCTTCGACGGCGAAGGGTGACCTTGCCACAGGAATCGACCCTGCCAGCGTTTACGGCGTACAGCGAGCCAGCGGTTTGGCTGTAGACGAGGGAACCCTGGGATGCGAGGTGATCCACTTGGGATCCGTTCAACACGCCACCCAACCCTCCGGTGTTATAGGTGCCGGCCAGACTCAGGCTCCCGCTATTGGACCGGTCATAGGCAGCGATCTGGTCACCCGCTGTGTTGTCAGTCTGGACACAGACGACGTGGTCGGCACCCCCTTCGAACGACGCTGCGCCCTGGGGAACCCCATCGGCCCCGGCGGGCGATCGGTGCCACCAGGGCAGACAGGCCCAGGAGTGCCCCGATGGCCACGGCCAGTCGGATGAGTCGTTTCATACTGTCTCCTTCAGATCGAGGTATAGGGCTCTAGGACTCAGTTCCGAGACGGGCTCGAGCGTTACGCCGACCCGTGCCGTAACGCTCCAGTGATCATCGGGGACTCAATGACATGTCCCGGAGACCTAGCAGCAGACGCTGCCCATCACCATGAACCGGTGGGCAACACTTCGTGCTCGGCGTCCGAGGCCTACGCTCTGCGTCGTGGAGACGGACGCTGAGCTGCTTGGCCGCTTGCGTAATGGTGACGAGGAAGCGTTCGTCCTACTTGTTGGCCGCTATCAAGAGTCCATGTTGCGCTTGGCGCGTTCGATGGTCACCAGTCAGTCGGTGGCCGAGGAGGCAGTGCAGGACACTTGGATGGGGGTCGTTCGCGGCATTGACCGGTTCGAGGGGCGTTCGTCCTTGAAGACCTGGTTGTTCCGGATTCTCATTAATCGAACACGCTCGGCCGGTTCTCGCGAGCATTCGAATACGTCGATCGAGTCTCTCCATGCCGTGGACCCGAATCGGTTCGACTCCCAGGGCCAATGGGCAGATCCGCTTGACCGGTGGGTAGAGCGGACGGAAGATCGCCTTGACGCCGCCCGCTGGCTCCCGGTGCTCAAGACTGCACTCGACGAGCTTCCACCTCGTCAACGCCAGGTGATCATATTGCGGGATGTCGAAGGCGTCTCCGGCGCGGAGGCCTGCGACCTACTCGGGATCAGTGCGGGGAACCAGCGAATCCTGTTGCATCGTGGTCGGAGCCATTTACGGGGGATTCTCGAAGCCCAGATGGGGAGGGATTGACCGATGCTGTCGTTGCGGCGTAAAGACATCGTGTGTCAACAGGCGGTTGAGCTGGTCACCGCTTACCTCGAAGGGGCGCTTTCCCGGAGGGACCGGCGTCGATTTGAGGCCCACCTTCGGGCATGTCCGAATTGTTCTGCCTACTTGGAGCAGATACGACTGACTATTGAGTTGTCCGGGGCGATTGAGCAGGAGGACCTGACCCCGGAAGCAAGAGCGGACCTGTCGAACCTCTATCGGCGTTGGCGCTCGGACTAAGACTCTCGGGCAACTGCCAAGACCGCCGTTCGGACTTCGGGCTCATCCCAAGCATCGGCCCAGCCGGCCGTGCATGTGCTCCGGATGAACAGGGGGCGCCGGTCAGAGTCAGGTCGGAACCGTCCGTTGGAGTCCGACCGACTGGAGTGACCAGCTGGTCATGTCCGAGGATTGGCCCGCGCTCCATATCACCAGTTGGCGGCCGCATTTTGACCACCCGTCAACGGCACACTTAGGCCAGGGCCGGGTGGCCTGCAACGTTCTGGTCGCCCCAGTCGTCTAAAGAGCATCGGGACGCCTACGGTTGAATGGGCTCGATGCATCGTGGAATGGGGTCGTTATGCTCGGGAAAATACAGCGTCGGCCGGGGTCCAGATCAACCACGGGATTGCTCCTCGCCTTGATGATCGTCCTGGCGGCGTGCGGATCGCAGGCCACCAGAGGCCAGCATCTTGGCGTGCTTATAGGCACGGCCGGAGAATGCTCGGGGCCAGCGGATCAGCCTTCCCGTCCAGTACAAGTCTTCGTCTACCGAGGTAGTCGCGTCGTCGTGAAGCAGACCAAACTCGGCAGCCATTCATTCAGGTTTTCTCTGCCCCCTGGGACATACCGGGTGACAACCGATCAGTCCTCCGTGGTACCTGTCAATGTGGTGCTGAGCTCCGGCCGCGTTGCTCACGCTGCGGTGTTGAGCACTGCTTGCGACTGATTAGCCGCTGCTTCGGTAGTGTCCCTGGTCAGCGGGTCAGGGGCCGATATTGAGCCACCGCAGACGACGCATAGCAAAGTAGTTGGGAATCGCCATTTGCGTCGTCCCCCAGGAGCGATGGATGGCGATGACCATCCGCCTCGAAACAGCCAAAATGGCCCAGATGAGCCGCCGTTACCTGGGCTGGTCGTCGATGATGCTGGCGAGTACGGATGTGGGTGAATGGACATGGTCTTCCTTCCTGATGGTGGGAAGACCGGCAACACCGGATGTCAAGCTGCCCCTAGCCGGCGCGCTCGCGGCAGTTGCTCACAGCCGTCAGATGACCCGGTCAACGCGCCCACAGCCGGCAACCGGGGGCGCGCCTTCGGCACGGATGACGGACGTACCCATGGGCAAGCCGCTGCTCTCCAGATCCGTCGATGTGCGCTATTACGTAACGTATGACGAACCCGTTTGTGCAGAGCATGGTCAGCAACTTCGGGCAAGCTCTGGGGCTGATGGAGGCGGCGATTACGGATTGTCCCGACGATCTGTGGGAGACGGACCTCTGGCCGGATGAGGCGGCCACGGGTCCGACACCGCACGGAGGATTGCACGGATCTGCCCCCTGGTTCTTGGCGTACCATGCGCTGTCGACCCTCGACTACGACCTGACCGCCGAGTTCGAGCCATGGGAACCGCCGCAACCCTTTGACGAGAACACTTATGCCTTTCCTAGCCGCATGTTCACCAAGGCTGAACTCCTCGGTTACATCGACTACTGCCGCGGAAGGGTGTACCGAACGCTTGACTCGCTCACCGAGGACACGGCGGCTCGGCCACTCCCTTCCGCCCATCGTTACCACGGCATGCTGTACGGAGTAATTGTCGGCAGCATGCCTCTGCACATCCTTGAGCACGCCTCCCAGATCCGCCAGTTCCTCACTGCGGCCGGAATCAAAGTGCAACCCATGCCCGGCGATCGTGGTTACGTGGGGTGACCCCTGATTGTCATCCGGTGTCGCGCGGCAATCGATGACGCAGGACCATTCCTCACCCGCCACCCGCTGAGGTAGGCGCAGCCATGCAACGCCATGGGGTCCTACCGCCGCTGACGATCTACCTCGAGAAATAATTCGTCACAGGGACCCTGCGGTATCGCCGTGGGTATCCCACCCAACCGGTGTTTCGGCAGCCTCGGTCAACCTCCGGCAAGCAGAATCCCTCTGCGCACCCATGCACGTGATCTCTCTTTGATCTCTGTGGAGGTGATTTCTAGTCCAAGACCGGCGCAGGCAAGGACCCAGTGATCAACTGGTCGGAGACCTCGCAGTCCATAGAGGACATCCCAGAGCGGGAGGTCGTCGAGCGAAGTCTTGGCGGCACGCTCGTAGGCATCGAGGAACGCTTCCGGTGTCTCGCCTCCGGGGTGAATGGCGAGGAAGTGACGATACATTGCAACACCAGCGTGCCGGGGTTCAATGGCTATATCGGCCCAATCCACGACACCGGACAATCGCCCGTCGTCGAACAGCAGATTTCCAGGATTGTAGTCGTCGTGACTCAGGATGGGCGGTAGCTTCCCCGCCCGATCGTAAAGCCGGCCGAGCACTGTGTCAGTCCGGGGAGCATCGCTCTCCATGGCTTCGGTCGAAGGCCTCCAGCGCTGCCAGCGAGGTGTTCGAACATGACCCGCCCGAGCAGATGGGAGTTCGTGGACGGCTGCCAATGCTTCCGCGGCACCGTCAATCCAGAGCCTGCGATCACGGGGATGCAGTTCTGGTCTTCCCGGCAACGCCGTCATCACAATGGCCGGGGCGTCAAACCATTCGCCATCCGCATCGAGCAGGACCGGTTGAGGCGTTGGAACCCTGGCGGCCGATACGACATCCAGGTTCTCAAACTCTGTTCTCGCCTGCTCTCCGCCTCCGGCGTAGACCTTCAGAACGAAGGATTGATTGTGCAGTCGAAACGCAAAGGTCTTGCCTTCGAGCCCACCTGCCAGGCGATTGAGGTCCGTAGGGAGTTCTCTCGATCCAAGATCCCTGGCCATGCGGTCAAGTCCGTCTTCCCACCGAGGGGGGAGGTCCAGCGTCACCTGGCAAGACACTAATGTTCGCCAGCGGCGGGCCGTGCAAACCGGTCGGTGCGCCAGTGTCAGGCGTGCGGGTACGCGGTCGAGGGTAGGCGACAACCGCCAGCCCGGTGTTCAGGGCAGTCCAGTTCTCGGTCCTACTCCAGCAAGACCTCAGGCCTCCCAGAGCCCATGAGTAGAGCCGTCCAAGGGCTCGATGCCACACTTGCTTGCTCGCGGTCCAGCATCCATAGCGCATCGGATTCCAGGATCACTCGGCACAGTTCCAACGGTGGATCCAGGTCCCTGCCGAGTCCGGATACAACGTCATGGGTATGGAGAATCAGCTCGTACGCCGCTCGAGCGCACCAATCAGAAAGGCTCAAATCGAGAACGCCGTCCGAGGCCGTCATCGTATCTGGTGAATCTCGCACGACGGCGGCGAGCAGGGCGGTCATGGACCGTACACCGGCTACCAGGTCGGGGGGTGTTGCCTCCGGCTTTGCATGCAGCTCCTCGAACGGGAGGTATTCAGACCGCGCTCGCGCACCGATCTGCATGGCGTACGAGAAAAGGCAATCGACGATGTGATCCACCGTCCGCCAACAGCTCCACTCCAGCGCCCCGCCCCTGGTTGTCCAGTCGGCGTCCTCGACCTCGGTCAGGGCGTCTATTGAGAACTCGGCCAAGGCGGCGAACTCGTCACTGGTCATTGAACAATCTTGTCTCGGTTGAAGCTGGCGGGGTAGCCCCGATGATGTGCCCTACCGCCCACCCAACCGGCGGTATGTGGCGTCTCGAATCGCCGTCGCCGAGGATCCGGCGATGCCGCCCGGCCGCTCCACGACGGTGACGTCCCCAACGAGTGTCGGTAAGGTGCCCGGCTGTTAGTGCCGGACGGTGATCGTGAGCGGATTGGTCTGTACCTTCGCTGGCTTCGAAGAGTCGGCCACTTGGAGGGTGAAAGCGGCGGTCTCCAGCCCAGTTGGTATGCCAGAAATCTCTCCTGTCGTCGAGCCGAGCGTGAGGCCCTGCGGTAGCGAGCCATGACGCAACGTCCATGTATACGGGGGAATACCTCCAACCGCCGACACGACCCGCTCGTAGGGCCGGTCGATGTGACCATCGGAGAGGCGGTGGGTGTTGATGACGAGACTCGAGACTCGACCGTCAATGACCTGTTCGAATGCCGCAGCAATCTGGACGGCTCCTTCATCGTTCGGGTCGTCACCACCGAAGTTGGGGCACTCAATGTCGAGCCACGAACAGGCGTCGACGACGTCGGCTGGGGCCTTCCCCCACTGTGAGCTGATCCGCTTCAGGTCTGTCACTGAGAACGCGCCTTGGACGTCGGCCGTGTTGCTCGGTCCGTAGAGGGACTCGAGTTCGTTGTTGAAAGTGACGAGTTCTGGAATCGTCGCCAAGGCCTGCTGCCGTAGCGTTCCCCCGGAAAGCCAGAGACCGAGGACGGGATCGTAGTAGGACATGCCAAAAATGGAGACACGGGGGTCAGCCGTGTGGAGCCCGGTCAAGATCGTCCTCAGATTCGCTGCCATTGTGGTCTCGGCTTGAGGGAAACACTGGGGATCGGAACTCAGGGCACATCCCACGACGTCATTGCCACCGATGTCGATGGTGACAAAGGCCACCCTCCGCCGCTCGCTGTGCAGAAACTGCACCGCCTCGGCGTACTGACCGTCCTGGAGCATCGAGGACGTCGTCTCGCCGGACACGGCGAGGTTGACAAGCTGGAGACCCGGGTAGCTCGATTGGTACTCCTGGAGGAGGAGGTTCGGGTATGAGTTGGGACCATCCCACACCGGGACGGAATCGCCGAGGGCGAGGTAGTAGGGAACCGAATTCGACCGTGAGCCACCTCCTCGGTTGAGGATGTCATTCGGTCCCACGGTTGTGCAAACGGACGGCGACACGCAGGAAACCCCCGTAAGTGGATCGAGAGCAGGTACGGCGATGCTCTGGGTGGACCAAGTTGCCCCCCCGTCGACTGTGCCAACGATGGCCGCGGCGCCATTGATGATCGATTGGCCCACGGCGGTGCAGACAGAGACGGTCGGACAGGAAACACCACCGTCAGGTGAGAAATCGATGCCGGGAGGAACGCTCTGAGAGGACCAGTCTTGACCACCGTCGGTCGTCCCGATGATGAGGCCGCCTGCGCCAATGCTCGACCTTCCGACAGCAATGCAGCTGGAAGTCGAGGGGCACGAAACGGCACTCAGGTCGACGATATTCGGCGGTGCGCTCTGCGTATGCCACGTCGCGCCACCGCTTGTGGTTGCTACGACGGTGCTTCCGTCGACAGCCGTGCAATCTGAGGCGGTCGGACACGAGACGCCAAACAGTCCCTCAACCCCCGAGGGAAGGAGATCGTTCCTCCAAGTCAGTCCGCCGTCCGTGGTCGTGATGCTGACTCCTCCAGCCGAGCCGGCGTTTCCGACAGCAGTGCAATCGGAACTGTTCGAGCAGGAGACGGCATTCAGTTCGAATGATCCCATGGGAACCACTTGTGGAGTCCATCTCAGGCCCCCATCGGAGGTGGCCACGACGGCTGGTGAGTATTCGGGGTTTCCACCCATGTAACCCACTGCGATGCAGTCGAGTGTCGATGCGCAAGAGATGGCATTGAGTTGCGATATTCCCGGCGGGACAGCTTGACCGCCCCACTGCGAGCCTCCGTCGGTCGTGGCGATGATCACGGCACCGGGCGTACCTGACGAGTCGGACCAGCCGACGGCGAAGCAGTCCAGTTTTGCCGGACACGAGTCGTTGATCAGATCTTGCGCTTCAGTGGGAACAACCTGACTATGCCATGTTTGAGATTCCGTGCGGGCTGCGACGGATCCAGCCGGGAATGACACCAAGGTGAGCGCCAGAATCAGGCTGAGAGCGCCAGTCACTCCTGCAAGCAACACAGGGGCACCGACTTTGAACCTCATCCGCCGGTGATGGAGTGCAGCGCCCCAGGAGTGCTGCGCCGTGACCTCACCATCGGCGGTCAGAAACCGGCTACCCGCGCCCATGCTCAGAACAGTACTGGCTTCGATAGCCATCCGGCGTCGAAGATTGGCTGCCGTGCGCGTCCGTGTGAGTGCGTCCCCATTCCTCTGGCGTCACCACTCACCGGTAGCCTCCTCGAATCCCACTGTGCAATCGAAACCGCTGCGTCGCCGGTGACGGTCCTTCTCCTTGATGTGTCCACCGTTTGGTGTCGGATCATCGGCGCCCCCAACCACGCCGTCTTAATGTCTCAGGATCGCCGGTTAGCCCATCATCGACCCCAGGATCCCACCCCGCCACAAGCAGACACTTTCCGTCGCCCAGTCGTAGGGATGAGCGCCGATCCGCTGGGCTGGGCCTGGCAGCTGAACGGGGCGTACCCGGGTCGATCCAACGCGTTCCGCCCACCGCCGCTGGTGAGGAAGGCACCACCACCTCAGAGGTGCCGGTTACCTCGATGAGCCAACTCGGATGAACTGTGGGACGATTGTCCCGACGACTCGTCGGACGCCGAAGGAGTGGCGAACATGATCAAAAAGTGGACTCTGGTCTCGGCGATCGCCCTCCTGCTGGCAGGTCTGCTGTCCACGCCCACGTGGGCGGCTCAACCGGCCGCTCCCTTGTTCTCGGTGTCTCCGACAGCACTCAACTTCGGATCGATCCCCGTTGGTGCTGCGAGCTCCAGGCAGCACGTCATCGTCACCAACATCAGCGGGTCTACGCTGACAGTCTCTGGGACAGGCGGCGGAGCCGGAGTCTTCGGTGGCGTCGGGAGCTGCCAGGGTACGGTTCTTCGGGCCGGTCGATCCTGCCACTACACCTACCAGTTCAGACCGAATGCCCTGGGCTTCCTCCAAAGCGGAACTAACGGAACCCTCAATGGCCAGCCTTACGCTCTGTCGTTCACGGGTACAGGGCTCCCGAGTACCCGCATTCGGTTCACGAACCACCTTGTCGCATCGGGCACCGACCTGGTTCCATTCTCATTCCAAGTCGACACATTGAGCGCTCCAACTGCGACCCTCTCGGTGGTCGGCCCCCTTCCGGCGGGATTGACGTTTGTCGATGCGGGCAACGGAAATGGGTCGATTACCGGGTCTCCCACGGTCGCCGGTTCGTTTAAGATCAAGGTCAGAGCGACGACTCCCACCAGGACGGAGTCGAAAGAAGTGCAACTCAATCTGGCTCCAGTCCAGTTCTCGGTATCACCCACGACCATCAACTTCGGGTCCGTTCCCGTGGGAACGACCAGTCCAACTCGGACAGTTACCGTCACGAACATCAGCGGGTCGACACTGATAGTCGGGACGACTGGCGGCGGCGCTGGACTCTTCGGTGGCGTCACTACCTGCCAGGGGGCGTTCTTGGCTGCCAAACAGTCTTGCCAGTACCTCTACGCCTTTTCGCCCCACGCCTTGGGTTTTGTCCAAGGAGGAACCAATGGA
This sequence comes from uncultured Acidimicrobiaceae bacterium, assembly GCA_963833585.1. Taxonomy (GTDB): domain Bacteria; phylum Actinomycetota; class Acidimicrobiia; order Acidimicrobiales; family RAAP-2; genus Bog-756. The sequence goes on along the minus strand of CAWHYF010000005.1, from coordinate 179,170 downwards.
ACTCTCAATGGCCAGCCCTTCGCCCTGACCTTCACTGGTACCGGCACCTGACCGTACGTGTTGGAACGCCCGGTCCGACTCGACCGTCAGCCTGACAACTCTCGCTGGTTCGACTCTCCGCGGGCTTTGCATCCGTTTGTGGGACGCAAGTTCTCGGTGGTGGCAGTGGCTGGAAGAGCGATCGGGCCAGAGGACAGTTCTGTCTTGGACCACGCCTTTTCGCCACAGGGGCCCGGGTTCGCGCACCAGCGGAACCTTCAATAGTCATGCCTACAGCCTGATTTCCGAGGGTACAAGAACTTGAACCGATCAGAAATGCCTTCTGGCCTTCCTGCCTGGGCACGTGTTACGGAGTGGGGTGCGCCGAAGGCTGGGTCGAGAACTGGAACTTGATGTCCTACGTGACTGGCGGAGCCAGGCATCGACCTCTGCCTCGTCCCTCAATCGACGTCCGAGCTCTTCTGAGCCATCGCCACCGGGCTCTGGCCTCACCGGGCACCTTCCAGCCTTCGAGAGGTCTCCCCGGTCTCCCGGGGCGGTCGACTCGCATTGGCTAACCTGAACCGCGTCCCAGCCGGCCCCGAGGGATGTTCGCCATCCAGTGGACCGGTTCAATCCGAGGAAGGATGTCAATTCATCATGACGGCACCCGGCAAATACAACACCGAGACCTCGGACATGATTGCAGTACATGAGGCCCTGACCGGAGCATTGGAAGCAGCGCCGTCCCTCGTGGGAGGTGCCGGCGACACATCCGACCGGGTGGAAGTGATCGGGTCCTACTACGAGAATGTTCTCGAGTTCCTACACGTGCACCACATCGGTGAGGACGAATTGATCTATCCAGTTATCGAGGAGCGTTACACCGAGCAGAGGGCGGTACTCGAACAGATTGACGCCCAACACAGCTTGTTGAATGGGCCAATGAGCAAGGCACGAGCTGCCATTGCAGAATGGCGGGCCGACCCTTCCGTGCAAGGAGGCCAGGCTGTGGTGGACATCATCGGCACGATCGACCAGACACTCCGGCCGCATCTCGCGGAAGAGGAGGCCACGGTGCTGCCGATTGCCAGCGCCTGGATGAGTCCGGAGGAATGGAGTCAACTCCCCGGCCATGCTCTGCGATCCTTCAGCACGGACAAGCCGTGGTTGGCACTGGGGTTGATCCGAGAACGCTTCACGCCGGAGCAGAGGGACCAGATGCTGGGCGGCATGCCACCCGAACTTCAATCACTCTGGAGTCAGCAGTGGGAGCCAGCCTTTACCGCGTTCATTGCCGAGGTTCGTCAGTAGCTGGAGCAAAGAGCGACGGGAGGAGGCAGCCTGCCAAGAGCGGGTCCCAGTAGCAGGCAGTTCCTGCCGCGCGGCGTGTGCGGAACCGCTCTCGCCTACGGGACAACGTCGGCACCGACTGGAGTCTGCCCACGGGACTGGGGGACCCCCGGACGGTTCAGGTTGGTCGACGTCGGCAGACCTTCGGGCGGGTCACCATCGCCCAACCCACGGGCGAGGCACGGATCTTCCGGTCCCGATCATTCGGGCACCGGGAAGGACCGATGATTCAAAGTCGGGACGCCCGCATCCAAGTGCCGACAGCACTACACGGAGGGGATGGATCGATGGCGATGCCGCAAGAACTGAAGGCCTTAGAGCCGTTCGTCGGCCGGTGGCGCATGATCCCGGGGTTTGCTTCGCACGAGAGTGCTCCGCATTCACGTACCACCTTTGAATGGCTCGCAGGAAGGCGATTTCTGATCCAGCGATGGGAAGTCGATCATCCGGATGCCCCAGATGGCATCGCCATCATTGGCCTCGATCCTGCCGGGACGACCTATCTTCAGCACTACTTCGATTCTCGCGGTGTCGCTCGAGTCTACGAAATGGACCTTGCCGGCGCCCTCTGGACTCTCCAGAGGCGTGCGAAGCACCCCGACTTCTCGCAGCGCTTCACCGGCCGTTTCAGTGAGGACGGCGGTTCGATCGTTGGGCGCTGGGAGGCTTCGAGCGACGGCGGCGCCGTCTGGACTCCCGATTTCGATCTCACCTACACCAAGGTGGAATAGCTCAGTCCTACGTGCGACCCGCCGGAATGCGGCCCAGACGACCTCGGACCGACCTCGACACGCCGGTCGGGTGGGGAGCTGTCGGCGACTGATTGCACGGTCCTCGCCAGACCCAGGCCACGGAGGGCTGGCGGCTGTCCCGGCCATCGCGGCCGCTAGATCTACCCCGAAGCTTCGCTCCCGTCAGGCGAGCGCCACCGCGGCCTCGACAGCCGATCGAGGACTGCTCAGGACGGGGACCGTGGTGGTGCACAGGTCCGTTGCGAGGGCCATCGACGCCTGGGCGAGAACGACAATATCTGGAGCCGGGTCGAGTGCATCGACGTGCGAAGCTATGGCACTCGCATACCCGAGCAGGTCGCCGGCTTCGAACAGGGTCCACGCCTCCGGGAGCACAATCTCCTTGATGGCGGGAGTCACAGCCATTTGATCGGCGACCTCCGTGAGCAGTGCCACCGTCGGCGCGATCGTGCTCCGGAGGGCCGCGACGACTGCGATGCGGGAGCCCAACGAAACCGCCTGTTCGGCCATCGGTCGATCAACCCGCACGACAGGTACACCGACGACCACGGACAGGGCCTCGGCGGGTCCGCTGATCGTGGAACAGGTACAGACGACCACAGACGCCCCGCTCGCCGCCTCTCGCAGTCGAGACGCAAGTCGCTCCATGAGTTCGTCATCGACACCGCCCCGCGCCCGCGCCTCGGCCAGCAGGGTCTCATCGACAACGTGTACTGATGATCGACCAGGGGAGACCTCGTCGAGCAGTCCGGTGAAGGCGTCGGTGTGGACCTCAGACGTGTGCAGGAACCCGATCGTCACGGCCCGAGTCTCCCACTGGGGCGGAGGAGCCGGAGAAACGAAGGGGCGGGATGAGTGCTGACTGTGCCGGTCGCCACCGGTGGCGCTCCACGCCACTCATCACGCCGCCCCGTGGTCGTTCCAGTCTTCGCGGATGATTCGTACGCCGGGAGCCGGATTGTCGATGGTCCGCGCCTTCCGGATCAGCCGCCACCGGCGCCACCAACGCTTCAGTTCGGCACCCGCAGGTTCCCACTGCAGCACCGGGATGGTCCTGGTGTTGCAGTCGTGCTCCCGGCCGGTTTCGTCGCAGCAGTAGAACAGGCCCGTGGACGCATGGACGTAGCAACCGGCCAGAGTCCCTAGCTTCGTGTACGACACCGGCTGATGGCAGAATGCGCAGACTCTCACCGGCGTGGAGGCTGGTACTGGGTCCGCGGCAGATTGATCGCCGTGAATGGTTCCTGGGACACGGTCGCGCCTATCCAGCCTCTCCGCTGCGACCCCTCGCCCGACGGAGCGACACTACTGGTGGGACCGGCCCCCGACAAGAGCCCAAGGAAAGGCGGGATTCCCGGGACTCGGTCCGGGTCTGATGGGGCGGCTCCCGTGAACTATGCCCACATCCCACGCCGAACGCGGCTAGGGTTCCGCCGCAACAGGGGGGACGGTCCCGTCTGCGTGGGGGGATGGAGATTCCATGAAGAAATTACTGCTGACCGCTGCCGCGGTCGCAATGCCCGTCGGACTCGTGGCTGCCACCGGAGGCGTCGCCTCGGCAGCCGCGCCCAAGACGGACGTGACCAATGCGTCAATCAGTTGCACCACGGTGTCCGGCACGCTGAAGTTCGCCCCGGCTCTCACCCTTGCGGGAGGACAGCCCGAGAACAGCGGCGTCAAGCTGTCCGTGAGTGGTTGCACGGTCTCGGGTGCCCCGGGTGTGACCGTCAGCGCGGGCAAGGGTGCCGGCGTACTGCACAGTGCCGACAACAATGCGGGCGGTCTGCTGGGAAGCACGGCCGTCACCGGTCAGGTGAACATCAAGTGGACCAGCAATGTCAAGCTCACCTCGAAGACGAGCACCGTCACAGTCTCGTTCTTCACCGGAGGGACGTCCACGGACGGCTTCGCCACGCTCGACATCCTGGCTGGCAAGGCCTCGGTCTCGGGTGACTTCTCCGGTGGTGATGCTGGCGCGAACACCACGCTCCATGCTGAGACCGGTCAGTCCGTTGCCGATCTGACCACGACGCTGGCAGCACCCAAGTCCAAGGGAATCAAGTCGGTCACCATGGTCAGTGGAAACCCGGGTCAGCCGACGCCTTCGTCGCTCAACCTGGGCTAGTCACCAGCCAGCTAGACCTGTAGAGCAAAAGGACGGGACTTCGGTCCCGTCCTTTTGCTCTCTGCGACTCAGTTTGTGTGCGTCGGTCATCGTCGAGGCTGTGGTGCTTCGGGTCGGTCCTGAAGTCGGGGTGAGCCGCGAGTTGGGCGACCGCTGTGGGGAGCACCCACCGCCGACGGGGACGTTGGGATCAACGCCGGCGGCGGTGCTCAACCCACCTGGCCGGAGGATGTAGAGGTCCGACCGGATTCAGTTCTACCAAGGCGAAGTGGTCTGGAAGTCGCGGCTACACCAAACGTTGGGTGAACGTTCGGTGACCTCCGGCGTTCCGAGGCCGCCCGAACCGGTCGGCAGACCCGAGATCACGAGCCCCTCCGTCGGAAAATCGAGACCAAACGGAGTAACGGCTCTCAGCCGCAATAGTGCGGACCGGCCGTTGGGCTCAGGTCAGCGGCCGGTCGGGACGCCGCCAGGCACAGGCTCGAATAGCCCGGGCGGGGTCCAGACACACCCCACCGAGAGCATCCACCCGTTGTGCCACGGATAGTCCTAGCTTCTCGGCATGAAAAAACGACAAGCACCCCGGGTGATCAATGGCAAGGGCAAGGAGATGGAGGCGCTCGACACCTCTCAGCGGCGGACCGGAATCCTCGGGGCCGGAGATGACCTGGCCGATGCGATCGCGGAGTACGACCGACTCGTGGGCAGCAACGCCTGACACTGATCTCGCTCGGCGTGTCCCCGGGGCCCGAGGGACGCCGAACGGATCACTCAAGGTCGAGTGGACCTTGCCCCCTGGTGGCAGGTTCAGCCAGAAGAAGTCGGCCAGCGTGGTCGCCCCTATCTGGGCGGGTGAACGGTGGCGGCCGGGGAATCTTCACCATCCCGGGCAATCCGGACAAGGAGTCGGTCGGTGGCGGTGTCCGGGCGCCGGCGGCGCTTCGTCCATCTCGATTGACGCAACTGCCGCCTCCGAGGCCCTCTTGCCACCGCTGTCCCTCGGCCGGTGGCCTTGCCACGATCAACCTCGGAGGTGGGACGGCCAATGTGCAGTAGCGATCCACGACCACATCGCCACTGGACTCATGGGCGGCCCTCGATCCGTGGCATAGCGACAATGGACCGGCGGTGCGATTCGTCACCGGGGGTCAGCACACGGACCCACTGAGGGCGCGCCGGCCTGGTGCTGCTCAGGCTGCTCACGCCGCGCCGATGGAAAAGGGGTACCGGGGGCGGCTGGTGGGGTTCCGCCGCCCGTGCCGCCGGCCCCGGGCTGGCATAGTTGGCGGGTGGCTCTGCATAGACCGAGGTCAGCGATCCTGGTTCCAATGGTGCTGGCCGAGATCGCACTTGCGGTGCTCGCTTGGCGGGATCTGAGCCACCTCTCCGACGACAGGGTGCGAGGCAGCAGGCGGATCTGGCGTATCGCCATCATCGCCAACCCCGGCAACTCGATCGTCTACTGGATGCTGGGTCGCCGGTCCGCCGACCCTACTGCCTAGGTCCGCCCGACCCTACCGGCTGGGTATGGTGCCGACCCCGCCGGTTCGGGAGGGGCCCGCACAACCACTGGCAGGGCAAACGACCCCACGAGCACCGGGGACTCCGCTGCTCTCGACGAGGAAGGGGTGAGCGCTGGCGCTCACAGCTCGCCCCTGGGGTTGGGGTACCGGCGCCAGCCAGAGCGTTGATGAGGTCACGATCGCGGTGCGTGGCCCGTACGATGGTGTCATGGAGACAGGAACCTCCTGGCTGCTCTTCGATGGCAACTGCGGGTTCTGCACCTCGGCGGCCAGATGGATCGAGCGAGGCCGGCCGGACTCGGCCAAGATCGTCCCGTGGCAGGCGCTTGGTGAGAAAGGACTGGATGCCCTCGGCCTCACGGTCCGCGACGTAAGGCAAGCCGCCTGGTGGGTAGATGGCAGGGGGAGAGCCAGTCGAGGACATCGGGCCGTGGGCAAGGCCCTCCGGGCCGGGGGAGGGTGGAGAGCCGTGGTCGGCTTCGTCATCCTCACGCCACCGATCTGCGTCATAGCTGCCGGGGCCTACTGGACGGTAGCCCGGTACCGCTACCTCCTGCCGGGTACCACTCCGGCCTGCCGCTGAACCAGAACCCTCTGGCAACCGCCACCAGGCGTCGACAAGCGACACCGGGTGCAGTGACGTCTGCATCGATCGGGGCCGGACACGGGGGAGCCGAAGTCCACCGGGAGTCCTTCGCAGACATGGCCGCAGAACCACCGATTGCAGCTGTTGCTTCACGCAGCGTGAAAACCCTTTCCTTGTGTCAACCGGCCTCGGTAGCGTGAGGCCATTCGGTGGACGCTGGAGGGGCAGCCAGTGGAGTCATTTGGTGAATGGGAAGCGGCTTTGTGGCCCGTGTTCGGGACTACCTGCGCGGTCCTGAACGGATGCGACCGTCTGGTCGAGCAGCGCTGGGAGTCGGCCATCGTCGCCACGGCCGACCAGCTGCGGGCGGCCTCGAGGGACCTCCATGGTTGGGTGCAAGGGCACCCCTGCCCTCACCGGGACTTCGATGTCGTCTTGGAGCGCCTCGGTCGGTCGCTCGAGTACACCGCGGCGACCGTGGAGGGAATGATCAAGCGCGGATCCGTGCAGTGGCAGGTGATCGACCGAGAGCGCCGGACTCTGTACGTTGCCGTGACTCAACTGCAGATGATGATGTTCGAACAGGCCCAACGGGAGCCCTGAGGAGAAGACCCGGTTCCTACCTGGGAGCTGGGTGTGCGGATGCTGGTTGGACCAGACGACGTTCCGAGCGTCTTCGGCCCGTTCCCGCCACTCCGGGCGTAGGGGTCCACGACGGATCGTGCCGGGTCCGAATCTGCTCCGGTCGGGAGCGCCGAACGGTCCCTCCCCCCTCGGGCGCCCCCCGTAACCCTTGATGTTCCGTACAGGACCGCCGGACTGATCGCCGGCGTCAGGTGAAGGCGGGTGCAGCCGACCGGGACGCGCGCTCGACGACCAGCCCTGTGACCCGGAGCCGGCGGCGGGAAATCGAATTCACCACTCTTCGTAAGCTTTGTTGGGCTCTTCTTTGTGCGCCGCGACGGAGTTCGACCGGTGATGGCGCCAAACAGGTTTTCGCCTGGGGCGGGGTGGTCCTGGTGCGTACAGTGAGGCTTCGGTGACCGACAGCAGCATCTGAACCACTCTTGCGCCACCGGGGTTGTCACGAGTGCGACCCCGTGCTATCTATGTCAGCAGCCAAGCGGACCGGCGGTCCGAAGACACGAAGCCACGGGCGATTTGGGGCCGGCTCCGGCGCGGGGAGGATGTTGAGAATGTCCAGCTTCAAGCGAGGTGCCTTCGCGTCGGCGACGGTCACCCTTATCGTGGTAACGGTCATGGCAAGTCTGGGTCTGGCTCTGAGCGCCCTTTCCCCGACCGCAGCTGGTGCCGCCGGACGGCATGCCACCGCCCATGCGGCCAGAGCGGCTGTGGCCCACCCCTCGGCCGACCGGCGAGTCAGGGTCCACGCCGCCCGTCGCCGCGCCAAGGCGCGCGCCGCCGCCGCGGCGGCGACCGCGGCCAAGACTGCCTCGACCGCCAAGACCGTCTCGACCGGCAAGGCCGCCTCGACCGCCAAGACCGTCTCGACCGGCAAGGGCTCCCAGTTCGAGGTGTGCAAGGTGGCTGGTGACCCCAGCCTCGACGGGGTGTCCTTCCCCATTCTCGAGGGCACTTGGTCGGGTTCGTTCTTCACGGGCTACTCCTTGGCCGCTGAGCCGTCCCCGGGCACGTGCGGGCCGAAGCACGCCTTCACACCTGGGGCGCAGGTGCTCGTCGAAGAAGCGGCTTCGCCCGGTGTGCCCGTTCCCGGGTATTCACCCACCTTCAACGTCTCCAACGGCACGATGACCCTTGTCTCCGACATCGACTTCGCCGCGGTCACGGTCCAGTCCGGGCTCACCGTGCTGACCATCACCAATCGACCCACGCCGCCTCCCCAAATGGGAACGCTCGAGTTGTGCAAGTCGGCGGCTGACAGGTTCGTGAGCGGCACCTTCGGATTCAACGTGACCGCTCCCGGCTTCAGTTCGTCGCAGAGCGTGCTCACCGGACAGTGCAACGATGTCCCCGTCCCATCGGGGAACGTGACCATTACCGAGAACGTGGCATTCCCGTACGCGGTGACCAGCGTGGCTGCCATTCCGAAGGCCGCACTGGTCAGCTCCAGTCTCGACACTCAGAGCGCCCAGGTGGCGGTGACGCCCGGTGGGATGACCACCGTCTTCTTCACCAATGCCACGCTCACCGGCTACGTGAAGGTCTGCAAGGCGCTGGCCCGATCGGTCGACAACGTCTTGGTGGGTCAGACCTTCAACTTCTCGGTCGGCGCCTCCTTCCGTGGTGCGCCCCTCACCGGAATTCCGACGTCGGTGTCCGTGGTCGCCACCTCGTTCGGCACACCCACCTGTGCCTTCCTCAGCAACAACCGGGGACCAGTGGCGCTGCCCCTGGGATCGCTGGTGACGGTCAATGAGACTGGTCTGCCGGTGACGATCGAATCGGTCGGCACCGCCATCAGTCCCGCCAATCTGAACGCCGGGAGCTCGCCGACCACCGCAGTCTTCTATGTGGCGAATCAGCCTCCGCCGAACAACGTGGGGAATCTGGGTGCGGGGTCCGTGACCCAAGCCACCTTCACCAACGAAGCCCTTGGCTACGTCGAGGTGTGCAAGCAGTCCTCGTCCATTCAGTCGGGTACCCCGTTCAACTTCAACATCGGGGGTATCGGTCCCATCCAACCGGTCAATGTCGGCCTCTGCTCTCTCGGGTTCCTCCTTCCGGTGGGGTCCACCACCATCACCGAGTCGCCGGTGGCCCACGTCAGCATCGCGAAGATAACCAGCACCTCGGGGGCCACTCTGTCGGGGAACACGGCCACCGTCACCGTGCCCTACAACGACGAGAACATCGTGACCTTCTTCAACGAGATCAACACCGGTACCCTCAAGATCTGCAAGGCGCAGACCTCCAGTGACGCCGGGTTGCAGAACACGACCTTCCACCTCACCTACTCGTACGTCCACAACGGTGCGACGGTGAACGGTCCTGACGAGGCGCTCCTCCCAGGTCAGTGCACGCTCCCGATCAGTCCGATCCCGGTGTTGAACTCCAATCTCACGCCGATCCAGATCTCCATCACCGAGCAGACGACACCGGTGGCCAATATCGGGCTGTTCAACGTGCAGGTGGTAGGCGGCGACACCGTGGTCTCCTCGGCCGCACCTCCCACGCACCTGGTGAGCACCCCCGGCGGCTCGGCCGCCACCGAAGTGGTCCGGAGCCTGGAGGGAATCACCAACGTCACCTTCGTAAACGGCATCGACATCACCGGATAGCTTTTGACCACGTCGAGGGCAGACGGCGTGGTTCGACCCGACCCGCACCCGGCCGCCCGACGGGTGGTCGGTCTGGCCGGAGCGATCTTGGCGATCATGGTCACCGTGTCGTGCTCCTCTGATGCCACCAGCGGCTCGGTGGGAGTAGGGGTGCCCACCACCCACGTCACCGCAGTCTCCGGCAGCGTCGGGAGCACTACCGGGTCCACCGGGGCGGCCCGTTCGGGCACCGGGAGCGACGGAACCGGTATCGCCGGGACCGCTGGCTCGACCACCGTCCCCGGGAACACCGGTGGCCGCGCCACGACCAAGCACGGGCACGGCGCGGCGGCGACGGGGCAGAACGGCCCCGGCCGATCGTTCAACCAGGCTGGGGGCCCGGCGACCGGGATCCCCGCCCCCCAACAGCAGTTCGCGGGGGACGATGCGGCGTTCGAGTCGGTGCTGAGAGCCGTCCAGCAAGCGGTCGGCCGGCTGCCGACGACCGCCGGTGCCGGGGAGGTGTTCGAGGCCGTTCTGCCACTGGTGGCGGCGGCCGACCAGTACCAGGGCCAGATCGTGAACCTCCCGATGTCGGCGACGGCCAAGCCACTCGGTCAGTCCCTCACCGAGAGCCTTGGGCAGTTGACCGCGGTACTGGACCAGGTGGGACAACCGTCAGGCTTCCCGTCCCTCGGTGTGTTCCGTTCGCAACTGTCATCCGCCGCCGCTGCGGTCCGGAACGCCGCCCGGGTCGTGCGGGTCCACATCGCACGTTCCTGATCCGGCCTCTGGCCGACCGAGCCCCGCTCGACGCTTCGGGCCGCGCCCGGCCTATCTGAGTTCCGACGCCTCGTCGGGGTCCCGCGGCCGCTCGGGCCGCCGGTGAGGTGGTCGGCCGGTGCCGGGTGCCGGTCTCGGAGGGACCCGGGAGCATCATCGCCGGGTGGGGAGGAGTACCAGGTCAGGCGCAGTATCGGCCCGACACCATCTGACCCCGGCGCCGGAACCGGGGGGCCGCGGAGCCCGCCCATCGCTTCAGATCCGGTCCGTGGGGGCCGATCAATTGGGGGACCCCGGTCGTCGATCGCCCCGAAAGGCGGAAGGACCCCGCATGAGAGGCCCCCTCAAACATCACCCCCTGATCAAGCTGATTCTGGTGGCGCTGATCCTCGGCGCCACCGCCCCCTGGCTCGGGGAGCTGGGCCACGCCCAGCCCGCAACGACCGGCCAGCCTTCCCCCCACACCTCGGCGGGGACAGCATCCGAGGGTATGTACGCCTACTACTACCTGTGGTGGGACACCCATCACTGGCAGACCACGCTCGGCCCCAACTATCCCTTCGGGCAGTCGCCCCTGCCCGTGCCGGCGACACTCGACGCCGGCGGGTGCAATCCCACCACTCCCTTCGGTGGCAACGTCGAGACCGACGCCCCCGCCACGCTCTTCACCCAGGACGACCCGGCCCAGATCACCTACGACGTGCAGAGCGCCATTGCGTCCGGTCTCTCCGGATTCGCGGTGGACTGGTACGGCACCGGTTCGGCCAACCAGACCCCGGCGTCGAACGCCGAGAACCACCGCCTCGACCTCCTGGTCCAGGCGGTGGACCAGGCCCAGGCCGAGGGGCACGACTTCCACCTGTGGCTCTCCTACGAAGCCTCCTCGACCGGTCTGACCCAGCCGGCCATCGTCGGCGACCTGTCGTACCTGACCGGCCAATACGGAAACAATCCTGCCTTCGATCGCAGCAACGGGGGTCGGCCCACCTTCATCTGGGTGGGCTCCTATAAGTACGCCCCCGCCGTGGTCGGCGCCGTCAGCAGCCAGTTCCGGTCGTCGTGGTACTTCGTGGGCGGCTACCAGTGGAACCAGTGGAACGCCACGGTGGCCCAGTACTTCGACGCCGACAGCCCGTACTGGTCCAGTCAGGATCCCTGGAACAACAGCCAGAGCTTCCAGCAGCTGGGCAGCCTGGCCGCCACCCTCCATGCGGAGGGGAAGAAGTACTTCGCGCCCCTGTCCCCGGGTTTCGACCGGCAGCTCGACGGATCCGCCACGTGCGTGCCGCGGGACAACGGGGCCACCCTGCAAGCCCTGTTCAACGGCAATGCCAGCGGCGATCCTGACGGGTGGCTCCTGATCTCGTGGAACGAGATCACCGAGGGCACCTACGTGACCCCCGAGCTCCAGCGCTACGGCGGGGCCTACGGAGGCCCAGGCGGATTCGTGCACGACCTGGTGACGGGATCGGCCTTCGACAGCGGGGGATCCGGTCCCGGCTGTGGTTCCGAGGTGAACCAGTCGGCCCCGACCACCTTCGTGGCCGTGGCCGCCAGTTCGGGACCGGGCGGGTGCCCCGGATACTGGCTGGTCGACGCGGCCGGACAGGTACGGTCGTTCGGCGGGGCCCCCGACCTCGGCTCCCTCACCACCGTGCCCAACGCCCCCGTCGTCGGCATCACCTCGACCCCCGACCACCAGGGCTACTGGCTACTCGGAGCCGACGGGGGAGTGTTCAGCTTCGGCGACGCCCGGTTCTACGGCTCCACGGGTGGCATGCGCCTCAACGCCCCGGTGATCGCCATGACCTCCACCGGCGACGGCGGGGGGTACTACCTGGTGGCCAGCGACGGTGGTGTCTTCGCCTTCGGCGACGCGGCGTTCCGCGGCTCCACCGGCGACATGCGGCTCAACGCCCCGGTGGTGGGGATGGCCGCCACCCCCGGTGGTGGCGGGTACTGGCTGGTGGCGGCCGACGGGGGGATCTTCTCCTTCGGTGCCCCCTTCCTGGGATCGATGGGCGGAGCCCGGCTGAATCGCCCGGTGGTGGGGATGAGCGCCGATCCGCTGGGCCGGGGCTATCGAATGGTGGCGGCCGACGGGGGGATCTTCTCCTTCGGTGCCCCCTTCTACGGCTCGCTGGGCGGGACCACCATCTCCGCTCCCATCCGCACCATGTCGGCGTCGCTGGACGGCAACGGCTACTACCTCATGGGAGGTGACGGCGCCCTCTACGCCTTCGGTGACGCCCCCTACCTCGGACGAGTGGTCCCCTGACCGAGTGAGCACCACGGCGGGAACGCCGTCGGCCGGGCCACCCGCGTCGGCGAGCGGGCGATGGGGTGCCGGGAGGTTCGCCGGTCGGCCGGGGGAGTGGTAGAACCCGGCCCATGGCTACCGAGACCGAGGCCGTCTTCGCCGAGCTCCTGGCCGAGCTGGGGACCCAACACCGACGCCTGGTCGACCGGCTGTCCGGTCCCGGCGACGAACAGAGCCTGCTCGAAGCGCACAAATGGCTCCTGTCGATCCTGCAGGTGGCCACCGACACCCAGGTGTGGGCGGACCGCGCCCACCCCCGCTTCGTGGACATCGTCGGTCCCTACAAGAAGTGGGGTGGGGACAACGCCGACGCCTTCTACTGCTTCGCCCCGGTGGACCCGGCCCGCACCTACCGGGTAGCGGTGAGGCCGGGCGACGCGGTCTATCTGTCCCTGACCGTCTACGGCGGCCCCGACGACGGCCACTACTCCGAGCGGATCGTCGGCAGTCTCAACAGCCAAGAAGCCCCACCCGGACCGGACGGCGTCGTCCGGATGGTGCTCTCGCCCCACGACCCCGGACCGGGAGTGAGCTGGATCAGGCTCGAGCCCGACGCCGTAGCCATCGTCACCCGCGACTACCTGGGCGACCCCCAACACGACACCCGGGCGGTGTGGTCCGTCGAGGCAGAGGACCCCCCGTCGACCTTCCGGCAGGACGACGCCGAACTGGCCCGGCGCTTCCGGGCCGCCCTCACCTGGGTGCGGGACCAGTCGGCCATGGTGCCGATGGCCATGGGCGAACCGAACGCCATCGACGCTCCCTACCCCGTTCCCACCACCACCTTCGGGTGGGCCGCCGGGGACGCGGCCTACGCCATGGGGACCTACGACCTGGAGGACGACCAGGCCCTGGTGTTGCGCGGACGATCACCCTCGTGCGTCTTCTGGAACCTGTGTCTCTGGAACCCCTTCCTCCACACCTACAACTACGACTACGAGCGCGTCACGATCAATGGGACCCAGGTGCGCTACGAGCCCGACGGATCGTGGGTGCTCGTCATCGCGCCCCGCGATCCCGGCCACCCCAATTGGGTGTCGACCGCCGGCCACCGGCGGGGCTGGATCTGGTTCCGGTGGTTCCTGCCCGAGGTCACGCCGGAGCGGCCCCGGTCCGAGGTGGTGACGACGGCGCCGGCTCCATGACCGGCCACCCTCGGCCGGCGCCGATCACCCTCGACGACCTGGTCGAGCCGCGCTTCTCCGACGAGGTCCGGGCCGTCCTGACCCTGATGGGCGAGGCCGGCGCAGGGGTGGACCTCCGACCCGGCCCGCTGATGGCCGCGGCGGCGGAGGAGACCGGCCTCGATCGGTTCGGACCGACCGACTTCGTCGAGCGCCTCGAGATCCTCTGCGACTCCCTCCGCCGCGAGGCCGGCCTCAACCACGCCGGCCTGCTCTCGCAGTCCCTCCTCCTGACCGGCCTCCTCCGCAACCGGCTCCTGTTGGAGGACCTCCTCCGCCGGCACCCCGAGATCCGGGAGGAGCGCATCACCAGTCCCATCATCATCTGTGGCCTGCCCCGGACTGGCACCACCCACCTCCACAACCTCATCTCCTCCGATCCCGATCTCCGGTCCCTGCCCTACTGGGAGAGCCTGGAGCCGATCCCGGCCGATGGGGAACGACCGCCTCCGGATCGACCCGATCCCCGGGTCGAACGGTGCGAGCTGGCCCTCTCGTTCGTCAATGCGGCCATGCCCGAGTTCAAGCGGATGCACGAGATGACCGTGGACCATGTCCACGAGGAGATCCAACTGTTGGCCATGGACGTCTCGTCCATGCTGTTCGAGACCATCGCCCCCATGCCCCAGTGGCGCGACCACTACCTGACCCGGGACCAGCGACCCAGCTACGCCTACCTGAAGACCATCCTCCAGGCTCTGCAGTGGCTGCGGGGCGGCTCCCGGTGGGTGCTCAAATCGCCCCAGCACCTCGAGCAGTTCCCGGCCCTGGTCGACACCTTTCCCGACGCCGTCTTCGTGGTCACCCACCGCGACCCGGTGTCGGTGACCGCCTCCATGGTCACCATGTTGGGCTACTCGGCCCGTCTGGGTCAGGACCGGATCGACACTCCCCGGATCGGGGCGTACTGGGCCGACCGGCTGGAACGGATGCTCCGGGCCTGTGTGCGCGACCGCGACCTCCTACCCTCCGGCCGCACCATCGACGTTCGGTTCGACCGGTTCATGGAGGACGACCTGGGCATGGTCCACCGCATCTACGCCCTGGCCGACCAACCGGTGACCGACCGGTCGGAGGCCTCCATGGACGCCTTCATGCGGGAGCACCCCCGAGGCCGTCACGGCGGGGTGCTCTACGATCTCGCTCCCTTCGGCTTGGACCGGGACCGCCTCTCGGATTCCTTCGCCTTCTACGTCGACCGGTTCGGTGTGACCATCGAGCACTGAGCGGGACCGTGATCGGGCGCACCGATCCCGGACCGCTCACGCCGGCGGGCGGTCCAGCCGCGACACCGCCGCGAGGGCCTCCTCGGCCGCCCGCTGGGTGGCCAGTTTGGCCCCCTTGGCCATACGGGCCATGGTCGGGATCCGTCCCGGGTGCTTGGCCACATAGGCCGCCACCGCCCGCGGGTTGGGCGTACCGTCCTGGTTGCTCAACCGGAACACCTCTTCGTCGACGCTCCCGTCGGTGGCCCGGTCGCTGATGGCCCGGACCACCGACCAGGGGACCCCGCGGCGCACACACACCGCCGCCACCGCGGCGGTCTCCATGTCCAATGACACCACGCCGCCGGCCCGCAGACCGGCCAGCGTGTCGGGATGGGTGATCAGCGAATCCGAGGTCCACATCACCCCCTGGAGCGGATCCGGGCCCAGCGGCTCGGGCCGGTATTCGGTCCCGCTGGCCCCGTCGACCACCACGGCCGGGCGGATCACGGTGCCGATGGGCGTCTCGTCGTGGACGGCACCGGTGATGCCCACCACCACCACCCGCTCCACCTCGGTCCCGTCCAGCAGCCGCTCGACCCCGGCGGTGGCCAGGGCGGTCCCCATCCCGGTGACCACCGCCACCACCGGGCGGCCGTCGAGGTGGCCCACCCGGGCCGCCGACGGGTCGGCCCCCGGACGCTCGAGGGAGAGGGCTCGGGTGAGCGGGACCAGCTCCAAGGGCATGGCCACGACGAAGGCCACCGGGCGCGGCATCTATCGGTCCGTCGTGCCGTTGGCCGGACCGGTCGGGCCGGTGGAGACGAAGCTCAGGGTCAACAGGGCCGTGGCCACGAGCAGGTCCCCGAGGCCTCGGTCGGACACCCTGACCTCGATCACCCCCTGACGGCGACCCACCCGGAGTGGCACGGCCGCGGCGCGCAGTGGACCCCCGGTGGCGGCGGCCAGGTAGCTCAGTGTGACGGTGGAGGTCACCACGCTCCGCCCACCGGCCCGCACCGCGGCGTACGCCCCGGCCCGGTCCACCAGGCTGGCGATGACACCCCCGTGGACGGCCCCGACCGGTCCTCGGATCTCGTCGGTGATGTCGA
Source organism: uncultured Acidimicrobiaceae bacterium (assembly GCA_963833585.1). Lineage (GTDB taxonomy): Bacteria > Actinomycetota > Acidimicrobiia > Acidimicrobiales > RAAP-2 > Bog-756. Next base: position 163,009 of record CAWHYF010000005.1, on the reverse strand, counting down.
GCTCCACCACATGGGCGGCACCGTCGTCGAAGCTGCGGTGGGGGAGCTGGTCGAGCAGGGCACATCCCATGGACATGGCGTCATGGTAGGTGGACGGGCCGGGCGTCACCGGCCGGCGGCCCGGGGCCGGTCGAACCATGCGCCGGACGGGCCGGGGTTCCCTCCGGCCACTAACCTCGGCCGGGCGCCCCACCCGGCCCGGTCGCGGCGGCCGACCGGGAGGGCGGTCGTCCCGGAGGGCGCCACCACCGGGGGAAGGCACGGAGGAGCGAACGATGGGACTACTCGAGGGCCAGCGCGCCGTCGTCACCGGCGGGGGATCGGGCATCGGGCGGGCCACGGCCCGCCGAATGGCCCAGGAGGGGGCCGCCGTGGCCGTGGTGGACGTCGACGGCGATGCCGCCGACCGGGTGGCCACCGAGGTCGGCGGCACCGCCCATGTGACCGACGTGTCCGATCCCGACGGGATGCGCCACGCCTTCGACGCCGCCGCCGCGGCCATGGGGGGGATCTCCGTCCTCTTCAACAACGCGGGGATCGGCGGGATGTCGCCGCTGCACGAGTGGGACCCGGCGGAGTGGAATCGCCTGGTCTCGGTCAACCTCACCGGGGTCTACCTCGGGTTCCGGTCGGCCGTGCCCCACCTCCGCGCCGCGGGAGGGGGAAGCGTCGTCTCCACCGCCTCCATCAGCGGTACCAGGCCGGCGGCCGGAGAGGCGCCCTACTCCGCGGCCAAGGCCGGCGTCGCCGCCCTCACCGCCTCGGCCGCTCTGGAGTACGCCCCGGACATCCGGGTCAACGCGGTGTCGCCCGGGATGATCGAGACCGCGCTGACCGCCCCCCTGCTCCAATTGGTCCCCAACGCCCAGGAACGGTACGAGCGGACCACCCCGTTGGGCCGGGTCGGACAGCCCGATGACATCGCCGACGTGGTGGTCTTCCTGTGCTCGGACCTGGCCCGGTTCATCACCGGGCAGAACCTGGTGGTGGACGGCGGGATGACCCTGCACGGATCGGGCGTCGACGGGATCTTCGAACAGCTCTTCACGAGCTAAGCCGGACGGGCGGCCGCCGGCTCAGCCGTACATCAGCGAACCGGGGGTGGTGAGCAGCTGCCCGGTCTCCAGCCAGGTCTTCAGCCCCGACAGGATCATGGGCCAGCCCCCGTAGAGCTGGTCGTTGGCACCGTCCCGCAGCTGGTCGTGGGTGACGGTCAGATGACAGGAGTCGCCGACGGGCTCGATGGCCCAGGTCACCCGCGAGGCCCCCTCTCGCTTCACCTCGTCGCTCCACAGTGCGGTCATGGTGTGGACCAGGCGGCGGGGAGGATCCACCTCGAGGACCTCCCCCTCACCCAGATCGACCTTCGGGGCGCACATCACGAGGCGCGAGCCCGGCGTCCACTCCGACTCCACCCGGGCACCGAAGTTGTACTTGCTTCGGATCTCCGGGTCGGTGATCGCCTCCCACAGACGCTCGGGGGTGGTGTGGATGTAGATCTCGAAGACCTTTTCCATGGTGTTCTCCAATCGGTGCTTGAGGTCGCTCAGTCCGGCGGCCCAGGGTTCGGTGTACTTGTCGATCCAACGGTCGTGGATCAGGCGGATCGGCACCGGGTTGAGGAAGTGGATCTTCTCGCGGCCCGCACGCCGGGTGGCCACGAGTCCTGCCTCCTCCAGCAACTTGAGGTGCTTCATCACCCCGAACCGGGTCATCTCCAATCCCGACTCGAGCTCGGTGAGGGTCTGACCGTCCCGTTGGTACAGCGCGTCCAGGAGGAAACGCCTGGTGGGGTCGCCCAGGGCTTTGAACACCTGGTTGTCGTCGGCCACCTGTAGATCATACGTGACTTTTTAGTCACATGTCAATGCAGCTGCCGGACACGACCCGGCGGGGGGGTGGCGGTGCCGAGGGACCCGGACACGGTGGCGGATGGCCCTGCCCGGCCAGTCCGCCAGCGTGCCGGCGCCCCTCTGGGTCCGGCGAGCCAGATCCTGCCTGCCCGGCCCAGGGCCCGCTACGTTCTACCCGCGCCCGGCGCGGAATTTCGGTCACCTCCCGGGCCCGGAGCCGGGTCCTCCGGCCGGCGCGGGAGCGGTGTTCCTGCCGACCGGGGGATCGCCGGACATCTGGTAGACACCGGGGATGACCACCGGTCCCGACCACCGACGGGCCCTGGTCACCGGGGCCACCCGGGGCATCGGCAAAGCCACCGCCCTCGCTCTGGCCGGACACGGCTGGGACGTGGCCATCACCGGGCGCACCCGCCGGGCCGGGGAGGGGCGAGACGATTCGGACACCGGGTCGGGACGGCCGATCCCCGGCAGTCTCGAGGAGACCGCCGCCGAGGTGGGCGGGCTCGGCGTCGAGGCCCTCGAGCTGGTCGCCGACCTCCATGACCACGCCGCGCTGCACCGGGCGGTGGACCGCGTGCTCGAGACCTGGGGTGGCGTCGACCTGCTGGTGAACAACGCCGTCGACACCGGACCGGGGAGCATGGTGACCGTGCTCGACCTGACCGTGGCCCAGCTCGAGGCCAAGTTGGAGGCCAACGTGGTGGCCCCGATGGTGCTGGTCAAGGCGGTGCTGCCGGCGATGTTGGCCCAGGGTGGGGGGGTCGTCGTCGACGTCACCTCCCACACCGCCACCGCCGATCCCCCCGGCCCGGTCGGGAACGGCGGCTGGGGCCTGGGCTACGCCGCCTCCAAGGCCGCCTTCCACCGCATCGCACCGCTTCTGGCCGTGGAGCTGGGCGATCGGGGCATCCGGGCCATCAACGTGGATCCCGGCTACGTCGAGACCGAGCGCCAGCAGGCCAACGCCGGGGCCCTGGGACTGGTCGGCCACTACCGCGGGGCGCCCCCGTCGGTGCCCGCCGCCGTCATTGCCTGGCTCGCCGACCACGCTGACGAAGTGGAGAACGGTCAGACCGTCAGAGCCCAGAAGCTGGCCCTGACCCTCGGACTGCACCCCGACTGGCGTCCGGCCTCGTAGCCCGGACTCGGAGGGGTCGGCCGCTCCGGGGTGCGAACGACACCGGAGTCGGGCGTCCCGTCCGGGTCAACCGGTCCCGACGGCGACCGGATCGGCGGGCACCCCGTCCCGGTACCGGACGGAACGGTCACGCACCGCGGGGACCCGGGCACCTCCCAGCACCGTGCCGGTGAAGTTGAGGGGATCGGCCCCCGCCACCTCGACGTCCGCCCCCCGACCGGGGTGGCGTCGCACCTCGGCCAGGAGGGCGAAGGCCTCGGGTGAGGCGTACTGCTCTCCGGAGATCCCGGCCACGAACCGCCCACCCAACGCCTCGCCGCGGGCCTCCAGCCGGCGGAGGGCCCGCACCACCTCCCGCCAGGGGATCCGGTAGGACTCGCGGGCCCAGAGCTCCCAGGCCACCACGCCCCACCGGGTCAGCAGCTGCCAGGCCACCGCCTCGGCCAGTTCCTCGGACTCCGGACCGCCCCGGGGTCCGGAGTCCGAGGCGTCGGGCTCGGGGAGCAGGGACCAGCGGCCCTCGCCCACCCCGGTCCCGACACCAGCCCGGCGGCGACCGAGGGCGGACCGCCGCGCCGACCCGGGCCGGAGGGCCGGCCGGTGACGACGGGCCGAAAGCAGTGACCGGACGGCGGAGTACGCGTCCGCGGTCACCATGCCGCGGGCGACGAGATCCCAGAGGCCCTCGTCGATCTCGGCTTCCAGGCGCCCCGCGGCCGTGGCCAGCTCGGAACGGAACCGGGCCCCCTGCGACCGCAGGGCGGCCAGCACGTCGGCCGAGGCGCCCACGGTCGGTTCGACCACGGCCCGATCGGCGCGCACGGCCGCCAGCATCCAGGTGAGGTCGGGTCGGGTGACGATGGCCAGGGGGGTGGCCGAGGACGGTGTCGCCGAGCCGCGGCGGGTGGGTGGCCCGTCCCCGGCCGGCCCCAGCCCGTCCGAACCGGGGTCCCCCTCGGAGGCCGACGGCTCGGGCCGGGGGGAGAGACGGCCCCAGGCCACCTCCCCGGCCAGGCAGAGCTCGTCCAGCCACTGGGGGTCGTAGCCGGACACCCGTGCCGGCAGCACCGTCCGCTCCCACTCGCCGGCCGCCACCTCGACCCCCTGGAGCTGCTCGATGACGGCCAGCAGTCCGGCCCGGCCCTCGGCCTGGGTGCCGGTCGCCACGTGCTGCCAGCAGGCCGCGAACCGGACGAAGTCAGCCATGCTCGCCGGCTCGACGTGCCGACGGCGCCGGGTGCGGCTGGCGGCGTGCAGGCGCACGAGCAGGTGGCGGGCACACCAGCGACCGTCGGGCAGGGCGATGGCCGAGCCCTCGGCCTCCAGGCGGGCCAGCCCGGTTCGGGCCCGGGCCACGGTCAGCGGCGCGCCGCGGACCGGTCCGGTAGGCAGCGGTTCCGCCCCCACCAGCCCCTCGACGGTCACCGGGCCGCTCAGCTCCAGATGGCCCCGCACGCACTCGGCCAGCCACTCGTCCTCGCCGGCCCGCGGATCGGTGAGGGACCGGAGGATGCCCCCGGCCATCTCCCGCCGCTCGGTGGCGGCCCAGCCCTCCCCGACCGGCCCGGCCCGGCCCTCGGCGCGGAGTGCGTCGTACCACGACTGCCAGTCCCGGACCGGCCGGCACACCACCAGCGAGAGGAGCAGGTCGTGCAACTCGTCGGCGTCGCGGGGACGGGGTCGCACCTGGTCCAGCACCTCGGCGGCGGCGGCCGGGTCGAGAGGCCCGAGCTCCGAGGCCGCCACCGGGAGCCCCGGGGGCAGGCCGTCGGGTCCGAGCGGGCCGAGGCCCCGGGGCACCGGGACCGCCCGGGTCCGGCGCTCCTCCAGTGGCGCCCCGTCGAGGAAGGTGAAGGGTCGGCCGGTCAGGATGCCGTGGGCCAGGGGGGAGGGCTCCACCGACTCCACCAGATGGACGTCGACCCGTCCCCGCTCCATGTCCTGCAACAGGACCACCAAACCGTCGGCATCGAGCGATTCGGTCAGGCAGTCGGTCACCGTCTGACGCACCAGCACGTGGTCGGGCACCGGCACCGGGCCGGGGCCGGCGTTCTCCTGGCAGGCGGCCAGGGCGGGCCAGCTGGCCGCCAACAGATCCTCGGCCTCCATCCGCTGGAGATGGATGGGCCGGCGCTGCCCGCCACGGGAACGGGGCACCACCAGGGCCCGGTTGAGGTTCCACCGCCACCGGGCCGCCAGCATCGGGTGGGGCAGGACGGCCTGGGTCAGCACGTCGGTGACCGTGCCGCTCTGGAGCATGGTGGGCACCTGGGAGAGCGGGAAGCTGTGCTGGGGTCCGAGCGAGAGCACCACGGTGTCGTCGTCCGCCGCCGCCTGCAGTTCGAAGTCGAACGAGACACAGAACCGCTTGCGCAGCGCCAGACCGAGGGCCCGGTTGATCCGCCCTCCGTAGGGGGAGTGGACGATGAGCTGGGTCCCCTCACTCTCGTCGAAGACCCGTTCGATGACCAGGCGGTCCTGGGTGGGCAGGGCACCGAGGGCGGCCAGCCCGGCGGCCAGGTACGCCACCACCTGGTCGGCCACCTCGGTCGACACGCCGGCCCGCTCCTCCACCCGGACCCGGGCCTCGGCCCCCTCGCCCCGGGCCAGCCACGGCTCCAGGTCGGCCCGGAGGGCGGCCACCTCCTCGGAGAGCTCGGCCGACCGGGCCGGGGCCTCGCCCAGCCAGAACGGGATGGTGGGGGAGAGGTCGCCGGCGTCGGTGACCCGGACGGTGCCCGTCTCGACCTTGACCACCCGCCAGGAGTGGGTGCCCAGGAGGAAGATGTCGCCGGCCGTGGCCTCGACGGCGAAGTCCTCGTGCACCGAGCCCACCGTGATCCCGTCCGGGTCCAGCACCACCCGGTAGTCCCCGGTCTCCGGGATGGCCCCGCCGCTGGTGAGGGCGGCCAGCCGGGCACCCCGGCGGGCCCGCAGCCGCCCGTTGACGGCGTCGTGGTGGAGGTGGGCGCCGCGGCGCCCGCGCCCGGTCTGGATTCCCCAGGAGACCAGCTCGACCACTTCGTCGAAGGTCTGCCGCGACAGGTCGGCGTAGGGAGCCGCCCGCCGGACCAGTTCGTAGAGGGGCCCCACCTCCCACTCCTCGGTCGCCGCCACCTCGGCCACCATCTGTTGGGCCAGGACATCCACCGGGGCGACCGGGGGGTGGAGCAGGTCGAGATGGCCGGACCGTACGGCGGCCAGCAGCGCGGTGCATTCGACCAGCTCATCCCGCGTCATCGGGTAGAGCCGACCGGCCGGGGTGCCGTCCAGTTGGTGATTGGCCCGCCCAGTACGCTGGAGGAAGGTCCCGATCGACCGCGGCGAGCCGATCTGACACACCAGCTCCACCGGACCCACGTCGATGCCCAGCTCGAGCGAGGCCGTGGCCACCAGGGCCCGGAGGTCGCCGGCCCGGAGCCGCTGCTCCACGATCCTCCGCCGCGCCGCCGACAGGCTGCCGTGGTGGGCGGCCACCTGCAGGGCGGCGTCGATCGGGTCGGCCGGCGGTCCGGTGCCGTCGGCCACCGACCCGACCGTCGCCGACCGGCCCGGGCGGGACCCCTCGCCGCCCTCGGCCGCGTCCCCTGGCTCGACGCCCACCTCGTCGTCGGGGCCGAGGCGCAGCGCGAGTTGGTGGGCCACCCGTTCGGCCATCTTGCGGGTGTTGACGAAGACCAGCGTGGTGCGGTGCTCGAGCACGTGGCCGGCGATGCGGTCGAGGACGTCGGAGAGCTGGCCCCCGCTGGCCACCGCCTCGAGCTCGCTCTCGGGCAGCTCGATGGCCACGTCGAGGTCCCGCCGGTGGCCGCAGTCGACGATGGTCGTGGACCGGCGGGAGGGCTCCACCCCCGACAGCAGCCGCGCCACCACCTCGAGAGGTCGCTGGGTGGCCGAGAGGCCGATGCGTTGCAGCCGACCCCCCCGGGACGACACCAGATGGTCGAGCCGCTCGAGACTCAGGGCCAGATGGGCCCCCCGCTTGTCGCGGGCCAGGGTGTGCACCTCGTCGACGATCACGGTGTGCACCCCGCCCAGGACGGCCCGGGACGACGGGGCCGTCAACAGCAGGTAGAGGGATTCCGGGGTGGTCACGAGCAGGTCGGGGGGCGAGCGCCGCATGGCGGCCCGCTCGGCGGGCGGCGTGTCGCCGGTCCGTACCGCCACCGAGAGGTCTGCCACGGTGCACCCTCGGCGGGCCGCCTCCTCGGCGATCCCGGCCAGCGGTACCTGAAGGTTCTCGTGGACGTCGGTGGCCAGCGCCCGCAGCGGTGACACGTAGACCACCCCCGGGCCCGCGGCGGTCCGGCCGTCACCCTGCTTCTCCGACACCTCCCGGTAGGCGGCGTCGATGGCCACGAGGAAGCCGGTCAGGGTCTTGCCGGTGCCGGTCGGCGAGGCCACCAGCACGTCCCCGCCCTCGGCGATCAACGGCCAGGCGCGTCGCTGGGGCTCGGTCGGTCCTTCAGGGAATCGTCGGAGGAACCATCCGGCCACGGCCGGGTGGAAGGACCTGAGGATGGAGTCGGCGGGCAGCGCGGTGAGGTCCGCGGCCGGACCCTCGGACCCCGGTCGGCCCGGTCCCCCGAGGGCGGACGCGGCGAACTGCAGCGTCGGGGGGTGGGCGCCAGCCCCTTCGGGTTGGTCGCCGGCCCGGTCGGTCGGCAGGATGGTGGCCACGGTCCAAGCCAAGCCTACGGGTGTGACAGCGGCGGTGCGGCCGTCAGCCCGCCGGTGTCAGCTCTCGGCTCAGTGCGGCACGGGGGCCCCGGCCAGGGCGGCGACCACCCCCAGGGCCCCTGCTCCGAGCAGGACCGCCACCACGCCCCGGCGGAGTACCAACAGTCCGACCGCGGCGACCGCGGTGACCCCCAGTTGCCACAGGTGGGACAAGGACAAGGCCAGGGGGAGGGCGGAGCCGGCGATGGCCCCGAGCGAGGCCGGACCCGCCCCGGCCAGAAAGGCCTGGATGCGGGCGCTGGCCCGGATCTGGTCGAACCGGGGCCCACCGACCAGCACGAAGAGGAACGACGGAGCAAACGCCACTGCGGCGGCCAGGAGCCCTCCCCCGATCCCGGCGGCGGCGTACCCCACCACCGCCACGGTCTGCACCACCGGGCCCGGGGTGACCTGTCCGAGCGCCACGGCGTCCAGGAATTGGCTGGCGGTCATCCAGTGATACGTGTGGACGGCGTCGTGCTGCATGAGGGGGACGATCACGAACCCTCCCCCGTAGGAGAGGGCGCCGACCTTCAACGCCACCCAGGACAGCGCGCCGAGGCCGCCCACCGCCAACGCCGTCCCCGTCAGGGGCACCACCAGGTGGTTGGCCCGTCGGCCGGCCGGGCGGCCGGGAGGACGTGCCGCGATCTCGACGACCCCGCACACCACCAGCACCGCCACCAGCCAGGGACCGACGGTGGCCGCGGACAGGGCCCCGGCCGCGACATAGACCACCCACCGGGTCCGGGCCGGCCGGGACGTACCCGATCGGATCCGGCTGGCCGGCAGGAGACCAGCGGCGGCATGGACCGCCACCACCGGCACGGCGGCACCGGCACCGGCCGCCGCCCCGAGCACCCAGAGGGGAGGGTGGGAGGCGAGGAACAGCGCCCCGAGGGCCAGGATCATGGCCAGTCCCGGGACGATGAAGCAACCTCCGCCGACCAGGGCCCCGGTCGGGCCGGCCAGCCGCCAGGCACAGAAGATGGCCAACTGGGTGGAAGCGGGCCCGGGCAGGAGGTTGGTGGCGGCGATCCCGTCCTCGAACTCGGCGGCGGTGAGCCAGTGGCGATCGGTCACGCAGAGCTGGCGGAGCATGGCGATGTGGGTCGGGGGGCCGCCGAAGCCGAGGACGCCGATCCGGCCCCACTGGCGGGCGATGGTGGCGGCGCCCACCAACGGGGGTTCGGGGCGGCGTTGGGAGTCGTCGGCCCGGTCGCCGGTCAACGAGGCCCTCCGGCACCGACGGCGACCCGGTCCACCTCCACCGGGCGACCGTAGGCCACGGGATCGCGGCGGGCAAGGGTGGACGACCGACGGGGCCGGTCCCTCCGGTCAGCCGCTGGCCCGCAGGGACTCCGACGCCGGGACGGCAGTCCGGTGGTCGGCGTCCTCGGGGGCGAGCTGACCCGCCGCCACCAGCCGGGCCCGGGTCGTCACCACGTGGCAGTGCTCGATGAGCCGCTCGCCGTCGATCTCCTCGACCGGAGCGAGGGTCCCACCCATTCGCCAGCCGAGGTCGGGGGCGGGTCGGGAGGAGCGCACCGTGAAGCGCAGCTCCACCCCGTGGGTCTCGCCGTGCACGTCGGCGAGGTCGACGTGGAGCCGGACCTCCGACCCGACCTCGATCGGACCGGGGGCGATGATGCCGGCCCCGCCGGGGGTCAGGTCCACCACCCGGACCAGTGACCGGTCCACCACGCCGGCGATCTCCACCGGCACCCGGTAGTGGTGGCGCACCTGGTGCCGCCGGCCCACCTTCACCAGGACGGCGGCGATCAGCAGCAGCTCCCAGGCACCGAAGAGCAGGCCGGCCACGACGGCCAGCCCCCGGAGGGGAGGGAGGTCGACCACCCCGGCCAGGGCCAGGCCGCGGGTCACCAGCGCGCCGGCCAGTACCATCCCGGTGACCAGCACCAGCCGGAGTTGCCGCACCGCCGACCACCCGCCGTCGTCGATCCCGTCCTTCGGGGTGACCTTGAACGAGGCGCGGAACGGGCGGAGCAGCGTCACGGCGGCCCGGACGAAGATCCCGCTGGTCAGGTGGGTGGAGTACGAGCCGTCCCACAGGCTCGCCTGGCCGCGGCACAGCGCGGCCGAGGCCACCAGGTTGAGGACCATCCACGGCAGCCAGAACACCGCGAACTGCCACAGGGTGGCGTGCAGGGGCAGCCGGCCGGTGATCAGCATGGCCACCAGTACGGCCAGCATGGCCAGACGTTGCATCGGGACGAAGTAGGCCAGGAGGGAGGAGAGGTAGCTGACCCGCTGCTTCACACTGAGCCCCGGCGCCACCAGCGGGTTCTCTCGGGTGCGCAACACGGCCAGGTTGCCTCGGGCCCACCGGTCCCGCTGGAGGAGATACGAGGCCAGATCGTGGGGGGCCAGGCCCTGGACCAGCGTCTCGTCGTGGTAGCGGGTGTGCCACCCTTGGCCGTGCAGCCGGATGGTGGTGTGGAAGTCCTCGGCCACGGTCTCGGTGGCGATCCCTCCGATCCCCTCCAGGGCGTGTCGGAGGATCACCGCCGCCGAGCCGCACCAGAAGGCGCCGTCGTGGCGGTCCTTGCCCGGCATGAGCACCTCGAAGAACATGCTCTGGTCGTGACGACCGGTCTCGAAGTGCTGGAACGAGTCGTGGTTGCCGAAGTCGTGCGGGGTCTGCACCAGCGCCACCGCCGGGTCGTCGAAGTACCCCACGGTGGCGTCCAGGATGTCGGGCTGGGGAACGTGGTCGGCGTCGAGTATCAGGATGAGCTGGCCCCCCGTGCGGGACAGGGCGTGGTTGATGTTGCCGGCCTTGGCGTGCTCGTTGGTGGTCCGGCTCAGATAGTTGGCGCCGAAGCGCTCCGCCAGCTGCCGGACCTCGCGGCGTCGGCCGTCGTCCAGCACCCAGGTGGTGTGGGGGTAGCTGATGCGGTCGCACCCGACCAAGGTGGCGCCCAGCACGTCGAGTCCTTCGTCGTAGGTGCAGACGAAGACGTCGGCCGTGGGCCGCCAGCCGATGGCCGGGCGATGCGTGAGCGGGACCCGCCAGGCCAGGAAGCTGAAGGAGGCCAGCATGACCACCCCGAAGACCTCGGACGCATAGAGCAGCCAGAACATGACCGGCTGAGCGCCCTGGCCCGTGTCCCACGCCCTCCAGACCAGGTAGACCAGGCCCCAGAGGAGACCCAGCAGGGCCAGGCAGCGGAGCAGCCGGTCGGGACCGCGGTAGTGCGGACCGTCCCTTCGGGCAGGATCATTCATCACCCCAGGTATCGACCGGGCGGCCCCCCGCCTTGAGTCAGCGGGGCCGGCCCACCCACCTCCTGATGGTCCGGTCTGGCCCCGACCCTCCGCGGGTCGGTGGGGGATCAGCCGGGATCGGGTGCCGGTTCGGTGGCGTACCGGAGGGCCGGCGTCCCCGGGGGATGGGTCACGCCGGGGATGGCGTCGGGATTCACCACGCAGACCTCGCCCTCCAGCCCGTCGGGGTCGCGGAAGAAGAGACTGAGCACCGGACCGAAGTCGGTGACGAAGGCGTCGCAGGACCCACGATCCATCAGGCGCCGGCGGATGGTCTCGAAGTCCTCCAGGGAGCCGGCCTGGAGGGCGAAGTGGTCGATCCGACCACGTCCGAACATCGGCACCTGCCGGTCGGCTTCGGTGTTCCCCTCGATCTGGAAGACGTTGAGCTCGGCGTACGGCCCGATCCTGATCATGGACAGCCGCACCGCATCCTCCCCTTCGACCTCCGGGGCGTCCCGGACCACCTCGGCCTCGAACACCTCCTCGTAGAAGGCGTGCAGGCGGTGGGAGTCGTTGGTCAGGGTGGCCACGTGATTGAGCCCGATGGTCAGCATGCCGGGGCCTGCCGTCCCCTCGCTCCGCGCCGCCCGGCCCGGATGCGTCGGTGGGTCATCCGACCACGTCGACGATGTCCACGACCAGGAGCGTGAACACCATGGCGCCCACCACGGCGTAGAGCGCGGTGAAGGCCCACCGTTGGCGGTGGTCGGCCAGCCAGAACCGCCGGATGCCGAGGTAGTCGAAGGTCAGGGCCAGGAGGCCGATGGGGATCCCGATGGCCGGTCCCACACCCCGGGCCAGACCGATGGCGGGGAGCACGACGGGCAGGACGATGTAGCTCAGGAGGCAGCGGAGCGCCGAGAGGAAGATGGAAGCGCTGAAGATCCGATGGGTCTCGGACTCGTCGATCGGGGCCCGGTCGTCGGGCACCCGCAGCAGGCGACGCATGGCCTGGTCGGCCCGCGAGCGCTCCGGCGAGACGACCTTCCCACCCGGGGACAGCGCCAACTGGTCCATGCCGTCATGCTAGGTGGTCGTGGCGGGGGCCCACCAACCACCTCCGAACTCCCATTCACCCCAGGTGGCGGCCCACCGGCCGGCGACGTCAGAACGGCCGGGGCAGCCAGTAGGGTGCCCGACCATGGGACCGGTCCGGTGACCTCGAACGCGTCGAGACGGATCCGGGCCGCGGCCCGGACGACCGGCGGCCCGTCACCCGAGGTCTCGATGTGGACCGTCCGGGGACCGGACGGCACCATCGCCGTCGGCTGGTACCTGCTCCCGTTGCGTCTGTTCCTCGGGGTCACCTTCCTCTTCGCCGGGCTGCAGAAGCTCGCCAACCCGGATTTCTTCCGCTCATCGAGCCCCACGTCGATCCACGCCCAGCTGGTCGGTTCGGAACGGTCCAGCCCCATCCACGGGCTCCTCGCCCACCTGGTGTCGATCTCCCCGGCCGTCGGGTTGGTCATCGCCCTCGGGGAGGTGGCTATCGGGATCGGCGTCCTGGTCGGCCTGTGGATGCGGGTGGCGTCGGTGGCCGGCATGGCCCTCTCGTTCGGTCTCTTCCTCACCGCCAGCTTCCACTCCTCGCCCTACTACACGGGGTCGGACATCGTCTTCCTCTTCGCCTGGACCCCGCTGGCCCTGGCCGGGGCAGCCGGTGCCCCGGCCCTCGACACCTGGTTCACCCGCGCCGCCCAACCCGTGGCCGACCGCCCGGGGACCCTGCCCCGCCGGGCCGTGCTGACCAAGGGTGCGGCCACCGGGCTGGTGGCGGGGGGCTTCGTGGTGGTCAGCGGTCTGGCGGCCGGCATCGGCCGATGGGCCGGCGGCGGCTCGACCTCCACGGCCAGTTCGAACACGCTCGCCGCCGGCGGCGGGGACACGACCACCACCACGCCGACCCCCTCCACCGGGGGCGGGGTCACCACGGCGCCGCCAAACCCCCCGGGCACCTCGGTGGGGTCGTCCTCGAGCGTGCCCGTCGGCGGCTCGGCCGCCTTCACCGATCCGGCCAGCGGCGATCCCGCCCTGGTCATCCAGCAGGCCGCCGACCATTTCGTGGCGTTCGACGCCATCTGCCCCCACGCCGGCTGCACGGTGGCCTACCAGGCCTCGGCCAAGATCATCGCCTGCCCCTGCCACGGTTCCGAGTTCAATCCCCGCACCGGCGACGTCGTCAACGGACCGGCCACCACCGGCCTCACGCCGATCAAGATCATCAAGGGCGCCAACGGGGACCTCTACGTCCCGAAATGAGGGCGCGCCGCCTCCGACCCGTCCCGCTGGGAAGCCCGGAACGGGCCGTCGAATCGGGTACCATCGTGCCGTCGCCGCCGGTCGGCGCCGGCCTGAGCCCATGACTGCAGCCGCCACCGTGCCGCCCGGCACCCCGCACCCCGACGTGGCGCACCGGTCCGCCGATCGGACCGACTGGATCTCGGCCGGTCCCTTCTTCGCCGTCCACCTGGCCCCCCTCGCCGCGATCTTGGTGACGGTGACGTGGCAGGACTGGCTGTTGTGCGCGGTCCTCTACGTCACTCGGATGTTCTTCATCACCGCCGGCTATCACCGCTACTTCTCGCACCGGAGCTATCGGATGGGACGGGTGACCCAGTTCGCCATGGCCCTCGGGGGCACCACCGCCGTCCAGAAGGGGCCGCTCTGGTGGGCCGGCCACCACCGCGTCCACCACCGCTTCACCGACCAGGACGACGACGTGCACTCACCCCGGGACGGCTTCTGGTGGAGCCACGTGGGGTGGATCCTGTCCACCCGCTACAAGGCCACCGACACCTCCGCCATCAAGGACTTCGCCGCCTACCCGGAGCTGCGGATCCTCGACCGTTACTCGTGGATCGGCCCCTGGGGGCTCGGGTTGGCCTGCTTCCTGTTGGGGGGCTGGGGGGCGCTCCTGATCGGCTTCTTCCTCTCCACCGTGCTCCTGTGGCACGGCACCTTCCTGGTCAACTCGGTCGCCCACCTGATCGGCCGCCGCCGCTATGCCACCCCCGACACCAGCCGCAACTCCCTGTTGATCGCCGTGATCACCGGCGGCGAGGGATGGCACAACAACCACCACTACCTGCCGGCCTCGGCCCGACAGGGCTTCCGATGGTGGGAGATCGACCCCACCTGGTACGCCCTGAAGGGTCTGGCCGCGCTGCGTGTGGTCCGGGGCATGAAAGACCCCCCCGCCCGGCTGCTCGACCAGGCGCGGGTACGGGACGGCGCCTTCGACATCGGGATGTTCCGCTCCTACTGGGAGCGCGCCGCCCGGATCACCGGCGAGCGGATCGCCGATCTCAGCGCCCGCCCCATGGCCGCCTCGCCCGAGTCACTCGACCACGCCTCCGAGCTGGTCACCGGCCCGTCCGAGCCGAGCGACACCATGGAGCCCGACACGGTGGCCGAGCCGCTCTCCCACCTGTCCGGACTGATCTCCCGGGTCCTCGAGTCGGCCGACCAGCTGGCCGCCTCCACCCGCCGCACCCGCAAGGCGGACAAGGGCGGGCGGATGACCGCGGCGGAACCCGGGGCCACCGAACACGCCCCGGAATGACACCGGGCGCGTCGCCACCACCGCCGGGCGAGTTCGCCTCGGCCCGGTTGTGGATCGTGGATCTCGACGGCGTGGTCTGGCTGACCGGGGAACCGATCGGCCCGGTAGGCGGGGCGGTGGTCTCCCTCCGGGCCGCGGGGATCCGGGTGGTCTTCGCCACCAACAACTCCGCACCCACCACCGGGGAGCTGCTGGCCCGCCTGGAGCGGATCGGGATCGAGGCCTCGCCTGAGGACCTGGCCACCTCGGCCACGGCGGCGGCCTCGCTGCTCGAGCCCGGCCAGCGGGCCCGGGTCCTGGCCGAGAGCGGGGTCAGGGAGAGCCTGGCCGCCCGGGGGGTGGAGGCGGTGCCCCCCGGTTCGGGCCCGGTCGACGCCGCCGTCGTCGGCTGGAGCCGGGACTTCGACTTCGGGACGCTGGCCGCCACCGCCACCGCGGCGCGGGAGTCGGGCCGCCTGGTCGCCACCAACGAGGACCCGACCCACCCGACCCCCGAGGGACTGATGCCCGGTTCGGGCGCCCTACTGGCCGCGGTGGCCACGGCCTCGGGGGTGACCCCGGAGATCGCGGGGAAACCCCACCGGGCCATGGCCCGCGTGATGCAGGAGCGATTCGGCTTCGCGGACGGTGACCGATCGGTGGTGATGATCGGCGACCAACCGAGAACCGACGGCCGCTTGGCCGAACGACTCGGCATCCCCTTCGGCCTGGTTGACTCCGGAGTCACCCCGTCGGGGTCCGGGCCCTTCGACGTGCCGGTGGGCCTGCGGGAGCGGGACTTCGTCTCGCTGGTGCGAGCGTGCCTGGGCTCCGATTCCGGATAATTAGTGCTTGCTGGCAGCAAGCACTCCAGGTAGAGTGGATAAATGGTCGCAAAGGACAATTTCCAGAAATATCTCGACGCCGGGATCGCCTTCACCAACATGACCCGCGCCAAAGCCGAGGAGCTGGTCGCCGAACTGGTCCAGAACGGCGAATTCCAGAGCAGCGACGCCCGGGCCCGGGTCGACGAACTGCTCGAGCGCAGCCGCAGGGGTCGGGAGGCCTTCGCCAGCCAGGTCAAGAAAGAGGTCGCCCAGCAACTCGGGTCGGTCGGCATCACCTCCCTCGAGGACCTGGCCCAGCAGGTGGCGGCGCTGATCGGTCGGACGGCGGAAGCCGGCAAGGCCGCCACCTCCGGGACCAAGGCCGCAGCCCGGAAGGCGGCGGCGAAGAAGTCACCGGCCAAGAAGGCGGCCGCACACAAGACGGCGGCGAAGAAGGCACCGGCGAAGCGGGCGGCCGCCAAGAAGCCCCCGGTGAAGAAGGCCGCCACCAAGAAGTCGCCGGCCAAGAAGTCGCCGGCCAAGAAGGCCGCGGCCCAGCAGGTGGCGGCGTCCACCGACGCTCCGGCTTCCGGGTCGTCGGACTGACCAACTCGCCCCGACGACGACTGGATCGGGCCCTGGTCGAACGGGGGCTGGTCGAGACCCGACCCCAGGCCGTGGCCCGCATCGAACAGGGACAGGTACTGGTTTCCGGCTCGGTGGCCGACAAGCCGGCACGTATGGTCTCTCCGGCCGAGCCCATCGAACTGGTGGGCCCCGCACCCCGGTTCGTCAGCCGGGGCGGTGAGAAGCTGGACGCGGCACTGGTCCGGTTCGAGATCGACGTGACCGGCCTGGTGGCCCTCGACGCCGGCTCGTCCACCGGCGGCTTCACCGACTGCCTGCTCCAGGCCGGCGCCGCCTCCGTCGTGGCCGTGGACGTCGGTCGGGGGCAACTCCATCCCCGGCTCCGTGCCGACCCCCGGGTCGTCTCGCGTGAGCGCCTGGACATTCGCGAGGTCACCCTCGACACCGTGGGTGGGGGTCCGGTGGGTGCGGTCACCGCCGATCTGTCGTTCATCTCCGTCACCCGGGCCGTGCCGGTACTGACCGGCCAAGTGGTGGCACCCGGCTCGCCCCTGGTGATCCTGGTCAAGCCCCAATTCGAAGCGGGGCGCGCCGAAGCCTCGCGGGGACGAGGAGTGGTCCGGGACCCGGAGATCCACCGGCGCACCCTCGGCGAGGTGACCGCCGCGCTGACCGCGGCCGGTGCGGACATCATGGGGGTGATGCCATCACCGATCACCGGCTCGGCCGGCAACCTGGAGTTCCTGGTCCACGGCCGCACGCCGTCACGCGGGCAGCCCGCGACCAGCCCGAGCGGCGCCACCGCGAGGTTGGTGGACGAGGCGGTGGCAGAGGCCCACGGCCAAACCGGGCCAGGATAGGGCTATGGCCGTCATCGCCTTCTATACCAACCCGCACCGACCCGAGGCCGCCGCCCTCGCCCAACGGGCCGCCGGCTGGCTGGCCGAGCAGGGTCACCGGGCCATCCCGGCCCTGCATCCCGACGGCTCGGCCTCGGCCGACGGGGCCGACCTCCTGGTGAGCCTGGGCGGGGACGGAACGCTACTCCGTTCGGTGGAGACCGCGCTGGCCGGAGGGATCCCGGTCCTGGGAGTCAACATCGGGCGCCTGGGGTACCTGACCCCGGTGGAGCCGGCCGGACTGGAGGACGCGCTGGCCGCCTTCCTGTCGGGGACCCACCGAGTGGAGGAGCGGATGACCCTCTCGGTCTCGGTCCACCGCCCCGACGGCACCCGGGTGGCGCGGCGCCCCGCCCTCAACGAGGCCACGGTGGAGAAGACCGTTCCGGGCCACACGGTGCGCATCGCCACGTCCATCGACGACCGGCCCTTCGTGACCTACGCCGCCGACGGGCTGCTGGTGTCCACGCCCACCGGGTCCACCGCCTACAACCTCTCGGCCCGGGGCCCGGTCCTCTCGCCCCGCCTCCGGGCCATCGTGGTGACGCCGGTCTCACCCCACATGCTCTTCGACCGACCCCTGGTCCTCGATCCCTCCGAACGGCTCCGGCTGGACGTCCGGGAGCCGCGCTCGGCGGTCCTGGTGGTGGACGGGATCACCGTCGCCACCCTCGAGCCGGGGGACTGGGTGGAGTGCCGGGAGGGCGAGCAGCCGGCCCGGTTGGTGACGTTCGGCTCCCTCGACTTCCACTCCATCCTCCGGGCCAAGTTCCACCTCGCCGATCGCTAGGGGACGGGAACCATGGGCCCCCAATTGGTCGAACTGCGGGTGCGCAACCTCGGGGTCATCGACGACGTCACCGTCGTGCCGGGGCCAGGCATGACCGCCCTCACCGGAGAGACCGGAGCCGGGAAGACGCTGCTGGTTGAGGCATTGAGCCTCCTGCTGGGAGGCCGGGCCGACGCCACGGTGGTCCGGGCCGGGACCGACGAGGCCCTGGTGGAGGGTCGGTTCCTGGTCCCCGACGGGTGGCGGCCCCTCACCGCGGGAGCCGGCACACCGGACGGGGCGGACCAGCCGGGCGCCGAGGCCACCTCGGACGACGGGCCCCGGGAGGTCACCGTGGCCCGGTCGGTACCCGCCGGGGGACGGTCCCGGGCCTGGGTGGACGGGCGCATGGCCACCATCGCCACGCTCGGCGAGGTGGCCGGTGGTCTGATCGAGCTCCACGGCCAGCACCAGCACCGGTCCTTGGTCCACACCGAGGCCCTGCGGCGGGTCCTCGACGCCTTCGGCGAGATCGATCTCTCCGAGTGGGCCGCGGCCCGCGACAGGCTCCGACGGTTGACCGACGAGTCGGTGGCCCTGGGCGGCGACGCCAAGGTCCGGGCCCGCGAGGTCGACCTGCTTCGCTACCAGATCAACGAGATCGAGAGCGCCCACATCGAGGACGCGGACGAGGACGTCCGGCTCGAGGCGGACGAGGAACGTCTGGCCGAGGCGGCTGCACACCGCCAGGCCGCGGCCTCGGCCCTGGGTGCGGTGTCGGGAGAAGGGGCCAGCGCCATCGACCGGCTGGCCGAGGCGGCCGGAGCCCTCGCCGGGCGTCCGCCGCTGGCCGGACTGGACTCGCGGGTGCGGGCCACCATGGCCGACCTGGGCGATCTGGCCACCGAGCTCCGGTCGGTGGTGGAGACCTGGGAGGACGACCCCGAGCGTCTGGAGGCGGTCCGGGAGCGGCGCCACCTCCTCCATCAGCTGCAGCGGAAGTACGGGGACACGCTGGAGGAGGTCCTGGCCTTCGGCGACAGCGCCCGGGGCCGGCTGGCCGCCGCCGAGATCGAGGAGCAGCGGGCCCAGGTGCTCGACACCGAGATCGAGTCGGCCCGGGCCGAACGGGATCGCCGCGGCGCCGACGTGGCGGCGGCCCGCCGGGCCGCCGCCCCGGTGCTCGCCGCCCGCATCACCTCCACGCTGCACCACTTGGCCATGCCTTCGGCCCGGTTCGAGATCGCCGTCGAGGGCGACGGTCCGGCCGACCAGGTGGCCTTCCTGCTCGGGGCCAACCCCGGAGAGCCCACCCGACCCCTGGCCACCTCGGCCTCGGGAGGCGAACTGGCCCGGACCATGCTGGCCATCCGGCTGGCCTTCACCGAGGCCCCGGGCGTGATGGTGTTCGACGAGGTCGACGCAGGGGTGGGCGGCGAGGCGGCCGTCGCCGTCGGGGCGGCGCTGGCCGGACTGGCCCACCACGGGCAGGTGCTGGTGGTGACCCATCTGGCCCAGGTGGCCGCCCAGGCCGACCAGCAGATCGAGGTCCGCAAGGCCGAGCGATCCGGCCGGACCCACTCGGAGGTGACCGCCCTCTCGGGCGAAGGCCGGGTGATCGAGCTGAGCCGGATGCTCTCCGGCCATCCCGACAGCAAGGCGGCCCGGCGGCACGCCCGCGAGCTCCTGGAGGGGAGCTCCGTCACCGCGCCGCCGGGCTGAACCGACCGACCCGAGGGGCACGTTGCCATCCGGAGGGGCAGGGTCCGCGTCGTCGTCGTTCCGGTTCCGCTAGCCTCATCAGGTGCCTGACGTGGATGGCCCGCCGCAACCCTCCGGGGGACAGCCGACCGCCGATCCACCCCTCCGGGCAACCCCCCCGGTTCGACAGTCGGGCCCGGTGCGGCGGGACACCAAGTTCGTGTTCTTCACCGGCGGTGTGTCGTCCTCGCTCGGCAAAGGCCTCACCGCCTCCTCGCTCGGGCGGCTCCTCAAGTGCCGGGGGCTCCGGGTCACGATGTGCAAACTCGACCCGTACATCAACGTGGACCCCGGCACCATGAATCCCTTCGAGCACGGTGAGGTCTTCGTCACCGAGGACGGCGGGGAGACCGACCTCGACCTCGGCCACTACGAGCGGTTCATCGACGAGAACCTGCACAAGAACTCCAACGCCACCACCGGCCGCATCTACTCGTCGGTCATCGCCAAGGAGCGGCGCGGTGACTACCTGGGCAAGACGGTCCAGGTCATTCCCCATGTCACTGACGAGATCAAGAAGCGGGTCCGGGAGCTGGGGACCGACGACGTCGACGTGGTGATCGTAGAGATCGGCGGGACGGTGGGCGACATCGAGATCGTCCCGTTCATCGAGGCCATCCGGCAGTTCCGCAGGGACGTGGGCCGGGACAACGTCTGCTACGTCCACCTCACCCTGGTGCCCTACCTCGGCCCGTCGGGCGAGCAGAAGACCAAGCCCACCCAGCACTCGGTGACCGAGCTGCGCAGCCGGGGGATCCAGCCCGACGTGATCGTGTGCCGGTCCGACCGGATGATCTCCGAGGACTTGAAGCGCAAGATCTCCCTCCTCTGCGACGTGCCCATCGAGGCGGTGGTCTCGGCCGTGGACGCCGCCAACATCTACCAGATCCCCCTGGTCCTCCACGAGGAGGGCCTGGACCGGTACATCCTGCGCCTGCTCCGGTACGACGAGGAGTCCCATCCCATCGACCTGACCACCTGGGAACGGCTGGTCGACCAGGTCGACGCCGCCGTCCGCCCGGTCCGGATCGGGATCATCGGCAAGTACGTGGACCTGCCCGACGCCTACCTCTCGGTGGTGGAGTCCCTCCGCCACGCCGGCTTCCACTTCGGGGCCAAGGTGGAGATCGAGTGGATCCAGGCGGCCACGGTGCCCGATGTCCTCGCCGCCGACGGCCTCCGCCGGTTCGACGGTCTGGTCATCCCCGGCGGGTTCGGGGAACGCGGGGTCGAAGGGAAGATCGCCGCCGCCCACTACGCCCGGGAGCACGAACTGCCCCTACTCGGCCTGTGCCTGGGGCTCCAGGTGATGATCATCGAGGTCGCCCGGACCCTGGTGGGCCTGGAGGGTGCCAACTCCCGGGAGTTCGACCCGGGCACCCCTCACCCGGTGGTGGATCTGATGGACGGCCAGAACGACGTGGTGGACAAGGGGGGCACCATGCGGTTGGGCTCTTACCGCGCCCAGCTGATGGCCGGCTCGCAGGTGGCCAAGGCCTACGGGACCGAGGTGGTGTCGGAGCGGCACCGCCACCGCTACGAGGTGAACCCCCGATACCGCGCCCAGTTGGAGGAGGCCGGTCTGGTCTGCTCCGGGGTCTCGCCCGACGGCCGCCTGGTCGAGTTCATCGAGCTGCCCGGCCATCCCTACTGGGTGGGCACCCAGGCCCACCCGGAATTCAAGAGCCGGCCGGACCGACCCCACCCTCTGTTCCGGGAACTGGTCTACGCCGCCCTCACCCGGGCCGAGGGTCGGGATCCCCGCCTGCCCGACATCGGTGACCTCGGCTGAGGCCGGCGGGGGAGCGGGCGCCGGAGCAAGCCACCCGGACCTGCCCTCCTTCCGGTCCCTCGACGAGGAGGTGGTCCACCGCGGCTTTGTGATCACCCTCACCCGGGCGACCTTCCTCGACCCCGAGGGCGTGCCCTTCGAGCGCGACGTGGTCCGCCATCCCGGCGCCGTGGCCGTGGTGGCCATCTCCGACGACCGGTCGGTGGTTCTGGTCCGTCAGTACCGCCCGGCCCTCGACCAGTGGATCCTCGAGATACCGGCCGGCACCTGCGACGTGGCCGGGGAGGAGGCGGAGGTGACCGCCCGGCGCGAGCTGGCCGAAGAGGTCGGGTACGCCGCCGACCGGCTGCAGCTGCTCACCCGGTGCGCCATCACCCCGGGGTTCTGCGACGAACTGTCTCGGGTGTATCTGGCCACCGGGCTCCACCGGGTGCCACTCGACCGGCGGGGGATCGAGGAGCGGTACATGCGTCTCGAACACGTCCCGCTGTCCCGGTTCGACGCCATGGTGGACGACGGGACCGTCATCGACGCCACCACCATCCTCGGGGTCGGACTGGCTCGGCGTCGCCTGGGCGACGGCCGATGAGCGGAGCGCGGTCCATCCGGGGCCGGCCGCTGTCCACCGGGGCCGAGGAGTATCTCTCCTGGCTCGCCGTCGAGAAGGGTCGCTCGCGCAACACACTGTCCGCCTACCGGCGGGACCTGGCGGCCTGGGAGCAGTGGGCGGCAGAAGCCGGCGTCGACCCGGTGACCGCCGATACCGGGTCCATCGAGCGGCACCTGACCCAACTGCGGGACCAGGGCCGGAATCCGGCGACGCTGGCCCGGGCCACCACCGCCCTCCGGGGCCTGTTCCGCTTCCTGGTCAGCGAGGGGGACCTCCAGGGCGACCCGACCGTCGACCTCCGCTCACCCCGCATCCCCCGGCGGCTGCCCAAGGCCCTCGACGAGGACCAGGTCCTCCTGCTGCTGGATTCGGTCAGCGGGACCGAACCGGCCGACTTCCGCGATCGGGCCCTCCTCGAAGTGCTCTATGGCACCGGGGCCCGCATCTCCGAAGTGGTGGGTCTGTCCCTGATGGACCTCCAGGGCGACGACGGACTGCTCCGGGTGTTCGGCAAAGGGGCCAAAGAGCGGCTGGTCCCCCTGGGCGGTCCGGCCCGGATGGCCCTCGACCACTGGCTGGCCCCCGGGGGTCGCCCCCGCATGGAGCCGGCGCGGTGGGCCCGGCGCGGCGACACCGAGGCCGTGTTCCTCAACACCCGTGGAGGTCGGCTCAGCCGCCAGGGGGCGTGGGCCGTGGTCCACCACCGGGCCGGGCGGGTGGGTCTCGGCGACGTGGTCAGCCCGCACGTCCTGCGGCACTCGTGCGCCAGCCACATGCTGGCCCACGGGGCCGATATCCGGGTGGTACAGGAGTTGCTGGGCCACGTCTCCATCGCCACCACCCAGATCTACACCCGACTCAGCCAGGACCATCTGCGGGCCTCCTATTTGCGTGCCCACCCGCGAGCCACTGCACCCCAGGTCAAGTAGGATCTTCCCGTGCCGCCCGACGCCCCCACCATCGACTACCGCCAACTCCTCGAGAACGAGCGGCGCCAGCTGCAGTCCGAGCTCTCCGAACTGGGCCACGGCGAGGGCGGGGGACTGGACTACGACCCCAACTTCGCCGACACCAGCCAGGTGACCGCGGAGCGAGGTGAGGCCGACGCCCTGGCCGGTCAGCTCCGCGAGACGTTGGACGAGGTGGCCCGGGCCTTGGACCGCCTCGAGAACGGCACCTACGGCACCTGCGAGGTGTGCGGCGTGGCCATCGCGCCGGCCCGACTCGAGGCCATGCCGGCCACCCGCTTCTGCATCAATCACGCCAACCGGCCCTGAGCGAGCCCGGGCGCATGGCCTATGGAGGCTACGGGGGCGGCTCGGGCGGCAGCACGGGACGGCCCCGACGCCGGTTCCAACCCGACCAGCGGACCTTGATCATCGTGGTCGTGGCCGTGGCCCTGATCGTCATCCTGCTGCGCACCCACAAGATCAACCGGTTCGAGATCATCTACTTCTTGGTCCTGGTCCCGTCCATCATCTTCCACGAG
Organism: uncultured Acidimicrobiaceae bacterium; assembly: GCA_963833585.1. Taxonomy (GTDB): domain Bacteria; phylum Actinomycetota; class Acidimicrobiia; order Acidimicrobiales; family RAAP-2; genus Bog-756. The sequence continues at coordinate 139,729 of CAWHYF010000005.1, read as the reverse complement.
CTGTCACACGGAGTCGTCGCTCTGGCGCTCGGCGACGACACGGCCAAACGGGCCGGTCGGCTGACGCTCAATCCGGTCAAACACGTGGATCCGGTGGGGACGTTACTGGTCCCGGCCATTCTCTCGTTGTCCGGGTTGGGTGCCTACGGGTGGGCCAAACCGGTTCCGGTCAGCACCAACCGCCTGCGCAGTCCGCGCAATCACACCGTGATCGTGTCACTGGTGGGTCCCCTGACCAACTTCGCCCTGGCCGCCCTGCTCGGACTGGTCTTCGTGGCCACCGCGTCGCCGCAGAGCCGGGCGGTGGTGGCCGCGGGCTTCTACCCACCGACGCTCCTGGGCCAGATCCTGTTCATCGCCGGGATCGCCAACATCGTGCTCGGGGTGTTCAACTGCATCCCGTGCCCTCCCCTGGACGGCGCGGCCGTGCTCGAGCGCTTCCTCCCGGCCCGGGTGCTGCCCCAGTACTACAACCTCCAGCCCTTCCTCATGTTCCTGCCGTTCATCCTGATCCTGTTCTTCCACAACCAGTGGTCCCAGCTGATCGGCCATGTCATCAGCTGGTGGGCGGGCCTCCTGGGGTGATGTCGGGTCTTCTCGCCCCCGCCGCCCGCCGGTGGGGGCCCTACACCCTGGCCGGCGCGCTCCTGGCCGTGGACTACCTCCTGGCGGCCCGGGGCCTCTCCCACACCGCGGACAGCGGAACCTACGCCACGTGGTCCCTCGACCACGGCGTCTACAGCGACGTCATCCGTCTCGGTCTGGTCCACTACATCCACGCCGGCCAGGTGGTCCGTCCCCTTCCCTACGTGCACGACCGCATCGAGTACCCGGTGTTGCTGGGGTTCGCCCTGTGGCTACCCACCTGGCTGCCCGGCGGTCCGGCCTCGTGGCTCGCGGCCACCGGGGTGATGACGGCCGCCGCCACCTTCGGGTCGATCGCCCTGCTGCGGCGGCACCACCCCCCGTCGGCGTGGTGGATCGCCGCCTCCCCGGCCCTGCTCCTCGACGCCGCCATCAACTGGGACCTGATCGGCGTGGTCCTCCTGGTGGGCGCGGTGGTGTGGTTCGGTGAGCGGCGCTACGGGTGGAGCGGTGGGTCCACCGCCGCCGGCACGTGCTTCAAACTCTTCCCCGTGGTGGTGGCACCGATGGCCCTGGCCGCGCTGGGTGGCCGTTGGTGGCGGTCGCACGGAGCGACGGTCCCCGAACACCAACCCGACGGGGGGCGGTCGGCGCCGTCACGGGACCTGGCCTCGTGGCTGATCCCCTTCGCCGTGGTGCTGGCCGTGGTCACGGTGCCCTTCATGGTGCTGGCCCCGTCCAACACCGTCTGGTTCTACCGGTTCAACAGCCTCCGACCTCAGAAGGACTCCCTCTGGGGTCTCCTGGGCGCGGTCACCGGCGTCGGCAACAGCACGGTCAACTCCCTCTCCCTGCTGGCGGTGACCGCGGTGGTGGCCTACGGCGCCTGGCGGGTGTGGCGCACCCTTCCCGACAGCCAGGGTCGGGCGGTGGCGCTGGCCTCCGCCTCGGCCGTCATCGTATGGATGGCGGTCAACAAGGTGTGGAACCCGCAGTACATCCTCTGGGTCTTCGCCGCCGGCGGGATCGCGGCGATGCCGGCCCGGTTCGGAGTGGCCCTCGGGGCCCTGTCCATCTACGACTGGTGGTTCGAGTTCGGGCTCCGACGACCCGATCATCTCGGCACCCTCACCGCCGTCGGGGACGGCGCCACGGTCGGCCGACTGGTGGTCCTGACCTGGATGGCGAGCTGGACCATCGGTCGACTGCGTGGCCTCGGCACCGTGGCGGGCGATTCCGTCCTCGAGGGGACCCCCACACCGGCCGCCTCGTGATCCGGTCTGACGCCCGACCGGAACCGACGGTGTCGGCCGGTCCCAACCCGGACGCCCTTCGACCCCGGGCCGCCTCATGGATTCGCACCCATCCCGGGATGACCGTGGCCCTGTTCGTCCCCCTGGTGGTGACCGGAACTGCCCAGCTGTTCGGGTTGACCTTCCTGTCGGGCGACAACTTCATCCAGAACTTCCCCATGCGGGTGCTGGTGGGCCGCGACCTCGGCCACGGGGTCCTGCCCCTGTGGAACCCGTACCTGTTCAGCGGGACGCCCCTCCTCGGCGGATTCAACGCCGGTGCCGCCTACCCGGCCACCTGGCTGACCGCCTTCCTCCCGATCTTCACGGCCTGGACGCTGACCCTGGCCCTCACCTACGACGTGGCCCTGGCCGGGATGTACACCTTCCTCCGACGCCAGGGAGTCGGCTCCACCGCCGCCACCTTCGGGGCGGTGACCTTCGCCCTGGCCGGCTACATGACCGCCCAGGTCGTCCACGTCGATCTCATCGAGGGGGCGGCCTGGCTGCCCTGGATCCTGGTGGCGGCGCACGGCCTCACCGTTCCACTCCCGGCGGGGGGGTACGACGGCCCCGGCAAGGCATCCCCCCGCTGGCGCCTCCGGTGGGCCCTGCTGCTGGCCGTCTCCCTCGGGTTGACCCTCCTGGCCGGGGCGGCCGAGGCCATCATCGACAGCGGGGTGCTGGTCGGTATCTACTGGATCTGGCGATTGGCCAGCGGGGGTTTCTTCCGCCGCCGGTCGGGGCGGGCCCTGGCGGTCTCGGTCGGGGCGACGATCGGCGGCTTGGCGGCCGGGGTGGCCCTGGGTACCGCCCAGTGGCTACCGGGTCTGCTCTTCCTCTCGCAGTCCCAGCGGGCCACGGCCAGCTACGGCTTCTTCACCAGTGGGTCACTGGACAACCGGTTGTTGACCCTGGTGGCGTCGCCCTTCGTCCTCGGCACCAACCAGGGATGGCCGGCCACCTACGCCGGGGCCTACAACTTCCCCGAGGTCACCAGCTACGTGGGCGTCCTGGCCCTCATCGCCGCCTGCTGCCTGCTCCTGCGGCGGTGGCGCACCCGGCCCGAGGGCCGCCAGTGGTGGATCTGGTATGTGATCCTGGCCGTCGGGGTGCTCTCGTCACTCGGCGACCAGACCCCGTTCGCCCGACTCATGTACCTGATCCCCGGGGTCCGGAGCGAGCGGCTGCTCAACCGCAACCTCCTCCTGGTGGACGTGGCCCTGGCCGTCCTGCTGGCCTGGTGGGTCCACCTCACCCTCGAGGACCGGTCCGCACCGTCGGGGGGGAGCGCGGAGCCGGTCACCCTCCGGGAGCGATGGCGGCCCGGGGGCCGGGCCGAGCTGGTGGTCACCGCCCTCCCTCTGGCCGTCATGACCGTGGTGGCGGTCCTCCTGTGGGTGGCGGGACCGTTCCTGGGGAGGCTGCTCGAGATCCTCTATCCCATGGACGCCGCCACCCGGGTACGGGTGGCGGCGTTGGTCACCGCGGGTCTGGCCATTGCCGGGGTGGCCACCTGGACCGTCCTGGCGGCCGGCCGCTTCTCGGCCCGGCGCCTGCGAGGCCAGCTGGCCGCGGTGCTCGTGGCCGACCTGGCCCTGTTCAACCTGTTCGTGGTCAACCCACCGATCTCCGAGGCCGCCGCCCAGGCCCATACCGCTCCGGCCCACCGGTTGGCCGCCGAGACGGGCGACGGGCGGTTCATCGTCTTCGACCCCGACCGGTTCGAGACCGATCAGCTCTACGCTCTGGGCCAGACCGACCTCAACCTCTACCGGCAGCTGCCCAGCGCACAGGGGTACACCGCCCTGACCGACGGCGGCTACGTCCGGGCCACCGGATCCCACCTGCAGGAGACCCTCGACCCGACCACCCTGGGCGGTCCGGTGTGGGACCGACTCAACGTGAGCACCCTGCTCGCCCTGCCGGGCTACTTCATGAACCCCGTTCCGTCCTCGGCGGCCTCGGACCGGTCGCTGCCCAACCCCAACACGGTGGCCCCGGCCAACCAGGTGCAGTTCCCCGCCGACCTGCCCGACCACACCTCCACCCACCTCGGCGCCCCGGCCACCGTGACTCTCCGCCGGGGGATGGCTCGACCCTGGTACTTCGGGGCGGTCCTCACCCTCCATCAGTGGTCGGTGCCGATCCGACGCGGCTCCACGACCGGGATGGAGGTCGGTGTCCTCACCCGCTCGGGTTCCACCCGGTGGCTGTCGGACCGCCAGGTCGCCATCGAGGGTGGCGGGGCCGACCGGACCCTGACCGTCACCCTCGATCGACCGGTCCAGGCGGCCGGAGTCGTCCTGCGGACCGCCGCCGGGCCGGTGGTGGTGGGCGTCCCCGAGGCGGTGACCGACCAAGCCGGAGCGGTGTCGCTCGACGGCCAGCTGCAGTACGGAGTGAACGCCCCCCACTGGGTCTTCACCGGCATGGTGGGCAGCTTCGGGATCTTCCACAATGCCGCCGCCCAGGGTTGGGCGTGGATCCGGGCCACCGCCGGTGGTCCGGCCGCCGCCGGGACCACGGTCACCGCCTTGCCGCCTGACGAAAGCGGACTCCAGCGGATCACCGTCCACACCCTCGCACCGGCCGTGCTCGAGCGGAGCGAGTCGTGGACCACCGGGTGGCAGGCCACGGTCCGGGCCCTCGGGGCCGACGGCGCCGCCACCGGCCCGGCCCGGGCCGCCACCGTGCTCCGGAGCGGGGTCATCCAGGCGGTGGCCCTGCCGGACCCGGGGGAGTACGTGGTCTCCTTCCGCTACCGGCCCGCACCGGCCCTGGCCGGCCTCTGGATCTCGGCCCTGGCCGGCGCGGGGCTCGTGGCCTGGACCGGCGTGGAGGCAGTGGGCGCGGTCCGGCGGAGGCGGGGGAGCGTCGGGAGGCACCCACCCCGGACCGGGCTCAGCCCGGGCTGAGCAGCCCGATGGCCTCGGCCGACCGCTGGTAGGTGGCCGAGGCCACCGCCCGCGCCTTGGCGGATCCGACGGCCAACAGCCCGGGGACCGCCCCCGGGTCGGCGGCCAGTGCCTGGCGTCGCTCCCGGACCGGCCGGAGCAGCTCCACCAGGGCCTCGGCCACGTCGCGCTTCAGATCACCGTAGCGATCGTAGGAAGCGGCAATCTCCTCGGTGCGGCGTCCGGTGGCCACCGCCAGCAACTCGAGCAGGTTGGACAGTCCCGGCTTGGTCTCGCGGTCGTAGCGGACCTCTCCCTCGGTGTCGGTCACCGCCTTGCGCACCTTGCGGACGATCTCCTCGGGCGGGTCGAAGAGGAGGACGGTGCCGAGGGGTGAGTTGACCGACTTGGACATCTTGTTCTCGGGGTGCTGGAGGTCCATCACCCGGGCCGCGGCCGCGGGGACGGCCGCCTCCGGCACCACCAGGGTCTCGCCGTACCGGTGGTTGAACCGGTTGGCCAGTTCCCGGGTGAGCTCGAGGTGTTGGCGCTGGTCGTCGCCGACCGGGACCCGCTCGGCGTCATAGAGCAGGATGTCCGCCGCCTGGAGCACCGGGTAGGTGAACAGCCCCACCCGCACCGAGTCCTGGCCGGCGCTCTTCTCCTTGAACTGCGTCATCCGGCCCAGCTCCCCCATGGAGGCGGTGCATTCGAGCAGCCAGGTCATCCGGGTGTGCTCGGCCACGTGGCTCTGGACGAACAAGGTGCACCGGTCGGGATCGAGGCCCGCGGCCAGCAGGTCCAGCGCGGTCTCGGCTGTCCGGGACCGGAGCTCGTCCGGGCTGATGTCCAGGGTCAGGGCATGCAGGTCGACGATGCAGTAGTAGGCGTCGTGGACGTCCTGATCGGCCACCCAATTGCGGATGGCACCCAGGTAGTTCCCCAGGTGGAGGTCGCCGCTGGGCTGCAATCCTGACAGTACTCGGGACATGGGGCGTCATCGTAGGCCGCGTCGGTGGAGAGCCCGGACGGTGCACGGCCCGGGCCGCTCCAGACGGTAGCCTCGCGCCGTGGCCGCCACCGTCTCCACCCCGGTCTTCGAGGGCCCTGTCGACCTGCTGCTGCAGCTGGTCAACAGTCACCAGGTCGACCTGTACGACGTGCCGTTGGCTGCCGTGGTGGACGCCTTCGTGGCCGAGCTGGCGACGTGGGACTCGGTCGACCTCCAGACCCTGTCGGAGTTCCTGATGGTGGCCTCGACGCTCATCGAGCTCAAGTCCCGACGCCTGCTGCCTGGGCCCGACGAGGTGGACACCGACGAGGAGCTGGTGGGGTGGGAGGAACGCGACCTCCTACTGGCCCGGCTGCTGGAGTGCCAGGCCTACGCGGCGGCGGCCGACGGATTCGCCCTCCTCCTCGAGCAGGCGGCCCGGGCCGTGCCGCGCACCGCCGGACTCGACCTCGACTTCGTGGTCCACGCCCCGGACCTGCTGGAGGGGGTGACCCCCGATCAGCTGGCGGACGCCTTCCTCCGGGCGACCGCCGAGCGGCCGGTCCCGATGGTCGACCTCTATCACGTGACCGTGGACACGGTCACGGTGGCCGACTCCGTGGCCTCCCTGGCCCGGCGACTACCCCGCCTGGGCACGGCCACCTTCCGGTCGCTCACCCGGCACCTGACCTCCCGCATGGAGATCATCGTGAGCTTCCTGGCCCTCCTCGAGCTCTGCAAGCAGGGCCGGATCTCCCTCGAGCAGGGTCACACCTTCGGCGACCTCGAGGTGGTCTGGGTGGCCGACGACCGCCAGCCGGTGCCGGTCGGCCCGGGACTGTACGACGAGTACGAGGGCTGACGATGGCCCTCTCTCCCGAGGCCCGGGCCATCGAAGCCGTCCTGATCGTGGCGGTGGAGCCGGTGCCGGCCGGTCTCCTGGCCGAGCTGCTGGAGCTCCCGGTGGAGCAGATCGACCCGTTCTGCGACGAGCTGGCCGAGTCCTGCCGGAGCGAAGGACGGGGCTACGAGGTGGCACGGATCGCCGGGGGCCTCCGCATCCAGACCCACCCCGACCTGGCCCCCTACGTGGAACGATTCGCCAACGTGGGCGTGTCGTCGCGGCTGTCGGCGGCGGCGTTGGAGACCCTGGCCATCGTGGCCTACAAGCAGCCGGTGTCGCGCGCCCAGATCGCCGCGCTCCGCGGGGTCAACGTGGACGGGGTGGTCCGCCTGCTGGAGCACCGTGGGTACATCGCGGCAGCTGGTCGGGCCCCCGGTCCCGGGCAGGCCGTCCTCTACGCCACCACCGACGCTTTCCTGGAGCGCCTCGGACTCGACCGGCTGGATCAGCTGCCGCCGGTGGAGGACCTCCTGCCCGGGCCGGAAGCCCTGGTCGAGCTGGAGGAGCAGATGCGCCCGGTCGGCGATGGTTGAGGGGACGGACCCCCCCGACCCACCCCTCGCCACCGGAGACCGACTGCAGAAGGTGCTGGCTCGGATCGGCGTCGGCTCCCGTCGGGTCTGCGAGGAGCTCATCGTGGACGGCAGGGTCACCGTCAACGGCCAGGTGCCGGTACTCGGGCGCCGCGTCGACCCCGAGGTCGACCGGGTGGAGCTCGACGGGGTACCCCTGCCGGTACGGCCCGGGCTGGTGCACTACCTGGTGAACAAGCCGTCCGGGGTGGTCAGCACCGCCGAGGACACCCACGGGCGGCCGACGGTGGTCTCCCTGGTCCCCGGCGGGGTCCGGGTGTTCCCGGTGGGTCGGTTGGACATGGACAGCGAGGGCCTGCTGATCCTGACCAACGACGGGGAGCTCACCCACCGGTTGACCCATCCCTCGTTCGGAGTGCCCAAGGAGTACCTGGTCCAGGTGGCGGGTGCGCCGACCCCCGGGGAAGTGCGCCGCCTGCGGGAGGGCGTGGAGCTGGAGGACGGGCCCACCGCGCCGGCCCGGGTGGCCGTGGTGGCCCCCAACCTGCTCCGCATCGTCATCCACGAGGGTCGCAACCGACAGATCCGTCGCATGTGCGAGACCGTCGGCCACCCGGTGGCGCGGCTGGTCCGTATCCGGATCGGGCCCCTGGCCGACCCCTCGTTGACCCCGGGGTCCTACCGGCCGCTCTCCTTCGACGAGGTCCGCAGCCTGGCCGCGGCGGCCGTGCCGGTGGGGGAGCAGGAGGCACCCGGGCCCGCCCCGGCCGGGGAGCGGCCGGTTGGGTCCTCCGACGGGCCTGAGTAACATGCCTGGCTGATGTCCCCCTCCGTCCGAGCCGTCCGCGGCGCCACCACCGTCGATCTCGACACCCCGGAGGCCATCGGCGAGCGGGTCGTGGCCCTCCTCCGCCTGATCCTCGAGCGCAACGGCTTGGAGGAGGGCGACCTGATCTCCATCCTGTTCACGGCCACGGAGGACATCAGCTCCATGTTCCCGGCCACCGCGGCCCGGTCGATGGGGTTGGGGGCCGTGCCCCTCATCTGTGCCCGCGAACTGTCCATCACCGGTTCGGTGCCGCGCTGCATCCGGGTCATGCTGCACGTCACCACCGACCGCCCCCGGGACCAGATCCACCACGTGTACCTCGAGGGCGCCCAGGGACTCCGTGACGACCTCCCCGACTGACGGCGCCGGCCCGGTCCGGTCACCGGCGGCGATGAGGACGACGAGCCGGTTGGTCCGGCGGGCCATGATCGTCGGTACCGGCCTCATCGGCGGCTCGGTGGGCATGGCCCTGCGGGAGCGGGGGTGGCACGTGAGCGGCATCGACCACCGTGACGGCGTGGCCGCCCGGGCGGTGGCGCTCGGGGCCCTGACCGTCGAGGGAGCCGACCACCTCGCCGACTTGGTGGTGGTGGCCACCCCGGTCCATGCCGCCGCAGAGGTGATCGAGGGGATCCTGAGCTCTGGCGAGTGGAACCCCGACGTCATCGTCACCGACGTCGGCAGCGTGAAGGGACCGCTGGTCACGGTGGTCGATCATCCGCGATTCGTGGGCGGCCACCCCATGGCCGGTTCGGAACAGGTGGGGGTGGACGGGGCTTCCGGCGACCTGTTCGTGGGGGCCACCTGGGTACTGACCCCGACCGCCTCCACCGACCCCGACGCCTACGCCCTGGTCCGCAACGTCCTGGCCGAGCTGGGAGCCGACGTGGTGGCCCTGGCCCCGGCCCAGCACGACGCCCTGGTGGCCGTGGTGTCCCATGTGCCCCACCTCACCGCGGCGACGCTGATGGACCTGGCCGCCGGACTGGGCCAGGAGCATGCCGCCCTGCTCCAGCTGGCCGCGGGCGGATTCCGGGACATGACCCGGATCGCCGCCGGCCAGCCCTCGATCTGGCCGGACATCTGCGACGACAACGCCGAGGCCATCGTGGCCACCCTGGACCTGCTGATCGAGGCGCTCCAGTCGATGCGCCGAAGGGTGGCCGACCACGACCACGACTCGCTCCTGGAGATACTGGGGCGCGCCGCCGACGCCCGCCGGGTCCTCAGCCTCCGGGCCCCCCTCCCCGAGGAGCTGGTCGAGGTCCGGGTCCCCCTGCAGGACCGGACCGGGGCCATCGCCGAAGTGACCGTGCTCGCCGCCGAACTGGGCATCAACATCGTCGACGTGGAGATCGCCCACTCGGCCGACGGCGACCGCGGCGTGCTGGTGCTGGTGGTCGACAAGCTGTCCGCTCCCACCCTGCTGTCCACGCTCTCGGATCGGCACTACCGGGCCTCCAGCTCGCCGATCGGGACCACCCGATGAGCGGTCCCGGGACGTCGGGCCCGCTCCCCGCCGGCGGAGCCGGGGACCACGTCCAGGTGGTGAGGGGAGGAGTCCCCCTCAACGGCACGGTCACCGTCCCCGGGGACAAGTCCATCTCCCATCGGGCCCTCCTCCTGGCCGCCCTGGCCGAGGGGACGTCCGTCATCCACGGGCTGTCCCACGGTGACGACGTGGCCCGAACCCTGGCCGCGGTGACCGCCATGGGTGCCGAGGTGGACGCCGACGGGACCTCGATCACCGTGACCGGGGGACGATCCCGACTGCACGTCCCCGACGTGGACCTCGACCTGGGCAACTCGGGCACCGCCCTGCGGTTGCTGGCCGGGCTGGCGGCGACGCTCCCCGGCACCACCCGCCTGACCGGGGATGCATCGTTGCGGGGCCGGCCCATGGACCGGGTGGCCGAGCCACTCGCCCTCATGGGGGCCGCGGTGACCGGGCAGGGGGAGCGGTGCCTGCCCCCCCTCGAGATCACCGGGGGACCGCTGGTGGGCATCGACTATGAGCCCCCCATGGCCAGTGCCCAGGTCAAGTCGGCCATCCTGTTGGCCGGGCTGGCCGCCGAGGGCGAAACCGTGGTCCGCGAGACGGTGGCCACCCGGGCCCACACCGAGGAGATGTTGGCCGCGGCGGGCGCCGACATCGCCTACGAACGAGTGGCGGCCGGTCGGACCATCCGGCTGCGGAGGAGCGACCTGTCGGCGGGGACCTTCTCGGTCCCGGGCGACCCGTCCCAGGCGGCCTTCTGGGTGGTGGCGGGAGTGATCGTCCCGGGCAGCCTGGTCACCGTGGCCGGGATCCAACTGGGCATGGAGCGCCTGGGGTTCCTCGGTGTCCTGCGCCGGATGGGGGCCACCCTCGAACTGGTGGAGGCCGGCAACCTGACCGGGTCGGTCACCAGCTACTCCTGCGAGCTGCACGGCACCGTGGTGGAGGCGGCCGAGATCCCCTCCCTCGACGAGGTCCCCGTCTTGGCGGTGGCCGCCGCTCGGGCCCACGGCACCACCCACTTCCGCGACGTCGGCGAGCTCCGGGTGAAGGAGTCGGACCGACTGGCCGGCACCGCCGACCTGGTCCGGGCCTTCGGCGCCACCGCCACCGTCGACGGCAACGACCTGGTGGTGGAAGGCGTCGGGGGGCCGTTGCGCCCGGCCCGCGTCGATGCCGGTGGTGACCACCGGATGGCCATGGCCGCGGTGGTGGCCGGGACGGCCGCCACCGGGGGCGAGACGACCGTCACCGGGTGGGAGGCCGTGGCCACCAGCGATCCCGGCTTCGCCCAGACCCTGGCCCAGCTGACCGGCACGGATCGCCCGTGACCGGCACCTCGGTCCGATCCCTCCCGGTCATCGCCATCGACGGTCCGGCCGGATCGGGCAAGTCCACCGTCTCGCGGGCCCTGGCCGTACGCCTGGGGATGGAGCGACTCGACACCGGGGCCATGTACCGGGCGGTGGCGTGGGCCGCCCTGGACCGCGGCATCGACCCGGCCGACCGGTCGGCGGTGGCCGAGGTGGCCGGGTCGGTGGCCATCGTGGTGGACGAGCAGATCACCGTGGACGGGACCGACGTCACCGAGGTCATCCGGGGTCCCGAGGTCAGTGCGGCGGTCTCCGCGGTGGCCGCCAATCCCCAGGTGCGGGCGGTGATGGTCCGCCGGCAGCGCGAGTGGGCCGCGGAACACGGCGGAGGGGTGATCGAAGGACGGGACATCGGGTCGGTGGTGTTCCCGGAGGCCGAGCTCAAGATCTACCTCACCGCCTCGGCCGAGGAACGGGCCCGCCGCCGGCCCGAGGAGGGGGCCGACGCCCTGCACCGGCGAGACCGGTTCGACAGCACCCGCGAGGCGTCCCCGCTGGGCGTGGCCGAGGGGGCCCGGGTGATCGACACCACCGACCGCCCGGTGGAGGAGATCGTCGAGGAAGTGGTGAGGTGGCTGTGAGCGGCGACCGCCACGGACCGGGCCCGGGTCCGCTCGAACTCGAGGTCCGGGTCGACACCAGCTTCACCCGCGTCTACCAATTCCTGCGGGTGCTGGTGCGGGGGCTCAACCGGCTCCTGTTCCGCACCACCGTGGTGGGGGCCGACCAGGTCCCGGCGTCCGGTCCGGTGATCATCGCCCCGGTGCACCGTTCGTTCATCGACTTCTTCGTGGCCTCGCAGGTGACCCCGCGCAAGCTCCACTACATGGCCAAGGACAGCCTGTGGAAGCACGGGCTCCTGGCCCGCATCCTCCCGGCCGTGGGGGCGTTCCCGGTCCATCGGGGGTCGGCCGACCGGGAGGCCCTGCGCCGGGCCCAGCAGGTCCTCGACGCCGGCGAGGTACTGATCCTGTTCCCCGAGGGCGAGCGCCGGACCGGACCGGTGATCGAGGACCTCCACGAGGGAGTCGGATTCCTGGCCGCCCGCACCGGTGCCACCGTCGTGCCGGTGGGCATCGGCGGGTCCGCCTCGGTGATGCCCAAGGGCCAGCGACTGCCCCGGCCCCGGCACATCCATCTGGTCGTCGGCCGCCCGATCGCCCCACCGGCACGGACCGGGTCGGGACGGGTGCCCCGGAGCACCGTCCACCAGCTGACCGAGGAGCTCACCGCCTCGCTGCAGAGCCTCTACGACCGATCGGTGGAGGCCACCGGCCGGTACTGAGGACGCGCCCGGTCAGGACCCCGGCGGGCGGACCGGCCGGTGACGCCGGACCCGGTACCAGGTGGTGCCGATGACCCGGCCGTACTGCAGGCCGAAGAACAGGTTGCCGCCCTTCTTGGAGGTGCCCGACGCCCGGGGGTGCCACACCGTGGGGCGCTCGGCGATCCGCCATCCCCGGCTGGAGGCGGTGATCACCACCTCGGCCGTCTGGTACTGGTCCTCGACCAACAGGGGCACGATGTCATCCAGCACCTCGATCCGGAAGGCGCGGTACCCGTTGGAGGAGTCGGTCAGGTGCTGGGACATGATGGCGTTGAGCACCGAGGCGTACAAGGTCACCCCGGCCCGGCGGAACTTGTCCGTGGTCTGGTCCACCCCGAGCCGACGGGAGGCGATCACGAAGTCAGCCTGGTCGTCCACCACCGGCCGGATCAGCTGGGACATCTCACCCGGATCGTTCTGACCGTCGGCGTCCAGGGTCACCACGTACTGGGCCCCGTGGGCCAGGGCCAGCTCGTAGCCCAGCTTGAGGGCCTCCCCGTGTCCCAGGTTGACCGGCAGGACGCAGGTCAGCACCCCGGCGTCCCGAGCCACCTGGGCGGTGGCGTCGGTGCCCCCGTCCACCACCACCAGGGTGGTCACCTCCAGGTCGTCGACGAAGGCCGGCATGGCCTTCAGCACGTCGCCGATGTTGTGCTCCTCCTCGTAGGCGGCGATGAGGGCCACCACCGGTCCGAACTGCACCGCGGGGTAGCGGGCCTCGAAGTCGTCGCGGGCCTCGTCGTGGACGTGGCGGATCAGCTCGGCGTTCCGGGCCCGGGCCCGGTTGTCCGGGAGGGTCAGCCAGCGGTGGCGTTGGGTGGGCGCCATCAAAAGACGTGGGGGTTCCCGAACACGGCCCGTACCTTCGGCTCGAAGTGGGAGAGGGGCTCAGTCGGGTAGTCCGGGTCGAAGCTGGTCTGGTCCCACTCGTCGGCGAACCGCTCGGCCAGGTCATACCAGGGCTCGTCCCGGTACCGGTCCCGCATGTCGGGGTCCATCTGGAAGTGGGCGTAGTAGTGGCGGCCCTGGAAATCTTGGTGGACCAGGATGGCCGCGGTCACCTCGGGGCGAACGTACGGGCGCAGGATCTCGGCGGCGATCTTCGGGTGGTTGGGCACCGATACTGCCTTGCCGATGTCGTGGCACAGGGACGCCACCACCAGCTCGTCGTCGGCCCCCGCCCGCTCGGCCCGGGTGGCCGTCTGGAGGCAGTGGGTCAGCTGGTCGACGGCGAACCCGTCGACCACCTCGGCCAACGACTCCAAGAGGGTGAGCACCCGGTCGGCCACCCGGCTCTGGTTCTTGGTCGTCTCGGTGCCGATGACCGCCCACTGCTCCGCGGTCGAAACATCCATGCTGGTGAACGAGGTCGTCATGTCCACAGTCTCGCGCCAAACGCCGGCTCGGGCACCTCCGCCGGTCGGGTCAGGCGGGCGAGCCGACCATCCGCTCGAGCACGTCGGCGGCCACGGTGGTGCGGTCGCCGGCCAGGACCCCGTCAGCGACGCCCGGACGATCATGGGGACCGACGCCCGCCGGGGTGGGCACCCCGTTGAGCAGGCCGAGGGCCGTCTCCAGGGCCCGCAGCAGCTCCCGGAGCTCGGGGGGTGGCGGGAAGTACTCCTCTTCCACCGTGACCGGGGACCGGTGGACCCCCCCGGTCGGGGCCAGTCGGGCCACCACCGCCTGCACCAGGGCTTCGGGCGCGGAGGCCCCGGCGGTGACCCCTACCGTGCCGGACAGGTCGTCGGGCAGCTCGGAGGCGTCGTTGACCCGGATGACCCGGGGACAGCCGAACGATCGGGCCACCTGCTCCAAGGCCACGGTGTTGGACGAATTCTCCGAACCGATGACCACCACGGCGTCGGCCTCGGCGGCCAGGGCCTTCAACGCCGCCTGGCGGTTGGTGGTGGCGAAGCAGAGGTCGCTCCGGTTGGGCATCCACAGGTCGGGAAAGCGCTCCCGGGCCCGCTCCACGATGCCGGCCCACTCGTCGTGGCTGAGGGTGGTCTGGGCCAGCAGCGCCACCCGGGCCTGGTTCTCCTCGTCACCCAGGTCGTCCAGGTGGTCCACGTCCTCGACCCGCTCCAGCAGGCGGACCGACGTCGGGGCCACCGCCATCGTGCCCACCGCCTCCTCATGGCCGTGGTGGCCCACGTAGAGGACCGTATAACCCTTGCGGGCCCGAACCCGGAGCTCGTGGTGGACCTTGGTCACGAGGGGGCACACGGCGTCGACCACCACCCGGCCCTCGGTCCGGGCCGCCCTGACCACCTCGGGAGCCGACCCGTGGGCCGACAGCATGAGCGGGGCTCCGGCAGGCACCTGATCGATGTCGTCCACGAAGACCACACCCTGGGCCCGGAACTGGTCCACCACGTGCCGGTTGTGCACGATCTCGTGGTAGCAGTAGACGGGCGGTTCGAACACCCGCACCATCCAGGCCAACGCCTTGATCGCCTTCTCCACGCCGGCACAGAACCCCCGGGGCTCGGCGAGGAGCACTCGATCCACGGTCACCCGACCAAGGCTACCGGGTGGTCACCCCCGGCCCGCCCCGGGGTGACGCCGGAGGGGGAGGGGGGACCGGGTAGCCTGGCAGTATGTCGGCGCCCCGAGTGACGACGGCACCCAGGGTCGTCGCCGTCACGGAAGCGTCACCGGCAGACCTGGCCGGCGTGGAGCCCGGGGACGAACTCCTGTCTCTCAACGGAAGGTCACCCCGGGACGTCATCGAGTACAGCCTGTTGGTCGACGAACCCGATCTGGACCTCGTGGTGCGGCGCCGCCATCGGGCTGAGCCCCTGCTGCTCCGGGTAGCCAAGGAGCCGGGGGAGCCGCTCGGGGCCGAGGTCTCCTCGGCCGTGTTCGACCGGGTCCGGACCTGCGACAACCACTGCGAGTTCTGCTTCATCCACCAGCTGCCCAAGGGCCTCCGGCGCAGCCTCTCCCTGAAGGACGACGACTACCGCCTGTCCTTCCTCTACGGGAATTTCACCACCCTGACCCGGTTCACCGAGATGGACCTCGAGCGGGTTCTCACCGAACGACTGAGTCCCCTCTTCGTCTCCATCCACGCCACCGACCCCGAGGTGCGGGCCGAAATGCTGCGGAACCGGCGGGGCGCGGTGAGCCTCCGCTGGTTGGGTGCGCTGCTCGACGGGGGCATCGAGGTCCATGGTCAGGTGGTGGTGTGCCCGGGCAAGAACGACGGTGAGGTCTTGGAGGACACCCTGGCCGGCGTGCTCGACCGCTACCCGTCGCTGGCCACGGTGGCCTGCGTGCCCCTGGGCGTCAGCCGCTTCTCCCACGAGCGCTCCATGCGACCCCACACCCGCGACGAGGCGGCGGCGGTGTGCGACACGGTCGAGCGATGGCAGGAGACCTTCCTGACCGCGGTGGGTCGGAGGTTGGTGTTCGCCGCCGACGAGTACTACCTGATGGCCGAGCGGTCGTTCCCGGCCGCCGCCACCTACGAGGGCTTCCCCCAGCACGAGAACGGCCTGGGCATGGCCCGTGCCTTCGAGGCGGCCTTCGGCGGGGACGAGCGGGCCGCCCTCGGAGTCCGTCCGGGATTCTTCGCCGCCGTCGACGGGGCCCCGGCCTCCGGCTACCGCGCCCCTCGGGCCGAGGCGGGGACCCGGAACCCGTCCCGGGGTGCGCCCATCGCCATCCTGACCGGTGAGTACGGGGCCCGGGTGCTCGGCCCCTTGGTGGCCGGGCTGCACCGGGACGACATCCGCCTGGTGCCGGTGGCGAACACCTTCTTCGGCGGCAACATCGGGGTGTCCGGACTGCTCACCGGCACCGACCTGATCGAGACCCTCCGGCATCAGCCGGGGGGACACCGCTACCTTCTGCCCGACGCCTGTCTGTCGGAGGGCCGGTTCCTCGACGACCTGGGATTGGCCGACCTGCCGCGGCCGGTGGAGGTGGTGCCCACCGACGGGCTCTCCCTCCGTCGAGCCCTGGAAGGGGAGACTCCCGGCCCGGCCCCCGCCCCCGCCGGCCGGGCCGAACGGGTCCCGGTCACCCTCGGTGCGCCCCGGTGAGCGGGTCGGCGGCCGACCGGGATACCGGCGTCCCGGAACGACCCTTGGTGGTCATCGCCGGTCGCCCCAATGTCGGGAAGTCCACCCTGGTGAACCGCATCGTGGGCCGGCGGGCGGCGGTGGTGGAGGAGCAGCCCGGGGTGACCCGGGACCGCAAGGAGCTGGAGGCCGAGTGGTGTGGACGGTCGTTCACCGTGGTCGACACGGGGGGATGGCTGTCCTCGGACGATCCGCTCGACGCCCAGGTCAGCGCCCAGGCCGAGCGGGCCATCGCCTCCGCCGACGTGGTCCTGCTCGTGGTGGACGTGACGGTGGGACTCATCGACGAGGACCTGGCCGTGGCCCGACTCCTCAAGCGTTCGGGCCGTCCGGTGCGGGTGGTGGTCAACAAGGTGGACTCGTCCCAGCGGGACGCCGACGCCTGGGACGCCATGGCCCTCGGGCTCGGGACCCCCTGGCCGATCAGCGCCCTGCACGGCCGGGGCACGGGGGACCTGCTGGACGACGTGGTCGGGCTGCTGCCCGATGCCCGTCCGGACCCGGCCACCGAGCCGGGAGCAGTGGAACCAACCCCCGGGAAGGGCGAGGGGGACGGCGAGGGGCCCGATCTGGTGGGGAGCGGGCCGAACGGCATGGCCTTCCCGCGGGTGGCCCTGGTGGGCCGGCCCAACGTCGGCAAATCCACCCTGTTCAACCGGCTGGTGGGCGACGAGCGTTCGATCACCCACGACGCCCCGGGCACCACCCGGGATTCGGTCGACACCGTGGTGGAGACCCCCGAGGGAACCGTGTGCTTCGTCGACACCGCCGGCATGCGTCGGAAGTCCCGCACCGAGCGGGGCACCGAGTACTTCTCCGTGCTGCGCGCCCTCGACGCCCTGGACCGGTCCGACATCGCTCTACTGGTGATCGACGCCACCTCCGGGGTGACCCACCAGGACCAGCGCCTGGCCGAGCGGGTGGGGGCGGCCGGCTGCCCCACCGTGGTGGTGCTCAACAAGTGGGAGCTGATCCCGAGCGAGGAGCGGACCGACATCCTGGCCGACGTGGGGGACCGGCTGGCCTTCCTGGGCGATGCCCCGGTGCTCCGGGTGAGCGCCCTCTCCGGGTTGGGGGTCCACCACATCCTTCCGGCCGTGGCGGCCGCGGAGGAGGCCTACCACTCGAGGATCCCGACCGGCGAGCTCAACCGGGCCCTCAAGTCGATCCAGATGGCCCATCCGCCGGTGGGGGCCAAGATCCAGTACGGCGTCCAGGGGGCCAACGACCCCCCGACCTTCACCCTCTTCACCAACGGACGCCTGCAGCCCACCTACCTCCGGTACGTGGAGCGGGGGCTGCGGGAGCGGTTCGCCCTCGGCCCGACACCGATCAAGCTGCGGGTGCGGGCCAAGGGCGCCAACGGCGGTGGGGGTCGCCGGCGATGACCGTGCCAGCCGTCGGGGGCTGAGCGGTGCCGTGGTGCGAGCAGTGCGACCAGCGGTTGGACAGCGAGGAGCTGACCGACGACGGGACCTGCCCGGAGTGCGGGGGCGTCCCGCTGGAACATCGCAAGTCCCCCTGGTACTTCAAGTTCATGCTGGTGGCAAGCGTTATCTACCTCGGATATCGGGCATTCCAGGGCATCACCTGGGTGGTCCATCACCTCTAGGCCCCGGGCCGCGGTGGGCGGCCCGCTTCCGGTCCGCCCCCAAGTTGTGGTAGCAACTGGTTTCCGATGCTCGTGGTCACGGCGGCCACGGCTCGATTGGGGGGAACACCGATGCGCAACAGATCCGTCCGGTCCAAGGTGGCGACTGCCCTGCTGGCCGGCAGCCTGATGGCGGGGGGCCTGTTGGTGGCCTCGGGCACGAGCCAGGCGGCGAGACCGGCCAAGAAGGTTCCGCTCCTGTATGTGTCGCTGGGCGACTCGTATTCGGTCGGCTACCAAAACCCCACCCTCGGCAACACGTCCGGGTTCACCGGCTACGTAGCCAAGAAGGAGAAGCTGCAACTGGAGAACTTCGGGTGCGGTGGCGCCACCACCACCTCCATCTTCACCCAGATCGGCTGCCCGCCGGGGTCCTCGGCGGCCACCGACGCGGTGGCCTATCCCTCCACCGACCAGGTCGATGCGGCCCTGGCCTTCATCGCCGCGCACCCGGGGCAGATCGGCCTCGTCACCGTGTCCATCGGTGGCAACGACGTGACCGCCTGTGCGACCTTCGCCAATCCCATCCCGTGCGTCGGGGCGGCGGTGACGACCATACAGTCCAACGTGGGCCACCTGGTGACCGAGCTGGACGCCGCGCTCACCGCCGGAGCTGACAGCTCGGCCCACATCGTCGGTATCACCTATCCCGACGTGATCCTGGGCGACGACGTCTTCCCGGTGGGTGGTACCAATCCCAGCTTGGCCAGCTTGTCGGTAACCGCCTTCGACCTGCTGATCAATCCGACGCTCAGCGCCGCCTACACCGCGGTGCCCGAAGGCGCCTTCGTCAACGTGACCAGCGCTCCCTACAAGAAGGCCACCGCCGGTGATGACACCGACACTTGGTCCGGGTCCGTCCCGAGCGGTCCGACCACCAACCTGGCCGGCTTCGGCAAGGGAGTCCCCGACTCGGTGTGGGAGGTCTGCACCTTGACCTACTACTGCTCGATCCCGGGCGACATCCACGCCAACACCAAGGGCTACAAGTTCATCGGCTCCCTGATCACGGCCAAACTCGCCTCGTTGTAGGCCCGATCGGAGGGGCCCGGTCCCTGCGTGAGGGGTCCTGCGCGGCCTGGGTGAGCCGGGCAGGGGAGTGCGGTCGATGGGCTAGGGTGGCGGTCCGTT
The DNA here is from genome assembly GCA_963833585.1 of uncultured Acidimicrobiaceae bacterium. Classification (GTDB taxonomy): domain Bacteria; phylum Actinomycetota; class Acidimicrobiia; order Acidimicrobiales; family RAAP-2; genus Bog-756. The sequence continues at coordinate 120,627 of CAWHYF010000005.1, read as the reverse complement.
GGCCGCTCCCGGGCTACGACAGGTGGTCGTCCGGGTGCAGTCGTCACGGGCTGTGGCGCAGCTTGGTTAGCGCGCTTGACTGGGGGTCAAGAGGTCCCGGGTTCAAATCCCGGCAGCCCGACCACCAGGCAGACTCCGCATGACTGTTGCGGAGGTGCCTGGCTACAACGCTCGGAGTGCACTCAACTCCGGCCATGTCGCCGTGGAGCGAAGGTCAGGGTGTCCGAGCGCAACCACGTGCTCGGCGTTTCAGTCGGTCAACTACGAACACAGGACCTTCTGCGTCGCACCGGAGACGATCGCCGAGTGGGTTCGGCCCAGGCCAACAGCTTGGTTGCTTGCTGAATGGTGGCGCCCCTCTGATCTCGGCCAGCCGTTGCTCGTTGCGGTCGATCGCCAACGCAGTGTGGGATGCCTGGTGAGGGTCAATTCCGATGATCACCGTCATGAGTTCCTCCTTCGTCGTCGGTCGGGAACGCGGGGGCACCCCTGGTTGGGATCTCGTGCACGTTCCTCTCTCGAGCCATCCGCGGCAAGGCCCGGACGAGAAGCCACTCGTCAAAGAGCCAGCCAGCCGGAGCTGGCGGCAGGCACGTCGAGTGCCAACCCATCTGGACCTCTCAACGCTACGAACGAACGAAGCGTTGCATAGAAGTCTCAACCAGGCACCTCGGAGTCATGCCCCACCCGCGTATGACCAGCGCCAAAGTGGGGCGTTAGCGCCCGGCTGACTCATCGCTCACGGAGGGTGAACCGGGTCTCTCTGTATGGAATAGTGGCCGATCGGAGGAGTCCAGGGAGGAGAACCACATGCCCAACGACCGAACCCACGCCATGGACCACGTTGTGGTGGTCCTGTTCGAGAACCGTTCGCTGGACAACGTGCTTGGCCGTCTCTACGGACCCAACGACGGCAAGACCTTTGACGGCGTCATCGGCAAGAACCTGAGCAATCCCATCCGCGGCCGGTCAGGCGCTCAGTACATTAGGCAAGGCCATCGGTCCCGGCCTGATCGACGCTGCAAGGAAGATGGGGGTGCCGTTACCGTCCGAACTTGATGGTCCCGACGCAGAGTTCACGCCTGAAGTCCTCATCCGATTCCTGAGGCAAATCTGCTGGCACTTCTTCCCGAAGCTTGCGCCAAGCGACGATTCCGGCGTGACTCGTATCCCCTAACGATCATCGAGGTCGGCTCACTCCTTCGAACCTTTGTTGTGCCGGTCATTTGGCCACCTTCGACTTACTGATCCTGGCTCGGTAATCGTGTGGTGAGCGAACGCGGCCGGGAAAGCCTCGACGGTTGTCCCCCGAGCCGCGTGTCATATCCCACAGCTGCCCCCTCGCCGTCGCCTACGTTGTGGCCGTGACCGTCGCCCTGTCCAGACGACTGCTGGTTGCGTCGGTACTGAGCAGCTCATTGGTTCTTGCTTCGTGTGGGGCTTCCACGGGCAACGCCAATTCTTCGACTTCCTCCACCAACACGCCGCGGCGGGTTACTACCAAATCGCCCCCAGGGAACGACAATCAGGGCAACCTGTTCTATGTGAGTGGAACGTTTGTGGTTCCTCATAACGGGGCCTACACGGTGCTCGCAGTGGCGGGAGGAGGCGGCGGTGGTGGTGGCGGATCCGCCAGCAACACTGATGGTGTCCCTCGTCAGGTGGGCGGAGCGGGTGGTGCCGCCGGAGCAGTGACCATTAACAGCTTCTTCGGTCGCGGAGGTTCCCGATTCTCCGTCATCGTTGGAAGTGGCGGCGCCCCGGGGAGTAGCGGGGCGGCGAACGGCGGGTCGGGAACCCGAGGCGGTGCCGGGGGACCCTCCTGCTTCCCGCACGTCGCGATTGCCGATGGTGGCTCAGGCGGGGCTGGGTCTCCGGGGAACAGCAGTTTGACCGTGCTCAATCCAATCGCCGCGGGCAACTCGAGCGACGGCACCGCCAGAGCACCCGGTTCAGGCGGTGGCGCTGGGATCTCAGGCGGAGAGGTCTCGGGGTCTCAAAACCTGTATGCCTGGCCTGGCGGCGGTGGCGGTGGAGCTTCGGCTGGCGACAGAGGGGGGAGCGGAGGCGGATCGGCAGACGATAGCGGAGCCGACTCGACCGGAGGTGGTGTGGGTAATATGCCGACCGCCAGTGGAGGGACAGGCGCAACCAACGGCGTCGCCACGAGCGGAGGCGGCGGGGGTGGTGGTGGTGGGGGCGCCCCTACCGGTGTTGGAGGCAAAGGCGGTTCCGGCGGTGGGGGGTTCGTGGCAGTCACGCTCCTGGCACCTGCCCGGCCAGGTAGCACACCTTTGCCCTACCTGGCCCCCGGGCCCGGTGGATGCACCTGACAACCTCGGCGGTTGGCCTCTGAACCGCGGACCCCAGGTGGTCGATGGCGGCTTCGATCACGGCATTGATTCTCGAGGTGCCGTTGGACGGTCTCTGACGACAGTGAGGATCATGACCAGAGGCCCTAGGCGGCCAACGCCTCGCGCCTGAGCCGGGGGCCTCGGGCGCCGGAATCGGGTTCTGAATGGCCTGACTCAACAAGAGGCCCAGTCGCCCGACGAATTTGAAGGAGTGAACAGGAACGGATCGACAATCACACCCCTAGGGCGGAGGCTCTGCGCCGTACCAGCGCCGTGCACGAGTAGCTGAGGCGTTCGCTCGATGCGATGGGTCCCCGCAGGTGTCAAGTCGGGCCAACCCCAGGATCGGTCACTACCGGACGCTCCGGTCAATCAGAGTGAGTCGGCCAAGACATCGACCGGAAGCGCCGCAAGAGGCTCATGCCAGAGGACGGATGGAGGGTCAGGGCCCGTTTTCTCAGAGCATCCGTCATGTGCTCGATCTCCTGTTCCATGTTGGCCAGGTTCTGGCTGACCACGGAGGAACTCCCCGGGTTCCTCGTGAGCTCCTCGAGCTGGCCCCTCAGCCGACGGCGTTCGACGATGAGTTGCTCATCGGTAAACAGCCCGTAGCTGACGCCCTCATCCGTGTTCGTGCGAGGGTAACCGGCCCGTCCTGTCCGTATTGGGGTTGCTGGCTGTCCCATGGGTTAAGCATCGGCCCACCCGAGCTGGGCCTTGAATGGCTGCTGGTTACGTCCGGCTGCGGTCCAGGTCAGCCCCGTCCCGAATCACGTCGCTACTGGGCATTCTGTCGCTCGATCACATTCTTCGCTTCCGATGAAGCTCCGAGACTGGGGACGTACCCTCTGGCTGTGGTCGCCGTCCGCCTTGCACCGAGCTCTCGCCCACTGCTCAATGATGAGTGGGTCATCAGAGCATGTCTTCAGCAGATCTGCGGTCCGGGCGGGACCGTTTGCTGGCACGCTGCTTACTCGACCCCGAGGACCACCATCAACGGGAACCCATAGGCCACGCCATGGCGACCGGCACTCGGACGGTGGACGCCCCGACCAAGGATGCAAGCGTTGCCGGGGCGCCCGCATCCAGGGTACCTCCAGGGCCCCCCAATGCGTACAGATCGAGGCCCCAGAGTGGGCGGGCTGACCGGCGCACCGACGGAGGCCGAGAAATGCCCCAAGAAGCCGGGCGCCTTGCCGGGAGGTGATCCCCACCGATATGGGTTGCAGGGCAGCCTCAACAAGACGGTGGTTCCGGCCTCGATAGCACGAGGTGATCAGTCGGGGATCGACATCGCCCGGCGATGGCGTTCTGCCCAGACCGGGACGAGGGGGCACGGGTACCTGAGCGCAAGGCCAGCAGTTACCATTGTCGACCATGGCGGTGACGTGCACGTGCTGCTCGACAACGGTCGATTGGTGGGTCAGACTTCGCTCGCACCCCGACCTGCCGATCTGCCATGACTGCCTCGCCGGGCTGAATGGTCAGCGAGACGGCCAACTGCAACTCATGACGGGAAGTTGGCTGGTTACGGGGGTCGAACCGATTTTCAAAGTCGCCAGTGTGACGCGCTCGGTTGCGTGGTTCGAGTGGGCAGGCTTTGGGGTGTCGTTCCACGATGACACCTATGCCTTCGCTCATCGTGATCGGGACCTCACGATCCACCTGGCCAGAGCGGTTGGCGACGAACCTCCGGGTCACGGTGCCGTCTACCTTCATTGTCATGACGCCGACCAGGTGGCTGAGGAGTGGAGGCAGGCGGGGATCGCTGTGGTTGACCCGTGGGACGAGGACTACGGCAAGCGGGAAGGCTCCATAACCGACCCCGACGGAAACGTCATTCGCTTCGGTAGCCCCATTCGCAGAGTCACCTAATCCCGGAGCCAAATCCCGGAACTCCGGATCGGTGGGTCGGCCACTGCCGGTTCGTCCTATCCGGACCCCTGCCGTTCCGACCGCCGAGCGGTTGGCATTCCTCCTGTCGCCGGCTCATGGTCCCGCGAAGGGGTACAGGGTGGGCGCTAGCATCGACTGCGCCGCTGATCGATCATCGTACGGTCCCGAGGGCCCTCACCCTCCAAGCGCCTCGGTGAGGCGGAGCGGATCGACACCGTCTCCATCGATCGTGGAGAAGTGGAAGAGAGAACCAGGAGATCACTTGGGCAACGCCAGGGCCGGAGTGCGAGTAGGAATCACCGCATCGCTCGGGGTGATCGTTGGAGCGGTCACGTCGTCATTCGTAGCCTGGCAGCCGGCCATGCTCATCGGGTGGAGCACGGGCGCAACCCTTCTCGTCTCGTGGATCTGGCTCTCCGTGGCACGCCTGAGTCCAGATCAAACCAAGCGTCACGCCAGCCGGGAGGACACCAGCATCCATCTGTCCGAGCTCATCGTGCTCTCGTCGGGGGTGGCGCTGCTGGCGGCCGTGGGATTGGTGTTGATCAAGGCCGCTCACGCGGCTGGAGGGTCCAAGGCGGCCCTGATCACACTGGGGGTGCTGAGCGTGGCCCTGACCTGGGCACTGGTCCATACCGTGTTCACGCTGCGCTATGCCCGGACCTACTATGCCCAGCCCGTCGGCGGGATCGACTTCAACGAGGATGACCCGCCCACCTACCTGGACTTCGCCTACCTGGCCTTCACCATCGGGATGACGTTCCAAGTCTCAGATACCAACCTGACGACCAAGCGCATACGAAGGGTGGCGCTCGGCCATGGCCTCCTTTCTTACCTGTACGGTGCGGTAATCGTTGCTCTGGTCATCAATGTGGTCTCCACCCTTCTCCACTGATGTGCGTCCTGGGACCGGCTCCCAACCTCCAAGGTCGGCCATAGTGGCGACCTGCCAGGCGCGCTAGTTCCGGGCCTAGGTCGGCTGCGGCGTGCTACATGGAACCCCGGAGCCCGGTGGGGTGTGACGCGATCAGGCCCCCGGCCAGAACGACCGAGGGCCCAATCGCGCTGTGAAGGGGGATGGAGGAATCAAACAGCAGACCCTGGAGGCAACCGGCCCCGTGATGCAGACCCTCGTGCTGGGCCGGAGAGAGCGCCTACCTTGGCCCCGTCCGCTCGGGCCTATGACTGGCCGCATCGCCCCGTTGTAGAGGCCATCGACCGATCCTCGGCCGTGGTGCTACAGAGCGTCCTTTATCTTTTCGCCGGCCTGCTTGAGATTTCCAGACGCCTTCTCCCCTTTGCCTTTGGCCTGGAGGGAGCGATCGTCGCTGGCCTTGCCGGCCTTCTCCTTCACGGTCCCTTTCGCCGCCTGGGCCTTGTCCTTGGTCTTGTCGACGATCCCCATGGAATCTCCTTTCGGTGGTCCTGGCCGCACTATGCCCGGTAATTGGCACAGCAAACAGGCGAGGATGGATCGAGTCCGATGGAGTGACCAGGATCCCGAACACCTCGAGGCCGGTCGAAACGATGGTGGTCCGGGGCGAAAGGAGTCCGCCCCGTCCGGGGGAGTTCCTCCACCTCACCAGGGGCGAACATCCCGCGCTCCTGCGCAACGCCAACGGTACCCGTTCGGCCCTGCGGCCGCTCCTGATGAACTGGCCGGGGGAGAGCTCGACCCACCCGTACCAGACATCTGACATTGCTCGTTTCGGGGCCACCGCGCGTTACCATGCAACGGGCGACCATCAGCCTCCGGGAGGTGAGCACCATGGGCAAGCTGATCTATTCGGCCATCACCTCGCTCGACGGCTACATCGAGGACGAGCACGGCAACTTCGACTGGGCCGCGCCGGATGAGGAGGTGCATCGCTTCGTCAATGAGCTCGAACGTCCGGTTGGCACCTACCTCTACGGGCGCCGGATGTACGAGACGATGGTCTACTGGGAGACCGCCCATACCGCCACCGAGCAGCCGCCCGTAGCGCTGGACTTCGCGAAGTTGTGGCAGGCCGCCGACAAGATCGTGTACTCCAAATCGTTGGAATCCGCATCCAGCGCCAGAACCCGGATCGAGCGCCAGTTCGACCCGAAGATGATCCGGGAGCTGAAATCCGTCGACGGACGTGACATCACCGTGGGCGGCGCCGATCTGGCGGCACAGGCCTTCCAGGCTGGGCTGGTTGACGAATGCCAGTTTTTCCTGACACCCGTTGTCGTGGGCGGCGGTAGATCCTCCCTGCCCAACAACGTCCGCTTCGGGCTGGAATTGCTCAGCGAGCGTCGCTTCCGCAGTGGTGTCGTGTTCCTCCACTACCTCACCTCGATGGCGGGAACAGGGCACCCCTGAACGCGACCGCATTCGGTCCCCCTCGGCCACCGCGACCCGCGCCCATGAAGACCTTCCCATCGCCCCGACAAATCGGCTTCGATCGCTCCAGTCCGCTCCGTTTGACGCCCATGGAGCCGAGACCTAACCTCATTGTGTGGGCGTTGATGTCCGCAGGAATGGGGCTCAAACTCCTGTGGCGAGGGCTATCCGACGTTGACCCGATCTGAATTGCCAGCTCCTCTCTCGGATCGTGAGATTGTTGCGCCCATAAAACTGGTCATATGGGATCTCGACGACACGTTGTGGATGGGCACCTTGTCCGAAGAGGAGGTTCACTTCGACCAGTCGCGCGGCGAGATCATTCGCACGCTCAACCGACGCGGCATCCTGAACTCGGTCTGTTCCAAGAACGACTGGAGTCACGCTCGAGCGCAACTCGAAACGATCGGACTCTGGGGCCAATTTGTATTCCCAAGTATCGATTGGACGGCAAAGGGCCACCGCATTGCGGGAATCCTGGAGGATATGCAACTGCAACCTCACCACGCCCTCTTTATCGACGACCTGCTGGCCAATCGCGAAGAGGCCCGTTACGCGGCACCAGGCATTCAGACGGCCGGACCCGAGATTGTCGATTCCCTGCTGACTCTGGGGGCGCTCGAGGGCGGTGACGATGCCGACCTGTCCAGGCTCCATCGCTACCGACTGCTGGAGCGCAAGCGAACTGACCGTAAGGCTTCTTCGGAGACGAGTGAGGAGTTCTTGCGTTCGTGTGATATCCGGGTGAGTATCGTTCCCGCGACCGAGGCAGAATTCCCGCGGCTGTTCGAACTCCTCCACCGCACCAACCAGCTCAACTTCACCAAGCGACGGCCGACCGAGCACGAGTTCCATTCACTGCTCGACGATCCCCAGAGGCAGTCGGCATACGTCCAGGTCCGAGACCGTTACGGTGACTACGGGATCTGTGGGTTCTACTCATTGTCGGAATCCGGGTCGACTCTCGACGACTTCCTGTTTTCGTGCCGGGTTCTCAACATGGGCGTCGAACAGTGGGTGTACAGCCAACTCGGTCGACCACGGCTGTCGGTAGTTGGTGACGTGGCGTCCAACGTGCTCGATGACTGCGACTGGATCAATGCTGACCCCGCAGGACCCACCGGTGCGCAGATCGGACGACCCCCGAGGCCGGCGGACCGATTGGACCAATCGGCACGAGTGCTCATGGTCGGGGGTTGCGACCTTGAGACGGTCGCACTATTTCTCGGCGGAGCCATCGAGACCGATTTTCACCGCAACGGAGAAACCGGGGCACTCATACATCCGGAGCACACCGACATTCTGCAGCAGGCCGCGGCTGGATTGTCTGACCCGCAGCGGCAGGTGCTCGAGAGACTTCCATTTCTCGACGAGAGGGCTTTCGCTCCTCCGACACTCCATTCGCAGTACGAGGTCCTCGTCTACAGCCTGTTGATGGACTACACCCAGGACCGGTACCGGCACCGGTCCACCGGGTTGGTCGTACCGTGGAACCAACTCGACGTCAACGCGTTGGAACCGTCAAACTGGGCTGAGCTGGATAGGAAGTTCGGTCGGTGGGGTGTCGATGAGCAGTTCCTCTTGTGGTTCTCGAGCGAGTTCGAGCGGATGGGCGCGCTTTCGAGCGAGGAACTCCGTGACCACGTGCGTTGGTTGGCGCGAACGGTCGCCCCGGGATGTCAGATCATCTTCCTCAACGGCGCAGAGGTCGAGATCGACGGCTCCGTCGAACCGAAGCGGTACCTGCGCCATCGGGAAATGAACGCAGCACTGGACGACGAGGTCCAAGGACTCTCCAACGCCGCCGTCTGCGACGTGCGAAAGTTCGTCGGCGGCATCGACGATCTGGCCCCGCGCCTCGACATCCGCCACTACCGTCGGCACGTCTACCGGTCGATCGCCGAGGAGATTCGAACCATGGTGTCTGTAGATCTCCATGCGAAACGGCAGAGTCCGAGTGGCCGATGGCGGTGGCAGGCGCGGCGGGCCACCGGTCGATTGGCCCGAGGGCTCGGCTTCCGACGTCGTTCCGAGCTGCCCCCGGGCCCGGGAGCGCCCGAGGCCGAAGGGTCTTGAGCAGAGTGCCGGCTCCCTCCGCCTCGCCGGTTCCGCGGGGAGAATGGGTCGCGGTCGCAGGATGCCGCATCGTTGACCGCGCCACACGGCTATGCGAGGCTTTCCCGCGATGACTGAACGTTTGGAGGTCCAACGGGCGATCGCCGCAGAACCGGGAACCATCTTCCGGCTCCTCACCGATCCTCAAGGTCACGTGGCCATCGATAGTTCGGGGATGCTGATGGGCGCCACCGGCGACCTGCTCGGTGCGGTCGGTGACACCTGCGTGGTGCACATGGACCGAGAGGCGCTCAACGACTATCCGATGGGCCTCTACGACGTGACCGTGAAGATTGTGACGTTCGACCCGGATCGAGAGATTGCCTGGACCATCGAAGGCCAGCTCAATCTGGGACACGTCTACGGCTACAAACTCGAGCCGATGGAGGGCGGGACCTTGGCCACCTCGTACTACGACTGGTCCTCGGTCGAACAGAACTGGAAGGACGCGAATATCTTCCCGGTCATTTCGGAGGGAGCCCTCCGCGCCACGCTCGGCATCCTGGCCCGGACCGTCGCCCCGGGACAGCCTCGCCCGCCGGCCTGAGCCAGAGCGAGCCCCGGCGCCGGAGTGGAAGGCCCGCCCCTCCGCTCAACGTGGCCGCTCGTCGGGGCGCATCGGTCGGACCGGTGGGCTGCGCGACCATCATTGATGCTCCACGCTCGGAGTGGAGCCGGCGAAGAGACTGAGTCCTTCGTGTCGCGCGAACTCGGCCATCTGTCGAATGAAGTGGGCGGGGTAACTACCCAGCACCGTCTGGACCACCGCGTCGGAGGCTTCGTCGATGGTCAGCGTCACCTGCGCGATCTTGACCTCCCTCTTGTGCCAACCTCGGGCATCGAGCAGGCCGATGTAGGGTCCGGACACAATCTGGACAAACATGAGCAGAATCAGCGTCCATCGGGCCACCAGCTGCACCACCTGTTCCCGTCGTAGCGCCGGAGGCCGGTTGCCATCCGGCATGTCTGCGGGGGGTTGACTGCGGATGCCCAGCGCTCGGTCCAGCCGCAGCGCCCACATCGAACGCTGCTCCTTGGACCACCGTATGGGCCTATCGAAGAGCGCCAGGTATGCCCCGACCCAGACCGTGACCTGGAAGGGCAGATACCGAGAGGCGTTCGACTCTCCCATCTGGAGCCGGCCCACCGTGATGGAAGCAACGAACAACAACCCGAAGACGATCAACGCGGCGCCAATCGGACTGGCACCGGATCGCCCTCGGCGAAACCCATGGATCAGGGCCCACACCGCGATGGCGAAGATCAGGATTCCGACGCCGTGAACCTCCCATTGGGCCCCGGTGCGCCGGTAGGCGGGCTGGAGGCGGACGCCAATCACATCACCGAGGGCGAAGAAGAAGTATTTGACCGCGGCGAGCGGGTGGCCGAAGACGTAGGAGTTGTGGCCTCCGGCGGCCGCGACATTGAAATTGACGAAGTACAGGGCACCGGTGGCGATGGCCGACAGGATCCAGGCCAAGGCACAGGAGAGGGAACGTCGCCGCAGGTAGAGCAGCACCAACCCAGCCGGCCAGATCAGCAACCCTTGGAGGGAGGAGAAACTCCCCACCACTGCGGCGCACACACCGGCGCTCAGGCCAAGCCAGGTCAGCTCCGACCGGTCGAGAAAGAAGATTGCGGCGGCCAGCGCCAGCAAGACGAGAAACCAGCTGAACAGAAATCCGAACAGCGCGCTGGCGAGGACATCGAAGGACAGAAGGGCCAGGGCGACCGGGCAGTACCAGATCCATTGGATGGATGGGCAGCGGCGCCGGTGGGCGATGATCAGCAGCGCGGCGGTTGCGCTCAACAGGACGACGCTCAGGTAGTCCTCGATCTTGACATTGAAGTGGGTCGTGTAGGCCAGAACCAGGACCACCAGGTTCGGAAAGAAGATCCTGTTCTCGTTGTGCTGGGCCCACAAGGCCCCCAGGGTCAGGTGGCCGGAGTGGGCCCGCCGGATGACGTCGATGTCGGTCCACTGGTCATTGATGATCACATTGACCGCGTAGCGATCGATGTACCAGAACGCCGCCGCCGCCGTCCCCACGAACACCAGAACGGCGAGTATGTTCAGCGCCCGGCCGGAACGAGCTTGTGCCGAGTCACCGAGGTCAGGGGGCAACGTCGACGTCACAGCACTCACGGTCACCCCCACCTGTGCGCCTGCATCCGATCTGGGGCGCCCGATCGATCCAGATCGTAGACGAGTTCATCGGCAACCGCCCGCCTGTTCGGGCTGGTGCAACGGCCCGGAAGCAGCTCGCGCTCCGGCGTCGGGCGGGCACCGTCCCGCGGCCCGGCGGGGATCTCCGGCTACCCCGATCGCCCCCCCGAAGCGGTGGTGACTGGTCCGACTGCGGCGCGTCCCTCAGCACCGTCGGCTCGACTTCCGCCCGGGGCAAGTTGACCAGATCGCCACCGCACTTCCGGCCTGGCCGGTGAAGGGGATCGGGCCCGTGGATGGCTCAGCTTGGCGCCTTCGAGCCCCCGGGCGCGAAGTGGAAGCCCAATGCCTGGGCCAACACCGAGAGCAGGGCGATGGAGTAGGTCGCGGTCACGTGATAGCCGTCCCAGTACGGCTGGAAATGTCCGATGACGTCAGTGCAGGTCGACGAGCAGAACCAGGGAATCGTGTTGACATATTTGGCTCCAGTCGCCGTCGCCGCCTCTCGCTCGGCGCTGCTGAACCTGGCGAGGGACGGTGAGTTGGCCCCGGAGCAGGCCTGGACGTCATGGAGATGGAGGGCCAGGCACTGGGGCCCACCTCCGGGATGCTCGGGAATGTTGCCGAGGACGGTGACGTGTGCCGAGTCGGGGAGCTGCTTGATCGTCCGCTCCAGGCCCGCCCGCCACTCCGCAGGTGAGTAGTTCTGTCCCCCCGGAGCGGGATCGGGATACTGCGCGATGATCACCAGATTCGGGTGGAGCTCCCGCATCCTGTTCAGGGCGAACTGATGCCAGCTGTCGCACTGCTCGTACCGGCCACCGGGGGTGCCGAAGCCCGAGGGATTGTCGAAGGGAAGGTCCTCTGCGGGGCAGGAGTACTTGCCGAGGTAGAGCAACTTCCAGTGCGAGACGGCAGCGATGATGGAGATGGCGTCGAACCACATGGCCGCGTGGGAATCCCCGTAGAGGGCCATGGTGCGGGAGCCATGGACGTCGCCGAAGACGCAGGCCGGCATGGAGGTCTGCGCGAACGTCGTCTCGCAGGGCAGTGGGGCTGCGCCCCAGTCGGCGTGGGTCGCAGCCAGGGAGGGGGAGAGATCGGGCGGAACCGAGGTGATCCCCGGAGCCGTCGCCACCAAGTGGAGCACTTCGGCCTCTGGGAGGGCCACGTCATTGTGGGAGGCGGTGGATCCTGCCGACGCCGGACCGCTGGTGTCGAGGGCGACGGTCGCCACCACCAACGAAGTGGCAATCAGGGCGATCCCCAACCAGATCGCGAACCACCGTCGCCGAGCCAGGGTGCGGGCGTGACGGACCGGATTCTCGACGATGGCGGACGTCGCCACGGCGGCCACGACGGCGAGGAGCAGCCAACCGATGTTCCGGTGAAACGGGAGACTGTCCCGGCCTGCCGCCTCCGCCGCGATGATCAGGATGGGCCAGTGCCACAGGTAGAGCGAGTAGGAGAGGCGGCCGAACCACTGGAAGGGCGGTCGGCGCAGCACCAGCTCTGCACCCCAACGGGGGACCACGGTGCCGCCGGCGATGATGAGGGCGGTTCCGACCACCGGGACGATGACCAGGGTCCCCGGGTAGGCACTCGACGACGAGTAGGTCACCGCCGCCACGGCGATCGCCGCCAACCCGACCCAGGTCAGGGCGGCGCCCACCGACCCGCTGAGCCGCAACAGCCACGGCGTCGCCACCGCCACCAGGGCCCCCAGTGCCAACTCCCAGGCCCGGGTGAACGGCGAGAAGAAGGCCGTGGTCGGATTGGATCCTGTCTGGAGGGCAGAGAGGAGCAGGGAACCGAGGATGACTGGAACCAGGGCAATGATCAGGCGGGCCCGCAAGGAGACCTTCGAACGGATTCCTGCCACGATCAGGAAGACGGTCGGATAGACCACATAGAACTGCTCCTCGACGGCCAAGGACCAGAAGTTCTGCAGCGGCGAAGGAGGCAGCTTGGCCGTGAGGTAGTTGGTCCCGATCGAGGCGAAGTGGAAATTGGCCAGGAAAACCGCCGTCCATTTGGCGTCGACGGCGGTCGGACGGCCGAAGACCGACCCGAGCACCACATAGGTGGCCACCACCACCACCACGATGACCAGGGTGGCGGCGGGCAGGATCCGGCGGCACCGGCGTCCGTAGAAGGAGACGAGCGACGTTCTCGAAGTGGAGGTCCGCTCCCGGAGGAGCAGTCCGGTGATCACGAAGCCCGAAATCACGAAGAACACGTCCACCCCGATGAACCCACCGTGGAGACCGGGGGCGTTGGCGTGGTAGAGCACGACCAATAGGACGGCAATGGCCCGCATGCCTTCGACGTCCGGCCGGAATCGGCGATCACCCGGGGCGGTACCCGCCTCCTCGGCGACCCGATTGGCCAGCCTCCCCCCGGTGGCCTCGGTGGCCGTGCTCATGCCCTCACTCCGCTCCCCTCATAGTTCGGGCCGACGGTCCCTCGCTGATCTTCTCACGATAGGCGCAATGGGTTGCCGCGGGCCGCAGCGTTCCTCCGCCGCCGGGGGGCGGTCCGTTGGCTGGTCCCCACCCAAGCGGCGACCGCCGCACCCGCTGAACAGCAAACCCGTGCCTCCTCGACCCCCCCGACCAGCCACCTGGGTGGACGGGGAGGGGCGCTAGGGGTCCAGCGCCAGGGCCGTGGGGTGCCTGGGCTGATACAGGCCCACATCACCTCCCCCGGGCAGGGGGATCCGGGTGACCGAGCCCCAGCGGGCTTCCTCCACCTCCGAGCAGGTAACGCCCTTCGCCCGGAGTCCCGCCATCTCGGCTTCCAGGTCATCACACATCAGGTACAGCTCGGTGGCGCTCGCATCGGCGGGGTGCACAGCGGCCTCGGAGGGGGGCAGGGCGAAGATCAGCCAGCCGTGACCTGCGTCCACGGAGGGGAACTCGAGCACCTCGGTCAGGAAGGCCCGGTCAGCGTCGGCGTCCTCGCTGTAGACGATCACATGGGCACCGAAGATCATGAGCCACCTCCCGTCGGACCTGAGACTCAGAATCTACTCAGGCCGGCCGGTGGTGGCGGGCCACAACTGAACGGCCGGGTGCGAGACCACCGCGACACCGCCGGGAGGGACCTCCGACCGGCCGGGACCACCACCTGGCAGGGCGTCGGCCGCCGCCGGGTGGCCGTGACGGGCGGGGGACCGCCGGGTCGGCGTGACGGTGGGCGAGCAGTGACCCACCAGGTCGTCGCCGGCCGTCGTGGCCCCCCAATCCCCTCAGGCCGCCCCGTGGCTCTGACGGACCGAATACCGCTCGGCGGCGATGTGCTGCCTGAAGACGCTGAACTTCTCGCCGAGGATCTGCACGACCGGTTGCTGGTCGTGGGCGAAGCTGCCCGACCGCTGCTCCACGATCTCAGCGAGAGTGGCCAATGCGTTCTCGAGCATGTCGAGTCGCTCGTCTGTGTTCATACGTCAAACCTCTGCCTTCCGGAACCGGGTGTCAATCCCACATTGTGCAGTGAGCTGCAGGCAGGAGCGAGGGTACGGACCGCCATCGGACCACCCCTCTCCGCCACCGAGCCGGCGGACCAGGCCCGCTCGTCCACGCCACGCAGAATCCCGCTCCAGGGCGTGCCGTTCGTTCTCCGACCGATCGTGGGGGGAGTGGTCAGCACCGCTAGGGGGACACCGGGCCGTCCGGGCCGGACCCAAGGCTGCGGTAGCGCACCACGACCTCCTCCAGTACCCGCTCGGGAGTGGTGCCGGTCATCTGTGCCATGTCCGACACCAGGAGCCACGCGGTCATCTGCAAGGCCATGACCGCCGCCACCTTGGCTCCGTCCGAGGCCGCCCAGAGCTCCTGCACGATCACGTGGTCGGCGTCGAGGAGGGCGTCCAACTCGGAGTCGGGCACGCCCAGGGGATCGTGTTCGGCGTGAGCCGCCACCTCGGCGGTGAGCAGCGAGATGGCCAGGTTCTGACCGGCCTCCACATCAGGATTGGGCATGCCCCAGGGTCCGTGATTGAGGCGTCTTTGTCAACGGACCGTGGCCGCCGATCCCGGGAGGGACCCGTCGCGGCTGGCCCCGGACAGGCCGTCCCGTCGCTGAGGTGGGCCGAGCTCCGTCGACTGCGGATGCCGACCCGAGCGCCCCCGAGGTCGTCAGCTGCGCTTCCCGGTCTGCTGTAGCCACGCCTCGATCGAGAACCCGTCATCGGAGGATGGCCGCTCGGGCCACTGTCCGTTGCCGGAACTGCTCCCCTGGGACCGGCCCGCGGAGGCGTGCTGCCGCGGCGAGGACGACGATGACCTGCGGACCCGCACCCAGCGCTCGAGCTCCGCATCCACGATGGCCACCTTGGTGCCCAGCCGACGGGGATGGAGATAGCCGTCCCGGATGTCCCGCCGGATGGCGGACTCGTCGATGCCCGTGTACTCGGCCGCCTCCTCGACGGTGAGCCAGTAGCGGGGGACGCTCATGAGCCGGATTTGCGAGGGACCACCATGACCTCTCATCGGCCGCTCCGGGGCCGGACTGAAGCACAATTTCCGATCCGCCCCACGGGGTCGTCGCCGGCCAGAGTGACGAAAGGGGCGGCCGACGGTAGATTCGGTCGATCCGCCTTCCGTCCCGCCCTCCGCCACCCCCCCGAACGTCAACCGCCGTCATCATCGGGCGGTGGGCCGGTCCGGTCGGCCCGGGGACGGCCGCCGACCTCACGGGCACCCTCCCGTGAGACGCAAGATCCGGGACATCCTGCCCTTCACCGGCCGGAGCCGCATCGTCCGATTCTCGGCGACCCCCTCCTCATCGCCCACCGACCGTCAGGACGGGAAGGACACAACGGACGAGGACCACCTCCACCGGGCCCTCGGCCGGATCGCGGCCAACTGGTCACTGATCGAGATTGCCTCCGGCCTGGTCCTGATGAGCCTGGTCGGGAGCCGGGACGAGACCCTGGCCCGGGCGGTGGTGGCGGGCCAGCGGGTCGAAAACGTCTGGGAGACCGTGGAAGCCCTCCTGGCCTCCTACGGGGACGAGGCCGTGGCCGAACTGGGCGCCTTCAAGTTGTGGAGGAGGAGCGCCAACAGGTGCCGACGGAAGCGCAACGAGGCCATCCACAGCGCCTGGTCCCTGACCTCGGAGAGCGGGGAGCCCTCGGCCTGGGACGTGATGAGCCAGCGGGCCAAGCGTGGGGCCCGGGCCGACCTGTTCCCCGGAGGGATCGACGAGTTGGTGGCGCTGGCCCTCGCCATCGCCGACTGCGAGGACCGTTTGAACCTCATCCACACGGACATCCTGGCGTTGATGGATCTCCGGGACGGCCAGGACAACCGGGACGGCCCCGCCGGCCCGCCCGGCACCGATTCGTCACCCTCCGAGCCCTGATCGGGCCCACCGACCGGCGGATGGCCCCGGGAGTGCCCCTGCCGCCCGGGTCGACGACGGAGCGATCACTCCTTGGACATCCTCGCCACCATCTGGCGGACCCGCTCTCGACTGACCCCGAGGCGCTCGGCGATGGTGTCGAGCGAGAGCCCGTAACCCCGGGCCTCCTGGATGGCCTTGGCCCGCTTGCGGGCCTGCCTGGCCCGCTTGGCCTCCGCCTCCCGCATGGCGGTGTTGGCCGCCACCACCCGGTCGAGGGCCTTCCACGCTTTGGTGCTCACCGGCCGCGAAGCAAAGGGCACAGACGCTCCTCTCACCTATCGCAACCTTACCCTAGCGCTGTGCTACCGCACCAGTCCTCTTGCACTAGCGGATGAGCCCCCTCCGTGGATGTTCGCCCGCGGAGCGCGAGCGGAACTCCGGCGGATCGACGGCTGTGGGCGGTGGAAGCCAGAACCAGTTGACAGCCTCCCCAATCTTGGTGATGACGTGAGCAAGCGGGCGGGTTACCGTCACACCCAGTGAAGTGACTCCTGTCGGGGGGCCCATGACATCGAACGCGTCGGCGGATGGATACTCGGAGTACCGAGCAGCGGGCGAGGAAGTGTCGACACTCATCCGACGGGGAGCCGCCACTGGTCGGTCGAAGGAGGGTCGGGCATTCGGGCCACAGGGGCGCCCGGTTCCGACGGAGGTCCACTGGAGACCGGCGCGACGACGGCACCACCCGGTGGCCGCAGACGGATGAACGCATGACAAAGGGGCAGCAGTGAAGCGCATCATCGTGGCAATTGCATCGGTCATCACCCTGATCGCATTCAGTGTGACGCTGGGCGGCGCGGCCTGGAGCGCGTCGAACACATCGTCGACCGCCGTCATCACCTTCGATGACGCCGCTCATCAGGTGACCCTCCAGATTCCCACTCCGGCCTGTCCGACCACCCAACCCGACTGCCAATGGAAGTTCTTCCTCAACGAACCCAAGCTGTCGGTCGACGTGGCCACCGTCTTCGGCACCTCGGGGACCCTCACCTTGGCCTACCCGCCTGACTTCTGCGGGGTCATCCAAGCTGACGCCTATGTCGGGCCACCGTGGGTCGCCAAGCGGGGCTTCCAGCACACCATCGAGGACTGCACCCCGCCCACCACCACCACGACCACTGAGCCGCCGACGACCACCACGACCACGGTGCCACCGACGACCACGACCACCTCGACCACCCCGCCGGTCCCGCCGCCGGTTGCCAACAACACGCCACCCGTGGCCCCGGCCCCGGCCCCCGTGGCCGCACCTCCCGTGGCCGCACCGACCACCGTCTCGACCACCGCTCCGTTGACCCAGCTGCCGTTCACCGGACGGGACATCAAGCCGTTCCTCTTCGGTGGGCTGGCCCTGGTGGCGGTGGGACTGGCACTGCTGGCCCCGTCGAGGCTCTGGAGACGGGTGTCGCGACGACTCACCATGGTCCTCCCGAGAGGCGGGCGATGGCTTTCGGGAACGTGGATGGGCCGTTCGGCCCTGGCCCTCCGGCTCGGCGGCGCGCCGTCCATGGTCGGCTGGTCGTTCTACGGGATCTGACCATCTAGCGAGGGGACCCGACGATGTTGGCGGCTCGGGGGGGCCGCACCATCGTCGGACCGGGCCCTGAGGCCCTCGCTCGGGACCGTGCCCGCGCCATGAGCCACTGAGGGGAGGGCGGCGCCGGGCCCGTCGGAGGTCCGGTTCCCGGGCCGGTCAGGGAAACTGCCCTAGTGTGCAGCGGGTCAATGGGGCCGAGATTGCCGGCCGCCGGCGCGTGACCTCACCGGGCCTGGTGATCGGCCGTGCGGTGACCGACCGAACGGAGCAAGCATGTTGATCTGGATCATCATGGCCATCGTCCTGGTGGTCATCGTCCTCGGGGGCTTCGTCGGTCGGAGCCGGACGAGCCGCTCCCGCCAGGAGGCCACCCGCAACACCACCCACAAGGCAACCCACCACGGCAAGGGCGCCAAGCGCTCACGGGGACGGGGTCGCCACTAGCCCCGCCTCCCGTCCTGAGGGAGCATCCTCCGCCGTGGCCTCCGGGGCTCGCTCGGATCAGGTCGGTCGGAGGGTGATCAGCTCTGAGACGTTGTCGATGAGGATCAGCCGTCGGTCTGCGGCGTCGAAGTTCTTGAGCTCGGCCACGTAGTCCCGGGGTTCGGGGAGAGCCTCCACGTGCGGCCAGTCCGACCCGAACAGGACCCGGTCCGCGCCCATGCAGTCGGCCACCTGGTAGACGTCGTCCTCCCAGAACGGATTGATCCATACGTGGTGACGCAGCGTCTCGACCGGATCGTGCTTCCAGTAGCCCGGCATCTTGTTCGCCGTGGAGCGGATCTTCTTGATCACCTCGGGCAGGTACTCCGCTCCGTTCTCGATGGAGGCGATGCGCAGATTGGGGAAGCGTTCGAAATGGTTCTCGAAGATCAGGGTGAGCAGGTAGTCGCGGATGGCCTGCTCGATTGCGAACGACTTGACAGAAGGCTTCCAACCCCCCGAGAAGGTGGCGGCAAAGCCGGCGTCGGCATAGCCATTGGACGAGATGCCACTGTCGGCGGCGTGAACCACCACGGTGATGCCGGCGTCGTTGGCCAGACTCCAGAAGCCGTGGAACATCGGGTCGAACGGGTTTCGTCGGCCCACGGCGGTGACCGGGGCGGCCGGCCGCATGACCACGGTGCGGGCCCCGTTCTCGAGGGCCCAGGCGAGCTCCTCGGTGGCCCAGGCCGGATCGGCCAGGGTGAGATAGGGCGCGGCGAAGATCCGGTCGTCGACGTTGAAGGACCAGTCCTCGAGGAGCCACCGATTGAAGGCCCGGAACAGATGGCACACCGCCCCGGGATCGTGGGACAACGGCTCCTCGTAGATCATCCCCAGGGTGGGGAAGAGGAGGCATCCGGCCAACTCCTGTCGGTCCAGGGTCTCGAGGCGGGCGGTGGGCTCCCGGTAGGCCGGACGCACCGGCTCCCGCCGCGACAGGAACTCGACGGGGTTGCGGTTGTCGGGATTGCCCCGGAAGTAGTCGTACAGAGCCCCGGGCATCGCCACCGGATCGAAGGTCGGGTTGGTCACGGCCCGGCTGACCCGTCCGCCGATCACGTGGTACTTCCGACCGTTGATCTCGCTCCACTGGATGACCCGGGACCCGAGGGCCGGGTCGAGGTGCCGGGTGAAGGCGTCGACGGCCTCGTAGTAGTGGTTGTCCGCGTCGAAGACCGGGTGGTCGAGCTCCAGCATGGTCTGCCTCCTCATGTCAGCCGCCATCCTACGGGCCGGTCGGCGCCGGACAGGGGCGACGCCGCTATTTGGCCTTGCCCAGGCGCCAGTGCTGGAGGGGGGAGGTGCTGAGCGCCTCCGGCTCGGAGGTGTACGCCTGCACCAGCCAGAACGAACCATGGGAGGGAGCCGCGGCGTAGGCCGGCGGATGCAGGGTGACCTCGGTCGACCCGTGGGGGCCGACGACCACCGGACGTCGGTCGCGGGTGTGCCAGAACCCGCTCGGATGGGAGCTCCCCACGGTCACCATGAAGTGCGGCACCACGGTCTGGTCGGTGGTGTTGTGGACCTCCACGGTGACGGCGTCGAGCGAGGTTGCGGCGTGGGACGAGGAGAAGGACGTCACGTCGAGTCGCAGGGGGGGCGAGGTGAAGGCCAGCACGGCGACCACCACCGCGGCGGCGGCCGGGACCACTACGGCCAGCCCCAGCGGCCAGCGCGGGCGTCCGGTGGTCCGGGCATGGGCCGGTGGCGGGTTCGAAGCCCGCGCAGGCGCCGCCGGGGCCACCGAGAGCGCAGCCACGATGGCCGCCGGGTACAGGTCGACCAGGTAGCTCAACAGGCTCCGGGCGGCCACGAAGAAGGTCAGCGGCAGCAACAGCATCCAGAGCCGTTTCATCCCGGGGTACCAGACCACCATCGCAGCCAGCAGGGCCACATAGACCAGGGCGCTGGCCACCGTCAACAGCGGGAGCGAGACGCCGCGGCTCACACCGTGCAGGGCCAGGGTCACGAGACCCTGCCCGTCGGCCACCAGGGGCCGCTCGAAGGGCAGGAGGGTCCCGTGGGCCCAGGCCGAAGGCTGCCGGACGATGTAGGGCAGGTTGACCGCCAAGAAGACGCCGGCCGCGACGGCCAGATAGCCCAGCGTGATGCGCACCGGACGTCGACCGGCGGCCCGGGATTCGAGGAAGATGCCCACCGCCAGGAACGGCACGCAGAACCACGGGGTCTGCTTGGTGGCACAGGCCAACCCCAGGGCCACCGGCCCCACCCAGCGGGCCAGGCCAGATCCTCGACCGGCGCCGAACCGGTCCCACCGCCAGACCGCCAGCACCAGGAACGGAAGGAACACCGCATCGGTGCCGCCCGAACTGAACACGTCGGCGTAGAGGGGAATGGTCACCAGCAACGGCCCGACCCACCGTGCGGCCGTCGGGAGCAGCACGAAGATCAGCACGCCGGTCACCAGCCAGGCCAGGAGGTCCATCCAGTCCACCACCTGGTGCTGGAATCCGAGCCACAGGGCCGGCACCTCCATGAGGAACGAACCGGCGGGGTAGGACACGGCCGTGACGTGTCCGCCGGTCGCCGTGTACGTCCAGTAGTCCGAAGGCGTCTGGAGCAGCGACGACGCCGCCGCCATGGTGCTGGTGTAGGGGTTGGATCCGTGGAGCGCCAGGTGAGCCGCCACCTGATTGAAGGCCCCCGAGTCGGTGGTGTAGTACTGGCGGACGTGGATCCCGACCCCTTCGTGGGCCAGGGTGGCGACCAGTGAGGTGGCCAGTGCGGCCAGCTGCAGCGGGGCCGATCGCGGACTCCTGACCCACCAGGTGGCGGCCAGGCCGACGATGGCGATCAGCACCAGGAGGGGGGCGAGATACCCCCCGGGAGGCCACGCCGACCACGAGCCCCAGAACCCGAGGCCGGCCACGACGGCCCCCAGCCACACCACGGTCCACGCACACCGTTCCAGGAGGACGCCGCTGGGGGTCGGGCCGGTGTCGGCGGCGGCGTCGGTCAGCGGAGCGTCCACCCCGGTGTGCCCATCCGGCGGCCGGGCGTCCCCGATGTCCCGGGGTGGCGCCACGGTCGTCCCTCCCGTCCGGGACCGGACCCGGCTGCGCCGCCGGTCCCGGCCGGCCCCGTCCTCGGGGCCAGGTGGTGGCGAGCGGGTGGGGTCGGTGGGCCCGACGGGAGCCTCTGGTCCGGTGCCTACGGGAAGATCCGCCACGAGGCCACTTCGAAGACGGTGAAGCCGATCAGGAACGCCGCTGACACCGAGAGGAGGGTGAGATAGGCCCGGCCCCGTAGCCGGGTGCCGACGGCGATGATCAGCGGGAAGGCCAGGAAGATGAAGCGGGGACGGAGCCCGATCGGGGCCGAGATCATGCCGAGGGCCGCCGCCGACAGGCCGTAGAGGAGCATCGGGGTGGGCATGGAGGACCGGACGGCCACCACCGCGGCCACCACCACCAGGATGGTGCAGACGAAGAGGAGGTCGTCGGTCTTGTTGGTGGCGATCGGGTCCTTGATGAACACACCGACCGTGTGGAAGGCGTAGACCAGCGACGGATAGCTCTTCCATCCACCCCGTTCGGTCAGTCGCCAGGCGTTGAGGTTTCCGGTGTGCTGCCAGATCCACACCTGGTACAGGACGAAGCCCATCGGGGCCAGGATCGGCGCCGCCAGCACCCGCCAGTTCCGGCCGGGGTTCAGTTCGCGATAGGCGCACCACAGGCAGCTGACCTCGAAGGCCAGGGCCACCGGGGTGGTGGCGCTGGCCAGGAGGCCGAGCACGCCGGCCAGGAGCCACCGGCGTTGGAGCAGCGCCAACAGCCCGAAGGCCAGGAAGGTCAGGGCGAATCCCTCCGAGTACACCATGGAGAGGACGAACGATCCGGGGAACAGGGCCACGAGGAGCGTGGCCCGGTCGGCCGACGACTGGTCGGCGTAGTGCCGCACCAGCGCCCACACCCCGATCATGGCGGTGAGACCGGTCACCGTGGTGACCGTGATGCCCGCGGCCAGCAGGGACAGCCCGGTCAGCTGGGAGAGCCAGCGGATGCTGAGGGGGAAGAGCGGGAAGAAGGCGATGGTGCTGCCGGCGACGTGCCCGTCGTGGAAGGGGAGGTGCCGGGGCCACCCGAGGGCGGCCGCCCGGAGGAACCACCGGCTGTCCCATCGGTAGACCTCTTGGAGGATGCTCTCGTGGGTGAACAGGGTGGTCACGGCCAACGTGGTCCACGTGAGGACCCGGGAGACCAGGTAGATGAGGGCGGGGCGGACGATCCACCGGGGCCAACGCGCCGCCGGGGGGGAACCGGTGGGGGGAGCGGCGTCGGTGGTCTCGGTGGCCGGCTCGGTGCCGGCGTCGACCGCCTCGACCGAGGTCGGGAACGGGTCCGCAGCGCCCGGTGGGGGAGCGACGGTGGAAGTGTCGGAAAGGGAGGCACGGCGCGTCCGGCGCGACGGGAGGCCGACGGTGGAGGTCAGCTCGGTGTCGAGGCTGGGATCAGGCGGCATGACCGTCCACCGCCAGTCGCCAGCGCCCGCCCCGGACCAGCCACGCCACTCCCACCAGGGTGGCCAGCGAGACCACCAGGTACCAGTGACCCAACAGCAGCGGGTGGCCGCTCGGGCCCACCACGAGCATGGCGAATCCGGCCGTCGCAGCCAGCAGCTTGGAGCGTTGGGCGGTGGTGGCCGCCAGCAGGACCACGCCCCACGCCAGGTACCAGGGCCACACCGTGGGGCTCCCGAGCACGATCAGGAGGAACGCGAAACCAAGGGAACGCACCACCTCGTGCCGGCGCACCGTCGCCAGCAGCCAGACGACGGCGATCACCGCCACGGCCGCCACCAGGTCCTGGGTGACGGTCACCACCGCCGAGCGGGCCACCGGAAGGCCGAGGGGATGGAGCACCGAGAAGAGGAGCACGCCCAGCGACACCGAGGGGGTGGTGAGCACCCGTAGTTCCGTGGGGATGTGGAGGGCGGTGGGGCCCAGCCAGGTCCAGCCGTCCCCGACCAGCAGGGTGACCCCCACGAAGGCGGCCACCAGCGCCCCAGCGGCCTGCGCCGCCACCCGCCACCGGCGGGGCGCGGTCATCGGACCCATGGCGTCGACGGCCAGGAACACCACGGCGACGGCGGCCGGCAGCTTGACCGTGGCGGCCAGGGCGCAGAGGGCCAGACCCGGCAGGAGCCTCCCGGTGACCCCGAGCGTCACACCCGCCACCACCAGGCCGACCATCAGCGCGTCGTTGTGACCCGAGGCCACGAAGCCGAACAGGGACAGCGGACTGAGCGCCCCCAGCCAGAGCGCCACGCCCGGGTCGGTGCCCAGGTGTCGGGCCAACCGGGGGAGGGACAGCATCACCAGCACCACCCCGATCAGCTCGAGGACCCGGTAGGCGATCAGCTGGACGTCGAGGGACCCTCCGGCGACGGCGGCGACCACCCGGCTCGATCCCACGAAGAGCGGGCCGTAGGGCGACGTGGTGTCCCTCCACACACTGGCGATGCCCGACAGCAGCGGTCCATGGCCCAGGGCGGATGGCGCCACCGCATAGGGGTTGAGGCCGTGGTGGGCCAGCAGCCCCTGGCCCACGTAGCTGAACAGGTCCCGACTGAACAGAGGCGGACCGACCAGGAAGGGGAGTCCCCACACGGCCAGGACCACCCAGGCCTGGCGGACCGTCAGCTCGCCGGCCAGGGCCAGGCGTCCGAGGCCGAGCCACGATGCGACCAGGACGACCAGGGAGAGGTAGAAGAGGATCGAGGTGAGCGGCGCGCCGCCGCTCGGCAGCGAGAACCACCACAGGGCCAGGTGGGGGTCGGGCACCGCCCCGATTCGGCTCCCGCCGAGCACCATGCCGACCGCCCCGAGCCCGCCCAGGACCACCCAGGGGGCCGGCGAGCGGGCCACCGCTGGATCAACTGGACCACTCCTCTGGGCTTCGTACACGGCGGTGGGCGCTCCCACGTGTCTCCTCCCCGTCAAGCCTCCTGACCCAGGCCACCGGCGAACGATCTCCGAGGAGACGTTAGCCCGCGGTTTCGTCATCGAACTGTCACGTTGCTGCTCGGCCGCCTTGGCCCCTGGCCAGAGGTGCCGTAGGGTCGCAGGTCATGCCCATCTACCAGCTCGGGGAGGCCGTCCCCGCCATCCATCCCGAGGCGTACGTCCACCCTGACGCAGTGCTGATCGGCAATGTGACCATCGGAGCCGAATCCACGGTGTGGCCCCAGGCGGTCCTTCGAGGTGACCACGGGACCATCACGGTGGGCGTCCGCTCGTCGATCCAGGACGGCACGGTGGTGCACGCCGGGCCCGGCTTCCCGACCGTGGTGGGCAACGGGTGCGTCGTCGGGCACCTGGCCCATCTCGAAGGGTGCACCCTCGAGGACAGCTGCCTGGTCGGGTCTGGCGCCGTCGTCCTCCACCACGCGGTGGTGGGGACCGGGGCCACCGTGGGAGCCAACGCCGTGGTCCCCAACAACATGGAGGTCCCAGCCGGGGCCCTGGCCCTGGGCGTTCCCGCGGTCATCCGGCCCGACCGATCGAATCTGGTTCTCATCCAGATCTCCGCCGACGAGTACGTGTCCACCGGGCACCGGTACCGCGGGCAGCTCACCCGGCTCGGCTGACCGGCGGCCGTGGCCGGGGCCCATCCCTGCCGGGGACGACGGGCGGCGGCAGAATCAGGGGATGGAAGGAACCCTCACGGTGGGCGGCGCGAGGGCTGCGGCCAGCCGTCAGGCCATCGAAGAGCACCTCGCCTCCCGCCAGTTCTTCTGGCTGGACCTCGACGGTGTGGACGACGAGGCCCACGATGTCCTGTTGTCGGTGTTCCAGATCCACCACCTCGCCGTGGACGACGCTCAGCACTTCGGGCAGCGACCGAAGATCGAGGACTACGAGAGCTTCACCTACATGGTGGTGCACGGGGCTTCGGCGGAGAGGGCCTCGACCGAGGAGGTCCACTTCATCTTCGCCGAGCACTTCCTCGTCACCGTGCACCGGGGCCACTGCCACGCCCTGGCCAACGTGGACGAACGGATTGCCCACCGTCGGCCCTCCGACCTCGAGTCGCCCCAGATCACCCTGATCTACCTGATCATCGACCAGCTGGTCGACAGCTTCTTCCCGATGTTGGACGCATTCGACGGCCAGATCGACGAGCTGGAGGACGCCATCCTGGCCCGGCCCACCGATGCCCAGCTGGGCACGCTGTTCACCATGAAGCGGTCGCTCATCGGAATCCGAAAGGTGATCACCCCGCAGCGTGACATGTTCGCCAGCATCACCTCGGGGGTGGTCGAGCTACCCGGCGTCTCCGACGACGGCCAGCGGTACATGCGGGACATCTACGACCACCTCATCCGGATCAGTGATCTGGTCGACGGCTACCGGGACCTTCTGAGCGGCGTGATGGACACCCACCTCTCGACGGTCTCCAACCGGCTCAATGTGGTGATGAAGCAGCTCACCATCATCGCCACCGTCTTCCTGCCTCTCACCTTCCTCACCGGCTTCTTCGGCCAGAACTTCTCCTGGCTGGTCCGTCACATCCAAGGCGGCTGGCCATTCATCATCTTCGGCCTGGGCCTCGAGGTGGTCTCGGCCATCGGCCTCTTGTACATGTTCCGGAAGCGGGGTTGGCTCGGAGGGCCCACGGCATGAACGATGATCACCGTCCACGCCAGGGACATGAGCTGCCGTGGCGCCGGCCGTCTACCGCGGGCCGGCGGCCATGGCGGAACCCACCGAGCGGTAGGACATCATCGACAGCAACGAGACGGCCGAGAGCACCGACGCCACGCTGAGGAAGCTGCCCACCGAGCCGAAGGACAGGGCCGAGCCCACCGATCCCACCGACCCGAAGGAGCCGATCGAGCCGATGGACAGGATCGAACCCTTCGAGTTGATGCTCAGCAGCGAGTCGGTCGAGTTGATCGACCAACGGGAAGTCCGTCGGGACGGGGCCATGGCCCAAGTCTGCCGCGGTCCACCGAGGTGTGCCCTTACTTGGTGATGACCGCGTTGCCGGACGGGTCCACGACGTACCAGCGGCCCCCCGCGTTGGTCAGCGCCTGGCCGGTGGCCGTGCCCGGCGTGTGGTCCGGCGGCCAGAAGTACAGCGGCCAACCGTTGTAGGTGATCTGGACGGTGCCGTCGGTGCGGGGCGCCGAGCTCAGCAGGTCGGCCCGCACCCCGGGTCCGGCCACCGGCCGCGACACCCCGGTGGGCAGGAGGGCCGGGGGCCACTGGACGGCACAGATGTCGTAGCAGCGCGAGGGCTGGCCCCGCTGGTCGGTCATGAAGAGATAGAGGGCGATGCCTTGACCGTCGACCAGCACCGGCCCGAGTCCGCTGATGTCCTGGACCTTCACCTCGTAGCGCGGGCCCCGCTCCAGTGCCGGCCGGCTCCCCGAGAAGGGCGAGGACACCGCCGTACCCGAACTGGTGCACCCGCCGATGGCCAGAGCAGCCACCACGACGGTCGACGCCCAACGGAATGGTCGCCCCACCGGGGCGGGCCCGGCCGGCCGGGGTGTCACCGGGCGGCGCCCGGCTCTCGGAACGACACCACCGCCGGCGCCGGGTACGGTCCGACACCGGGTCGCCATCCGGCGGTCAGCTTCTGGTCGGCCACGCCACCCTCGGCCCAGATGTGGCACGAGTCGCGGGCCCAGGGGCTCCCTTCGTCGCTCAACAGGTCTGCGGCCTCACCCCGGGCCACCGCCATGGCCCGGCGGGAGGTGACCGCCTGGACCACCACCGGCCCGAGGGACCGAGCCAGCTGCTCCAGATGGGTGCAGCCCCTCGGGCCGCCGAAGCGGTTCTGGACCTCACGGGTGTAGCCCCGGGCCACCGACAGACCGACCAGGCCGGCGAACGCCTCGGTGATCCCGGGGCATTCGGCGTGGGGGAAGGTGTGCATCTCGGCGGAGGCCTCGGTGATGGTCAGATCTGCCGTCCTCACCGCCACCCGGAGCGTCATATCGTGCACGGCCAGGACGGACCTGCCGTCCTCGGCCCACGGACGGGTGTCCCGCAACGTCCCCACCACCAACAGGGAGGCGCCGCGGTCGAAGGCCTCGTATTCGACGGTTCGCCGGTGGAGCGGCAGGGCCGGGTCCGACTCGGCCGGAGTGTCGATCATGCCGGCGGGGGGAGGTCCACGATGTCGTACGACCAGAGCTCACTGTGGGCCCCCACCGGCCGCGGCTCCGACGAAGCCGATCCCTCCCCGTGCACTCGCTCCGCCTCGGAACGGTGGCCGTGGGCGAAGGCCGGAGAGGCGACCCAGGCGGCGAAGGACGGCTCGTCTCGCCAACGGGTCAGCACCAGCCAGACGTCCCGGTCGTCGGTCGGGCGCAGCAGCTCGAAGCCTTCGAAGCCCTCGGCTCCGTCGACGGCACCGGACCGCTTGGCGAACCGGCGGGCCAGTTCCTCCCCGGAGCCCTCCCGGACGGTGATGGCGTTGATCTTGATCACGGTCATGGTGCGATCATGGCCCCTGACGCCGGCCGGTCCAAATCACCGCCGGCGGCGACGGCCCGGTCGGCTCACATGCACGTAATTACGGTGGTGTGATACCCTAGAACAGCAGGTTGACCGTGAGGTTTGGGTTGACGGTCAACCTCAGATCGAGGTGGAGGAGTGGGAGTGACCGAGAACATAACCGCCGGGCGCGTCGACGAAGGGGGCCCGCAGCGCGGTCCGTCCGCCGTAGCTCCGGCCGACGACGGCTTCCGGGGAGCCCAGGTCTGCTCACTGGTGGGCATCACCTACCGGCAGCTCGACTACTGGGCCCGTACCGGCCTGCTCCGTCCGTCCATCGCCGACGCCACCGGGAGCGGGAGCCAGCGGCGGTACTCGTACGGCGACGTGCTCGAACTGAAGGTGATCAAGCGTCTGCTCGATGCCGGTCTGAAGCTGCAACAAGCGCGCCAGGCCATCGAATGCCTTCGCGGTGACCTCGGCGCCGACCTGGCTTCCTCGCAGCTGGTCCTGGCCGGGAGCCGGTCGGTGCTGGCCCAATCCGATGGCGAAGTCGTCGACCTCTTGGCCGGGGGGCAGGGGGTCTTCAACATCCTGCCGCTTTCGAGTGTGGTCTCCGAGCTCGACGCCGCCATCGTCGAGATCCGCCATCAGTCCACCGAGCCCCGCCCCGCCGGTCATCCGGCGGCGGAGTACCTGGCGGCAGCCGAGGCGGTCGAGCATTGACCGAGGACGCTCGCACCGATGTCAACCCCTTCGCCCCGGTGAAGCGCTTCGCCCACGAGTCCGAGGAGCGGTTCGCCCGAATCCTGGACTTCTACGGGGTGCTCTGGGAGTACGAGCCGGTGGAGTTCGCCCTGGAGTGGGACGAGACCGGCCGACCCACAGCCGGGTTCCGACCCGACTTCTGGCTGCCCGAGCCCGGCCTGTTCGTCGAGCTGACGACCCTCAACCAACGGCTGGTGACCAAGAAGAACAGCAAGGTGCGGCGCCTCGGACTGCTCTATCCCGATGTGCGGGTCACCGTGCTCTACCAGCGGGACACCCTGGCCCTGCTGGCCAAGTACGGCCTGGCCGGGGACGGTCTCGTCCCCTCGGTCGTCGCTCGAATCGCCTGAACCGCCGCCCCGGTACGCTTTCGACGTGGGCGACACCTCGAAGGCACCCGTGGGCCACACCGACGGTGGAACCGGGGAGGCCCTGAAACACACCGCGCTCATCGGTGCCCACCGGAAGTTGGGGGCCAAGCTGGTCGAGTTCGGCGGCTGGGAGATGCCGTTGGCCTACCCCGAGGGGACCATCGCCGAGCACCGGGCGTGCCGAGAGGACTCGGTCGCCTTCGACGTGAGCCACCTGGGGACGGTCCGGGTGGCGGGTTCCGATGCCCTGGACCGACTGCAGGCCGCCCTCTCCAACGACCTCCGGCGGGTGGCCCCGGGCCGGGCCCAGTACACCCATCTGCTCGACGAGGACGGCTCGGTGGTCGACGACATCATCGTATGGTGGCTCTCCGAGGATGTCTTCGACGTCATGCCCAATGCCTCCAACACCGACCGGGTGGTGGAGGCCATCGGGGGCGAGGACACCACCTCGTCCCGAGCCGTCATCGCCGTGCAGGGCCCGCACGCCCGGACCCGACTGGCCGTCGTGGCTCCGGAGGCCGCCGGGGTGGCCCGGTTCTCGGTGGCCCCGTTCGTATGGGAAGGCGTGGCCTGCCTGGCCGCCGGGACCGGATACACCGGGGAGGACGGGGTGGAGCTGGCCGTACCGGTCGATGCCGCAGAAGCCTTGTGGTCGACGCTGCTGGCCGCCGGCGTCCTGCCGGCCGGCCTCGGGGCGCGTGACACCCTCCGGCTCGAGGCCGCCCTTCCCCTCCACGGGCACGAGCTCGGGCCGGGCATCACGCCCCTCCAGGCCGGACTGGGCTGGGTGGTGGGCTGGGACAAGGACCACTTCCGGGGCCGGGACGCCCTGGTGGCCGAGCGCCGGGACGGGGTGCCGCGCCGGCTGGTGGGTCTGGCCACCGAAGGACGTCAGCCGCCCCGCCAGGGCGGTGCATTGATCTACGACGGCGGCCCGGTGGGTGCCGTCACCAGTGGCAATTTCTCGCCCATGTTGGGTCACGGGATCGCGCTGGGTTTCGTCGACACCTCGGCGGACGGCCCACCGGTGATTGGCACCGGCCTGGCCATCGAACAGCGGGGACGGGTGCTCGAGGCCCGGGTGGTGGAAACCCCGTTCGTCCGTGCCGGCCAGTGGGCCTCGACCCGATGAGGAACGGCGTCCACCGGCATTGGGCTCCACGCCGTCACGTCCGCTAGACACGAGGGCACCAACCTCCGAGGAGCAGCTCCATGGGCACCTACATCCCGCACACCGACGACGAAGTGGCGAGCATGCTGGCGTTTCTGGGCCTCGACTCGGTCGACGAGCTGTTCACTGTGGTGCCCGACGCCCTCCGGCTGCAGCGGAGTCTGGAGCTGGCCGACGGCGTGGGCGAGCCCGACGTTCTCGCCCACCTGGAGGGGCTGGCCGACCAGAACAGGGCCCGATCCGACCGGTTGGTGTGCTTCGCCGGAGGAGGGTCCTATGACCACGAGATCCCCTCGGTGACCCGGGCCCTGGCCGGGCGCTCCGAGTTCGTGACGTCGTACACGCCGTACCAGCCCGAAGTGGCCCAGGGTGTGCTGCAGGCCGTCTTCGAGTACCAGACCATGGTGGCCCGGCTGGCCGGTCTGCCGGTGGCCAACGCCTCCCTGTACGACGGGGGGAGCGCCGCCGTCGAGGCGGTCAACCTCGGGGTGGCGGCGTCGGGTCGTCCGTCGGTCTGGCTGTCGGCCGGCATCCATCCCCACTGGCGCCAGATGCTGGCCACCGCGGCCCGGGGCACCGGTCACCAGATCCGGACCGTTCCCCTGAGTGACGGGGTCACCGCCTGGCCGGACGACGACCGGGCCGATCCGCCGGGCGTGGTGGTGGTGGGCTACCCCAACTATCTGGGCTGCCTCGAGGATCTCGCCCGGGCTCGGGCCTTGTGCGACCGGACCGGAGCGCTGTTGGTGGTCGGGGCCGATCCGGTGGCCGCCGGCCTGCTGAGATCGGCGGGGGAGTGGGGGGCGGACGTGGTGGTCGGCGAGGGCCAGGTCTTCGGGACCACCCTGGGCTTCGGCGGTCCCTACCTCGGGCTGTTCGCCTGCGCCGAGGCCCACGTGCGTCGGCTACCCGGCCGTCTGGTGGGGGAGACCCTCGATGTGGAGGGTCGGACCGCCTACGTGACCACCCTCCGGGCCCGGGAACAGGACATCCGTCGGGAGAAGGCCACCTCCAACGTGTGCACCAATCAGACGTTGATGGCGGTGACGGCGGCCATCCAGCTCGGGTGGTTGGGCACCGCCGGCCTGGTGGAGCTGGCCCGCCGGTGCGCCCAGGCCACCCACTACCTCCGCCGGTCGCTCCTGGCCCTGGAACGGGTGGATGCCTTCGCCGGCGCCCCGGTGGTCCGGGAGTTCGCCGTGCGATTGCCGGTACCCGCCGCCGTGGTGGTCGAGCGGATGGCCGACGCCGGCTTCCTCGCCGGCATCTCACTCGGCGAGGAGTTCGAGGGGGGCGAGCACGGGCTGCTGGTGACGGCGACCGAGCGGCGGACCCGGGACGAGATCGACGCCTACGTGACGGCACTGGCCAAGGCGGTGGCGTGATGAGCACCCACCCCAACCCCAACGGCGAGGGCACCGGCGCACCCGGCGGCAAGGCCACCAGCGCCCCCCTGCTGGGCCGGGCCGCCGAGCCCACCCTGTTCGAACTGTCCCACCCGGGCCGGAGCGGGTGGTCGTTCCGCACCTCGGGCATCCCCGAGCTGCCGGTCGAGGAGTTGGTCCCCGAGGCCCACCGCCGGAACGAGCCGGTGGCGTTGGCCGAGGTCTCCGAGCGCGACCTGGTGGCCCACTTCACCCGGCTGTCCCACCGTCAGTTCTCCGTGGACCTCGGTGCCTATCCCCTGGGGTCGTGCACCATGAAGTACAACCCCAAGCTGTGCGACACCGTGGCCGGCCTGCCCGGCCTGGCCGGGGTGCATCCCGCCGCCCCGGCCTCCCTCAGCCAGGGGTGGCTGGCCCTCCTGGTCGAGTTGGAGGAGGCCCTGTGCGAGATCACCGGCATGGCCGCCGCCACCCTGCAGCCGGCCGCCGGAGCGGCCGGCGAGCTGACCGGCCTGCTGCTCATGCGGGCCTGGCACGAGGCCCAGGGGTCGACCCGGACCAAGGTGATCATCCCCGATTCGGCCCATGGCACCAACCCGGCCTCGGTGACCCTGGGCGGGTACGAAGTGGTCACCGTGCCGAGCGACGAGCGGGGCTGTGTGGACATGGCTGCTCTGGCCACCGTCCTCGACGAGCAGGTGGCCGGCATCATGCTGACCAATCCCAACACCCTCGGCCTGTTCGAGGAGGACATCGCCCCCATCGCCGCCGCCGTGCACCAGGTGGGCGGGCTGCTCTACTACGACGGCGCCAACCTCAACGCCATCCTGGGCGTGGTCCGCCCGGGCGACATGGGCTTCGACATCGTCCACATGAATCTGCACAAGACCTTCGCCACCCCCCACGGTGGAGGAGGGCCCGGAGCGGGCCCGGTGGCGGTGTCCGAACGACTGGTCCCCTTCCTTCCCGGCCCGAGGGCCGTGCGGGTGGCCTCGGACGATCAGACCCCGGTCTTCACCTGGGAGCAGCCGGAGCACTCCATCGGCCGGATGCACACCTGGCACGGTAACGCCCTGGTACTGGCCCGGGCGCTGGCCTACATCCTGGCCAACGGGGGAGACGGGCTCCGGCGCATCGCCGAGACCGCCGTGCTCAACGCCAATTGGATCCGCCAGCGCCTGACCGGAACCTACGACGTACCGTTCGACCGTCCGTGCATGCACGAGGTGGTGCTCTCGGTCCGGAGCATCAAGCAGGCCCACGGGGTACGGGCCCTGGACGTGGCCAAGCGGCTGCTGGAGGAGGGCTTCCACGCCCCGACCGTCTACTTCCCCCTGATCGTGGACGAGGCCCTGATGATCGAACCCACCGAGACCGAGAGCCCACAGACCCTCGAGGCACTGGCCGAGTCACTCGAGCGCATCGCCTACGAGGCCGCCACCGAGCCCGAGGGCACGATGGCCGAGTCCCCCCGCCACACCCCGGTGCGGAGGGTGGACGAAGCCCGGGCGGCCCGCACCCTGATCCCCACCTTCGACGCCCGTCGCTGAGGCCGGCAAGGGGCGGTCGTGGAGGGCGGCATCTTCAGCACCCGTTTCGTGGATCCGTACCTCCGACTGCACCGGTACGTCTACGAGCGCTCCGACGGTCGGATCGGCAAGCACAGCAATCGGGTCCCCGCCCTGCTGCTCACCACCACCGGTCGCAGGACCGGCCTGGCCCGAACCAACGGCCTGACCTACTGCCGTGACCGGGGGGACCTGATCGTGGTGGCCTCCAACGGGGGGAGCGACCGGCCCCCGGCCTGGCTCCTCAACCTCCAGTCCCGCCCCACGGTGACGGTCCGGGTGGGACGCAAGGTGGTCAAGGCAACGGCCCGGGTAGCCGACCCCGATGAGCGGGCCCAGCTCTGGCCGCTGGTCAATCGGACCAATCGCGGCATGTCCCGCCTGTTCCACCCCGGGGTGGCCGGCCGGTACGACGTCTACCAGCGTCACACCGCTCGCACCATCCCGGTGGTCATCATCACTCCCGACCGGGAGCCGATCTGAGCCGGGACGCCCAGCGGTCAGACGAGCAGGTCGGACTGCTCCCGTACGATCCGGTCCAACGGAAGCTGAAGCTCAACCAACCGGCGGTGTGGGAGCCGGGTCGGTGGCGGGGGTACGGACGATCCGCCCCCTCGTTCGCGATGGCGCCGGCGACCGATTCGCACCCGGGAACCAGGGGTCCGCCTCGGACCGATGACCCCCGGGCCCGAGACAGTCGAACGGGAGCATGACACAATCTCCCGATGCGACGAATGTCGACGCGAGGGGCTCTTCGAGGCTTGGCCGGCAAGCTGGGGATCCAACGGCCAGTCGCCCACTATCGGGACCGGCTCGTGACCACACTCACCGGGGCGGGCGGTGGCACGATCGGACACCGCCCGGTCTCGAAGGCGGAGCGCGGCGGGGCGACAGAAGACCCGGAGGTGACGCCCGAGGGACGGATCGTGGCGATCGGAGACCGGACGGCGAGGGACTGGAAGAAGATCTGGGAGCGTGCCCTCCACGATGACCACAACCTCGCGTTGCTGCTCTCGTTCGGACTCCGCCGAAGGTCGAATTGTCTCGATGTGGGGGCGAACAAGGGCCTCTTCCTCAGGGAGATCCGGCGCGTCGCCCCGGCTGGTCATCACGTCGCCTACGAGCCCCTTCCGAATCTCTACCAACAGCTAGTACGGGCCTACCCCGAAATGGACATCCGTCAACTGGCGCTCTCCGACCACGATGGGACGAGCAACTTCGTCCACGTGACCGACCCCGACTACGACGGATACAGCGGATTCCAGGAACAGGCCTACCCGGTCGAGGTCCCGACCGCGACCATCGAGGTGTCCACCGAACGACTGGACGACCACCTTCCCCGGGGCTGGCTGCCCGATTTCGTCAAGATCGATGTCGAGGGCGCCGAAAGCCTGGTGATTGCCGGCGCCATGGACACCTTTCGACGAGCCAGACCCGTCATGTCCATCGAACACGGCTGGGGTGGGGGCGAGTCCTTCGGCTTCTCGGATGAGGAGTTCTACCGGGTGATCTGCCACGATATCGGACTGAGATTGTTCAACATGGACGGTGAGGGACCGTTCGATCGCGAGCAGTTCCTGGACATGCTGCACACCGTCGACCACTGGAACTGGATCGCCCACGATTGAGGCCTGGTGAGCCGGGACGCCCAGCGGTCAGTCGAGCAGGTCGGGCTGCTCCCGTACGATGCGGTCGAACAGGGGCTGGAAACTGAACCAGCCCGCGGTGTGGGAGCCCACCTGTCCCGCGGTGGTCCGGGCCATGGCGGCGTCGATGAGGACCGGGGTGCCGGCCGAGGAGGCCAGCAGTTGGGCCTGACAGGAGCGCTCCATGGTGATGAACCACCACGCCGCCTCGTCCACCGAGTGGCCCACGGTCAACAGTCCGTGGTTGCGCAGGATGGCGGCCTTGTGGCCGGCCAGCGCGTGGGCGATCCGCTTGCCCTCCTCGAGGTCGAGGACCACCCCGGTGTAGTCGTCGAACAAGGCGTGGTCCTCGTAGAAGGCACAGACGTCCTGGGTGATCGGGTCGAGCAGTCTGCCCATCGCCGACCACGACTTGCCGTAGATCGAATGGGAATGGGCCGCGGCCACCACGTCGGGTCGGGCCGCATGGATCTGGGAGTGGATGACGAAGGCCGCGGTGTTGACCGGCTTGTCACCCTCGACCACGTCACCCTGGTGGTTGACCAGGATGAGGTCCGAGGCCCGGATCTGCCCGAAGTGCATGGCGAAGGGGTTGACCCAGAAGTGGTCGAGCCGTTCGGGGTCGCGTGCCGTGATGTGTCCGGCTACTCCCTCGTCGAAGCCGAATTTCGAGAACAGCCGGAAGGCGGCGGCGAGCCGCTGCTTCCGGTAGGTCCGCTCCACCTCCGGTGAGTCGAACTTGCCTTCGGGTGCGAACTCCACGATCTCGGTCACCGCTACCTCCTCGGTCGGTGGTGCGCCTCCCCGGTGCGACCGATGGCGCCTACCCACCACTCTAGGCCGCCAAAGGCATCCAGCCGGGCGGGGCCTCGGTCATCGGTGGGGCCGACGGATGCGATACCGCCGGTCATCGGCGATTCCAGCGGACACGGGCGGTGGTGGGCCGGGCCTCCATCTCCACGTTCCTCTGGGACGCGAAACGGCCCCCGGATCTACCGGGGACCGTTCCGCTGCGTTGGTGTGAGTTCGGACGAACTCACCGGGTCATGGTCCTAGAGCGTCGAAGATCCCCCGACGATGAGAACCTGGTTACCGACGATGTACACGCAGGCGTCGTTGACGTTCGCATCCCCAACAGTGAGCTTGGAGGTACCACCGGTGACGGTGGAGGTGACCTGCTCCTTGAGGGTCGAAGTCAATCCATACTGCATGGCGCAGTCATTGGTGACACCGGTGAGACCGCTCAGGCCGAGGGTGGTGGTGGTCTTTCCGGTCCACGAGATGGTGGCCGTGGTCGGAACCGTGCCGGGGCCCGGCACTTCAACTCCGAAGGGGGTCACCTTCGACTTGGCGGTTCCCACGCAACCGGACAGCAGCTGTGCGCCCCCGCCCGACGTTGCGTCGCTCTGGCCGAAGATACCGCTACAGGTCACCCGGATCGGCGGCTTCACCACTGCTCCGGCCATTCCGGCCGGCACCACGATGGCGGCGCCGGCCGAACCTACCAGCGCTGCCGCAACGACAAATCGGGTCATACTTCTCTTGCGCATTGGTCCCCCCTTAGAGGATCGTTAGTTGGTCGTGGCGTCACCCTAAGAGTGACGCCCTGTGCTGTCAAGCACTCTTGGGACCATCGATCAACCCTCGCAGGAGCGCGGAAAACGACTGCCGCGTGTCCGGTCTGCCACACCGGCGCGATTCTCTCTCAACGTGATGAGCTGCCCACCCTCGGCACCCGACACGGCCGCACTTGCACTCGCTGGTCCGCCCCCACCACGGAAGGCGAAGGCCTCGCGGACTCCGGGCATAGGGACGGCCGGCGGCCACG
The DNA here is from genome assembly GCA_963833585.1 of uncultured Acidimicrobiaceae bacterium. GTDB lineage: Bacteria > Actinomycetota > Acidimicrobiia > Acidimicrobiales > RAAP-2 > Bog-756. Next base: position 84,086 of record CAWHYF010000005.1, on the reverse strand, counting down.
GTTCGTGGCAATCGCGGCTGGACCGACCGGTCCCGGCCCGGGTGAGGACTCCGGCGCCGACCAACGAGACGGGCCTTCCCTCCCGCTATGCTCCTCCACCACCATCGACCCGGCACGACCTGTCCGGGGTCGTCCCGTTCGCCCCACCGACGTTGTCGACAGACAGGAAGCTCGCGTGATCCGACGCCTGACAATTGCTGGCACCCTAGGTCTGCTGCTGCTCACCACTGCTTGCTCCTCCGGCGGCAGCTCCGCCGTGACCCATCCCCCGGTGACCACGACCGGGGCCTCTACGACGGCCGCCCCCTCGTCGACGATCCCGGGCACGTCGGCCCCCGGAACGCCCCAGACGGCCACCGCGGCATCCGGCCAGCAGGTGAACGCCGCACCCACGGTCGTCCAGCACAACGGGGCACTCCTGACCGGACCCGCCGGCTCGTGGGATCTGGGTCTGGTGGTGAACAACGTCGGACCCGGCAGCTTCCAGTCCGTGCCCGTCTCCCAGGTGACCCTGATCGACTCCTCCGGCCAGTCCCACGCGCCGATCATCCAGCCCAACCCGCCCCCGGTGAAGGACACGCCGCAGTTGGGGATACCGGCCACCCTGCCCGTCGGCGGTCAGGTGCGAATGCTCCTCTTCTTCATGCTCCCGGCCGGCACCACACCCCGGATCGTCACCTACTCCCCGTTCGGGGCGGCGGTTCCCGCCCTCCGGTGGTCCGCCTGACCGGCGGCAGCAACCATCCGACGGTCTGGAGCCGGCCCTGGCCACCCCCGGGGGAGTGGCCGTCCCCGGGGCTCGATGTCGCGAAGTACGACCGCTGAGCGTCACGAGATGGTCCATGCCGCCTGGCGGACCTCGCGCACGAGGCGGTCTCCCGACCACGGACCTGCCCATGGGGGCACGAACCCCCGGGACGACGCACCCTCTCCGCCTCAGAAGCCTTCCAGCGGGGGACCGGACCCGTGGGAACCTTCAGTCGCCCTCCCGTTTTACCTGACATAATATACATTATCGGCGTTTCCGTTCCGGGACTGGAAGTGGGTGGCCTACTGCCGGACCGGCTCCACCACCACGCCGACCAGGTCATTTGCTGCTTCGAGGAGGTGGTGGAAGGCGGCGCGGTACGCCTGAGGACCGGGCTTTGTGCCCAGGTCGACCTTGACGTCCTCGATCGCCGTCTCCAACCGGTACAGACGGTCGTGCACCCTCTGGAGCTCGCCTTCGGAGACGATCACCTGACCGGGAGGGATCTCCAATGAGTCGGCCCGGCGCCGGGCCTCGTAGGCCCGCTGCCGGTGGGCGGCACCGCAGAACCGGCGCGGCCGGCCCGGTCCGGGGAATTGGGGCAGCGGGCGATGACACCAGCCGCACCTGGGTGTGTCGGGTATTTTCGTCACGGTGACGATATTAAGGGGATCGGACAGGTCGGGGCCGGGACCCCGAGGGGTGGACGGCCCGACCGGGCCGGGACGTGGTGTACCGCGAGGGCGTGGGCGCTCCCGGGCGATCCGGCCGGCCCACGTCGGGACGCCGTCGCCCGGAGCACCGTCCGAGTCGGCAGGGACGGCCGACTGGGTGGCGCAGCGCCGGTCCTCCCCGCCGGCTCGCCCGCGCCGGCTTGGGCCGTGCCGCGCTCCGACCCCACCTCCCCTGGACCCTCCGGGTGGGCACGACGGGCAGTGGGCATCGTCGCCCGCCGGCCGAGCGGGCACCGTGGTCCCGTGCCTCGGTGCCCTCCCCCCGGCGGTATTCTCGGTGCGGAGCGATCACCATGGACTATGACCCCGACGAGTTGGACTTCGACCCCGACGAGTTTGACCTTGACGATCGGTACGGTGAGGTGTACTTCCGGACCTGCGGCAAGTGCGGCGCCCGGACCTCCCCCCGCTGGTCGGAATCGGCCTGCCTCGAGGAGGCCCGTCGGTACGGGTGGCGGCGGGTGGCCGCCTCGGATCGACCCGGTGCCCGGCGAATGGACCTGTGCGGCACCTGCGCCGCAGAAGCGGGGTTCGGACCGCCGATGGCCCGGTGGGGGTAGTGGGGGAACCGGCCGGCGACGTCGACTACGCCCGCTACGGAGCCGGCTATGCCGGCCGCCGGCAGACCGACCCGAGGATCGCCCGCCTGATCCTGACCGCCCTCGGGCCGGCCCGCACGGTGCTCAATGTGGGCGCCGGGGCGGGCTCCTACGAGCCGCCCGACTGCCGGGTGGTCGCCGTCGAGCCGTCGACGGCCATGGTGGCCCAGCGTCCGGCCGGATCGCCACCGGTCATCCGGGCCCTGGCCGGTGCCCTCCCACTGGCCGACCGGGCCGTCGACGCCTCGATGGCCACGGTGACCATCCACCAGTGGCCCGACCCCCTGGCGGGCCTGGCCGAACTGACCCGGGTCTCCGCCGGTCCGGTGGTGGTGCTGACCTTCGACCCCGACGCCCTCGAGACCCTGTGGCTGGCCGGCTACTGTCCCGACCTCTACGCCGCCGAGGCGCGTCGCTACCCCCCGATCTCCTCGGTGGTCGGGTCGCTCGGTACCGGAACCACGGTGCGGCCGGTACCGGTGCCCTTCGACTGCGTGGACGGGTTCACCGAGGCCTACTACGGCCGCCCCGAGGCCTTCCTCGACCCTGACGTGCGGCGGTCCCAGTCGGCCTGGAGTTTCGTGGCCCCCGAGTCGGAGGCTCGGGCCGTCGAGGCGCTGGCCGACGACCTGGTCGGCGGCCGGTGGGACCAGCGCTTCGGCCACCTCCGGCACCAGGCCTCCTTCGTGGGCTCACTCCGGCTGGTGGTGGGCCCCGGCGGGGGCCACGTTGCCCGCTGAACGGGCGCCGCTCCCCCACGGGTGCCTGGTCCTCGACTTCGACGGCACCATTCTCGACACCGAGGAGTCCCTCTACCGGTCATGGGCCGAGCTGTGGCACGACCACGGCCACCGCCTGGCCCGGTCCGACTGGCAGCAGAACATCGGTGGGGACGATCTGTTCGACCCGTGGGCCGAACTCGAAGCCCGGACGGGCCGACCCCTCGACGTCCGCCTCCACCACCGCCGCAGACGCCGACGCGACCAGATCCAGGCCACCCAGGCACCGCGGGCCGGCATCGCCCAGTGGCTGGACGAGGCCAGGGCGCTCGGGGTCCCGGTGGGCGTGGCCTCCTCCTCGTCGCAGGAGTGGGTGGAGGGTCACCTCGGCCGTCTGGGGATCCGGGACCGCTTCGACACCCTGGTCTGCCGCAGCGAGCGGGTCCCGGCCAAGCCCGAGCCCACCTCGTACCGACTGGCCTGCGCCCGCCTGGGTGCCGACCCGGCCCGCTCGGTGGCGGTGGAGGACTCCCCGAACGGTGTGGCCGCGGCGGTGGCGGCCGAGCTGTTCACCGTGGCGGTCCCCCACCCCCTCACCTCCGACCTCGACCTCTCCGCGGCCGACCTGGTGGTGAGCTCGCTGGACCAGGTGACCCTGGCCGAGGCGCTCGGGGCGGCCTCCGGCCGGTGACCGGGTGCCGGTCCCCTGTGGATAACCCCGGTCAGCGATCGAACACGGTGACCAGGGGCACGGGATCCGGGTCCGGGGCGCCGGCGCCCTTCTTCCTGGACGGTGCCCCCGGCGAGCCCAGGTTGACCCAGCCGAGCAGTCGTTCGTGGTCGGCCAGGGTGAAGTGCGACCGGACCGGCCCGGTGTCCAGCACCGCGGCACTCTTCCACACGGCACCCAGCCCGAGGGCGGTGGCCCCGAGCACGATGGCATAGCCGGTGCACGAGGCCGAGACCACCTGCTCCCATTCCGGGACGTTCGAGCCGAGCCGGGGCGAGGAGATGAGCACCACCGTGCACGGAGCCGCGAAGGCCTTCCCGCGCATCTTGGTCCGCGCCCCCTCGGGGACGTCCGGGCCTCGGAGCTCCAGCAGCCCGGCCACCAGCGCCTCGGCGAACCGTTGCCGTCCGGCGCCGCGCACCACGGCGAAGCGCCACGGACGGAGGGCGCCGTGGTCGGGCACGGTGGTGGCGACCTCGAGGATCCGGGCCAGGGTCTCCTCGTCGGGCGGAGTCCCGTCAGGGGCCGGTTCGACCCGGGGTGCGGCCAACGCCTCCGGGGACGGGCCGTTCGTCACGGCATCCACCGCCGGCGGTCGGGAACCGGGAGGGACCGAGGGCGATGGCACCGGGTGGGCATACCGCGACCGTAGGGGAAACCGGGGCGCCCCGGTGCATGCCGATCGACGGCGGAGCGGCCGGTCACCGTTCAGCCGTTGGCGGCTGCAGTGCTACTGGAGCTCAGGGTGGCGGTCACCGTGATCTGTTGCTGCCCCCGGTAGAGCCCGATGCGCACCGTCTGACCCGGCTTGTCGTTCTGGATGGCCGTGGCCAGCTGGTCGGCACTGGTGACCGGCTTGCCCTGGAACGAGGTGATCACGTCCCCCTGTTGGAGGCCCGCGGTGTCCGCCGGACTGCCGCTCTGCACCTGGAGCACCACCGCACCCTGGGTCGGCTCGAAGTTGTATTCGCTGCGGAGCTGGGGGGTCAGCGTCTCGAGGGAAACGCCGAGAAACGCGGTCCCCGACATCGGGCGGTTGCCGATGGACTTGTTCCGCAGGGCCGGGAGCAGCTTCTCGATCTTGTTGGAGGGGATGGCGAATCCGATGTTCTGTGCCTGGGAGATCCCGTCGGCACTGGAGGCCACCGCGGTGTTCATCCCGATGACCCTCCCCGAGCTGTCGACCAGCGGACCACCCGAGTTCCCCGGATTGATCGCCGCGTCGGTCTGGAACATGTTGGTCAGGTTCTCGGTGGAGTTGCCGGTGGAGTCGCTGGCCTGAACCGACCGCCCCTTGGCCGAGATGATGCCCTGGGTGACCGTCGGGGTCCCCGCCGAGAGCCCTAGGGCGTTCCCGATGGCCACCACCGCGTCGCCCACCTGCACGTTGTCGGAGTTCCCGTAGGTCACCGTGGGCAGGTTGGACTGCCCGTCGATCTGGAGGAGCGCCACGTCGTTGGTGGGATCGGTGTCCACCAGCGTGGCCGGCAGGGCCTTGAGGCTGCCGTAGAGGGTCACCGTGATGGTGGTGGCCCCGGCGATGACGTGGTTGTTGGTCACCACTTCCCCGTTGGAGGTGATGATCATCCCGGTGCCCTGGTCCTCCTGCACTCCGCTGGACGATCCGCCGAAGAGGGACTGGGCGGGTGCGGCGGTCGACTTGGCGTCGATGGACACGATGGCCGGGAGCACCTTACCGATCACCGTCTCGATGTTGGTCGTCCCGTTGAGGAGGGCCGGCCCGGCCGAGATCTCCTTGACCGTGGCCCCGCTGCTGTCGTGGGTGGTGGCGGCCACGATGGCTCCGCCGACCAGGGCCCCGACCAGCGCCGCGGCCAGTGCCACCACCGACCACATCCAGCCCGGTCCGCGCCCTCCCCCTCCGCCGGAGGCGGCCGACTTCGGAGCGGCCTCCTCGGGAGGGGTGACCACCGGCCCCCACACCGGGACACCGTTCGACGAGGCCGGGCGGGCCGCAGGCTCGAGCCCGGTGCCCACCGATCCGGCCGCCGGGACGGCGATGACCGGGGTCGGTTCCCGGCGCGGCGAGGGCGGGAAGGGCGCGGTGGGCTCGGCCGGAACCGGCTGGGTGGGCTCGCTCGGCTCGGTGGTCGCCGGGCCCAACGGCACGGCCCCGGGCGGCCGGGCGGGGTCATCCGACACGTGGTGCCGGACGAGACCGCGGGGGCGTCCTCGGGTGGGTGGCCGTCCGTTTCCGACTGCTCCATCGACTCCTCCTCGACCCGCGGACGACGGTGCGGCGCCACCCGCGTCGCGGGCGCCGGATGGCCCCCGTCCACCGGGCCATCGTAGGGGGGCGTCCGGCGGCCAAACATGCATTTCAGAGGGTTCTTACCCCCTTCTTAGCGGCCGGCCGACACCGACGTGCGGAATGATGGTGTCGGCGGCAGTAGCCTGTCGCCCGGTATGGCCCATCGCATCGAAGTCGAACTGACCAGTCAGACCGGGGACTCGGCCTGGACGTGGCGCGCCGCCGGGGCCAAGCAGCCTCGGGGTACGGTCGAGGCCTCGCTCGTGCCGGCCGGGACGGTGGTGGGCACGGTGCTGCGGGCCGAGGTCGAGACCACCCTGGACGGCACCACGGTGACCGCCCTCCTGCCCCCCAAGGGCAAGGGCGAGGCCCGGGCCGCCGACCGCATCGAGATCCTCGGCACTCCCCAACGGGGTCCCGACGTGAACGTGGTGCTGGCCTCCAAGTCCAAGCGTCGGCGGGACGACCGCCCCGAGGGCCAGCGGGATGGGTCCCGTCGGCCGGCCGACCGTCGTCCTCGGGGTGACGGCGGGGAGCGGGGGCCCCGGAACGACTCGCGCTCCCGGGACCGCGACGGGCCCGGCGCCCCGGCCGAGGGCGGCGCCCGGAAGCGCACCGGCCCGACCCGGCCCGGCGGGCGCGAGTCGGGGGGACGGGACCACGCCCGCCGGCTCACCCCCTCCAACACCTACCGCAATGCCGCGCTCGCCACCCTGCCTCCCGAGCAGCTCCCGGTAGCCGAGCAGCTCCTCAAAGGTGGGATCCCCGCCGTCCGGCATGCCATCGACGAGCAGAACGAACGGGCCCGGGCCGACCACCGTCCCGAGGTCACCCCGGGGCCCTTGCTGGCCCTGGCCGAACAGCTGCTGCCGCTGGTGAACGTGGCCTCCTGGAAGGACCGGGCCGCCAGCGCCCGGGCCGCCGGCAAGGACGTCCCCCTGCGCGAGCTGCGGTCCATCGTCGCCTCGTCCTCGACCGTCTCGCTGGACGAGGAGGGCACCGAGATGGCCGCGGCACTCCGGACCGCGCTGAACCAGCGGGTCACCGCCCTGCGGGAGCGGTGGGTGGAGCGGATCACCTCGGCCCTCGACGAGGGCAAGGTGGTCGACGCGGTCCGCGCCTCCATCCGCCCCCCGGAGCCGGCCGCCCGTCTCGCCGCGCCCCTGGCCGTGCGGCTGGCCGACGCCGCCGGCCGGGCCATGTCCCAAGAGACCACTCCCGAAGCGTGGTTGGCCCTGCTGGAGGTGGTCGTGGACTCCCCGGTGCGACGAACGGTCAAGCCGGCCGGCCTCCCCGCCGGGGCCGACGAGACCGTCCTGGCCGCGGCGCGCAAGGCCTCGGGCTACGTCCCCGAATTGGCCCGCCTCATGGGCATCCCCATCCCTCCCCCGCCGGGACCCCGCCGCCCGGTGCCGGCCCGCTCCTCCCCCGGCCGTCGCGCCTCCTGACCGCCCTCCCCACCCTCACCGGGAACACCACCGGGCCGTTCATGGTGGGGCGTCGAGCGGTCGGTGCATGGTGAGCAGGCGCGCCTTGAACCCGGCCGCCTCGTAGAACGACTTGGACCCCCGGTCCCCGGGGAGGGCAGGGCCGTCGACCCCGACGCACCCCTGTTCGGTCAGCCAGGCCACCGACCGGTCCAGGAGGAGCCGGCCCACCCCCACCCCACGCGCGCCCTCCTCGACGAAACAGGCCCCGAGATGCCCGCGCCGGGCGCCGTGGCGGTCCTCCCGCCAGGTGGCCACGGCGAAGGCCACCACCACCCCGTCCAGCGTGCCCACCAGCACCAGGGTGTCCGACCGGCCCAGCAGTGCGCCCAGCTGCCCGCCCAGTCCAGGGCCGGGCGGGTCGTCCAGCTCCGGTCGGACCAGCAGGTCCCCGCCCCGTTGTGCGGTGACCGACCTCACCAGTTCCCGGGCCAGCTCGTCGAGCCGGTGACGATCCTGGTCCGACGCGGCCCGCACCGACTCCACCGGCCCTCCTCCTCCGCCCGGCCCCGGTCCCGGGGTCAGGACCGCTCGTCGAGCAGCTGGTCCACCCGGCTGAGGATGGTCCGGCGCCCCCGGGTGGCGGCCTCATAGGCCCGCACCGACACCAGTTCGGACCGGTTGAGACCGTCGAGCCGTTGGACCACCTGGGAGGCGGACAGGGCGTCGAAGCCCGGGATGGACAGCGTGTTCACCGAGGGGATGTGCCCGTTGACCGGGTCCGGACCCGACCCGCTCCCGGTCGGGGGGGACGGCATCCGGGGCCCGGCCTCGGAACGCCCGAACCCCGCGTGCGCCCGGAACGGGGGGAGGCGTTCACCGGTCGACGCCGCCTGGGACGCCTCGCCGCCGGAACCGCCGCCACGGTCGGACCGGCGGAACCACCCGTCCGACCGCCGCAAGAATTGGTGGTGACCGGCCCGCACCGCGTACTGGCCCACGGCGCGCGCCGACGACACCCGCACACCGAACCGTTCCCGGCCCCGGGCCGCCAGCCGGGGCAGCTGATCGACGACCGACAGGGCCAGCCCGGTGGGGACGTAGACCAGGACGTCGAGGACCTTCTCCTGCAGGCCTCGGTCCTCGGGGGGGCGGTCCTCGGTTTCAGCCATGGCGGGCACCCATCACACGCAGTCGCGGCAGAGCATCTTCTTCCGGTCCGCCAGCTGGTTGGGGTGCTTGACCAAGAAGCAGGAGCGGCAGACGAACTCCCCGGGCTGCTTGGGAAGGACCCGCTCCACCCCGTCGGCGGTCCGGTCCTCGGGCTCCGGGGTGTCCTCGTCGTCCTCGGGTTCCTCGACGACCAGCCGCTCCTTGAGGATGGTGTCCAGGCTGGCCTCGACGTCCTCGTCGTCGGGCTCCTCCTCCTCCTCCTCGTCCGACTCCTCACCGGGGCCGGCGACCTTGGCCGTCTTGGCGGCCGGCCCGGGCACCACCACCGCCGCTTCCTCTTCCTCTTCCACGACGACCACGTCGACGTCCTCGTCCTCGTCCTCGGCGATGACCAGACCGTCTTCGGCGATCAGGTCGTCGTCGTCGGCCAGCTCGTCGAGGTCACCCTCGATCAGTTCATCGGGTCCTTCGACTTCGTCGAGTTCTGGTGGCATCTCGGTCTTTCCGTGGTGAGTTGGGCGGGAGCATAGACGGTTCCGGGTCCGGATCGTTCACACCGACCCGCCGTCCCGGCAGCATTCCCACCTTCCGGCGGCCCCACAGCCGGACAGGTCGCCCGGATCTCTGCGAACCACGCCCTGGGCCGTGATATTCCCGACCACCGTCGGCGGGGTGCGGTGAGGCCTGCATGCGTTCACGAAGTTCCGACCATCCGCCCCGCAGAACGACAGGCGGTCGGACCCAGGGGTCTTTGGCACCACTCCCCCGCTACCTTCGACAGCTGCCGCCGGTCTCGGGGAACTGTTTTCTACTCGATCCCCTGGGCCTCCCTCCGCCTCTCACAGCATCCCCCCCTCCGGTCGCACCGCACGATCAAGATCGCGTCGTGCGTCCGTAGGGGCGACTGGGACTGGGCGAACGATAGGCCACGGGCACCGTCGGTCGTCAAATGCCATTCGCCGTGGTCCACCTGGGACTTTGTGCAATCTCCCAGGTCAGCGGTTTACGGGATTTCCTGCGCCGGACATCGATTTCCGCTTGCCCTCCGCACGGCGTTCCGACTCGAGGCGTTCGAGCTCCTCCACCCCGAAGTCGACGTGGGACATCGCCTCGGCCAGCAGGCGGTGGCCGGCCCGGTCGGCGATCTGTCGGTGCATCTCCTGGGCCACCCAGCGATAGCTCGGGTGTCCCTGGGGACCGGACCGCAGCTCGAGCAGGTGCATGGCCTCCCGGGCGTTCATCTGCATGGAGTACCGGATGCGGTAGGCCAGCGCCACGGCGTAGGCCGACTCCACCGGGAAGGTGGGAGCCAGGGTCTCGGCCAGTTGGCGGGACCGCTCCACCGACGCCACGAAGCGGTCGGTCAGGCCGGCCTCCACCACCACCTCGGGCACGTCGTAACCGAGGGTGGTCCCGAGCGGCTGCCACTCGATGGTCAGCATCCGGTGCCGTTGCAGATCGCGGAACGCGCCGTAGTCGGTGACCACGTCGAACCGGTACCCGGTTCGTTCGAAGGCCCGCCCCGGCCGGTGCCGCCGGTTGTCCCGCTCCCCGACATAGGCGCGGAGCAGCGCGCGCTTCTCCTCGGCACCGAGCCCGGCCACCCGTCGGGCCACCTCCTCCTCCGGGCGGTCGGTCAGTGGGGCGCAGATCGCGGTGATCACCTTGTCCTCGCCGTCGGGATCGAAGTCGAGCAGGGTGACCGATGGCTGTCCCGACGGGGCGCCGGTGGGATGGACGCTCGGTGTCACCAGTTCGGGGAACAGCTCCTCGACCAGCTCGCTGGTCCGGACCCTGGTGTCCTCGAGGTAGGCCGACCACGACCCGCCCCGGTCGGGGCGGTCCACCCGGGTGAGGAAGGACGGGATGACCTTGCGCAGCTCTTCCAGCATCAACTCGGCGTAGGTCCGGGCCTCGGGCAGCGGGTGGCACCGCATCCTCATCAGCAGCATCTCGTAGGACTGCCCGGTACCGTAGATGCCCACGTTGGACAGCGAGGCCGCGGGCAGCAGGCCCCGGAGGGCGTCCAGGGCCTTGGCCCGCACCGCCTGGCGGTGGACGAAGTCGGAGTCGCCGGCCTCACGGGGGTGTCGCACCGACAGCCAGGCCTGGGCTTCCACCAGCAGCTCGCCGTAGGTGTCGAATATGCGGTCCATGTCCCCCACGTACCGTGCCCCGAGCGGCGAGTCGAGCAGGCGGGGATCACGGTAGTAGCGGTAGTGCCCGGTGCTCAGACGCTGGTTGTAGGCGATGTAGCGGGTGGACTGCTCGAGGTAGGCCATGAGGCGCCCCCACTCGAGCACCTTGGTCAGGACGTTGGACGCCTGCTCGCAGGCCAGGTGGACCCCGCCCAGCTGGGCCACCGAGTCGTCCCCGTACTCGAAGAAGACCTTCTCGTAGAGCTCCTCGGCCCGCCGCAGACCCACCGTGGCGTCCACCGTGGCGTCCCCGCTGACGTCGAGCTCCCCGACGAACTCGTCCAGGAACAGCCGCCGGAGGCTCTTCGGGGAACGGGAGTACCGGGCGAACAGGGCCCCTTTGACGACTTCGGGCAGGTTGACCAGGGCGAACACCGGTTGATCCAGGTTCGTGACGTACCGCCGCAGGATGTCTTCCTCGTCTGTGGTGTACGTCTCGACGGCGTAGGGGAACATGCCCGGATCACACTACGACGGCACGGGCCACCCAGGCGCGGACCCCACCCCGGCCGGGTCGTCCGCCCCCACCACCCCCCGTCGGAGGGAGGCCACCGCCAGGTGGGCGGCGTCCCGGGTCCCCGGGTCCGGGGCCACCTGGGACAGCTGGCGGACCAGGTCGATGAGCTGTCGGACGTTCCGCACGAAGTCTCCCGGGGCCACGTCGGTCTCGGTGAGCACCGAATCCAGGGTGGCCCCCTTGGCCCAGGCGATCACCGCCCGGGCCAGGCCGTGGTCGGGCCGCCGGGTCCGCCGCAGTCCCACCCGGCGCTCGTCGGCCCGGAGGTCCCCGGTGAGGGCGTCCAGCCGTGCGAGACGCTCCACCACCACCTGGTGTCGGGGCGCCACCTCCTCGCCCGTCCGCCGTGCCTCGAAGGTGAGGCCGGAGGCCACCCCGGCCAGCAGGGCGGCGTCCAGTCGGTCGAAGAGTCCGTGGCGCAGGGCCTCGGCCACCAGCAGGTCCGACTCGTGATAGATCGAGGCCAACCTGGTCCCGGCCTCGGTGATCCGCCAGCCTTGGACGAAGCCCCGTTCCTCCAGGATGGCCAGGCGACGGTCCAGCTGGGTGGCCAGCGACTCCGAGCCGGCCGGGGCCTGCCATTGGGCGTAGGAGGCGGCCAGCAGGGCGTGCGCCTCCTCTCTCGACCACCGTCGCACCAGGTTGACGGCCAGGTTGTAGGTGGGGTGGAAGGAGGAGCTCAGATCCGGGGGTGGGGCGATGGCGGTGCGGGCCACCAGGGAGAAGGGAGTGCCGGGCGACCACAGGACCATGGCATGACCCACCGTGTCGATCCCCCGCCGGCCAGCCCGCCCGGTGAGCTGCTGGTACTCGCCCGACGTGAGTGCCGAGGTGTCCGAGCCCCGGAACTTGGCGAACCGTTCCACCACCACGGTCCGGGCCGGCATGTTGATGCCGAGGGCCAGCGTCTCGGTGGCGAACACCACCTTCAACAGCCCCTCGGAGAAGCACTGCTCCACCGCCTGGCGGAAGGCCGGCACCAGCCCGGCGTGGTGAGGGGCGATCCCCGCCTCCAGTGCCGCCGACCAGGGTCCGTACCCGAGGGTGCGGAGGTCGTCGTCACTCAGTCGCTCCACGGCGGCCTCGGTGAGCTGGCGGATCCGCACCCGCTCGTCGGCGGTGGTGAGGCGGATCCCGTCGGTGAGGCACTGGCGGGTGGCATCGTCACAGGCCGCCCGCGAGAAGATGAAGGTGATGGCGGGAAGCATGCCCGCCGCGGCCAGATAGGACACCACCTCCGAGCGCCGGGGGGCGCGGTAGCGATGGTTCGGGTTGCGCCGCCTCCGGTCGTCCAACGCCAGGCCGTCGGGATTGGGCTTGGCGCCCCGGAGCAACGGGATCACCGTGAGATCCTCCCGGCCCCGCTGGGCCAGGACGTAGTGGTGGTGCAGGGTGACCGGCCGTTGGGTCTCCACCACCACCCGGGTCGTCCCCCGGACCGAGGTCAGCCAGGCACCGAAGTCACCGGCGTTGGACACGGTGGCCGACAGGCTCACGAAGGACGTGCCGGGAGGCGTGAGCACCAGCACCTCCTCCCAGACCGAGCCGCGGTAGGGGTCCTGGAGGTAGTGGACCTCGTCGAGCACCACCACCTCCAGCCCGTCGAGGATCGCCGACCGGGAGAAAAGCATGTTCCGGAGGACCTCGGTGGTCATCACCACGATCGGGGCGCGGGCCTGGTGGGAGACATCCCCGGTCAGCAGGCCCACCCGGTCCTCGCCGTAGCGGGAGGACAGCTCGGCGAATTTCTGGTTGGACAGCGCTTTGATCGGGGTGGTGTAGAACGCCTTGCCCCCGAGCTCGAGGGCCCGTGCCGCGGCATAGTCGGCGATCAGCGTCTTTCCCGAGCCGGTGGGGGCCGACACCAGCACGGACTCCCCCCGATCGATGGCGTCCATGGCCCGGTGCTGGAAGGGGTCGAGCGGGAAGCCCAGGCTCTCCTGGAATCGCTCACGGAGCCCCTCCCCCACTCCTCCGGCGTGCCGGGCGGTCTCGCCGGCACGCCCCGGCGTCATCGGTTGACGATCTTCCCGATGACGATGGAGAGCTCGTAGAACAGGTAGAGAGGGACGGCCAGGGCCATCATGGAGAACGGGTCGGAACTGGGGGTGATGACCCCGGCCACCACCACGATGAGCACGATGGCCCAGCGCCGCCACGACGAGAGCTGTTTCGGCGACAGCACCCCGGCCAGCTCCAGTGAGACCAACAGGACGGGGAACTCGAACGTCAGCCCGAAGATGGTCATCATCAGCACGATGAGGCTGAGGTACTTGGTGGGGTCGAGGATCTGGGTCAGGCTGGGCCCGCCGATGTGGTCGAGGAAGTTGAGGGCGTGGGGGAAGGTCACATAGGCCACCAGGCACCCCAGGGCGAACAGGGCGATGGACGCCACGATGAAGGGGATGGCGTACCGCTTCTCCTTGGGGTGCAACCCAGGGGTGATGAACCGCCACAGCTCCCACAAGAGGACCGGGGAAGCCAGGAACAGGCCTCCGTAGGCGGCGATCTTGATCCGAAGGGCCAAGCCGTCCAGGGGGCCCGTGATGTAGAACCCGCACCGACGGGGTGACACCTGGCAGTAGGGGTGCTTGAGGAACGACAGGATCTCGGGGTACACCAGGAAGGCCACGGTGGCGGTGATCAGAAAGGCCACGGCGCAGACCAGCACCCGGGTCCGGAGCTCGGTCAGATGCTCCGCGAGCGTCATCGAGTCCGGCGTGGGCTTCGACTGGCTGCGTCGCTTCAGGGAGAGGGCCATGGTGGGTACCTGGTCAGGGGGAGGAACGAACCGCCGGTCCGACCGGGTCAGTTCATCCCGGGGTCGTCGGGGATGGCCCGGCCGGTCGAGCGGACCTGGTGCACGATGCCCCCCGGATCCGCGATCAGGACGTCGGGGACCTGCGGCGCCTCCTCGGTGGCCTGGACCGTGCCGGCCGGCCGGTTCGTGGCCGAGGACGGCTGGACCGAGTCTCCCTGCACGTCGGGTGGTTCGGCGCCGGGGGCCCCTCCGGATGTGGAGCCGTTCTCGTCGCCGTGGGAGTCGGCCAGGTTGTCCAGGAAGGTGAGTGGGGACCGAACCGCCTTGGCGATCGACTCGGTGGACGGGAGATCGGGGAAATTACCCCGTACGTCGGACTCCAGGCGCTGCCGGAACCGTCGGAAATCGCTCCAGAGGCCACCGATCTGCTTGGCCATCTTGGGCAGCTTGTCGGGACCGAGGACGACCAGGGCCACCACCAGGATGACCAGCAGCTTCTCCGGGCTGAGGAAGGTCACCTCCTGAGTGTACCGGCGACCCGTGCGCCGGGGTCCTGCGCCGCCGCCGGGAGCCGGGCGCTGACCCAATCGTGACCGGGGTCACGGCAACCGTTGGTCCTGGTCAGGGGGTACCGGGCACGGCGGGACCCCGCAACGGAGCGGTTCGGCGGGGCCGGGCCGGGGCCGGAGACCGCAGTGCCACCACCAGCAGGGCCACCACCAGTAGGGCGGCGGCCACCCCCAACACCACCAGCCATCCCGAGTCGTCGAGCGGCCACGCCACGAAGGCCATCTTGCCCACCACCAGATCCGACGCGATGGGGCCGAAGTACCGGCTGTCCTCGGAGTTGGTCCGGTTGTCGCCCATCACGAAATAGTGGCCGGGTGGGACGGTGTAGGGGTGGTTGAGGCTGAAGGACTGGAGGACCGGGCTCGGGGTGGTCTGGGGTTCGGGCTTCGGCAGCCACGGCTCGGCCAGCGGCTTCCCGTCGATGTAGACCCGGCCGCCGATGCTGGCGATGGTGTCGCCCGGCAGGCCGATGACCCTCTTGACCAGGTCAGAGTAGTCGGCCTGCTCGAGAGGGGGTCGGCGGAACACCACCACGTCGCCCCGCTGGACGGCGTGCAGGTGGTAGCTGAGCTTGTCCACCACGATTCGGTCGCCCACCTGCAGGGTGGGCAGCATCGAGCCCGACGGGATGTAGAACATCTCGGCCACGAAGTCCCGCACCCCGAGGGCCAGAATCAGGGCCACCACCACCACGGCCACCCACTCGGCCCACCACCGCCAGCGGGAGGGACGGTGGCCCTCCCCCCCACCGGTCGGCGGGACGGGAGGCTCGGGCCGCGTCGGGGCCGGCTGGTGGTCCACCGGCCACCGGGGACCGTTCGGCGAGGGCCCGGCCGGCTCCAGGCTCGGAACGGGTCGGGGTCCCGGCGCTGCCGGGCGGTGCGGGACCCATTCGGGTTCGGGGGGAGGCGGCAGGGTCGGCGGGCGCGCCCGGCTCGAGGGCCAAAGGCTGGGGACGGCCATCGGTGCGCGCCCCGGGGCGCCGGCTGCCGTGGGGACCTCGTGCGGGCTGTGCAGGTCGGAGTCCACCAGGGCGCAAGGCTACCGTACGGGCCTGTGTTCCCGGCCTCGGGCCGGCCGGGTCAGAGCCCCTTGATGTGGCCCAACGGCCAGATGACCGCCACCGCTCGTCCCACGATGAGTGACTTCGGGATGGGACCGAAAAACCGGCTGTCCTCGGAGTCGGTTCGGTTGTCCCCCATCACGTAGTAGTAACCGACCGGTATCTTGACCGGTCCGGGCAGGTTGAACTGGGGATGGGGATCCCCACCGGCCAGCGGCCCGGTGAAGCTGCTGGGCCCGGCCGGCAGCCACGGCTCATCGAGCTTCTTCCCGTCGATGTACACCGAACCGGCTTTGGACGAGATGGTCTCCCCGGGGAGTCCGATGACCCGCTTGACCAGGTCGGCGTACTCCTGGTCCTCCAGTGGGGGGCGGGCGAATACGACGATGTCGCCCCGGTGCACGTCGTGGAGGTGGTAACTGAGCTTGTTGACGATGATCCGGTCACCGACCTGGAGGGTGGGGAGCATCGACCCCGAGGGGATGTAGAACGACTGGACCACGTAGGTCCGCAGCAGCACGGTGCAAAGCAGAACGGCCATGAGGATGACCGCCCACTCGACGACCGTTCGGTAGCCGCGGCCGGTCGGTTTGCCGGAGAGCGGCTCGGTGCCACCCTCGTCCGGGATCGGGTCCAGCACGGTTGCCGGCTGCGACCTGCCGGGGGGTTCACTCACCACAATCAGGGGACGCTACCGCACCCGGAGGACCCGGTTAGGTCGTGTGGAGGCGGGGAAGGCCCGCGTGGCCACCGTGGGTCGCCGGGATCACAGACCGGCGATCAGCTTCTCGACCCGCTCGTCCTTGGACTTGAAGGGGTCCTTCAGCAGCACGGTCCGCTGGGCTTGGTCGTTGAGTTTGAGGTGGACCCAGTCGACGGTGAAGTCGCGGCGCCGCTCCTTGGCCTTCTTCACGAATTCCCCCCGCAGGCGGGCCCGGGTGGTCTGCGGCGGCGACGACATGGCCCCGGCGATGGCGTCGTCGTCACAGATCCGGTCCAGCTGGTCGTGCCGCTGGAGCCGGTAGTAGAGCCCCCGGCTGCGGTCCACGTCGTGGTACTGGAGATCGAGCAGCGAGACGTTGGGACTGTGCAGGGAGAGCGAATGGCGGTCGCGGTACGCCTCGATCAGCCGGTACTTGGCCACCCAGTCGCACTCGCGGTGGAGGGAGAGCGGATCGGACTCGAGGCCCTTCAGGCAGTGCTCCCACATGTCGAGGGCCCGGTCCTCCTGCGGGGAGAGCCCTTGGCGGTCGCGGTAGCGGATGGCCCGCTGCAGGTACTCGCCCTGGATGTCGAGGGCGCTCATCTCCCGCCCGTTGGCCAGGCGGACCGGCCGGCGGCAGGTGATGTCGTGGCTGATCTCCCGGATGGCCCGGATCGGGTTCTCCAGGGTCAGGTCGCGCATGACCGTCGAGGGGTCCTCCAGCATCCGCAGCACGATGCTGGTGGCGCCCACCTTCAGGAAGGTGGCGTACTCGCTCATGTTGGAATCGCCCACGATCACGTGGAGCCGTCGATACTTCTCGGCATCGGAGTGGGGTTCGTCCCGGGTGTTGATGATCGGCCGGCTCCGGGTGGTGGCCGAGCTGACTCCCTCCCAGATGTGCTCGGCCCGCTGGCTGAGGCAGAACACCGCCCCCCTGGCCGTCTGGAGCACCTTGCCGGCGCCGGCGAAGGCCTGGCGACTGACCAGGAACGGGATGAGCACCTCGGTGTAGTGGGCGAAGTCGTCCCGCCGGCTGGTCAGGTAGTTCTCGTGACACCCGTAGGAGTTGCCCGCCGAGTCGGTGTTGTTCTTGAAGAGGTAGATGTCCCCCCGGATGCCCTCCTCGCGCAGCCGGGCCTCGGCCCCTTCCACCAGCGAGGACAGGATCCACTCCCCCGCCTTGTCGTGGGTGACCAGCTCGGCGATGTCGTCGCATTCAGGAGTGGCGTACTCGGGATGGCTGCCCACGTCGAGGTAGAGCCGGGCGCCGTTCTCCAGGAACACGTTGGAGGAGCGGCCCCAGCTGACCACCCGCCGGAACAGGTACCGGGCCACCTCGTCGGGACTCAGCCGACGTTGCCCGCGCAGGGTGCAGGTGACCCCGTACTCGTTCTCCAAGCCGTAGATACGCTTGTCCATTACCCTCACGGTACCGTGAGCAGGGGTGGTGCCAGCGAACCTGCCCGTCGCGGCCCGCCAAGGTGTCAGCCCACCAGGGCGGTGAGCTCCTCGCCGGCCAGCCGCCGGAAGGACCGTCGGCCGTTCCCCTGGGCCAGCACGGCCACCTCGAGGTCGGTGCCGGTGAGGGTTCGGTCGGGGCCGGCCAGGGCGGCCACCGCCGCCCGGAGGGCCTCCTCCAACGGCCAACCTTCCCTCCAGGCCTCCTCCAGCCGCTCGGCGATGGTCTCGGTCTCGCCTCCCAGCACGGCGTAGCGGTCCTCGTCGGTGATCGTCCCCTCGTAGGCGATGTGGTAGAGCTGCGGCGGGTGCAGCCCGGTGCCCAATTCGGCCACCAGGATCTCCACCTCGAGGGGCTTCATCTCGTGGGTGAACACCTGCCCGAGGTACTGGGCGTAGAGGTTGGCCAACGACCGGGCGTCGACGTCCTCCCGGCTGTAGGCGTAGCCCTTGGTGTCGGCATGGCGGATGCCCGACACCCGCAACTGGTCGAATTCGTTGTACTTCCCCACGCCGGCGAAGGCGATCCGGTCGTAGATCTCGCTGATCTTGTGGAGCGACCGGGACGGATTGTCGGCCACGATGACGATGCCCTGGTCGTACGTGGTGGCAATCAGCGACCGGCCCCGGGCGATGCCCTTTTGGGCGTACTCGGCCCGGTCTTTCATGACCTGCTCGGGGGCCACGTAGTACGGCATGGTCATGGTTGGCGCCCCTCTGCCCGGCGCCGCTCGATCAGGGCGGCGAACCGCTCGGCCACCTCGTCCTCGGGCACCGCCTCGAAGCCCTCGGCCGTCACCGTGGCCACCAGCGGGTAGATCCCCCGGATCAGATCGGGCCCTCCGGTGGCGGAGTCCTCGTCCGCCGCCTCGTACAGGGCCTCGATGGCCAGCTCGACGGCGTCGTCTCGGAGCATTCCCACCCGGTAGCCCAACTTGATGGTGGTGCGGGCGTCCCGGCCTCCCGACCCGGTGGCGTTGTGCTCGGTCTCCTCGTAGTGGCCCCCGGTCACGTCGTAGGTGAAGATGCGTCCGGTCCCCCGGGCCAGGTCGAACCCGGCGAAGAGCGGCACCACGGCCAAACCCTGCATGGCCATGGGCAGGTGCTCCCGCACCATCTGGCCGAGCTGATTGGCCTTGCCCTCGAGGCTGAGGACGACCCCTTCGACCTTTTCGTAGTGCTCGAGCTGGGTCTGGAACAGCCGGACCATCTCGACCGCCGGGCCCGCCGCCCCGGCGATGGCCACCGCCGAGTACCGGTCGGCCGGGAACACCTTCTCCATCGACCGGTGGGCGATGGCGTGTCCCTCGGTGGCCCGTCGGTCACCGGCCATCACGATCCCCTCCGCGTACCGCAGGGCCACCACGGTGGTTCCGTGACGGAATTCGCTCGAACCCGCCGCTCCGGCCGGTGCGACACCGCCACCGGTGATGGTGGGATGCAGCGGCACCCGAAGCCGCCGGATCAGCCCGGCGAAGTCGGGCCCGGGGTCTTCGGTCGTCGAGAACAGCGGCAAGGTCACCGGGGCTACTCCCCGCCCTTCTGGACGTAGTTGCGCACGAACTCCTCGGCGTTGTCCTCCAACACCTCGTCGATCTCGTCCAAGAGATCGTCCAACTCGGCCTTCAGCTTCTCGCCGGTGGCCGAACTCGCCGGGACCTCCTCCACCACCTCGTCGGTGCGTTCGGTGGTGGTGGTCTTCTTCTTCTGTTCTCGTTCAGCCATCTCGTTCAGCCATCCCCTACTCTCCCTAGCTGCTCAGTCGGTCCAAGAGCTCGGACGGGCTCGCGCACGACGCCAGCAGACCCTCGACATGCTCGGCCGTTCCCTTCAGAGGGTCCATCATAGGGACGCGCCGCAGGGGGTCGGTGCCGAGATCAAACACCAGGGAGTCCCAGTTGGCGGTGACCACCGCGGCCGGCCACCGCTTGAGGCACTCGCCCCGGAACCAGGCCCTGGTCCCACGAGGGGGCTCGGTGACGGCGATCGCCACCGAGGCCTCGTCCACCAGTCGCTCGGTGTCCAGCCGGGCGAAGAGTGACTTGGCCGGGCGAAGGTCGTGGTACTGCAGGTCGAGAGCGGCCAGGCGCTGGTCCCCCCAGTCCAGACCGTGGCGGTCTCGGTAGGCCTCGATGAGCTGGAGCTTGGCTACCCAGTCGAGTTGCCGGGCCAGTGACATGGGATCGGTCTCCAGTCCGTGGAGCACCTGCTCCCAGCGGGCCAGCACCTGCTCCCCGACCTCGTCGTCGCCCAGACATTCCAGGCCCTCGTCGTCGGCGTACTTCCGGGCCAACGAGAACAGCTCCCACTGGATGGCGAGGGCCGTGGCGGTGGAGCCGTCCGCCATCAGCAGGGGACGGGTGAAGGACCGGTCCAGGGCGACCTCGTGCATGGCGACCACCGGGTCGGCCAGGGACAGGCTCCGGCTGGTCGACACGTCGTCCTCGATCATGGCCAGCACCAGCGCCGTGGTACCCACCTTCAGGAAGGTGGCCACTTCGGCCAAGTTGGCGTCACCGATGATCACGTGCAGCCTGCGGTAGCGATGGGGATCGGCGTGCGGCTCGTCCCGGGTGTTGACGATCGGTCGTTTGAGGGTGGTCTCGAGGCCCACCTGCTCCTCGAAGAACTCGGCCCGTTGGGACAGCTGGAAGTCCACGGCGGTGCCGTCGTGGGTGGCGGTCTCGGCGCCGACCTTGCCGGAGCCGGCGAAGATCTGGCGGGTCACGAAGTGGGGGGTGACTCCGGCCACGATCCGGTTGAACGGGGCGGCCCGGTCCATCAAGTAGTTCTCGTGGGCGCCGTAGGAGTTGCCCTTCCCGTCGGAGTTGTTCTTGTAGATGACCAGCCGGGAACCGTCGTGGGAGGCGAGGTCGGCCGCCGCCATGGAGCGGATCAGGATCTGCTCGCCGGCCCGGTCGTAGCGAAGGCACTCCAGGGCGTCGCGGCACTCGGGGGTGGAGAACTCCGGATGGGCGTGGTCGACGTAGTAGCGGGCACCGTTGGTGAGGACCGTGTTGACCAGGTGGGTCTCCACCTGCGGCGGCATGGAGCCCTCCCGGGCGAATCCCCGGGCGTCGTTGCCCGGTGCCTCGTCTTCGAAGTCCCACCCGGTCTGCTGGCGGGCCACGTCGTGGGCGTAGGCGTTGATGAGCACGGAGGAGGCCGCGATGGGGTTCGGGTCCCCGTGGACGACCTGGATGCCGTACTCGGTCTCGATGCCGCAGACCTTGGGAATGGCCACGCGCCGACCCTATCCCGGCCCGTACTCAGAGATACTGACCGGTACCCACCCGCTCGATCGACCGGCCGCCCTTGGTCTCGTCCCGGTCGCTGATGAGCGTGCGGATGTAGACGATCCGCTCGCCCTTCTTGCCGGAGATCTTCGCCCAGTCGTCAGGATTGGTGGTGTTGGGAAGATCCTCATTCTCCTTGTACTCCTGACGGATCGACTCCAGGAGGTCTTCGGTGCGGATCCCCCGGGTCTCCTCGGCGATGGCCCGCTTGATGGCCAGCTTCTTGGCCCGCCGGACGATGTTCTCGATCATGGCCCCCGACGAGAAATCCCGGTAGTAGAGGACCTCCTTGTCCCCGTTCTGGTAGGTCACCTCGAGGAACCGGTTCTCCTCGTCGTTGCGGTACATCTCGGCCACCGTGGCCTCGATCATGGCCTGGGTGGCCTTGGCCGGGTCCCCCCCGCCCAGGGTCCGGACCTCCTCGGCATCCAGCGGAAGGTCGGGGGTCAGATAGCGGGAGAAGATCTGGGAGGCGGCCACCTCGTTGGGCCGCTCGATACGGATCTTGACGTCCAGGCGGCCGGGCCGCAGGATGGCCGGGTCGATCAGGTCCTCGCGGTTGGAGGCCCCGATGACGATCACGTCCTTCAATGTCTCCACGCCGTCGATCTCGGCCAGCAGCTGCGGCACGATGGTCGATTCCATGTCCGAGGAGATGCCGGTCCCCCGGGTCCGGAACAGGGAGTCCATCTCGTCGAAGAACACGATGACCGGGACGCCCTCCTCGGACTTCTCCCTGGCCCGCTGGAACACCAGCCGGATCTGTCGCTCGGTCTCTCCCACGTACTTGTTGAGGAGCTCGGGACCCTTGATGTTGAGGAAATAGCTGCGGGCGTTGGTGTTGCCGGTCACCTCGGCCACTTTCTTGGCCAGGGAGTTGGCCACCGCCTTGGCGATGAGCGTCTTCCCGCATCCGGGCGGACCGTACAGGAGGATGCCCTTGGGGGCGGGCAGCTTGTGTTCGGTGTACAGCTCCCGGTACAGGTACGGCAGCTCGACCGCGTCGGTGATGGCCTCGATCTGGTCGTCGAGCCCTCCCACGTCGGCGTAGGTGACATCGGGGACTTCCTCGAGTACCAGCTCTTCGACCTCGGGCCGGGCCAGCTTCTCGATGAGCAGCCCGGTCCGGGATTCCATGAGCACGGTGTCACCGGCCCGAAGCTTGACGCCGAGCAGGGCGTCGGAGAGCTCGGCCACCCGTTCCTCGTCGGCGCGGCCGAAGACCAGGGCCCGCGTCCCGTCCTCCAGCACCTCCTTCAGCACCACCACCTCGCCCGAGCCCTCGCCCTGACGGGCCAGGATCACGTTGAGAGACTCATTGAGCACCACCTCGTTGCCCCGCTCCAGGTCCCCGGCCTCGATGTCGGGGTGCAGGGAGACCCGCATCTTCCGGCCGCCGGAGAAGACGTCGACCGTGCCGTCGTCGTTGGCGCCGAGGTAGGTCCCGTAGGCGGCCGGGGGCTGGGTCAACTTCTCCACCTCCTCCCGGAGGTTGGCCACGTGCTCCTTGGCCGTCTGGAGGGTGAAGGTCAACTTCTCGTTCTGCGAGATGGCCTGGGCCAGCTGTCCCTTGGTCTCGAGCAGTTTCTCCTCCAGGGTCTGCACCCGGCGCGGGCTCTCCTGGAGGCGACGGCGGAGCACCGTGACCTCCTCCTCCGCGGCGTGAGCCCGTATCCGCAACGCGTCGAGGTCGTCGTCCTGCTCGTCCCCCACCGGCCGGCGATCATCGTGCCCGTCATCGAACTCAACCGTAGGAATCACCTCGCTCGCATGTGGTCACCTCTGGCGACCCTACACCGGAGGCCGGCAACCACCGGCGCGTCCGGTGGGCCCCGGGGACCGGGGAAGGCCAGCCCGGAGGGGTGATCTGACGGCCCGTCAGCCACCGGGGCCGCCGTTGCCGATAGCATGGTGACTAGGGCGTCGGCCTCGGGTCCGACCTTGGGCGCCGGGGCCACCGGTCCGGCCGGGCCGCAATCCGGGATGTCCCACCGTGGAGGGCAGCCCGCAGACAGGGCCCAGCGCAGATCGAACGCACCGGTAGACACCGAGGAGTGACACAACTGATGAAGGTCTGGATCGACCAGGATCTCTGTACGGGAGACGGCCTCTGTGAGGAGATCGCCCCGGCGGTGTTCACACTCCTCGACGACGGTCTGGCCTACGTGAAGGACGGCGCCGACGTCAAGAACGAACCGGGCGGCTCGGCCGGTATGGCCGCGGTGCCCGATGACCTCGAGGACGCCGTGGTGGAGGCCTCCGAGGAGTGCCCCGGGGAGTGCATCTTCATCGAGCAGAGCTGACTCCGTCGGTTGGGGGTGGTCAGCCTCCGGGCGGATCGGTGGGTTCGGGCCCTCCCCCGTCGTCGGTCGGCTCCTGGTCGAAGGGCAGCAGACGCCGACCAGTGGTGAGGAACCCGGTGTGCCCCACCATCCGATGGTCGGGTCGCACTGATCGCTCCTCGATGTGCCAGGTCCGGTGGAGTACCTCGAGCGTCGAGGCCATCCCGAATCCGCTGCGCTCCATGGCCGTCCGCAACTGGGCCGTCTGATTGATGCTCGGGAGGTAGGCACAGAGGATCCCGCCGGGCCGCAGGGCCCGGTCGGCATGGGGGAGCACCCGCCACGGCTCAGGTAGATCGAGGAGGATCCGGTCCAGGCCCTCCTCCCCGATGCCGTCGTAGACGTCACGCAACTCGACCCGGTAGCGCGCCCCGGGCCCCAGCATGGCCGCCACGTTGGCCCGGGCCCGGTCGGCGAAGTCCTCGCGGAGCTCGTAGCCCACCACCTCGGCCCCGGCCCGCAGCAGGGCCATCGAAAGGGCACCTGACCCCACCCCGGCCTCCAGGACCCTGGACCCCGGGGCGATGTCGGCTTCGATCAGGATGGCGCCGAGGTCCTTCGGGTAGATGACCTGAGCGCCCCGTGGCATCTTGAGGACGGCGTCGGACAGGGTTGGCCGCACCACCAGGAAGCGACGTCCGGTGCTGCCGAGGACGGTGGACCCTTCCGGGGTACCGATCAAGGTGTCGTGTTCGACGATTCCGACGTGGGTGTGGAATGACGCCGCCGGCCGCAGGGTGATCAGGTACCGGCGCTGCTTGGCGTCGACCAACAGGACCCGCTCCCCGGGCTGGAGGATGCTCCGATCCGCGGTGGGGGCCAACTGGTTCAGCTGCCCCGTCGTCGTGTGGCCGCGGCGCTCAGTGGCCGCGGCGCTTGGACGGAGGCTTGGCGGTCCGGACGGTGAGGGTCTCACCGGGCTTGAGCTTGGTCCGATAGATCACCTCGTCGGCGTTACGGGCCCGGTTGATCATCCAGATGGCCACACCCACCACCACCCAGGCCGTGTGGTAGCCGCGCAGACCACGGCCGAACGCCCGGACCTGGATGTACCGCAGGAAGGTGTCCACCGTTCAGATCCGCCGGACCTCGACGACGGCCGACCGGCGGCGTCCGGCCCGACGCCCGATGAGGAAGACCACCGCCACCACGGCCACGCCCACGGCCAGGCCCACGGTGAGCACCTGCGAGCGGGTGGACTCCACCTCTTCGGAGACGTCACCGGTCAGCTCACGGAACTTGGCCTCGATGTCGCTGCGGGTGATCGGATCGGGTCCGGCACTCATGGGGTCTCCTTCTCGGGGGCGGGGGTACGTCGGCGCTGGCCCCGGCTGACCGACACGACGGCCACCGCCGCCACCGCCACCACCACCACCGTGACGATCAGGTACGGCAGCCAGGACAGGTTGCCGTCGAACGCGCCGTCGGTCTCCCCTTGCAGGAACCGCAGAAAGCTCACGGCCAGGATGACCAACCCCACGGCCAGGGCCACCGAGCCGGCCACGCCGAACAGGATGTAGCGACCCAGGCCTCGCAGCGGGGTGAGGGTCTCCTGCTTGACGTAGTCGATGACCAGTTGGACGGCCTCGGTGCCCGAAGCACGTAGCCCTCCCAGTCCCTTGCTGGTTCCGCTTCGACCTCGGGCCACGGTCCTCCTCGCGCTGTGCGGTGCCCAGGCGTGCTCGAGCCGCCGAAACGACCGTCACCTCCTGCTCTTGGATCGCCCAACTCTAGCCAGCGTGCGCGACCCGCCCCGTCCCCACCGCACCAGGCGACCGGGGAGTGGCGGGAGCTGGAGCACCGGACGCCCCCCCACCGAACCTGCTGCGGGCGTTCGGGTGCACCCCGTGCCCGACTCCAGTGGGCCCGACTCCAGTGGGCCCGACTCCGGCGTGGGCCCGTTCCCTTCGGCCCCGCCCCCCCTCGGCCCCGCTCCCCCTCGGCCCCGCCCCCTTCAGGGCCGCTCGCTGAACAGATAGGTCGAAGATGGCCCTGGCCACCGTGGTCCCCCGATCGTCGACCACCTCGGCCTCGGCGAAGGCCACCCGCGACCCCCCGCTGACCACGGTCGCCGTGCACTCGAGGACCGAACCCACCCGGACCGGAGCCAGAAAACTGGTCTTCATCTCGACGTTCGACGAAATCACCCTCCGTCCCTGCCCCCGGGCGAAGGTCACCGTGGCGGACCCCATGGCCGAGTCGGCCATCGCCCCGACGAACCCACCCTGGACGATGCCGGCCGGGTTGGCGAACCGTTCGTCAGCCAGCATCCGCCAGACGGTGCGGCCCGGCTTCGCCTTGTCCACGCAGGTCATGCCCAGGGTCAGCTCGCAGTTGGGGGGCACCTGGATCCGCTGGTCGGCCACCCGTTCACGCTACCCCGGTGCCATTGGTCGATACTGGGGGAATGACCGGACGAGCTGACCCGCCCACCGGTCCGGCCGTCCTGGTCGGCGAGGCCGTCGAGGACTGGACCGGCGACGCGGTGTTCTACGAGTACTCCACCGCGGCCGACCCGCTGGCCTCCGGCTCGATCAGTCCGGTCCCGGTACACCGGTTCTCGCCCGGTCTCCACGCCGACGGTCCGACCCGGGTGGTCCCGCTCGACTTGTCCGGGCCGCTCGGCCTGGTCGGACCGGCCACCAGCCCCGGGCTGCTGGCCTCGTTCGTGGTGATCCGACCGGGCGAGGAACTGGTCACCGAGCCGGACGCCACCAGCGAGCTGTACTACTGCATGCGAGGGGCGGGCCACAGCACCTTCGAGCGGGTCACCGGCGGCGCAGGGGACGGGACCGGGCGGATGGCCTGGCGGGCCGGCGACTTCCTCACCCTCCCGGCCGGATGCACCACCACCCACCGGGCCGGGTCGGCCGGGACCGAGCCGGCCGGGGGGCCCGACGGTGCCCTGCTCTACCGGGTCACCGACGCACCCCTTCTCCGGTACCTCGGCGCCACGCCCACCCGGTCGAGGTTCGAGCCCACCCGGTTCGACGGAGTCGCCGCCCAGGCCCGGTTGGCCGAGGTGGAACGCCACCCGGAGGCAGCCGGACGGAGTCGGGTCAGCATCCTGTTGGGCAACGCCGCCACCCCCCAGACCCTGACCGTGACCCACACCCTGTGGGCCATGCTCGGGGTGCTGCCCGCCGGCCGGGTGCAGCGACCACACCGTCATCAGAGCGTCGCCCTGGACCTGATCACGGCGTGCGCTCCGGGCTGCTACTCGCTGCTGGGCCACCGGCTGGACGCCACCGGCGCCATCGCGGACCCGGTCCGGGTGGACTGGCAGGCGGGCGGGGCCTTCGTCACCCCACCGGGTCTGTGGCACAGCCATCACAACGAGTCGGGGCGTCCGGCCTACCTGGTGCCCGTCCAGGATGCCGGCCTGCACACCTATCTCCGCACCCTCGACATCCGCTTCGATCAGCCTGACCGCTGACCGGGGTGCCCTTCGCCTGCGCCCTGTCCGAGCATCCGGTGGCCTCCGAGGCCGTCGGGGAGGTGACCGGGGCGGTGTTGGAGTCCATCGGGGAGCGACCCGATCTGGTGATGGTGGCCGTCACCCGGGCCCATGCCGGCGCCCTCGAGGACATCGTCCGCACCATCGGCTCCGTGCTGCACCCGTTGGCCATCGTCGGGGCCGCCGCCGAGTCCGTGGTGGGTACGGCCCGGGAGGTGGAGGAGACCCCGGCGGTCAGCCTGTGGGCGGGCTGGATCGGGCCCCTGGCCCCGGTCCGCCTGGGCGCCACCCGTCTGGCCGACGGAGACTGGCACTTCGCCGGGTGGCCTGACCGTCTCCCCTTCGAGCCCTCGGCCCTGGTGCTGGTGGCCGACCCGTTCACCTTCCCCGCGGCCGAGTTCCTGTCCTGGCTCGCCCACCGGCACCCGGGCCTGCCGGTGGTGGGCGGGAACGCCTCGGGCGGCCTCGGGCCCGGCGGGACCCGGCTGGTGGCCGGTGGCGACATCGCCACCGACGGGGCCGTCGGCGTGCTGGTGGGGCACGGGATCGACGTCGAGGCCCTGGTGTCCCAGGGGTGCCGGCCCTACGGCGACGCCCTCACCGTGACCCGCTCGGACCGGAACATCATCTACGAGGTGGCCGGCCAGCCGGCCATCAAGTGCCTGGTCTCGCAGATCACCCGCCACCTCGACCCCGCCGAGGTGGCGGGGATCGAGACCAACGGGCTGTTCGTGGGCCGAGTGGTGGACGACCGGGTCGTCGACCCGGGACCGTCCGACTACCTGGTCCGGAGCGTCGTCGGCGTGGACCGGTCGACCGGGGCCGTGGCCGTCGACGACCGTGTTCCCCTCGGGAGCACCATCCGCTTCCACCACCGCGACGCGGTCACCGCCCGCCTCGACCTGCTCCAGCTGCTGGACGGTCGCCGGGCCGACGCCGGCCTGCTGTTCCCCTGCAGCGGCCGGGGGACCCGGCTGTTCGACGAGGCCCACCACGACGCCGGGGCGCTGTCCCGTACCCTGGGCCCGGTGCCGGTGGGCGGGTTCTTCGCCGGCGGGGAGTTCGGACCGGTCGGGGGCCGCAACTTCGTCCACCAGTTCACCGCGTCGATCGCGCTGTTCCGGACGAGATGACCGGGCGCCCGGAGCCGCGCCGAGGCCCGTCGCCCCCGTGGCCCGTCGCTCGACGCGGCCGGTAGGGTTGCCTCAATGACCGCCAGCACCACCTCCCCCGGGAACCAGGCCGACTCCTTCGCCCTCGAGCAGCTGGGCGTCAACGTCATCCGGGGGCTGGCCATGGATGCCCCCCGGGCCGCCAACTCCGGCCACTCCGGCACGGCCATGGCCCTCGCCCCACTGGCCCACGTGCTGTTCACCCGGGTCATGCACCACGACCCCTCCGCGCCCGACTGGCCGGACCGGGACCGCTTCGTCCTGTCCAACGGCCACGCCTCGATCCTCCTGTACTCCATGCTGTACCTCACCGGCTACGGCCTGACCCTGGACGACCTCCGACGTTTTCGGCAGTTCGGAAGCCGGACGCCCGGGCATCCCGAGCACAACCACACGGCCGGCGTCGAGGTCACCACCGGCCCGCTCGGCCAGGGGGTGGCCAACGGCGTCGGCATGGGGATCGCCGAGCGGTGGCTGCGCTCCCACTACTCCCCGGAGGTCTGCGACCACCACACCTTCGTCTTCGCCGGTGACGGCTGCTTCGAGGAGGGCATCTCCCACGAGGCCGCCTCCCTGGCCGGACACCTCGAGCTGGGCCGCCTGGTCTATGTGTACGACGACAACCACATCACCATCGACGGACCGACCGAGCTCTCCTACTCCGACGACGTCGGCGAGCGTTTCGCCGCCTACGGGTGGGACGTGGACCGGGTCGGCGAGATCGCCAACGACTTCGACGCCCTCGAGGCCGCGCTGCGGCGGGCCAAGGCCGTGGAGGACCGGCCGTCGCTGATCATCCTGCGCAGCCATATCGGCTACCCGTCCCCGCACCTGACCGACACGGCCAAGGCCCACGGCGATCCGTTCCCCCCCGAGGAGATCGCCCTGACCAAGGAGCTGCTGGGCCTCCCACCCGACCAGAGCTTCTGGGTGCCCGACGACGTCCTCGAGTTCTACCGGTCGTGCATCCCGCGTGGCCAGTCGCTCCGCGCCGAGTGGGACCGGCGCTACCGAGCCTGGGGAGGCGACCGGGCCCGCTTCGAGGCCGGCCTCCAGGGGCACGGTCTGCCCGGCTGGGAGGCCAAACTCCCCACGTTCGCCCCCGAGGACGGACCCATGGCCACCCGGAAGGCCATCAAGGCCTGCCTCGACGCCACCGGTGAGGCGATCCCCGGGATCATGCCCGGCAGCGCCGACCTGACCGGCAACACCGGCATGGCCATGGTCGACGCCACGGCCCAGTCGGCCACCGATCCGGGCGGGAGCCTCATCCACTACGGGATCCGCGAGCACGGGATGGGCGGCATCATGAACGGGATGGCGGCCCACCGGGGGGTGCTGCCGGTCGGCGGGACGTTCTTCGTCTTCAGCGACTACATGCGGGGGGCGGTGCGCCTCGCCGCCCTGTCCGACGTCCACGTCGTCTACTCCTGGACCCACGACTCCATCGGCCTGGGCCAGGACGGTCCGACCCACCAGCCCATCGAACAGCTGGCCGCGGTGCGGGCCATACCCGACCTTCGGGTGATCCGCCCGGCCGACGCCAACGAGACCGTCCAGGCGTGGCGCATCGCCGTGGACCGGGACGGGCCGACCGCCCTGATCCTCACCCGCCAGGAGCTCCCGGTGCTGGCCGAGACCGCGGCTCTGGCCGAGCCCGGGGTGTCCCGGGGGGCCTACGTCCTCCGGGAGCCGGCGGACCGGGCGGCCCAGGTGATCCTCATCGGCAGCGGCAGCGAGGTTTCCCTCTGCCTGGCCGCAGCCGACCTGCTGGAGGCCGAGGGGCTGGCCGCCCGCGTCGTCTCGTTCCCCTCGTGGGACCTGTTTGCCGACCAGCCCGATGGGTATCGCACCGAGGTGCTCCCCGGCGGAGTGCCCCGCCTGGCCGTCGAGGCGGCCAGTACCTTCGGCTGGGAACGGTACGCCGACGCCATGGTGGGCATCGACCACTTCGGGGCGTCGGCCCCCGGCCCGGTGGCCATGGAGGAGTTCGGCTTCACCCCCCGGCACGTCGCCACCGAGGCCGCCACTCTGGTCGCCGGGTGGTCGACCCGGTGACGGCTCCGACCGGCACCCTGACGAAAGGACGCCCATGACCAGGCTGAACGACCTCTTCGAGCAACAGGGGCAGAGCCCCTGGATCGACAACCTGCGGCGCGACTGGCTGGAGGACGGAACGCTGGCCGGTCTGGTCGACCAGGGCATCCGCGGGGTCACCTCGAACCCGACCATCTTGGCCAAGGCCATCGAGGGGCAGGACACCTACGACGAACAATTCCGGGCGCTGATGGCGACGAAATCGGTGGAGGACGCCTACTGGGACCTGGTCATCGACGACATCCAGGGCGCCCTGGCCGTCCTCAGGTCCGTCTACGACAGCTCGGGAGGCGGGGACGGCTTCGTCTCGGTGGAGGTGGCGCCGTCCTTGGCCCACGACACCGAGGGGACCTCGGGGGCGGCGCGCTCCCTCCATGAGCGCATCGCCCAGCCCAACGTCCTGGTCAAGATCCCAGCCACCCAGGAGTGTGTCCCCTCCATCCGGCAGATGATCAGCGAGGGCCGCAAGATCAACGTGACCCTGATCTTCAGCCTCGAGCGATACGACCAGGTCATCGAGGCCTATCTGGCGGGCCTCGAGGCCCTGGTCGCCTCCGGAGCCGACGACCTGTCGGGTGTGGCCAGCGTGGCCTCCTTCTTCGTCAGCCGGGTCGACACCGAGGTCGACCGCCGGATCGAGGCCGCGGCCCAGGGCGCGCCGAACGCCGAGGGCCTGCTCAGCCTGCGGGGGACGGCCGCGGTGGCCCAGGCCCGCCTGGCCTACGACCTCTTCCGCCGACGCTTCACCGGGGCGCGCTGGGAAGCGTTGGCCGCCAAGGGAGCGCGGGTACAGCGGCCGCTCTGGGCCTCGACCTCCACCAAGAATCCCGCCTATCCCGACCTGGCCTACGTGGACACGTTGATCGGTCCGGACACCGTCAACACCATGCCCAACTCCACGGTGGACGACTTCCTCGACCACGGGACGGTGGCCCGCACGGTGGACCAGGGACTCGGCGAGGCCCGTCGGGTCATGGACCGCCTGGCCGCAGGCGGCATCGACATGGCCGATGTGGCGGCCGTCCTCGAGTCGGAGGGGGTGGCCTCCTTCGCCAAGTCCTTCGACGAACTCATGCAGTCGCTCAGCGACAAGGCCAACGCCCTGGCCGGCGGTGCCTAGGTCGGGGCCGAGCGTGCAGATGACGGCGGCGGCTCCCGACCTCCCGGACCGGCCGGGCCGGCGCCGGTCCCACAGGCGCCGGTTGGACGCCGCCGCAGCCGGGGTGTCCAGGCCCTCCCGGGCGCTGACCCAGGCCCCCTTCCGCGACCGGGAACCCCGGCCCACCACACCCCGATGAGACCACCCACCCCGCCATCACCAAGGAGAGCACCATGAGGATCGCCATGATCGGTCTGGGCAAGATGGGCGCCAACATGACCCAACGGCTCATCGAGCACGGTCACGAGGTGGTGGCCTTCGACCTCTCGGACCAGGCCCGGATGGCGGCGGCGGCCCTCGGGGCCGAGCCGGCCGCCACCCTGGAGGAGGTGGCCGCCAAGCTGACCGTCCCACGGGTGGCCTGGGTGATGGTGCCGGCCGGCGAGCCCACCAACTCCACCATCACCACGCTGGCCGGCCTGTTCGGGACGGGTGATGTGATCATCGACGGAGGGAACTCCAACTACAAGGAGACCGCCCCGCTGGTCGAGCAGCTGGCCGCCGACGGCATCGCCCTGGTCGACGCCGGAACCTCGGGTGGCATCTGGGGGTTGAAGGAGGGGTACTGCCTGATGGTGGGCGGCACCACGGAGGCCGTGGCCATCGCCGAACCGATCTTCCGCGACCTGGCGCCCGAAGGCGGCTACGCCCACGTGGGCCCAGCCGGGGCCGGCCACTTCGTCAAGATGGTCCACAACGGGATCGAGTACGGGCTGATGCAGGCCTATGCCGAGGGCTTCGAGATCATGTCCGAGGCCCCCGAGTTCGACCTCGACCTCCATGAGATCGCCGCCATCTGGCGCTACGGATCGGTGGTGCGCAGCTGGCTCCTCGAGCTGGCGGAGCGGGCCCTGCGCCCCGAGTCGGGCTTCGACAAGATCGAGGGGGTGGTCGCCGACTCCGGGGAAGGTCGCTGGACGGTCGAGGAGGCCATCGACCGGGGCGTGTCGGCCCCGGTCATTTCCTCGGCGCTGTTTGCCAGGTTCGCCTCCCAGAAGAAGGACGCCTTCGGGATGCGGCTGGTGTCGGCCCTGCGGAACCAGTTCGGGGGACACGCCATCGTGACCGCCGACGGCACCCAGGCGGGCGAGACCTTCACGCCCAAATGAGCGACACCAACCACAGGGGCAGCGCCCCCAACCGTGCGGCCGGCAGCCGCTCCCTCCCTCCCGTCTTGTCCAAGGCCCCGCCGGCGGCCATGGTCATCTTCGGCGCTTCCGGCGACCTGACCGCCCGGAAGATCCTGCCGGCCCTGGCCCGATTGGCCGACCGGGGAGTGCTCGACGACGGGTTCACCGTCATCGGGGTGGCCCGCACCGAGTGGAGCGACGAGGAGTTCCGGTCCCACGTGGCCGAGGCCACCCCCGAGGCCGGGCCGAAGTGGCGGGCGCTGACCGCACGGTTCAAGTACATCTCCGGCGAGTACGACCACCCGGTCACCTTCGAGACCCTGAAGGCTCACCTCGACGAAGCTGATCGGCTCGACGGCACAGCTGGGAACCGCCTCTACTACCTCGCCACCATCCCCAGTGTGTTCGGGCTGGTGGCCGGGGCACTGGCCACCCACGCCTGCGTGGGCCCCGACACCGACGAGCGCTTCATCCGGGTGGTGGTGGAGAAGCCCTACGGCCGGGACCTCGACAGCGCCGTCGCCCTGGACGAGAAGATGCACGCCGCCTTCGACGAGAGCCAGATCTACCGGATCGACCACTACATGGGCAAAGAGACCGTCCAGAACGTGCTGGCCCTCCGGTTCGCCAACGCCATCTTCGAGCCCATCTGGAACCGCCGCTACGTCGAACAGGTGCAGGTGACGGTGGCCGAATCGATCGGCGTGGAGCACCGCGGCGGGTTCTACGAAACGGCCGGGGCCCTCCGCGACATCGTGCAGAACCACGTCATGCAGGTTCTGGCCCTCACGCTGATGGAGTCCCCCACCAGCACGGACGCCGACCGGATCCGCGACGAGAAGGTCAAGCTGCTCCAGGCCATCGACATTCCCACCCCCGACGAGGCCGTCGACAAGTCGGTGCGGGCCCAGTACGGACCGGGCGTCATCAACGGCGAGAAGGTGCTCGGCTACCGCCAGGAACAAGACGTCTCCCCGGACAGCATGACCGAGACCTACCTGGCCCTCCGGCTCCGGGTGGAGAATTGGCGTTGGTCCGGGGTCCCCGTCTACGTGCGGACGGGTAAGCGACTTCCGGCCCGGGTGACCGAGGTGGTCCTGACCTTCCGGCAGGTGCCGTTCCTCCTCTTCGACCATCGCACCAGTCGGGACCTCCGACCCAATGCGATGATCCTGCGGATCCAGCCCGACGAGGGCATCAGCCTGGAGTTCGGCGCCAAGATACCCGGGGAGAAGTTCCACCTCCGCTCGGTGGCCATGGACTTCAACTACGCCGAGGCCTTTGCCGGAGAGCAGGCCGCCGACGGATACGAACGCCTCATTCACGACGCCATGGTGGGTGATGCCACCCTGTTCATCCGGTCCGACGAGGTCCAGCAGGCCTGGCGCATCGTCGATCCCTATCTGTTGGCGTGGTCGGAACCGGGTGGGGCCATGCTGACCTACCCGTCCGGCAGCTGGGGCCCCCACCTGGCCGACCTGCTGGTCGAGCGGTCCGGCGACGAGTGGCGCAACCCGGTGATCGACCTCGAGCTCAGCGGCGGTCGGCTGGCCGAGTTCCCCCAATGAACCGACCGATCCGGTGAACGGCACCGTGCAGCTGGCGCCCTCGGTGCCCGACGCCTTCGCCCGTGTGGTCGCCCAGTCGGTGGCCCGACCCCGTCAGGACCGCTTCTCCCTGTTCCTGTCGGGGGGGCCCACCGCCGAGGCCTGCTACCGCCGGCTGGCCCAGGAGGGCGGGTCGGGCCGCGGACTCCCCTGGGACGAAGTGGACGTCTACCTGGGTGACGAGCGGTGTGTGCCGCCCGACCACCGCGACTCCAACTACCACATGATCGCCCGGACCCTGCTCGAGGTGGTCGGGCCGGTGGGATCGGACCACCCCATGTACAAGTCGGGGACACCGTCGGCGGCGGCGGCCGACTATCAGGCGGTGATCGGACCGCTCCCGGCCTTCGACCTGGTCCACCTGGGACTGGGGCCGGACGGCCATACCGCCTCCCTGTTCCCGGGATCCGCCGCTCTGGACATCGTCGATCCCGCCGTCCTGGTGGTGGCCAACCGAGACCCCGAGGAGCGGAATCCCCACGATCGGATCACCCTCACCCTCCCCGGCCTCGCCCGGGCCCGGCTGGCCGTCTTCACCGTGTCGGGAAGCTCCAAGCGCGAGGCGTTCGCCGCCGTGGTGGCCGGGGCCGACCTGCCCGCCACCCGGGTGACCGCCGATCGCATCGTCTGGCTGGTCGACGAGGATGCCGCCGACGGCACCCCCCTTCCTTCGTAGTACCGACGGGGTCGCCGGGAGAGACCGCGGCAGGCGGGGATGGCCGGTGGTCGGAGGGGGTGGGCGGAGCGGCGTCGACCCAGCTCGACGGGCGGTCGCCACCTGGGACCGCTCCGATAAGGTGTCGCCGATGCCCGCCGACCCCGGCTCACCACCTTCGCACCTGTCGGCCCCCTCGCGGCCCGAGCCGGCGAAGGGGGCGGTGACCGACGCCGGATGGTCCTCCTCCGGGCTGGTGGACGTGCCGGTGGCGGTGCTTCAGGAGGAGGCCGGCCGCATCCGCCACGCGGCCCATGGCAACCGGATCACCTTCTCCCCGAAGGTGTTCATCCCGCTCACCATGTTGTGCCGGGACCGCTGTGGCTACTGCACCTTCGCCAAGGCCCCGGCCCGGGTGTCCTCCCCCTATCTCCCGCTCGACCAGGTAGTGGCCATCGCCCGGGCCGGGCGGGACGCCGGGTGTCACGAGGCCCTGTTCACCCTGGGAGAAGGCCCCGAAGACCGGTATCCGGCCGCCCGGGAGTGGCTTGACGACCACGGCTATGCCTCCACGGTGGCCTACCTGGCCGCGGCGTGCCGCGCCGTGGTCGAGGAGACCGGGTTGCTCCCCCACGCCAACGCCGGAGCCCTCGATCTCGCCGATCTGCTCCGCCTCCGCCCGGTCTCGGCCAGCCAGGGGATGATGGTCGAGTCGGTGAACCCGGATCTGCTCGCCCACCGCGGGGCCCCGGACAAGGTCCCGGCCCGACGGCTGGCCACCCTCGAGTTCGCCGGACGTTCCGGCATCCCCTTCACCACCGGACTGCTGGTGGGCATCGGGGAGTCCCGGGCCGACCGGGTGGCCACCCTCGAGGCCATCGCCACCAGCCACCGACGGCACGGTCACGTCCAGGAGGTCATCGTCCAGAACTTCCTGCCCAAGCCCGGCACTTCGATGCATCGGCAGCCGCCCTGCCCGGCCGACGAGTTCCTCTGGACCATCGCCGCCGCCCGGCTGATCCTCCCGGCCGAGATCCATCTGCAGGCCCCGCCCAACCTCTCCGACGATCTCGCCCCCTTGATGGCCTCCGGCATCGACGACTGGGGCGGGGTCTCACCGGTGACCGCCGACCACGTGAACCCCGAACGGGCCTGGCCGGAGCTGGATGTCCTGCGGGGAGCCACCGAAGCGGCCGGCTTCACGCTGGCCCCCCGCCTGACCCTGTACCCGGAGTTCGCCCTGAACCCGGACCGGTGGTTGGACCAGGCCATGCGGTTCCCGGTCCTCGACGCCTCCGACGCCGAGGGCCTCGGGCGCGACCACCCCTGGGCCTCCGGTGGCGAGCATCCGCCCCCGGTCCTGGTGGCAGACCCGGCCCCGGACGGCTCCCGGAGGTCCGCCGCTCCTCCGGTGGTGACCATGGCCTCGACACACAGCGCGGTGGGCGAGGTCCTGGCCGGGGTGGCGGGCGGGGACCCGGTGGGCGAGGACGAGATCGTGACCCTGTTCTCGGCCCGGGGTCCCGAGGTCCGCGCCGTGGCGGCGGTGGCTGACCAGCTCCGCATCGAAGCCGTGGGCGACCAGGTCACCTACGTCAACAACCGGAACATCAACTACACCAACGTCTGCACCTTCAAGTGCAGGTTCTGTGCCTTCTCCAAGGGACCGCTCTCGCTCAATCTCCGGGGCACCCCCTACCTCCTCGAGTTGAGCGAGATCTCCGACCGGGTCCGTGAGGCCGAGGCCCTGGGAGCCACCGAGGTCTGCCTGCAGGGCGGCATCCATCCGAGCTTCGACGGCGACTACTACCTCGAGGTCATCCGGGCGGTCCGAGAGGCCTCCCGCAGCATCCACATCCACGGGTTCACCGCACTCGAGGTCACCGAGGGCGCTCGGCGCTCGGAGATGCCGCTCGCCGACTACCTGGTCCTGCTGCGCGACGCCGGCCTGAAGACCCTGCCCGGTACGGCGGCCGAGATCCTCGACGATCCCGTACGGGCCGTGCTCTGCCCCGACAAGATCAACACCGAGGAGTGGCTGTTCGCCCACCGAACCGCTCACGAGGTGGGGTTGCGGTCCAACGTGACCATCATGTTCGGGGCGGTCGAGCAGCCCCGGTCCTGGGCCCGGCACCTGGTGGTCACCCGGGAGCTCCAGCGTCAGACCGGCGGTTTCACCGAATTCGTCCCGCTCCCGTTCGTACACATGGCCACCCCCCTCTACCTTCAGAAGCGGTCCCGCCGGGGGCCCACCTTCCGAGAGACCCTTTTGATGCACGCCGTGGGCCGGATCGCCTACCGCGGCTCCATCGACAACATCCAGATCAGCTGGGTCAAGATGGGGGCCGAAGGCGTCCGCCAGATCCTGCGGGCCGGAGTCAACGACCTCGGCGGCACCCTGATGGACGAGAACATCTCTCGGGCCGCGGGGGCCAGCCACGGTCAGATGATGGACGCCGAGCGGTTCGCCGCCATCGTCGAGCCCCTGGGGCGCACCCTGGCCCAGCGCACCACGCTGTACGGCCGGGTGGGCGACCCCCGGACCGAAGCACTCGTCACCGCCCCCTGATGGTGGACGAGACCCGTACCGGCCGAGAGCCACCCTCGGCCCTGGCACGGTCCGGGACGGAGTCCTTGGTCCCGGGGCAGTCCGTCGAGGAGGTCCCGACCCCCGGAACGGCGGTGGAGCAGTCGATCGACCGTTTGGTGGAGGAGCTGCTGGGCGGCGAGCCGTCGCGCTCCAAGCGCCGACTGTTCCGCTCCATGCTGGAGACCGTGGGCGTGCTGGCCGCCAGCGACACCGAGGTGATCGATCTGAAGGTCGCCGACTCGGCCCTGGCCGAGATGGCCGAGGCCTTCCGGGTGTTCCAGCCGTTCCGTCACCGGCGCAAGGTGACCATCTTCGGATCGGCTCGCACCCAGCCGGACCATCCGGCGTACTCCTGCACCCGCCAACTGGCCGCCACCCTGGCCGCCGCCGACTGGATGGTGGTCACCGGGGCCGGGCCCGGGATCATGGCCGCCGGCATGGAGGGAGCCGGGTCGGACAAGTCGATCGGAGTCAACATCCGGTTGCCGTTCGAGCAGGGCGCCAACACCTTCATCGCCCAGGACCCCAAGCTGGTCGAGATGCGCTACTTCTTCACCCGCAAGCTCATGTTGATCAAGGAATCCGACGGATACGTGGTCATGCCGGGGGGGTTCGGCACGCTGGACGAGGGATTCGAGATCCTCACCCTCCTCCAGACCGGGAAAGCCGAACCGGCCCCGGTGGTCATGCTGGACATTCCGAACGGAAACTACTGGAGCGAATGGGACCACTTCCTGCGCACCGCGGTGGAGCCCCGAGGTCTGGTGTCCCTCGACGACCGGTCCCTCTTCCGCATCACCGACAGTGTGGAGGAGGCCACCGCCGAGGTCCTCGGCTTCTACCGGAACTACCAGTCATGCCGGTGGGTCGGCGACCTGTTGGTCATCCGGATGCTCCGGGCCCCCGACCGACGTCAGCTGGCCGATCTCAATGTGGAGTTCGCCGACATCGTGGCGGAGGGCACCATCCGGGTGTCCAAGCCCCTCCCGCCGGAGCGCTCCGACGGGGACCACCTCGACCAGGACCGGCTGGCACTCCGATTCGACAAGATGCACTACGGCCGGCTGCGCCAGCTCATCGACGCACTCAACCGGCTGCCGGAGCCAACCTGGTCCTGAGACCGAGCGGGAATGTCGGCTCAGCCGGGAGCCGCGCTCCGGGTCGAGGTCGGGCCGACCGTCCCCTACGGTCCCTCGTCGAAGGCCGGCGACGAGCCGCCGGGGCCGGCCAGAAGGGTCACCGCCTTCTCCACCGAGCGGCGGGCCCGGGTGATCCGCTTCTCCTCGGCGGTCAGGGCCGGGTCGGGGGCACCACCGGAGCGCACCGCGTCGGACGCTTGGCGCAGTCGGTCCAGCGCCAGGTCGGCCAGCTCCTCGCTGATGCCCGACAGGCGTTCGGCGATCTCGGTGGGATCGGTGGCCACCGAGCTCAGCGGGAGGTCTGGATCTCGACCTCGACCACCTCGAGATCCCCGTCGGCATATCGGGCCCGCAGCACCTTCTTGTCGAATTTACCGACACTGGTCTTCGGCACCTCGTCGATGAAGGTCCAACGCTCGGGGAGCCACCACTTGCTCACCCGCGGCCCGAGGAACACCAGCAGCTCGTCGGCCGAGTGGTCGGACCCCTCCTCCAGGACCACCGCCACCAGGGGGCGTTCGCTCCACCGCTCGTCGGGCACGGCGATGACCGCCGCCTCCACCACGCCGGGGTGGGCCATGACCTCGTTCTCCAATTCCACCGAGGAGATCCACTCCCCGCCCGACTTGATCACGTCCTTGGTACGGTCGCTGATCTGCATGTAGCCCCGCTGGTCGAGCGAGCCGATGTCCCCGGTCCGGAGCCACCCGTCATGGAAGCGCTCCGGGGTGGCCTCGCCGTAGTAGGAGCCGGTGATCCAGGGGCCCCGCACCTCGAACTCCCCCACCGACTGCCCGTCGTTGGGCATGACCGACCCGTCCTCGCCCACCACCCGCACCTCCACGCCGGCCACCACCCGGCCGGTCTTCGACCGCCACTCGATCTCCTCGGACTCGGGTACCCCAGCCGGCGGCAGGGCCAGGGAGCAGATGGGGCTGGTCTCGGTCATCCCCCATCCCTGGACCAGCTGCACCCCGAGCTCGTCGCGAAACTGCTCGATCAGCTGCCGGGGGACGGCGGCGCCGCCCGCGGTGATCATCCGCAGCGACGACATGTCCACCGGGTTGGACTTGGCGTGACGGAGCAGGTCGCTCCAGATGGTGGGGACCCCGGCTGACAGGGTGGGGCGGTGCTTGGCGATGATGGCGGACAGTGGCGCGGCCTGGAGGTACATCTGCGGCATGATCAGACCGGCACCGGTCATGAAGGCGGCATACGGCGTGCCCCAGGCATTGGCGTGGAACATGGGAACGATGGCCAGCACCAGGTCCTGGTCGTGGACGCCGAGGGCCGCACCGGAGGTCAGCGCGAACGAGTGGAGATAGGTGGACCGATGGCTGTACACCACGCCCTTCGGGTTGCCCGTGGTCCCCGTGGTGTAACACATCGCCGCCGCCTGCCGTTCGTCGAAAACGGGCCACCCGTACCCGGGCTCCTCGGCGGCCAGCAGCTCCTCGTAGGCGAGGGTCTCCCCCAGTGCGCTGCTGTCACCGTCGCCAGCCACGATGATGTGCTTCACGGTGGTGAGCTGGTCCCGGACCCGGGCCAGCAACGGGACCAGTGAGACATCCACGATGATGACCTGGTCCTCGGCGTGGTTGATCACGTAGGCGAGCTGCTCGGGGAAGAGGCGCAGGTTCAAGGTGTGGAGCACGGCACCCATCGCCGGAACCGCCAGATAGGCCTCTTGATGGGTCTGGTTGTTCCAGAGGAAGGTGCCCACCCGGTCGCTGTCCCCGATCCCCAGGCGACCGAGGGCGCTGGCCAGCCGTTCGGCGCGTTGGGCCACCTCGTCGAAGGTGGCGGTCACCGACTCGCCGTCGGGACCGGTAATGGTGATCACCCGGCTGTCGCCGTAGACCTGCTGGCCGTGGCGGAGTATCCCGCTCACCAACAGTGGCGCATCCTGCATGGTGCTGAGCACGATCGTTCCTCCCTGTCCGACGCCGGAAATCCCGCTGGACCGAGCATAGTGACCCCTGACCGACCCGGTCAGGGGCAGAATCGCCCGTGGGCCGGCGCTGATCGGCCGGGCACGGGTTCGGGGCGGAGACGCGGCGGCGAGTCCCCGGCCGGGGGCGCGACCGAGGGCTTGCCGACCGCGGCGGTCTGATGGTGGACTGGCCGTGGCCCCCCGGTGCCGGGCACCGGGCCTCTGAGTGTGCCGCTCACCCTGACCGCTCGACGGTTCGGAGGAACGGCCGTGGGCAGACTCCTCGCACTCATTGTCATCGTGGTGGCGCTCACCGTGGGCCTGGTCCTGCTGGTGGTGGTCGCCGCCGGCTCCGGCCCGGACGGATCGAACCCGGCCGTCGGGGCCACCCTCGCCACCGACCAGCCCGGCTCCGGTGGGTCCGAGCCGGAGCCCGCCATCCCCGCCTCGTGGCTCCCGCTCTACCAGGAGGCGGCCGCCGGCTGTCCCGGGCTGTCCTGGTCGATCCTGGCCGCGGTCGGCACCGTGGAATCGGGCAGCGGGCGATCCACCGCACCGGGGGTGTGGTCGGGGGCCAACGCCGCCGGGGCGGAAGGTCCCATGCAGTTCGAGCCGACCACCTTTTCGGCCTACGCGACCATCGGACCCGATGGGGCGCGACCCGCCTCTCCCTACGACCCGGTGGACGCGGCCTACACCGCCTCGGCCCTCCTGTGCGCAGACGGGGCCGGGTCGGCAGCCACCCTGCGGGCCGCCATCGAGGCCTACAACCACTCGGCCGTCTACGCCAACATCGTGCTCACCCTGTCGCTGACCTTCGTCGACGACCCCACGGTCTCGGGGACGGTGGTGGCCGCGCTCACCTTCGCCGCCCAGCAGCTGGGCACCCCCTACCTCTGGGGCGGCACCGGGTCGGGTGGGTTCGACTGCTCGGGCCTGGTCCAGGCCGCCTACCGCAGCGCGGGGATCGCCCTGCCCCGGGTGGCCCAGAGCCAGTTCGACGCCGGACCGGCGATCTCCGCCGCCGCGGGGGTCGAGCCCGGTGATCTCGTCTTCTTCGGCACCGGCCCGACCGGCGTCGACCACGTCGGGCTCTACGCGGGCGCCGGCGAGATGATCGACGCACCCCACTCCGGGGCCCTGGTGCGCTTCGACGACGCCCACTGGCCCGGGTTGGTGGGGGTCACCCGGCCGGGGTGACAGGCGGGCTGACCGGGTGCCAGCCGGGTGACCCCACTCGTCTCGCCGCACCAACCGAGGCCGGCGCCGGCCGGCGGACGACTCCGGCGGGTAGTCGTCCGAACAACTTCTGTCAGTCACTGTGCTATATCTTTGGCTGGGCAATCTCCGAAAGGACAACCGACCGTGGCCACAGCTCCCGTCCAGCGACTCATCTCCGAACTGCGCGGGGTCCGGTACGGGGAGGTCATCGCGGTGTTCCTCCGGGACGGCCGCTTCGAGGCCGAGGTCTACGGGA
The DNA here is from genome assembly GCA_963833585.1 of uncultured Acidimicrobiaceae bacterium. GTDB lineage: Bacteria > Actinomycetota > Acidimicrobiia > Acidimicrobiales > RAAP-2 > Bog-756. Next base: position 42,357 of record CAWHYF010000005.1, on the reverse strand, counting down.
CCCAGATGCTCAACGACTGCCCCCAGGAGCTGTGGGCCGGCCTCGACAGCGAGGCCATCGCCGCCGACATGGGGGCGGTGGCGGTCAAGCTCAACGGGCCCCGCCACTGGATGATCGACGGCCTGGGGCAGAAGGTGGCGGTGGCGGAGCCGGTCCTCCGCGACTTCAACGGCCTCACCATGCGGCGGATCGCCCTCATCGACCTCGGGACCACCCCCTCGGTCGCCCCGTACACCGAGACGCACGTCAACCGGGGTGCCGTCTTCTTCTTCGACGCCGGAGCACCGGTCTACGAGCTGGTCAATCCGGACGGCCTGGCCTATGTGATGCAGGCCTACTGCATCGGTGTCGACCCCTCGATCACCCCGACCGGCCTGGAGACGCTCGGCCAGAGACTGGCCCTGCCGGCCGGCTGGTCCTACCGTTCCCGCCTCCTCCCGGAGGAGCTGGTGATCGACACGACGCACACCGTCGCCACCGTGTTGCAGGACGAGCTCGAGAACTCCTACACCCTGCCGAACTAGCCCCAGCCTCGGCGGCCGGTCGGGTGGGGAGAACGCCAGACCGGGTGCCGTCAGACCTCGGGGATGAGGGTGGTGATGCAAAACGGGTGTCCGGCCGGATCGATGAGCACGCGCCAGACATCCGGTGCGGGCTGGATCCCGGCCCGGCGTGCTCCGATGGCCAGTGCCTTCGCTTCGGCCTCCTCCAGGTCGGTGACGGCCAGCTCCAGGTGGATCTGCTTGGGGACCTCACCGGTCGGCCAGGTGGGGGCAAGGTGGTCCTCGACCCGCTGCATGGTCATGAGGATTCCGGCCCCCTTGAGGGCCACGAAGTCCTCCGAGTCGAAGAACACCTCGAGCTCGAGGAGCTCCCGGTAGAACGCGGCCAGCCCGGCCGGATCCGAACTGTCGAGGGAGACGGCGGCCAGACGGGCGATTGGGCTCATCACGGGATGCTACGTCGCCCGCGGCCGTCGGGCCGTGGGCCGTCGGGCCGTGGGGCGCTTGGGCCGGCGGATGGAGGTGCCACGATGCGGCCGGATACGGGTGGCGATCCCGTCCCGATGGCCGCGACGCTCGTTGCGACCCGCTCGGCCCACCGGTAGCGTCACCCGGCAGCACTGGAGGAAGCTCCGAGAGAGGGTGTCCATGCCCTACAAGGTGATCGTGGTGGGCCTTGACCGGTCGGAGCGCGGCCTGATCGCCCTCCGGACCGCCCTGGATCTGGCCCAGGCCACCGGCGCCGTCCTCCACGTCGTCCACGTGGTGCACCCGGCCGTCGAGACCGGGGAGGTCACCTCGAAGGCATGGCAGGCCGTCATCGACGAGGAACGCGGTGGGATCGAAGCCACTCGGGCACAGCTCTTGACCGATGCCCAGCGCCAGCACGTACAGGTCGAATTCCACACCTCGGGGATGACTGACATCCCCGAGGCCATCATGGGCACCGCCGACCGGGTCGGCGCCGATCTGGTGGTGGTGGGAAACAGAGGCATGACGGGGAGGGCCCGCTTCGTCCTGGGCAGCGTCCCCAACAAGGTGGCCCACCGCAGCCACTGCAGTGTGCTGATCGTCAACACCGAACCCGGGTGAGTCGGTCCCTTGGTGGCCAACGGGGGTCCCTACATCCAGGTCCCCCGGCGGGGGTTGGCGATCGCGGCCCCGGCCATGTCCGGACATCGCTTCAGCCGAATCCGGGCGATTGGGGACTAGCCAACCGGCCCTGGAAGGAGTACAAGGGAGGTAGGAGATCGGTTGAGTGATCCTGCCGAACCCGGGTGGCGGCCCGGTGAGGTCGGGACGAAACCGGTTGGTGCATGCATCCGTTCGTCCCCCGGCTCAGCCCGGGGGACGCTCGCGCCCGGCCCTCCGTCGAAGCGGGGTTCGCTCAGCGCAGGGCCAGTTGGCCCGGGAGGAGGGGGGCCGGAAGCGCCGTCGAGCCCATCAGGTGACGGTCCACCGAGGCCGCCGCCGAACGCCCTTCGGCGATGGCCCAGACGATCAGGCTCTGGCCCCGGGTCATGTCACCGCACACGAACACCCCGTCCACGTTGGTGGACCACGATCCGTCGGCGGCCACGCTCCCCCGCTCGTTGACCTCGAGACCCAGTTCGGCCACCACTCCGTGGCGCTCGGTGCCGAGGAAGCCCATGGCCAGCAGGACCAGCTCGCAGGGCAGCTCGAATTCCGAGCCCACCACGGGCACGAACTCAGGCCGCCCGTCGTCGGAGTAGGCCATCTCCACCTGGGAGCCGCGCAGGGCCCGCACGTGCCCGGCCCCGTCGCCCACGAACTCGGCCGTCGTCACCGAGAAGAGCCGCTCTCCCCCCTCCTCGAGCGCCGGAGAGGTCCGCAGGATGAGGGGCCAGGTGGGCCAGGGGTTCTCGCCGGTCCTGCTGGTGGGGGGTTCGGGCATGATCTCCAGCTGGTGGACGCTGAGCGCACGCTGGCGGTGGACGGTCCCCAGGCAGTCCGCCCCGGTGTCCCCGCCACCGATGATCACCACGTGCTTGCCCTCGGCGGAGATGGGCGACTCGGCCAGCAGGCCCTCCTGGACCAGGTTGGACGGCTTCAGGAAGTCCATGGCCCGGTGGATGCCCTCGAGCTCCCGGCCGGGGACGGGCAGGTCCCGGGGGAGGGTGGCCCCCCCGGCCAGCACCACGGCGTCGAACTCGTCGACGAGCGACCGGGCACTGACGACCGTGGCGTCGGGGGCCGCGGCCCCGTGGACCTCAGGTGCCGGCTCCCCCACCGACACCGAGCACCGGAACTCGACGCCCTCGGCCGCCATCTGCTCCAGGCGCCGATCCAGCACGGCTTTCTCCATCTTGAACTCGGGGATCCCGAAGCGGAGCAGGCCACCGGGCTTCTCGGCCCGTTCGAACACGACGGTCTGGTGCCCGGCCCGGGCCAGCTGCTGGGCGGCGGCCAGGCCGGCCGGGCCCGATCCCACCACAGCCACCCGTTTCCCGGTGCGCACCGAGGGGCCGACGGGCTCCACCCACCCTTCGGACCAGGCCCGCTCGATGATCTCGAACTCGATCCGCTCGATGGTCACCGGGTCGTCGTTGATCCCCAGCACGCACGATCCCTCACACGGTGCCGGGCACAGCCTGCCGGTGAATTCGGGGAAGTTGTTGGTGGCATGCAGCCGTTCGATGGCGTCCGACCAATCGTCCCGGTACACCAGGTCGTTCCACTCGGGGATCAGGTTCCCGAGGGGGCATCCCTCGTGGCAGAAGGGGATCCCGCAGTCCATGCAGCGGGCCCCCTGCGCCTGGGCCGCCTCGACCGGGAAGGGCTCGTAGACCTCCTTCCAGTCGCGGAGCCGGACCGGCACCGGCCGCCGAGACGGCAGTTCGCGACCGTGTTTCAGGAATCCGCTGATGTCACCCATGGCCGATGTCACCCATGGGAGGCCTCCATGACCGCTTCCTCCACCGAGCGGCCTTCGGCCACGGCCCGCTCGGTGGCCTCCAGCACCCGCCGGTAGTCCTGGGGCATCACCGTCACGAACTGTTCGGACGCGCTGATCCAGTCGGCCAGGATGGCCCGGGCGACCTCCGAACCGGTCTCGTCCCGGTGCATGGTGATCCGGTCCCGCAGCCAGACCCGATCATCGGCCGAGAGCGGCTCCAGGTCCACCAGGTCACGGTTGTACGACCCGACCAGCTGTCCGCGTGGGTCGTACACGAAGGCCATCCCGCCTGACATCCCGGCCGCGAAGTTGCGCCCGGTGGGGCCGAGCACCACCACCCGTCCGCCAGTCATGTACTCGCACCCGTGGTCACCTACCCCCTCCACCACGGCGATGGCCCCCGAGTTGCGGACGCAGAACCGCTCGCCCACCTGGCCCCGTAGGAAGACCTCCCCTCCGGTGGCCCCGTAGAGGATGACATTGCCGGCCACGATGTTGTCCTCGGCCGCGAACGTCGACTCGTCGGGCGGGCGCACGATGATCCGACCCCCGGAGAGCCCCTTGCCCAGATAGTCGTTGGTGTCGCCCAGCAACCGCATGGTGACGCCTCGGGGCAGGAAGGCCCCGAAGCTCTGCCCGGCAGATCCCCGGAAGGTGAGGTCGATGGTGCCCTCGGGCAGCCCGGCACCGCCGTGCCGGCGGGTGATCTCGTAGCCGAGCAGGGTCCCCACGGTCCGGTTGACGTTGGTCACCTCCAGCTCGGCCCGGACCGGCGTGCCGTGCTCGATGGCCGGCCGGCACTGCTCCAAGAAGACGTGGTCCAAGGCCCGGTCGAGGCCGTGGTCCTGCTGGTTGATGCAGTAGCGGACCGCGCCCTCGGGGAGTGCGGGCTGCACCAGGATGGGGGTGAGGTCGAGGCCCCGGGCCTTCCAGTGGTCGACGGCCTCGGCCGCGTCGATCAGGTCCACCCGGCCGATGGCCTCCTCCAGGGAGCGCAGGCCCAATTGGGCCAGGAGTTCGCGTACCTCCTCGCCGATGTACTCGAAGAAGGTCTCCACGAATTCCGGCTTGCCGGTGTACCGCTCCCGGAGCACCGGGTTCTGGGTGGCGATGCCCACCGGGCAGGTGTCCAGGTGGCAGACCCGCATCATGATGCAGCCCGAGACGACCAGGGGGGCGGTGGCGAACCCGAATTCCTCGGCGCCGAGCAAGGCCCCGATGACGACGTCCCGACCCGTCTTCATCTGGCCGTCCACCTGGACCACGATGCGGTCGCGCAGGTCGTTGGCCAGCAGGGTCTGCTGGGTCTCGGCCAGCCCGAGCTCCCAGGGGATCCCGGCGTGCTTCTGGGAGGTGAGGGGGGTGGCCCCGGTGCCCCCGTCGTGTCCGGAGATCAGCACCACGTCCGAGTGGGCCTTGGCCACGCCTGCGGCCACCGTCCCCACCCCCACCTCGGCCACCAGCTTCACATGGATCCGGGCCGAAGGATTGGCCGACTTCAGGTCGTGGATGAGCTGGGCGATGTCCTCGATGGAGTAGATGTCGTGGTGGGGCGGCGGGGAGATGAGGCCGACCCCGGGAGTTGAGTAGCGGGTCTTGGCGATGGATGGGGACACCTTGTGGCCCGGGAGCTGACCGCCCTCGCCGGGCTTGGCCCCCTGGGCGATCTTGATCTGGATGTCGTCCGAGTTGACCAGGTACTCCGAGGTCACACCGAAGCGCCCCGACGCCACCTGCTTGATGGCGCTCCGGCGGAGGTCCCCGTTGGCGTCCCGGGTGAAGCGGTCGGGGTCCTCGCCGCCCTCGCCGGTGTTGGACTTCCCTCCCAGCCGGTTCATGGCGATGGCCAGGGTCTCGTGGGCCTCGGCCGAGATCGACCCGTACGACATGGCCCCGGTGGAGAAGCGGGCCACGATGGACTCGACCGGCTCCACCTCGTCGATGGGGACCGGCGACCGGTCGGCGCTGCGCAGCCGCATCAGGCCGCGCAAGGTGGCCAGCTGGGCCGACTGCTCGTCCACCGCCCGCGTGTACTCCTTGAACACTTCGTACCGCTTGGACCGGGTGGCGTGCTGGAGCTTGAACACGGTCTTGGGGTTGAACAGGTGGATCTCCCCCTCGCGCCGCCACTGGTACTCCCCTCCGATCTCCAGCTCGCGGTGGGCCAACTCCGAGGGGCGGTCCAAATGGGAGAGGCGGTGACGCTCGGCCACCTCCTCGGCCAGGACGTCCAGCCCGACACCGCCGATGCGGGAGACCGTGCCGGTGAAGTACTCGTCGATGACGTCGGGGGCCAGGCCCACCGCCTCGAACACCTGGGCCCCGGTGTAGGACGCCACGGTCGAGATACCCATCTTCGACATCACCTTGATGATCCCCTTGGAGGCGGCCTTGATGTAGTTCTTCTGGGCCTGCCGGGGCGTCACGCCGGTCAGGACCCCCGAGGCGATCATGTCGTCGATGGTCTCGAAGGCCAGGTAGGGGTTGATGGCGGCGGCCCCGAACCCCTTCAACAGGGCCATGTGGTGGACCTCCCGGGCGTCCCCCGACTCGACCACCAGGCCCACCTGGGTGCGGGTCCGCTCCCGGACCAGGTGGTGGTGGACCGCCGAGACCAGGAGGAGGGATGGGATCGGGGCCAGCTCGGCGGTGGAGTTGCGGTCGGAGAGCACGATGACGTCGGCCCCCTGGGCGATCGCCGCGCTGACCCTGGAACGGACCTCGTCGATGGCCGACCGGAGGGACTCGCCGCCCCCGGCCACTTCGAAGAGCCCATCGATGGCAAAGGCCCGGAACCCGGGGTTGCTCCCGTCCTCGTTGACGTAGAGCAGCTTGGCCAGGTCGTCGTTGTCGATGACCGGCATGGGCAGCACGATCTGCCGGCACGAGTCGGCGGTGGGCTCGAGCAGGTTGGCCTCCGGCCCGAGGGTCGACAGCAGGGAGGTGACCAGTTCCTCCCGGATGGCGTCGAGCGGCGGGTTGGTGACCTGGGCGAAGAGCTGGGTGAAGTAGTCGTAGAGCAGCCGCGGCCGCTCGGACAGCACGGCGATGGCGGTGTCGGTGCCCATCGACCCGATGGGCTCGGCCCCGGCGTTGGCCATCGGCTGCAGGATGAGACGGAGCTCCTCGTTGGTGTAGCCGAACAGACGTTGGCGCCCGACCACCGAGGCGTGCTGGGGCGTGAGCATGGTTCTCGGGGGCAGCTCCTCGAGCTCGATCTGGCCGGCATCCAGCCACTCCGCGTAGGGATGCTCGGCGGCCAGCCGGTCCTTGATCTCGTCGTCGTCCACGATCCGGCCGGCCGAGGTATCCACCAGGAACATCCGGCCCGGCTGGAGCCGGCCCTTCCGAACCACCTTCTCCGGCGGGACGTCGATGACGCCCACCTCGCTGGCCAGCACCACCATCCCGTCGTCGGTCACCCAGTACCGGGCCGGGCGAAGACCGTTGCGGTCGAGTACCGCCCCGATGACCGTCCCGTCGGTGAACGCCACCGCGGCCGGGCCGTCCCACGGCTCCATCAGCGAGGCGTGGTAACGGTAGAAGGCCCGCCGGGCCGGATCCATGGTCCGGTGGTTCTCCCAGGCCTCGGGGATCATCATCAGTACGGCGTGGTGGAGCGGCCGACCGCCCAGGTGGAGCAGCTCCAGCACCTCGTCGAAGGAGGCTGAGTCACTGGCTCCGGGGGTGACGATGGGAAAGGCCCGCTCCAGGCCGGGGATCAGCGCGGTGGAGCAGAGCGCCTCGCGGGCCCGCATCCAGTTGCGGTTCCCCGCCGCGGTGTTGATCTCGCCGTTGTGGGCCAAATAGCGGTACGGGTGGGCCAGCGGCCAGGAGGGGAAGGTGTTGGTGGAGAACCGGGAGTGCACCAGGGCCAGACCGCTGGTCATCCGCTCGTCGGAGAGGTCGGGGTAGAACTCGGCCAGCTGATGGGAGGTGAGCATCCCCTTGTAGGTGATGGTCCGGGCCGAGAGGGAGGCCAGGTAGCACTCGTCGATCTCGTGTTCGGCCCGCTTCCGCAGCACGAAGGCCAGGCGGTCGAGGGCCAGAGCAGAGTCCGGACCGGGCAAGGGGGTCCCCGAGGAGGGAGCCACGAAGAGTTGATGGATGGCGGGCATGGCCGCTTCGGAGATGGAGCCCAGCGTGGCGTCGTGGATGGGCACCGCCCGCCAGCCGACGACCTCGAGGCCCTCCTCCCCGGCCAGCTTGCCGATCGCCTTCCGGGCCGCGTCGGCCTCGTCGTCGTTCCGGGACAGGAACGCCAGGCCGGTGGCGTAGGCACCGCGGGCCGGCAGGTCGAAGTCGACGATGTCGGCGTAGAAGTCGTGGGGGATCTGGATGAGGATGCCGGCCCCGTCGCCACTGTCCTCCTCGCTGCCGGTGGCGCCCCGGTGGGCCAGGTGCTCGAGGGCCGAGATGGCCTGGCGGACCAAGGTGTGGGACGCCCTCCCCTGGAGGTCGGCCACCAGGGCCACCCCGCAGGCGTCGTGCTCGAACCGGGGATCGTAGAGTCCGACGGCGGGCACCTGGGGGACCCGGACCCGCGGGGACGGGACAGCCGAAACCCGGACGTCGTCCGGTGTTCCAAGATGGCCAGAGTCGGTCGTCATCGGGTCGCTCCAACGAGAGAAGTGGATCCACCCGCCCGGGACGACGTTGGCCCATGCGCGGTCCGTCAATTGTACACGGTCCGAGCGGGGATCTGTCGTGTTCGGCGCGTCGGTGGGGGCGCCCTGGACGGGCGTCGGCCCTGGTCGGGTGCGGGGCGGACCGGCCCGTAGCATGGGGCGATGACGACCGGTGCGCCGGAGGCGGTGGTGGTGGGCGGCGGGGTGATCGGCCTGGCCATCGCCTGGAAGGCCACCTCGGCCGGCACGGCCGTGACGGTGGTGGACCCGGACCCGGGACACGGGGCCAGTTGGGCCGCCGCCGGCATGCTCGGGCCGGTGGGCGAGGCCCATTTCGGCGAGGACCCGCTGACCCGGCTCAATTTGGCCGCCGCCCGGGCCTGGCCCCGATTCGCCCGGGACCTCGAACGGATCTCGGGGCGCAGTGTCCACTACCGGAGGGGTGGCACCCTCCTGGTCGCCCTGGACGCCTCGGACCGCGCCGCCACCGACGACGTGCTCTGGTACCAGCAGGCCCTGGGGCTCCCTGCCCGCCGCCTGACCTCGACCGAATGCCGCCGCGCCGAGCCGCTCCTGGCCCCGGGGATCCGGGGCGGTGTCGAGCTGCCCGAGGACCATCAGGTGGACAACCGCCAGGTGGTCGAGGCGCTCCTCGATACCTGCCGGGCGGGTGGCGTCGCCTTCGTCGAGGACGAGGTGGACCAGCTCACCGCGGCCGAAGGTCGGGCCAGCGGGGTGTCCCTCCGTGGCGGCCGGCGGCTGCGGGCCTCCGCCGTGGTGTTGGCCGCGGGCTGTCACTCCGGGCGGATCGGGGGTATCCCCGAGCCCCTCCGACCTCCGGTGAGGCCGGTCAAGGGCCTCACCCTCCGCCTGCGTGCCCCGGACGGGGCCCCGAGACTGCAGCGGACGGTCCGAGGGCTGGTGCGGGGCCGGAACTGCTACCTGGTCCCGAGGTCCGACGGGACGGTGGTGGTGGGAGCCACCGTCGAGGAGAAGGGCTTCGACCTGACCGTGCAGGCCGGGTCGGTGCTCGACCTCCTCGACGACGCCCGCCGGCTCGTCCCGGCCATCGACGAGTATGAACTGTGCGAGACCACCACCGGGCTCCGGCCCGGGTCGCCGGACAACGCTCCGATCATCGGATCCACCGGACTGCCCGGCCTGCTGGTGGCCACTGGTCACTTCCGCAACGGCATCCTGCTGGCCCCGATCACCGCCGATGAGGTGGTGCGCCTCCTGGCGGTGGAGAACGGGACCCCTGGTCGGGCCGGCTTCGATCGGGGGACGGGAGACTCCGGACGGGCGGCGGAGGGTCCGGGAGGTGAGGCGGACCCCACGGGTCCGGACTTCGCCCCCTTTCGCCCGTCTCGGTTCGGCCGCCGGCCCGGCCCGGGTGGAGTCGGCCCCCCGGCGGCGGTGGTCGGGCCATGACCGCCATCGTGGTCAACGGTCACCGGTGGGACGGGCCGTCGGGTATCACCGTGGCCGAGCTGGTCTCGGCGTGGTGCCCCTCCCCGAAGGGCATCGCCGTGGCCCGCAACGACGAAGTGGTGCCGAAGAGCACGTGGGGCCAGACCCAGCTGTTCGACGACGACCGCATCGAGATCGTCACCGCCGCCGCCGGGGGTTGACCAACCGGGACGGATGCGCCGTACGGACGGGGCGGGTGGTGGCGGTACCGTGGGGAAGATGGTCGACCAGTCCACCGAGGTCCGGGCCGCGGTTTCGGCCCCGTCAGCCGCGGGGGCGACGCGTCCCACCGGCGAGGGTGGGCCGGTGCGGTGGGTCCGGCGGGTCCGGCGGGTCCGAACGCCGCCGACCGCGGGGAGGCCGTGTCCCCCGCTCCCGCCGATGTCCTGACCGTCGCCGGTCGGGTCATCGCCTCCCGTCTCATCATGGGCACCGGAGGAATGGCCAGCACGGAGTCGCTTCGTTCGGCCCTGGTGGCCTCGGGCACCTCGCTGGCCACGGTGGCCGTGCGGCGGGTGGATCCGACGACCCGGCACTCCCTGGTCGACCTGCTCGCCGAGCTGGGCGTCCAGGTCCTGCCCAACACGGCCGGCTGTTTCACCGCCTCCGAGGCGGTGCTGACGGCCCAGCTGGCCCGGGAGGCCTTCGAGACCAACTGGGTGAAGCTCGAGGTGATCGGCGACGACCGGACGCTGCTGCCTGATGCCGTGGAGCTGGTGGCGGCGGCCGAGACGCTGGTCGATGACGGCTTCGTCGTGCTTCCCTACTGCAACGACGACCCGGTCACCGCCCGTCGTCTGGAACAGATCGGGTGCGCGGCGGTGATGCCCCTCGGGGCCCCGATCGGCAGCGGTCTCGGGATCCGCAACGCCCACAACATCGCCCTCATCGTCGAGCAGTCCGGCGTGCCCGTGGTGCTCGACGCCGGCATCGGCACCGCCTCTGACGCCTGCGTGGCCATGGAGCTGGGCTGCGATGCGGTCATGGTGGCCTCCGCGGTCACCCGGGCCCGTGACCCCCGCCTGATGGCCGAGGCCATGCGGGAGGCGGTGGCCGCCGGGCGCTCCGCCCACCGGGCCGGCCGGATCACCCGCCGTCTCCACGCCGTGGCCTCGAGCGAGACCGGCGGGATGATCGAGTGGTGACCCCGGGTGGTGACCCTCCCGTCGCCATGACCATTGCCGGCTCCGACTCGGGGGCCGGGGCGGGAATCCAGGCGGACATCAAGACCATGGGCGCGCTCGGCGTCTTCGGCACCACGGTGATCACCACCGTGACCGCCCAGAGCACGGTGACGGTGCGGGAGGTCCACCACCTACCGACCGGGTTGGTCGAGTCCCAGATCACCACGGTCCTCGACGACTTGCCGGTGCGGGCGGTGAAGACCGGACTGCTCGGCCTCCCCGAGATCATCGAGGTGGTCGGCCGGCGTGCCACCGCCGGTGACCTGCCCAACCTGGTGGTGGACCCGGTGATGGTGGCCTCGACCGGCCGGATCTTCCTCGTCCAGGAGGGCATCGACGCCTACCGGCGCCACCTCCTGCCGCATTGCCTCATCACCACGCCGAACCTGTGGGAGGCGGCCCTCCTGGCCGACCGGGCCCCCAGCGGCCAGGAGGACGTGGAGGCGATGGCCGAGATGGCCCGTCGGATCCACGAGCTCGGACCGGCCTGGGTACTGGTCAAGGGCGGTCACCTCCCCGGGGTGGAGGCTGGCGACGGGGTCTCGCCCCCCGACCGGGTCGCCGACGTGCTGTTCGACGGATCGACGGTGACCGTGCTGACCGGGGGCCACGTGGACACCCTCAACAACCACGGGACCGGATGCTCGCTGTCCGCCGCCATCGCCGCCTCCCTGGCCCGTGGCGCCGACGTGCCCACCGCCGTCTCGGTGGCCAAGGAGTTCGTGCTCACCGCCCTGCGCGGCGGGGCGGGGTGGCGTCTCGGGCAGGGCCATGGGCCCCTCGACCATCTGGGCTGGGCCGACGAGCCACCTCCGGGCGTCGGCGCCCCGGTCTGACCGAGGCAGACGGTGGCCGCCCGATGGCCGTCGAGGCCTTCGCAGGGCCGGGCCACCTCCCCCGGAGCGGGATCCCTGGGCGGATGAGTGGTGCCCGCCTGACGGGGGGCCCGGAGCCACCACGGCGGGATCGCGCGGCGGAATCCCCGTCGGGCTCCAATCTCGGTGGACATGAAGCTCTGGACATGAAAGTGGCCGGGCCTCTCGGCCCGGCCACCTCCCCCCCAACTCACAGGATCGTTCCGCCCGTACTGGTCCAGGCACCCCTCCGGGACGAGCCCCCACCACTCGTCCGTGCCTTGGCATTGTGAAGCATCGACAGGCAAAAGTAAACATCAGGTGAACAGCATGTTTCACAGCAGGTGGTGAAATGATCACGCAACGTGATCCAGGCACCTCTGCCCACGGTTTGGGGCACTCCACCACCGGAGGCACGGGTGGCTCGGAGGCACGGGTCGGAGGGGCGGCTTGGCGGGAGCCGGGGGTGGGTCCGGTCACCTAACTTGTTGCGATGGACACCGCCCTGGCCCGCCCGCTGGCCCGATGCGTCGCCTGGGGTCGGGTCGCCATCGGCTTGGGCGCCATCGTGGCCCCCACCCTCACGGCTCGCCCCTGGATCGGCGCCGACGCCGGCAGTTCGGCCAGTCGCCTTCTCGCCCGCACCATGGGCGGACGCGACCTCGCCCTCGGGATCGGGACCCTCCGGGCCCTCGGAGTCTCCGACGCCGAAGGCCGGCCGTGGGTGGCGCTCGGTGGGACGGCCGACGCCGTGGACGCGCTGGCCACCGCGCTGGCCTTCGGGTCCCTCCCCCACCGCAGCCGCTGGAGCATTCTCGCCATCACCGTCGGGGCGGCCGTGGTGTCCACCCGGGCGGCCTCCGCCCTCGACGTTCCACCCGTGGGCCGCCGGTCGGTGAGCAGCCGATCCGCCAGCGGCCTGCCGCTGGAGAGCTCCCCACCGACCCCGACCTGAGTCCGCCTGGCCGGGGTCGGCGCCGGGGCCGGCCCGGCCCCCCAGGTGGCCATCCGGTCGGGACCCGTCCACCGTCGGACCGACCGGGGACGACCCAGGCCAGGCCGTAGCATGGCGGTGCCATGTCCACTCCTTCCCCGGCGCCCGATGCCCCTGACCCGGACCCCGGGACACCGGATGCCGGAGCCTCGGGTCCCCGGGACGAGGCCACCACCGTCGATCCGGAGCACCGGCTCTACCAGCCCATGTCGATCCGGGGGCCGGCCCTGGTGGTGCTGGGCATCGCCGTCTTCATCGTGGTGGTCGGAGTGGTGGCCTCCGCGCTGGTGTCGGGGAGCGACACCACGTTGTCCATCCACCGGATCACCATCCCCGACGGGACGTCGGTCCCCCTCACCCCGGCGGCCACGGCCATGAAGTCCATCGTCTCGGCGGGCGAACCGCCGGCCGACATCCTCGGCAACCTGGCGGTCCCGTCCGGCAGTGCGGTCACCCGGACCGTCAACGCCGACCAGGGCGCCGGACAGTTCGATCGGACCGTGGTCTTCCGGACCGGGCTCTCCGACGATCAGGTCGCCGACCTCTACCGCACCCTCCTCCCCCGACTGGGCTGGAAGGACATCGACAACGGGAGCCCGGCGCCCGATCACCCGGGGACGGTCGTCCTGTTCAAGAAAGGCAGCGGCGACAGCTTCTACTGGGAGGTCGGTGCCACGGTGTCCCCCACCACCCCGACCGGGACCACAACCTTCTCGCTGGAGCTGTTCGAGCTACCCGACGAGAACTGATCGGGTACCACCCGGAGGGCGTCCTACCGGATCCTCGGCCCGTCGCAGCATCCAGGCCCAGACGAACAGGTTGATCGGGTAGAGCAGGTAGCCCACGCGGGTGGCCGGAGCCAACAGGAGCGCGATCAACATCACCCACCCGGCCAGGTTGGCAGCCTGAGCGGCGTCCCGGGGCGGTCGCTTCCACAGCCGCCAGACCAGCGCGGCACCCCCCAGGGTCACCACCGCGGCCACATAGGCCCGGTGGATCCCGGGCAGGATCGCCACCAGGATGTGACCCGGCAGTGCGCTGGCCGCCGGCGAGGACACGCCGGCCAGCCCGAGGGGGAACCGGATCACGTTGTCCACGAACGCTGACGGATTGCGCAGCGCCACCGGCAGGACGACCGGGGCCATCACGGCAAGCACGCCCAAGGCGTACCGTCCCAGGGCGCGGCGATCACGGACGTCCGAGGCCGCCCACAGCGCGATGAGGGCGAGCGGCCACGCCGTGAACTTGAGGGACGATGCGGCGCCCAAGGCCAGACCGGCCAGCAGGGGTCGTCGCCGTTGCAGGGCCACCAGGCCCAACAGCATCAGCGCCACGACCGGCATGTCGTCCCCCCCGGTGGCCAGGGGCAGCGCCGCGGTGGGCAGCACGGTCAGGACTTCGAGCGCCCGTACCCTGGCGTCCGTGGGCGGCCGCAGCCGGCTCAATGCCAACAGGGCCACCAGGGTGGTGAACAGCAGGAACTGGATGCGGGCATCCGTCAGTCGGGCTTCGACGTCGCTGCCCGTCGAGAAGCCGAACACCACCATTCCCGGCAGGTAGGGGTAGTACAGCTCATAGGTCGGCTCGGTGTGCTGATGGATGAGGATGTGACCGTTCCGGTCCACCACCCGGTAGGGATCCTGGCCGTGGGCGGCCCGGTCCCCCGCTTGCTCCACCACCACCACCTCGGGCTGGACGTGCAGGGCGGCATCGCCCTCCGAGCGCCAGACCACCTCCAGACCCAGCGGGACGATGGTGGCTCCGAACAGCACGATCCCGAAGGCGGCCACCCGGGCGACGCGCCATCGAGGGTCGCCGGTCGACGACCGCCCAGCAGGAACCGGCCGGCTGGCGACGGCGCCGGGCGCGGCGACTGAGCCGGAGCGACCCCCGGTGGGGTCGCTGGGGGGGCTGGCCGCGACGGTGGCGACCGCCACGGGGCCGGGCACGGCCCGCCCCCGGGGCGTACGGGCCACCCGGACCGCCACCACGGCCATGATCAACGCCGCCGCCGCATAGGGCCCGACGGCCATCTGGCCCCACTGCCGGTACAGGGGGATGCCGACGGCGAACCCAGTGGTGCCGGCGAAGATCGCCGAGCAGGTGTAGAGGAAGGCGTCCCGCCCCTCGGGGGACAGGCCCGCCAGGGCCCTCAACGACCGCCGGGCCCACTTCGGATACCCCCCCCACCGGGTACCGCCACCGGCTGACAACCCCCTCCGGTGCCTCCGCAAGCGGTCGCTCAGCACGGTCGAGAGTACCACCGGGGCCCCCGACGACAGGTACGGATTCGGGCGGTCCCCCACCGCCGCACGGCCCGTTGCCGGACGGTCGGCTCCCTGGTCCGGTCGGTCTCCGGGATCACCGCTCGAACCCCCCGGCGTCCCCCCCGGCGGTCAGGAGTGGGCAGCGGCCGGGTCCGCCGCTGGTTGGGGGTAGAACAGCGAACGGTAGAACTCCAGTTCGGCGCGGAGGCTGGCCTCGATGGTGGCGGCCTGGCGGAATCCATGGGACTCCCCCTCGAACAGCACCAGGCGACACGGCACTCCCCGGTCGGCGAGCGTGGCGGCGAACCGTTCGGACTGGTCAGCCGGGACCACCGGGTCCTCCACCCCCTGGAGGAGGAGGACTGACCCGTTGACCTGGTCGGCGAGGTGGATCGGCGACCTCGACCGGTAGGTGGCTCGGGCCTCCGGCCACGGGCCGATCAGCGAGTCCACGTAGTGCGACTCGAAGTCGTGGGTGTCGGCAGCCAATGCCTCCAGATCGGTCACCCCGTACCAGGCCGCGGCCCCGGCGAACACGTCGGCCCGGATCAGGGCCCCGAGTGCGGTCAGACCGCCGGCGCTGGTTCCCCGGATGGCCATGCGGTCCCCGTCGGCCAGCCCGGCCTCCACCAGGGCCGAGGCGAAGCGGATGCAGTCGTCGACATCGGCCACCCCCCAGAGCCCGTCCAGGCGCCGGCGGAAGGCCCGCCCACAGCCGGAGCTCCCCCGGTAGTTGACCGCGGCGACGGCAAGTCCCCGGCTGGTGAAGTACTGCACCACCGGATCCAGGCCCCCCTGCGCCTCCGAGGTCGGCCCGCCGTGGCAGAAGACCACCAGGGGCGGCGGGCCGGGGGAACCCCCCGGGGATCCGGCCGGGGCGTAGAACAGTCCGGGGATGGCACCCTCGGCGGTGGCGGCGGTGAACGGGATGGCCTCGGCAACCGCACCACCGGGCAGGGGTGGCTCCGGGGCGGCACTGATCCGCCGGGGCCGGCCCTGGCCCGACCAGGGGATCTCGAAGACCGCCTGGGCCTCGGTCGGGGTGGAGCCCAGCACATAGAGGCGTTCGTCGTGAGGTTCGGCGACGACGACCAGACCGGCGATGGCTACACAGGGCTGCTCGATCACCTGCATCGCCCACGGCAACCCGGAGGCTGAGGGCTGATCGGGGGGGCAGAATCGGACCACCTGGTCGCGGCCGTCCCGGTGCATCCGGCAGACCAGGGAGCCGTCGCGGCGGTGGGCCATGGTCGACTGCCCGAGGACCCAGTCGGGGGCGTGGAACTCGGCGTCCAGATCGGCCACGGGCTGGGGTTCGGTCTCGTCGCGGCCCACCATCTCCGCCGACAGGCGATACGGCATCCACCAGCCGGTCCGGTCGTCCACGAACAGGAGGCTGCCGTCCGGCCCCCAGCGGGGCTGGCCCACCGAGACGTCACCGCCACCGGCCACCCGCCTCCGGTCACTCAGCCGGACGGTGCCGGACCCCTCCTCCAGGCGGGCCAACCACAGTTCCGACCGTTCCCAGGGCATGGAGGGGTGGTCCCAGCAGACCCAGGCCACCCAGCGGCCGTCCGGGGAGGGGCGGGGGGCGGCCACGAAGTCCCGGTCCTCGACCAGCGACGCCGCCTCGCCGGGTGGGTCACCCGTGCTGCGGAGCGGCAGCGCCACCATCCGGTGGTCGGTGCGACCGTCGCCGTGGCGTTCCTCGACCGAGAGGAGCCACGCCCCCGATGGCGTCACCCGTCCGTCGGCATAGCGCGAGGCCGGGCCGACGACGGGCCGGTCCGGATCGGGCCGTGCCTCCCGGTCGGAGACCGGGGACTCCGGGGTCGCTCCCGTCCCGGCCGTCGGCACCGCGGTCAAGGCCCGGACCGTGCCGTCCCCATCGCCGCGGTACCACTGCTGGTCGGACTGGTCCACGTAGTACAGCACGCCGTCGTGGACCGTGGCGCTGCCACCGCCGTACTCGTGCACCCGGCTCCTGACGCTGACACCGGGGGGCGAGACATCCACCGGGCGGGACCCGGGTCGCGCCCGCCACCACCACCTGTCTGCCGCCGTCGCCCGGTCGGCTCTCGCACCAGTACACCGAGCCGCCGTCCGCCTGCAGGTCGCTCCGGCTCACCTTGCCGGCTGCGGCCAGCGCCGCCGACCACGGTGAGGGCCACCAGCCGAAGGCCGGACGCGCCCCACCTTGGAGTGGCCCTCGGTCGGCTGTCGGGCGCTCACCGCTCATGGAGTCAGTACGGTAGCCCCGATGCCTGCCACGTCCTCACCCAGCCCGCCCGACCCGGTCGACCGGCCGACCGGGAGGCCCCGGGACGCCGGGAGCGATCCGGCGCTCCCGGCGTCGTTCGAGGCCTTCGTGGTGTCCCGGGCCGGCGAGAGGGGAGACGGCGTCGAGGCGGAGGTCCGGCGGCTCACGCCCGATGACCTCTCCGACGAGGCGGTGGACATCGCCGTCGACTGGTCGGCCGTCAACTTCAAGGACGGCATGGTCCTCACGCCCGGCAACCGGGTGGCCCGCATCGACCCGCTGATCCCCGGGGTCGATCTGGTGGGCACGGTCCTGGCCTCGGCCGATGCCTCGATCCGACCCGGTCGGCCGGTCATCGTCCACGGCTACGACCTCGGTGTGGCCCACCACGGGGGGTTCTCCCAGTTGGCCCGGGTTCCGGCCGGCTGGGTGGTCCCCCTCCCCGACGGGACTCACTCCCCGGCAGGCCGCCACCATCGGCACCGCCGGCTTCACCGCCGCACTCTCGGTGCACCGGCTCGAGCAGCGAGGTCTGCGTCCCGGCGACGGACCGGTCCTGGTGACCGGGGCCACCGGCGGAGTGGGCAGCATGGCCCTGGCCCTGCTCGCCACCCGCGGGTACGAGGTGGTGGCCAGCACCGGCAAGGCCGCCGAGACCGCCTATCTCACCGGGCTCGGGGCTTCCCAGGTGATCGACCGGGGCGAGCTGCTCGAGCCGACCGGCCGTACCTTGGGCCCCGAGCGCTGGGCCGGTGCCGTGGACTGCGTCGGCGGCCCGACCCTGGCGGCCGTCCTCCGGAGCCTCCGCTACGGCGCCGCCGTCGCGGCCAGTGGTCTGACCGGCGGAAACACCCTCGAGACCACCGTCTTTCCCTTCATCGTCCGGGATGCCACGCTGATCGGCGTGGACAGCGTCCTCACCCCGATCGACGAGCGGCGGCGGGTGTGGGACCGGGTGGCCACGGACTTCCCGCCGGCCCTGGTGGAGGCGATGGTGCGGGAGGAAGTGGGCCTCGACGGTCTGCGGGCGGTGCTCGAGCGGGTACGGTCCGGCGGCGCCCGAGGTCGGACGCTGGTGCGGCCCGGACCGGTCGGTCCCTGAGGCGGCGGCCGGGTGACCGGTGACGGCCGTCACGGTCACGGCACCGGGGGCCGGCCCGGCTGGCCCGCCCCACCCGGACCGGGGTCGTCTGGGGTCGAGGCCCCTCAGCCCACGGGGGGCGCCGTGGTCTGGCTGTTGGCGCCGGTGGCCAGGAACACGGGTGACACCACCAACGTCCCGCCCCCACAGGGGGCGAAGGCGGCCGTCAGTACCAGGTGGTCGACGGCGTTGGGGGGGGTCACCTGGACGGACGCCGAGGTCGGGCAGCTGGTCTCCGACCCCACCGGCACGTCGGAGTAGCCGAGGTTGAAGTAGGCGGACTGGCCCGGGGCGAGGGTCACCGTGGTCGGGGCCATCGACGTGAAGCTGTAGCTCCCCTTGCGCACGACCGTGGTGGGGAGGGCGCCGCCCGAAGCTGCGAGCATCTGGAGCCCCGGATAGCCGCCCAGGATGCACGGAGTCGTCGCCGTGCTCTTCAGCGCCACGGTGGCCTGGATGGTCCCGGCGGCGCCGCTGGTACCGCTCACCGACCCGGTCAACTCCGCCGTGGCACAGCGGACCGGACCGGCGGCGACCGTCGTCGTGGAGCCCCCGCCGGGCTTCGAGGTCGGAGTGGTCGGACCCGCCCGGGTGGTGGTCGACCCCCCGGTGGATGCCGGGACGGCCGTGGTGGTCGGCGAGGCGGAATTCGACGAACACGCCCCGACCAGGGCCCCGCCGAGCAACAGGCCGACGACCGTCACGGTCACCGGCGTGGACCTCTTCGACCGTGCCATCCTCACCTGACCGTCCTCGACTGGCTCGACCACCGGTACGGCCCGCTCGGTCACCGGCGCGGCCGCCTGCTCGAACCCGGACCCACCTCGGGTCACCGCGCCAGTATGGCCCGGTCCGGTCCCGCGGACAGGGACCCGGGACCGAAACCGACCGGGGTACCGCCTACTCAGGAGTGAGCTGTGCTTCAGGAGTGGCTGTGCTTCAGGAGTGGCTGTGCTTCAGGAGTGGCTGTGCTTCAGAAGTGGCTCTTCTTGTGGAGGAGCTGTGCTTCAGGAGGAGAAGTCCTCGGGGCGGATGGAGTCGAGGAAGGTGCGGAACTCCCCCACCAACTCGTCGGGATTGGACCCGTCACCCTCGTCGTCGACATCGTCGTCGTCCTCCTCATCCACCGCCAGCATGATCCCCTCGCTGTCCATCAGGTCGTCGGCGACGAAGAGCGGCGCCCCGGTCCGGACCGCCACCGCCACCGCGTCCGAGGGCCGGGACGAAACCGGGATCTCCTGCTCCCCGTGGCGGAGCACGATCTCGGCGAAGTAGGTGGCGGTCTTCAGCTCGGTGATGACCACCCGGATTACGTCGGCGCCGAGCGCGTCGAGCAGATCCCGGATGAGGTCGTGGGTCATCGGCCGAGGGGTGTCCATCCCCTGCAGGGCGAAGGCGATGGCGGTGGCCTCGGGGGCCCCGATGAAGATGGGCAAGGTCCGGCCCAGGCCCTCGGACTCTTGCAGGAGCAGTACGGGCGTGTTCGACTGTAGGTCCACACGCACCGCCCGAAGCCGCACTTCGACCATGCCGCCAAACTTACTCGCCGCGGATCGAAAGTGCGATCGGGGCAGGCCAGGACGGTGGTCGTCCGGGCCAGTCGGTCAGTCAGCCGTTGAGGAGGTTCCCGAGCGCGGTGCGCAGCAGTGAACCGCGGAGCTGCTGGCCCAGCTGGGTCAGCTCCTCAGCGGTCTCGTGGGCCCTGGCCCTGGCCTCGGGATTCCGCTGCCGGACGAGGGGCAGGACCACCTGCTCCACGAATCCGGCCTCCCGCTCGGCGGCGTTCTTGTAGAGGCGGAGGTGGCGGGGCTCGATCCCGAACCGGGTGAAACCGGCGGCCACGGTGGCCACGGTCAGGGCCTCCTCGTCGAAGTGCTCGACCCCGGCCACCGAGACTGCCGCCAGCAAGCCGTACTCCTGCAGCTCCCGCACCACCAGCACGTCGAGTCCGGACGCCGTCGCCAGCTCCTCGGCCGACATGCTCACACCGCCGGCCGCCGGCCGCCGCTCCGACGGCCTGTCGGCGCCCGACTCCTGAACCGGGGCCGCCGGGGGCGCTTGGCTCGCCGGATGGTTCGCCGCCTTGGCCCCGCTCTTCGGCGCCGTCGGTGACTCCCCGGGGACGGCCTCCGAACCGGCGTTGGTGGGTTTGGCCTTGCGGGTCGAGGACGATGTCGTGGATCCGCCGGAGGCGGCGGTCCCGGTGGCGGGTCGTGGCTCGGTGCCGGTCCCCCGCGAGCCACCGGCCCGACCCGGCGGGTCGTCGGCGGCACCGGCGGCGGCCGGTCCGCCCGCGTCCTTGGCTGACTCCGATGGCACCCGCCCCCCGGTGGTCGAGCCGTCGTCCACCAGCTCGAGCAACGGCGCCCGGTCGGCGGTCCGGCGTTGTGCGGGGGGAGGCGGTCGGCCCCCGGACCGCGACGGGGCGGACGGTCCCCGCGCCGCCGAGCTGTCGGAGGAGCCTTCGTCGGGGCCGGTGTCGCCGGCGGAACCGATTCCCCGCAGAATGGATCCCTCCCCCACCAGAGTCAGCGGAACCTCTCCAGTCGGCTCGGAGCCGTGCGTCCGGCTCTCGGCATCGGCGCCGACCCTCTGTCCCACCAGGACCGGATCCCCGTGCCGACCCTCGTCGCTGCTATCGCCACCGCGGTGGTCGCTCGGTCGTGGTCGCGGGTCACTGGAGCCCGGGCCGCGGCAGTGGCGGTCGGGGTTTCGGCCGAGCCGTCGTCCAGCCGGTCCTTGATGACCTTCAGAGGCAGGAAGTTCTCCCGCTGCTGGCGGAGCACCCACCGAAGTCGCTCGACGTCGTGCTCGTAGAACTTGCGGTAGCCCGAGGGAGTGCGCTCCGGGTTGACCAGACCCTGGCTCTCGAGGAACCGGATCTTGGAGATGGTGATGTCCGGGAACTCCTGGCGGAGGAGGGTGAGGACGTCACCGATCGAGAGGTAGGACCGGGCGCTCACCGCCGCACACCGCCGAGGCGCCGATCGGCGGTCAACCTCATTCGCCGCCGGCCAGGAGGTACAGCAGCTTGAACTTGCCGATCTGGACCTCGTCGCCGCTCGAGAGCCGGGCCTCCTCGATCCGGGCACGGTTGACGTAGGTTCCGTTCAGCGAGCCGACGTCCCGCACCGTGGTCTTCTGGTCCCTGGTCACGAACTCGGCGTGGCGGCGGGACACGGTGATGTCGTCCAGGAAGATGTCGCTCTCCGGATGGCGCCCAGCCTGGACGATGGGGGCCTCGAGGGGAAATCGGACCCCTTCATCGGTGCCCCGTTTGACCACCAGCATCCCCACCCCCCGGGGGAGCTCCACCAGGCCCACCGGCGCGTCGCTCTCGCCGTTCTCACCCAGCTCCTCCACCGGGCCGACCGAGACCGAGGTGTCGGGCACCGAGGTGGTCAACGACGTCCCACAGGACGAGCAGAAGTTCACACCGGTTGGATTGCGGTGGCCGCAACGGGGGCAGAACACGCCTTCCACGGTAGCCGCTCCCACCGCTCCACTCTCGAGGACGGTGCGAGCGCCGATGACGGTCAACCGGAGGTCAACTGTCGGTAGCCCTCGGCGTCCAGCAGTCCGTCCACCGCCGAGGCGTCCGACAGTACGATCTCGCAGATCCAACCCTCCCCGTAAGGGTCAGCGTTCAGGGTCTCGGGAGTGTCGGCGAGCGACCCGTTCACCGCAGTCACCTCACCGGCGACCGGGGCGTAGATCTCCGACACCGACTTGGTGGATTCCACTTCGCCGAGCAGTCCGCCCGCCTCCACCGTGGCGCCCTCGGCCGGCAGGTCGACGAAGACCACGTCCCCCAGGGCGTCCTGCGCGAAGTCGGTGATGCCCACCCGGACCCTGTCGCCATCGATTCGGGCCCACTCGTGATCACTGGAGTACCGCAGTTCCTCGGGCACGTTCATACGTGCGGACGATACCTGACGTGGCCGGCCCCCGCCGACGCCCGGCCGGTGGCGCGACCCGGCCGGGCCGGGAGTCACGGAGCACGGTGTCCTGGCTCGGCGAGCGCGAACGCGGCGGTCGGGAAGAGCGGTCGGGAAGCGGACCGGGAACGGTCAGCGCAGGAGTTGCTCGAGGCGCACGGCGTACTCGTTGGCCCGGGCCTCGGCCTGGGCGTCGCTCGGACCTTCGGCCCAGACATGGGTCAGCGGCTCTTCGGGGTCCGGGAGCACCAGGGCCCACCCATCGGCCTCGAGGACCTTCACCCCGTCGACCAGCACCAGCTCCTGGCCCACCGACCGCTCCACCAGGGTCCGCATGACCATGCCCTTCTGGTCCCAGGGCGTGTGCACCTCCTGGTGGGCGATGTGCACGGTGGGGAGTCCGGCCACCAGCTCGGAGAGCTTGCGACCGGAGGCGGTGAGGAGGGCCAGCAGGTTGACCAGGGTGGCAGCCGCGTCATAGGCGGGGAGGAAGGCCGGGAAGATGAACCCTCCCGACTGGCTGGCGGCCAGGGTCACCCGCTCGGTCCGGGCCACCTCCATCAGGTGCGAGGCCGAGAGCTTGGTCCAGACGATCTCGGCCCCGGCCTTCTGGCAGATCTCCTCGGCCACCACGCTGGCCGCCACCGGGAGGGCCACCCGGGCAGAGGGGTTGGCTTCGGTGACCAGGGTCAACAGCACCAACAGGGCCTCGTCGTCGCTCAATGGATGGCCCAGATCGTCGACGATGGCCACATGCTCCCCTCCGGGGTCGAGCACCGCCCCCAGATGGGCGCCCGACGCTCGGACCAGCTCCGACACCCGGGCCGCACTGGCCTGACGGTCGAAGGACAGGACCCCGGCGGTGTTGGCGTAGGGGTTGACCACCAGCACCTCGGCCTCCAGCTTGGCCAGGAGGTTGGGCATCACGAAGCTGGTGGTGCCGAACGAGTAGTCCAGCACCAGCTTGAGCTCGGCCTGACGGGCGTTGGACAGATCGACCGAGTCGATCAGGGCCGCGGTGTAGTGCTCGAGGGACCGGGGCGGGAAGTCGATGTCCCCGATCTCCCGGGCCAGGACCCGGCGGAAATCCTCGCGGTGGTAGAGCCGTTCGATCTTGCGTTGGGTGGCCTCGTCGACGTCGATGCCCTCCTTGTCGAAGAAACGCAGCACGACCGACTGGGGATCGTCGGGGGCCAGGCGCACCGTGACCCCGGCCATGGAGTCCGAGGAGGTGACCTGGAATCGGGTCACCGGCACCGTGGCCGCCTCCAGGTCGTCGACGTTGATCCCCGCCGCATTGCAGCCGACCATGATGGCTCGTTTCAACACCCGGGCGGCGCGGCTGGTGTCCCTCGACGTGGTGACCGTCGCCCCCTTCTCGAAGGTCGAGGCCCAGGCCATCGACAGCCGGACGGCCAGCTCCGGACTGATGTCCACGTTGGCGAGACCCTGGACACCCTCTCGGCCGAACAGCGACCGGGCCCCCATCGACTCCCAGACGATGGACGAGTTGACCGTGGCGCCGGCCTCGACCGTCTTGAACGGGTAGACCTTCACCCCCGCCTTGATCTCGGCGTGGGCCCCCACGAAGCACTGGTCGCCCAGTACCACTCCCTCCTCGCACCGGACCCCCTGGCGCAGGTCGGAGCCCCGGCCCAGCACGCTCCCGTCGATGCGGACCCCGGAGCCGAGGTAGGTGTTGTCGTGGACCACGGAGCGCTGGAGGACGGCGTTGTCGCCGATCCGGACGTTCCGCCCCAGCGTGCAGTACTGGCCCAGCCGGGCGCCGGGCCCGATCACGCAGTTGTCGCCGATGACCGCCGGGCCGTCGATGACCACGCTCGGGTCGATCTCGGCCCCCTTGCCCAGCCACACCCGGGGGCGGAGCTCGAAGCCGTTGATGGCCACCTGGACCTTCTGGTCCAGGATGTCCTGGTGGGACTGGAGGTAGGCCTCGAGTGTCCCCACGTCCTCCCAGTAGCCGTCGGCCACGTAGCCGTAGAGCGACTTGCCGGCCGCCAGGGCTTCGGGGAACGACTCGCCGGAGAAGTCCACCGCCTGGCCCTCGGGGATGAAGTCGAAGATCTCCGGTTCGAGGACGTAGATGCCGGTGTTGATGGTGTCGCTGAAGACCTGCCCCCAGGTGGGCTTCTCGAGGAATCGCTCGATCGAGCCGTCCTCGTTGGTGATCACGATCCCGAACTCCAGGGGGTTGTCCACCGCCTTCAGGGCCAGGGTGGCCACTCCACCCCGCCGGGCGTGGAAGTCGACCACCTGGGTGAGGTCGATGTCGGTGAGAACGTCACCGGAGATGACCAGGAACCGCTCGTCCAGCTCGTCCCGTGCGTTCCGGACCGATCCGGCGGTCCCGAGCGGCGTGGACTCGGTGGCGTAGACCATCCGGACGCCGAATTCCGATCCGTCCCCGAAGTAGGTGCGGATGGCGTTGGCCATGAACGCCACCGTGACCACGATGTCCTCGAACCCGTGCCGGCGCAGCAGGTTGACCACGTGCTCCATCATCGGGATGTTGGCCATGGGCAGCATGGGCTTGGGCTGGTTCGAGGTCAGGGGCCGCAGCCTGGTCCCCTCGCCACCGGCCATGATGACGGCCTTCACGACGACGCCCCCCGGGCGCCGGCGGCCCGGGCCCGCCGGCCGTCCACCAGGGCCTGGCGGGCCACCGGGACGTAGGAGGCCGCCGCCATCCACGCCAGGGTCAGCCCGATCAGCCCGGTGACCCAGGCGAAGACGTGGATCGGGCCCTGCCAGCCGGCCGTGCCGTAGCTCAGCAGGAAGGCCGGGTAGGAGAACATGAGGGCGAAGGTACCGGCCTTGCCGATCCACAGGACGTCGATCCGGGCCGCCCCCAGCGAGGCCAGCAGGAGGACGGCGGCGGACACCACCACCTCGCGGGCCAGCGTGGCCGCGCCGAACCACACGGGCACCGCTCCGTGGACCGTGATGGCGATGACCGCGGTGACCACCAGGACCCGGTCGGCCACCGGATCGAGCACCTTCCCGACGGTCGACACCTGGTGGAAGCGGCGGGCCACGAACCCGTCGACCCAGTCGGTGGCGCCGAGGGCCCCGAGCAGGAAGGCGGCCGCGGTCTGCCGGCCAGCACCGAACAGGAGCCACAGGAACAGGGGGATGCAGGCCAGGCGGACCAGGGTGATGGCGTTGGGAACCGTCAGGACACGGTCCACGCCCGCCTCCGGCACCCCTCGGTCCGCCGGCGGGTCCAGGGGGTCGCGGGAGTCCAGGGGGTCGCGGGGGTCCAGGGGGTCGCGGGGAGAGCGACCGCCACCACGGGCCACGGCGGGGTCACCCACGTCGCCGGCCTCCCCGTCGACAGGCGGTGGCCCGGCAGGGGAGGCGGTCGGGCCCCCGATGCCGTCCGTTGCCCCGGTGGTCTGCGTCACTCGTCGAACTCCCCCGGTCTTCTCGCCGACGCCCTCACCCGGTCGAGTCTACGAGTAGGGAGGTCGCCCTTCCGCACACCCGCCCCGACCGCAGGCCCACGGGCCGGCAGGCACCCGGGTCCCGCCCGGCGGCGGTCACTCCCCCGTCGCCAACCGATGGCGGGCCCGGGGCCGCGGCCGGTCATCGCCGGACAGCCGTGGGGACGCGGGGTGCGGTCCGGGGGTCGGTCCGGGGTGCGGTCCGGGGGTGCGGTCCGGGGGTGCGGTCCGGGGTTGCACTTCGGGGGTGCACTGAGTGGGAGCCGGGCCGGTCTGTGGGTCACCGGGTCCCCTCCGGGTGGACCACCGGCCCGACTTCGGTCGGTGAGGGTCGGACCCTCGGCCGCCCGGCCGGAGGAGAGCGGCCCCACTCGCCAGCCTGAGCAGGGCAAACTGGTGGCAATGGGTAACGTCAGTCGGGTCGACAAGATCATCGGTCTCGTCGTGGTCGCCCTGTTGCTGGCGTTACTCGGACTGGGCCTGTCCAGGCGGCCGGCTCAAGCCACTCCGAGCACGGACGTCCCCGCCACCCAGGTGGGAACCGTGGCGTCCTCCGGCACCGGGACGTCCACCGCAACCACCACCACCGGCCCCTCCTCGGTCACCACGGGAACCGGCCCTCCGTCCACGCCGTCCCCCACCACCACCCCGCCGTCCACCACCCTGCCTCCGGCGGCTGGACCGGTCTCGGCGGTGGGGGACTCGATCATGATCGACATCCAGCCCTATCTGCAGGCGGACCTCCCCGGCGTCAGCGTGGACGGCCTGGTCAGCCGACAGTTCGAGACGGGGATCGGCGTCGTCCAGGCCGACCGGGCCGCAGGTACCCTCGGGTCGGTGCTCGTCGTGGAGCTCGGCACCAACGGCTCGGTCAGCTCGTCGGACTTCGACGCCATGATGCAGGCCGCCGCCGGGGTGAAACGGGTGGTGTTCGTCAACATCAACGTGCCCCGACCGTGGGAGGCGCCCGACAACGCCGTCCTGGCCGCCGGGGTGGCCCGGTATCCGGGGGTGGCGGTGCTGGCGGACTGGAACGCCCTCTCGACCCCCCACCCCGAGTGGTTCACTCCGGACCAGGTCCACCTCGAGCCGGCCGGGGCCCAGGCATTGGCCGCTCTGGTGGCCCAGGACGCCTGAGGCGGGCCGGACCGACCGGCACCGCCGGACGGGGACCCGATGGCCGTCGGGACGACCGAGGGATATGACCGGCGGTGGCCCGTCGTGTGCTACGCAAGACCCATGCCGCGATTCGAACCGTTCACCGGTCTCCGGTACGACACCAGCCGGGTCGACGTGTCCATGGCGGTGTCGCCTCCCTACGACGTGATCGGGCCCGAGGAGCGGGCCCGACTGGCCTCCAGGCACAGCGCCAACGCCGTCCGGGTCGAGCTCCCCGAGCCCGACCACCGGGCCGGGCTCGACCGCTACGACAGCGCGGCCCATCAGCTGCTCCGCTGGCAGGACGACGGCATCCTGCTCGCCGACCCTGCTCCCGCCCTCTACGCCTACCGAATGACCTCCACGAGCGGGCATGCCACCAACGGGGTCATCGGGGCCCTCGGGATCGATGACCAGAGTGCGGCCCAGATCTTCCCCCACGAGCAGACCCTTCCGAAGGCCAAGTCCGACCGCCTGGACCTGTTGGCCGCCACCCGGGCCAACCTCTCCCCCATCTGGGGACTCTCCCTCACCCCCGGCCTCAGTCGGACCTTCGAGTGCACGGAGAAGCCCCACGTCGAGGCCGTCGACGGGGACGGGGTCCGCCACCAGCTCTGGCTCATCGAGGACGAGCGGGCCATCGACGAGGTGCGGACCGCCATCGCCGCCTCCCCCGTGGTGCTGGCCGACGGGCACCACCGGTTCGAGACCGCCCGCACGTACCGGGCGACCCGGTCCGACGACCCGGGTGCCGACCTGATCATGGCCCTGATCGTCGAGCTCACCCCTGAACAGCTCGAGGTGGGTGCGATCCACCGGGCCCTCTCCGGGCTACCCGACGGCCTCGACCTGGTCGACATGTGCTCGTCCTGGTTCGACCTCACCCGGGTGGGCGACTTCGACGACCGGACCACCAGCGCCCTCGGGGAGTCCGGGTCCCTGGCCCTGCTGATGCCGTCGGGAACCTGGCTCCTCTCCCCCAAGGACGGCACGGCCGAGGCCGCCGGCTCCGATCTCGACTCCTCGATGGTGGCGCTGGTCATCGCCGAGCTCCCCGACCACGAGCTGGCATTCGTCAACTCCTGGCAGGAAGGGGTACGAGCCGTCGCCGACGACAAGGCCCAGGCGGTACTGCTGCTCCGACCGGTCTCGGTCGCGCAGATCGCCGAGTGGGCCAACGCCGGGCGGCGCATGCCCCCGAAGACCACCTACTTCCGCCCCAAGCCGGCCACCGGAATGGTGTTCCGGTCCCTCGACCCCACCGGCTAGGCCCCCGAGACCCCACCGACTCGGGCCCCCGGACCCCCACCGGCTCGGCCTCCGAGACCCCACCGGCTCGGCCCCCGAGACCCCACCGACTCGGCCCCCGAGACCCCACCGGGTCGGGGCCCCGACCCCTACCAGCTGCGGTTCGCCCCTCCGGAGCGGGTCCCCGGTGCCACCGGATGATCGACCTCAGCCAGTAGCCTTGGGACCCGTCCGATCCCATCCGACAAGCAGGGCGGAAGCCCGAGTGAGGAACCGGTGGATCCGAGGAGGCTGCTCTCAACACTCTCTCTCGTGGGCCTGGTCCTGGTGGGGGGTGGGTGCTCGACGTCGTCGTCCGCCACCCCGACTGACGACCACCGGACGGCCACCCCCACTGCGGGAGGAGCCCGCTCCACCACGACAACCACGACGGCCACGACCGGGGCGTCGGCCATCCCCACGACGGTGCCGGCCACCCTCCCCCAGGCCCCGGGATGGACGCAGGCCCTCACCACCCTCCCGCCGGGCGGGGGCTTCACCTCCCTCAGCTGCATCTCCGACACCTTCTGCGTGGCGGCCGGGGGCGGGACCTCTGGCGACGGAGCGGCACCGGTGTCGGGCTCCGGAGTGGCCATGTCGTGGGACGGGGCCGCCTGGTCCCCACCTTCGGTGTACTTCCCGGCGCCTGCCGCCGGTCCGGTCGATGCGCCGGTCCTGCCCACGTTGACCTGCACCTCCGGGCCGCTGTGCGTGATCGTGGACGGTTCGGGGCACGTCAGCACCGGAGACGGGACCAACTGGTCGGATCCAGCGCCACTCGGGGTTCCGCCGGCCCTCCCGGCCAATCCGAGCGATCCCGGTCCCGGGCACCTCGGATCACGCACGGCCGCGGTGGCGTGCGCCTCGCCCTCCCTGTGCGCGGCGGTGGACAACACCGGGCACACCTACACCCGGCGCAACAGCGGCTGGTTGGCGCCCCAGTCCTTCGGCGCCTCACCGGGACCCGGGGCCGCCCCGACCTCGCTCTACCAGGGAGGTCGGATCGGCGTTTCCTGCCCCACCCCGACCGACTGCACAGCGGTGGTGGGCACGGCGGTGCTCGACTGGAACGGATCGACCTGGTCGGCCGAGGCCACCCCGTGGGCCACGACCCTCGCTCCCGGGGCCGCCGTCCCGGTCTCCATCGCCTGTCCCTCCGTCACCCTGTGCGCCATTGTCAACGGGGATGCCATCGTGGTCCGCGACGCCGGCAAGCCGTGGACCCCCCGGCAGACCCTGGACCCGGGGCGGCAGCTGGACGGGATCTCCTGCCCCACCCGCTCGTTCTGCATCGCCGCCGACGACACCGGGGCGGTCATGCTCTGGAACGGCACCACCTGGACCGGGCCCCAGCAGGTCATCCCGGCAGCCACCCAGTACTCCGCCATCGGGGTGTCGGTCTCCTGCCCCAACCCCCAGTTCTGCATGGTGATGAACGGCGATGGCGACTACGCCACCTACAACGGCCGGGGGGCGGCATCCGGGCCGTAGCTTCCGCCTCGCTCCCCACCGGGCAGCCCGGGCCGGTGGATCCCGGGAGCCGGCAGGGTCAACCCGGGGGCGGGCTGAGGCCGGCCATGGTGGCGAGCGTGGTGACCGTCCGCCAGTTGCGGGTGGTGGCCACCCTGCCCGCCCGACGTTCCAGGAACGTGTTGTTCAACTTGGTCTCGCCGTAGCCGCCCGGACAGTAGAGGAAGATGTCGCGCCCGGCCGGTTCGAACCGGTCGTCCCCGAACGAGCCGCCGGGACCGGACTCCGCCGCCAGCCCAGCCAGGGTACGACGGTGCTCCGCGTCGGGTGGCTCAGCCAGGAATGTCACGTGGACCGTCTTCGGATCCACCTCGAGCCGGGCGTAGGGATTGGCCGCGATGGCCCGGCTCAACTGCTGCCTGCTCCTCACGATGACCGGCACCTCGAGGCCCAGGTCGGCGCCGATCCGGGCGTGGATGGCCCGAGCCACGTCGGGCGGGGTGCCCGGGCCGGCGAACACCACGTTGCCGCTCTGGACGTAGGTCTCCACCGACTCGAAGCCCAGGGAGCCCACCAGGGCCCGCAGATCAGCCATGGGTACCTTGTTGCGGCCGCCGACATTGATGCTCCGGAGCAGCGCGACGAACGTGGTCATGACGGCGGGTTCACGGTGACGACCAGGGCATCTCGGCGACGAAGGTGGTCACCCCATTCGCTCGGACCGACACCGGTCGGGCCGGGGGTGAATCGACCGGGGGGCTACTCGACCGTCCACGACGAACCGGACCGCAGCAGGGCCCCGACGTCCCCGGCACCCCGGCGATCGGTGGCCTCGTCGATCTGGCGCGCCATCTCCGACCCGTAGTCGGGGCGGTCGACGTCGCGGAAGATGCCGATCGGGGTGGGTTCGTAGGGTCCCCGTGAGAGCCGGCTCAGCTGGAAGGCCAGTCCGGGGTTGTCGCGGTGCTCGTCGTGGATCAGGAGCGCGGCCTCGCCCACCTGGGCGACCTCCACCACCTCGACCGAGCCGTCGCTGTGGTTGACCACCCCGTGTTGGCCCTCGGACCCGAACCGGATGGGCTCCCCGTGGACCAGGGGGATGAGCATGTCGGAACGGACCTCCTTGCCGGTGATCTGCTCGAAGGCCCCGTCGTTGAACACGTTGCAGTTCTGGTAGATCTCGACGAACGAGGCGCCCTTGTGGGCGTGGGCCCGTCGGAAGGTCTCCATCATGTGCTTCCGGTCCATGTCGTGGGTGCGGGCCACGAAGGTGGCCTCGGCCCCGAGGGCCAGGCTGAGCGGGTTGAAGGGCTGCTCCAGCGAGCCGAACGGCGTGGACTTGGTCACCTTGGCCACCTCGGAGGTGGGTGAGTACTGCCCCTTGGTCAGACCGTAGATCTGGTTGTTGAACAGGAGGATGGTGATGTTCACGTTCCGGCGCAGGGCGTGGATGAGGTGGTTGCCGCCGATGGAGAGCGAGTCCCCGTCGCCCGTGACCACCCACACGTCGAGGTCGGGTCGGGTGGTGGCCAGCCCGGTGGCGATGGCCGGGGCCCGGCCATGGATCGAGTGCATGCCGTAGGTGTTCATGTAGTACGGGAACCGGGCGGCACAGCCGATGCCCGAGAGGAAGACGGTGCTCTCCCGCCGGACACCGAGGTCGGGCATGAGCATCTGGACCGCGGCCAGGATCGAGTAGTCCCCACAACCCGGACACCACCGGACCTCCTGGTCCGAGGACCAGTCCTTGCGGGTGGTCAACGGGACGGGGACGGCGTCGTTGGATGCGGCGGCCAGATCGGTCATCAGTGCGATCCCTTCTCGGTGGTGTCGGGGGTGCCCACCGCTGGCGGGGCGCTCTCGGCCGTTCCTTCGATCTGCTGGAGGATGGCCGCCTCCATGGCCGCCGCCCGGAACGGGATGCCCTGCACCTGGGTGAAGGAGATGGCGTCCACCAGGTACTCGGCCCGCAGGAGCCGGCTCAGCTGGCCCAGGTTGACCTCGGGGACCAGCACCCGCCGGTACCGGGCCAGGACCTCGCCCAGGTCGGCCGGGAACGGATTGAGGTGGACCAGGTGGGCCTGGGCCACCTGGTGCCCCCGGGCCCTGACCCGCTGCACACCGGCGGCGATGGCCCCGTAGGTCGATCCCCACCCGATGACCAGCACATCGGCTCCGTCGGGGTCGTCGACCTCGGTCGGGGGGATGTCATGGGCGATACCGGCGATCTTGGCGGCGCGGAGCCGGGTCATCCGCTCGTGGTTGGGCCCGTCGTACGCCACGTTGCCCGAGCCGTCGGCCTTTTCGAGGCCGCCGATGCGATGTTCGAGACCGGGCACGCCCGGTGGGGCCCAGGGGCGGGCCAGCGTGGTCTCGTCGCGGATGTACGGCCAGAAGACCCCGGTGCCGTCCGACTCGGTGTGGTTGGTCTGGGTCGCGAAGGCCGGATCGATGGTTGGTAGCTGGTCGAGGTCGGGAAGTCGCCAGGGCTCGGTCCCGTTGGCCAGATAGCCGTCGGAGAGCAGGATCACCGGGGTGCGGTACTTGACCGCCAGCCGCACCGCCTCCAGGGTGGCCGCGAAGCAGTGGGACGGGGTCTTGGCCGCCACGATGGGCAACGGGGACTCCCCGTGCCGGCCGTACATGGCGTGGAGGAGGTCGGCCTGCTCGGTCTTGGTGGGGAGCCCGGTGGAGGGCCCACCCCGCTGGATGTCGATGATCAGCAGGGGCAGCTCCAGGCTGATCGCCAGCCCCATGGTCTCGGACTTGAGGTCCACGCCGGGGCCGGAGGTGGTGGTGACCCCGAGGGCCCCGCCGAAGGCCGCCCCGAGAGCGGCCCCGATCCCGGAGATCTCGTCCTCGGCCTGGAAGGTCCGCACCCCGAACTGCTTGTGCTTGGACAGTTCATGGAGGATGTCGGAGGCCGGGGTGATGGGATAGGTCCCGAGGAACAGGGGCAGTCCGGCGCGGGTGGCGGCGGCGATGAGGCCCCACGCCGTGGCGGTGTTCCCGGTGATGTTGACGTACTCCCCGGGTTCCAGGGGGGCGGGCTTCACCTGGTAGGAGGACTCGAACAGCTCGGCGGTCTCCCCGAAGTGGTACCCCGCCTTGAAGGCCCGGAGGTTGGCCTCCATGACCAGGGGCTTGCCGGCGTACTTCTGCTCGATCCAACGGGTGGTGGCCTCGGTGGGCCGGGTGTAGAGCCAGCTGATCAGGCCCAGGGCGAAGAAGTTCTTGGAGCGCTCGGCATCCCGCGGCTTGACCCCCGCCTCCTTGGACACCTCGGTGGTGATCGAGGTCATCGGCACCTCGTACACCGTGTAGGCCGACAGCGAGCCGTCGCTCAGCGGACTCACCTCGTAACCGGCCTTGGCCAGATTCCGCTCCTCGAAGGCATCGACGTTCACGATGACGGTGGCCGCCTTGGGCAGGGACTCGATATTGGCCCGGAGGGCGGCGGGGTTCATGGCCACCAGCACGTTGGGCGAGTCCCCCGGGGTGGAGATGTCGTGGTCGGAGATGTGGACCTGGAACGCCGAGACGCCGGCCAGGGTGCCGGCGGGGGCTCGGATCTCGGCCGGGAAGTCGGGGAAGGTGGCCAGGTCGTTCCCCAACAGGGCCGAGGTGGTGGTGAACCGGTCACCCGCCAACTGCATGCCGTCCCCGGAGTCGCCGGCGAACCGGATGACCACGCGGTCGATCAGGTGGGGGGATTGCGAATCGGTGGTGGTGTCGGACACCGTGCTCCTCTTCGTGCTGCGTCTTCGTGCATCTGCACCGCGCCCAGTCGCCGGACTCGTACTCGGCGCTGTTCGATTTTCTGGCATGCGTCGGTGTTCGCCCGGATCAACACCCAAGGCTCCAGATCAGGAGCCACCGGTCAGTCTACCGCTGGTCCTCTGCCCCGGAGCGATGCCCGGGAGCGATGCCCGGAGCGATGCCCGGACCGATGCCGGGACCGGCTGGGGCGGTCGGGAGGCCGGTCCGCCTCCTTCCCCCGTGCCGCCGACCGCTCGCGACCCGGTTCAGGCGATGGTCACCGCCCGATCCAGGTAGACGTCCTGGATGGCGCGGATCAGGGCCGCACCTTCGTCGGTGGGACGCTGGAAGGCCTTTCGGCCCACGATCAGGCCGGCACCCCCGGCCCGCTTGTTGATCACCGCGGTGCGGACCGCCTGGGCCAGGTCGTCGGCACCTTTGGACTCGCCACCGGAGTTGATGAGGGGGATCCGGCCGGCGTAGCAGTTGACCACCTGCCAGCGGGTCAGGTCGATCGGGTGGTCGGTGGTGAGCTGGTCGTAGACGAGCGGGTCGGTCTTGCCAAAGGAGAGGGCGTTGTAGCCGCCGTTGTTCTCCGGTTGCTTCTGCTTGATGATGTCGGCCTCGATGGTCACCCCGAGGTGGTTGGCCTGTCCGGTGAGGTCGGCGGCAAGGTGGTAGTCGGTGTCCCCCTGCTTGAAGGCCGCGTTGCGCAGATAGCACCACAGGACGGTGAACATGCCCAGACGGTGGGCCTCGGCGAAGGCCCGGGACACCTCCACGATCTGGCGGTCGGCGCCCTCGGAGCCGAAGTAGATGGTGGCCCCCACGCCCACGGCGCCGAGATCGGAGGCCTGGCCCACCCCTGCGAACATCACCTGGTCGTAGGTGTTGGGGTAGTTGAGGAAGTCGTTGTGGTTGAGTTTCACGATGAACGGGATCCGGTGCACGTAGCGCCGGGAGACGATCCCGAGCCCACCGAGGGTGGTGGCGATGGCGTTGCAGTCCCCCGCGATGGCCAGATCGCAGAGCTTGGCCGGGTCGAAGTAGGCCGGGAACTTGGAGAAGCTGGCCGCCGCCGAGTGCTCGATGCCCTGGTCGACGGGGAGGATGGACAGGTAGCCGGTGCCGGCCAGGCGCCCCGTGCCGTACACCGTGCCCAGATTGCGGAGCACCGTGGAGGACCGGTCCGAGTCGATGAAGATCCGATCGAAGTGGTCGGGGCCGGGGAGGGTGAGATGCTCGGCCGGGAAGGCCTTGGCCACGTGGGTGAGCAGCGAGTCCGCCTCGTCACCGAGGAGTTGTTCGAGGTTCATGGGACAGAGCCTAACGGGCGCCGCGCGACCCCTTCTGCGGCCGACCCCGCGACCGGTCCTTGGGCCGGTTGGGGGTCCGACGGGTCCTGGTCGGGGGACCGAGCGACTCGAGCCGCTCGCTCACGTCATAGGCGTCGGGGTCGACCGCATTGATCCGGAGGAACAGCTCGCGGGCCTTGGGGAGCTCCCCCGAGCGCTCCATCAGGTCGCCGAGCACGTACCACTGCCGGAGGTGCCGCTCGGCCGGGTTCCGCACCAGCCGGCCCGCTCCGGATTCGACCAGGAGGGTCACCGCCCCGGCGAGGTCGCCGCCGTCGGCACGCGTCCCGGCCAGCACCAGACGCCCCTCGGAGAGGACCTCGGGGTCGGGCGAGCCCTGGCGGAGCTCGTTGAACAGGGCCTCCACCCTCTTGGCCCGACCCAGCGCCCGGTGACAGTCCATCCGCACCGGATGCTGGTCCACCGAGCCGGTGAGGGCGGCGAACGCCTCCAGGTTGGGGAGGGCGGCCTTCCAGTAGCTCTGGTGGTACTGGCTCAGGGCCAGCAGCTCGCGGGCGGAGGGAGCGTTCGGGACCGCATCGACCACCGTCTTCAGGATGCGGGAGGCGTCGCGGTACCGCTCCCGCTCATAGGCGCCGATGCCGGCGGCCATCCGCTCGGTGATCCGCTCCCGCAGGTGGTTCCAGTCGGGGCCGGCGGCAGAGGCCAGCTCGTTGGCGATGTCCGGGGGCAGCTCGGCCGGTGGCGGGACGGCCCGATGGGCCGGGGGACGGAGACTCTCGGCGCGCGCCTTCGCCGCAGGTCTCGAGGAGGGTCCACGTTGATCGGTCCGTATCCACTGCTCGGGGACGAACTCGTCGGCGCGGGTCCGAGACCGGCGCCGTCCCTCGGGGGTCTCGGCGTCGGGGCCGTGACCCTCGGTCCCGTCACGGACGGTGCTGGCGCCCCGACGGGCCACGCTCCCCCAACCCTTCCGGACCACCGGGTTGCGCGGCGGCCGGTACTCACCCTCCGGACCCCTCCGTCGAGGCGCATCGGCCCCCGGCGGGCGGGAGCCCGGCGAACCGGAGTGCGAACTGCCCGGGCGGGGCCCCCCGGCCCGGCCGTCCGCCCCGGCTCGGGACCCACCGGTGCCGGTCCGGCTGCCGGGGGGACCTGCTGTCCGGCCGGGTCGACGATCGCGACTGTCCTGGTAGCCGGAGCCCGCATCACGGTCTCCTCGTGCGGTCCCCCCGGCCCGGGTCCCTCCGGCCCGGGACCCTCCGGCGCGGGACCCTCCCGAGCGGGCACCCCCGGCCCGGACGCCGGCGTCGTCCGGGCGGCTCCGATGGCCGGCGGGGCTCGAGGTCCAGCTCTTGGCACCACTCGGTGCACCCTTTCCGCCGGATCCACCGCGTCCGGCCGGCGGGCCACCTCGTCCCCGGGTGGCGCCTCGGCCCGCCGCGGCAGCATTGCCCTCCCGACCGCCCGGGTCCCGTTGGCCGCTCCGTTGGCCGGAGCTGCCCCCACTCCCCCGGTCCCCCCACTCCGCCGGTTCCCGCCCGCGCCGCCTCCCGCTCCCGGGCGCCGCGACGGTGCACCCGGCCCGCCCGGGCGGCCGGAAACCGGCCGGCCGCCAGAACCGGAGCCCCTCGGGCGCGGAGAACCAGAGGGGGTGCGCTCTGCCATCGGGCCAGTGTACCGGCCGCCTTCCCGGCTCCCGGATCGGCACCGGAGGGTCCGGACGCGACCGTGCCCCCCGCTGGGCGGGGGGCACGGTCTGGAGAAATCCCGGCGGCGTCCTACTCTCCCAGGGGGCTACCCCCCAAGTACCATCGGCGCTGGCGGGCTTAACTGCCGTGTTCGGAATGGGAACGGGTGTCTCTCCGCCGCCATGGCCACCGGAAACTGTGCGCTCCGGGCTCGAGGATCGTCCACTCCGTACGGAGGACATCCGAGCCCCGGCATGACCGAGAGCGGTCACCTTGAGCGTTCCATAGCGAGCACGAGCAAGTTCCCAAGCCCTCGGCCGATTAGTACCGGTCAGCTGAATGCGTTACCGCACGTACACTTCCGGCCTATCAACGTGGTCGTCTGGCCACGGGCCTTACCAGGTTAACCCTGTGGGAGATTTCATCTTGGAACGGGCTTCGCGCTTAGATGCTTTCAGCGCTTATCCCACCCGAAGGTCGCTAACCAGCCAGTGCCCTTGGCAGGACAACTGGCACACGAGAGCTTCGTCCATCCCGGTCCTCTCGTACTAGGGATAGCCTTCCTCAAATCTCCTACGGCTGCATCGGATAGGGACCGAACTGTCTCACGACGTTCTAAACCCAGCTCGCGTACCGCTTTAATGGGCGAACAGCCCAACCCTTGGGACCGGCTTCAGCCCCAGGATGCGACGAGCCGACATCGAGGTGCCAAACCTTCCCGTCGATATGGACTCTTGGGGAAGATGAGCCTGTTATCCCCGGCGTACCTTTTATCCGTTGAGCAACGGCGCTTCCACAAGCAACCGCTGGATCACTATGCCCTGCTTTCGCACCTGCTCGACTTGTAGGTCTCGCAGTCAAGCTCCCTTGTGCCATTGCACTCGACGGCTGATTGCCAACCAGCCTGAGGGAACCTTTGGGCGCCTCCGTTACATTTTAGGAGGCGACCGCCCCAGTCAAACTACCCACCTGACGCTGTCCCTGATCCGGATAACGGACCGAGGTTAGGGTTCCGGCACAGAAAGGGTGGTATTTCAAGGTTGACTCCACACTGGC